>JAJDDN010000001.1 GCA_029260295.1 Phycisphaerales bacterium
CGAGCGCAACCCCTATCGTTAGTTACTAACGCGTTATGGCGAGGACTCTAGCGAGACTGCCGGTGTCAAACCGGAGGAAGGTGGGGATGACGTCAAGTCAGCATGGCCCTTATGCCTAGGGATGCAAACGTGCTACAATGGCACGGACAAAGCGATGCAATACCGCGAGGTGGAGCAAATCGCAAAAACCGTGCCCCAGTTCGGATAGCAGGCTGAAATTCGCCTGCTTGAAGCCGGAATCGCTAGTAATCGCGTATCAGCTACGACGCGGTGAATACGTTCCTGAGCCTTGTACACACCGCCCGTCAAGTCATGGAAGCTGTTAGTGCCCGAAGTCACCTCGTTTCAGGGGTGCCTACGGCAAGAATGGTGACTGGGACTAAGTCGTAACAAGGTAGCCGTAGGAGAACCTGCGGCTGGATCACCTCCTTTCTAAGGGATTTCCTTAGACTCGATCGTGTGGTTACCCCCATGAGACCCTTAACGGGGAATCAAAATGGTAACCTCCTTGGTGCGAACCGAATCGAGACTATGAGCACATTCTTGTCCTCCATATACATTGATCTCTCGCGAGGTTCAATGGGGGGATAATGACTCAGTAATGAGTCGTGAAGATGGACCCAACTGTTCACCGGTTAATAAGCCGCGAACGAAACCTGCTTTCACAAGCAGGTTTTTTCGTGCGCTCATTTTCTATTGTACCCTACATCCCAACTTCCCGATAGAGCTCTTGCGTCATTCTTCTTTGTACAACTCTGCAGTGGTGGGATTGTACTGTATCCAGTCTCCTACCTGGCCCCACCGCCATTCTTCCCAGCGATTGCCGTCCTGGTCTTGAACTGAGCCGTAGACAGGCTCATATCGCTCGATCGGAACATCTCTGAATATGATGGGGGTGTCAAGGTACTTGGTAACATCAGGACGCGTTGTGTAAGCGTCAATGTCTGGCACAATCACCACATCGACCGAGCCTTTGAGTACAGCTTGGATCCAGAACAGCTTGTTGTTCTTCATAAACTGGATCCCATTTTGACCAAAACCAATCATGTATTGATTGGTTTTGGAATGGTATTGATCTGGAACGAATGCAAATACACTCTCAAGTGGCGGGGTTGTGAACTCGCCCAGCTTAAAGTAGACACTACCGATCAGAGAGATCTGGTGCTCGTTCTTTGCCGATAGGTTCATGGCCCCATAGCCAAAGAACTGAGTTCGTTTATGTTTGCTTGCTTCGCCGAGCTTAATCGGGACCGAAACACGATCAACATGGATTGAGTGAACAAAGTCATTAATCTCATCTTGGTTCTGCGCGGGTGACATTCTTTGGATTGGTGTGTCTATGCGTTCGAAGACATGTGTCAGCTCTTCTTCCCATTGATGAACGAGTTCCTCGCCTGCGAACAACTCAAAATCTACAATGAAGGTAATCTTGAGTTCGCTTTCGCTAGTTGAAAACTCTTCTTTGAGCACCCATGAGCCACTTGAACCTTTATGAAGATAAAACCCTGATTCGCTTCCGATACCCCCCCTTGGATTTTGAATCACTGGATTGTCATTGCGTGCCACTGAATGCTGGAATGTGTGGAGACGCAACGCAAGCTTTCGGCCACTATCTGCGAATCCTGAGGATTGGTTTTTCCATTTGTGGATGAAGCCTGAGTCGTTTTCGAATGCTCCGGTCGTGCGGGTTCCGACTCTGAAATGGACGATTTCTTCCTGGGGGCCTACCTGCTCATGGGCAGCTATTACGATTTCTTTGGAAGCCCTTAGAAACAGATCGAGTTGGTCGGTTGGAAGGCGATCTTCGAGCATCGCATACATCAACACATCCCCCCACCGCTTGTCCCAAGTGGCTGATTCGTCGGCCTGGAGTATGAAAGCATGGTCAATGAGGGTTTGGAGGGCTTTGTCGGAGACTTCGCCTGGGATGAGGCGGTCGTGGAGGGTTTGGAGGGCTTTTGTGTCGCCGGTGGTGGCGAGTTTGGTGAGGAGGGGTTCGGGGAAGTGGTTGTAGATGTTGATGTTCTGGATTGATTGTAGATTCGAGAGCTTTGGCCAGGCGAAACCTGTCGCGGCGGTCAATATGAAGAGGATTGAGGCGAGGAGGACGATCTTTCGGGTCTTCCGGAGGCCTTGGGTGATCGCGGGGGTGTTTGATCGGAGGGTTGTGCCGCACTCGGGGCATGGAGTAGGCTTTGTATGGTCGAGTCCTTGGAGGTCAAACCTGCACTTTCTGCAGTGCGGGTTTGGGGAGAGGAGTTTGCCTCGGATGGCGATGCGGAGGAGAAAGACACCCAGCAGTGCGGAGGTGATTGAGAATACCAGTATCGTAAATAAGTTCGATGAAATCATTGTGACATTGTACAAGATGCTCAACTACTGCGAACGAAACTTACTGGAATGAGCCGTTTATCTTGTGAACACTCTTTATCTCTAGCAACATCTTTGCATTGATTTTCACTCCGAATCCGTCCGTTCAAGGATCTCCGGAATGATCCGCCGTGCATCCATGTTCAATCCATTCAAGCTCTCGCAGTGTCTTGGTAATTGGAAAGAACTTGACCGTGTCCTCCTCCTCGTAGACTTCGATTGGGATGTTCTCAAAGACCAGTGTGAAATCCAAGACCCGGTCGATTCCTGGTTTCCATTCGGCGAGAGAGGCGTCCGTTTTGTACACAATGTCGATGTGTTCTTGGTCGATGATGCGTCGGGTGATGATCGCTACCCGCTCGTACATCGCGGTGTCGTATGGAGCGGCCGCCAAATACGCTGAGTACCCATTCAACGCCGGATTGGGTCCTTTTTGGGTCCAGTAGTTGTTCATTTTGACCAGTTCTCCGTCGTCAAGGCGGAGATATGGCTGTAGGGCGAGTGATGCGGGGATGCCTTGGTATTTGAGTCGAAATGAGATTGCTTGGACTCCGAAGTTTGAGGTTGGTTCCGGGATGGTCTTTAGGATTCGGACGGGTGTGATCTGGATTGATTTGCAGAATTTTTGGGCCATCTTTGGGTCTTTGAATTTGGAAACCACTTCCTCGTCTTGTGCAATGATGAGTACGGATTGCTCGGTTCGATATTCCCCGACCACGCCGAGGCCGAGGCCTCGGATTACCAGTTCGAACTCCACATAGACCTGGACTTGCGACCCGGGTTCACCATCAAAGCCGGTTCCAACTGGGTTGATTGTGTTCCTGTAGGGAGATGCGAAGTTGCTCCCGTGTTTGGGAATCCAGAAGTTGTGCATGGATTGGTCATTCTTAGAAAACTTTCGTGGCTTCTCCCCCACCACGCCCCCTCGGATGAGTTGCGTTTGTATCCAGTACCCGGTCTCGTTGTGGTTCTGGGCTGAGATGCGTCCTGGAGATGAGGTGACGGTGATATCGACTGCATCGGCCCCTTGACGCACGCGGTTGCGGATTTGGGCACTCATTTCGGTGCCATTCCTGACATACTGCTTCATCTGGTCGTCGGTCATGATGGGATTGCCGAACGACAGGGAGAGCACCTCGCCCCAGCCAGGGTTCCATTGCTGTGATGTGTCGGCTTGATGGGCGAGGGCGAACTCGATGGCCTTGATATGCAACTCCGCTGGGATTGGGTTTGTTGTCGAAGTGATGCGGACAGCCAGCTCGTCGAGCGATTCGTCGACCCCTTGCCCCGAGAGCCAGAACACTGTTGAGTGCGGCAGCAATCCGAAGAGAATGGATGTCTTTCCCGATGATCCGAGCCCGAGGGTGGTGATGCCGCTTGTCATGGACACAATCGCGATCACCAGCCCGAGCCGAGAGCATTTGCGAATAATGGTTCGCCGGGTGGATTGGGTGTGGACTGGCTCTCCGCACTCGGGGCATTTGTTGCCTCCGGTGTCAATGGGTGAGCCGGCGAGATCAAAGCGGCACTTGCGGCAGAACTGGCCTCGGGCGGAGATGCGTCCACGCCAGGCGAAGGGGAAAATGAGAATACCGATGACCAACAATACAGTTCCGATAATAATCATGGAATCAAGTATACATTAGAAACGAACCGTACGCATGAACCTGCTAGTGATGGATCAGGTTGGTTTTTTCTTCTTTTTCTTTGGCGTGTGGCGGACGATGTCGCCGGTTACGAGGTAGATCACGCCTTCGGCGATGTTGCCTAGGAGGTCGCCGACGCGTTCGAGTTCGCGGGCGACTCTATAGATTAAAAGGTAGTTTGAGGCGTTTGTTGGGTCGCTCTCGATGAGGAGTTTAATCTCGTCGAAGGCCTGGCCGTCGAGCTTGTCGATGGCGCGGTCTTGCTTGACGACCGATTTTGCGAGCTCCGCGTCGGTATTGACGACGGCTCTGAGGAGCTGCTCAGACATCAGCGGGATGCGTTCGCCCATCTCTCGGAGTGACTCGGGCCATTTGGGTGTTGGGGCCTCGATGCGGGCGATGATCTTGCGGATCGATGAGGCGTGGTCGGCAACGCGCTCGATGTCTGTGTTGACGCGGAGGATGAATGTGATGAGCCTGAAATCGGCGGCGAATGGGTTTTTGAGCGCGAGGATCCGGTAGCATTCTTGCTCTATCTTGACCTCTTCTTTGTCGATTTCTTTTTCGATCTTGGAGATCATCGAACCGGTCGATTCATCGAGTTCCCATAGCGAGTCAATTGCGGATTTGACAATCTCGATCGCTTGGGCGGCTTCGCTGATCATGCGGCGGCGGACAAGGGCGAGGTCGTCATCAAGTGAGATGTCGGTCGAGGTTAATGGCGATGAGTCGATGTCTGCCTGGGGATGTTCTGGGTCGTTGTGCATGATCGTCCTTGGAGGGGATTGTTGACTCTATATAGTATCTGAATTCGTGGGTTTTTGTGTCAAGAGTGTGTTAGAACTGGCTGAAATCGGTGGTTTGGAAGATGATTAACCAACCATCGAGGGTTGCTGGGCCCATCCTACGAGGGCTTTGGCGATGGCCATGGGTGAATGGAGGGCTTTGGTGGGGCGTACATAGACCTCTGCGTACCCGTCGCCGGCGGCGGTCCTCGCGTTAGTTTGGGCGAGGTGGGCCTCGATGATGCGGGTGTTTGCTGATGGTGCGTTGAAAAGGTGGGCGAGTTTTTCGGTGTCGGCGATGAGGAAGACGATGTCTTCGCCTCGGATGATGAGGGCTCGGACGCCGAGGGATTGGTAGGCGGCGCGGACCCTGGCTCCCATGATAAGACGGCGGACGAGTTCTGGGGGTTTGGTGTAGGCGCTGGTGAGATCCTCGACGACGCGGTCGATTTCTTCTTGGGATCTGGACATCGCGAGCCTCCGGTAGACCTCGATGCGGCGGGCGTCGGATGGGATGTAGTTTTTGGGGATGTAGCCGATGAGCCCGATGTCGACGCTGGTGTGGGTGATCTGGTCCTGGATTGTTGAGTCGTTGAGGCGTTCGACGGTCTGGTCGAGGAGCTGGCAGTACATTTCATAACCAACCGTGGCGATGTGGCCGGACTGTTCTGCACCAAGGAGATTTCCCGCGCCGCGGATTTCGAGGTCGCGCATTGCGATTTTGAATCCTGCGCCGAGCATCGAGTATTCTTCGATTGCTTTGAGCCGTTTTTGTGCGACTTCTTTGATGGTGCGGTCTTCGGGCAAGAGCAGATAGCAGTACGCGCGGTGGTGCGAGCGGCCGACGCGGCCTCGGAGTTGGTGGAGTTCGGACAAACCGAAGCGATCGGCGTCGTTGATGATCATGGTGTTGGCGGTCGGGATGTCGATGCCGGATTCGATAATGGTTGTTGAGACGAGGATGTCTGCTTGGCGGCGCATGAACTTGAGCATGACGGCTTCGAGCTCGCTGGATTCCATCTGGCCGTGGCCGAAGATGACCTTGGCTCCTGGGACCAGTGCGCGGACATCGGCGGCGACGCTCTCGATGTTGGTCACGCGGTTATGGACATAAAATACCTGCCCCTCGCGGGCGAGCTCGCGTTCTATCGCTCTTTGGATGCGGTGTTTGTTGTACGGGATGACCTCGGTGACGATGGCGCGGCGGTCTACGGGGGGTGTCGTCAGGCTCGAAATATCGCGTAGCCCGAGCATGGACATGTGGAGGGTTCTTGGGATGGGCGTTGCGCTCAGGGTCATGACATCGACGGTCATGCGGAGCTGGAGGAGGCGTTCTTTGTGCTCGACGCCGAAGCGTTGTTCTTCGTCGATGACGACCATGCCCAGATCGTTGAAGTGGACATCCTTGGACAAGATCCGGTGTGTGCCTACGACGATGTCTACGCGGCCGAGCTTGAGGTCTTCGAGTGTGCGTTTGATTTCCTTCTTGGTTTTGAAGCGAGAGAGGGATTCGACACGGAATGGATAGTCGGCGTAGCGTTGTTTGAAGGTTCGTTCGTGCTGCTCGGCCAGGACTGTTGTTGGGACGAGGATTGCGACTTGCCTGCCCGCTTCGACGACGCGGAATGCGGCACGGATGGCGAGTTCGGTTTTGCCGAAACCGACATCGCCACAGACGAGGCGGTCCATTGGGCGGGGGGAGGCCATGTCTTTTTTGATTTCGATGAGTGCAGAGAGCTGGTCTTCGGTTTCGTCGTAGGGGAACTCGGCCTCGAAGTCTTGAAACATCGGGGTGTCGCCTGGGTACTGGAACCCGGTCAGGTGCTCACGGGCGGCCCTTACCCTGAGCATCTCACTGGCGAGGTCTTTGACGGATTCGACGACCTTCTGTTTTTGGATCTTCCATTTTTTGCCACCGATGGAACTGAGCGGGGGCTTTCCCGCGAAGCCACCGACATATTTTTGGACCATGTCGATCTGTGAGCAGGGGACATGGAGGCGGCTTTTACCCTTGAATTCGAGTGTCAAATACTCTTCTTGGTCTTCTTTGCGTTTCTTGGGTGGTATGCCGAGTTGTTGTTTGTGTTTGGCGGTGCCTGAGGCGTCGAGGATTGTGAGCCCGACAAACTTGGCGATGCCGTGATCGGTGTGGACGACATAATCGCCTTCTTGGATATCGAGGAAGGTGTCCATCGCGCGGCCGGCGCGGATCTTGGATACGCGGCGGCGGACACTCGACCGGTGCAAGAGCTCGCCCGAAGGGACGATGGCAAATCCGGTTGGTGAATCATCATCGGGGTCGTGGACCCGCCAGATGAATCCGCGGCGGATGTCGATGATCTCCCGCTCGATCGGGGCACCGCGCGCATGAATCGAGAGCAGTTCGCCGAGCCTTGCGAACTCGCCGTCGGAGTTGCAGGTTAATACAACGCGGCCGACTTCATGGGCGAGCTCTCCGAGTTCTTTAATAGCTAAACCGCTCTCGCGGTCAAACGGCGGGACGGGCTCAACGGGCAATGCGACGAGGGTGTCGGCCCCGGATTTGCCGGCCGAGAACTGGTTGACCTCGGCGAGTGCGTGGAATCTTGTTTCGAGGAGTTTGAGAACCGCCGGCGGGCCGAAGATTGTTCGGCCGTCGTGGACGCGTTCGAAGTATCCGCGGCCTTGCTCGACGACCTCGAAGGTTTCGGCGATAAGGATCAGTGCTTCTTTGGGGATTGATTCGAGGAATGACTGGTCGTCTGAGGATTCTTCGAGGTATTTTTCGCCCATGGCCGCGAGCTTTGTTGCGGTGATTTTGCGGTCTGAGCCCATGGTTTCGAGATCGATCTCGGAGATGGTTTCGAGTTCGTCGCCGAAGAAGTCGAGCCGGATCGGAACCGCGACTCCCCCACCCCCAACACCGCCGCTCGATGGGAATACATCGAGGATCCCGCCTCGGAGCGCGAACTGGCCGGGGGATTCGATGGTGTCGCAGCGTTCGTAGCCGTGGCCGCTGAGCCAGGTGATGAGTTCGGTGGGATCGAGGTTGTCGCCGGAGCTGAGTTCACGGATGAGGGATTGGCCCCGGCTCATCGCGGGGATGGGCTGCATGAGTGCTGCGATTGGGGCGATGATCACGCCCGAGGTGTTCTCTGCTTCGATGTCCCGAGCGATCATGAGCCGCTGGGTGAAGAGATCTGCGGAGATGCTGGTTTCGCCTGGGGAGAGTTCGAGGGCGGGGAAGAGGGTTGTTGATGCGGGATCGATCGTGCTGATCTCGGCATGAAGATCCTCGGCTTCATCAAGGTGGGCGCAGACTATGACTACAGATCGTTTGGTTCGTTGGTGGAGTGCCAGAGCGATCAACGCAACCGAACACCCGCTCGACCCGGTCGCGACGACACGATTTCCAGAATCCATCGCGTCGGCGAGCGTCCTGAACTGGGGGTTGAGTTGGATGGGGTCGAGGAGATTCATCGGGCTTTGTTGGTCATTTTTATGCAATCGCGCACGCGTGTGCTTGGACGGCTCTCTTGAAGCCGACCGAGGGGGTGGATTTGGACTATCTATAGCATACACAGAAACTTGGAACAGGTGGGATTAGGGCGGTGAGATCGTGACCCAGTCTGCCAGGCGTTCAAGGGTCTTGGGGCCGATGCCTGTGACCCGGTCGAGGTCCTTGAGGGATTCGAATGAGCCGTGCTCTGTGCGGTCGTCGATGATCCGCTGGGCGAGCTTGGGGCCGATGGAGGGGAGGAGTTGTAGTTGGTCAATGCTGGCGGTGTTGATGTCGATCATCAGACGCGCGGGGGCGGGTTGGCCGGTTTCGATGGTTTGTTGGGTGTGGGCTGCTGGGGTAGCGGCGGTGGTGGTCATTGACCAGATGAGGCCTGAGATCGAGGCGATCCCGAGGATTGCGGCGGAGATCATGGCGGCGGGTGTTCTGGACCAGTCGCGGGGTGTTGGATCTTGTTCTGGCATTTGGTGTACGCCGATTAGGTGGGGACGCTGGGGGAACCGAGGAGGAGCGCGTCGGCGGACCATGAAGCGGGGAGCTTGGATTCGCTGACCGCGGTCCTTAGATCGGTCATCCGATCCAGTGCCGGGCGTCCGAGGCCTTTGGTGTCCATGAGCCCGCCGGTGCGCATGTCGGTGGATCCCGAAGGATCAGCGAGTTCATGCCAGCAGATGCTCTCGATGTAGGGCTTGGAGAGTGCGACAGCGGCGTAGGCCGAGAGCCAGTCGGCCTGGGCGGCTTCGCTCCAAGGCTGTCTCCACATCCCGGAGTCTGGCCAACTGGGTAGATCGTCTCTTGGGGCAATCTTTGATGTTGGGACGCCGAAGGAAGAGATGGTGATGGGACGATCGAGCATGGCGTACTGATCGAGCATGGCGCTGAAGGCCATGAGGTCGCGGGTTTGGAGGCCGGGGCGGTACGAGCCCATCTGCATCCGGAGCGAGAACGCGTCGATCTGAATACCGGCTTGCGAGAGCATCTCGGCATACAGCAATGGCGGGAGCGATGAGCGGTCGTGCGTGTGGTATTCGCCCCAGGGCTGGGTGATCTCTACCTGGATTTTGGCGCGGGGGTGGAGCTTGCGGGTAACGAGGACACAGATTCTGGTCAGGTCCATCATCTGTTCGAAGGAGAGTTTGAAGTGGTCGCCGCAGTGGAGCCCGGAGCAGACGGTCCAGCGTGTGACGGTTCTGCGGTAGCGGGTGACGAGCGTTTTGATGTGCTCGTAGACGAGTTCTCTGAGTGTTTCGTAATCGTTTTCCCAGATGTAGAGCCAGTCGGGGACGCTTGCGGACCGGAAGTCGATGAGCGGGCCGGCGACGACCTGGATCTTGGCTTGGCGGATTGCCCACTCGATCCAGCGGTCTGTTCTTGAATAGTCGTACTCGCCCTCGGCGGGTTCCATCTCGGTCCAACGCATCGGGACGGTGATGAAATCACAGGATCGTGTGATCGCGTCTTGGGTCATCGGGGCGAAGACATTGGGTGAAACAACGGCACCGATTGCGGGCTTGAGCGGGAGCATGACGCCGCCGCGTCCGGGGTGGAGGATCGGCTTGCGTTTGGCGGGCTCGGTGTGTTCTGATTCGATGCTTTCGTACATCGAGCCATCGGTTCTCGGTGTGAAATCATTCTCTGCCTGCTGAAGCGCGAGGCGTTCTGAGGCCTCGAGCGCGATCCAGAGCGCACGCAGAGCCAGCTTGGCAGCCTTTGAGTCCGGGAGTATTGATTCTGGCGCGTTGACCATCGCTTGAACAAATGATTCTTTGGCGGCTTCAAATAAACGCATGGGAAGAGTGCCTTCAGCGGATTCGATCGCTTGCCAGTCTTCGAGCTTGGTCAGGAACATCATGATCCGATGGCGGGCGAGTTCCAAGACCAGTAGATACGGGTTCTCTCGTTGTGGGAGGAGGCAGGTCTGAAGGGTCCATGTGCCGAGGGGCCGGAGCGTCACGCCTTCGATGGTGGTGTCGCTGCCGAGTTGATCGAGACGGCCTTGGTCGAGGTCGAGCTGGACGGCGATGGCGACGGCTTCGGTGGTCCCTTTTTCGCACACGACTATCCCATCGCGGACGGTGACTTCGCCGGCGATGGCGACATTGTCTTTGCCTACGAGATAGGCGCCGGGGAGATTTCCGGTGGCCGTTGGCGTGGGATCAATTGATACAAACCGTAGCATTGTTTCGAAGATCTCCTCGGTCTTCCTGCTGATAGACAAGCCGAGCCCCGCGGGGGCTCGGTCGATAAGAATATGAGCCCATTGGGCTCAGGGCGAGCCCGGAGGGGCGGATTAGGGACAGTTGTGTCGATCTTTGCTGGCGAGGATTGGGCTTGTTGACTACGCTCACAAGATGAGCACCAATCCATCATCGCAGAGTTCTTCGGGATCAGCACTGGTGACTTCTGAGACTGATCTGGTGCTCCCCGGTGCCCGGAAGGGGAAGGTCCGGGATATTTATATCCTCCCTGAGGAGATGATCCACGGCGACCCATCGGGGCTTGATGGATCCGGGGCACTTGTGATGATCGCGACGGATCGGATCAGTGCCTTTGATGTTATCCTGCCAACCCCGATCCCGGGCAAGGGGCGGGTGTTGACCTCGATCGCGACTTTCTGGCTCAAGTGGATCGAATCACAAGGGATCTGCAAGACCCATCTGATTTCGACGGACGATCGGTTGATCCCTGATGAGGCGTTGACGCCAACGACCGGGCGTGGGCATCTGAGCGGGCGGACGACGATTGGTCGATTGTGCCGGGTGATCCCGGTGGAGTGTGTGGTGCGGGGGTATCTCGAAGGGTCCGGGCTCCAAGACTATCAGCAGACGGGCTCGGTCTGCGGGGTGTCGCTGCCGGCCGGGCTGAGGCAGTGCGACCGGCTCCCTGAGCCGATCTTTACCCCGGCAACCAAGGCCGATGAGGGGCATGATGAAAATGTTGGGTTCGAGCAGGCTTGCCAGCATGTCGCGGAATTAGGAGGCGAGGAACTGATGCGGGTGCTGCGGGACCGGTCGGTTGAGATCTACACGCGGGCGTCTGCATATGCGGCTGATCGCGGGATCATCCTGGCCGACACCAAGTTTGAGTTCGGGCTCCCGATCAATGGCGATGGGGAGATTATTGATGACGACCCGATCTTGATTGATGAGGCACTCACGCCGGATTCGTCCCGTTTCTGGCCGGCGGATTCGTATGAGCCGGGCCGGGCCCAGGCGAGCTTTGATAAGCAGTTTGTGCGAGAGTATCTTCAGTCCTTGGTCGACGCGGGTTCTTGGGACAAGACCTCTCCGGGACCTGTGCTCCCTGCAGATGTGATCGAGGGCACGCTTGATCGCTATACGCAGGCGCGAGCGATGCTTACGGATTAAATTGAGTCCTGATTGATCAGTTGCTCTTGACGCCTTCGATGCCTCGGTTTGAACGGGCCTGGATTTTGGCGTCGTAGAACACGCGGAACTGGGGCATGCCTTCGGGCTCTGGGAAGAGCACCGAGAAGGGCTCGGACTTGCCTTGCTCGGCCATCTGCTCGACAAGTGGTTTGAACTGGGTCGCCAGCGAGTCATAGGCGTAGCGTTTGAGATCCTCTGGGGCGTATCCGAACAAGAGCTCGGCCTGGTCCGGATGGACGGTCATGATCATGTTGGCAAAGAGCTGACCCGCGAGGAATGTGAAGTCCCGATCCATGAACTCCATGCGTGCAGTAGTTGTTGAGGCGGCGACCTCGTTGAACTGCTGTTTGAAGTAGTAGGCGTGTGCCTTGCGTGCGTAATCCCATTGGCCGGTGAATACATCCATATCACGGACCAGCAGCCCGTTGAAGAACGCGTTCTGGAGCGAGGCGAAGACCTCGGAAACCGCGACTTGCGGCGCTCCTAACGAGTCATAGAGCTGCTTGTCGGCAAACTCTTTGAGCGAGAGGGACATCTCGTATGCGAAATCTGGATCATTGACATTGACGCCCTCGAAGTTGCGGAGCTTGTCGTACCAGAAGTTGGCGTTCTCAAGATCGCCACGGCGATAGAAGAACCGGACCGCGTCACGCAGGAAGTTCTCGTAGCCGACGGCGTACTGGCGATAAGGTTTGTGATCGGCCTCGTAGATGCCCGAGGCGTTGACGACCTCGTTGAGCATCGCGCCGTAGGTCGGGACAAAGTACACATTGGGCACGCCTTGGTAGTAGGCGGCGCGTCCCTCGTGGACATCGAGATAGTTGAAATACATGTCCCCGTGACGCCAGAGGTCCTGGACGGACTGCATGACGATGCGGAATGCGTTGAGGAAATCAAGCGAGCTGCGGTTGCGGGCGCTGACTTCCATGCGTCCAACATCTGTGCCTCGTGATGACCAGTAGAGCGCGTGGGCCGCGGGAAGGCGCCAGTCGATGGGGCCAAACTTATGGACCTGCTGGACCATCCGGACTGGCTCCATGTTGTACTCGTCGATCAGGATGTGCTTGCGGAGGAAGTTTGCCAGATCGTCCCAGTCTTGCTCATTGGGGTACTGCTCCCTGAGGGAGTTCATTCTTTGAGTCTTTGGTCCGGAATCTTCGATGGTCCAGAGCTTTCCGGCACGGACGATCTCGATATTGAGCTGATACCGACGGAGGAACTCCTGATCGATTGTGGAATCCGAACCAAGGCGGGATCCTGTGTTGAATAATGTTTCAAACTGCTGGGCGATCTCGTCGGCAACCGGATTGGACTCGCGGAGAATCGAGCGTGTGCCCGGTGCATCGACGATGCGCTGGACCCAGCCGGCATAGAGATCGACGACTTTTTTACGCTCCCGTTCTTCTGGATTTATGATCGGGGCGGGGCCCATGATGTTGTGCCAGTGGTAGGCGAACTGTCGTTTGTAGTGCTGGTTGGCGTCATCGGTGTAGCCACCGATTTTATGCAGGAACATCCATCCCAGTTCCTTGTGCATATGCATGTCGTTTGGGTTTGCTCTGAGGCCTTCTTTGCGGAGGAGATCGATCCCGGCCTTGACCCACTGCCAGCGTTCTTCGGGGGTGTGGGTGGTTACCGAGATGTTGTAGGCCATGTTCCAGGCATGGAAGGTCCAGACCTGCGGGAGTCTTGGCTGGAGTTTGGTGATCATCGAGGCGAGCTCGATGGATTCATAGAATCGGCCGTCTTCTTTGGCGGCGGTGGCTTCGAGCCAGAGGATGTTGACGAAGATTCCACGGAACGCGCCCATGGCGATACCAAGAGCTACCTGAGGCGGATCGCCGTCTTCGGCGCGGTCGGTGTAGACGAGTTCGTGCTGCCCTTGCGAGGAAGCGATAGCGGTAGTCAGGATGCCTGAGCCTAGAAGCCCGAGCATCATCACCAGGATCGCGATCAGACGCACCTTTGTGTTGTGTCCCATAGCTGTGCTCCTATTGCCCTGAATAGATCGCCAGTTGACGACGCTTGAAGATGTAGATGCTCAATAGATAAAACACGCCGGTGGCCATCCCGAGCGCCAATACGCCGCCCGATACTTGTGCCCAGCCGAGCACACGCCCATCGGAGATTCGTTGCGTTGGCTTGAGATCGTGATAGATGCTGAAGAACTTGGATACGGTGTTGGCGAAGTGGAAAATGATTGTTCTGAAAATACCAATGATTGAATCTGAGTCCATCCCCCAGGCGGGGAGTGCGGATTGGACGAACCCGGCGGACTCTCCGATCAAGAATACCGAGATCGACATCAGGCACGCGACCGGGAATGAAGCGAACGATGAGGCCCAGACCGCGATCATCGCGAGCATCGCGAGCTTGACCCAGAGGACCATCATGATGCGGATGAAGTTACTCTGGAATGATCCGACCTGGTATGAGATTTCGAGTCCGTCGGGGGGGATGGTCATGGTGCCCGAGTTCGGACGCAGCATCATGTTCTCGTTTTGATCAAAGCCAAGTTCTCCGTTGTAAATCTGGAGATTGAGTACGCCCTGATCGTTGATGAAGCGTGAGTCGATGGTGAAAGTGTGCGAGAACCCAAGCCCGGTCTGAGGCCTGGGAATGATGGTCCCGTCTTCAAAGGCGAAGGTCAGCGCGTAAAACACATCGGGACGGTTGCCCTCGGCATTGATTTTGTATCGCAGCGAGAGCGGCTTGCCCGAGATTCTGGCCTGATGGAGATTCTGGAATGAGAATGTCGCGTAACCCTCTGCTCGCGGATCGATCGATCGGTAATCGGCGACTGTGTCGTCATAGATTTTTCTACGCATCCCCTGAAGCTGGCCGGGCGTTGGATTGAAGTTCGACTGAAGGAGGCGTTCCTTCTGGACCTCGGCCTCGAGGGCGGCATCAAACTGATCGTCGTTTGGGCCGAACGGCAGATACGGGATCGTCGATTTGCGAGCTGTCAAGACCTGGGTTTCGAGGATCATCCGATCCTCTGTCATGATCCGGCCTTCGCTCGCTTGGTAGGGCAGGACCTCGCCAAGCGCGGTTTGCGACCGGAGGTATTCGGTGAACTGGAAAATCCCGAGCCCCGCCACCGTCAGGAGGGCTCCAGAGAGGAGCACGACCCCGAGCCATTTGCCCAGGATGTACTGCCAAGCCGCGACGGGCTTGGTCATGGTCTGCCAGATCACTTTTTCGCGTTGCTCATAGGAAACAGTCGCGGCACTAAAGAATACAACTAGCAGTGCAATGAGCCAGAACGAAGCCCCGGTGGACCATTGCAAGAACCCCTGGACGCGGTAGCGTAATGGCTGGTCCGCATCGAGCATCATGGGCATGACCGCGAGCATGAATGCAAGGAGCAGAATAAACACGATCGAGATTTTCATCCTGATCGCTTCGGCAAGTACATTGCGAGCGATGGTGGGCACGGGGTGTGAGCCGCTGAGGGCGATTCTGAGAGCTCTGAGGAGAATCGTGAAACTCAGCATGAGCAAGGTGACACCGATGATGACGAAGCCGAGCGAAGACCAGCTCCCACGGCCAAGAGAAAAGAGCGGCCAGCCGATGAGCCCGACGAATGTGAGGGTGCCAAAGTAGGTTAATCCCAGATTAAGCCAGACGACGATCAGCACGAATGCTGCGCCGAGTGTGACGCTGATCACGCCGTTGACTGGGGATTGGGAGACATCGAGGATCGCACGGAGCTGCTTGTCACGCTCGGCGATGGGGTTGGGGACAAGATTCCCGTCTTGGTCTTGGAGCAGTTCGGGAACTTCCGGCGTCAACTCGGCGGATTGATTGGTTGTTGAGCCGACGATCGAGAATCCGATGTAGGTCAACAGCGCAATCAGAACGATCGCTGAGGCGACAACTTTGAATGAGCGCCCGTGCTGAAAGCGATCGAGTGCGCCAATGTAGGAACTGAAACGCGAACTCAGCATTACCGCTCCGTCTCATTGTCGGCGCTGTCATTTGTATCGAGCAACGAATCAATGATCCCGGCGTCCACATCGTCATCTGACTGATTCTGGCTCGGGGCGGGATTAGCCGTTGGTTGTTCATTTGGTGGAGTCTTGGGAGACTCTTGTGCTGACATAAGCGAGCTGATTACTCCATCATCATCCTGTTGTGCAGATTCATCTGATGGTTGATCGGATGAGCTTTCGACTGACAGCTCGGATTGTTCATCAGCAGTGGCATCCTGAGCGGGACCAGAATCGAGCAGGCTGTCGATGAGTGCATCACCAGCGATTGGTGCATTTTCAGAACGAAGGAAGGCCGCGGTCTCTCCGCCTTGGGTGACCCCGGAGGTTGCGGTGCGTTGGGCCTGTGCTTGCTCGACGATGCCGAGGAAGAGTTCTTCGAGCTTCTGCCTTGGCGAAGTCACCGAGAGGATTGATTTGCTCCCCGATGATCTTCGGCGGATGACCTCGTCGATTTCTGCAATCGTGGCGTCGTCGAGTTCGTCGGTTTCGATGGAGGTGCGTTCTTTGGAGGAGAGCAGCGCGTCGCATGTTCCTTCTCTGCGGATTTTACCGCCGTAGAGGATGACCATGCGGTCGACCACATCTTCGACATCGGTGAGAAGGTGGCTCGACAAGATGATCGTCTTGCCGCGTCGCCCGAGTTCGAGGATCAGGTCCTTGACCTGTTTGGTGCCGATCGGATCGAGACCTGTGGTGGGTTCGTCGAGGATCAGAAGATCCGGATCATTGATAAGTGCCTGGGCGATACCGATGCGTCTCTGCATGCCTTTGGAGTATTCGCGTACTGGGCGGAACTGAGCGTGCTCGAGCCCGACCATTTCAAGGAGCTCATCGATGCGGGTTTTGCGGGTCTTGGAATCGAGACGGAAGAGCTTGCCGTAGTAATCGAGGGTTTCGCGTGCGTTGAGGAACGGGTAGAGGTAGCTCTCTTCGGGGAGATACCCGATTCGGGCCTTGGTAGCAACATGGGTGGTCGGCTTGTCGAAGACCATGACGCGGCCGCTGGTTGGCTTGAGTAATCCCAAAATGAGCTTGATGGTTGTACTTTTGCCCGAGCCGTTGGGCCCCAGGAGACCAAAGATCTCGCGCTCGCGGACGACCAGATCAAGATTGTCCACGGCCCGAGCCTGATCGCGCATCCAGAAATCTTTGAATGTCTTGGTGAGCTGCTGGCACGCAACCACAGGGCGACGGGTGTCATCCTTGATGGTACTACTCTGACTTGGATTGGATTCTGACATCACCACGGACATGCTTAAGGTTCCTCTGGTTCTTTGAGACCACGCTGGGTTTTGTAGAACGAGCGACGCATATCTTCGCGGCGTTGTTCGATCGACCCTTCCGCCTCGCGACGCTTCTTCATCCGGTCGATCTCACGAGCGATGTCCGGGTCGTTGTTGATCAGCATCTCAGCGCTCACGCCTCTGGGGAGCACGATTGTTGAGACAAAGTCTTTATCGAGGAACTCACCCATCGCACCAGACCAATCGCGGGCGATCATGAGCTTTGGGTTGGCTTGGTACTGGGCCTGCTTGGAACGAAAGTTTTCGAGCTGAGCAATAGCGAGGCTGACACGGTTGGAAGAACTGGATTGAGCTCTGGTAAGGAGCTCCGAAATCTCTCCAGATACCAGCGATCCCACCATCTCTCCATCAATCTTGACCGGACGGCCCTCGAGGATATCGTCGATCCTTGCGAGTTGGGCCTCGGATTCATCAACCATACCAAGCTCGATGAGGCGTTCGAACTCGTTGATCTCGTCGATAAGTACATTGCTCCCAAAGCCCGCGACCTCGTTGAGCATCTGATCACGGAGGAGGAGCGAGTCTTCCCGGGCTTTACCGGCGGTCTGAGCCGCGGTCTGGACAGAGTTGAACTTTGCCCTGAGTGACAGTGCTGCGTTCTTGCGGGTCAGCACGACACGGTCGATTGAAATACCTGTATCAAGATCATTTAGCGACTGCTGGGCCAATGAGCGGACCCGGCTGGCGATGGATTCCGATGAATTTTTGAGGAGATCGTCGATGTTGATGGTTGCTATGACATGCACAACAGCGCGTTGGATGGTGGCCTTGAGTATCGCGCGTTCTTGGATCGGGATGATGTTGGATACATACATCGCGTGATCTGATCTGCGGTAGATAACGCTCCACTGTGTGTGGGCGATGTTGAAATCGGAGGTGATGTTGGAGCCATGGGTTGCGGGATTGAGTTTGACTGAATCGCTGAACCGGCTGATGTTAAACGCCATGGCCGCTTCGTCGGTGTGATCACCGGCGACATTGGGCATGAACTCCTTGGCGACAGCGATCTCGATAGCGCCCTCGCCAACCCGGACGATTTCGCCGATCGGGTACGGGAAGGACCATTGAAATCCGGGCTCAAGATTGGTTCGGACCTGCTCGCCGAAGCGGACACTGATTCCTCGTTCGCCTTCTTTGATTGATTGAACACCCGAGATCATGAACAGGCCGACAAGCACGACCATGGCGACCTTGAGCAGGCCATAGGTGATCTTGAGCGCGTCTGCGAGCGATTCGTTGGCGGTGTCCATCCGCGCCATGTCGGTGACATCTTGGGCGGACTGCCCGCCACGGAGACGGACAGAGGCTTCCCTGTTTGACTCGGGTAATGATTCAGATTGATTCTGATCTTGGCCATTGACCAGATCATCGAGGTTGTGATCGTTGTCTGCCATTGATCAGTTCTCCGATCCCGAGGAAGCAAACGAGCCGTCACCTTGTTGCGGGACGGGCAGATTGCCCTGGCTTTTCTGGAGGATATTTGGATCAAAGAGTTGCATGCCGAAGTCGGAGGTCGAGAAGATCAGTGTGAACTTCTTGGCCATGGATTCACGCATGAGGCGGATGTTCTGGATGAATACCGCGAGCTCTGGGTTGATATTCTGCTCGGCAAGATATGGTGCCGCCTCGGCCTCGCCCTTGGCGAGGATCTCGTCGGCCCGGCGTTGAGCAAAGGCTCGGATTTTGTCAGCATCGGACTTGGCTTTGGCCTCGATCGCTCTGGCTTGGGAGCGGCCTTCGGACTCGTAGCGTTCGGCCAAACGGTCACGGTTTGCGCCCATGCGGGTGATGACCGCGTCGGTCGCATCCTCGGGGAGGACGATCCGGTCGATCCCGACGAATGTAACGGCGATGCCATAATCTTTGAGCGGGTCCCCGCCTTGGCCGCCTTGGGTGAGCAGCGCAAAGACCTGAGATTCAAGCTCTGGGAGATCTGATTGACCGGAGACTGGTGAGTAGAGGTCCGTGATGGAGAACTTGGATGTCACACCGAGCGCCGAACGCAGCAGGTCCTGAAGGACCGAGTTCTCGGCCTTGATGTAATGATCGATCGGTCTGTCGCCGGCGTTGGAGAAACTCCGGAAGAACTTGAGCGGATCAACAACCTTGTATGTCAGGAATGCTTCGACGATGACCTGGAAGTCGTCGGCGGTCTGCTGGGTTTCAGAACGGGCCTGGACGATCCGCATGCGGGTATCGTATTTGGTCACGGACTGAAACGGGAAGGGCGCCTTCCAGTGAAATCCGGGCTCGGTGATGATCGACTTCTCGCCGGCTTTGCCGAAGGTCGTCTTGACCGCGGTTTCAGTGAACCGGACTGTGTAGGTCGCGCTGAATGCTACAAGAGCAAGGAAGAACAGCACAAGTATGACAATTGAAATGTATCGCACGCGTCATCTCCATCCCCATCGTTGGGGCTTTTTAATCGGGTCAACCTGACCCGCCAATCGTTCAATCACTGATTCATGTCCACACCCGCTTCGGGTGCGAAGACATCGGTGCCGGCCTCTTGATCCATGAGATCAATCCGGACATGGAGCGATTCAAGGTCGCTCGGGGTTAGGTACACTCGGGCGTTCTCGATTGCATCGAGCAACGCGTCAAAATAGGTCTGGGAACGGTACAGGCTCGGGGACGCCTCGAAGGCGAGCTGCTGGCCACCGAGCAATACAGCCCGGCCTCGTTCGGTCATGTGGCGGGTCCAACGCTGGGCGCTGGCATCGAGGAGTCTCTCGCCGGCTTCGCCGCCCGCGGTTTCGAGCAGTTTTTGGACTTCGAGCTCGGCCTCGGCTGTTTGTGTGCTTCCTGAGTTCGCTCGACGATCCGATTCAAGCCCGCTGAGCTGGCCGACAATCTGCTCGGCGAGTTCAACGGAGCCCGCGATTTCTGTGAGGGTGAGAATCTCGATGCGGCGAGCGTCCTCGATCATGGACTCGCGGTTCTGGCGAGCCGCGATGACGCGTTCGAACGACGGAGCCACCTTGAGCGGCGGATGAGCGCCCTGCATCCCAACAAAGAGGATCTCAATACCAGGACCCTGGCCTCCATTGAGCTGGGCGAATGCGTTTTCAAGTCTTGTTCGGAGTTGGCCGAGCATTGGGGTTTGATTGTGCGTCAGGATTTGATCAATCGACCATTCGCCGAGGAACTGGGTGACAACGCGCCGCCCGATCATCTGCAGAAGGTCTTCACGCTGGCCGGGGCCTGCAAACTGGTCGAAAAGTTTGACATCACGGACCACAAAGTGCATCGGGACCTCGACGGCGACAAGCGAGAGAGTTGCCTGTGACTGTTGCGATGATCCCGCTGTAAAGTTCGATTCTTCGGTATCCTGAATCGGCTGAACGATGTTGAGTTTTTCACGCGATGTGTGCGACTCGGTCCAGATGATCGGTTCGTTTTTGTCTGCATCTGGACGGTTCGAGGCGAGCTGAAGTACACGCACGCCTGTAGTGGTCCGGACCTCGCTCTGCTTTCCCGCTGAACGAGAGAGCGAGACCGGGGTCTCGTAACTGGCGATGGGCCAGGGCAGCTTGATATGCAGGCCCGGGCCAATATCACTCTCACCCCGATCACCGAAGCTGTAGATCGGGCTGCTCACGCGGCCGTTGGTCAGTATCAGTCCCCGCTCGTGGGGTTCAACAACCACCAGCATGGTCATGAGCCACGCGATTGCGATGCCCATGCCGACGAGCCAGAGGACGAGCTTTGAGATCAGTTGGTAGAACCAGGTCCCGGTGACATCGACACCGAACTGGTAGTTGACCGCTTCACCGATGTTGGCAGCGATCCGATCTGGCGCTGCCAGAAGACCCAAAAGCCGCGAATCAAACGCTGGGCGTGGGTCTTCGCCCGGCTTACGCGGACGGTAGAGATCGAGAACGAGGTTTAGGATGACCTCGCAACCCAGGACGATCATTCCGATCGGAATGATCATCGGGGTCAGTGATTTGAGGCCCATCTGTCCGAGCGAGAGTTCCATGAACGCAGCAACAGCCAGCAACACGCCGACCATCGAGATCGCGACTGATTGGGCTGAACCTGCTCGCAGGCTTGACCAGATGGGCACCTTGCCCATGCCTGAGACAAAGCGGGCAAAGATAAATCCAACCACTCCGATCGCAAGCCCGATCGCGAGCATGGCCCCGAGGATGTTGGTGTTGTATGTAAAGGTTTCGGCGGACGAATACGCGTCCCACGAACGGAGCCGGGACATACCCGCGAAGATATTGATGAATGCAAAGAGCAAACCACTCGCGGGAATCACCCATTTCTGGATAAAGACCAACCGTCGTGCGGCGACATGGAGCTCATCGGAAGCATCCGAAAAGGCACTTGCCGAGGCCCCGCCTGCGGTGGTGTACTGCTCGGCCTCCATCGATTCGATCCGCTCGCGGCGGTGCTGATCGAAGACGAACAGCAGCATGACCCACACGATCACGCCTGACCCAAACAGGATCGAGGCACTGCGTGCAGCATGATCGCCTGAGTATGTGGAATAGATGAGTATGAGCAGTGCGATGATGGTCTGAATGATCAGACCAACAACGCAAATGAGAGCCGCTCTTCGGTATGTCTGGTAGTCGCCTCGAACCATGTCTCGTTGAAACCTCTGTGTTCGTGTATGGCCCATGCCTGCTGGAGCCCCTCTCCCACACACCGGATGTGGATCATAGGGGCTCTATTGTGGGCATCTGGGTGGTCAGAGTCCACTCATCGCCCCTAATCAACGCCAATCCCGGCAAACCACCCAGAGTTCCATCTGGACACATTGCCCCTGCGGTTCACCTTACGCTTATTTGAATGCGGGGGTTCGCCGGGAATTGGCAAATCCCTGAGAAGAGCACCGAACCGAATCCCGCCCTCGCCGTAGGGAGAGGCACAGTCCAGAACATGGCGCCAAACATGCGCCAGATGACGACCCCACCGACCATTCCCCCCCAAACCCCCCCTACCATCCACACCGCATGATTGGCCACATACTCCCCATCGCACGAAACTCGTTTATCGAGAGCCTCCGCCAGCCCATTCTGGTGATCATGATGCTTATTGCAGCTTTCCTGCAGATCATGAATACTTGGATCATCGGGTTCACAATGGGCAGGTCTGCTGTCCCCGGCGAGGTGACCGGGGATAACAAGCTTCTGTATGATGTTTCGATGTCCACGGTGTTTGTGCTCGGGATCGTGCTGGCATCCTTTATAGCGACTTCGGCGATCTCTCGGGAGATAGAGAACAAGACCATCCTGACGGTGGTTTCCAAGCCAATTAGCCGCCCGAGTGTGATTCTTGGGAAATACATCGGGATCGCTGGTGCGATGATCCTGGCGATCGGGATTATGGTCGCGATGCTGATGCTGGCGATCCGTCACGGGGTCCAGACGACGGCGGCTGATAGACCTGATTTCCCGGTCATCATATTTGGATTGACCGCGATCGGGGGCTCGATCTTCATCGCGGGGCTGGGCAACTTCATTTATGGATGGTCGTTCGGGCAGACGGCCGTAATTTTGATGCTCCCGCTGATCTGGCTGGCGTACTTCGGGGTGCTCCTGCTGACCGATGAATGGGAACTCCAGCCGCTGGTAACGGATTTCACCCCGCAGATTTTCCTCTCGTGCCTGACTCTTGGAATGGCACTCTTGGTCATCGCGGCTTTGGCAACAGCTGTATCGACACGCGCTGGGCAGGTTCTGACGATCATGACCTGCGCGATTGTCTTTGTGATGGGGCTGATGTCCAACCACTTTATTGGCCGGCATGTGTATTCCAACACACGGGTCGCCGAGATCGCGGGGACACGCTCGCCGACCAATCTCGACGCATACGACTTCAAACGCGATGAGGTCTGGGAGCTTGCCGCGGCTCGCAACGGGATGGAACTCGAAGAGTTTGCCCAGCTCGGTTACGACCCCCGCAACTTTGTTTCGATCCGTGAAGTGCTTGCAATGGGTGAGGTCGAGGACCCGCAGTGGCAGGAGATTATGCTCCGGTCGCCGGGTTCTTTGCTGATTGTTGACCTGCTCGGGCCACCGATTGTCCAGCTCAAGGCGGGGGATTCGTTTTACTACGGGTCGTCACCAAACGGGGTTGGCCTGGTGACGCCGGCGTTTGAGCCTTTCGATGAGAGCGAAGAGCTTGTCGAGAACTCGCGTGAGGCTCCAGGGCTGATGATCGTCCAGATCGATCCCAACTCGCTCGGGCAATCGATGCTGGTGATGCAGATCGGTCATACTTCTGTGCCTTTGTCTCGGCCGCCTTTGCCGAAGGATTCGGTGTTCCTGAAACCGACCAAGACCAACATAGCACCGCTGATGGCGTGGTCGGTGATCCCGAACATGCAGTCGTTCTGGTTGATCGACGCGATCAATAAAAACATCCCTGTCCCGATGTCACATATCCTGCTGGTGACGCTGTACAGCGGCTGCCAGATTGTGGTGTTCTTGGGGCTGGCGGTTGTGCTGTTCCAGGGGCGGGATGTGGGCTAACTACTCTTCGCTGGCTGACGATTCGTCGAGTTCAAGAAGCTTTGTGTTGATCTGAGCAAGATCCATCAGCATCTGAATCAACTGATCCCCATCGACAAACACAGCAGGCGTAATCTTTGGTGTGTTGTGCTCACCGGGTGAGAGGAGCATGTGTTTGCTCACCATTCTTGCGGATCGCCCCATCAACCTGAAAAAGAAACCAGACCCAGGCTGGCCCCCACCTTTGTAACTAACCACTTGCTCAAGGGTTTCTAGATTGAGTCGCTCTGGAACATGCCCCTTCCGTTTGCTCCAAACAAGATTCGATCCTTCAATGACAACTGGATCAAATCGGCGATTCCACATCAGTTGGATGTGAACACAAGTAAATGCGATTCCTCCAAAAATTATCATCATGAGTATCATCATCCCCGCGAACTCGAAGATAGATATTTGAGGGTTAAAAGTGCCATTCGCAACCGTCATGATGGCCAAAACCGGTCCAATCACAATGAAGAAAATAAATCCTGCAATAATGAGCGATGCTCCAATCCGGAGCCCCTTTCGGTTGATTGATTTTAGATTTGTATCAACCGGCCAATCGCCTTGTAGCGATGAAATCAGTTCCGTTCGTTGATTCAATAGCCCTTCGTGTGATTGGCTCATGATTGATCCGCGATGGCTCTGGCGTAGGTCTTGACGCATTTCTCGCTGGCGCCGTCCCAGGTTAATCCACGCAGCTCAAAGCGGCCGTGCTCTCTAAGGGTCTTGCTCAGGGGTGGGTATTTCAAGACCGCGACGATCTTGTTGGCCATCTCGTCAACATCCCAGAAATCGACCTTCAGGGCATGGGTCAGCACCTCGGCGACGCCGGATTGCTTGGAGACGATCACCGGGGTGTCGTTGCGCATCGCTTCGAGCGGGGCGATCCCGAAGGGCTCGGAGACGCTGGGCATGACAAAGCAATCCGCCATCGCGTAGACCTTGTCAACATCGCGGCCTCTTAGGAAACCCGTAAAGAGAACCTTGTGCCCGATGCCATTGGCGGCGGCGTCCTCGATCATGCGGACCGCCATATCGCCCGATCCCGCGACGACAAACTTGACTTTTGGGTACACCTCCAGCACACGCTTGGCGGCTTGAATGAAGTACTCCGGGCCCTTCTGCAATGTGATCCGTCCGAGAAAGAGGACGATTTTTTCATCCTTCTCGATCGCGGTCCCGAGGTCCGGCTGAGCGTCGTCTTGTTCGACGCCGTTGTAGACAACATCGATTTTTTCATTGGGGACGCCGTACTTGGTATGGACGATCGCTTTGGTCAGGCGTGACACCGCGATGACACGATCAGCGGCGTGCATGCCCATCCGCTCAAGGTCATAGACCGGCTGGTTGATATTCTCACCCGAACGATCGAACTCGGTCGCGTGGATGTGGCAAACGAGCGGCTTGCCCGACAACGCGCGGACGGCCATGCCGGCGGGGTAGGTCAGCCAGTCGTGAGAATGGATGACATCGAACCTTTCGTGCATCGACAGGGCGCAGGCGAGGCGGGCGTAGCGGTCGGCGTCGGCGAAAAGGTCGGCTGAATAGCCCTTAGAACCAGTCCCGAGTTCGCCGAGTGAATCAAGGGCTTCTTGCATCGCGTCGGCGAGTTCTGAGGCGTTGGAGCTTTGGAGCCCGCGGAGGACCGATGTGGTCTGGCTTGTGGAGATGGTTTCAGCGACCGATTCCTCGCTTGTACCCTCGCCGATATGCTCTACGACGCGCCGGAGGACATCGCCGGCATCTACTCCGGGGTAGGAGCTGGGGTACGGGCTTATGGGTTCTTCGATGATCTCTTGCTCGACTGAGCCCGGCGTGGTGTGCCGGGTGAGCTTTTGAGATCTGGTGGTCGTGGTTGAGAGGATCTCGGTTTGAGTTTCGGTTTGGGTGCCCGATGCGCGGACCTGTGCGATGCGTTCTTTGAGGATGCGTGGGCCGATGAGGTTGACATGGGACTGATGCCCGACCGGGATTGGTTGCGGGAATACAAAGGTGATTTCGTGGCCTTGGGCGACCATGGATTTGGTCAGCCCGGCACACGCGGTGCCTAGGCCCCCAGCGATGAATGGTGGGAACTCCCACCCGAGCATGAGTATCCGCATGATGCAGTCCTTCACCGGGCAACCCTGTGCCCAAGCCCCTTCAGTCGTCTTCGGATTCGTCCATATCCCCGAGCTGCCTGAAGCACTGCTCGTAGGCCAACAACCACTGTAGGCATGCATCCGGAATGTTCTGCCCATCCATCGGGATCACCTTTGACCGAAACACAAACTCCATGTCGTCGGAGCGGTAATGCTCGAACTTGACGGCCCCACTGTCCTCGGCGTATCCGAGATCCACAAGCTCGTCCTCGATGAGCTCGTCGAGCTTGTCACCAGATTCGACGAGTTCGGCTTCGATGGATTCGGAGAGCCAGCGGTCCTTGGTGGCGAGTTCAACGATCGGGGCGTCGGCATCGAGGTAGAGCCGGTAACACGCGGGCTCGGCGGCCCCCCACGCATTGAGCGTGAGGACAGCCCCGGATTGCTCGATCGTACCGAAGACATTGGCGTTCTTTGCACCTTCAGCAATGGTATCGAGTGCTTGTGTATTGGTTTCTGGCATGAGTATCCTCCCTAGAGAACTCTGGACTGGGATCGTCCTGCGGAACCGGAACTTTGTCTCGGCTCTGATAAGTAAGTGGAATCATACGGCCTCAGTGATGGATTCCCATCAGAAATCGTGGATTTGGCACGATCTGAGGGCATTCATGGTCGACACGGAGCGGGGAGGGTGTATACTCCCTCCCCCGTCGATGACGGGATCCGCGGCCCAGGTGGCGGAATTGGTAGACGCGCCACCTTGAGGTGGTGGTTCTCGCAAGGGAGTGGAGGTTCGAGTCCTCTTCTGGGCATTGGAAGCAAGAAGCACCGGTTTTCCGGTGCTTCTTCTCATTTTTGGACGATCCATCCGCCTCTTATAAAGCCCCTCTCTAATTAGTTCGATCCCTTTGGTACTCAGATTCTTTGACCAGAGGAGAACGGCTGTGAAAGTATTGATTGTTGACGATTCCGCCTTTATGCGCAAAGTTATCAAAGAGATGATCCAGTCGGATGACACTCTCGAAGTCATCGGTACTGCACGAGATGGGATTGAGGCGGTCGAAAAAGCGATTGAACTCAAGCCGGATCTCATCACGATGGACATCGAGATGCCCCGCAAGAATGGGATCGATGCACTCAGAGAAATTTTGATTAAATGCAAGGGCGATGACCCCGCGATTTTGATGTGCTCCTCATTGACCATCGATGGCAGCACAGAGGCTCTCAAAGCACTCAAAATTGGTGCGGCGGACTTTATTGCCAAAGACCCCCAAGTTGTTGGCCAGCATGACCCCGAGTTCCAACGGCATCTGCTGGCCAAGCTTCGAGCGATCGGTGGACACCGTCGTAGATTACGGAGCCCGGTTAAATCATCTGGCCGAAAGCCGATGGCGATCGAGCATCATGCGTCCAAGACACCTGATGGCGTTTGCACTTCGTTTGAAGACTGGGAGATGCCGAGCAATATCGATGCGATCGTGATCGGTTCTTCGACCGGTGGTCCACCGGTGCTCGAGAAGATTTTCTCGAACCTCCCAGCGACCCTTCCAGTACCAATCATTGTTGCTCAGCACATGCCCGAACTCTTTACCCGGTCATTGGTTCAGCGTTTGGATAACCATTGTTCTTGCGGTGCGTCAATCGCTGAGCACGGAACATGCATGACTACCCCTCGGATTTATGTTGCTGTCGGGGGTAAGCATTTGAAACCAACCTTGGTTGCTGGAAAGAAACTGATCGCCCGCTCTCTTGACGAGCTCGATGGAGCGTTGTACAAGCCATCTGTAGATCTGTTGTTTTCGATGGCCGCGGATCTGTTTGGTAAGCGGGTCCTTGCGATTCAGTTGACCGGCATGGGCGAGGACGGGGCCGTTGGAGCCAAGAAGATCCGCGACAAGGGCGGGCATGTGATCGCGCAGAACGAGCAGTCTTGCGTGGTGTATGGGATGCCTCGTGCGGTGGTGGACAATGGGGCTGCCGAAACGGTCCTTAGTCCAATAGACATCCAGAAGGTGCTGCAGAAAGTGTGTGAAACCGCCCATTCTGGTGGTGTTAGTGACAACTCTGCTGATCGAATCAGTGCATAAATACGAGAATCTTGGTATCGAACTTACTTCCAAACAAGCAGGCGACGATAGAGATTGGCATCTGCATGCAACTAAGGAGACTTCAATGTCCACGAACCAGAACAGCCACACCCCATCAAACAGCACATTTGGAACTGACCAGCTGAGATTGGTAAGTTTCAATGTGGGCAAGGAGCTCTTTGCAGTTGATATTCTGCGTGTGCAGGAGATCAATCGGATGATGTCGCTTACCCAGGTGCCACAGAGCCCCCCGGGAGTTTGCGGGGTAATCAATCTTCGTGGGCGGATTGTTCCGGTGCTTGATCTTCGGAGCCGATTCGGGCTTGAAGAATCCGAGCATTGCGATGAATCTCGGATCATTGTTGTCGAAATAAATGGTGCGACCATCGGTTTCATCGTTGATGCGGTCCATGAGGTTCTGGAGATTAGCCCTTCGATTATCGAGGAAGCACCCGCGATCACAAGCAGCGCTGACGCTCGGTTCATCAAAGGTGTGGCCAAAATGAAAGACACACTGCTGATCCTGCTGGATCTCAACGAACTCATGACAAAAGAATCACTCGAGTCTGTTGGCGCATTGAAGGCACAAGCGGCCTGATCTGCTGGACTGACTACTCAAACAAGGAATCCATCGTGACCATTGCATCAACAAAAATTCATATGTCCACTGAACAGTTCAACCGGATGTCACAGATTATTTATGATCGCTCGGGCATCCATTTCCCCGAGCCTAAAAAGTACATTCTTGAATCCCGCCTATCCAATCGCTTGCACGAGCTTGAAATGGAGGACTTTGATCAGTACATCATGTACCTGACCATGGGTCCATACCAAATGGACGAGTTTCAGGAGATGTTTAACCGCATCACCATCAACGAGACAAGCTTCTTCAGGAATGACGCACAGCTTGATGTCTTCGAACGCCAGATTCTCCCCGAGTTGCTCGAAGCCCGCGCTAAAGACAAGCGGATTCGGATCTGGTCAGCGGCATGCTCGACGGGAGAAGAACCATTCACACTCGCGATGCTCCTCCACAGAACCCTCGGTGTCCGTCTCTCTGACTGGCATATCGAGATCCTGGGCACCGACATCTCAGAAAAAGCACTCAAGGTCGCACAGAGCGGCACATACAACAACTACGCAGTCCGGACAACACCTTCGCTCATCAAGGACAGGTACTTCAAAGAAGACGGCCGGAACTTCCAGCTCTCTGATGACATCAGGTCGATGGTCAACTTTGAAAAGCACAACCTGAAGGATCGCCTGGCTGCAAAGCGCCACGGCACTTGGGATGTGATCTTCTGCCGGAATGTGCTGATTTACTTCGATGACGAGATGAAGAAGGGTGTGGTTTCGATGTTTGCCAACCAGTTGGCCGAGGACGGCACGCTGTTCATCGGTCACTCCGAACGCATCAAAGACCTGACCACCGATTTCCAACAACTTTCAATCCCGCAAGGGTTCTGCTACCAAAAATCATCCCATGTGATGGCTGTATAAACGAGGAACTCACCATGTCGATCAATGACTTTGACCCAGAAATTCTACAAGATTTCATCACCGAATCCGGTGAACTGCTCGAGCAACTCGAGGGCGACCTGGTGGTTCTTGAATCCACCCCACAAGACCCCGAACTGCTCAATCAGATTTTCCGAGCGTTGCACACCATTAAGGGGAGTGCTTCGTTTCTCGCGTTGACGAATCTTGTTGCGATCGCGCATGTTGCCGAGAGTGCTCTTAATGCTGCCCGTAATGGTGACATTATTATTGGTTCTTCAGAAATGGACCAACTCCTCGCTGCGGTCGATGTGCTCAAGATCCAGTTTGATGAGATTATTTCCGGCAACATGGATCTCACTGCTGCAGATCCTGGTCTGATTGAATCATTGAGCAAACTGGGCGAGGGCAATATAGTTGATGACAATGAGATCCCTGGCGTTGATATGGCCGCGGGTTTGTCCGAGGATGGGGCGCATCCCGATGGGCGGACCATTCGCAAGCTCTCACTCGACTCGTCTAGGCTTGATTTGATCGATGCGTTGGCGACTGATATCGAAGACACCATCAAAGAATCGGTGCTCAAGATCGAACAGCTCCGCGACGAAACCACACGGGTTGCCGCTGGCAATGCGTTGAGCGATCTTTTCGAAGAGCTCATCAAAACAATCGACTTCTTTGATATCCCAGAGATGATGACGCTGGCCAAGACTATCGAATCTGGCGTAGAGAGTCTTGACTGCCTGAACAATGACGCATTAGGCCAGGTGATCCCACGATTGCATGGGCTCTGCCTCCTGTTTGCAGAGCAAACATCACAGCTCAGCAACCAGATTTCGGTCTCATGGAATACCGACACTCTCACTGAACAACTCTTGGGATGGATCAACGGCGATGGGAACGAAGACGAAATGCTCGACGCCAACGCAGACGGGTTCGACGCGCTTCATGCCGACGGGATCCCCTTCGGCGATTTGGTTGGATCACCGGATACGAATGTACCACAAGATCAAGACGCAACGGGCTCATCAGCCAATGATGGTGCTGCAGGACCGCAATCCACGGCCAAGCGAACCGCCATCGGTACGATCGAGCAGACAATCCGCGTTGAGGTCGGTCGGCTTGAATCATTAATGAATCTTGTCGGTGAGCTCGTTCTGCAGAAGAATCGGATCGGTGCTCTTTCTGACGACATCGAGAAATCCAAGATCGACAATGAGATCATTGAACAAATGGAATCAACAGCCGGGATGCTTGACCGGGTCACCGGCGATATTCAGCTCGCTGTAATGCGGACTCGGATGCAGCCGCTCGACAAAATCTTTGGGAAGTACCCACGCCTGGTCCGGGACCTTGCGGGTAAAACCGAGAAGAAGATTAATCTGGTGATCGAGGGTGGAGATACCGAAGTCGACAAGTCCGTAATCGAAGAACTCGGCGACCCACTGGTCCACCTTCTTCGCAACTCGGGCGATCACGGCATCGAGCTTCCGGCGGACCGCATTGCTGCGGGTAAAGACGAGATCGGTACGATCAAGCTGATCGCCGGCCACGCGGGTTCGCATGTCTGTGTTCAGATTATTGATGATGGTAAAGGACTGGACCGGAATGTCATCGGGGCCAAAGCCGTCGAAAAGGGTTTAGTTTCAGAAGAGCAACTGGGCACCATGTCCGACGAAGAGGTCTTCCTCTTCATTCTTGAGGCTGGATTCTCAACAGCCGAGCAGGTTTCCGACTTGTCTGGGCGTGGCGTGGGTATGGATGTGGTCCGCACCAATATTGAATCAAAGCTCAAAGGCGAGCTCACTATTGAATCCGAGACCGGCAAGGGCACGACCCTGACGATTACGATCCCTCTGACCGTTGCGATTATGCCCGCAATGATGGTGGCCGTGGCCGATGAAGTCTTTGCGATCCCGCTGACCAACATCACCGAGATCGTTCGCCCATCGCCTGACCAACTCTCCGGGCTTGGCAATGACCCTGTAATCCACTTGCGTGGGCAGGTGTACCCATTGATTAGTGCCCAGCAAGTATTTGATGTCCCTCAATCTAAGATTGGCGATGAAGACTTCGTGGTCGTCATCAGCTACAACCAACGGGTCATCGGTCTCAATGTTTCATCTGTCATTGGTCAGCAAGAAATCGTGATCAAACCACTTGATGGTGTGCAACGCGAGGGCCCTATCTCCGGAGCAACAATCCGGAATGATGGATCAGTCAGTCTGATTATGGATATCGCTAAGCTGGTAAGTACAGCCAAGGCACAGTCAAACTCAAACCACTCACAAGAACCCGTCGCAATGAGCGGCCGCTGATTTCACAGCGTTATTTAACCAAGGAGTCAAGCATGGACGCCAATATGATTACCCCGTTCGTCAACGCGATTCAGAATGTGTTTTCGACAATGTTCCAACTCCCCGTGGAGATTGGTGAACCCCGCCTCAAAACCAACCGCAAGGCAACTCATGATGTTTCAGGCATCATCGGCGTCTCCGGTGTGATGACCGGAACCATCGTTCTTTCGATGCCACTGGAAGCCGCTGGATCGATTATCACGCTATTCACAGGCGAAGAGTTCGAGGCCGATTCAGATGACTTTGCCGATGCTGTCGGCGAGCTGGTTAATATGATATCCGGGAATGCCAAAGCTGAGTTCCAACGCAAGGGCGTGTCGATCTCTTGCCCATCGGTAGTCATCGGGGCTGACCACACCATCGCGGTTCAATCCGGTACGCCTTGCGTGTTGATCCCATGTTCAACCGATTGCGGCGAAGTAGTTCTCGAAGTGGCTCTGCGCGAAGCCGAAGCAGAAGCCGAAGTATCAACCTCTGTCGCGGCCTGATCCGGACACTCACTAAGTACACAATTCTCTGACGACCAGGAGTATGTAATGAAAATCCTTTTGATTGACGATTCAAAGACAATGCGGAACATCCAAAAGTCCGTACTCAAGCAGCTCGGGTACACCGAGATCGAAGAGGCATGTGATGGACAAGACGCCCTGTCAAAGATCGGCGCGTTCAACCCAGACCTGTGCCTTGTTGACTGGAATATGCCTGTGATGGATGGCCTGACATTTGTCACGACCTTCCGCCAGACCAACAAAACCACGCCATTGATCATGGTGACCACAGAAGCTGAAAAATCTCGAGTGATCGAAGCGATCAAGGCCGGTGTAAACAACTATGTGGTCAAGCCATTTACTCCTGATCTGCTCTCCGAGCGGATCACCGAGACCTTGGCCAAGTGCTCGGTCGGGTCGTAAAGACCTCGCCGGCATGCGGGACAAGCTTCCGGGCCTCCCGTGTGAAGAGGGTACCCTATGTCTCAAGGTGAGTGCGATCTTGACCGAATGCTTCGGCTCCAAACCGACCTGCTCAAGGTGGAGGGGACGCTGCACATTGAACCGCTTGAATCGGTCAAAGGTCTCAACACAGATGCACTCCAAGCGTTTTTGGTCGGTAATGAAGTCCTGGCGCAATATATTGACGCAGAAGATCTTGGCAAGCTCTGCGAAGATGTGATCAAGGCACCGCTTGAACCTCATGAAATGGTCGTCGCCAGGGGTGATGCAGCTATTAATGGAGACAGCGTAACTTATACACTGACCCCAAAGATTGCAGAGCAGGTTGAGATTGTCAAGAGCCGAAAGAACGCGCTCAAAGACGGGAATATTCACCCGGACGATCTACCCGATCCGGAACCAGACCCCGAACCAAATGCTTCTGAAATGAGCACCGACGAATCCGTGAGTTATTACGACCAGATGGCTTTCGTTGTTGTGCACAAGGGCGACAAAATTGCAATGAAATCTGAAAAATCAGACGGCTTTGATGGGTGTGACATCTTCGGGAAAGTCATCCCCGCACACGAGGGAAAGGCCAATGAGGGCGTCCTGGATGATTCAATCCTCGTTGCCAATGACGGCACCTGCACAGCCCTTGTTTCTGGGGTACTCACCGCAGAACCGGGCCACATATCAGTCTGCGATGAACTCGAGATTAAGGATGATGTGGACTTCCAGACGGGACGGATTGTCTTTCCTGGAAATGTGACCATCGGAGGGGCGGTCCGTGATCAGTTCAGTGTTCGCGCCACGGGCGATGTCATGATTCGAGGTCTCGTAGAAGCGGCCACTCTCCAATCCGATACAAATATCTCACTCGCTCGCGGGATGGCGGGCAAAGAAGCCGGAACAATCCGTGTCGATCAGAATCTGGAAGCCGGGTATCTCGAGGCCGTTATTGCCCATGTCGGTGGAGATGTATCGGTCAAGGGGGAAATCACCAACTCGAACCTCACCATCAAAGGCGAACTCCACGCAGAACACGCGGCCGTCCGAGGCGGTCATATTCAAGCATCAATGGGTGCCAAGATCGGTGCCATCGGATCTGTACAGGGTGTTGAGACCGAGATTGAGATCGGATCACTCCCAGAAGTGGAAGCCAAGATTCGGGCCGCCGATGGATTCTTTGAGCGGCTTGAATCCGGGATTGAATCGCAAAAATCAAAGATGGACACATATTTATCCGCCATCGCTAAACCCACAGCTTCACAGATCGAAGAACAAATGGGGATGCAGTTCGAGATTGATGAGATGGTGCTCAGGCAGAACCAACTCACCAAAGCCAAAGCGGGTCTTCTCCAGATCATGGCCAAGAACACCCACGCCAAGCTTGATATTCACAAAGCCATCTACTCCAAAGTCGTCATCTTCCTCCCAGGATTCCGGGCTGAGTTCCCGACCGAGTTGATGGGAGAATCAACAATCGAAGTGGGCCAAACCGGGCACCCGAGTATCACCTTCCGTGGAAAGACGGTCGCGCTGAGCGAACACGCGCGAGTGATGTCTGACGACCGAATCCTGCGTGTGGTCCAGGATGCTGAGGCATTGAGCCAAGCCGCCTGATCCCTGTTAGCCCCTATCGAGCACAAACTATTCAGAACCGCTGGTGCTCTTGAGGGGTATATGCTCCTGTTGGCCCGTTCAATGATGAGCCGGGTCGAGGACACCAATGCCCGCACGAAAACCGAACAAGCAATTATTCTCCATCCTCCCTTCGCTCATCACACTGAGCGCCTGCGGGGTTGTACTGCTCGGCTTTACGGCTCATGGGCAGCCTTCCAACCAGCCAGCCACAACGGAGCCCGGTACGCGGGACGATGAATCCATCAGGGGCTCTGGCATTCAAGAGTGCGTGGTCACTTTTTTAACCGGCCGCAAACTCACCGGGATCATGATGGAATCCAATGACGAGAATGTGGTGCTCCGAATCAATGGGATTGATACAACTTACAGACGAGCAAAGATTGATTCGATCGACTTCCTGGCACCAGTCTCCGAGCGGTTCAGGGAGTTCCGTAGAGCGGTCCCTGACTCGGATATAGATGGCCGGCTGATGCTTGTGGATTGGCTTCGGGATCGCCGGGCCTATGAACTGGCGATCGAAGAACTTGAATCCATTCTCGAGTTTGAACCCAATAATCCTCAGGCAAAGATCCTCAAGACTTGGCTCGACGAACACCTCAAACTCGCACAGAACCGGGTTGATCGGGCCCAATCCTCTCATCAGATCCGGGAATCTAGAAGAGCAAAGAACAACATCCCCACGCTCACTGAGGAGCAAATCAACCTCATCCGCATCTACGAAATTGACCTGGCCAATCCACCAAGGTTTAAAATTAAGGACAAGACAATCAAGGAACTGATGCTCCGTTCACCGGAGTTGTTCCCGGTTGATGATCGGCAAAGGCAAGCCATTATTGATGGGAGCGACTTTGAAAAGCTCAAGCTCTTATTCCGCCACAAAGCCCGTGACCTATATCCTCAGATCCAGATACTTGAGGACCCCTCTTCATTCCAGGATTTCAAAAAAACAGTTGCGGGGCGTACTGGGTGGATGATCAACGGGTGCGCGACCGCTCGTTGTCACGGGGGCGAGGATGCCGGCAGTTTCCGGCTCACCAATCGCTCACCGAACTCCGCTGAATCGATGTACACAAATTTTGCGGTCATTGATCAGTACACGCTCCGAGATGGAACGCCATTGATCAACTATTCTGACCCGGAACGCTCCCCTTTGGTTCAGTTGGGCATGGTACGGTCACGCTCGATGTATCCTCATCCAGAAATCGATGCGATCAAGTATGGGCGTTCATGGAGACCTGTATTCCGATCGATCACATCGGCGAACTTTAAGCGGACAATCGATTGGATCCGCTCACTGTACACCCCCAGGCCCGATTATGGGTTCGATTATCCGCCTGAGAGCGTTCCAGATGGGGATATCCCTTCATCGAGCCTAAAGCCGTAATTAGCCCCGACCCCGGATGGACGCGCTACGATATGACCCGAAAACCCTTTGACCGACCGGCTGGCGCCGGCTGGTGAGTTTAAAGAGGATGCCATGCCGATGACTGACCGGACACACAGATTGTTGATGACCCGCACCACTGTTAAAGGATTACTGATTGCGATCTCCGCATCGGCGTTCGCTCTTGGTGGATGTTCGAAGAGTGACGGAGCGAAAGAGGCGGTCAATGAGGCCGGGCTCGAGTTCCGTAAGGTATCGATCGGGGATTCAACAAACTCTGATAGCTTTGCCAGTTCGGCGTACACCAAGGCCGGGGAACTCGCATCGGCGCACGCCGGGAGTGATGGGCCGTACAACGAGGCTGCTGCGGTCTCTGTCGCACTCTCCAAGCTCGGCCTAGCGACACTTGCCAGCGGTGTGGCATCGGAAACAGAAACAGCCGCGATGCATCAATCCCGCATTATTCGCGGGCATCTGAGTGAATGGATCTCGATGAATGCTGTTGCGCAGGCCTCGAGTAACTTTGAAATCAGCGATGAACTCAAAGAACTCCAGGGCCTCATCAAACTTCGGACAGCCGACGCCCGGGATTACTCTGAGCTCTTTGCATCACTCAACTCTGAGATCCAGAACTACCAGACCCAGATCGAAGATCTGGACGCCAAATCCGCCACCGAACGCAACGAGAGTGCTCGCTTTGAGCTCCAGATGACGAGCGTCACAGCAACCCAGGCCGCCCAGCTTGCCGAGCGGGTTCGCGAGCATTCGTTGCGTGCTGATGGGTACGAGCTTGAGGCGGTCCGGGTCAGTGGGCAGGTGGGGCAGTTATTGCCCGGTGCTCATGAAATCGAGCTGCAAGTTAAAAAGGCGACGGATCAGATCTCGCTATTGAATCTCTCGATCGATGAACTCAAACAGCGTGTGGTTGATTCGAAGGCGGATTCTGCCCAGGCACGAGCCAACGCGGAACTCGCCCAGTCAAAACTGATTGAACTCGTAGACGCCCTAGAAGACTTTCGCCAGAACACCTCCATCCCCGCCAGTGAGAAGGTGATCTCGCTGATCCGCCAATCACTCTCTGCATCGCGTGATGCTTCCAAATCTTCCAAAGCCAGCGGGGCCATTGCAAAGGCATCGGCCAACGAATCACTCGCGAGTGCCTATTCTCGTCAATCAAGGGGCGAGGCCGAGATGGTCTCGTTGTACCAGTCGATTCTCAGCTCCGGCATCCCAGGCAACTGGCAATCAAAGCTCGACTCGCACACCGCGACCCGTGAAGAACTAGCCGAGAGTTCTAGAGAGGCGTTCCTAAACGCCGCCTCGGCGCTCCGCGGCGCTCGCGCCCGAGGTGCTTCTGGTGAGAGCATGGAGGCGGCAGCGGTCAGGCTAGATCGTCTCGGGGGCGTTGAGCCAGAGCCCGAATACACAGAAGAATATGAATCAGATGAGCCTGACTATGACGATACTGATTACGACGACGAGGACAACGATGTAGAGGGTTGATACCCCGCAGCAGAATCGTTTCTCCTCTTTGCCACTGCTGTTGCTACCGCTACGAGTTGTGCATTCATGAGCGAAACCGATCAACCAGCCGTTATTGAGGGAGTCCCAACACTCCCCGATGTCCATCAGCATGTTGTACGCCCGACCGACCCGGTCGTTGGGACGGTCGTCGAGTCGCGGGTGTGTACTAAATCAAAGAAAGCCGCTGGATTTGTTAGGCATATCGAGATTGATGTCTCGGGGACCGCTCTTGAGGGGGCCTGGGTTTCCGGGCAGTCATTTGGTGTCGTAGCTCCCGGACAAACCGAGGCGGGCAAGCCCCACAAACTCCGGTTGTATTCGATTGCCGCTCCCACAGGCGGAGAGACCGGCGACGGCACAATTATTTCAACAACACTCAAACGCGTGGTTGACGAGAGCTGGGAAGACCACACGCTCTTTCAGGGGCTGTGTTCAAACTACCTCGCGGATCTGCAGATCGGCGACAAGGTGCAACTGACCGGTCCGGCGGGCAAGCGATTCTTGCTCCCCGCTGATCCCGCGGCTCACAACTACATCTTTATCGCCACAGGCACCGGGATCGCCCCGTTCCGGTCGATGCTCGGGGATCTGACCAAACTCGGGATGCCTTCGCGGGTGGACCTGATCATGGGGGCCCCGTATGAATCTGATCTGCTCTACGACGAGGATTTCAGGGAACTCGCTGAGGATTACCCGGGCCGCTTCCACTACCGGACCGCGATCTCTCGGCACACAACACCCGACCAGCCAAAGAAGCTGTATGTCCAGAGCCGACTCCAAGAAGATGCCTCGGTGCTTGTTGAGATCCTCAAGAGCGACCGGACGCTGATCTACATCTGTGGGATCGCGGGCATGGAGCTGGGCATCCTCCAGACCCTCGCCAGAATACTCGATCCCAAATCGCTCAGCCAGTACCTGACCATCGATCCCCAGATCGGGACCGATCCTGACGGCTGGGATCGAAAAATGATCCCCAGAACGCTCAAACCCACGAAACGGATGTTCCTTGAGGTCTATTGAGTCTTGGAGAGAAGAGGGTGCTATCTGACCCGATGGGGACCAGTCATGGGGCTTTGTGGCATAGACTTGGGGCAGTATTTTGCAATCGATGAAGATCGTAATTGATGGAGGATCCGATGAGGACCAAAGCGACACGCCTTACTAACCTGAGATCGGGCCTGAGCTCAAACCTGAGCGGGGTTCTTACCCTCGGGCTACTCAATCTTGCCTTGGTCTCCCCGGCCCTCGGGCAAACCACCGCGCTCCCGCCTTCGACTGTTGAAGCCGCGGCTGTTGGTGGTTCGCAGCAATCCCAGATCACAAGCTTTGTTAACCATTGGGGCGAGCGTGCGATCGGGACTGATTCCCAGCAGGCATCACGGGCGATGACCAAACTCGTCGAGCCAATGATCAGCTCTCGGGTATCCATCTCATTCCGGCGTGCCTACTCCGATGCGCTTGGATCACTCTTCGAATCTTTCCAATCCAACGGCGATATCGGATCGACCTTGTCAGCACTGCGCCTGGCTGGCGAACTGGGAACAACCAAGAGCACACAGATCATTCTTGGCGGGCTTGATAGCGATGACGCGGGTGTCCGGATCTTTGCAGCAGGGCGTGCTGGCCGGACTTTCCGGACTACCGCTGCCAATGGTCCTGCGATGTCGGCCAATGACCTGAGTTCGCTGATTTCCAAGCTGGAATCTGTTTCTGATTCGACCAATGACCAATCGCTGATTAGTGCGTGCGTTCAGGCGCTCGGGCATGGGTGCTCGCTGCCATCGGATGATTTCTTGGCCGCCCGCGCGGACTGCATCCGTATTATGTGTGATGCGGCTGGAAAGCAGCTCTCGTCCGACTCATCGGATCTGGATTCCCGGGTCCGAATGTCGATGCTTGCATCGGGTGCTGCGACCAACTCGCTGTTTCAGTCTCGGGAAGACTCTACTCATGAAGCGGTTAAATCTGCCGTTGGCCTCGGTGCCAATATGATCTCGATCGCTCTTTCGGAGGTGATTTCGGGCACGATGCCTGAGATCGAAGGGCGTGCGATGCAAGTCACGCTCGTGCGGTCTGGGGAATCCCTGTTGTACTTTGCTCTCCGCGAGCACGCTGAACTTAATGGTCGGTCGGCCTCAGGCGTAGAGCAGACCGCATTTGCTGATCTGCTTGAAGCGGGCGATGATCGCAGTTTCCGCAACAAGGCGGCATTACTGCTTGGCCCTGGATCGCCGATCGTGACTGACTTTAACTTTGCCGACGACGAGTTCGTGCACTGATCTTTGATATGAATAGCAACATATGACACCTTCAGCGGGTACAGTGGATCTATGAGCCGAATGCTGATTCCTGTTGCTGTTCTTGTAGCGCTCGTTGCGTTGTCGGTCTTTGGGGATCGACCGTTGCCACGCGCGGATCTGACCTATATCAACTCGTCTGAGGTCAACACCCTCGATCCCCAGCGGATGAGCTGGATGCACGACCTGAGAACGGCCCGGCTGCTCTACGAGGGGCTTGTCAAAAACGATGTGCTCAGCGACGACTTTGACATCGTCCCGGGCGTTGCCGAGTCCTGGGACCTGTCTGAGGACGCTAAGACTTACACCTTTCATATCCGAAGCGACGCCAAATGGACCAACGGGGCGGATGTGACGGCTCAGGATTTTGTATTCTCGTGGAGACGGGCACTGCTGCCCGATCTGGTGTCTGACTATGTCGCGATGTTCCTCAACATCAAGGGGGCACAGGCGTTCTACGACTGGCGGCAGGAACAGCTTGATGGGTTTTCCGATCGAGAGTTTGCCAGCGATGATGCCCGGCGGATCGCAGCGTATGACCTATGGGAAGAGACCAAAGCGCGGTTTGATTCAATGGTCGGGCTTCATGCAATTGATGATCGCACGCTTGTGGTGACCCTTGAGCGACCGGTACCCTATTTCCTTGAGCTTGCCGCCTTTGCGGTATTCTCTCCGGTCTATGAGCCGTTGGTGGCGCAGTACGAGCGGCCCGACCCAGTCACAGGCCGGCTCGTCCGTCGCCCGGGCTGGACCAAGGGCGGGGTGCTGATCTCCAATGGAGCGTTTGAACTCACCGGCTGGAGGTTCAAACGCGATATGCGGATGACCAAGAGCCCCCACTACTGGGACCGCGACTCGATCGCGATCAATACCATTTCCATCCCCTCGATCACCGATCCCAACGCGGGGGTGCTGGCGTACCAGACCGGATCGATCGACTGGATCGCCAATGTGACGAGCCCGTATCGCGGGGACATGGTGGCCCAGAAGCTTGCATTCTTTGACGAACACAAAGAACGCGTCGCCGAGTTCGAGGCACTCGGGTACGACCAGTTCTCGATCACGCGGATGCTGCCCGAGGACCCGCGAGCTCTGACGCACGCGGTGTCCTCGTTCGGGACCTATTTTTATAACTTCAACTGCAAGCCTCGGCTTCCTGACGGGCGTGAAAATCCGTTCGCCGACCCGCGCGTGCGGCGGGCCTTTGCGATGTGCATCGACAAGCCCGCGATCGCCCGCGAGATCCGACGGCTTGGAGAACCCTCCGCCTCAACACTCATCCCGCCGGGCTCGATCGGCGGGTACACCTCGCCAAAGGGGCTGCCCAATATTGGAGATGCAGCAAACGAAGAAGAGCGAGCCGCGATCATCGCGAGAGCTAAAGCACTGCTCAAAGAAGCGAACTTTCCGCACGACTTTATCGTCGAGCTCGCATTCAACAAGGACGCGGGGCATGACCTGATTGGTCAAGCAATCGCCAAGAGCTGGCAGAAATCGCTGGGTGTTCAGACTTCGCTCTCGCAGAAAGAGATCAAGATCTTCCGCGAAGACCTCAAAAACAAGCAATACATGACCGCGCGAGCCGGGTGGTTTGGCGACTACGGCGACCCAACCACCTTCCTCGACATCAACCATTCCAAAGACGGCAACAACGACCGAGCGTACAACAACCCGGTCTTCGATGACCTCCTGTTTCAGGCAAGCAACGAGCTGGATCCGGTCAAACGGATGGCGATTCTGAGCGAAGCCGAGCGGATCATAATGGAAGAGGACCTGCCTTTGGTGCCGATCTTCCACTACGCGACGATTTATATGTTTGATGCCAAGAAAATCACCGGGCTCTCGACGCACCCACGCACAAAACAGAACGCGTTCCTGATCGATGTACTCGGTGACGGGATCGGCGATGATCTCCCCCGCCCGATGAACCCAGACCAAATACAGGTGGAGGCGACTACGCCATGATGACCATGATCCTCCGCCGGCTCGCGGCGTTGCCTGTGATTTTGCTGGTGATCTACACGATCACGCTGACCCTCGCGTGGGCGGTGCCTGGGAATCCTCTGGAGAACCCAGAAAAGCGGCCCAAGCCCGAGGTCATCGAGCAGATGAAGAAGCAGTACAACCTCGATTCGTTCCCGAGGTTTTATGTGTCGTACCTGAGCAGCGTGACGGGGTTTGAGTATGCCAAGGACTGGGTGAGTGGTGATCTGGCGCGTGATCAGGAGGCGGCTCTTGAAGCCGGGTTCCCGCCGGCACCGAGGCCGATCTTTGATCTTGGGCCATCGCTGGAGTACGACGACTGGACAGTAAACGAGATTGTCGGATCAGCATTGCCTGTATCTATCACACTCGGAGCGGCAGCGATCCTGATTGCGCTTGTTGTTGGCGTTGGTGCGGGGGTCATTGGGGCCGTCAAACCGAACTCGGCGAGTGATCTCTTTACGCTGACCATTGCGATGATCGGGATTTCATTGCCGAGCTTTGTGATCGGGACGGCGCTCTTGCTTGTGTTTGCGGTGCTGATCCCGATGTTCCCCGTTGGGGGATGGGGCGGCCCGATGAAGGCGGTGTTGCCTGCGGTGACGCTCTCGCTCCCCTTCGCGGCGTACATCGCCCGGCTCACGCGCATGGGGATGATCGAAGCACTCGGCGCGGACTACATCCGCACGGCACGCGCGAAGGGGGCTTCAGAAAACGCGGTGTTGTATAAGCATGCACTCAAAAACGCATTCTTGCCCGTGCTTTCCTTCCTCGGCCCTGCGGCGGCTCTGGCGATGACGGGATCATTTGTCATCGAACAGGTCTTTACCATCCCCGGCATGGGACAGCACTTCGTCAACGGCGTGCAGAACAAAGACCTCTTCCTCATCATGGGCGTGGTCCTGATCTTCGCGACGATGTTGATCTTGTTCAACCTGGTTGTTGATGTGCTCTACCGCTGGGTCGATCCGCGGATCGCGTGATCAACTCTGGGTGCCACTACTCGCCGTCTTTGGCGCAGCAGTGTCTTGGGTATACCAGTACTGCTTGATTATTCGAAGACACTACTGCGCATAAGAATGCGAGTAGTGGCACCCTCGTATCAGGCCAGTTCTTTGAACTTAAACGACGCGCCTGGCAGAATGTCGCAGGTGATGAACTCAACTTCTGCGAAGTCTTTGGCGTGCTGGTTCGGTGCGCTGACCATGAGCCAGACGGCCATGTCTGGGCCGACATTGACCACGATGCCGTTGGAACGGGTATCGATGCCGATCACCCTGCCCATGATCCGGCGTGGACGACCGGCGACTGGATCGATGCTCTGGCCACCGGCAGTGGCGGCATCGATGCGGCGGGCGGTCGCGTGGATGGTGCCCAGGACGGTCTTGCCGACCATCGCACGGTATCCATCCATATCCGACGCGGGCTGGAGATTCAATGTGTAGTTGGTATTGGCGAAGCTCAGGACCACACACGGGGATTCGCATTCGCAGATCTCTTCGATCGTGGTGCGGGTAAGGGTGGGGTCGATTTTGGTGGTTGGCGATGGGTGGAGCATGCAATAAGGATAGCCGGGAATGACAGAGGTTGCCCGTGCTTATACGATCGCTTCGCCCAACTCCGTTCCCATCGGAGGCTTTGGGAGATCCCGCCCGGCATTGCCCATTCGGAGGAAATTCCAGAGCATGATCGAGCCGCTGGGGGTCATGAAGGATTCGGGATGGAACTGGACGCCTTCGAGCGGGGCCTTGGAATCGTCCACCCAGACCCGTCGCATGCCCATGACGACCTCGACTTGCTGGCCATCGATCTCGTCGTTGCAGGTCGCGGTGACCTGCCAGCCGTCATCTCCGGGCACAAGGGCCGGGATTGTTGCTGGTTCGACAATGAGCGAGTGGTAGCGTGCGACGGTTGCGGGGGCGTTGATTCCTGCGAAGAGGCCTGTTGCGTCGTGGTTGATTTCGGAGGTTTTGCCGTGCATGAGGATCTGGTGGCGAGCGACGGTCATGCCGTTGCTGTCAGCCATGCACTGATGACCGAGGCAGACACCCAGCACGGGAATCTTCCCCGCGAAGTGGTTGATGATCTCGCTGGAGACCCCCGCTTCTTTGGGGGTGCAGGGGCCGGGCGAGATGATGACATGACTCGGGCCTTTGCCGTTGTCCAGATCGGACGCATGCTCTGGGGTGATCTCGTCGTGGCGTTTGACGATGAGATCGCGGTCGGGCTCTAGGGCCCGATCGATCTCTCCCAGACGCTGGACGAGGTTCCAAGTGAAGGAGTCGTAGTTGTCAATAAGAAGTATCACAGCTGACTGTAGGGCTGATAGAGGCGGGCGGTTTAGGCCGCGTCTCTGAGGTCGTTTTGATCATCTCGGTCATCATGGTCATTGCGGTCTTGCTGTTCGTCGTGCATCCAAGTGGTACCCGCGATGCCGTCCTGGGTCACTAAGAACAGGTCCTTGGTGATCGGGTAGGGCAATCGCGTGAAATCTTCGCTGACCCGGTCGCACAAACGCTGCACAAACGAATCGGGTTCACAGCTCAGTGCGATGAACATGTCACGCGCTGGTGTTGCGACATAGAAATCTGGTCCGAGATGGCTCGCCAACTTCGCGTGAAGATCGCCCATCAAGAGGCGAGCCGCGTCATAGCCGTCTTGCTCAGCAACAATCACCGCTTTGCCGCCCTCGGCACTTTCGATCACTTGCATATCGAGTTCGGGTGCGTACAGGTCAAGATTCTCTCGTGCGAGGTCTTCGATGTCGTCGATCGTGACACCCCAACGGACTACCTGGTCCGTCGTGATGCTCACGGTCATGTGGGGCATGTCAAGCACAAACACAATGACCGTGTCATTGACAAAGGGTACATGAGCGACGAGCGATTCTGTGAGATGCTCGAAAATCGAGGTCGGCTGGATGCGTGGCATGATCCGTGCCTTGGCTTGCTCGAATGGGATGTCGTTGACCTCCGCGTGATCACCCATAAAGAGCTGGTCGAGGAAGTGCTCGACGATGTCGGTGCCCCGCTCTGGCTCGTGGGCGACCATCCTATAGAGATTCTCGAGGTCAAGGCGGCGGCCGTTGACATGGAGTTCGTTTGGGGTAACACGGTTGATGCAGAACTCTGGCTGCATGCGTTTGATCAGTTTGACCACATGTTCCACAAATGCATCTGATTCCTTTGGCATAGTTCCCATGTCAACTCCTTTTGCAACTGGTGCGGATACGCCGCGTGCTGCTGGAGTGTGTTTCGACGGGTTTGGGGTTCCGATGAACGACGAATGTGAATGGATATGGCTCTAGGACCTTGAATGAGGGGCTGGTTGGGATGAATCCGGATGGGAGGGACGATAATCTGGATACACCGAACAAAGTTCGACTCTCTCGTTCGATATAAGTCTGGGCAAACCCTACACTCACTGGATACAATCGGGGCCAAGATCGGGGACGAGATTCTCGGGCGTATGGAGCGTCCGGGTCAGAAATCACGATCGAACGAGCGGAGACATACTGTGACCGAACAGGAAATTGAATCAAAGGTAATCGAAATTGTTGCTGAGCAAATGGGCGCCGATAAGGAGAAAATCTCCCGGACCACCAGCTTCATGGAAGATCTCAATGCTGATAGCCTTGACACCGTCGAGCTCGTTATGGAGTTCGAGGACGAGTTTGAAACATCAATCCCAGACGACCAGGCCGAAAAAATCCTGACCGTCGGCAACGCGATTGATTTCATCATGCAGGCCAACGGCACGGAATAATCCCCGTCCCGTTCAGAATAACCCCAAGCCCCCCGCACGGGTCCTCATAAGGCCAGCATCGGTGGGGCTTGTGTGTTTGTCTCTTGCCTACAGATTTGTAGACCCGAGACGATGCAACTGGCATAGCCCAGATCAGGACCACCTCTATGAGCTCTAGCAATCGTCCAATCCAGCGTCACCGAGTTGTGATCACCGGCTACGGAGCCCTGACCAATATCGGACACAATGCTGCCGACACCTGGGACTCTATGAAGTCTGGTCGATCGGGGATCACGACGATTGCATCAGATGAGTTCACCAAGTATGACGGGTGGACTGTGACCATCGGCGGGCAGGTCCACGACTGGTCCCCGGACTCGGTTATTGAAAAACGCGAATCCAAACGGATGGACCGCGTCTCGCTGCTTGGGCTCTGTGCTGCACAAGAAGCGGTGGATCATTCAGGGTTTGATTTCAGCACTGGCAACCCCGAACGCCAAGGCATTGTCATGGGTTCTGGAATCGGTGGGATCTCGACAATCGAGGCCAGCGTCCAGACAATGGTCGCCAAGGGACCATCGCGGGTTTCGCCGTTCACGGTTCCCAAGCTGATGGCCAATGCGGTGACCGGGAATATCTCGATCCGCTTTAATCTTCAGGGCCCTGCCTCGACCCATGCGACCGCGTGTGCATCATCTGGGCATGCGATCGGGGATGCAATGGAGGCCATCCGTTCGGGCAAGGCCGATGTCATGCTCGCCGGCGGCTCTGAAGCCGCCTTGACGCCCTTGTGTCTTGGTGCATTCATGACCATGAAAGCGCTTTCAACCCGCAACGACGCCCCTGAGAAGGCCTCACGCCCGTTTGACAGCGGCCGCGATGGGTTCGTGCTCAGCGAGGGTGCTGCGGTCTATGTTCTTGAATCCGAAGAGCACGCCAAGGCTCGCGGGGCCACGATCTACGCTGAGCTCTGCGGAGCTGCCAACTCATGTGACGCCGGTCATATCACCGCACCACACCCAGAGGGGCGTGGAGCCGGGCACGCAATGCGATGGGCACTCGACGACGCCGGTCTCGATCCAGAAGACATCAACTACATCAACGCCCATGGCACATCGACCCCGCTTGGCGACAAAGCCGAGATTATCGCGGTCAAGACCGTGTTTGGTGAGCACGCACTCAAGGGCGGAGTCAACGGCGGCTTGGTGATGAACTCCACCAAATCCATGCACGGGCACTGCTTGGGTGCCTCTGGAGCTGTTGAACTCATCGCTTGCATCCACGCGGTGCGTGATGGGATCGTGGCACCGACGATTAATCTCGATGACATCGACCCCGAATGCGGCGGCGTGGACATCGTGGCCAATGTGGCCCGGGAGATGCCCGTCACAACCGCGATGAACAACACCTTCGGGTTTGGCGGGCACAATGTCAGCCTCATCGTCAGCCGATACGACGGCTAAACGAACCCGCTGCTCAGAATCTATTATCTGGACCTTGCTCACTGGCATATCAGTTGCGATTGTTTGTCTATGCCCCCTTTGAATGTGCGCGTTGTGTGCATTGGGGCGCAGTTCGTGCCGATGAGGTCAGTATGGGATCCAATCTCAAGTCAATCATGCGCATCGAGGTTCCGCTGGTCGTTGTCATCGGCGAGCGTGATGTGGATATCGCTGGTGTACGCCAATGGGTTCCGGGTTCAATCATCGAGCTTCAGATTAGTGCTGAGGAAGATCTTGAGATCCGGATCAACAACCGCCAGATTGCCAAGGGCTCTGCGGTCAAGATCGGTGAGAACTTCGGTGTACGCCTAACAACAACCCTCGGCCAGACCGAGCGGATCGAAGCGATGGGCCCTGATTCAGATTCCGGTGCCGACGCGGGCGGAGATGGCGAGATGTCACCTGATGACATCGCAGCAGCACTGCTTGCCGGCCAGATTTAAGCTTCGACAAACCCTAAGAACTCGAGACTAGCGGACAATATCCCGGCCTTTGATCCCGTCGCGTGTTGCCCAGAAGTAGGCGGGGTAGAGCCCCCCGCCAAACCCTTCTACGCCCGAACCGATCTCGAACCCGTCGTCACCCATGCCATAGTTGTTGAAGAGATTCGCAGTTGGTCTCCAAAGATCGGTTGGCGTGAACTCTCTTGCAACGCGGGGATTTTCATTGAGGGCGAGCTGGCGAATATCCGCAATCTTGGTGGCGACAACGGAACCATCGGCGGTCAGAACACCGGGGTTGGCCTCGGAGTTATTCCACTGCGGAGCCCCCGGTTCGATCCCTCGGTCGATGACCGAGAATCCGGTATCAGTGGTAGTTCTTCGGGATGTCTGGGTCCAATCAAAGCGTTCCCACATGATGACCTTGTTTGCAGGGAATGATGTTTCTGAGACTTTGTTCCGCCTTGCCAATGAGGCGGGGCCATTATTCCTGCTCGGAGTTGGGCGCGTGTCGTCTTCGTATCGCTTTGAAGAGAACCACACTGTTGGAGAGAGCACATATGAACAATCCCAGATACCTGTGTTCAGATTGAAATCGGGATTGTCAACCGCGAGATCCTCAAAGCGATCGAGAAGAATTTTATCTGCTGGAGCAAACTGGACCTCTGAGGCGTAATCCCCATCATGGAGCCAGCCGCCTACGAGTGAGTACCAGTGAAATGCATACATTTCGGAGTACCATTGGCCAGGCCCAGTAAACTCGTAGACACCAGCAAGCCCCGGCTTTCTTGCCGATGCCCATCCGGTGCCAGCGCCAAACCCGCCACCGGTTTTGCTGGTATTGAAGGGGTTAATATAGCTGTCTCTGAACTCCCCCGCGTAGAGCATCTGGAGTTGGCCCATAGATCGCAGGTTGGCCTTACTCTTGACCGTTTGTGCGGTCAATCGTGCTTTGCCAAGAGCTGGCAGCAAGAGCCCCAACAGCACAGCAATGATCGCGATGACCACCAGGAGTTCGATCAGAGTAAACCCATAGATACGACGATTTGATCGAGACATCTTGAACTCCACACACGGATCTGTGAAGAACCACAGAATCCTGATTAACCACAACCTGTTTCCTACTACAAAGCACAATCAGGCACTTGAGATGGTCTGAATAGACCAGATCCGGATATTTTCCGGAGAAGTATCAAGAGCATACCACAAAACGGGCTCGGATTCATTGTTTTTCCACAGATCAATATGGTATCGCGGTCAATATGGGATCTATCTGGCCGTTGATACTTGGATTCTCTGTGGACAATCCCCAAAATCATCCCTGCTAACGCCAGATTCGGCCGATGAGTGTGCTAGATTTGAATCCATAATCACCTCTTTCCCACGGACACCCATCCATGCCCCGCAATATACCAGTCGGCAATGGCTCAATCCTGTTCACCTTTGATGATCAATATCGGATGCGGGACATTTACTCACCCCGGGTTGGCCGGTACAACCACACCGACGGGCATGTTCAGCGGTTCGGTGTCTGGGCCGATGGTCAGATCTCGTGGATCGAGGAGGACTCGTGGGAAAGAGAACTCCGGTACAAACCGGACTCGATGACGACCGAAGTCCTGCTGACCAACCACGAGCTTGGGATTGAGCTGACCTGCAATGATCTGGTTGACTATCACAAGCCGGTGTATTTCAAGAAGGTCACGGTACGAGATCTACGGGGGGCGGCCCGCGATGTGCGATTGTTCTTCCACTTCGATCTCTCGATCAACGGCTCGCCGGTCGGGGACACCGCCAACTACGACCCCAATACCAATGCGGTCATCATGTACAAGGACGATTCGTACTTCCTGATCAACGCTTCGAGCGATCCGACCAAGTGTGGGATCGAGCACTGGGCGATCGGGGCCAAGCGTGTCGGTGGTGCTGAGGGGACCTGGCGTGATGCTGAGGACGGGCAGCTGGGTCGCAACGCGATCTCGCAGGGGTCGGTGGACGCGACCGTTGGTGTGTATGTCCAGGTTCCACCCAATGGTGAAGCCGAGATGACGCTGTGGGTGATCTGCAGCGACAACTATGAAGCCGCCAAGCATCTCAATGAGCGGGTCTGGGCGGTCAGTCCCGAACGACACATCTCCCGGACCGAGGCGTACTGGAAGCTCTGGAGCCGGAAGGAGCCGCTTGATACATCGCCGCTCCCAGAACCGATCCGGGATTTGTATTACCGATCACAACTGATCCTCCGCACACAGATCGACAACGGCGGCGCGATCATCGCGGCCAACGATACGGACATCACCCACTTTGCTGGGGACCATTATTCGTACTGCTGGATGCGTGACGGGGCGTTGGTTGCCCATTCATTGGTGCTTGCGGGGCAGAGCGAACTGAGCCGAAACTTCTTCCGGTATGCCGCGGATTGCATCGGTGAAAAATCATACTTCCTGCATAAATACACGCCCGAGGGCGATCTGGCGAGCTCTTGGCATCCATGGATGATTGACGGTAAGCCGGTACTTCCGATCCAGCAGGACGAGACGGCGCTCACGCTGTGGGCGTTGCGCCAGCATTTCAATGAGTTCCGGGATGTTGAGTTTATTAAGCCGTTGTATGTCAAACTGGTGCTGCGTCCTGCCTTGTGGATGCTTGAGCACCGGGATCACAACGGGCTGCCATTGCAGTCGTGGGATCTGTGGGAAGAACGACGCGGGATTCATACCTTTACCGTCGCGGCGACGATCGGCGCACTCAATGCGGCGGCCGACTTTGCGAGTGACTTCGGAGAGATGGACCGAGCCGCGGCGTTCCGCGAGGGCGCCGACCGGATGAAGGGGGCTCTCAAACGGCACTTCTGGCACGAGGAACGCGGGCACTTTGCTCGCATGGCCGTTCCCCTCGAGGACGGCTCGTACCGGCTCGACATGACACGCGACAGCGCGAACTACGCGTTGTTTGCCTTTGGTGCCTTTGAGCCGACTGATCCGCTGATTCAGTCCGAGATGGACACGATGCGGGATCGGCTGTGGGTTAAAACGAATGTCGGCGGGTGCGCCCGCTATGAGCGGGACTACTACCACCAGGTCGAGTGCGAGAAGACCGATGATGTGCCTGGGAATCCATGGGTGATTTGCACGCTCTGGCAGGCGCAGTACCAGATCGCCAAGGCCAAGACTGTTGATGAACTCAAGGCGGCGATGATGCTTCTGGACTGGACGCACCAGCGGACGATGCTTTCTGGGGTGCTTGCCGAGCAGTTTGATCCGTATTCGGGTGATCCGATCTCGGTGTCGCCGCTGACTTGGTCGCACGCGACTTATGTGAGCACTTGTGTGCAATATCTCAAGAAACTTGAGTTGCTCAATGCCGCGGCCGCGAAGACATCGGCTGTGAAATCCGCGAAGTAATCCGGTCAACTGGGCGATGGGCTGATACCCTTGCCGATGCACACTGCGATTGTCGATTCCATTTTGAAAGACCGCTTCGGGCTCGATGCCCTGCGTCCGCTCCAGCAGGAGATCATTGATCGCGTGCTAGAGGGTGGCGATGCACTGGTTGTGATGCCTACGGGGTCGGGGAAGTCACTGTGCTTCCAGCTCCCGGCACTGGTCAAGCATCAGGAATCGGGCGGGGTTGGATTGGTGTTTTCGCCGTTGATTGCGTTGATGGAGGATCAGGTTTCTGCGCTCAAAAAGCGTGGCATCCGGGCAGAATATGTCAACTCGACGGTCCCTCCACAAGAACGACGCAAGCGGTACAAGAAACTCGCGGCCGGGGAATATGAGCTGTTCTATGCGACCCCAGAACGCATGACCAAACCCGATTTCCGCGAGGCACTGGATCAGGTGCCCGGCGGGGTGAACCTGCTGGCGATCGACGAGTGCCACTGCGTTACCAAATGGGGGCATGATCTCCGCCCGGCGTACCAGCGGATCGGGGAGTTCCGCAAGGAGCTTGGGAATCCCGTCCCCCCAACCACCATCGCCCTGACCGCGACGGCCACCAAGCCCGTCCGCGAGGATGTGCGGACGGTCATTGGCGCGACGCTCGAATCCATGCCTTTGTTCGCGGCTCCTGTTGACCGACCGAACCTCAAACTCCGGTGTGTCGAAGCGTGGGATGATGACGACAAGATCGAGAAACTCCAATCCACACTCAAAGGCATCCAAGGCACCTCGATCGTCTACTTCACGCTCATCAAAGATTTAGAACGCATGGCCCCGAATATCATGCGGAAGATGGATCGGCCCGTCGAGATCTACCACGGGCGGCTCCCAGCCAACGAACGACGGCGCGTCTACAACCAGTTCATCAACGCGACGCCCAGAGAGAATCTCTTGCTCTGCGCCACCAACGCGTTTGGGATGGGGGTTGACAAATCCGATCTCCGGTCTGTCATCCACGCCCAGCTCCCCGGCTCAGTCGAGGCGTACCACCAGGAAGTCGGTCGGGCCGGGCGCGATGGGTTGCCTTCGATTTGCAAGATTCTGTACGCACAGTCGGACCTAACCATCCAGCAGGAGTTCATCCGCTGGCAGAACCCGACGCCTGATCTGATCATGCAGACCATGAGCGCGATCGAGGCCCGCTTCAACCACGACGACTTTGACTCCGATGACCTCCGCATCCATGTCATCGGCAAAGGCCACGCCCACGGGCTCGGGGGCGGGGTCATGGACTATGTCCTGATCCGGCTCGCTGAGTTTGGCGCGATCGAGCTGACCCCCATCCCGGGCAATGAACGCGGGCAAGGGCGGTACCGCTATGTCCGCACCATCGATGACGACGAGATTGACGCCGATGTCCTTGCTGAGAAGCTCAAACGCGATCTCATGCGGCTGCTCGATGTCGTGAATCTGACCAAAGCAGACGATATTCCGGCGTATATCAGCGACTATTTCGACCTCTAGAAGAGCTATCATTCCCTCCTACTCAACCGAAGAATAAAGGAACACACCAATGAGCCAGATCACCGAAATCATCATCGAAGACTCCGTCGTAGGCGACGGGATGGAATGCCCAAAGAGCGCCACCGTCAATGTCCACTACAAGGGCACACTCATGGACGGCACCGTCTTTGACTCCTCCTACGACCGCGGCGAGTCGATCAACTTCCCGCTCAATAACCTCATCCAGGGCTGGCAAGAAGGCATCCCGGGCATGAAAGTCGGCGGCAAGCGCAAGCTCACTATCCCCTACGCCAAAGCCTACGGCGAGTTTGGTTCACCACCAGCGATCCCAGCGAAGGCCGACCTGATCTTTGAGATCGAACTGCTCGGCCTCAGCTAACCCCCCACCCCCCCAAAGTAAAGACATCTATGTCGCTGCCAACTGTTTCGATTGTCGTGCCTTCGTTCAATCAAGCCGAGTTCCTCGATGAGGCGCTTGGTTCTCTGATGGCACAGCGCGATCAGATCCACGAACTCATCGTCATGGACGGCGGCTCGACCGATGGATCCAAAGAGATCATCGAAGGGTATCAATCCGAACTGACCCACTGGCAATCCGAGAAGGACGACGGGCAGTCCGACGCGATCATCAACGGTTTCAAACGAGCCACCGGCGACATCCTCGCGTGGGTCAACTCTGATGACGCGTTGCTCCCCGCTGCTGTCCGTTCGATGCGTGAGGCCTTTGAATCCAATCCAGAAACCGGGATGATCGAGGGCGACACGATCATCATCGATCAGGATTCGAAGATCATCCGGTGTGATCGACGGGCCGGGCCTTCGGACCGGTGGGCGAGGTTTGGGTATATGCGTGCCCATCAACCCAGCACTTTCTTTCGGCGATCGCTGTACGAGAGCGTCGGGGGCATTGACCAATCCATGCACTGCACGATGGACACCGACCTGTGGTACAGGATGCTCCCCAGTGCCAACGCGATCCGACTGGAAAAATTTATCGGTGTGCACCGCATCCACACCGATGCCAAGGGCGAGAGCGAGCAGTGGAAGAAGCAATACGCCGACGAGCGTTCGATTCTTGATCAGCGCTACCCCCACTACCGCAACAACCCTGTCAGGTACCAGATTGGGCGGGTGGTTTTTTATGCGTCGCAGTTCGTGAACGGACGGGCCAAGCGAGCACAGAACGAAACCGCTTTACTACGCGGCCAAAAGCTTAACGGGCTGTTTGAATGAGGAACGCTTCAGAATCAGCCGTCAGCTTTGAGCACGAAGAGCATGTGGTCGTGGGCGGGGAGCCAGCCGGGGGGACTGTTGTGTTTATGCAATCCAAGCCGCATGCCCAAACCCCAGATGAATCCACGGATCCGGTCGCGGATGATTCGTGATTTTTTGAATCTCGCATGGCTGATGCGTTCGTATCCAACGAGTTCCATCGAGTGCGTCTTTGCGAGGTGTTCGATGGTTTGGTGGGTGTAGAACACCTGATGCTCGGGGAGCGAGCAGTACCAGTATCGTGAGCCGTGCCATTTCCAGGCGGGTGATCCGGCGTCGCCCGTCAGCCCGACGAAGATGCCGCCGGGGCTCAGGAGTTCCCGCACGCCCCTGATGAACTCGCCCGGGTCGAGCAGGTGTTCGAGGACATCGATCGCGAGGATGACATCAAAGCGTTGGTCGGTGGTGCACTGATCGAGCATCGGAGCGATGATTTTGATGCCCCGGTCCTCGGCTTGATTGGCCGCCTCTTGACCGGGTTCGATCCCGAAGCGCTCCCATGACTGGCCCATATATCCGAGCAGGGCACCGTTCGAGCAACCAATATCGAGTATCGACGGGCCTGAGGCATGGGCGTTGATGACCCGCTCTATGTCGTCGAACCGTCTTTTGGACGGATCGGGGGTCTCCTCCCAGTGATCGCCCGAGGCCTGCTCGTAGCATGCGATCAGTTCTTCTTCTGGGATAAACGGATGCTTAAATTCGATGGCACAACGCGGGCATCGGTGCATCTGGAACCGCTTGCCATCAAGATCAATCTCAACGCCCGCGACTTTGGCGGGATGGTTGTGCACAACACGCCCGCGCCTTTGGGCGGATGCTTGGCAGACTGGACAATGGGCGGTGGGTGCGTCGCTCAATCCGGTGCTCACTGTGTGCTGGTGTTGTCGATCATGGCATCAAAGAGCGGCCCGCTCTGATTGACGGTGTCCTGAGGACCCCACATTTTGATGAGGATACGGGAATCGCCGAGATCAAAGATCGCGGCGTGGATTGCGTAGAAGATCTGTTCTTTGGTGCCGCCCTTGGAGCCGGGATCGAGGTAGGTGCCGTCGAGATCGACGAACTGCACGCTGTGTTCCCCGATTGTTTTGTTCGTTATTCTGGCGCGTGATCGGCCGCCGGTTGCACTGATGATCTGACCCTGCAGGCGGCGCACGATGTCCCGCGAGCTGCTGGATTCCTTGATGAAGGACACGGATGCGTTGCCCAGTGCATGCTTGATGTACATTTCGCCAAAGCGTCCGCGTGGGGGGACGGCCATTCGCCAATCGGCGGGCATTTCCCAACGGAGCCCTGAGCTGGCGGCGTATTCCTCTTCGCTGATTGTGTAGGCCAGACCGTCTCCCGCGGTTGTGCTGCCTTGGAGTTGGTCACGAAGGTCCAATCCTTTATCGCGGGATCGCCCGAGTAGGGATTTGGATTCTCTTTCGAGTTCCCATTCGCGTTGTTCGTCTTCGGTCACCGCTGGATTACCGGCGTCTGGGTCTCCGGCGTCGAGAACAACCGCGTCGTCCATTTGAGGATCGATATCGGTGGCTTGCTCGCCTGTGCCTTCGTCATCGAGCGCGATGCCTTGCTTGGCGGCGAGTTCGTCGAGATAGCTCGTGTCGGCGGAGGGCTCGCTGGCGGCGGCCGCTTCGGGTTTGGAATCTGAGGAATCAGAACACCCCGCAAGGGTGAGGGACAGGAGAATCGCGGTTGCGGAGATCGTGTGCTTGGTCTTCATACCTCTAGTGTAGGGACGAGCGGACCATCAGTTTCATTCTTGAATCAGGCTTCAAGCCTTGGCTGGGGGCTCTTTGAGCCAGATATCGGCGGTGATGAGCTCAACCGAGTTTCCGAATGAATCGCGGCAGTAGATCGATCGGCCTGGGGAGAATCGCCCCTCCGGGGTCCACTCGATTTCTTGTTCGATCTCGATGCCAAAGGAACTGAGCCGATCTTTCCAGTGGTCGTATTGAGACTCTTGAATCCGGAATGCGATATGCCCCTGCCCGGTCGAGCCATGACTCGGGACGGTCCGCCCGGCTTTGCTCGCCTCAGTTGGATCAAAGATCAGGAGCACATGCGACTCATCAACCCTGCACGCAAACCCAAGTTCTGTCATGTCCCGCACGACCGGAAAGCCCAAGACTTCCGAATAGAACCACAATGCGGATTCGATGTTATCGTTGTAGAGAATCGTTTCAAGGATCGATTGGGGTTTCATACACAAAGTATAGTCAACGGCTACGATCTCACAAATCGCACAATGGGATCATGAAAGGACACGCATGAAAGTTGCTGATAAGAACCAGTGGGTACCCAAGGCGTTTCATTCCATCGAAGAACTCTCTGCTGAGCTCGACATCATCGATGCCGCACACAAAGCGGAAACATTGACAACCGATGGCGGTTGGACCGTTGGACAGAACCTCGAGCATTGCGGCAAGTTCATGCGGTTCTCGCTCGATGGGTTCGGCCCGGACATGAAGCTGCCGCTGCTCTTTCGGATCCTCGGGAAGCTGGTTTTCAAACGGATGGCCAAGAACCCAAAGGGGCAGATGAAGCCCGGCATCAAGCTCCCCGAATCAGAGAACCCGTTGCTGCCGGCCGATGAAGTGAGCTACGAAGACGGAATGGCGCTGATGCGGTCGCAGGTTGCACGGATTGCCAATGGCGAGCAGATGCTCCACGACAGCCCGCTTCTTGGCTCAATGACCAACGAGCTCTGGACGCTGGTACACCTCAACCACTGCCGGATGCACTTTGGATACTTGAAATACGAATAAGACGCTCGCTTAGCACATCGTCATGCCGCCATCGACAGCGATGGTCTGGCCGGTGATGAACTTGGCTTCATCGCTCGTGACATACGCGACCGCGGCGGCGATGTCCTCAGGCTGGCCGAGCTCGCGGGTCGAGATTACGGTCTTGATGTGATCGGTGACCGCTGCGGGCAGGTCTTTGGTCATGTCGGTTTCGATGAACCCCGGCGCGACGCAGTTGGCGGTGATGTTCTTCTTGCCCAGCTCGCGGGCGACGGTCTTGGTGAACCCGGTTAAACCCGATTTGGCGGCCGCGTAGTTGGCTTGGCCGGCGTTACCGACCAGACCCGAGGTCGAGGCGATGTTGCAGATTCGACCGAACTTGCCACGCATCATCGGGCGGGCCGCGGCACGGCAGGCGACGAAGACCGATTTCAGATTGGTATTGATCACATCGTCCCATTCCTCATCGCTCATGCGGAGGATCAGGTTGTCCTTGGTGATGCCCGCGTTATTGACGAGGATATCCAGACGACCATGATCTTTGGCCACGCCCTCGACCATCGCGGCGACCGCATCGAAATCTGAGATATCGCACGCGACCGCGGATGCCGCCCCGCCGCCCGATTGGATCTCGGCGGCGAGCTCATCAAGCGGGCCCTGCGAACGCGACACACACACGACATGGCGACCATCGGCGGCCAATCGCTTGGCGATCGCTCGTCCGATTCCGCGGGATGCTCCGGTGACAATGGCGACTCGTTGATCGGTCATGGTTGGTCTCGTTTCTATTCAGTAGGCCGGTCTTATGAGACGGCGATTGGTTCGTTGTGGCCCTGGACTTTGGTGGGCTTGTGGATGCGGCGCATCATGCCGCCGAGGGATTTTCCCGGGGCGAGCTCGTGGAACTGTGCGTCCTCTTCAGAAGATGCATTGTTCTGGACAAGGTACTCACAGCACGCCGCCCAGCGGACCGGTGAGGTGAGCTGTTCGACGAGGCGTTGACGGATGGTATCCGGATCTGATTCGTGCGGCTTGGCGGTGACATTGGACATCACGGTGCAACTCATGGCCTCGATTTGCGTCCCGGCCAATGCCTCGGCGAGCCGGATAGCGGCGGGCTCCATGAACGGCGAGTGGAACGCGCCGGCAACGCTCAGACGCGTGGCCCGGAGTTTCATCTCGCTGGCAATCGTTTCTGCACGGTCGCACGCGGCGGCTGATCCCGAGATCACGACCTGACCTGGAGCGTTGAAGTTAGCGGCAACCAAAATATCATTCTCGCGGGCCTTGTCACAGACCGCGTTTGCGCTTTCCTCATCGGCACCGATCAGAGCAACCATCGAAGAATCCGCGGCCTCAGCCGCCTCCTGCATCGCCTTGCCACGCAGTGCGACGAGCTTGAGCCCATCGACAAAGCTGAACGCGCCGGCGAGGTGCAGAGCGGTGTACTCGCCGAGCGAAAGCCCGGCGGTCGCGACCATGTTGAGTTCCTTCTTGGTCAGGTTCTCGGCGTCGAGCCATCCGGCGAAGCATGCGACTGACGCGGTGTAGATTGCAGGCTGGGAGACATCGGTCCGATTGAGCGAATCCGCCGGACCCTCAAAGCACAGTGTAGAAAGTGGTGCACCGAGTGAATCGCCCAATGCTTCATCGGCCTGATCGAAGATTGCCCGCGAGGCTTGGGATGCATCGCACCAGAGCTTGCCCATCGAAACCATTTGCGCCCCTTGGCCGGGGCAAAGGATGATATTGCTCATAGAAGTTTCCTTATCAATAGGCGTTGAGAATCAGAACTGCCAGAGTGATGAACCCCATGTTAATCCAGCGCCAAAGGCAAGGAACATGACCTTCTGCCCAGGCTTGATCTTTCCATCTTCAATAAGTTCATCGAGAACGATCGGGATCGAACCCGCGACGGTGTTGCCGTATTTGTGGATGTTGACGAGTAACTTCTCTTCGGGGATCCCGAACCGATCTCTCGCCGAATCAAGAATCCGAGAGTTGGCCTGGTGGCAAACGAAATGATCCACCTCGTCGGCGCTGATCCCGGCATCTTCGAGCGTTTCGGCGATCACCTCCTGGAACTTGGTCACCGCGAACTTGAAGACCGCCTGTCCGTTCATCTGGACCTTGTCGAGCTTTCGCTCATCGAACTCGGCCTCTGGCGGGAAATCGAGCTGGCACGACGGGATAAACAAATGCTTAGCCCCGTTCCCATCGGCGTGCATCTTGTGGGCGATCATGCCCTTGGATGGATCTTCATTCGCCTGGAGCACCACGGCCCCGGCACCATCGCCGAACAGAATCGCGGCACCGCGTCCGTAATCGGAATAGTCGATATGGCGCGTGATCGTGTCGGCGCCGATCACCCCGATGGTCTTGTAGGACCCGGACTTGATCATCGCGTCGGCGATCGAGATGGTGTAGAGGAAACCGGAGCACGCCGCGTTGATGTCCATCGCGCCGATGTCATTGCATCCGAGCTCGCGAGCCACGACGCACGCGACCGATGGGGTCGGCGAGTCGCAGGTCATTGTCGCGACCAGCAGAAGATCCAGTTCCTTGGCATCGATATTCGCTTTGACCAAGGCTTTGCGCATCGCTTCGGTTGCCAGCACGCTGGCCGTCTCACCATTTGCAATGTCAGCTTGGCGGCGTGTGTTGATCCCGGTCCGCTTGACGATCCACTCATCGGATGTCGTCATCAACTCTTCAAGCTTTTGGTTGGTCAGTTTGCCTTCGGGGAGGTGCATCGCGGTGCCGATGATCTCAACGCCGATCTGCCCACCCAAACCGCCTCCAGATTGATTGCTCATACAGGTTCACCTTGCATCGCTTTTTCAGCCATGGCCAATCGTTCGATGATCGCGTCGTTGATGCCGCTGTTGACAAACTCGATGGTCGTCGTGATCGCGTTTTTGATTGTTCTTGGTTCTGATGAGCCGTGGGCGATCAGCATGACGCCATTAACACCCAGAAGCGGAGCCCCGCCGTGTTCGTGGTAGTCGTTCTTGGCATAGATCCGCTTGGTGACCGGCTGGAACTTGATCGCCAGTTCTGGGTCGTAGTCATTGATCTCGTGAGCGATTGCTTGGAACAAACTCTTGGCAAGACCCTCGGCCATCTTGAGCAGGGTGTTGCCAAGAAACCCATCGGTCACAACGACATCGGCGGCACCAGCGAAGAAGTCGCGGCCTTCGATGTAGCCAATAAAGTTGATATCAGGCGTGTTTCTAAGAAGCTCGGCGGTTTCTTTGGCCAAACCAGAACCCTTGGATTCTTCGGAGCCAATATTCATCACACCGATGCGCGGGGATTCGATCCCGTGTATCTTGCGGGCGTAGACCTCGGCCATCAAGCCGTACTGCCAAAGGTGAGTCGCGCGTGGTTCGGGGTTGGCCCCTGCATCACACAAAGTGACGGGGCCGTGGAACGCTGGGATCGTCACGGCGATGCCGGGACGGTGCACGCCGGGGAGCCGGCGCATGTTCATTTGACCAGCAGCGACGCACGCGCCGGTGTTGCCAGCGGAGATCACTGCATCGCAGCGGACCTCTGCTTTTTTGGAGCCGAGCACCGACATCCGGACGAGTGTGGAATCCTTCTGATTCCTCACCGCTTCCATCGGTGTCGCGTCCATCGCGATCACATCTTCGGCGTGCTCAATAACAATCCGAGAATCATTGACGCCGTGCTCGCTCAGGTACGCACTGATAACCGGCTCGGGGCCGATCAGCACGAGTGTGTCGTCATTGTCTATCACTTGGAGCGCATCGATACATCCGCGCAGAACCGCGTCCGGTGCATGATCCCCACCCATGACATCGATACCTAGTCGGACCGCCACGGCATACCTCAGTTTCAGTATTCAGTTAGGCGTTGACGCCGATACCCAGCTTGCGAACCTTAATGCGAAGACCAGGACGGACATAGCCCGACTCGGTGCATGCACGGTGGTGCAGCTTTGGCATACCCGAGAGTGGGCAGATGGTTGGTTTGATGCCGGTGATGGCATCGTGGGAGCGGCGACGCTTGCTTCGGCCTCGGCTCTGTCTCTGTGATGGAAGCATGTCGCTCTCCTTGACTCGGGGACCCAAAAGACCCCGTCAAAATCGTCTACAAATCCGCCCTAGGCACACGCCCGAGGTGGACGGGAACAATAGACCTCTTCTCAGATCCCGTCAAACCAGATTGCCCGATCAGGGCAAACTAGAAAACTGGACAATCCCACCATCTGGGGTTATCATCATACCGGCCGCGAGGCCATGGCCTCCCTAGCTCAATCGGTAGAGCAGCTGACTCTTAATCAGCGGGTTTCAGGTTCAAGTCCTGAGGGGGGTACTTCCCATTGAAGCACCAAATTCGCCATAAAGCACAAATATCACCCTTTGTGTTTGGGATTTGATCGCGCACCCACTCAAACACCGAGAGCAACCCATGGCAGGCGGACGAGAATATTCAGGCTCCCAGCGGAAAATCATCAACCGCTACTACGACAACCACGACACCATCCTCGCGACCCGACTTGGGGAGATCGTGACGGATATCGCTCTGGCCGAGGACAACCAGAAAAAGCTCGATCGGCTCTGGACCCGGGCCGAGCAGGCACTCTCGAAGACTTCGGTCAAGCCTGAAATCTGGGCTCCGGTTCTCAAAAACCGCGATGCGCAGGCCCTTGCACGACTCATTTCCAAACTCGCCTGATTCACACTTGCCATATCGAGAAATCTTTGGTACAGTCCGAGCGTTGAAGGTGCCGGGATTGATTTCAAAACCCGGTGAATAGGGAAGTGTGGTGAAACTCCACCGCGGACGCGCCGCCGTAACGGGCAACGACGACCACTCACGCTGTCATTGATGATGGCTGCCACTGACAAATGACACTATTTGTTGTTTGCTGGGAAGGCACGAGAGGATCTGAGCCCGGAGCCGGAAGACCTGCCTCAACAGATGTGTCGGACCTCGCGAAACGGGTCGGCGGATCGGTTGTGCGCCCCTCCCCGCGTTTACCCCCCGCTTATACCCCGCGATCCGACTCGAATGTTCCGGGGAGTGTCCTGCGCGAAACAGGACAACACATCATGTGCCCGCGTCTGTTTCTGTGCTGCGGGCAGAGAGTCGAGATTTGTTATGAGAGTTTCTATTGGAATCAACAGCGTGTTGGTCGCGGCTATCGCCACCACCGCGTCCGCTTCATCCTTTGCCACATCGGTCCTGTCATACGACGCGGGCTCCAACGCCGTCGCGGGGTACAGCGATGCATCCACCGCTCTGGGCAGCGCCGAGCGTTTCACCGGCGAGGGCATCTTCCCATCGGGCGTCACCCCGTTCAACCCCGCATGGGGCACCGACGAACTGGTCTCGGTCGGATCGGGCGGGCACCTATCCCTCGGGTTCAACACCGCCATTACCAACAACGCAGCTCACGCGTTTGGCGTGGACCTCATTATCTTTTCAAACGCCGGCTTCGCCGATACCACCTGGACCGACGCCGACCCTAGCAACGATGGCACCGGCTTCACAGGATCCAACCCATTCATCTTCGGTTCAGGCGGCGCGGCCACTGTCCAGGTCTCTGCCGATGGCATCAACTGGATCACCGCGACTACCACCACACTCGATCTGTTCCCAACCCTTGGGTACAGCGATTTCGTCGATGCGACCCCATTCTCGCCGGGCAGTGTTGAATCTGACTTTACCCTAGCTCTCGACCCATCGCTGACCGCCTTGGACTTTGCCGACATGTCCTTCACCGATCTCCGCGATTTCTACAACGGCTCGGGTGGCGGGGTCGGTATCGACATCGCTTCAACCGGGTTGTCCTCTGCCAGCTTTGTCCGCTTCGTCAACAACTCTGGCGAAGCCTTTGAAATCGATGCGGTTGCTGTTGTGCCCGCACCGGGCGCTTTGATGATTGGCTCAATGTTCGGCCTCGGGATGACCCGTCGTCGTCGATGATTGTTTGTTTGTCCTTCCGCCCTGTGCGTCTGCCGGGGATTGGGAGGTGAGAGATAGCCGGCGTTATGTGGAAACGCGTGACGCCGGTTTACCCGATTTGTTTAGGAACTTCATTTGTCCAACCCCCTCTTGATCCTTATGTGCGGTTCTGTGCTGCTGACTGCCTCGGCGGTCTTTGCCCAGCCGATCACCACCCCGGCCTATTCCGGAGAACAATCGCCCGGTCCGATCCCGCTTACCCCCAGTTGGTGGACCCAGCTCGGTGGCTCGAGCTCGCACACTGGCTCAAGCCAGACGCCGCAGACCAGCGGGGTTCATCTCTCAAGCCCGCACTGGATTGCAACAGGCGATGGCGAGATCACACTGGGATTCACACCTCAAGCCGGGGTCGTTGCTGACAACGAGCGGGTTTATGCCATCGGATTCAATCAGCAGTTCGCCCAGCACATCGCGGCCTTCGACCAAGACACCGGCCAGCTCGCATGGGCGACCGAAGTCCCCTTTGCGTTGCTTGATTCCTGGTCAACGCCCTCGATCGACACCATCAACGACACCATCATCCTCGGGACCGGGCTCTCGGTGGTCGCACTGGACCGCTTCACGGGTGATCTCATCTGGACCACCGCCCTGAACTCGCCCATCGTCAACGCATCTCCTTGCGTCACCGAGGACCTGGGCGACACCGACCGCGTGTTCATTACTGACTATTCCTTCAGCTCTGGCGCTAATGGGTCATTGATCTGCATCAATATTGATCCATTCTCCCCGGTGAATCAATACGCCCCGGGTGACATTGTTTGGACTATCCAACTCCCCGGCGACTGCTCAGGAAACACCCCCGCCTATCACGATGGTGTTGTGTATGTCTCGACGGCCGACGATGGCTTCGGAGGCCCGGGACACATCCTCGCCTTTGATGCCACCGCGATCGCCATGCCATCACCGATCTGGGACACCACCAATCCGCAGCCCCATGGCTTCTTCAGCGCAGTCACTTATGCAGACGATTTTGTGTACGCGTCAAGCTACAACTTCGCGGGACTCCAACGCAGCGCCAACACCGTCAAACTCGATGCTGATACCGGGCATGTCGAATGGTCGGTCCCGACCGTCCGAACCGATGCATCGCCGCTCGTGCTCCCCAACGGGAAGATCCTCGTCTCCGGCGGGGTCCCCACATCGCCCACGACTTTGTTTACTGGGTCGCTCCCAGCGATCGAACTCATCGAGGATCTTGGGGACTCGGCTGTTGTGCTCTGGGATTCCTTCGAAGCGACCCACGACGACATCGACCAATCGGGCACCTGGGACCAGGGCGAGCCGTTCCTCTCCCTCGGCGGCTGGGGGCACCACCCGATTGCATTTGTCAGCCAGCGAAAGACCAGGCTCCTGGTCGGCACAATGACCCCGCCTTCGGGCTTCAACCCCTTTTCACACGCAAGTGATCTGCACACCATTGATCTATCCAAGCACCCGACCGACCCCGGGTTTATTCTCTCGACGCAGCCCAACACCGGCAATACCCCCGCGTTGGTCGGGAACACTCTCTACACCACTTCAAGCACGGGGATCAGCGCAATGACACTCCACTCCGCCCCCCAGCCGCTCCCGCTCATCGAACGCATCCGCACTAGTATTTATGGACAAAACCTCACCAGAGCATTCAAACAAACCCCATGACGACCCGCCGATCCATCCACGCCTTTACACTGATCGAACTGCTCGTCGTCATCGCGATCATTGCGCTCTTGATCGGCATGTTGCTCCCCGCCCTGGGCTCGGCCCGCGCCAGCGCACACGGGGTCATGTGCGAATCAAACCTCCGACAGCTCGCACTCGGATGGACCATGTACAGCGATGAAAACCGCGGCGACCCGATGCCCCACCTCCAGCCCGGGTCCTCAGACCGCAAGTACTGGTACGGCACAGAACGAACACAATCCCAAACGCTCGATCACACTACAGGATCGCTGTCTCCGTACCTGAGTGCCTCGCTCGGAGACAGCTCGGTATTTGAATGCCCGGATCAACCCGAGGGCACCTACAAAAACCAGGGACAGTTCAACACCTTCACCTCAACCTACGGCTACAACGCCTACGGCCTCTCCCCCACCAGCACCGGGTACCAAACACTCCTCGGACAACGAGCCGTCAAGCTTCATCAGGTCCAGCGACCATCAACACTCATCGTCTTCGCCGATTCATTGATCTCGCTCTTCGGCAATCTCCCGTCGAGCAGCGCGCTGCTCGATCCGCCGAATCTCTATATGGGCAACGGGTTCTGGTTTGAGAACTTCTCCCCCACCACCGCTTTCCGCCATGGCAAAGACCGCTCGACCGGGTTCGGCCAAGCGGTCAATGCTCGTGTGGATGGTTCGGTTCACAAGAACCTTCCAGAGCTACTTTCCAGGAATAACCCGGATCACGCGATCGGTTCGATCAGCAGTGAGAACAACCCGCACTACATCGAATCTCCCGAACAGTGGAAATGAATCCGATCAATCTTGCTTGATCAATAGTCACGCCCGGCGACGCCGTCTTTGGTGCCATGGAGTTTGACGGTTTCGCCAGTCATTGAGTTGATCACACCCTCTGATGCGTCGCTGGGCAGGAGCGCGTCGGCGTGCCCGTCGGCGAATGCCATGGGGGTCTTGGCTTCAAGCAACCCATCGATCCGCTCGGGCTCGTTCTTGCCAACCATGTAGGACAGATCGTCATCCCAGAGCATCACCTTACCTGATGCAAACTGGACATCATGAGGACGCGTAGATTTGAGCATCGAAAGATCGGAGCCGTGGTTCTGGCCGTTCCAGTAGCCCGGCCTTGCGACAAATGAGCTCGAGTACTTGATTGAAATGACATCCTGAATGTTGTTATCTGGATCGAATCCGAACTCATGGAGCTCAGGGAGCTCTTCACCCTTTCGGGGCGAGATCCATGTCTCCCAGTAGGTCGGCCATTCTTCAATATCAGCGACCATCGCGGGCCACATCCAGCTGTGCGAGAAATAATCCGTTGACGCGATGACCATGCCACCGGGGTACCACTCGATGATGACCTCATCACCACGGGGCTCATATTCCCCTTCCGTGAACAATCCATCAGGGATTTCACCGAGCCCCTGGTGCGGGTACTTTCCGTTGGCATCGGCAAACTGTATGAACTGTGTCCCCACAGATCGTACATTGCTCAGCGCGATAGTTTGCAGCGCCGATCCTCGCGCCCCGGCCATAGCCGGGAGCAACAGACCAATGAGAACACCAATGATCCCGATGGAAACCAGCAGTTCGATGAGCGTGAAGCCCGCAAGGTGATGTTGATTGTGATTCGTCGTGTTCATTTCAACCGTCCTCCATGAGCATGTTCTGGATCACGCGATAGGCCGCGGGCTGCCATTGCTTGGATGCTTTGTTCCAGGTCAGGATCAACGCGAATGTTGATTCTGTTTTTTCGCCGGCTGGCTGGACAGGGATCTTGATTTCGATCGCTGTTGGATCGCTTTTTGGCGGGGCATCCGGGAAGAATGAAGCTGGCTGCATCTCCATTACCTGCGACTGCATCCCGCCCTGCGGACGCTCCCCGGGACGATCGCCCGGCGCAATATCGACATCCTCGGTTTGTTGAACTTCACGGCGCATCCCCATTCTCCGCTCGCCTGTCGATACGAACCGCTCAACGGTAATCCGTGAAAGATCAACCTTCGCGTGCTCGAACACACCAGAGAGATGCTTGAACATCGGGTGATCACCCTCAAGATCGCCGGGCACCTCCCCGCCCATCGCGGCGATCGCATCAATAAACGAATCATGATCTCCGCTCAATAATGGCATGAACGCGTTGATTGTCGCATCACTCACGCCATCGGGCAATCCCTTTGGCACTTCAATAGAACTCAACGCCGCCTGGGCCTGCTCGCGGATCGCGGCCTCGATCTCGGTGCCAACCTTATCAATCTGCTTCTCGCTGCTCGCCTTGGTGTAGTTGGTATCGACCTCGTTGCCCTCTTCATCGAGCGCCGAAGCGATCACACGCGGCCCCTCGCTCTTGGTCTTGTTTCCCCCAGACATCGCCGAATACCCGGCCCATGACAAGCCGCCAACCGCAAACACAACCGCCAGTATCGTTTTCACATCCGCGCCGCCGCGGGCATCTTTGTAGTCCATTGTGATTCTCCTGCATGAGTCCCGTCTATCGCGGCCAGACCCGAGTGATCGCCGCCGATGCCTATACAAGATGCGCCCCGATCCCAAGCCCGTCAGAAGTTTTTGAACTATCCTCACCCATGACATCCAACCCCACCATCGACACCATGCTCGCCCACCGCTCGATCCGCAAGTTCAAGCCCGGCTCCATCCCAGACACCGACATCCAGACCGCGATGATCGCCGGCCAAGCCGCCGCGACCAGCTCAGCCGTCCAGCCCTACTGCATCATCCACATTACTGATTCAACCAAACGCCAGCAGATCGCTGATCTCAGCGGGCCACAACAAAAAGTCCACGACTGCGGCGCATTCTTCGTCATCTGCGCCGATCTCCGCAAGCACATGCTGATCTTCGAATCAGCCGGCAAGGAATACAACACATCGCTCGAAGCGTTCCTCATCGGCACCATCGACGCCTCCCTCTTCGCACAGAACTTCACCCTCGCACTCGAAGCCCTCAACTACGGCACATGCTACATCGGAGGCATCCGCAACGACCTCCCACAACTCAGCAAAATCCTCAACCTCCCCGACGGCGTGCTTCCTTTATATGGCTTGTGTGCCGGGGTCCCCGACGAATCCCCGAGCCACCGCCCAAGATTCGCCGCCGATGCGATGCTCTTCAAAGACACCTACCCAACCGACGAAGAAACCAACGCCGGCATCGAGCAATACAACGAGGTCTACAAACAGTATCTAGTTAGCCGCGGCGCCAAGCCCTCGACCTGGTCCGCGGCCATCGAAAAGAAGTTCGGCTACGCCACCCGCCAAGGACTCGCCGCATTCTACGAATCCAAAGGCGCGAAACTGGACTAGGACAAAGCGGGTGCCCCGAACCGCCGGGTGCCACGGCTTGACCGTCTTCGGCAAGCCGTGTCTACTCTGGGTGCCCTGCTCACGCCTGATGTCTTCATCAGGTTTGAGCAGGTCTTGGCTGACGAGAATCCTGCTTAAGCTACGCGTAAGCAGGGCACCCGGCTTAAGCTGCGCGTAAGCAGGGCACCCGACGACTTGAGAGTACTCGATCGTGGAGGAGTCGAAAACGACACCTCCACGCCACCCGCCTCCCCTTCAAACGACCAACTCCAGACCGTATCAGCTCGCGCTGTCCCGGCCCCGCACGCGAGTACCGCCGCGGTGAGTGTTGCTTGCCAAGCCATGATGAACCCCTTTCCGATCAACGGGCAATCCCGCCCGCAGGCGGCTCAAAGCAAACCGCCGAGCCATCTAAAGAAGTACCCCGACATCCGCAATAAACAACCCGTTTCAGAGTTTGCCCAACGAAAACAACATCAATATCAAACACCCCGCCAAAACTGCCCAAACTTTCCTGCATGCCAAGATTTCAGAAACCCTGGGAGCCAAAAGAGCGAGTCGAGGCACCCGGCAAAAAGATATTTATATCGAACGGATTAATAGATTACAAATGGTGTTTTTTCTAATAAATACAACTGGATGCATAAATCAATGCAAGCCAAACTACCCACAATGCACAGCCAGCACGCATTATTTCTCAACACTGGACGAACTCGGCATCAACAACCAACTCGCAATCAACCCGCTCAACGAGCTGAACAACCCGACCCCGACCACCATCAAAATCATCGCGATGATCCGCCCGCCCGATGTCACCGGCGTGTAGTCACCGTACCCCACCGTCGTAATCGTCACCCATGCCCACCAGAACGCATCCTCGGCCGTTCGGATATTCGATTCTTCAGCACCAAGCTCGAAATGCAATATCCCCATGCTCCCAAAGGTAATCGAAAGAAACGCGATCAACGCCGTCACCGCGGCAGTGCTCCGACGCCGATAATGCCCAAGTATTTTGAATAAATCTCGACCAGACCGCACCCCACGCAGCATTTGTGCAATCCGAACCAGCCGCACCGCTCGCCCCCAGCGGAACGCATCAATACTCGGGATGCTCGCGACCAGATCCAGCCAGCCCCAGGTGTAAAAATACTTCCACCTCGACTCGGCCTTGTAGAGTTGCCTAAGAAAATCGCTCAAAAACACCACGCACGCGACGACATCAATGAACTCCATCAGCCGGTAAGTCTCCGGCTCCATCGGCACCAACATCATCGCGCCGATGACGAGCAACGAGACGATTGATACACACAGAATAAACAAGCGATAGCTCGTGGCTTTGGGATCAGTCAGGGGGCGTTCCATTGTGGAAGTGTACCGCAAACCAACTCTGAGTGCCCTTACTCGCCGTCTTGGAGGGCGGCGCAGAGAGGTCTTCGTTTCTCATCACACCCGATCCCGACGCGCCCAAGAGAGCGAGCCAGGGCACCCGACCAAAATTTCAGAACCCAGAGCGCCCGACTACGCCGCCCCCGCAACTCCAAGTGCCAATACAAACGCAATCCCGAATACCAATGCAAACGAAATCGCCGCCGCCATGGCCGCTACAGCCAAGGCTTGCCCCATTGTGTACCCGATGATCATCTGGAAAGAGATGACATAGATCGCATAACTTACAGCCACAGACAGAATCAGCGGCAACCAAATCGCCTCAGGGTCTAAAGCGAGTCCCAGAGCAAACTGCGCGAGTGTTCCCGCGATCGCCGCATAGAAACACGCTTTGAATGCATCAGCAAACTCGGGCGATTCTTTCAGAAGAATCCTGCTGGCAATCATCACGATCAAGCCAACAATCAGTCCATTAATAGCCGCGCCTAATATCAGTCCAAAGATCATCATCACTCAATACCCCTAATCATTTGATTTTGCCCGAACGCCTTGTCCGGATCATAAAATAGAGAATCACCGAAAACCCAGCGACTCTCAGGACATATTACACGAAATGATTATGTTGTGGGGATTGATATCAGAAATGCTGGGCGCCCTGCTCACGCCTGATGTCTTCATCAGGGTTGAGCAGGTCTTGGTTGACGGGAATCCTGCTTAAGCTGCGCGTAAGCAGGGCACCCGGCAGGTGTCGTCTTCGGCTCCTGCATGTCTTCCGCGACTTGAGAGTACTCGATCGTGGAGGAGTCGAAGACGACACCTCCACGCCACCACCCGCCAAGGACTCGCCGCATTCTACGAATCCAAAGGCGCGAAACTGGACTAAGACAAAGCGGGTGCCCCGAACCGCATTCTTATGCGCTTCGGGTCTTCATGAAGTACGACGATTTCACAATCCCGATGCGCCGAAGACGGCGGATCGGGGCACCCGGCATGTCTTATCTGGGTGCCCTCCTTTGACCCGACCAAAGGGAGGGCAAAGGAGGTCTTGGCAACACGAACGATTCACGATCCTCCTTTACCCACCAAGAGGCGGGCTAAAGGAGGGCACCCGGCAGATCTTGGTTGCTTAAGCTACGCGTAAAAAGGGCACCCGGCCAGCACCTCCGTACCCTTGAACTCCACTACGAATAATCAAATCCGGGTGGCATGCAGGCGCCGTCTTCGGCTCCTGCATGTCTTCGATCTGGTTGAAGTACTCGATCGTGGAGGAGTCGAAGACGACACCTCCACGCCACCCGCCAAACACCTATGAATCGTTATCGATATACATATCGAATACAAGTTCAAGACCGTACTCACCAAGCATCTTCGAGGCATCTGGGCGAATATTAAACGCGCCCTGGTTTTGAATCCCGAACAAACCAACCCACACAACTGCGGTTGCTTCAGAATCCAAATCTGAAAGGCGAGATGAAAATTTCGTTGACACTTGCTCCAACAATCTGACAACTCCATCAGAGAACCATTCTGTGCATTCAGCCGTTTCGTCTTCACCAATAATTTTTTGATTGAGTGACCAATAGTTTGACTTCCGAAGTCCTTTTCTCACTCGACCAAACGAATCGCCTATTCGATAAAAATCGGAAGGCTGCACTCCTGCTAAATCCGAAATCTGCTCAGGAAAAAGTACATCACTATGTACTGACAGAGTCAGATTGATCTCATTTACATAGGGCAAACTATCACTCCCCAGTATCCAGCACCGCCATGAACGCCTTCTGCGGGATATTCACAGACCCGATCGACTTCATCTTGCTCTTGCCCTTCCGCTGAGCCTCGAGCAGCTTCCGCTTCCGGCTGATGTCCCCGCCGTAGCATTTCGCCGTCACATCCTTGCGGAAACCCTTGATCGTCTCGCGCGCGATGATCTTGCCGCCGATCGCGGCCTGCAGCGGGATCTCGAACTGGTGGCGGGGGATCTGGCGGCGGAGCTTGATGAGCAAGAGCCTTCCCCGCTTGTCGGCCTTCTCCTGGTGCGTGATCAGGCTGAGCGCCTCGACGGGCTCGCCGTTGATCAGGATATCGACCTTGACGAGGTTGTCGGCCCGGTACTCGGAGATCTCGTAGTCCATCGTGCCATAGCCCGAGGTCATGCCCTTGAGCTTGTCGTAGAAATCGTAGATGAGTTCCGAGAGGGGGATCTCGAAGGTGAGCATCTCGCGGGTGTCCGAGACGAAGGTCTGGGTTGTGTACACACCCCGGCGGTCCAGGCACAGCTTCATCACATCGCCGATGTACGCCTTGGGCAGCATGATCTCGACGCGGCAGATCGGTTCTTTGATCGCCAGGATCTGCGACGGGTCGGGCAGGTCGGCGGGGTTGTGGACCTCGACCTCTTTCGTCTCGCCGCCCTTGGAGCGGGTATCGACCTTGTACGAAACGGTCGGGGCGGTCTGGACGATCTCGACGCCGCCCTCGCGTTCGAGCCGCTCCTGGATGATGTCCATGTGCAGCAGCCCGAGGAACCCGCAGCGAAAGCCGAAGCCCAGCGCGTCGGAGTGGACCGGCTGATAGGTGAACGAGGCGTCGTTGAGCGCGAGCTTCTCGATCGCCTCGCGCAACAGCTCGAAGTCGTTGCCCTTTTTCTCGGTCGTGGCGGGATAGAAATCGCAGAACACCATCTGCTTGGGCGGCTCGTAGCCCGACAGGGCTTCATCAGCGGGGGCCTTGTCCAGCGTGATCGTGTCGCCGACGCGGACATCGCCCAGC
>JAJDDN010000002.1 GCA_029260295.1 Phycisphaerales bacterium
GGTCGTCGCATCGGCGGACTTGGCAGCAACCTCGTTGACCGATTGCGAGAGCTCTTCAACAGCCGCAGCAACCTGCTGGGTCTGCTGCTCCTGAGTCTGAAGACCGGTCGCCATCTCCTCAGAAGACGCAGCAATCTGAGTCGACGCAGACGCAACAGCCTGGGATGTGCTTTGAATCTCAGTCACCATATTGGTCATATTGTCAAGAAATGCATTGAACCATTTTGCGAGAGTGCCCATTTCATCAGTGCTTGTAATATCGATGCGTTGAGTAAGGTCGCCTTCACCTGAAACTTTCATGACTTCTACAATCTGAGCCAGCGGGTGAGCGAGCATTCTCCGCATCATAACCATAAAGCCACCGAATGTCAGGATCACAATCGGAACAGTCCAGGTCATCCCCTTAGCGAAGAATCCGGCAACGCTCGCATCAAGAGTTTCAAGCGGCATCTGGACCTCATAAGCTCCATGCATGTACCCAGGAGTCCAGCTCTCGTAACGGAAACCGAGCGCGTCCTTACCATCAAAGTTGCCCTCGGCATCTCGCTCATCATACCGAGCAGGATCGCCATGGCATGCCATGCATGATTCATCAAGAATGATTGCCCTCATGTAGTGAAGCGTGTTGGTTTCGTTATCAACACGCGATAGAATTGTTTCCCCGCTGCTGTTGTATTCCTTTGTTAGATCATGAATCATCTGATCGCGGAATCCGCCTGATTCAGGCGCATTATCAGGGTTTCTCGCTTCAAGCGATACAATTTTAAAATCTACATTCTCGTTCTCGGCTGCCTCAGCCGCGGCTTGCCACCCCACTATCACAGGAATATTTTCAAAGTACCGGGTCGTTGAATAGTGCGCCCCCTGATCAATCTGCTCGAGCGCGGTGGCCAACAGTTCCTCTGTGTTGATGTCACCAGCGACTACCTTTTTAGATGCACTATTCTTTGCAGCATCGGCAACAGCAGTAAACCCTGAAGCCCGCGACACAAATGAGTCCTGCATGTCAGCCCGATAGCCAGACAAGAACACAACATAGTTCGCAGCAACAACCACTCCTAATATCAAGAAGGTAGTCACAATTATTTTTGCCGGTAATCCAACACTGAACCCCGATTGTTCTTTTTTCTTGCTCATTGCACACACTCCAACTTTCCTAAGATTGCGATTTCATTTCCCCTGCATAACAGGAACGCATCTGGCATCGGAATCTCCAAGTCTCCACTTCGCCACTGCAACCGCAATTGAAAAATATGACACACATTTGTGTCATACTTGCGCCCAATAACCCGGACTTGTTGTCAAACTGCATGCAAAGCAGCTTTTGGGCGCATATTTGCATATTCGCATCTAGAGGTATGAAATGCTTTGCTATCTATTATCAACAATCAAGCCAGAGGCTTACCGAATAGTTAATAACTGGCTGTATCCGGGCAATGGCCACAAGTTGTGGTCAACTTTCGCCTCAAGATTATCCGCCGCAGACCGAAGGTCTTGCATCGAGCAGAGCACATGATCCCGGATATACACACACGCATCGTGCGATTCCAACGACGCGAACCTGAAGTGGTCATCTAGATCAGTTATCTTGAGCCCAAGAATACGCACAAGACCCGCGATCTCTTCGAGTGATTCCTTCAAACCAGATGCATCAACACCCGCCTCAACAGTCGAGCTGACTGCACATGCCAAGTTTTGTTGGTATTCAATACATGCCGGCAAAATCATGGTCCGGGCAATCGAAATCATTTGCCGGGTTTCTATCCCGATCTGGGTCACATATTTTTCAGCAAAGATCTCGGTCCGACTCTCAAGCTCGACCTTGCTCAAAACCTTGTACTTCTCAAACATAGAACCGACTTTGGGATCCATAAGAGCAGGGATCGCATCAGGAGTTGTCCGCAAGTTGGGCAGCCCGCGAGCCGCCGCTTCATCCTGCCATTCTTGCGTGTAGTTGTCACCATTAAAGACGATCGCCCGGTGATCCTTGATTACCTGCTGCAACACCTTCTGGATAACCCCCTCGGCCTGCTCTTGAGTAGCCCCTTCAGGCACAGAACCCTCAATCTCCGTAGCCAAGAAATCGAGGCTCTCAGCAACAATCGCGTTGATCACCGTATTGGGCCACGCTACAGAAGCCGTCGAGCCCACAGCCCTGAACTCGAACCGGTTCCCCGTAAAGGCGAACGGCGAGGTCCGGTTCCGGTCACCTGAATCTCGTTTCAACGCAGGAAGCGTCCGAGCACCAAGCTCCAGATTCCCTCCCTTGAGCGTCCGGCTGGTTTCGCCGCTCTCGATCTGATCGATCAGATCCGTGAGCATATCGCCAAGGAAAATCGAAATAATCGCAGGCGGAGCCTCATTGGCACCCAAACGATGGTCATTGGACGCGCTCGATATCGTGGCCCGGAGCAGATCCGCATGCAGATGCACCGCGCGGATCACGCTACAGAGATAGGTCATGAACTGCAGATTGTCGTGCGTGTCGTCCTGAGGATCGAGCAGATTCACCCCAGTATTGGTCGAAAGCGACCAGTTGTTGTGCTTGCCAGATCCATTGACCCCAGCGAACGGCTTCTCGTGCAGGATCGCCACAAACCCGAACCGCCCCGCAACACTCTTGAGCGTCTGCATCAGCATCGCCTGATGGTCACAGGCAATATTGGTCGTCTCAAACAACGGAGCAATCTCGTACTGCCCGGGCGCGACCTCGTTGTGGCGGGTCTGGACCGGGATCCCCAGCCGAGCCAGTTCCCGCTCAACCTCAGCCATAAACGAAAGCACCCGGCTCGGGATCGCTCCAAAGTAATGGTCATCAAGCTGCTGATGCTTGGGAGGCATCGACCCAAAGAGGGTCCGATCACAACTCACCAGATCAGGACGAGCGTAGAACAGATTCCGATCGACCAAAAAATACTCTTGCTCTGCGCCCAAAGTTGAGCCAATCGAGCTAACCCCTTCATCGGTCCCGAAGAACTTCAGAATCCGCATCGCTTGCGTACTGATCGCATCAATTGATCGCAGCAGAGGCGTCTTCTTATCGAGCGCCTCGCCGTTCCAAGACACGAACGCGGTTGGGATGCTGAGGGTCGCGTAGTTTGATCCGCGGATGATAAATGCCGGAGAAGTCACATCCCAAGCGGTATATCCGCGTGCTTCAAAGGTTGCCCGGAGCCCACCCGAGGGGAAGCTTGACGCGTCAGGCTCGCCCTGAATCAGGGAGTTCCCACTAAGCCGGTATACAACGCCCCCCTTACCGTCGGGCGAGGTGAGGCTGTCATGTTTTTCAGCCGTGAGCCCGGTCATCGGCTGGAACCAGTGCGTGTAGTGCGTCGCGCCACGATCGGTGGCCCAGTCCTTCATCGCCCCCGCGATGACATCCGCATCGGCCAATGTCAGCTTGCCACCACCCTGAAGAACCCGCTCTACAGAGCTAAAAACGCTCTCTGGGAGGCTCTCTTTCATCTTTCGCATGTCAAAGACATCGGCAGCAAAGATCTCATCAATCCGCTGTGGGGAGTTCTCAGAGTCCAAACTTACATGCTGCCAATGATTCGATGCAGCGATTGCTTCTGACTTGGGATCACGGTTCATAGTCGTTCGTCCTCGTCTTGCAGGGTCCAAATGTATTCTCAGGCGGTAAAGAAGAGCATAGTCAGCGTAAACCAATACCGACCACCACCACTTCAGCTGAAACTACGAATTCTGAACAAGAATAGTTCACAGCCAAACATCAAAATCTGACTATTAACCAAACTGATCCGGTAGAATGACCCGCTCTACAGCACGACCACAAGGGCCTGTGGCGGAATCGGCAGACGCAGCGGACTTAAAATCCGCCGGGGTAAAACCCATGAGGGTTCAAGTCCCTCCAGGCCCATTTGTTCTCAACCTACACAAATCTCTCATCCACACCGGTCCCTGCATAAAGGATTATCGTGAGCCAACCCCCAGCGGATACCCTAAAGCTCCTACTCGCCAAAGGTCCATCGAAAATGGATCCCATCGAACTGACAGGCTTAGATGTAAAGGTCCTCGGCCGGAGCTCAACCTGCGACATCCCCCTCGATGACCCCGAAGCCTCACTCTCACGCAGGCATGTTGAAATCTCCTACACCAACGATCAATGGAACGCCACAGATCTCGGCTCACGCAACGGTACAAAGCTCAACGGGACCCCACTCACCCCCGAGTACCCCACCGCGATCAACCACGGCGATGTACTCAGACTCGGCTCCTGGGTCTTCCGGGTCAGCACCAGAGATGGCAGCACCATCTCATCTGACTCCACCATGATCAACACCCTCAACGACACCAACGAAGGCACCAGCCTCGTTGAACGCGTTTCAGCAGAACCACTCGCAAACCTTGCGAGCCATCGCCTCGCGGTACTCCTTGAATGCGCCGACAACATCCATGGCTCACAGAACCTCAATGAGGCCGCAAAGATCGCTCTCCACGCCATGATCGAATCCACAGGTTTTTCAAGAGCTGTGTTCATCACCCCGTGTGAAACCCAAGGCCAGTTCCAAACGGTTGCGTTCGAATCCAAAAACCCGTTCGATGAGGTCGCCTCGGTCAACTTCAGCCAGTCCCTGCTCGAATCCGCATCCAAAGGCGATGTCGTCCGCCTCTCGGGCGCAGGATCACAAGCCGACTACGGCCAGAGCATCGCCGAACTCGATATCCACTCCGCGCTGTGCGTGCCCGTGATGATCGAGAGCACCCCCATCGGGTATCTCTACCTCGACGCCCGAGGCTCAGAGAACGCTGTCAAGCACGACGCGTCGGCCTTCGGGCGTGCTGTGGGCCGTCTGCTCGGGCTTACCGCATCGAATCTCCGGAGCAAAGAACTCGAAATCGAACAACACACGATGCAGTACGACCTCGACGCCGCCGCCGATGCCCAAAAACTGTTGCTCCCTCCTGATAACGGCGTCGTCGCGGGGGTCTCCTATTCCATGCTGATGCGCCCCGGACGCCTCGTCGCGGGCGATCTCTTCGGGGTTGTCGAACTCGCCGACGGCCGCGTTTGTGCCTTCCTTGGAGATGTCTCGGGCAAAGGAGCCGGTGCCGCGATCATGATGGCGACTACCCAAAGCTACATCCATGCGATGTTTGAGCATACATCCGATCTCTCCGTCGTGATGACCAAGCTCAACAAGCACATCGCCGAGCGGTCCACCGGACAGTTTGTAACCATGTGGATCGGGATACTCAAACCAGACACCGATGGTAGCGGTGCCGAAGTCGAGTTCATCGACGCCGGGCACGGGCACTGGATGATCACACAAAGCAACGCCGATGCACTCCGTCCAAAATTCTCAGGCAGCGTTGTTGTCGGGGTCGACCCTGATATCCAGTTCACCTCTGAATCCATCAGACTCGACCAAGGCCAAAGGATGGTACTTTTTTCTGACGGCATCGTAGAACAAACCCCTCCTGAATCCGACGACGAGTACGGGCTCCCGAGAGCCGGCGCATTACTCAGAACATGCGCCACACATCAAGAAGATGTCTCCCGATTACTTGCGGGCGTACTCGAGTTTGCCCAGTCGGACCAACTCCGCGACGATACCACCATCGCCTCTGTTGGACTGGCTTGATCGAGTTGCTGACATGCTCGTCCGGTATATGTGGCTAAATTTATTTCGGATCTGATCCCCGAGCGTGTATACTGCCCGTATGGATGACACCAAGCCAACATCTGAGGATCATCGCGATCATGATCCATGCGATAAGGCTTCGCCAAAGAAGGCCCAACGCGAGACAATGGCGACCATGGCCGATTCGTCCATGCACTCCGCATGTGACGATGTCACAATACCAGATTATGTCGAGTACGAGCACGATGTGCCCACCCTCCCCAGCGGTACCGTCATCGGGAAATACACCATCGACAAAGTCCTCGGCGTCGGAGGCATGGGTGCCGTCTACAGAGCAACCCAGAACAAGCCCCACCGCCAGGTCGCACTCAAACTCATCCGCCCCGGCGTGCTCTCTTCAAAGTCCATCCGCAGATTCGATCTCGAAGCCGAGATCCTCGGCCGCCTCGACCACCCCAACATCGCCAAGATCCACGAAGCCGGGATCGATTCAGAATCCGGCTCACCGTACTTTGCCATGGAGTATGTCGCCGGCCAAGAGCTCGGGGACTATGTCAAAGACGAGAATCTCAATACCCGCGACCGACTCGAACTCTTCGTCAAACTCTGCGACGCGATCCAGCACGCCCACGCCAAGGGGATCATCCACCGGGACCTCAAGCCTGCCAATGTCCTCGTAGACCAAGACGGCGAACCAAAGGTCCTGGACTTTGGTGTCGCCAGAGCAACCGATGTCAACTCATCAAACGCCACCATGCAAACCAACGCCGGCCAACTCATCGGCACGCTCTTCTACATGAGCCCAGAGCAAGCCATCGGCGACACACTCAACCTCGACATCCGCTCAGATGTCTACGCGCTGGGCGTCGTCCTCTTCGAAATCCTCACCGGCGAGATCCCCTACAACCTCGAAGACAAAGCCATCCATGAAGCGGTCCGGATCATCCAGGACACCAAACCGACTCGGCTGAGCAAAGTTGACCACGCGTTCAAAGGCGACATCGACATCATCGTCGGCAAAGCATTGATCAAAGAAAAAGACCGCCGCTACCAGAGCGTCGCCGATCTCTCAGCCGACATCCGAAGGTTCCTGAGCAACCAACCAATCTCCGCACGAGCCCCCAGCACGATCTACAAAACCTCCAAGTTCGTCCGTCGTAACACAGGGCTAACAGTCACCGCAGGGTGCATCCTCGTTGTGTTCTCTGTAGGCATCGGGTACGCGGTTTCTCTCAGGAACCAGCGGATGGAAACAAGCCGGATGATGCTCGACAACATCCTCCTGACACTCAACGAGATGGGCGTCCAGAACGGGCGCTCAACCGACGGCGCCTCTCTGGCCAAACGTATGCTCGACATGTATTCAGAAAACGGCGAATCCATGCTCTCGGGCGACCAAAACCGACTCGCCGTGTTCTACTCCGATCTCGGCGAAGCCTTCCTCGGCTACGAGCACAACAAAGAAGCACTCTCATCATTTGTCAAAGTCCTCTCCATTCGGGAGCGGACATACCAAGCTCCGCACCCCTTGATCGCAAGCGCCCTGCACGATGTCGCCCGAGCCATGTTCTTTCTCAACGACTATCCCCAAGCCCAGGTGTACTACCAGCGGGCCCTGGAAATGCGAGAGCAGCTCTTCGATCTTGATGACCCCAACGCCGCCGATCTTGCCACAACCCTCGACCATCTCGGGTCAACAAACCTCAGGCTCGGCAACCTTGACACCGCAATTACACTGTATCAACGGGCAAAGAACATCCGGCTGACGCTCTTCGGCGCCGACAGCCTGCAAGTTGCCCAGACAAACAACTCCATCGCTTCGTTCTACAAAAAACAAAACCAGCACGAACTCGCCGAGCCCATCTTTAGAGAACTCCTTGCCTTCCTCAAAGCACTCCCCGAGGACACCCCGAAACCGGTATGGGAAGCACGGACCCTTCATAGCCTCGGAAAGACCCTGATCCATCTGAAGGAATTTGATCAGGCCATCGCAATCCTCAACGAATCTCTCGAACTCAAACAAGACCTGCTTGGAAACGACACCGCATCGGTCGCCCAAACCCAGCAAACGCTCGCCGAGGCCTACTACCACAATCAGGACTTCCCAAACGCAATCACCCACGCCAACGAAGCCGTCCGCGTCCGAACGCACATCGGGGATGATGATCTGACTCAAGCAGCAATAAGAACACTCGAGTTCATCCAAACAAAAGCGGCCGATGCAACATCGACCGCCGACTCAGGATGAGTTGATTCGCAGTTCTATCTCAAGACGCCTCAACGACGCCGGCGTGTAAATCCAATACCAGCAATCGCCAGAAGCCCAGCACCACCAGGTGTTGGTGTAATCTCGATGCCGTACCCTCCAGCAGTGCCCTGACCACCAGACCATGCGGCCAGCGGATTGTCTGCACCCGCCCCGTCAGGACCGGACACCTCGGTGCTGCTATCAAACGAGAAGATCTCTTGGTAGAAACCATCACCGAGCCCGGGACCTTGACTAAAGCTCAAAGGCACATTGCCGCTCTCGGTAATCGCAAGGAAGTAGATCCCGGGAGGAAGAAACAGCGTCACGCCGTCGGTCGAAGGCGTGGTCAATCGTGAATCAGGACCACCAAGAATCGGATCATCATCATTCCCAAGCAGCCCGAATCCCGCGCTGTCAAAGAGCCAGAGCGAAGGATTGAAGAGCCCGGTGGTGCTCATGTTGAAGCCAAACTGAACCGCCCCACCCACATTATCACCGTTCAGGATCACCAACTCGTAGACATCTTCGCGGTCTTCACCACCGAGCGTGCCGGCGATTGTTTGAAGCGGACCTACCGAAGTCGCATCTTGTGCATCCCCGAGCGTGCTCCCCGCATCGCCATCCTCGATCCAATCCGGGCCTGCAATCGCGGCTCCTGAAAAAGATCCTAAAATCAACGCCACACGAAGTGCTCGCATTTTCATATCCAAAGTCTCCCCTTGAGAGTCAAGTTAGTAGAACAGTGGAAACCTACCTCAGACTCCCCCACAGTGCCAAGAAAAACGGAACTTCCAGCGAAAGTTGCCCACTTCACACGCCTTCATACAAAACGAGTGCCTCAACAAACTCATTTGTCACTCAATTCAATACATACAAAGCGATTGTTACAAACTTGATCTCAACATCCTTATTCAATTAATTGCTAAAAAATCAGCTGCTTAATCCAAAAATACTGGTCAATACATCGTTTTTCGTGTCTCTTTAATCTTAAGCAAGTCCCCGGAAAGTCCGGGGCATGCTGTGCGCTATGAACTCAAAGGGGAGACTTAAATGCTCAACAAATGCTCTATCGGAACACTCGTTCTTGTTGCCTCAACCGGGAGTGCACTGGCCTCCATCTCAACCTACACAAGCGACACCTCACTCATCGGTGGCCTCACCAACTTCGCTGACTTCAACAGCCTCAACAACTTTCAATCCCTTCTCAACTACCAAGAAGACGGCCTTCAAATTAGCGCACACAGAGACTACTTCAGCTGGAACGCTCCAGGCTTCGACGGCTCCGAAATGTTCTACGCCGGTACAGGATCACTCGAACTGATCGACATCACCCTCGTCAGCGGCGACAACTTCGGTGATGTGGATATGCAGATTTCATCAGGCTGGTCACCAATCGTGACCGGCACCATGTATCTCTGGGCACAGCTCTATGACGACGGAAACCTCGTCGGCGAGTTTGATATCGACGCCCAGTCAGGCGACTATGTCGGATTCGCAGGCGGCGGGTACGATCAGATCCTGATCGGTAGCTATGTCACCGCTGATGTCCGCGACTCCCACGACCCAATCGCCCGCAACGCCATCGCCCTCGACAACATCAGCGCAGGCACCGTGGTCCCCGCCCCAGCAACTCTCCTGGTCCCAGCAATGGCCATGATCGGCATGCGCCGCCGCCGCAGCTAATCAGCCCATAACCACCAAACTCAGATCACCGAAACGCTCTAGCCCCCACCCAGCCCACATTGCATGCAAATGTGCAAGTTTCTGGCACGCTTTGGCGGGCAAACCCAACTCAGATCGCTATTGTTCACGACGCTCTTGGACCTGATTGGTCCAGATCGCTGGTGCGATGGCTGAGCGGTTGAAGGCGCTCGACTTGAAATCGAGTGACCCTGAAAGGGGTCCGTGGGTTCGAATCCCTCTCGCACCGTTTCATTTGATGATCGGATCTCCCGATCCCCAGTAAGCTCGGGATTGATCCGAACAAGAAATCCCTCCAGAACGCCTCCCATGACCGGCAACCCCATCGAACTCGATCTCTCCCCCTCTGGCGACTCCAACCAGCCGCTGGATCACACCATCTCCGTCGAAAAAATCCGCGAGATGGTCGAACTCTTCTATTCCCGCACTCAAAAAGACGATCTCCTCGGCCCGATCTTCGAAGAACGCGTCGCCGACTGGGACGCCCACTACGAAAAAATGACCCGCTTCTGGTCCTCAGCCACCATGCACGCCGGCACATACTCCGGACGCCCCATCGAAGCCCACAGCTTCGGTGGATTCACCAAAGCCCACTTCGACCGCTGGGTCGAAATGTTCACTGCGACCGCAAACGATGTCTTCTCACCAAGCGATGCAAAGGTACTCACCGACCTCGCCAAAAGAATGGCCTCGACCATCGCGATGCGTATCGGCGTTGGCCGGATCGATTTCAACTAGCATTCAGATCCGGCGGGTCTCTGCAAGCCTCACACCATCAATGATGTACGCGATGTAGAGCATCGCCGGGCTCTTCACCCATTCCAACGGCTCAAGAGTAACCGGATCAACACACACAACCGAATCAATCTCAAGAACGCAGCTCCCGGTATCAATCGACTCAACCCCCTCCATCAACCCCGCGATCAACTCAATAATCCGCCCGCCTTCCGGCTTGCGAGCAAACCGTTCGAGCTGCCCGGCAACCCGCCCCGCCATCGCACGCTGCGTCTCATCGAGCAGCACCAGCCGCGAGCTCCAAGACACCCCATCATCCGCGCGAACCACAGGCACCTGCACAAGCTCGATCCCCGTCCCCAGCCAACGGTTCATCGCATCCAAAATAGCAACCTGCTGAATATCCTTCTGCCCAAAGTACGCCCGGCTTGGCGTCACCATCTCAAACAACAGCCGCACCACCGTCGCCACCCCGTCGAAGTGCCATGGATGTTCCGCCCCATCCATCTTCAATGCCAGCCGGCCCGGTACACGGACATAGTCCATCCCGCCATCCACCCCCACGCGATCAACTGTAAACACATCCGGGTCCCGATCCCTGCTCGCCCCGTCCTGCAAATCAAAGATCCCCGCCAGCGAATCCATGCACGGATACACCTCTTCAACGCTCGGCACAAACACCGCATCGACCCCGCACCCCTCAGCAATCTTCAGATCATCCTCAAGCCGCCTCGGATAGTTCTCGTAGGCGTTACGCCGAAACTGCAATGGATTCACAAACAGACTCAGCACCACCCGATCATTCTCAGCCCGAGCCCGATCCAGCAGATGCACATGCCCATCATGCAGACACCCCATCGTCGGCACAAGACCAACGGATCCCCCATCATCCACCGCCCGTGATGTCCACGCCCGCATCTGAGCGGCTGATTCAATAACTTCCATCGGCTACTCTAGGAACTGCGGAATCGACTGCCCATCAAGCACTGACTCTACAGAAGATCTCTCCCGGATCACCGAACAATCCCCCCCAACCACCAACACCTCCGTCGGCGTCCCCCTACTCAAAAACATGCTCATCGAAGCCGTCAGCCCGTACCCCCCAGAGTTCATCATCGCCACCACATCCCCAACCTGCACCCCAGGCAGCTCCACCGAAGACCGCCACTGATCCGCCGATGTACACAAAGGCCCCCCAAGCATCACCGGATTCGTGTCATCACTTTCCACCCGATCCGCAACAACCACCCGGTACGAGTTGGCCGTGATCGGAAGCAGCGCGTGATGGATCCCACCATCAACAATGGCGAATGTTTCCCCACCAGACACCTTCACATCCACCACCCGCGACACATACACGCCGTATTCCGAAACCAGCACCCGCCCCGGCTCAATCATAAACCGAGTCCCTGTAAGCCCGGTCGTCTTCCGTGCCTTCAAAATAAGCTCAGACAACCCCCGCCCAAACCCATCCAGATCAAACCCATCTTCATCATCACGATGACTCACCCCAAGCCCCCCCCCAAAGTTGAGAGACTTGATCTCTACGCCGCTCGCAGTACCGATCCGGATCGCCATCTCGATCCCGAGCTCGCACGACCGCAACATCTCCCAAGCATCGAGCACCTGCGACCCAAGCATCGTGTGCAATCCGCCAAACTCAACATGCTCCAGCCCACCGATCAATCCGATCGCATCAACAACCCCCGATTCATCAATCCCAAATTTTTGAGCACCCCCGCCCGTCCGGATCTTCCCATGCCCCGAACCCTCCGCAGCAAGATTCACCCGGATCCCAACCCGCTGAACTACCCCAAGCCGACCGGCGACCGCATCAATCCGTTCGATTTCCCCCACCGATTCCGCATTCACCTGCCCAACCCCTGCACCAATAGCATGCTCAAGTTCCCCGTCCGTTTTCCCAGGCCCCGCAAAGAGAATTCGCGCCGGATCAAACCCGCTGGCCATCACTGCGACCAGTTCCCCGCTCGACGCGATCTCCGCACCATCAACCCCGCTCCGCTCGATCAATCGGCACACCCCAATCGCAGGATTCGCCTTGATCGAATAGTAAATTTCGACATCATCCCCGATTGATTCTTTCAACCCAGCAACGCCCGCCGCGATCGAATCCCCGCCATATAAAAACATCGGCGTCCCAAACTCCCCCGCCGCCAAGGCAACATCGACCCCATCCACAACCAGCCGACCATCAACAACCTGAATCCCGCTCATTGCGCCACCCCCAGCTCCCCGCCAGTAACCCGGCTCAATAGCACATCACACACCGAGCCCACCTGATCAAGATCATCCCCAAACACCATCGCATCAAGCACCGGCCGCCGACCAGTCGGCACCATCAAAGGCACCATCCCATAGCCAGTGGATACATCAAACATCAGCCCCTCGCCCACACCCCCAGCAACACCACCAAACCCATCAACACCCTCAACGCGGATCCCGGTCATCAACCGGAACGCCGGCTTCCCGAGCCGCTTGCTCATCAGCAGCGGGAAGGTCGAGGTATTCACCCGCGGGTTGATCTCCACAATAAACACTTCCCCGCTACTCGTCACGATAAAATCAATCCCCACAACCCCCCGGTACCCCGCCTCATACAACCACCGCCCGACACGCTCGCCCTGATCAAGAAGCTGCTCGTCGTCACCCAGTGGGCTTGGATACTCATTGCCACCAAACGCAAAGCTCTGCGTCATCTGCTGCGCCGACACACCTAGCAACTCAGGCCCAGCTTCACTGATGTCAAACTGTACATTTGGCGAGTTGGTCACCTCAAGCAACGGCTGCAACACAAACAACCTCGACCGATCAGACCGCCCAACCCCAACCCTCAGCCGCTCAAAATCAGACTCCCCCTCTTCCCCCTCCACCTTCCACACACCATGCCCGCCGATGCTCAAATCCGACCGCACCATCACCGCGCCGTATTCGTTGAGCATGTGACGCGCCGTCGAGATCGCATCGTCCCGAGCCGCCACTGTTGTCGGGATCGTTGCCACCCCGGCGTGACCCAGGATCGGGCACAGATTCGATTTCAGATTCAACCGGTTCAACAACGCGGCTTTAGGAGCCCGCAACCCGCCACCAAGCACCCCCGCCAGCTCCTCAACCTCGTCCCCGCCCATATACGGCTCAACAACCCACGCCTCTTTCCCCAGCTCCGACATCAACAATTCGTCAGACAGAATCCGGCCGGCAAGCGTCTCCCCTTGGCCACCAGCAACACAAAGAGTCCCAATCTCAAACCCAATCGACCCAAGAAAGTCCAGCCAATCCCCATCAGGCTCCGAATCCACCACCACCGTATCCCCAGGCCGGCTCAGCACCAACGCCCGCTGCGAAAGCATCCGCAGAGCCACCGAGCCCAATCCGTCACCCAACCCATCGCCAAGCCGGGACGCTTCGAGCGAATGAACAATCAGCCTCGACCGTGATTCACGCACTAGGCACACCGTGCAACGATTTCGCACAAAGTACCGCGTCAAGAATCGCCGCCTCGATCACCTTTGAAGCCAGCACCCCCACACGATTCAGGTCGAACTCACACTCGCCCATTGAAAGCACAAACACCATGTCCCCGTCGTACTGCGTATGGCATGGCGACACCGCCCGAGCAATCCCCGCCTGCGCAATCCGCGCCACCACCGTCGCCTGCGTCTTGGTCAACTTCGCATTGGTCGCGATCACGCACAGCGTGGTATTACTCCCAAACCCGATCGGCCGCACATCACCTGCGATCATCGCCGCTGAGGTGTCGAGCGCCGAGCCATCATCTTTACGAGCCCCCGCCACGATCTTTCCTGATCCAGAATCAACCACATCCCCAAACGCGTTAACCGCCGCGACCGCCCCGACCTTTAATCCATCATCCGTCACCCACCCCGCGCTCCCCAGCCCGCCCTTGGTTGCATGCTCATGCCCATGAACCTTCCCAACCACGGCACCAGTCCCCGCCCCGACATTCCCACGCTCAAACTCAACCCCCGCCGATTCGCATGCTGCAAGTCCATCAGCCTTCGATGGGAACACCCCCGCATCCCCGATTCCAAGATCGAACAACGCCGCCCCGGGCACGATCGGCACCGCGCCCTGCTGGGTCACAAACCCACGATCCTGATTAAGAAAGAACTCCATCGCACCCTGAATACAACCAAGCCCCATCGCCGACCCGCCGCTCAGCATGATCCCCTGAATCGTCTCGACAAGCCCGCATGGATCCAGCAGTTCAATCTCGTGAGAAGCCGTGGCCCCACCCCGGACATCGACCCCCGCGACCGCGTCGCGGTCGCAGATGACCGCCGTGCAACCCGTCGCGCCATCCAAATCGGTCGAATGCCCAACGCGTACTCCGTCCACAAGCGTGATCGAGCGTTCCCGTGCTGTATTCGAGTTCCATTGAGCGGTCATGGCTGGATAATACGCCTTGACCCCCCCAACCACCATTCTTTTCAGAACTTCATCCGCTGCGACATCGCCCGCTGCATATCCCGCTGATTCTCTCGATCCGCGATCGCGTGCCGTTTGTCGTGCTGGGCCTTGCCCTTGGCGATCCCGAGCGTGACTTTTGCGTATGCACCGGAGAAATACAGCTTCAAAGGCACCAGTGTCACCCCTTTGACATCCACCGCCCTCGCCAACCGCTCGATCTCCCGCTTTTTGGCCAGCAGCATCCGGTCCCGCTTGGGACGATGATTAAGCGCACCAGCGGGCTGATACGGGGCGATATCGACCTGGTGCAGCGTCAGCCGGGGCGGGTCCAGATCCACCGTAATAAACCCCTCTTTGAGCGAGCAGCTCCCGTCGCGGATGCTCTTGACCTCCGACCCCTCCAGAACGATCCCGACCTCCATCGTGTCCTCGATGAAGTAATCATGCCTCGCCCGACGGTTGTCGAATGTTGGCGTATCGGTCTTGGATTTCTTGTTCTTCTTGGCCATAGCTACCCAAAGGATAGGGTACCAAACTTGAACGATCCCCCCAATCCCCTACCATCCCCGCGTATGCCCAAGTCCTTGCCCTACATTCTGCTCCTCATACTCATGACCATCCCAGGCTGCACGCACCCGGTCAACGCCCGCCTAGAACTCGGGGCCCAGTCCAGAACCCCCACATTTGAGATCAACGACAATCTCCCCCCGATCCAAGCTGCCTCTACCACCCGCTCCCGCTGGAACACCACCGTCATCATCGCCCCCATCGACGGCATCGTCCACGGCCCAACCTTCCGCCTCTACCCAGTTCCCCGAAACAACGACCACCCCAGAACCTACGGACTCCTCCCCACCGCCGACTCGGCACTCGATCATCAAACACATTCACCCGCCGCATCCCTTCACTTCACACGCACCGAACTCGTCGCCACGATGACCAGCATCATCGATCCATTCATGATCCATTACCATCTAACCAACGCCCACTGGAGCCCCAGACGCGTCTGGAAACGATCACGGCAGGACAACACATGGTCCTCTGGCCAACCAGCAAGCTCTATACAGGAACCGAACCATGACTGACCTACCAAACAACCCACCAAACTACCCCTTCAACGATGCCCTCGAAATCAGCGTCGTCGAAACAAACGACAAGCACAACGCCAAGGCCGCCGAGTTCCTGCTCATTGACATCCGCGAGCCCCACGAACTCGAAATCGCCGCGATCCCAGGCTCCACCAACATCCCGATGGGCGATCTCCCCGCCGCCCTCGCCGAGCTTGAAATCGAAGACGACACGCTGGTCGCGGTCCTCTGCCGCACCGGAAAACGCTCGCTGGATGTTGCGATGTACATGCATGAGCAGGGATTCACCGGTGCCCGCTCGGTCGCCGGGGGCATCCACTGGTGGTCCGACCGCCTCGATTCATCACTGACCAAATATTGAAACTCTGAAAGCCCTCATGACCCAAACCGAACTCATCACACTCTCGCTCGCCCACTCGCCCGACTCCGATGACCTCGTCATGTGGTGGCCCCTGACAGGCATCACCAATCCCGATGGCTCCCAGATCGAAGGCCCCCTCGGAAAGCCTCAGCTCGATACCGGCCCCTTCCGTTTCAACCTCGTCGCCCGCGATGTCGAAGAACTCAACCAACTCGCCATCAACCCCGGTCAATCCGACCCCTACGACATCACCGCCATCTCATGCGCCGCCTACCCGGCACTGGCTGACCGCTACCTCATCACCCGCTCCGGCGGCTCCTTCGGCGAAAACTACGGCCCTAAAGTCGTCGTCGCCGCCGATTCCAAACTCCAATCCCTCGATGATCTCACCACAACAACAACCATCGCCGTCCCAGGTGTCAACACCAGCGCCTTTCTCACCCTCAACCTTATCTCCCCCGGCTTCAAATACATCCCCATGCTCTTCTCCGAGATCCCAGACGCGGTCAAACACGGCAAAGCCGACGCGGGGCTCCTCATCCACGAGGCCCAGCTCACATTCCAAGACTCCGGACTCCGCCAGATCGGCGACATCGGGCAATGGTGGCACAGCGATACGCAAGGCAAGCCGCTCCCACTCGGGCTCAATGTCATCGCCCGCTCCCTCGAAACCCGCTTCGGAGTCGGCACCTGCCAGACCATCGCCGATCTCCTGACGGCATCAATCGAAACCGCCGTCCGCGAGAAGGACGCCTCCCGTCTCCACCTCCAGCTCAATAAGGGCGACCGCACCGAATGGGATGACCCGGAACTGGTTGACAAATACCTCTCGATGTATGTCTCTGATTTGACACTCGACATGGGACCAGCCGGACGCGAAGCGATCAATCTTCTCCTGACGAGGGGAGCAGATGCGGGATTGTGTGAATCGGTCGATTCGATCGAGATCATCTGACCGACCGAACCTACGCTCTGGGTATCACCGACCATCTTCCCCGCGACTAGTGGAGAGACCAATGACCCGATCAGTGCCATTGCCAGTCTTGGATGATTCTCCCAAAGAAGAGTGCGGCGTCGTCGCAGTCTGGAACCACCCAGATGCTGTCCACCTCGGATACCTCGGGCTCTTTGCGCTCCAGCACCGAGGCCAAGAAGCCGCCGGACTCGCCGCGACCTCCAACGGCAAGATCAACTCCCAGCGCGGCCAAGGACTCGTCTCCGATGTCCTCACCCCAGACCGACTGGCTCTGCTCGACAACTACTACAACAAAGACAAAACCTCACACCCCCAAAATCGCGGCGTCATCGGTCACACCCGATACTCAACCGCCGGCGGCTCAGGAATCGAAAACATCCAACCCCTCGTCGAGACCATGTTCGACGGCCCAATCGCCGTCGCCCACAACGGGAACCTCATCAACGCAGACGCATGGAAACACGAACTCTCAAAGCGGGGCCAGATCTTCCACACTTCGTCAGACACCGAGGTCATGATCCATCTCCTCGCTTCTCCTGATCAACGCGACACCCCAGATCCAACCGCCGCGATGCTCCGGAATCTGCAAGGCGCCTTCTCGCTGACCCTGCTGTTCAAAGACCGCATCGAAGCCGCCCGTGACCCGTGGGGTTTTCGCCCTCTGGTTCTCGGGAAACTCGATGATGGTTCGCCGGTCGTCGCATCCGAAACCGTCGCCCTTGATGTCATGGGCGCCGAGTTCATCCGCGAGATCGAACCGGGAGAAATTGTCACGCTTTCTGACGAAGGTGTCTCCACCCGCCGCTTCGCCGCACCGGCAACCAAGCTCGCCAGGTGCATTTTCGAGCATGTCTACTTCGCCAACCCCGCGTCCACTGTCTTTGGCCAGAATGTACTTATCAGCCGCGAGCGCTTCGGTGCCCAGCTCGCCATCGAGTCTCCTGTTGAGGCCGACATCGTTATGCCAATGCCGGACTCAGGACGCAGCGCCGCCAACGGCTTCGCCCACCAATCCGGGATCCCCTACCGCGAGGGCATTGTCCCCAACCGCTATGTGGGCCGCACATTCATCAAACCGACCCAGGCCGAGCGTGCCGCCGCGGTCCGCCTCAAACTCAATGTTGTCTCCGAGATCGTCCAAGGCAAACGCGTCATCATCGTCGACGACTCGATCGTCCGGGGCACCACAACACGCGAAAAAATGAAACAGATCCGAGAAGCAGGTGCCAAAGAGATCCATGTCCGCATCTCCTGCCCACCGATCACCAACCCCTGCTTCTTTGGCGTGGACTTTGCAACCCCCGATCAGCTCATCGCGCACGAACGATCCATTGAAGAAATCCGCAAGTTCCTCGGCGTCGATTCACTCCACTACCTCTCACACGACGGAATGCTCAGCGTCATGAACAACGCAGATACCGGCTACTGCACCGCCTGCTTTACGGGGGACTACCCGGTTGATCCCAGCCGCCCGCTCGCGTGCGAAGTCTCGGCCAAAGCCCAGACCCCGCTCATGAACAACGGCTGATCGGCTTACTGATCATTCAAGAAATCGCCGCCCGCACCGGCCCCGACACCAGAAGTCCCGAACGGCCTGAACACCACCCCGATACTCGTCTCATCCCGGATGTTATCAAAGCTCAACGCAATCCCGAGCGTCCCGATCTGGAACTGACGCTCCACCCGTGCAAAGAAGTTCTGAAAATCGCCACGATCAAAGTTGTAGTTGGCTGATGTTGCAAGCGTGTACTTGTCTGTCAATGTGTATCTTGTTGATCCTGTCAAAAAAGTCGAATCGATCGCCCGGATATCCCGGTACTCAATCGAGCTCACAAACCCGGGATGGTGCTGAACAATCACCCCGGCGCTGGTCCGGGCGGTCTTGTCCAAGTCTATATCAAATACCGCCGATCCAGAGAACGCCAGCACATCCGTCGGCGAAAACACGATCTCAGAGCTGACATATGTACCAGGATTCGAGAGCTCAGGGCGAGCCGCGAAGTAGTCGGGAATCACGCTCGTCCCCGTACGATCGCTCGACCACACATACTCGGTATTGATCTTCAAAATATCCGCATCACGCCACCGCCCGGGCCCGCCGCGTTTGGTCTGCCAGGTCTGGTCGATCCCCGCACGAATCATCGTCCCACGAATCAGCCCCTCGATATCGTCATCAAAGATCGGCGTATCCCCAGCGGCAAACCCCGAGTCCGCCTGCCAGATCGTTACCGAAGGCTCAACAATATGACGCATCCGGTGTATATCAAAGAAGTCGCTGCTCGCGCTGTCGTTCACCTTAGTCAGCGTCGTTGCCACGGTTGTCCCCACCGCGCCCCAGTACCGCATGTTGTCCGTCTGCGTGGGCGAAAAAGTATCGAACGATGTGTCGTATGCCGTGATGCGCCCGACAACAAAAGGCGTGACACGGAAGTCCCCAACATCAAACCGCGCGACCACCTCGTGGCGGGTATCAAACCGCCCGACCGTGTCTTCATTGAGTCCAAGGGCACGCTGTGTGTCGGCAAGCGACACGCCAGGAGCCGTCCCAAACACCGCACCAGAGAGCGCAGCAGAATCGAATCCATATTCGGCCGCCGTGACTTCAGAGAACCGCAGCCGCATCGCCCCGATGCTCGCCTCGAACTGATATTCGAACACACCGGGCATGATCTCAGGAAACAGATCATGGGCCACCGAAACAAAGCTCGCCTCTGGAATCTTGTCAACCCCATACCCGGGCGACTGCAACAAATGCTCGGCCGCAAAGAAATCATTCGGACTCCCCGACAACTCAAGTGCAAACTGCGTCCGCTCATCGGTCCGCTCGACCCGCAGCAACGAATCAAAGTCCACCGTCTCACGCCCACGCTGTTCTTCCAAGGCTGGGACATACGCCTCATCTGAAATGAATGTCCCCTTGCTCACAATCGTCCAAGGCTCACCAACCCGCCAGATGTCATCGAAACTGATCATCCCACGAGTCTCACCGGCCCGGTCAATCTTGCGGCCGCCCGATGTAATATCAGTACCGTTGTCATCAGGAAGCAGATAAGAATACAGATTCCCCCGGTGCCCATTGGTATCCCAGCTGCCGCTGAGTCCGAACCCGATCCCACGCTCGCCGTAGTAGTCCAGTTGCAAATCAGCCTTCACACCAGGGATCGAATCAACCCCAAACAGCGAGAACGCATCCCACCGCGTCTTGATCGCAAGCCCAGAGCGGTTTGAGTCACCGATCTGGATCTCCCTGAGCGGGAACGCGTCCGTATTCCCTTTGACCACAGGCAGCCAGAAAATCGGCACCGACCCGAGCCGAAGCGTGATGTTCCGTCCATCAATAAATACCCGCCGGACCAGATCCGATCCGGGTTCGACCGAAACTTCACCGCCATCATCCGCAAAGCCTTCACGCACGGTCCCAACAAGCCCAAGCAGCCCACCACGCTGTCGCTGCTCATCACGGATAGAAATCTTCAGCTTCGACACACCGATACTCAGGTCAGGCTCAAAGAACGCGCTGTTGGCGATCCGCGCTTCTTCGGCTTCAAACTCGCCACGCGAAGTCTGACGCACCGACTTGGCACGCAAATACAAAGGCATATTGGTCCGCTGGTCCACCGTCCAGAACACCGCATCGAGCATCAGCATCTTGTCGTTGGCAAGATCCACATAGACCTTGGGCGACCGGACCGACCAGTCCGCGTTGCCCACAAACACGCCGCCCTCTAAATAGATCCCCTCGATCTCCGAAGCGTTCATCTGCGAAGGCGAAGCACTCGCCTCGTTCCCGTCCTTTAAGAAGATCACCGCACGCTCGGCCTCAAGATCCATCGTCTGCCGAGACGCCGGGTCCTGATACTGCATCGTCACCCCGCCCTCAGCGGTGATCGTTGCAGGTTGATCGTCTTCCCCGCCAGCACCCTCCTGCGCCCCCTGCAGCACAACCTTGCCATCAATCGCAATCGAGAAAATCCCCGTCGCCTTGAAGATCGGTTCTTGCTCGGCACGGGGATCATCCACACCCTCAGCAGCTTGATCGTCGGCCCGAGCAACCACAGGCTCGGTCGTCGATGGCTCAGAACGCGCAACTGGATTGGTCAGCACATCGCCTGGCACGCTGGGCTGAGCAGGATCACTCGGCTGCTGAACAACCCGTTGGTCATCGACCACCACTTGGCCACGCGAACGAGCTAGTACACGCTCGACCCGTGACATCTTCGGTCCAGGGACAGGCATCGGGAGCGAGCGTTCGTTGTCGGCAACCACCACTCCACCGGACGGCATTTCCTTGGGAGCCCACCGCAACGCGCTCTCTAGATTGATAGCCTCCTTGGGCGTTTCTTTCACACCCAGCACACGCTGTTGGTAAAGCTCGTCGGAGCGGTCCATAAATTTTGTGAGATCATCCCGCCCGGGCATTTCATCGAACCGTGCCCCGAGCCGGAGTTTGATTGATTCCTGAAGCCGGACCACCGCCCGCACCGGGACCCGGTGCCCAGAGAACGAACCATCCGCGCTCGTCAGGTCTTCAAAGATCCCGAATACCTGATACACCCCATCGTCGATCTTCCGGAGCCAAAGATCGGCCCGGCGTGCGTTGAGTACGGATCCACCGATCTCCACTTCAACATCCCGATCGAGGACCATCCGGTTGGTTTGGCCGTCTCGCCACACCCACCCAGCCTCGGCCTTGAGAGTAATCACACCATCGACGGCGGCAATCGCAAGATCCACTGAATCGAAGGATTGTCCAGTCGGATGACCAGTCGGCTGTGCCGTTCCGCTGCCCATCGCAGCGACTGAACCCGCGCACAGCACGAGTCCGGCGAGTATGGTTTGGGCGGTTGTCAAAGCCGTTGGCATGCGTGGCGGGCCTTCCTGCTCGCGAGTCATTTTCAAGCCGGATCATCAACTCAGAATCGATCCAGACTCAACCAAATTACACCCTGTGACCATCAATCACAAGTCGATCACTACCCTAGGCATGGAACTCTGCCCACCACGCCCATATGCTCGCCCATGAGCACACACACCAAGCGACGAATGATTTCCCAGATGAACCCCTCCGAACGCCTCGACGGGGTATTCGCCATCGCAAACGCCCAGCAAGGCATGACCAAGAATGGCAAGCCATACCTCCGCTGCCTGCTCGGTGATGCCTCAGGTCAGACCGCTGGACGCATGTGGTCCATCGACGAAAACCACTTCCAACGCCTCCCCACCGACGGCTTCGTCTGGGTTGAAGGCGAAACCCAAGCCTACCAAGGCGAACTCCAAATCATCATCCACAACATCGACGCCCACGAGCCGACCCCAGAAGAGATCCGCGATCTCCTCCCGTCCTCCGAACGCGATCCCAACGAGATGTTCGCAGAGGTCGTCGCGCTGCTGGGCACTCTTGAGCATCCAGCAATGCAGGCACTCGCAAAGACTTACATGGCCGACGAGCACCTCATGGACGCCTTCCGCACCGCTCCCGCAGCGGTCCGCCTCCACCACGCGTACCTCGGCGGGCTCCTCGAACACACCCTGACGCTCATGCAGATCGCCGACAAGATCTGTCCGCTCTACCCCAAGATCAGCCGCGACATCGTGATGATGGGTCTCTTCCTCCACGATCTTGGCAAGACCCGCGAGCTCTTCTTCGACAAGGGCTTCGGCTACTCCGACCGCGGCGAACTCATCGGCCACCTCGTTGAGGGGGCCATCATGCTCCACGACAAGGGTCAGCAGATGATGCTCGAGACCGGCACACGAATGCCTGCTGGCGTTCTGATGGTTCTCCAGCACATCATCATCTCGCACCACGAGCGTCCTGAGTACGGTGCCGCCAAGATCCCGTCTTCGCCAGAAGCAGTCATGGTGTCGCTGATCGACAACCTCGACGCCAAAACCATCCTCACCCTCGCTGCAGCCCGCCCCGACCGCCAGAACATGGCACTCGGCGGCAACTTCACCGAAAAGAACTGGGCCCTGGGCACCAAGGTCTTTAAACCAGACCCACTGGCTGAGTGATCCCTCGATGTGAAGACCCCTCTTCGGTGCCCTCCTTTGACCCGCTTCGGGCAAAGGAGGTCTTGGTAGTATTGGAGGTTCAGTTCCTCCTTTACTCGCCAAGAGGCGAGCTAAAGGAGGGCACCGGCACCTGGCTAACGCCCTCAGGCGTGTCGTTGTATACTCATGATACACGATTCAACGAAGGATTCTGATGCCAGATTCAACCAATACCAATCCACATATGAGCTCCAAGCTCGATATCGCTAAAAACTGGCTCCCGCGCTATACCGGCATGCCCATCGATGAGTTCGGCGACTATGTGCTGCTCACCAACTTTGCCAACTATGTCACCGAGTTTGCCCAGCAGTTCAACTGCGACATCCAAGGCATCGGCAAACCAATGCAAGCGGCCACCAACTCGGCCGGGCTCACCATCGTCAACTTCGGGATCGGCTCACCCAACGCGGCGACCATTATGGATCTACTCTCGGCACGCAAACCCGACGGCGTGCTCTTCCTCGGGAAATGCGGCGGGCTCAAAGACTCCACAGAAATCGGACACTTCGTCCTGCCCATCGCCGCAATCCGAGGCGAAGGCACCTCTGACGACTACTTCCCGCCCGAGGTCCCGGCGCTTCCGAGCTTCAAGCTCCATAAGTTCGTGTCGGACCGGATCGTCGAAAAAAATATGGAGTACCGCACCGGCGTGGTCTACACCACCAACCGTCGCGTCTGGGAACACGACAAAAAGTTCCGAGGCCGCCTCAAACGCATGACCGCCCTGGCGATCGATATGGAAACCGCAACGGTGTTCATCGTCGGTCACCACAACGAGATCTCACGCGGGGCACTCTTGCTCGTTTCCGATGTGCCGATGACCCCCGAAGGCGTCAAGACCGAAGAGTCCGACCGCTCGGTGACGGCCAACTACGCCAAGATGCACCTACAAATCGGGATCGACGCCATGACCCAGATCGGCACCCAAGGCGAGCCCATCAAGCACTTCACCTATTAGGGATTGCGGTGCCCCGATCCGGATTCTGATCCGCATCGGGTCTTTGGTGGACGAGGGTGCCCTGTTCACGCCCGATGTCTTCATCGGGTTTGAGCAGGTCTTGGTGATTGTGAATCCTGCTTAAGCTCCGCGCAAGCAGGTCACCCGCCACTTCATCTATCAGGGATCGCAATCTTCGGTGCCCTCCTTTGACCCGCTTCAGGCAAAGGAGGTCTTTGTTGTGCGAAGGATTCCCGTTCCTCTTTTACTCGCCAAGAAGCGAGCGAAAGGAGGACACCCGGCAACAACTCCTCCAGAGCGGGAGAACCAAGTTCTTCAAGCAAGATCTGCAGGCGGACTGAGCCGAATCTGACATTCAGAACAAGTGAGGGATCAACAAACTCCTTTTAAAGCTAGGTAGTTTTTTACACCTTTTTTCTCCTGAATTGGCGGCGGTGAGCCTGTTCGGTTCATCTGCGCATGCCTCTCCTATACAAAGCCGCGGTGCAATCGAGCAATCAGGCAGCACTCACCAAGGGATACCGGGGCAGGTGATCGCAGGTTTCCCAACTCCGGGAAGCCTTCATGTCAGTACGCTTACAAATCTCTCTTGGATTCCAACAGCCAATACGATTGTTTACCATGTCTACTTCGGCACAGATTTGACGCCTGACGAGACGGAGTTTATGGGGACTGTCAGCACGAACTCCTTCGAGCTCAGCACCCTCAAACCATTTACCACATACTTCTGGCGGATCGATGCGAGCGATGGGATCGCAACCATTCCCGGACTTGTGTTTTTCTTCACAACCGGGGCCGAAGCGGTCTTTGATCTCAATGTGCAGGAAGTGAGCTATGACACGAGCGTGCCCCTTCCAATTGACGAGGATATTTTGGTCCACACAGTGGTGACCAACAATGGCGAATTGCATACGGCTTCACTCCGCATGAGCTTCTATGCCTCGACCGACAACATCATCACCGAAGATGACCAGTTGGTCGACTTTGACATCATCACTGAGGACATCCCAGGCTTTGGCAGCTACGAAGAAGATCGTTTGATTTATATCCCCGAGGATCTGAGAGGTCAGGATCTATACATAGGTGTCATTGTCACCGGCACCGGCGATGCAGATGAAGTGAACCTGAGAAACAATGTCCTTTCGGGCTCATCGCCATTAAACACCACCGCGGTGGTGTACGACCTGGTTGCCGTCGAATGTACATACGACATATTTACTATGTATAACCAGGGCGACTCGGTCGCTATTGAATTTATCGTGTCCAATACTGGCGATTTCTTTTCGAGCTTTTTAATGGATTTTTACATATCCCAAGACGCCATCATCACGCCTTCGGATATATACATCGGGTCATCGGATACCAACTTCGCAACGGCGGGCGGGGTGTCAGATTGGTTCGCTTGGATGCCGTTGCCAGAAGTGATGACCACGGGCGACTGGTACATCGGATACATCGTGTCTGATGATGGCATAGTCGATGCGACGCCGGAGGACAACTGGGTCTCAGGGATCTCGCCTATATTCGTGTCCGGCACGACTTGTGATGCCGATCTTACTGGTGAGGGGCAACTCGACTTCTTCGATATCAGTACATTCCTGACTGAGTTCGCATCTGGTTGCCCGTAAGACCACAAATGCTTTCACCAACACCATCAACTTTGAGTTGGTGGTGTTTTTATTGGACATGGCAAGTTGCTAATCAGGAATAGCTATTCCTGATTTCTCTGTTGCTTGCGGGGGACAAGTCCAGTACCATCTCTCCAGGGGTTTATTTGCAAATCGGGAGCAAAAATGCGAGAGAATTATCAATGAACTCATCTGGATCTAGCATTGCACGAGCGTCAGCTCTGGCTATGGCCGCAGTAAGCGTCGTCGGCTCGCCCGTTCAGGCTGGCCCGACACAAAGGGGCCACGCGATCGCACAGCCAACCAGCGTGCAACGCGGCGGGAATCCCGGTCAGTCGCCCATTGGAAATCCCATTCCAGGGTCGATCGGCGTAAGTATCGAGACTGATCTTTCGTGGCTTCAAGCACTCAATACATTTTCGTACAATGTCTACTTCGGCACGGACTCAACACCAGACGCGACCGAGTTTTTGGGGAACACCGCTAGGCTCTCATTCTCCCTCGACACTTTGGAATGGGACACAACCTATTTCTGGCGAATCGATTCCGTTGGCCTCTTCACTCTTCCCGGCTTTACTTGGTTCTTTACGACCGAGCCCCAGCCAACCCCGGATCTCAATATCACCGATGTGATTTACACAACACCAGGATCCTTTCATCCCGGTGATGAACTCTTCGTGACGACCATTGTGCAGAACGACGGCAACGCGGCGACCGATGTGGTCACTATTCGGTACTACGCATCACTTGATGATGTCATCACCCAGGACGACATCTTTATCGGCATCGTAAACAACGCCTTCGATCTACCCATCGGCGAGGACAACTTTATCGCACGGAGCCTTGTGCTTTCTGATGATTTCCCTGCTGGCGATTACTACTTCGGGGCATATGCCACGGATTTAGAAGGGCTCGATACAAACCTGAGCAACAACGGGAGAGCGGACTCAAAGGCACGGACAGTGCTCCCGCCGCGTTTTGATTTGAGAGCGTGGGTATACTCTTACGACGAATGCATTTCCTACAGCCTTGGCGACACAATCGATGTCACATCGAGCGTGTTCAACACTGGTGACCTTCCAGTAACAGAAATAAACTTGGATTTCTATGCATCCACAGACTCCACAATCACCAGAGACGACATCCTGCTCGGAGAGATTGATTTCTTTGGATCACTCGATGACGGCACCACTTGGGTCGTAGATGACACCCCTGTGTTGCTCGTCGGGGATAATCCCGCTGAAATACTCACCCCGGGGACTTACTACATCGGGATCTATGTACGAGAAGGCGTCAATGACGACGAAAACCTCGCCAACAACGGGCTCGCCGGCGAGTTCCCAATCACGATCATTGGCCCATGTCCCGCAGACCTTACCAACGACGGCACGCTCGACTTCTTCGACATCGCCGCATTCCTTACCCCCTTCTCTAACCAAGAGCCCGTCGCCGATTTCACCGGAGACACGCTCTTGAACTTCTTCGATATCGCCGCATTCCTCACTGCGTTTGGGGATGGCTGCCCGTAAGCCAACCTGTTGATCTGACAACCTGCCATTAGACAAAACATCATGCAAAGCTAAAAACAAGAGAGACCAATGAAGTCATCAAGTTTACATATCGTTCGAGTATCTGCCCTGTGTGCTTTGACACTCAGCATTGCAAGCCCGTTTGCCCACGCTGGGCCGACCCGAAGCAACAGGGCGGCTGCCAAACAAGGAACCCAACTCCAACTGCCCGCCGGGATTCCCGGGCAGGTCACAGAAGGCACACCAGCCGATGGGGCGGTCGGCGTGGGTCTTGATACCGATCTTGCATGGTTGCCAAGTTCAAATACCAACTCGTACATCGTGCGCTTTGGGACGAGCCCAGATCTGGATGCCGTGACTCCTTTGGGGACGACCACCGGGCTTACATATGCACTCGATACGCTTAACTGGAACACAACCTATTACTGGCGGATTGATTCTCTGGGCACCTTCGGTGGAGTCCCGATTACGATTCCCGGCGCTGCGCTTTCGTTCCGGGCGGAACCCGACTTTCTTCCGGACCTGTTCCCCTCCTCTTTCAACTTCTTCCCGACCATGGAGTATCGCCCTGGGTACAGAATGCCGATGGAAATCGACATCAACAACCAGGGACAAGGGCCCGCGTTCGGGATTGGCTTTGAGACCTACCTGTCGGTGGACCGTGTGATCACCACCGATGACTTTCTGATTGATGTCCAGACCTTCAGCGATCTTGGATTGGCCAGCGGGCAGTCGCTTGAGTTTATTTACGACATCACGCTCCCTCTCGGAGGTATACCCGCGGGGGATTACTACATTGGATGCATTGCCGTTGACCCCGACATGCTGGAAGTTGATCTGGCCAACAATGCCGCGGCATCGCTCTCAACAATTACAATGCAAGCTCCGCTGATCGATCTGGAGGCGACCGATTGCTTCTACGACGAGGGTATCGAATATATTATTGGCGATGCGAACTCTGACGCTGTTCATGTTATTGCTGGCGGGGTGAACTTTGGAGACCTGCCTGCCGATGTGATCAGACTGGACATTTATCTTTCAACAAACTCTACTATCACGGAATTTGATTCGCTGCTCTCATCAACGATTTTCTTTGATGTTCTCCCGGACGAGTTCTTTGGAGTAGAGATCGATGTGAACCTGCTTGATTCTTCTGAGCCGCTGGTTGAAGGATCCTATTGGATTGGTGTCATTGTTGATCAGGTAAATGCGATCGACGAGCGGCCTTTCAACAACGATCTCGCCGGACCACACCAGATCACGATCGTCGGCCCTTGCCTCGCAGACCTCAACAACGACGGCATCTTGGACTTCTTCGACATCAGCGCCTTCCTCACCGCGTTCTCAAACCAAGACCCCGTCGCAGATTTCACCGGAGACATGACCTTCGACTTCTTCGACATCTCCGCGTTCCTCACCGCATTCGGAGACGGCTGCCCGTAAGCCTCAAGTCCAGGCAAGGTATTTAGATTCGGAGTGTGTGTAGTATGTCCGTATGAAGATCACGATCGACATCCCAGAGTACAACGACAACACCGGACTTATCCATAACGGCTCAGGCGGGAAAATTCGCGTCGTTGGAGACCCTCAAAGCACAAACGCCCGTATCGAAGGCGACCGTGACGGCATGATCACACTCGCCAACGCCCTGCTCTCCATCGCACACAACTGGGACACGGCCCCACCATTCGCACACCACCACCTCGACCCGCATCCAGTACTGGATGAAGGCTCAACTTCAATCGTCGTCCGAAGACTCAATTGCTGAGCAGGTGACTGACTCCACTGGGTGCCCCGACTACCAAATGATCACCTCTTGCGGATCACCCAGCAAAAATCCCACCAACATCAACCCCAGCACCCCGCCGATAGCACCGAGTACGAATGCACCGATCCAGATCAAGGCACCGAGCAGTGAATGCATTTGATACGCGCGCCTGGTCGAGTACATGCACAGCCGTTCTCGCTCGCGCATGTAGAGCTTTCCCCACCGTATAGCGAGCACCAGACTCGCTCCGATCCAATGAAGAACCACAACATAAACCACCACCATCATAATATCCATGGTCTTCGATTCGCTCAGGCCCGTTCTGCCGAGCACCAAAGACACCGCGCTCCCAAACATCGTGATCGGCGCAATCATTAACCAAGGCGCATGCAAGACCGGCATGAACCGAATCCACATTGATACATTGACCACCCGATCTTCCGCAGGCCCAAAATCACAAATCACCAACCCGAGCAACAAACTCGCACCAACCAATATTCCAATCGAAAATATCGCATAAAACGCAAACACCCCGGAGTACTCGTTGCCCGCGATTTCCGCGCCCGCTGCATACAGCAAGACCACACCGATCCAGAACACGACCGCCTTCTTCATCTGCATAACAAACGCGGACTCGATCGATGCTCGCAACGCCTTGGCCACTCTGGCCCGCTCCGGCCAATCCGTCCCGCATTCAGGACACAACTGACTGAAGCGGTCTTCGATCAGATACCCGCACTCATAACACTCGATCAGCTTCGGATTCGACGACTTGAGAGCACTCATACAAGACCCAATCGGCTCGCCCTCCCAGCCAACCCAAGCCCAATTCAGACACCGAATCACCTTTGAGAACTCCCCACCCGAAAACACGCCACCGCCCATCCTCGTAGTCCGAGAAAGTCCTCACACTTCAATCTCGAGCAACTGGTCGCCGAGGAGACACTGTCCTGGGCGCCGTCTCAACACAATCCCGAAGCGAGGCGCAACACTACGACATGCAGAAACCGGCCACCATTTACATGGCACCCGGCTTGTGGTGATTACTTGTTGCGGTCAATTTCGCAGTTATTTATCGTGCGGAGTCGGGCGTGGATCGTTTTGAGAATCGCGGAGGAGTTGTTGCATCTGCATCTTCATCGCGTCAAGTTCGCGTTGCTGGCGCGTGAGGTCGGCTTGGAGGGCGGCGTTTTGTTCCATCACGATGTCGTACTGGGTCAGCGGGCCTCTCACTGGGGTGAACTCGTCGGGAATATTGGGTCCTGCTTGCACGGCGGCACTGCCGTAGGCGGTTGGGATGAAGATGGCGGAAAGTTGGATATCTAACGCGGCCGCCGAGGCGGAACCAGTGCTGAGATCCCCGTTCAGGTGGTAGGTGTTGGGACCTTCGACCGCTGAGAATACGCTGTGGACGGTGACGGCGTGGTCATAAGTACCACTGGGTACCGTGCTGCCCAGGCGAGTTTCCACATCACCATTGGTTGGTAGACTAGTAGCACTGGTGGACACACCGATATTGACGGAGGTGGTCGAACCAGCGACATGACTGGCAGAGAGTTCCATCGACGCGATGACCAAGACATACCCGTTGGATGGCGCATTGACGGTCACTGAGGCGATGTTATCGACAGCAACTGAGTCGGCAGTGAGTGAGACCGACGAGTTGCTCGAATTCTCGGCGACCCCTGCTTCGTTGAGAATCTCGGTGGAGTTGATTGAGTTTAATGGGAGGATGACGCTGTTGTTGCCTGCGATGCTGGAGTCGAGAATGATCGAGCGATTGGTCCCCTGTATCCCAAGATACGATGACTCTGAACTATCCCTATTTCCATCAAAGATGAACCCTGAAGCCCCAGAGTTATTGCGGGCAATCTGTGCAAAGCCACCGCCGCCGAACGAGACATCCGGTTCGAAGCGGAAGTTGGGGATGTTGTCCCGGTTATAGAGCGTTATGAGGCCTGAATCAGATACAGTCTGTCCAAAGATTGCCCGGACTTCTTCGAGCTCGTTGGTCAATACAAGCCCAGCGTTTTGGGTCGGGCTACTGCGAATATCGACGAGCCCTCGGACGCTGTTGACGGTGATGATCTCGCTGTTCTCGTAAGCGTCTTGAAGAGATGTATCGGAGCTGTCCGCATGACCAGCACGCAGGGCGTAGTTGGCTAAGGGCGCGGGGGCAATGCGTTGGCGTGGGGCCAGGATGGTAACGCCGGGCTGGCCGGCTTCAGTGACTCGGAGCTCAAGCCAACGGGTCTGATCTGAATCAAAGACCACGCCTGAGAGCGCGAAGTTGACATAGGCCTCGAAGAGCCCGTCGGTCACTTCGATATTGGATACGGTCTTCGAGAAACTCGCGGTGCCACCGCTCTCGGCTTGGTGGATCTGGAAGGTGATATCGTAGAGCCCGTTGGCGGGGGCACCGTTGTCATTGAGGGTGCCTTGGTACATGAACGAGTCATTGATAGGCTGGGCGACTGCGAGCGATGAGGCTGCCAGAACAGCACAAGCGGCGAGCGTACGGATTTTCATGATTGATTCCCTCTCTTGTTGATCTCAATGGAAAACGGACAAGAAGGTATTCTATCTGTTCGTAAAATCGATTGCAACCCTGTTATGCCATAACAGACTCGCATTCTAATGTGCAGCCTCGGGTCTTTGATGATTTGGGAAGGGCCCGATCCCGGCTTCGCCACAGACGGCGAGCCTGGGCACCCGGCAATAGAAGAAGGCCGTCATTCCTATCCCATAGGAATGACGGCCTTCATCTTCGTCGTTCGGTGTGGGGGATGGTGGAATCTGGGTGCCCTGTCCACGCCCGATGTCTTCATCGGGTTTGAGCAGGTCTTGGTGGCCGTGGATCCTCTCTTCGGTGCCGTGCTTCGACCGCTTCGGCGAAGCACGATTCACAAAGACGGCCCCCGAACTCCAAAGACCTCCTTCGCCGAAACGGCCGAAGGAGGGCACCGGGCAAAAGAAGAAGGCCATCATTCCTATCCCATAGGAATGATGGCCTTCATCTTCGTCGTTCGGTGTGGGGGATGGTGGAATCTGGGGGCCCTGTTCACGCCCGATGTCTTCATCAGGTTTGAGCAGGTCTTGGTGCTCGCGGATCCTGCTTAGCACCCGGCAGGAGCCGAAGACGACACCTACATGGCACCCGACTACCCGACAAATTATTTAGTTGGTTTGCACAATATACGAAACTTCAAAATTGGTCCCAAGGATTCGCTTGAACTCTTTGTGCATTTGGAGCATGTACCACTTTGCAAAACTCTCAAGCTGTGCATTATCGAAAAAACTCTCGATAAAAACGCGAGTTGCTTTCAATTGAAATGTTGACGCGCATATAGCACCGTCTTTACATCTTGATATGTCATTCAATGGGAGCAAATCTCCAGACATCGAACCCTTCTGAATGATCTTGCCAGTCACATCAGCAGCATGCATCGTAGTTGAATAATCTTTGTATAGAAGGTACTCCGTTTTCATGCCCATCCCCACCGCCAAATCTCGTAGGTGCTGGTGACCTGTGTGGCACATGTACCAAGGCGAGTTGTTCTTTTTTTTCTTGATTTCTTTATGCCTTTTTGCGATTTCAGTGTAATTATTGTCTTGGTGTCGTTTGTCTAAATGATCCAGCAAATCTTGAGCTTGCTTCTTGATGTCTTCTGTGGGTACTGTCTTAAGCAAATCAAAATTGCCTGAGAGAATATTCTTAGCCCATTTGCTCTGCTCTTGTAATCTCCAATATAAGAATGCACGAGCTCGGTCGTCTACCTGTTTCGGATCTTCAGAAAGACACGCGAGATTTATCGCCGATTCGAGAAGAGATCTGTTCATTAACATCGCTTGCTCACCAAGGCCTGAAGCAATGCATTTTGCTGTACCTAATGATCTCGCAAGCGTGCCGCGGTACATCATGCAAGCAACGCTCTCCCCTGTACCCATCGTTCGTTCGTCTGCATATGAAGCGAGTAGATGAGTCCCATAGTTGCACAGTCGCTCTACAAGCCAAGACATTTTGGCAACTTCACTGATCGCATCAGATCCCAACTCTGATATAAATGCGCTGTGTGGCCCTTCAATGATTCTTGGGATGTCATAGCTCATAGCTGTTACCTCGTTACGATCCTCAGATTATCAAAAACGCATTCCTTACGCATCTGGATACTAGGCCTTTATTCGGTATCCCGCTCCACCACCTCTAAACCCCCCACCACCTTGACATTCCACCCCTCCCCGCCTTCAATCACCTCCCTTGGGCATCGTGCCCGGGCCAATCCGTCGGACCGAAGACTCGGCCACCCGACATGGTCGCTGCAACCCAGCAGCACCGCATGAACAGCTTTCAATAAGCAACCCATGCGGACGGAAGAAAGGAACAGCCGCTATGGCTACATACACAGGACCAAAGGTCCGTCTCTCGCGTCGTGTTGGTGTCCCCATTTGTGATACCCCAAAGCACACATCAAAGCGTCAACTCACCCCTCCGGGTATGCACGGCTTCCGCGGTCGTCGCCTCAAAGACTACGGCATCCGCCTGCTCGAAAAGCAAAAACTCCGCTACCACTACAACATCCTCGAAAAGCAGTTCCGAGGCACCGTCAACGAAGCCAAACGCAAGCCGGGCAACTCGGGCGATGTGCTCATGCAGCTCCTCGAACGCCGCCTCGACAATGTCGTGCGTCGTACCGGCATGGTCCGCACCATCTGGGCATCACGCCAGCTCGTCGGCCACGGCCATGTCCTCGTCAACGGCAAGAAGTGTGACATCCCCTCACGCCGCCTCAATGTCGGCGATGTCATCACCGTCAAGCCAGGCATCGAAAAACTCGTCCGCGAGAACATGGAATCCTTGGGCGGCCACGAGGTCCCGGGTTGGATCGCATTCAACCCATCGGAACTCAACGCCAAGGTGGCCTCACTGCCTACCAAGGACCAGATCCCATTCGATGTGAACACAAACCTCATCATCGAATTCTACCGCTAAACAAATCAAAAACCCTTCCGTCGTCCGCGACGGTCTGGGATGAGCCACGCGAATCCTCGGCCAACGCCGGGGATTTGCTTTTTCCCCCCAAAGTAAACCCTTCGCTTAAAACACGCATCGTTTACATCATTTGAATACTGGAGCCGACATGCTCAAAATCATCCGCAAGTACCAGCTCATCATCCTCGTCATCGGCGGCTCGCTGCTCATGTTCGTGTTCATGTTCCAGCCAATCATCGGCAAGCTCTCACCAGACCAACGAAAAACAACCGTCGCCAAACTCGCCGACGGCACAACATTCAACGGCTTTGATATGCAGAGAGCGAACTTCGATCTCTCCGTACTCAAACGGGTCTACCCACGCCTATTGGCCTCCATCGAACAAGGCGGGCTCGGTCTCGAACCCGGGACAGAAGAAAGCACCGAACGCCACTGGCTCCTCCTCTCCAAACAAGCAAACGACGCCGGTCTCATTGGAGACGCCGGCGAAGGTCGAACATGGATCCCCGTCCTCGCACAACGCGAAGCCGCGAGTTTCATCCAAGAACAAATGCAGCAAGGCCTGATCACCTCACAACAGCAAGCCATCGACTCCATGGCCGCCATGACCACCCAGGTTGAGAACGCCCTCAAAAGAAATGTCTCACTCGCCACCGGCATGATGCGAGGCATCGACGAGAACGAAGTCTACAGAACCCTCGCAACTGCCCGAGGCATCGAACGCCTCTACCGGGTCTTCAGCACACTGCCCGCATACTCAGACCTCGGCGCCATGCTCGCCGCCAAATCCCGTTACGATTCAATCGCAGTAGACGCCGCCCTCGTCAAAGCCGACCTTTTCACCGATTCGATCCCTCTACCAAACGAAGATCAACTCCAAGCATTCTTTGATCAGTACAAGGCCGACGCCCCAACCGACAACGACTACCGAATCGGATACACCCAGCCCGCCCGCGTCAAGCTCGGCTGGCTCACACTCAGCAAACAAGCCATCGAGACCGCGATCGTCATCGACCGCGTCGAACTCAACAAAATCTGGCGCACCGACCACGCCCTCCCCGAAGGCACCCGGAAATACCCCGGAGACTTCGCCGGCGAGCGTCTCAGCATCGAAGCCGCCTACCGCGACCAGCGTGCCTTCGACATCCTCTACGAAGCCGACAAGATCATCCGGTCCAAGGTCCTCCAAGCCACCCGCGGATTCTCAAAGAACGACAACTTCTTCGTCCTCCCAGACGACTGGAACACCAGACGCCCAACCCTCGAATCCCTCGCCCAGTCCGTCGTCGATGGCCTCCTCGAACAACTCAATGTCACCATCCCGCTCCCCGCGGTCCAGATCCACTCAGACCGCTTGCTCAATAGCAACGAAATCTCCGCCCTCCCAGGGTTCGGTACCTCTGTCTACAGGATCGGATCACGCACCCTCCGCACAGTGCTCATCCCGCAAGCGAGCCAATCACAAGAGGTCGCCGCACTCCTCACCATCCAGCCAAGCGTCCCAATCGTCAATCCCGCCGCCGAAGACGCCCAGGGCAACCGCTACTACGCAATCGTCTACGAAACCATTCCCGCCGGGCCCGCTGGCTCAATCGACGACGCCGGCCGCGACAAGGTTCTCAAAGACTACCGCACCATCAAGTCCTACGAACTCCTCAGCCAGAACCTCTCTTCATTCATCACCCAAGCAACCACAACAAACGATCTCGCCCCCGCCATCGACGCCGCCCTAGCACTCGGCGAGGGCGGCATCCAACGCCCGGGCGTCGCACGGAACCTGCTCGTTCAATCCGAAAACATCGCCCGAGGCAGCCTGGCACTCTTCGTAGATCCCGGGCTCAACACCCCAGAGTTCCGTGAAGCAATCATCAACGCCGCTTCAGATATCCACGAACTCACCCCACCCGAAACAGTCACACAATCCCCGATCATCGTCGCGATCCCAATCCCGAGCATCAAAGGCATCGGGCTCGCCAGGGTCATCGCACCAAGACCCATGACCAGCGAAGACTTTACAACCAATCTCACGCAAATCCTCAATCAAGAATCTCAAAATGAAATCCGAAATGCACTCATCGAAACCGAAGCATCGCCCTTCTCACTCGATTCCATGTCCGAACGCTACGGCTACACCCGCGTCAAAAAACGGGTAGACGAAACCGATGAGCCCGAAGCTCCATCCGATGATTCTGAAGATTCAGAGTCCGCCGAAAGCTAATCAGCCACCACCAATAAGACTGACAATCTCAACCCGCTGGCCATCCTGAAGTATACAAGAAACTCGTTCCCGCTTAGGGACGAGTTTTTTATCCACCTCAGCCGCACAGATCGCATCGCCCATCCCAAGCATCTCGATCAGCCCCTCAACACTCATCCCCTCGGGCAGCTCTTTGGACTCACCATTGACAATACAGTTCATGATTCACCCTTCTCCCGGATCAAGCAGACTCAATGCCGTCAATACAGACTGCATCCGAACCGCTTCCCGATCCCCATCGAACTGCGCCAATGAACATTTAACTTCCTCTTGCCCACCAACGGCAAGCCCAAACCATACCGTCCCCACCGGCTTATCCTCCGTCCCACCACCCGGCCCCGCGATCCCCGTAATCGAAACACTCCGGTTCACACCAAGCACTGATACCCCACCCATCGCCATGTGCGCCGCAACCTGCGAGCTCACCGCGCCGTGTTCATCAAGCGTTTCACGCTGAACACCCACCAACCGGTTTTTTAACTCATCAGAATAAGTCATCAACCCCCCAGCAAACGCATCCGACGCCCCACTGATCGCCGTAAGAGCCCCCCCGACAAGCCCACCGGTGCACGACTCAACGCACCCAACCGTCACCCCGCGTGCCTTGGCATTGGCAATCACCCGCGCTGCGGCCTCAAGGATCTCATCACTGAACACACCGCTCATCTGAACAACCCATCAAAGAGCTCCGGGATCCCCTGAGCATGCGTCGCAACCGTCTCAAACACCGGGGTCTTGCCCGCAATCTCATGAAGATCACTCGCCAGAACATCCTTCCCAGGATGATCCGCCTTGTTGCACACAAACACATCGGCGATCTCAAGGATCCCCGCCTTGTCCATCTGCACCGAGTCCCCCGCTCCAGGCGTCAGCACAACAACAGTCGTATCAACATACTCCCGGATCATCGTCTCGTTCTGCCCCGCACCAACGGTCTCTACAAACACCGTGTCATACGCCTGATCCCCTTCAAACGCCCCACCAATCAGCTCGACCGCCTCGCTGAGTCCGTGATAGTCTTCGCCTCGGATCGCCAGCGATCGATAGAACACATGCTCCCCGATGTTGTTGAAATCAACCCGCAAACGATCACCAAGCAATGCCCCCGAAGTAATCGGGCTCTTGGGATCAAACGCGATCACCCCGCACCGACCGATCGAAGGATCCTTCTTCGCACGATCAGCATGCTCACGCACCATCTGCGCAAGCAGCGTGCTCTTGCCCGCACCCGGAGCACCAGTAAACCCGATCACATGCTTAGGACGACGACGCACCGCATCGGGCCGCATCGCCTTCTCGTCGTGCATCAATGAAATATCACGCGCAAGCTGAGCCGAACCATGCCCCGATGGCACCAGGTGATCCTGTGCCTTCACATCGGCCCGCACCGCGTTGACAATATCAAGCAGCCCCGTCCCCGTCGGGAAGCATTCCTGCACACCCATCGCCTTGAGCTTCTCAACATCCTCCGCAGGCAGAATCCCACCCATCAACAACGGAATATCACTCCGCCCAACATCCTTCAAACCCTGGATCAGATTCCTGCCAAGCACCAGGTGCGAGTTGGACATCATCGACGCCGCGATCACATCAACATCCTCATCCCGTGCAGAGATCGCAAGCGACGCAGGCGTCTGCCACAACCCCGAATAGATCACATGCACCCCGGAGTCCCGCAACGCCCGGGCAATGACCTTCACCCCCCGGTCATGCCCATCGAGCCCCATCTTCCCAAGCAAAACCCGAGGCCGGTGATCCAAATCACCGCACCGATCCATCTTCTCAAACTCACTGGTCGCCGAACCAAGCTGCTGGGCCATATCTACATCCTTCGTACCAAATAGGGAAACGGAACAGGACGAGATTCTATGCGCAAAGAATCTCTAAGCCGACCGCTCGCACTCGATCTTAAACACCCCCGGAACCCCCCAAACCAGCCTAGTTCGACAGCGGCCTGATAATCCCAAGGTCAATCACCACACCATTGGGCTGGTACAAATCGACATTCAACTCGTCGTCCTTGAGCGAGGTAATCACCACCGATGTCCGCCCCGAACTCTCCGCGTTAATGAAGTCGGCATACGAAGGCCCCGCATATTTCTCGTTGTTCCGCTCGTTGGCATGGAAGTGGTAATGCGCCAAAGCCCGATCAGAGAACCGGAACATATCTTCAGAAGCCACAAACCGCTCATCGCTCACCCGGTCCCTCGCCCGCGGCCGGAACAGAATCGCACGGTGATAATCAGACTTGGGATCAACATCAAGAATCCCCCCATACTCGGTCTTGTTGTCCTTCTTATCAAGCCGACGCTGAATGTACAGCTTCTCGGTCACCGTCTCAGAACGGATCGCCACATCCACAACAAGAATCGTCACCAGATCACCCCAAGAGAGCTGCCCCTCCCAGTCACTCAGCCGCTCCCGCCGGGGCTGCCCGCCCTTGTCGGCCTTCCGCTTGATATGCGTCCGCTTGGACAACCGATCCCCAAGCAATTCTACAAGCCCATCCCGGCTCATCGTCAACCATTCGGGCCGATTCGTATTGGCCCAGCGGATTGCTTCAAAGTGCCTCAACTCAAGCCCCCGCCGCTGACTGCCACGCAATGCCGAAACCACGCCTCGGCACTCCTCCCACCACACAACATTGCTCGCCGACCAACTCTTATCACTCGACCTCCGCAACTGACGCAACCACGACAACTCCATCGCCTGATCAGGAAGAACCGCAAAGTCATCCCACAACACCTGCAAATCCGACAGCGTCTGCCGAGTCCCCGCATCGCTTGTCGAAAGATCAATATCCGATTCAAGCAACGCCTTGCGCTTCGAACCATCCTTATCAAGCCGCGCAAGCAATCCCCACGCATCGTCGCGCGTCCGGTCCGCTACCCGTAGGATCGACCGCTCCTCACGGTTCGATGCCCCCTTCAACGGATCAAGGAACACCTCAAACACAACAGTCTCCAAAGGCTGCCCCGGAGACAACGCCTCGATCGCCTTCCGCTCCATCCGTTCCTCATCAGGATAACCAGGCGCAACGCGTGCATAACTCCGAACGATCGCGGGCATCAACCCCTGCCACTTGGCCCGGATCGCGTGCTGCAGAATAATCCGCACCGCCTGCCTGTCCTCTTCCGTTGGAAGAATCAACCGCGCCATCCGCGCCGAATCCGCATCCCCCTCCGGCGATGTATCCGACATTAACAAATCCAGCGAGGTGTACCGCAAGTCAGGCGAAGTCGCCGACGACCACGCAAGGTTCTTGAGCGCCTGCCGCGTCCGTTCACGGACACGAACCCCCGCAACAACCTCGTCCCAAGCCTGCTCGGCCGCCGCCACCCGATCCCGCTCAAGCAGGTTCGGGTTCCGGACATCCAAAATCGGATTCCCCGTAGGCTTGTAATGAGACTGCGCCGAACATCCGGCCAGACCAGAAACAGCAAGCGTCAGCGAAACAGAACACACGATCAGCAGCAAAGTGCGGGTTTGAGTCATAGCACCAGTCTATGCAATACCCAAACAAATATGACACCTCAACACCCCCCACACCACCCAAATCCCCACCATTCGGTCCGCAACTCGCCCATCCGATCCAGACTCCGGGCTATCATCTCACATGGCCACCAAACCGCTTTCAAACTCATTGAATGACCGCGTTCGAGAAGTCATCGACCTCATCCGCCCAGCCGTACAATCCGACGGAGGCGATATCGAACTCGTTGAAGTCACCAACGACGGCGTCGTCACCATCCGAATGCACGGCGCCTGCGTCGGATGCCCATCCTCTGACATGACCCTCAGAATAGGTATCGAGCGAACCCTCCGGGAAAGAATCCCTGAGGTCATCCGAGTCGAAGCCATCTCCTGAACCCTTCTGGATCGATTGTGGGCCGTTTGTGGGCAACAGAGCGTAATTGGTGATATATCAGAAGGTTGGGGCCTTTTCCCTTGTTGAAAAACCCCCACACCGGTATACTATCTTCAACGACCGGCAACGAAGCCGGCAAGGATTGGAGCCAAGGATGCTTGTCATTACCCGACGAGAGGGCGAAGAAGTTGTGATCGGTGACCCAAAGAACCCCATCGGGGTTGTGCGGATCGCATCAGTCAAAGGCGAACGCGTCCGCGTTGCATTCGACTTCCCACGCGAAGTCGAGATCCATCGACGAGAGATCGCAGACCAGATCGTCATCGAAGCAGAAGAAGGCTACGAGACCGGCGTCATCGCCAAAATCGCCCCCGCTGTCTCAAGTTAAACCCACTCATCCAATCAAACCAGCAATAAAAAAACCCGTCCTATGACGGGTTGTTTTGTATTCAAATATTTCCTCGGCTCTATCAGTCAGGCCCCCATTACGGGCAACCGGCACTAAACAAGGTCAAGAACCCCGCGATATCAAAGAAGTCATGCGAACCATCGCCATTGATGTCCGCTTCGACTCCACCACTTCCAAAGGCTGTCAGGAAAGCCGCAATATCAAAGAAGTCCAACGACCCGTCACCGGTGAAGTCCGCGATACACGCAGCCGCGGGCTGGTGCTCAAGGATCAGCACACCCATCGCCGGAATGTCCAGCATAATGGACTGTGCATGCGGGCCGTTGGCGATCGCCTCTGGATCAAAGCTACCCGAAGTCCCAAAGCCCGATCCGTTGTACATCGAATCCTGTGTATTGAGCACAACGCCCCAACTCCCGTCACGCGGAATCCCGATACGGTATCCAGAATGATCGTTGTTCGAGAAGTTGGCAACTACCACAAAGCTGCCCCCACCATTCTCCCAGCGTTCCATCGCCAGTACATCAGAGCTGTTATTGGTGTGGTAGACCCAAGTATTCTCATTGGCACGCAACGCCGGCTCAGACCGACGGAGCCCGATGACATCACGGTACATGTTAAAGATACCGCTATAGGTCGTCTTGTGCGACCAGTCGATCTTGCTCTCTTCCCACCCATCATTCTCGAGCCACTCGGCACCCTGAAGAATCCCGGGAACACCCTTACTCAGCAGTGTGAGCGTATTGGCCAGCGTGGTCCTGCCACGAGCGAATATATCGTCGTTCGGAAAAGTCGGATCAATCGCCCGCACCGCTCGCTCGTGCCCATTGAGTGGCCAAGCGTCATCGTGGAGTTCAAAGTAGTTAAAGACCTGCGTGCCGCTCACGCCGCCACTGCCATCGAGCGCCGCCGCAACCCCCGCGATGTTCGGGCTCCCGAACGATGCGCCAAAGATCGCATCCCGCATCGAGTTCTTAAAGCTGTTGTGGTACTGTGAATCAAACTCAATCCCGGTCTGCACCCAGATATTATCGATATAGATCTCAGCGATCGCCTGCGCATCAGAGTACCGACGATTGATCATCCGGTTCATCTCTCGCACCAGGTTCTGTCCAGAGTTCCATTGCGATGTCCATCCCGAATCCGTCATCGCCATCACAGCATCCTGCCGGTACCCGTCCATGCGGAACTCGCCCATGACATGGTGCACCGAGTCGATGTAGTAATCGAACACACCCTGATTATCAAAGTCCGCCTGAGCGCCCCAAGGCGTATCCTGAGCGACGCTATCAAAGTACAACTGCGTCCCGTCATAGTTCCATAAAAAATTGTCGCTCGGCGACACATGATTCCACACAACATCAAGCACAACCGCAATCCCCTGCCCATGCAACTGATCAATCATATATTTCAGATCATCAGGCGACCCAAGCGCATCCTCCCAAGCGAACACCGAAACCGGGTTGTACCCGCCAGAATGACTCCCCGGGAACTCATTAATCGGATTGAGCATCACAACATTGATGCCAAGATCACCGAGATGCCCCGCCCGGTCACCCACATCGCGGTACCCACTGGGGTTCCCCGTCGGCCCAACAGGATCATTCCGCCCCGCAAAGCTCCCGACATGAAGCTGGTACACAACCCACTCATCAAGCGGGTCAGCAACAAAGTCGTCATGCTGCCACTGATACGCAAAGGGATCCGAAATCAACGCATTAAAGTTGTCGCCTGGAACAAGTGCCGAAGCATGCGGATCGGTATTCCAATGGCTGTTGTTGAAGTAGAACTTATACATATCCCCGACACTCGCACCCGAGACAAAGCCAATAAAGTCTTCCCCGACCTTCGTCAATGCGTCGCCCACCGCCCAGCCGTTAAACTCACCGCGAACCTGCACGCTCGTCCGCGTTGGCGACCAAACACGGAAGACCGTACCACCAGCAACCGGCGTAGCCCCCATGCGTGCATGCTCTAGCGAATTAAAGTTGACCATGAAACGATCGCCAGGAAGCGTCTCTGCTGGACCATTAGAACCAACAAAGTCAGTATCAGAACCATCGGTCGTCTCAAAGACATATTCAACAGTGGTCCCCGCCGTGCTCGGTAATGTAGCCGACCAAATATCCTTTGGACCCAACGCCCCCGCATTGCTCGCAGAAACCCACCCCACAAACGAACCATCCACCCAGTACCCCACACGCGCCCCCGTCAGATCCCCGCCCTTAGCGAGCAGTTGCACATCAAAGGATTCACCATTCATAGGAACCAACGGCCGAAGGTCCTGCTGAACCTCGTGGCTGAGCAGACCCCATTCAACATTATTATCCTGCCCCTGCGCACTCATTGTGCCCGCCGCAAGCAAGCCCAAAGCAACGCTATTCGTCCATCTTATCAAGTTCATGATTGATCCCTTTACCATAGAATTGGCCCAAAAATACACAATCGGTGTATAAAACGCCAAATCTAACACATCCCAAGACACAATGCAAGCATAAAGAACCCCGACACTACGCCGGGGCACATATTTCTATCAGTTTCACATTCCCGGACCCTTATTCAGGATCGCCGCCGGACATGTCGTACACCCAACCCTCGATCGCACGATCCAGATCCTGAATATCACCCTCACCGAAGAAGAGCCCGATTTCTTTGGTCGCGGCCTCAGGAGAGTCCGACCCATGAATCAGGTTAAACGAGTTCGAAACGCCAAAGTCACCACGGATAGTCCCCGCATCGGCCTTGGAGCCGAAGGTCGCACCCATCATCGAGCGAGCGATCGCAATCGCGCCAACGCCACGGATGGCGAGAACACAGACTGGTGAAGAGGTCATGAATCCAACAAGACCGTCATAGAAAGGCTTGCCTGCATGATCAGCGTAGTGAGTCCCGGCGAGTTCTTTGGAGATCGTCATCATTTTCATCCCGACGACGGCCAAGCCCTTCTCTTCAAAACGAGTGATGATCTTGCCCATAAGCCCGCGTTGAACAGCGTCTGGCTTGAGGATAATGAGTGTGGTTTCCATCTGAAATACTCCGGTTTTTGGTGTTGTTAATCCCACGCCAAGATCCTTACTTTGGAGGGCCTTCACTTTGGGGGGCGCGGTCAGAATGATAGCCACGCCACCAGCCAATCAAGTGCCCACAACACCCTACCAGGCCCCATTTTACCAACTTGCGGGCTATGCTCTCAGTCCCACATTTAAGCCATAAATCCACCCAGGAGCACCACATGACCATCGACCCCCCAATCGACCACGGAATCAGCACCATCGGAATCATCGGCTCAGGACAAATGGGTGGCGGCATCGCCCAAATCGGGGCCGTCAACGGCTTCAAAACCGTCGTCTACGACCTCTCCGAAGACGCCCTCACCAAGTGCAAAGCACTCCACGAAAAACTACTCGCACGCGCCGTCCAAAAAGAACGCATGACCCAGGACGAAGCCACCGCCGCACTGGCCAATATTACCTACGCCGCAAACATCGAAGCCCTCGACCCCTCCGACATCGTCATCGAAGCCGTCGTCGAGAACGCCGAAATCAAAAAGAAAATCTTCGCAGACCTCGCCAAAAGATTCACAGGCAACCAAATCCTCGCCACGAACACCTCCTCCATCTCCATCACCGACATCGCCACATCAGTAGGCGACGCCGCCGACCGATTCATCGGGATGCACTTCTTCAACCCAGTCCCCATCATGAAACTCGTCGAAGTCATCAACGGCCTAGCGACCTCCCAAGAAACCACCGACCGCACCCTCGCCCTCTCAGCGGCAATGGGCAAGGTCGCCGTCCCCGCCAACGACCGCGCCGGCTTCGTCTCCAACCGCATCCTCATGCCCATGATCAACGAAGCGTTCTACGCTTGGATGGAAGGCGTCGCAGAACCAGAGCACATCGACGAGATCATGAAGCTCGGCATGGCACACCCCATGGGCCCACTCCGCCTCGCGGACTTCATCGGACTCGACACCTGCCAGCACATCATGGAAGTCATGGCCGAAGGATTGAACAACCCACGCTACCTCGCGTGCCCATTGCTCAAACAACTCGTCACCGCTGGAAGACTCGGAAACAAAACCGGACACGGCGTCTTTGATTACTCAAAGTGATGGAACGACTTTCTAGTTTATAAACGACTCCGAAATCCGCAAACCAGACTCAATAAACGAGTCCGAAATCCTCAATATGGTTTTCTTCTGCGCGCTGTTGAACTCGCATAAAATTAGAGTAATGTGTGTGCATGCCAACGCGCGAGCAAATACAAAAACTCTTAGACCTCGAGCCCGACGACCCCTTCATGCTCTACGCGATGGCAACATTCCACGCACAAAATAACAACCACAAAGAAGCCGTCGAGTTCTTCGAAAAAACAATCGAAGCCGACTCTGATTACTGCTACGCATACTTCCACATGGCACGCTCACTCCAAGCCCTCAAACGCATCGAAGAAGCCAAAATAGTCCTCGATCACGGCCTCGAAGCCGCCCTACATACAAATGACGCCAAAGGCATCAGCGAGATCAAGTCATACCGTACAATGCTGGTATGACCTCTGGTAACCCTCAATACTCCAACCGCACATACCGGACCCGGAAACCCACCCCCGCCGAGATCCCAACCGACGGCTCCGCCGCCATCACATCCCTCCGCCCCTGCTCAGACCAACCCGACCAATTAACGGTGCGTGTAAATAAGTGCCTCATGGGCCGCATCAGCTTCACCACCAAAGCCAAACACCGCCTTGCTATAGATACCGAGTGGACCGAAGAACTCAGCGACGCACTCCACACCGAACTCACCCGCTCCCGCGCCTACCTCTCCGCTGCACGCATGCTCGGCGCCCGCGCCAAATCCGCCTTCGAACTCAAGCAATCCCTCCGCCGCAAAGGCAACGACCCCGAAGCGATCGACTGGGCAATTAACCGTCTCCTAGAACTCGGCCTCCTCAACGACACCGAATACGCCGCGATGGCCGCCCGCTCAATCATCCGCGCTAAACCCGCAGGCCGCCGCTTCATCGAAGCCAAGCTCCGCACCAAAGGCATCGACCGACAGATCATCACCGAAACCCTCGACGAACAACTCGAAGGCTCCAACCCATACGACGAAGCCCTCAAACTCGCCCAGCGGATGAGCCGATCGCTCACACAAACGCTCGAACCCGAGGTCCGCAAACGCCGCCTCGCAGGCCGACTTGCTCGCCGAGGATTCGATTTCGATGTCGTCCGCAAGGTTATTGAAACAATTGAATCCCAAAGAGACACATAGCAGGGTGCCACTACTCGCCCTCTTGGGCGCAGTAGTGTCTTGAAAACAAAATAAACGCCCGGAGCAAAAAACTCCGAGCGTTCATCAAAGTGACCCCAGCGGGATTTGAACCCGCGTTACCAGGTTGAGAACCTGGTGTCCTAACCAGGCTAGACGATGGGGCCAACACACCGGCCCCATCAGACAATCCCATCAGTAAACCAATAGAACCAATCTGACAAAAGCCGGCAAGGATTATACCCCAAACCCCTTCCAATTCCCCCTCCCAAGACCCCAAGCCCCCAAGAATCTGCTGTGATGATGCCTGATTCAATCCAACGCCAAAGCCAACCAATCCCGCTCCAAGATTCCGCCCCGGCGAATCTCTACTTTGGGGGGTCGTTCGATCCTCCACATCTCGGCCACACCTCACTCCCCGCCCAAGCCGCAAAAGCACTCCAGCAACAACTCGATCTCCCCGCAGGCTCATGCCGCCTCATCTATGTCCCCGCCGCACGATCCCCGCACAAAGACACCGCCCCCACCGCCGACCACCATCGCCTGGCAATGCTCAACCTCGCCCTCAAGGACCTCGAATGTCCATGGACCATCTGGGACCAAGAACTCCAAGACGCCCCGCTCAATCCAGGAGAGCCGAGCTACTGGGCCGACACCTGGGCCATCGCAAACCAACTCCTCCCAAACACCACCAACCGCTTCCTCATCGGCGCCGACCAAGCCCTCTCAATGCACCGCTGGCACCGCTACACCGAGTTCTGGAAATCCGCCGTCGTCATGATGCGTGGCGACGCCCACGACATCGACACCCTCATCCAATCACTCGACAACCTAAAAGTCTGGACCCCAGAAGACCTCAACCACTGGCGATCCTCCTGCCTCACGCTTGAAATGGTCCCGTGGTCATCAACCTCAATCCGCAACCAACTCGCAACCAACCGGCAAATAGACAACCCACAAAAAAACACCCGGATCGAAGGACTCGATCCGGGTGTTCAATCATACATTTTCGAGCAAGGCCTCTATCTCTAGAAACCCGCCCTTTAAACCGTCTTACGCGGTGCAAGCACTCGCAGCCTTGACAGCAGCCTTCAAAGCCTCAGCCTTGTCGGTCTTCTCCCAAGTAAAGAACGACTGACCGTTCTTCTCAACAGCAGTCCGCCCAAAGTGCCCATGACGAGCAGACTTGCGGTAAATCGGCTTCCGAAGATTCAAAGAATCAATAATCCCACGCGGTGTAAGAGGGAACACCTCACGCACGGCCTTAGCAATCGCATCCTCGCACACCTTGGCACTGCCAAAGGTATCCACATGCACACTGGTAGGCTCAGCAACACCAATCGCGTACGAAAGCTGAATCTCACACTCATCAGCCAGATCCGCAGCAACAATGTTCTTGGCAATATACCGAGCCATGTACGCCGCCGAACGGTCAACCTTGGTCGGATCCTTCCCAGAGAACGCCCCGCCGCCGTGACGACCACGCCCGCCGTAGGTATCAACAATAATCTTCCGCCCCGTCAAGCCCGCGTCGCCGTGAGGCCCGCCAAGCTCGAATCGCCCAGTCGGATTCACATGCACTGTGATCCCAGGGTTCCAGTGCTTGCCCAGGACCGGCTTGATGATGTGGTCGATGACCTGATTGCGGAGCTCGTCCTGGCGGTCATTCCATGTTTTATCGTGCTGCGTCGAGATCACAACAGTGTCAACACGCACGGGTTTGCCGCCGTCGTATTCGACTGTGACCTGGCTCTTGGCATCTGGGCGGAGTCCAGGGATAATGTCATCCCGGCGAACCATCGCCTGACGACCAACAAGCTTGTGGCTCAGCATGATCGGCAATGGCATCAGTTCTTCGGTTTCCTTGCAAGCAAACCCGAACATCATCCCCTGATCGCCCGCGCCCTCTTTGTTCACACCCATCGCGATGTCAGGCGACTGCTGATTAATCGAAACCAGCACCGCACACGACTCGGCATCAAACCGCATGTCCCCGTCGTTGTACCCGATCTCGCGGATCACATCGCGGGTGATCCCAGGAATATCAACATACGCGCTCGTGGTGACTTCGCCAGCGATGATCGCCATCCCCGTAGACACCATCGTCTCAACAGCAACCCGCGAATGCGGATCCTTCTCGAGCATCGCATCAAGGATCGCATCAGAAATCTGGTCGGCCACCTTATCAGGGTGCCCCATAGAGACGGATTCGGAAGTAAAGAAATGAGATTCTGGCATGTCGGCTCCTGGTGGCTAAAGGGTTACCAACCATTATACGGGGCACTCCCCGACAATCACGCCCACCCCCGGCCCAATTGTGTCCTCTATCCACCAAAGCAAACCGTCCCAGCCCCGCCGATAACCACCCTGTACAATCAGCCATGAATACATTTTTGATATATAACATCACAGGATGGCTCCTCGCCGGGATCGGCCTCTCGCTCATCCTCATCGGCCTCTTCGCAAAGCGCATCGTCATCCACAAACTCCCCCACTGCGGCGGATGCGGATACCCGCTCAATGGGGTGCCAGAGACCAAGGGAGCCGTCATATGCCCGGAATGCGGGCGAGTTCCTAAAAACCCCGCCGAGACATACACGATGCGCCGAGGAAAGTTGTTTGTGATTATGGGTGTGATTCTCACTGCAGGTTCGTTTGTTTTGCCTCAAATTCCCGCCATGCGTGCAAATGGGTGGCAAACCGCCTTCCCAATGTCCATTCAAATCCGGATGTGGAACTCAGGCGACAAACGACTTCGGGATCGGATCTATAACAAGTTTCGAAGCGGTGAACTACAAAATTCTGAGCGTGACCAACTCCGCACTGTAGTTATAAAAACACTCAATGACCCAAACGCCACAGGCCCCGAACTCAACTCCGCTGTTTCTTTCTTGTACCTTACCGCTGGAACACCGCCCCTTATCGAGGAACTTGATCTGGCCCAAGCAATCATCAATGGGTCCCTAGAATCTAAAAAACTCTACATGCAATATGTGAACTCTTACCCGCCACCTACATCTACCGAACTCAGAAATGCCCGACGGGATGCGACCAAGGACCAAGACAAGTTTGTTCGAGCACGAGCCGCCGGGTGGTTAATCCGTTCGCCAGCCGATGACCCTGAAGATTTGAAGGCTATCCGCCAGCTCATCATCGAAAGCGACGATTCCACTTTTTGGTATGTCCGTGGAGAATTTGACGAGACCACTCAGGAGATTGTCGAGATCGCGGTTTCTCTGCTCGATCACGAACAAACCCAGATCCGAAAGCGAGCACTTGACTGTATCGGACAGTACACCAGCCGAGGGAAGTACGAACTCTCTCAGCAAGGCTCAGAGCGCGTTCTGGCACTCCTCGATGATCCTAATACTTCCATCAGCTGGGCAGCGACACTGATGACTGAAGACCTGCCCGAGTCCGCTCAACCTATGATCGAAGAACTCTTACTTTCAACCCAAGATTCCAAACTCTTTGAAACTCTAATACATCAGATTCAACGGATTGATCCAGATCCAGTCGGATTGACTCCTGCACTTGCCGCCATCTCTCGTAATGAAGGACACTCACTTCGGACCCGACTTAAAGCTGTCCGAGCATATCAATATATCCGCAGCCGGGCGCAGGTGACAGATGATCCTGAAAACCTCTGGCCAGTCTATGAAGCATTGGTCAAAACCCTTGCCCAAGGAGACCATGAAACAACACTTCTCTATGGTTCAACGATGGGAACGAACTTCCAGCCATGGGTTGCAACAGCAATCGGTAAGCTGATGCTTAATGAGGGAGTTGAAGAAGGAAACATAGGAGCATGGCTCACAATGCACCCCGGTATAACCGCTCTTTTGAGAAGTTGGGAGCATGACACCCAAAATCCAATTGAGCAATACCACCGAGCATTGATCCGGGCGAGCACAAAAGGGGCAAACTCAGTTGAGATGATTCGAGCAGCCGCTATACAAATCAAGACGATTCATTTCCCAAACGACCCGAATCCCCAGCCCGATCCCTAATCCAGTGGAGCCACCCCAACAACACCGCTATCCTCTCATCACATGCCCAAACCCACCAAAAAATCGCCCGGTTTGACTTACGCAAAATCAGGCGTCAACATCGACGCCGGGGACAAGTTCGTCGGATCCATCGGATCACTCCTCCGCCGCACCCATGGCCAGCGCGTCATCGACAACCCAGGCGGCTTCGCAGGGCTCCTCCGCCTCGACTACAACGAACAACTCTTCAAACACAACTTCACAGACCCCGTCCTCGTAGCATGCGCCGACGGCGTCGGCACCAAAGTCCACCTCGCCATCGAAATGAACAAACACGACACCGTAGGCATCGACCTCGTCGCCATGAATGTCAACGACCTCATCGTCCAAGGCGCCGAGCCCCTCCTCTTCCTCGACTACATCGCAGTCCACTCCGTAGACCAAGACATCCTCCACGACCTCGTCCGTGGAATCTCAGACGGCTGCCAGCAAGCCGGCTGCGCACTCATCGGAGGCGAAACCGCCGAAATGAACGACCTCTACAAACCAGGCGACTACGACCTCGCCGGCTTCTCCGTCGGAGTCGTCGAACTCAAACGCGCCACAGACCCCATGCGCGTTGAACCCGGAGACATCATCCTGGGACTCGCAAGCTCCGGAGTCCACTCCAACGGCTACTCCCTCGTCCGCAGCATCATCAAACACGCCAAACTCAAACTCAACAAAGTCTACCCAGAGCTCGATCCAGAAAAAACCCTAGGCGACATCCTCCTCACGCCAACAAGAATCTACGCAGACCCAATCGTCAAACTCCTGCGATCCTACAAAGTCAAAAAAGTAGTCTCAGGCATGGCCCACATCACCGGCGGCGGGCTCGAAGGCAACCTCAACAGAGCCCTCCCAAAGCATGTCGATGCCTCGATCAAAAAAGGATCATGGGACACCCCACCCATCTTCGACTTCCTCCAGTCGCAGGGCGACATCGACGACGCAGAGATGCGCAAGGTCTTCAACATGGGCGTCGGCTACTGCCTCATCGTCCGCCCCACCTTCGCCCAGGCCGTCAAAAAGAAGCTTGAAAAAGCAGGCGAAACCGTCTACACCCTCGGCAAAATCACCAAAGGCACCGGCAAAGTCCGCCTCCGCTAGCCATCATCTACGCCGACTGACGACCATCGCACTCCGACCACATTTTGCACAATGATACAAGTTGCTTCCGGTCAATCGGCTTGGTCGAGTAGTCGTCACACCCCGCATCAAGGCACCGCTGACGATCCCCACTCATCGCATGGGCGGTCAACGCCACGATGGGAGTGCTGACCCCCTCTTTACGAAGCGCTCCCGTTGCGGTATATCCATCCATTACAGGCATCTGCATATCCATCAGGATCATGTGGAATGGAGCACGCAACTTCTGGGCTTCCTTATACTCATCAATCGCGATCTTTCCGTTGTCAGCGATCGTCACATCTGCACCCGCCTTTTTGAGGACATGTGATATCAACCGCTGATTATCCGGCCCATCCTCAGCAAGCAAAATCCGGATGCCAGAGAGCGGCTTGAGGTTCACCGGCTCCATCGTACTCTTCCCCGTATCAACTAGGGGCTCTTGACTCAGGTCACCGATTGTCTCGGCCCGGAACAACTCCACCGACTCAGACACACAAGGATCAAGCCGGATTGTGAACACCGAACCGTGATGAATCAATGATCGAACGATGACATCCCCGCCCTGGAGCATCGCCAGCGACTTTGATATGCACAACCCGAGCCCCGAGCCCCCGAACTTCCGAGTCATCGTCGAATCCGCTTGTTGGAAAGTATGGAAAAGATTCTTCAACTGCTCATCGGTCATCCCAATACCAGTATCGTGAACCTCGATCCACAATGGGGCTTCGATTGACCCGTCAAGAATATCACACCCGATGACAATCTCGACGAGCCCCTCGCTTGTGAACTTAATAGCATTCCCAACAAGATTCGTCAGAATTTGACGGGTCCGGAGCGGATCAATCATCGCATAGCGCGGAATTGATGAAGCGTATCTCAGCCGGAGTTCAATTCCCTTCTCTTGCGACCTCACACGCATCAGCGACATCACTTCTTCAATCAAGACTGCCAGATCACATTCGATGCGTTCAATTGTCATCTTGCCCGCCTCGACCTTGGTAATATCGAGAATGTCATTGATAATTGACAGCAAGAAGTTCCCATTCCTCTGGATCGTATGAATATAATCAGCACGCTCAGTACTGGTGATATTCTCCGTCGCCAACAACTCGGTGTATCCAAGAATCGCGGTCATTGGTGTACGGATCTCATGACTCATATTGGCTAAAAAATCTGTTTTCGAGTTGTTTGCATCCGTGGCCTCCTGAACCGCCACAAGCAAATCTTCGGTCTGCTCTTCAACCATAAACTGGAGAGATTCGTTAAGATCAATGAGATCAAGCCCATGCTGGCCAACAGCGAGCCGCATCCGTTCAAACGCTCGACCGAGCCCCCCGATCTCATCATCGCCAAGGAACGGCGTCTCGTGCGTGTAATCTCCTTCAGAGAGCTTCTCCGCCGCGCCCACAAGTGAATCGAGCCGGGCGAGCTCATACCTCACAAGAACTGACCCGATCAACAACGCAACGAGTCCAAATACAAACCCAATAGTCAGTGTTGAGACAATCTGGCTCCGTAGAGCACTCTCAATTGCAGCCGAGGAAAGCTTTAACTCAATCCGCCCCACTACAGATTCCGTGCTCCCCATTGCATCATCCACGCCCGGGTCATGATTCTCATCGAGCCCAACGCCTTCCAATCCGAGATCCAAACCCAGCCCAAGATCCATGTCCACGGGTCTAATTTCGTGCTCGTAAATGAGACCTCGCCGATCAGCGATTTCATTGAACACACCCGCAATAAGACGATTCTCGCTATCGTACACTTTACATGAAATTATCTGGTTGTCGCCGTCCAGAACTGATTGAAGTATCCGCTGGACCTCATCATAATCCCCAACATTCATTGGCAACTGGCTAGCAAGCGCGATCCCCTCGATCTGTGTATGTGCTGATTTTTCTTGATCACGAGATGCAAACCTGTTCATCTGCAGAATACTCAGTGCAGACATCGCACCAATGCACAGCACTACGATCATCAGGGCACCAAGGGTTGCCTTTCGATGAAGCGTCAAACGCTGATAAAACAAGATGCCTGATTCCTTATTCATAGAGGAAGTCCGCCTCATTCAACAGGATCTTTGAGATCACTGCACCAATCCGCTTGGCGACCATTTGATTGATCGCGATATCAGGATCAGGCGCAGAAATCGGCTGCGCCCCAACAACATCAATACCCAATCTTTGTACGCGCAGAACAAGCTTGCCAGCCTGGTCGCCTTGCGCACCAGGATCAACCCCTATCCCAATCAACGCCCCGGCCTTGACAACCTGAGGAGAGAATGCAAAGACACGCATCTTATTTCGAATAGACGCGATCAACAAAGCCTTGACCGTTGCCGCCGAATACACCTTCGGGTCAGAAATCATCCATGCAAAGTCAACACGCAGATCAATGAGAGCCCGCACGCCCTTGGCATCCGATCCATGCTCGTCAAGATCAACCCCTTTCAACTCCCACCCGGCAGGGAGCTGATCCCTTGCCAGACCGAGTAAATCCATCGACCGCTGAGAACTTGACCGGTAAAGCACACCCACGGTTCGGGTAGTGCCCTGTGCACGCCTCATCAGTTCAAACTGAACCAAGGGAGGCACATCCGCACTAATCCCGGTAGTCCGCGGGCGCGTATCAAGCCCGAGCATGCCGGGATTGGGAACCATCGAATAAACCAATGGCACCGATTGATCAAGATTCCGAGCGGCAGACAACGCCGCCTTGGCACCAACTGCCAAACAAATATCATCTTTGCTAAGCATGTCATAATCAGATTTTTTAAGCTGTGAAAGCAGCTTGAGCACAACCTCAGATTCACTACCCTGATCGATCAACGCCCCCGCTCTCGATGCACTGATCTGGTATTGCTTGGAATCAGAACTGAGAACAACAAGAACCTTCCGAGCCGCCGATGCATCAAACACACAGAAACACAGCACCATCATCATCGCGATGCGACGGCTGAATCCTGTCCTGAGTTGTGCTGGTCGGAGGTTGATGACTGATTGATTCCTTCTTATACGCTTATGGTCTACTTAGAACTTGATCTGCACACGCCCAAAAATCGAACGCCCGGGAGTCTCAAATGAGTTGATAAACAATGTGCCAACAGGAGACACCACAATGTCGGTTTCGTCAAGAATGTCCGAAACACCGATCATGATTTCGCCGCGGCCATCAAAAACATCCATCGCCCAGGTCAAATCCAATCTGTGCCGTTCGGGCCAGTCGCCGTCGTTGAACCCATCGGGCTGCCCCTCCCCGGTATACCGATAGTTCATTGACAGCGTATGGTCCTCAAAAAACTTGAGTCGCGCGCGAACACCGGCATTGTTTTCAGTCGGGCGATAGGCACGGATATTCGGATCTGGATCAATCCTGCTCTTGAAATCAAAGTGATTAAATCCGTACCACGCCGAAAGCGCGAGATGCTCTGTAGTGTGAGCGATCTCGGCTTCGAACCCGTAAGCCTCTCCATCGAACCCGTTGGCCAGCGTATTAGACAAAAGCCCCTGAGCCGTTGGGTCTGGAATAGTCACGACACCAACCAAGTCCTCATAGCGGTTATAGAACCCATCGACACGGACCGTGACCTCATCGGAGAGCCGGCCGTAGTACCCGACCTCGCCAGAATAAATCTGCTCATTATCCAGATCCCCAGCCGGGAACAAGGAAAATCCGAATGACCCCGGAATAAACGGCGGGCTCGGGAGCGGCGACCGAACATCGCCAAGCTCGCGGATCGAAACCTGCTGAGCCCGGAACGCCTTGGCGATCGAGAAACGAAGCGTGTGATTGGACTCCTCATCAAGCGAATGAATCAAACTCATCCGCCCCGACCAATCGGTGTCCGTTCCTGAATACCAATCAATCCGAGCCTGCGTTTCCAGAGAGTTGCGGTCATTGATCTCCCAGCGATCAACAAAGTAAAACCCGGCCCACTGCTCTTCGTCGCTCAACTCTCGCACAGAGAAGAAGGCATCCTGAAGATCAAAGTCATAGAACGAAAAACGAACGGATGCACCGACCGACCCCGTGTGATTCTCCGCGGGCGTGAAAGAATACTGAGCATCAATGTTCCAATCAGAGGATTTGTGCCGCCAAACAGACGGCCGCGTCACATCCTCGTACAGCCCGTACGCCTGGATCATGATTGAAGAATCATCATCGATCTCGTGATCAAGCTTAAAGTTGAAACGGGTGGCCTGGATCTCTTCATCAGCCCCAGGCTGGTACCCGACAAACTCGAAATCGCCACGCTCGATATCGGAGAACGAAACACCAAACCGCATCTCTGTAGACGCGTCCAACGAATACCCCGCCTGCCAATCCACGCGTGTATTGCGCGAGAAGTCCCGTGAGGTGATCATATCATTGTTAATCGCATCCTCGGATGTTTCCAGATCATCATACTGAGCGCTGATTCTCCACCCGAACTTCTCGTCCCCCGCTCCGAGCCGGAAGTACCCAGAGTAATCCCCAAACTCATTAACAGTTGTAGATGACATGAATCCAAGCTGATCCCGTGGATCCTTCCGGATGACATTCACCACCCCGTTAAACGCGTTGGCACCCCAAACCGCCCCGCCAGGACCACGAACAACCTCGATCCGCTCGATATCCTCAGGCAGGATCGAGAACCGCTGAAAGTCCGCCCCGCCAGCCACCGGCCCGCCGATCTGCTGACCATCAAGCAAAAACAATGTCCGGTCATTCACTTCCCCCCCCATCCCACGCACACCGATCGCGTACCGGTTCCGGTCCAGCCGCGTCACATTCATCCCCGGAATAAACTCAAGCGCCTCGGCGATATTGGTCACGCCAGAATAGTGAATATCCGCAGCCGTAAAGATCGAAACCGCCGCCCCCGCCTGATTCACCCGCTGCACGCTCCGGCCTGCAGTAATCACAACATCAAAGTCCTCAAACATCAAATCAAGCGCCGAATCAAGCGACTCAAAATCGTCATCAGGATCCAACAACTCCTCATCACCATTTAAACTCAGTTCACTCTCCCCCTCAATAACCACACCCACTTCATCTCCACCCGGCGCAGGCTCTGCATCGGCAAACGCCATCGATACAAAAACACAACTCGTTATCAACACCAAAGTGCCTACACGACACTGATGGAGCGAAGTGCCTATCGATTTTTTTGGAAAATGCATGCCGTTTCCTCTGGTTCAACCAAAACATATATCGGTCCTACCTGCACACGATTTGAGCCGAACCTTTCCCCTTTCAAGAATTTGAAAACTCCCATTTGACAATAATCCGATCTTCATTTAAACCGCTGCCCCATCACTCAAACCTCTGGGATCCAAGCCTGAATTCATCAATAAAACCACAAATAACTCCTATCCTGATCCACCAACACCATTCCAATACCTCACTTTCAACCGAGCCCACAGCCATCCCCAACAACCAAGAACTGCCGGCCAAGAATCCAAAGACCACAATGTCCCAATAACAGAGCAACCCTCTGAAATACCAACCCCAATTCACTGCTCCAAATCTCTTCATCTCATCAACCAAGATCTGCAATGCAAAAAACCACACCCTGTGTCCCCGCCTACTCCTTAATTGCATCCCTCCACATCATGTCCAAGCACCTCCTCAAAGCCCCCCCAAGCCCCTGAAACACGACTACACCCCATACCAAGACCCAAACTCACCCTCACACCCTAATTTCGACCAATTTCATTTCATTTTCTTCTCTTGCCCTCCCCCTTGCCGGGTCTAGACTTACGAGCATCGCCATGAGGCGTTGCAGTCGAAAAAGAAGAAGCCCGGCTCTCTCTCTCGATCTGAAAAAACTCACGGGCAAATTGGAAGACTGCAATGTTGAACCTGTACGTAGGGAATCTCCCTTACACGATGAACGACCAAGAACTCAATGAACTTTTCTCGCAGATTGGCGATGTCCAATCAGCCAAGGTCATGAGCGACCGCGAAACCGGCCGCTCGCGTGGCTTCGGCTTCGTCGAGATGGCTGACGCTGACGCCGGCCACCAAGCAATCGAAAAACTCAACGGCCAAGACTGTGACGGCCGTGCACTCGTCGTGAACGAAGCTCGTCCACGCGAAGAACGCCCACGCGGCGGCGGCGGTGGCGGTGGCTACGGCGGCGGCGGCGGTGGTGGTTACGGCGGCGGTGGCGGCGGTCGCTCAGGCGGCGGCGGTGGCGGCAGCTGGTAAACCAGCCCGTTTAACCAACCGTAATATCTAAAATCACGAAAGACCCGTCGGTTCACCGGCGGGTCTTTCAATTAATCGCACACAAATCTACCCAATAAAATCAAACGCTCGAAATCGTCTCCGTCACACCCACATCAGGAAACCCAAGCGACTCAAGCACCTGCTCGCGAAGCTTAAACTTCTGAACCTTCCCCGTCACCGTCATCGGGAACTCATCAACAACCATCCAATACCTCGGGATCTTAAAGTGCGCGATCTTCCCCCTGCACATATCCCGGAAGTCAGCCTCCGCAGGTCTTGCCGCCCCCTCCCGCAGCACAACACAAGCACAAAGCTCCTCGCCAAACTTCGGATCTGGCACCCCCACCACCGCGACATCGTACACAATCTCAAGCGTATGCAAAAACTCCTCGATCTCACGCGGATACAGGTTCTCGCCCCCCCGGATCACCATCTCCTTAATCCGCCCAGTAATCTTCACATACCCGTCCTCGTCCATCTCCCCAATATCACCAGAGTGCAACCATCCCCGCTCGTCAATCGCCTCATCGGTCGCCTCGGGATTGTTGTCGTACCCAGACATGATGTTATACCCACGGAAACAGATCTCCCCTGGATAACCGCACTCAACGGTCCGCCCGCTCACAACATCAACAATCTTCTGCTCCTGCCAAGGAAGCACACGCCCAACAGTCGACACCCGACGCTCGATCGGATCAGCCGCCCGCGTCATGTTCGTCAAAGGCGACGCCTCCGTCTGCCCATACCCAATCAGAATCTCACGCATATGCATCCGCTCGATCACATTCGTCATCACCTCCACCGGACAAGGCGCCCCCGCCATAATCCCGGTACGAAGCGACGACAAATCAAACCCATCAAACTTCTTATGCCCAAGCTCCGCGATAAACATCGTCGGCACCCCGTGCAACGCCGTGCACCGCTCGCTCGCCACAGCACCAAGCGCCTCCCCCGCATCAAACGAAGGCCCCGGAATCACAAGCGTCGAACCCTTAGTCATCGCCGCCAAGTTCCCCAACACCATCCCGAAGCAATGATAAAAAGGCACCGGAACACAAAGCCGGTCGTTCTCAGTAAGCCCCATGACCTCCGCAGAGATCGCCGCATTATTCAAAATATTATTATGGCTCAGCGTCACCCCCTTAGGGAACCCCGTTGTCCCCGAGGTGTACTGGATATTGATCTCGTCATCAACATCAAGCATCCCCCGCCGCTCGATCAGCTTCTCGTCAGGCAGATCATCCCCAAGCTCCGCAAACGCCCGCCGCGTAAACATCCCCGGATATTCCTTAGACCCAATAAACACCACATCCCGCAGATGCGGGAACCGCCAAGAATCAATCTGACCCGGCTCGCATTCCAGAACCTCCGGACAAACTTCATACAGCATCTCAACATAGTTCGACGACCGAAAAGACTCGATCAATATCAACACCTTACTCCGAGACTCGCGCAGCGCATACTCAAGCTCATGTGTCCGGTACGCCGGGTTGATATTGACCAGCACCGCACCAATTTTGGCCGTCGCGTACTGCGCCACCACCCACTCATAGTTATTCGTAGACCAGATCGCAACCCGGTCCCCCTTATCGATCCCAAGCGACAAAAACGCCTTGGCCGCCCGGTCCACCACCTGATTCAGCTCCCGGTAAGTAAACCGCACCCCCTGCTGCAAACTCACCAAGGCCTCCGTATCCGGAAACCGATCCGCCACATCATCAAGACACCGCCCAATCGTCATCCCGAGTAACGCCGATCCCGACCCACAACTGTCATACGAACTCTGCAAGCGTCCCATCGAACCAAACCTCTCTAGAAGAGATCCACGCTCAACGGCCCAGGCACATATGCCTTGAAGAGACGCTCAACGATCGACTCAACCACCCCAATTATTGACCCAACAGTCAATCAATTCCTCAACGCAGACTCATATTGCAATTAGAAAAAATAACAACTCAATAGAGTTCCCCGACTCAATCAATCATCAACCCGAAATCAACACCACCAGTTATGGGCAACCCGTAGAGAACAAGGTCAGGAATGTCGCGATGTCAAAGAAATCAAACTCGCCATCGCCCGTAAAGTCCGCCGCTGGATCCATCGCGGCAAACGCCGCCAGGAACGATGCAATATCAAAGAAGTCCAACGCCCCATCAAGATTCTGATCCGTCGGGCAAGTCTGACCAATGATCAGCTCCGTTCCCAAACTGACCACCTTCGTCACCAACCCCGAAGGAGCCGGTGGCATATTGACCACATCAAACTCCCCAGTAATGTCCGACCCCTCAATAATCGTCCGTGCCCAGAACCCCGTCGGGGAGAACCCATCAATAAACAGCACATCCAGCGTCCCGTGCAACTCAACAGTCGATGAGCTATCAAGCAGATCACCCAACACCGCATTGACCTCCGCCTCAAAGTGTGAGCTGGAACCAAACAATACAGGCTGGTTCGCGAACATCGTCCCGACACTCAGCCCCGGTGCAATCGTTCCGTTGTTCACTAGATCCATCCCGATCTGCCCGATCCCCTCAAGCCGTTGCCCGCTACCGAGCCCCCCCTGCAATCCGCCCGTCCCAAGCAGCCGCGACTGGGTGCTGGGACGATTGAGCCGGATGGTTCCCGTCCCGCCAACCGTCATCGCATCATCCCACAACAACGAAGTCGCCGAACCACCCGAGTTCGAGTTGACCACGATCAACCCGTCATTGACTAGCCCGGTCTTGAGCGTCAAAGTCTGAGCATTCAACAAGTTGAGATCCCCCGAAAGGGTCACCCCGTCGAGCGTGCTTGATGAAAGCACCTCGATATCAGCCCCGAGGATTGTTTCCAAGCCCCCGCCCGCGATAACACTCCCGCTCAACTCAATCTGTGCGCCCGCACTAGCCGCCCGGATCATCCCGCCCGCCCCCTGGTTGATCGTAATACCAGAGACATCAATACGAGCATCATTCACCGCCTCGATCATCGCATTATTGATCTTGGCGTTGGTCACCATCCGCATCTCCCCGCCGTTTACATTGGCCTGAATAAGACCCTCATTGACGATCACGCCCTCGATCTGCCCCTGCCCCATGACCGTATGGAAAGCTGGGATCGTGAGAGTCACCCCCGAAGCCGTCTGAATGCGGGCCTGAGACGATGGCCGATTCAGCACAACCGTTCCTATCCCTTCCAGCGACATTGAATCATTGAAGATCATCGTCGTCGCGCTCCCCCCTGAGTTTGAGTTGATCGTGATGAGACCATTATTTGTAATCGAGTTCTTTACGATCAGCGTCTGAGCATTGAGAAGATCCAGATCACCAGTAAAGTTCATACCATCAAGCGTACTCGATGACAAAACAACGACTTCCCCGCCATTGATGTTCTCCAAGTTTCCGTTCACGATCGTCGCCCCGCTCAGCTCAATCTGCGAGCCCGCCCCATCAGCCCGGATCACAGCACCCGCCCCCTGATTGATCGTGATACCCGAGACATCAATACGAGCGCCATTAAACGCCCGGATCGTCGCATTATTCGTTTTCGCATTCGTTAACAGCCGCATCTCGCCGCCAAGCACACCACACTGAATTTGCCCGTGATTAATGATCACGCCCTCGATCTGCCCCTGCCCAAAGATCGTCTGCGTAGCAGGGATCGTGAGGGTCACGCCCGCGAGCGTCTGAATCCGTGCCCTCGAACTCGTCTGACTCAGGTGAACCGCGCCGGTCCCCGCCAGCGTCATCGAATGATTAAACACAAGGTTTGTTGCACTTCCACCAGCAGTAGAGTTCACGGTAATCAGCCCGTTGTTCACAAAGGTATTGGAAATAGCCAGCGTCTGAGCATTGGGAAGATCCAGATCGCCCAACAAACTCACCCCATCGAGCGTGCTCGAACCATTCACCATTATCTTCGCCCCATTGACCGCTTCAAGATCACCGCCATCGATCGTCACACCACTAAGTTTGACCTGAGAATCAATCCCATCAGCACGAACAACACCAGGCGCAATCTGCGAGATCGTAATCCCAGTGATATCAAGCCGAGCCCCGTTGATCGCCTCGATGGTCGCGTTATTGGTTTTCGGATTCGTAACCAGCCGCATATCCTCAAGAGCATGACTCGTCTGAATCAATCCATTATTGACAACCGCCCCCTCGATCTGCCCCCGCCCAGTAATCGTCTGATCCGCCGGGATCGTCAGCACCACACCCGCCCCTGTCTGAATGCGAGACCTCGAACCCGTCTGATTGAGAAGCACACCCCCCGGTCCATCGAGGCTCATCGAATCCGCGAAAAACAGTGTCGTCGCACTCCCACCCGAGTTCGAGTTTACATTGATCAATCCCTCATTCACAAACGAGTTCCTGATCGTCAGAGTCTGCGCATTGAGAAGATCCAACCCCCCTGATTTAAACACGCTGTCAAGAACACTCGAACTGGCCACCTCTGTAATTCCATCAACACCGGCTGTCAAACTCCCCCCCACGATCGTCGCCGCACTCAACTCCACCTTTGACCCCACGCCCTCAGATTGGATCACTCCATTGACCCCCTGGGAAATAGTGATCGAAGCAACATCAAGCCGCGCCCCGTTAACCGCCTCCATCAGCAAGTTATTCGTCTTGGAATTTGTCACCAAACGCATCTCCTGGCCCGCAATATTGGACCGCACAATCCCGCCGTTGAGCAAACCAGCCTCGATCTGTCCCTGCCCATGAATCATGTGCGAACCCGACTGCGTCACCACCGCCCCACCCGCTGACCGAATCCGCGACATCGTCCCAGGCCGATTCAGCAGCACACTACCGGTCCCATCAAGCACACTGTTGCCACCAAAGAAAATTTGTGTAGCTGACGAACCAGAGTTCGAGTTAATCACAATCTGCCCATTGTTCGTAAGCAGCGACCCATTAATCGTCAGCGTCTGCGCATTCAACAATCCAAGCGTCGTATCAGGATTCGCAACATCCAAAAATCCCACAGCATCACTCGAAGACATACTCACCGTGTACACACCAACACCCCCAAGCAACGCCCCATCAAACGAGTCAGGAACCAAACCAGTATCCCACCTGAATCCCTCATTCCAAAGCCCACTCACAGGCGCATCCCAACTATGAACCACCCCCGCCTGCGCAACAAGCGACGCCGCCGTAAGCACACCCAGACCTATACCCGCCGCCGATTTCGTTACCCTGTACATTCCAATCCCTTTCATACAAGTTTCCACAGCATCCCAAGCCCTCTCCGAACGCCATGCCCATGAGTTGTTCCATACAGATTACCGGACCAAAGATTTCACCCCAACAAAAAAACAATAAATCTCATCAATTCCCCCACCACCATTCAAAACACCCCCCCATCTCCCCCCACACAATCCCCAAAAACAACCCTTGCATCCAGCCCCATCCCCATGTAAACTAAGAAACATTATATTCCATGACCATCATTCCAAGGCCACCCAAATGACCCCCACATCAATCCATAAACTGACTACAAAACTCCTCCCCACCCTCCTCCTCACCCTCTTCACCATCCTCACCCCCCAATCAAAAGCCGACGGCGTAGTCTGTCACGATCGTGATTACCTTGGGTCATTTGTGACACTTGATAGCGCATTTGGTGTGGCGGTACAGGACAATATTGCATATATAGCTGTGAATAACGCCGGCCTACAAATTCTTGATATCACCGATCCGACCAACCCGATAGCCCTCGGAACAATTGACACCGGGTTTTCCGCAAAAAATGTGTTTGTAGCCGGCACCACAGTATATTTAACCGACTCATCAGGCATTCATATCATTGATGCGAGTGAACCCGAAACCCCAGTCTTACTCGGGTTCTATGATGCGCTCGGCTCAGTAGAAGACATATCCTTTGTTGGCACAATCGCGTACATCGCCGCGAACTCAGCATTTCTCCAAGTTGTCGATTTAAGCGATCCAGCATCACCAAATCTTCTTCGCACTGTGTTCACATGGTCCGCTTCAGGCATCGATATTGTGGAATCCACAGCATACATCACCATCGCAGGCGCACTCACAATCCTTGATATCAGCGACCCCGCAAGCCCCTCTACAACTGGCACACTAAACTCCTTAGGCGATACAGAAGGCATATCCGTCCATGGACACCTGGCATATGTCATCAGTGGAGACTGGGGCAACGAGCCAGCCCTCTATGTAATAGATGTAAGCAATCCAGCAGATCCACTTATACTGGGCACATACGACTCACCCAGTTCTTCTAAAAACCTTGTCGTAGTTGGATCTATCGTATTTCTTGCTGACCTTTCCAGTTTACAGATTGTTGATGTATCCATCCCCACAATGCCCGCGATGATAGCCACATACAAAATACCCGGGCCAGGGCTGGTGCTTGATGTCGAAGTCCAAAACGACATGGCCTATATCGCGAACAGCAACTCTGGAATACAAATCATTGAGATCAGCGACCCAGACTCCCCACCACTACTTGCCACCCACGACACACCAGGATCCGCACACGAAGTTGAACTGGCAGGAACAACCGCATATGTTGCTGATAAAAGTGCAGGCCTTCAAATTGTCGATGTAGCCAACCCCGAAAACCCCACCTTAATCGGCTCGTACGACACCCCAGGAAGCTCTTACGATGTTTGCATCCAGGACAACACCGCGTACATCGCAGATCGTTCCGCTGGCCTCCAGATCATCGATATAAGCAACCCGGCATCACCAAACTTGCTCGGATCAATAGCCACCCTGAGCTCCACCGATGGCGTAGTTGTTCAAAACAACATCGCCTACATTGCCGACGCAATGGCCGGCCTTCAAATCGTAGATGTAAGCAATCCACAAACCCCTATACGACTAGGCGCATTCGCCACCACCACTTCAGCTACAGATGTGGCAGTTGTAGACAACATCGCGTATCTTGCCAACAACTTCCAAGGTGTCAAAATCATTGATGTCAGCGACCCGGCCTTCCCGGTATTGCTCAGCTCCTTCTTTACTCCAGGAAACGCCTTAGGAATAGTCGTTGTGGACTCGGTAGCCTATGTCGCCTACGACAATGTCGGAGGCCTCCAAATTATCGATGTGAGTAATCCGGCCGCCCCAGCATTCCTTGGATCCTACGACACAGATGGGTTCGCCAAAGAGCTAGATGTAGTAGGCAATACAGCATACATTGCAGACTCGTCAGCTGGTCTGACAATCATCGATATAAGTGACCCCACAACCCCAATCCTAATCGGTTCATACGATACCCCGGAAAATGCCTTCGGCGTGATGGTTCGAGGCACGACAGCCTATATCGCCGTTGAAAACTCTGGCCTCCTGATCATCGACATCTCCGACTGCCCCCCCTGCCAAGCAGACCTCAACAACGACAACGCCCTCGACTTCTTCGACATCGCATCATTCCTCACCGCATTCTCCAACACCAACCCCATCGCAGACTTCACCAACGATGGCCAGTTCGACTTCTTCGACATCGCCGCCTTCCTCACCGCCTTCACCACCGGCTGCCCATAAATACCCAACCCTCAAAAACAAAAACCGACCCGCCCATCCGGACGAGTCGGTTTTTTTCTATTCAAGTATCTTCATCCCAGCCGTGATCTTAACTGTGAGGCCGGGTGCCACGCCCGGGTGCCACGGCTTGTCGTCTTCGCAAGCCGTGTCTTCTCTTCCTCTTCCCCCAATGCCCAGTGCCTAGTGGCCAGTCCCTACTCTCCCCTCTTATCCCGCTCGATCTCCGCATACGCATTATGCGAATGGATCGACTCAAAGTTCTCAGACGAAATCGCGTACTGCACAACCCGATCATCCTTATTGAGTGTGATCGCAAGATCCCGGATAATGTCCTCAACAAACTTCGGGTTCTCAAACGCCTTCTCCGTCACATACTTCTCATCAGGCCGCTTAAGCACCGCGTACACCGGATGGCTCGCCGCCGATTCAAGCTGCTCCACCAAATCCTCGATCCACATAAACCCCTCGGTCCGCACCGCCGCCTCAATACGGCAACGCTGGTTATGAGCCCCATACTCCGAAATCTCTTTGGAGCAAGGACACAAGCTCGTCGCCGGAGCCGCAACAGTCATCACGAAATCTTCCTGCTTGTCATCAGCCGTGCACGCGAAGGTCACCTCATAGTTCATCAGCCCCTTCTGCCCCGTCACAGGCGCAGGCTTCTCGATGAAGTAAGTAAACGACGCCTCAAAGTGCGCCTCCGATGCATGCAGCCGCTCCTTGATCGCCTTGGTAATCAGAGGAATATCCTCAGGACAAAAAGGCTTGCAAGAATGCTCATTGAGCACCTCAAGGAACCGCGACATATGCGTCCCCTTCTTCTCCTGAGGCAACCCCACATACATACTGATCGTCGCCACCGCCGTCTGCTCCCCGCCATCACGCGTCCCAAGACGCATCGGGTACACCACTTCCTTGACCCCCACCCGGTCAATCGCGACCATCCGGTCATCAGAAGCCCCCTGCACATCGGGCATCCCCGCGGGTTTGAAGTTGGATTTCTCAGAAGTCTCGTGCTGGCAATCAGTTGGACAAGTCAATGGCAACTCCATTTCTCGTAGTAAGTAGCGTCAATTCTACACCAATCCTAGACGGACGCTCAATAAAAAACCGTCCTTGGAATGATTCTATTCCCGCCAAACCACTTCAAATATCCGATTCAAATCTTCGGTGCCCTCCTTTCATCCCGAAGGGTGAAGGAGGTCTTGGAAGTACATGATCACGCCGTCGCCGAATGTACCTGCTGCCGCTCCACCGAAGACTCCACCCACGAATACCCAACCGGCGTCCCCATCATCGCCCCGCCAGCCCACGCCAGCGAAGACATCATCATCCACCCCGGCGCATCACCCGACGCAATCGCATCCAAAATCTTCCCACCCCCAGGCATCACCATCGCAACCATCGGCCCAGCAACAGCACCAAGCAACACCCCCACCATCACAGGCACCAACGACAACTCAGCCTCACCGCTCCGCTCATGCTTAATACTATGATTCTTCAGCAGCATCCCACCAAAGATCCCAGCCCCCGCAGCACCAACAAACCCGCCCCACACAGCCTGCCCAGACAAATCACTCTGCACCTGCAGCCACACAATCGCCATCGACGCAACAAGCCCAATCCCAAGCAACATGGCACTGGTCGGAATATCAGAACAGATAACTCTGAGCGTCGACGCTTTAAACCGAACACATTCGTCCCGATCCTTATCACCCCCGCTGGCCTTCGTCAAAATCACCATCCCCACCAACGACAAAACCACCACAACCACCCCTTCAACCGACAACATCACAAGCGACCCAGACTCAGGAGCCCCGCGGAGCGCCTCGCCAACCCGCCCAGATCCCCAAGCCCCCCAAGCAACCACAAGCCCCATATTAAACACGCCCTCGCGCAGGCTCACCATCTTGGCCGCCAGCCCCCCGCCAACCATCGCCAAGACAAACACCCCAACCAAAGCCACCAACCCGCCAACAAGCGAATCCGATACAAATGCAGTCGAATGGATCGATCCATCCCCCCCCCGCAGCGAGCTCATCAGCCCCCCCGCAACAGGCCCGAGCACACACAGCGAGATCACCCGCACAATCCAGATCCAGACAGCATTCTTCATACCACCATCATCGGCTCCCCGACGCGCCAAAGCAACCGCCATCGGGTAGCATCATGACATGAGCCCCACAATCCACAACCAAACCAACCAAAATCTCGGCACATCCGAGCCCAAGATCCTGCTCGAAGACCTCACCGCCGGGCTCCTCTGGCCAACCCTCCTCAAAGCCCCAGCCATGGCCTTCTCACCCCCCCGCTGGCTCCTAGGCACCATGGCCGCCTTCGTCATCGTCCTCGTCAACGCAACCCACAATGCAATCTTCAACCCCTCACAAACAGCCGACACCACCACACAAACCGAAGCCCTCCTCGGATTCCAACCAATACTCGACGCCCTGATGTCCCTCAACCTCTCAAGAATCATCAACACACTCACCACCGCCGTCCAATACAACATCGATCACATCAGCCAAAGCCCCTGGAGTTCCTTCGCCCTCTTCATCCCCATCCTCCTCGTCATGGGCGTCTTCGGACACGCCATCACACGCTCGGCAAGCATCCAATACGCCCATGGCCGACAAACCGACGCCGTAGGAGCACTCTCCTCAGCATTCCTCGCCATCCGCCAGATCGCACTCACAACACTCGGCCCACTCCTCGCCTGCGCACTCCTCGCAACCCTCGTCATGCTCATCGGCCTCACCCTCGGACTCCCCGTAGTCAACATCGTCGGCGCAGTCCTCTACCTCCTAGGCCTCATCCTCTCCATCCTCATCGTCTGCATCCTCACACTCCATATCCTCACACTCCCCCTCAGCATCTCCGCACTCGCAATCGAAGGAACCGACGGCTTCGACGCAATCCAACGCGCCTACGCCTACCTCATCGCACGGCCAATCAGAATCGCACTCTACGCAATCATCCTCATCATCCTCGGCACCACCATCACCACAATCGTCGCCACACTCGCAGGATGGTCAATCAACACCGCAGACACCCTCGTCTCAACCCTCACAAACGACGCCGGACGAAGAGTCATCACAGGCCCAGCAGACATGGCCGCCACTGAACCCATCGCACACCGAATCATCAGCCTCGCAAGATCAGCCCTCGAACTCATCATCGCAGGCTATGTCATGAGCCTCATCTTCTGCTCATCAACCATGGCCTACCTCTGCACAAGAAGAATCTGCGACGGACAAGACATCACCGAAGTCTGGGACCCCTCCCCCCAAAGTTAAGCCCCCCAAAGTAAAGATCACGCCAAACACGCTTTCTGGGTGCCACTACTCGCCGTCTTCGGCGCAGTAGTGTCTTCGCTTTATCTGGGTGCCATGGCTTGACCGTCTTAGGCAAGCCATGTCTTACTCTTTATTCAAGCCCCGTCGTAGGCAGCCCCCAAGGATCCAGCGGATCCCCAAGATCATCAAGCTCAACCGCATCATCAAGCGAAAACTGACCAACATCAGTCCGCACCAGCGACGCAAGCATCCCACCAACTTCAAGCTCCGCCCCAATATCCCGCGCCAGCGAACGGATATAAGTCCCCTTCCCGCACCGGATATCAATCTCAAGCATCGGCCAGCTGTAATCAACAATCTCAATCGAATCGATCCGAGCAGGACGAGATTTCATCTCAACCTCCACACCCTTACGCGCCAACGCATACGCACGATGCCCATCAACCTTGATCGCCGAATACATCGGAGGCGTCTGCTCAATGTCCCCCACAAACAGCTTCAAGACCTCTCGCACCTCATCAAGCGTCGGCTCCCGCTCAATAACAGCCGGGATCTGCTCAAACTCCATATCACACGATTCAGAAGTATTGGCCAGATCAACCACCGCCCGATACGCCTTATCCGTACCCATCACCCGGTCCTGCTGCTTGGTTGCCTTGCCAACAAGCACCACGAGCACCCCCGTCGCCAACGGATCCAGCGTCCCCCCATGCCCAACCTTCACCTTTTTAGGAGCCCCGCCGGATTTAAGTTTCCCCTTCACAACCCGGCAAACCATCATCGAAGTCAGCCCAAGAGGCTTATTGATGTTCAAAATACCACAAATTGGCGGCGGATCGTTCGATTGAGAGCTTACAATATGCACCGACAACAGTACCACCCCAAACCCACGATTGCAAAATAGGTAATTACACTAAGTAGAAACCAGATCGACAGGTGCTAATTATTGTATTCCAAGCCCATATGGGCAAAAAACAGAGCCGCCCGGACCATCCGGGCGACTCTGAGCAGGAAATGGCTTTTTCAAGAATCAGCACAAATAAGTAGACTTTCTTTCTGAAATCACTTGCTTATCGCTGACTCTCATGTAGAATAGACCGGTCTTTCTAAATATTCCAGTCAAACACAATAAATCTTAAAAGGATTCTAAAATGGCAATCTCAAAACGCGATCAAGTCCTGACATGTGCCCGCGAACTCTTTGAACGCGAAGGATTTCATGCCACCGGAGTTGATCGAATTTTAGATAGAGCAGGCGTTGCAAAAATGACCCTCTACAACAACTTTGGATCCAAAGACCAGCTCATCGTCGAGGTGCTCAACCAGAGCTCTCACATCATGATGGATCGGATCAAAGATTACGCGATAAGTTCCAGCTCAGACTCGTATGAACAAATCCTGTCTATATTTAAAGCCCTCGGCGAATGGTACCAAGACCCCGAGTTCTGTGGATGCATGTTCCAAGCCGCCGTCGCAGAGTTCCCAGATCACGACTCCGAACCCGCAAAGGCCGCCCTCGCCCACCACAAACGCCTGACCGTCATCTTTGAAGAAATGTGCATCAAAGCCGAGCTCAAAGAGCCCATCGAGCTCTCCCGTAGACTGGCTCTTCTAGCGTCCGGCGCTTCCTGCGTCGCCCGCCAGGCAAAAGCAAGAACTCCAGCCGACGACGCCTACCAAATCGCCGAAATCCTGCTCGAAAGAGCCAGCAAATAAATAATCGCCAAAGATGAAATAGAATGATCGGTATCGCCGTTCGTCCTAGGGAACCACACCCCAACGAAAGGACACACAATGACCGAGAAATCCACCCAATCCAGTACCATCGAGGTCACCGAAGCCAACTTCACAGACCTCATCAACGCCGATTCCCCAACCCTGGTCGATTTCTGGGCCCCCTGGTGCGGACCATGTAAAGCCCTAGGCCCAACCATCGACCAACTCGCAAGCGATTTCCAAGGCAAATCAAGCGTCGGTAAACTCAATGTCGACGACAACCCCTCCCTAGCCGCCAAGTACGGCGTCTCTTCAATCCCAACAGTACTGGTCTTCAAGAACGGCGAAGTCATCGAAACCCTAGTAGGCATCCGCCCCAAGGACGCCTACGCAAAAATCCTCAGCAACTAAACAAACACACGAGTCTCTCTCCAGACAGTGCCTATGTACACAACACTTTCTGAAAACCTGTGGATTCTCTCTTTCCACAGCGACGCCCGGCACGCAACGCCGGGCGTTCGTTTTTTTACCCACTCATCATCCGTCCAATGATCCGATTAGATCCGATTAGATCCGATTGGACCCAATTGCTCCCCCAGATCAAGGATTTGAGTTTGGAAACCCGAGCCATTGTGCTATCCTGTACCCTCGATGGCAAAGGACCCCTGGGACACTCCGGCAATGCGGCAATGGACCGCAATCAAAAAAGAACACCCAGAATGTGTCCTCTTCTTTCGCATGGGCGATTTCTACGAACTCTTCGGCGATGACGCCGTCAACCTCTCCCGCGATCTCGGCCTATCCCTGACCCAACGATCCTCCAAAATCCCTTTCGCCGGTGTCCCTCACCACCAAAAATCCAACTACCTCCAAAAAGCAATCGACGCCGGATACCGCGTCGCCGTCGTCGATCAACTCGAAGACCCAAAGGAAGCCAAAGGCGTTGTCAAACGAGGCGTCACCCAGGTCGTCACCCCGGGCACCCTCGTCGACGAAGCCCTCATGCTCGACGAACAAACCGCCTACCTCGGCGCAATAGTTTTCGACGATGACACCCACGCCGGAATAGCAATCGTCGAACTCTCCACCGGATCCTTCCGAGTCTTCGACGGCTCAACCCAATCCTGCACCGACGAACTCGCCCGCGTAGGAATCCGCGAACTCATCTACGCCGAATCCTCAATGGGCCAGATCCCCCCGCGAACTCAATCCGTCCTCGACACCCTCGCCGTCGCAGGCACCGGACAACCGTCCTGGCACTTCCGCAGAGAGGAAGCCCTCGAAGCCATCCACGAACAGTTCGGTTCCGCAACAACAGCCGGCTACGGCCTCGACGACTCCTCAATCTCAATCAGAGCCGCCGGCGTCATCCTCCGATACCTCCGCCAAACCCAAGCCGTCGATCAAGAAGAAACCAACGCAACCAGTGGCTCCGAGTTCCAACGACAACGCTCCACCCTCGCCCACCTCCGAGCCCCCACCCTCATCGACCGCTCCTCCACCTGCACCATCGACGCCACCAGCCTCCGCGCCCTGGAAATCGAACACACCATCCGCGATAACAGCGTCGAAGGCTCACTCGCCGGCGTCTTCCTCGCCTCCCAAACCGGCACCCGCTGCGTCCTGCGAACCCCAATGGGCAAACGCATGGTCCGCCATTGGTTGACGGGCCCCCTCACCGAAATCAACGCCATCAACGCAAGACTCGACGCCGTAGGCGCACTCAAAGACGACCGCACCTTAGCCGGAGCCCTCGGCGACACACTCGCCCCAATCTGCGACATCGCCCGCATCGCCGGACGCGTCGCCCTCGGACGAGCAACCCCAAGAGACCTCGTCGCCCTCGGAAACGGCGGCTCAGGAATCCGAGCCCTCATCGAAACCCTCGACCAAAGCAACGCCCTCGCCGCCCACCGATCTTCTTTGATCAGCATCGAAAGCGCACTGCTCCCAGTCGCCCAAGCAATCGTCGCCAAATGCGTCGACGACCCACCCGCACACATGCGCGACGGCGGCCTCATCCGCGACAACATCGACCCAGACCTCGACGAATCCCGAGGCCTCGAACGCGACGCCGGCGCATGGCTCGTCGAATACCAAAACAAACTCATGGAAGAGCACGACCTCCCCTCCATGAAAGTCGGCTACAACAAAGTCTTCGGCTACTACATCGAACTCCCCGCAGGACAAGCCTCCCGCGCCCCCGACATCTTCACCCGCAAACAAACCCTCAAAAACGCCGAGCGATACATCACGCCTGAGTTGAAGGAGTTCGAAGACAAAGTCCTCGGCGCATCAGGCAAAGCCATCGACCGAGAACGCCTCCTCTTCGACCAACTCTGCGAACTCGCCCGAGGCATCCTCGACGAACTCGGCGCCTACGCCCACACCGTCGGCCAGCTCGATGTCCTCCTCGGCTTCGGCGACAAAGCACACCACCGAGGATGGGTCCGACCAACCATCAACACTGATCTCGTCCTCGACAACTCTTTAGAAATAGCCCAAGGCCGCCACCCAGTCCTCGACGAGATGCTCGAACAACGCTTCATCCCCAACGACTGCACGCTCGGCACCAAAGACTCCCAGCCCCACCTCGCGCTCCTCACCGGACCAAACATGGCCGGTAAATCAACCTACATCCGACAGTGCGCATTACTCGTCGTCCTCGCCCAAGCCGGCAGCTTCGTCCCCGCAGACTCCATGACCCTCGCTGTCACCGACCGCATCTTCACCCGCGTCGGCGCAGACGACGCCCTCCACCGAGGCCTCTCCACCTTCATGGTCGAGATGACCGAAACCGCAAACATCCTCAACAACGCCACCGCAAGTTCACTCGTCATCCTCGACGAAATCGGAAGAGGCACCTCCACCCTCGACGGCCTCTCACTCGCATGGGCCATCACCGAACACCTCGCCCAAACCCATGCCTCCGGCCCACGCACACTCTTCGCCACCCACTACCACGAGATCACCGAACTCCAGCAACGCATGGAAAACCGCGTCAAAAACCTCAATGTCGCCGTCAAAGAATGGACCAGCGAAGACGGTATGCAAGAAATCGCCTTCCTCCACTCCATTCGCCCCGGATGCGCCGACCAATCCTACGGCGTCCATGTCGCCCGCCTCGCCGGTGTCCCCACAAGCGTCACCCAACGCGCCGCCGAAGTCCTCGAATCACTCTCCGTCCAACAAGGCGACCGCATTGATTCTACATCAGTCGCCAAAGCCATCGCATCAACCAACAAGAAGTCCGTAGCCAAAGCGAACGCTGATTCAGCCGGCCAGATGGGTTTGTTCACCGAGTTTGTAAACCACCCGGTCGTCAACGAACTCCGCGAAGTCAAACTCGATGACATGACCCCAATGCAAGCCTTCGACGCATTGCGTGAACTGCAAAATCAGGCAAATAAATCGGAAAGCAACTAATCGATGTCGACGCAAGAGCTCCTGATTTTTATCCCACTCTTCATCGGACTGATTGGCACATTCCGCTGGATATTCAATAAAGTGACGGGCGAAACGATCGGCTGGTATTACACGATTACCTTTGTAGGACTCCCAGCCGTCATTAAAAAGCTCGCCAATTGGATGGCTACGATCTTTGGGTCAGACAGCGTGTGGATATCTGATTCGGCAGGCTTTGCCACTTATATCCTGCTTTTTTACTTATTGCTGAGGATGTGGCACGATGTAAAACCAAAGCAGGCATGGATCATCATCGCTTGCTGGGTGCCACTTCTAATTGCGTCAATCTTAATCTTTGTATTGACCAATCAGGCAGAGCTCGGACAGCCGAACTAGATACTCATATCTTCAAGCTCAAACGCCTCACCCCGAGGCACATAAATCAGATCATACTTCACAACCCAACTCACCCCATCATCACTCGACGCTGTCCCGGTGTGCCGCAATCGTCCATCGCCAACTCGACGAAGATGCATCCGCCGTGCTTCGACCTTGCCGTTTGATGCCTGATACGAACTCCCCACAAAGTACACCCCTTTGACATCCACTTCTGGGTCGGATTCAAACTCAGCCAAATCACCATTGGCCCCCGTCCAGATCTGCTTCCAAGTCCCCGAACGCGGGTCATAGTGCGCCCAAGCCTCCCCAGCATACGAATCACCCTCAGAAACCCAGCTCTCATGAATCGCCCGCTTCCCCGCCCGGAACCCGAGGATGTTGCGACCAACAAGCTTCCCGTCCTTCGCAGAATAACAATCCCAATCCCCAACCCAAAAGTGCAACGCCACAGCCGATGAGTCACCGTCTACCTTCGGAGCTTTCTCAGCCGCAGGCCGAGACGAAAGCCGTGGCTGCATGCTCTTGATCAACTCGCCCCACCGCGCGTCATCCTGGAGCGATTTAAGATCAGTATCCCCCGAGTACTGCTGCGGATTCCCAATCCCAAGCTCCACCGCCATATCCAACGCCGTAAACGCCTGATCCGTATTCCCCGTCAGCGCCTGAGCACACCCGAGGTTGTAGAACGCCAGCGGGGCCGTCTGCGTAAAGGTCGTCGCCTTGAGATGAACCAGGATCGCCTCGTCCAACTCGCCCTGTGCGTGAAGCGAGTAGCCGAGCAAGAACCACGCCTGAGCAACCGACGAGTCTTCTTTCACAATCTGCCTGCAAAGATCCTCGACCTCCGCAAAGTCCTGCGCCTGCATCGCGTCGTTGACTTCATTGAGCGTCGGGGCCACTCCAATCAAAGCCCCCATCGAACTCAGGGTGAAACAAGCACAAACAGGAACAAGGACAAAACAGCGTTGTAGTAAGTTCATCGATCGATCTCCTCTAGATTGCTTTCTATTTTCAGACACACTGCTATACCAACACTCCAACCCAAAGGTTTCATATCGGACCCAAGGGTACCGGACTTGGACTGTGTGAATTCCCCATACCATAAGCAAAAATGGGTGGGCAGCCTGGAACGGTTGTGCCGATTATGACGGTTAGCGAACACAGACAAGAGACTTAGATCCTGATTCACCATACCGCTTTGATTAATCCGATTCGATAATTGCTTTATGATCACCAAACCATCCCTCAAGTGTGTGCTGTCCTTGGCAGCGGGTTGCGGATCTCTCCTGACTGTTGGAGGGCTCGGCGCGTGCTCCCAACAAATCAAAGTCCAAAGGATTGAATACCAGCCGCCAACACAGACCGCATCCATCGATCACCAAGACATGGGCACCAACCCAGACTTCGAAGCAAGCATCGACCTCGCCAAAACCTCCCCACTAGACCCACTAAGCACCATAGAGCAAGTCCGAGAAGCCCTCGAATCCATCTACGACCTTGACGCACAACTCGTCGCCTCCTCGATGCAAGACGACCCCAACCGGACCCATTCGCTCATCATGATCGCCGAGTTCGATCGCAAGCACACCCAAACCCTCATGACCATCATCGAACGCTTCGGATGGCCCACACGCGAAATGGTCGGGCTCAAAGCCGTCCAGGGCGCCTACATCGCCGTTCAGCACGCCGGCCATGACCAAGACTTCCAAACAAACTGCCTCGCCCTCATCCAACAACAAGTCGACCAAGGCGAACTCCCAGGCGCCTTCCTCGCCCTCATGACCGACCGCGTATCAGTCTCAAGAGGCGAATCCCAGGTCTACGGCACCCAGATGACCATGGCCCCAGACGAGTTCGGCGTCATGCGAGCCGTCCCCTCAGCCGCCATCTGGAGAAAAGACCTCCTCGACCAGCGCCGAGCAGCCCTCGGCATGCCCACCCACCAACGGTTCATCAAAGCCATCGAGGTGGCCTACTTCGATTCAATGAAGCAATCAGATTCAGTGATCTCATCGGTCCCCACCGACTAATCAAAGGCTCACACAGAACACCGACAACCAAAGCCCAACCAGAATTCCGCCATAGTCGGATTCTGTTCTCGGACGCCCATTTTTTGAGCATCCAGGAGGAACATGTGCTTTTTTGATGCGTATTGATTGATGCGTCTATTCAGGCGTCGTGTTCTGATCAAAAATGCTGGCCCATCGCCCCATTCTATGGTGTATTTGTATAAATGGTCCCGCTTACTTCATCCAAAGAGAAGAGGATTCTTATGCTGACTGCGTTCTTTGCTGTAGCCCTTGCAGGCGCTGGTGCTGCCCCCGCCGCCATGGCCCCCGCTCCGTCCACCGCTTCATCAACCAACATGGTTCATGTCGACCGGATAGATCAACCAGATTACAACATGCAGATCATCTCCGATACCGAGATCATCATCGACGGCCACACCTACAAGTCCTGGGACGCCGTCGCCGACTCAGGCTACTACCACCAAGAAGGCACCAAGTGCGGAGTCGACCCCACCATGCTCCAAGCATTCGGACAGGTCGCCACCGCAGCCGGAACCGACTGCAACTTCTCAAGAACAAATATCCTCCCAGAATACGACCCCTCCGTAGAAAAATACCGCATCCCCGTAGTCGTTCATGTCATCCAAAGCACCAACGGCACAGGAGCCATGAGCGACGCGCGAGTCCAATCACAGATCGATGTCCTCAACGAAGACTTCCTCGCCATCGCAGGATCCAACGGAGCCCCAGGCGCCGACTCACAAATCGAGTTCTACCTCGCAGATGTTGACCCATCAGGCAACCCAACCACAGGCATCACCCGATCAACAAACAACACATGGTTCAACGACGGCGGAGGGTACTACAACACCCTCGCATGGGACACCAACCGCTACCTCAACATCTACACCAACCAAGCATCCGGCGCACTGGGCTATGTACCCGATCTGCCACAAGGCGGCATCGTTGGCTCAAACTCCGACCGCGTAGTGATCCTCTATTCAACCTTCGGCCGCAACGCACCATTCTCCCCATTCAACCTCGGACGAACCGGCACACACGAAGTAGGCCACTACCTCGGCCTCTTCCACACCTTTAGCGGCGGATGCGCCGGAGGCGACTGCTACCGCAGAGGCGATCTCATCTGCGACACAAACGACGAATCAAGCCCAACCTTCGGCTGCCCAGGCTCACGCTCAAGCTGCGGCGGACAAGCACCCTTCGACAACTACATGGACTACTCCGACGACCGTTGCATGGAAAAATTCACCCCAGACCAGTCAAACCGCATGCGGTGCACCCTGATCAACTTCCGCCCAGATCTCTACGAGGTCGCCACGGGTCAATGCTCAGACGCCGACTTTGCCACCCCCTACGGCGAACTCGACTTCTTTGATATCGCTTCATTCCTCACCCTATTCACCAACGCCGATTCGGCGGCCGATCTCAACGGCGATGGCTCCCTAGATTTCTTCGATATCTCAGCCTTCCTCATCGCCTTCAACACTGGATGCCCATAAACAGGCACACAGCACCAGCCATCATCGCTTCGATAACCCAAAGGCCCCCTGCACCTCGCAAGGGGGCCTTTTTCGTTCATTTCTTCATCACTGCCCCAACACCCCGCACCATATACACCCAGTCATCGGTCTAGCATGTGACAAGTTCTGGGGTACACTAGAACTGCCCTTTCATGCCGCCTTAGCTCAGTTGGTAGAGCGAAGCTTTCGTAAAGCTTAGGTCGTGAGTTCGAATCTCACAGGTGGCTTTCAACACCCAACCCACCATCCACAAAGCCTTTACATGACAAACCAAAGCCCAATCTCACCCCCACAGTCCCATTTTATTGGCATGTTCGCTCTTTATTCGTGACAATTGCAAAGCGATCCAATGGATCCATGCAATAGTCTAGTGCGTATCAATGCTTGCTTGGTATGATCCAAACGGTTGACACACGAACCGATCTGGACGATATATCAGCTCAGAGCAGCCAGGGGTCGGCTCAAAGGATCGAAAGACGCCCCCAGCCCTCACGCCCTTAAACACACAAGGGACCAGGACTCATCCCCCAATCGATCCCCATTGACGGAGCTCTCGCATGACCCGGATACCACGAAACTCAGGACGCATCACCGCCTGCTCAATGCTCGCAGCAGCACTCGGCTCGCTCAGCACACCAGCAATTATCAGTTCCACCGGAATCCTCGGATTCATGGCAAACGAAACAATCGCACAATCCGCCAGCTCCGAAACAAGAGCAAAGGCCGCAACCCTCAGGCTCATGTCCAAACCCGTCACCCTCGATGTGCAGGACCAGCCCCTCGAAGACATCCTTAACTACATTGTCGATGTCACCGGCGCAGAACTCGAACCAATCTACCTCGACTCCCTAGCCTCCACAGGCATGGACCCCTCAACTCTCCTCACCCTCCGCGTCACCAATGTCGCCGCCATCTCCGTGCTCGAACGCGTACTCAAAAAAACAGAACGCATCGAATCCATCGGCGAAGAATACACCTGGCAGTTCACCGACATCGGAACCATCGAATGCGGCCCCAAAAGCGTCCTCAACGAAAACGCACGCATCGAACTCTACGACATCGCAGACCTCATTATGGCGGTCCCCGACTTCGATAACGCACCAGACTTCAATATCAGCTCCAGCGGCGGTGGTGGTGGCGGCGGAGGCGGTGGCAGCAGCCCCTTCAGCGGCTCCTCAGGCGATGTAGACATCGAATCCTCCGCAGAACGCTCCACACGAATCATCACACTCATCGAAAGCAGTGTTGAACCAGATCAATGGGCAACAGCAGGTGGCACCGGCGCATCGCTCAATGTCTATGGCACCTCACTGGTCATCAACGCACCAGACTACATCCATCGCCAAATCGTCGGATACGACTTCTGGCCCGCACGACTCCACAGCGTACGCAATACCCCCAACGGGCAATCCATCCGAATCAAACCAGACCCCTCGATGCGCACAAAGCCCTGATCGATCAAACAACACAAACCAAACCAGCGGGCATCTCACACCATGAGATGCCCGCTTTCTCTTTGAGACTTCCAAACAGATTTCCAAACTTGTTTCCACCCCGCCAACCATCACCCCAAAACTCGGGTACAGTGTGTGCTTACTGCTATGAGCTTTGAACAAGGTGCCATCTCGGGTCAGGTATGCGATTCCTGCAACTATCCGCTCGACGGGCTACCAGTCGGATCAAAGTGCCCAGAATGCGGACACTCCTCAACGCGCCGAAGCTCAAACATCCGACAAGCAACCATGAGCTTCCAAGCTCCATCGCACTATGTCATCTGGCTACGCCACGGATTCAGAATCTGCATGCTCTCCATCCTCGGAGGCCTCGCAACACCAATCATCGGAGCCACCTCGGGAAACAAGAGCATGCTCCTGCCCATCTCGCTGGTCCTCTTTGTCCTCGCAAGCTGGTGCTGGCCAATCGGCGTCTGGATGATCACTCGCTCCCGAAAGAACATCGGCCCAGTCACACACGACAGCACACTCGACAACGCCACACTCGTCCTCATCATCCGCGTACTCTCCCTCACATGGCCATGCTGGATCATGCTCATTGTCTACGGAATTATGTCAGGAACCATCGCCACCGCTGCCGGCCCAGGAACCGGTGGCGGAGTCACCCTCGCCTACAGCGTCCTCGTCGCCGTCGTCGGACTCATCGCATGGATCGGCCTCATCCCCGCGTGCATCTACTTCGCAGAGCTCTCCTACTGGGCCGCAGATCAATGGCTCGCAAACCGACTCCGAGGCACCGCATGGGTCATGACCGTCTTTGGCACACTCATGATCGTCACCAAACTCCTCACAATGACATCGCTCCCCATCGCCCAACCCTCAAAGATCATCAACTTCTGGACCTCCGTGTTCAGCTTCCTCGCCACCGTTGTCCTCTTCTACTCAATGTTCAGAATGAGCCTCCTCCTCAACTGGGTCCTCGGACACCAGAACATCAGCGCCGACAAACACAAACGCCTCGCCGCACGCATTGAAAGCCAAATGGCCCAAGGCTCAAAGATCTCAACACCAACCCCCTGCGAGCAATGCGCCTACGACCTCAAAGGACTCCCACACAAAGGCCACTGCCCAGAATGCGGCTCAGCCTACGGCGACCCACTCCTCTTCCCCATCAGAGACCCCGCCGACGACAAACCCAAACACGACGGCTCCGCACTCGGAGTCGAAGACTCAACCCACGGCAAGTTCACCCACTCACGCCCCCTCGGAGCACCCCTCGAAGACATCGGCGACCACCAAATCGAAGACGGCGGAGCAATCCCACTCGCAGACGAACCAGATAATGATCCAGACGATCCCAGACGATCCCAGTGATCACTAATTCATCCCGCTTACAGCCGCTCATTTGAGACACACTCCCCCTCGGCCCGATACCATGGACCATGACCACCCAATCCAGCCAGTCAGCCAGCCAAAAAGAAGACCCAAGCTCCATCTGGACCAACACCACCGACGCCAAAGCCGTCGCTGACTGGATCGACTCCAAAGAAACCCTCGTCCTCCTCACCCATACCAAACCCGACGGCGACGCCCTAGGCTCCACCCTCGCACTCGCCAGAGCAATCAACCTCAAACGAGGCACCACCGGAGCCGTCTCCGCAGCAGAATGCTGGTACGCCGCCCCCATGCCAGAGTGGGGAGCAAAGATGGCCGTCCCCACAAAGTTCCGCCTCATCAATCCCCCCCAGCCCGCCCCCGCAGTCCTCGATCCCGATGGCATCATCATCTGCGACACCGGATCATGGTCCCAGCTCGCCCCCTTCAAAGAGTTCCTAGAACCCCGCCTAGACAAAACAGTCATCATCGACCACCACCTCCAAGGCAACTCCGAAATCTCCACCCGCCGCCTCCTCGACACCACCGCCGCCGCCGCAGTCCAACCCACCGCCGAAGTCTGCTGCCATCTCCTCGGACTCGACAACGCCAGCCAACTCCCCGTAGACATCGCGACGCCTTTATATGTCGGCCTCGCAACAGACACCGGCTGGTTCAAACACTCCAATGTCAACGGCCGAGTCATGCACCTCGCCGGAGAACTCCTCGACGCCGGCGTCAACCACAGTAATCTCTTCGCCATGCTCTACCAACGCGACCGAACCCCAAGACTCAAACTCATGGCCCGCGCCCTCGAATCCCTCGAAATCATCAAAGACAAAAACGCCGCCATCATGACCCTCACCCTCGAAGACTTCAAAGCAACCAAAGCCGCCCCGGGAGACTCCGGAGGCTTCGTAGACATCCCACAATCCATCGAAGCCATCCGCGTCGTCGCCATCCTCAACGAACAACACGACCCCGAAGGCACCTTCACCAAAATCTCCCTCCGATCCAAACCAACCGAATGGGACGGTCAACCCCCAGTCGATGTCAACGCCGTCTGCCAAAAACTAGGCGGCGGCGGACACGCAAGAGCCTCGGGCGCAAAGGTCCGCCACGGCCTAGAACAAACCAAAAAACTCCTGATCGAAGCACTCCCATGAACTCCTCCATGCCCGACGACTTCCGCAAAAAAATAGACCAAGAACTCGCCGCCGGCAACAACGCCGACCGCCGCCCCCAACGCTCAAAAAACAAACAACGCCCAGACTCCAAACCCTACATCAAAAAAACCGGACACAAAAACCCCGACAAAGTCCGCCCAGGCAACCGCCCAGACATGGGCATCATGACCACCACCCTCTGGGAATACCCCTCACAACACTACGACTCACAACTCGGAAACATGCAAGGCTCCAAGGACTACATCGGCGCCACACCCTCCTGGGTCATCTACCAACTCCTCAAACGCTACACCAAACCAGGCGACACCGTCATCGACCCAATGTGCGGCTCAGGCACCACCCTCGATGTCTGCAAAGACCTCGGCCGCAAAGGCATCGGCTACGACCTCAACCCCCACCCCCAACGCCCAGACATCACCCAAAACGACTCCCGCAAACTCCCCCTCAGAAACGAATCCACAGACTTCGCCTTCATCGACCCCCCATACTCCACCCATGTCGACTACTCCGACGACGACCGCTGCATCGGCAAACTCGACGCCGGCCGCGCCCCCGACCGAACACAACAAGTCATGGGCCAAGACTACTACCAAGCAATGGACGCAGTCCTCGGAGAACTCTACCGCGTCCTCAAACCCGGCGGCTTCCTAGGCCTCTATGTCTCCGACTCATGGAAAAAAAAGAAGGGCAAATCAGGCGACCAATCCGGCACCTTCATGCCCATCGGCTTCGAACTCTTCTCCATGATGAGCCAAGCCTTCACCCCCGTAGACATCATCTGCGTCGTCCGCCACAACAACAAACTCCAAAGAGGCAACTGGCACAAATCCGCCGAACAAGAAAACTTCTTCCTCCGAGGCTTCAACTACTTATTTATAATGAAAAAACAACCTCGATAAAAGTGTATACTTACTGCGAGGTGCATCTATGCCAGAGCGAGGCCCCAACGGAAATCCGATTGGCAAAAACAACCAATGCTACTGCGGATCAACTAATAAATACAAGAGGTGCTGTCGTAATAGCGACAACTCTACTGTTCCCCTATTGAATTCTAACGAATTGTCTCACAAGCTAGAGCAAAAGCTTCGTGCTACACACAACCAAGAATCTTGTTATCACCCTGATGCCCCATATGGGTGTGGCGATAGAATTGTCCGTGCGCACTCCATCAGTAAAAGTATGCACCTGAGGCCTATTTCACATCTTGGAGAAGTAACCCAAATCAGCCTTGGAAAAAGATACGATAAAAACAAGACTTCAAATGGGTTGGTTATAAAAAACATTGGATTAAGAGTAGCGTCAACCTTCAACGGATTTTGCAACAAGCACGACAAGGATCTATTTGCCCCATTGGAGGACAAACCGTTCATCCCTACATCAGAGCAAATTGCACTATTGCACTACCGAACTCTTGCTAGAGAACTTCATTCAAAAATTTCAGCTTCCAAGCTTAAAGAAGATATAATTTCAATCCATCCTGAACCACTAAATCGTTTTAGCAAACGCCATGCTTCTTGGAAAAATTTGATGGACAATTTAGATGCTTTTTGTATACCGAATCATATTGGCGCTATTGAAATCAATGGCGAGTTAAATGAAATAGCCCAAATGATTTCAGGAAATATCCAAAACACTCTTCGAAGTATTATTTTTAAAGTTGACGGCGAACTTCCTTGCTCGTTTTCTGGCAATTTCACTCCAAGACACTCGCCCGATGGCGCCTTTATACAATCCCTTCTCACTGGAACCGATGAAAACGCAGCCATTTCCTTACACACTCATCATGAAAATTCGATTTCATGGATAATTATCACATGGATTGAGCGAAATCACAACTTACTTGCTCCGGTGACCCAGTATTTTCTAGATCACTATGAAGAATGCGTGGATTTACTTGTCGAGTATGCTGTTTGCAATATCGAGAATGTTTTCTTCAATCCATTATGGACAAAGAGCCTGAATAATGATCAAGAAGAAACATTGTGCCGATGGATTCGGACAAATACCGAGTCACAGAAACCAATTCTGTCTTACGGTGATTACGGTTCGAGCAAACTTGATTTCCCAAAAATCAAAACAGTGCTGAGCACAACTTGCTAATTTAGAGGTAGTTTGATCCAGCGAGTTGCCGACTTCGACTCTACTACCAACAACCACATCCGTGCGCAAAACTCCCCCACCGCCACACATCCCCCCTTCCAATCCCCACGCCGACCAACTACAATTCAATCACCCCCCACCACCACCCGATTCACACCGGCCAAAGGGGGCAAAATGCACACAGACACACCACAACGCACCGAATCCCAACTCTTCCCCCCTCTCCCTCGGGGAGAGGGCCGGGGTGAGGGTCTTTCTTCTCCCCAACTCACCGAACCCCTCCTCGACGACCTCCTCGACCCCGCCATGTCCCCCATCCTCATCTGCCAAATCCACGGCCTCACCCTCCCCCAGCTGACCAAAATCATCCAGAGCGAAGACTACATCAACGCGACCACCGCAATCCAAACAATCAACGCCGCCCGAACCCCAACCATCGAGTCCACCCTCCACCTCCAATCCCTCTCAACCCTCAGAGAAGCCGCCGACCTCGCCCACCAAGCCGCCAACGAAGCAACCAAACACGCCCCCAGCCGCATCCCCTCTTGCTCCTCCCCCGTCCTGACGGGGGAGGTGGCCGAGTCTTCGAGGTCGGAGGGGGTCTTCTCTTCCTCTTCCCCATTGCCTATTGCCAATTCCCCATTGCCCTCTTCCCACCTCCGAGCCCAAACCAACGCCATCGAATCCCTCAGAAAAACCGCAACCACCCTCCACAAAGCAACCCGCCCCTCTCTGGGTGCCGTTGAGGTGTCGTCTTCGACTCCTCGACGATCTTCCATCTCAATCCAAGCCACCCGCCCGCAAAAAAACTACGAACACCCCGCCGAGAACGCCGTCAAAAAAGCACTGATATCAAAGAAGTCCCACGCCCCATCACCCGTAAAGTCCGCCGCCAAATCCTGCACAGCAAACGCCGTCAGGAACGCCGAAATATCAAAGAAATCCAGCACCCCATCGCCCGTCAAATCCGCAGCACAAGCACAACTCTCAAGAAACGCATTCCCCCCCCCATCAATCCACTGCGAACTACTGACATGGTTCGGCATGTTCTCACAAAACCGAGTCCCATCAAGCAAAGGCAAAAAACTCCCGTTCCCATCAACAATAAACAACCCACCCCCAGAGAGCCCCGACGAGTTCGACTGGAACTCACAATCAACAAACGAACTATGGCTCCTCCAAGAAGACACGCCCCCCCCGCCGCCGCTGCCCGCAGCATTCAAAGAAAACACGCACCGCTCAAACTCCGGCGACCCCCGCAATGTACCAACCGCCCCGCCCCAGTCCGCCGAGTTCGATTCAAACACACAATCAACAATCAACGGCGACCCATCCGTAACCTGCAATCCCCCCCCAGTAGACCCAGCCACATTGTTCATAAACACACAGTTCATAATCGTCGGAGACGAGTTCCCAACAAACACCCCCGCCCCCTCATTCTCAATCCCCCCCGTAATCGTAAACCCATCAAGCACCGTCCCCCGAGTCTCCCCGCTCGTAAACACCGCCACCCGACCGACCCCCTTGCCATCCAAAACCGTCGCCCCCGCCCCATGTGAACTCCGAACCGTGATCGCCTTCCCAAAGGTATTCAAAGGCCCAATCCAAGTCCCAGGCCCAACAACAACCTCATGCACCCCCTCCTGGGCCATCGAAACCGCCAGCTGAAGCGAAGGCACATCCTCCGGCACACGAACAATCACCGGCAGCGCATCACAAGCATCAACAATCCCATTGTCATTCAGATCCACCTGGCACTCGTCCGGCACCCCATTCCCATCACAATCCTCCGCCAGCCCCGACAAGATCTCGGTCACATCATCAATGTCATTCCCATTACAATCCCCGCTGCACCGGAAGTCCGCCACCATAGGCACCGTCTGCATAAACGCCAGCCAGTTATCCGCCGAGTCGGCGGCCCCCGCAGCAACCCCGGTCGCGATCCCCTCATACTCAACCCGCGGATTTGAAAAATGCGGCAGCGAGTTCCCGCCCATGGCTGTCCCCCGCGTGGAACCGTCATTGAGCGTCAGCACATGCCCCGACGAGTAGGGAAAGAATCCACCCGGATCAGCAACGAAATGCCTTGACCCGAGGTTGTGGCCCAGTTCATGACGGAAGGCGTTGGTGTTGACCAAGCAACCGGCGGTGACCTTCTGGAATCCGAAGGCCTCGTTGTCCGGAGCGATGTAGGCGAGGCCGCAGAATCCGGTGTCGTTGATCAGGACGACGATGTCGGCGGCGAGAGCATCGCGGACGGCATGAACCTCGTCCATCACGCCGTCGTTTTGGCCTTGGAGCAACCCGAGATGATTGCCGCTCTCGTCGTAATCGGTTGGTATGAGCCCGACTGTGCGGATGGAGAACGGAAGTTGGCTGTTGGCAAATGAGGTGTTGACATCGTCGATATTGATCTGGGTAAAGAACTCAATGAATGCTTCGCTGCCGATGCGCTCGAGTGCTGCGGGGGTGTAGACCCAGAGGATGTCGATGATGTTGCGGTCGCCGCAGTTTTGTGCTCCGATTGATTGTGGCTTGTTGGTTTGTGCTGGGGGGACCAGTGCGAGGCACAACTCGTCGATACCCAGTGCCTCGTTGTCGGGTTGATTGGTAAGCTGGGCGGGGGCGGCAGCTGCCAGGGTGCCGATAAGTGCGGCGAGTATTCTTGCTGTGAGCCGATTCTTGATCTTCGGTTGCTTTGGTGTAGAGAAAGTCTTCATGGTGTCCTCCAAAGTGACCCGTGCAATCTATCAGATATAGGGTTTGGGAGCAAGTATAATTGAGGGGGGTGAGGGGGAGATTCGGTGCGGTTGATCCTTGCTCGATCGGCAATCTGGATTGCCGAGATCCCAGCCGCTGAGAGTCTGGCACGCGGTTTGTGATAGGTCACTTGCGGGTATCTGGTGTTCATGGAGGAACACGGGTATGCCGACAGAGGCCACGCTATGAACTACGGGATACAGATCTCAGCATCGGGAGCACTCTCCTCGATCCATCAGCAGGATGCATTGACGGGAAACCTCGCAAACCTTGGTACGGCAGGGTTTAAGCCCATTATGGCCGGGACGCAGTTCCGGCCATCGGTCCGCCAAGAAGACGGGATGTCCAGCCTCGATTCCAACGCGATGCTCGAACGGCTCGGTGCGGGCGTACTTAGTGCGCACAATAAGATCAACTTTGCGCAAGGAGCGATAGAAATTTCCTCTTCTGATATGGATGTCGCGATCGATGGCTCGGGATTCTTCATCATCGAGCATGAGGGCGGACAAGCTTTGAGCCGAGATGGTCGCTTCGGCCTCAACGCCGCAGGCACCCTGGTCCAGTCAACCACAGGCCGCCCCGTCCTCGACCCAAGCAACAACCAAATCAAAATCGACTCTACCAACGGCCTAGTCACTATCCATGGCGATGGGCTCATCACCCAGGGCGACCTTGCTGTGGGGCAACTCGGGCTTGGGGATGTGGCCGACCGGAGCATACTGACCAAGCACGGGGAGGGTCTTTTCGTTTCCAAGTACGGCAACCCACTGACCATCCAGGACGGGCACGGGGCTTTCAAGCAGTTTGCTACTGAAGCTTCGGGGGTTAATGAGATCGATGCACTGATGCAGATCCAGAACGCTTCACGGTCGGCGCAGGGGAACATCGGGATGATCGATATGCAGAATCGCATGATGGATCGAACTATTAACACATTTGGACGCATCGCTTAATCGAGCGTTTGCGATAGGAGATATGTATGGCAATTCTAGCAATGCAAGCTGGGGCTTCGGGGCTGCGAGCACTCAATACAAGGCTCGATGTCACGGCAAATAATCTGGCCAATGTCAATACGGAGGGGTTCAAAGCTTCTCGTGTGAACTTCGAGGATTTGCTCTATATCGAGCGGAACCAGCCTGGTGTGGAGAATGGCAACGGGGACCAGCGGCCAACGGGTTTGTATGTCGGGCTGGGGGTTCGGGCATCGGGCACGCAGCAGGACTTTACACAAGGGGCTCCTATTCCGGGGAATGGGCCGTTGGACATGCTTATTGATGGGCGTGGGTTCTTTCAGGTGCAGGTTGAATCGGATCTCGGGGATGGCGGGATCGCCTACACGAGAGCGGGGAACTTTGTGCTCAACGCGGACAACGAGATTGTTCTGGCCAACTCTGACGGCCGGCGGCTCCAGCCGACGATTACGATCTCGGCGGATGCGGATGACTTTGCGGTGGGTCCTGATGGTCAGATCTGGGAGAACATTCCTGGGCAGGCCGACCCTCAGTCTGCGGGGCAGATTGAGCTTGCGATCTTTGCGAATCCTGCGGGGCTTTCGCAGGTTGGGAGCAACCTGTGGGTTGAATCTGCGGCATCTGGCACACCGATTACTGGTGAGCCTGGGACTGAAAACTTTGGACCGATTGCAGGCAACATGCTTGAGGGATCGAATGTTGATCCGGCGATTGAGCTTATTGAACTGATTCGTACACAGCGGGCGTTTGAGATGAACTCTCAGTCGATCCAGGCGGCGGACGAGACACTGCGTTCGATCGCCCAGCTCCGTAGGTAACCCCCCAACCCCCCAACCCCCCACCCCCCCCAAAGTGAAGATCACGCGAAACACCTGGTGATTTGAAAAAACCATGATGACCCAACGATTCCAATCTGCACGGCTCCTGCTTACCTTTGCGTTGTTGATGGTGACGGCTGTTGTTGCTTCTGGTGGGGTCACCACGATCTCATTGCGGTCAACTGTGCGGGTGTCCACTGATGCACCGGTCACGCTGGCAGATGTTGGGCAGATCGAGGGCGATCAATCTGAGCTACTGGCTGAGCTGGAAATTGAAGAGCTGTTTAAGGGAGAAGACGGGCATTGGCAGAGCTTTGATGCGAACGATCTCCGGGATCTTATGGAAAGAGCGGACAGCATTCATGCGGGATCTGTTGTGATCGGGGGGGCGGGTGTGTCGGTGCGGAAGATGGCTTTGACAACGACGGTCGCCTCAAAGATTTCAGCGGTTACGGTTGCGGACGCGGAGATCAAGCATGTCGGGCCGGTTGTTCGGTCGCATGTGGAACGGTGGGTTCGGGATCGGTATCAGATCGGGGATGATTTACTGAGGATTTCGTTCCGGGGTAATGATGAGGAGTTTCTTTCTACGCCTACGGATTCCCGGCTTGTTGAGATCCGAGAGATCTCTAAGCGGGGACGGACGGCTATCCGGGTGATAGTGTTTGAGAATCTTGAGGTTGCAGCGGAGCAGGCTTTGGTTTTTGATGTTGAGATTTTCCGGACTGTGCTTGTCGCACGGCAGCGGGTGAACCGGGGGAAGGTGCTCGATGCTTCTCATATTCTGAGTGAACGCCGATGGGTTTCCCCTGATGACCAGAGTGCCAGCAGCGGGGACGCTTTGGGGATGGCGTTGTCGAGAACGGTTAATGCGGGGCAGTTGATCCAGGAGCAGCATATTGAGTTGCCTCTGGTTATTCGGCGTGGGGATATTGTGACTGCCAAGTCGATATCGGGGTCTGTGATTGTCACGGTTCGGGGGCGGGCCAAGGCGAACGCCCGGCTACGCGAGGTTGTCGAAATTGAATCAATGAACGGCGAGAATGTGTTCCACGCTCAGGCGACGGGCAAAGGGAAAGCTGTGATCATTCGGGATGGAGGTTTGTCATGATGGATTTGCAAAGAATGGCTTTGTTTGTGGTGTGTGGCTTGATGGTTGCGTGTGCTGGGGCACAGAGTTTGTATTTAACTCAGGGCGAGGAGTTTTCGGGGGGGCCAGATCAATCTTTTGATCCGGTGATTCTGCTTGAGGATGTGTCGCTGACCTTTATTCCGGAGCCCGAGTTACGGACTTACCAGAAGCACGACATCATCACGATAATTATTGATGAGGTTTCTTCGCAGACGAGCTCGCAGTCGCTCGAGACTGAGAAGGAGAGCAAGAGCACTGTTGAGCTCAACGCGATGATTGATCTGATGAAACTCTTTGAGCTGCAGCTCAATACCAATCCGCGGTTCAGCAACCGGACTCTCTTTGATGCCAGTGCTACTCGGGAGTTTACCGGCGAGGGAGATTATGAACGCAAGGACAAGTTCAGTGCTCGGATCACGGCGACTGTGCTGGAGGTGAAGCCCAATGGGACGCTTGTGCTTGAGGCTTATAAGCGGATCGCCAAGGACGAGGAGATCCAGACGCTGATTATTGCTGGGCTTGCTCGGACTGAGGATATCACGACGCAGAATACGATTTTATCGAGCCAGCTTGCGAACCTGACGCTTGCGGTGGAGAATGAGGGCGATCTGAAGGACGCGGCGGAAAAAGGTATTATTACCGAGTTCTTTGATATGCTGTTTGCATTCTGAATCGGGTTAGCAGGGACAACCAAGAGTTTCACAGATCCGCTGGCAGTCCCGGCGGATCTGTTGTTTTAGGGTGATGATTGAATCGAACTTGACTTGGTCGCGGACCCAGCCGACGAGTTGGAGTTTGCATTCCCAGCCGTAGGCGGGCATTGATGGGTCTGGTGTCCATGGTGTGGCGTCTTGGTTGATGAGGTGTGCTTCTGCTCTTCGGGTTGTGCCTTGAACTGTTGGGCGGGAGCCGACATTGATTGCGGCGAGGATTTTTTGGTTTTCAAAGAGTGCGTATCCGGAGTAGACTCCGTCGGCGGGGAGGAGTGATTCTGTTTTGAGGTTGATTGTTGGGATGTTGATTGTGCGGCCGAGTTGTTCGCCTTGTTCTACGGTGCCGGTGAGTTCGTGGGGGCGGCCTAGGACGAAGGCGGCGTCGCGGACGCGGCTGTTGTCTAGCAGCCAGCGGACGAGGGATGAGGAGGCGGTGGCGATGGATTGGTCGGTGAGGGTGATTTTTACGGGGCCAATGATTTCGGTTTTGATGCCTCGGTCTTGGCAGAGTTTGTTGAGGAGGTCTGGGGTGCCTTGGCGTCGTTTGCCGAAGTGGAAGTCGTGGCCCTCGACGATGAGGTTTGGGGCGTGGTGCTTAATGACCTCGTCGAGGAAGGATTCGGGGTCTTGGGCGAGGAGTTCGGGGGTGGGGAGCATTTCGACGACCTCGTCGGCTCCGGCTTCGATCAGGTGGGCTTTGCGGATGTGGAAGGGGTCGATCTGGGAGGGGGCTTTATCTGGGTTGAGGATGGTCATTGGATGGGGGTGGAAGCTCAGTACAACCACCCTTCCGGTCGTTCCTACACGCTCTCTGGCCCGCTGGATGAGCATCTGGTGGCCTAGGTGGACGCTGTCGTAGTTGCCGATGGTGAGGGCGGTGGTTGGAGCGGACGATTCTGACATGGGCAAGTGTATCAACCCCGTCTACCCCGGGTCGGATGATCTAGAATCTGGACCCCGCTCGTTTGAGCGGGGATCAAGATTCTGTACGAAGGAGTACTCATATGGCGTGGTTCGGTCGCAAGGTAAAGACATCAACTCAACCAGTTCTGTCATCGGCAGCGGTCACCGCCGCGCCTGCGCCAAGCGTCCGCCCTCCTGTAGCTTCTTCGTCGAACCCCCAGCGCGAGCAACGGATCTTGGAGCTTGGCTCTGAGATGCTTGACATCGCGAAGGCGCATAAATCGGGGATGCTCTCGAAACAGTTTTACCAGGACAAGATTATGGACTGGTCGATGAAGGACCATAACTTTAAGGTTCAGATGTTTCGGTTTGTTGATGCGTTTCCTGCGTTGACTACGCCTGAGATGGTGCATGATCATTTGGTTGATTACATGACACAGCCTGGGGTGAAGGCGCCGCCGGGGATGGATCTTGCGCTCAAGGCGGGCGGGGTTGCCAAGACCTTGGCGGCCAAGACGATTTCTGGTCAGATCACGGGGATGGCGAAGAACTTTATTGCGGGGACCAATGCGGCCGATGCGTTGCCGATGCTTTCGAAGCTTTGGAAGCAGGGGATTTCGTTTAGTGTTGATCTGCTTGGCGAGGCTTGCGTTTCGAGCGCTGAGGCGGATGCATATCAGGCGAAGTATTTAGATTTGGTTGAGAACTTGGTTGGGGCGGCCTCTGGGTGGGCGGCGAACGATCGGTTGGAGAAGGATCATTTGGGGGGTGTGCCTCGGGTGAATGTTTCGATTAAGGTGACTTCGCTTTGTGCGTTGTTTAACCCGATTGCGCCAGAATCGTCGACGGCTGATTTCATGCAGCGTGCCAAGCCTATTTTTGAAGCGGCCCAGAGGAATGGGGTGCTGATTAACTTTGATATGGAGCAGTTTGAGCTTAAGGATTTGACGCTTGATACCTTTATGCATGCGTGCGATACGCATGACTTTGAGGCGGGCCTTGCGATGCAGGCGTATCTCAAATCTGGGGTTGCCGATGCGAAGCGGATTAGTGAGTGGGCCGTGCGTACTGGGCGTGTTGTTACTGTTCGTTTGGTGAAGGGGGCGTACTGGGACTTTGAGACGATTCATGCGGAACAGGAGGGGTGGCCTTGTCCGGTGTGGCATGAGAAATGGCAGACTGATCAGTGCTTCGAAGATATGGTCGAGGTGTTTTTAGATCACTGTCCGACTGAGCCAGGGCAGGGCGGGGTGAAGCTTGCCTTGGGATCGCACAATGTGCGGTCTATTGGGGCTGCGCTTGCGGGGCTTGAGAAGCGGGGATTGCCTCGTGAGGCGATTGAGCTGCAGATGTTGCATGGGATGGCGGATCAGCTCAAGCATGCGGCGGCGGAGATGGGGCTGCGGGTGCGGGAGTATGTGCCTGTCGGGGAGATGATCCCGGGGATGGCGTATCTTGTGCGGCGGCTGCTTGAGAATACATCGAATGAATCTTGGCTTAAGGCTGGGTTTATGGATGATGCGGATACCAAGATGCTGCTTGCTGATCCGGCGACGCTTGCACCGGCGGAGTTGAAGCATGATCTTGTGGATATTGCTGCTCAAAGACATCGGCTTTCGGTGAGTGATCCGAAGGTTGGGAATGGGTTGCCGTTTTATACTGAGCCTTTGCGGGACTTTGCTGAGGATGAACAGCGTGAGGCGTTTGGGCGTGCTGTTGAGGGTGCGGTGGTGCCGAGTGTTGCCAATGACCGGACGGTTGAGCAGGGCGCAGCGATGCTTGATGAGGCGCACGCGGCATTCCCGGCTTGGCGGGACTTTGATCCGTATTTGCGGTCGAAAGTGCTTACTTTGACGGCTCAGATGATGCGGGACCGTCGGGATGAGCTTTCTGGGATCATGTGCAAAGAGGCACGCAAGGCTTGGCGCGAAGCGGACGCTGATGTGTGTGAGGCGATTGATTTTTGTGAGTATTACGCTCGGATGGCGCCGTCGCTTACTGAACCTTCACGTTTGGGCAAGTTTATTGGGGAGCTTGATGAGCTTTGGTATCAGCCTAAGGGGGTGGCGGTGGTCATTTCGCCTTGGAATTTTCCATTGGCGATTTGTTGCGGGATGACTGTGGCGGCTTTGGTGACGGGGAATACGGTTGTGGTCAAGCCTGCGGAGCAGACGCCTGGGATTGGGAAGGCGATGTTTGACATGATCAGTGATGCGCTCAGGCAGGTTGGTGCGCCATCGGGTGTGCTGCATTTCTGTCCGGCTCCGGGTGAGACGACTGGGGCAAGTTTAGTGCGTGATCCTCGGGTGAATGTGATTGCGTTTACGGGGTCGAAGGCTGTGGGGTTGAATATTATTGAGGCCGCGGGTGTGACTCCGGAGGAGCAGTCGCATGTGAAGCGGGTTGTGTGTGAGATGGGCGGGAAGAACGCGATCATTATTGATGCGTCTGCGGATCTTGATGAGGCGGTGCTTGGGGTTCGGTATTCTGCGTTTGGGTTCCAGGGCCAAAAGTGTTCGGCGTGCTCGCGGTGTATTGTGATTGATCCTGAGGGGCCCAGCGGGCAGCGGATGAAGCTGTTTTTGGAACGACTCGGCGAATCGACCAAGACGCTTGTGCTTGGGACGGCGACTGATCCGAACTCGGATGTTTCGCCTGTGATTGATGGGGAGGCGTCTGGGAATATTGATAGGTTTATCGAATCGGCACGATCTGAAGGTTTGACCGAGTTGGTTGGGGCGAAGGATTTCCCTGAGACTGATATTGATGACCTGATCGCGCCGCATATCTTTACGGGTGTTTCGGAGACCAGTACGATTTATACGCAGGAGATCTTTGGGCCTGTGCTGGCGGTGATTCATGCGAAGGACTTTGATGAGGCGATGCGGATGGCCAATGGGCATGCGTACAAGCTGACGGGCGGGATCTTTACGCGGAAGCCGACGCATATTGATCGGGCCAAGCGGGAGTTCCGGGTTGGGAATCTGTATGTCAATCGTGGGTGTACGGGTGCGCTGGTCGGACGGCAGCCGTTTGGTGGGTTTGGGATGTCTGGTGTTGGGTCTAAGGCGGGGGGGCCTGAGTATTTGATGCAGTTTGTGGATCCTCGGGCATGTTGTGAGAATACGATGCGGCGTGGGTTTGCTCCGGAGCTTTGATTTAGACTGTGGTTAAAGGGCCGCGAGTCGTTCAGCGGTTTGTTGTTCGATTAATGCTTCGAAGATGGGGTCGAGTTCGGCGTTGTCCATGATGAGGTTTTTGTTGAATTTTTCGGTGAGGCGTTGGTCGGCGACGATGTTGTCTTGGTAGCGGTAGACTCGGATTTTTTCGGAGCGTTGTCCGGTGCCGATCTGTGATCGTCTTGATTCATCCCGTTCGGCGTTGATTTTGGCTTGTTCGATCTCGTAGACGCGGGCGGTGAGCAGGCGTTTGGCTTTGTCGCGGTTTTGGGCTTGGGATTTGGATTCTTGCATCCGGACTTCGATGCCGGTGGGTTTGTGTCGCATCTGGACGGCGGTGGCGACTTTGTTGACATTCTGGCCGCCTGGGCCTTGGGCGGTGGTGATGTGTTCGTCGACATCGTTGGCCCAGTCGATGTTAATTTCGACGGCTTCTGGTTCTGGGAGGACGGCGACGGTGCAGGTGGAGGTGTGGACGCGGCCTTGGGTTTCGGTGGCGGGGACTCGTTTGACGGAGTGGACTCCGGACTCGAACGACAAGCATTGCCAGACGCCTTGGCCTTTGAAGTTGAGGACGGCGTGGCGGACGCCTCCGACGGAGGCGTCGGCGTCCATGGACATCTCGTCGACGGTCCAGTTGCGGGTGGTTGCGTAGCGGGTGTAGACCTCGAGGAGGTCGCGTGCCCAGAGGCCGGCTTCGTCGCCTCCGGTGCCTGCGCGGATTTCGAGGATGACGGAGCCGACGGCGAGGTCGTCGGTGGTGACTAGGGTTGATTTGATTGATTCGAGTTGTTTGGCTGCGGCTGATTCGATTGAGGGGAGTTCTTCTTTGGCCATTTGGGCGAGTTCTTGGTCGTCGCCTGCGAGGGCTTCGCGGAGTTCGGTGGCTTCATTGAGTAGGGATTGGTAGTGCTGGTAGCCTTCGACTACGGGGGCGAGGGCGGCTTTCTTTATTGAGAGGGTGCGGACCTGGGTGTGGTCGGCGAGGACCTGGGGGGATTCGAGTTGGAGAGATAGCGCGTCGTACTGGGCTGCGATTTCGTTGAGTTTGGATAGGAGGGCTTGGTCTTTGCTCATTGCTGGAAGGATATGCGGGTTGGGGGCGAGATTTGCAAAGAAGACACGAAGCACCGAAGACGGTGGTTCGTGGCACCCGGAAAGGAAAAGACATGGCTTGCCGACCCCCCAAGACGGTCAAACCATGGCACCCGGACCGGAATAATCAGCCTGAGCAGCAGCCGGAGGAGCCGCAGCATGATTTGGCGCCGTGGCGGGGTTGCCAGTCGGCGTAGGCGTCTTTGATGAGATCCATGAATGGCCAGACTGGGCAGAAGTCGTCGCCTGGGCCGAACATGGAGTGTCCGGTGCGGGTGATTGAGCCGTCGTCGTTTTTGTGGAATGCGGAGACGCCTGGGAGGGGGCCGTCGTCTGTTTTGTAGCCCATTGCGGCGGCGAAGCCGGAGTCGTGTCCTGAGACGCAGGGGTAGGTCCAGCCGCGTTCTTTGGCGAAGGCTGCGGTGGTTTGTGGGTCGTCGTTTGAGCAGAGGACGAAGGCGCAGCGTTCTTGGATGTGGTTGGCGTGACCGATGAAGCCGTCGGCCCAGAGGGAGCAGTAGCTGCAGTGCTTGCCCATGTTGTGGACGACGAGGAGTTCGGATTTGTCTCCGAAGAGCTGGGAGAGTTTGGTTGTTGAGCCGTCGGTGTTTTGGAGTAGCCAGTCTTCGACTGGTTCTGCGGGGAGGTCTTTGATGGCCTGGCGGAGTTTGTCTTTGGCTTCATACACGGCCTTGTTGAGGTCTTGGATGTCTTTGGCTGTGGTTGTCATGAGAGGGTCCTTTGCGAGTGTGTACTTTGCGGGGTTAAGCCGTGCCTGACGGTTCTGGTTTTCCAAGACCCGAAGGAGCATAAGAATGCTCCGACGGGGCACCCGGAGAAGAGAACTCCGAGTCGTCAGGCATGGCCTTAGGCCATTCGGATCCATTTTATTAGGGTTCGTAGGTTTGGGGGTTTGCCGTACATGAGGAGGCCTACTCGGAAGACCTTGGCGGCGAACCAGAGGAAGGCGACTACGGCGACCATGTTGACGAGGATGACGGCGGCGATTTGTAATGGCGGGGGCGGGTCTGTGGAGGAGACGCGCATGATCATGATGAAGGGGGAGATTGGGGGGATGAAGCTTGTCACTGTGGAGAGCATTGAGTTTGGTGCGCGGACGACGGGCATGAAGAAGAAGTATGGGATCATCATCACGAGCATGACGGGGGTCATGAGGGACTGGGCTTCTCGCATGTCGTTTACTGCGGAGCCGATGGCGGCCATCATTGAGGCGAGCATGAAGTAGGCGAGGAGGAAGAAGATGAAGAAGAGGATGATTGTTTGGCCGGAGATCATGTCGAGGCGGTTGAATGCGATGAGGGCGGCGATGCCGACGGAGTTGTAGACTACGAGCAGCGATAATCCGACGCCCATTTGGCCGACGATTTTGCCGGTCATGAGTTCCATTGGGGAGCAGGCGCTGAGGAGGACTTCGACTACGCGGTTTGATTTTTCTTCGATGGTGGTGGTGAGGAGGTACTGGCCGCCGGTCATGGTGGCGATGATGAGGAGGACGAGGGAGGCGACTGGGATGAGGAAGGTTGCGATCTCGGAGGATTCTTTTCGTTCGCCTTCTTCGGTGATTTCTTTGCTTTCGCGTTCGTCGATGGATGCGAGCTCGGCGATTTGGGTTCTGTCGAGGCCGGCGTTTTCGTAGCGGCGTTCACGGATGGACCAGCGGATGCCGGATTCGATCTCGCCGACGGTTTCTTCGTTGAGTTTGGGTCGGAAGAATGTTTGGTATGAGCCGTAGCCTTCTGATTCATTGGCCTTTTTGGCGGCATCGATGTCAACTTCGACGACCGCGAGGACCTTGTACATAGGATCATCGAGTTCAACACCGGATACCATCTGATCGCGGATCTCGGCTTTGATTTCTTCGATGTCTGCATCTGGGGCTGTGGGGATTATGCGGAACTCAGGTGTTTTGATGAAGCTCATCGCGTTTTCGATCTGCTCCCCACCGCTGTTGCCCATCATCCCCTTGGCAAACTCGGAAGCTCTCTTGGCACGATCCTCCCATCGCTCCCGGACTGTCTCGGGGGAAAGGCGATGGCTGAGATCTTCGAAGACTTCACTTGATCGGTCGAGCACATAGATTGTGCCTTTGTCAGCTGATGGCTGGGCCGATGCTGAGAGGATCACAATCAACGGGATCAAGGCCGCCATCACGGCGGGGACGACGAGGGCGCCGATGATGAAGCCTTTGGTCATTGCTGTTGAGGCGAACTCTCGGCCTGCGACTCTGATGATCTTGGTGAAGTTCATGAGGCCACCTCCTGGGTTTCTTTGGAGCCGGCGAGTAGTTTGGCGCGGACTTGTTCGTGGTCGGTGTCCATGGCGTCACCGGAGTGGCCGCCGGTGACGATTTCTATGAAGACATCTTCAAGTGTTGGGCGTTTGATTTCGATTTTGGAGATGGGCACCGCAGTGATTATGCTTTGCATGGCTTGTTGTTTGTCCATCCCTTCATCAAGCGTGACTACATGGTGACCCTCATGGATACGGACACTGGCGACGCCTGGGACTGCGGAGATTGCTTGGGACTGGTTTCCGGCGTTGGCTGCTTCGACATGGATGGCGCGTGGGTCGAAACGCGAACGGATGGTGCCGAGGGTGTCGTCGAGGACTTTTTTACCCTCGTGGATCATGATGATGTGGTCGCAGATGGACTCGGCTTGCTGCATGACATGGGTGGAGAAGATGACGGTTTTGCCGGCGGTGTGCTGTTCGTTGATGAGGTCGCGGAGGAGGCGCATGTTGACGGGGTCGAGTCCTGAGAAGGGTTCGTCGAGGATGATGAGGTCTGGTTCGTGGAGGACCGAAGCGATGAACTGGACTTTTTGCTGCATGCCCTTGGAGAGTTCTTCGCATTTCTTTTTGGCGACATCGGCGAGTTCTACGCGCTCTAGCCATTCCATGACCTTTGGTTTGAGTCCTGCGGAGTCGAGGCCTTTGAGGCGGGCCATGTAGATGAGGAAGTTGGCGACCTTCATTTTTTTGTAGACGCCTCGTTCTTCGGGGAGGTATCCGATGCGGTCTTTGGATTCGACGGCCGACTTCTTCCCGAGGACGCTGAGTTCGCCTGAGTCTGGGAAGAGGATGGACATGATCATTCGGATGGTTGTGGTTTTGCCGGCACCGTTTGGGCCGATGAAGCCGTAGATGGAGCCTTGGGGGATTGATAGGTCGATGCCCTCGACGGCCACCTTGCGTCCGAAGGTTTTACGGACGCTGTTCATTTCGATTGCATTGCTCAACTCGATACCTCACGACAAAGTAGGAACCACAGTTCGGATGAACTATGGTACACATGCATACCGGTGGCTGCTGAATATGTTTCAGCTGATTAGGCTCGGTATTGGTTGGTTATTGGGGACGAGGGCGTATTGATTTCAGCCGATTTGCTGGTCGATGTAGCTTCCGAGCTTGCGGGATCTGACTGGGTGCTGGAGCTTTCTGATGGCTTTGGCTTCGACCTGGCGGACGCGTTCGCGGGTGACCTTGAAGATTCGGCCTACTTCTTCGAGTGTGTAGGTGTAGCCGTCGCCGATGCCGTAGCGGAGTTTGATGATTTCCCGCTCGCGATAGGAGAGGGTTTTGAGGACGAGCTCTATGCGGCTTTTGAGGGCGTCTTGGCCTGCGATTTGGTCTGGGGTGCGTTGATCGGTGTCTTCGAGGAAATCTCCGAAGTTTGAGTCTTCGGATTCTCCGACCGGTCGATCGAGGGAGACTGGGTGCATGGAGATGCTGAGGACGCGGCTGACTTCGGCGGGAGACATTTTGGCTTGCTCGGCCATTTCTTGTGGTGATGGGTTTACGCCGGTCCGCTGCTTCATTTCTTTTTGGATGTTGCGCAGGCGGGTCATGGTTTCGATCATGTGGACCGGGATGCGGATGGTGCGGGCGTGGTCTGCGATCGAGCGGGTGATGGCCTGACGGATCCACCAGGTGGCGTATGTGCTGAACTTGTAGCCTCGTTTGTATTCGAACTTGTCTACGGCTCGCATGAGGCCGGTGTTGCCTTCTTGGATGACATCGAGGAATCCGAGGCCTCGGTTGCGGTATTTTTTGGCGATTGAGACGACTAGGCGGAGGTTGCCACCGGAGAGGTCGCGTTTGGCTTGTTCGTATTCCCAGAAGACTGTGGAGATGCATTCGATGCGTTCTTGGAGGTCTTCGGGGTCTTCGAGCACGAGTGCTCGGAGGCCGTCGAGTTCCATTCGCATGACTTCGAGGTCTTCGGCGTCGTACTTCTTTGGGTACATTGCCGCTTCGAGCATTTCGCCTCGGAGGGCTTTCATTTTTTCGGAGATCGAACGGATTTTGCGCATGAGTGGGACGATGCGGCCGGTTCTGAGGCAGAGTTCTTCTACGAGGGCGGCCATGCGGCGGCGTCTTGATGAGATTCTTGCCTGGATTTCTTTTGCTTTTTTTGTTTCGTGGACTCTGCCGTCGTCGTGGCGGAGGTTGTCGAGTTCTTCCCAGTCTTGGCGGTTGAGGACGAGGAGCATCTCGATGGTTGGGAGATTTGCGGGGATGCGGATGAGTAGTTTTTCTTTGGCGTTCTCGTCGAGCGTGCTTGTGCGCATTGTGCGGTCGAAGGGGAGTTTGCCTTCGCTGACGAGTTTGAGTGTTTCCACGGCTTGGGTGATGATGTAATCGCACTCGAGGCAGCGGCGGCGGAAGATCATCCGGGTGGTTTCGATTTTTTTGGCGAGGCGGACCTCTTCTTCGCGTGTGAGAAGGGGGATGGTGCCCATCTGGGAGAGGTACATGCGGACGGGGTCGTCCATGCGTCGGTCTGATTCGGCGCTGATGGCTTCGTCTAGATCGCGTTGGACGACGCGGTCGTTCATGCCTTGGGCTTCTTCGACATCTTTTTTGGCTTGCTTGAGGTCTTGTGTATCGAGGACGACTGTGCCTGAGAAGTGCGGGGAGTTGATGCGGACGCGGAGGGATTCGTTGCTGCCGAGGTGTTCGCCGCCTGGGACGGACATGGCGCGGAACTCTGAGTCGAGGGACTGGATGCTTTCGAGTGTTCGGGCGTCGCCTGATCGGCGGGCGCGGAAGGCGCGGCCTCTGAACTCCATTTCGTCGACGAGTTCAACGCCTGAATCATCGATCATCGCGAGGATCGCGTGGATGGCGAGGGGGTCTACGAGTTCGTCTGGGAGAACATTGTTAAGCTCTTCGAAGCTGAGCCAGCCACGGGTGCGTCCGGACTCGATCAGGGCTGTTACAGATGGATGTGTGATCCCGATCATACTTCTCCCAACTCGTGCAATGAATGCACTCATCCTAGCACGCGTTGCTCGGTGAGCAACGACTTACATATGTGCTCTATTCGTCACCGCTTGATAGGCGTCCTCGCATGGTGCCGTATTTTTCTCTCATTGTTTGCTGTCGTTTTGCGAACACCCGTAGTTGTTCGATTTCGTCGGCTTCTGTTTCTGCACCGGCAGTACTGTGTCCGCTCTCGTCGGACATTGAGACTTCGCGGACGCATTCACGCATGAGGCGTGTGAGGCGTTCGCTTGAGCCTTCGCTCTGTTGTTCAACCGTTCGGCACAATAAAGTTGCACGGCCGACGGGATCGGCGACTGATTCTTCGCTGTCCTCTTGGGCCATGGTTTCGGCGAGTTCCTGCAGAACTTGGTGTAATCCGGTGCCTGATCCGTTTTCAACGCTCTCGTGTAGGGCTTGGGCGACCATTGCTGAAGCCGAGGATTGGAATGCGGTGGTCATGAGTAGATCGTGTTCGTCTGAGGTCATCGCGAGCCAGAGTTTGGGGTCGCTCAGTAGGCATCCGAGCAGCAGCTCGCGGGGGGTGATCGGGGATTCGCGTTCCATGCGGGGGGTGTCATGGGGCTCGATAGATGCGGGGACGCGGCGGCCGAGTCGCATGGATGCTTTGACGACCTGCTCGGAGACGCCGGCGGCGCCGGCGATCTGGCGGACCATGAGCTGGCGGCGCATGGGGCTGAGTTTTTCGATGCCGAGGTCCAGGAGTGTGCGGATTTCTTCTTCGATCCGCTGGGTGACTCTTGCAGCACCGGCACCGACGAGCTCGGCGCGGAGGCGGTCGAAACGCCACTTCAAGAGATCCACGGCTCCGTCGATGGCTTGATTGAAGATCGCTTCGCCGCCGTCTTGGCTGAGGAGCTCGTCGGGATCTTTGGCTTCGGTGTATCCCGCAAGGGCGGCGATTTTGATGTCGATGGTTTCGGAGAAGAGGACTTCGATGGCGCGGTCGGCGGCGCGCTGTCCGGCTTGGTCGCCGTCGAAGAGGAGGACGACGGTGTCGCAGAGTCGGCGGAGGATGGTTGCGTGGCCTTTGGTGAGTGCGGTGCCGAGGGTGGCGACGACATTTTCTACGCCGTGCTGGTGGCATGCGATGACATCGGTGTAGCCTTCGACGATGACGGCGACGCGTTTGCGTTTGATGGCTCTTTGGGCGTGGTTGAGGCCGTAGAGGGTTCGTGATTTGTTGAATACGAGGGTTTCGGGGCTGTTGAGGTATTTGGGGTCGTCGTCGTCGTTGATGCGGCGGCCTCCGAAGGCGATGACGCGGCCGATCTGGTCGCAGATGGGGAAGATGAGGCGGTTGCGCATCGCGTCGTACTGGCCGCCCCCCCCAGAAGAACTGTCTCTTGTTTTGAGGAGTCCGGCGTCGGTGAATGCTTCGGTGTTGAGGTTGTTTTTGTCGATGGTGATCAGGAGCCCGTCCCAGCGGTCTGCGCTGGTGGCGACTCCGAATCTTTCTACGATCTCTGGGGACATGCCTCGGCGTTCGATCAGGTCGCGTGCGATCTTGCCATGCTCGGGGTGCGAGAGTAATGCTCGGAAGTAGGCTTGGGCTTGTTCGTTTGCGAGGAGGATGTCTTGTTTGGTTGATCCGGTTGGGTACTGCTCTTGGTACTCGCCCTCTTGACCACCGGATTGTCTGCTTGGTTTGAATGGTGTGAGTTCGATGTTGCCTCGTTCGGCGAGGTAGGTGAGGCCTTCTCTGAAATCCATGGAGTGGTATCGCTGGACGAATGTGAAGACATCGCCTCCGGCGCCGCAGACGAAGCAGTGGAAGATTTGTTTGGCGGGGACGACGCACATGGAGGGTGAGTGGTCGTCGTGGAAGGGGCAGATGCAGACATACTCTCGGCCTTTGGGCTTGAGGGTGATGCACTCGCCGATGACGGTGACAATGTCTGCGGCGTCTCTGACGCGTTGGACATCATCGTTTGGTTGTGGAGTATGCAGACTCACGCGATCAACTCTCCCCCGGTCGTTGTCGACGAGGCTAAAAACGGCTTTTCATTCTATATCTCGTGTCGCCTTGGTGAGGGGGGATTGTCTGAGCGGCGAGTGGATGAGCCGCAGGCAGACCGGTTACCAAGGGTTTGACTCTCAAGAGTAGCCTCGATTTGTGACGGTGCCAGTAAACTGATCATTCTGTGTCCTGAGAGCCTAAAACAGCTGATTTGATCGGACGGGTTCGGCTATATTGGTTTCGTTGACCTGATTTGTTCATTTTTGCTCCGAGGCCGCCATGCTGATTCTCTTTGACATTGATATGACTCTGCTGAAAACCAATCACATCGGTATTGATTGCCTCCGCGATGCGGGGCAGGCATTGTTTTCTGATGACTTTACGATCGAGGGGATCACCTTTGGGGGTGCTCTGGATCCGGTGATCATTGCCGATATGCTGAGGCTCAATAATATCGAACCGGCCGCGGAACATATCCAGTCGATGCGGTCTGGGTATCACGAACGGCTTGAGTTGCTTTCGAGATCGCGGTCTGTGGCCCAGCCGCTGCCTGGGGCTCATGAGCTTGTCTTTGCGACGGCTAGTCATCACTCCAAGCCGGCGCTTGGGCTGCTGACGGGGAACTATGAGGAGACGGGGACGATTAAGATCAAGGCGGCGGGGTTTGATCCGGGTTTGTTTACGATTAATGCTTGGGGTGATTCATCGCCGCATGCGTCTCCGGTGCGTGGTCATCTGCCTCCGGTGGCGATTCGTAACTATCGGGAAGTGAAATCTATTGATATTGATCCCCAATCAGTTCTTATCATCGGCGATACGGTGCATGATGTCAGCTGCGCTAAGGACAATGGGTGCCGGGCTTTGGCGGTAGCGACTGGGCATGCGAGCTTTGAGGAGCTTGAGGCTTCGGGGGCGGATTGGACGCTTGAGGATCTGACTGATACAGAGGGAATTATTGAATGGATCATGACCAAGTAAGCACTGCACCGACCAAGATTGCTCCGACCACTGCTGCTCAGCGATTTGGAGCGGTTGATACGCTTCGTGGGTTTGCGTTGTTGGGGATTTTGGTTCCGAACATTGTTGCGTTCTCTTGGCCGATGCAGGCGATGACGGATTACCGAGCCATTGGAGACACGCCCGCCAACGAGCTGGGGCACGCGATCACCTCGACCATGTTCCTGGGTAAGTTCATGTTCCTCTTTGCGTTGCTGTTCGGATCGGGTGTGATCATGTACGCGCGGAAGTTTGACAACCGCCCACCGATGGTTTCTTGTAAGCGTTGTGGGTACCCGCTTGTGGGGCTCTCGGAGGATGCTTCTTGCCCTGAGTGCAACTGTGATGAGCGGTATGTACGGAAATCAAAGCTCAGCGATGGGGCGGGGCTCTGGTATTTCAGGTGCGGCATCCTCCTGATGTTTGGGCTGCTGCATGCGTATGGCTTGTGGTTCGGGGACATCCTTGCGTTCTATGCCGCGACTGGGTTGACGGTTCTGTGGTGGATCCGGAGATTCAACCCAAAGCTTTTATTCTGGGGCGGGATGGCGATGTATTACATCGGTGGCTCGCTTCTGATGATTGGTTTTTCAGCCTTTGGGTACTGGTCGCTGAGTGCGGGGAATATTGATATCAACCAACTTTCGATGGACCCGGCCAAGGAGTTAGCGGGGTATGCGGGGACCTACTTCGACGCGTTCAAAACCAGATTTTTCACGGTACTCTTGATCGAGATATTGTTCGTCCCGCTGATGCTGCCGATGCTGTTGGGGATCATGTCGATGGGGATGGGGCTGACGCGGATGGGTATTCTGACCGGCGAGCGGTCGTTGAAGTTTTATGTCATCACGGCGATCGTGTGTCTTGGGATTGGGATCCCGACGACGCTGTTTGGTTACCTATTCATTGAGAGTACCTTTGATCTTGCACCTGGGTTTATCTGGCAATCTGTGGCCCAGCCGATCGGTGTGCCGTTGGCGTTTGGGTTTGGGGCTCTTGTGATTGCGATGGCGAAGTGGGCTCCGGCGCGGATTATCACGGGGCCGTTGGCGGCTGTTGGGCGGATGGCGCTGACGAACTACTTCCTGCAAACCATCCTGTGCACAACTTTTTTCTACGGTTACGGCTTCGGGAAGTACGGGACTATTGAATATCCAGAGCTCTGGATTGTGATATTTACGGTTTGGGGGATCAATATCGTGTTCTCCCTGCTGTGGTTACGGGTGTTTACGATGGGGCCGTTTGAGTGGGTTTGGCGGGTGCTGACTTATCGACAGTTTGTCCCCATTGTGCGGCATTCTGCCCGTTCGGACGCATAATTGGGATTCATCTGCTACAATTAATTCGTTGGATCAGGACGGTCCGACAAAGTCTTCCCCCCCGGCATGGAGGCCCGCAGATGCCAAGTTCGTACCGCGCTCTCTGCTCTGATTTTTACATCAACGCGAAGCTCAATGTCCGCATGGAACTCCCGACGAACCGGGAGCCGGTGCTTGATTTGTTTGAGCGTGCACGGCGGTCGTTTCCGGCGATGAACGCGTTTCGGCGGTACAAGGATGAGCTGGCTCTTGAGTCGGCTGCCAATGCATCCCCCCACCGCTGGATGGCGATCCGGTCTTCTTCGGTGCGGTCTGGGGTTGTGAATCCGACGACCGAGGAGGAGATGTACTCGGTGCACCGGATGACGGCGGAGGTTTCGCCGTATTACCTTTCGATCTCGCCGCTGGATCTTGAGTACATCGAGCTGTTGTATGGGTTTGATCTGGCGGCTAAAGAGAACCATGACGAGATCGCGGCGAGTGCTTTGCTGAGTGGATCGCCGCTGGCGGCGTTGATTGATAATGAAGATATCAAGATTAATGACTGCCAGCCTTTGCTTGGGATGAACCTGTTGAATGAGAAGGGGCTTGAGGCCCACTTTGAGATCAAGACTCGGACCGGGAGCAAAGCCGGGGCTGCGGGCAGTTCAACTGGGAATGATCCGATTTCTGTGTATCTGACGCTCCGCCAATACGACCCGGTGACGGATTTGAAGGATTTGACCTCCCAGCTGGACGATTTGATCGAGCGGGGGCAGGATTTGGTGGATCGGTATGCGGTTCCGAGCCTGCTTATCCCGCTACGCGAGGAAATTGTGTCTCGGTCCTACTAGGCGAGCAGCTGCCATAGAATCAGCCCATGGCGATACTCATACTCGGACAATCCGGATCTATTTCCTCTGTGGTGATTTGGGCGGTGGTGCTTCTCGTGGTTGCCATCGTTGGGGGGGTTGTGATTTTCAAGGTCCGGCGGCAGATGCTCGATCACGACGCGACGACGAGCGTGGGATCTTCTGGGTTGCTGGATCATCTTCACCAGATGCACAAGTCTGGGCAGATGGATGATGCGGAGTTTGCCAGTGCCCGCAATGCGGTTCTTCGGCAGGTTCAGGATGACATGGAATCTCAGAAGAGCAGCAAAGCCAAGCCCAAAGATTCGTTTCTTGATGGGCTGGATCTGGACCGCTAACGGTCTGTGTGCCGATTCTGCCGGTTGTGCGGGGTTTGCGTGCAAACAGTGTCGGATTCTTGATCGCGTGAACTGGCACTTTGTGCCCTTGTGGGCTAGGGTTTTCGGTCGAAGATGACAACGCGCAGAAACCGCGCGATTTCATTGAAAAAGCCCTGTGAATCAGGTTGAGCCGCCACCCTGATTTACCCGATACCAGTGGAACCTGCGGCCTTTTTGCAGGCAACCACACGAGAGGTCAATATGCCCAACAGCGATCCAAAGAATACACCACCACAACCACTCGCCCAGCCGGTCAGCGCCTTGGGCTCTGATGGCCCTGGCCCGACCTCTACAACGGGGTCCGGTGACGGTCCAACTGGCGGAGGCGGCGGCGGAGCTGGCGGCTCGGGCGGCGACGATGGCGGGAACGGCGGATTCCGAGGCCGTAAGGTCACGACCTGTTCGTTCTGTGGCAAAACCTCCCGCGAGGTCGGCCCGATGGTCGAGGGCCCGGGCGAGGTGTATGTCTGTAATAACTGTGTCGAACTTTGCCAGAACATCTTTAAGCAAGAGCGGCGGCGTGTTTCGTCGATCTCTGCTCAGCTCTCTGAGATCCCGTCACCGCGCGAGATCGTTGAGTTCATGAATCAGTATGTCATCGGGCAGCAGATCGCCAAGCGGTCGCTCGGTGTCGCGGTTCACAACCACTACAAGCGGTTGATGCACCACGAGAGCGAGAACGCGGACAACATCGAGCTTGACAAATCGAACATCCTCTTGATCGGTCCGACCGGATCGGGCAAGACGCTTTTGGCCAAGACGATGGCGCGGATGCTTAAGGTACCGTTTGCGATTGGTGATGCGACGACCCTGACTGAGGCTGGTTATGTTGGCGAGGATGTTGAGAACCTGCTGCTCAAGCTTTTGCAGAACGCGGACTTTGATGTAGAGGCCGCCCAGCGGGGAATTATCTATATTGACGAGATTGACAAGGTCGGCAAGACCTCTGGTAATGTCTCGATCACGCGTGATGTTTCTGGCGAGGGAGTTCAGCAGTCGCTGCTCAAGATGCTTGAGGGTACTGTGTCCAATGTGCCACCGCAGGGCGGACGGAAGCATCCTGAGCAGCAGTACATTCAGTTCGATACGACCAATATTCTGTTTATCTGTGGCGGCTCGTTTGTTGGGTTGACGGATATTGTTCGGCGTCGACTTGGCAAAACCCGGATCGGGTTTGGCGGAACTGCAACTGATGCCAACGACACCAAGGGGCGTCAGCACTTTGCGAGCGAGGACCTTGAGACCGAGTGGCTCCAGTCACAGATTTCCAATGTCGATGTTGTTGAGTACGGGGTGATCCCCGAGCTTGTCGGGCGTCTGCCAGTTATTACGCCGTTGATGCCTTTGACGCATGACGCGCTTGTTCAGATTTTGACTGAGCCTAAGAACGCTCTTGTCAAGCAGTTCCAGTACCTGTTTAAACTGGAGGGTGCCGAGCTGACATTCACTGAGGACTCGCTACTCGCCATTGCCGAGAAGGCGGGCAAGCGGGCGACCGGTGCTCGTGGATTGCGTGCGGTCATGGAAGACACGATGCTTGATCTCATGTACCACCTGCCGGACATGGACAACGAGGGCGCTCAGTATGTCGTTGATGCGGCCCACATCGAGCACCCACGCCATATCGAAGAGCTGCGTGTTGCCAAGGCGCACACGGCCTAAATCATCCGAATTCTGATACGAAAAGCCCCGAGTACAAACTCGGGGCTTTTTTTGTGTTTATGAAATCGAGAGTCGGATCAGTTGATCGGGGTCGCTACCTTGGCGGACTGCCCGCCGACGGTTACCTCGGCGAGGGCGTACATCCGAACCGGTGAATCGATGAGCCCACGCAGCGTGTGCGGGTCGGCGGAGATCAGATGCAGACTGATTTCTGACGAGCGGTCATCGGCATCGGGGAATGCCAGTTCTGGCTCGGCACGCAGGATCAATGACAAGTGATCTCGTACCCAGGCGCGGACGGTCTCGAGGCGGGCCATCGGGGCATCGTGTTGATCGCCTGCGACGAGGTGCAGTTCTCCTGATTGATCGATGCATAGCTCAACATCGAGAGCGAACGGGCAGCGTGTTTCGAGCCTTGTGAGTCCGGCGATCATCGAACCAAGCCCTGTTGGCGTGGGCTTTGGAGCGGGGATAACTTCTTGCTCCTTGGGGGTGTTTTCTCTGTATGCTGCGGCCAGTTGTTCGGCTGCGATCTGTGGATCTTCGGCGATTTGTGGCTCAAAGTATTCGGCCGGATCGGGTGCTTCGACGAGCCCGCTGGAGATGTCGATGAGTTCATCGAGAATACTGGTGGCTTGGTGGGCGACGGTGTCTCTGAAGATGTTGGTGGTGCCTGTGGCATCGATGCGGCCTGCGGCGTCGATGATTTCGATCGGGCGATCGAGGAAGGCATCAACTGCACGCGAGAGCTTTGCGCTTGCGTCGGCGACTTGCTGTCCGGTCGCGCCCATTACGGCGAGCCTGACATGGGGGGTGGTGTGGAGTTCGTCGGAATCCCAGACACTCGTGATTGTTTTAATGAGTCTGTAGGATGCGACGATCGCGGCTTCATCGGCGCCTGTCAGGATGGTGATCTCGTTGATTTCTTCGCGATCGAGGAGCTCGGGTTCTGTTGTTTCGTCGACGCGGAGGATGACCCGGTCTGCGATGGTGTTGACGCGCGCGAGGGCTTGGTGCAGTGAGCCGCAGACGGCGGAATCGATTGTTTGTGTCCCTGAGATGAGATCAACGGAGGTTGATCCTGCGGCGGCGCGGATGAGTGCGACGACTTCTCCACGGCGGCGTGCTGTTGAGCATGCGTACTGGCGGACCCAGAGCGATGCGCGGACGGGGAGATGTCCTAGCAATACTGCTTCGACGCAGAGCACGCGCTCTGGATCGAGTTGGGGTTCGAGTTGGGGTTCGAGTTGGGGCTTGAGCTGGTGTTCGTCGAGGCGTGGCATGATCTCGATAGGTCTTTCTGGGACCATTGAGTCATCGGGGGGGCCTTTGAAGCGGACGGGTGCGGTGGTGACGGGCTCAACTGAATCCGTACCTGTTTGGGAGAAGGGTTCTGGTGCGAGTTCGCTTTCGCCGAGGAACAAATCAGCGAGCGCGTCGTATTCACCGTCTTCGATCCCGGCGAGCTTCATGTAGCCACCTGGCCCGGTTGGGCTTGTTTCGTTTTGGTTTGGCTCGTTGTCGTGATCCATGTGAGTCTCCACTCATTCCAGACCCTCCGGGCCTGTGAGCGTTGTGTGTTGATCGTACCTGAAACTATGCCCGCACGCGGACAACATTATTTTGTGAACCGATGCCGTTTTTTTGGTTCTCTGGGTTGTGTGGATCAAGGATCCATTGGCCATCGACCACGATTTTGTACTCATAGGACCCAGCCGGGAGTTTGCAGTACAGCTCGAAGATTCCGAGTGATTCGTTGTGCCGGAGCTCTGACAATACGGGGTTCCAGGCGTTGAAGCTCCCGGCGATCTGCACCACACTGCCAACGGATGCGGGCTGGACAAAGAGCACCCCGCCTGTGACGGCACGGGCGCCGAGCAGATTGGCCACTCTATTGGATGGCGCCTGGGCTGGTGCCACAACTCGGTCATCGACGACCTCGATGGCTACCGGGCGGTGTGGCATCATTGATCTGCGGAGCGGGGCGGGGGCGACTTGAACATCTGAATCATGATTCAGATGTCTTGCCCGGAGCGCCATTTCTTGGGATCTTGAGAGCGAGGGTGTTTGTACGGTTGCGGTTTCGGCATCAACACGCATGGCAACCAGGGGTCCGAGCAGTTCTGAAGGCTCAGATGGGCCTGACACTTCTGGGGCTTGAGTTGGTTCAGGAGTTCCTGACGCTTCCTTGGGTGTGTGATGAGCAACGACCACTTCAGACTGACGAGTTTCGTAGCTTTGGTCTTGGGAAACTTCGTCGGCATCTTGGCCGGGCTCTGGGCGATCGATGGTTGCGTTCTCTATGAGCCATTCGCAGAGTGATCGGTAGTCTTCTGCGCCGGGCGCGTTTGGGCTGAAGCTTTCGATGGGCTGGCCGTAGCTTGCGGCTTCTTTGAGGGTCTGGTCGTAGCGGATCACCAGAGGGATCAACGCGGAGCCGAAGCGTTCGCGGAGGTCATCGAGAAGGTCGCGTGCCAGGGGCTGGGACGGATCGTGCATCGTTGCGAGGACTCTCGGGTTTAATCTCATCCCGACGCGGCGGGCGATTGAACGCACGGTCTGGACCTGCTTGGCGGCGCCCTTGAGGGAGAAGAAGCTGGTCTCGACGGGGATGATGACTTCGCGTCCGGCGGCGATGGCGTTGTAGGACAGCAAGCCAATCGAGGGGGAGCAGTCGATCAGGCAGACATCATACCGTCGGGGGACTTGTCCTGTTTCGTCGGCCTCTTGGCTCATGCGTGAGACTCGGTCGATGACTGATCGGAGTCGGAGTTCTTTGTCGGGCTGGCCCATCAGGCCGCCACGCGAGGATTCGAGTCCTGCGAGCATCATGTGGCTGGGGATGAGATCTAGGTTTCGGCATACATGCCAGACGAGGCGTTCGCGATTGAGCGTGGACTCTGGGTCGGCGCGGAGTGCGTCGTAGATTGTTTGATCAAGCTTCTCTTCGGGGACCCCGAGCCCGGCGGCGCAATGAGACTGTGGGTCCATGTCCACCAAGAGCGTTCGGCATCCACGCGAGGCAAAGCCCGCGGCGAGATTGATAGAACTGGTGGTCTTCCCGCATCCACCCTTCTGATTTATGATGACAATCGTTCGCACAGGTTTGCTGCCCTTTCATCGGTGAACAAGCCCGATGGAAGGTTTTATCGGAAGCAGACACGCTTGGGCTCCAATCATCGTGCGACTTCTTGCACCATGACGAACTTTTCCCCGGATTAGGTGATCGGCAACTTCTCAATCGCTCCGGATTGCATCAAATCCCACGCCGATCGACTCAGCAGAAGCGTCGTTGACTACGGCGCAGCGACCACGAGCGATGGGGTAGATCACCCGAATTGAATCGCCTGTCGCCTTCTTGTCGTGGGACATGCGCTGAATCAACTCTTCGTTGCTCGGCAAGCCTGCGACTTGAGTCGGTAGTCCTACCCGATTTAGTAAAGAACACAGTTCGTCACCAATAGAAGAATCCAAACCGGATTCATTCTCCGCGGCTCTGCAGGCGGCGAGCATCCCCAGGGCGATGGCCTCGCCGTGATGCAAGGGGGCTTTGGAAGGATCGCTCGGATCTGGGGAAAGATGGGCGATTGTCTCGATGGCGTGGCCGAAGGTGTGCCCGAAGTTGAGCAGCATTCGGCCGCCTGCTTTGGAGGTATCTTCGCGTTCGTCGAGGGCGACGACGCTGGCCTTGAGGGCAACATTCCGCTGAACCAGTTCTTGGATGGTGGGTGGATCGAAGGCTGCGATGGCATCGAGATGCTGGATCATCCAATCGAGTAACTCGCCATGGCCAACCCCGACCGAAATGAAGCCATGCTTGATGCATTCGGCAAGGCCTGACCGTCTTTGGCGGTCTTCGAGTGATTCGAGCACATCGATGTCGGCGATCACGAGTTTGGGTTGCCAGAAGGCACCGACTAGATTTTTGAGTAGGGTTGCTGGGCCGTCGTCGTTTGGGATTTGAAGATTGAAACCGGTTTTGCCTCCGACTGAGGCATCGACCATTGAGAGGAGTGTTGTTGGGCACTGGATCACGGGGACGCCGCGGCGGTAGCTTGCGGCTGCAAAACCCGCTAAATCCCCCACTATTCCGCCACCCAACGCGATGACTGGATCGACGCGGGAGTGGCCGGTGGCTGCTATTTGTACCAGCAGCTTCTGGTAGGTCTCGATTGATTTGATCTGTTCGGTGGGCGTGATTGAAGCGGTGGCCACTTGGAGCCCGGCATCGGTCGCGAGCTTGCTGAGTTGAACTACAAAGCGGGTGGGGACGCCGGTATCTATGACGATGAAGGCACGGCGGGCGCCGGACTCATGCATTGATCGGAGTTGAGAATCAATCTGATTGATCGCACCGGCACCGACCAAGATGTCGTAGCCACGATCCCCGAGTTCAACATGCACTCGGCCACCGGCACTCATGCCGACCCCCCACCACCCCCGCCACCCCCGCCGCCGGCTGGTCGGGTTGGTGGCACAAACGGAGGCGCTTCTATGCGGGGAGCACCGATCCACATGGATTCCAGATCGTAATGCGCCCGGGCGTTTGGCTCAAAGACATGGACGACGACATCGATGAAGTCGGCGAGGAGCCAGAGGGCGTCGTTGTCGTTTGAGATTTGGTAGACGCTGGTGTCAAACTCTGCGGCGACTTCGTCAAGGTTTTCGAGTGCGGATCGCATCTGGCGTGCTGAGGTGCCCGAGGCGATGACGATGAAGCCGGTGACTGGTGATTTTTTGGTGACATCGAGGATTGTGACATGATCGCACTTGTCGCCGAGCAACGATGAGCCGATGCGTTTGGCGAACTCTTTGGCTTGCTCGACTTCGAGGATGCCATCGGCGTCGGACATTGTGGTGCCTGGGCCTGTGGAGCCTTGGCTGAATTGATCGTTGTTGGTCTGTTCACTCATAGGACACAAGGATAGGCCCCCGGCCTTGAAAACTGGGAGCAATCTCTCCCAAACAGCCGTTCAAGAGTGGAATGTGCCTGGGGATTGGTGATCCTGTTGTGCTGGGGGAGCCGGCTGCCCGGCTCGGCGGAAGAGCACCCCGGCCCAGCCGCTGCGGGGGCAAGGGACGAGTTCTCTTTCTTCGGCAAATGGATCGCTGGCGGTGAACCGCTCGCGGATCAGCCCGAGCTCTTCCTGACTCGGCACTAGCACCACCAGCCAGCCGCCTGGACGAACCACACGAACAACTTCTGAGACGACCATGGCCTCGTTGATCGAGTTATTCTGTTCCTCACCACTCCCACCCCCCGCACCATCCCGAAGAGGATCTACTGCGACGAGCGCGTCAAAGCCGCCGTCGGTTTCGCCTTGGAGTGTTTCGATCCAGCCGTTCTCGAATCCACAGTGGTCGGATCGGTGCCTTTGGCGGGCGAACCGGATGGCTTGGCCGTCGCGGTCTGCTGCCACGAGCCCGCCGGATGGTCCGACGGCATGGGCGAGGATCGCCGACCCGCTCCCGGTCCCGCACCCGATCTCCATGACGCGGAGTCCGGGGCGGATGAAATCGAGGATCTGGGCATACAAGGCTGTGCGGGGGTCGTGCCCGAGGTCCCCGAATGGTCTGCTGGCGGTGTAGCGTATCCGCAGCCCGCGGCGGCCGTCGGCGTCTACCCATGGGAATCGGACATCGTATTCTTTGACTCCTGGGCCGTGCTCGCTGAGTGCCCTGCGGAGGGAGACTCCTGAACGCTCGCGGTAGCGGACGCCGTCGGGCATGGTGACGGACCGTTTGTAGAGGCCGATATAGCGGGCGAATCTTTTGATTTTAAAGATCAGCCGAGAAACGACGCTGCGCCGGCCCGAGCTCTTGCTCTTGGTGGACATTATTTTTGGCCGCCAAAGAGTGCCCCTTGGCGGGATTTCACTCTTGGGAACACGATATCAACTTCGTTTGAGCCCGCGTTGATGGGGATCCAGGCGGTGGCTTCGTGCTGGGTTGAGATTGTGCGGGTTAACCCTGAGTGATCGTGTTCTTCTGATGCCAGTTCTGGAGTGTTGCACTGCTGGGAGAGGTGGAGCAGGACTAGGTGCTCCCGCACGCGCATCCTTGCGACTGCATCGGCACTGATCTGGTTGCTTAGGTGACCGGACCCGCCCATGATGCGTTTTTTGAGGAACACCGGGCGGTCGGAGTCTTGTTGGAGCTTCGGGCAGTAGTTGGATTCGATGGCGAGGGTATCGACGCCTCGCATGTGTTCGATGAGCCCGGGGGTGACGCGGCCGCAGTCGGTCGCGTATCCGAGATGGGCGACCTCGCCGTTCTTGCCGTCGATGACAAAGCGGAAGCATGCGACCCCGAGTGAATCGTGTGAGAGCACTTCGGTGTACATGCTGACATTTGGCGCGAGCTCGCAGGCGTCGTCGAATGGTTCGGTGTGTGCTGACAGCAGGCCCATCCGCTCGGCGCGTCCCATGTGCCCGCGGTGGATCATGAGTTTGGCGCGGAAATATCCGGGGCGGATGGCTTTGACCCAGCCGGCCCCACTTCCAACATAGCAGTGGTCGGTGTCGAGGTGGGTATAGATGATCGCGTCGACTTCGTCTGGGCGGATGCCTCGTTCATCGAGGAGTTTGGCTGTGCGGCGGGGGCTGAGCCCGGCGTCGATGAGGTATACGCGTCTTGGGGTGTCTGGTGTTGAGGGGACGACAAGGACTGAGCAGTTGCCTCGGGATCCTGAGGCGAGTACGCAGAGCGCGCCGCTTGCACCGTTGAACTCGAACGGGGCGACTGATTCTTTCAATCCAATATTTCCGAGGAGCCCGCTCATAGGCCCGCGTCTGCCTTGGCTTGCTCGTCGGCTGACCGGCTCAGCTTGCGTCCGCCGACCGGGCAGATCGCCCGCTTGGATTTGAGGACGAACTGGTAGATGTCATCGACGGCCTTCGATTCCTTTGCCCGTTCGGCGAGCATTTCGCGGAGTTCCTGCGTCGGCGGATTCTTCCGGAACACTTCTGAGTAGGCCGATCGCACCGCGTTGATTTCCTCGCGGCTCATCCCTGACCGACGCATGCCGACCAGATTTAATCCGACGACATTGTTGCGTTCTGCTGCTAGGAAATATGGTGGCAAGTCGTTTGTTAATGCTGTCAAACCCGAACACATCGCCTGACGACCGACTCGGCCGAAGTGATGAACCATGGTCCCACCCGCGAGTATCACACGGTCTTGGATCTCGGCATGGCCGCCAACGCCCGCGCCGACTACCAGGACGACATCGGTTCCCATCTGTACATCGTGGCCGACATGGGTGTTGACCATGAAGAACGCGCGGTCGCCGACGCGCGTGGGGGTGTGGTCGTTTGATGCGGCGTGGATTGAGCTGCTCTCGCGGAATACGCAGTCTTCACCGATGACCACCCCGGCCGTGGGATCGCCGTATTTGACCTTGATGTCTTGTGGACCGAAGCCCATTGAGGAGCCGGGATAGAACACACAGCCCGACCCGACGGTCAATGGGCCTTGCATGTGGACCGAAGCGATCAGATGCACGCCTGCCCCGAGGGTGATGTCGCCGTTGAGTACGCAGAACGGGCCGATCTGGACATCGTCGGCAAGTTTGACCTGGTCATCAACAATCGCTGTGGGGTGGATAATTGGCATGCCGAAAGTCTAGGTCGCCGGCATATCATCTGCCGTGACTCCACCGGCCAATCCATCCAATACGACGCTCATCGACCTGGGAAACATGCCTTACGAGGATGCCTACCGGACCCAGTGCGAGCACCACACCGAGATCCTCGCGTCGCGGGACTCGGGGGATCCGGAGTTGGGGCGGATTCTGATGGTGGAGCACCCGCCGATCATTACGATCACCAAGCGGCCTGAAGCTGCGTCTCATGTGGTTGCTTCTGAAGCACTGCTTAAGGAGCAGGGCGTCACCCTCCACCAGACCGACCGGGGCGGGGATGTGACCTACCACGGGCCGGGGCAGCTTGTGTGCTATCCGATCATTGATCTTAACGCGGCCAAGCTCCGTATTCACGATTACATCCGGCTGCTCGAATCGGCGATCATCGACACGCTCAATGAGTATGGCATCAAAGGTTCCATTGATCCCGGCGCGACTGGTGTGTGGATTGATCCCAAGGACAATCCGACGCTTCACTTTGAAACTGATCAGCCCGCGAAGATCGCGGCGATTGGTGTGCGGGTTCGGAAGTGGATCACGCTTCATGGGCTGGCTCTCAATCTGAACCCGGATATGACACATTACCAGTTGCTCGTCCCTTGCGGGCTGACGGGGCGGCCGGTGACTTCCATCACACAACTCATCGGCGAGAGCCAATCGCCCTCGCAAACCCAGATCTCCACCGTTCTTTACAGAAAGCTCTCTGAGCACCTATCTCAAAGAATTGAAACCGAAACGCCAGTCAACAGGTAGACCTATTTCATGCACAAACCATTGATCCCAGCCATTGTTATCCTTATCGCCGCCAGCCTTCAAGCCCCGGCTTGGTCGATCGCCCATGGCCCAGAGACCGCACGAGAACTTCGCAAGCAGCGGGCCCAGAAGAATCTTGACAGCAACCGTCGCAACCTTGATCGGCTTGCGCGTGATGCCGACCTGCCTGCGGTTGATGAGGTTCTCCACGATGAGTACATCCGGCTGATCAACTATCTTTCGGATCCGGCGCGTGAGGGGCGGGTGCCGGGGTCGCAGGGGATCGAGGACGCGGCGGTCTTTATTGAACAAGAACTGGGCAAGATTGGGCTCGTGCCCGCGTTTGATCTGACTGAGATTTCTGTCGATGATGTTGAGATCATCACGGCCAACTCGTCGTACCGGCAGCCGATGCCGATGGGGACATCGAAATCGGCCACCACGCAGACGCTCTTGGTCAACGATGTTGAGCTAGATGCGGGTGTGGATTTTTCCCCTCTTGCATATTCAGGATCAACCACGGCTTCGGGCGAGGTTGTGTTTGCCGGATACGCGATTGTCTCGGGGCAGGATTCGTACATGGGCTTTGGTCCTAACGAGGATCTGGATGGCAAGATCGCTCTGTGCCTCAAGTTTGAGCCGATGGACGAGGAGGGCAACTCGCTCTGGAAAGATGGTCGATGGTCGCACCACTCTCGCCTGACCTACAAGATCAGCGCTCTTGAACGGCGCGGGGCCAGCGCGGTGCTGATTGTTTCGCCGGAATCGGCGAATGATCCGACTGCTGGGATTCTCGACACCATTGACTCGACTTCCCCACCGCCTTCTATGGGGCGTCTGAATCAGGGGGGGCCAAAGTTCGATATCCCCGTCATTTCCATCTCCCCGGCAGCGGCACAGCAAATCCTTGACAGCGGGAACACCGGGCAGACGCTCGATGAACTCATCGCAAAGGCTAATAAAGAAGGCGTTGTCGAGAGCATCGGCGATGTGGCTGTTGAGATGGAAGTTGGGATTGAACTGACCAAAACTTACACCGACAATGTCGCCGGCATCCTCCGGGGCAAGGGCGAGCTTGCCGATGAGTTTGTCGTCATCGGGGCGCATTATGACCATATTGGGTATGGGCACTTTGGCTCGCGCACCGGAGCCAAGGGCAAGCTCCATCCTGGGGCCGACGACAACGCGTCTGGAACCTCGGGCGTTATCCTGGCGGCCCAGCAGCTCACTGAGCAGTACGCCATGATGAACGAAAGCGACAACGCACGCTCGATCCTTTTCTTGCTCTTTACTGCTGAGGAATCGGGGCTCAACGGGTCCAAGTTCTATGTGGACAACCCGATCACCGAGATCGCGAACCACGAGATCATGCTCAACATGGACATGATCGGTCGGCTTGAACTCGATCCGCTGGAAATCGGCGGGCTCAAATCAAGCAAGCAACTCATGTCCCTTATATCTGACCCGCTCGAAAGATCAGGCATTGTGTACGACACCAAGACCTCGGTCGGCGAGGGCCGGTCCGACCATGCGTCGTTTGATGCCCAGAAGGTTCCGAATCTGTTTTTCTTCACCGGGCTCCATGATGACTACCACTCGCCGAGCGATACTGTTGAACTAATCGACACTGCTGGGGCTGTCCGCATTGCGACTGTGGTGAGCGAGATTGCGTTAAATGCTGCGACGACCCGGGAGCCGTTTATTCATCGGCGCGACCCGAACGCTCCGGGTCCGAAAGAAGAACAAGCGGACGACCAGCCCACGATCCGTATCGGGATTATCCCTGTGGATACTTCCGATGGCGGTTTCTCGGTCCAGCGGGTGTTTGACGATACATCTGCGAGCAATGCCGGGCTCCAGTCGGGCGACCTTGTTACGCACTGGGACGGGGACGCGATCAGTTCGGTCGAATCTTGGTCGCCGGTACTTCTTGAGCACAAGCCTGGGGATATTGTTGCACTCACCGTTGTACGCGGGGATGAAACACTCAAAATCGATATGACCCTCAAGGGTATCGAGTAGAGGCGTCGATCCTCTTTCAGAGAGAACACACATGATCGATCTATGGGGACGGTATATCAACAGCTCGCGAGCGACACTCCTGCTTGGGGGGCTGGCGGTCATGATCGTTCTGTTTGGGTTTACGCCTGAGGCTCTTGCCCACGGGGTGACCTCGGGTGACAAGGGGTATATTCAGGAATCCAGTGGAATGATGCCGCTGCCGTTTATGTATCTGGGGGCCAAGCACATGATGACGGGGTACGACCATTTGTTGTTTCTGTTTGGGGTGATCTTCTTTCTTTATAAGCTCAAGGATGTGTCTATTTATGTGACGCTCTTTGCGGTTGGGCATGTGGTGACCTTGCTCGGTGGTGTGCTCTTTGAGGTCAGTATCAACGCGTACATCATTGATGCGATCATCGGGTTCTCGATCGTCTATAAGGCACTCGACAACATGGGGGCGTATCAGCGGTGGTTTGGGTTCCAGCCCAACACCAAGGCGGCGACGCTGATCTTTGGGCTCTTTCATGGGTTCGGGCTGGCGACCAAGATCCTTGAATACGAGATCTCGCCTGAAGGGCTGCTGATCAATCTGATTTCGTTTAACATCGGCGTTGAGATCGGGCAGATTCTTGCACTTGCTGGGATTCTTATTCTGATGGGGTACTGGCGGAAGTCCAAGGGCTTTATGGCACACGCGTATGGGGCCAATACTGTTTTGATGGCGGCGGGGTTCCTGTTTGTTGGGTACCAGATGACCGGGTATTTCGTTTCCTGATCCACACATTTTTCAATCGAGATTCATCATGCACAATGCAAACATCCCAGACCATGCCGAGTTGCCGAGTACGGCCAAGCTCATCAAGTCCACGATCATCGCGATCATCGCGGCGGCGGTGATCCTCGTCACGCTCGTCCTCCCGGCTGAGTACGGGATTGATCCGACGGGTCTTGGCAAGCTCACCGGGCTCCAGCGGATGGGGGAGATTAAGGTTGCTCTTGCGGAGGAAGCCGAGGAGAACGAGGCGGCGACCATCGCAGGTCTTGATGGGAATGGCGAACAAGCCGCTGATCTTCCGATCATTGAATCGGCGAGCGACATGAAGACCGACGAGATGTCTGTCACGCTCGATCCCAACAAGAGCACCGAGATCAAGATCACCATGGCCAAGGGCACTGTTGTTGATTTCAGTTGGTCGACAAGCACCGGCGAGGCTTTTTATGACCTTCATGGGGATTCGAGCGAAGTGAACTACCACATCTACGAGAAAGGCACCGAGGCGACGATGGAGGGCACCTTTGAGGCCGCCTTTGATGGCAATCATGGGTGGTACTGGAAGAACCGGACTGATACGCCGATCACCATCACACTCAACACCTCCGGCCAATACCAGAGTATCAAAGAAATGAACTGATGCTTTTTTGAACCTACAATCCCCCATGGCCACCAGCAAACCCAAAAGCTCGAATATCGAAATCATTGAACCCATCGGCACGCGGGTGCTGATCCGGAAGGATGAGGATAAGAAGCAGACCAAGTCCGGCATCCACCTGCCTGACAAGATCGAAATCCCCACCATCACCGGCCGCGTCGTCGCGATCTCTACCCAGGTCGAGAATGACCCGGACTACCCGATCGTCAACTACGACCGGATCTTGTTCAACCCCAAGCACGCGATCCCGGTTGATTTTGAGGGTGACAACCGGCTGTTTGTGGTTCCGGTTGAGGACATTGTGGCCGTGTTCCGTAAAGACGGGTAGCGAGCAGCTACGATTTCATAAATCAACGCCTCTTTGATTTCTTAGTTTTTCCTGTCTGTAAAAAATTATCGAATGCTGCTGAGCTCCGACCCGAATCCATCCTCCGATTGCATGAGGGGCAAAGCCAATGTTTTTGGCCATTGATCATGTGCATGTATTTTTTATTTTTAAACTCTGTGTCACAAATGTCACAGTGAGTTGACGGCCCAAACATCGCAACTAAAAAAAGAAACAAAAAACCGATGACAGAAATTCCAACGCACCCTACGACAATATCCATACCATACCCCTTATTCATTTATAAACTACACCTTTTCCTGTTGCACCACTATACATGTTGCTCAGACATACTGCAAATTGACGAAAAACCAGGGCATCCAACTAACCAATGCAAAACTTGATGCGCCACCTCCTATTCTTGCTTGTGCCCTTCCCAGACCCGTCTAATCTCACGATCTATACACTGCCTGATCAGCTTCCGCTCCCGTTGTGGTCGAGGCCTGCTGGGCGGGCTCCGCTGGATGTGACGATCCGTCCGCCGGGGTCCAAGAGTTTGACCAACCGGGCGTTGATGCTGGCGGCTCTGGCGCCGGGTGAATCGACGATTCATCATCCGTTGATTGAAGCCGACGACGGACAGCGGATGCTGGCGGCGATCGAACTGCTTGGGGCGAAGGTTGAGCGGCTTGATCATGCTGTCAAGATCACGGGGACAGGCGGGAAGCTGGTTGTCGATCCGAATAACTCAACCATCAATCTTAACAACGCGGGGACCGCGACACGATTCCTAGCGGCGGCTGCTTTGCTTGCGGATTCGCCGTTGACGATCACAGGCAATGAGCGGATGCAGCAACGCCCTATTCAAGAGCTCGGCGACTTGCTTGAGTCTCTTGGCGCGACTGTTGAATATCTCGGCACGCCGGGCTGTCCGCCGATTCGGATCACGCCGCCGGCGGACCTGGCTCAACTGGCCTCGCAGATTGAGATCAAACCCACGCAGTCGAGCCAGTTCATCTCGGCGTTGATGCTCATCGCCCCGTTCCTTCCTAACGGGCTCACCATTTCCCAAAGTGAAGGCGTCACTTCGGCGAGCTATGTCCGGATGACGATCGAGCTGCTTGACCACCTTGGGGTTCATACCAAGCATTCGGGGGATCTGGCTGTTGTGCGGATTGAGCCTGGGCTTGATCGGTTTACGATTGATATTGAGCCTGATGCTTCTGGGGCGACCTACTGGTGGGCCGCGGGGGCGTTGCTGCCGGATTCGACGATCCGCGTGCAGGGCATTGATCTGGAGCGGTCCCAGCAGGGGGATGCTCGGTTCCCGGAGCTGCTTGAGCAGATGGGCTGCACGCTGGTTTCCAAGGACGACACGCTGGCGTGCCGGGGTATCGCCGAGCCGAGCCCGATTATGTGCGATATGCGGGACATGCCTGATGCGGTGATGTCGCTGGCGGTCGTTGCGTGCTTTGCCAAGGGCACGACGATTATCCGGGGGGTCAAGACGCTGCGGGTCAAGGAATGCGACCGGATCGAGGCCCTCAAGGTTGAGCTTGGGAAGATCGGGGTTGTCGTCACTGATAATCTCAATGACGACGAGGATGCCTTGTCAATCACGCCTCCAGAGAGCTTTCCGGATACCCAAGCACCCATTATTATGGATACTTATGACGACCACCGGATGGCTATGTCCCTGTCCCTGCTCGCCTTGCGTCTCCCCAACATCGTCATCAACGATCCGGCGTGCGTCGCCAAGACCTACCCAAGTTACTTTCAGCATCTCCGTCGGGTGTTTGACCCAAATGAAAACTTCTGATCGGATTGTTCATCCGCCTCTTTTCAATTGAGGCGGTTGGCTGTATTCTTGAAGCCATGATCCAGTACAGCGAAATCCTTAAAAAGATCCTCAAAGAAGGCACCCCCTGCTCCGACCGGACTGGGGTGGGCACTCTTTCGATATTTGGGCATCAGTCTCATTATTTTTTGGATCGCCATGCCCCGGGGGCGATTGAGCACGAGATCCGGACGGGGCAGGCCGCGGGCTTCCCGATCATTACGACCAAGAAGGTTCATCTTCGCTCGATCATCCACGAGCTGCTCTGGTTCCTGCAAGGCGATACCAACATCGCGGCTCTTAAAGAGCACAATGTTAAAATCTGGGACGCGTGGGCCGACGAGAACGGCGACCTGGGCCCCATCTACGGGCACCAATGGCGATCATGGGCATGCCCAGACGGCTCGACGCTTGATCAGATTACTGAGTTGATCAAGGGCATCAAGATCAATCCGTATTCCCGCCGCCACATCGTCACCGCATGGAACCCTGCGCAGCTCGACGACATGGCGCTGCCCCCCTGCCACTGCTTGTTTCAGTTCCATGTTTCGCGCTCTACGGACTCTGGTCCTGACTGGCTCTCGTGCCAGCTCTACCAGCGATCTGCGGATCTGTTTCTTGGGGTGCCTTTCAATATTGCTTCTTATGCGATGCTGACGCAGATGGTTGCCCAGGTCTGCGGCTTGCGCCCCGCCAAGTTTGTTCATACCCTTGGCGATGCCCACATCTACCTCAATCACCTCCACCAGGTCGAAGAACAGCTTAATCGCGATCCGCGTCCGCTCCCTGAGATGGTCATTAATCATGACATCAACGACATCTTCGACTTCTGTTTCGGAGATTTCGAGCTCACCAACTATGACCCGCACCCGCACATCAAGGGCGAAGTGGCTGTCTGACTGAATCTAGAGCCATCGGGCGCAAAGACCCGATACACATTCAATGCAAGACAAGATCTGGATCCACGGCCGCTATCAATCCCAGTACGGGCTCCTCGGGGCTATGTCCAATGAACTCGCCGACGCGTTTATTGCAAAGGGCTATGACGCGCAGCTTTTCAATCTCGACCACAAAGACATGCCTACCGATGGCGTCTTCGTCTTTATGAATGTCCCTGTTACCCTTGACGACCTTCCCCCTGCGCTCTTTGTCCCAAGCTCAAACCTCCGCGCCATACAGCTCTTCGTCGATCATCCGTTCGCACTCCCCGACAATATTATCGATCAATGGAATGAACGAAACGGGCTTAATGATTTCAGTTTGTGCCTTCCGTGTCTTGATGATGTCCACCTGCTCCGCAACCGCTTCCCGAACCTCATCCACTCATGGGTTCCCCACGGCATCCCACGCGACTCGCTCTGCGATCTTGGCGGCATGACCATTGACCAATACAACACCAAAGAGTTCGATGTCGTCGTCACCGGATCGGTCCGCGAGCAAGAAGAAATCGATTCCTCGCTGGCTCAGATCACCGACCCGATGACGCGGTCGCTCATCAACGAGATCGTGAACCTCATGATCAGAGAGCCGCACCTTGGGTATGTTGCCGCGTGCGATCTTGTGATGGGTTCGCAAGGGATCATCACCGGCAAATGGATCACCCAAAAATTCCTCTGGACGCTTGTCATTGCGATCGTCAATCGACACCGGCGCACGAAGACCGTCGAGTCCCTCCAAGGGCTCAGGGTCGGGGTCTTTGGGTCCAAGACCTGGATCCCGCACTGTACTGGGACGATTGAATATGCTGGGGAGGTTGAGTACGCCCACTGCGCCAAGGCGTTCTCGCGCGGGCGCGTGGGGCTGGCGTGGGGGCCGACGCAGTTTGTGCATTCATATTCTGAACGAATCATGCAGGCGATGGCCGGGGGATCGTCGGTGGTGTGTGATGACCGGCTGCTTGTCCGCAGAGATTTCAATAAATCAACCGCGACCAACGCCGCGGGCTCTACGGCTGCACTCTTCGACTGGGGCGATCCATTGGCGGCAAGGGCGGCCGTGGATCAACAACTCGCCGATCCGGATGCGGCTCTGGCGATGGCGCGGCGGGGGCGGGAGCATGTTGAGAATACTTGTTTGTGGGAACACCGGGTAGACGACATGATCGCCCTCACCCAATCGCCGGCAACAGCAACCGCCTAGCTCCCCATCTCGTCGATAAACGCGTTCGCCTCGTCGATGGATGCTTCCATGTCGGCGATCAATGCCGCGATCTCGGATTCGAGCTCTACCAGGGTTTCGTCGAGCGATGAGATCGCTCTCGCGTTGAGATTGTGCTTTAAAAACAGGACCTGGTCATGAAACGCCGCCAGCACGGGGCCCATCTTGTCCTCGGCCCGGCGCATCGCGACGATGACCTCTTCGTAGCGGTCCCGCGTCTCGTCGAGCTGCCTTTCTGAGGCACGCCGGAGCGAGTCGGTCGAATACTCTTTGAGTTCCGCTTCCCACTCCTTGAACAACGCCCGGGCGACACGATCGACCGACTTGATCTTCCCCGAAACCCGCTCGGCCCGGTCGTTTGAACGGTCGTGCTGCATCTTGACCCGCCGATACGCGGCTTCGAGCTCGCTGCTTTGGAAGCCGGAGAGGGATTTGAGTTCGTTGAGTGTTGTGGCGAACTGCTCCTTGGCCGCGACCTGTGCATCGCGGGTCTCGTCTACGCGGTCAACGAGCTGTTCGCGTTTGGGCGTGCCGAGCTTTTCACGGACGGCGATGCCTGTGGAGGAGCAGCCGGTGACGAGGAGGACGGCGGTGAGGATGGCCGAGCGGAGGAGATGGGTGTTCATGAGGGGATGATAGCGGATTTTGGGTGGGTTTGGTTGGGGGGAGGGGCATTGAAAGAACTGTTTTATCTGAGTGTTAGCAGGGAATCAAAAATCTATGTATGCTGTAGTAGCATTCTGGAAACATCAACAACACGATTGAATATCAACGATTGGGAACATGACTGAAACACCAAAACAAACAGACGAACGACTCCGGTCGTGGCTTGATGCAAATCAACTCGCCAGAGAGCGGATGTGTCAGGCAATTTTATCAGTCGATGGGAGGTTTTCAAATGTCAACCTTCGCCAACCGAGGGGGGGACCAGATGGTGCAAGAGATTTAGAAGCCAAATTTGAAAACGAAACAATTGCTTGGATTGCGATAGGTTTTCGTAACTCCGCATCCGATTCAAAAGATGACAGAAGTTGGGTAAAAAGAAAATTCACCAAGGATATTAACTCTGCACGCGATCACGGAAAAGAATTAAAAACATTTGGCTTTATGACAAATGTCTATATCACAGCAAACGCTAAAGATAAAATGCGCACTTATGCGAATGAACTCGGGTTTGCCAACTGTTTTATATTTGACCGCGAACACCTCAGAGTGATTCTTGACAGCCCGGATGGCATGTCCTTTCGCTATCAATACCTAGCCATCTCACTGTCAGATGCAGAGCAAGCTGCATTTTTTGGGAAATGGGGAAAACGGTTAGAAGATAGCATTGCTGACATGGCCTCAAGCATTGATCTAAAAATGAGCAGGATTCAGTTTTTTCTTGAAAGCAACCGCCCATTAAAACGATTTTCATTCCATTTTGTGCTAGATGAAGAGTATGCCACAAACTATCCGTCTCATTTTCGTATCACTAGCTCTATCATAATATTTGGACACAACAAGAGATATTTGGAAATGCAGACATCATCTTGCGATGAAACCAAAGATAGACCTTCAAGTTTTTCAGCTGGCAAACACAACTGTGTTCTTTCAAATTTTCGAACTCAAAGCTTAAAAAACGTAGACACAACCAAGGATTGGGTAACAATTTCTTCTGGAACAGGCGTTTGGCCGGATAGTATGGCCACAATAATAGTACGAGGGGAACACAGCCAGTGGGTACCAAATCCTGATTCTGTGTTACTGTGCGACCTCGATGAAGCCTGGCACACAACGCATGTCAATGCTAGCTTAGCAGATAAAATTGTAAAGCTCAGAATTTTTGCAAATGAATATTTGATTCAAGAAATTGATCGAAGTGACTTGTCATTCTCCGATCCAAATAAAATTCCAGAGCAACCATGGGACTTTAGTGAGGCTGAGCTGGCTGATCCTTGGGTTCGAGTTATGGGTGCATTTGGATCCAGCTTTTCATTTTCCAGCAAAACCCCCACTCGTTTCTTTCAACCTACGACAAGCGGATCAACTGAATCCTGATATCTTTATATCTACTCACCCCATATGCTCGATAATGTCATCGCCAAACTCCGAACACTTGCGGAGGGTGGCTCCGTCCATCTGGCGTTCGAAGTCGTATGTTACCATCTTTGCTCCGATGGCGCCGTTGATGCCCTTGATGATCAAATCCGCGGCTTCGTTCCAGCCCATGTGGCGGAGCATCATTTCGCCCGACAAGATGAGTGAGCCGGGGTTAACCTTGTCTTGGTCGGCGTATTTGGGAGCCGTCCCGTGGGTGGCTTCGAAGATTGCGGTGCCGGTGTCGTAGTTGATGTTGGCGCCTGGGGCGATGCCGATGCCGCCGACGCAGGCGGCGAGGGCGTCGGAGATGTAGTCGCCGTTGAGGTTCATCGTGGCGACGACGGAGTACTCCGCGGGACGGGTCAAGATCTGCTGGAGGAAGGCGTCGGCGATGACATCCTTGATGATGATCGTCTTGCCTGTGTTTGGGTTTTTGAATGAGTGCCAGGGGCCGCCGTCGAGGGGGGTGGCGCCGAAGAGCTCGCGGGAGACTTCGTAGCCCCATTCCATGAATGCGCCCTCGGTGAACTTCATGATGTTGCCCTTGTGGACGAGAGTCACCGAGTCGCGGTCATTATCGATCGCGTACTGAATCGCGGCCTTGACGATGCGGGTCGTGCCTTCTTTGGAGGTTGGCTTGATGCCGAAGCCGGAGGTCTCTGGGAAGCGGACCTTTTTGAACATGTCCGGGAAGTTGTCCTTGAGGAGCGACTGGAACTTGGCGTTGTCGTCCGTGCCGGCTTCGAACTCGATGCCGGCGTAGATGTCTTCGGTGTTCTCGCGGAAGATGACCATGTCCGTCAGGTCCGGACGCTTGACCGGTGTGGGCACGCCTTCGAACCATCGGACTGGGCGGAGGCAGGTGTAGAGGTCGAGGACCTGACGGAGCGCGACATTGAGTGAGCGGATGCCGCCACCGACTGGGGTGGTTAGCGGGCCTTTGATGCCGACGAGGTATTTTTTGAAGTCTTCGAGTGTTTGCTCTGGGAGCCATTCATTGGTTGCGTTGAATGCTTTTTCGCCGGCGAGTGTTTCGTGCCAGTGGAGTTTGCGTTCCCCGTTGTATGCTTTTTCGACTGCGGCATCAAAGACACGGACCGAGGCGGCCCAGATGTCGGGTCCGGTGCCGTCGCCTTCGATGAATGGGACGATCGGGTTTGAAGGGACATTGAGTTTGCCATCGATCATGGTGATTGGGGAGGCGGTGGTGGTCATATCTATTCCTTATGGGTTGGTCTGTAATTGGTTTGCATCTGGTCTGATCATTGATCTTTTGACCCTTGCCCCCCAAAGTCTCATAATTGTACAGAAAACTTGCAAATGACCGTGAATTTGCGATCAATTCAACCTTTGGCCAATCCAGAATCATCCATTCTCTGTTACGCTACCTAAAGAGCATCCGCGCCATCAAGAGGGGTCTTCGTGCCGCGACTATTGAGTGGCATCGTTCTGCAACGATCCGGCAGATCTCCGAATCCTACCATGTGCTCTATGAACATAGCACACCGCCCCATTGCCGTCGTTTTCCTGCTCGCGTTCTCCACCGTTCTGGGCTGCACCACCGTTCAATCGCGGCCCAGCACCCTCCCCACCGCCGCCGCTCGGCTTGAGGCCGATGTCCGCACGCTCACCACACGGTTCCCACACCGCAACGCAACCGATCGCGAGCAGCTCAATGCCGCGGGAGCTTGGATCGCCAATCGCTTCGTTCGGCTGGGCTACCAAATCGAGTTTGAACCCCTCCCCGTCCCCGTCAAAGGCGAGGCCTGGTCCACCAACACCATCGCCACACTCGTCGGCACCACGCACCCCGATGAGATCATCGTCATCGGTGCTCATTACGACACGGAGGTCAACACCCCCGGCGCTGATGACAACGCTTCGGGCGTCGCGGTGATGCTTGAACTGGCCGCGAGATTCTCGCGCAACCCACAACCGAGAACCATCCGCTTCATCGGCTTCACCAACGAAGAAAACTCAAACTCCGCCAACACAGGCATGGGCTCGCTCACCAGCGCCCGCAACTCCAAAGAACGCGGCGACAACATCATCGCCATGCTCTCGCTGGAAATGCTCGGCTATTTTAGTGACGCCCCCAACTCCCAGACCTACCCCTTCCCGCCGAAGATGGCCGCCCAGCTCGGGCTCGACCTCCCCACCACCGGCGACTTCATCGCGATCGTCGCCAGAACCAACGATGCCGCCCTGGTCGCCCAGGTCGCGGAGTCCATGACCCAAGCGGGAACGATCCCGGTCGTCGCGGCTCCGCTGCCGGCGCAGGTGCGGGCGATCTACCGGTCGGATCATGCGAACTACTGGATGCAGGGGTACCCGGCCGCGATGATCACCGACACGAGTGAATATCGGAATCCGCATTATCACAAGATGAGCGATACGCCGGGGACGCTGGATTATGGGCGGATGGCGGCTGTTGCTGATGCGCTTGAAGTTGCGGTTCGATCACTCACTAACAGGTAAAGGGTGCCCCGACTCGCCGTCTTCGGCGAGTTGGGATTGAAGATTTCTGAACCACACAAGGCCGCTCTACTCCAAAGACCCGACGCGGATAAGAATCCGAGTCGGGGCACCCGGCTCCATTATTCAGAGCTTGATTCGTTCACACCACCAGAAGAATAAGACATTCTTTTAGTCTCCACTGCGTGATCCTTGCCTGCGGAAGCCACTACTGCGCCGAAGACGGCGGGTAGTGGCACCCTCAGAATCACATTGCCAACAAAAAGCCCCGCCAAATGACGGGGCTTTCAATATTCTACTTTGGGGGGTTGGGGGGTTAGCCCTTGATGGTGGCGACTGTGGCGATGGTGAAGCGTTGGCGGTGGCCGGTTTTCTTTTGGTAGGTGCTCTTGGTGCGGAACTTGTGGATGAAGAGCTTGTCGCCCTTCTTCACAGGTTCAGTAATCTCAAGAGTGACCTTCGCGCCCTTAACATATGGCTCGCCGAGCTTGGCGTCGCCGCCGGCGGAGCCGACTACGAGGACCTTGTCGATTTCGATCTTGTCGCCGGCTTTGGATTCGCCGTTGTTGTAGAGGTCGATGTAGATCGAATCGCCTTGGGTGACTTTGCGTTGTCCGCCGGACTCTTCGATGATTGCGTAGGTGTCTGCGTTGGTATCTGTTTTCTTAGCCATTTTGGGGGGGTGCTCCGTTCAGCTGCCGCGTAAGTTCGGGGTGGGTCATGCTTTGGCCCACTTGTAACCCGTCATACCTCGGGGTCGAGATGATAGCCCCGCTGCTTCTGTTTGTTCGCTGGATCGCGGCCAGAACCCTGAATTGGGGCAATCCGGCCCAAATTCAGCGATCAGCACCCCCCAGAATCCAAAAAAGGGATCGGCACCCGAAAGCACCGATCCCCGAGGACAGTCATTAATCGATTTAGCCTTTACACAAGCCGCAGCCCTGGCCATTGCTTTGGCCGTTTCCCTGTTTGCCATTTGCCCGCTGGCCATTGCCTTGCCCGAGAGCTTTGTCTTGTCCCATTCCTTTACCCTGCCCGGCGCCGTGTCCGCGTTCGAAGTCTGAGGCGGCGATGGTGTCGAACTCTGTTTGAGTGAGATGCTCGGCTTCATAGCTCCCGCCGTTGGCCTGGATCTGGGCGGCGAATGCGCGGAGGTGGTTTCTTGTTGCTCGTTCTAGATTGCCGTAGACCTGAACCAACACCGGATCACCGACACCGACTCCCGCTGTCCGCAGATCGGAGAGATCAAGCTCTTCGATCTTTGCGCCGACCTTGAACGCATCCATCAGCGATTCGGATCCCGACTCAACAAGCTGCACATATAAATCGCTGTACAGTTCCGATGTAAACACGCCGGGTGTCTGATCAACAATCGGATCCTCTATCCCGAAACGATCGAGCATCTTCTCCATCGCGCCCATGTGTTTGAGCTCTGCGTTGCGGATGCCGAACACCTGAGCCCCCCACTTCTCGTGCATCGCAAGGTATACATCGTGCGCCAGTTTTTCTTCTTCTCGCATACGGATCAGTTCATTGGCCGCCTGAGAAGAAAGTTCAACAACCGACGCCTGCATGCCAGTCACGCACGCGCCGTCCCCCCCGCCCCCTTGGCCCCCGCAACCACCAGCACCCCTGCCTCCGGGCCCAATGGCCAATGCGGTGCCGGTGAGTACTACGAGTGTCGATACGAATCCTGCTTTCAAAAGTGTGCGGCTGGTCATTGTATAACTCCTTCGTTTGGGCGAGCCATTCATCCTGCAATGTCGGCTCCACACCGTTCAACTGCATAACGCATTGCGCTGTCCGATATTGCAAGTGCCTATAGAAAAAGCACCAAGCAGACTACATGTCTAGCTCAGTGCTTCAGAAGTCGGTTCGAGTTGTTCGTCTTATTCGGCCGCGGCTTGTGCTTTGCTCTTGGCGATGCGGGCGTCGCGTTTGCGGACCGACTCGCTCAGGTTGACCTTCCGGAGCCGGACGGTCTTTGGGGTCATCTCGACAAGCTCGTCCTCTTCGATGTATTCGAGTGACTGCTCAAGCGAGAGATCGCGCGGGGCCTTCAAGGTCACGGTGGCTTCTTTGTTGGCCATCCGCATGTTATCGAGCTGCTTCTGGCGGGCGATGTTGACGGTCATGTCGAGGTTCCGGTTGGCTTCGCCGATGACCTGGCCCGCGTAGACCTGATCGCCGGGACGCACAAACAGCACGCCGCGTTCGTGGAGGAGCTGGGCCGCGTGCGAGGTGACCGGTCCTGTTTCTGATGCGACCAGGACCCCGTTGTGGCGTACTGGACGCTCGCCTGTCAGGGGTACGAACTTGAGGAATGTATGGTGCATAATCCCTTCGCCCTGCGTCGCATTGAGGATTCGACTGCGCAACCCGATGAGGGCCCGAGAGGTGATCTCAAAGACACAGTGGGTCAGGCCGTCGCCACGGGGTTCGACCTTGACGACCTCGCCCTTGCGTTCTCCGACGATCTGCATGACGCTGCCGACGGTTTCGTCGGTGGTATCGACGACGAGTTCTTCGACGGGTTCGCACTTGACGCCATCGATTTCTTTTTCGATGACGATCGGGCGACCGACCGCGAGTTCGAAGCCTTCGCGCCGCATGGTTTCGAGCAGGATCCCGAGGTGGAGCAGTCCACGGCCAGAAACAATAAACTCGTCGGTCGTGCGACCAGGGACAACAGCGAGCGCAACATTGTGCTCAAGCTCACGATCCAGACGCGTGCGGATCTGACGCGAAGTCACATACTCACCATCGTTCCCAGAGAACGGCGAATCGTTCACACGGAAACTCATAGAAATTGTCGGCTCATCAATCGCGACGCGTTCCATCGGTACCGGGTGATCGACATCGCAGATGGTGTCACCGATATCAAGCCCATCGATGCCTGAGATGGAGCACAGATCGCCCGCACCGATTGAATCTGCGTTTACCTTCCCCAAACCCTTGAATCCCTGGAGATTGACAACCTTCGCTTTCTTGGTTGTCACATTCCCTTCAGAATCCTGCTTGACCAGCACAATCGGCTGGCCGGCTTTGACCGTCCCCTGCGTCACGCGGCCGACCCCGATACGACCGACATACTCCGAGAACGCGAGCGTTGTGATCTGCATCTGCAACGGCTTCTCAAGGTACACATCTGGGTGCGGGATGTGCTCGACAATTGCTTGGAACACAGGACGCAGATCCGGCCCCTTGGTCTCCCCATCCCATTCATCAATCGCCCACCCGTCGCGAGCCGAAGCGTACACAACGGGGAAGTCCAGAATCTCATCCTCAGCACCGAGCGCCGCAAGCAGGTCAAAGACCTCGCCGATCACGCGATCAGGATCGCCGTCGGGACGGTCACACTTATTGATCACCACAACCGGCTTGAGCCCGGCTTCGAGCGCCTTGCTCAGCACGAACCGAGTCTGAGGCATCGGACCTTCATACGCATCAACCACAAGCAGACAGCCGTCGGCCATCCGGAGCACACGCTCAACCTCGCCGCCGAAATCCGCGTGACCCGGGGTATCGATGATGTTGATCCGGTAGTCGGTCCCAGTTGGATCGTGGTACTCCACGGCACAGTTCTTCGACAAAATCGTAATCCCGCGTTCGCGTTCAAGATCGCCCGAGTCGAGGATCAATCCGTGCTGACCGCCCTCGAGTTTTTCGAGTTCGCCTGAGCGGAAGTTGCCCGATTGTTTGAGCAGATTGTCGACGAGCGTGGTCTTGCCGTGGTCGACATGTGCGATGATCGCGACATTACGAAGGGTCGTAATTGTGGTGGTTTCAGATGGCATGGGTGATTCCGGATCTGTTCAGGTATTCGATCGTGTCAGTAGAGGCCCGGCAACCGCCGAATCTCTGGCCACAAGTCTAGACCCTGCAACAACAAAGATCGGCACCACAACCCCATGCCTACCCAATATGCCCGTCTATTCGAGGCCTTTCTTGATCTGCACCTTCCCCCGCAATGCCCCCTCATCATCAACCACTTCCCAAGAGATGCGATCGAGCCCGGTAATACTGTCCATATTGCCGAGCCATTGAATATTCTTCATCGAGTCGAGCAAGGCCTGAACCCGGATAAACCCGCTCATTACCACCGAACTGGCCGCTGGTTTATCATCGAGCCAGCCCATACCAACGGCATCAAGTGAATCCGCCGCCTCGCTGAGCACCTGAACCCTGGACTTGGTATCAATACCCTCGCCGGCCAACGAGAGAATAAGCTCCGAAGACCCGGCCCGCTGGGTCGTCAACCAAGACACATTCGTCTCGATCTGATTGGAAATCACCGTGTGCGATCGGATCGCATCGGGGAACATCCCGCCGTACGAACCCTGCCCGGTCTTCCTAGCTCTGGGGTACCGCGCCCCTCCATCGTCGAACACCAAAGGTTCAATTAGCTCATCGATTGACCCGGCATCAACCTCCCCCATGCCGAAGACAGACATAACCGTCATCCCCATCTGGCCTGAGTCTCTCCCAAGATTCCCCGTGTCATCTGCTGATACAACGAACAGCGAACCAGTCGGTTCAAGCACCGTCCCATCTGGGATCAAGCTGTCTTTGAGCGTCACGGTAAAGCTCCCGTCATCACCAAACACCAGTCTCATTACAGGCGACGCCGCCATCGCCATCACGGTGTCCTCGCCAAGGGCTCCGAGCAATCCGAGCGGCGCATGCCCGCGCGGAATCTCGCCTTCGATCGGGAGCGTCATCGATATTTCAAGCCCGTCTGTCTCACTCTCGCCAACCAATGCTTTCAAATGCTTGCCCGCACCGCCCCACCGCTCCCCGAGAAGCCCGCCTGCCCCGCCAACTCTTGCACGCAGCGCCACTGACCACTCACCACTACCGGTCCAGCTTGGCAGCACGGATTCTTCATCCAGTTCTCCGTCCTCAAGAACCGCCAGCAGCCCGCGTTCGAGCAACTCACGCCCGCCCTTGGGACTCAGCATCACACGAGACTTCTTCCCGTCTTCCCCTTTGAGCATCACAAACCAGTACCGCCCGGATTCGAGTCCGTACACGGCTACTCCGTGCACAATCTCCCGAGGCACCGGCTTGAGTTTCTTCCGCAGCCCCTTTAAATCCGACCCGTCAACCTCCGCCATGACCACCCAGTTGGTATCAGCATTTGAGATGAGCTTAAGTGGATTAATCGACCGTCCAAACACCGAATCAACAAGCACCACCACACGCCCAGAAAGCAATGTCCCGATCACGCCGTCGGCATCGGTCTCAAACAACTCTCCCAACGCCCCCCATGCACGATGCGACTTCCCAAACATCCCCGCAGACCCAAGAAGCTTTCTAGACCTTCGGCCAGTCTCGCTAAGCAGATGCTCGGCAGGATTGTCAAGAACAGCAACAACATCGATCTCAGCAGGGAACGAATCCAGCAACCCCCAAGGCTCGGCCTGCTCCTGAGCAGCCGCCGCAGGAGCACACAACAACGCGCACACGCACACCACCCGCCGGGTCAGCAAGACAACACCTTGGCACTTAGATTTAAGGTAGATCAGCGATGCGTTCATCACTCGGTGCTTTCAATGAGGCCCGATCAGATTGAACCACAACAACGCCACCAGATTGCTTTGCCCCGACCGAATGCGAACCGATCTGGACACAATCTTCCCCGCCAACAACTCGCCCATGATAAGACACCACGGTCATCGATCCCGATATTTGATTCGGACGGTGGCTCACAGGGAAACCGATCCCGAGCTCGCCGGCATCCAAACCCGAAGCGTAAAATGTTTCCAGGTCCTCGTCACTAAACTCGATCACCTGATGATTCAATGTCAACGAAAACGATTTGGTTCCACTGGGCCTCGGCGCGAGGAGCAACCCGTCGAGCGGTAGCATCGACGCCCGAAGAATCTCAACCCGCGTCTGCATGTCGGCAGCTACCCGCTGCGAATCCTCCGCCATCGCAGAAGCAACATCATCAACCGGTGTGCTCTGCACCCCAAGCGTCGTCAGTCTGGGGTACATGCTCTGCATCCCGGCGACCATCATCAATCCGAGCAGCACACCCGCGGCAACGGCCAAACGACCGGTCCGCACCCAACGACGCATTGTCTTGGGAATAAACCGCTCGTGCTGATCGAGCCTATTGAGCACAATGCACTGCATATCAGGCATCGGGATGTCATCAAGATCAAGCGCACGGACCGCATCGGCAGTCTCAAGAAGCTCGGCGCGACGGGCGTGATCGTACTGCAATGCGTGTGCAATCTCGTCTTGCATCTGATCGCAGATCTCGCCGTCAAGTGCGGCGTCAATCAACGACTCAGGAATCCGCCCCAGCGGTTCCTTGTCAAACTGATCGTGGTCCGATCCCCGCTTCATGCCAGCACCTCGTCGGATGCTTCGTTGAACTGCCCGCCAAAGTGGTCCTGGTACAACGACGCGAGCTGCTTGTGTTCTTTAAACAACACACGCAGACGGCGACGCCCGCGGTGCAGATGGCTCTTGACAGTACCCTCAGGCATATCGAGGTGCGAAGCGATCAATGCGATCGGCCAATCCAACTGGTGGAACAGCACGATAATTTCGCGCTGCTCAACAGACAGGTGCATAAGCGCCGACTGGATGGCGTCTTTTTGTGTCTCAGATTGTTCGGTGTTGTAGGTCGAAGCGTCTGGCATCGAGCCCTTGCCACCCATCGAACCAACAAAGTCGGTGTCGTATGCGGGTTTGGATTTAGCGACCGCGTTCATGTACAACCGGCGTGCGATGGTAAACAACCATGTCGAGAACCGGAACCGGAAATCAAACCGATGCAGGTTGGCAAGCACACGCACGAACGCCTCCTGCACAACATCCTCAGCCATCTCATGACGGCCCGACATCCGCAGGATGTATCCATACACAGAACGCTGATGCGCTTTGATAAGCTCGCCGGCAGCCGCCCGCTCACCAGCAATCGCCCGCTCAATTAGATCTCGTTCAGTTGCACGATCCATGCTCTAACGCTCCCAACAAGGGTTCTTGTACCCTCAATCATACCAGAGCACCCACCAAGGGGTGCACCCTAAATACGCATATCGCCGTTTCTAGTTCCGAATTGCCACAATTCGCTTTCATCTGTTTCTACCCCCCCCGATAATCAACAAACCCTGCCTACGCCGATCGGGCGTAGGCAGGGCTGGAGAAAGATAAGTTCGCATTTCGTACGGGAGACCGATGCTTATGCCGCCTTCGCAGCCGGTGCCTTTCGAGTCCGGCCAACGGTCCGCTGAGCCGGGGTTGCCCGGATCTCGGCATCGTCGATCATCGCGTCTACGAGTTCGAGCGGATGGGCCGCCCACAGATCGGCACCGATTTCTTCTGCGAGGCCTTCGGCCCGGTTGAAGACGCCGCCGCCAACCACAATCTGCGTGTTGGGGCATGCCCCGATTTCATGCAGAGAATCGATCATGACTCGGATATCCGGCAGATCAGCAGGGTTCGAGCAGAACATCAACAAGACATTCGGCTTGGACTCCTGAACCGCCTGTCGCACTTCATCGAGCGGCACTCCGCCCCCAGCAAATCGGACCCCGAAACCAGCCGCCTCGAGCAAATCCACAGCCATCTGAGCACCAAGCTCTGATCCTTCGCATGTCCCACAACATGCAAAGACCGTGCGATTGACCGGTTCAGCATTTGACGCTGCGATCAATGCTCTTGAGGTCTGGTCCACCAATACCCTGAACAACCGTGTTGAGAGGTTGTAGGCAAGGGCCGAGATCTGATCCTCGCGGTGTAGTTTGTCGATCATCTCGTAGGTTGGCCAGAATAAATCAGTCAGCATCAGCTCAGGCGATACGCCCTCACTGAGTTGTTCATTGACAATTGAACGAGCCAGCGACCGGTTCCCTTCGATCAAAGCTTCAAACAGACGCTCGCTTAGTACATGTACACTCATTGAAAACTACCTCGTCGCGTATTTTCCCTTCCGCACACTTTGGGGGGTGGGGTGGGATAAGTTGTGTTCCCGGGCGACGACGCCGCTGCCCAGACCCAACCTATCGAACACACACTCAGTTCTTCCCGAGTCCAACACGCTGTATGCACCTGTTTGTGCGCACCAACCCATTACCCTCATTTCAGACACCTCAATGGGGTTATTCTGGGACCTTTGTCGGGTTTGAGTCCGAGAATGTGAGAACCGACCTTTTTGAGACCACAAAACTGGGTAGTACCCACCAATATCTCCATTCATATGGGCAATGGCTGGCTCGATTATTCTGCTTTGATGCCGGTATAACAGGCACAAATTCCCAGGCTCAACCCCCGCACCCCGATCTGCCCGAACCCCGCACCCTCTATACACCCCACCATGTCATCCTGGCTCATGAATGAACTCACCGATCTGGGCAGATATTTGTACGCCCCCGACCGATCCCGCGCGATCCAGGTCGCCGTCCGAGGCATCACTGTCCCGCAGTAAAACCCATTGAACCGACGAACCAACGGATTCCTCGGCGTATCAAACTCCAAAATCACCAAACGCCCCCCGGGTTTGAGCACCCGAAAGAACTCCCCCACTGCCTTGGCCGGCTCCTGCACATTGCGGATCCCAAACGCGATCGAAACCACATCAAACGATGCGTCTTCAAACTGCAGATCCATCGCATCGCCTTGCTGGTACGAAACTCGCCCCCTCAAAGCTTTCATGAGCTTGCTGCGCTTATGCTCGGCGATTTCGAGCATCCCCTCGGTGAAATCCACTCCAACGACCGACTCGGCCCGCGACCCCGTTGCGAATGCTTGCGTCAGATCCCCTGTGCCGCACGCGACATCAAGCACCCGGTCCCCGTCATTCACGATCGCCTTCTTGACCGCCAGCTTCCGCCACGCGACATCCCGCCACATCGAGTGCACCCGGTTATTGAGGTCATACGACCGCGCAATGGCATTAAACATCGCCTGAACCTTGGCGGCCTTGTCATCATTCTGATGCAAACCACCCAACTCGGATTCATCCCAAGCGGGAATAGTCTCGTCATTCACTTGTGTTGGTGCTTCAGTCATGGCACAATCAGTGTAGACTCTCAAGCAGAATCACCTCGCCGACTCAATGGAGAATACGAATGAATCACACCCTCAAACTCCTCATCACCATCCCCCTCCTCATCCTCATCGCCCTCCCCGCCACCGGCTGCTCGGTCAACCCCGCCACAGGTAAACGCTCCTTCACCCTCATGTCATGGGAAAAAGAAAAAGCCCTCGGCCTCGCCGCCGCCCCCGAAATGACCGAAGCCTTCGGCGGAGCCATCCCCGACGCCGCCATCGGCGACTACGCCAGATCCATCGGCGCCAAGCTCGTCACAGGCATCGAAGAAGGCGTCCCCGATCTCGATTGGGAGTTCACCGTCCTCAACTCGCCGGTCATCAACGCCTTCGCGCTCCCAGGAGGCAAGGTCTTCATCTCCCGAGGCCTCGCCATCAAACTCGATTCAGAAGCCGAACTCGCAGGAGTCCTCGGACACGAAATCGGCCATGTCACCGCAAGACACTCCAACCAGCAGATGTCCGCCCAGCTCGGGATCAACTTCGCCATCGGCGCCGTCGCCGTAGGTGTTGGGCTCTCAGACCCAGACTCCGAAGTCCGCAAGTACGGCCAGCTCGGGCTCCCCGCCGTCGCCGTCGGTAGCAATCTCTTCCTACTCCGCTTTGGACGCTCCGAAGAACTCGAAGCCGACATGCTCGGCATGCGCTACATGACCCGCGCCGGATACAACCCACGCGGACAGCTCGAAGTCATGCAGGTCCTGGCCGCCGAAGCCACCGGCGAGCGTCCCCCAGAATGGCTCTCGACCCACCCCCTCCCCGAATCCCGCATCGACCGCATCAACGAATACCTCGCCAACGAATACGCGGGCACGCAGGACAACCCCAGCTTCGTCACCAACCGCGCCCAGTACAAATCAAACATGCTCGACCGCCTCAGCGCACTCCCACCAGCCCCGGACCCTTCTCAAGACGAAGAGGCCCAGGCAAACGCCTATCTCAATGCATCAATCTACTGCCAGCAATGCCGTCAGGCAGTGAACTAAAGCTTCTCTTTCACACGCCGGACGATCTCTTTGTAGTTCTCGCGGTAAAACCGCGTGTACTCGATCTCCAACCGAACCTGCCGGCCTTCCTTGCGCCACTCGTTGCGAACATCGCGGTAAGTCTCTTCGGTGAACGGCACCATCACCCCATCGATCTCCGTCTCCGGGAACGCAAAGTACAACGCGTCAAGCTCCGCGATCTCTTCGTCGCTGAACTCACCCGACGCGACCGCCTCACCAAGCGCGTCGTACCCAGCCCGGCAGTCCTCAGCAATATCAATCCCGAAAGTCCCCATCATCACCTGCACGCCCGTCCGCCATCCCGGATTCTTGACATCCGACACGATCTCAAACGGGTTGACCTGATCCATAAAGTAGTCAAAGTGCCTCTCGTACATCATCCGCCGCACAGGCATCCGCCGCAGCTCGCTCCACTCGGGCCCCATCGGCTCGCCGTCAGGTCCAACCGGATTGTCCAGATTGTCCTTGGCGAACTGCCACAACGCTTGGCCCTCTTCGCTCACGCAGAAGCGTACAAACCGCTTGGCGATCTCCGGGCTTGGCCCGCCATTGATGATTGAGATTGGATCCGCATCTACATACACCGCGCCCTCAGGCTCCTGGTATCCAACCCGGTCCCCGCCGCCCGAGTCCTTGATCACCTGCGCCTGGCCGCGCCCATAGAAATCGATCGCGAGTCCTGCTGCTGCTTCGCCGCTTGATACATCGATCGGCGGTTTGGTTGATGCGTTGGTAAAGTACCGCGTGTTGCCGCACATCCCACGCAGGATCCGCCATCCTTCGGTCCAGCCTTCGTTGCCGAGGATCGAATCAAAGGTCGTCGTGATTGATCCCGACTGGCGAGGGTCCGCCAGCGCGATCCACCCGCTGAGTTCATGCTTCGTCAGATCCGCAAACTGCGTTGGAAGTTCCAGCCCGAGCCGGTCCTCGTACACATCCCGGTTGTACACAATCCCGAACGACGACAACGCCGTCCCGATCCAGTACTGTTCAGGGTCGTACAACTCCTGAGGCCCGATCTGATTATTCCCAAACAACTCATCAAGCTCGTCTTGCGTGAAATCCATCGGCACCGACTGCGACACCGTCAGATTCAACACCGTCGAATCGCTCAGCTTCACCGGCACCGTCGACCCACGCTTAAGCGCCGAGTGGTCATACGACCCCCCTCCAAACATCACATCAAACGCGATCGCCCCCGGCTCAAGAATCAAAAGATCATCAACCACCCCGTCGGGTGCTCCATCAGAGAACTGCCGCTTGATCGCATCGGTAAACATCGCAGACAGTTGCTTGCGGATCTCAGAAGTCCCGCCGGGCGTGCGATAATCAATCACCGCAGGCACCCCGTACTCCCGCTCATGCCACACCGCAAACGCCCGAGCAAACTCATCACGGATCTGAGGCACATGCGGCGTCACCACAATCAGCTTCACCGCACCCTCGGTATGCATATCCCCCCGCTTGACCCCGCTCATCGCAAACGGCACCCCAAGGACAACAAGCAAACACAACGCAATCACAATTTGAGTAGTTCTCATGCCCCAAGTTTACCCCTCCCCCGCCCCTGCGGGGGAGGTGGCCGAGTCTTCGAGGTCGGAGGGGGTCTTTCTGACTTTTTTCCCCCTTCCGGGTGCCACTACTCGCATTCTTAGGCGCAGTAGTGTCTTTGGGATTGCAGGAGGGCTTGATGGGCTATAAGACACTACTGCGCCGAAGACGGCGAGCAGTGGCACCCAATCCCCCTACACTCCCCAATGCCCAAACCCCCGCAATCAAAGACAGAATGGAAGGACCAATACACCCTTCTCTGCGAATCCTGCGGCTACATCCTCGAAGGCCTCGACCAATCCCTCCCCTGCCCAGAATGCGCCAAACCCATCACCGAATCCCTCCCAGAACGCCGAGTGGGCACCCATATTCAATGCCAAGACGCTTCGCTGAACTCTTTAAAAACATGGTGGATGACATTCCGTCACCCACTCAAAACTCTTGACATCATGCGTTTTAACCTTAACGACCACGAGGGAATCGCATTGATCAACATAACGCTATCAACCACAGTACCCGTGCTTGCTCTCTTCGTATGCTCAGCATTCATCTCAAGCGAAGACATCGCGATTGCTTTGATTGCTATATTTCTCTTGCTTCCAATGCTCTGGGCAACCCTGATGTTCTTGACAGCAGTCGAGGCCATGGGCTTGCGTTTCCTCGGTAGTAGAAAGGGATTCCGCGTCACCCACAGCATCTCCAACAACATCGTCGCCCACGGCTCCGTCGGCTGGGTCATCGGCGGGCTCGGATCCTCGATAGGAATTCTCTTTATCTTCGCCCCATACATCATCACCGTCCGCATCTTCGATATGCATGAAAGAACGCGACACAATCAGTTCCTCAGAGATCTTGAATCAACAGGAATATGGCTCATCCCCATAAGCATCCTGCTCGGCTTCCTCTTCTTCGAAATCTTCGCCTACAAAGGCCTCCGCCGCTGCAAATACGCCAATACACTCCCTCCCAAATCTCACCCACAAAAGCCCTAGAATCCGCCCATGCAACCCCCCGCCAAAACACGCCCCATCTTCCTAGGCGACGCCCGCACAGGAATCATCCAAATCGGAGGCGGACTCCCCCTCGATCACCCCCTCTCCAAGGGCCTGGCCACCGAATCAACCCCCGCCCCGGTCTCTGTCCAGACCATGACCGCTGGGTACACCTACGACATCGACAAATGCGTCGCCGAGATCCACAAACTCACCGCAGCGGGTGCCGACATCGTCCGCGTCGCCGTCCCCGAAAAGAAAGACACAGAAGTCCTCAAAGAGATCATCGCCCAGACCACCGTCCCCATCGTCGCCGATGTCCACTTCCACTTCAAGCGCGCCCTCGAATCCATCGAAGCAGGCGTCCATAAAATCCGACTCAACCCAGGCAACATCACCGACCGCTCGCAAGTCGAAGAAGTCATCGACGCCTGCAAAGAAAAGAATATCCCGATCCGCATCGGCGTCAACGAGGGTTCGATCATCGAACGCAAAGACAAGCAAGCCCGAGCCAAAGAACTCGGGGCCGTCTTCAGCGACAACAAGCACGGCTACATGATCGCGATCATGATCGCCAAACTCGAAGAATACCTCGACATCTTCTACCAGCGTGACTTCTACGACATCGCTATCTCTGCTAAATCAATGGACGCCCAACTCGTCATCGACGCCTACACCGAAATCAGCAAACGCTTCCCCCACCCGCTCCACCTCGGCGTCACCCACGCCGGCCCAAAGGAAACCGGCACCATCCGCTCAGTCGTAGCACTAGGCACCCTCCTCGCCAACGGCATCGGCGACACCATCCGCCTCTCCTACGCCAATGACCCCATCTACGAAGTCGAAGACGGCCTCGAACTCCTCTACACCCTGGGCAAACGCGAACGCATCGGCGCCGAACTCATCGCCTGCCCAACCTGCGGCCGCATCCAAGTAGACCTCTTCAACCTCGTCCAACAAGTCAACGACAAACTCAACGAAGAGATCATCGTCCCCATGAAAGTCGCTGTCATGGGCTGCGTGGTCAACGGCCCGGGCGAAGCCGAGGGCGCGGACATTGCTGTATTTGCGGGCGACCGCAAGGGCATCATCTATGTCCAAGGCCAAAAAGTCGCCACCGTCCCCGAATCCGAGATCCTCGATCGTCTGCTCAGCGAGTGCAAAGACTTCCAAACCAAGGTCCAAGCCGGCGAAGTGAAACTGGGCGAAAAAAAGGTCGACATCGTCCCCCCAGACCCCGAAGGCAAACTCGGCTCCGGCTGGGAAAAAATGGCCTCACAGCGCATGGGGCACACGCCACTGACCGTTGAGGGCGAGTGAGGCCTCATTCTTGGTCAGAATCTGAATAATCAATTTCCGCCGCTGCATCTCTTACTAGATGAACTACGAACAGTCCTTTGAACATCACACACAAAGGGTACTCATGAAAATCCGCACCTCTGCACTGATCCTGGCATCCGCCATCGCCACTCTGCCAGCAATGGCCCAGACTTCTCCATACTGCCGCTCCGACCTCATCTACGACAACTCGCTCGATTTCTTCGATATCGCAAGGTTCCTCAACTTCTTTGCCACTGGCGATCTCAGAGCTGACTTCGACGGCTCGGGCTCGCTCGACTTCTTCGACATCGCCTCATTCCTCACCGGCTTCACCGGAGGATGCCCGGACCTCACGGACACCGACAACGACTTCGTACCTGACTTTGCAGAAACCAACAACGGTATATTCATCAACATCCACTCCACCGGAACCGACCCGCTCAACAACGACACCGATGGCGACTGGCTCACCGATGGCGAAGAACTCTTTGGCACCTCCGATGGTCTCGTTCTCCCGAACGCTGATCCGCTCCGCAAGGACATCTATGTCGAATGTGACTGGTTTGCAGGCAACTTCCAAGGAAGAAACGAGAACTACAGACCCAACGCCGCCGTTTATAATCGTGTTCTGTTCGCGTTCGACAATGCTTCCACACAAAACCCCTACGGCCATCCCGACGGAATCAATATCCACCTAGATTACGGCCAAGGAAACGGGCACACCGGAGGGAACCAGCTCCCCGGCTCACCCGATGTCGTCCTCTTCGACTCGGAGTTCAACCAGTACAAAGCTGTTAACTTCGACCCACGCCGCAAGGGTTACTACCACTACGCCATCTTTGCGAATCGCTACAACTCGTCGACCAACGGCTCCTCGGGCTTTGCCGAACTCAACGGCGACGACTTTATGGTCACCATGGTCAACTACAACTCCACACGCAACATGGCCAACACCATCGCCCATGAACTCGGGCACAACCTCGGATTTCACCACGGTGGACACAACGCCACAAACTACAAACCAAACTACAACTCCGTCATGAACTACGCCCACCAGTTCCCAGGCATAGACATCAATGGTGATACCACAGGCGACGGCCCCCTCGACTACTCCCACGGCCTCAACAACCCGATCAACGAACTGGCGATCAACGAACCCGCCGGGGTCATTGGCTTGCCAGTCGATTTTAATCACAACGGCATCATCGACCCCCTCCCCTACGCCCTCAATATCAACTGCTCCGGATCATTCACTGGGATCTGCGGCTTCCTTCCCCCCGGCGCCTGCGTCGACGCCTTCTGCAATGTCCTCCAAGACCACGACGACTGGGACAACATCCGCTGGAACCGCCTGGATCTGAGCTCCGACCGCCAAGCCGAGATCCAGCTCATCGATTGCGACAACTGGCCGGGCAAACAGTTCGAATAATCACTCAATACGGACTGCCGGCAAATCTGATTCCTGCTATGATGGCCTCAAGCCCCCGTAGAGGACTCGACTGTGATCAGAATCCAACGCATCGCCATGGACCACCCCCTGTACCAACAGGAAGTCGCCCTGCGCACCGCCGTCCTCCTCAAACCCATCGGTTACTCCATCGACGACTACTACAACATGGCCCCCGGACGCGAAGAGAAGTGCGAACACTTCGTCGCCGTCATCGACCACCCACAAGGCGATACCGTCATCGGGGCCGCCACCCTGTACCCACCGCAAGCAGACTCCGACGAAGCCGCAGGCAAGATCCAGCAGTTCTGCGTCAACAAACAACGCCAGGGTGAAGGCATCGGCACCAACCTCATGATCGCCATCGAGGTCCGCGCCTTCACCGAGCTCGCCCTCCCCGGGCTCTACTGCCACGCCCAGATCGACGCCATGCCCTTCTACGAAAAACTCGGCTGGGAAGCAGGCTCCGATACCTTCCAAGAAGCAGGCATCGACCACAAACGAATGCAGATCATCACCCCCCAACCGACCTAGGCCATGCCTATCGGCTCCGCCCCCTCTTCTCTGGGTGCCCCGCCGGAACTGTCTTCAGTTCCTTCGGGTCTTCTCTTCTCAGGGCCACCCGTCAGAGCCATCAGACACCACCTAATCATCCAAAAAACCCAAAATTGCACTAGGCAAATCCTCTACATTCCCTTAGAATGATTCTATGTCTACGACCAATCCTTCCACCGCCGATGACTGCTGCCAGATGCCCGATTCGCAAACCGCCCGAGCGGTCTTTGCCGAAAGCTCGATCCGCTGCACCCGCCCGCGCGTCCTGATCTATGAAGCCCTCTGCAAAACCAAGTCCCACCCCACCGCCGAAGAACTCCACCAGACCGTCCGCCAGTCCGACCCGGGCATCAGCCTGGCGACCATCTACAACACCCTCGAACTCCTCGTAGACCACAGCCTGGCCCGCCGCATCTCCAACCGCTGCCCCGGCTCAGGCGCAAACCGCTACGACGCCGACCAATCCCCCCATGTCCACCTCGTCCTCGACGACGGCCGCGTAGTAGACGCCCCCTCACCGCTCGGCAAACAACTCCTCGACGCCATCCCCGACGGACTCATGGCCAAGCTCGCCAAACACGCCGGCGTAGACGCCCTCAAAATCGAAATCGTCCAAGACTCCCACGCCCACAACTAATCCCCAGCTTCTCTCTCAGCTTAATCCCCATTCCCGCACTCGGGACACACCGCTAGATCCTCAATCTCATATCCACAGACAAGACACGCGCCCTCTCTTTGCCATTGTCTTCGGCGGCAAACACCTGTCATTCGATAGAGTTTCCACAACAGTAAAAACACAAGACCCCATCCAACAGCACTCAGCACAAATGCTCCCCATCTAGGCCGAAACGGCAAAGCCCGGAGCGAGTTGGTACCCGAACCAGAAACAACGATCCCTGATCTATACAGATGAACAACCTTGTTACCTGGCTTTGGTCTTCTGTCATCAGGACCGAGCGACATCATCGTATTGATCGGCCATCCAACTCGGATCTGGTCTACAACATGCCATGGATCTCCCCCCATGAAAGATGGCCCATTTGGTCCGGTGCTAATGCCACTTGAAAAACCCTGCCGAAGCCGGAGTCGTGTAGAACGAGGTAGATTTCCAGGGCTTGGATAAACTGGCTTCTTCAATCGCCTGAGACTGTACGGCACCGTATTTAGACTGGGCGATAGATAAGAGACGCCATCAGCAATCTCTGGCCAATGATCAGGCACCGTTTCAATCCATGATCGCGGGGAACTTTCAAGATAGCCACGATTTCCAATCGGTGTAAACAATGCACTCACCCAAGCGATAGACACTGTCATCAGAACACCCAGAACCAGGAAGATACAAATCGACCGCACAACCCAAGGCTTTGTTTCAGACTTACGCATCCGAGAAATCATGCCCCGCCGCATACTCGCCAGTCTGCAGCTTCTGCATGCTCCGCAGCACATCATTCAAAAGCGAACTCGCCCCAAACCGGAACCATTCCGCCGACAACCACCCCTCGCCCAAGGTCTCGTTGACCATGCACAAATAATGCCACGACTGCTTCCCGGTCCGGATGCCGCCCGCGGGCTTCATCCCGATCTTCTTCCCGCCCCGGCTGATCTCATCACGGATCGCCTCAAGCATCACCAAAGTCACAGGCATCGTCGCCGCCGGAGATACTTTCCCCGTCGAGGTCTTAATAAAGTCCCCTTCGCGGATCTGCTCAATCGCAATATCACTCGCCCGCCGAACATTGTCGTAGGTCTTGAGTTCCCCGGTCTCTAAAATAACCTTCAAGTGCGCCTTGCCGCACGCCTGGACGACCGCCGCGATTTCCTCCGCGACCACATCGTACCGGCCCGACAAAAACGCACCCCGGTTAATCACCATATCGATCTCATCAGCACCATCAGCAACCGCCCGCTCCACATCGCGGATCCGGATATCAAGCGGATACTGCCCCGACGGGAACCCCGTCGCCACCGACGCCACATTGACCCCCGTGCCATTCAAGAGCTCAGCCGCATAAGGCACCATCGACGGATACACACACACCGCCGCCACAGTCCCCAGCCGCTTGCCCAAAAATTCCTCGTCCCGCTCCCAAGGCCGCACAGCCTTGCGGCACAGGCTCCGAACCTTCTCAGGCGAATCCGCACCCTCAAGCGTCGTCAGATCAATCATCGATACCGCGAGTTCAAGAGCCGCCTGCTTCGACGCTTTCTTGATCGACCGTGTGGTAAACGACGCCGCGCGACGATCAACCATCACACCATCAACAGTCGGGCTCCGAGGCAATACAAAGTCCATTATTCATCTCCCGCATCGTCGTCATCGGTCACTTCAAACGGCAACCCCGAAGATTCCCACACAACCCACCCACCAAGAAACAACCGCACCCGTGCCTTGAGGATCGTGTTGTACCCACCCTCGATCATCCGCTTGGCCATCGCCCGCGCGCTGGCCGATCCCGGATTCTCACCATACAAAATGAGATGGTCATACTTCAACAACTCAGGATCAGCGTCGTACCGCAGATCAATCTCATTGACCCGGATATTCTGTGCCCCCTGGATCCGCCCGTCAGCAAACCGCCCCGAGTTCCGCACATCAATAAACAGCACCTTCTCGGAATCCTTCTGCCATTCATCATGGAGTTCCATCGCCCGGTTGAGATCAATAAACTCGATCTTCTTATCCGAAACGCCCCCCCGGCAGCCCCCAAGGACCCCCGCGAGCACCAATCCACAAAGAACTACCAACAATCGAGTCATCTGTCCCATCAAGTGCATCCTTCTTTGCGATATGCAAGAATAACAGTACATGAGCGGCCTTCTATAGATAGAGAACACCCACAGATCGTATGCAGGCACCAACCCACATGATGCACACCCCCAAACTCCCCATTCTGCTCCTCGCTGCTCTTCTGACACTCGCTCTCACAACCCAGAGCCACGCCATCGCCCCGCCCCCCCAAACCGACACCCACATCAAAGCTGCCCTCCAAGCATCACAAAGCCCAGTCCCCGGCACCCAGTTCATCCTCGCCCTGACCCTCGACATCGACGAACACTGGCACACCTACTGGCCCGGCATCAACGACACCGGCTATGGCATCTCCCTCACCTTCGCCTCAGTCGCAGGCCTCACCTTCGGCCAACCGCTCTTCCCAACCCCAACAAGACACATCGCCCCCGGAAACATCCTCGACCACATCTACGAAAACCAAATCACAATCTTTGTTCCAGTGGAAGTCGATGAATCAATCGCTCCCAGCGACTCATTGACCATCGACACCGCAATCGACTACCTCATCTGCAAAGAGGTTTGTATACCTGAGTCAATCACAACGAGTATCACACTCGTCGTAACAGATATGGATTCCAAGCGATCAATTCGTTCATCATTTCCCCACTCTGAACTTATCCTCCTATTCCCTCCACTGTTACTTGAGAACGCCGTCCCCGACGATAGTTTCCTGCCAGGAACTCCAGATAAATGGTTTGAGAATGAAATCCAAGTGACAATCAGAGATGCAGTCCGCTACACCTTCTTCCCCTACACCAACTGCACCAACCCCGCCGACCTCATCACCCAAGGCGATACCGAATCCAAATCTCTCACCATCACATTCGATCGTAAATACGAAGACGACCCCACGACCCCTGCAAAACTCTCAGGCCGCCTACTTGTTACAATGAACAACGGATGGCAGAAGCAGTTCGATGTAAACTACACCCAACAAACCCAACTGGAGACATCACCATGAACGCCCTCAAAAAACTAGCCCTCACCGCAGTCATCGCCATCCCAGCAATCATGATCGCCGCATCAAACACCACAGAAACCACCGCCGCCCTCACCATCGGCTCCGCCGTCCCAGACTTCACCCTCACCGATATCAACGGCGACGCCCACACCCTCAGCGACTACACAGAAGCCGGCAACATCGTCGTCCTCGAATGGTTCTCCCCAGACTGCCCCTTCGTCCGCAAGCACTACCGCAACGACACAGGCACCATGACCAACATCCAGGCCGACAACAAAGATGAAAAAATCGTCTGGCTCCGCATCAACTCAGGACACACCTCACACGCCTCAGCCGACATCGACCACAACACATCAACCGCCAAAGAATGGAACATCACCACCCCAATCCTCATGGACGGCTCAGGTAAAATCGGCAAAGCCTACGGCGCCAAACGCACCCCAGACATGTACATCATCAACCCAGACCAAACCCTCGCCTACCACGGCGCCATCGACAACCGCCCAGACGCCGCAGCACCAGGCGACTCCAACTATGTCGCCACCGCACTCACCCAACTCCTCGCCGGCCAATCAATAACCAAAGCCGAAACCAAACCCTACGGCTGCTCAATCAAATACGATTAATTTCTGACCCACCAATCCACACATAACAGTTCCAGAAATGACGCCTATCAAGGCGTTTTTTAATCCCCGCTTGAACTCCCACCCCTCCCAACCACGCCTTAATCACAAATAGATGCGTCATTTTTGCACAAATTTCCCAAACAATGAAAACCGCACCCCTTACTATGCCGTACATAGTATACAGAACCAACCATCGCCCCTTTCCTTTGGAGCTACTGATATGAAACTCGAACGCGAACTCATGCGAGGCGCAGGCCCAACAGCCGTCCTCAAACTCCTCTCAACCCAGTCCATGTACGGCTACCAACTCGTCGAAACCCTGGCCAAACAATCCGACGGCGTCCTCGCAATGGGCCAATCCACCCTCTACCCCATGCTCTACAACCTCGAATCCAAAGGCCTCATCGAAGCCGAGTGGCAATCCGCGCCCTCAGGCCGCGACCGCAAATACTACAACCTCACCACCAAAGGCAAAAAGAAGCTCAAAGCCGACCTCGACGCCTGGAAAAAACTCACCCAAGCCATGACCAACATCGGCGTCCTCGAAGGCGCCCCAACCGGCGCCGCCTGTGGAGCCACCGCATGAACCAAACATCCACAAACCCCCGATCATCGCTGTCGCGCGCCTGGACCTGGTCAATCGAACGCTCCCCGCTCCTCAATGCCACCCGCTGGATCATCGCCCGAGGCTACCCAAACGCCCAAGCCCGCGACCTCATCTCTGCCGCCAAGCTCCCCGATCAACTCGCCAAACTCATCGACACCACCATCACCAAAACCAAACTCTGGCGCTCAGAACGCGCCGACATCGCAAGAGAACTCATCGCCCACACCCAAGACGCCCTAGAAGCAGGCCGCACCCAAGAGCAAATCACCGAATCCTTCGGCCATCCAAAGAAGGTCGCCAAACTCCTCCGCAGAGCTGCCAAACGCAAACGCCCCCTCTACTGGCGCACCCTCCGCAACATCCGCCGCGCCGTCGCAACCCTCACCCTCCTCATCTTCTTCACCTACGGCTCCCTCGCCGCCCGCTTCTACATCGGTCAACCAAACATCACCAAAAACTACCCCGTCATGATCAACGCCCAGAACCACGCCTACACCGAAGACCAAAAGGCCTGGCCCGTCTACAAAGAAGTCCGAACCACATGGGACCTCCACATCCTCGAAACCCAGACCCGACAATCCGATTTCGAGCAAGAATTCAACACCAATCGAACCGACGACCAAGAAGCCATCTCCGCTGGCCTCTTCATGTACCCTCAGATCCCAACCGATCACCGAGACTACGCCGAAACCGTCCAACTCTTCAAGGACTTCGAACCCCAGTTCAAACGCCTCCGCCAAGCCACCCACCGCCCGATCATCGGCATCGAACTCGGATTCAAGTACGAACAACACGAAGATCAAGATTGGTCATACTCAACCCCTTTGATTTCACCAAGTGATGATCCAAATGAAAACCCGAGCATGATCAACATGCTTCTCCCACATCTCGGACCAATGAGACAGTTCGTCAACATCCTCGCCTTCGAAACCCTCATCGCTGCCAGAGAATCCGACAGCGACCGCACCTACGAGAACCTCTCGGCCATGCTCGCCATGTCCCGACAAAGGAACTTCGACAAGACCCTCATCTCCAGCCTCGTCAATATGGCCATCGCCAATGTCGCCTTCAAATCAATCCACCAAGTCCTCCACGAACACCCAGGAGTCCTCACCCGCGATCACCTCATCGCCCTCTCCCACGAACTCGCCCTCACCCGCCCAGCACTCGAAATCATGCTTGATGGCGAGATCATGATGTTCAAAGACCTCTTCCAACGCGCCTACACCGACGACGGCCAAGGCAACGGACGCATCACCAAAGCAGGCATGCTCATGTTCGCAAAGTACGCCGACAATAACTGGAGCGGATCAGAACTCGAAGGCACCCCGCTCCAAATGGCCACCGGCCCAATCACCCTCGCCGTATCGCCAGACCGGGAATCACAAGCAACACTTTACATGGACATGGTGAACACCGTAAAACATGTTGCAAGCACCGGACCAGAGAATTTTTCCTTGATCGGTCACAAAGACTCTGAAATGTATTCCAATATGAAGTCCATCCCAGGGCTGCTCTATTCACCCGTTGAAATTCTCATGCCGGCAATGGGTCAAGCGGTCTCCACATCATTCTTCGCCCAAATGAACAGCGATGCAATCGCCACCACACTCGCAATAGAAATCTACAAGATAGACCATGGCCAACTCCCGGATTCCCTTTCTGACCTCACCCCAAACTACCTGCCATCACTCCCCCAAGACCTGTTCAATCCCGGCCAACCCCTCAAACTCAATATCGCCAATAGTGGATACACGATTTACTCTGTCGGGAACGATGGCGATGATGATGACGGCCAAGCTCTCGGAACCAAACAACACCGAGAACACATCTTCAGACACCGATACCCAGCCGCAAAGACCGCCCAAGGCGACATCATCCTCGACCACGCGGGCAATCCAAAGCTCGCCCCCCCAAAAGGACTAGACGGCGACTGGATCCTCTTCGACATGACCCAACACCCCCCAAAGTAAAGACCATAAAAAAGAGCCGGACCAAAGCCCGACTCTCGATTCGATCTATGAAAGACCTTCTCTTCCCCAGTGGCTAGTGGCCAGTGCCGAATCCCTTCTTCACTCAAACCCATCCCGGGTCTGAATCTCAAAGCAGTTCATCGAAGCAACATCCCCGCTCGACTTCTCGCCAAGATTCTCAAACTTGGCAACCACCGCAGAAGGATCCTCAAACGCCAGCTTCCCAAGCAAGTTAAACTTGTGCGCCAAGATCCCGGCCAGGTCCGCCTCGGTATTGCGAGCATGCCCCCCAGGATACATCACCATCCCAGACTCAAACTCGGTCCCGTCGGTGTCTTCGATGACCACCGAGGTCGGGATGCCATCGGGGTAGCGGTCGTCGTATTCTTTGCCGCCGTGGAAGAACTCAATCTTCTCCATCAGCGAGTGTGTCCGCTCATTGACAATCGCCTGCGGCGCGTAGTCATACGGCTCAAGCATCAACTCCGTCCAACCCGCCTTCTGCTGACTCAATGCCTTCCGCAACAGCGTCCCAACGATATACACCATCGAGTGATCCGCACTCTGCCGCGTCGATGGATTCCGCTTGGCCGGATCACCGATGATCCCAAACGCTGGCTCGTACGCCGTGATCTTGATCGACTTGATCTTCGACCCCGTCTCATCATCAAGCAGATGCGGCGCCTTCTCAAGCAAATCCAGCATCGCCTGCAACGCACCGGCGCTCTGGTGCTCATAAAGCCCGAGCTTAAAGTGCATCCCCATCACCGCAAAGTCATCCCCGCCCTGAGCAAGTGTGAGCTCAAACGGCGAAGCATCCGCATCCTTCGTATTGGCACTGTCGGTCCCCACCGCTTCAAAGAACTGACCCGGGCCCTCGAAGATCCGGAAGATCGATTCTGGGTTCCGGAAAATATCCCGAGGCCCCATGAACCCCGACATGCTGCGTCGCACCGCAGTAATCGCAACCTCGGTCGAGATCGCCGCACTCGCGCCCTTGGAATCTGAGAGTTGCTTGCCCGCACGAATCGCACGGAACGGGATGAAGTGAGCCACGACCATCCCGATCGCTGATTCAATCTGCTCCGCGGTCGCCCCGAGCATCGCTCCGAACACAGCCGCCGAACCGATCGCCCCATGCACAACATGATCAACTTTGTAAGTCTTGAGCGAGAAGACTTCACTGAGCCGACCGCGGATCTCATCGAGACAAACCATCGCCTTGAGCGCGTGCGCCCCGTCGGCTTCAATCATCTGAGCGGCCGCGATACAGACACCATAAAAATCGTTGTGCCCGAACTCGCCAGCGGTGTTCCCAAGCCGAGGATTAAACCCGAAGTTCGTCCCATTGGAATCCCACTCCCGAACAGCAGCACAGTTGGCAAGGATCGCCTTCTCCGGCTGAACCTGAACATCGGATCCAAACACGGTCGCCCCGCGTTTGACCGCTTTCCCGAGCCGGTGCGTTGCATCGGTCACAGGATACTGGAGCGCTTCGTCTCTCAGAATAGTCGGAGCATTCGTCTTGAGTGCAAGCGCCGACAACCCACAAATCACCGCATCGGTAAAGAACAGGTTCGTCCGAGTAAGCACGGCCGCCGACGGATCACCCCGCTTGGCCGGATCATCACTCAAAAAATCAATCGCGTACTGAGCAATCCCCAAGGCCTGATTCGTATCAGCAGGAAGCGTCACATGTGTATCGGCAGCAGTCGAGGTCGGCATCTGTATTCCTTCATTCAGTGTTCAAACAAGGCACAATATCTGGTCATCAAAACAGACCAAAAAGCACCCGAAACAGGACAGAATCATAGCCCGAATCCAAGCCAGATTCACCCCACACCAACCCCCCAACAGAACAACAGGCCCCGCATCATTGCGAGGCCTGCGCACGAGTCGTTCATTCAAAGCAATAAGCGTTTCCGGTGCCCCTATAGCCCCCTACCCCCAAGCACCAAACACCCTAGAAAATCGGGTAGATCGAGCAATACGCAAGCAATCCCGGGAGCATGATCAGATACCCAGCAATCCCAAGCACCAGCGACAACCCGCTCGATTGATCGTCTTCCTGATCCGCAGGCACCTGCCGAGCGATCTCCCCACGCACAATACCTTCAAAGCCACCATTGATCCGTCCGCCCTCATGAGTCCCTCTTGCTTCAACAGAGTTATGTATCGAGGTCATGCCGAACTCCTTTCAATATAAGGTCGCATGGACAACAAAGAGACAACAAAGCACATCCGTTCTTTATTCCAATCACCGACTGCGAACGCCCACAAAGCACCACACAGACAGGATAACCCGCATAAAAACATACAAAGCAACGATTAAATCCTGCAAAGAAAGAACTCTTTACTCGTCAACAAACACCCCGTACAGCGTCGAGTTCGCCCGGTCCGCCTCGTTGGCACTCCCGGTTTTCTTCACCTCTCCATCCGAACGATCCTGCCCAGAATACACATCCCGCCCCCCGCCAAGATCAAAGAACCCCGAAAAACTCATGACCTTATCTTCGTCGTAGTGATAGTTATTGCCCCCAGATTGCCCCATGGTCGCCCCGCCATTGGCCGAGTACCGATCGTCCCCGCCAAGATCAATCAAGATCCCGATCGCCTGCATCGACGCCGCCCCCTGCCCGAGCCCGTCACAGCGGTACGAATCATTCCCCGCCCGATCGATCAGCATCCCGATCGACTCATCCCACACCCCCGCCTGCGACGCAGCCGTCATCGACCAGTAGGTATCGTCCCCCGCATCATCCACAAGGATCCCCGCCGCCTGGTGGGCCGCGAACCCCTGCCCGTACCGATTCCCGTAATACAAATCATGCCCACTAAAATCATGCATGATCCCAAGCCCATAGTAATACCCACCCGCCTGAGAAAACTCCCCGGCCTCATACTTGTCGTTCCCACCAAAGTCATAAATAGCGCCCACCCCACCCGACGCATACCCACGAATCCCAACCCCAAACCCCTGACTCATCCCCAAGAAAACCGCAGGCGTCCCATACCCAGACCCAAAGCTCGGTCCGTTCGCACGATACAAATCATTCCCCGACGAATCCACAATCACCCCAAACCCACGAGGCCCACCAACCCCCTGACACAACTTCTCCCCGATATATGTATCCGACCCGCCCTTATCCAGAATCACCCCCGCCCCGTAATACCCAACCCCCATCGTAAACCCCGCATCCACTCCCGCGTTCTCATACTGATCATTCCCACCCCGATCAATCAACACCCCAGCCCCAAACAACCCAGCCCCGATCCCCATGTGCCCCTTGGTCACATACACATCATCCCCACCACGATCATCGATCACCGAATACCCAAACACCCCCGCCGCAGGCCCAAAGTAACTCCCCGCCGCCTCATAAATATCGTTCCCACCGAAGTCCACAATCGACTGATTCCGCGTCGGGCTGTCCGGATCTAAGAACGGCCCAACCGGATAGTCGTACACATCGTTCCCGCCCGCATCAACGACCGCCGCGATCTTCGACATGTCATACCGGTTCATGCCCTTGCCACCCAGCACCCGGTAGTGCCCGCTCTCATCTACATCAAACGCCAGCACATCACCAACAACCGCCGCCCGCAAATCCGCAGGCATCGCATCATCGCCCATCGCCTTACGGTTCATCATCAGCCCGCTCCGCACCGCCTTCTCCCAGTCATACCCGTGCGCCTGCATCGCAAACACACGCACCGCAACCCCGATCGACGCCTCATCCGCCGCCCCACGGATCACATTGATATGGTCCTCCGCGTTGGGGCCATAGATCGACCAGTCCCACCGCATTTGATCTACCAGTGCCGTCGCCTTGGTCCACATCTGATTCTCAACCTGCCCCTCCGCGCTCGCAAGAGTCGCCGCAACAATCTCCTCCGCCGATACCCCCATCAGACCCGGCAGCCCAAGCACCTCCTCGATCCCGCGAGCAATCTTCTTCAGATCCCCGTCCTTCCGCTTCTCCCCGATCGAGTTGAACTTCTTGGCCACATCCGCAACCCCCGCCTCAACCCGGTCCAAACTCAAAGGCCTCTCAAACACCTGCACCACCGACGCAAGCGATCCCGGATCGAGCGTCTCGTCCTGCACCCGCTGTAGATTCTTCATCAGCGCATCAAGCCCATCGTCAACATTCAGCACCCCGAGTTCCTGAGCACGCTCAAAAATCATCCCCTCAAACTCCCCCTCTTGAGCCTCCGCAATCACACGATCCCCGAGCCCCCGCCCGATCGTCCCCGACCATACATCCTTGCTCGACATCACGACCTCAACGACAAACTCCTCGCCCCCTTGCCCGCCCTTGGGAACCGACCCCGACATGGATGCATCAGGCGACCGCCGCAACACAATCACCACATCATCCCCAACCCCCAACGCATCGAGCGAATCCTTAAACCCATCCGCATCCACAACCGTCCCATTAAGCGAAACAATATTGTCCCCCCGCTGAATCCCGACCTGAGAAGTAAACGACATCCCACCAAGCGGCCCAGGATAAATCCACCCGACGACCAATCCATCATCCGTATCCCGAACGCCCAAACCAAGATACCCCCGCTCATCCCAAGGCCTCGTATCTTCCCCCCCAACCTGCCCAAACGCACCCAACGCCAAAGCCGCAACAACCAACCCAAACACAACACTCTGCTTCAGGAACATGCCATTCTCCATTCTTGTTTCTTGCCCCTCCCCCGTCCCGACGGGGGAGGTGTCGCGCAGCGACGGAGGGGGTCTTTCTGACTCTTCTCTTCCTCCCTCTCCCATTCTGATGGGAGAGGGCCGGGGTGAGGGCTCCCCGCCTCCTCTTCTTCCTCCCCGAACTACATCTTCTCTTCCTCTTCCCCAATGGCTAGTGGCCAGTGGCTAATCCCTATCTTTCAAGCGACCAAGGCAGCATCTCCGACCCATGCCAGGTCATCGTGCCCTCTTCAAACTTCTCAAACGCCGCCGCGTGCCCATCAAAGAAAAACAGATTACTCTTCCCATCATGAGGCACAAGCTCACCCTCAAAGAAAACCGCAGGCTGCGACGCATCATCAAGATCACAATCAGGAAGCCGCTCCGGATCCTCGACGGTTCCATAAGGCGACAAGTACAGCCCCGGGAAGTTGCAATCCCCTCCCATCACAAAGCGACTCGGGTAGTACACCAACCGATCACGCACCGATGAGAACTGCCGCCCGGACCGGTCCCAGCTGAACCGGGCCGCATTAAAATACGAAGTCGGCGCATACTCATCAGGCCGCGCCGGATCGTGGTACGCCTCCCGCCCATCCAGATACTCCTCAAGCAACTCAGTCCACCCCAACCCAGGCTCATCCCCACCAACCCCGTCACCATCCCCCCCATACACCTGCCACCCAGACCAATACGGATACCACCCCTTATTGTCATCCGCATACATCGTCTGCCCCAACGAAATCGACCGCACATTGACCAAGCACTTCACCTGCCGCGCCGAATCCCGAGCCCTCGCCAGCGCAGGCAGCAAGATCCCCATCAACACCGCAATAATCGCGATCACCACCAACAACTCAATCAGCGTAAACCCATTCCGAACTTGCTTCGACATACCAGTCTCCTTGACACCACCAGTCTATCGGCATTCTTCCAAATCCGGAACACCAACCGAGCCATATCCACAAAAAAACCGGCCCGAAGGCCGGTCTTCTAGAATCTGTTCATTGGATCAATGTCGTTTAAATCATCTCAACACACATCGCCACCGCCCAGCCGGCTCTTCTTTCAACCTGACATTACGCGTACGGGGGCGTCAGGATCGCGATCCAAAATCCAGTCCCTTAGCTCGCGTAGCGGCTCGCTCAATGTGTCTTCGCGAGGAGCTTGCTCGATGATGATCCGAGCACCGTCAGGGAGCGTGTATTCATCAAACCCCCGCAAATCTGTGATTTCTTCACTTAGAGTTTGCTGCCCTTCGAAGACTGTGCGGGTAAGCTGACATTCTCTTTTGCCGTACGAGAGATCGGAAATAGCAACAATTTCCGATTTGCCTTCGTTCCATTCCTGCAATGACCACTCGTCTTTATGCTTGAACTTTCTGAAGCGTCCGGACTTGGGGTTAAAAATCTTGATGAGATAACTCATAAACAGCATGTCCTTGTGCGCACTCATCGCATGGAACATCGCATCGATCTCCTCCCCGAATTCGCGGACCGTAATCGTCGCAGATTGGGCGATCTGCTTCCCTGATTCCGAGACACCGTGCTCAGCCATGAGTTGCAGGATTTCCTTCTCCTGCTCCGCAACTTTCAAGCGATCACTCGCGCTCGCGTTTTGCATAAGCATTGCCATCGCTTGAGCGATCGACTCCATGGTCATCTCATCACCTGACGAGCAAGCGCTCCTTGAGAGTTCGCTAGTCACGCCATAATCACGCTCGAGCTCGTAGATCAACTCAACATCATCATGGCTGCACTTCCATGTAAACTCGTCGTCACCAATAGCGATTGTGTAGTGGAATCCCATCTTTGCTCAGCACATCTCAACACACATTGCCACAGCATTTCCACCACCCAAGCACAACGCCGCAACACCCTTTTTCCCACCGGTCCGCTTGAGCTGATGGATCAAAGTCACCAACACCCGAGCACCAGAAGCCCCGATCGGGTGCCCGATCGCAACCCCGCCACCACAAACATTCAACTTGTCCTCGTTGATCCCCAACGCCTTGATATTGCAAAGCAACTGAGCCGCGAACGCCTCGTTGATCTCAAACAAATCCACATCATCAATCGACCACCCCGCCTTACCCAAGGCCCCCTTCACCCCTTCAATCGGAGCCGTAAAGATATTCTTCGGATCAACACCCGAAGTGTTGTACGAAACAATCTTGCACAAAGGAGTCAATCCGAGCTCGGATGCCTTCGCTTCGCTCATCACCACAGTCGCCGCCCCACCATCAGAAATCTGCGATGCATTCCCAGCGGTGATCGTCCCGTCCTTGGTAAACGCCGCACGAAGCTTCCCGAGCCCCTCAGCCGTCGAGTCCCCACGAATCCCCTCATCAATCTGGATCCCGCCATCAGCCCCAGGCTTCCGCCGATTCCCAATCTGCTCCCCGCTCAGCTTCACAACCTCACCATCAAAGTGCCCAGCGTCCCACGCAGCAGCTGCCCGGACATGCGACTGAGCCGCGAACCGATCCTGATCCTCGCGCGTAATCCCGTGCTCACCAGCGGTATGCTCCGCAGCGTTCCCCATCGGCCACCCCTCAAACGCACAACGCAATCCGTCGTACGCCATATGGTCTTCCATCGTGCCCGGGCCATACTTGACGCCCTGGCGAACATGCGCAAAGTGCGGCGCCCCCGTCATGTTCTCCATCCCACCAGCAACAACACATTCGTTGTCCCCCGCCTTAATCGACTGCGCCGCCATCATGACAGCTTCCAATCCAGACCCACAAACTTTGTTAATAGTCTTCGCGCTCAATGTCGAAGGCAAGCCCGCCTTCAAACCCGCCTGACGAGCCGGGTTCTGACCCACACCCGCCTGCAGCACACACCCCATGATGCACTCATCCACATGATCCTTCGCCGCAGGAGCATCCCCAAGAGCCGCCTCAATCGCAAACGCCCCGATCTGAGGCGAAGCCACCCGCGAAAACGATCCAAAGAACTTCCCAACAGGCGTCCGACGAGCGGCAACAATAACTGGCTGATTCGACATAAAGAGCTCCTCACATTGCAGTGAAAATTTGGGTTCAGATCAGCCTCAATATGCAATCGAAGCCGGGCCTCAATACTAGGACCGATCCCACAAATCTTCCAATCTTCTCTGGGTGCCATGGAGACGCCGTCTTCGGCTTCTCCATGTCTTCAACCGCTCACCCGCTCGGCATCTCAAGAACAACCCCATTCTCCGCATCAAACTCCCCCGTCACCAGCCCCACAATCCGCCCAGCAACCTCCGTAGCCGAGAGCGTCGCCTCCCTAGGCAGCATCTCCTCGCTCACAAACGACCGCAGCATCCCCGTCTCGATCGCTCCCGGACAAACCGAATACCCCCGAACCCCCATCTCCCCATATTCATTCGCCACCGCCTTAGCGAGCACCCCCACGGCTCCCTTCGTGCATCCATACACCCCAAGCCCATCAAATGGATCCACCTGCGCCATCGACGACACATTCACAATCACCCCCGACCCCCGCTCGCTCATCTGACCAATCACCCGCCGCGCCAAGTCAACAGGCCCAACCGCATTCACCGCAAACATCCCCTCCATCTCCTCAGATGACATCTCCCCCATCTTGCAGAACACCGCCGCCCCCGCATTGTTCACCAACGCATCAACCCGCCCAAACCGATCCATCGCCACCTCAACAATCCGAGCCCGATCCCCATCAACCCCCACATCCCCCGCAACCGCAATCCACTCCGAACTCAAACCAGCCCCCACCCGCTCAAGCTTCTCAACCCCCCGCCCCACCAACACACACCGATACCCCAACTCAGACAACCGAATCACAACCTGCTCCCCAACCCCAGACCCCGCCCCCGTCACAATCGCCACCAATCCATCAGCCATCACAATCTCCAAATACGGGTGCCCCGACCCGCCCTCTTGGGCGCGTCGGGTCTTCCATCATCCTACCACACCAGGTGCCGTGCTTCGACCGTCCTCGGCGAAGCACGAACAGAAATCACCCAATCACCATTCCCCTCTTTCTTCCCCCAATGGCCAGTGGCTAGTCCCCAGTCCCTTCCTACACTCCCACCATGTTCCCAGAAATCGAACGCACTCTCCTCTCCCGTGAACAGATCGCCGACCGCGTCAGAGCGATGGCCGCCGAGATCGTCACAGACCTCGAAGCCGACCTCGCCAAAGACGGCGACTCCCGCCTCGACGAAGACCGCGTCATCATCATCCCCATCATGACCGGCGCCATGATCTTCGTCGCCGACCTCATCCGCGAACTCCCCGTCAAGCTCTCCCTAGGGCTCGCATCGGTCAAGTCCTACCCCGGCGCATCCATCTCCTCAAAGGGTGCCCACCTCGAATCAGACCTCCCAGACAACCTAGAAGGCAAGCACATCATCGTACTCGACGACATCCTCGACTCCGGACAAACCCTCGCTCTGGTCAAAGCCATCATCCTCAAGCAAAAACCCGCCTCCCTCCGCCTAGGCGTCATGCTCGACAAACAAACCCCGCGAACAATTGATGTCAAATGCGACTATGTCGGCTTCGAAATCCCAGACGAGTTCGTAGTAGGCTACGGCCTCGACTACGACGGCTACTACCGAAACCACCCCGAAATCGTCATCCTCAACCAAAACGCCATCCCCAAGCGATAAAACATAATCCCAGAACTGCAAAAACAACACCCGCCCGGCAAGCCGAGCGGGCATATTCATACAGAGATCAAAGTCACTTACCGCCGGCGACGACCAGCAACCAACCCACCAAGCCCGAGAAGGGCCATAGAAGATGGCGCAGGAATTATTGGAAACCCTACCCGGACGGTACCAAAGTTGACCGATGAAGCAACGGTTGAGTCGCCACTGACAGAATCAAATATCTGCATGGTGAACTGCGAGAGCGAATCGACTGCAATAGTCCAATCAACCACGCCAGACGCACCTGCGAGGACCTCTACCGAGAAAGTCGCAACGAGGACTTCACCACCAGTGAAATCTGACGCTGGGTTCGGTGGGAAACCGAAGTCTGGAAACACAGTCTGGCCGAAGACCAAACCGATGTAGTTGCCGTCGCCACCGTCGCCACGATCGTTCGATGCAGCGGCACCCCAAGATACTGGAGTAGCGGTCATCGCACCAATATCGCCTGCACCGCCTACGGCGTCGAGTGCAAACCCGCCACCAACAATGTGGGTACCGAAGTCCGCCGAAGCGTACACGGAAAGAGTGATCGCGCTTGTGATGCCTGGGGTAACAGATGATTGCGATGCCACGATGTTCAGCGTTGCGGTTTGTGCGGCCGCGGCAGAAGCAATCCCGGCGACAGCGGCGAGCGTAATAGCGTTCTTCATCTCAAATCTCCTTCTGAATAAACTTTAAATCACACAACAACCCCACCCCTACCTACAAGCCTACCAAGCCCAAATAAATTACGCAAGCAAAAACAGGATCCAAAAAAAACATCCGCCCGGCGAACCGGGCGGATGCTATTTGCTTTATGCAGTGAGTTGCAAGCAACTCATGTCATAATCGCTGCGATTAGCGGCGACGACGACCAGCAACCAAACCACCGAGACCGAGAAGGGCCATAGCGGATGGAGCAGGAACAACATTGACAGCACCGGTGCTACCAAAGTTGAATGATGCAGGAACGGTTGACGAGTTATCGCCGCCGTCGAAGATCTGCAGGGTGAACTGTGACAGTGCGTCAACAGCGGTTGACCAGTCAACAACACCGGACGAACCAGCAAGGATCTCTACCGAGAAGGTAGCAACGAGGACTTCACCACCGGTGAAATCTGACGCTGGGTTTGGTGGGAAACCGAAGTCTGGGAACACAGTCTGGCCGAAGACCAAACCGATGTAGTTACCGTCGCCACCGTCACCACGATCGTTGGCTGCACCAGCACCCCATGCGACTGGAGTAGCGGCCATAGCACCAACAACGCCAGCACCACCTGTTGCGTCGAGAGCGAAGCCGCCACCAACGATGTGGGTACCGAAGTCAGCCGAAGCGAACACTGAAAGTGTGATCGAGCTGGTGGTCTGTGAGTTTACAACTGACTGTGATGCAACGATGTTCAAAGTTGCAGTTTGTGCGGCTGCGGCGGAAGCGATTCCGGCAACAGCTGCGAGCGCAATAGCGTTCTTCATTTCAAATCTCCTCATCTGGAAACAGTTTATGGATTTCTAACAGAAATACCTAGTTTGGAAACGAACGACTCGTTCCTGACCCGCAACAACAATAATCCAATTTCACTGCTCATGCAAGGGGAATATCAAATCGAATTCGTCAATTTTCAAGAACCACTCTGAATTTACCCACCCAAATCCCTTACCTACCCTCACGAACATGCTTAAAGCCCCAATTTCATCTTCCCCATTTCCCCCGTCAATTCACAATTTATTTGATTTCATCACCTAAATCAACCCCATTTGTCCTCAACCCCGCCGAGCCAACCATTCAACAGTGAACCCACAACTGTGCCGCTCATCGATCTCATGCTCCTCATACCGTTCGATAACCCACTCCAGCGCATCAAGCTCCTCAAAGTAGACATCCCCTCGAGCCTCACAATGCACACGCGTGCGCACCACCACCCCAGCAACCCCGATCGCCTGCCTATAGATCTCCCCGCCACCCGCAACCCACACCATCCCCGCCTGAAGCCTCGCGTCAGCCTCCAGCCCGATCTTGATCGCCTCCTCCAAGGATCTGGCCACAACCACGCCCCACCCATCACCATCAATCCCATCTTCTATAGACAGCGACGAAGACACCACCACATTCAATCGCCCACCCAACCCCCGAGGCATCTCCAGCGTCTCAAAGGTCTTCCGCCCCATAATCACCGCATGCCCCTTGGTCGACCGCATGAAGTGCTTCAGATCATCAGGCAGCCGCCAGGGAAGATCCCCATCACGCCCGATGACACCATTCTCACTACACGCGACAATCAACCCAATCTGAACATCATCCTTCTTCATCCCCAATCCTACTCCCCCTCTTCATTTGCTGCTTTGATGCTTTGACGATTTGCTGATCTGGCCTCCCCCTCACCGCCCCAGCAGCTTCACCTTATTCTCCCCGTGAATCGTCCCACGCCTCCAATGCACCGTCACCACATCCCCAGGCCCATAGCTCCCAAGAATCCTGATCAACTCATGCAGATCCCGCGTCGCCCTCCCATCTATAGCCGTAATCACCATCCCAAGCCTCAGCCTGGTCCGACGCCTCGCCTCGACCGATAAGTTCTTGACCACCACACCATCCCCTGTCCCGTTCTCGATCGAAACCCCAAGCGTCGCGCTCAGATCCGACCCAGTCTCAGGCACCCGCTCAAGCCCACGCACCCACGCCTGATACACCCGATCAAGCTCTCTCCCCTCAACACCCGTCACCTTGGTAAGAGCCGCCATCCCCGTAGGATCCTCGTCGTACGAATCCAGATACTCCATATAGAAAGCCCCCAGCTTCCGCTGTTCGATCAGCCACATCAGGATCGTCCGCGCCTGGGCATACCGCGCCAGCGGGTTCCGGCCGGTAAACTCAGGCAGACTCATCCCCGCCAGATCCCCGATCTTGGGCAACTTCCGCACCTTGACCAACCGCTGGACCATATTGGTCCGCCAGGACGCCATAGGCACCAGCCGGCCGTTGACAACATCATAATCCTCCACCACCGACGCCATCCCCTCCTGGATCCACGGCGCGTGGTTCTGCCCAAGCCGCGACATATCCCGCCAGTGCAGCACATGAACAAACTCATGCCGCAAAGTCGCCCCAAGGTCCTGAGCCACCAGCCGCCGCTGCTGATGCTCATACGCCCCCCCAACACTCGAAATCCCGCTGCTCACCGAGTTCCCAAAGGTTTCCCTCGCCCACTTCCCAAATCCGCGCTTCTCTGGGAGCCCCACCATCACCCATGCTGAATCATTCCCACCGCCCATCCCGATCGACCGCTCAAGCCCTACAAACACTTCCCGGCCCGCCCAGCGGGTAATCAGCTCAAGCTCCGCCACCGCCTGATCCGTCGAAACCGGGTCGTGCGCACTGACCAGCTCAAGCCGAAGCCGATCAAGCGTCCGATGCTCCATCTTCCGGGCATGCACCAGCTGATTCATCCGTTCAAGATCCGCCATATGCCGCGATTCAACGATCCGTATCCACTCTTTCATCAGCGTCCCAAAGAAGGCAGTCTCCCGGAGTTCGACAAGATCCGGATCCCGCATCAGCTGCCGCCGATCCGTAAACCCATTAAAGATCGCATTAGAGATCGCATCGCTCGCCAGGTCCATCTCCCCCAGCCGGCTGTACACACTCGCCAGATTGTAAAACCCCACATAACTCCCAGGCCGCCGCTCAGCAAGCTCCTCAAACACCCGCGCCGCCCGATCCCAGTCCTGCGCCTCCATCGCCCGGACGCCCCGCGCTTCCATCTGAGCCGCCGTCTCCCGGGACAAGCTTTTATCAGGCGCCCCCCCCATACCCATACACACAGCCGCAACAGCAAGGAGTCCTGCCATCTCTATCAATAGACCAATCCGGTTTCGTTTCATTTGCATGAAAGAGTTATTCGACCAAACACTGCTCTGCGTTGCACCCAAACCCAGCCAACCTCGCCCGCATGGCCTTTTTCATCCCAACACCACCGATAAAAGTTCCCATTTCCTTGGCTATTTCTCAATCATGATGTAGATTCCACGAGCAGGGGCGATAACGGCACCAGTCCGCCGCCTCCCATCGAATTCCGCCCCATGAGCCCGGTCCTACACGGGTTCAAACCGCATCTGTTCCGGGAAATATTTTGATTATGAACCACACCACAATTACCCCACTTCTTGGCCTCGCCGCCCTTGTTGCATTCCCTACTCAAAATGCTCATGCTGAAATCATCTACATGACGCACCAAGGCTCAGGCTCGGGCACCATCGGGCAACTCGCCTTCGATAACGCGAACTTCACCATCACCACCTCCGCGGACTACGACGACACCATCCCGTTCATCAACGGCATGCGACTCATCCACGAAACCGCAACCATCACCATCGCAGATATAGGCACCTTCGAGTTCCTCACAGAAACACAAACCTTCGTCAACTACGCCTTCGGCACCGTCGGCTTCACACGCACCACCCTCGGCGACCTCTTCACAGGCCCCTTCAGCTCTCAGTTCTTCGACTGGGACATGACCACCGAACTCGGCCCCGTCACAGGCGACGGCACGCTCCAACAATGGGCTTTCTCAGATGTACACACCACCGGCGGCGTACTGCTCTTCGAAGGCGAAGTCACCGACGCCACCTTCACCGCCTCCTTCACCATCCCAACGCCCGCCGCCCTCTCGCTGCTGGCAATCTCTGGATTCGCCGCCTCGCGCCGCCGCCGAAACTAACTCTTTCGATCAGTATAATACTCTGCCATCAATACATCCGGCCGCTCATAATGAGCGGCCGGTATTCATTCACCGCCATACAATGACCTATGAAAAAAATAGTCCTCATCATCACAACATTGTTTCTGCTGACCATAATCGCCGCCGCAATCTGGGCCTACACCGCTTTCTTCTACACCAAACCCCTCAACCAAACCGAACTCAATGACCTCACCCCAGACTGGTCCAAAGCCACCGCCGGCAACTGGTCCCCATGGTTCACCGAATCCGACGGCACCCAATCCTGGAACCCCACCGCCAGCTTCAACCAATGGCTCGCCACCATCCCAGACGACCAAAAAGCATGGCCAGTCCTCATCGACATCAGCATCGGTCAAGAACACCTCTTCGATAGAGAACTCCTCGGCGCAGACCCCGGCACCGAAGAATGGACCAAGCTCACCCAACTCCTCGACCAACCAGAAACCCAAGCAACAATCGCCCGCCTCACCCAAGCCCTCAACCGCCCCCACTTCGGATTCAACCTGTACACCTCAACAGATGAACACGAACACGCCGCACTCATTAAACACGGCAAAGAAGATGACAACTGGAATCCGAACCCAGAACCCAACCCAGGCCTCTACGGCCTCAGAAACACCTCATTATCACCGCTTCAACACGCCACACTCCTCCTGAGCGCTTCAGCAAAGCACAATCTCATCAACAACAATCCAGACGCATTCATGCGCCAAGTTAAAACCATCATCTCACACAACCTTCAAGCCGAGTTCCCAAGCACATCCTCCTGGCTCGTAGGGCTGGCCATGGAAGAAACCGGCTACAAAACAATAACCTGGGCACTCCAAAACCATCCAACTACGCTCACCGACCAACACCTCTCTACGCTCCAATCAACCATCGGCGATCTCACAAGCCGCACGCTCAACTGGGAAAGCCCCGCACTGGAATACCACGATCTCTTCCGACGCATCGCCGGCTCCGATGGCTCCATCAGCCCACTCAACCTCAAGGCCCTCAGTGCCATTTCCTCCCCTCCAACCAATCTCCCCGATTCCGCATTGCACCCCTCACTCAAACGCACACTCTGGGTCTTTAATACCTCCACCAAACAAGCCGAACCACTCTCAAAATTCAACCGTCCCCAAGGCATGCCCTCTATAGAAGACCTCTACGAACTCCACAAAGACTCCCTCAACACCACATCCCTCATGCTCAACGACATGTTCCGCCTACACCTAGACAGTGCCGCCACTCGAAACCGAATGCACATCCAGAACTCCTTCGCGACCCAACTCACCCTCGCCATCCACCGCCACAAACTCCGCCACGGCGACTTCCCCGACTCAATCACCGCCATCGACACCGACCTCCTCCCCATCACCCCCATCGACGCCTTCTCAGGCCAACCCCTCAGATACAAACTCACCGAATCCGGCCCACTCATCTACTCCGTAGGAGACGACCGCACCGACAACGGAGGCACCCAACGCTGGACCCAAAAAGACTACGGCCAATACGGCAGCCCCCCCCTCCTCGCCCGCATCGTCAGCCGCCCAGACTGGAACCTGACCAACCAAGAAGCCGCCCAAAAACTCAAAGACGACCCCGCCTCAATCACCGGCGACTGGATCATCTTCCCACCCCCCCAAGACGACCCAGAACCCGACTTCGACGACGCCGACTAACCCCTTGGTGCCCTCCTTTACCCCGCTTCGGGTAAAGGAGGTCTTGGTCGGGTGCCACGGCTTGACCGTCTTCGGCAAGCCGTGTCTTCAATCACAACCTAAATCGCCGGGGGCATAATGCGCGGGCGCCCTGCTTACGCACAGCTTAAGCAGGCATTCAATCACAACCTAAATCGCCGGGGGCTTGATGCAATCATCGGTCACCAGTGATCCCGGGTCACCGCCGCCAGCTCCAAAGCTCTCAGGGATCCCCGGCGATGTCACCGCCTCCCCACGCTTCTCCCGATCAGCAACCAGCAAGTTCAAGTCCAAAAGCTGCTGCAGCAGGTCTTCCTTCGGGTCAAACCCATACGCCCGCATAACCGCCGCATCGAGCGCAGCATGAGCATCCTTGAGCGGGTTCTTGCCGGGAAGTTCGAGCGTCCGGTACAACGCCCGAAGCCCACCCTTCATCTTGGGCAGATGCTCATCGCGGAGCCCCCGAATAACACGCCCGGCCTCGGCAACAGCAACAATGTCCGCGTTGGTCGGAGACTGCGGCCAAGGGAAAGTGTTGAATACAGATTCGGGAGTATATCGAAAATCACTCTTCATCTTTGAGCATTTTGTGATAAACCAGAGCCAATGTTGTGCGCCTTGAAGGATGCCAAAACTGTAGTCATCATCAAATGTAAAAACAGTCAGCGTTTTGTCGGGGCGTATCGAACGAGACACGAAACAAAAAACAGGTCGCTTCGTGACTTCTGGACAAGCGATGTACCGATCCGCTAGGCCGATCGCTTCCCACAGTTCTCCACGAGCCCGAAAGTGACGCCACCATGACTGAAGCCAAGTTTGATCCTGCCCCTTATCTTTTCCTGTTTTTTCTTTTTCTTTCGCCGCCTTATTCTCGATGTGTGGCAAGACCACTGACCGAACACGCTCGAATGGCTGCGTGAATATCGAGGACTCCAAACTGTCACGCGATCCAAAATCAATAATCCACTCGTCAGGTGCAACTTTTGTGAGCATTTTCTGAGCGACAAGATATGGCGAAAGAACCGACGAGTTTGCTGCATCGTGATTTAGCATTGATGCAGCTTCTCTAGGTTGAAGTCGGAAGCCAGCATGCCGTGGGTACTGACCGTTATATACAACCTGCTTAATCGTGTTCGATTGAATTACGATTGCACCAGCTACATCGACCCGATCACTGAGAGCAGAGTTGATCGAATCTGCATCCCGGTAGGTCAGTTCGTACGACTTATCCTTCCGCACACCACGCTTCCCCCTGGTCTTAACACCCGCCTTCGACTTCTTCCCGCTGCGCGGCTCCGCCTTCACCCACAGTCGCCGTTTGTCAGAAACAAGCAACTCATCACCCGCCGCCTCGGGCTCCCTCGTCTTGACCCAGTTGGCGATCGACACATGCACATTCGCCTCGCCAGACCACGGCTGATTATCAACAGCATCAACAATCACACCCGAAGCAACAACATGATCAAGCCCACCCACACGGCTCTTGTTATTCCGGATATTCTGCGTGCCCACAAGCCCGCCACGCCCGGCGACGGGGTCGTCGGGTGTGCATTCGGGCAGATTGTCGTGGGTTCGCCGGATCCAGTAAACGCAGTAGTCCGCCATGCCGGGAATATCAGGATAGAGCTTGCGCACCGCGTTGACATAGTCCGGCCCATGCTCGGGCTTGAGCCGCTTGGCCCCCAAAAACGGCGGATTCCCGATGATGACATCGACCTCAGGCCAAGGCGTGCGAATCGGATCCGAGCCATCATCCGGAAAAGTGATGAGTGCGTCGGTAGCAATAAAGTTGTCATCAAGATTATCAAGCGGCAGCGCGGGCTCCTCAATGTGCAACTCGTCAATCGCGAGTTTACGCGCAATCATCAGCGTCACCTTGGCGAGTTCCACGGCAAATGGATTAATGTCCATGCCAAAGAACTGGCGAGCGGTGACGCGCCCGAACATCGGCGTCTTGTCCGACGACGCCTCCTGAATCGCTTCGATGAGTTTGCTCTCGATGCGTTTGAGTTCGCGATACGCAAGGTAGAGAAAGTTGCCCGAGCCGCAAGCGGGATCAAGGACGGTGTAGTTCTGAAGCCGCTGGTGCAGCCGGTTGAGATTCTCGACGGGCTTGGCCCCATTGGCGGTGCGTTCGATGATCGCTTCCCAAGGATCGGTGATGGTTGGCTTGACGATCTTAAGAATGTCGAGTTGGCTTGTGAAGTGGGCACCAAAGGCATGCCGTTCTTCTTTGTTGAGCGAGTGCTCGAAAATAGTGCCGAAGATTTCTGGCCGAACTTTCGACCAGTCTTTCTTCGCGCCCTCGATCAGGTGGTGGACCTCGGCGGGCAGGAGTTCGATCGCCGCTGAATGCGCAAAGAGCCCGCCATTAAAGTATTTGACCCCCTTGTAGCGGCCATCGCTGACGCCGCCCTCTGTATTCATCGCGGCAAAGAGCCCATTGAGCAAATCGTATGAGCGCGCCGGAGAATCACATTCTTCAAGCAGCCGGAACACAAAGTTGTGATCAAGCAGTTCGATGTCCTCGGCAAACAGAGCAACAAGCATCTGAAGCACGAACCGTTGGGCCTTGGGCTGCTCGATGCCCCGCTCGGTGAGCGACTTAAAAACCTCCGCAAGATGATCGGCGGCCTCTCGGGTCACGGTCTCATGATCATCACCAAAGACAGGATCTTCGCCCGTGGGGAACAAGAAAGCGAGGGTGTTATACCGATCAGGAAGAGATTCAAGAGCAACCTTATCAACCGGGACAAGGATGTCATTGTTGAAATCAAAGATCCAAAACTCATCGAAGTTGCACAGGATGCAATACGCAGGACGATGCCCAGCAAGCCCAACCCAATAATCAAGCATCTGCTGGACATGCTTTGCCAGCGGTTCGCCCCGCTTTTTCATCTCAATGAGAACGGTCTCTTCCCATACAAGATCAGCAAACCCGATGCCCTTCCGTCCCGAGCGACGAACCCGTTCTTCAAAGACAGCACCAGCTTCCTTCGCCCCGGCATGACCATACGCCACAAACAGGCGATCAAGAAATGTTTGGGCTTCGCCTTTCTCGTCCCCGCTGATGTGTTGTGCACACCAGCCAACAAACTGCTTTATCCGATCAATTCGATGAATAGACATATCGCTAGCATAGCCGAATGCCGGGTGCCATGTAGGTGCCGTCTTCGGCCGGGTGCCCCGACCCGCCGTCTTCGGCGCGTCGGGTCTTACTTACCTATCCGCCGGGTGCCATGTAGGTGCCGTCTTCGGCTCCTGCATGTCTTCCTCTACTACCCAGAAATCACCGACCCAATCGCACTCGGTAGACACGCCGGGTGCCCTGCTTACGCGCAGCTTAAGCAGGTCTTCATCCACACCCACCCATAATCACCGCCGGGTGCCCCGACCCGCCATCTTCGGCGCGTCGGGTCTTACTTACCTATCCGAAATCACCGACCCAATCGCACTCGGTAGACACGCACACTCAAGCTCAAACACCCGAGCAGCCGGGTGCCCCGACCCGCCATCTTCGGCGCGTCGGGTCTTACTTACCTATCCGCCGGGTGCCATGTAGGTGCCGTCTTCGGCTCCTGCATGTCTTCCTCTACTACCCAGAAATCACCGACCCAATCGCACTCGGTAGACACGCACACTCAAGCTCAAACACCCGAGCAGCGACATCCTCCGCCGAATCATCCCCCGACACCGGGCACCGCCGCTGCTCGATGATCGTCCCACGATCAAACGCCTCGTCGGCAAAGTGAACCGTACACCCCGTCTCAAAAATCTCCCCCCGCCCCGCCGCCGCAACAACCGCCCGGTGAACCTTCATCCCGTGCATCCCCGCCCCCCCAAAGTCAGGCAGCAACGCCGGATGAATATTGATCACCCTCCCCCGAACCAAATCAGTAATCGGCACAAGTTTCAGATACCCCGCCAGAATCACCCAATCAATCCCATACTCCCCGCACACCCGATCGAGTTCATCCCCGCCAATCCCGCCATCGCATACCATCGCCGGGATCCCCGCGGCTTTGGCTTTCTCCACCCCAACACACGCCCGCGACCCCACCACCACCGCGATCTGAGCATCAAGCTCACCGCGATCGATAGACGCAATCAAGTTATCAAGCGTCCGCCCCGACCCCGACAACAAAATCGCCAGATTTACTTTTCGCTCACCCACCGTCCGAGTCCCGGCAAGACTCCGGATCATGAGCACACTCCGCAAACGGATACGGCTTCCCGTCACGCATCCCCACAAGCGTCATATTGGCCGTCGTCACATGCACCGTCTCGTGCGAATGGAACCGCTCGGCGCTCACCTCAATCCGCACATCGAGCGAGGTCCGCCCAAGCCGCGTCGTATAGGTGTAGTAGCTCACAATATCCCCCACATGCACCGGCGCATGGAACTCAACGCGATCCATCGCCGCCGTCACCCACGCCATGTCCGCATGCCGGCGCGCCTCCACAAACCCCGCCTGGTCAATATAGCTCAGAATAATCCCACCAAAGATCGTCCCATACGGATTCGTCTCCCGAGGCATCGCCACCACCCGCATCGCAATCACCGGCTCACTCAACGCCCCCTCAGGTTTGGCATGGTGCTTCTCAAAGCTCATCGACAATCTCCACTTCTGTGCGCACAATCATTGCAGTAAGCAATCACAAACCCAATCCATTCACTCCGGCGGACCATCCGCCGAAAACGATCCCAATTGTTCCACGTGGAACAATTTCAGCCGATCAAAAACCGCCCCCGGCACATACCGCTCCACCACCGACTCCCAACCCACCGGCCCAATCATGCCCTTGACAAAGCTGGAACTCAGTTCGCACAAACTCCGCGGCGGCATGAGAAAAACGGTGGTCAGATCTGGATTCAGATCCGAGTTGACATACCGCATGCCTCGCTCGTATTGGTAGTCGTCCTCATGGCGAATACCACGGATGACGAATCCGGCATGGACCCGTTTGGCGTAGTGGGCGAGGAACTCGTTCTGGATGGAGGCAACTTTGACATTGTCGTGCCGGGCAGCAATTTCTTCGAGCCATGCGATTCGTTCTTCGATTTCGAAGGTGTACTCTTTTTCGGGGTGCTTGGCTACGGCGATGATGAGCTCGTCAAAAAGATGGGCACCTTGTTCGATCATCCAGATGTGGCCGTTGGTTGGGGGGTCGAAGCTGCCGGCGTAGACGGCTCGGCCGTTCATTTTGCCGTTTGTGGGGGCGGTCATACTGCGGCCTCCTGATTTTTCACGGCGTTGACGGCACTGGTGAAGATGCTGAGGCCGGGGGTTGGGCCGGATTTGGTTTTTGGGTCTAGGCGGGTGGCGAATGGGTGGCGGTTCCAGTCGAGCATCCGTTCTGGGTGGGGCATGAGGCCGAAGACTAATCCTGTAGGATCGCAGATGGCGGCGATGCGGTCGTGGGAGCCGTTGATGTTTTGGGCGTAGCGGAGGGGCACGAGGTTGGGGTTTATTTCGTAGTTGTCCTTGAGGACGAGCCTGCCCTCGGCATGGGCGTGGGGGAATCGGCACACTTCTGGGTCGGTGAAGGATTTGAGTTCTTGGGTCCAGACACAGTTTGTGGATTGGTTGACTTCCATGACGGACCAGTCGTCGATGAAGTGGCCTTGCTCGTTTTGGGCGAGGGCGATTGTGGGTTCGTTGTCGTCGGTGTCTCCGGGGAGGAGACCGAGTTGGACGAGGACTTGGAAGCCATTGCAGATGCCGATGATTGGGACGCCTCGGGCGACGGCGGCTTTGAGTTCTGGGAGGAGGTGTTTGCGTGCGTGCATGGCTTTGATTCGTCCTGAGGCGATGTCGTCGCCGTAGGAGAAGCCGCCGGGGAATCCGATGAGGTCGTAGGATTGGAGGAGGGTTGGGTCTTCGCAGAGGGCGTCGAGGTGGATTGAATGGGGGGTTGCGCCAGCCATGGAGAAGGCGCGGACGAGCTCGGCGTCGCTGTTGGTGCCTGCGGTGCGGATGACGAGGGCCCTTGGGGGGTTGGGGGGGGTGGTCATGTGGGGATGGTAGGTGTGTGGGGGGAGGAAGATCGTGCTCTTAGAAGACCAAGAGCACGGCACCGGAGACAAAGAGAAAAAGAGAAGTCAGGGGGTGGAAGAAAGAATTGAGGACAAGAAGCCCTCACCCCGGCCCTCTCCCTGGGGGATAGGGAGGAAGAAAGGAGAGACGAATGTAGGGAGGAAAGAGGAGAGTTGGGAGCCCTCACCCCGGCCCTCTCCCATCAGAATGGGAGAGGGAGGAAGAGAAGATCGTGCTCTTGCAAAGCCAAGAGCACGGCACCGGGCCTTGGAAGGGGAAGACACGGCTTGCCGAAGACGGTCAAGCCGTGGCACCCGACAAATCGAAGACCCGAAGGAGGATAAGAATCCTCCGACGGGCCACCCGGAGAATGCTGGGTGTCTGGCGTATAATCGTGGGAGTGATTTTTTGAAAGGACTTTGCTATGCCTGCAGTTTTTCCGTTTCATGCCGTTGAGTACAACCAGGGTTCGGGCGATGTCTCGGCAGTGATCGCGCCTCCATACGATGTGCTTGATATTTCCCAGAAGCAGGCGTTGCTTGATGGGCACGGGAGCAATATTGTCGGGATTGATCTGCCTCATGTGCCGGCGAAAGAGCTTGGGCCCAAGGCGGTCTATGCGGCGGCGGGTGAGTCGTATCGTGGGATGCTGGAGAGCGGCGAACTTCGGAAGCGGGCGACGCCTGCGATGTTTGCGTACCGGCAGTCGTTTGAGTTTGAGGGCAAGCCGTTTGAACGGTGCGGGATGAGCGTGACTGTTGAGACGGTGCCGTTTGGGGAGCGGGACGGGGGCGGGATCCTCGCGCACGAGCAGACCTTTGGGGGGCCTAAGGAAGACCGCAAGGCGCTGATGGAAGCGACGGCGTGTCAGACTTCGCCGATCTTTGGGGTGCATCAGGATGCAGAGGGTGTTGCGACGGGGATCGTGCGCGACATCATGGCATCGCGGCCGGCGGATATGACGGCGAAGATTGCTGATGGAGTGCTGCAAGAGGTTTGGGCGGTTGATGATGAATCGGCGATCGCGGCGTATCAGGATGCGCTGGCGGGTGAGGACATCTTTGTTGCAGATGGGCATCACCGGTATAACACGGCGTTGAACTATTTAGATGAGAAGGGTGATGTCCCTGCTGATCATCCGGCACGACGGACCATGATGGTCTTGGTTTCGATGGCTGATCCGGGATTGGCTATTGGGCCTACGCACAGGGTGCTTGGCGGGATGGAGGATTACTCGATTGACGAGTTCCGGAATGCTTCGGCGGGGCTCTTGAATATTGAGCCGATTGATAATGACCCGCAGACATTCCTTTCGCAGATGGATGATCTTGCTGAACGCGAGAAGACCAATGTGTTTGGGATTTACGATTACGACACGGGGCTTTGCTTCGCGGCTTGGCCGACGATGAAGGATCCGTTGCAGGAAAAATTCCCTGATCAGTCTGAGGCGTGGCGGCATCTTGATGTGGCGATTATCCAGCACTTGATCGTGGATGAGATTTGTTCGCCTGAGTTGAATGGGGGGGAGCCGGTGAAGTGGGCGTTCCCGCATTCGATTGATGAGGTGCTTGCGATTGGGCGCGGGGATGTGACGGGGAGTTCTATTGCGGGTGGTGGCAAGGCGCAGGTGGCGATTATTGTTCGGCCTACGCCTTTGTCTGCGGTGCGTGATGTTTCGAGGGCGGGGGAGTTGATGCCTCAGAAGTCGACCTTCTTTTATCCGAAGTTGGCTACGGGGTTGTGGTTGAATCCATTGGGGTGAGGGAAGTACATAGGAGACAAGCAGCATGTCTGAACTGATAGTTGAAGGCCCGTTCACAGTTCCATATACAACAAATATGAAAATCAAGAGAGTATCTAAACCTGAGGGGATTTCTTTCTGGAATACATCAGCGGTTCAACATCTTGCCAACAAACAAGGGTGCTATATTTTCGCAATAAGAGCAGGGCGAGGCTTCACTCCTTGGTATGTCGGAAAAGCAGGCACAGGAAAGAGAAAGAAGGGGTTTGCTTCCGAAATTTTCACCCCTTCGAAATTGGTCAATTATAATGACGCCCTGCACTCAACAATCAGAGGGACACCTGTCATGTTCTTTGTTTCACGAGCAGGAAATAGCCGTGTTATTCCAAATAAAGACATTGCACAAATGGAAACATTTTTAATCCAGAATGCTGTTGGCAAGAATCCAAATCTCACAAATACCGCAAACACAAAAAATCTACCCAAATGGTCTATTAAGGGCGTTATCCGCAGCAGCCCTGGCAAACCGAAAACTCACGAAAAATCCTTTGTTAACATGATGGGAATTTGATTTAGAAGTTTAGTTTTTCTCTTGGTGCCCTTACTCACCGTCTTTGGCGCAGTGAGATCTTTTTATATGCAACCGATCCCGACTGCGCCCATGAGGGCGAGTCGGGGCACCCTGAGAAGAGAAGAAAGACCCCCTCCGTCCGCGAAACGCGGACGCCTCCCCCGTCGGGGCGGGGGAGGGGCAAGAGAAGGGATTAGAAGTCGTATTTTTTGGCGTAGGGGGAGTCGGAGTCTTCGGTCCAGCCTCGGGTTCGCTTTGGGGCGTCGATGAGGGTGCCGTCGAGGGTGTGAACGGTCATGTTTGCGCCGCGGGCGCGGAGGTGGGCGAGTTGTCTGGTGCCGATTTTGGTGCGGAGGGTGACGGACTGGTCGACATAATCGCGTTCGGTGACTTCGGTGCGGTTTTCGATGGTGTGGATTGTTTTGGAGTCGGATAGGGGGATGGTGATGTTGAGTTCTTGGATGGTGCCTAGGGAGTGGGTTTTGACTCGGGCGATGAGGTCTTCTTGGCCGAGGGGGGCTGGGTCGCCTTCTTTGGCGGGGAGGGAGCAGAGGGGGATTGAGCCTGGGATTCTGGATTGCCAGTAGAGGAGGTCGGCGGTGTCGGTGAGTTTGTCGGCTTTGTTGAGGAGGACTTGGTACTCGGGGCGCTGGTAGCGGGAGAACTCTTTGCCTTCGCGTTTGGCGGTGTCGGCTAACTTGTCTTCTCGTTTTTCGACTTCTTCGAAGAGTTCGTCGAGGGTGGTTAAAACAGTTTCGTAATGGAGTTCAATGCATTTGTCGGCGATGTCGAGGACGATGAGGATGAGATCGGCGTGCATGGCTTCTTCGAGGGTGGCGCGGAAGGAGGCGACGAGGTGGTGCGGGAGGTCGCGGACGAATCCGACTGTGTCGGAGAGCATGGCGTTGTGGCCGCCGCCGAGGTTCCATTCGCGGGTGCGGGTCATGAGGGTGGCGAAGAGGCGGTCGTCGGCGTAGGCGCCGCCTTCGGTGAGGGTGTTGAAGATGGTTGATTTGCCGGCGTTGGTGTATCCGACGAGGCCTACGGTGAAGTGGTCGTTGTTTCGTTTTTCGACTGCGCGGCGTTTGCGTTCTTGGATGTCTTTGAGTTCTTTTCCGAGGAGTGACTTTCGGTTTTGGACGAGGCGACGGTCGATTTCGAGTTGTTGTTCGCCGGGGCCTCTGGTGCCTAGGCCTCCGATGCCTCCTGAGCCGACGATGCGTTCGAGGTGGGACCACATGGCGCGGAGGCGGGGGTAGGTGTATTCGAGCTGGGCGATTTCGACTTGGAGCTTGGCTTCGTGGGAGACGGCTCTGGAGGCGAAGATGTCGAGGATGAGTTCGGAGCGGTCGAGGATTTTGCAGTTGGTGGCTTCTTCGATTTTGGCGATGTGCCTTGGTGAGAGGTCGTGGTCGAAGATGATGGTGGCGATGTTGAGCTCGGCGCAGGCGTTTTTGAGTTCTTCGAGTTTGCCCTTGCCCATGTAGGTGCCTGCGACGGGTTTTTGGAGGCGTTGTTCGAGTTCGCTGATGACGACAGCGCCGGCTTGGACGGCGAGCTCTCGGAGTTCGCCGAAGGGGTCACGCTCGTCGTAGGTGGAGCCTGGGAGGCGGACAGCGGCGAGCATGGTGCGCTCGGCTTGGACTTTGATTGATTGGCGGTCGGTGGGTTCTGGCATTGTGTTGATTGTAGAAGAGAAGAGGTACGCAGAGGGGTCAAAGGTCGCTGAGGACGCAGAGAAGAAAGTGGAAAATGGGAAAGATGAAGAAGAAAGAAGTTGTGGGAGGTATGGGATTGGGGGTGCATGGGGGAGTTTAGGGGCATGAAGTCATGGAGTGGTTGTGTGAATCGTGCTTCGCCGAAGACGGTCGAAGCACGGCACCGGCGAAGACGCCACCTACATGGCACCCAGATAAGAGAGTAGATAAGACCCTCACCCCGGCCCTCTCCCATCAGAATGGGAGAGGGAGGAAGATGAAGAGAAGAAAGACCCCCTCCGTCCGCGAAGCGCGGACACCTCCCCCCCGGGGCGGGGGAGGGGCAAGAAAGGGAGATTAGGGTTTGAGGGGGTGGAGGTTTTGTTTGGAGCGGTTTTGGTTGAGGAGGACGAAGGCTGGGGGGTGGGCGGCGAGGAGTTTGAGGAGTTGGGTGGAGGAGCATTGGAGGCGGAGGGCGGCTTTGGATGGGTCGTGGGTGCATGCATCGAGCATGTCGAGGGCCTCGGCGAGCATGGAGGGGTAGTCGGTGTGCTTACTGGAGCAGGCGATTTTGTTTTTTTGGACGCGGGATTTCCAGAGTTCGGAGCGGGCGTCGCCAGTGGGGACTGGGTGGCGGATGGTCAGGGCCAGGGTGTGGCGGAGTCGGCTTATTGCGACGGCTTGGTTTTCTGCTGCGCTGCGGCGTTCTCCGGCTTGGGCGGTTGTGTTTGTGGGTTTGTGGGTGATGGTGATGTGGGTGGCGACTTTGTTTCGGTGTTGGCCTCCGGGGCCTTGGGAGCGGCCTTTGGCGATGGTGCAGTGTTTGAGGAGTTCTTCGATTGGGATGGAGGCGGGGTGTGGGGGCATTGGTTGATGGTATGGTTGAAGATGAAGAGAAGATTTTTGAACGCAGAGGGGGCAAAGGTGGCAGAGGCCGCAGAGAAGAGGGGGATGGGCAATAGGGAGTGGGCAATGGGAAAGATGAAGAGAGAAAGAAGGGGAGAGAGGGAAGATGGGAGAAGTCTGGAAGCCCTCACCCCGGCCCTCTCCCATCAGAATGGGAGAGGGAGGAAGAAAAGAGGTTAGCAGGCGGTGGTTGGGGTGGCTTGGAGGGTGAGGTCGTCGGTGTGGCCTTGCTTGAACATGACGGATCCGAGGGCGGCGATCATGGCGGCGTTGTCGATGCAGTATTGCATTTCGGGGATGTGGAGGGCGAGGTTGTTTTGCTCGGCGAGTTTGGTGAACTCGGCGCGGAGGAGGGTGTTTGCGGAGACGCCGCCGCCGATGATGATGGATTTGAAACTTGTTTGATCATTGGGGTTTGCATCGAGGGCGCGTTGGGCTTTGATGGTGAGTGCACGGATGGCGGCTCTTTGGAAACTCGCTGCGAGATCGCGGGTGCGTTGGTCATCGAGTTCTGGGGCGGGCTCGGCGAGGCGTTGGGGTTTGCCTTGTAGCTTTGGGGGGTTGGGCTTGCCTTTGGCGGCGTAGAGGAGGGAGGTCTTCAATCCTGAGTAGCTGAAGTCGAGGGAGTCTTTGGATAAGCGAGAAATTGGGAAGTCGATGAGGCGGTCGTTTGCGTCTGGGTGTTGGGCGAGGCGATCGATGTGGGGTCCGCCGGGGTAAGGGAGATTGAGGATTGATGCGGCTTTGTCGAAGGCTTCTCCGATGGCGTCGTCGATGGTGGCGCCGAGTCTTGTGAGGTTTGTTGGTGAGGTGAGTTTGTAGAGGGAGGTGTGTCCGCCTGAGACGACTAGGCCTAGGGCGGGGAAGGTTGGATTGGGAGAAGAGGAAGTCGAAGAGGAAGAAAGACCCCCTCCGTCCGCGATGCGCGGACACCTCCCCCCCGGGGCGGGGGAGGGGCAAGAGAGGAAGGGGGCGTAGAGGTGGGCGTGGACATGGTCTACGCCTATGAGGGGTTTGTTGAGTGACCAAGAGAGTGCTTTGGCGGCGGACAAGCCGACGAGCAGGGAGCCGACGAGTCCGGGGCGGTGCCCCACTGCGATGGCGTCGAGGTCTTCAAATGCGACACCCGCTTCGGCGAGTGCTTGGTTGAGGACGGGGAGGATGTTGATCTCGTGGAGTCTTGATGCGATTTCGGGGACGACCCCGCCGTACTCGGCGTGGGTTTGGGTTTGTGAAGCGACTACTGAGGAGAGGACTTGTGTGGAATCGCGCACGATTGATGCGGCGGTTTCGTCGCAGGAGGACTCGATGCCGAGGACGATCACTGGTCGGAATCCGGTTCTGGTTCGGTTGTTGGTTCGATGACTTTGACATCGGCGTCGATGAGCCAGCGTTCGAGGTTTTGGCCTGTGATTTGGAGGGTGGTGACGAGGTTTCCTTCGGCGTCGCGGACTTCGAGTTGGCCGCCGGCGATGGCGAGATCATCGTCCCAGAGGTCGAGGGGGTTCTCGTCGTTGTCTACAACGGTCTCGATCGCGGTGACGCGTTTGGCGATGCGTTCGAGCTGGCGGTAGATGCGTTCTTCTTGGAGGCGGAGGGCGACGAGTTCTTCGTAGGCGGCGTCGTCGGGTCTGTTTGATTCGATGCCTACGGGCGTAAACTCGCCGGTCTCGATGCGGCTGGTCATGACGGCCATTGCTGCGGTGAGCTGGACATCGTCGAGGGCTTCGACGATCTCGGTGGTGTCGGTGAGTTCTGGGGTGTCTAGTTTATGGATGACCTCGTTAGCGCGGCGGGCGGTGAGCATGGCGGCGCGCTCTGGGTTGGTCATGGAGAGGTAGTAGCCTTCGGTTGGATCAACGCCCCACATGGTGGAGTCGTCCTTGCGGTGGAGTAGACGGCCGGAGGGGAGGTAGTAGTACTGCTCGGTCATTTTGAGTGTGCCTGCGCCGGATTCGAGCGGGCGGACGGTTTGGACGGAGCCTTTGCCGAAGGAGCGGGCACCGATGACGATGGCTCGGTTGTGGTCTGAGAGTGCACCCGCGAGGATCTCTGAGGCTGATGCTGAGTTTGAGTTGACGAGCGTGATGATTGGAAAGTCTGGGAGGGTGCCTTTTTTGTGGGCTTTTTCGGAGCGGTCTTTGTGTGCTCTGCCTTTGGTGGAGACGATGACGCCATCATCGAGGAAGAGATCGGCCATTTGGACGGCTTCACTCAGGAGGCCACCGGGGTTGTAGCGGAGGTCGAGGATGAGCCCGCCGAGCTGGCCGCCGGCGTTGTCGGTGGCGGCTTGGATCGCGGCTTCGAGATCAGCGGCGCAGTCCGGGATGAACTGTGTCAGGCGGATGTAGGCGATGTTGTTTGAGTCGTCGATGAGGTAACGCCAGGGGCCTTCGCCGCCGTCGCTGCGCATGAAGCCTTTGACGGCTTGGACTTTGATGTGGTCGCGGATGATGGGGATTTCGATTTCCTCAGCGTCTCGTTCGACGGTGATGGTGACTTTGGTCTTTGGTTCTCCGAGGAGGAGGTCGATGGAATCGTTGATGGAGAACCCTTCGGTGGTTTCGCCGTCGATTTTGATGACTTTGTCGTCTGCCATGACGCCGGCTTTCCATGCGGGGGAGTCGTCCATTGGCGAGGCGATGGTGAGCCAGCCGTCTCGGATGATGACTTCGGCGCCGATGCCTACATATTGGCCTCGCATGTCTTTGTTGAAGTCTCGCTCGTTGCTTGCGGGGATGAAGGCGGTGTGTGGGTCGCCGAGTTCTTCGAGCATGCCGTTGATGGCGCCGAGTTGGATGTCTTCGTCGGAGGGTTCGGTGACGAAGAGGTGTTCGATCATGTTGTGGACATCGACGATGGGGTCGTAGAAGCCGTAGTCGATGTTCTTTGAGGTGCTGGAGGTGACGGCCATCGCTGAGCCCAGGGCGGTAGCCGCGAGGACGAAGAGGAGGGTGTTGGTGCGTTTGGTGAGCATATTGGGGTCCGCCTTTGGATTGGGCACAGGGTACTACAGACCACAATACGCGATGGGATCGGGTTTGTGGGCCTAGAACGATGGCTTGCTATATATCTATACCTACCAAATGGGGGTGCGGTTCAGGGAATCAGGATTGGTTTGAGAGGTCCTGGATGCGGCTGAGGAAGTTTGCAGCCGAGGTGTTGCCTGAGAACTGGCCGAGGATGTTGCCGTCTTTGATGACGAGGGTGGTTGGGTAGGAGCGGACGGGGAGCATGCGGATCTGGTCGCTGTTTGCGCCGTCTTCGAGGTAGACGGGGACCATGTTGTCTTTGACCCACTGGGTGACTTTGGTGTCAACCAGGGCCCCTTTTTTGAGGGCTTGGCAGGGGGGGCACCAGTCGGCGGTGACCAGGACGAGCATTGGTTTTCCAGTGGATTCGGACTGGAGAGAGGCCTGCTCGATGGTGAGCTTTGCGTCGAAGATTCCTGGGGTTTCGGCGGGGCCGCTGATGATGTTCATGACCTTGGGCGCGAGGATGAATGCGACAAAGGCGAGGAAGATGATGGTGACGAAATGGTTCTTTGCGTTTTTCATAAAGGCGATGGCTCCGTTTCAAGACAATGGCTTTGGGAGGGGTTGTATTCCATTGGATTGAGATTTACCAGTCGTGTGTGGTGGCGATGAGGGGTGATAACAGGTCTTTGCGGGTGATGAGGCCTGCATCTGAGCCGGATCTTGTGACGATGGCGAGGTGGGCGCCGGCGGTGTTCATCTCGGTAAGAGCCTTGCGCATGGGGGTCTCGGTGTTGAGGCGGACGATGGGTTTGATGATGGATTTGATTGAATCTTCGGCAGAGGTGTAAAGGTCGATGGCGTGGATGGAGCCGATGATCTGGCCGTCGGGGGAGTGGACGGGGTAGCGGGAGTGGTTGGATTGCTGGATCTTGGCGAGGGCGTCTTTGCGGGAGGTGTGGGTGTTGATTTTGATGACACGGGTGAGGGGGACCATCGCGGTTCGGATTGGGGTCTGGTTGAGGGTGAGGGCGCGGTCGATCATTTCGGTTTGTGACTGGGTGATCTGTTCGTCGGCGTGTTTGATGAGCTCGGCCATGTGCTGGCGGGCGTTTCGGACAGAGCCTGTGAGGTCGGCGCCTAGGAGCTTGGATGCTGTTGTGGCGATGAAGGTGATGACGGGGGTGATCGGGATGATGGTCAGGGATCGGCGCATGAAGACGATGAGATGGGCGAGGCGTTCCATGAGGGTGTTGGAGCGGGAGCGGAAGAGTTCTTTGGGGATGGACTCGGCAAAGATGAGGAGGATGGGGGTCAGGACGATGGCCTGGATGACGATGATGAGGGTTTCGCTGAGGTTGGTTGTTGACAGGAGCGCGGTGATGGCGAGGGTGGCGAGGTAGTTGAAGATGTTGTTGTACACCAAGAGGGTAGTGAGAACCGGCGCGGGGTTTTGGAGTTGGGTGTGGAGGGTTTGGGCTTTGGGTTGGTCTACGGATCGGACGCGGATGAGGACTCTTGAGACGGAGTAAAGACCGACTTCGAGACCTGAGCAGAGGGCTGAGCCGAGGATGCCGATGAGGGCGAGGGTGGTCCAGATGATGAGTTCGGGGGTGTTCATGATTGCCCCCCTACTTCTTCAGATGAATCTGTATTCAGGGTGACTTCGACGGTTTCTACGACGAGGTCGTTCATGGCGTGGACTTTGAGGGTGGCGGAGCCGAGGTTGATTTGGTCGCCTACTTTGGGGACCCGGGCGAGGGTGTGCATGATGAGGCCGGCGAGGGTTTTGGCGGGGGATTTGGCGGGGGATTTGGCGAGATTATTTGAAGAACCGACGCCGCCGAAGAGGGTGGACCATTCGTGGACGGCGATGCGTCCGGGGACGGACCAAGTCGCGGGGCCGATCATTTGGATGTCTTGGGCTTCTGTGGATTGTTGGTCGGCGATGCCCGACAAGAGTTGGTCTGCGATGTCTGCGAGGGTGACAAGGCCGGCGACGGTGCCGTGCTCGTCTACGACGAGGGCGATGGTTTGGGCGTTGTCGCGGAGTTGGTTGAGGAGGGTTTCGAGGGTGGCTTGTTCGGGGATGAAGAGGAGGGGCGCGAGTGTTTCTTTTATGGATGCGCCGCCAAGGATTTTTTTAGCGTCGGTCATGCCGATGGGGGTGCCGTCGAGGCCGCGATCGAAGACTGGGAAGCGGGTGGCGTTTGATTCTTTGCAGGCGGTGAGGACATCTTCGGTTGTGGCTTCGGCGTCGAGCCAGGTGAAATCTACTCTGGGGCGCATGATCTCTTCGACCTTGCGTTGCGAGAGCATGACGATGGCTGATAAGAGGTCTTGCTCGGATTGGTCGATGAGGCCTTCGGTTGTGCCGAGGGAGAGGAGGGTGGACATTTCTTCTGGGGTGATGCCAGGAGGCGGGGGCGGTCCGGGGACGAGGAGGCGGGTGCCCGGGAGGATGAAGAAGCGTTCTAAAATGGTAATGATGGGGCGGAGTGGCTGGCGGATGATGAGGTGGATCGGGGTGACGATCTTGAGGCAGAGCGTCGGACTTGCGACAGCGAAAAGCTTGGCGAAGACCTCGCCCATGAGGATGATGCTGAAGAGGGAAACCAGCGAGATGGTGATGCGGGCGGTGGTGGTTTCTGCGTGGAGGGTGAGGATGGAGGCGGAGATGAAGTAGCCGACATTGACGACCATGTTGAGGAGGAGGACTTGGAGGAGGAGCTGGCGTGGGTTTGCCAGGAGGCGGTCTACGGCGAGGGCTGTATTGGGGTGGTCGGTTCGGAGGGTGGAGCGTTTTGCGCGGGAGAGGCCGAAGAGTGCGGTTTCGGAGGCCGAGGCGATGGCGGAGCCGATGAGGAGCACGGCCATCGTGATGATGAGGGGGGTTTGGGTGAGGGATGTGGGGTCTGGGATTTGGGGGGGCATTACTGGGAGTTTATCGGCTTTGTTGGGGGTGGGAGGATAGGGAGAGGTATTATCCTCAATGCGGAATGTCTTTGATCAGTACACACAGCAAGAAAACAAACTCACCCATGCACTGATTTGTACTCTTGCTGCTGATCGCAGTTTGCTCAAGCCATTTCTCAAATGGGCGGATTGTAAAGACATCCCGAATCCAAAATCACTCTTTATAACTGAACAACAGATTCCGGGGACGGCTGTATCTGGCGACGATGAAGAAGGCAAAGGGTTGCCTGACGGCTGTGTGTATTCTGAGCTCGGGTGGGCTCTTCTTATTGAATCGAAAGTTAGTTCAAAGATCAGCACGAATCAGCTCAAGCGTCATTTCTCTACAGCGGTTCGGCATGGATTTGAGAAACCGTATTTGTTGATTCTTTCTGTTGATGATCCGCCAAAGAATTTGCCACAGAGAGCGACGCATCGGGCTTGGCGAGATGTGTATGTTTGGTTTCGGAGGCATGCCGGATCATCGTCTTGGGCTCGGACATTTACTGACTATATGGAGATCTTTGAATCGCGGATGATCGCGGAGGATTACTCCATTCGAGGGACTTTGACCATGTTTGATGGACTGCGATTCGATTCTGAGAACCCGTACACTTATCGCGAAGGGAAACGGCTGATCCGATTGCTTGGTGATGAGTTACAGCACCGGGATGATTTGCAGGAGTTTGGGGTTGATCCAAAGGGCAAGAGGCGGGGAGCAATCACCGGGAGAGCGGGTGCTGGTGTATGGGATTTTATGCCGCTTCAAATAGCACGAAACGCAAAGAACTTTACCGATTATCCACACCTGACAATGGCTATTCGCCAAGACAATACTGGAGCGGCGATCACGATCCCGAACGGTGTCCGAGGCGGCTTTAAAAACAAACTCAGCGACTTGGGCGAACCCGGATTTATCCAGTTGTTATCAACAATTGAGCACCGACTCCAACTCGCGATAAGTGATTCCCCAACTGCCAAAGCCACTGTTTACGCGATCCAACGCCACTATCCGAGTCAACGATCGGCGGGAATTAAGGACGCACGCATCGAAGCCGACCTCGAAACAATCATTCCCGGTAAAGAATCGGGCGTGAAATATCAACCACAGTGGGCTGAAGCGATCTATCAAATCATGACCAATAAACGATCAAACATCCAGCTCGGGATCGAGGTTGTTTTTTCCTATGAGTGCCCGGTGATTCAATCGCCTGAGGCGGTCGAACTGTTTGCAAAATCATTTATTGCTATGAAGCCGATGATTGATTTTGTTTTGGAATAGTTCCGAAGACACTACTGCGCCGCCCCCCAAATCGGCGAGTCGTGGTGCCCAAATGAAGAGAAGACCCGAATCACCGAAGACGGTGAGACGGGGCACCCGACGGTGGTGGTGAATCCAAGACCTCCTTTACCCGAAGCGGGGTAAAGGAGGGCACCCAGAGCAGAGTTAGAAATCGGTGGTGGATGGGTGGTAGGTTGGGTCGAGTTGTTCGATGAGGCGTTCGGTGTATCGCCAGGCGTTGAGGTGGGTTCGGATGTCTTGCTTGATCTGGTTCGCGGCGGTGGGATCGGCTTGGATTTGGTTGAAGAGTGTGGTGATGGTGGCGATGGTCTTTGTGCGTTCATCGTTGGTCCAGGATTGCCAGCGGGGTCTTGCTTCGGTGGGGTCTGTTTGGAGTTCTTCTTCGATTTGGGTTCTGAGTTCCATCATGTGCATGAGGAAGCCGTCGGGGAGGGATTTGTCTTTGGGGGAGGGGCCGGCGGCGAGTTGGAGCATGAGGTTGGCTCTTGCTTCGTCGTTCAAAAGTGTGTCGCGGGCTTGGTTGAGGGTGGCGGGGTCGAGTGCGGGGGAATCTGATGTGGCGTTTTGAGACACCAGATCGGGGTGGGCTGTGGATAGTTTTTGGAGGTAGGCGTGTTGGATCTGGTCTGGGGATGTGGTGAAAGTGGGCTCGATGCCGAGGATTTGGAAGGGGTTTGGAGATTTTTGTGCGTCGTTTGTCATTGATGGGGCCATGGATTGGAGTATAGGTTTGACAGATGGGCTCTGATCGGGGATGATAGGGTGTTGGGCAGTGAGGCCCGGCATCATTGACAGCGTGCATTTCGATTGATTATTCGTATCGTTGGGTTGAAAGGATTTGATCTTGACCAAGCATATTGGCATTGTGGCGGTGAGCCCTGAAGGGGCGGCGTGTTGCTACCGGCAGTTGTTTCGGCATGCGTCGGTGAAGCTGCCTGCGGATCAGCATCCGGTGGTTTCTATTTATAACATTCCGCTCGCTCTGTATATTCAGGCGGTCCGGAACGACAACTGGCGGCTGGTCGGACAGATGCTTCAGGAGTCGGCTCAGAAGCTGGCTGATATCGGGGCCGAGTTCTGCTTTACTCCGGACAACGCGGTGCAGCATGCGGTGCAGCTCGCGGATGTGAACTCGCCGATTCCTTGGATCAAGATGACCGATGCGGTGGCCGACGCGATCTCGCGTGATGAGCGGAAGGTTGTTGGGGTGATTGGGACCAAGTATGTGACCTCCGGGTCGGTGTACCAGACGGATCTTGGGATCAAGGGGATTAAGTTGGTTCGCCCGAGTGATGAGGACGCGGAGGTGATCGATGGGATCATCTTTGACGAGCTGATCTATGGCGGGATCTGCGATGACTCTCGCGCCAAGGTGATGGGGGTTGTGGACCGGTTTGTGGAGCGTGGGTGCGAGGGGTTGATCTTGGGGTGCAGCGAAGCGCCGTTGATGATTTCGGCGACGACTTCGCCGCTGCCTTTGTATGATGCTTCGGACATTATTGCGGAGCGGGCGATGGAGTTTGCGGTGGGGTGAAGAGGGGACTGGCCATTAGCCATTGGCCAATGGGGGGAGAGAAGAGAGCTCGAGCGGTTCTTGTTCGTGCTTTGCCGAAGACGGTCAAAGCACGGCACCCCAAGTTGCAGGTTGTTTGAAGACACTACTGCGCCGAAGCGGCGAGTAGTGGCACCCTTTTTAAAACGAGTTGATGAAATCTTGGATGGCTTGTGTGGCTTGCTCGGTGAAGTCTGGGGTGGTCCAGATGTTGTTGTGGCCGGCTTCTTTGATTTCTAGGAGGGTGGCGTTTGGGGTGGCGGCGGCGATTGCTTTTGCGTCGGCTAATGGGGAGACGGGGTCTTGTTGGCCGTGGATTATTAGGAGGGGGACGGGGAGGTTTTTTGCGATTTGGGTGCGGTCGAAGCCGGTCCACTTTGGGCCAACGCCTTTGAGGATTCCGATGAGGGTGATGGCGGGTTTGAGGTTGAAGTGGGTTGGGAGGCCTCTTAGGTGGATGACATTGCGTGCGGGGGTGATGGCGTGGGTGTAGGGGGATTCAGCAATGACGGCTTTGATGTTGTGCTGGGTTGAGAAGTCTTTGGCGGTTTGAAGTGCGATGCCGGCGCCCATAGACCAGCCGAAGATTATGGTGGGTTTGGGTTCGTCGAGTGAGGATAAGAGTGTGTCGATGTCTTGGTGTTCGGAGGTGCCCATTTGGGAGTTGCCGGCGGATTCACCGTGGCCGGGGAGGTCGATGGTGATGATTTCGGAGGCGAGGTTTGCGAGGTGCGGGATTCTTGGGAGTGCACCGATGGAGGAGGAGCCCCAGCCGTGGATGAGGACGATGCGGGGGCCTGTTGGGTTGAGGGCTTTGATTTTCCAGGCCATCAGCGTTTGGTTGTTTGATTTGAGTTCGATTTGTTCGTATTCGAGGGGTTGGTCGAGTTCGGAGGGGTCGCCGGGGAATCCGCGCCAGAGTGCCCAGGCGTAGGTTCGCTTTGGGGGGTGGAGGAGGGACCATGCGGTGTAGAGGACCGTGATGGTCCAGAACCCGAGGGCGCCGATGGTGAGGAGTTGGAGGAGGCCGAGCCATGCTGGCATGGGTTAGAAACCTACCAAGGATTTGATGTCGTTGAAGGTAACGAGGAGGAACATGCTCGCGATGAAGAGGAGCCCGGCCATGGTGACGGCGTTTTGGATGATGATGGGGATTGGTTTGCCTCGGACCCATTCGTAGATGAGGAAGAGGAACTGTCCGCCGTCGACGATTGGGAGTGGGAGGAAGTTGATGACGGCGAGGTTGATGGAGATGAGGCCCATGAAGAAAAGGACCTTGATGAACCCTTCGTCGGCGATCATGGTGCCGATGTGTGCGATGCCTACGGGGCCTTTGAGGTGTTCTACTTTGACGGTGCCCTGGGAGAGTCTTAGGAAGGTGAGGTAGGTTTGGAGCATGACTCTTCTGGATTCGTGGAATCCTCTGCCTACGGCGTCGATTGGGCTGGTGGCTTTGTCGATTTGTTGGACAGGGAGGAAGAGGGTGGACATGTCTGGGCCGCCGGGCCAGCGGGTGGTGAAGTGATGGAGGCGAGCGAGTTTGCTGCCTTGCATGGAAACAAATCGCTCTGTGGGCCCTGCTTTTGGATCGGTTGGCGAGACATAGGACACTTCAAACGAGTAGAACTGCGAGATGGATTGGAGAGCGTTGGGCGTGCTGCTCACGATTGCAGAAACAAGATCGTCAAGTGAGTCGATTGGGATGCCGTCGAGTGCGGTGATCACTGAACCCGCTGGAATATCGAAACGCAGTTGGTTTGCAACCGATGGCGACTTTGTGAACATTGCGTTGGCATAGGTGGTTGTGTCTGGGTAGAACCCGACACGGCCGTCGTCGGAGACTTGGACAGTGAGATCGACGAGGCGGTCGCCTCGGAGGACTTGGATGTCGATGGGTTTGCCTGAGTTGTCGCGGATGGCATTGATGCCGGCGTCGAGGGATGGGTAGGCGACGCCGGCGATGTTGGTGAAGATGTCGCCGGGCATGAGGCCTTGCTTGGTTTCGGCGGCTGAGACATCTGGGTGTACGCGGATGAGTCCGGTGAGGCCGAGGATGTGCTGGATTTCTAGGGAGGTGTCGTCGATCTCGACCTGCTGGGTCATGAGTTGTTGTTGGGGGGCGATGGTGAGGGTGTTGTTGTCGCCTTGGGGGGTTGTGTAGGCGACGGTCATCTCGCCGGCGTTTGCGGCGAGGCGTTGGATGTCGATTGTTGTTTCGACGGGCTGGTTGTTGATGGCGGTGATGGTTGATCCGGGCGGGATCTGGGCGAGGCCGTAGTCGTCGGCTCGGCGGTCCCAGAGGCTGAGATCATCGGTGAGGATGAGCTCGGTTGAACGGAGAGGGGTGACTCCGAGATCGAGGAGGCCGAGCTGGGCGCCGGGCTTGAGGTTGGCGGAGTATTCGATTGGTTGATCGATGCCGTCGCGCTGGATCATGATGATGGCGGGGCGTTTGGGGGAGGACATGGCGGCTTCTGTGGGGATGTCTCGGAAGGCGCGGACGGAGGTGCCGTTGATTGAGAGGAGGCGATCGCCGGGTTGGAGTCCGGTTGCGTACTGAGGGTCGGATGGGGTTGCGAGGGAGGCGGGGGAGTTTGGGAGGACCTGGCCGATGGTCGGGGGCATGATGTTGAGGCCGACGCTGAAGACGAGGATGAAGAGGAGGGCGGCGGTGATGACATTGACGACGACGCCTGCGCTGATGACGACGAGTCGCTTTGGGATGGGGCAGTTTTGGTAGGAGTCTGGGGCGGTGGAGACTGCGTCGGGGTTGAGGTCTTCTTGTCCGAGCATTTTGACATAGCCGCCTAAGGGGAGCCAGCTGAGGCGGTATTCGGTTGGGGAGATGTCGAGCTTGGTGTGGTCGCCGTTTTGATCGCGGACGAGTTTTTGGTAGGCGGGTTCTGATGATCCGGCTTGGAAGCCCATTCCTTTGCGGAAGGAGCAGGCGATTTGCCCGAAGCCGATGGAGAAGGCGAGGACGCGGATGCCGGCCCATTTGGCTGCGAGGAAGTGTCCGAGCTCGTGTACGAAGATGATGGAGCCGAATCCGAGGGCGATGGTGAGGAAGTTGAAGAGGGTGCCTAGGGGGCCTGGAATATCAAACATTTGGTGCTCCGGATCGGGTCATTGCTTTGGTAGTGTATCGGGCCAATCCGGGGGGAATTGGGTAGGAATTACAGAAGGATTGCGGCTTGCGTAACAAAGCCCCCCGCTACTAACAGAAAGCGGGTTGCGAGTTCCGGATGTAGACAGGGTGTTGTTGTGAGAGCTGCTATTTGTTGGATTTGAGTTCGAAAATTGTCTGGGTTCTGAGCACTAATGACTCTGCAGCGATCAGGTGGTAGGACTGGATATGGATCTGGTCTGCGAATTTTTGGATATCTACGAGGGAGAGGCATGAGCCGACGCGGTCGCTCCAGCGGTGGGCGAGTGCGTCTTGATCGCGGGCGAGTTGGTCGAGTTCTTCAAGGGTGTCGTTGTAGATGTGGGTGGAGAGTTGTTCTGTTTGGGCTGCAGTGATGTAGTTAATCTTCGTGCGAAGGATCTGGTGCTCGATGTCCTTTTCTGCAGAGCAGAGCAGGGATTCAACCAGGCCGGTTTCGGAGTTGCCTAGGGTATTGTCGGTGACATGCTCGGTGGCACAGCCATCAACGGAAGTGAAAATGCATGCGTGGGAGCCGGGCATGATAAAGGTGTTGAGGGTGTAGTAATCTTGGATAATGGTGCGCGAATCTGCGCAGTGGGCGAGCTCTGGTTGGAGAGATCTCGCGTAGAGGAGTGTTTGGTACGACTGAAGCCGTGCGGTCGAGTTGATTGTGGTGGCCATGGATTCCTTCCCATGTGTTGACGGTCGCCCCGGTGTGCTTTGGAGCGATCGCGTGACATTGTCCCGAGGAAATTCCCGCAATACTTGCGAGTCAGCCGATGATGTTATCGGATCATTGGTATTTCTCAAAGAGAGAAGTGGATGATTGATCCAAAATAGGGAGATCGGCCTGATTTTCCCTTTGCGGCACAAGATAGCAGGCATTTACGCATTTCATACACAATAAATGGTATATTGATACTAAAATATCCGGATTGCATAGAACCACTGAGAACACACCAAACTTGACTAAGGCACCAATTCAACTTGAAGAGTCCATGAAGCAAACGCTTGGGCTGCCGCTGCGTTTGCAAGTCGCCGCACTCGGTGAGGGATTACGCGTTGGCCAAGCTGTTGAATGCCAACACTTTGCGCTTCGGCTTGTGGAAGTTGCAGGGTACGGGCAGGTCGGGATGAATCAGCAATCACTCGGACCAATCGCATTGATGACAAACTTGTCTGATAGGTGGAGAGCACGACACGCGGATTCGGCGTTGCGGGCTCTTGCAATGGGCTGGGGCAATCTGAGTTCCGACATGCGGCGGATTTCATTGGCGCTCGGGCGGAGCCGGTGGATTGCTGTAATCAAATCGATGTCGGAAGACTCCGATGCAGCGACACGCCTCTCTGCTATCCAGATCGCGATGGACACTGGTGACCCCGGGTTTGGGGTGATGGTGTGCACTCTGTTGAGCGATGAGCATTCCAAAGTCCGACTGGCTGCCGACAAGGCGTTGATTTGCTTGGTGCTTGGGATGTTCGGTCATTTGAGCGGAGAAATGCTGGGGGAGGACTTTGATGCGATCCGAAATCGACAAACTACACCCATGCTGGGGGACAAGGCGGTACTCGAACTCGAACGGTGCGCGATGCTGTCGGCGATTGCCGATGCGGCTTGGTCGTTTGCGAGCCATCGGTGCCGATCGCCACTGCTGGCGTCTTTGCTTCTGATGGATCGGCGTGGTGCGACAGCGATCGAACACCGTGCATTCGACAAAATGCGGCGGCTGCTCAGCGAGCGGAACCATCCGAGCCACATGCCTATGCGGACTGTGCTGCGGACGACCCCGGCTCCGATCCTTCGGGAACGGGCGTTGCGGTGGCTTGTGGTTGATCCCATTGCAGGGGTTGCATCTGCGAAGCTGGAGGTTGCCGAGTCGATGACCGAGCACTGCGCGGTGCTTGACCAGATGCATTTGTGTATCAGGCCGAGACGGGCCAAAGCGATGAAACGGGTTCGGATTGCGACGCGGCAAGAGAATGGACTGGTTGCGCTCGAAGAACGGGCACCGATGCTGAGCGTCGATGAGTTTGGTTTGCTTGATCCGGAATCCAGACGCGGGTACCTGCGGTGGGTGACGACGCTTGATCTTGATGCAGGAGTCCGGCGGAGCGAGCTCGAGCGAGTAATGGCCGACGAGAATCCGATGGTGCGGCTCCATGGATGCTGCGTTGCCGACTCACTGGATCTTGTTGATTATCTGTATGACGAATCTGAACCGGTCGCTCGGCACTCGGCGATGCGTTGGTCTTCTGTCGGCAGCAATGCGCCCGGGGTTGGTTCGATGAACTGGAGAAGACGGATGCAGACCGCTGAGCTCAACAGCCGGTCTGGATCGGCGTGGGTGCGCCGGGTAGCGACCGAAGAAGTTGAGCGGCTCTCGATGAAAATGCCTGATTTGGCAGCGTCTCGTTTGCAGGCCCGGCGGTTGTACCACTCTGATCCTGCCGGGTTTGTGCGGAGTATCCGCGAGATGCTGCACCAGCCATCACGGCGTGGAACTGGGCTGGGGATGATTCTTGCGATCGGGCTTGAGACGCGATTTGAGATGGACTTGATTTCGATGGCCGATGAGAAGAGGCTTGATCCGCGGGTTGGGGCATCGCTGGTGCGGGGGCTGAGCATGATCGAGTCTTCAGCCGCCAAGCAGGCGGTTCTGCGGAGTCTTGAGAGTGATGACCAGCGGGTGGTGGCCAACGCGATCGAATCGGTCCATACGCCTGTCGATTCTCTTATTGAATACAAAGGCGATCCGAATCATCGGGTCCGGTCGAGCGCCATTCGGCGGATGCTCGTCGAGGGCGGAAGGCCGGGCGAATCGGGTATGATCGAGGTCGCGGCCGAAGATCTGGGCGCGATGCTGAATGACTCGCGTGTGCTTCACCGGCTGGCGGGGGTCTGGGCGACCCAGCGGGTGTTTGAACCCAAAACCCGGAAGCTGATCGGCAAGGGATGGCGAGAACTGGTGATGACACTCAATGAGATGTCGCTCAATGAACAAGATGATGGTGTCCGCGGGCGTGCCGACCAGTGCGTGCACCGGATGCTTGTGAGCCAGCGTGTTCGGGAAGCTCTTGAATCTGAAGGAAGTGTTCTGCTATGAGCTTTGGAAGTGCGACTGATTGGATGGTTGTGATGATTGCCCAAGCGGGACCGACCGAGCTGTTCTTGCCCGAGTCTTCTGGGGTGGAGGATGGGGGGTCTGGTGCACTCATGCTCTGGGGCTTGGGCGTCTTTGCGATCATCATTGGGACTGTATGGGTCCGTGCAATGGGACAGCGGCGTATCGATCCGCGAGAGCTCGCGTTCCGGGCGTTGTCGCGAAAGCTCAGGCTGTCCCACAAACAGATCGCCTCTTTGCGGGCGATGAGCGCATCAAGCGGGTTGGGATCGCCGGTTGGATTGCTGCTGAGCCCCAGCGCAATCCTCGCAGCAAACGGGACCGAGTAGCCCGACCGTTTTCATGTAGACCGAAGCATACTTTGATTGAAATACTTTTAAGCCGCGGCTTGGCCCGGGCCATGATCTGTAGATGGGCCTGTAGATTGATCAGGATTCTCTCCTGGATTTCGATTGGGGCTTCGCTCTGGGTTATGCTGCGAGTCGTATCGCGCCCTGAGGATTGGATCCTTGAGGATCGAGTAGGCGTTGTGAAGTTCTTCGGTCTTGGCGTGGGCCTCTGGGGAGTTGTTGTGATCCGGGTGCCATCTATTTGAGAGTTTATTAAAGGCGAAAGCAATTTCGCTCTCGGTTGCGTCGCGGGCAACATCAAAGATTCCGTACAGATCGACTTTGGGGGAATCGAAGCCGTGGCTGGAGTTTGCATCACTGGTGATAACGAGTTGGCCGAGTACAGCGAGGTGAAGAAGCGCATCACGGTGAGACGGGGGTAGATTGACAAACTCGATTCCGAGTTCGTTGCGTTTTTTATCCGGTGATTCCTTTCGGATCCATCGGACGATGCCTTGAACGGTAAGTTGATGGCCTGTGTTTTCGTCGGTGAAGGCGTAGTCTTTGGTGTCACCGGGCTCGGGAAGCGTTGCGTTCTGAATGATGAGACGCATGCCCTGACCTGTGAGATCTGCGACGCGACCGACGCTGCTGCCTGATGAACAACTGACGCCTTCGGTGTCGATGCGGGTATCTGAGCGAGCGTGGTAGTCTTTGGCCATGTGTGTACCAACGGGTTGACAGACGCTCGATGTGAGCCCAATGAACTCGATTGCGGGCGTTTTGGGTTCTAAAGGCGGTACAGATGGAGCATGGGCGGGGTTTTGGCCATAGGATGGGGAATGAGCAGCACGATGAATACTGATGTGAGGTCCGATCATCCATCCCCGGCTTCTGGGGAGGGCGGCGGACGGCTGGATTTCCGTGGGGCTTTGGGCGGGGGAATCTTTGATTATGATCCGGCTCCTGAGTCGGTCAAGCCCGGGATGGACGATTCCTACGGCCTGTTTATTGACGGGGCGTTTGTTGAGCCCGGCTCGGGAAACAAGTTCGCAACGGTGAACCCGGCGACCGAGGAGACGCTGTCGATGATCTCGGCGGCGGACGGGTCGGATGTTGATCGTGCGGTGGCGGCGGCTAAGGCGGCGCTGCCTGCGTGGAGCGCCCTGCCTGGGATCGTGCGTGGGAAGTATTTGTACCGGATCGCTCGGCGGATCCAGGAGCGGGCGCGGGAGCTGGCGGTTCTTGAGACGATGGACGGCGGGAAACCGATCAAGGAATCGCGGGACGCGGATGTGCCTTTGGCTGCTGCACACTTCTTTTATCATGCTGGGTGGGCGGACAAACTCGAATACGCACTCCCGGGACGCAAACCAGAACCGATTGGCGTGTGCGCCCAGATTATCCCTTGGAACTTCCCGCTCTTGATGGCGGCTTGGAAGATCGCTCCGGCACTTGCATGTGGGAACACGATTGTGCTCAAACCCGCCGAAACGACCTCGCTGACAGCGCTGCGATTGGCGGCGATTTGTGAGGAGATTGGGCTGCCCAAGGGCGTGGTCAATGTCGTGACTGGCGCTGGGGAGACCGGTGCCGCTCTTGTAAACCATCCGGATGTCAACAAGATCGCGTTTACGGGATCGACCGGGGTTGGCAAGATGATCGCCAAGGCGACGGCCGCGACTGATAAACGATTGACGCTTGAACTCGGGGGCAAGAGCGCGAACATCATCTTTGAGGATGCATCGATTGATCAGGCGGTTGAGGGGATCGTCGAGGGGATCTACTTTAATCAGGGGCATGTGTGCTGTGCGGGGTCGCGGGTGTTTGTGCAGGAGAGCATCTTGGATACCGTGATCAGCAAGCTCGGGAACCGGCTCGCGTCGCTGCGTGTTGGTGATCCGCTTGATAAGAACACTGATCTTGGCGCGATCAACTCGCCGGAGCAGCTCTCGATTATCAACAAGTATCTGGAGACCGGGAAGTCTGAGGGGGCGGAGTTGCATGATCCGAGCCCTTCGGATCTGCCATCGAAGGGGTATTGGTGTAAGCCGAGTTTCTTTACGGGGGTGCAGCCGAGCCATGCGATTGCTCGGGAGGAGATCTTTGGTCCTGTGCTTGCGGTGATGAGTTTCCGGACGCCCGACGAGGCGATCTCACGGGCGAACAACACGCCTTATGGATTGGCGGCGGGTGTGTGGACGGATAAGGGGTCGAAGATCTTTGATATGGCCAGCAAGCTCGATGCGGGTGTTGTGTGGCTGAATACTTATAATAAGTTTGATCCGGCGTCGCCGTTCGGTGGGTTTAAGGAGTCTGGGTTCGGTCGCGAGGGCGGACGGCACGGGCTGGCGGCGTATCTAAAATAACGGTTGATAGAGCTTTTGATGAAAGGACCGACCATGACCACAGTTCCTGGTGTACACACATTTGAGATTCGTGATTTGACCGCTGAGGACAAGCCTTGGGTGCAGCGGGTGCTGCAGCAGTACTGGGCTTCGACCGAGCAGGTCACCAGGGGTCGGATATTCCAGGCCGATGAGCTTCCGGGGATTGTGGCGGTGCGTGACGGGTCTGAGGTTGGGCTGCTGACCTACAACATCGAGGGCGACGCGTGCGAGATCGTGACGCACAACTCGATGGCGGGACACGGGGGGATTGGGTCGTGTTTACTGACCGGGGTCCGGAACAAAGCGCGAGAGCACGGGTGTTCAAAGCTGTGGCTTGTGACGACCAACGACAACACGCCTGCGATGCGGTTCTATCAGCGGCGGGACTTTGAACTCGTGGCGTTGCACCGCGATGCGGTGAGCGAGTCACGGAAGATTAAATCGAGCATCCCCGACATCGGGCTTGATGGGATCCCGATCCGTCATGAGATTGAGATGGAGTACACATTGTGAGCGATGAACGATTGCCGATTTCCAAGACCTACAAGCTGTTTATTGGCGGGAAGTTTCCGCGAACCGAGTCCGGGCGGTCGACGCTTGTTGAGGACGCTTCTATTGGGCTTAGTGCGCATATCTGCCATGGGTCGCGGAAGGATGTCCGTGGTGCGGTCGAGGCAGCACACGGGGCGCACAAGAAATGGTGCGGCTCGACCGGGTATCTCAAAGGGCAGATTCTGTATCGCCTTGCCGAGATGATGGAGGGGAAGCGGGCGGAACTTGCGACTGCTCTTGGCGAGAATGGGATGAAAGAAGTCGATGCGTCGATTGATCGCGTGGTGCACTTTGCGGGATGGACGGATAAATATTCGACGGTGATGGGCGGGGCCAATCCGGTGAGCGGGCCTTATCACAACTTTACGATTCCGGGTTCTATGGGGGTTGTGGGGTGTATTGCTCCGGACTCGCCGGCGCTGCTCGGCTTGATCTCGATGATCATGGGGCCGGTGTCGATGGGGAACACGGTTGTGGCTTTGGTGAGTGAATCAAACCCGATCCCGGCGATGATCTTGGCTGAGGCGCTGGCGACCAGTGACCTTCCGGGCGGAGTGGTCAATCTGATCACCGGGTTCAAAGAAGAGTTGGTCCCCCACTTCGCTTCACACCGTGAGGTGATCGGGATACATGCGGGGGGCGTGAGCGACGCGCAGCGCGCCGAGCTCCGCGAAGGAACGGCGATCAACATGAAGCGGGTGTGCCTGCGTGATGGATCGCTGGATTACTTTGACGACGCGGCGTGCAGCGGGCCGAGCTGGCTTGATCCGTTTGTGGAGTTCAAGACCATCTGGCATCCGAGTGCTGTTTGACTTGAGATTTCCGTTTCCTGCTTTAGCCGAAGACGGCGAAAGCAGGGCACCCGATGTTTTTCAGTGTTTGAAGACACGGCTTGCCGAAGACGGTCAAGCCGTGGCACCCGGCGTTAGCTGGCGACGAGGACCGGGCCGGTTTTGAGGTTTTCGTCGAGCTGGATTCTTGGTTGGGTCTTGACGAAGTCTGTTGACCATTCGATTTCTAGGGTGATATCAAAGAGTTTGGCGATGGAGTTGAGCTGGCGCTCGATGGTCTCGCGGGCTTGGTGGATGTAGCGGTCGTCGTTTTTCTCGAACAACTCGGCGGCTTGGTCCTGGGCGGTCCGCATGAGTTCGGTCTGGCGGGCGGCGTTCATGTTGATGACATCGATGAGCCCGAGGACTCGGCCTTGCTGGATGTCGTAGGGTTCGACATCCATGAGGCGGAGTGAGCCGACGATTGGGGGGAGGGTGATGCGGTAGGTGCCTTGGCCGACCTCAGCCACATCGAACTCGTTGATCGCGCCCAGCTCGATGGCGTATTGCTTTTCGAACTGGAAGATCATGGCGATCTTGGCTTGGCTCAGGAGGATTGGCGGGAGCCAGGAGTAACCGGAAGTCGCGGTGGCGATTTCTTTGGCGTGGACTTCGAGTCCGACGAGTTTGCCGACGGCTCTGACGCGTTCGGTGATTATTTTGAGTGAGATTTTATCGATGTCTTTGCCTGCCCTTGCACGCTTGAGCGAGGAGAGCAGGTAGAACACGATGCCCGCGCCAACAACAGCAGCGAGGGACAGGGCGACGATAAGGAGGATGAGGTCGGTCATAGAAACCTTGTTGGGAATTCTTGATGACGGATTTTGCCTCAAGGGGCCAAAACGCCCTTTTTAAGCTGGATTTGGCTGTTTTTGTAGATTGCTTTTGATTTATTTGGACTGGGGAGTGGAGGGGCGGCCGCATTCGAAGGCGCGGATGAGGAGGTGTCCGGCGGCGGAGATGAAGACGATGAAGAAGAGTCCAAGCACGAGGGCGAGGATTGATTGGAGGGCGCCGGTGCCTGACCCGCCTGCGAGGGCGTTGTTAATCCATGCGCCAGGGCCGAAGTTGTATTGCATCATCACAGCGATTGCTGCGATTGGTGCACCACAAAGAGCGGCTTTGATGAAGTAGGGGACGGACTTGGAGTTGCGGGCAAAGACCGCGATCGAAGCCAAAACGAACAACGCGACGATGACGACGGCTCGTCCCATGAGTGTGTATTTGGCGAGGGGGTAGAGGTCTGGGAAGTCGGTTTTCTTGGCCATGATGAAACCGATGTAGAGGCCGAAGACCAATGCAACGAGGATCGAGCCCGCGATTGCGGTGACACCGATGCCCCAGCCTTCTTTAAACTTGCCCAGCCCGAGGAGAATCGCGTAGAAACCAGCGAACGCGGTGAGGAGTTCGAATCCGAAGAGGCCCCAGTCGAAGGCCCCGAAATGGCTGATCGAATACCACATCCAGGGGAGTGCCGAGAGTGCGACGATGATGCCCAATGCCCCGGCGCCGAGCCGGCAAAGGATGGGTGGGCTTGGGAAATCTACGGCGGATTGGGTATCGGATGTGTTCACAGTGATGATTATCGCCTTCATGGAGCGTTGGATCGAAGAAAAGAGGAGATTCTCGGATGTTTGACGAGATTGTTTGTGCGGGAGGGATGGGCAGAAATTGCGCAGAAAGTATGGATTTGGGCTCAGATGGCGCGGTGATGGCCCGATCGTGTAAGTGTTGGTCCAGAATCGCTTTGGTGTCTGGCTGCGGATCGAGAATCCGGGGCCCGATGGCCGATACTGGATCAATGAGCCCGTTTCATGGATGAAATGGGCTCTGAGCGCGACGGCTGATCTAGACAGCCGTTCTGGAAAGGATTCGCTATGGGCGGTATCACCACTGGTGTTGGTCTGTTTTCGGGTATCGATACGGGATCACTGATCGAGCAGTTACTCGCTATTGAGTCGCGGCCCAAGGTGCTTGCGCAGACGCGGATGATCCAGCTTCAGAGTCAGCAAGCTGCGTATATCTCGATTAACTCGCAGCTCACCGCGATCCAAAACCTTGCCAAAGCGTTCAGGACTGACAATGTCTTCAAGAACAAGAAATCGCTTGTCTCCAATGAAGCAATCATGACGGCCAACGCTTCGCAAGACGCGCTCCCTGGTACATACAACTTTGTGGTCAACAAGCTCGTCTCCACGCAGCAGATGCTTTCTGGCGGCTTCGCAACGAGCGATTCTGCAGCAGGGATGACCTCGCTGACCTTCGAGGGTGCCGAGGCGCGGCTGGACCGGGATACGAGTCTTGCGGATCTCAATAACGGGGACGGGATCACACGCGGGGTCATCACAGTCAACGGGACCGATGTGGACCTCTCCACGGTTGGTACCGTTTCGGAAGTACTCGATGCGATCAACGCTGTAGGCGGCGGGGTGAACGCCCGTGTTGACAATGACAAGTTTGTCATTGACGGGGTGACTTCTATTGAGAATGCCAGCGGGCGAGAAGTGCTTGAATCGATGGGGCTCGACGGGGCGATCGTCAGCAATACCGTGACGGGAACTTCTGTCTATTCGCTTGGGACCAACACGGCCCTGAGTTCGCTCAACGACGGGCGAGGGCTTGGGGTTCGGAATGCTTCGGGTGATGTTCACGACATCGAAATCAGCCTTGATCTAAACGGCAACTCATTGTTTGATGACGGATTCGTCAAAGTTCGGCTTGGGGATATTGAAGAGACGGTTGATGGCGAACTGGTCGTGACGAGCAGCGCCGTCACAACGATCGGGGGCGTGATTGACCGGATCAATGACGCTATTGCGGCCGACCCCGCTTATGCAGGTCAGGTCGAGGCTTCGATTGATCCAACAACGGGGACGATCCAGCTCAACGACTTAACGGGGAGCCGAGGAATTCAAGTTCTGGACGCATCTACTGCTGGGTCACAGAGTACCGCTGCAGCGGATCTTGGTTTCTCTGGGTTTTATACTGGGGGGAGTACCAGTGCGTCCCGGATCTTTGCGGGGATGAACACGACGCTGGTGTCGAGCCTGAATGGCGGGAAAGGGCTTGGGGCCACCGATGGCAATCTCACCATCACGGCACAGGATGGTTCCTTCTTTACGGTCGATATAAGCGGGGCCGAAGACTTTAATGACATTATTACGGCTATCAACGATTCCAACGGCGGAGCAACGCTCTCTGCGTCGCTCAATGAAGCCGGCAACGGGCTATCTATCAAGGACCTGACGACCGGCGGTTCAACATTCGCGATCGCTGGTACCGGCGGATTTGATACCGCTGCGCTGCTCGGGGTATCTGGTTCGTTTACCAGCGGGACGGCTCAGGGGGTAGATCAGGACCTGGCGTACTTTGGGACCGCGACACAGCTGGATTCCATGTTTGATGGTGCCGGGCTTGGGACGGGTTCGTTTGAAATTATTGATTCGGACGGCAAGAAGGCCGAGTTTACGATCTCTGGCGGTGATGTGACCATGGCCGATGTGATCCGGCGGATTAACCAGTCGACGGCGATCTCGGTGACGGCACGGATCAACGATACGGGTGACGGGCTGATCATCGAAGACAACGGCCTACTCGGCGGGCTCCTTGAGATTAATGACACGGATGGAACGGTTGCCAAGAAACTGCGGATCGCGGGGAAGGTGACGCAGGAGGCACTTGATGCCGATCCGAACGCGAACTTCCTTGATGGATCCTTTGAGACAACCCTTGAGTTTGATGCCAATGACTCGCTCGAGGATGTGATCAATGGGATCAATGAATCCAACGCCGGCGTGAGCGCTTCGCTGCTCAATACGGGGACTGGTTCGACGCCGTTCCGGTTGTCGCTTGCGTCTGATGACACGGGGACGGCCGGTCGGTTCTTGGTGGACTCGGGGACCTTTGATCTTGGCATGAACTCGATCGATTCGGGGAATGATTCGCGGGTGTTCTTTGGATCGACCAACGCGGCCGATGGGGTCTTGATCAGCTCCTCGACCAATCAGCTCGACGGCGTGATCCAGGGTGTGACGATCGACCTGCTCTCGACGAGCGAGGATTCTGTTGAGATTGCGATCACCGAAGATACCGAGTCGATCGAAACAAAGATCCAGGAGTTCGTTGACGCCTTTAATACCGCGATTGAACAGATTGATTTCCAAACCAGGTTTGATCAGGAGACCGAGGAGAGGGGGACGCTGCTCGGCGATGGCACGATGATCGGGCTGCGGGGGGCGATGTTCTCGTCGATCCTGCGTGAGAACGACGGGTTCTCGTCACAGTTCTCCAGGCTCGCCGATGCTGGCATCAAAATCGGTTCGGGATCGAAGCTCGAGTTTGACTCTGAAAAATTCCGGGATGCGTACACGGAAGACTCTCAGGCGATCGAGGACCTGTTCGCAAGGCGAACGGTGCTCGTCCCAGAAGAAGACGAAGACGCAACCTTCCTGAATCCAGACGACGGGACATTGGAGTTCAGTGAACAAGGCGTGATGGTGCTCTTTGAGCAGTTCGCCGATGCGTATACAGATTCGCTCACCGGTGTGCTCACTGGACGAGATGACGCGTTTGATGACCAGATCGCTTTGCAAGAATCCCGGATTGAGTTTATTGACGCTCGGCTCGACCGGAAGAGGGAAGTCCTTCAACGCCAGTTCCTTGCGATGGAGCAGGCGATCGCGGGATTCCAGACGCAAGGCTCGGCATTGTCACAGATCCAGTCGATCGGATAAGTGTGTTTGGACCAAATGGGAAAATGATTGATTCCCTGCTCAAGACGGGCTTTTGAAGGACCGATACCTCGGACATGAACGACCAGAACACAGCCAATGCGTATCTCAAGACCAAGGTCATGACCGCGAGTCCTGAAGAGCTCCGGATGATGCTCCTCGATGGAGCGATCCGGTTTGCCAATGCCGCAAAGTTCGGGCTAGAAAACAAGGATCACGAGAAAGTCTACGAGGGGTTCACCCAGTGCAGAGATATTGTGCTGGAACTGACCAACACGATCGATCCGAGACCAAACCCTGAACTTGCCGAAAAGGTCAAGAGCCTTTATGTGTTCCTGTACGGCGAGCTGGTTTCAGCAAGCATTGACAAGGATGTTGTTCGGCTTGATAAAGCCATCGAGCTGCTTGAGTTTGAGCGTGAAACCTGGGCACAGCTGATGGTTCAACTCGTCAAAGATCGCAAAGCGGGAATTGTGGCAACGCCCAATCTTCCCGACTTTGACATGCCGTCACTGAGTATCCAGGCCTGAATGATTCAGACGAGCTGGTGCTGCGGCTCTGAGAGGCCCGCGGCGAGATGATCCATCGCAAACCGGAGTTGTACATTGGTGCCGAGCTCGCTTTGGGCTCGCTCAACTTTATCAATTGCATTCAGTGCTCTGTGTGCCTTTGCGGGCGTGGTGAGCTGCTTCCGGTAGCGGTCTGCGATGAGCCCGAGCATGTGGTGGGACCCGATCTGATTGGCGACGAGCTTTGAGCGGTTTTCGCCGATTTTTTCGCCGGCTTTGACCCATGCCTTGGCCCAGTCGTCGATGAGCTGGGCCATGCGCGAGCCCAGGGTGAGCGGGTATTGGGCCTTGTCACACTGGTTAAAGAGTGGTTCGAGATCGGTGGCCCATTGGTAGATCCCCGCGGCGTGGGCACTCTGGTATTTACCGGGGGAGCCGCCGGAGGTGGAGAGGAGCCATTGGTGTTGCTCGGGGGTGGTTTCGATGTTTGAGCCTTGGATCCATGCCCGCATCGCGTCGTCGTTGAGCGGGGCGAAGGCGACGCGCTGGCAGCGGGAGCGGATGGTTGGGAGGAGGCGGTCTTCGTTGGAGGTGACGAGGATGATAACGGTGCCCGGGGCGGGTTCTTCGAGGGTTTTGAGGATGGCGTTCTGGGTTTGGAAGTTGAGGAGTTCGCTCTCGTCGACGATGAACACTTTGGAAACCATGGATGAGGAGTTCATTGTGGCCGCGAGCGTGGCGGGGGCGATGAGGTGCTCTTCGACGATGGCTTTGGGGATGGATGCGAGCTTGGCGTCGCGGACTTTTTTGTCTTCGTGATAGCGGGCCATTTCTTTGCGGATGACATGGAGATCGGGGTGGGTGCCGGCGTTGATGAGGCGTTGGGTTTGGGAGTCTGGGTCGGCGGCGATGTTGCCGCCCAGGTCTGGGGCTGATGTGGGATCGAGGATGATGCTGGCCCATGCGATGGCGGCGGTGAACTTCCCGACGCCCTTTGGGCCGTGGAAGATCCAGGCGTGGTGGACGCGGTCAGAACTCATTGAGCGGTTGAGGATATCGGCAGCGTGGGGCTGACCAATGAGCGACGCGAGGGGGATCGGCGGCGGGTAGGTTGGGATTGCGGGCGGGGCGTTGTCGCTGGGGAGGCGTTTGAGGACCGATTTCTTTTTGGTGGTGCGTTTGGCCATGCCTGAGAAGGATAGGGGGGGAGGTACTGGAAGACGAAGACCCTACTGCGCCGAAGACGGCCAGTAGGGTCACCCAGAGAAGAGTGTTGAACATTTTTTCTAGATGACTCTACGGCGGCGGGAAACAGCGAAGATTCCGACCGAAAGCACCGCGAGCCCAGATGGGGCGGGGATGACGGAGTTGATCCAGGCGTTGTAGTCGCTCAGACGGGTGTAGGCGGACATATCGCCGTAGTTGCCGTTGGCGGGGCCGTTGATTGAGTTGATAAAGGAGGTGACGCCCGCGAGGTAGTACTGCCCGCTTTCTTGGATGAAGAGGGATCCACCCGAGTCTCCGCCGGCGACCTGGTATTCGAGGTCTGTGGGGATTGGGGAGCCGTAGGTTGAGTCGGATTCATTGGACGGGTTGTCGAAGTCCGTCAGGAGGATCGATTGGTGAAATCCACGATCTGAGCCGAGGACATCGATCATGTTGGTTCCGGCTCGTTTGGTGCCGAGGGTTCCGGGGATTTCACCGGTGAACCCTGTGCCTGAGCGGCCGTATCCGACGCCGGTGCCCATGAGTCCGATCTCGTTGGTGCCACTAAAGATGGTGGCGGGGGTGATGTGTGTAATTGGAACAGAGAGACGGATGAGTGCGAGATCGCCGCCTTGGGTTACTTGGCCCTCGGACCAGCCTGGGTGGATGATGATTTCTGATGCAATACCGAAGGTGCCACCCAAGAGTGCTGCAGCATTAGGGGTCTCGATACCATCGAAGCAATGGGCGGCGGTGAGGATCCATTCGGAGTTGATCAGTGTCCCTGAGCAGGTTCGGGCGCCGCTGGGGCCGAGGATTTGGAGGCGGGCGACTGATTGGAACTGGGACTCATTGGCGAGGTCTTGGTAGAGGGCGTCGTCGCGATCGTGGCGACGGATACCGGCTTGGGCGGTTGATGCGATTGCGGTGATAAGGAGGAGCCCGATGGCCGTCTGGGGGTGATTCATATCTGATCCTTGTGATTGGGCGGGTGCAGATACACAACAACCGCCCGCGGCGATGGGTGCCACTGTGTATAAGAGACACCGAGAATGGTCTATTGACCAGTGAACTGGGGGGTTTGTTGGGGGGGTTGTTGTGTTCTCGGACGGATTGAGAGGGGGTCCGGGCGGGCCATTTGGCTTGCAGAGTGTACTATGGGTAAGCCGATCCTTTGTATATCGCGGATCGGCCGATTCGCCACTTTCCAGAATGGAATCTCAGCATGCCCTCATCTGTTCCGTCCAATATGTTGTCCGCCACTGCAGCCGAGATCCGGACGCAGTTTATCGAGTTCTTTAAGGAACGCGGGCACGACTTTGTGCCTTCTTCGACGACCTGCCCGACCAATGACCCGTCGCTTCGGGACACCTTTGCCAATGCGGGGATGAACCAGTTCAAGCCGATCTTTCAGGGGACGCTGGATCCGAGTTCGCCGCTGCATGGCGTGAAGCGGGCGACCAACTCACAAAAATGCATCCGCGCGGGCGGGAAGCACAACGATCTTGATGATGTTGGCAAGGACACCTACCACCATACATTCTTTGAGATGCTGGGGAACTGGTCGTTCGGGGACTACTTTAAAGAGGAAGCGATCGGGTGGTCGTTTGAACTACTGACGAAGGTTTGGGGGATTGATCCGGACCGGTTGTACGCGACCTACTTTGAGGGCGATGACAAGCAGAACCTGCCTGCGGATCTTGAGACCAAGGCGATCTGGCGGAAGTACCTTGCTGAGGATCACATCCTGCCTGGGAATATGAAGGATAATTTTTGGGAGATGGGCGACACGGGGCCTTGCGGGCCTTGCTCGGAACTCCATTACGACCGCATCGGTGGACGCAACGCGGCGTCGCTGGTCAACATGGACGATCCCGATGTCCTCGAAATCTGGAACAATGTGTTTATCCAGTTTGATCGGCTTGAGGGCGGCGAACTTCGGACGCTGCCGGCGCAGCATGTGGATACGGGGATGGGTTTAGAACGGATCGTCTCGGTGCTTCAGGACAAGCGGAGCAACTACGACACGGATCTGTTTGGGCCTTTGTTTGAGAAGATCAAATCGCTGACGGGGGCCCGGGCGTACAGCGGGAAGCTTGGGGATGAGGACGCCGGCGGGGTTGATGAGGCGTACCGGGTGATCGCGGATCATATTCGTACGCTTGTTGTGGCGATTACAGACGGGACTACGCCGAGTAATGATGGGCGTGGGTATGTGCTGCGGCGGATTTTGCGTCGGGCGGTTCGGTATGGACGGCAGAAGCTCGGTGCGCCGCAGGGGTTCTTGACGGACCTGGCCCCCACTGTTGTCGAGTTGCTTGGGGATGCTTTCCCGGAATTGACGAAGGATCCAGCTCGGGTGATCGCGTTGATTGATGATGAGGAAGAGAGCTTCGGCAAGACGCTTGATCGGGGGATCAAGATGTTTGAAGACCTAGCAATCGTAAACGGGACTGTCTCAGGCGATGACGCATTCCGTTTGTACGACACTTATGGTTTCCCGATCGACCTGACCCAGATCATGGGCGAGGAACGCGGGCTTCAGGTTGATCTTGATGGCTTTGAGAAGGCGATGGCCGAGGCGAAGCAGCGGTCGCGGCTGGGCGGGAAGAAGGATGATGGGGAGCGGGTTGTTGAGCTTCGGGCCGAGCAGATCGCCAAGCTCGGGGTGCTGCATGTCAAGGCGACGGACGATTCGCACAAGTTCTCTGGGCATGAGGTCCGGGCAACGGTCAAGGCGATCTGGAACGGGAAGAAGTTTGACGACCATGCAAGCTCGGGCAGCGCGGGGATGCACCGGATCGGGATCGTGCTTGACAAAACTAATTTTTACTCAGAAATGGGCGGGCAGGTCGCTGATGTCGGCGAGCTGCGGTGTGCCAAGTCCGGCGGGGTCTTTAAGGTCGAGGACACCAAGAGCTTTGGGGGTTATGTGCTGCACATCGGCCGGATCAGCAAGGGGAAGATTACTTGCGCCAACGATATGATCTGCCACCTCAACGCCAAGCGGCGTGAGAAGATCGCATCCAACCACACGACAACGCACCTGCTGAACTTTGCGTTGCGTGAGGTTCTGGGCGAGAGCGTGGATCAGCGTGGGTCGCTGGTTAACGATGAGAAGCTGCGATTTGACTTTGTGCACAACGCGCCGGTGACTCCCGAGGAGATCGCCAAGATCGAAGAGATTGTGAATCATCAGATCGATCAGAACTTGACTGTGTACGGCGAGCTTGCACCGCTGGAACAAGCCAAGGACATCGCTGGATTGCGGGCGGTGTTTGATGAGACTTATCCTGATCCGGTCCGGGTTGTTTCGATCGGGATCGAGGTTGATCAGTTGATCGGGAACCCGGCGAATGATGCTTGGAAAATAGCGTCGATCGAGTTCTGCGGCGGGACGCATATCGAAACCACCGGCACCGCCAAGCGGTTTGCGCTGACTGTTGAAGAGGGGATCGCCAAGGGGATCCGACGGATCACGGGACTCACCGGCGAACTGGCGGCCGAGGCATTCTCCGCGGCTGACACGCTCGGCGAGCGTGTCGAATCGCTGGGATCGCTTGGACTGAGCGAGTTGAAAGAAGCGTTCCAGCAGGTCGGTAATGATGTAGACGCGATGGAACTCCCCGCGGCAAAGAAGAACGCATTGCGGGAACAGCTTGGGTCGGTCGCCAAGAAACTCAAGGAAGCGTCCAAAGCCGAGGCGGCCGCCAAGGCGGGCAATGCTCAGGAGCTGGCGATGGGGATCGCCAATGCGGCCAAGGGTTCGAGCGAGGACATCATTATTACGACGCTGGATCTGGGATCCGACCGCAACGCTCTTGAAGCGGCGGTGGCGACGATTTCCAAGGCGGTGCCTGAGAAGGCGGTGATGGTGTTCTCGACTGATGCGGAGAATGGACGGGTGGCGGTGATGGCGTCGGTAAGCGAGGCGATGATCGGTCGGGGTCTCAAAGCAGGCGACTGGATCCGGGAGACGACCTCGATCATGGGCGGCAAGGGCGGGGGGCGGCCCAATAGCGCCCAGGGTTCAGGGTCTGAGGTCGGGAAAATCAAGGAAGCGGCCGAGCACGCCCGGGCGTGGGCGTACAAGCAGGTACAGGGCTAATGGCCCCCCCACCCCACAATGGTGATGCCCCCCAAAGTGATGATCACGGCGATCAGAAGCGGTGGAATACTGAAATTCCTGATGAGCTGAAGATGGACGACCGGCCTGTGACTTCGTATGTCAAGCCTAGTGATGCCCAGGAGCGGGCTAACCGGACCCGGCAGGCCAAGGCATGGTCGATTGCGCTCGATCCAGTCTACGGGCTCATTGGGATGGGGTTGATGGGGTATGCGATTGATTCGGTGGCGGGGACGGGGAAGATGTGGACGACTATTTTGGCACTCACGGGGCTTGTGGGCGGGTTTTACCTGTTTATCAAGGAAGCGATGAACCTGAACAAAGAGCAGACGGGATCGTCGGCTCGGACCGACGGGGACCCGGAGACTTAGGGGTCTTCATTTGGGTTCTTGGGGGATGGCTCCAACAGTGGAAACTTTGGGGGGAGATTGGGTTGAAAATTAGGCTCTCGGCTCGCCGATTGGGTGAGTGAACGCTATCCTTCTGCCCCTCTGTTGGGTTTATTTCTATCCTCTTGGCATCGAAACTCTGCATCGAAAAATATGACCGACGCACAGTCCAATCCACAATCCGATCCACAGCCCAATCGGCTGCTGGACCCGGTCCGGCTTCCGATCCTGAAAATGGCGGCGATGAGTGTGGTTGCGTGTGTGGTGATCGGGTTTGCTGGCGGGTGGATCGCAACGACCAAGGGGCTGGCGATGACTGATGGGGTGTGGGCGATCGGGGCGGTATTCCCTGGGATTATTCTGACGCTGATGACGCTCAACATGCTCCCGGCTCGGTCGGCGGGTTTGTGGGCGGTTCCGGTGCTCGCGGGGACGATGATCCGGGCGGGGCTTGTGATTGTGATCGGGTTCGGGGTATTCCTGACTTTCGGTCCATCGAAAAACATATTCTTGATGACGCTGTTGATGTCGGTGCTTGCTGTGCTTGTGATCGATGTCTTTACGGTGTTGTCGTTGATTAAAACTGTTACAGAGAAATCTGTTGTTGACAACTCAGTGGAGCAGGCATCTGAGATGCTGGCTCCGGAGGTTCAGGCATGACTTCGAGCTTTACTCTTGCGGCGGGTGATCCCGTTCAGCATGTGATCAACCACCCGTTCATTATTGGCGAGAACGGGTACTGGCTGTGGTCGGCCGCTCAGACCAACATGGTCATCGTTGCGGCGATTATGGTGATCGGTGGACTATTTGTTGCCAAGTCGGTTTCGACCGGTGCCGAGGACGAAGGCCACGGGCGTTGGGTGACCAACAACCGCATCGCACACATGATCGAGGTCATCTGTGGCTACCTTCGTGAGAACACGGTTCGGCCGCTGATTGGTGAGCGGACCAACAAGATGATGCCGTTCCTTTGGACGATCTTCTTCTTTATCTTGATCAACAACCTGATGGGTTTGATCCCGATTCTTGATATGCACAACATCATCGCCGGGGAGATGAATCCCGAGCTTGTTGCCCAGCACAAGGCGTTTATAGGCGGGACTGCGACCCAGAGTATCTGGGTGACCGGGGCTCTGGCCTTTATTGCCGCGATCGTGATTAACGCTGCGGGTGTTAAGGAACTGGGTATTGGCGGGTATATCAAGCACCTGACCGCCGAGGCCCCGATCTTTGTGTGGCCGATCATTATTCCTATTGAGATCCTTGGCACGATCATCAAGCCTGCGGCTCTGATGATTCGTTTGTTTGCCAATATGACCGCGGGTCACATTCTTGTGGCGGTACTTCTTGGATTCGCTTCGAGCGGATTTACGAGTGACAATCCGCTGCTGGGCTTCCCGGTTGGCGTTATTTCATCGCTCGGGATCATCGCGATCTACTTCCTCGAGTTGTTTGTTTCGTTCTTGCAAGCGTTTGTGTTTATGTTCTTGACGACCGTGTTCATCTCGTTGCTCGCGCATCACGGTGACCACGATCATGATCACGCCCACGAGGGGGAACCCGCTCACGCGTGATCTGTTTATAAATGTTGGGCCTGGGGCTCCGCGGGGAGGCACCCAAGGCCATTGCGATCCGAGTTGGATCGACAGTGGATGCTCCCCGCAGTTCAATGGTTCTGGCCAAATTACACTTCGGCCTTTGAAAGGAATCTGATATGAAGCTCATGAAAAGAATCGTTCTGGCAACCGGCGCACTGGCAATGGTTGCACCTGCAATGGCCATGGCTGCTGAAGGCGACGCTGCCGCCATGTCGGGCAACATCGGTAGCGGTCTCGCTGCAATCGGTGGCGGCCTCGCTGTCATCGGTGGTGGCATCGGCATCGGTCTCGTTGGCAAGGGTGCTGTTGAAGCAATCGCTCGCCAGCCAGAGGCATCCGGCACCATCGGTACCAACATGATCCTCGCGGCTGCACTTATCGAAGGTGCGACCCTGTTTGCGATCGTTGTTGCGTTCCTCGGCGGCTAATGCTACTGACGAAACTGACTTACCCGGAGCGTGCCTGAAACACGGCACGCCTCGGTTTCTGGGACCTGGCTTTTGAAATCCGGTTCCCACACTTAACGGAGAATACGCGATGAACCGACTCGCTCTGATTACTGTTCTGATTGCCAACACCTGCTTGACCGCCGTTGCGACCGCTGCGGCCGAGCCGGCCAATCCAATTGCCACTCCCAAAGAGGGTTTCGCGACAGGACTAACCGCGATCGTCCTGTTCCTGATTGTCTTCGGGATTCTCTCGGTTGCTGTTTGGCCCAAGATCGTTTCTGGTCTTGACGAACGCAATGACAAGATCAAGGGCGAGATCGCTGCTGCTGAGGATGCTCGGATGCAGGCGAAGGAAGCTCTCAACGAGTACGAGAAGAACCTTGCTGATGCACGGGCACAGGCCCAGCAGATGCTTGAAGAAACCAAGGCCGCCCAGGGTGAGCTTGCTGCCCAGCTCAAGGCACGCGCCGAGACCGAGCTTGGCGAACTCCGCGAGAAGGCGAAGGCCGACATCGAGGCTGCTAAAAAGCAGGCACTCAACGAGCTTTACTCTGAGTCAGTGAACTTGGCGACCGTGATGGCGGGCAAGATCCTCAAACGCGAAGTGTCGGTCAACGACGAGCAGCGTCTGATGGAAGAATCACTCGCTGAACTCAAGACTGTCAACTCATAACCCCCCAACCCCCCAAAGTGAATACCCTGCAACGGGAGTTGTTGCTGGTTTGGAGCTAAGACATGCCTTTGATTGAAACAAAGCCCGATGCCCTCGCCAAGGTGTACGCCCACGCGGTGTTTGATGTTGCCGAGGCGACCGATGGGACTAGCCCTGAGGACCTGCTCGGTCAGCTCGAAGACTTGCTGGAGATCGCTCGCGATAACCGCGGGTTTAATGAGTTGCTCGCTTCACAGCTTATTGATGGCGGCAAGCGTGATTCCTCGCTGGTTCGGATGCTCGATGGCAAGTGCGACCAGTTGACGGTCAACTTCTTGCGTCAGCTCAATACCAAGGGTCGTTTGGGACACCTGATCCCGATCGTCGGGGCTCTTGACGAGCTCGTCCAGGCACGGTTTGGACGAATCGAGGTTGATGTCTTTACCGCATCACCAATGTCGCCCGACGCGCTTGATTCGATCAAGCACCAGCTCAACGAATCGCTCGGCAAAGAAACCATCATCCACCCGTACACCGATTCCACCATGCTCGGCGGGATCAAGATCCGGATGGGCGACCAGCTCATCGACGCATCGATCCAGGCGGATCTGCGTTCGCTGCGGGACAACCTGCTCAAGGACGGCGGGGCGAAGGTTCGCGGGCGGTCAAACGATTTGCTCGACAGCTGAGCGATTGAATGCAATGAAGAATGAATGAGCCGCGGCCCTTGGGTCGCGGTTTTTTGTTGGGTTCTTTGATGAACAGTACCTAGAATGGCGCGTAGAAACGCATCACATTTATGGAGGTTCATGATGGCCAAGCAAACGATCGCAAATACCGAGGTTTCCGGCAAACGGGTCCTGATCCGTGTGGACTTCAATGTGCCTCTTGATGGTTCAAATATTACGGATGATCGGCGGATCGTCGCGGCACTGCCGACCATCAAATCGGTGATTGATCGCGGTGGCAAGGCTGTGCTGATGTCGCACCTTGGTCGTCCTGCGGGCAAAGGATACGAGGAAGCGTACTCGATGGCGCCGATCGCCAAGCGGCTCGGGGAGTTGTTGGGCAAAGATGTGTTGATCCCTGCCAAGAACTGCAAGGACGAGGCGATTGGAACAGCGGTTGATGCGATGAATGACGGGGATGTGATCCTGCTCGAGAACCTCCGCTTCCATGGCTGCGAGAAACGGTGCGAAGTAGACTTCGCTGGGCAGCTCGCGGCTCTTGGTGATATCTATGTCAACGACGCGTTTGGGACCTGCCACCGCGAGCACACCTCGATGGTTGGCGTGCCTCAGGCGATGGGCAACAAGCCCAAGGTTGCGGGATTCTTGGTTGAGAAAGAGATCGCGTATCTGAGTGATGCGTTGGCTGATCCGGGTCGGCCGTTTACGGTGATCCTGGGCGGGGCCAAGGTGAGTGATAAGCTGCCGGCCATTGAGAACCTGCTGCCCAAGGCGGACCATATTCTGGTCGGCGGGGCGATGGCGTACACCTTCCTCGTTGCTCTTGGGCACGAGGTTGGCAAGTCAATGGTTCAAGATTCGATGGTCAAGGAAGCGAAGCGGATAATCGAGCTCGCGGCTGAATCCAAGACGGATCTGCACTTCCCGGAGGATCATATTTGTTCGACGATGTTTGCTGAGCAGGCCGGGGATATCGAGGTGTTTGACGACCAGATCGAGGACGGGTACATGGGGCTTGATATTGGGCCCAAGACCGCGGCTCGGTACAGCCAGATCATCAAGGGCTCTAAGACCGTGATCTGGAACGGGCCGATGGGCGTGTTTGAGTGGGCGCCGTTCAAGATGGGCACCAAGCTGGTTGCCGAGGCGGTCGCTGATGCAACGAGCGAACACGGCGCGGTGACAGTTGTCGGTGGCGGGGATTCCGCTGCGGCTGCGGAGATCTTTGGTGTTGCTGATCGGCTGTCGCATGTGTCTACGGGCGGCGGGGCGAGTCTTGAGATGCTTGAGGGCAAGTCGTTCAAGGCGATGGAACTGCTGGACGATGCGTAATTAGTGACTAGCGTCGATCAAAGAGGCGTTCGAGATCTTCGATGCTGAGGCGGACGGTTGTTGGGCGGCCGTGGGGGCAAGACGCGGCCCGATCGGTGGTGTCGCGGAGGGCCACGATCTCGGCGAGTTCGGTTTCGCTGAGTGTGTCGCCGGCTTTGATCGCGGCCTTGCAGGACATCATGTCGAGGATTTCGTGGAGGGCCTCTTCTTTACTTGGGACGAATCCCTCGCGCTCGATGCGTTCGAAGAGGTCGTCGAGGAATGCTCCCGGATCGACATTGCGTGAGAGCAGGAAGGTCGGGACGCTGGAGACCCCCACTGATCGCGGACCCATCGGTGCTGCGCTGATGCCGATGCGGGTGAAGAGTTCATCGAGTTCATCGAACTCGTCGATGATCCCCGGCGCAACCTCGACGACGATTGGAGTCAGGAGCCCTTGCTGCTCCAGTGCGCCCGCGTTGGTAACACGGCTCAGGAGCTTGTTGAACATCATGCGTTCGTGGAGTGCGTGCTGATCGATGATCAGCATGCCTTGCTCGTCTTGGATCGCGAGGTAGCTGGAATGGATCTGGAGGACATTGGTTTTGTTGACGATCGGTGGAAGGAGGCGATCTTCGGTCTGTGGTGTTGGGAGCGGATTGAATGTTGGGAGGTCCGGAGTTTGGAGGACTTCGGTAAGCTTCGATCGCAGGTCGGATTTGTTGGCGGCTGGTGTTGTGTTGAGATACTCAACGATGCGGTCGACCTGTTGTTCGACCGGTTGGACCGAAGGCATGATCGCCATTGGCCCGCCAGCATTCGGCAGGATTGAAAGCACCGATGGGGTGACATCGGCTTGGGCGAGGGCGTCGCGGATGCCGTGGTAGACGGCCCGGTGGACCATGGACTGATCGCGGAAGCGGACTTCGAGCTTGGCCGGGTGGACATTGACATCCACGGCGCTGGGTGCCATCTCGATCATCAAGACCGCTGTCGGATGCTTACCGGGTTCGATGAGCCCTCGGTACGCCTCGCGGATGGCGTGGGTGACGGTGCGATCGCGGATTGTCCGGCCGTTGAGGAAGACATGCTGAGCCTTCGAGGTCGCCCTTGCGATCGAGGGGAGCCCGACGAGCCCCCACATCAGGACGCCTCGCGTGTTGTCGTATTGATCGACATGGACTTCGACGAGTTGGGATTCGAGTTCTTTGCCGAGGATTGCTAGGGCGCGTTCCTTTGGTGATTGGTTTGGCGGAAGATCGAGCTTGACCTTGTCGTCGCCGAGACAGCGGACACCGATGAGCGGGTTGGCCATCGCGAGATCGCGGAGCCACTCCAAGCATCGGGTTTGCTCGGTCGTTGGTGTGCGGAGGAACTTGCGACGGGCGGGGGTGTTGAAGAACAGGTTGCGGACTTCGATCATCGTGCCGACGGGACAACCCGCTGGGATGGGCTCATGGATCTCATCACCCGCGGCGTGGATGGATTGGCCTTCGTCGGACTCGTTTGATCTTGAGTGGATGGTAACGCGAGCGACCGAGGCGATGGATGCGAGGGCTTCGCCTCTGAATCCCATGGTGGAGATTTTGTCGAGGTCTTCAGACTCAGCGATCTTGCTGGTCGCGTGCGGGGAGAGGGCGAGGCGTATTTGGTCGTTGGCGATGCCGCAGCCGTTGTCGGTGATGCGGACGAGTTCGATGCCCCCGGCTTCGAGCTCAACGGTAATCTTGGTCGCGCCGGCGTCGATGGAGTTCTCGACGAGTTCTTTGAGGACCGAGGCGGGGCGTTCGATGACCTCGCCGGCGGCGATCTGGTTGACCAGCAGTGGCGGGAGCTGGCGGATTACGGGCTGGGTCGATTGGATGGTCACAGGGGGATGATATGCGAGATATAACTGGCAAGACCCCCTCCAACCGCGACCCCCCAAAGCGCGGCCACCTCCCCCGCTAGGCGGGGGAGGAGCAAGAAAGAGGATTGGTTTGTGTCGATGGGCCTAGTATGGGCTATGAGTGACACCATTTTTTCCAAAATCATCCGCAACGAGATCCCCGCACACCGGATTTACGAGGACGATTTCGTCATCGCGATCCTGGATATTGGGCCTTTGTCTGAAGGGCACGCGTTGGTGATCCCCAAGGAACCCGCGGCAACAATCGATGAGCTGTCCGATGATCACGCGGCGGCGGTCGGGCGGGTGCTGCCTCGGATTACGCGGGCTATTAAGAAGGTCACCGGGGCGACTGCGGTCAATATTCTGCAGAACAACGGTGCGGCCGCGGGGCAGGCGGTGGACCATGTCCACTTCCATATCATCCCACGGTTTCCCGATCGGGCTGAAGAAGGACTGGCGTTTGGCTGGAAGCCTGGGGATCTTTCGCAAGAAGGTGCCCTTGAGCTGGGCAAGCAGATCAAGCGGCTGCTCTGATCGATTAGACTAATCTGGTTTGTTCGACGGGGAGTGAAACTTCGCCCCCCCCAAGGGTTGTTTGCACACAGACTTCTTTGAGCGGGTCGATGCTGAGAACAGTTCCGGTGTGGGGCTGGTTGTTGTAGACGAATTTTTTATCGTGGCCGACGAGAGCGTCATGCTGTGTCCAGTGCTGAATCACTTGGACTTCGGTGGCGACGCTGAACCAATGGTTAAGTGATTCGATGAGCTTGCACGCGATGTCGATGCGCGTTGTTTCGCTACCAAGCTGGGCGAGGGAGATGGCGGAGTCTTTGATTGATGGGTGGAAGTCAGCCTCGGATTGCAGGCAGTTGATCCCGATGCCGATGACGATGGAGTCGCGGGAGTGTTCGATAAGAATGCCGGCGATTTTTTTCTGCGTATTCCCCACTGCTATCACGATGTCGTTGGGCCATTTGATTTTGATTGGGTGGTCTTTGGCAAAATGCGTAATCGTATCGAGGGCCGCGAGTCCTGCTCGGGCGGCGAGGTTTGGGTTATTGAGGCTCAAAAACTCGGGGCCGATGGCGAAGGAGCAAGGGAGGGTGAGGCCGCTGGAGTCATACCAGTTGTTAGCGCGTTGGCCACGGCCCATGGTTTGATTTGATGCGATGACCACAGTTGCGGGGTGGTCTTTGGGCAAACCGATGCACGCGCGGGCGGCGGCGTCTTGGGTGCTTTGGGTTTCTTGGATGACTATGACACGATCGAATAAAGTGTCTTTGATTGCAGCTTCAAGACGATCTGGCCAGGTTGTGATATTCTCGCTCTGGGTCACTGTGTATCGAGTCCAATATCGAGACTGACAGCTTGATGGGTGAGCCCGCCGATGGAAATTCGGTCAACGCCGGTTTTGGCGATTGCGGGGAGTGTGGATTCGTTGATACCGCCTGAGGCCTCAAGTTGGAGCGAGGGATTCGCATCGTTTCGCAACGCGACGGCTTGGGTGAGTGTCTCGGGGGGCATGTTGTCTAGGAGGACGATGTCGACGGTGCCCTGCTTGAGCGCGAGCACCCATTGGAGTTGTACTAATGTGTCAACTTCGACCTGGACGAACTCGAGGTTCTGCTGGCGAGCTTTGGTTGATGCAGATTGGATGCGGTCTTTGAAGGCGGCTTCGCCCAGACCCACGAGGTGGTTGTCTTTGATGAGGAGCGCGTCGAAGAGTCCCATGCGATGGCTGGTGCCGCCGCCGCAGCGGACAGCGTATTTTTCGAACACACGGAGGCCGGGCGTGGTCTTGCGCGTATCACAGATTTTGGCGTTGGTGCCGCTTGCGAGTTGGACGAAGTGATTGGTGCGCGTCGCGATGCCGCTCATTCGGGAGACGAGATTGAGCAGGGTGCGTTCGACCCGGACGAGTGCGATGGACGAACCGGTGAGGGTGCCGAGGGTGTTACCGGGATTGACGGAAGCACCATCTTCACTTTGGGGGGTCCATTGGAGATTCTCACCAGGGCGGACGAATATGCTCAGGATATCGGGGACGAACGCAAGGCCCGCGACGGTGCCCGGATCGCGCATGACGAGCTTGGCGGTAGAGGATTGATCTGGGGAAAACATGAGCTGCCCGGTCCAATCTTGCCCCTCTGGACCGAGGTCTTCTGCGAAGGCGATTTGGAGGGCTCTTTGGACCAATCCCGTCTGACGGATGGATGACGCAAGTTCTGTCAGAGGCAGATTATGCGCACATTTCTGGTGGCACTCTTGAGAGGCTTTGGTGTCTGCGGCTTTGTGGCTGGTCATGGTGAACTGTAGACCAATTGGTGGCCCTATCATCGCATTCGGTATACAAACAGCGGATCTAGAGGGCTAGGATCGGTGTTTGGTATCATGAAAGGATTTTTCCATGGGCCTTTTGGATGGTAAAGTTGGGCTAGTCGTCGGCGTCGCGAACGATCGTTCGTACGCATGGCATATCGCCAAGGCGATCACCGAGCACGGCGGACAGTGCGCCTACTCCCATATCCCCGGCGAAAAGAACGCCCGTCGTACCGGACGCGCGGCCGCGAAGATCCATGCAGATCCAACACTCTACGAATGCGACGCGGGCTCCGATGAGAGCCTCGACGCACTCTTCGAGAGCTACGCCAAAGACCACGATCGGTTGGATTTTTTGGTCCACTCGATCGCGTACGCGGATCGGGACTGGCTCCAGATGGGCAAGTTTGTCCAGACCCCTCGCAAGGCGTATTTGGAGGCGATCGACATCTCCGCTTACACACTCGTCGCGATGGCTAATCGCGCAAGACCCCTCATGGCCAAGAACGGTGGCGGATCGATTATGTCGATGAGCTACTACGGCTCCGAAAAAGTGATCCTCGGGTACAATGTCATGGCTGTTGCCAAGTCGTGCCTGGAGACCAGCACACGCTACCTCGCCAACGAACTCGGCCAAGACGGCATCCGGGTCAACACGATCTCTGGTGGCTATCTCCGGACGCTTGCAAGCACCGCAGTTGGTGGCGCCGACGGGCTCGAAGAAGAAGCCATCGAAAAGGCACCACTTCGCCGAACGACCAAGGGCTCGGATGTTGGGAGTACCGCGGTGTACCTGGCCTCGGAACTCTCGTGCGGCGTGACGGGTGAGAATATTTATGTCGATTGCGGCGTTAATATCATCGGTGCGTAGATCGCCAACAGGGCCGATTCACCCTAACAAACCATAAAATTTGTGGATTGATTGTGGATTTAGGTGGCGATGCGCCACGGGTGAATCCGATACTTTATCTATGACCGGAGCAATCAACAACCTGGCCTCAAGTCTTGCTGGCGCACCGGCTTCGAGCAATGCGGCTGCTCGCAAGCAGCAGGCCGAGGACACCGATAAGTCGCGCCGTCGCGGCAGGGTCCACGATAGTTATCAGGCGGCCGTCGAACACATCGAGCAGATCGATGCGGTGCGGAGTCTTGCCGATGCGAGTCAGGAAGAAGCCCACGAGGATCGACAGGAGCATGTAATCGGGTACACGGCCAACCGGGGACGCGGGCAGCATGACGACGGGAAGCCCCGGCTTGATCTCAACGCCTAAATCATCCTCTAAATAAAAACGCCTCCGTCAAGGAGGCGTTTGTGTTTTTGGATTCGACCGGCTTACTTACCGGTGAAGAATTTTTTGATCGAATGAACCGTCGCGCTGCGGCCGATGGCGGCGATGGACTCTGTCAGGGGGATGCCCTTGGGGCAGACCTTGACGCAGTTCTGTGAGTTGCCGCAGTCTTGGATGCCGCCTGGGCCTGTCAAGGTATCCATGCGTTCGTCCTTGAGGCGTTTGCCGGTGCCGTGCTCGTTGAAGAGGCGGGCTTGGGACACGGCTTGCGGGCCGATGAAGCTTCCTTCCCAGTTCTTCTCGTCGTCTTGCTTGGTGAACTGTGGGCATGCGTCAACGCAGCAGCCGCAGGTCATGCACTCGCTGAGGGCGTAGCGCATTTGTTGATGTTCGTGTGATTCTTGTGGGCCGGCACCCAGGTTGTAGGTGCCATCGATGGGGACCCATGCTTTGACGCGTTCGAGTGCGTTGAACATGCGGGTGCGGTCGACCCAGAGGTCGCGGATGACGGGGAACTTGACCATTGGTTCAAGAACGACCTCGTCGCCCTCTCTTGGGGCGTACTCGTCGATCAAACATGAGCACGACTGACGGACGCGGCCGTTGATGACCATGGTGCAGGCGCCGCAGACTTCTTCGAGGCAGTTGGAGTCCCAGACGACGGGGGTGGTCACTTTGCCATCGGTGGTGACGGGGTTGGCAGCGATCCAGTTGAGCGAGGAGATGACATTAGACCCCGGCTCTGTGGGAACTTTGAATGACTCCCATCGCCAGGGCTTGCCTGGGCCGTCGCAGCGTTTGATCTTGAAGATCACACTGCGACCAACGACAGCCACCTTGCGGTTGGCCTTGCGCTCGTCTGATCCGATGATGCTTGCTTGGGCGGCTCCCATGATTCAATCCTTTATCTCATGACAAGATGAACAGTCTCTTGCTGAATGCTTTATGCGTTGGCTGGTTCTGCGGTCTTTGTATCGGTCTTTTCTGGTGCGGTCTTGCCATAGGTTCGCGGGCGGAGTTTGACGAGCCCTGCTTTGACGGGGACGAACTCGATGTCCGACTTGCCCGTGGCGGCGTTGAACTTGGCGAGCGATGCCTTCCAGAACTTGTCGTCGTCGCGTTCGGGGAAGTCTGTCCGGTAGTGGCTGCCACGCGATTCTTCGCGGAGGAGCCCGGCTTTGGCGATTGCCTCGGCGAGGATCAGCATGTCCCCCACTGTTCGCGTGAAGCTGAGCGACTGGTTGGTCCACATCGCGCCGTCTCCGAGCTCGACATTCTTGAATCGAGCGGAGAGTTCGTCGAGCTTTGTAAGACATTTTTCGAGCCCGGCCTTGGTTTTGACGACGGTCGATTGGGCGTTCATGATTTCGCCCATCTCGAAGGCGATCTGGTAGGGGTTGTTCTCTTTGTTGCCGGTGCTCTTTGCGGTCGTGGCCAGCAGGGCATCGTGCTTCTCTTGTTCCTTCTTGGTGGCGGCATCGAAGACTGATTGGTCGACCTCGGATGCTGGTTTGAAGTTCTCGTCGCGGATGTAGTTGACGACCGAGACACCATTGCAGATGCCATCGAAGATGCAACTCAGGAGTGCGTTTGCGCCGAGCCGGGTCGCACCGTGGTAGGCGAAGTTGACCTCGCCGAAGGCGTACAGACCAGTAATGTTGGTCATCGCGTTGTTGGGCGCACCTTGCTTGAGTCCATGACCGATTTCGGTGCCGATGGGGATTTCGCCGTTGGGCTTGTGCTCTGTTCTTGGTTCGCTTGGCTGGTAGTCGCCGGCGGTGTAGGTGGTCCACATCCCGCCCATTGAGTAGTGGACTGCGGGGAAGATTTTCATTGGGAAGAAGCGTGGGTCTTCGCCTGCAAACTTCTCGTAGATGTCGAGGATGCCGCCGAGTTTTTCGGTGAGGTAGTCGGGGTCCATGTGGGTGAGGTCGAGGTAGACCTGGTTGATGCCATCGACGCCCATGCCTTCGTTGACGCAGACATCGAAGATTTCGCGGGTCGCGATGTCGCGGGGGACGAGATTGCCGTACTTGGGGTAGCGTTCTTCGAGGATGTAGTAGCGTTCGTCTTCGGGGATGTCCGCTGGTTTGCGGGTGTCGCCGATTTTGCTTGGGACCCAGACGCGTCCGCCTTCGCCGCGGGCGGACTCGGACATGAGTCGGCACTTGTCGGCACCGGGGATGGCGGTTGGGTGGACCTGGATCATCTCGGCGTTGCCGTACCATGCGCCGGCCTGGTAGCAGCGTGACGCGGCACCACCGGTACAGATGACGGAGTTGGTGGACTTGCCGAAGACTAAGCCACAGCCGCCGGTCGCCATAATCACGGCGTCGCCGCGGAACGACCGGATCTGCATCGTCCGCATGTCTTGTGCGACGATACCGACTGCTCGTTTGTTGTCGCCTTCACCCTCGGTGATCGGGTAGAGGAACTCCCAGAAGTTGTACTCGGTGACTTTGCCTTCGGAGACATAGCGTCGGTTCTGCTCGTCGAGTGCGTAGAGGAGTTGCTGCCCGGTGGTCGCGCCCGAGAAGTGGGTGCGGCGGAAGAGCGAACCGCCGAAGAGACGGAGATCGCGGTAGCCCTCGCTTGAACGGTTGAATGGCACGCCCATGCGATCGAGGAGATCGATGATCTTGGGGGCCCAGTTGGTCATTTCCAATACCGGGTGCTGGTCTTGGAGGAAGTCGCCGCCGATGAGGGTTTCGTCGAAGTGCTGGTATTCTGAGTATCCCTGCTGGCGCGCGACCTCGTTGCAGGCGTTGATGCCGCCCTGGGCGCACACGGAGTGCGAGCGTTTGACGGGGACCATCGAGAAGAGATCGACGGGGACGCCGGCTTCGGCGATGCGGATCGATGCGGCCAGTCCTGCCAGCCCGCCTCCGACGACGATTACTCTTTGCTCATTCATTTCATATCCTCGATTTGTCTAAGTCTAAAGTCTTTTTGAATCATTGCACACAAGAGCTGAAGTCTGGTTATCCCTCAGGATCCAAGGCGTTGGCTTCGAGAGTGACATCTTCGCCCATGTCCATCTGATCGTGGTCGATCATGGGTTCTGTGTGTCCATCTTGCATCGATGCTTCGACGCTGTATGCGGTGTCGTAGTCAAGGAGCATCGCGCTGCCCAGTGCCGACCACGCGGCGAGCATCATGCCTGCTCCGAATGCGGCACAGACATAACCCCAGCGTTTTTGGGCGTGCTCTGAGACGGTCAGTCCCCAGGTAATCGCGGCGGTCCAGAGGCCATTGGCGAAGTGGAAGACGAGGAGCGAAACACCGAGGAGGTAGAAGAGGGAGATGAAGAGTCCTGCTGTGGTCCAGCCTTCGCTTGAGCCTCGGAGTGCCAAGGCGAGTGTCGACGCGCTGAACTCGTGGGACCATTGGGTGTCGGTCGGTAGCAACAAAGTCCAGCCCCAGCGGAGGGTGGCGATGTGGTAGAAGATGAAGAAGATGCCGAAGTATCCGCTCAAACGCTGCAGTGTGTAGCGGAAGTTGTCCTGGTGCTTGTAGTGGACGAGGTTGTTCTTGCCCCCGGTGGCGTAGTAGACGCCGAGGATGCAGTGGAACGCGATGGCGAGCCAGAGGGTGACTTCGGTGAGGAACAGGTGCGGGACCTGGGTATTGATCCAGGTGACCTCGTGGGCGAAGTACTGGACGCCGCCTTCGGAGACAGACATTTCGCCGGCGAGTCCGCGGCCTTTGAGCGCGAACCAGCCCCACGCGAGCGAGGAGTTGGTGACCAGGTGGATCATCAGGAATACCCCGATGGGGAGGATCCCGCTCAGCGAATGGAGCCGGCGGATCAGGAACTGGTTCTTTTGCATGAAGCTTGCTTGGGTCGCGGGGTTGGTGCTCACGGCTGGTGCTCCGAGGTCTAAATTGTCTGAATCTATCTGTCGTATCTCAATCTGTCCTATCGGCTCATTGGGGCGTTTTTGGCCACGGATGGGCGATTAGGTGATTTTGAGATCTGGCCCGCTCATGCCCCCAACACCTGGCGCGTCACCCATTTGCTCGAGCGTACCGTCTTGGGCGGCTTGGGCGACGGCTTTGGAGACCTCAACAAACTGGTGCTGAAGCTCGGCGATGGTCTGGGTGATCATGGTCGATTCTTCTTCGCTCAGATTGCCCTTGGTCTTCTCTTCGACGACGGTCAGGAGGTCGATATTGAGGCGGGCGACATCGAGCGAGACCATGGCTTTGCCGGACTGGTCCGGAAAGGCGCCCATGTACATGAGGGCTTGGGTCGCGAGCATGGAAATGAGCTCTTTGAAGCCCAGTTTCTCTGGCAAACCGTCGATACCACCGGATTCGGCGGCTTTCTCGGCTTTTTCTTGCTCTTGAGCGACGAGTTTGGCTTTCTCGGCCTGTGCAGACGACTTCCAGTCGTCATCGATGATAATCTTGGGTTGATCGGAGTCGGTCATAGTTGCTTCCTTTTGTTGGTGTATGCTAGGACATGAAACGGAGATTAAGGTTGTATAGACGCTTGGTTGACATCACATTGTACGGGGTTTGTGGCACGCTCGGGCTGGGTCTCATCTCAGCTGTTGGCGGCTGCTCCAACAACAAAATCATCGGAAACCAGAATGATGATCCGACGACAATTCAAATTGGTGATTTCCGAGGAAATCCCGATGCAACAACAGATCAGGCGAGCTCTCAAACTGCCCAGATAATCAATGATCAAGCGGCTCAAAATCAACCTGATGACAACGCGAGCACAGCGGACCCAGAGACCCCCGTTCTTGTTTCAGGCACCAAGGGCGACACGCCACGGGCAGCCATCCGAAGCGGCGAAGACGGCTTGGAGTTTCTTGATGCCAAGATCGGTGATATCAGCGGGCACCCCATTTATGTGTCGAGCTTCTTTGATCCAATCGAAGATAGGCTGGTCGCGCTCGGGCAACGGGCTGACTTAAACACATGGAGAAGCCAAGCGATCGAAATCGTCAAAGGCAGACTCGACGGAATTATTTATGACGAGTTGCTCAGGGCAGAGACAATTGCAGCTCTGACGCCTCAGCAACGGGTTGGGCTCCAGTCCTTTCTCAAGGACTTCCGGTCCAATATTCTTTCGAATAATCTCGGCAGCGCTCAGCTGGCCGACCGAAGAATTCAAGCTGAGCAGGGCGTGTCTCTCGACGAAGCACTCCGCCAGAAAGAACTCGACACACTTGTTGGATTGACACTGTATCAAGAGATCAATCGCGGCATCAATATCTCTTGGCGTGATATTAAGCAGCGGTATGAGCAGGACATCAATCGGTTCCAGCCGCCGCCAACTGTTGTGCTGCAGGCGATCCGGGTGCTTGAGCCTGAAGGCGAACTGGTAGACTCGATTACATCTCGGCTCAACGCGGGTGAATCGTTCCCAGACATCGCGGCATCAGATATCAATACATTCTTCACAGATACACAGGGCAAAATCGAAAAAATCCTCGAAGATGATTTCGACAAGACCAGCTTCTTCTTCCAACTCAAAGCTCTTAACGAAACGGTATGGACCCTGAGCGAGGGAGAATGGGCGGGACCGGTCCGCGTGGGCAATGGAAACTATTGGGTTTTGTACGCAGAGAGAAAGCAGGAAACAGTTTCTTTGTATGAGGCTCAGATCCAGCTCCTCCGTGAACTCACCCAAGAACGAAGAGAAACCGAGCGGGCGAAATATCTTGAGGAACTCATCGAACGGGCTCGGGTTTCGAGCCGGAACGAAATTTTGCTACGATTGTTGTACATCGCAGAGCAGCAGTACGGGCCGCTGGGTTAAATGTGATTTCCGAGTTTTTCAGGCGATTTACCGCTCAAAAATCTATATGGATTCGCGGCGAGAACTCGGCTGATCGCCATATGCGTAATGCCGGCTACAGGGTCGTTGCGCGGAATCTCAGGCTGTCGATGGGGGAGATTGATCTGGTATGCGAGGACCCCAAAGCCGGCACGGTAGTTGTCGTGGAGGTCAAGGCGAGGCAGCAGAAAGCTGGCGACATCCGGCGGATTGATCCGGAAGCCAATATCACCTCGGCCAAAAAAACAAAGCTCCGCACGCTCGCCATGGCGCTCACAAAGCAGGATCGTTACAAAGATCGCCCAATCCGCATAGATGTAATCGCAGTGGTGTTTGAAGAGGGCTCACGCAAGCCCATCGAGCTTCGACATTATGAATCAGCGGTCTGAGATTCTGCAGTCGAGACCGATGAACCACTGAAGCCTGCGGGTTTGAGTGAACCGCGAAACTTCGCTTCGAGCTTGGTTTCTTCAAGGAGATCCAGATCGATCTTTGAGGGCAGGATGAGCGAGAACATCGAGCCTGACCCGACTTCTGACACAAGTTGGATTTCGCCCTGCAAGAGGCGGGTGAGTTCCGACACAATCGCCAGGCCAAGCCCGGTACCCGCGTGGACCCGGGTATGTCCCGAATCGACTTGTTGAAACTTATCGAAGATTCGTTTTTGATCGACTGGATCGATGCCTTGGCCGTTGTCGATGATCGAGACACGGAGGCGGTCCGTTCCCGAGTCGTCGTCCGGGAGTCGCTCGGCCCGGAGGGTGATCTCGCCGGGCGTGCCTGATGCGTTGTCCCCGGTGAACTTCACAGCATTTGATAGTAAGTTAAAGACGATCTGTTGGAATTTTTTAGCATCTGTCTCTACCAGTGGAATGTCGTCTGCGAGATCGAGATCAACCCTGATTTCTTTCTTGCGGGCGAGCGGATGGATCAACCCAACGAGCGCCTGGCAGGTGTCGGTAATGTTCATCGGGGCGATGTTGAGTTCAACCCGCCCCGCTTCGATCTTGGCCATCTCCAGCAGCGACTCGATCATCTCCAGCAGTGTTCGCCCGGCCGAGACGATATTGACAAGGTAGCGTTCCCGCTTGGTCATCTCATCGTGATCAAACCCAACAGGCGGCTCTGCGTGCTCGGCGGCATCGGCGATATCACGCCGAACGATCTCAAGGAGCAGCTCGGCAAACCCGATGATCGCGTTGAGGGGTGTCCGGAGTTCATGGGAAACGCTGGCGAGGAACTCGCCCTTGAGACGCGCCGATTCAAACAATGCCACATTGGCCTGGGAGAGTTCAGCGAGCTTGATATCCATCGCGGCGTTGGCGCCGCGGAGCTGGTCCTGCTGGCGTTGGAGCTCGCCGAGCATCAGGTTGATGGTCTCGGCGAGCTCTTCGAACTCGTCGCCCGTCGCGATGGTTGACCGGATATCAAGATTGCCCTCGCGGACTTTTTCGGCGGTTTTCTGCAACGAAAGCACGGGTTTGATAATTAGCTTCTCGGTGATCCACGCAAAGACCACAAGCGCCACGGCAAGCACCACAACACCCGCGGCCACCACATAGAGCAGGTTGACCACCATCAGCCAGCCCGCGCCGGCGGACTTGTGTTCGAGCATCACAACGCCTGTAATCTGGGCGTTCTCGTCGCGGGTCGCTCGTGCATATCGGTAGAGACGATTCCAGCCGACCCAGTCTGCGTCGAAGTATTCAGATTTACTAGTTGACCGTTCGAAGCGATCCATTGCCCGGTCGAGGAATGGGGATTCGATTCGCTGGGCCTCGGACTGTGCGGGGGTCATGGAGGTGATAATCGCACCGCCCGCATCAACTGGTTTGCCGGTCTTTGGGTGATCACTGAGCATCCAGGTCGCGTAGACGGATTTGGCGAGCTCTCGCTCTCCTGATCCAACGAGCCCGTTCATGCGGAGGAGCGGGAGCGAGAGCGCGATGGTGATGATCAGTGCCGAGGCGGCTCCGAACAAGAGCAGACACTTGCTTGCAAGCGCGAGATCGGAAAACCAGGCCCGGATGTCATCAATGGTGGTCACAGGGCGAGTGTATCACCAGTTGCGTACTTTTGCCGGGTTCCCTAGTCATTCCGCGCGTACACTCTTTGTCCTATGCCTAGTAAAGCCGTATATTTAGAGACCTTTGGATGCCAGATGAACGAACTCGATTCGGAGCTTGTTGCCGGTTCGCTCACGGCCCTTGGGTACCGCTTCACCGCTGATGCCGACGAAGCGGACATCGTGCTGTACAACACTTGTTCCGTGCGAGAACGCGCCGAACAAAAAGTCTGGTCTAGGCTCGGCGAGATGAAACACCGAAAGGCAAAGCAACCGGATCTGGTTGTTGGTGTCCTGGGATGCATGGCCGAGCGGGATGGCGAGGATCTGATTTCAAGAATGCCAGTCGTCGACATCATGTGCGGCCCGTCAGAACTCGACAAACTCCCAGAGCTGCTTGATAACGCCGTCCGCACCAAGGCATCGCTCGCTGAATCAAGCCCTGAAACTGCGATCCGCCGATCCGCCAGGCAGGTGGCGTTGCAGGGGAACGCATCACGCCGGTCATCGACCTTGGCTGCGGCCGGGGACACGCTCGAATCGCTTGATCTTGGGCGGATGATCTCTCCGGTGGACTTTGATGGTCGACGCTCTGCGTATGTACGGATCACGCGGGGGTGCAACAAGTTCTGTACTTACTGCGTGGTGCCTCATACGCGCGGTGCCGAGATTCATCGCCCGCCTCAGAACATTATTGACGAGATCAAGGCCCTTGCTGATACGGGGATTGTTGAGATCACACTGCTGGGGCAGACGGTCAATCACTACCGGTTTGAGCATGACGAGGCGGTTACGGTTGATGGGATCGTCCAGCCTCAGAAGGGCCGGGCGTATAAGGGCTCGCACAACCGCGATTCGTTTGAAGGGGCCAACACGACGACCTTTGCTGATCTGCTCTACCGGATTCACGAAGAGGTCCCTTCGATCCAGCGGCTGCGATTCCTCACGAGCTACCCGCGTGACTTTGGCGACGATGTCTTGCAAGTCATCCGCGATTGCCCGCGCATTTGCCGGTTCATCCATGTGCCCGCACAGACCGGCTCGAACCGCATGCTCAAGATGATGAACCGTGGGCACTCGATCGAGGAGTACTACGAGTTTATTGCTCGGTGCAATGAGTATCTGCACCAGCCTGAGATTGGGCGTCCGTTGATGCTTGGGGGGGACCTCATCGTTGGGTTCCCAACCGAGACCGACGAGGATCACGAACTCACCAAAGAACTCTTGACACGCAGCCGGTATAAAAACTGCTATATATTCAAGTACTCGCCGAGGCCAGGCACAGTGTCATACGACAAGATACCCGACGACATCCCCGATATCCTCAAACGCCAGCGGAACAACGAGCTGCTCGATCTGCAGACCGAAATTTCTGATTCAATCGCCCAAGAACAAGTCGGCGGCGAGTTTGATATCTTCGTCGAAGGACTGAGCCGACGCGAGCATAAAAAACGCGGCACCGATGTCAAACCCGGGGCCGGCATGGTCGGCATCACCATCGGCGGGACCGACCCGCAGGCGGACATTGCGGTACTCGATCCTGAGATTCAAGGGCAAACGGTGCAGATGTCCGGACGGACGGACGGGGATTTGATTGTGTTCTTTGATGTGCCCACAGACGCTGTGAAGCTGCCCAGCGAGTACATCGGGCAGATTGTTCGGGCGAAGATCAGCAGTGCCGACAAGCTGACACTCAACGGCACACTGGTCTGATCAAGATTCATCCATCCGCTCGCGTGCTCGTTTCTTTGCAGCCATGAGCGAACTCAACTCTTCGACTTCCGCGTCGTCTTCCACCCGTTCTTTCGTCGGCTGGGGGCGTTGCCTTCGGACGGGCTCTAGATCGATGTGAACCTGTGGCTCAGTCTGCTTTGTTCGTTGGGAGATGGCCGCGATCTGATCGGCGGCGATGGCCCTCGACACCGCGATCGTCTCGGCACGCGCCTGGGCGATCCAGCGATCCCATGCGACACGCCGGGCTCCGAGATCAATCAAAAACAAGATGAACCCGAGCAGCAGCATCGTCCGCCACATGGATTCGTAGCTCGATACCTCCGCGAGCCCTTCGCGGGTAAAGAGATCGGCGGACTCGGTAAACGATAACACCCGGCCGCCGGATCTTGAAGCTATGGATTCGAGCGCGGACCGGTCGGAACTGAGCGTGTTGAACTCGGTCTGGTCGTCGATATGCACAGCGCCGATGGTCGGGCGGATGGGCTTGCCGAAACGCTTGGGTGTCGCGACAACGACATGATCGCCCGAGGGCACCGACGATAAATCCCCGGCGTATTGGCCCGGGCCGATCTGGACCATGTCGATCGTTTGCGTTGAACCCTCGGTAAAGACCTTCGATTGGATCGCGAGCCCATCGATGGGCACACCCGCGTCGTCGATCGCGGTATAGCCGATTGCCAAACCATCCCCCCCGGCGGATTGATTGATCGACAACTCCCCCACTCCCGGATCCGCAGCACGCCCCGTCCACTGCGCCAGATGCCCCCAGAATTTTTCGAACGAATCCGTACCAATCCAATCACCCGCCCAGTTGGATGTGTCGCTTGTAAAGACCACGACGCGCCCCAACTCCACCTGATGGCCTGCGAGGATCGGTTCGCCTTGAGCGCTGACAATCGGGACCATGACGCGTGGGTCGTCGGACTTGAACTCGGTCAGCACCAGCCCGGTCAGGTTTGGTAATCTGATCGATCCCGAATCAACCAGCATCGGCGAGGCGGGATCAACAACGACGGGATCGATGACCCCCTCGCGGACCATCGGCCTGCGCAACACGCGCACGGCCTTGAGGAAGATCCGCGGCAGAACCGCCGGGTTTACGACACGGTAGTACACCCCGCCGCTGTCGGTGGCGATGATCCGCATCGATTTCTCGTCGGCATCGTCGCCGATGGTGATGGTCGAAACCTTGATGCCTTGGGCCCCGAGTTCTCTTGCGATCGAGGGCAGCCGCTCGGCGTCTTGGGATTCGCCGTCGGAAAGCACGACGATGTGCTTGGTCTTGGATTCGACGCCTAAAAGCTGCTCGCCGGCCATCCGGAGGGCCGGGGCGAGGTTGGTCCCGCCGCCTGAGGCGATGGCCTTGATTTTGGCTTGGACGGGCTCGGGCTCGTCGTTTTTGGTAATCGGAACAACCAGTCGTGGACCCCCCGAGAACGAAATCACTCCGACCATATCGGTCGGGTCGAGCACTTCAATCGCTCCGGCTGCGGAGTTGTTGGCGACCGACTGCTGCGATCGCGAGGACCCCATCACCGGACGCCGCATCGAGCCCGATGAATCGAGCACCAGCATCACCGCAGCATGAGTCGTCACGACATCATCGGGGATCTCAAGATTGACCGGGAGAAGGTTTGCGATGAGCCCGAGTTCTTCGTCGTCGCTTTCGATGAGCGAGGCGTTCCAGCCGCCGGCTCCGAGGGCTTCGTATCCGCCGATGAAGAGGAGCCCGCCGCCGAGTGTGCGGACATAGTTATCGAGTGCCGGTTCGATGCCTGGCATGAGTGCGTCGCGCGGCGTGTTAATCAACACGACCAGATCGTAAGGCTCAAGTCCCAGAACATCGGTCGGGACTTCACCTGGGCGGAGGGTGTCGATCGACCACTTACTCGATTCGAGCGTATCAATTAGTGTGGCTGCTTCATTGTCTGGATCGCTGGTGACGATCAACGCCCGGCCATGCTCGCTGGTGAGGGTCAGCGCGGTGGATTCGTTATTCAGTATATTAGTGTCGCCGATGGGCGATCCCGTTGCGCCGAGTTCTGGTTCCCAGACCGCACGGACGCGATGGACACGCCCGCTCCCAACCGGCACGCTGATGGAGACCGGTTCGATTCCACCCTTGAGTGCCAGGGGCAGCCCGCCCGACGGGGTGTCTGGAGAAAGATTGATCGTTTGTCCGTCGACGATGAGCTTGAGCGAACCGTTGGCGGGGCCGGTGGATCGCATGGTGATGCGGACGGGCATCAGTGAATCGGGCGCGACCCGCGCGGGAATCTCGACCGATTGGATCAGAACTTCGCGAGTAACCTGATACTCGATCGGGACGACATCAACCGGGGTATTGAGTATCAGTTGATCGAGGGCACCGGCGGTCGAAACACCATCGGAGATCAGGACGATGCGCCCCCGCGAATCACCCGCGATGAGCGACTGGGCTCTGCTCAGAGCCGCGGCGATGTTGGTGCCGTCGGCGGGTGTGGTATCGAAGGATGTTTCGGCATTGGTGTTGATCGTCCGCGGAGGCAGCACCACCGATGCGAGGCTATCGAATGCGATGATTCCAAGCCGGTCGTCGTCCTGGTGCTGAGTCAAACCGGCCGCAATGAAGCGTCTGGAGGCGGCGGCTATGTCGATGGAATACCCGTTGTCATCAGTACCCAGATCCGCGAAGCCCTGGATCGAGCCCGATGTGTCAACTACAGCGATAACCGTCAGCCGATCGGTCTTGGTTACACGCTGCAACCCGGCCAGCGCCAGAGCAAGGCAAGTGAACGATGCAAACCGAGCGCCCACGACAATAAAACGACGCGAGGTTGGCAGCCCACGCAACACCCACCACCCAATAATCGCGGCGGCAAACCCGAGTGCCATAACGAGCATCCAGATTGGCTGATCGAGGATGAGATTCATTCGGATTTCTTTGCTGGTGCTGGTGCGTCCGCACCATCAGATGACGGCACCGGGGCGAGCTTGGTTGCCCGCTCGTCGAGCTGCTTGAAATATTCGCTGATCACATCACGGTACCGGCGTGGGACCCGCCGATCGTCTACCTGCTCGCGGGCGTTCTTGGCGGCCTTGCGAAAACGCTCGGCGGTGCTGGTCGATTGGCCTGCATTCTCCGGGCGTTCTCCATCGGGATTGAACCACTCGCCGATCGGGGTCGATGCCTCATCGGCCTGCGCCTGCTCGTCGGCGGCCTGAACGGGGACATACTCCTGCTCGCCCGATGGATCGCTGTTGGGTTGATCGGGTGCTGCAGATTCATCACTGCCCGGGCCGCCGCCTGGTTGTTGGTTCTGTTGGTCTTTGGATTGACCCGGCTTTGTTTGATCAGGATTGGGCTGTTCTGATTCGGACTGGCTTTGGTCAGGCTGGCTTTGATCTGGTTGATCTGGTCTCTGCTGATCGTCGGGCTGTTGTTGATCTTGCTGCTGGTCTTGCTGCTGCTGGTCTTCGAGTTGCTCCCTCAAACGCTCGGCCATTTCACGATCATCCTGCGCACCCTCGGACCGCTTGGCGGCTTCTTCGAGCATCTTGCGGAGCTTCGAGTTGTCATTGGGCGGCTCACCTGGGGTTTCGCCCGGTGATGGCCGCTGCTCGTCGCCTTCTTCTTGGCTTGGCTGCTCACCTTCTTCTTGCTGTTGATCTGGTTGATCGCCCGGCTGATCTTCTTGGCCGGTTTTTTGGTCAGTTTCTTGGTCAGCCTCTTGCTGGGTTTCCTGCTGGCCTTCTTGATCGCTGTCTTGATCGCCTTGCTGATCTTTTGGCTGAGATTCAGGGCTTGACTCTGAACCCGGCTCGCTTTGATCGGATTGCTCGCGGGGCTCTCCGTTCTCTGATTGCTCTGATGCCGGCTGATCCTGCCCAGAATCATTTTGCCCATTCTCTTCTTGCCCAGATTCTTCTTGCCCGGATTGCTCCTGGCCTTGCCGTTCTTGTCCTTGCTGCCCCTGGCTCTCTTGTTCATCTCCAGGCTGCACCTTGTCTGGATCGGTGCGCCCCTCATCACCCGAACCCTCGTCTGAATCCTCTGCTTGTTCTTGCTGGGGTTCGTCTTGCTCGGGTTGCTGCGGACTTTCTTCGGCTGACTCTTGCTGCTCTTGATCTTGCGATTCGGACTGATCCGGCTCATGCTCGCGGATCTGCTCCGCTTGATCTTTGAGAGCCTCGGACAACCCCTCGGCTTGATTTGGCGAGGTTTCTTCCTGATTCGCCGATTGATCTTGATCTTCCTGCGGCTGTTCCGATGCCGGTTCAGAATCGGGCGACGATTCGGGCTCAATCGCATTGGCAAGCGAATCCAGATCCTCGGCCACCTGCTGACGCTCGGCATCGGTCATCGAATCGAGCGATTCCTCGATCGAATCAAGCTCCTCGATCGCCTCCTCGTAGTTCCCCTCAGCGAGCTGCTCGCGGAAACGATCAAGGTCTGACTCATCCGACAATGATTCAGACTTGAGCTTATCAAGCTGCTCGCGGAGGGCCTGCTCCTCTGCCTGCTGTTCCTGGGCCCGCTCATCGAGTTCATCGGCCAGTTGCTCGACGAGCGAGGCCGCTCTGGTGGATGTTGAGTCGAGATCCGACGGGGTCTGCGAAGCCGTGAGTTCTTGTTCAAGGGCTTCGAGTTCTTCGAGGGCTTCCTCTATCAACTCGTCATCGGTCTCCAGATCACCAGCCAGATCTTCGAGGTCTTCCTGCTGCTGCTGGATCTGCTCGCGGGCATCGGCGATCGCCACCTCCGAAGGCGGCGCAGCGATCGGATTGGGCGATGGCCGCATCGGCATGTAGATCCCGGCGACCACGATTAACGCGATTAATGCGGCGCTGAAATACACCGCGTTGTGTTCATGCCAGGGCTTCGACTGATTGGAAGGCAGTTTGATCCCCGAAGCCATACGCTCGGCTTGGGCAACAGCGATCGACGCGAACGCCGGGTCGGTATTGTCTGCTCGCGAGAGTTCGAGAGCCGATCGGTACCGGCTCTGCGTATGGGCCGATTCATCAAGCCACCCTGCCGCACTGAGTTCGCTGGGCCGCTTGAACCACGCCGCAATCCCAGAACCCACAACAACGATCAAAGCCGTCCCAACACCGATCCCCCACCACCAGTCTGCCCCAACCAACCACCGCTGAGCGATAACCAACATCAACGCAACACCAAGCGTGATCGGCAGCGATCGCATCAGCATCCCCCCCCACGACCGCATCAACAGCATACGAGCAGCACGACCCGCAAGTGAGGCGGTCTTTGGGATGTGAAGATCGTTGGATCTGGGCATACCTGATTCTACAAACAACGAGGCCGCAAGGTTCGACCTATCGTGTTCTATGGATCACTTTCAACGCACAATATCTCGTCTCCTCGCCCACGAAACACTCGGCCGGGCGACCAGCCACGGCTTGTTCAGCGATATTCTCGAGGGCCGGCTCGATGGCTCACAGATCGGCGCGGTCCTTGCGCTCCTGGCGATGCACGATTCGACCAGCGATGAGCTCACCGGAGCCGCCCAAGCGATGCGTGAGCAGGTGACCAGGGTCGAGTACTCCAGATCGCCCGGATCGGTCCTCATCGACACCTGCGGGACAGGCGGAGCCCCGAAAACCTTCAATGTCTCGACGGCCGCCGCGATCATCCTCGCGGGCGTCACCCCGCCATCATCGTGCGGCGTTGATCGCCTGCAAGTCGCCAAGCACGGCAACCGCTCACGAACCGGACGCGGCTCAGCCGAGGTCTTGATCGCTCTCGGCGTCAATGTCGATGCGTCTGTCGAAACCCAATCCAAATGCCTCAACGAAGCGGGCGTGTGCTTCTGCTTTGCGGTCAATCACCACCCCGCGATCAAGCACGCGATGCCGACCCGCAAGTCGCTTGGCTTCCCAACCATCTTCAACGCCATCGGCCCATTGACCAACCCCGCGGGCGCCGACTACCAGCTCATCGGGGTCTACAAGGATGAACTGGTCGTCCCCATGGCCCAAACGCTCCTTGACCTGGGAATCAAGCGTGCAATGGTCGTCCATTCAACCGACGGGCTCGACGAGCTTTCGACGACCGCGCCGACGCGGGTGATTCATGCGGTCGATGGGCTGCTGGCCGAGGAGATGATCGACGCGACCGAGCTGGGGCTTGAGCGTGTGACTGTTGAGGAAGTACGAGCAAACGATGTCGAGCACAGCGCTCAGATCATCCAATCCATTGTGGACAACAAAAAATCCGCGTTCGCGGATATGGCGTTGCTCACTGTCGCGGGCGGCTTGATTGTTGCGGGTATCTGCCAAGAGTTCGCCGAGGGTCTTGAGCTTGGCCGCGAGGCACTCTCGTCTGGGAAGGCGAAAGCAGCACTTGATGCGCTCATCGCCATCTCCAACGGCTGACTCAATCCGGGATCGAAGCAAACCCGTTTTTATGGAACAAGTCGAGGATGCCGGCCACTGTACCCTCGTCGATCGCCCGCGTCGTATGAAACTCTTCGGCGACCAAGATGACCCGCTGCTCGCTGCTCACTGGATCGGTCGTCAGGAGCATCACCGCGTCGGCGGCGTCATGCTCACTGACCCACTGACGCGAACGGATGATCAACTCGTCAGAATCACTCGGGATCGCACCGATCGAGTTGCGGAAATCAGCAAGGAACTCGATGTCGGAATCAGTTGGGTTATCCCCAAACTCCCCGAAAGTGTGCATGCCCTGATCGTTGAGCACCGCGATGCCGTCATTGAGATCCGCACGGGTTTGGGCTTCCATCGAGTTGGATAAATGCGAGATCAAGAGAACATCGGCACTGATCCTCGGCAGATCAATCGGCGCGTCTTGGGTGAGCACAACCGTCGATCCGTGATCCGATGGGAACATCGGAGGGAGCGGTGTGTTTGGTGTGCCATTGACTGACTCCCCAACCCCAATAAGCAGAGCACCCGCCAAAGCTACCCCACCAATAAACACGGCCATCCCCAGCAAGCCAGCAAAGATCACACCGGCACCCGGATTGTTCTTGTATGACCTCTTCGATGCCCCTGCTCCTTTGCGCCGTGTAGATGCACGCTGACGCATACTCTGCGCCCGATTGCGGGCATCGCGGACCTGATCCTTCGCAGACTTCCGGCCTTCAACAGGAGTCAACCGATCACGGCCTTCTAAATGCTCGGCATGCGCAAACGGACCATTCCCGCCGATTCCTCCAGCAGCAACAAAGCCCTTCTTACCTTTCACTTGATTCTGAGGCACAACCTTGCCGGTGACGGCATACTTGCCGGACCACCAACCAACCAAGTTGACCTTCGGGCGACCAACACGCTGACCCGGCACATCCGCTGGCGCAGCGGCGGCGGCTGGCGGAACAGGTGAACCCGCAGCATTGCTCGGAGCAGCCCCGTAGATCGGCATGGGCTCGGGGATGGGGGCTGGCTCGACATTATCACCGAGCTTCACACTCGGAAGATCCACAGGCTTAACCGAAAATGGATCGGCTGCGGTCATCACAACACGCAGGTCCGCGAGCATCGCCGCTGCACTTGGGTAACGGCGGTCGTACTCAGCCATCGACCGGCGCACGATCCAGCGGAGCGCATCTGGGCACCGCTTGGTGATCTGCGAGAGGCCCGAGTGTGCCGGGAATGAGTTCTCGACCATTGAATACAGCACCGCACCGGCCGCGTACACATCAAACTTCGATCCGTCGATCTGATGGACCTTGACGCCGCGCAATGCTTGGCGCACGAGTTCTGGGTCGCGGAAGTATTCGGTGCCGTGGGTGGTCAGGGTCATCGCTGAGCGGAGCGGGGTGACCAGGCCGAAGTCCACGAGGTGGGCCTTGGCGTCGCCGTGCTTGCCGTCGATGATGATGTTGTCGGGCTTAACATCCTTGTGCCATAGCCCCGATCGGTGGTAGGTATCGAGGATGGTCAGCAGGTCGTCTGCGTATCCAATGGTGAATTTGAGCTGGGCATCATCAAGACCTTCGCGCGGGGACAGCGAGTGCATCCGCTGAGTCACGGCAGACAAAGACTCGCCTGGAACATACCGCATGACATAGAAGAACCGCTCTGCGGTCAGCTCGTGCTCAAGGACAAGCCCGAGCTTGCGGGCCGCATCAAGAGCGCGCGATTCACGGACGATCTGAGGCATCGAAGACCCATCACGCAGCGAGAACACCTTGATGACCACCTGCTCAACATCGATGCTTCGTTTAGTAAACGCGGCTTGTTTGATCGCGTCCGGTTCGGCGATGTAGAGCTTGCCGCCCGAACCGCCGCCTTTGAGAGAGCCGACGATGGTGTAGCCATCGAAGACACCGACCCGTTTTTTGCTTGGTTTGTCGCTTGTTGGTGCGGCGGCCATCGCTTCGGGGACACGCTGTTCGACGCCTTCGAGCGCCTTGGAGAGCCCAAGCAACCGGGCGGGGTTGCCGATGGCCAGACGGTAGACGCACCGGATCGCCGAGTGGCATTCAAGCGAGAACGCGCTGGCGAGGTGCTTTGACCGTGACCAGCGGCCAACAACGATCGCCAGAACAGTCAACGGGGCGAACATGACGGCCGCCAATATCGAACCGACCAGGCGGAGCGAGTCAGCGATGGTGGATCCGATGAAGGTGAAGATATTGGAGAAGACCATCCCGATGATGTAGAAGATCCCCTTGAGTGCTTTGAATGTCAGCCCGAAGATCGTGCTGAATAAAAAGACTACAGCTGCGAGCACGAATGCCCCGGCGAGGATAGCGAGGATGACCATAAGGATTGTTGCGATAGGTGCCATTACTTGCCCCGTTCTCTCAGGCCTTAGAGCCAGACCTTAAATCAGGTTCTGCTCGTCGACGGCCCGAAGCTCCATCTGCCGGTGATAGATGTCCCCGATTGCTTCGTCAAACGAAACATCAGTAGACTTGTCTGCGGGTCCGGCTTGCCCGCCACTCTCACTGTTGGGATTCAGCAAGAGTCCATTTCGCGAGGCCTCGTCGAGTTCATCGTTCGTAAACGAATAGATCGAGATCACCTCTTGGAGCCGGCTGCGCAACATATCGCGGACCTTGCTCAGACGACGCGAAACGGTGGGCTCAGACACCCCTACCGACTCGGCGACCTCTTTGCCTGATTGCCCATCAAGGACACGCATGCGGTAGATAGAAAAATCCATAAAATCACATTCGGATTCGACCTTCCGGATCGCTGCTTCGACCTTAGCCCGGAAAACCGACGCTTCGTACTCTTCATCTACGCCCATAGAGGCATCGGCGACCATCCAGCGTTCGTCAAACTCCGCGTTGGCCTTGCCGCCGCCTCGTTTGAGGGCCATTCTCCGGTCGATCTCATCACCCAGAACATGCTTAGCAATCGCAAGGAGCCAGGTCGAGAACCGCGCACCGCGTGCCGGGTCGTACCTCTCTATAGATTTGGACAGGGCCGCGAGTGTTTCTTGCGAGAGATCGCGCGCCGTCTCGACGCCGATGCGTCCTTTGCCCCAGCGTGTAAGCTGGATACAGATGACCGGGCCAAAGGTCTCCCAGAGTTCAAACCACGCGGCTTCGTCGTTGTCACGGAGCCGGGCGATAAAGCTGGTTGTCATATTCGTAAGCATGAGACCCTTTCCTGCTGGGAATCCCTTTATTCGGCATACACAATCGCGGGTTTCACCCCTATTTCAACCTGGCCGATCTGTATAAGCATACCCGGACACTCGGCTTGGGCGTTGCACCCCCAACAAATAACCCCCGATTTCAAGCTAGAAATGGCAATTGTGGACATTTTCTTTCTCAACCTGAAATCCAATGAAACCAAATCCCACAGAGTGTGTGTCGGGACATCAACCGGCAAACACGAACTAACCGGCTCAACGACGAGCCGACACCACACACGCCGGGATGGTCCGGCAAGAGTATTTAGGAGACTGCCATGGGATGCTGCTTTGGAAAAACAATCGTTCGAGGCGTCGTGATCACCGCCCTGGCCGGCGGCGTACTGGTCGCGGTCGCAGGCCCACAACGGGTTGGCTACATGATCCACCAAACCCGAGCCAATGTCGTCGGTGTCATCGATAGCAATATCGAAGACCCAATCATGCTGCGTGCTCAGATCAAAAATCTGGAAGCACAGTACCCACAGAAGATCGCTGAAGTCCGCTCAGATCTCACCGAGGTCCAGACACAGATCAGCCAGCTCGACCGCGAGCTCCAGGTCGCCGTCAAGGTCGTCAACCTCGCATCTATGGATCTTGAAACCGTCGGTGTTCAGCTTACCAATGCCCGCTACACACAACAAGCAAACCCCGGAGCGATCGTCCGCGTAACATTTAATAACAAGGCCGTCGATATCGATGACGCCTACGCCAAACGGAACCAGATCCAGCAGACCCGCGACATGTACGCGGCCCGTGCAACCGATCTGCAGACCGACCTTGGATACCTCAACGATCAGGAACTGCAACTCGCAGAACTCCTCGAACGCCTCGAATCAGAGCGCAGCGAGTTCCAAGCCAAGCTCTTCCAACTCGATGCACAGATCGATACGATCGCCCGCAACGAGCGTCTGATCGACATGATGGAAGACCGTCAGGACACCATCGATGCCCACTCCAACTTCCAGGCCAACTCGCTTGACCAACTCAACGGCCGCCTCTCAGGCATCCGCACCGAGCAGCGGGCCCGCCTCGAAGCAATCGCAGGACGCGATGCCGACAAGAACTATGTTGACGAAGCAGAGTTCTTGATCGATCAGGAAGGTCTCGTCCAGGAGTTCGAGGATGACATGACCCTCGGCACCCCAGACAATGTCCGTGGATTCAACATCGAGCCACAGATCATCGAGATCACTCCAGAATCAGCCAAGGCAACCGGTCCTGTGGCAAGCAACTAAGTTACTGACTCCTCTGTAAATGGATCGTGATCCATTACAATCCACACCATGCATGCCGCCCATCGGAATCCGGTCCGACGGGCGGCATGCTGTTTTTGCGCCCCCTGTTTCCCACGATCCATCCACAAGAGTGCAGCCATTCGGACTCAAGTGGCGTTTTAGACCAACTTTCGGTATGCTGTATGCATAAGATGATAAAACTCTCATCCCGCATCGATGCTGGGATGATTAACGCATGGAGATCTACCCCTCGTGTGGTATGAACGATTTTTAGGGCCGCTTGGCGTCGATATGGGCATTGACCTGGGAACCTGCAACACACTCGTTGCGGTCCGAGGCCAAGGTATCGTTCTCAACGAACCATCGGTAGTAGCCGTCAAAAAGGGCACCAATCAGGTCCTCAAGGGCGGTCAGGCCGTCGGGTGGGTCGCCAAAGAAATGCTCGGCAAGACCCCCGGGTCCATCACCGCCGTCCGTCCACTCAAAGACGGCGTGATCTCGGACTTCGAGATCACCGAAGCGATGCTCAACTACTTCATCACAAAAGTCACCGGCCGAGTCCGGATGCTTGGTCCACGCGTGGTCATCTCGATCCCATCGGGCATCACCGCCGTTGAAAAACGAGCCGTCTTTGATTCCGCTGAGCATGCCGGTGCCCGCAAGACTTATTTGCTCGAAGAACCCATCGCCGCGGCGATTGGTGCCGGGCTCCCCTTCGCCGAAGCCACCGCATCGATGATCGTCGATATCGGTGGCGGGACCACCGAAGTCGCGATCATGGCCCTAGCCGATATCGCCAACTGTGAATCGATCCGCGTCGCCGGCGACGACATGGACGAGTCGATCATCTCATACATGAAGCGGAACCACTCGTTGATGATCGGTGAACAAACCGCAGAACGGGTCAAGATCCAGATCGGATCGGCCGCCCCGATCGGCGAAGAGACCGAGATGGAAGTCCGAGGCCGCGACATGGTCTCAGGACTCCCCCGTAAAACAACCATTACTTCAGAAGAAATCCGCGATGCGTTGTCTGAGCCGGTGACCAACATCATTGAAGCGGTTACACGGACCCTTGAAAGAGCAGAGCCCGAACTCGCCGCAGACCTCGTTGAAAACGGGATCACCCTCGCCGGCGGCGGCGCGCTCTTGACCGGTTTGCCAGTCCAGATCACCAAAGCCACCGGGCTCGATGTCCGCATGGCCGAGGACCCGCTGACCTGCGTCGCCCGGGGCACCGCGATCTATCTCGAGAACATCGATGTCTGGAAAGACACACTCGAGAATAACTCGGATATTTGAATCGTCTCCGGCTCGCCGCAGCTCCACGAAATCGTGTAGACTGCCAAGAGTCGTCGTCCGTCCTTGATGGGGAGTCCAGTCATGCATCATCAACCCGCGTTTGTTCGTTGGTCGATGCCAATGTGTGTGACCGCGATGATCATCCTTTGCTTGCTCCCCTCATCGTGGCTCGACTGGACAAACTGGTTCGGCGCCCAGGCCCGTGTGGTTATTTCCCCAATATCACACCCCATGACCGTTGCCAAAAACATGGTCATCCCGCAATCTGTCGGGAATCCCAACGCGACAAGCCGAGAAGAAGCACTCAAATCGGAGCTCGACCGCTACCGGGCCCTCCTCTACAAAGAACAGCAAGAGAATGTCCAGCTCTCCAGATTGGTCGACCAGCTCTCCTCTGGAGCCGCGATCAATCCCGATATCCCGGTCACCCAGATCCAGCGGCCCGTCATCGGGCTTTCGCGCGAGTTCCTCGTTATCCGCTCCGGCGGGCATGAACGGGTCAGCCGATCCACCGTCGTGGTCGTCGATGCCGTCCAACTCTGCGGCCGCGTCGTCGAATCCGACGAACGCACCGCACTTGTCCTCCCCATTACCGCCAAAGATGCCCAGCCACTGCTCGGCAATGTCATGCTCGACGACTCGGGCACCAACTCGGCAAGATGCATGCTCAGCCCAATCGGCAAAGGCCTGCTCGAAGGGGATGTCACCCGTCCCGTAGCCGACGGCACCGGGATCCCGGCAACGGAAATCCTGATCGGTATGGAAGTCCGCCTCCTCGATGACCAGTGGCCACGCCATGCCCAAATGCTCCTGATCGGAACCATCGAGAGTGTCTCCCCATCACCAGACCAACCCCTCCGCCAGCGGATCACCGTCCGCCCAAGCACCGATCTGAGAAGCGTCCCCGAAGTCTTCTTTAGGGTCCCGGATCTGACTACAGGGGGAAGCCCATGAACTGGTTTGTGCTGATCTTCTTCGCTTGGATCGGGTTCGGCCTCGAGACCGCCCTGCTCCCGGTATTCGATGCCGGTGCCAGCGGCGTGCATCCTTCGGTCGTCCTTCCGCTCCTCGTATTCGTTGCCCTGTACGCCCCACGAAAGCACGCCCTCTGGTGCGCCATCTTCCTCGGGATCTCGATGGATCTCCTCACCCCGATCAACCACCACAACGGCGGGCCCGTCACGCTCATAGGCCCCTACGCGCTGGGTTACTTGCTAGCCGCCCAGTTCATCTTCTCGGTCCGGGGCATGGTCATCCGACGCAACCCGCTGACCATCGCGTTCCTCTCGGTTTTGGCCTCGCTCATCGCTGAAATCCTGGTCGTTTCGATCATTACCATCAGAGCACTGGCCGGCGACAAAATCGCGTGGGACGCCGGGGACGCTCTGATGGACCACACCCTCTCCTCGCTCTACACCGGGGCCGGGGCGATCCTGCTCTCCTTCATTTTCTTCGCCCTGACCCCTGCATTTGGGTTCCACACCGCCATTGCCACCCGCTACGCCCGCCATATCAAATAAAATCCACTCCCAACGAGCCGCGACCGTAAGGGAGTGGTCTTCTCTTATTAACCAGCATCAATACCCACTCCCTCACGGTCGCGGCTCGTCAGTCATCGGACACGCCCTCAACGCCTACGATTTGCCCACATGACCAAAGCACGCAAATCCATCCTGTTCAACGACGCCCATGGCACCCTCGCCCCCCTCAACGATCTCCGCCCGGCTCATGCGATCCGCACCGGCGCGATGACCACCGCCGAGCGGCTCACCCACGCCTTCAATCTTGAACCCGTCGGGATCGTCGTTCCCAACGCCATCAAAGAACTGGCCGCCGAGCATTCGGGCGTCCCCGTCAACGAACCCCCCGCCGACACCGACGACGAGATCCTCATGATCAACGGCCGCTGCCCGCTCCCCATCGAAGCGATCGGCAACCTCAAACTCGGGCAAGTCCTGATCGAAAAATCATCCAGCGACATGGTCGCCGTCTGCCTGACCTCTAAAAATGTCGCCAAGCTCTTGTCGGGTGGCAACCCAGAGATGAAAACAATCGAGATCGACGACACGGTGCTCATACGCACCCCCTGGGATTGGCGAGCCTTCCGCGACCGCTGCCTCACCTATGACCTCGAAGCCATCTCTAAAGACATGCGAAAGGTCGAAGAAGCCCCCCCCGGCGTCATGATCCTCGGAGAGCAAGGCGTCGCGATCCACCCGGACGCCGAAGTCATGCCCGGCGTAATCCTCAACTCCGAACTCGGTCCTGTCGTCATCGAAGAGAACGCAACGATCCGTCCCGGCTCGATCATCACCGGCCCCGCCTACATCGGACCGGGATCGACCGTCCTCGAACAAGCCAACATCAAGCCCAATACGGCGATCGGTCCGATCTGCAAAGTCGCCGGGGAGATTGGCGGGACAATCTTCCAGGGCTACGCCAACAAAGCACACGCCGGGCATCTGGGCGATAGCTGGATCGGCGAGTGGGTAAACCTTGGTGCCGACACGACCAACTCCAACCTGCTCAACACCTACGCCGAGATCAACGCGCGCGCATCCAAGAACTCCAAGATGGAAAAGACCGGCGAGACCTTCCTCGGCGTGACGATGGGCGACCACTGCAAAACATCCATCGGCACCCGCATCATGACCGGCGCCATCGTCGGCACAGGCGTCATGTACGCCGCGAGCGGTGCAATGACCGGCACCATCGACGCCTTCGCCTGGATCACCGACGCCGGCGAAAAATCCTTCCGCCTCGGTAAGTTTGTTGATATCTCCATGTCCGTCATGGGCCGCAGAGGCATCACCCAATCCCAGGCGTACTCTCGACGGCTGACCATCCTCCACGAACAGGTGACGGGTGTGAACTCAGGATTGAACTGGCCGGGCAAACCGATGGAGCATCTGGTGAATCAGGATTCCTGATTCCGATCACGCTCTCGAACTGCGCGTGCCCAGAGCCTCGCAATTCGACGGTTCAATACTTTTTTAGCGGGTAGATAGTTCGGTGGTGTGTAGTGTGCTTTGTACAATTTTTGTGATATCGCAAGATCGAACCCCTTTCCGCACTCCGGGCAGCGACCTCGATTCGTTAATCCTGCGATCGGATGATGACACCAAAGACAGAGTTGGTAGTCGTGCTCTTTTCCTGCAAATTCAATTTGCGCTTCTTTCCACTGCGCACGAAACACCCAAATCAAGAAAAAGATGATTCCCAACACTGATCCAGCAATCATCCCATTGAAACCACCAATCATGTTCCCGATGTATCCAAAAGGTATTACCAAGGGTGCAGCCAGTACAAACATTAACACAAATCCAATCTCTGCCATATGAAAGAGATTGGCGACAATTTTTCGCACCAATCCCTGAAGCGTGCCGAATCCCCGACGAGGGTCTTTCACACCACATACAAGCCGCCTAATTTCACGCTTTAGTCTTTTTTTCATTCGCACAATCATAACAGATTAAACCAGATCGGGCTCATTCTCTGTATTCAGGCTTCATCGAGCAACCCCCCCTATCCTCCGACTGTGAAAACACTCTACCTCATCGACGGCTTCGCCCAGTTCTTCCGCGCTTACCACGCGATCCCAAGCCGTCGAACTCGATTGCATGATGAGTTGATACCATGAACTCAGCCCGCAGACAACTCTACAAACTAATTGGCATTGTGTTCATGCTCATTCTGTTTCTTGCCGCACTTCTCTATGCAATCAACATGAACTGGTATTGCACATGGTTGACAACAGTCCCACCTGAAAGGGATAACGCCTATTGGGCATATTGGGCCAATATCTGGCTTGGCGTCACGCTGGTGTGCGCGTGCACTACTTTTTTTCTAGTATGGAGGCTTGTCATCGCTTGGCGAAGACTTATGCGGCTCAGGCACCCGCCCGGAAATTGTCGAAACTGTGGGTATGATCTTTGCGATTCACCTATAGTTTGCCCTGAATGCGGCCTGAAAGATAGTGCTATAAACGATCAAGAGTAATTTTTGCTCAACTCATTGGCCCAAAGATATTGCACATGAAAACACTCTACCTCATCGACGGCTTCGCCCAGTTCTTCCGCGCATACCACGCGATCCGAACCCCCATGTCCTCGCCCGTCACCGGTGAACCCACCAACATGACCTACGGCTTCGTCGGTATGCTCCTCAAACTCCTCCGCAACGACGGCTCACACCTCGTAGGCGACGGAGCCGTCAGTTACCTCGCGGTGGCATTGGATGTCGGAGGCGACAAGGGCACCTTCCGCACGCAGATGTATCCAGAATACAAAGCCAACCGCGACGCCCCGCCCGAGGATCTTCGGCCGCAGGTCGATCGCGCTCTTGCGCTGCTCAAAGAGATCGGCGTGCCGGTGATCGGGTGCGAGGGGTACGAGGCAGACGATGTGCTCGCGACCATCGCGACGGATTTTTCTAGTAAACACCCCGATGTCCGCGTCCGCATCATCAGCAAAGACAAAGACCTCAAACAACTCTTGGGCGAAGGCCAACCCGCAACAGAAATGTACGACCTCCACAAGGACGAACTCATCACCGCGACCACCCTCATGGACGACCTCGGGATCCGCCCCGACCAGATGATCGACCTCCTGACCCTCATGGGCGACACCGCCGACAATATCCCGGGTGTCCCAGGCATCGGGATCAAAACCGCCGCCAAACTGCTCGTTGAGTTTGGTGACATCCCCGCCGTCCTCGCCGCTGCCGATGATGGCACCATCAAAGGCAAACGCCGCGAGAACCTGATTGCGAGCAAAGAACTCTTGCCGCTCAGCAAAGACCTCGTCACCCTCCGCCACGATGTACCAATTGAACTGGATCTTGCGAAGTCGGCCGTCGAAGAAATCGAACTCGACAAACTCATCCCCATCTGCAAAGAGCTCGGCTTCAACCGCTACCAAGACGACATCAAAAAGATGATCGGCATAGACACTCCAGCAGAAACCCCAAACCCCCCAAAGCAAGCACCAAATCCGGGCTACGGTTCGCTCTTCGATCAAGTCTCCACCGACTCCCCTACTACCACCGCCCTCGGCGACTACATCACTGTAAGAAATCAATCCGACCTCAACACCATGCTCAAAGAGATCAAGGGTGCCAAGCTGCTCGCCGTCGATACCGAAACAACCAACATCCGCCCCATGCTCGCCAAACTCGCCGGCGTCTCGATCTCGCACAAATCAGGCATCGGCTACTACATCCCGTGCCTGGCCCCCGACGAGGACGAGCACCTGAGCACCGAAGCCGTGATCGCCGCCCTCAAACCAATCCTCGAAGACGAGTCCATCGCCAAGGTCGGCCACAACCTCAAATACGACCTGACCGTACTCCACAACGCAGGCATCAATCTCAAAGGTCATCTCCCCACCAAGGATCGCCCCACCGCCGGCGATTCCATGATCGCCAGCTTCATCATCGACTCCTCGCGCTCCAGCCACTCGATGGACAACCTCGCCCTCGCACTCCTCGAACGCACGAACATTTCCATCAAAGATTTGATCGGCAAGGGCAAGAACCAACGGACTTTCGATCAGGTACCGCTCGCCCAAGCCGGGCCGTACGCGGCAGAGGACGCGGATGTCACCCTCCAACTCAACGACATACTCTCCAAAGATCTAGCCAAAGAACCCTCGCTCACCAAACTCTACCAAGACATCGAGATGCCCCTCGTCGATGTCCTCGCAACCCTCGAACGCAACGGCGTCATTGTCGACCGCGAGGAACTCGGCAAGCAAGAGGTCCGTCTCCAAGCCCGAATCGACGAACTCATCGAAGAGATCAACACCGAATCCAAAGCCGCCCTTGGGCGCACCTTCGATCTCAACAGCCCCAAACAACTCTCCGCGGCCCTCTTCAACAAACCAGACGACGAACCCGAAGGACTCGGGATCAAACCTGTCAAAAAAACCAAAACCGGCTTCTCCACCGACGCCGAAGTCCTCGACAAACTCGCACTCGATCCAAACATCCAGACCCCAATCCCAACCCTCATCCTCGAATACCGCAAACTCACCAAGCTCGTCTCCACCTACCTCAAAGCTCTCGCCGAGGACATCAACCCGCACACCAAACGCATCCACGCGAGTTTCCACCAAACCGGCACCTCCACCGGGCGTCTGAGTTCATCCGATCCAAACCTCCAGAACATCCCCATCCGTAGCGACATCGGACGCGAGATCCGCAAAGCATTCGTCGCCGCCGATGGCTGCCAACTCATCACCGCCGACTATTCCCAAATCGAACTCCGCATCCTCGCTCATCTTTCCGAGGACCCCGCACTCCTCGCCGCCTTCGAAGCCGGCGAGGACATCCACCAAGCCGTCGCGGCCCAGATCAACAATGTCCCCTTAGACGAAGTCACCAAAGAACAACGCTCCGGCGCCAAGATGGTCAACTTCGGAATCGTCTACGGCGTTACCCCCTACGGCCTCGCACGAAGACTCAAAATCTCCAACGGCGAAGCCGCCACCATCATCGACGACTACAAAGCCAAGTTCGCCAACATCACCAGCTTCCTCAACGAGTGCGTCTCCTACGCCCAGACCCACGGCTATGTCGAAACCATGATGGGCCGCCGCCGACCGATCAACAGCATCGAAGAACGCAACCCCCAACGCCGCGCCTTGGCCGAGCGCGTCGCGATCAACTCGGTCGTGCAGGGGTCAGCCGCCGACCTCATCAAGATCGCAATGATCGACCTCCACAACGACATCTCCGCCGCCAAACCGGGAACTGATCTGGATGGCACCAAAATGATCCTCCAAATCCACGACGAACTCGTCTTCGAGGTCCCCGACGACAAGGTCCAAGCCGTGATGCCCTTGGTCATCGCCCGCATGGAGGGCGCGATGACCCTCAAAGTCCCGCTCAAGGTCGATGCCCAAGTCTCAAAGGACTGGTTCGGCGGCAAATAGTCGTCAACTCCGCTACAATTCAAGCGTGACACAATCCGCCAACAAATCCTGGACGACCCGCGATCTGCTCGCATGGATGAACGATGCGTTCACCAAGAACGATCTCGATTCCCCGAGACGCATGGCCGAGATGCTCATGGCCCATATCCTCGGCGTCGAGCGTTTGAAGTTGTACATGGATCCCGACCGCCCGAGCACACCGCTCGAACGCGATTCACTCCGCGATCTCGTCAAACGCGCCCTCGATCACGAACCCATCCAATATCTCGTCGGCGAAGAATCATTCTTCACCATGCGATTCAAGGTCGATCCCCGCGTCCTGATCCCAAGGCCCTCAACACTCACCATCGTCGAAGAGGTCCTCCAACATGCGCGGAAAAACCCCGACAGCAACTCGCTCCGAGAATCCGATGCTGGGATCGGGATGATGATCGCCGACATCTGCACCGGCAGCGGCTGCATCGCCGTCGCCCTGGCCAAGCACCTGCCCGGCGCACGCGTCATCGCTTCGGATCTCTCCCAAGACGCACTCGACTGTGCCAAAGAAAATATCGATCTCCACGATCTCACGGATCGCGTCGAGCTCGTCCAAGGCAATCTCCTAGAACCCATCGAGAACCACCCCGTCGCGGGGAGCGCCGGATCATTGCGATATCTAGTAAGCAACCCGCCCTACATCCCAGACAGCGAATGGGACAGCGTCGAACCCAATGTCAAAGACCACGAACCCACCATGGCCCTCCGCGCAAACGACGACGGCATGGAGTTCGTCACCCCACTCATAGAACGCGGCCCAACCCTGATCTCCTCAGGCGGGCTCTTGCTCATCGAACTTGCATCTGTCTGCGCCGCCCAAGCACTCCAGTTAGCCAGCAACCACCCAGACCTCACCCAAGCCCACATCGCCAAAGACTCCGACGGCCTCGACCGCGTGCTGATCGCAACTCGCAAATAAAAAAAGCCCTCGGATCGAGGGCTTGAAAATCTATCGAACTCAATCTCAGCTACGCCGTCGACGAGTCGCGCCCAAAGCCGCAACCCCAAACAACGCAATACCAGATGGCGACGGGATGTTAAATGCCGCTAGGTCAACTCCTGATTCGGTTTCATAAGCCCAGCCGATCGCAAAGTAATTTAGCCCCCCACCTCTCTGAATCTGAAGAAAACCATAGTTGATCTGAGCCGCTCCATCCGGCTCACTATGCACCACAAAGCCGATGTATAACGACTCACCAATCTCGCCCATATAATCAACAATCCCAAAGTCACTACCCAGCATTACCAGCAACTCTGCTGTCTCACTATCCGCAGAAGCCATCCCCTGCCCTTCAACAAAGTAGTTAACCGATAGAAAGTGACTCCCGGAGTTCCCGCTTTGTAAATAACGAAAATTCTGCCCGCTTGATTCTGCATGCCCGGTGAGCAAATAATTGGTCACCCCCGAGCCCGCAAACTCGTTGAATCCTTGAAAATAAAGCCCCAGCTCATCTACAAAACCACCCGACGGTGTCTCGCTCGCGAAGCTAATTGAATTACCGGGAAAGTCCCCTGTAATAACCTCCCCCATGGCAAAACCGCTTGACACAACCAAAACACCAACTGCAATACTTTGCAACTGAACTCTCATAGTATTCCTCCTATAAATAAAACTCTATTCCAACGAACAAGATTCAAATACTAGTAGACAGTGTACGGCATTCTCCAAATCCGTACAATACAATAACCGATAAAAATACTTTATTTATATATAATCTTTACGATTCAAGAGGACTGAGCCCCAAGTGCCTCACGCACCTGGGTCATCAGCAGCTCAATCTCAAACGGCTTAAATAGCACGCTCTTGAGACCCTCCTGAGAAGCACGCACGATCGAGTGGTGCGGGTCATACCCAAACCCGGTCATCAAGATCACCTGAGTCTCAGGGTTGCACCTGCGGACAGCACTAAACACCTCGTAGCCGTTCCGGTCGGGCATCTGGATATCAGACACCACCAGATCAAACGGCTCGGTCCCCTGCTCTTTGATCTCTTCAAGAATCTCAATCGCCCGCGCCCCATCGTTAACCACCGTTGTATCGCAACCGCGATGACTCAGCACATCGCCGATGATCTTGCGGATCTTGGGATTGTCATCAACCACAAGCACACGCTTCCCAATCAGGAGCGGGTCTTTCTCACGCTGAGTCAGCGCATCATCAACGCCCAGCAAGTTCTGAGGCCCTTCAGACACGCACCGAACCCGGTCCTTGATCGAAGACACATCACTCAGGATCCGATCAATATGCCGGCTCGTCTCAGGGTCTGCAGTCTTCTGGTGGTCTTTAAGCCAATCGATCTCAACGATGATGTCATCAAGCGGAGCGTTGATCTCGCCCTCAAATCGCCCAGACACCGTCTGGTTCGTCGCGGTCCGTTCGGTGACCAGCAGCTGCAACATATGCAGCGCCATCGCGATGTACCGACCAAAGATCTCGGCAAACTGGCGGTCCTGATCGTCAAACGCCCCGGGCTGCTGGCTCTCGATATCCATGATCCCGATGATTTTGTCAGACACCCGCAGCGGCACCGTCAAGCTCGACCTCGCCCCAGTCAATCCCGGGAGGAACATCTCGTCGGTCAGCGTGTCGTAGCACACATAGCTCTGCCCGGTCGTCGCCACACGCCCAGAAATCCCTGACCCCTCGGCTTCAAGATACAAATCCAGATCCTGTATCTCAACGGGCAACCCGGACTGCATCACAAGCTGGAGTTTATTCGTTTTCTGATCCGTCAAGAAAATCGCGAAGTGATCCGATCGCAGAAGCTCGTGCGAGTATTTGATCACCCGCTGTTCAAGCAACTGCAAACGCTCAAGCGCGTTCATCTCTTTGATCTGATCGACATCCATCCGCACGAGTTCAAACCCCGCGCGATCGATCGCATCCATCTTCTGCTGCGTCCGCTGGGCGATCGTCACATCCCGCACAATCGCGGCAACCCGACCCGTATGGATCTCATCGCCCTCGATCCGTGCGATGCCTGTGATATACACATCGAAGGATCGCAGGTTCTCATCGGTCTCGACCCGGTGCTTGGTCACCATCGCCCCGCTGCCATGGCCCGTGTCATGCATTGATCCGGGAATCGCCTCGGCCGCCTGGACACACAATGCTTTGACACGCCTGCGGACAGAATCATCAAGCAGCTCAAAGTATTCGTTGGACCAGAGCACCTCGCCCTCGGGGTCCACAATGCACACGCCCTCACCGAGCGCTTTGAGCACCGCGGCCACGCTCGACTCATCGGGCTGCACCACGATCTCATAACGATCCCCCAGCGTCTCTTTGAGCTGGGCGGTTTCCTCCGGGGAGGCACCAACGATCACGAGTTTGGGTTGTGTTTTCACCATCGAGAACTGCATTACTTCAAGCCGGAAAGGCGAACGCCCCTTTTGTAAACACCTGCTCTAAAGCCTTTATTCGTATGTGCCCGGCCAACGGGTCCAACATTCAACCTTCTTTCACGAGACTATCACGCTAGTATCGGCATTGAACCCTATGGAGCCCCCAGAACTCTATGATATTGGTCCGAGAAATTTCGAAATCCTTCGGCACACTCAAAGCCGTCACCAAAGTGTCCTTCGAACTCGGGGATAACCAGGTGGTCGGGCTCCTGGGACCCAACGGAGCCGGCAAAAGCACCACTATTCGCATGATGACGGGCTTTTTAGCGCCAGACTCCGGTTCTATCACTGTCATGGGCTACGACATCGCCAAACAACCATCGATGGCCAAGTCCCAGATCGGCTACCTCCCAGAGCAAGCCCCCATCTATCCAGAAATGTCCGTCCGTGGCTATCTCAAGCACCGGGCCAAACTCTTCGGGGTCGAGACCAAAGACATCAAACCAGCGATCGATCGGGCGATGAGCATGTGCCATATCGACAATGTCGCCCGCCGCCGCGTCGGTCACCTCTCCAAGGGCTACAAGCAACGCGTCGGGCTCGCAGGGGCCCTCATCCACGATCCACCCGTCCTCATCCTCGACGAACCCACAAACGGGCTGGATCCATCCCAGATCCGTGAGTCCAGATCCCTCATCCGCGACCTCGCCCACGAGAAGACCATGCTCGTCTGCTCGCACATCCTCCCCGAGATTGAACGCACCTGCGACCGCGTCATGATCATGAATCACGGCCAGATCCAAGCCGACGGCTCCCCGCAAGACCTCATCAACTCGACCCCGGGCCCAACCAAATACACCGTCGAGATCCGAACCAACCCAACCGCCGGCATCGCGCACGCTTTGCGCGTCTTGGCCGCGGTCCCGGGGGTCGATTCGACCATCGCCGCGACGACCCAGCCCGATGATGCCAACCGAGGCTGGTCCCGCGTCATCGTCAACGCGATCCCGCGCGAGGGCGATCTCCGCGAACCCCTCGCCGGAGCCGCCGAGGACAAGGGCCTTTTCATCCGCGAGCTCACCCAGCAGAAACCAACACTCGAATCCATCTTCATGAGCCTGATCGACCCCGCCCCGATCTCATCGAGCCTGATCACCCCCAGCCTTCCTCCCCCCGGCGAGGTGACGCCATGATGCAAAGCCTCATCACCAGACTCACCATCGCCTGGAAGCTCATCTGGACCCTCGCCGTCCGCGAGCTCGTCTCGATGTTCCGTGTCCCCGCGGGCTGGATCATCATCGCGCTCTTCGCGTTCCTCTCGGCCGTCCTCTTCGTCAACCAGACCCTCATCCCCGGCGAGCCCGGCTCGATGCGGTACTTCTTCTCCGCCTCGGCCTGGCTGCTCATCCCCATCGCCCCCGCGATCTCCATGCGCCTCATGTCCGAGGAATACAGGACAGGCAGCTTCGAATCCCTCCGCACCACCCCCGCCGGAGACTGGGCCGTCGCCTGCGGCAAGTACCTCGGCTCGATCATGTTCCTCGCCCTCATGCTCCTCCCATCACTCGCCTACCCCATCGCCCTGGCGATCGTCAGCAATCCGATGCCCGACCCCGGACCGATCTTCGCGGGCTACCTGATGCTGCTGTTGGTGGGCTCGCTCTACCTCGCCATCGGGCTCCTCGCGTCCTCAACAACCTCCAGCCAAACCCTCGCATTCCTTGGCACCATGATGGCCCTAGTCCTCTTCATGGTCATCACCTCGGTCATGGCCCCAAACGCCGGATCCAAGCTCGCCCCGATCCTCCAAAAGCTCTCGGTCATCAACCGGGCCGGGGAACTCGGCAAAGGCGTCATCGACACCGGGACCATCTTCTTCTTCGTCATCGGCAGCGTCTGGATGATCGCCCTGACCGCCGGGGTCCTCGAATCCCGAAGGCTCGCAAGATCACGCTGGTCGCTCATTCTCATGGGTGCGATTTTCGTCGGGTCCACAGGAACAGCCGCGCTCTTTGCGGGCGTGCTCACCGATACGCACCACCTCCGATTCGATGTCACCTCGACAAGCGCCCACAAACTCTCCCCCCGCGCCAAAAACATGGTCAGCGCCCTCCCCGGCCACACCAGAATTGTACTCGCGCTCAATGAAACCCAGACCGACCGCCGGGAACTCGATCTGGTCTCCGATGTCCTCGACACCTACGCCCGCGCATCGGACGCGCTCTCGTCCCAGATCGTCGACCTCTCCACACCAGATGGCACCAACCAGATCAACGCCCTCGTCACCCAGCTCAGAGAGCGAGAAGCGGACACCATCGCCCGTAACGCAACCACCCTCACCGATGTGTCCGCCGCGATCAACACCTCCGCCGCGACCCTCAACAATGCCTCGGCAGACCTCGAAACCATCCGCGACGCCATCAACGCCTCAACCAGTGCCGCAGCGACAAACCGGGCATTCTTCGGACAACGCGCAGCACTGATCCGCCTCGGAGCCCAGGACCTGGCGGCCGTCGCATCAACACTCGGCACCGATCCAAACCCAGGCATCGCCCTGATCAACACCCAGCTGGCCCAGCTCGAAGACCTCCGGATGCAGCTGAGCAACTTCGCCAAAGCACCCGAGATTTCAGCCGCCGCCCGCGCAACCTCTAAAACACTGGGATCCAAGCTCGACACGATCATCGATGATCTCGCCATCGCCGCCGACAAACTCGCCAGACTCACCCCAATCGACGCCGACCGCGTCGCCACCGCGCTAGCCACCGGCGAAGCCCTGCTCGTCATCGGCCCACCAGAAATCGGCATCGCCGCAGTCGAACTCGACGCCCTCCTCCCCTCGGCCCAGGTCCTCGAAGACGCCGGGATCTCCCCGGCCGGGGTCATCGGACCCCGCGCCCAAGAACTCATCGCCACCGCACTCGGCCAGCTCGTCATCCAATCACACCCGATCGTCGTCTTCGTCCACGCCGCGGGCGAGGGCGAACTGCTCGGCAAATCAAACCTGCTCACCAAGTCCATCAATCGGTTCGCTCAACGCGGGATCGATTCGCTCGAATGGGCCGCCCTTCATCAGACCGACCAGCCATCATTGAGTTCGATTGATCCCCTCGGGCAACGCCCCGTGGTCTATGTCTTCCTTGCTGCAGACTCAACCACCGGCGGCGGAGACTCCGGCATCACAGGCGCCCGAAGAGCGATCGCCCTCGCAGAAATCGCAGAGCAACTCATCAACAACGGCGAATCCGTTCTGATCTCCATGAACCCGTCAATCTTCGGCTCCTTCGGCGACACCGACCCCCTGACCAAAGCACTCGACCCTTTCGGGATCGTCCCAGACCCATCGCTGACCTTGCTGAGTTCTAAACTCCAAGCGTCCAAACGCACCACCGATCCCGCGGCCATCTTCGTCCCCGCAGTCGCCGGTAACACACCCACTCATCCCATCGGCCAAGCCATCAGCGGGCTCACCTCGGTGCTGCCCTGGTCCGTCCCCATCACACTTGATCCACGCGTCGGGGTCGAGACGCTGCCCATCATCTCAATCCCGGGCTCACAGGACCTCTGGGCCGAGAGCGAATGGCTCGAACTCTGGTCAACCCCAGGCCAATCCCGCCAGTACCTCCGTAACCAGCCCGTGTTCGATGAAGACAAAGACCTCCGCCGCGACCAATGGATCCTCGCCGCCGCCGCTCAGAAAGAAATGGGCAACTCCACACAACGCATCGTCGTCGTCGGCTCAAACTCATGGATCTACGACGCGGTCACCTTCAGTCAGGGCCAGCTCGTCGATGGCCGCATCACCACCGCCTTCCCGGGCAACCTCACGATGCTTGAAAGCTCCATCGCCTGGCTCGCTGGCCTCGATGATCTCATCGCACCGGGAATCCAGTCTCGCCCAATCGCCACCATCGCCCCGATGACCGATCCCCAGCTCTCAACCTACCGCTGGATCTTGCTCGCCGGCATCCCCGGCCTGATCCTCGTGCTCGCTGCCGGATCCCGCATCGTCTTCGGATAAACCTATAGCCGAAGCGTTCTTGTTCATCCCCTTCCAATGCCTGGCAACGATCGCTGTGCATATCAATCCGACAGGCAGAACAATCACTGTCTCGGCCGCTCTGTTAATCAGATCACCCGCGATCGCAGTGCCCATCGCATGCCCGCCAACCGAAGCCGTGAGCCCCACGCCCCACTCACGGAACCCGATCCCCGAACCCGTCAAAGGCATCAGCGATGCAAGCTGAGAAACGGCACTGATGATCGCAATATCGCTGATGCTCATCTCAAGGCCAAGCACCTGAAACGCAAGCCAGTACCGCCCGAGCCACACAATCACATCGATCTGCCGGTACGCAAGAGCCCGCAACATGAGCCGAGTCTTCCGCCCTGACATCAGAGCCGACGCAGCAAACATGACAACCACAGGCACCGCTGGAAGCGTCAACAACCACCCACCAGCCCCCCCAGATCCCTCAGCCATCAGAAACGCGATGCCGACCAGCACAATATTAGAAATCCCCGCCAGTACCCCCGACCAGATCGACGACTCGATCGAATCCCGCAGCCGAATATTATTGATCGCCTTGTGGTATCCGATCCGCCCAAACAACCCCGCCCGCATCGGCAGATAGTTAAACAACCACGCGCTCCCGACGAGCACAAACATTTCTCGCACGCCCACCTTCCCATGCCGAGACTGCAACGCATGCAGACACATCGACACCGACAGATGATTCCCCATCGGCCCAATCAGAATCAACGCGATCATCCACCAAGGCGAAGAACTCACCGATTCCCAAACCCCCTCAAGCCCATCGGTCGCCCGGTACACAAAGTAGCCCGCACCACCAAGCAGCACCATGCTTACACAGAACATCACCAGCGTCCGTTTCCGCGAAACAGGGCGGCGATTCAAAGGCTCAGCTTCTGCATCTGAGTTGGTTGTCCCGATGTCGGGCTGGTCGGTTATCCCCATGCGTTCCCTTCTGATCCATCAGAATCCTGCTGATTCCTCGAAACTCGGCACGAAGGTCTCGAATGGTTTGTCGGTCCCCGCATACATTGGCTTGATGCCCTCGATCCGGCCAGAGATAAAGCCGGCAATCCAACCCAATCGAGAATCCGGGTGCGAACGCGCAACATCAAAGACAGGCGACCCCATAGCCTCGACCCGTGTGAGCAGCACCATCGCGACAAGCACGGATTCCATCTCAGCCTCGATCAACGAGTCAGAGGTCATCGCCTGTTGGACCCGCTCATCAAACGACGCCATCGGAGGGCTCGCCACTTTCGTAGGGAGCGACCCGAGCATCCACACTTTGGCTCTGGTATCACCCCCGTCATACCCCGCCCACAACGCGTCAACCAATCGGGCGAGATCGCCCGTGTTCAGATCCGAGCGACGCGAAGGATTATATAAAATCGCCGCAGCACCCATCACACTCCGCTGGAACTGTTCACTGTCCGATGAACCAACTCCTTTGATGAGTGAATCGATCGAATGGCTCGCTTCACCAAGCACACGCCGCTCAACTAGCGGCGTCTCACTCACCAGCGAGAATGGCGAGTTAATAATCCCGCCACTGGGCATCGGCTTAAATCCCTGCAATACACGCCACCGCTGACGGATCACTGATTGGGGCTGTGTCTCAATCAACCATCTCGTCAGAATCGAATCGGGATCTACCTGAATCTCCATCTGCTCAAGCGGCATGAGCCGGAGCCGACGACCAAGATCGATAACCTTCGCACGCCCAACTCCCTGAAATCCACCGTCGATTTCTCGAAATCCGGGAACAATAAGCAGATTCGAATCAATCGGGCTCGAAGCCCCCACCGACAGTGGCAATGGGGATAGATTCGATAATCGGATCGTCAGCGCCGCCGGTTCCCCGGCCCCAAAGCTGCTACGAGTCGGGCTGATACCCAAGCTCATGGTGTTCTCAGGATTCGTGATCATTTTATCAAACCACAATGGAACCCCATCTGCGAGCCGGCTCATCAAAACCCCCTCGGGTGTCGTCAAATCCGCTCCGCCTGTCAGCTCTTCAAGACGCGACCGGGCAATCGCCCCGGCCGCTTCGAGCGGATAATTAAGCGTCAACTCGGTATAGAGCCGGATCGTTTCGTCCGTGTCGTTGAGCCGATCACTGATCAGTGCAATCAACAAGTCCCGCTGCGCCGAGGGGGCAAGCTTCTCAAACGCATTATCACGAGCACTCTCATACTGCCCCTCAGCAAACATACTGAAAGGTTCGAACGGACTAAAAAACCGTTTCAGTTCAGGAACACTGCTGATAATATTGGCCATGTCATTCTTAATAATTTCCGCATCAACCCCGACAATCGCACGCATCGCCTGGAAACTCACAACCTCATTCAAATACGCCCCAAGCAGCGCCCCGACATTGGCCCCCCGCACATCCATCTGCTCTTTTGCCGCATTGAAATAGGCAACCAATCCACGCTGAAGATCTAGCAAGACCGAATCCACAGTCTCCTGATCTTCCAGGATAAACGCCGCCATCAAACGGATCCGATCGATCCCGGGTTCATACCGGATCTCGGTCGGATCTTTGAGATCGTCGATCGGCTCATCGGCGGCTAACCGGGCGTCAATCTTTGCCTGAAGAGTCTCTCTTTCATCCGCAAGCGAAGGATTCAACCGATCCAAAATCGACTGAGGCCCCTCGTGCTGCCACAACAACGACAGCTGCTGTTCCTGTAGATTCGCCGGCGTCGACCCAGAATCAATCTGGAAGATCTGGATACCCGTGTTCAAAAATCTCCACGCCGCATCGGTCGCACCCTCGGCTGCGCACATCCGAGCAATGGCAATATGCACATGCGGATCCAGTGGGTCCGCGTAGAGCACCCGGAGCTGCAGACGCATCCGAATTGATGCCGCATCTGTCTTCATCGAATAGTGCTGAGCAATCAAAGACTGCGCGGCCTTATTCGATGAATCAAGCTTCGCAGACCGACGCAACGCGGTCAAAAACGCGACCTCATCGCCCCGCTCCCGCTCAAGCAACGCCATATCCAGCGTCAACCTGGACCGCACCGACGCATCAATAGATTCACTCCCTTCACCAAGGAAGCCCTTGTACGACTCAACCCGTTCTTCGACAGTCTGCCCGCGATTCACAATCGCACTAATTAATCGGAGCTGAGCCACTGTGTCTTTGGGGTCATTCCGAACAACCACCCTGGTCGCCCTGATCAGTTCTTCATGATCCCCCGCCATCCACGCGGCCTCGACAACCGACCTCGCCAGTTCCGCATCATCGGGATCCATATCCAATGCCATACTCAACACATGCATCGCCAAGGTGTAGTCGGCGGGAGAAGCAGGCTCGTTGAGACCAAGATCAAGCCCCACCACCGTCTCTACAGAGTCCGCAGCACGCACAGCAGTCACCTGAGACATCGCCACGCTACAAAGAGTACTACACGCGATCAAGCAAATCAGAACACGGAGTTTGGAATCCATTACACCCCTCCTTTAAATCAATCGTGCGCCAACAACCAGTACAAAGCTAGCCGCCCCGATCAGGAACAATACCCAATGGGCCACCAAGGACAAACGCCGAGGCACATACACAAATACCCGCTCAGCAACACATATCAAAAAAACCAACTGCCCGCCCGCAAGCATCCCCATACCAATCAGCCCGCGCTCAAACATCGTCAGCCGTCCAAGAAACCCGGGCAACCCAGGCTCAACAAAGATCCACAGCCCGATCACCCCAAGCGACAGCCCCCAAACCGCCGCCCCGAACATCTTAATCCAGCGTACAAACCCTTCACGCATACCCTGCCCGTCAAAGACCGGGCCATGCTGATGCGGGATACTGGACATGCGAAAGACACTCCTGGACGATTCAAAGACACGAACACGCTCAATGCCCCCACATCCAAGAGGAAGCCATTGACCTAAGAGTGTACCACACCAACCACCGGCAGGTTCACACCAAATCGCCCGATCAACTAGCTCAGGGCCATCGCCATCAGGAACTCAGCGTTGGTCTTGTGCTTGCCAAGCCGGCTCTTCAAGAGCTCCATAGCCTCGACCACATTCATATCGGCCAAGACCTTCCGCAAGCGGTACACGAGCTCGAGTTCCTTGGGATCCATCAGCAGCTCCTCGCGCCGGGTCCCAGACGCCGCCACATCAATCGCCGGATAAATCCGCTTCTCAACGAGACGACGGTCAAGGTGCAGCTCCGAGTTACCCGTGCCCTTGAACTCCTCGAAGATCACCTCGTCCATCTTGGATCCGGTATCAACAAGGGCCGTCGCGATGATGGTTAGTGAACCACCCCGCTCGATGGCGCGAGCCGCGCCAAAGAATTTTTTAGGACGCTGGAGGGCGTTGGAATCAAGACCACCGGTCATGATCTTGCCCGAGTGCGTGATCTCCGAGTTGTACGCCCGCGCCAGACGCGTGATGGAATCGAGGAAGATGACGACATCGTCGCCGTATTCAACGAGCCGCTTGGCCTTCTCGATCACCATCTCGGCGACCGCCACATGCCGCGACGATTGCTCGTCGAAGGTCGAGGCCACGACCTCAACCCCGCTGGTCACATTCCGCTTAAAGTCCGTCACTTCCTCGGGACGCTCATCAACGAGCAGCACGAAAATCTTTGATTCTGGATAGTTCTCTGCGATCGACTTGGTCATCTTCTGCAAAAGCACCGTCTTACCAGTCCGAGGCGGAGCCACAATCAACGCCCGCTGCCCCTTACCGATCGGTGCGACCAGATCAACGATCCGTGTCTCAATCGCATCCTTCTCGTTTTCAAGAAGGAACCGCTCCTCGGGGTGCATCGGGACCATGTCCTCGTAGTTGACAAGATCATGGATCATCGCCGGATCACGGTCATTAACCGTCTCAACCTTGAGCAACGCAAAGTACCGTTCCGATTCCTTCGGCGGACGAATCGCACCGCGAACAGTCATCCCGCGACGCAGCCCAAACCGGCGGATCTGCGATGGCGAAACATAAATATCATCCGGCCCAGGCAGGTACGAAAGCTCCGGGCTCCGCAGGAACCCGAACCCATCGGACATGATCTGCAACGAACCTTCGCCGAACATAATGCCCTGACGAGCCGCACGAATCTTGAGAATCTTAAAGATCAGGTCCTGCTTGGGGATCTGATGGAAGTCTTCGAGCCCCTCCTTCTCAGCGACCTCAAAGACCTCATCAATCTTCATCCGCTGGAGATCGTTGAGCGAGATCCCCTCATCGACCATCGTGCCATCGGAGGCCGCGATGATCCGCTCAAGTTCCTCTGCTTCGCGTTCGAGCTCTTCATCCGAGGGCAAAATCCCATAGTTGAAGGTCGAGCGTGAACGCTGACGGTTATTGTTCTGCTGGAAGTTCCCACCACCACCGCCTCCGCCCCCACTGCCTCCTCCACTGCCTCCACCGCCGCCACTGGAACCACGCCGTTTCTTGCGCTTGCGACGGCGAGATCCACCCTCATCGCCCCCAGACCCGTTGGACCCATTGGAGTTGTTGTTGTTGGAATGGTTGCTGGAGTGGCTGCCGGAATGTCCGCCGGAACGATTCGAGTCGCTCCCGCCCCCACCAGACCCACCGCCATCATTCGACGATTCGCTCGGAGCAGACTTCGTCGGCTTGGACTCCGCAGCAGGCGTGGTCTTCTTCTCAACAACCTTCTCCACAGCCTTCTTTGTCGTCGGCTTGGATTCAGCCTTGGACGCGGACGCGGCTTTGGACTTGGTCGTGCTTGTCTTCTTGGTCGTCTTCTTGGCCGCCTTCTTGACGACTTTCTTCTTGGACGACGCGGATGCCTTGGCACCCTTATCAGCAACTTCTGTAGCTTTACTCATTGTGAGTCAACCCCGTGTGTCCTGAACCCCATCTATGCTGCACGCTCAACCAAAGAGCACCCGCAGCCGGAGTCAGAACTGGACATTATTGTTAAAAGGTAAGTGGTACACAAATCAGAAACGACCATCAGAACTTTCTTGGTAGGCCGTATTCGAATATCAGGTAGGAAGCGTTGACCCCAGAAGCCCCATCCATCCCTCAAAGTTCACTCTCGATATCTTTGAGGATCTGGGCGACTTGCGGCAGCAGTTCGTCGAGCGACCCGCCGTTGGTCACTATATGATCGGCCTGTTCTCGCTTATGTTCAAGTCCCATCTGCGCTTTTTCTCGCCGATCGAGCTCAGATTCGTCCCAACCACGCGATTCCTGCACCCTCCGAGCCCGAATTCGCTTCGGAGTCTGGACAAAAACCACCGCATCGCACTCCGAATCCACCCCTGCTTCGAACAATAGCGGAGCATCCACGATCACCGCCCGCCCCCCGGATTTCCCCCCATCCAACCGACATTTTTCAATCAATGCATGACGATCCGCATGGATCAACGGATGAACGAACTTCTCAAGCCGATCCCGCTGCTCCCGGTCCCGGAACACGATCCCCGCAACCTTCTTCCGATCCACAGCTCCCGATTCATCCAAAATCTCATCCCCCCACCACATCACCAACTCCTTGATCACCTCGGGCCTCATCAAAACCGCCGCCCCCACCTTGTCCGAATCCGACACCACACACCCCAGATCCGCAAACGCCTGAGCAACCGTCGATTTCCCAGACCCGATCCCCCCCACCAATCCGATCACCGCCATCTTCTTCTTCGAACCCCCTCCAGATCCACCATGTCCCTCAACCACCTTCCGGATCATCTCCCGCACCTCCTCAGGCTTCTCAACCCCACGCCAAACCAACTCCACCCCACCGGTCCCGGCACTACTAATCCCGATTGACCCGATCCCAAACAACCGCTCCACAAGCGTCCGCACCACAACCAGATGCTGCACCCGATCCAGATGCATCTCTGTCCGCACCGTCCGCAAAATCCCAAACTGAGCCACCACCCGACCCTCGGTAAGCTGATGCACCCGCACCGCCCGATCAACCCCCGCCACGATCACTCGAACTGCAACCATCCCCAGAATAACCCAGGCCCAGAACGCCAGCCCGTACCCTTGTACCCGCCCATCAAGCCAGATCATCACCCCCCAAAGCAGCACCCCAAACACAATCCACCGCCACGCCTGCGTCACAATAAACACCGGATGAGGCCGATCGTCAAAGATCACCCGCTCCCCATTCCCGTTAGATTTAGTCTGCTGCATCACCATCTCCTAATGGTATCGCACAGACCACCCCGCAATGCACACAATTGGCATACGCTACCAACATGATCACCATCAACTACGCCAACATGCTCTCCACCCGCGTCGGCCCCCACGGGCTCGACGAAGCCAGGATCGCCCCAGGATCCGCAGCCGCAGAGGGAATCAAGTCCCTCACCCAATCACTCGCCAAAACCAAAGGCACCAACTGGGAACGCTGGTACAACCTCTGGCAAGAACCCATGCGGTCCGAGCATGTCGCCGCGATCAAACCCATCGCCAAAGACGCCCAAAAATACGAAAACCTCGTCGTCCTCGGCATCGGCGGCTCCGCCCTAGGCAACATCGCCCTCCAATCCGCCCTCAACCCCGCAACCCACAACTTGCAATCATCCAAAGACCGCTCCGGCCCAAGAGTCTTCGTCGTTGACAATGTCGACCCCGTCTACCTCGATTCGATCCTCAAAGTCTGCGACCCCAAGAAGACACTCTTCAATGTCGTCTCCAAATCTGGCGAGACCGCAGAGACCGCCGCCCAGTTCATGATTATCCGTGAACGCCTCCAACAAGCCCTCGGCAAAAAATGGGCCAGCCATGTCGTCGCGATTACTGATCCTGAAAAAGGAACCATGCGAACCATCTGTGATCAGGAAGGCATCACCACCCTCCCCGTCCCCGACGGCGTCGGAGGCCGCTTCTCATCGTTGTCCCCTGTCGGGCTCTTCTCCGCCGCATGCGCAGGCATCGACATCGAAGCGATGCTCGATGGCGCCAAAGCGATGGACGAACGATGCTCCAACGAAGACCTGCATAAAAACCCCGCCGCGATGCTTGCGCTTCTGCTGGTCGAAATGGGCACCCGCAAGGGCAAACCGAATCATGTCATGATGCCCTACTGCAACTCGCTCTACCTCATGGCCGACTGGTACCGCCAGCTCTGGGCCGAATCCCTAGGCAAAAAATTCGACCTCAACAACGAGATCGTCTTCTCAGGATTCACCCCCATCAAAGCCCTGGGCGCAACAGACCAGCACTCCCAGGTCCAGCTCTACCGCGAAGGCCCAAACGACAAAGTCTTCATGTTCCTCGAAGTCGAAGAGTTCGACACCGACATTACCATTCCTACAAGTGCAGATGGGAAAGGCATCGAAGCAATCGAGTACCTCGAAGGCCAATCACTCGCCACGCTCCTGAGCGCAGAAAAACGAGCGACCGAATACGCACTCCTCGATTCCGTCCGCCCCAACATGACCATACAATTCCCGAAGGTCGATGCGCACCACATCGGCGAGTTCATCGCCCTCTGGCAGATCGCCACGAGTTACGCCGGGCTCATGCTCAACATCGACCCCTACGACCAACCCGCCGTCGAGACCGGCAAAAAAGCCACCTTCGGCCTCATGGGCCGCGAGGGCTACAGCGAATGGTTGACGAAGGTGAATGATGCGTTGGGTGAAACAAGCCACACCATCTAATCCGGGTGCCACTTCTAGCCGTATAGCTGCCCATGAAGATCAAACAATCCAAACCCGTCTGGCTCGTTGCGATCTTCATAATCATTACCATTGCTCTGGCGCTCTCGTTTCACACAAGACAACACTTCGACTACACCACAGGCCGTGTACGAACCTCACAACGCATCGCCTGGATTACCTACAGCTCACAAACAGAAGACACCTGGATCACCCCCTACGCATCCAAGGACACGCCGCCGGTTTGGCTTTCAATGCACATCAATACCCCCATGCTAAGCCCCAGATACTACTCTGACGGCGCCCGACTCCGCAACGATCTTCTTACCTTCAAGTCCTTCCTCGATGACATCAACGCAGATGATCAATCAAGAACTTTTTTCGCAACAACATTCTTCAAGTCCCTCAACCAATCAACCCCAGGCATCGACCCCGTGCAGGCAACCCTCGATAGCTACCAATGCCTCCATTGGAACTCCCCACGCCCCCCTCACAATCAACCCGTCACCTACGAGGAACTCCAAACCCTCATCAAGAGCTGCTTCCCCACTATCCTACCTGAGTAATCCAAGCCCCCCCAAGCACCCAACTCGGATCCCCAGCATCATACATCGCCAACGCCTGCCCCGGAGTCACCGCACGCTGCGGCTCATCAAACTCCACCTCCACACCACCACGCCGACCAGACACGCCCGTTTCTTCAACATCAATAATCCGCACCCGCGCCGGCACCGGAGCCATGTTGTACCGATGCTGCACCATCACATCCCGCCAATCCTTCATCGACGCCGCATCAACCAAAAGATTCAACTCATTGGCCACGCACCGCGACGACATCAACGCCTCGCCGTCGCCAACCGTAATCGTGTTGCTCGCCGGGTCTTTGCCGGTGACATAGATCGGGTACCCCAACGCCACACCGGTCCCCCGGCGTTGCCCGATCGTAAACTTGTGCTGCCCCCCATGCTCGCCGACCTGCTCGCCCGATTCATCCAGGATCTTCCCATTGACCCGGAGCTCAGGCCGTCGCCGCTCAACGAGCCCCGCGTAGTCGTTGTCAGGCACAAAGCAGATCTCCTGCGAGTCCGGCTTATCAAACACCGGCAGGTCATATTTTTCAGCGATCGCCCGGACCTCCGCCTTGGTCGCGTATTCGCCGATCGGCAGGATCATCTCATTCAACCTGAGCTTGCTAGCCCCAAACAACACATAACTCTGATCCTTCGCATCATCTAAACCACGAAGCAATCTTGGCTCCCCCCCAAACTCCCCCGACCGATCAATCCTCGCATAATGCCCAGACGCGATGTACTCGGCCCCGATCTGATGGGCGTATTCATGCAACTTCCCAAACTTCAGCCAGTCATTACACCGCACGCACGGGTTGGGTGTTCTGCCCTTGGCATACTCATCCACAAAGTAATCAATGATCCGCCCGAAGTCCTCTTTGAAGTTCAGTACATACAGCGGGATCCCCAGCGCCGCCGAGACTTGCCGAGCGTCATGGGCGTCCCCCACGCTGCAGCACCCCTGATGCCCAATCTTCACCTGCGTCGGATCGCACGAAACCCCTGCACTGTCAAAGGGTTGCAGCTCATCGAGCGTCTCACCAGGTGATCCGAGACGCATAAAGCACCCGACCACTTCAAATCCCTGTTCAACAAGAATCGCCGCCGCTGCCGACGAGTCCACCCCGCCGGACATCGCGACGAGGACTTTGCTACCGGGTTTTGGTTCAATATTGGCCATGATTCATTGTATCTGTCTATACAGCAATGGCTTACGCCATTTATCCCCTGTTTTTGGGTGTTGGTGGCGTGTAATACGGGTCACCTGAGGTATCTGGGGGGTCTCGCCGGTCCTGGTCGTCAATCTGCACCCGGATCTGGTCAAGCATCTTATATAAGCGATTCCGGTCATCTTCGGAGAGCTGTTCCGCCATGGCCAGCATCCCCTCGATGGTGAGCTGCTTCTTGGCATTGGACCCATCGGGCAACCGCCGGATCGCCGATCCGGGCCGATCCGACAGAAACTCAGGATTCCCGTCGATCATGTCCGCCATCTTCCGGAGCATCTGGCTCGCCGTCTGGGCCCCCACCCCATGCCCGACCCGAACCCGCACAGGAGCAATCGATGATTCGGAGTCCGGACGATTGATTATCGTCCCCGAGATCACATGCCCGTCCTCATCAGCCGACGGATCGTCCTCCAGATCCATCGCCGAGGCGTTGATCCCAGAGAAGTAAGCCGCCAGATTCGAGGGGTCGTGGGTCAAAGGTGATTGTTCTTCATGCATCCCCAAGTGTAGGCCGTATCTCGATTCCCCCGTTCTGGCACACCATTCGCGTAGGTACCGCAACGGAAGGAGTCCGATCATGTGGCGATGGATTGTCACCCTCATAACTTGCGCATCACTCAGCGCGGCCCCTGCGCATGCAGGCAAAACCCTGCGCGATGTCTCAAGAGTCAAAGGCCAGGGAGCCTCGATGATCCAAGGCCTCGGCCTGGTCGTCGGTCTCAATGGCACCGGAGATCAGGGTTCCGAACTGGCGATGGCAAGACCACTCGCCGCCGCCCTGACCAACATGGGTAATCCTGTGTCCATCGACGAACTGGCAAGCTCAAGCTCCGCCGCCCTCGTCCTGGTCACCTGCCACATCCCACGCGATGGCGCCAAAACTGACGACAGGTTCGAGGTCACCATCTCCGTCATCAACTCCGCGCAATCTCTCAAGGGCGGCATCCTTCTTATGTCCCCCCTCACCCCACGCCCAAACTCACCCGTCTACGCCTTCGCCAACGGCCGCCTCACCATCCCAGAAGAAGACAACCCCACCGTCGCAACCATCGGCAATGGCGCCCAGATCGTCCGTGACATCAACACCATGCCAAGCATCGCCGGCTCCTTCGATCTCATCATCGACTCGCCATTCTCAGGCTGGGGCCCCGCCGCGTCGATCGCTTCAGAAATCGACCAGAACTACCGCCTCTCCTCTGATCGACTCGGCGAACCACTCGCACGCGTCATCGACCCACGCACCATCCGCGTCACCGTCCCAGAAAACGAACGCTCAGATCCCGGCTCCTTCTTCGGCCACATCATGGAAACCGATATCTCCGGCGCCCTCCGCAAACTCCCAGCACAAGTCATCTGCGACACACGCGCAGGCATCATCGTCATGACCGGCGATGTCGAGGTCTCCCCCACTGTCATCACACACAAAGACCTCACCATCACCACACTGGTCGATCCCCTCGCCCTGCCTCTCCAATCCGACTCAGAGTTCGCGGCCCTCCAAACAAAGAATGGCGTAGACAACGACTCAACAACCGCCAAACTCCAAGACCTGATCACCGCATTCGATCAGCTCGATGTCCCACCAATAGAACAGATCCGAATCCTCGAACTCATCCACAAAGCCGGCAAGCTCCACGCCCGCCTCATCATCGACGGCGTCGGCTAACCCCCCACACCCCCCACCACACAAAGTAAAGATCACGCGAAACAAAGCAACCTTTAGCATAAACAGCAACACGGAACACACACCATGAGCTCAATCAATACATCCAACTCCATCAGCATCCAATCTTTGATCGCTTCAGGGAAGCGCCCTACAAACCCCAACGACAATCCACTCCAGCCCGGACCAAACCACGGCAACGGCATCCGCGCCGAGGCAGACGAATCGGTCAACACCACCGGCAAAACGCCCACCGAACCCGGAAATCATCTCCGTGCAGCAGACAATGGATCCGAGGCGCGTGCAAACAATCCAGCCAATCCCAGAGAAGCCAGCGCTCTAGACACCGCCCAAAAACTCATCGCCACAACACTCATTAAACCAATCCTGGCAGACGCACGCGCCGCCCGCAACGCCCCCGCACCCTGGGGGCAAACCCAGGCAGAAAAGCAGTTCGGCTCCCTCCTCGATAACCGAATCGCAGACGATATCTCAAAGGCCTCAAACTTCCCGATCGCCCAACGCATCGCCGAGCAGATTATTAAAAACTCACCCAGCTTGAACCTCCAACCCGACGCCCAGCCAGGCCTACCAGCAATCTACACCCCAGTGGACATCTTCGGATGATCAACCTCCCATTTACAAATCAAACCCCATCACCGGGTAATGCGAACCAGACCGCTTCGGTCAACGGCATCCAGATCGGCACCCTCGATGCCCTCCTTGCCGATCTCCACAGCGAGCACGAGAACCTCCTCAAACTCGCAGAGCTTCAGCGTGATGCCATTATCCGCGCCGACACCAAAGACCTGAGCATGGTCGTCAAACAAACCGCCGAAACCCTCGGCCGAATCGCCAGCATCGAGCAGAGCCGCCAGCAAATCATCAAACTCCCCAACGGCACCATCCCAACCGTAGACCAAATCACCGCACAACTCAGGGATCAAAACCAAAGCAAACTCGCCGACACCCTGACAGAACGCTCCCGTTCACTCCGGACACTGATGCACCGCGTCAACGACGAGCACCAAGCCGTCCGCGACGCTTCACTCGAACTCAGCAACCACATGAATGGATTGATCAAACAAGTCAGCGCAAAACTTTCACACACCGGAACCTACGGCCGCCGCGGGGCCGTCGATCCGAGCCGCACCCAAGTCATCTCAAGCCTCGACACCGTTCAATAAAGGAAGGAGCCAACCATGAGTCTGCTATCCGCAATCCACATCGCCAACTCGGCTCTCGCCACCTCACAGATCGGTCTGCAGGTCACGAGTCAGAACCTTGCAAACGCCGCGACCCCAGGATACACCCGCCAGGTCGCCCTCATGCAAGCCGTCCGAGGCCGCACCAACGACCCATTCATGATCGGATCGGGCGTAGGCATCAACGAGGTCCGTCGTCAAATCGACACCGCACTCCAGAGCCGCCTCTGGAACGCCCACTCCTCAGAGTTCGGCAACGCCCAGCAGCTCAATGTCTTCGGCCAGCTCGAAGCCCTCCTCAATGAAGGCACCGATTTCGACCTCTCCTCAGAACTCTCCTCATTCTTTAACTCGTGGTCCGAGGCCACAACCGTCCTCGACTCCTCGGCCACCGTGACAAACCAAGGCCGCGCACTCTCTTCGTACATCCAGAACATCCGCAGCGACCTCGTTGATCAACGCGAGCAACTCGAAAACCAGATCGACTCCCAGACAACCCAGGCCAACGCACTCTTCGATGAGATCGCCCAGATCAACGCAACCATCTCAAGCAGCGAATCCGGCCAAGGCCAAGCCGGAGCCCTGCGTGACCGCCGCGACCAGATCGTCACCGAACTCTCCCAGCTCATGGAAATCACCGCCGTCGAAACAAACCAAGGCGGTTTCGACATCTTCGTCGGATCAACCCCAATCGTCCAGGGCAATCTCTCAAGAGGTGTCCAGATCGACCGCAGGACCGTAGGCAGTACCGTAAGTGTCACGGTCAACACCGCCGACAACAACGACACCCTCGCCGTCACCTCAGGCTCCATCGGCGGGCTCCTGAGCTCACGCGACGGCGCCATCGACCAGACCATCTCCAAACTCGACGACATCGCCGCAAACCTCATCTTCGAAGTCAACAAAATCCATTCCACAGGCATCAACGAAGACTGGCTCACCACCTCTCTTGGAACCCTCCAAGTCAGCGCGGCCAATCAATCACTCCCCCTCAACGACCCCGCCAACAACAACCTCGCGGATCTGCCATACGCCCCATCCAACGGCGGCTTCTTCGTCAACATCCGGAACGAGGACACCGGAACCTCGGATCAAATCTGGGTCCCCGTCGATCTCGACGGCATCGACACACTCGGTGCCGCGAGCGTTGCCGATGACACCAGCGCCGAAGATATCCGCGGCGCCATCGACGCAATCCCAGGCCTCACCGCATCCTTTGACTCTTCAGGCCGTCTAGATATTAACGCAAGCACCGGGTTCTCCTTCTCCTTCTCAGAAGATTCCTCCGGAGCACTGGCAACCCTCGGGGTCAACACCTACTTCGAAGGCACCGACGCCACAAACATTGCGGTCCGTGATGATCTCACCGTCATGATGGGCCGACTAGCCCCCGACGGCTCATTCAGCGCAAACGGAAACGCACTCCTGCTCGGAGACCTCGGCAACCAAACCGTAGACGCACTGGGCGGACACAGCATCTCACAGTTCTGGGGCATCCAAACCCAGGATATCGCCGTCCAAACAAGCTCCGCCCGAACCCAAGCGGATTCCGCATTCCTCGTCCGCCAAAGCCTCGACGGCCAACGCGCCTCGGTCTCGGGTGTCAGCATCGACGAAGAGTCCATCAACCTCCTCACCTACCAGCGTCAATACCAAGGCGCCGCACAGGTGATCACCGCCGCTCAGGAGATGTTCGACACACTGCTCTCAATCGTCTAACACACGCATCAGCATCAACGGAAAATACCCATGTCAAGCTTCCCAACCTCATACTCCCGTGCCCCCTCGCTCATGTTCACCATGCAGAGCCTCAGCAACATCAACGCGACCAATATCGCGATCGGCCGCCTCTCCAATCAGCTCGCTACAGGACTCGATATCCTCCGCCCATCGGACGATCCAATCCGCAGTGCAACAATCTCCACACTCGACACCCGCATCGAAAGCACCAACCAACTTCTCAAAAATCTCAACTTCGCCGACAGCTCCATTGGCACACTTGATCAGGTCCTCGCCGATGCAAAGAATCTGATCGATGAAGCCGCCTCCATCGCTTCCTCACAAATTAACTCAGACCCAGAAACGCGTGAGGGCCAAGCCGTCATTATCGATTCACTCATCGATTCGCTCTTCTCACTGGCCAACCAAGAATCAATGCTCGGCCATGTCTTCGGAGGCTCGGCCCCAGGTCGCCAACCAATCATCTACGACCGGGGCGCCTACCGCTTCGTCGGAGAACTCGGCGGCCTCACCGCCGCACTCGGCACCGCCTCCAATGTCCCCCTTACCCTCGGCGTAGGAAGCGCTATCGGCGAACTCTCAGACCGCATGGACGGCATCGTAAATCTCAACCCCGGTCTCACACCCGACACACTCCTCTCTGATCTCAACGGAGCAAACAGCGACGGCGTCAACGCCGGGACCATCGAGTTCAGTTTCAGCGGGGGCCAGGTCGCACAGATCGACCTCACCGGCTCAGTCACCGTCGGCGATGTCATCGACAAACTCAACGCCGCCGTCCAGCAATACGAAACCGATCAAGCCGTCACCGTGCTGGGCCCCAACGCTTTCTCCATTAGCGGCGGTTCAATCAGCGCCGACATCCCCGCAGGCACCCTCGCCTTCACCGACATGACAGGCTCTTCAATCGCCTCGGATCTCGGACTCACCAACAACGCCGCTGTGCCCTTCTCAGCCGCCAATCCAAACGGGCAAGATCTCCAAGCCAACCTCACATGGACCTCATCAATCGCGTCCATGACAGGGCTCGGAGGCTCACCCCTCGGCTCAATCCAACTCACCAACAATGGCGCTACGCACACCATCGATCTCTCGGGCGCCCAGACCCTCGCCGACATCAAAAGTGCCATCGAATCAGGAAATACGGGCGTCCGCGTCATGATTTCCGAAGACAAACAATCAATCAACATCTTCACCGAAAGCGCCGGTACACAAACACACGCGATGTCAATCTCAGAAGCCATCGGCGGCGGTGGGACCGCAGAACTCCTCGGCATCAGAACTCTCTCAACCAACACCAGAATCAGTGTTTTCAATGACGGCGACGGCGTCGAAGTCATCTCAGGACGCACCGACCCCCTCACTGGGCTTGTAGACCCTACCCTCAATACAGACTTCGAGATCAAACTCGGGGATGGCTTCGTCATCAGCATCGACCTGAGCGACTCCGACATCACAACGGTCGGCACGCTCGTCGCATCAATCAACTCTCAAGCCGACGCCCAACTCACTGCCGCATCTAGACCTACAACCGATTTCGAAGCCAACATGGGTGCAATCACCAACGGCATCGAGTTCACTCAGCCCGCCACGATTGCCTCAAGCGGCGCAATCGGTATTCGTCCGCTCAACAACTCCCAAGCCGCCGAACAACTCGGACTCATGGACGGCAAATCCGGCGGTTCAAATGTACTTTTCCGCTCAGAAGACCGCGCCACCATCCGTGTCAACAACCTTTTCTCCCATCTTCTGGACCTTTCGGCGGCACTCAAAGACGACGACACCTTTGGCATCGAACTTGCGACAAAGAGACTTGGATTCAGCCAGGATCATGTGATCCAAGCAAGATCCACCGTCGGCGGCTACGCCCGGCGGATCGGCGACGAATCCCGTCGCCAGGAAGATCGGATTGTCTTTGACGAGGCCGTCCGTTCACAGCTCCGAGATTTGGACTACGCGTCCGCCTCCACGGAGTTCTCGCAACTGCAACTGCAGTTGCAAGCAGGGCTTACCGTTGCGTCCCAGACGCAGCAGCTCACCCTGCTCGACTTCCTCGGATAGCCGAGGAGTCACAAACGCCCGACCCGGTCAACGCCGGGAACGGAGATTGGATCGAGAGCCCACTCGCAGTCGGTCGCGAGAGGGTCTCAAGACAGGATGTCGCCCGGTATGGATACCGGCGTCGATCCGAACTTGACCTGACCGACAATCGGAGCGCACAACAATGGAAGTGCGAACGACAAGATTTGGAGTAATCGATATCGCGGAGGACCGCGTGATTACCTTCCCCGAGGGTCTCCTTGGTTTCGGCGACAGGAATCGCTTCTGTCTGCTACAACCAGGTGACGACGCCTGTTTCTTCTGGCTCCAGTGCCTGGACGACCCGAACCTCGCGTTCGTCGTCACCGACCCAACCTTCTTCGAGCAGGATTACTCAGTCCCCATCCGCCCAGAGCAGATGTCCGGACTCAATATCCAAAAACTCGAAGACGCACAGGTCTTTGTCATCGTCAACAAAATCGATGACCAGCTCACCGGCAACTTCCAGGGACCGTTGATCATCAACACCATGGAAAAACTCGGAGAACAGATCGTGCTCTCAGACAAACGGTGGACCACCAGGCACCCGCTCATGCGTGTTGCTGACACATCCACCCAGATCGCCTAGATCCCACAAAGATCGAAGCACGGGGTATATCAGACCGCTCCAGGCACGATGAGTGCCGAGTGATTGGTATACCAACTACACCGGGGCTCTATCAGTTGGTCCCGGTCTCAAGAGACTCTTCCGCTTGGTGCATATGCACCGGGCTGGATTCGTGTGCAAGGAGTTGACGCATGCTTGTGCTCTCAAGGCAGCGCGACGAGACAATCATGATCGGGGATGAGATTGAAATCTCAGTCGTCGATATCCGAGGCGACAAAGTACGCCTGGGTATCAACGCCCCGACCAGAATTGCGGTTCACCGCAAGGAAGTCTACGACGCGATCAAGAGAGAAAATACCGACGCCGCAAGGCTCGGGTCCACCGACCTCGACACGCTCGCCCAAACAATTAAGCCAGGGCCGGCAAGACGAGGACAACGGACAAATAATCTCATTACATCATCAGCAGCAATCACGCTGCCCACAACAAAGGTGAACCCGGCTAACGAGCTCACCAATACCATTCCCAATGAATCTTCATCGAAGAAAGACACCGCTTAACCCCCCGCACCTGTAAAAATAACTACAGGACCGCAACCAGCAATCACGGAGGATTGCCATGACACGGATTAATACAAATGTCTCAAGTATGATCGCTCGCCAGAACTTAAATCGTTCAGGTGACGACCTTCAGGTCAGGCTCGAACGACTCTCAACAGGACTGAGAATCAACCGAGGCCGAGACGATCCCGCAGGGATGATCATCTCAGAACGAATCAGCACAGAGCTCAAAGGCATCGAGCAAGCCATCGCAAACTCGCAACGCGCAAGCTCCGTGATCGCAACAACTGAAGGCTCGTTGACCGAAATCAACGACCTCCTCAACTCGATCAAATCGCTCACCGTCGAGGCCGCCAACTCAGGTGCCATCTCAGACGAAGAACGAGACGCCAACCAGCTGCAGATCGATTCGGCCATCCAGTCCATCACCAGGATCTCAAACACCGCCTCCTTCGGCGGCCAAAAGCTCCTCGATGGATCACTCGGCTACATCACCTCGGGCATCGCCGTCTCCACCATCACAAAGAGCAGCATCACCGCAGCCAGCTTTATCAATGCAGGCTCAGTGAATGTCTCAGTCGATGTCATCGCTTCAGCACAGAAAGCATCCCTCTATCTAAACGGCGATAACAGCGCCCTGGTTGGGCCGCCGCTCAATGGCATCATCGTCTCAGCGACCACCATCCAGGTACGAGGCCCGCTCGGTGTTCGAGAAATCGACATCGTTTCTGGCACAATCTTTGCCGATGTAGCAGCAAGTATTAACGCTCTCACTGGATTAACCGGTGTCACAGCCCAGCTTGTATCCGGTGCCGACTCATCATCGGGGCTTGTGTTCCAGTCTTCAGGATATGGATCAAACAACTTTGTCTCAGTCGAACGATTGGACAAGCCAGCTACTGCCACAGACGACAACTTCAATACATTCAAGATTGACGCAGATGCCGATGTCCCCGTAGATATATGGGGTGCAACGCTCGTCTCAGCGACCCGCGATGAGGGCCGCGATGTCTCGGCACTCATCAACGGCAATGTCGCCAGCGGAAACGGCCTCCAAGTCTCCATCGGATCGCCATCCCTTGCCCTCAAACTCGACCTCGCAGAAGGGTACGCAACAGTCCCAGGCGACCCAGTCACCACCTTCGACATCACCGGCGGCGGCTCGCTCTACCAACTCGGACCAACCGTCAACGCACTTCAACAGTCCAATATCGGTATCCAGTCCACTTCCTCCGAATCCCTCGGCGGCGTGTTCAAAAACGGTATAGCCAACTTCCTCTCCTCCCTCCAGACAGGCAAAGCCAACTCCCTTGCCGCAGCGGATAACAGCCGGGACTACTCAACCCTCTCAGAAATCGTCGACGCCTCCATCGACGAGATCTCAATCCTCCGAGGCCGCCTCGGTGCCTTTGAACGCAATGTCCTCGATGCCAACTCCCGATCATTGCAGGGAGCCTTCGAGAACCTGACAGCGTCCCAGAGCCTTATCCGAGACGCCGACTTCGCGCTCGAATCTTCAGAAATGACCCGTGCCCAGATCCTCCAATCCTCAGGCATCTCCGTCCTCTCCCTGGCCAACCAGCAATCCCAGCAGGTCCTCCAACTCCTCGGATAGCCTTTATATAGATAAAAATTCAAAGACCCCACAACCCCTCTTTGAGGGGTTTTTTATGCGATCAATGGTGATAACGCCCCTTTCAGTCCCTCTGACGGTCTAATTCAACAATAAATTGATTGAGATCCTACGACTGGACTAAACCCGACTCAAATCTTCGCCGATCCGTGAATCGTCGTCCGGGTGTGTACCCGGATGGAAGGTCAGCTTTGCGATACACCAATCGCAAGCACGCCAAGCCGGGAACACCGGCAAGGCAAATCGGGCGGCTAAGGAAAGTCACCCGTTCAATGGACCCCGGCAGTTTGCCCGGGGATAACACGGAGGTTGTCAGCCAATGACACGCATCAACACAAATGTTTCATCAATGATCGCACAGAATGTGCTCGGTCGCAACAACAAAAACCTCGGCGTCGCTCTCGAACGCCTTTCCACCGGTCTCCGGATCAACCGTGGTAAGGATGACCCCGCCGGTCTGATCGCATCAGAAGCCCTGCGTTCAGAAAAAGCTGGCCTCAACGCAGCAATCGGCAACGCCGAACGCTCCGAGCAGGTCGTCAATATTGCAGAGGGCGGCCTCCAGGAAGTTTCAAACCTCCTGACCGAACTCCAGGGTCTCATCACCACATCGGCAAACTCCGCTGGTCTCTCGACCGAAGAGAAGCAGGCGAACCAGCTCCAGATCGACTCGATCCTGCAAACCATCGACCGCGTCTCTGGCGCAACCGAGTTCCAGGGCTCGAAGCTCCTCAACGGCAACTTCGATTACCAAACCACCGGCGTCGCCGCAGGCGTCACCGACTTCGAAGTCCGTGGTGCAAAGCTTGACGGAACAAACAACCTTGCAGTTGATGCGATCGTTACCCTTTCGGCTCAGCAAGCAGGCCTCTACCTCTCACTCGGCGGCGGCATCGTTGACCTCACCGCAGCAACCGACTCCTTTGTCTTTGAAGTTGCTGGCTCCAAGGGATCACGCGAGTTCCAGTTCGCATCAGGTGCAACACTCGCACAGGTTACCGCAGCAGTCAACTCCTTCACAGATGTGACAGGTATCGTGGCATCGGCAGCAACAGCTGGCGTCGTCCTCCGGTCCAAAGAGTTTGGTTCAAACGAGTTCACTGAGGTGACCGTTGTTGACGATGGCAACATCGCAGCAGGCGACGGCATCCATGTAATGAGCACGACAGACTTCGATGTCATCCGTACCGCAGCGGCCTCAACCTTCGCCCTCGCCACCAACGGCGTCCGCGACGAAGGCCAGGACATCGAAGGTTCCATCAATGGACTGACAGGCGTAGGAGTCGGCAAGACCCTCTCTGTCAACTCCGACTTCCTTGATGTCGCGTTTACACTCAACACAGCAACCTCTCAGGGATTGGGTGCCGTTGCAGCATTCACCATCACTGGTGGCGGTGCAGATTTCCAGCTCGCATCAGAAGTCAGCATTGCTGGCAAAGTGTCACTCGGAATCGGTGATCTCTCATCCCGTAAGCTCGGTGAGTCCTCACTCGGCTTCCTTGATGACCTCGCCGCAGGCAAGTCATTCAATGTTGTTGATGGGGCGAACCTCGATACCGCGCAGGAAATCGTTTCCAAAGCCATTAATCAAGTCTCCTCGACGCGTGGCCGTCTCGGTGCCTTCCAGAAGAATGTTGTTGGTGCAACCCAGCGTTCACTCAGCACCGCTCTGGAAAACATCACCGCAGCAGAGTCCGTCATCCGTGACGCAGACTTCGCAGCAGAAACCGCAGCACTGACCCGGAATCAGGTCCTTGTCTCGGCATCCACCAATGTTCTGGCACTGTCCAACCAGTCGCCTCAGAATGTGCTCCAGCTCCTCGGTTAATCCCGAAAGTTGAAGCAAGGTTGACGCCTTCATAGAGCTGACCCTCAACGCCCCGGTCCTCACCGACCGGGGCGTTTTCGTGCGCTTCCCTCTTAAATTTCTGAAAGAATTTTTAAAGCTTCTCTACGCTGTCTCCAAGATTTACGCATGCCTACAATTAGTTTTCATTCTCATTGGCAATCAAAAAGGAATAAAGTATGAAGAACACAGTACTTAGCATCAGCATTTTATTAACCTGCTCCAACGCCTTCGGCCAAGACGAACTTGGCATAGGAGCAACAATTTTAAGTCGAGGCGGATGTACACCGGACACCTTTACGATGAACGAACAGGGCCAAATGGCTTTCTACAGCGGCTCATGCAGCAATCTAAACACCGTCAAACCTCACGGCTTTATATGGTATTATGACATTCTTAATCCACGGTTCGGATCGTCAAATGACGAAACAACCTCCATTACCAATACCACCGGCCTAAATGCCGAAGGCATGCTGAATGTCTATGACATTGACTATTCAACAAACCATGCAAACACAATTGAAGATTGGTCACTTGCCACTGGACGCCTAGGTATAGGCTTTGACAACAATATTGTATACAGAGCCACTTCGCTCGGATTTTCTTTTGAGTTGGGATGGGACGGAGCACACAATCTAGACGAAATTACATTATACGAAATGAATCGAGATGCCGACCCAAACCCGGGTGGCAATCGCGGCATCATCTACAACATAACTCTTGATGAATACAAGTATTGGCACCCCAGCTTTAATGTGTCTGACCCAGCCCACCCCGACAACTCGATCCCAAATAGCCAGAGAACTCTCTCTGTTGGAGAAATACCAATTTCCGGATACTGGGTTACACTCACAAATGGTGCCTATCTGTTTGATTTCTCTACCGACACATGGAGCTTAAAAGTGTCTGGAGGCATAGCCACGGGAGCGAGTGAATCTGGCGATTACTTGGTTGGCACCTCCGGATCTAACTCCTTTGTAATTGGACCTTCAAACTACCTCAAAACGGTTAGTGAAACGGGGTACACAATTGAGATACTCGACATGAATGACCTTGGATTTGCAGTTGGAAAAGCCATTGATAACACGACACTTAAGTCATACCCATGTGCATGGTCCACCATTGACGAAGTCCTGAATATCTATACCGATTCTTCATACGAAGGATTATGGCTAGGACTGATTACTGATAGCGGATTTGGTATGTATGAAACAGATACTGGCGACAAAGGAGCTTTCAGCCTCTTTGAATACTATAACGATTTTTCTGAGAACTGTCCCCCGGACCTGAACGACGATGGCTACCTCGACTTCTTTGATATTTCAGCATTTTTGATGCTGATAAACAACGGTGATGCAGGTGCTGATCTTAGCACCGATGGAATTATTGATTTCTTTGATATATCTGCATTCCTGACCCTCTACAATGCCGGCTGCCCAGGATACGCCCCCCCTTCACCTCCCCCACAGTTGTAACAACACAACCCACTTAATCCGATGCCAACGCATCGGATTAAGATTTAAATATCACAGAACATCGGTACCGGTTGATTCCGACCCGCCGTTTTGGGCGGCGCATCGGACCTTCATACCGAAACCCAACCCAAACAACCGATAAAAACCCAGTGCCAACCGCCCAAAACACCCGAATAGACCAGCTCACAGAGCCCAACACACTCCTCCGCCGTCGCTTCATCAACTTCATCCGCACCGAATGCGGCCTCGCCCCATCCTCCATCGAGGCCTACTCCCGCGACCTCGAAACCCTCCTCCTGGACCTCCAAGACCGAGGCGTATCCGATGCCCACAACACCCTCCCAGAAAGCCTCATCGCCCACATCCGTTCCCTCACCAAAGACCGAGGCTACGCCGGAACCACCGTCTCCCGCCACATCGCCACCATCAAGGTATTCTACCGCTGGCTCTACGCAAACGATAAAATCAATGACAACCCCGCCGACCACCTCGACCAACCCGCCAAATGGAAAAAACTCCCCGGCGTACTCTCCCCAAACCAAATGAAAAAACTATTGGCCGCACCGCAACCACCAGAAAAACGAAACGGTCAACCTCCCCTCTACCTCCGCGACCGCGCCATCCTCGAACTCATGTACGCCTCAGGACTCCGCGCCAGCGAAGTCGGTAGCATCAGCCTCGCCGATCTCCACGAACGCGTCGGTGTCATCCGTGTCCTAGGCAAAGGCGACAAGCACCGCCTCGTCCCGATGGGCACCCCCGCCATCAACGCCCTCGACCAGTACCTCAAAGAATGCCGCCCGATGCTCATCACCGCCGAGCGAGCCGCCGAACGCCGCGACCAAGGCAAACTATTCCTCTCAAGAACCGGCCGCCCCATCGAGCGCGTCCGCGTCTGGCAGCTCGTCAAACACTGGGCAGCACAAGCCGGGCTCGGCAAAGCCCACCCCCACATGCTCCGCCACTCCTTCGCCACCCACCTCCTAGCAGGCGGCGCCGACCTCCGCGTCGTCCAAGATCTACTGGGACACGCCGACATCACCACCACCCAGATCTATACCCATGTAGACCGCTCCAAACTCCGCGATACCATTAAAAATCTCCATCCTCGTGGATAAAAAACCAACTTTATTGGTCACAACCAAATATAGGGGTATATTCCATCTACTTTGAAGCTCAACCGCGCCATCCTTTTACTCACCACCATGCTCATCGCAGTGCATGGGGCCGGTCTATTCAATACATACCACAACCTAACCCAACACATCTCAGATTCGCCTTCGCATGCATGCACAAGCGATCAAACCGCTGAAAACCAAGTCCCTGCGGCACCAAACGAGGAAAGAGATGACCAAGACTGTGACCTCTGCCTCACCCTCAACTCCCTCACCCCAACCCTTCTAAAGCCTGCCCCACTCCCACCCCTGAACCCAACCATATCACTCCCCTCGGCATGTACAGATCAAGCAACGCCGATCACCCTTTCACTCTCGGACCGCCCTACCCGCGCCCCCCCACTGTCCTGATCCACTCCGACCTGAATCTAAACACCACAGCTTTCATGTCATCGCTGCGCAATAAGTATGCCGCAGCGTGGAAAGGACACCATGCGCACCCGATCCGGCTTCACCCTGATCGAACTGCTGGTCGTCATCGCCATCATCGCAATCATGATTGGAATCCTCCTGCCCGCGCTCGGCAACGCCCGACTCAGCGCAAAGGCAATGGTCGACCTCTCAAACCTGCGACAGATGGAGATCGCCCACACCATGTACGCCGAGGATAACGACGCTCGCTTGATCCAAGCGAACCTCGCCCACGGCGGCGTGACACACGGCGATATCGACCCCTGGTTCGAAACACTCCGCTCGTACTACGGCTCCGAGCTCATAATCCGCTCGCCGCTCGACAAATCACCACACTGGGGCCCCTACCCAGATGGCGAACCAGTCCAAGGCGCACCAACCGAGCTACGACGAGTCTCAAGTTACGGCATCAACAACTTCCTCGACACAACCACCGTGCCCTGGGGACCGAACTATCGGATCCTCTTTCATGGTTACAAAATGTACACGGTCCACCGGCCAAGCTCGGTGAACCACTTCCTGCACATGGCGCAGGAAGGCAGCTTTGCCACTGCGGACCACCCCCATATAGAAAACTGGTTTGACCACCCTTCTCCGCCATTTAAAGCGCAGCAACAGGTTCAAATCAACGCAGTACGCGGGGAAGCCGCAACAAACGCAGCCCAGTCCAACTGGGGCTTCCTCGACGGCCACGCCGAACTCCTCAGCTTCGATGAGGTTTTCACAGACATCGAGAAAAATCGTTTTGATCCCGATGCCAATCCATAACTCAAATCAAAAACAACACCTTTCGTTTAAAGGAAATAAAAATGAAAATCAAATCAACCATAACAATCGCAGCACTCTCAATCACATCCATCGCAGCCACCACCGCCTCCGCCCAACACGCCGATCTCCTCATCATCAAAGATGACGCGGGCAACCTCCTCACCGGCCAATACGACTTTGCTTCAAACCAAGTCGTCAACACCAATATCCGCGTCTACGAGGGTGAGTTCGACGCCTTCGGCACCTCAGACGAACCCGGATTCAACGCCCTCTCATCATCCAACATCCCCTCCGGTTTCCAAGCACTCGATCCCAATACCCCCGTCAGCTTTGACGCCAACACATTCCAGATCGGCAACATGTCCGCCAATCTCTACCACTGGGACGGCCAAGGCGCTGTAGACTTCACCGCCTCATCAAACTCACTCACCATTTCCAAAGCCCCATCCCTACTCTTCTCCGCACTCCTCGACGGATCGGACACCAATGTCCCCGGCTTCGACATCGACACCGCCGCCTCCGACGGTTTCCTCCACAAACACATCGACCTCGGACTCGCCGATATTTCCTCATCCGCCATCGGCTTCTACCTCTGGTCAATCTCCATCGAAGCAGGCGGGGCATCGACGGACCCAATCTTCTTCGTCCACGGCTTCGGCATCCACAACGAACCAGCCCACGAAGCCGCCGTCGATTGGGTCAACTCCACCATCGTTCCAACCCCAAGCTCATTGACCGCACTCCTCGGCCTGACAATCATGAGCACACGCCGCCGACGCTAATCATCAACTTCTACCACAAAGAACCGGCCCGGAGATCATCCCGGGCCGGTTTTTTTGTGTGCGGTTGCATACAACCACACATTCGATTAGTGTGGACATTCCCATTGTTTCAACACACGAGGTGCCCCATCGATACCGACACAATCATGAAACTCGCCGCCGTCGCGATCTACGCCTCAATCCTCCTCCTGATCGGCTACCTCGCGTCAAAGAAGATGCACAACATCCGAGACTACTTCGCCTCAGGCAAGAACCTCGGATTCTTCAATGTCGCCTTCTCGGCAAGAGCCACCGGCGAATCCGCCTGGCTGCTGCTCGGACTCACCGGCATGGGATACGCAGTCGGAGCAAAAGCCTTCTGGGTCGTCCTCGGAGAGATGATCGGCGTCGGCGGCGCATGGATCTTGATGTCAAGAAGATTCAAGCGTCTCACCGACCGCTACGACTCCGTCACCGTCCCCGACTACCTCGAATCCCGCTTCCGCGACAACGGCCACTGGCTCCGCCTCATCGCCGCCGGCGCACTGGTCATCTTCGTCCCCATATACGCCGGCGCGCAGGTCTTCGCGACCGGCACCGCATTCAACGCCTTCCTCGGATGGGACCACTATGTCGGCGCCGCCGTCGGATTCACCGTCGTCATGCTCTACATCACCCAAGGCGGATTCACCGCCGTCGTCTGGTCCGATGTCTTCCAAGGCTCACTCATGGTCATCGGCCTCGTCATGCTCCCGCTCGTCATCCTCAACCATGTCGGCAGTCTTCCAGAAGTCACCTCCGCAATCTCAGCTGTAGACCCCCACCTCCTCACACTCCACGGCCCCGGAACCGAAGGCCCATCCACCGGCGGATGGACAACCTCAACCATCATCTCCATCATCGGACTCGCCGCCATCGGGATCGGATTCTTCGGATCACCCCAAGTCTTCGTCCGTTACATCTCGATGAAAAACACCAAGCAGATCCTCCCCGGCACCATCACCGCCCTCATTTGGACACTCCTTGCCGACTCCGGTGCCGTCCTCGTAGGCCTCTTCGGCCGCGCCATATTCACCCCTGACAACATCGGCAACATCAACGATAACATCCTCCCCCACGCCTCCCTCACCCTCCTCCCCGCATTCGTCGCAGGCATCTTCATCGCCATGGTCCTCAGCGCCATCATGTCCACCATCGATTCCCTTCTCATCGTCGCCTCCAGCGCAGGCGTCCGTGACTACTGGCAGAAAACCCGCCACCCAGACATGAGCGACGAACGCCTCATGTCCCTCTCCCGCAAGGTCACCCTCGGGCTCTCACTCGTCGCCTTCGTCATCGGCATCGGCATCATGCTCTACGACAAAGAGAACGGCGTGTTCTGGATCATCATCTTTGGATGGTCAGGGATCGCCGCGACCTTCTGCCCCACCATGATCCTCTCGTTGTTCTGGAAGAAACTGACCTCCAACGGTGCTAAATGCGCGATGGTCGCAGGATTCCTCAGCGTACCCCTATTCAAGTTCGTCATCCCACCCCTCCTCAATAACTCAGGCAACGAAGTCATCGCCGGCTACCTCGCCGACCTCGATGTCCTCCTCCCCAGTTTCCTGATCGGGTTCGTGGTCGCCATTGTGGTTTCACTCCTCGACAAGAAGGGCCAAGCCCAACTCGTCGGCATCGATGAAGACTTCCACTTCGCCAAAACAGGGAATGACCCGGACTAATCTACCCACCCCAACTCACCAACCGTCCTACGATTGCTCAGTAAATCCCCCCTGAAAGCAATCATATGACCATCTATCAACCACTCCCAGAACAACCAAACCACTCCGCCACAGATCCGGGCCTCCTCGCAGCCGTCGCCGCGGGACAAATCCGCCTCACCGTCGAACAAGGGTTCGATCTCCTCACCAACGCCCCCCTCCACACCCTCGGGCGATACGCCGACGCCCGCTGCCGCGACATCCATGGCGACCACCTCCGCTCCTACATCATCGATCGCAACATCAACTACACCAACATCTGCACCGCCAAGTGCATCTTCTGTGCATTCAAAAGAGCCGGGCACGAGGACGACGCCTACACACTCGAGTACGAAGAACTCTACCAAAAAGTACAAGAACTCTCCGACATCGGTGGCACACAAATCCTCATGCAAGGCGGCATGAACCCAAACCTCTCGCTCGACTGGTACCTCGAGCTTCTCAACGGCATCCGTGAACGATTCCCCCATGTCAACATCCACGCCTTCTCCCCGCCCGAACTCATCGAGTTCGTCAACTTCTTCAAACCCCCAGGAAAAACCCTCATCGACAAAGTCCGCTGGGTCCTCATCAAACTCCAAGACGCCGGCATGCACTCACTCCCCGGCGGAGGCGGAGAGATCTTCGCGGCCCCGGTCCGCACCAAAATCGGCATGGGCAAATGCGACATGGACGCATGGCTGCAGGTCATGTACGCCGCCCACTCGCTGGGAATGTTCACCTCCGCCTCCATGATGTACGGCCACATCGAAGGACACGCCGACCGCATCCACCACATGCACATGGTCCGCCACTGGCAAGACAAAGCCATCCAAGATTTCGGCTCTGGCAACTCCGACGCATTGGCATTCGATCCAACATCCAAATCGCAAGAACCCGGCGGCCACTACCTCGGGTTCCACTCCTGGCCCTTCCAACCAGACCACACGGCACTAGGCCGCCTCCCGCATTACCCTACAAAAAAAGACCTCGAACAAGGACTCCCATTCCCCGGCGACACCGTCGCCAAACTCGACGGCTCCGGCACAAAGGACGACGATAAAAACTTCGGCCGCCGCCTAAGACTCGCCGGAGCAACCGAATACCTCCGCACCCAAGCCGTGTCTCGGTTGATGCTCGACAACATCTACACCATCGGCTCAAGCTGGGTCACCATGGGCCCCCACATCGGACAGACCGCCCTCTACTACGGCGCCAACGACATGGGCTCGGTCATGATGGAAGAAAATGTAGTCTCATCAGCAGGCACAACCTACTGCCTCGACGAACCAGTCCTCTGCAACCTCATCCGAACCGCCGGCTTCACCCCCGCCCAACGCGACTCCAAATACGACATCATCCGCACCCACACCAACGCCAACTCCCCTGATCTCCTCGTCACCGACTGGTCAGAGCACCGAACCAAACGCCTCCACATCCAGAGCGCCGAAGAATCCGCCGAACCCCCTTCCGAACAACTCGGCACCGCCCAACTCACAGTCGGCGCATCCGATTAATCATCGGGTGCGGGTGCCACGGCTTGACCGTCTTCGGCAAGCCGTGTCTTCTCTTCTCTGGGTGCCATGGAGACACCTTCTTAGGTTTCTCCATGTCTTCTCTTCTCATCGGTGCCCTCCTTTGACCCGCTTCGGGCAATGGAGGTCTTCAGACCCAAGGCATGCTAATCCGAACTCCCCTTCCGCTCAGCGCGGAACACGATCTTGATCGAAACCTCAACAAGCGACTTCGGATCCTCCGCATCAAGCACATCGATCTCTTTCCCCTTCGCCCGCCACTGATAAATCGCATTAAGCAGCGGCTGATCCACCCCAACCACCCCAGACGAATACACCTTCTTCCCATCCTTCACAAACTCCGCTTTAGTCACTTTCCCGCTCGCATCAAACCACATCACCACCACCGGATTCGCAGGCACCGCCGACAACCGCACCGCCGCCGTATACCGAGGCCGAATCGTCAAAATCTCCAACCCTTTCCCAACGATCGGCGTATTGGGCTTGTGCGGATCGATCTCAATCGCCCGCTCGATCCGAGTCGCCACAACCTCCCGCTTCGACAACACCCCGCTCGTCCCCGCCGGCACCGGCTTGGGCTGCGGCACCACTGCCTCCCGCGCCTGACTCGGCTCAACAACCTCGCTCACCTCAACCTGCTTGACCTCTGTCTGCTCGTTCTCTTCCCCAACCTCTTCCAACACCACCGCCTCAGCAACAACAACCCCCTCCTCCGCAGAAGTCTCAATCTCCTCAACCGGTAAAGCATCCCGCTCAACCAGTTCTTCCACCTGATCGGCCGCCTCTTCAACAGGCTGCTCCACAGGCTCCACCGCCGCGACCTCAATCGCCTCCTCCACCGGCTCAACAGGAGCCTCCTCAGAAACAACCTCAACACTCTCCCCTACCACCACCGCCTGCGCCGCCTGGTCCACCTCAGAAATAGCCGCCTCCCCGACCACCGCCTCGGGCTGTTTGATCCCAAGCCAATCAATCGACGCCGACTCCGCCTCGTTGAGCCCAAGCCGAAGCTCATCTTCTTTCTCGATCGGTGTAATCAACTGCTCACTAGCCGCCGGATGCTTCGGCATCGCACCGCCAGGAATCGCAATCGAGAATAAAAACCCACCCGCTACAAAATGCAACAGCACACTGACCAAGATCGAAACCGAAACCACCCCCCGCCGATCATCAACAGCTATCAACCCAGCACCACCCATCACTCACCCCCCCCCAAACCCCCATCCTCCACAGGCGTTTGCTCAGCAACCTGCCCCAGAATCGAAAACGCCCCAAGCCCCCCGCCAGTCAGCCGATCCGCAAGCTCAATCAGCACACCCGACGACGAGCCCACATCCACCGCAAGCACAATCGGCGCTTCCGGAAACTCATCTCGGATCGCAACCACCATCCCCACCACCGTCCCCATCTCCGCCTCTTCCCGATTCACAAGAAGCCCGCCATCTTCCTCAATCGCAATGGTAATCGGCTCCACCCGTTCCGCAGGCACTCCCGACGCAAGCTCAGGGAGCTCCACATTCAAAACATCCGCCCGAACCATCATCACAATCGAAAACACAAAGAAAGTCAACAACAAAAAAACCACATCGATCATCGGCGTGATCTCAATCCGCACATCATCGTCTTGCCGTCGCAACCGTCTCATGATTCCCCCCCATCAGCCACCGGACGCACATACGACTTCCCGCCCCACTCCGTCGGAGTCCCGCTCTCAAGTTCCTTCGCAGCCAACCGAAAGATCCGCCCCACAAAGAACGACCCAACCGCAAACCCAGGAATCTGCCACAACGGCGCATGACTCATCCGCAGCATCAACCCAACCCCAACAACCCAAGCAATCAACCCAGCCCCGCCAACAACACCACCCCAAACCTGCGTCGCCGGATCCCCAAACACAACAGCCATCACCAAGCACAGCAACGAAACCGCAGGCATCCCCGCATTGAGCATCGGAACCCGCAACCCATACCGCCGCAGCCGCCCCGCCTCACGGTTCGCAGACTCCGTATAAATCCGCTTCCACCCACGCACAAACTCCTCCCAGCTCCCATACATCCCGCACCGCAGAATCCCATCGGCCATCAGCAACCCACCACGCTTGTCGCGATATTTCAAAAGCAGCGCAAACGCAATATCCTCAAGCACCGCCCCTTTGACCGCCCCATGCCCACCAATATCGTGATACGCCCCACTCTTAAACAACATAAACTGCCCGTTGGCAAACGGCCGCTGACGCTCCCCATCCATATTCACCCGCAACAACGGGTACTGCCGCGCAAGCTCAAAGGCCGTCGCAGGCTGCACCCACCGCTCAAACCAACGCTCCCCCTCCAATGTACTCAGCAAACTCAACATATCCAAGCCACGATTATTGGCAAGCGCAACAGTCGCCCGCACGCACGCCGGATCAAACCAGGTATCCGCATCACTAAACAAGTACACATCCGCCCCCCGCGCATGCGACGACCGCGTCACCCCGCTATGAGCCGCATGCACCTTCCCCGCCCAATCTTCCGGACATTCATCAATCTCCACAATCTCGAACCGGTGGTCCCCGTCAATCGCCTCAAGCGCAACCCCCTTCGTGTCATCCGTGCACCGATCAAGCGCAAGCACCACCGTCAGCCGGTCATAATCCTGCGCCCGGAGCGATTTGATCAACCGCCCAATATTCCCCGCCTCGTTATGCGCAGGAACAACTACACACACCTTCTCCCCGGGTGGCGCCCGGTCCGCAATCCCGATCCCGTCCCTCGCAGTTGGCAGCCCCCGCCCCACCTTAACGATCGCCCCGGCAACAGCAACCCAGTACACCGCAGATCCAACTGAACCAACGATCAACACAAACATCAGAATATCGAGTGCTATATGGGGCATAACCGTACGCGATTCCTTCCAACTCAATCCTAGGAACCCCCAAAACCAATATCGCCCGACAACAACCCCCTCATACAACAGAACTTGTGAATCTGCAGGGGCTGCGATGATACCAGCAAACTCTCCACCCCACCCGCACCAAATCCCATTGCCGTTCAGAATCTATTTTGTACATCATAGAGGTACGGGACTCACCAACACCGCAGGATCGCGTCAAGAAACAGGGAACACCACATGAAAGCAATACTCACACTCACCACCGCAGCCCTCGCAGCATCCACCGCCACAGCAGACATCGCCTACGGCATCGACGACACCAGCCACAGCAACTCACAACTCATCATGTGGGACACCGCCGATGGCTCGGTCACCAACCTTTCAAACGGATCGCACATACGATACGACCTCGAAGCCTCAGGAATCAACGCATCAAACCAATGGTTCATGATCGGCGGCGGAAACGGCGTCGTTCAAGACCAAGTCTTCCAAGCAAGCACCCTCGACGGCTCACTCACAAGCCTTGGAACCCTCCAGTTCTCAAACTCTACCAGCGGCCGCCGCGAAGTCGTCGGCGCCTCATTCAACAACCAATCAGGACGACTCTGGATCGCACGCGAGCGAGACGGGTTCTACTCCTTCGACACCAACGACCTCAACTCGCTCACCAAAGAGTATGACCTCAACAAAAATGTAGAAGCCATGGCCTGGAACTCTGCAGGATCAATGCTCTACTTCATGGATCAAAAATCACTCTACTCATGGAACGATACCGACGGCAAGCAACTACTCGCCCGCGACCTCTTCGATCACGGTGTCGAATCACTTGCGTTCGACATGAACGGCAACCTCCTCGCAGGAATCGATTCCGGACACGACCAGTTCTCTCTCATCAATATCAATCTTGATACACTCTCGCTTAGTGTCTTCGGCGAGTACGACGCACCCTCAGGAGACCTCGAATCCCTCGCCTTCTCACCCCTGACCATCCCCGCGCCAGGCACCATCGCACTCCTCGGAATCGGAGGCTACATCGGCCTACGCCGTCGACGCTGATCCCAAACCAACCCACACAAAAGCCGCAGCAATCCTGCGGCTTTTTCAATACCCACACAGATTCATAGACCACGACCGGCTACCATCCCCCATGGAAAGCGACCAATCAACACAATCCAGCCAAGCCGACGGGCCAATGCCATGCCATTACCCGTCCTGCTCCAACTCGTCACGACCTGCGCAATCGTAATCGGCTCGCTCTGCGCCATCCTCGCATACTTCCGAGGCCTCAAATCACACCAACAAACACTCAACGCTCAGGTCTTCCTCAACCTGACGCAGCGTCATTCATCACTCATCGACTTCCGCCGCCTAGAAGCCGACCTCCGCCTCAACGACCACTGGCAAGGCGATCTCCAGACCGCCGCCGCCATCCGTGAATACTTCGATCTCCTCGCCCACGAATACGCCCTCGTAGACCTAGGCATCCTCGACAAACGCGTCTGGAACATCTGGCAGCCAGACATCAAAAGAATCGTCAACACCCAGCTCGTCTCCGAAGTCTGGCACAGCCGCACAAGACACCTCCACCGCGCCAGCCCAGACTTCACCCGCTACATCGACACCATCCTCGTCAACCAACGAGGCGTCTTCGCCAACGGCCACACCGGTGGAACAGTCAAAATAGCCCAATACGCCCCCCAACCCCCTCAACCCACTCCCCAGATTTCACCCCTATAATCCCCCGCCCCCAAGCACCCCCGGAGCAATCAGCCATGCTGGTCCAAATGGAACTCTCCAGAATACTCATCCACGAACGCAAGCCCGAGCAACTGATCGAGCTCCGGGAACTCGATCCAAACCTCCAATCCCCCCGCTCCTTCCCCATCGTCATAGGCATCGTCGAAGCCGCAGCCATCGGCCGCCGACTCGAAGGCATCGAAGCCCCGCGCCCAATGACCCACGATCTATTGGGAACCATCATCGAAGGACTCGGCGCAACCCTAGAAGCCATCACCATCACCGACCTCATCGACGGCGCCTTCATCGCACAACTCTCAATCGCCCGCCCCGACGGCCACCTCGTCCACATCGACGCCCGCCCCTCCGATGCCATCGCCCTAGGCATCGCAAACAACACCCCAATCTTCGCCGACGATTCAGTCATCGAGCAAGCCTGCGTCATGATCCCACCAGACCCCCCAAGCACCGACGACTTCACCGATCCCAACGATCACCGACGCCACTAACCACCTCCCGACAAACCCAAACTATCTTTGCGACCCACCCACCATCGGGATCTCTCTGCGCCGAGAAACCATCACATACCCAGCACACACAAAGACCACGAGCAGCATCCCAACAAGCAGACCACCGTCGTCGTTGACCACCAGACCAAGCTTGGTGAGGTGAGCAATAACCGCCCCGAACATCACACCCACCGCAAGCACCGATCCCACCCCGGCATAACTCGATAACAAAAGAATCGCCGCCCCAAGCTCAATGATCGCGATAATGTACCGCCCGTTTGGCTCCATTTCCAGCGCCTCAAAGATCGCAATGCTGTGCTCGTGCCCGATGAACTTCATGCCCGAGGCGATAACCAACAAAATCGCCGCGACCCCCTGAGCTATATAAGTAATCTTGCGATGCTTCATGACGCCTCCTCATCCGACCGCTGCATAACCGTTCGGATCGGTATGTAAATATTGTCCTCGCAGAGCTGGCTCGATGTTATACTCCCCGTCGCCGCCAGCAGCTCTTTATAATCGTGGTGCAACGCCTCGATGTAGTTGGCAACCCGCACCGCCTTATCCTCAATATCAAGCCCCTGCTCAAGATTCGCCCGGTGCGTCGTAATCCCAACAGGACAAGTATTCCGGTTGCACTGGAGCGCCTGAATGCACCCCAGCGCAAGCAAGAACCCCCGCGCCGAATACGCAACATCGGCACCCAACGAAAACGCCTGCATCTGCCTCCCCGGACTAATCAGCTTCCCCGCTGCAAAGAGCACAAGCCGATCCCGAACGCCCTCCTCACGCAAAATCTGATCCACCAAAGGCAACCCCTTGAAGAGCGGCAGCCCAACATCATCCATAAAGCTCTTGGGAGCCGCCCCCGTACCACCCTCCGCCCCATCAACCGTAATAAAGTCCGGCACAGTATCCTGCCGTTTCATCTCCTTGACAAGCTCCCGGAACTCGTCACTCCGCCCAAGACAAAACTTGATCCCCGTAGGCAACCCGCCGACTTGTTGAATGCGACCAATAAACTCCACCGTCGATTCCGCATCGGTGCATTCGATATGGTGAGCCGGAGAAACGACATCACTCCCCAGCGGCACGCCCCGCAACTCAGCGATCTCAGCAGTAATCTTCTCTTTAGGCAACAACCCCCCCTTGCCAGGCTTGGCCCCCTGCGAAAGCTTGATCTCAATCATCTTGATCTCATCCCGAGCCGCCAGCTCAGCGAGCTTGCTCTCATCGAGCCGCCCGTCCTCATGCCGCACACCAAACTTGGCCGTACCCATCTGGAAAATCAGATCGCACCCCTCCATCAAATGATACTTGGGGTACCCACCCTCACCGGTATTCATCGCCGCACCAGCACGCTTGGCGCCACGCGCCAGCGCACGGACCGCGTTCTGCCCCAACGCCCCGTAGCTCATCGCACTAATCATGATCGGGTGCTTAATGTGATACACAGACTCGATCCCACGCGCCTGACCCACCGCAACATCAAACGGCTGCACCGCATCCTTATCCACGGGATAAAACGAATGCCTCAGCTTCATCTCCGCATGATCAAAATCCAGCAGCGACCCAAACGCCGAAGACGAGTCCATCCCCTTCGCCTTGTTGTACACCTCCGCCCGCTCCACCCGACTGAACGGCTTCTCCTCGGTGTCCGACGAAAAAAGATACTGCCGAAACTCAGGCCCAACACTCTCGATAATGTACCGGAACTGCGCGATCAACCCAAAGTTCGACAGCAGCGCATGCGAAGTCTGCCCATGCCGCCAGTGCAGATTGAGCAGCACGAGCATCATAAAGAAAACGGTCAGAAAATGGAAGTAAAACGAGACAAAGTACCCCGTCATCCCAGACCCCACCAGCAGCAGCACGATGCCAATATTGGTCATCCGCGAAATCTTCTCAAGGTTCACCGCGATCGCTGTTTTCATCAACTGCCCCTATCCAATCACACATGACACTACATCCATACCACCAACAGTGTACACGAAACCATCCCCCCCCGGCAGAATCAAAGAACCAACCCTCCACCAAGATTCAGTATTCCCATTCAAACGAGAAAGATAGATCAAAAGCCGGCGGGTGGCGTGGAGGCGGGAGGTGGGTGGCGTGGAGGTGTCGTCTTCGACTCCTCCACGATCTTCGATATCTGCCTGGTGCCCTCCTTCGACCGTCTTCGGCGAAGGAGGTTCTTCGTCATACGAAAATGCCCAGTCCAATTCGTGCTTCGCCGAAGACGGCGGGTGGCGTGAAGACGGGAGGCGGGTGGCGTGGAGGTGTCGTCTTCGACTCCACCACGATCTTCGATATCTGCAACCCCCACACTCACCCCCGATGAACACACAGAACAACACCCTCCCGATCCCCCTCCCACCACTTCGCAGAACCCCAATGCCAATCAACCGGCCGCTCAACGAGCCCCGAACGCACCGGGTTCATATGGATATACCCAACCTTCTCATCAAACTCTGAATCGGAAACAGTATTCCGGTCGTACCCACCGCCGCGCTGCCAGAATCGATGTCCATTGGCAACAGAAATCTCCGCAAGCAATGGTGAATTGTTCTCTCGCATAGATCCGAGCACCCGCTTCGCAGACCCAGTCTTCAATGTCCGCAGAAACGGCTCAAGATCACCGGTAGCTGGCTCACGAACAAGCATATGAACATGATTCGGCATCAACACCCACGCATAAATCAATACGCCATGCCGCTGTACTGATCGATTGAGTTGCAAAGCAAACTCGTCTTTCATCATGTCATCATCAAACAGATTAACCTGACGAAAGGTTGAAAATGTCAGAAATCGAGCATGATTTGGATCATTGATACGCTTCACAATACGATGGTATCAGAAACACGACGAACTATCGCCACCCGCCCGCACACAATGACTCCCGCCATCCGGGTGGCATGCAGGTGCCGTCCTCGGCTCCTGCATGTCTTCCAGTCCTAAGATCGTGGAGGAGTCGAAGACGACACCTCCACGCCACCCGCCAAGTCGGAACACCCGGCGATGGTCAAGGCTTGTTCTTTTCAGTGTTATTTCGTAATCCGAGGAAGCGATCTGCGACTTTGAACAAACTCCCGCACCCGGCCATCATAGCTCGCGGACTCAACTATCCTGCTCGGGTTCTGCATCTCGGTGATGAGCCGAGTGGCGAGGATTGTTGCCGAATCATGGTTAAGAGGGTGACTCCCGTATCCTTTGGTTTCTCCTGTTCCGTCCATCGTGATCCCATCAAACTCGCCGGGGCTTCTTCCGTCGTACATATCCCAGAAGGAATAATAATCCCACCCTCGTTCGAGCGCCTTGTCAAATATCCCGTCCACAACCGCCTCGGTGTATGAGGGTGATCCGGCGGAAGCCCATTCTGCGATCAGCGCGAAGGTGTGGATGGTCACGCCGGCAGTCATGGCGGCGGCGGTCCATTCATCGGCTTCAAACTCCATCGCTTCAGCGGTGGTGCCTGTCGACGGCCGATTGAGTCCGTCTGTGATATATAGACAATCTACATCGCCAATCGCAGTTAGGATTGCCACACGCACATCACGATGCATGCCAGCAACCCGCTCGAATGAATCAGAACCCGACTTGAATGATAAAGAATACACAAGACCGGCATCCTCTGGCACAACGCGCTCGTAGAACATCCCGAGGACTTGATCGCTTTCGCCTGTTTCGTCGTCAGATGCTTTGGCCTCAAGTTCATGGCCAATGTAGGGGTTACCCGTAGTGCCCGCCATCGGTGTCGCCATCGTATCGGACGATTCAATATCAAATGGTGTCGAGACCGCAACGGTTCCGGTCGCATTGCCGATTACTACATTGTGGCCTGACTTCAAATGAAGCGTACTCCCACCATTCGGATTTGCATCGCTGCCTCGAAACTCCTGCCACCGAGGGACACCCCGCATGTTTCCATCATGCAGAAAGATCATCCTGGCTTGCCACTGCGCATCAAGGTCGATCGAGGTACCGTTTGTAAACACAGTACCATTATCAAAGAGACCGACACGATAATATGGCGTGCCATCCGGGGTATTGGCGTTGTATCGAGCTTCCAACCCGTAGCCCATTTGTTTATCTTTGTGGGCTGTCCCGCTCCTGGACCACTCGGAGCCGATCGGCATCGTGTCATCAATCTCCACCTCGGCGTCGGCCATATTATAAGCAAACACACCCGTCGACTTCTGAGATGACATATGCACCATGCGAGCATTGATGTTCGCGCCGCAAACAGTTGGCAACACACCCCCGATCCGGTGCTGGGCCGAAGTCCCAATAGAACTTGAGGATAAATGAGCGGTGTGCGTCCCTGTTGCGGCATCCGCCATCGACCGAGAGTTGGGTTGCACATAACTGGTTTGCCGCGGTATTGGCATCCGCTCCCCGAGATATTCCATCCATTGCTCAATCGAATGCGGTCCCAGTGCGAGGACTAGCAAGATGGCGAGATGGCGAGATGGCGAGATGGCGAGTGTTTGCAAAATCATATCTATACCCTTAAGAAGCATAATTCCGACACCCGATCATTATGATGCCGATCGATTCCGATGTCAAGGAAGAAATATTTTACACAACTTTAAGACCACCACAATTGAACTCGATCAGTTGGTCAAATAAATGTATGACGCAAGCCCAAATGGAATCGTAAATAATTGAAACAACCGATAACCTATGACAATTCTTCCGTCTCTCTTAGATTACTCCTTGGCGGGTGGCGTGGAGGTGTCGTCTTCGACTCCTCCACGATCTTCCTCTTCACAATACCACAAAGAACATACAGGAGCCGAGGACGGCACCTACATGCCACCCGGATTCCCCCTACAATCCCCTCCCATGCCAACCCCCCAAACCCCCACCACCAAACTCCCAGACTTCGACGCCGCCGTCACCGCACCCGTCTACCTCACCCGAGACATCCCCGGCACCTCAGGAACACTCAAAAACCGACCCGAAGATTTCCAGGTCCAGGAAATCCCCATGTACCAGCCCGCAGGCAAGGGCGAGCACATCTACATGTTCGTAGAAAAACGAGGCATGTCCACCCTCCAACTCCGCGATGTCTTGGCGCGACACTTCAAAGTCCACCGCCGCGCCATCGGCCACGCCGGGCTCAAAGACAAACACGCCGTGACCCAACAAGTCATGTCCATCCAAACCCCAGGCAAAACCCCAGAAGACTTCCCCGCACTAGAACACGAAAAACTCACCGTCCTCTGGGTCGACCTCCACACCAACAAACTCAAACGAGGCCACCTCAACGGCAACCGCTTCTCCATCAAGATCCGCGATGTAGACCCCACCGCCGTCGTCCACGCCAACCGCGCCCTCAAACAACTCTCAACCCAAGGCGTCCCCAACCGCTTCGGATCCCAACGCTTCGGCATCCTCCAGAACAACCACGAGATCGGCCGAGCCATCATCCTCGGCGACCCAAAGCAAACTCTCGACCTCCTCTGCGGCCCCCCCCAAAGTAAAAACTTCCCCTGCCCCGCCAACCAAGCCGAATCCCGCGATTTGTACGCGGCAGGAAATTTTATCGCCGCACACGAAGCCATGCCCAAGCTCTTCAAAGTCGAACGCCGAGCACTCAAACTCCTCGCCAACGGCGCGGGCCCCGCCGCCGCGGTCAAAGCCATCGACCCCACGGCCGCCGGATTCTTCATTTCCGCGTTCCAATCCGCGATTTTCAACGGCATCCTCAACAACCGCGTCCTGGCCGGCACCCACGACCAACTCCTCCCCGGCGACCAAGCATTTATCCTCAACTCACGCCGATTGTTCCACGTGGAACAATCAGATACCGAAAATCCTGAAACCTTGGCCCGTCTCGAATCAGGCGAAATCTGTGCCTCAGGCCCGATGTGGGGGACCACCATGATGCGGGCAACTGGGGAAATTGACCCGATTGAACTCCAAGCCCTTGCCAACACAGGAGTATCGACGAAAGATTTAGAATCGAGCGAAGCCCGCGATCAATTACCAATGATCGGGGGCGACCGCAGGCCGCTGCGGATTCCGGTAATTGATCCGGAAGTCGAGGGCGGCGTCGATGAGCACGGGGCGTACATCCGGTGCGCCTTTGAGCTTCCTCGTGGTTCATTTGCCACGACGGTGATGGACGAGGTTATGAAAGTTGACACTGGCGGAGCCAGCGACGGACAGGAGAATGATCAATGAGCGATGACATCAAGCACATCTGTTTCGACTGGGGCGGCGTCATTCTCAAAATTTGTCGCACCTGGGAAGAAGGCTGCGCTCAGGCGGGCGTTCCCAAGCAGACCAAAAAGGTTGGCGCGGCGTGCTACAAAAAGATGCGTGCTATTGAACCTCGGTACCAGACCGGGCAGATGAGCGACAAGGCATTCTTCCGCTCGATCGCTAAGGTCAGCGAAGAGGCGTTCAGCATCGAGGATGTTGAGAAGGTTCATAACGCGTGGCTGCTGGAAGAATACCCCGGCGTTGATGAGTTGATCGACGAGCTCAACGAGTACGCCGACCTGACGACCGGGCTGCTGTCCAATACCAATGTCATGCACTGGGACCGGATGGAAGAAGATTCACCGAGCGCGTTTGCGATTGAGCACAAGCACGGGAGTCATTTGTTTGGGCTTGCTAAGCCGGACGAGAAGGCATTCGCGGCTTATGAGCGGCGTGTGAATGCATCTGGGCCTCAGATTTTGTTCTTCGATGATTCGATTGAGCATGTCGAGGCGGCGCGGGCGTTTGGTTGGTTGGCTGAGCAGATTGATCATACCAAATGCACTGCGAGCCAGATGCGTGGTCATCTTGAACGGCTGATGATTCTTGAGCCTGATGTGGTTTGAGTGACTCAAGACATGCAGGAGCCGAAGACGGCACCTACATGGCACCCAGCTATAGATTCAATCAGAATCAAGAAACGAAATTGGTAAAGTTTAATAACATGATTAAAAACTAATATGAGGGTTGCCGAGTGCCTCGACTCGCCGTCTTCGGCGCGTCGGGTCTTGACCTACAGTTGCTTGTGCATTCAACACCACAGAAGATGAAACGAATTGAGCAGGAGAATCATGCTCGGTATCTCACATTTTCGTGTTATCATCGACTCGGCTTGTTTGAGATTGATCGTGTCAAGGACGCATTTGTTGAACAGCTCAGCAAAACACGAGAGAGAACGAATTTTCATTTGTTGGCTTGGGTAATCATGCCTGAGCATGTGCATTTGTTGATTTGGCCACAGCTTCCTGAGTATCCCGTTTCCAGAGTTACTTCGGGGATGAAACGCGCGTTTGGAAGAGTGGTCATCGGGAGATGGCGTGAGCTTGATGCCGGAATATTGAAAAAACTCGAAGCCCGGAATGGCCAAGTCCGGTTCTGGCAGCATGGTGGTGGGTACGATCGGAACATTATGGGTGGGCATGAACTCAACGAGAAAATTCGGTATATTCACCAGAACCCGGTTCAGAGAGGGCTTGTTGAGCGGGCGGAAGATTGGGAGTGGTCGTCGGCGCGGTGGTATGCGGGAGCGCGAGAGGGTGTGCTGAGCATTGATGAGTTGAAGAAGCCGGGGAGTTGATGGTTCTTATGCGCGCGTGTGTACGGGTGCCCCGACCCGCATTCTTATGCGCGTCGGGTCTTCGGATTGCCAGCGGTCACCTGATCCCGACGCGCCGAAGACGGCGAGTCGGGGCACCCGGCGGATGGCTTTGTTTCTGATTTCTGATTGGGAGAGTTTCATATGTTATGAAGCGTATCACATACGAGCTAAAATTGCTGGTTTACTGGCTGAGTTCGTCGTAGACGGCGTTGATGGCTCGTTCTCGGATGCTCTCGAAACCTAGGCCGTCCATGAAGTCCCATTGCATTTTGGCGGTGTCTTCTTTGGATGTGCCTTTGGCGATTTCGATTTGGATGTTGGTGATGAGTTGGGTGAGGTATTCGATTTGGTTTTTGATGATTGATTGGTCGCCGGGCTCACCATGGCCTGGGATGACTTTGGTGTGTTTGTCGCAGAGGTTGTAGGCTTGGTTGAGGGCGAGGAGCCAGCCCATTGCGGTGACTCCTGCGGAGGGGTCGAAGAAGGGGTGGATGGCGTTGAAGACGAGATCGCCGGTGTGGACGATGTTGTCGTTTTCGAAGTGGACGACGAGGTCGTTGTCGGTGTGTCCGGTGCCGAAGTGATGAAGGGTGGCTTTGGTGTTTCCGATTTCGATTTTGTTTGCTTTGCCGTCGACTGGGTTGGTTGGGGTGATGTGTTCTTTGGTCCAGTTGTTTGAGTCGGCGGCGGCTTTGGAAGCGAGTGTGTTGAGTGCTGGGGTGTTGATGTATTTTTCGGCTTGGTCTGGGGCGGACTTGGCGGCGCGTTGTGCGGTGGCGAGCTGGGATTGGATTCTGGGGATTGCGTTGGTGTGGGCGTAGGAGGCGGTTGCGTGTGGGATGATGAGTGCGTTGCCTGCGGTGTGGTCGCCGTGATGGTGGGTGTTGATGAGGGTGAGGGGGGGGTGGCCTGCGCTGGACAGCAAGTTTGCGTCGCTCCGTATGGCGCCGGCGAGGTAGGGGAACTTGGTATCGATGAGGAGGACGGCGTCTTTGGTGGCGTGGATGAGGGCGTTGCCACCGGTATTGAGGTCGGCTAGGGCGTGGAAGCCGGGGCTGATTTGTGCCCATGGGAGGATGGTGTCTTGGGACTTGAGGAGGGTTGCGAGGGCGGCGGTTGGTGTGAAGGCGGCTGTTGCGGCGGTTAGTGTGATGAGTTTGAGTGAATCGCGGCGGGAGAGGGTTATGGGCTGATGGTTCATGGTTTGATTCCTGTGCGCAAAGGGAGTGGCTGGGCTACGATAGGGGCGATCTGGGGACCGTCCCGGGCATTGCAAATAACTCTGATCACCTCACGATCATTCCCAGGAATCTGAATCTATGAAAGCCAATGAAATTCGTCCCGGTGTCGCTCTGATTCTCAATGGGAAACTTTATGTAGTTACCAAGATCGGGCATGTGAAGCCTGGTAAGGGTCCGGCGTATATTCAGGTGAAGATGCGGGCGGTTGATGGGTCGGGAATGAAAGAACAACGGTTCTCTGGTGCGGAGGTTGTCGACGGGGCGACGCTGGATAAACGCGAGATGGAGTTTCTGTACGGCGACGGTGAGGGCGGGGGCACCTTTATGGACATGGAGAACTACGACCAGGTCGAGTTGAACAAGGCGTTGCTTGGCGACACACTGTTGTATTTGGCGGCAAACGCCACATGTGAAGTGATGTTCCATGAAGAAAATCCCGTAGCGATCGAGTTGCCTTCATCGGTGACGGTGACCATCTCAGATACTGCTCCTGGGATCAAGGGCGCTACGGCGACCAACCAGCTCAAGGAAGCGGAGTGCGATACGGGTCTGAAGACTCGGGTGCCTCCGTTTATTGCGATTGGTGAGAAGGTCCGGGTCTCGACTGAGGACGGGTCGTACATGTCGCGTGTGAAAGAAGATTGATATGAGCAGTGCTAAGCCCAATCTGGTTTTGATTGGGCTGCGCGGGTCTGGGAAATCGACGCTTGGGATTCGGCTTGCTGAATCACTGGGGCGCGGGTTTGTTGATCTTGACGATGTTTCTGCGCGGGTGCTTGGTGAAAGCGGGGCGGGGGAAGCGATTGCTAAGCATGGGATGGAAGCGTTCCGCAGGGCGGAGTGCGATGCGTTGGGGTCGGTGCTTGAGAAATCGGATCAGGTGGTTTCGCTTGGCGGGGGGACCCCCACTGCTGCGGGGTGCGAGGAACTTCTTTCGGGGGACGGATGCCGGGTTTTGTATTTGAGGGCGAAGCCTGAGACGCTCAGAGAGCGGCTATCCAATGCGGATAACTCGGATCGGCCTTCGCTTACTGGGGGGGATGTGGTTGACGAGATTGGGGCGGTGTTTGAGGTTCGGGATCCGTTGTATACAGAGATCGCCGAGTCCATCGTGCATACTGATGGGGTCTCAGAGGATTCGGTTTTGGCGGCGCTTTTGGCGCTTGCGAAGGCTGGGGTTTAGAAGAAAAGATAAGACATGCTTTGCCGAAGACGGTCAAAGCATGGCACCCAGAAAGAGTTAGCTGGCGTCGGCGGCGCGGACTGCGTTGCAGAGGGCTTCTATTTTTTTGTGGTCTTTGATGCCCGGTTCGGATTCGACGCCGGTGGAGATGTCTACGGCGTAGGGGCGGCAGGCTTTGATGACATCGGCGACATTGGTTGCGTCTAGGCCACCGGCGATGATGATGTCTTTGTTGTGGTTCTCTAGGAATGGTGCGAGTTTGGTCCAGTCGAATGATTGGCCTTGTCCGCCTTCGGAGCCGTCGATGAGGAGGGCGTCGATTTCTGCGACTTTGGCCCAGCGGTCGAGCTGTGATTTGATGGTGACTTCTTCGTATTTGAATGCTTTGATGACGCCGGGGCCGCATTGTTTGACGAGGTCTACGGGTTCTTTGCCGTGGAGTTGGAAGGTGTGGCAGGGGCAGGCTTGTTCGATTGCGCAAAACTCGTCGATGCTGTCGACCTGTACGACGCCGATGGCGGAGGTCATTGGGGGGAGCTCGAACATGATTGCTGCGGCGTCTTCAGGGGTGATATATCTCGGGGTGTCTTTGACGAAGATGAACCCGATGGCGTCTGCACCGTAGTCGATGGCGGCTTGGGCGTCGTCGTGGTTTGTGATGCCGCAGATTTTGATTCTTGTTCTGGAGTTCATGAGTCTGTGCTTTCTATTGCGTCGAGCTCGGATTGGGCAAGAGCTTTGGTTTGGTCGTCGGTTGTTTTTTCGATGAGGGTGGTGAGGATTTCTCTGGCGGCCTCTGGATTTGCGAGGTCCTGGCTGTTGATGCGGGCGCGGATGATGCAGATGATGTCGCGTTCGTTGTCGGTTGGGTAGGCGATGAGGAGTGCTTGGTAGGCGTTTAGTGCTTCTTGGCGTTGGCCTGATGCGTAGAGGTGGTTGGCGATGCGGTACTGGGCGTCGCGGTGCATGGTTGTGGAGCGGTCTTGGTTGAAATATTGGACCATCGCGAGGTAGCGATCGCTCGCGTCTTCGAGGTTGCCTTCGTGGAGGCGTTCTGAGATGTTGGCTCTGCGCTGGGCGAGCTCGGCGGACTTTGGGTCTTCTTTTTGAGCGGGTTTTCGGATCTTTGAGATTGAGGATTGGGTGGCGGCTTTGAAGGCGCGTTTTCTGTTTTTGTGTTTGAGGATTGAGAAGAGGTCGTAAGGCTCGCGGGAGAGGATCTTGGTGCCCAGTAGGAAGAGGGCCGTTGAGATACCGAAGGCGTAGCCTCCGAGGTGGGCGGCGTTGGCGGTGCCGTTGTCTGCTTGGAAGGTTTGGGAGAAGAGGTCGATGGCGATCCAGAGTCCGATGAGCCACCATGCGGGGACCTGCATGACGGTGATGATGATGAGGAGCCAGAGGCATTTGACTCTGCTATTGGGAAACAGGACAAGGAAGGCGCCGGTGACTGCGGCGATTGCTCCGGAGGCACCGATGGCGGGGTGGGGTGAGACGGCGACATGGACGAGGGCTGAGCCGACGGCGCCGGCGAGGTAGAAGATGGTGAATCCGAGGCGTCCGAGGCGGTCTTCGACTTGGGGGCCAAAGACGAAGAGGGCGAGCATGTTGCCTGCGATGTGCCAGAAGTCTGCGTGGAGGAAGGCGGAGGTGACCGGGCCCCAGGGGGTGAGGTTGTGGCCCCAGACATGGCCGATGTTCATCAGGCGGGCGACGAGCTGGGGATCTGAGGATTGAAGGAGGATCTGGACGACGAAGATTGCGAGATTGAGCCCGATGATGACGGGGATGACGCGGGTCTTGCGGGCTAATGGGCGGTTTGTTCCCAGGGGGATGAGCATCGGTGATGGTACACCGCTGGAGAGGGTTTTTTGGCGTCTTTGAAGTCTTGTGGAGCCTATAGTTGTATTCGCGCTGGACCTAAGCCAAGTCACATGACGGGCGGGACGGGACCAGGCCACTCGATTTGTTTGAACTTGAAAGGATGCCACATGAGCACCGCGCAAAGTACTTTCTCCAAGGGTCTTGAGGGCGTTATTGCCGCCCAGACTGAAATGTCGTTTATCAATGGCACAGAGGGGATTCTCGAATATGTTGGGATCGCGATCGGCGACCTCGCCTCGCAGAGCTCGTTCGAGGAGACGGTGTTCTTGCTGTGGAACAAGCGGCTTCCTTCTGCTGAGGAACTCGGTGCGTTTACGACCGATCTGCGTGCCAACTATGGCGTGTGCGACTCGCTCAAGGAGCGGATCAAGGCGTGCCCGGTAGACGCTGAACCGATGCATGTGATCCGCACGATGATCAGCTCGATGGCGATGGATGATTCATCACCCAATGACAACTCTGTTGAGGCGGCTCGTGAGAAGTCACTCCAGATTCTGGCAACCACTCCTGCGATCGTGGCGGCGTTTGATCGTCACCGTCGTGGACTCGAAATTATCGAAGCGGACAAGACCCTGAGCTTTGCGGCCAACTTCTTGTACATGCTCAATGGCGAGAAGCCAACCGAAGCCATGACACGGGCGTTCGATATCTGCATGATTACCCATGCGGATCACGGGCTCAACAACTCGACCTTCGCGGCACGGGTTGTAATCTCGACACTCTCGGATGTGTACTCGTCGATCACCGCTGCGGTGGGTTCGCTGCGTGGGCCGCTTCATGGCGGGGCCAACGAGGGCGTGATGAAGATGCTCAACCTTATTCCAACTGTTGAAGGGGCTGAGGCGCATGTGATGAACATGATCGCTAATAAAGAGCGGATCATGGGCTTCGGGCACCGGGTGTACAAGTCCAAGGATCCTCGCGCCAGCGAGCTGATGACGCTTGCCAAGCAGCTTGCTGATGACACCGGGAACAGCGAGTTTTATGAGAAATCTCATGCGATCGAGCAGGTCATGGAACGCGAATACGCGGCCAAGGGGATCTACCCGAATGTCGATTTCTACTCGGCGACGACTTACCACTGCATTGGTCTGAAGCTTGACCTGTTCACACCGATGTTCGTGCTTGCACGGATCGCGGGATGGGCTGGGCATGTGATCGAGCAGCTTGATGACAACCGATTGTTCCGTCCTACGACGGATTATGTTGGGCCGCATGATGCTCCGTATACGGCTGTCGAGAAGCGGTAAGCTGATTTCATTCAATACAGAATGCACTGGGGTGTTTGTTGTCTATTCATTCAGCAGGAACAACAAGCCTTGGTGTTTTTGATACGAACTACCGGGAATGGGATCATTGGTTTCCGGCTTGCGAGAACACGAATGGCCGGCATCAAGATCTGGTGATCCGTCCTTATGATCGCCAAGCGGATCATGTTTTGCTTATGGGGACACTCCTGCCTGAGTTTGGTGGGCCTCGGCTTCCGTATCATTTGAAGAAGAAGGCCAAGATCAGGCGGCGGGTGGAAGCTCGGAAGATTGAATATATCGTCGAGCAACTGGGCCGTGACCGGGATTCAGTCTCAATCCTTGTGTATGAGCCTTGCGAGATGTATGGGGACGACTGGTTTGAGGCGGCCAACTCGATCTGTGACCGGGTCTATGCGCCTGATGAGAGAGCACGGCACCCGATTACACTGCCGGCCACTTGGTCGTTCCCCGAATCGGTTCGCCAGTTGCGGGCAGAGAGCCCGGGCGTTGATCGCCCGATTGACATTGCCTGTATTACGAGTGGCAAGCTTGATTGGAAGGGGCATAGGGAGCGGCTTGATTTTATTCGATTGCTCAGGGAGTCTGGGGTTCGGGTTTCGTTGTATGGCCGAAACTTGCCCGAAGATTTGATGGCCCACGAGGATTCCTTCGGACCTGTTGCTTCGAAGGCGACGATACTGCGGGGTGCCCGCTTTGCTCTTTCATTAGAGAATGATGCGACCAATGACCGGTATGTGACCGAGAAGATTTGGGATCCGTTGTTGTGCTGGTCATTGCCTTTGTACTATGGCTCCGGGGCTGTGGACAGGCTGATTCCGAGCGAATCCTTTATCCGGATACCTGATTTTTCTGAGAGAGGAGTCCAGGTTGTGCGCGACGCCCTTGCCAAGCCGGGCTTGTGGGAAGATCGGCTCGATGCGATCGGGCGTGCGAGAAAGCTGGCGCTTGGGGATTTACGGATAACAGAGTGGGCTTGGAGAACCTTGCCTCGCTAGATGCTGCGTGGCGACTTCTGGCGGGATTAGTTTGATATTTTTGCATTTGGAAACTTTGGAGACTTGAATCGAGTGGCTAGGACTCTCACCACATGCTTTGGGCGGAGGGCGAGCGGGTCGTGTTTCATTGCTCTTATTGCGAGCTCTGTCGCGCGGCTCTTTGAAAGCTCCGAGGGTCGCCGGGCGTGGTCTCGAACTCCTCGCCATGCATAAAGGCAGAGGATGCGACGAAACTTTTTTTCTATGCGATTTCTGGGCTTAGGCTCGAGGCTTTCGAAGAGGTGTTTGTTTTGATCGTAGATTTTATCAAGCACATTGCTATGCCCTTCATGGTGGGTGCGATGGACTCCGGCGTCGTGCAATCGGTACCCGACATTCATGCTGTCTACGAAGGCGGACTTCATGAATCTAGAAAGATGCATCATGATTACAAGGTCTTCGTAAAGACTGAATCCCTGCGCGTGTTTGGTGGCTTCGGCAAGTGATTTGGTATCGGTGAGGGGGAACCTGCATTGGATGCCGCCTGGGAACTCGAATCCTATAACTGATTCAAAGACATCGCCGGCCGGGATGTCTTGATTGCTGCTGGCCCATGGGCGTATTTCAAGCCCTTCTGCATCGATTAGTTTAAGATCAGAATACACAAATCCTGCGTCTGGGTTGTTGATAAGGCATTGCTCTTCGAGTTCGAGTTTATTTGGGTAGAAGAGATCGTCGCCGTCAAGATATGTGATGAGATCACATCTAGATCGCTTAACTCCGAGGTGCCGGTTTGTGCCGTTGCCTTGGTTAACATCGTTGACCTGGATTGTGAAGAGACCGGGATACTCCTGCTCATATTTTCGGAGCACTTCGGCCGAATCGTCGGGGGAGACATCGTCGATCACAATAATCTGATCGGGCTTCCGGGTTTGGGCAAGTACCGATTCGATGGCTTCGATGAGATAGTCGCGTTGATTGTATGAAATAATACATACAGCAATTGTTTTTCTTTGCACAGAACCCCTCCGCAAAATACCCTATAGCTCCGATCGAGTATAGTGGAATTTACGGGCAGACAGGATCCCTTAATACTTTATTTTAAAGAACATCGAGCCCTTTAGATGCCGAGCTCGGCGAGGATTGCATCGAGGACGAGGCGGGTGCGGGATTCGGAGTCTGGGTCGATGTTGATCGTGAGTTTGACGCCGCCTGAGGGTTGGGTGGTGGTGTTGACATGGATGCGGCTGTAGGGCGATCCGGGCTGGGAAAGGGCGAGGAGCTTGCCGCCTTGGGGTGAGATGGTGGATTTTTCGATGACATGGCCTTGGCGGAGGAGTTCTGACTTTGCGGCGATGAGGACGGACTCTGTGCGGACTCCTGGTGGGAGATCTGCTTGGAGTGTGCCCCAGAGGTAGGAGGCGGAGATTGGTGTTTGGCCTTGCCAGGCGGTGGATTTGCGCATGGCGGGGACAGATTCGCAGCCTTGGAGGGTTGCGAGAGAACAAATTCCGATCAGAATGGTGGTGAGGATCAGCATATGGCGGGATTGATCGCGCAGTGTCGTGGGTGTGGTGGGTAACATGGGGGAAAGGATCGGCGATATGGGATGTTTGGCTGCAATTGCTGGGAGTTGAGGGTTGATTGCTTGACCCTTGGGGCGGGGGTGCCTTTGATAGGGGCCCTGCGGCGAGTGCTGCGGACGATATCCTTGAAGAGAATGGAGCCCTAATGGCAATTCGGATCAAAACGCGTGGTAATGAGAGTGCTGAGCAGATGATGCGTCGGTTCAAGAAGCTGTGCGAAAAAGAGGGTCTGGTCAAGGATGTGAAGCGTAAAGAGTACTACGAGAAGCCGTCAGAGCGGAGACGCCGGGCTGCTAAGCGTGCTCCTGCACGCGACTAATAGTACAGTCGGGTTGATGCTCGAATGATGTGATTGAATGCCGTCCTGAAAATGGGACGGTTTTTTATTAAGGTTTTTTTGTTGAGAATGATGACGGAATGCCGTTTTTAGAGGCATGATCCGATTTTATTGGTAAGCACGCACTAGAATCGCGACCCCTGTTTGGGGGCAGAAGTCGTTCAAGCATTTACAGTTCAAATCCATTCCTGATCGTGACTTGGGTGACACACAGGAAGAGCAGGAATCCCACCACCACCCAGAGGCACGCACACTATGAGTATGCAACTCATGCCAACATTGGCATCGATGTCGGATGTGACACCGGCGTATTACCTTGCACCGATCGGGGGCGTTCTTGCCCTGCTGATGGCCAAGGTGTTCCAGAAATCAGTCATGAGCAAATCAGAAGGCTCAGAGGACATGATCGAGATCGCTCAGGCGGTCCGTGATGGTGCGATGGCGTACCTGACTCGTCAATACAAAGTGGTCGCGGGCGTGTTCGTCTTGCTGATCGCTTTCCTTGCGATCATGTACTTCCTTGGTCTTCAGTCGCCTTACGCCCTCATCGGTGTTCCTGTTGCTGGTCTGTTCTCAGGCTTGTGTGGCTGGTTCGGGATGAAGATGGCGACCAATGCGTCGGCACGCACGACCCACGCGGTTGCGAGTTCACTCAATGAAGGGCTCACCGTTGCGTTCCGTTCCGGTGCGGTCATGGGGCTCAATGTTGTGGGCTTCGCACTGATCGATGTCTCGGCATGGTTCTTTATCTTCAACTTCTTTGAGATCGGAAACGGGATCACTGAAATCACCACCATCATGCTCACCTTCGGGATGGGTGCTTCGACGCAGGCGTTGTTCGCTCGTGTTGGTGGCGGGATCTACACCAAGGCGGCCGATGTTGGTGCTGACCTTGTTGGTAAGGTTGAAGCTGGTATTCCAGAAGATGACGCTCGTAACCCAGCGACCATCGCGGACAATGTCGGTGACAATGTTGGTGATGTTGCGGGTATGGGTGCTGACCTTTATGAATCGTACTACGGGTCGATTCTCGCGACGATGGCGCTTGGTGCCGCGGCTGCGATGACGCTTGCTAATGGCGATGCCGCGGCATCGTTCGGACTCAAGCTGGCCGTCACACCGATGGCGCTCGCTGGTCTGGGCATCTTCTGCTCGATCATCGGTATCTTTGCGGTCAAGGCCAAAGAGAACGCGAGCTTCTCGCAGCTTCTCAAAGGGCTCCACAAGGGCGTGTATGTTGCCTCGGCGTTGATCGTCCTTGGCGCATTCGGGCTTCTTTGGTTCATCCTCAACGATGCGACTGAACTCAATGGCATTACCACCTGGTGGGGCTTGGGTCTTTCGATCTGCTCGGGCTTGCTTTCGGGTCTTGTGATCGCTCATGCGACTGAGTACTACACCTCGTACGAGCATCCACCAACCAAGCGGATCGCTGAGCAGGCACTGACTGGTCCTGCGACCGTGATCATTGCTGGTATTGCTGAAGGCATGAAGTCCACATGGGCATCACTCCTCGTTGTTGTTGTCGCGATCATCGCGGCGTTCTCGTTTGCTGGCGGCGGCGACTCATTCCTGATGGGTCTCTACGGCGTCGGTATCGCGGCGGTTGGTATGCTCTCGACCTTGGGTATTACCCTGGCGACTGATGCATACGGCCCGATCGCGGACAACGCTGGTGGTAACGCTGAGATGACCGGCCAGGAGCCGATCGTCCGCGAGCGTACCGACATGCTCGATTCATTGGGCAACACCACCGCAGCGACCGGCAAGGGCTTTGCGATTGGTTCAGCAGCATTGACTGCGATGGCACTCTTCGCGGCGTACATCCAGATCGTTCAGGTTCAGATTGGTTCACAGGCTGAATCATTCTTCGATAGCGGTTCATATGTTGCACCGGCCGACGCTGATATGGGCTACGCGGTTTACCAGGGACACGGCAAGTTTGCGGTTGTCACTGGTGCTGACGATTCCATGAATGTAGACGGCGGCATGCTGCTCGATGTCAAAATGGCTGACGGCTCACATACAACCAAGATCGACAAGAGCAATGTCAAACAATCATTCACAATCACCGGAGACCACGATGCACGCTATGACATCGTTGGCGATGGCTGGACGGCAACACTTGCATCAACAGAAGACGGCATGATCAAAGATGTGCTCAGCTTTTACAATGTGACACTTGCCAACCCGAAGCTTCTCGGTGGCATCTTCATTGGTGTACTGCTTGCGTTCTTATTCTGTGCGTTGACCATGAACGCTGTTGGGCGTGCTGCATACGCGATGATGAACGAATGTCGCCGTCAGTTTGGCTTTATTCGTCAGGCACTGCGTAATGGCGGGATGTCCGAAGAGGATGTTGCCAATCCAGACAACTGGCCTATGAAGGGCGTCGATCTCGATGGCCATCACTATCCTGACTATGCCGAGTGTGTGTCGATCTCGACCACCAGTGCACAGAAGGAAATGGTGATGCCTTCGATCTTGGCGATCGCGGTACCGATTCTCGTTGGCCTGACCTTGTCGGTCGCCGGCGTGATGGGGATGCTTGTTGGTGGTCTGACCTCGGGCTTTGCGCTTGCGGTCTTCATGTCCAACGCTGGTGGTGCTTGGGACAACGCGAAGAAGCTCCTTGAGTCCTACGGCGCGACCACGGCTGACGACATGGTCAATGGCACCGGCAACTCGGTGAAGATTCCTGACACCGTCCGCAGCGCGATCATGGATCGTGCCAAGGAAGCTGTCGGGGCCGGCAAGGGCGACCTGATTGTCTACGGCAAGGGCTCAGATGATCACAAGGCGACCGTTGTTGGTGACACCGTTGGTGATCCGTTCAAGGATACCTCGGGCCCTGCACTCAACATTCTGATCAAGCTGATCTCGATTGTTTCGGTTGTGTTTGCGGGGCTGATCGTCGCCTACGGCGACATCCTCGGCGGCATCCTCGGGATCTGATTGATCCGCTGATACTGCATATTCAAGCCCCCAACGCTTTGGTGTTGGGGGTTTTTTTGTATGCATGAACAGCCGAACCGTTGATGGCGGGGATCGAATAGGATGTGGAGGGTTCTTATCTTTACCAAGGGACATGGCATGATGATGAAATGGTTGGGCGTACTGCTGGTTGCTGTCGGGCTGGCTTCAGCGAGCCCGTTGGCTGATGAGGTTCAGGGGAAAGCCGAGGCGATACTGGATTCGATCGAAGATCCGGCGTCGGCCAAGGTTGGCGCTAAGCAGATGAGGGCGCTTGCGGATATGGTGGCGGCGACGGCGAGTGATTGGCAGCTTGATGCTGTTGGGGTGGCCGAGGGGTACCTTGCGGTTGCGGAAATGCTCGCGGCTTCCGGGCGAGGTGATCTGGGGTCGTTTGCGGATTTGCTTGTTGAGTCGCCCGGGTTTGTTGTTGAGCTTGGGTTGTTGATTGATGAGAAGCATGACGCTTTGGATGGCGTGGCAATGGCGGCCAGGGAGTTGCTTGAGGCGCGAGGCGCGGCTGTGGAAGAGTTTGCGACGGTAAGCAGCGCGATCTGTGTGGTGCATGACCAGCGGGGGGACTACACGCGGCGGATCAATGAGAACCGGGTGGGATCACCCGAGCGATTGGAGATCTTTGATTTCTTTGCGGCCAACGCGCGGAGGATGCCTGTGAATCCCAACGCACTGAGCCCGGCGCTGATGGTCCATGTAGTGGATATGACAGAGACTCCTGAGCAGAGCGCGTGGGCGTTGAATCGGTACCGGGGGAACATGAAAATCGGGGATCGGTTCTTTGAGATTCAGTACGACACGGAGCACTTCCGGAGCGGGGCGCCCAAGAAGGTGACGCAGAGCGGGGATTATAAGCTCGAATCGATCTTGCATTTCGGCGGGGTGTGCGCGGATCAGGCGTACTTTGCTGAGGGCGTGGCCAAGGCGACCTCGATCCCGTCGGCGTATGTGTATGCGCGGGGGACGGATGTTTCGCACGCGTGGATTGGGTATCTGGAGATCCGTGGCAAGCGGGCGATGTGGAACTTTGACTCTGGTCGGTACCCGGAATATCAGAACCTGCGGGGACGGCTTCTGAATCCTCAGACCGGTAGGCAGGTAGCCGATGCGCGGGTCGGTTTGCTCGGCGGGCAGTTTTCGACGAAGGATTCGGATCGGTGGTCGGCGTTGGGTGTGAGCAAAGCGGTCGAGCGGATGCATCATGGGGCGTGGAGCGGGGATCACGATGTTTCGTTTGCGAGCTCTGGGGTCCGGAGTAAACTTCGTGAGGGAGGGACAGATGATCAGCTTGGCTTATTGCGGGCGGGGCTGACGCGGTGCGCGTTTGTGCCTGGCGGGTGGGAGTTGATGACGGAGATCGCCAATGAGGAATCCTTAGAACTTGGTGAGCTGGATGTTTGGGCTCGTGCAGTGGAGAAGATGTGCGGGACGCAGTATCAGGATTTTTCGTTTGATATTGTTGCGGCGTTGATTGAGTCGGTTGATGAGTACAAGGACCGGGCGGGGATGTGGGAGTGGGCGTTTACTCGGTACAAATCCAGGCCGGATCTTGCGGCGGCGGCGCGGATTAAACAGGGCGAGGTTTATACGACCCTCAAGGATCATGATCGTGCTTGGCGGATGTACGAGGATGTATCTAAGCGGTATATCAACAATGGGCCGATGGTTTTGGAGGCACTGAGCCAGATGGCCTTGATGCTTGAGGTTGCTGGGCGGCGGGCAGAGATTATTCCGTACTTGCAGGATGCGGCGAGGCGGGTGCAGCGGCCACCCGCGATGGGGTCGGCGTTTGCATCGCAATCAAACTATTACCAGATCCAATCCTCGCTGGCAATGGAACTTTCCCAGGCGGGGCGGGGCGAGGAATCTGCAGCGGTGTTGCGGTCGATTGGTTTTTAGGTTTATGAGTCTTGAAACTCGTCAAAGGCGCCGCGTTTTTCTTGGTCGTCGATGTACTGCTGGAACTCTCCCATTTTGTAGGAGATGAAGCAGAAGGCGTGGTGGAGGGTGAGCCATTCGATGTCGGACTTGTCCTCATCGAGGTCTTTGCGGATGGTGTTGAGTTCGGCGAGGAAGGTTTCGGCTTTCATGCTTGACGGCTTTCTATAGATATTTTGGTCATGAACGCAGGCGGGGAGCGAGCGTTTTTATGATGAGTGTAATGAGGTACAGTATGCTCTGGGTGAGGACGATTGTTGGCCCGGCGGGGTAGCCGGCGTTGATGCCAATGAGCATGCCGAGGGCGGCCCCGGCGACACCGATGACGATTGAATAGATAAAGACCGGGCGGAGTTTGCTGGTGAGATTCAGTGCGGCGGCGCCGGGGAGGACAAGCATGGCGGCGGCGAGGACGACGCCTGCGATCTGCATGGCCATAACGACGGCGAGGGCGAGGAGGACTAGGAAGGTGTTGGTGGTTCGTTTGGAGCTGAGGCCGTAGGCGTCGGTGACGGGTTCGTCGAAGGCCCAGAAGATAAACCTGCGGTGGTTGAACCAGGTGATGAACAGGATCGCGGCGGCGGCCGTGATGGCGATGGCGGCTTTGGTCCAGTCGGTGCTCAGGATATTTCCAAAGAGGATGTCTTCGATGAGGTGGTGTTGGTCTTCGCTGCCGTGGGCTGCGTGGCCGTGGTCGTCGTGACCGTGTTTGGATTCGGCGAGTGTGAAGAGGACGAAGCCGAGTGCCATGGACGCGGAGAGGACGACGCCGATGGCGGTGTCGATGCGGCCGTGGTGTGATCTTGAGAGTGCGGCGATCCACAGTGCCGCGGCGATAGAAAAGGCGACGACGATTGAGAGTTGTCCGATGGTGCCCATGGTGGTTGCGCCGTGGACTCCGAGGACAAGGGCGATACCGACACCACCGAAGGCGGCGTGGGAGATGCCTTGGCCGATGAAGGCAAGGCGTTTGAGGACGACGAAAACGCTCAATGCACCGCCCATGACGGCGATAACGAGGGCTGCGAGGATGGCCGGTGCGAGATCGTTCATGATTCGTCCCCCCCACTCCCCCCAAAGTTGTCATTGTCAGTACATCCACAGTCGTGCTGGTGCTGATGGGCGTGTGCTGGGTCGTCGCACGATTCGGCGAGGTGGGCGTCGATGTGAATGTCGCCGAAGACCCCCGCGACATCGTGGGCAAAGACCTGGGCGAGGACGGCGGGGGTGAGGCCATCTGGGGTGTCGTGGAAGTGGAGGCTGCGCGAAAGGCACGCAACGCGGTCGGCGACGGCGGCGATGGCTCGCATGTCGTGGGAGACGAGGATGACGGTGAGGTCGAGCTCTTTGTGGAGTGTGTCGATGAGATTGCCGAAGCGTTGCTGCCCGGCGATGTCTACGCCGACGGTGGGCTCGTCGAGGACGAGGAGTCTGGGGTTTCCTGCGATGGCGCGGGCGATCATGACGCGTTGGAGCTGGCCGCCGGATAATGCGCCGATTGGGCGATTGGATAGGCTTTGGAGATCGACGAGTTCGATGGCGCGGTCGATGGCGGTGTTGTCGTCTGCGGAGAGTTTTTTCCAGGGCTTGGTGCGGCAGGCGCGGCCGAGGGCGACGACTTGGCGAACGCTGATTGGCCAGTCGAGGTCGGCTTCGATGCGTTGGGGGAGGTATCCGATGAGGCCTTGCTGTCTTGCTTGGGCGGGGGATTGACCGAAGACGCGGACGGAGCCTTTGGTTGGTTGGAGGATGCCGAGGATGAGTTTGATGAGTGTGGATTTGCCGCCGCCGTTTGGGCCGAGGATTCCGAGCTTGGTGTTTTGGGCGATTGAAAAGTTTACTTGATCAATCGCGGGGGCAGCCTGCGCGTCAAATCCGGTGGCGGGGTAGGTGTAGGAGACATGGTCGATTTCGACGGCTGGCGGCATGGATGATTATTGAGATTGTGTTTCAAATAAACAAGCGGGCCAATGGAGAACTCGAATGGGCTGAGGATTCTGATTCGACGAATTTCGGGGCATAGAATGGATGGGATCGGGGTTGGGGGGCGGTAGCTCAGTTGGTAGAGCGTTCGGTTCGCAATCGAAAGGTCGGGAGTTCGACCCTCCTCCGCTCCATTAGCCCTTAAGCATCATCATTGGTGATGCTTTTTTCTTTGGGGTGCTCGGGCGGTGTTTCGTCGTCGTCGAAGATGGCGCGGAGGGCGGGGGTATCGAGGTCGTCGAACTGGCCCTTCTTGGCGGCGATGATGAAGGCGGCGACGCCGAGGCCGGCGAGGAGGAGGGCGACTGGGATCATGATGTAGACTACGGACATTTAGACTGACTCCGAGGAAATAGTAGCGGATTTGGTTGGTGCTACATTCTTGCCCGCCCTTGTGCAGATGGCGACCACGGTGAGCGAGCTAATGGGCATGATGATCGCGGCGATGAGGGCGGAGATGAGCCCGGCCATCGCGAGGGACGCAGCAACGGTGTTGTAGCAGACGGAGATGATGAGGCAGAGGCGGATGGTGGACATGGTGGATCTTGAGAGATCGGCGAGTTTGACGATGGGGGCAACGCCGGGCTGGATCAGGTAGACATCGGCGGCTTCGAGGGATGCTTCTGCGCCGCCGTGGACTGCGATTCCGACATCAGCCCTGGCGAGGGCGGCGGCGTCGTTTACGCCGTCTCCGACCATGACTATTGGTGCTGAACCGGTGTTGGTTTCTTTGAGCGTTGCAATACGATTGGCTTTGGCTTCTGGGGTGACGCCGCCGTTGTGGGTTTGGATGTTGATTTGATGGGCGATGGATTCGACAATTCTTGGGTGATCGCCGGAGCAGATTTCGAGGTTCCAGCCGCGTTTTTGGAGGGATTGAGTTGATGCGGCGGCGTCGGTGCGGAGTTGGTCGCCGACGCCGATGAGGGCGAAAGTGTTTGTTGTTGAGCCGTGGACGAGGATGGGGGTCAGGGCGCGGTCGAGGAGGCGGACGAGTTTGGGTTGGAGTTCTGGGGGGATTTCTGAGTTGGTTGAGCGGAGGACGAAGTCGACTGAGCCGACGAGGATGGATTGGTTGTTGACGGTGCCTGTGATTCCTTGTCCGGTTGTTTGATTCACATCGGTTGCTTGAAGATCTGAATCGAAGGCGGCGGCGATGGCTCTTGCGATTGGGTGGTTGGAGGATCGCTCGATGGCGGCGGCGGCTGAGAGCAGGCTTTCGTCGCCGTAGGTATCGACGACTGTTGTTGCGCCTGCGGTGAGGGTGCCGGTTTTGTCGAGGAGCATGGTGCCGGGCTTGGCCATGAGTTCTAAAGCCGCAGCGGATTTGATGAGCATGCCGGCGCGGGCGGAGCGTCCGAGGGCGACGGACATGGCCATGGGGGTTGCGAGTCCCAAGGCACAGGGGCAGGTGACGATGAGTAGTGCCGTGGCGTGTTCGATACCGATGGCGGGGCCTTCGATCATGGTCCATGCGATGAAGGTGCCGAAGGCGAGGATGATGACGATGATGACGAAGTAGCCGGCGATGCGGTCGGCCATGCGGACGATCGGGGTTTTGTGCTCGGATGCCTGGGCGACGAGTTCCATGAGCTTGCCGATGCGGGAATGCTCCCCCACTGCTTGGACTCTTACGGTGACGGGGCTGGAGAGATTTGTAGCACCGGCGAGGGCTGGGTCACCAGCGTCAGAGGTGACGGGGACGGATTCACCGGTGAGGAGGGAGTTATCGATGGTTGTGATGCCGGCGGTGATGGTGCCGTCGGCGGGGAAGGATTCTCCGGCGGCGACTTGGACGGACATCCCGGCCTGGAGGGTTTCGATGGGGACTCGTTTGGTGTTGCCGTCGTCGTCGATGAGCGTGGCGCTGCTTGGCGTGAGGGTGAGCATAAGTTCAACGGAATCGGAGGCGGCACGCTGTTGGCGGTGCTGGATCCATCTTCCGACGAGCAGGAGGAAGACGAGTACGCCTACGGAATCGAAATAGATCTCGCCGATGCCTCGGAAGGTGTTGAGGGTGCCCCAGATTCCGGCGCTTGCGAGGGCGAGGGCGATGGGGATGTCGAGGTGGGCGGTTCGGGTTCTGAGAGCGGCGATGGCGCCGGTGAAGAAGATGCGTCCTGGCCAGACGAGGACGGCTAGGCCCAGGGCCATGGAATACCAGCGGAAGGTGGTGCGCCAGGCGTCTGAGATGCCGTCGAACTCTCCGCCGTAGAGGGCGATGGAGAGGAGCATGATGTTGCCTGCCAGTGCGCCGGCGACGGCGACGCGGATGAGGAACTTGCGATCTTCTTTGAGACGGATCTGACGGGCTTCTTTACCTCGCGCTGGGTGGGCGGCGTATCCGAGCTTGTCGAGGGACTGGGCGACGGTTGAGAGTTTGATGTCGCTGGGTCGATAGCGGACGCAGACTGTCCGGCGGCGGATGTTTGCCCTTGCGTCAATGACGCCATCGGCGACTCTTGGGAGGCGTTCGATGAGCCAGACGCAGGCGGCGCAGTGCATGCCCTCTAAGAGGAGTTCGACTTCGGCGGTGCCTTCGTCGGATTCGGTAACCCATGTGCTTTGGAAAGCGGGGTCGTCGAGTTCTTCGTAGTTGCTGCCTGTGGTGGCGGCGGGCTGGGCGTTTGAATCGACGGCGGATTTAATTTTGTAGTAGTTTTCGAGACCTGAGCCGTGGAGGATGTTGTAGACCGTTTTGCATCCGTTGCAGCAGAACTGGTGCTCTGCATCTGGTTCGTAGAGGCCGGATGGGACGGGGAGTCCGCAGTGGTCGCAGATAGATTCGTTGGCGGTCACGGGGCTTCTTCAGTTTCAGCATCGCCCATGGGAAGGCCGGCTTCGCAGAGTGGGCACGCTTCATCGGGATCGGTTGGGACCGAGTCATCGGTGATGTTGAGGTTTTCGCGTGACATCTCGGGGGCTTGGAGGCGGCCCATCGCGGTGAAGGCACCGACGAGGACGACGGCACAGGCGCTGATGGCGGGGATCTTGGCGTGGAGTGGACCGGCGAACATCTGGATCCCGGCTCCGAGCGAAGCCATGACGGGGAGGGTGCCGAGCCAGAAGACGGACATGGTTAAGCCACCCCAAATTGGTGAACCGGTGCCGGCGGCGGTGAAGGCGAAGGCGTAGAGCCAGCCGCAGGGGAGGAGGGTGGTGAGGAGCCCGATGGTCATGGCTCTCTTGAACGGAGTCAGCGAAAAAGCGAGTCTTTGGCCATTCTCGACGGCTCTTTGCATGAACTTTGGTGGGCGGAGATGCTTGATGCGGAGGCCTTTGATTCGGGCGAGGGCGATGAGTCCGAATCCGATCATGAAGACGCCGGCGAACATGGCGGCGGCGCGTTGGTAGCCGATGAATGAGCCGCCGAAGTCGAGGGCTTGACCGATGGTGCCTGCGATGACGCCTAGGAGTGTGTAGGTGGTAAGTCGTCCGCCGTGGTATGCGGATTGGAGTTTGAGTTTAGAATGTTTGGATTGATCTTTAGCGTCGGCTCCGAGTGCGAAGAGCATGAGCCCGCCGCACATGCCTGCGCAGTGGAGCGACCCGACGAGGGAGGCCGTCAGAACGGTGCCTATGAGGATGAGCATCGGATCGTACTGGATCATCGGTGGTTAGCCCTCCAGCTCGATGGATTTGATCAGGAGTGCTTGCTCGCCGGCGTGGCGGATAGAGATGCGGAACTCCCAGAGCCCTGCAGTGTGCATGCTCTCAATGCGGGCCTGGTATTGGCCGGCTCCGGCTTCGGGGAGGACTTTGCTCAGCGGCAGGTGGGCGTTTGCTTGTGAGAAGCAGACGAGCTCGATCAGTGAGCCCTCGATTGGGCGTTGGTCGGCATCGACGATCATCACCGAGACGAGTCTTGATCCGGTGGGATCGAGCGTTGGGCTTGAGGAGATCTGGACATCCCAGCCCAGACGAGCGGCGGCGTTGAGCTGGTCTTTTTCGGAATCCCACTCAAGCGAGCGGGCGTAGTAGTCCGGCTCGATGGCTTTGGATCCTTTTCCAGCACCGAAGACGGCGGTGACGAGGACGAAGGACGCGGAGACGAGGAACATGCAAACGAGCCCGAGGGGCCAGTGAAGACCACGCTCAAAGAAGCCGCGTTTGTCGGGAGTCGAATCAGTCATCTGTAGTCTCCGGGAGGGCTTTGAACTTGTGACCCTTCATTTCGAAGATCGTATCCTTGGTGTACTCGATGTTGTCTGTGATTCGGATGACGATCTCGATCTGGCTGGTTGTAAAGGCCTCTGGCTGGGCGATGACGACGAATTTTTGAGATCCTTCTTTGCCCGGCTCAACGGTGATGGTCGCGCTGCCTCTGCTGACGGTGACGCCCTGGGGCTCGATGACCGTGATGGTGTAGGTCATGGGGACCGATTCGCGGTTGGTGATCCGCGTGCGGAGTTGGTTGGTGATCTCGCCTGACGGGAGTGTGTAGAAGGGCAATCCCGCCTCGCGGCCGATCCAGATGTTGGCGTGGTTCTTGCTCATCAGCACAGCGATGAACCCAGCGAAGACGAGGACGAGGATCAATGGATAAATGACCACACGCGGGCGGAGCAGGTGCTGGGCCTTGTGCTCGACGGCGTTTTCTGATGAATAACGAATGAGCCCGCGCGGACGGTCGATCTTGTCCATGACCGCATCGCACGCGTCGATGCACTGAGCGCAGCCGATGCATTCGAGTTGGGAGCCCATGCGGATGTCGATGCCCGTCGGGCAGGTCTGCACGCACATGGTGCAGTCGATGCAGTCGCCGAGGACGGGGAGGGTGACATCGGCGGATTCAGTCTTGGCTTTGCTGAGTTTGCGGCCTCTAGGGTCGCCGCGTTCTTTGTCGTAGGTGATGATGAGGGAGTCTTGATCGGTCAGTGCGCCCTGCAGTCTTGCGTAGGGGCAAACAACGCAGCAGACCTGCTCGCGGAAGAACCCGAAGTCAAAGAGCATCAGGCCGGTGGTTCCGGCGACGAGTATAAAGGCGACGGGGTGGTCGAATGGGGAGCCAAAGATCCAGGAGTGGACGACGGTGGTGCCTACGAAATAAGAAAGGAATGTTTGGGACAGGTGGAGGGAGATGACGAGATAGATGACGAACTTTAAGAAGCGGCGGAGACCGGCGTGCTTTTTGGTTTTTTTCTTGCCTGGCGCACCCTCGAAAAGGCGTTCGATGGGGCGGTAGAGGAACTCGAGATAGACGGTCTGGGGGCACATCCAGCCGCACCAGATGCGGCCGAAGAGTGCGGTGACGAGGAAGATGGTGAAGAACACCATGATCATGAAGAGGCCGAAGAGGAGGGTGTCGTGGGAGAGGAAGGTTTTGCCGAAGAAGGTGAACTCTCGCTTCATGAGGTCGAGGAGGATCGCGGGCTTGCCGTTGATTTGGATGAACGGGAGGAGGGAATAGGTCAGTATGAGAAGATAGGCGACGACGCGGCGGCGCAGCCAGAAGCGGCCAGGAGAAAGGCGTGGTTTGAGCCAACGCCGGGAGCCGTCGTCGTTGAGTGTTGAAAGAACTCGCTCGTTGGGCTTGAGTAGGGATTCAGACATAGAGATTCCCGGGGTCCTTGTTCTGTCCTGCCGGCAGTGGGAAACGATGAGGGGCTGTTTCCAGCCCTTCATCGGTGATTGTATCAGAAATCAGCCATCTTGATCGGCTGTGATTGGTTCTGGGAATGGAGGAATTTCTTCACCCTCGACGCCGCGTGGACCTTCGAGGTTCTGGCCACGGAGAGAAGCGACATAGCCGACGACCAGAGCGATCTCGTTGTCGGTGAGCAGATTCTTGTTGGCGGGCATCGCGCCGTTGGCGGCCCCGTTGGTGACGACATCGATCATGCCTGCGAGGTCGGTAAGATTTTTGTAGTAGTTGTCGGTGAGATTGACCCCGATGAGGCCTTCGCCGTCCTGGCCGTGACAGAGGGTACAGGTTCCGGCGAACACTGAAGCACCTTGTGCGAGCCAGTTCTCGTCACCCATGACGATGCGGACTTTTTCGAGGTCGTCCTCGATGGTCATCAGTGCGGCGAACTGTTTTTCGACCGCGGCGGTGCGGGTCGATTCGAGACGGTCGTGCTGGCCTGGGACCAGTGCGGTCATCTGCACGACGACGAAGTAGAGCACGCCCCAGATGATGGTGCCCCAGAAGATGAGGTGCCACCAGCCCGGTGTCGGGTTGTCGTACTCTTGGATGCCGTCGTAGTTGTGTTCGAGGAGTTCTTCTTTATGAGTTTTGTTGGTCGGATCAGCCATGGCTCACCCCCTTATTTTCTTGGGTTGTTCCCTTTGCGAAATCAAAGTCGTCTTCGAGCGGCAGGTGGGCCTGCTGGTCGGTAACTGATCTTGGTGTTCTGAGCACGCCCCACATAATGAGTGAGAAGGCCGCGAGAAATAGGATCAGTGCGATAATCGGATAGACATCCAGATTCATGTTTGAGACAATATCAGTAAACTTCATTCTGAGGCCTCCTCTTCTGAAACGGGCGCATCCTTGTACAGATCAATCCCGAGGCGTTGCAGGTACGCGATGACCGCGATGACCTGCTTGTCCCAGGTTTCGTCCATCGCTGGGCCGCCCTGTTCTTCGAGTTCCATAGCAATGGTCTGGGCCTGGAACTGTGCGGCTTCGACGGCTGCACCTTCGAGGACCAAGTCACCATATGGAACACCGAGCATCGCGTTGGCGTCAACACGACCTTGGATCGCTGGGAAGTTGATGTCCTTGCTCAGCAGCCATGGGTAGCGGGGCATGATCGAGCCCGGCGAGGTGTCCGCTGGGTTCTTGAAGTGCTCGTAATGCCAGAGGTGACTCTTGCGGCCGCCCTCTCGCGCAAGGTCCGGACCGATGCGGCGCGAGCCCCACTGGAACGGACGGTCATAGATAAACTCGCCCGGCTTGGAGTAATCGCCGTAGCGTTTGGTCTCCCAGTAGAACGGACGGATCATCTGCGAGTGACAGTTGTAACAGCCTTCTGCGATGTAAATATCCCGGCCGGCGAGTTCCAGTGGTGTATACGGCTGGACCGACGAGATGGTCGGAACATTGGATGAGATCATGAACATCGGGAGGATCTCTACGAGACTACCGACAGAAACCGCGACCAATACATAGATGGTGAAACGCACAGGTTTGCGTTCCCAGTTGCGGTGCCAGTTGCCTTGGAGGAACTTATCGCCCTTGTGCCCAAACCCGGCATTGGCTGTCAGGCGGGATTTGGCTGGTGGATCGCCGTCGTAGTTGGCGGCAAGCGGGGCCGCGTAGTGGACGGTTTCTTCGTACTTGTCTGGACGACCTCTCCATGTCATGTAGAAGTTGTACAGAGCGAGAATCGCACCGGTGAGATACATGAGGCCACCGATGACGCGGATCCAGTACATCGGAATCAGAACGGTGACTGTTTCGATGAAGTCTGGGTAGGCGAGGCGGCCGGTCTCGTCCCACGCACGCCACATCAGCCCTTGGGTGATGCCTGCGGTGTAGATCGAGAGGATGTAGAGGACCATACCGATGGTGCCGATCCAGAAGTGCATGGTGGCAAGTTTGGTGGACCAGAGCTTATTCTGGAAGAGGCGAGGCATGAGCCAGTAGAGCATGCCGAAGGTCATGAAGCCGTTCCACCCCAGCACGCCCGAGTGGACATGGGCGATGGTCCAGTCGGTGTAGTGACTGAGTGAGTTGACGACCTTGATTGAGAGCAATGGACCTTCAAAGGTGGACATGCCGTAGAAGGTCACGCCGACGACGAAGAACTTGAGGACGGGGTCACGCGCCACGCGATCCCATGCGCCTCTGAGAGTGAGGAGCCCGTTGATCATGCCACCCCATGAAGGCATCCAGAGCATGACCGAGAAGACCATGCCGACGGTTGTTGCCCATTCTGGGAGTGCGGTGTAGTGAAGGTGGTGAGGGCCGGCCCAGATGTAGAGGAATACGAGCGACCAGAAGTGGATGATGGAGAGTTTGTAGGAGAATACAGGGCGTTCCGCTGCTTTGGGCATGAAGTAGTACATCATCCCGAGGAACGGAGTGGTCAGGAAGAATGCCACGGCGTTGTGCCCGTACCACCACTGCATGAGGGCGTCCTGTACACCCGCGTAGACCGGGTAGGACTTCATGAGGAAGGTTGGGCCCGCGAACTCACCGGTCTTGATGAGGTGGACTAGGCCGGCTGGTACCCAGATGTTGTTGAACACATGGAGCACGGTGACGGTGACGATGGTGGCGATGTAGAACCAAAGGGCGACATACAGGTGACGCTCGCGGCGTTTGATGAGTGTGCCTAGGAAGTTGCCACCGAAGAAGACGAGCCAGACGACGGCGATTGCCAGGTCGATCGGCCATTCGAGTTCGGCGTATTCCTTGCCTTGGGTGATCCCGAGGGGAAGGGTGATCGCTGCGGAGAGAATAATGAGCTGCCAGCCCCAGAAGTGGAGACGGGAGAGCAGGTCAGAGAACATGCGTGCTTTGCAGAGCCTCTGGGTGGAGTAATAGATACCGGCGAAGACCGCATTGCCCGCAAACGCGAAGATCGCGGCGTTGGTGTGCAGCGGACGCAAGCGGCCAAAGCTCAGGAACTCGATGCCTAAGCCGGCAGCGGGGAACGCGAGCTGGAGGGCGATGATCACACCAACAAGAAGAGCGACAACGCCCCAGATGATGGTTGCCCATGAAAACATTCGAACGATACTGTCGTCGTAGACAAAGGACTCGAGTCCTTCGCGCGACGCTTCGGTTTGAACCGCGTGCTCTGACACTGTGATTCTCCAGATTTTTTCCACTGTGCGAATAGACGGGCACCGTGCCCGGTGTGCTCACCAGTGTAAATGGCCTCGACCGATGCATGGGGATTCAGGCCTTAAAAAGGACAAGAAACAGACCACGAACCGGATATTGAAAAGTATCGTAGAACAGTATTTTTTCCATTACCACAAATTGAAGTTAAATTCGATATGAATATCCTGTTTGGACTCGAAGTCTTGTTTTTGGGCTCTGTCGATGATTCTCGGAGCCTCAAGACCGGTTATCCGAGCCCCCTTATTCACACGGGGTTGATTCGGACTCATACTGCTCAGAACGCCCTTCGGATGGTCGATTTGGGCCAGATGAACCACCTTTGTCCACCCACCACTCCTCATGCAGATCCGATGGGCTGCTCTCCGCTCAATGATGCCCATTTGAGCATGCTTGGATCGAGCGTACTCAATGCCAAACCGGTCCGCAAGGCGGCTGGGTATGCGCGGATCTCGGGATGGATGACACTGATGGCGGGGGTAGTGAGTGTGCTATTTTCTTTGACTTCGATGCCAGGATTGATCCTGGGGGTTGCTCTGGCGGCGATCGGGATGCGCGAACTGGGATTGGCTAGACGGCTCGACGCGCTCGACGACCGGGCACCGGCGGGGCTGGCGATCAATCAGCTGTTCCTTGGGGGGGCATTGATCGCCTATGCGGTGTTCAAGGCGGCGACCTATGACAGTGCTGATTCGATCTTGGCTGGGTCGCTGGGTTCTGATCCGACCATCGCGTCGATGCCTGAGATGGCGGGGACGATTCAGGAACTGGGCCAGCTGGAGTACCTGCTGACGCTCGGGGTTTCGGGCGTACTGATCGTTGTGGCGTTTGTGATGCAGGGGGGCACTGCATTGTACTACTGGAACAAACGCAAGCGCGTGCGGACACTCCAGCAGCACACACCGGGGTGGGTGCTGGAGGTTCATCAGGTGATGAGCGATCCAAAGGCAATGGACGCGCCGCGCCGGGCGGCGTGACTTGAACTGCTTCGTTGAACTTATTCGTTGTCGGTGCGGCCGTGGATGCGGACGGAGCCGTTGGAGGTTCTGACCGCGGAGATGGTGTCACTCTCACCGAGTTGGAGTTCAAGTGTGTGCTTGGACGACTCGACCAGGTTTGCATTGACGAGCCCATCTGTTTTTATGCGGCCGTTTGTGGTGCCGACCCTTAAAATACCCTCGAATCCGTGTCCCAGATCGAGTTCGATGCGGCCGTTGGTTGTTCGCACGCGGATGGGTCCTGTGGAGCCGTCGCGAGTGGAGACATAGACATTCCCGTTGGAAGTGTCGCCTTCGACAAGGCCTTCGGCGTTTGAGATGAGGATCCGCCCGTTGCTGGTATCGAAGGCGATGTCGCCGATGGAGTCGTCAACTCTGATGGTGCCGTTGGAGGTATCGATATTCATCGGGCCTTCGTGCTGGTCGATGTGGACCGAGCCGTTGGATGTATCGACGATGAGATCGCCCGTAAGGTGCATGAGCGTGACATTGCCATTGGATGTTCTGGCGGTGATGCCCTGGGCGCCGGGGATGTAGATTTCAACATTGGCGCCTTCGCCGTTGCGTCGCTCGCCTCCGGGCCAGTCGATCCAGACCCGGAGCGAGTCATCGCCTTGCCGGTCGGCATGGACGGTGGCGAAGCTGAGTCTTTCTGCGTCTCGGCCGAAGAGTTCGACTTCGATGGCGACATCTTGGCGGTCTTCTTGGAGGGCACGGATAGAGCCGTTGGCGGTGACGATATCGAGTGCTGATTGTGGGACATGCTGGACCTTCATGATCCGCTGCTCATACACGCGGGGAGCGAGGGTATCGCAACCGGCCAGGACGGTTGGGATCAGTATTGCGAGGGCGGTGAGGTTTTTCATTGGGGACATGTCCGGCTCCTGCGAGGGTTGATCAACGATAGCGTACCGTATCTTTTGATACCGGCTGACACTTGGTGGGATTCAATGGTTACCAGTTTCTCAGCAATCGAAAAAACAATCACTCCCTCCACGCGTGATCTTCACTTTGGGGGGGGTGGGGGTTAGATGATTTCGAGGATTTTGAAGCGTTTGACGCCTCTGGGGGCGTTGACGCGGACGGTTTCGCCGACACGGGCCTTCATGAGGGCTTCGCCCATGGGTGAAGTCGCGGTCACCTCGACGACATCGCTGTCGGCGTTGCCTGAGGCTTCGCCAACAAGCCGGTAGAGTTCGAACTCGTCCTCGTCCTCGTCTTCTTCGATGAGTTTGACCGTTGAGCCGATGAACACCACGCCCTCGGCGAGGTTGGACTCATCGACCACATGTGCGGAGCTCAGGCGTTCATCGAGGCGTTTGATCTCGGCTTCTTCCATCCCCTGCTGCTCGCGGGCGGCGTGGTATTCGGCGTTCTCTTTGAGATCCCCAAGCGCGCGGGCCTCGGCGATGCGTTCGGTAATGACAGACCGGTTACCGACAAGAAAATCGTAGCGTGTCTTGATTATTTCGCGTTCATCTGAGGTGATGACATCCATGTGTAGCTCCGTCTGTTGTTGCCCGTATACATCATACTACTTAAGACAACACCGCCTTCTTTTGGCGCTGCACTGCGCAGGCGGTAGTTTAGGGCTTGATCCGCCTTCGTGCCACCCATCTGGCGTTCTCAAGAGCCCTTCCGAAGATCAATAAAGCCAATCCGACACAGGCGACGGCGGCGATGATGCGAAAATGGGCGTTGTAGACGATTGCGGGCTGACCAAGAACACTGCGGTCGGCGGTGATTTCGAGGATGCCTGTGATGGGCGAGAGCATCCAGCCAAGATTGGCGTGGGCGGCTCCGATTGGGGCACCTTTGAGGGTGAGGAGTTCGACCATAGGCATACCCAGTACCATGACCAGTGCTGCAAGCATGACCAGGACACGGGTGCGGGCGTGATTGACCGAGCTGGCGATGAGAACCGAACCGATCGATACGATCCCGGCCAGAACCAGGCCCCATGCAGCGATGTGGAGCGACAGGGCAAGGACAACCTCTGTGGACCAGCCGCCGAGAACAATCAATCGCTGCGGCCAGATCACCGCTTGTGCCGGGATTAGCATCACGATCAGATCGCGGAGGCTTGCGGCAACAATACTTGGTCTTGGGATTGTTTGCGAGAAGCGGACCATCGGCCAGAGGATGCTCATGCCGAAGATGACGACTACGAGCATCTCGCGCGAAGCCGGGCGGGAAACGGAGGGAGAAATCGAGAACCCGCTTGAGAGACGGGCAAACATTATGGCTGTTGCTGAGAGCAAGAAGATCATCCACAGCAATGCGAAGACTCGCGGCTCGCCTCTGCGGTGCGACCAATCAATCATGTCGCCGGGCGGTTCGTTACCGAGGAGATCACGCTCACGCAGCTCCGGTTGGGGCGGCGGGAACTGGTACGGCCCATCGGAAGGGCTTGGGGCAGGATTGGTGGGTTGATCGCTCACTTGCAAGTTTACGCGTGGGATGGAGGATTAGTTCTCGTGGCGTTGCATGGTGATGTCTGGGCCTCGGACATCGAGGATCAGGGCGCCGGCATCGATGCGCCCGGTTTTGGATTGGAGCGCGACCAGTCGTTCGAGTTTCACGGACGACGGCATTTCTGCGGGTCGTGATCGGCCTGGGCCGCCGCCGAAGACTACGCGAGCGTCGCCGTTGGTCAGGATGTGGAGGATGCCGTGCTCGCGGTTGGTTCCCAGGTCGATACCTGTGATCTGGGCGAGGAGGTCGTTTTGTTCGAGTTCAGCGAGCAAACGGAGGGCGTCGTGGATCTCGGGCTCGTTCCACTGGTTTCCGGAGCCAGGGAATGGCAGGGCTGGATTGTGGATGACGAACTGGTTGGACTGGCCTTGGGCGTAGTCGAGTGGGAGCACATTTGCGTCGTAGTCGATGACAAAATCTCGGCCATCGTTGCGGACTGCGGCATAAGGGACACGCCACTCGGCGTCGAGAGAAATCGAGCCGTCGTCGTTCCAGCGGGCGGTTGGTTCGCCGTTGACCCAGCCGGTGGCGGCGAGCGCTTTGGATGCCTGGTAGAGCGGGTGCCAGCTCAGGGCTTTGCCACCGGTGAGGGATGCCTGGATATTTTTCTCGATGCGGTCGCGTTCGGCGATGGGCATCCAGATGTGGCCCGACGCGCCATGGCCCCAGTTGATGTGGACTTGTGGGTCTTGGTCGGTGATGAGCGTGGCGGCTCGGGCGTCGAGTGTTTTGATCCCCATGCCCGCGCTGACAAAGATGCCGGCCCCGCCGAGGACGACGGCGGTGATGAACGCGATCTTCTTGTTGCGCTCGGCGATCTCTGGGTTCTTCTTTTTCTTCTTCTTGGCCATAGGTATCTCTCTAGCTGTTGCGGATTGGTTCGTGTTCTCTGAGCGCGGCACTCACAAGTAGTTTGCAGAGATCTGGCATTGCGAGCCCTGCTGCATCGGCGGCTTTGGGGAGGAGCGAGGTTTGTGTGAATCCGGGCATGGTGTTGGCTTCGAGGAGCCAGGGGGTTCCGTTTTGATCGAGCATAAAATCGACGCGAGCGAGGTGCACTACGCCGATCGCTTTGCACAGGGACAAAGACCAATCGTTGAGATCGGACACCAAGTCATCGGCTAAATCCGGGTTGACTGTGTAGATCGTGTCGTCGCGTTCGTACTTGGCTTGGTAGTCGTAGGTGCCCGACGCGGGGGCGATTTCGACGATCGGAAGGGCTTTTTGGCCGCCTTGTCCGTCGTCGATGATGCCGACGGTGAGCTCGCGGCCGGTGATCATGGGCTCGATCATGGAAACTGGTTGGTGATCTGATTGAGCGATCGAGCGGAGGGCATTGAGCCATGAATCGTGGTCAGGACATAAATAGAGACCGCAGCTTGAGCCGTCGGCGACGGGCTTGATGACCAGTGGCGGCTCGATCGGGAGCACGGCTTGGTCGGGATCAGTGATCGAATCCGGATCGAGCAGTACGGCATCCAATGTCGGAATCCCGAGCTTGGCGGCCCAGAGTTTGGTCGCCATCTTGTCCATCGCGATGCGGGAGGCTTGGGCTCTGCTCCCGACAAAGGGGCGGTCGGTGGCCTCAAGCCGTTGTTGGAGTTGTCCGCCCTCGCCGAACTTGCCGTGAAGGACGGGGAAGATGACATCGGCGTACCAAGACGCGATCTCTTCGGTGGTTGGCTCGTCCACTATAAGTAGTTTGGCATCGAGGCCGGCATTGATGCAGCCTTGGTGGACACCCATGGCACTGGCGACGGAGACTTCGCGTTCAGCGTCAGGGCCTCCGCCTAAGACGAGCACGGAGGTCATGATGATGTCTCCGGGTCCCGTGACCAGATGACGACTTCGTTTTCAAGGGTGACGCCGAAGGCATCTTGAACTTTGGTTCGAACCTGATTCATGAGTGTGACCACATCGGATGCTTTGGCGTCTGTGGTGGTGGTGATGAAGTTGGCGTGGAGGTTGGAGACTGTTGCTCCGCCGAAGGTCATGCCTTTGCAGCCCGCGCGATCGATGATCATCCCGGCACCGACGCGGTCGCCGGATTTGCCTATGCCTTGTACGGAATCAGTAAGCGTTGGATTTTTGAAGGCGCAGCCGGCGGATTTCTCGTTCATGGGCTGGGAGGCGGCTTTGTAGGCCATGCAATCGGCGAGTTCGGATTTGAGCTCGGCGATGTCGCCTTTCTGGAGTTGAAAGACTGCCGAGCAGACGAGGAGATGATTGAGGCCGCTGTGGCGGTAGCCGAACTCGATTTCGCTTGCCTTGAGATTATGCATCCGTCCGGCACGGTCCATCGCATGGATCTCGACGATGTGATTGCCGATTGAGCCGAACTTGCCCCCGGCATTCATGATGCACGCGCCGCCGATCGTTGCGGGGAATCCCGCGAGACCTTGAAGACCGCTCAGACCGGCGTTGACGGTTTGAGAGATCAATCTTGGGAGAGCGACACCGGCTCCGGCGTAGACCAATCCGGACGCATCGTCGATTTCGATGTTCTTAAAGCCACCGGTTTGCATGGAGACCACGAGGTGATCGACCCCGGCTTCGTGTACTAACAGGTTTGCTCCATCACCAAGAACTTTGAGATCCGGATCCAGCTCGAGACATTGAGCAAGTTGGGCTTGAGTTTCTGGTCGCGCAAGGCGATCGGCTCGGCCCCCAATGCGGAACCAAGTGGAGATCGGGGCGTTGGTTTCGATCTGCAAAGCGTCGGTGCTGATGTGTGAACTTTGGGGGGTCATCTATTGAGGCCCGCGTCTAGATAGCCTTGGCCGACCTGCCAGACTGGGCCAGCGCCCATTACGACAAGTAGGTCACCGGGACGGCACATGTTTTCGAGCTGTTCAATGATCGCCTCGAACGGATACAGATGCATCGCCTTGACCTTGCGGGCGCGGAGGCGGTCTACGAGATCCGAGGAGTTCACCTTTTGACGCTCCGCTTCGGAGTCTCGCACAAAGTAGATGTGCGGGACGATCACGACATCGGCATTTTCGAAGCTCGTTGCAAACTCGTCGAGCAGGAAGCGGGTGCGGGAGTGCTGGTGGGGCTGGAAGACGCAGATGAGGCGGCCGCCGTGCTTAGCTGGGTCTTGGGAGGTTCGAAGTGCGCGGAGTGTGGCGTCGATTTCGGTGGGATGGTGGCCGTAATCGTCGATGACCTTGACGCCGTCTCGGGTGCCGAGGAGCTGAAGACGGCGATCGAGACCTGCGAAGGCGTCAAAAGATTTGGCGAGGAGATCCGGATCGGCCCCGACTGATCGCGCCAGTGCGAAAGCGACGGCGGAGTTCATCGCGTTGTGATCGCCGGGGAGCGAGAGGGTCCATGAATGGGTTTGGCCATCTGGAGACTTGATGGTGGTCTTGCCATCGGTATAGCCAACGACCCAGTCCGCACCAGGATTGAAACCGATGGTTTCAACGGCGCACTTAAGTCCGGCGGTGACCTCGCGTCGGTAGGCTCCATCGTGTCCGATGATGAGCTTGCCGCCCTGGTCCGCATCGGGGACGAGCTGGGCGAAGCCAGCGAATGCTTCGACAACGGCGTCGAGGGAGCCATAGATATCGAGATGGTCGGCTTCGATGGAGCTGATGGAGGCAATGGTCGGTTTGAGATGATGGAAGGAGCGGTTAAACTCGCAGGCCTCGGCGACTAGCAACCCTTGTTTTCCCCCCCACTCGCCTTCTGGTATTTGTGAAGCCCCGACGCGGCATCCGACACGCTGGCCGCCGGTAGATAGTGCGCCGTCGGCGAGTTGTTGGCAGGTGGCCCCGACGATGACGGATGGGTCGAGCTTGGCGTCGGTGAGGGCGCAGCCGAGCATGGCGGTGGTGGTTGATTTGCCGTGGGTGCCTGCGATGGCGATGCCGGTGCGACCGGTCATGCACGCGCCGAGTGCTTCGGGATATGTCAACACGGTGAGCCCGCGGTTGATCGCTTCGAGGACCATCGGGTGGTCCGGGGCGACGGCGGCCGATGCGAGAACAATATCCGCTTCCTCGGGGAGCTGGCCGGCGGATTCATCGAAGCAGACATCGAGTCCAAAGTCTTTGAGCGCTTGGGTAACTGGTGATGGAGTTGAGTCGCAGCCGCGGACGCTAAGACCGGCTCCGCTGAGCATCCGCGCCAGCGCGGACATGCCACATCCACCGATGCCGATCATGAATGGGGTGCTGCCCCCAATTGAGAACCCGGGCGTTGAGCGTGCTTGGTCGCTGGAAGTGCCGGGGATTGGGGAGGAATCGTGGGTCATCATCATCCACAGTATCGTCCTGATCGGCACTTTGTCATCACCAAATGGGTGAATGGCGAGAATCGATCGGTTGGGTTAGCAAGGAGGGGTTAATGCGGCTGGACCAAGGGTCTGGATGGTGACTTCTCCGAGTGTTCGCTGGCGGAGGTAGTCATTGAACGATTCAAGATCCACGGCTTCGATCTGCTTGATGACCTGCGCCAGTGTTCTTGGGGTGCCACGGTTGACGATGTCCCCGATCAATGCCCCGGCGCGAGCCCCGGTGGATTCGCCGCTGAAGATCACCCGGCTCTTGAGACCGATCCGGGCGCGGTCGAGCTCTTCACTGGTGACATCGCCGGCTTGCATCGCGCCGAGTTGTTCATACAAAACATCGAGCGATTCCTGGGCACGCTCCGGGGTGGTCCCGACATAGCTGGTGACGAGCCCGTGCTCTTTGGCGGCGCGGTAGCTCGCCGAGACTGAATAGCACAGGGCGCGTTTCTCGCGGACCTCGGTGAAGAGGCGCCCGGACATGCCACCAGATAGCACGCTGACTGCGAGGAGCTCGTTCATTTCGTTCTTGTGGGCTGCGGGCGGCGCGTCGTTGACGATGATGATCTGGACTTGGTTTGTGTCGTCCTCTTCGTGGGCGTAGCCGCGGGGCGCGATCGTTGAGATCTTTGGGGCCGGGGCTTTGCCGCTCCAGCTTCCGAAGTGTTCGCTGGCCAGTTCGATCGCATGGCCCGGTTCGATGGCACCGGCGATGGAGAGGATTGCTCCGTCTGGTTTGGCGTGGGCGGCCCACCAGTCGCGGGTTGATTGGGCGGTGATGGATTGGAGCGATGATTCGGTGCCGTAGGTGCTGCGGTTGTATGGCTCGGGCAAGTGACGCTCGCGGGCGGCGAGTACAGCGCGTTGTTGGGGGTCGTCGGCGAGCGATGCGAGCGCGTGCTGGGCCATGATTCGTGATGCTTCGAAGGAGTCGCCGGTCATCGCGGGGTTGAGGGTCATATCAGCGACGAGCGCAACGGCTTCTTCGAAACGATTGTCGAGCGTGGTCATCGACACACCGATTGATTTGGCGGCCGGTGATGCGTCACGGACGGCACCTGCGAGATCAAAATCATCTGCTTGTTGTTGCGAGTCGCGAGTTGTAGAGCCTCGTAAAAGTAATTCAGCGCAAATACCGACAATTCCGAGTTCATTTTTTTCTTGGTGGATAACTCCACTCGGAATCATCAAACGCATCGCAACGGATCGCATCGAATCGTTTGGTTCGATGGCAATGCGAAGTCCGTTGTCGAGTGTTGTGAGTGTGATTGAGTCGTGTGTCGTGGTCATGCATGATCCGGGTGTTTGAGTTGTGGAATTGAATGATGATGCACTGATTCTTCACTCGCCGAGCGCGAAAGTCTTGCAAATGCGTTCAGTAGTACCCCCGATCTTTCGTGATTGCGCCCCAATTGCGCTGCGAACTGCATCGATCTTGGTGGGATCGGGGTGTTTTTGTATTTTGAACGAATCGCACGAGACATTCGTGCACTTCACGGCTCTGGCTAACCAATGCGCATTGTTTTTGCGTTATCGAGCGCGAACTCTTTGATAATTGCGAGATGAACTCGTTGAAGCAAACGAGCACGAACCAGTCTCGTTTGGTTAAGCAATGCGTTTGCTTTCCCAACGCATCAGATCACAAACTTGAAAAAAAACACATGCGGTTTGGTATTCTGGTAAGATTTTGGTGAGTGATGTGCGTGTTGTTGGCACGGTTTGCTCAAGTCGTCGACCTTACGGCTCCGATGAGCATGTAAGTGTTAATAACGGAATGTGGTCCCGAACTCGAACACTCGGATCCACAACAAAGCATTTGGGTTCGAAACGGAGAGCCAACATGGCTAAGAAAAAAGCAACTCGTAAAAAAGCAACCAAGAAAAAAGCAACACGCAAAAAGGTAGCCAAAAAGGCAACCCGCAAGAAAGCAACCAAAAAGAAGGCTACAAAGAAAAAAGCAGCCAAGAAGGTAACCAAGAAGAAGGCTACCCGCAAGAAGACCGCCAAGAAGGCGACCAAAAAGAAAGCTACTAAAAAGAAAGCAACCCGTAAAAAGGTAGCAAAGAAGAAAACCAAGAAAAAAGTAGCCAAGAAGAAGACTAAGAAGAAGGCTACCAAGAAAAAAGTAGCCAAGAAGAAGACCAAGAAAAAAGCTACCAAGAAAAAGGCCACTAAAAAGAAGGCCACTAAGAAGAAGGCTACTAAAAAGAAAGCCACTAAGAAAAAAGCGACCAAAAAGAAGGCCGCTAAACGCACCACCAAAAAGAAAGCGACCCGTCGCAAGGCGACCCGTCGATGAGTTGACCCTGGATTGATCAGAAATGACCAATCCCGGGCCTATCCCAATGCCTTTCCACGGAGCCGATCCACAATCGGCTCCGTTTTTCATACCCCCAACCCCCCCCAAAGTGAAGATCATGCGTAGGGAGGGTTGCATTGAGCCTAGGGAGAGCCTCTTACAGCTAGGCGGCTGGGGCTCGGCTGATGAGACGGTCCATCATTGCTGAATCCGCGCCTTCCATCGGGTAATGCATCGAGAGCCCCACTTCCAACAAATGATGATCACAGATCACAAACGAGCAGGGTTCTTCGACCCTCCAGCCTACGAAACGGAGCGCACGGGCCAAGCATTCGATCGATGTGACACAGACGACCCCGTCGTGCACTCTTTCAACCGGGATGAACCCGAACTGCCATGCCTGCCTGTTTGTGATGACCGACCGGAGCTCCTGGTCAATCTCAATGGTGCACGGGTCAAGCCTGGGAGAGATCATGGCAAACTGAGCCGCCCAGGCATGCTCGATAACACCTGGATCAACACCAAAGAGTTCCTCGGCCAGCATCCCAAATGGGCGCGGGTTCGATTGCTGTTCTTTGACCACCAGATCACATTGTTCTGGTGTGAGTACCCCGTATTGAACCAATAGGTCGCCGAGCCTTAATGCCATTGCTGATCCTCCTCATTCCTGTTGCCCGATTGGGCTTCGAATGAATCCTTTTCCCGTCATCAGACTGATGACCATGTAGAGAAACTCGACACTCAAAGGCCACTAATCGAGTGTTGGGAGCTGATTTTTAGGAGGATTCAGTTCTTGGGCGTCGTTACTATTACGCTCGATCCAGGTGTGCTTATTGCAAGAGATACATCGAAATTTCCATGCGGATCATTTGCACTCTGGATTTTGAAACTGGGAGCGGCAAGTCGGTTTGGCTGCCGATAATACAGGGCTATTTGCCAACGCAGAAGGTCGCAAAGACACGCCCGATGACATCGTCGGGGGTGATCTGGCCTGTGAGTTCACCCAGGGCGTCGAGGGCGTCTCTGAGGCCGCTGGCGACGAGTTCAGGGGCATCGAGGGCATGCGAACCAGGTTCGATCCAGTTCATCGCATGACCAATCCCAGTGATCGCCTGACCGATCGCCCTTCGGTGCCTTGGTACGAATGCACCGACGCCCATGCCGGTGCGATCGCACACCGCATCGGCAATCGCACGCTTGAGAACGCCGACGCGGTGTCCATCAAGAGCACACACACTGATGGAGTGGCTCTCATCAGCAGAGCCTGCGATAAGATCGGCTTTGGTACGAACCCTGATGATGGGCTTGCCCATCGTGGCGAGTCCTTCTCGGTCGTTGAATCGCCCCGATGGGTCGCACCAGATGATCGTGTCGGCGGATTTGACACGATCTCGGGCGAGCTCTTGAGCAGATGCATCAATCGCGTCGATGGCCGAGTCGGCGAGCCCAGCGAGATCGGTGAGTTGGATTGATCCAGCACCCGGGATGTCATGTTCAAGATCAAGGATTTCGCTGATGGCGTCGCGGGTGGTGCCTGCCAGATCGCTGACAACCGCACGCTGAGAACCGAGCAGGGTGTTGAAGAGCGAGCTCTTGCCAGCGTTTGGCATCCCGCAGATCACAGCCTCAGGCTGGGTCGCGTGGATGACCGCCCCGGCGGCGTTTCCGATCTCAGCGACGAGCTGATCGCTGAGCGCGGTAAGCCGGGCCCGCAGATCGTCGGGTGCGATGGGGACGACATCGTCTTGGTCGGTGAAATCCACACCTGATTCAACCAACGCGAGCAGCAACGCGAGTTCCTCGGCCCATGCGATGCAACGGTCACCCTGAGAGCCATCGAGAAGTTTGGCGGCGGCATCCAGAGCCTGATCCCCCACCGCTGCAATGCGAAGAGCAACACCTTCCGCCTGAGCGAGGGTTAACCGATCATTGAGGTACGCCCTTGCGCTGAACTCGCCGGGCTCGGCCCGGCTGACCCCTGGGATCTTGAAGAGTTGGTCAAGGATGCGTTCGAGGAGCTCCGGGTTTCCAACAACGAGCAACTCGGCGGTATCTTCGCCGGTGTAGCTTCGGGGTCCATCGAACCAGATGAGCTGGCAGGGGATGGTGTGCCCGCTATCGAACTGGAATCTGGTTATATGGATGCCTCGGGCTGGATCAGCAAGATCGGTCATAGACTCAACACAAGTACGGGCATCTGTGCCTGAAATCCGGATGATTGACCGGGGGCTTTGTCCCGGGGGTGATCCGATGGCCGCGATGGTTCCGCCGGTAGGCATGAGGTGACTTACTTTGGGGGATTACTTGTGCTTGCCTTGGTTTCGGCGGTCATTGGGGTTAGGGGCCTGGGGGCCTCGCTCCATGAGCTGCTTCTTGGCCTCGGCGGCTTCGTTCATGCGTTGCATGAATCCGGGGCCTTTGGCTTTCTTGTCGGCGCGGATGTTCTCGATCTCAAGCATGCCGTGCTTCTTCATGTGGGCGCGGATCCATTTATTCTCGACGATGCCCATGGTGGAGTTGGTCATGAAGTAGAGAGCCAATCCGGAGGGAGCGGTGTACATCATGACGGGGAACATGACGACCATCATGACCTTCATCATCTTCTGCTGGGACTCTTGCTCTGGGGTGAGCGTCGCCTGCGTTGGCGGGGTGAGGTATTTCTGATGCATGTAGAACACCACACCGAGAAGAAGCGGGAGGATGTTGATCGACGAGACATTGCCCCAGAGCGGGAAGGAGAAGTGCATTGCTGCGGGCAGCGGGATGGCGCCGTCAGCACTGGAGAGGTCGGCTAGGAACATCCATGAACCGCCGGAGATGGACTGGAAAATGCCATAAAACGCGGGCTCGTGCTTGAGCTCGACCGCAAAGAAGAGGGTCGCGTAGAGCGCAATCCAGACCGGAGATTGGAGCATCATCGGGAGACACCCGAGCATGCCCATCGGGGAGATGCCTTCTTCTTTCCAGAGCTTGGACATTTCCTGCTGCATCCGCTTTGGTTCGTCTTTATATTTTTCGCGGAGGGCTTTTTGCTTTGGGGCCATGGACTGCATCTGGACACCGAAGCGCTGCATGCGGATCTGTGACCAACGGGTGATGGGGTGGAGGCAACCACGCACCAGGACCACGAGGAGCATGATCGAGACGGCCCAGTCGCCGACGATCGAATGGAAGATCCGAAGGACAGCGATGAGGATGTTGGTCAGCCAATCGAAGGTACACCCGGCACACATTCCGCCGATGTTGTAGACGACCATGTCTGGGAGGTTGAGAGCCGCAAGGATCGGATCGTCTGCAAATACGGGTTTGGTACGCGGACCGGCGTAGACGGCGTTGGCGATGGTTGCCGTAGATCCGGGCTCCACGGTCAGGGCCGGGCTACTGGCCGCGAAAACCATCGTCGCATCGGGGGCGTTGGCGTAGGTGTTGAGCACATAGCGATCGATGGACTCGATCGAGGAAGCGATCAGGCGATCGTCGGGGTTGGTGCTCAGTGGATCGAGTACCGGGTGGAGGACAACGCTAAAGTAGCGGTCCGAGAGTGCGATCCAGCTCAGGCGAGATCCTTCCTCGATGGTTTTGGCGGTAGGCCAGACCGCCATCGGGGAGGCGTAGTACTTGTTACCGTTGGCGTCTTTGAGTTTTTTGCCCAGCACCTTCGATCGGTTGGCGAGCTTGTCGTCGACAGTGACCTGGATCGAGGGGCCCTGCTGCTCGGCTGAGTGGAGCATGCCATAGCGGACGCGGCGGCGGTCGCCGGCGTAGCCGTTTTTGGCCTTGGGCATGTCGATCATCGCGGTGGTTTTGAACCGGAACTCATGGGGTTCTGGGCTCAGGTTTTCGACGGATTGTTCGAGCATGAACGCGTGCGGGGTGTCCCGCATGGTGTAGGTGCGGGTGACGAGTGCGATGTTGCTGCCGTCGGCGTCGATGATCAGTGCCTCAAATACACCAGGACCAAGCTGCTGCCAGACCGGCGCATCAAAGCCGGCCCCGGAGAGCTCGACATAATACCCGTCGATCTCAAGACCCAAGAGTGCGAAGGGGACGGCTGTTTGGTTCGTGGCTTCGTTGAATACAAGCTGCTGGAGGCGGATGTGATCTTTGAGCGCGACGGTTTCGTACTCGTCAAGCAGAATGAGTTCTTCGATGCCTGCCCCAAGTTTGGAGAATCGGATCTCGATCTCGTCGTGGTCATCAACGAGCGGCACCCAGTCAGCGTTTGCCTCGCTGGGAACTGGCTTGGCGGTGTACTGAATCGTGACAGGTGTGTCAGATATGGAATCGGCGTCGTCCTGCATACCGATCGCTGGGCTCACCAATGCGGCGAGTGTCAGGAGGACCGAAAGAAACGAGATGGGGAGGATAGAAATGCGCAACTGCTGGCTCGCTTTGCTCAGGCCTGACGGCCGAGGGAATGGATGGGGAATGGACTAAAACTTAGCGGCCTTCAAAGAGGCGATCGCCGAGCCAGTCATGGAGTTGGGGGATGGCTTTGATTTTGTCGGCGGTCTGTTTGACATCGTACTCAACACGCACAAACTCGACCTGACCAGGTGAGATCACGGCATAGCACGCTCTGGGGTCATGATCGCGGGGCTGACCGACAGATCCGACATTCACAATTGCTTTCTCGTCTTCAATAAACTTGAACACCGGTTCTGAGCCGATCTCAGATGGTGGATAAAAATCAGGCTCGTTGGAGAACACGCCCGGCTGGTGGGTGTGACCGACAAGGGCGATGCTTTCTACGCGGTCAAAGATCGCTTCGAGCTTGTCGGGCGCATCGCTGGCGTCTTCGGGGAATATGTATTCGTTGATCGGGCGGCGCGGCGAGGCGTGAACCGAAAGAATCGTGCTCCCGTCGCCCATCAGGTCTTCGACGGCTCGCACTCTGAGTGAACCAAGGAAATCGAAGCGGCGGGCGCGGATTGATTCGTCAGGCTCGGCTTCAAACTGCTCGCGGGTCCAGTACGCAGCGGATTCGGCGGGGGCGTTGAAGTTGGTAGGCTCGTAGACAACGGCGAAGTCGTGGTTGCCCATGAGCGCCCAGTCGCATTTCTCTTGGACAAGATCGACGCATTCGAGGGGGTCTGGGCCGTAGCCAATGATGTCGCCAAGGCAAACAATCTGGTCGATCTCTCGATTCTCGATGTCGGCCAAGACGGCTTTGAGCGCGACCGCGTTGCCATGGATATCACTCAGAACTGCGGTTCGCACTGGATCGTCTCTTTTCTCTGTCGTCCCTATCTATATATAGGGCCGAATAATTGCGGGCTTACACAGCCCGATCGTAGGGCATCAACTGTAGAAACCTGACCCCTAAAGAGCAATGAAATGGGCTAGAAACAGGGCTTGATGATGCCATTCCATGTCTCAAGGCACTGATTCTGGAATAACCATTGGCAGCGATTTGTTTTTCGACAGGATTATGCAGGGAATATCATGCTGGGATCGTCGATTCCCGATAGATATACAGGATTACGCCCCGTAAATGGGGTATTTGGAAGGTCCGCCGGACCTTCAAGAACGCACTCTTGACACATGTCAGGGAACGACTTATGGCCTCAGCTTCAGTAAGTTATCAACGGACCCGCGAGATGGGAATTGACGAGCTTCTGCTCGAAAACCGGATCGTGTTCCTCGTCGGTGAGATCAACCATGCCTCGGCATCGCGCGTGATGATGCAGATGTTGTATCTGGAAAATCAACGCCGGAACCAGGAAATCAACTTCTACATCAACTCACCGGGCGGCGTTGTCGACGACACCCTCGCCCTGTACGACACGATGCGGTTCCTCACCTCTCCGATCGCGACCTACTGCATCGGCCGGGCGTATTCGGGCGGATCGGTCTTATTGACCGCGGGGACCAAGGGTCGCCGGTTTATCCTGCCTCACGCCAAGGTCATGATCCACCAGCCATATGGCGGGATCACGGGCCAGGCAGAAGACATCCGATTGCAGGCTGAGCAGATTATTAAATCAAAGCAAACGATGATCGACATCCTTGCCGAGAACACCGGTCAGACGGCAGAACGGGTCCGCGAGGACTCGGAGCGCGACCGATACTTTGATGCCCAGGAAGCCAAGGCCTACGGCTTGGTTGACGAAGTCCTCGTCGAACCACCCAAAGACCCCAGCACCGCACCGGCATCAAGCTAACTGAATTAATTGTACACACAGACCCATACACCCCAATAGGTGAACCCATATGTCTAACCCAAGTGCCCATCTGGTCCCCATCGTCATCGAGCAATCCGGTCGAGGCGAACGATCGTACGACATCTTCTCGCGGCTCCTCAAGGACCGCATCATCTTTGTCACCGGCGGGGTGGGCGACGACATGGCCAACCTCATCGTTGCCCAGTTGCTGTTCCTAGCCAACGAAGACCCCAGCGCGGACATCTACATGTATGTCAACTCCCCAGGCGGGTCGGTCACGGCCGGGCTCGGGATTGTCGACACCATGAACTACATCAAACCCGATGTGAATACTTTCATCATCGGGCAGGCCGCATCGATGGGCTCGGTGATCGCGTCATCGGGAACCAAAGGCAAGCGGTTCGCGCTGACCAATGCACGAAACTTGATGCATCAGCCTCTGATCTCAGGTGTCATGGAAGGGCAGGCGACCGATCTAGAGATCGAAGCCAAAGAAATGCTCCGCTTGCGTGATCGGCTTTACCAGATTTACGCCAACGCGACCGGCCAGACACAAGAAAAAGTCCACAAGGACTGCGACCGCAACCTCTGGCTCGATGATCAGGAAATGATCGAATACGGGCTGATTGACGAGGTTCTCGAAGCGATGCCTGTCAACGCCGGCTGAGCATAACCAACATCTTAAACACTCCTAAAGCCCGGTTTCGACCGGGTTTTTCGTGATCACCCGCACCCGCAAGACTTTTGGTACACTGGTGGTAATCGCCCTCTCACGCACAACCGGATTTCTGAGGGTGGAATCCGCATGAAAGGAATACACCATGGTTGGCTTAGCAGAACTCTGGCTCCCGATTCTCGTTTCAGGCATCGCGGTTTTCGCGGCCAGCTCGATCATCTGGATGGTCCTGCCTCATCACAAAGCGGACATCAAAACACTCCCCGACGAGGCGGCGTTTGACAGCGCGATGAACTCACTCAACATTGAACCCGGGCTGTACATGTACCCGGGCTGCCACGGGAAGGATGTCAAATCCGCCGAGTTCCAGACCCGCTGGAAATCCGGCCCCTGGGGCATGATCACGGTCATGGGATCGGCACCGAACTTCGGGTCCAACCTCATTAAGACATTCATCATGTACCTGATCATCTCAGCGATGGCAGGATACCTCGCGGGGATCGGGACGATGCCCGGCGCTGAATACATGGATGTGTTCCGTGCGGTTGGAACCGCGGCAATCCTCGGATACTGCATGGGCGGGATCGCCAACGATTTTTTCATGGGCAAGCCCACACGGTTCATCATGACATCGTTTTTCGATGGCGTCGTCTTCGCACTCATCACCGCGGGTGTATTTGCCTCGATGTGGCCAGAGGGCGCAGCCGCGGCTCTCCCCGGGATGCCATAAACAGGCATTAGCCCATCTGAATAAGCACGCCGATGTGTTCAGGTTCGATCGCTGCGCGCAGGCCGGTCATGACATCGTTGAACTTGACGCGTTTGGTGATGAGTCCTGAGAGGTCGATGCGTCCTGATTGCAGGGCCGCTAGGCCGTCGTTGATTTGGCCGCATCGCGAGCCATAGATTTTGAGTTCGCGTTCGATGATGAGAGCCATGTCGTCGGGCGTTGGCGTTTGGTCTTCAACGACGGCGATGGGATGGCTCTGAAGTATGACCGAGCCGCGTGGGCGGGCCATCGCTAGGGCTGTTGAAAGAGATCCTGGCTCGGTCATGGTGTCGATCACGATGTCTTGATCCGCACGACGCCCGACCTCTTCGAGATGCCGATGCTTGATCCCCCATTTGGCACAGAGCTCGAGACGGTCCCCGCGCCCGGTGAGCATTCGAACCGATGCGTTGAGCGAGCCCATGATCTGAGCGCAAAGCAGCGCGGTCAGATCTCCGCCCAGCACGGTGACGAAGGCTTTGCCCTCGATGTGCTGGACCCGCGAAACATGGATCGCTGCGGCGAGTTGTAATGCGAAGACCGCCCGCTCGTCTTCAATCTCATCAGGGATCGCCATGAGGTTCCGTTCAGGGATGACGAACCGATCGCTCAGGCACCCATCAAAGCTGCGGAGCCCGAGGATGCGTCGGTCGGGATCATGATGCCCGATGCCTCGCTTGGCAAATGTTGAGTCCGGGTCGGTGATGTTGACATCACCAACAACGCGTTGACCCACGAGCGACTCGTCATTGGCGGATTCGACCACACCGACAAACTGATGCCCCAACACGCCGTGATGCTCCGGGTTTCTGCAAGCGTGGATATCGGCCTGCGAGATGAGGACGAGGGTAGGGCGCACCAACGCCTGACCGTCCTTGGGTGTTGGGTCTGGGTAATCGGTCATCATGACCGGCTGAGCATTCTGAATGCTGAGGGCACGCACAAGATTATGATCGGTTGTTTGGCAGCGGATTGCCAGCGCGGCCCGGGAAGCCATTGATTCTCGGACCTAGTGGCACCGTTTGTGCCAGTTGGATCAATCTTCAGATGGCAAAGTCGCCGGCTGGATCAATCATCGGTCGGATTGAGCCCGACCGGCGTTGAGGTGGTCTCATTGGGGGGCGAACCCATAAACGGCAGGTACTCGACAATCCGTTTCTTGCGGTTGAAGACCGGGTAGGTGTAAATCTGACCGGCTGCGAAAAGATCGTCGGTGGACTTGTACCAGTTCTGCCATGCACCCAGGTCGATACCAAAGTCTTGCCCGGTCATGATCTTGAGCGAATGCTGAACCCGATTGTTGACCACCAGGCGGGTATCCCGCAATGCTGAGATTAATGATTGGACGACATACGGCTCGCGGTATTGACCCAGCGCGTCGGCCGCACCAGCGCGGACATCGGCGTTGGTTTCGTTGTCTTCGCTGATGACTCTGATCAATGGCGGGATGGCTTCGCTTGTGTGGACTCGTTGAAGTGCCCGAGCAGCAGCGATGCGGACCTTACGGTCCTCGTCGTTGAGTGCCTCAATCAAGTAGGAAGCGTGCGCCGGGTCGCCGTGGCGTCCCAGTGCGCGGATGCAGGTCGCGCGAACACCCGGGTCTTCGTCATCGGTCCCGTCGATGTAGAGCTCGAGATAGATCGGATCGCCACCGAATGGGGCAGCGGCGAGCATCGTCGTGCCCCGGTACCGGTTCTCGGCGTTGTATTCGTCAGTCGCCAAGATCGCGGCGGTCGTTGGCGAGGTCTGGGGCGCCATGATATCCCGCAGGCTTTTGGCCCCGCGTGGAGCGTTGCCCATCGTGCCACAGCCGGTTGAAGCTGCGACAAATATCGCGACAAGAATCGCCGATCCAAGAATGGACAAGCTGGAAGATCGGGCGGGTGTGATTGGGGCGGTCTGAGTCATTATTGAAGTATATCGCGCTTCATCGGTTCAAGGCCGCGGGTATCACAGGAGATCTGCGCTTGCTGAACGGAGCCCGATTGGGGGTCCCAAGACCTCCTTGGCAATGATTGCCCGGCGGAGATCATTTTTAAGCATCGCACGGATGCCTGAGGACGCTGATTCAGCCTTCACATGTTGTGTTGACCCCAAAGCAATCGGGGAGTTACTCGGCCTTTTTGAGACCCTGCGAGACTCGTCTGACACCCGCCTTTGAGACCGCTGAGACACGGCCTTTGGACGCGACTTGCGACTCGTAGCGGTCTGCTGTTGAGGAGGTGTCTGAGATGAAGATCTCGATTGTGGAGCCTTCGGCTGAGCGTAGGGCTGGGGGGCCGGCCGTTTGTAGGCTTGCGCTGCCGGGGCGGGTGTGCGAGCCGGAGGGGCCGGGGTGCGTGCTTGCTGTATATTGATAGGCCTCGGCTGAGATGACCGGGCCTGAGGCTGCTGTGATCTGGCCTGGCTGGACTGAGTAGGTTGAGGCTGAACGCCGCCACTCCGCTGCTGGCGGAGCTTTTTGAGTTGCTCGATGCGCTGGGTCCGAAGCTGTTCGATACGGTCCTTGCGTGTCTGCTGTTTTTGGTCCCAGTTTGCTTTCTTGGATTGAATACCCGGCTGGGCATCAATCGCTGCACTAGACGACTGTGACCCTGTGCGGAGCGAATCTTGCTTGGCCTGACGCATTTCCTGATGGGCACGCTTCTTGGTTTGTTGTTCTTGAGCAGATTTAAACATCCTGCCGAGTGTCGAGAAGGCGCCAATTAGAATCACAATCCCAAATGGGCTGGTTAGGAAACTGACTATGGACTGAAGATTCATGGTTGATCAAAGTATATCAGGTTGTGGACCGGATGGTTTGAGGAATGATCACGGGAAGCCCCTGAATCTCACCGGTCACAAACGGCGTATCAAAGACCTCACCGAGGACTCTAGGGGTCAGGACATCCCCCACGGCTCCTTGGGCGTGGACAGCCCCCTGACGATCCAGAACAATCGCCCGATCGGCAAACTGGGTGCTCAGCGAGAGATCGTGGGCGACCAATGCGACCCCGACCCCGCCAGATGCCAGTTCTTGGAAGCCGTGCATGGCTTGGAGCTGGTGCTTGGGGTCCATCGCAGAGGTTGGTTCATCGGCGAGCAAATAGGCGTTGTCATGGCCATCGAGTTGGGCCCAGCCTCGGGCGAGCGAAACGCGTTGCTGTTGGCCAACTGAGAGGGTGCCCATGGGTTTGGACGCGAGTTCGGTGAGCCCAAATCGTTCGATTGCCCGCTCGACGGCGGCGGGGTCCTTGGGCAACGCCAATCGCCCGAATGAAACCACTAGACGAACATCGAAATCGAATGCGAGCGATGATCGCTGGGCGATATAGACAAGCCGAGATGCACGCTGAGATCCATTAAGGATCGCCAGGTTTTTTTGGTCGATCTGGACCTGTCCATCATCTGGACTGACCAACCCCGCCAAGAGGCGAATGAGGGTGGATTTGCCGGCTCCGTTCGGTCCCACGATCGCGGTGATGGTGCCGGGCTCGATGGAGCAACTCACCGCATCCAAGACCTTGGGTCCTTTGGGGTAGGCAAACGACAGATTGGTCCCGATCAGAGGCATATGAACATGATATGAACAAGATGGGGCCTTGGTTGCCGATTATGCCCGCATATGCCAGCAACGGTCGATACAGTGGCCCATGGCAGAACAATATCGCGCCCGTTTGGTCGCCCACATCTCGCATTCGTCCTATGAACCCGCCCAGATTCCCATTGTCGCCCGCGATCTCAACATCGAGGATGTCAAAGAGTTTGGGGTTGCGGTCCGCGAGCTCGCAGCAGAGGAAATCGTGGCTCTCGACGACGCAGGCAAGATCACACTCCCCTTCCGCGAGGACGAGGGCGAGTCGATCGGTGAGTTCCGGTCTACCAAGAGTGGCTTCGGGTTCTTCTCGCCTTCAAAGACCACGCACGGCGGCGATGTATTCATCCCCCCCCATCTGACCATGGGCGCACTGGACCGTGATACCGTCCGGATCTACTACCAACGCGACCAACGACGCGAACGAAAGCTCGGCACCTTTGAACGCCAGTACTCCGGCGAAATCATCGACATCGTCGCCCGCAAACGGGCTGCGTTCTCAGGCGAGATCGACAAGCGTGACGGCCGCTGGCTTGTCTACCCCGACGGACGCGAACTCACCGACCCGATCATCATCCGTGACGCGGAATCTAAAAATGTCAAACCCGGCGACAAGGTCGTCGTGGAAATCATCGATTATCCCGAAGGCGACTATCTTGCAGAGGGCGTGATCACCAAGGTGCTTGGTGAAGCCGGCGATCCGGATGTTGAAACCCAAGCCGTCATCGCGGCCTACGGGCTCCCGAGCAACGACTTCCCCGAATCCTGCGTCCAGCAGGCACGCGAAGCGACCCAACGCTTCGACGAAGAAATGTCGCTCTACGAATCCGATGGCATCGAAGCTCTTGATATGCGCCGCGACCTGACCGGGGATCTGATCTGCACGATCGACCCGCCGGACGCGAAGGATTATGACGATGCGATCTCGCTCAAACGGTTCGACAACGGCGACTGGGAACTCGGGATTCATATCGCGGATGTGGCGCATTACATCGCGCCGGGAACCGAGCTCGACGAGGAAGCCAAGGAACGCGGGAACTCGGTGTACCTGCCCCGCTTGGTGATCCCGATGCTCCCCGAGGTACTCTCCAACGGCATCTGTTCGCTGCAAGAAGGCGTGCTCCGCTACGCCAAGACCGCGATTATCCGCTACGACAAGATGGGCTATGTCAAATCCCGAGGCGTGTGCCAGTCGCTCATCAAATCCCGCAAGCGGATGACCTATCTTGAGGCCCAGGCACTCATTGACGGTGATCTGGAAGAAGCTCGCAAGCATGCCAAGACGGATTCGCCGCACACACAAGAAATTATCGATGTGTGCAAGGACATGGATTCGCTCGCAAGATTGATCCGTGCCCGCCGCAACAAAGCCGGGATGATCCATCTGGATCTTCCCGATGTCGAGCTGATCTTTGACGACACCGGCAAGGTCATCGACGCCCAGAAAGAAGACGACGCCTTCACCCACACGATTATCGAGATGTTCATGGTCGAGGCCAACGAATCGCTCGCGACCTTGTTCGGCGATATGCGGGTCCCTGTGCTGCGAAGAACGCACCCGGAACCAACCCCAGGTGATGTTGAACAACTCAAAAAGACCGCGATGGTCGCTGGGTTCCGCATCCCCAAGAATCCATCACGCGAGGAACTCCAGACGCTGCTCAATGCAACAGCCGGGACTGGTGCTGCAAGAGCGGTGCACACAGCCGTGCTCCGCACAATGACCAAAGCGGTCTACTCACCGGCTCTCATCGGGCACTACGCCCTTGCGTCACACGCGTACTCGCACTTCACCTCGCCGATCCGCCGCTACCCCGACCTGACGCTCCACCGGGCATTGTTTGCGTACCTCAAAAAGACCAAGAACGGCGAGAACTTCCCGCGCGACGACGCCGCCAAGGTCGCGCTGGGAAAGATACTCTGCGAGAATGATCTGTGCCCAGACATGCAGGCACTCACAGAGATCGGCAACAACTGCTCCAACACCGAGGTTAACGCGGCCCAAGCAGAACGCGAGCTCCGAGCGTTCTTGGTACTCCAGCTCATGGCCGACCATATCGGCGAGGAGTTCGAGGGCTTTGTCACCGGCGTGACACCCAAGGGTGTGTATGTCCAGATCGAAAAATACCTCGCCGATGGGATGATCGCCAAGCACGATCTGCCGGGCGATACCACCCGCGACAAGCGGCCGCCGTCCTTTAAGATCGACGACCGCACCGGCGCTCTGGTTGATATTCACTCCGGGCGGAGTTATTCGATCGGCGACCGGGTCAGCGTGACGATCGCTCAGGTTGATCTTGCGATGCGTCGTATGGACCTGCTGATTGCCAATCCAGATAGCCGTGCCGCGGGCAAGGCCAAGAAGGGGATCGCAGGAGGCCTCAAGTTTGGCAGCGACGACGCTGGTGGGCTAGGCGAGACCGATGGCGAGGCCGCCGGGTTCAAGAAGACCCCGGGCAGTCAACGCCGGAGCCAGAAATCCAAATCGCGTGACAAGGGCAAGACCGATTACCGTCGTGATGCGGCGGGCAAAGCCGGGCCCGGCGAGAAGAAAAAGAAGAACAAACCCAAGGGCGGCGGCAAAAGCAAGGGCAAAAGCAACGGCAAGCCCAAGCAGTCCTGATCAACTCTTGATTCAGTGATCCCAACCCAGTTCGCTGAGCGGATGACGCTTTCCGTGCGGATCAATCATGATCGCGCCGGGGGTTTCGCCATCATCGCACGCCCGGCACTCCCCGACTGGCCCATGCATCGGCGGATCCATCGATGGGATCTGGGTCTTTGGGTCAATGCACATGAGGAGTTCGTAGTCTTCGCCGTCACTGCACGCCTCTCGCCAATCTTTGCATCGGTGATCAAGGGGGAGTTTGGCCGCGTCGATCTCAATGATGAGGCCCGATGCTTTTGCGATGCGGTCGCTATCGCGTCCGAGCCCGTCTGAAAGATCCATCATCGCGTGAACCCCGCGTTCTCCATGGTTGGCCGATGCCCACTGCCCGGCGTCGAGTCTTGGTTCAAAGAGCAGATGCCAGCCAGACTCAAAGCTCCCCCCCACTTGCCCCGTGAGATACAGATGATCGCCGGACCGAGCTCCACTGCGGAGTACGGGGGATGCATCATCTTGCATGGTGCCACCGATGGTGACCGTCAGGGTGAGCGGGTGATCTGGCGAGCCGTGTGATGCAATATCGCCACCAACCAATGGACAGCCCCAGTGCTTGGCCCATTTGCTCATGGCATCGAAGAGTTCGTCGGCGTGTTTGTAGTCTTTGGGGAGCACGCCGGTCGCCAGCGCCCAGCTCGGTACCCCGCCCATCGCGGCAATGTCGGAGACCGACCGCGCGACGGATTTGCGGGCGATGAGATCGATGTCCGTATCAGATTCGAAATGCCGACCCTCCACGAGTTGATCGACGGTCAAGAGCGAAATATCCCCTGAAGCGGATCGGATCACTGCACAGTCATCGCCCGGACCGACAATGATCTCCTGCCCGCCACCAAGTGCGAGCCCAATGGAGCGGGCGTAGATGTGGTCATGGAGCTGTGATTCGTTCATCAGTTTATTGTATGACCTCGCGGGTGGCGGGGATCAGAGACCATCAATACCGAAAAGAGTCCCGGCCGGGAATCGAAGACCAAAGTGCTCCTCAAGAATCGCGAGCAGTTGATCGGTTGATTCGATTTCGATCTTCTCAAGCGTATCGGCTTGCTTGCGGTGTGTGTAGATCCGATTGGAGATGGAATGACGCGTGCCGTCTTTGTTGGCGATCGCGGCCATGATATTCTGCCTGAAGTTCGATTCAGGACTCGTGCTCGTCCACCAGTTCCCGACCCTGCGGTCGATCATCGGCATGGACTCTCCCGAAAACTCACACACATCGTCCCACTTGTCTCCCATCTGCAACTGGTGGAACCATCGGCCGCTGGACGGGTCATGATCGAAGCGGCGTGTGTCGTGGGGAGTCGATTGGGGATCTTTGGTGTCGAGACGGATAGGCGCGGTTGGCGTGCGTCCACCGACCCCAACATCGACCGCGTAGGGGATGCCCTCAAGTAGCACACGCGAGAAGAGGTGGGTCCGCGCGGGGATGGTGTCTCGCGGGATAGACGACCGGACACGAGCAGACAATGACTCGACCTCAAACCCGAGCGATTTGAGAACCTCGATCATCAAGCCGTTCTGCTCGAAGCAGTATCCCCCACGATGATCGGTAATGAGCTTGCGTTGTATGCTGTTGATATCGAGATCTGGGGTTTGATTCAACAGTACATCAAAGTTCTCGAAGGGGATCGCACACGCGTGGCAGAGCTGCAACCGGCGGAGAGTTTCCAGAGTTGGCGGCGCAGAATCAGGCCCGTCATAGCCGATACGCGCAAGATATGAGGCGATATCAATGGAACCGGTGGACATGTTTGTAGAACCCAGTCGATTGGAATGCAAAACGCTCGCAATCGCATGTTGCCAATATGTTTATTACTCTTTGCTACAGCCGCAGGTGTCGCCGCAGCATTCTTTTTTGCAGGTGCTGAGCCCGCAGATCTTGTAGGCCGGGCAAAAACCGACAATCCCGGTCACGACAAAGATCACCCCCACGGCGGCGACCACGATCCCGAGGATCTCGGCACCCATCACCCCGAGCCACATGTAAGAAGAAATAAGAGCGACGATTCCGAGCACCACGCGCAGGGCGCGATCGGCGCCACTTTCATTCGATTTCATAGCTGAATCCTTTCGTAGTCCATTGCTGCAAGTGCATTCTACCGTATCACACGCCAGTGTGCGAACCAGCATCTTCGAGGACGCGGTTGGCATAATCATTCATGGCGTCCCGCAGCTGATCGAAGCTGTCGAGCACATACACGATATCCTGGAAATGGTCGATCTCAAACGGGGTGTTGATGACGCGTTCCATATCAAACGCTCGGCGTTCGATCTGCCCGTTGTTGCGTCCGCCTTTGCCTTGGGGAGCACCGAGGGCGTATTGGGACTCGGCGTGAGAGGAGATGGTTCCTGAGCCATAGACCTTGAGTTTATTGTCTTCTGAGATCAATCCAAACTCAACGGTGAACCAGAAAAGCCGAGCCAGGGCTTCTTCGTGCTCTGGACCGGCCAGGAGCGCGGCTTTTCCGTAAGTCTGGAGGAAGTCAGCAAACACCGGATCAGCGTGCAGCGGGACATGGCCGAAGACATCGTGAAAGATGTCGGGTTCGGGAAGATAGTCGATTTTGTCCATCGGGCGGATGACGACTGTTGACGGAAACTCGCGCCGGCTCAAGCAACTGAAGAATGCCTTGGGCGGGAGGTATCCCGGGACCGGACGCGACTGCCAGCCGGTGAGTTCTTTGAGGTACTCATTAATCCCCTTGATCTTGCGTCCCGACTCGTACGGATCATCCACCTCACCAAAGAGCAACGGGACACGGTCCGGTGTCAGACGGATTGCACGCAGTCCATTGAGGTAGGTATTGGAGGCCTGCTGCTCAAGAACATCCCACCGCATCTCCCAGAGGGTCTTCCAGACATCGTGGTTGTCCTGCGTGTAGCGGTCGTAGTGCTGGGTGACATAAAACCCCTCGGTGTCGATTTGCTCAGGTGGGAGCCCGGCTGAATCGTCGGCGGCTTTCTGGGCCCGATCGAAATCTTCGCCATCGATAATGTTGTTGTAGGAAATATCTGCTCGCATAGCCGGCTCCTTGGGTTATCGACAGCCCCCCACTACACCCCCCGGCTTCCCTGTCTTACCTATTTTACGATCGTTTGGTCCCAAGAACACGCCTGCGAGAAGAATCTATGTGGGATTCCTGATTCCTGCGACAATCTGGGTGCCCAAAGGCGTGACCAAACGCCCTCGATGGGGTATACTCGTGACCCGAGGGCCTGTAGCTCAGTTGGCTAGAGCGCACCGCTGATAACGGTGAGGTCGACAGTTCGAGTCTGTCCAGGCCCATTTTCATCCTCTGGAAACATGATGAGCCAAGCTTCAAGGATCAGCATTTATGCTGATCCTTGTTTCGTTTTATGCCCTCCTATCGGTCAATGCCGGGGGAAAGAATGCTTGTTAAAGCGATTTGATCCTCTTTGCCGCTTCGCTGATCATTGCGTCATTTAGATCCAGATGCGTCACAAACCGGAGCGTCCCCGCGCTCTCGGCATAGCACTGCACGCCGATCTTGCCGAGTTTCTGCTCCCAATCAAACGCATCCCCGGCATCATTGATCGCACTTTCCGAAAGCTTGGCATACACCAGATTCGTCTCGACCGTCGAGGGATCGAAATCAAACATCGACAACCCGGCGAGCTCATTAGCCATCTTCTTGGCTCTTGTATGATCATCTTGGAGCCGATCGAGATGGTGATCGATCGCATACATCCCCGCCGCGGCCAAGATCCCCGCCTGCCGCATCCCGCCGCCGAGCATCTTGCGTTTGTGTCGTGCGATCTCGATGGTTTCGGTATCACCAATAAGCAACGACCCAACCGGGCACCCGAGCCCCTTGCTCAGGCACGCGGAAATCGTGTCGGTATTGGCAGCCAGCGTTTTGAGATCAATCCCCGTTGCAATTGACGCGTTCCAGATCCGGGCGCCATCGGTATGGACCCGCAACCCGGCTCCCTTTGCCGCGGCGCAGGTCGCCTTGAGCAGATCCATCGGCCAGACGATTCCGCCGCCACGGTTGTGTGTATTCTCGACTGTAAAGAGCTTCGGCTTTGCAAAGTGAACATCCGATGGACGGATCGTGTTCTTGAGCGATTGGGCTGTCATGAGCCCTCGCTTTGGTGCATCGGCATCATCAACAAACTTGATGCTGCACCCCGCGACCGCGGCGTACCCGCCGGCCTCATAGTAAAATATATGACTCTCGCGGTGTGTCAGGATCTCGTCGCCCGGTGATGTCTGCGACAAGATCGCCAGCAGATTCGCCATCGTCCCCGATGGCACAAACAACGCCGCCGCTTTGCCGAACATCCCCGCGACCCGCTCTTCGATCGCGATCACCGTGGGATCCGCCCGCATGACATCATCGCCCACCTCGGCACTGGCCATCGCTTGGCGCATCGCTTGGGTTGGACGGGTGACAGTATCTGATCGCAGGTCGATGGGTTGGTTCACAGCATTATCCTCGCCTTTAGGCCATATCGGCGCGAGATCATACGCGAGAGACGATCCTCTCGCATATCTGGTAGTATGAACTAGAATACGATCCTACTTAGTCTCATCGACACGCACCCGAAGGGATACCCATGGCACACATCAACACACTCAGAACCACCACATTATTAATCGCTGGTTTCGCCCTGCTTTTTGCAAGCGGGTGTTCAACTTCGCCCGCCCCAAGAGATACCCAATCGTTCATCAGTGAATCCGACGCGGCGATGGCGTGGTTCCACAGCAATGTCTGGGGGCTCGATGAGCAGATTGAAGCGGCCGAAGCGTACATCATCTTCCCGAAGGTGGGCCAGTTCGGGATTATCTTCGGCGGCGGGAAGTTCGGACGCGGGATGCTCAACAACTCCGACGGCTCGCAGATCGGATGGGCCGCGGTCAACACGGGGTCCATCGGGCTCCAGGCCGGGGTTCAGGGATTTAAGATGCTGATCGTGATCGAGGACCAATACACCCTCAACAAGTTCATGGAAAACCAGATGGAAGGATCAACCAACGCGGTCGCCGTCGCAGGAGATGAAGGCGGCAGCGCACTGGCACTATTCGACGACGGGATAGCAATCTATCAGGGAGCCAACACCGGCTTAATGGCCGGCGTCAACATCGGGCTGGATTACATCCGCTACAAGCCGCTCGACTAAGTCTCAGGCGAATCGGCCGGCGGCTGATCAGACTTAGATTCCAGTGTCTTAACATGATCCGGCGCCAATACGCCAGCGGTGACCACAAACCGCAGGGCTTCTTCGATGGTCATGTTCATCTCGATCGCTTGTTCTTTGCGGACATTGATCGTGAATCCAGTAAACGGGGTTGGCGAGGTCGGGATGAATACCGAGACCACGGTCCCGCCTGCGAAGTTATCGATCTGTCGCATCGAGTTTCCTGTGAGGAACCCGACGGTCCAGATGCCCTCGCGTGGGTATTCGACCAGGACGACCTGCGAAAAGGCGAGCTTGCGATCGCCGAGGACCATATCGACGACTTGTTTGACATGGGGGTAGATCTGCTTGAACCCCGGGACCTGAGTGATCAGGTGTTCAACCCAGTTGTACACCGTTTTGCCCACGATGTTGCCCAGCAGCACACCGGCGAGATAGATCAGCATGATCGCGATGACCAGACCCGTCAGGTTCAGGTACCAATGGCTCGCCCAGAACTCGCTCAGGTACTCGGTCCGGATCTCGCGACGGAGTGAAGCATCCGTAGTCGAATCTGAAACATCACGGCTCGACCGCTCCAGCACCAACTCGTCGTCGGTGACACTGAACCAATCGGGAAGCTTCTCTTCGCTGAGCACCTGGGGGACGCCCCAGATCACCGCAACCCGGGTCGCGTTGTTGATCGGCTGGGCAACATTATTAAAGATAAACCCGAACGCCTGCCAGAGCAGCCAGAGGGTGACAGCGGTGGGCAGGAGGATTGCGAGCCCCTTGCCGAAGAATCGTTTAAAGTCTGATCCGAATGAATCCACCATGGGATCTGGGCTCCTGTGTTGACCCGAGAGAGAATGCTTGCCCTCCATTGTACCGGTTTTGGGACTCCGAATTTCATTGACACCGTTCTTGGGTCAAGGTTCCCAACATTCTCTCCCCGGGCTGAATACGATCCCCACGAACGATCATCGGAGGTTCTTTATGCGAATTTTGGTCACCGGCGGAGCCGGGTACATCGGGTCACACGCTTGCCAACGCCTTCTGCGAGACGGACACCACATCGTCGCCCTCGACAACCTCTATCGCGGACACCGAGAGCCGATGGATATGCTCAAATCAGCACATCCAGAGTCATTTTGCTTCGTCCATTCCGACCTCGGCGATTCAAAGGTTGTCCTAGAAACACTCAACACCCACGACCTCGACACCGTCATGCACTTCGGGGCACTCGCGTATGTCGGCGAATCTGTCGAAGACCCGTTGTGGTATTACCGCAACAACATCGCCTGCGCCATCGGGCTCCTCGATGCCTGCGACAAAGCCCACGATGGCAAAGGGATCAGCCGCTTCATCTTCTCCTCCTCCTGCGCCACCTACGGCGACCCGCCCCAGGGCATGATCCCGGTCCCCGAAACGTGTCCCCAGTCCCCCACCTCTCCCTACGGCTACACGAAGCTCCATATGGAGCATATTTTGAAGGACTACGCCACCAAACGCGATGTCGACAACAACCCACTCGCCCTGACCATGCTCCGCTACTTCAATGTCGCCGGCAGCGACCGCACCGGAATGCTCGGAGAAGACCACACCCCCGAGACCCACCTGATCCCCGTTGCAATCGAAGCGGCACTGGGCAAACGGGAATCCCTCTCCATCTTCGGAACAGACTACCCAACAGACGACGGCACCAATGTCCGCGACTATGTCCATGTTGAAGACCTCATCGACGCCCATGTACTCGCAATGAACACCACCAAGCCCGGAGAGGTCCAAGCCTTCAATGTCGGGATCGGTAAGGGCTACTCCGTCCGACAGATCCTCGATTCGGTCAAGCGGGTCTCGGGCGTTGATTTTCCGGTCCATGATGCCCCCCGAAGGGCCGGAGACGCGATCGCGCTGTACAACAACCCAGAGCGGATCAAATCCACACTGGGCTGGGATGCACAGATTACGGATATCGACGAAATCGTCTCGACCGCGTTCAAATGGATGAAAGCCAACCCCAACGGGTACACCAAAGATTCCTGATCAATCGAACTGCCGCGGCGATGCGCTGGCCACAAGCCGAATCGTAGGTACTTCCAAAGTAGAGCCGATCGCGACATCCTGGATGTCATCGGGCTGGATGATCAAATCGATGGTCACACGCTTGAGCTGAGGCCCGACATCGTATTCCATATCGAACTGCACCTTATTGAGCCCAACGAGCAGCGGAGCCTCGGAAGATGAATCGAACACATCGTTGGTGAATGTACTCACGACATACCAGAGCTCAAAATTCCCGGCAGTAGCCCCGTCACGCCGCTCCAGCCTGGTCACGCGATGCACACCCGAGATCGGGTCTCTAAACGAAATAAACTCCATCCAGGTCGATTCGATATTCGGCGTGGTGATCGCATTGGCCGGGTACGGCCCGAAACTCTCGCCTGTCCGAACCATCGTTGTTACACGCTGCATCACGATCCGCGCCACCACATTGGTCGAGGCGCCCTCGGTCGTAATTTTGTAGGATTTGAACGATGCATCAAGCGCCGCCATCGTGGCCGTCAAGAGTGTTGATGTGATCACCAGCGAAATCATCACCTCAATGAGGCTAAAGCCGCCCCTAGATTGCGCGCGTCCTCTGCGATGATTGCATCTCATATCGAGCCCTCCTGGTAGGTTCCCGCAACCGGCGGCATCGACAACGGAAGCATCAGCCCCGATGGCAATCGCATATTGGGATCATGCCGAATGATGATCTTCCCGTACCCATTGAACGGGACCGGGACCGACCCGGGCGGTTGCGGCTGATCATGCGGGGCATCGGCCAGCCCATCACCGGTTGTGTCATACCCAACAATCGCCACGCCGCCGACAATCGGGAGCGTCTCAGGATCAAGGGATTCGAAATCACCATCCTGGCCACCAAAGTAGCCCAGCGACGCATTGAAACCGGCCGGATTCCCGATCGGGGCCCCGGTCACATCAATCAGAGGTGCAACGCCGTATTCCGGGTCGAAGGTCAGCAGCAGCGAACCGTCAATCTGGGTATTGCCTCGGGCATCGAGCACGCCGGCGATGACCGCGCCGTTAAGCTGCACATCTTGCTCCGGTGGCGAGTTAAACGACCCGAGATCAACCGAATAGTTCGGGAGCATCATCGAGCTCGTCAGAATATCATCCATATCACCCGAATCCGGATTCAAGAACGGGTTCCCAGGCTCAACAGGATGAACCGTTGTGAACTTGGTCGCGCCTGTAAACTGGATTTTGTTGCGGATCTGCGTGTAGTTAATCGGTGTGTCAGAAACAATCGACCCAACAAACAACGCGTCATGGAAACGGATGTTGTTTGAAAGCGTCTTGGTATCAATCACTCGCAACCCGCCGATCACCAATGGCTCAAGGAGTGTGTTGTAAGCAGCACCATAGGAAGCTATTTCACTCTGAGGCACATCACCCTTGTCGATCGGCGAAGACCCCGGCTGGATCATCAGAATAAACTCATTGGGCGGAACTGCCGAGGCAGGCAGCATCGGAGGCGAGTTGGCCGCGTCCTCGCCGGCATCGTCCCCGTACACAATGCGCGTGTACTTCGGGATCACATCACCGTTGATGTCATGCATATTGAGCCCGTACTCTTGCCACAGGGGATGCGTGTTGTCGTCGTAGCTCCTGACATAGGTCACGCCAACGAATGTGCATCCATTAAATAGCCCGTTGAGACCCATCGGGATCTGGACATTGCGGAACACCATATTAGAGAACACCGGCCGCCAGTACACATCCGAAAAACTTGGCGAGTTGAATGGCGCCTTCTCCGAATACGCCTCGGCACTGTTATCTGGGAGCCCATCAAAATCCAAATCCTCATACACCGGCGAGAACGCAGGCGCGGTCGGATCAGCCGGGTTGTTGGCCAGCGTCCAGCCTCCAAGCGAACCGATTCCAACACCAAGCTGATCAGCAACCTGCTGCCAGAATGCGTCGCCATCGGCCGCAGCCATCAGCGCCGTCTCGGTACCGACAAAGCTCGAGGCATTGATATCCGGAAGAAGCGTCTCATCGGCACCAAACACCAACGGCGACTCGCCCTCGCCCGGAACGATCGGTCCGTGCAGCCGCTCTTCAATCGGCCCCTGCTCGGTCTCCCAATCAGACAGAGCCACCTTGAACACCAGCGACCCGCTGACCTTGGCGTACCGATCCATCAGATCGATGTACCCGTCACGCCATCCCAGCTCAAGATCCGAATACACACTGTGAAAATCGTCGTAATCAACCGGGTTCTCGTCGGCGGGCTCGTATTGGCCGTTCCCGTTGGCGTCATTAAACCCAGACACACCGTTCTTATTGCGATCAGGCCGGCTCAGGTCCATGAGCAGCGCGAGGTCCTCATCAATATCCTCAAACTCAGGCACCGATCCGGCCGTCTCGGCTGGCGTCCCTTCGATCAAAGCCGTGGAGAGTGTTACCCTGTTGTCCCCGTTGGTATCGTAATGCCGAATAAAGATGTCGAACTCGTCGAGATACCCATCACCGGTCGCGTCTAAGAATGCGCCATCGGGCACCGTATCGCCATCAAGATCAACATCCGACGGGATCCCCGCCCCTTCAATCGGATGCCCGATCCTGAGCCGGTTGTCATGATCGACATCGGCCGCGGTGAGCGACGCCCAGAAGTCTTCGATCTTGGTATCAAGATCCGGGTCCAGCCCGTGGAAATCCGAACGCATCACGATCGGGTCGCCAAAGTTGAAACTCACCTCATCATATCGTGTCCCGAGGTCGCCCTCGATGCTGACATTCTTCCCAATCAAGATCTTGGAGTGCGCCAAGATCGCCTGATCAACCGCCTTTGTAATCTGGAAATCTCGAATGATTGTCCGCCGGATCGGCTGACTATTCCGCTGCAAGTCGTAGACGATGCCTTCAACGATGACACGGACATACTGACCGCCAACCAGTGGCGCATACCGGATCTGGAACGCCGGCGGCGGGCTGTTCATGGTGACCTGATCCCAATCATCGATCATCACCGCTGGAGTATTGACCCAGTTCGTAGAGGCATAGACAGAGCTATCAACCCCGCCGGGGGCCGCCTGGATTTCAGGGAGTTCAAGATACCCGAGACCGGTTATGAAGTTGACATCCGCTGCATGAATATTCACAAGAGCCTGGGAAATCCCCGTTGGAAGCCCCGCCTCAGAGTACCCCATCGTCGGGGGGAGCACCTGATGAACGCCGATATCGGTCCCGTTCCCGGTCCACAGCGCCCAAGACAAGGTCGTATCCATATCGCTCTCGGCAACAATAAACCGCGACGATGCCTCGTTGAGCCGATGCTCCGCAATCGCCAGCCCGGTCTCGGCCGCACTCATCGCACGCATCACATGCAGGTGCATGTTGGCCGTGCGGATATTGCCCGTAGACGACACCGCCATCGCGGCAATCAACGATCCAAACAGAACCAGGAACATCATTGCCAAAACCGAGGCAATCCCTCGCCGGTGGGCCGAGAGTCTAGAAATCATGCGTGCTCGTGTACTCATTACATTCTGTCCTTTGCTGCCGAGCATCAGGGCACCACCCACATCACCTCGGTGACGAGGTCAGGTGAAATCGCATTGGCCGCCTGGTAGAAAACCCGCACCGTAACCCGGAGCGGGTACTCATCGACTTCCCTACCTGGAAAATCGCCATTGGCAATTTCAGTAAAGTTATCAGCCAGAACGACTGAAGGATCAAACGGATTGATTTTCTGAACAATCACCTGCTGCGACCAACCATACATTGCGTTGCCAGTAAATACGCCGTTGGTCGTCGAGCCTGTCTCTGTCCCGTCGATAGAAATATCCGGGATGATCTCACCAAAAGCATTCAAAGGCCCGGGTAGATCACCATCATCAAAGCCCGCTGTCCCAGTAAACGAAAATGTAAGCCCATCAAAGTCCTCGATGTCATCAAAGTCATCGACCGTCACTTCCCCCGCGTCGGGTCCCCACCCATGAAGCACCCCGCCCCCGCCGTCGTCCTCAATGAAGAGCCCGACAACTGGATCATGCTTCGGGAGGCTCCGTGTCATCTCACGGATTTCATTGGCAAGGTAGGTCCCACTGGCCGCGTGCGACGACCACGAGTTCGCGGTGATAAACGAAGACTGCGCATCGACCATCGCCAGCACACCAACCCCAATAATCACCGTTGCCATCGCCGATTCAATAAGCGTAAAGCCACCGGGCTGGCCTTGGCTACTAAGCCGTTTTGTGTGTCGAACTGATGGCCTTGACATCATGTGCTCCCTGCACTGCCCCCGTGGTAAACTGCGGTTCTCATACTAATATCATCGTTTACGAAACGATCTGGCTCATCTTGAAGATCGGGAGAATAATCGCCATTGCGATGAATCCAACGACTGAACCCATTAGGATGATCATGATGGGCTCAATCATTCCGGTAACCATTTTGATATGGTCCTTGAGCTGCTGCCCGTAATAGATTGAAATCTCGTCGAGCACCTCGCCGAGCTTACCGGACTCCTCACCCGCCGCGATCATCTGCACAACAGATTTAGGCAGCAGCGAACTGCTCTGGAGCGGCTCGGCGATCTTCCGCCCCTGCTTGACCGAGCCGTGCACCTTCCGCCACATCCCTTCAAACAACCTGTTGCCCGAAATATCACCCGTAATCCGCAGCGTATCGAGCATCGGGACACCCGCATTGATCAGCTGCCCCATGGTCTGCAGCGACCGTGTGATATACAGCGAACGGAACAAGTTCTTGAGAATAGGGATCGAGAGCTTCGTGCGATCGATCCAGAACGCGCCGATCTCGGTCCTCGAGAACGCGAAGAACAAACCCGCCAGCACAAGCAGCCCACCGATCAAGAATGGCCACTGCGAAAGAAGAACCTGAGAGAGCATCATCAGGAAGTTTGTCGCCCAAGGCAACACATCCTCCTTGCCCTCAAAGACCGTGTAGAACTTGGGCAACACAAAGGTCATCAAGAAAATCGTCACGGTAACCGCCATCCCGCCGATAATCGCGGGATAGATCGAGGCCCCGATGACCATCTTCCGGGTCTCGATCTGCTGACCAATATACCCAGCAATCCGTACCAACATTTCCGAGAACGAGCCGGACATCTCAGATGCCCGAACCATATTGACATACAGAGGCGAGAACAGCTTGGGGTGCTTGGCAAGCGCATCGGAGAACTGCTTGCCCGCCTCGACATCGGCCTTGAGTTCCTCGATCACCTTGCGGAACATTTTGTGATCGGTCTGATCAGCGATCCCGTCAAGAGCCGCACGGAGATTGATACCCGCCCGGATCATCACCGCCAGCTGCGTCGTAAAGTCCAGCACATTCTTCTGCGAGGGTTTCTTTGAGTTCAGATCATTGAGCGTCTTCAAGATCCCCGTCTGACCCAGCCCCTCCTTGGCTTGGTCTACTGACATCACATGAACACCCTGGTTCCGAAGGACCGCCGCCGCTGAAGCCGCGGTATCAGCCGAAAGGACACCCGTCCGGATCTTTCCGTCGGCTGCTCTGACCTGGTATTTGTAGCTTGGCATGAAGAATCTCCGTCCGCCTCAACAGGCAATCTACTCTCTAGGCAACCAGTTGACGCTCGAGCTTGTCTGGGAACACGGCCTTGGCAATCGCGTCTTCCTTACTAATCGTCCCGTTGAAATACAACTCCGCGATTGATGAATCCAGCGAACACATCCCGATCGCCCGGCTCGTCTCGATCACATTGGGGATCTCGAAAATCTTGTTCTCACGGATCATGTTCCGGACCGCGGGCGTGCACAGCAGCGTCTCTACAGCAGGCACCATCCCGGGACGATCGCTCCGCGTAAACAGTGTCTGCGAGATCACCGCCTGCAGCGTCGTAGACAGCATCGAACGGATCTGGTTCTGCTGCCCCGATGGATACATATCAATAATACGAGACACCGTCTGCGAGGTATTGACCGTATGGAGCGTTGACAACACCAAGTGACCAGTCTCGGCAGCACTGATCGCAAGCGAGGTCGTCTCAAGGTCACGCATTTCGCCCACCAGAATAATGTCCGGGTCCTGACGCAACGCGTGCTTGAGCCCCGATGTAAACGAGGACATATCCCGACCGAGCTCCCGTTGTTCGATCAGACACTGATCCGATTCGAACATATATTCAACCGGGTCTTCGAGCGTAATGATGTGCTTGGCGTACCGCTCGTTCATCGCCTGGATCATCGCGGCGAGCGTCGTTGATTTACCAGAACCAGTATCGCCGGTCACCAGCACAAGCCCGCGGGGCAGATATGTCAACCGAGCAATCACCTCTGGGAGCGCGAGCGCCTCGAGCGGCGGAACCTTGGTCTTAATCGCACGCATCGCAAGCCCGATCGTGCCTTTTTGAAGGTGTGCATTGACACGGTACCGGGCCAAACCTTCCACCGCGTACGAGAAGTCCGCGTCCTGTTCTTCGTCGAACGCCTTCCGCACATGCTTGTTGGCGATCCGCTCGAACATCGCCGAGACGACTTCCTGCGACAACGGGGTTTCGCTCAGCTTAGTAATCACCTGGTGAATACGAACCATCGGTGGCTCACCAGCGATGATATGAATGTCAGAAGCATCGGCCTCATGGGCCTGACGAAGAATGGCATCGAGTTCCACGGCAATATCTCCCGGGGTGGGGTGTGAATCAAGCGTCTGATGGCAGCACCCAAAGCACCGCCATCAACCAAATCATCGGCCTCTTGGGGCAATCGATTGATCCGAGTCCGTGTTGAGTATGGGAAAGCGGGGCCGTCTGTGCGGGCAAATCTCCCCAAGCCTGAACTCAAGCCCCCGCACACCCGTTAGTCTTTGACAAAGACACCCGATAATGCAGCCGCACCCCGGCTCAAGCCCGGTCCCTGCCCAATCTCAATATAGATCAACGAGCGATCGCCTCACGGGCCTGGACCGCCAAAACATCGACCCGCTCGTTCTCCGGGTGCCCATCATGACCCCGCACCCAGTGAAAGCTGATCTGGTGGACCTTGCGGAGCTCATCGAGCTGCTTCCAGTGGTCCACATTCTTCACAGGCTTCTTGGCCGCCGTCTTCCACCCGCGCTTCTTCCACCCGTCGAGCCAGGTCTCGAGCCCCTTGAGCACATACTGCGAATCCGAATACAGCTCGACGATGCTCGGCGATTGCAGGTCCCCAAGACCCTCGATGACAGCCTGCAGCTCCATCCGGTTGTTGGTGGTGTCATGCTCAGCCCCCGACATCTCCCGAGACTTGCCCGTCCGTGGATGCACCAACAAATACGCCCACCCCCCAGGCCCCGGATTGCCCGAACAGGCGCCATCGGTAAACAAATTAACCTTGCTCTTTGGTGTATCACTCATCGCGCGGATCATACCCCCCAAACCCCGCCCGGTTGGTCTAGGATCGACCATGAGCAACGCACCCGCAACAGCAGCCAGTGTTCAGAGCAGAGTTCATCGCATCCAGATCCACCCAACAGACCACGCCGGCGACCCACGCGCCAGCGAGTTCATCCACCGGGCAGAGCTTCTGGGAACCACCATATCCAGAGCCACCAGCGCGCGGATTTATCTCATAGAAGCCGACCTCGATAGCGACCAACTCGACGCCGTCGTCACACAACTCCTCTGCAATCCAGTGGTTGAAACAGTCACCCTCGGCTCTTCAACCCCCCACCCCGATGCCGTCCTCACCGAAGTCCACCCACTCCCCGGAGTTATGGACCCGCCCGCCCAATCCACCGCCGCCGCCATCAAAGCATTGACAGGCATCGACGCGATGGTCTCCACCGGGTACCGCTACGAAATCTTCGGGCTTACAGAATCAGAAGCCCATTCCATCGCTCAGCGGGTGCTCGCCAACCCCATCGTCTCCTCGGTCCACATGGAGCCGTACTCACCAGACGAACTCCCCAAAGGCCACGACCATGGCTTCACCCTCACCCATGTCCCCATCCGCGAGCTTTCCGACGATCAACTCGAAACCCTCTCCCGCGATGGGCACCTCTTCCTCGACCTCCACGAGATGCAGGCCATCCGCCACGAGTACCAAACCCTTGGCCGCGAACCAACCGACATCGAACTCGAAACCCTCGCCCAGACCTGGTCCGAGCACTGCGTCCACAAAACGCTCAAAGCCACCATCCACTACACCGGCCCAAACTATCTTGATCAGAATGGCGAAGGCATCGACTGGTCCACCCGACCCCACCACGAGGTCCACGATGACGGCTCAGTCACCATCCACAATCTCCTCAAAGCCACGGTCGCCGCCGCGACCTTCGAGCTCATCGAAGAAGGCATCGACTGGACACAGTCTGTATTCGTAGACAACGCCGGCATCGTCAAGTTCGACGACGACCACTCCGTCTGCATCAAGGTCGAAACCCACAACCACCCCAGCGCCCTCGAACCCTACGGCGGCGCCGCCACCGGCATCGGAGGCTGCATCCGTGACATCATGGGCACCGGACTCGCCGCCAAACCCATCGCCAGCACCGATGTATTCTGTGTCGCCCATCCAGACATCAACAACATCCCCGACGGCTGCCTCCATCCAAAGCGCGTTCTCTCCGAAATCGTCGGGGGCGTCCGCGACTACGGCAACCGCATGGGCATCCCCACCGTCAACGGAGCAGTCTCTTTCGACGACCGCTACATCGGAAACCCACTCGTCTATGTCGGATGCATCGGGATCATGCCAAGCGATCTCATCAGCGGCGACGCCCAGCAAGACGACCGCATCATCGCCCTGGGCGGACGCACCGGACGCGACGGCATCCACGGCGCGACCTTCAGCTCCGCCGAACTCACCGACACCCACGCCGACGAGTTCAGCCACGCTGTGCAAATCGGCAACGCGATCGAAGAAAAACGAACCCTCGATGCCATCCTCCGCGCCCGCGACTACGACGGCGGCCCCCTCTTCACCTCAATCACCGACTGCGGAGCCGGCGGGTTCTCCTCAGCCGTCGGCGAAATGGGCGAGCAGATCGGTGCCGATGTGCATCTCGACCGCGCCCCGCTCAAATACAACGGGCTCACCTACGACGAGATCTGGATCTCCGAAGCCCAAGAACGCATGGTTCTGGCGGTCCCAGAGAAAAACCTCACCAAACTCCGCCAGATCTGCGAGCAAGAACATGTCGAGATGGCCGACCTCGGACACTTCGGCACCCCCGGCGCCGAACTGGTCCTCAACTACCACGGCACTCAAGTCGGCCGCCTCCCCATGAAGTTCCTCCACGACGGCATCCCCACCCCAACCCGCACCGCGACATGGACTCCAAAGCCAACCACCGAATCAAAACCCAACGACTCCAAAGTTGATCTTGGCGACGCCCTCCTCAAACTCCTCGCCCATCCAAACATCGCCAGTAAACACTGGATCATCCGCCAGTACGACCACGAGGTCCAAGGCAATACCGTCATCAAACCCCTCGTCGGTCCACGCGGGATCGGCCCGAGCGATGCGTCAGTCATTGAACCGGTCCCGGGAACAGGCCGGGGGCTTGCAGTTGGGTGCGGATTGGTCACAGGGCTCTCCGATGATCCGTACCAGATGACACTCGCCGCCATCGACGAATGCATCCGCAACCTCGTCTGCGTCGGTACCGATCCGGATCAAGTCGCAATCCTCGACAACTTCTGCTGGCCGAGCTGCAAGAAGCCTGAGAACCTGGGTTCCCTCGTCCGCGCCGCCCACGCGTGCTACGACGGCGCCAAGGCCTACAAAACACCATTCGTCTCAGGCAAAGACTCGCTCAACAACCAGTTCACCACCAAAGACGGCCAAACAATAGAAATCCCACCAACACTCCTCATCACAGGGATGGGCATCGTCCCATCGCTCAACAACATCGTCACCAGCGACGCAAAAACCCCGGGCAATACCGTCGTCCTCGTCGGCAAGCACCAAAGCGAATCACTCGGCGGCTCCCACGCCCAGATGCTCGGCTTCGCGCCCAAAGGCTCAACACAACCAACAGTCGATCTTAAAACCGGCCCCGCCCTCGCAAGAGCGATGCACCAAGCCATCAACGCCGGGCTCGTCCAAAGCGCCCACGATGTCTCCGACGGCGGCATGCTCACAGCACTCGCAGAAATGCTTATCGCCGGATCATCCACGGATTCGCCGATCGGCTTTGCGGGCTCGGTTGATTTAAATCTTGGTCTGGCTCTGGCCGAATCGCCATCGTGCTATGTGATCGAAACATCCGACCCAGAAGGGCTCGCCAAAGCCCTCGCCGATCACCCGGTGCTCGCCCTCGGGAAACTCAACGATTCAGATCGGCTCACATGGTCAGGATTCGATCTCAGTGTCGAGCAGCTCACCGCCGCGTGGCGCAGCACCCTCGACTGGTAACGGAGCAATCATTAAGCAGCTCTGGTAGATGGTTGCATCAACACATTCATCCACTTGCCGAGGTTCTTGACAAAATCATTCTTGGAGATGCATTCGGTTACGCCAAGTTTCGCGACTTCGGCTCGGGTTTCCTCGCAATCATGGGCCGTGAGCACAAAGAACGGGATCTCTTTATGCAGACCAAGACCACTGAACTTCCGGTAAACATCCAGCCCATTGCACCCGGGAAGATTCAGATCACACACAATCAGATCCGCGGGCGACTCTCCTCGTTCAACCATGCTCTCAAAGAACTCACACGCTTCCATACCATTCATAATCCATCGCACATCCGCGTTGGTCTTCCTTTTGAGAAGCGTCATCACTAATGTAGCAGCAAGCGCGTCGTCTTCGATCAACACAATCTGTTGCGTCCCACCACCGGTAGGAATGAGATCTGACAAACCATCGCTCTTAGAAGGTGCCTCTAAACTTGATTCAGTTGCAGACCCGGGAATCCAGACCTGCACATTATTCCGCCCCGCTTCTTTGGCCGCATATACGCCCGCATCAGCCTCACTAACCATCTGCCCCGCGTTCTTCAACCGATCCACAGGCCCTGCATCAACTGCAGAAACACCGACACTCACTCGAACTGAAAGTTCGTCAGGCCCCTCATCACATCCACGGATATCAAACGGTTTATTAGCTATCTCACTCCGAACACGCTCTGCAATCTCAGTCGCCTCGCGCACTGTGCACCCCGGCAAAATCACCGAGAACTCTTCCCCTCCATACCGACACACGCACCCCTTGTCCCCAACCGTCTCGGTCGCCCGCCTGGCAAGTTCGACTAATACAGCGTCGCCAACAGCGTGGCCATGCGTATCGTTCACATTCTTGAACTTGTCAGCATCAAAGAAAAGAACCGCAAAGTCTCTGCCAGTCTCTTTATGCTCCGCGAACTCGCTTTCCATCTGAGCATCAAACTCTTTCCGATTCGGGATACCCGTCAATCCATCGGTAAACGCTTGTTTCTCGAGCGATTCGGTCTGTCGCTGCATCGAAATCTGATGCTCCAGACCGCGTTCCTGAGCTTGGCTCATCAGCAACTGAACATCTTTGAGATCCCCAATCTCGGTATTAAAGAGAGAAGCCAGTTCCTTTGCAGATTCATTGACATCTACGAGCAACTCAGACATATCTATCTTCTGTTTCGGGAACCAAGCCGCGGTTTGCCGCTCGATCCTCCGAATCACAGAACTGGGCGTCTTTGCACTCAACGCCTCGGCGACCTGCGTCCCAAGAGACACCGCACGGATCATCTCAATATCACCGGACTTGGCCTTCTCCGGATCATGATGGTACGCGATCGCCTCGGCAATATTCTCCGGAAGCGACCACTTCCGAGCGAGCGCAGCCCCCACAGTTGCATGCGTAAATCCAAAGTTTGTAGTCTCAATCGGGCTCACATTCCCATGCTCTATATCACGGATCGTGTCGAGGTACCGCCCACGGATTGCGGTAAATGTCGCCAGCATCCCCATGTCCTGAAACAACGCCGCGGAAAAAACCTCATCTTTGTCAGAGATCCCAAACCGCTCGGCAATGGCCCGAGAAGCCGTCGCTCCCATGAGCGTCCGTCTCCAATGCCCGATCATATCAAACCCGTCATGATCCGTGTTTGAAGTGGTCTCGACAAGTGAGAACCCGAGTACCAATGATTTGACAGTATTGAGCCCGAGATACCCCATCGCTCGATCAATTGAACCACACCTATTGGCCAGTCCGTAATAACTTGAGTTGACCGTTTTGAGCACCTTCCCTGCGAGCGCTTGGTCCTGTTGAACAGTCTTTGCGATTTCACTGATCTGAACATCGGGATTTCCCGTCAGTTCAATCAGTTTGGCCGCCACAGCGGGCAGCGAAGGGAGCGATGGACAGTTAAGAACATCTTCAATCTGTATCTGACTCATGCGGAGAACCCCTGTGTGTAGAGAACCCGACCACACCGATTGATGTAACCGATTCCTATCCCCACATTCGGTGAGGTCGCACACAGAAATGAACATTCGTATTCAGAAGTGGGTAAATTATCTCATTGATTTTGTGTAACACTCATCGATCTCAAAATTAACCAATCTGCAAGTGATGAGTACGCAATTATCGGAGCCCGTATTCGTTGAGTTTGCGGTACAAAGTCCGTTCCCCAATCCCCAGCATTTTGGCCGCCTGCTCACGGTTCCCGCCCGTCAGCTTGAGCGTTTCCCGGATCGCCTGCCGCTCAAGTTGCTCTAGGCTCGTCCCCGCCAAAGATCCGATTGAATAGGACCCATTCCCCCCAGCCAAATCGGATTCCCGGACCTCATCAGGCACAAACTCAACCCCGATTATTGACCCGCTCTGACCCCCACTCATCACCACCATCGTCTGCACAGTATTGAGAAGCTGCCGAACATTACCGGGCCAGTCGTACGCCGTCAATCGAAGCATCGCCGCATCCGACATCTCGGGAAGCGCCTTGCCCGGATTCAGTTCACCAGCAAACCGGCTCACCGCATGCCGAACAATCCTCGGAATATCCTCCCGCCGGTCCCGCAGCGCCGGCAGATTCACAACCGTCCCCTTAATCCGAAAATACAAATCCTGACGGAAGGTCCCGTCCTTGATCATCTGTTCGAGATCCTTATTGGTCGCGCTGACCAATCGGACATCAACCTTCCGCAACTCGTTGGACCCGAGCCGAACAACCTCCCCAGACTCAAGCACCCGAAGCAACTTCGCCTGCATCGCCAAAGGCATGTCCCCGATCTCATCGAGAAACAGCGTCCCCCCATTGGCGTACTCAAACACCCCCTCCCGATCCTTCTCCGCACCGGTAAACGCCCCCCGCACATGCCCAAACAACTCGTCCTCAAGCAGATTCTCCGCCTGACCAGCACAGTTCATCGACTTAAACTTCTTCCCATCCCGGGCCGAGTTCCGATGCACGGCCTGAGCAATCAGCTCCTTCCCCGTCCCGCTCTCACCCGACACCAACACCGAAATATTCGACCGCGCCACCGTCCGCACGGTCTCAATAATCTTCCGCATCGACTCAGCACCAGCAATGATCCCCGCAAACCCCTCGTGCTGAACCAGATCCTTGAGTTCCTCAGACTCACTCCGAAGCACCGCCTGCTCCGCAGCACGCTTGACCACCGACCGCAGCACCACCAGATCCAAAGGCTTCTCAACAAAGTCAAACGCCCCATGCTTAAACGCATCGCGGGCCGTCGGTACATCGCCGTGGGCCGTGACCATAATCGTCTCGGCATCGGGCTGATGCTTGCTTGCGAGTTCCAAAACCTTCATCCCCGCATTGGACCCGTCGCCATTCACCCCATGCACCCCCGCGCTCTCGGGCATCCGGAGATCCGTGATGATCACATCGAACTTCCCAGCCGTGATCTCTTCATAGGCCCGCTCAACCGTATTGACAGTCGTGCACACATGCCCCGGCCGGCGCAACGAATCAACAATCACATCGGCGTGCTCGATCTCGTCTTCAACGATCAGCACCTGGGCGATCACGGGCTCATGTTTGGTATCGGTATCTGCCATTGCTCTATGGTAGGGGCCGCCCGAGTTTGTGTCTGAGGATAAACGAGCCGCGACCGTAAGGGAGTGGTCTTCTAAGCGTCAACTCACGATCCCACTCCCTCACGGTCGCGGCTCGTAAGCCAATAAAAACCACCTACAAAGTCAGCACACCGAGCTGATGCCTCCGCAGGGCACACGCCGCGATCGCCAGAGCATCCGCCAGATCCGCCGGCTTAGGGAGTTCTGGAAGATCAAACATCGACTGCACCGACAACTGCATCTGCTCCTTGGTCGCCCGCCCAGACCCCGCCATCGCCTTCTTGACCTCCGCCGGCTTGAGTTCCACAACCTCGATCCCCGCCGACCGAGCCGCCAGCAAGATCACGCCACGCGCGTGGGCCATCTTAATAACCGTCGCCGGGTGATCTTTATGAGCAAACATCCCCTCAATCGCCACCAGATCTGGGCTCACCCGCTCAATAAGCTCGCAGACATCGGTATGGAGTTCCACCAGCCGATCCCCCATCGGAGGCACCGGTGACCCGCTCTTAGTCAACCGAAACACCCCCGCCTCAACAATCGCTGGCCGAATCGAATCCCCCGAGATGCACCCATAGCCGGTAATCGACAAACCAGGATCAAAGCCAAGGACTCGCATAGATTCAGTATAGTGGATTACTCAGGGCTCGGTGATCAGATCAAACGGAATGCGGTACGCGGGAAGAATAAAGATTTGATCCTCAAGTAGCGTTGTGCCTTTATCCGTCATGGCACTGACATTCCCAGTAGCGTTGGCGATTCCTGCAAGCACCAGCGTGCCATCGGTATAGACGCCGATGAGCGGACTCCCCGACAATCGAAGCCCCGAACGCTTTTTTTCTGAAAGAGAAATTATTATATATTTCCTGTTGTCATCAATTAACCAGATTTTCATGGGGATGGCAACGACTTCGTCGCTCCCTGATCGTCGCGACACCAGCGTCAAGTTCCGTAGGTCATCTACACGCTCAAACTCAAGTGGTTCGAGCTGAGCATAATCTAGAATGGGCTCTGCAATGTGTAAGAATAGATAGTCCCCTTGTATATCTTCATCAACAACCTGTTTATCCCCCGGCTCACGATGACGACGATTCCCGCTCCAACCATCACCAATGATGCTGTAATCAATTGCATGCCCATTCATCTTCAGTGGATGTCCTGGCTCAGGATCATACAAAAAAGCATGGGCCGCTGTTAATACGGTATGTTCCCCGATCGCTACCCCGGTCAATATCCCATGCGACATATACAGATCCGGGTCGTCATAAAGCCGCAAGTTCTTGATCTCAACAACCCCCCGAGTAGCCCCCGCAGGCGGCGCGTACAAACACCCGCCGCTCAAAGTCACAAAGAGCATGAAACAGCAGACACGAAGTAAGCTGTAAATTGAAGTTGAGGATCCGGTATCAATACTAATGATTCGCATGGGGCCAGTATAGTGGAATGCTTAGGGCTCGGCGATCAGATCAAACGGAATCCGGTACGCGGGAAGAATAAAGAACTGATGATCAAGTCTCCGCTGCTTGCCATCGATCTCCATCAATACATCCCCATGTGAAGTTTCGATCCCCACCAGCACCAGCGTGCCATCCTCATAGGTCCCAATAAGCGGACTCCCCGAGAAATAAAAACCATCACGGGCCCACCGGGGCAAATCGAGGGTGATGTCCTTCCGATCGTTTCCATAGTTCACCCTCTTGGGCACAATCGCCTTCACTTCACCAGTGTCTTTTCGCCGTGTCACAAGGTAAAGATTACGAATTTCGCCAATCCGCTCATACTCCAACGGCACAAGCCGAGCAAAATCTGAAAACGGCTCGGTCGTTTTCAGGAGTACATAATCCTCCTGAATCACATCCCCGTATGCGGGCTTGTCCTCAAGAGCCCAATCGCCACGAATCCCCTCCCAACCATCAGCAATAATGGTGTACTCAAGGGTTCGCCCATCAATCGTGATCGGATGATCCGATTCGGGCTCATCCTCAAAGGTATGGGCGACCGTCAAGACCGTATGCTCCCCAATAAAAATCCCGGTCAATGTATTGGTCAATGTAATACTCTGACCGGGATGATCCCCCTCCCACACCCATGTATCCTTGATCTCAACAACCCCCCGGGTCAAACCCGCAGGCGGCGCGTGCAAACACCCAGCAAGCGGAATCACACACAAAACCAACACCACATAACACATAACTCGTTTCATTCAACGCTCAGTTCTGGATATTCATCCGCTCGACCGTATGCACAATCGTCTTGACCATCGCATCCGCCTCGATGTTCACCGGATCCCCCACCACCCGATCCCCAAGCGTCGTCCGATCAAGCGTCTCAGGAATCAACGCCACCTCGATCCAGCACCCATCAGCATCCAGAGCCGCGATGGTCAATGAGATCCCATCAATCGCCACCGATCCCTTCGGAATCATCCATCGCATCAGATCCCCCCCCAAAGTAATCCGAACCCGGTAGCCGTCCAAGTCCTCAATCCCGATCACCTTGCCAACCCCGTCAACATGCCCCTGGACCTGATGCCCATCGAGCCCGTCGCCCACCCGCAACGACCGCTCCAGATTTACCCGATCCCCGGCACCCCATCCCCCCAGCGTGGTCTTCCCTGATGTCTCCGGGATCGCGTCAAAGCTCCACAATCCCCCCTCATCGCTCACCAGCGTCAAACAGCACCCGTTATTCGCTATCGAATCCCCCGCGGCAGGCGAATGGTCCCACCCAGCGGGATCAATCACAATACGGATCCCATCCTCAGTCTTAGCCAAAGAATGAACCGTCCCGATCGCCTGCACAATACCTGTAAACATGCAGAACCCTAGGACCATCGCTGCGGATGGTCATCCCGGAGGACAATTCCGCCTCTTCAGGGCCCCAGCCCCCAAACCGCCCCCCAACCCCCCTATCCTACCTGACGCGTCCGGGCCGCCGATCGGCCCCACAATGGAGATGGACCCAAAATGACTATTGATCTGACAAGATGCTGTGTTTCGCTGATCGCCTTGAGCCTCCTCGGGGCTGTCTCGGCATGCTCGACGACCCAAAGCACCAGCAACAACTCCAGCGACAGCGCCAACAACAGCGTCACCTCCCAACCCTCCTCAGATGAGTGGTCAATCAACCACGACAGCTGGCACAATCTCGGATACCGCTGGGAGTGGACCGGCTTCCCATTGATGCAAGCCGGCGCCGGGCTCACCGACGCGGTCGCCTACAAAGACTCCATCGTCACCACAGCATCAGACACCACCGTCACCTGCCTCGAATCCTCCACAGGCAAAGTCCGCTGGGCCAAGCAGCTCGACCGCCCAACAACCCAGCTCTTCGAACCAACCCGCGTAAACAACACCCTCTTCATCTGTTCAGACACCGAGCTCTACGAGATCAGCATCAAGAACGGCAACACACTCGACCGCGATAGTGTCCACGGCATCATCAACACCAAGCCACTCATCATGGGCAACCTCGCCCTCTTCGGGACCATCGCCAACGAGCTCTACGCCTTCGAGCTCAGAAACGACTTCAAACTCTGGTCCTACAAGTTCGATGGCCAGATCGAATCGCCACCCGTTGACATCGACGGCCAATCAATCGCCATGATCTCCGCAGGCGGCGACCTCCGGATCCTCAGCGCCCGCGACGGCAGCTCGATCACCAAAACAAACATCGCCGGCGGCTCCGTCGCCTCCATGCTCGTAGACAACCAATCCGTCTACATCCCCTCCACAGACCAATCCATCTACGCTTTCAACATCAACGACGGCTTCCGCCAGTGGCGCAAACGCACCAGCGAACCCGTTCTCGTCCAGCCCGTCATCCACGACGGCGTGATGTTCGCCTCAACCGCAGACGACGGCCTCATCGCCATCGACGCGATCTCAGGCGAGACCCTCTGGAGCAACGCCTCCATCCAAGGCTGGGTCGTCTCGCTCGCCAACGGCGATGAACTCATGGTCTGGACAGGCAAAGCACTCGCCGCCGTAGACAAAGACTCGGGCGAAATCATCGCCACCGCGAACCTCAACGACGCCGCAGGCGTGCGGGCAGACGATTTCATCGACGGCAACCTCTATGTCATCACCGCAGACGGCGCGATCGCCAAGTTCAGCCTCCGCTAATCATCCAAACCCCAACCCGCACAGGATCACCACATGATGACCGATGCACCCGCTCAAGCCACCAGCAACCCGGTGGTCCGTATCACGCGCGCACTCATTTCAGTCTCCGACAAATCAGGAATCATCGAACTCGCCAAAACCCTCGCCAACCTCGGCGTACAGATCATCTCCACCGGAGGCACCGCCAAAGCCATCGCCGATGCCGGCATCCCCGTCACCGGGATCGAAGAAGTCACCGGATTCCCCGAAATGATGGACGGCCGCGTCAAAACGCTCCACCCCAAAATCCACGGCGGACTCCTCGCTCGCCGCGACGACCAATCACACATCGACTCGATGACCGAGCACGACATCTCGCCGATCGACCTTGTCATCGTCAACCTCTATCCCTTCGAAGCCACCATCGCCAAAGCAGGCGTCACCGACCAAGAAGCCATCGAACAAATCGACATCGGCGGCCCCTCAATGGTCCGCTCAGCCGCCAAAAACCACCAATCCGTCGCCATCGTCACCCACCCATCACAATACGAAGCACTCATCAACGAACTCCGCGAACACAACGGCTCAACAACCCTAGAACTCCGCACAAAGCTCGCAGCAGATGCCTTTACCGCCACCGCCCACTACGACGCCGCGATCAGCACCTGGATGAACAAAGACGACACCACTCTTCCAAACAAGCTCACCGTCGGCCTCACCAAAGTCGACGACCTCCGCTACGGCGAGAACCCCCACCAATCCGCCGCCCTCTACCAAACCGGCCAATCACAACCGGGCACGCTCATCAACGCCAACCAACTCCACGGCAAGCCCCTGAGCTTCAACAACATCAACGACGCCAGCGCAGCACTCGAACTCGTCCGCAGTTTAAAGCTGGCCGCTCCAAGCCAACACGCCGCCTGCGTCCTCAAACACACCAACCCCTGCGGCGCTGCGTGCGGTCGCACCAGCCACGAAGCCGTCGATGCCGCCATCGCCGGCGACCCCATGGCCGCCTTCGGGGGAATCCTCGCGACAAGCACCCCGATCGATCTGCAGTCCGCAAAGCGCATCACCGCCGAGGGCACATTCTTCGAGGTCGTCATCGCCCCGTCGTTTGCACCCGACGCTCTCGAACTCCTCGCCGGCCGCTGGAAGAATCTCCGCATCCTCGAAACCGGCGATGTGGCCCCCGACATCACCCGCGAAATGAAATGGATCCCCGGCGGCATGCTCGTCCAAGACCGCGACCTTGTCGTCCCCGATCCAAACTCATGGGTCCACGCCGCGGGTCCAAAGCCAAGCGACGAAATCCTCCAAGCCGCCGCCATCCTCGAACCGATCTGCACCGCTCTCTCATCCAACGCCGTGCTCATCGGAGGCATCGAATCTGATCGCGTCCGCTTGTTCGGTGCTGGTGCTGGACAGATGGACCGAGTCGCTTCATGCCTTGGCGCGATCCGCAAAGCTGGCGACTTGTCCAAGGGTTCTATCGCCGTCTCCGACGCGTTCTTCCCCTTCAGCGACGGCCCCCAACTCCTCATCGATGCGGGCGTTTCCACCATCGTTCACCCAGGCGGATCCAAACGCGACAGCGACACTTTCGATCTCTGCAACCAGCACAACATCACCTGCCTAACCACAGGCACCAGACACTTCCGCCACTAAAACCACAGCCAATAACACCCGTTAGCCCAATACTTCCGCGCGATCGGTGCGTATTGAGTTGAAATACGCGACAAAAAATGGTATAAATGAACTATTACCATGTCCCGTCGTCCTCAGAAAAAACCGAGACGATCCAAGGCCCTCCGTTCTGGGCGTGGGCAGCGTGCCGAATCATTCCCAACCCCCCAAACCTCAACAGCCCTCGCACTCGAGTACAACCAGCTCCTGAGCGGGCTTGATTCGAAAGTTTTAGTCCTAAACAAAATGTACATGGCTGTCCGCGTCATCACCGCACGCCGTGCCTTTATACTCCTATCGCGAGAAACCGCCGAGGTCATCCACGCCGACGATGGCTCATACGCAAACTACGACTTCTCCACCTGGGCCGAGCTCTCCGAACTCCGCAAAGAGTTTGAGCCAGACAACTACGACTGGGTCAAGACCGTCCGCTTCGACATCGCAGTACCAAGAATCATCCGCCTCGTCGGCTACGACAAACTCCCCCAGCAGCGTGTCAAACTCAACCGCCGAAACCTCTTCGCCCGCGATCACAACCGCTGCCAGTACTGCGGCAAGCACTTCAACACCTCCGAACTCTCCATCGACCATGTCAAACCCCGCACCCAGAACGGCCCCGACACCTGGGAAAACCTCGTGTGCGCCTGCACAAGCTGCAACTCCCGCAAGGGCGGCCGCACCCCCCAGCAAGCCCACATGAAACTCATCAAAGAACCGGTCCAACCAAAGCGCAACCCCCTCATCTCCATGCGCCTGAGCAGCGAACGCTACGCCTCCTGGAAAGCGTTTTTAGACGAAGCCTACTGGTCCGTCGAACTCAAGTAAGCCCGCCGCCGGCCGCGTGATATAATCGCGTATGAATATTAAATCATCTCTATGCGTTGCCCTGTTGTCCGCCGGATTCATTTCGGCAACCCCTGCAACTGCTCAGGACACACCAGACCAAGACAAACCAAACAAGACCCCCGAGCAACTCAAAGAACGACTCAAACTCCAACGCACATCCGCGATGAGTTCTTCAATCCAGTTCAAGCTTATGCCGACACTCTCCAAACTCCAATCAAAGGCAATCCCCCTGACCCATCAGCAAATCATCTACACAATTCTCGCCAACACCAACGAATCAGCAAGCCATCAGATGCGCGGCCAGTCAGAGAATCAGTTATACACACACGACGACGGGCGCGAAGCCGTCTATGACAAAGACGGCGAACTCGTCAAGAACGGCTACAACGACGGCTCATACAACTACGCCCACCCAAAGGACGAACCCCTCCTCCACTTCAGTCTCGACACCTCGCCCTGGCTCCTGTGGGGCATGGGCGAAGACGACCCGACAACCATCGAAGAACGAACCTACGCATACATGGGCGATCTTGAAGGCGGCATCCGCAGAGCCAACGCCATGCTCCCCCTCGACACACTCCCAGAAGATCACAAATGGCCGGAGATCAGCCAGATGCAAACACTGGCGATCTTTGCCAAAGCAATCGAGCTCGGAGATGCCGAGGAAATCTATACACTCTTTGAAAATGATCACGAACTAACAGACAAAGAAATCATCCGCGTGCTCACCAAGCTCAATGCCGGATTTGACATCGTATACAACATCCCAGACCCTTAAACCAACTACTCAAAAACAGAAGCACACGCCACCTTCCGGCTCCCCTGCCCGTCAGCCACCGCGTATTTCGCGCCCGGGAACATCGCCGCCGATCCATGCACCCCGTCCTTGCGGAGCGCATACATGATGACATTGAACTTCGGGCGGCCGTCGTTGCCGGTTAGCCGTTTCTGCAATCTAGATTTCTTTGCGATCCCCCTGAGAACATGCACACACGCTTCGGAGGGTTCCATCCCGGACTCCATCGCCCGCACCACCGCAAAGGCCCCGCACGACTGGATCACGGATTCCCCACGCCCCGTCGCCCCCGCAGATCCAACCTCATTATCCACATACATCCCCGCCCCGATGATCGGCGAGTCCCCAACCCGACCCGGGATCTTGTAACTCAGCCCGCTCGTCGTCGTGCACGCCGACACATCCCCACCACCATCCACGGCCCCGCAATGGATCGTGCCATAAGTAAACGCCGCGGATTCAGACCCCTTACCCATCGCAACCTGTGTCCCCTCAGGGTTCCAATCCCGCTCGGATTCATCGAGCCAATCATCACGCGATGAGTTGTTCATCTTCCATTTGAGCCACACCTTCCGCGCCTGATCCGAGAGCATGTCCTTCGCCGGGAACCCGTGCGCCCGCGCAAACCGCCGCGCCCCATCCCCGACGATCATCACATGATCCGTCGTCTGCAGCACCTTGAGCGCCACCTGCGCCGCATGCAATGTATCTTCGAGCGCACCGACCGACCCCGCCTTGTGCGTCGGCCCGTGCATCACAGACGCATCGAGCTGAACAACCCCGTCCTCATTGGGCAAACCACCATACCCGACACTCATATCACCGGGATCAGCCTCAACAATCCCCACACCACTGACCACCGCCAACGCCGTATCGGCCCCGTTGATCACCATCTGATAGGCGCGTTCAACCGCCCGGATCCCGTTCCCAGATGAAATCACCACAGGCCCGCCCGGCCCGCGCCGAGAAAATGCCCCGACTTCACCGGCCCCAGCAGATCCCACAAGCCCAGCCGCACCGATCGCCGCAACACCGCCCGATGCCAAAAAAGCCCGTCTTGAATGTTCTGTGTTCATCCCACCAATATACACGATCCCGTCACAACGGGCTCACACCATCGCATCAGCCGTCCGAGCGAGCTCGAAGTCCTTGTGCGTGATCCCACCCGCATCATGCGTCGATACTGTCAGCGTCACCTTGTCATACCGAATCAGAATGTCCGGATGATGCTGCACCTGCTCGGCGTACTCGGCGATCCGACCCACAAACGCGATCGACTGGTCAAAGTCATCGAACTGGAAAGTCCGCTGGATCTGACCATTGAGCTCGGCCCATTCCGGAAACTGCTCCAGTTGCGCCTCGATCTGATCTTCGCTCAGTTTGCCTAAAGCTTGTTCTTTCACGCATATCTCCTTCACACGCACCGAAACCGTTCTAAAAACACAAGGCCTCGGCTTGCCTGACACCACAAGTGTACACACAATCACCCGTGCACACAACGCCCCCCCCCAATCCCACGCCCAATCCCACACAGATCACCAGAATCGCCCCCTCCCCCACCGGTGCCCTCCATCTGGGCAATGCACGCACTTTTTTAATCAACTGGGCCCTCGCAAGACAGAACAACTGGTCCATTATTCTCCGCATTGAGGACCTCGACACCCCGCGCGTCAAGCCAGGAGTCATCGACCAAACCATCGACACCCTAACTTGGCTCGGGATCGACTGGGACACCGGACCCATTATCCAATCTACAGATCTCCCAAACCACCACGCCGCGATGGAATCCCTCGCATCCAACAAACTCGTCTACCCCTGCACGCTCACCCGTTCACAGATCGAAGCCGCCGCCAGTGCACCCAACGAGGGCGACCACGAAACCCGGTTCGATCCATCACTCCGACCAACCCAAATCCCCTCGTCATTCAACGACGCCGGAACAAACTGGCGGCTCGTCGTTCAACCAAACACCATCGAGTTCACCGATACCTTCCTAGGCCTCCAATCCTTCGACCCATCAACAACCACCGGCGATTTCGTCGTCTGGACCCAACGCTCCTGCCCAAGCTACCAGCTCGCCGTCGTCGTCGATGACCACCACCAATCCATCACCCACATCGTCCGAGGCGACGACCTCATAGACTCTGCCACCCGCCAGATCACCCTCCAAAGAGCCCTCGGGTACACCACGCCGCAATACACCCACCTCCCACTCGTCCGAGGCCAAGACGGCCGAAGGCTCGCCAAACGCCACGGCGACACCCGCATCGACCACTACCGATCCTCCGGCACCACACAAGAACACATCATCGGGCTCATGGCATTCTGGTGCGGCCTCACCCCACAAAGATCCAAGATGTCCCCTGCAGACTTCCTCGGAGCCTTCGATCTCGATACACTTCCCAAAGACGACATCATCTTTACCCCAGAGGACGACCAATGGCTCACTTCATAACCCCCACAACCACCCTCCGCACCGCCCTCATCCTGGCCACTGCAATCATGCTCGTCTCCATGACCGCATGCTCCAAACCCGCGATCGTCAACGGCAAAGCCGTCGTCGATCTCGACGGCACCTCCTACACACTCGACATCGTCGCCGACAACCCAACCCGCGAACGCGGCCTTGGCGGAGCATCCGAACTCCCAGACAACGGAGGCATGCTCTTCGTCTTCCCAGACTCCCGACTCCGAACATTTGTCATGCGCGATTGCCTGATCGACATCGACATCATCTTCCTAGATCCCACCGGACGCATCGTCGCCATGCACCACATGCCCAAAGAAGAACTCAAAGCCGACAGCGAATCCCCCGTCCAATACGAGCAGCGACTCAAGCGGTACCCCAGCCGATTCAGCGCCAAGTTCGCCATCGAGATCGCAGGCGGCAAACTCGAAACACTCGATCTCAAAGACGGACAGCTCATCAAGCTCGATGTGGACTACCTCAAATCAATCGTGCAATAGCAAACCCCCGCCCCTGTATCACCGTTATCGGTCACCCAATGCCAGTCATCGGACGCTCATTGCGGCCTGTGCCAGCGGTCTAGTCACACAACACCTTTCCAATCTCACGCGAAGCATTCCATCTCAATATACAGCCGATCCACTCTAAACGCGACCATTCAGGTCACGCTCGGAGGGCTCACCCAATGTCTATGCGCCTCACAGGTTCATCCAAGCCAAGCTCATTCGAAGGCCCCATGGTCGTCGGAGCAGGGCTCGAAATCATTGACCAAATCAATCCGAGCTGGTCACGCTCTCTGGGCATCCAACTCTCCAAACGCGGGCTCGGCCTCCACAATGTCCAACTCACAGACCTCCTCGAAACAAGTCCAAAGACGCCAGAGAGCATCTCAAACTCGCCCGCAATCATCGTCATCTCAGAACACGACCCCGATCGAATCGTTGGAAAGCTTATGGACGCACTCTCTCATCACCACGCCGCCGCACTCGTGCTCGTCGATAGCAACCGAACCCATCTCCGTTCATTCATGCACGCCGAAGGCATCCTGTGCGAACCCCTCACCACATCCGCCAGCGACGCCGCAATGATCCTCCATACCCTCGCCCAACGCCAGCCCGCCCTCCAAAGACTCAACACTGATCTCCGTCTCAGCGAACTCACCATCAACGGCGTTCAATCAGAAGTCGATAAACTCCACGAAGAACTCCAATCCGCCGCAAGCATCCAACGCGAATACCTACCCGAAGGTATCCCCGATATCCACGGCGTAGACCTTGGGATCATCTACAGACCCGCCTCCTATGTCTCAGGAGACATCTACGACATCACCCAACTCGACGAAAACCGCTCCGCGTTCTTCCTAGCCGATGCCGTTGGCCACGGCGTACCCGCCGCACTCATGACCATGGTCATCACACAAGGACTCAGAAAAATCGATGGCTCCGGCAAAGATTCGAAAATTGTCGAACCCGCAGAAGCCCTCCGCCGCCTAAACAACACCATGACCGAACACACCGGAGGCAACGCCCGCTTCGCCACCGCGATGTACGCGGTCTACGACAAATCTAAAAACGAAGTCACCATCGCCGGAGCCGGGCACCCGCCGGCACTCATCGTCCGCGCATCGACAGGCGAGACCGACCTGGTCGACTCCCAAGGCCCACTCCTCGGAATATTCAGCGATGTTGAGTTCAACCAAACCACCATCACACTCGAACCAGGAGATGTCCTCGTCTTCTACTCCGACGGCTTCGAAGTCGCGTTCCCCAACAACAACGACGACGAACACGAACGCCGACGCCCAACCCTCACCTACCTATCACGCCTCACCAAAGCAGGGAATGACGCAGAGAACCTAGACCAATCAGTCAAAGTCCTCGAAGACAACCTCGACCTGCAAATGGGTTCCCTCCACCAACCAGACGACATCACCGCGCTCTTCATCGCCCCAAAGGTAAAGCGATCAATCGCAACCAACGAACTCGTTAGCGACATATCTTCTTCATCGAAATAACCAAGCCCCAAAGCATCACTGACCACCCCAGAATCATGAGGCGGGAGTATCTTCGATCTGAACCGAAGCGATTGCTGTCAGCGTATCGGGAGCAAACAAGAAAAGCTTGTGCAAGCCAGACACCACCATCACCGACATCACCTCATCGGTCACAGAGCACAACACCAACCGATGCCCGCTCTCGTCGAGCACCTTCCGGATCCGCAACAGCTGCGCGATATTCGATGAGTTCACATAACTCACCTCATGAAAGTCCAGCACGATATGAGGCGGCGCATCGGATCCCTCAACACGCTCGATCAGCGTCCCAAGCTCATCAGACAACGCCGGCTCATCGGCCAGGTTGGCAATCGCAATATCAGTAGACCAGTCAATGGACATCCGCGTCCGTCCTTCCTTGAGCGTTCTCTTTCAACGCCCTAAGCCAGTAGCTCACGCCTGCCCGTCCATCGTACCAGATTCACCGCCTGATTCGCCATCAGAATCTTCAGATTCTTCGACCCGAGCCGCCGCGATCACACGATCATCGCCCTTGAGCCCCACCACACGCACCCCCTGCGTCCCGCGACCGATCCGTGAAATCGATTCCACAGCCATCCGCACAAGCAACCCACCACGCGAAATCACGACCGCATCATCCGAATCGTAAACCCCGAGCGATACAACCGCCTTGCCGTTGCGTGCAGTGATCTTAATGTCACCGCGACCCTTGCCGCCACGCGACTGGCTCCTCATCGGGCCATTTTCAGGAGCGACGCGGTACTCATCAACAAGCGTCCGCTTGCCGTACCCGTTCTCACAGATCGTCAACACACTCAAGCCGCGATCAATCGCCTCACTTGCAGTGTGACGAACCTCAGAATCTTCCTCGTCGGTCACCATCGGCACCCGCATGATCCCGACAATCTCCGCATCCGATCCGAGCTCTATACCCTTGACGCCAGCAGCAGAACGACCCATGAGCCGAACATCCTGCTCGCTGAACCGGATCGACATCCCGTTAGAAGCGATCAGCATGATGTCATCAACACCCGTCGTCAAACGAACATTAAACAACGCATCGCCATCCTTAAGACCAACCGCAATCAAACCCGAACGGTTCACATTCCGGTATTCCTTAAGCGCAGTCCGCTTAACAATCCCGCGACGCGAAACAAAGGTCAGGAAGTGCGACCCGGACTCAAAGTCCTTGATCGACCGATACGCACAAGTCCGTTCACCAGGCTTCAGATCAATATAGTTGATAATCGGCCGGCCCTTGCTCGTCCGAGTCATCTCAGGAAGCTCGTACACCTTGAGCTTAAACACCCGGCCAGAATCGGTAAAGCACAACAAATCGTCGTGCGTCGAAGCAACAAACAAGTGCTCGATAAAGTCGTCATCCTTCGAATCAGACGCCTTGATCCCCTTGCCGCCGCGTGCCTGGGCCCGGTAGGTCTCCAGAGGCACCCGCTTGACATACCCCTGATGCGAGATCGTCACGGCCATGTCCTGTTCCTGGATCAACGCCGCGATGTCAATATCGCCCGCCGCGTCTTCGATCGCTGTCAACCGCTCGCGACCAAACTTGGCCTTCATCTCTTCGCAGTCCTCAACGATGATGTCCAGGATCATCCGGTGATTCGCAAGAATCGCTTCGTAGCCCTCGATCTCGACAACGAGCTCTGAGTACTCCTTGACCAGCCGCTCGATCTCAAGACCAACAAGCTGGATCAATCGCATCGCACCGATCGTCTCGGCCTGCACCCGCGTGAGTAAGGTCCCGCCCTTGATATCCGCCTGACGAACCATCTCCATCAGCCGTTGCGGGATCACCGCAGCCGCCGGATGATCGCTCGGGATCGTGTACTTCCGCTCCATGAGCTTCCCGATCGCTTCCTCGCGCGTTTTGGAAGCCTTGATGAGCTTGATGATCTCGTCAATATCCACAACCGCATAGATCATGCCCTCGAGCACATGGGCCCGCTTCTTGGCCTCGCGGAGCAAATGCTGCGTGCGCCGGGTAATCACCTCAACACGGTGATCTACATAACACTCCATCATCTGCTTGATGCCCATCGTCCGAGGCTGACGGTTCACAAGCGCGATGTTGATAATGCTAAAGGTCTGCTGGAACGGCGTGCACTGGTACAACTGGTTCTCAACAACCGCCGGATCCGCGCCCTTCTTGAGCTCGATGACAATCCGAGTCTGAGCGTTCCGCCCAGACTCGTTCCGCACATCGGAAATATCCGTAATCCGCTCGTCCTTGACCGCATCGACGATCTTCTCAACAAGTGAGTTCTGCACCAGCGAGTACGGGATCTCATCGATCACAAGCTGATCGCGCCCCTTCCGCATCTCTTCGACATGCAGATTGCCACGAACTGTCACGCGACCGCGACCGGTGGTGTACGCCTCCATGATCCCCTTGCGACCAAGGATCCGACCACCCGTCGGGAAGTCAGGCCCCTGCACCCCGCGGCGGACAACATCCCCGTCCTCGTCGAGCTCGTCGGTCATGAGTTCCATCAACTCGATCTCGGGATTGTTCACAAGCCGAACGATCGAATCCAAAATCTCCGTCGGATTATGAGGCGGCAAACTCGTCGCCATCCCCACCGCGATCCCCATACCACCATTGACAAGCAGGTTCGGGAACTTACCAGGCAGCACCGTTGGCTCAAGCAAACGATCGTCATAGTTGGGAATGAAATCGACCGTCGAAAGCTTCAAATCCTGCATCATGTCCATCGAAGCGTGCGTCATCCGCGCCTCGGTGTACCGCATCGCCGCCGGCGGGTCGCCGTCAATCGAACCAAAGTTCCCCTGAGGCTGAACCATCGGCGTATTCATTTTCCACTTCTGCGCCATCCCGACCATCGTCGGATAGATCACCGATTCGCCGTGCGGGTGATAGTTACCCGAGGTATCGCCACAAATTTTCGCACACTTGAGGTGCTTCTTGTTGGGACGCAGGTTGAGATCATTCATCGCCACCAAGATCCGCCGCTGCGAAGGCTTGAGCCCGTCGCGGACATCGGGGAGCGCACGATCCATGATCGTGCTCATCGCGTAGGTCAGGTACGAGTCCTGAAGCTCACGCTCGATATCAAGATCAAGAATCACCCCTGAGTCGACAGGCGTGCTGGCGGATTCTGATTGGTCGGCATCGCCGCTGGGCGGTGTTGTTCCTTGATCGTCGCTCATAAATCTGTGTCTCCCGAGAGCCGCCCCGCAGTCACTCAGCAACACCTGACCCGCCCGTATTGGGCCTCAGATTATGCTTGTTTTTGGGGATGCGAATCATAGGCACCCGCCCAATTTTAAACCCTAAAAACACCCCAAAATCAGATCAATTGCACACCGCCAAAACCCCTGCATTTGCAGGAGTTTACAGCCCTCAATCATTCGCTATCTAAGGCTGCCGAGCCGGCATCGGCCGCGCCCCGATCTCCTGAATCGATCGCTCAAACTCCACCGCACCCAGGAGAGCAATCGCGCTCCAAGCCGGGCTCACCTTCCACTCCCAAAGCGACTCCCGAACCCCCCCGATGCACCGATCCGGAGCACGCGAAACAAACCCGCTCCGCTCGTCCATCACAAGCTGATCCACAAACCGCATCGCCGACGCCACCCGTCCGATCTCAGCGGCCATCGCACCATCAGCAATCGTCCCAGGCGTCAAACGCTCATCACCAAGCATCGAACTCACCATCGCGATCGGACGCAAATTCCCGCTCGTTGGCAGCGCATTACTTCCCGTCGTAAACACCACCGCGCCAGCAAAGTCACGGTCACGCCAATCCAGATCCGATTTCTTGATCTGATACGCCCACATTCGGCTCCGCATCTGCTCGAGTGCACCAGCCGCCGGGACCTCCTTCTCCCCCTCAGCAAGACCCAACTCCGCCCAGCCAAGGAAAGGCATCTGCCCCACAAGCTGCCCCTGAGTCGTATCCTGAAACACCGACCGCACCGCCCTTGACGCATACTGGCTCTCCGATCGCACAAGCGCCCAAGACACCAGCCCCCACGCGGGCATCGGTACTGAATCCGAATACCCATCAATCGGCGAGTACAACCCCGCCAAGGTCACCAGGCAACGCTCCTGCAATCGCAGCAGATCCTCATCCCCGCTCGCCCGCAATGCCCACAACTCACCCTCCTCAAGAAACGACAACGCGATCACGCACGCCGCACTCCCGATCCCGTCCTCCCAAGGCAACTGCTCCCCGGGCTCAACTGCACCCAAGTCCTTCAAAATCTGCAACGCATACTCTCGGCTCTGATTGTGTATCGGTTTCTTCCCCATCTTGGCAAACCGCAACAACGCCGTAGCCGAAATCGCCTGCTCATACACAGAAGCAACCTCAGGCGTCGCCCGCCCGCTCACCACATCACGCGCCCCCACCATCCCAAACCGCTCGCTCCCAGGCCACCGCTGCGCCACCAGATACCCCGCGATCCGCTCGCCCATATCCCGCACCGACCGCATCCCCACGCTCGACCCCTCAATCACCCGCCCGCCCCGATCAATAAAGACCCCACCAAGGCCCGCCCCGCCCTGCGCAATCCACACAGGCTCACAACGACCAAACCAATACCCACGCCCGATTAACTCCTCGATAGACGCCAGCGCCATCCCCCCATCACCAGAGAGCACCGTCGCCATCGAATACGCCGAGCTCTCAACATCGAGCCCCAGCGTGATCATCTCGTCAGGCGTCATCACCTCAGCCTGATCCCCCAGCCGCATCACCAGCCCGTGGACACCCGGAGACAACCCAAGCCCAGGAAGCCCCAGCGACGATGCGCTCATAGGCACCACACGATCAACAAGCTCAACGCTCAGCACCACACGCGAACCAATCGCCGCCCATTCATCATCCGTAGGCTCAAGATCAGACTTCGCCCGAACCCACGCCCGCCCCTGCGCCATCGCCCCCCGCGCCGCCAGCACAATACCCTGCGTATCAGCATCATCACGAACCACCTGCCCCCGCCCGATGACCTGCCCATCAAGCCGGAGCGTCACCGAAGCGCACGCAATCGCGGGCAACCCCTCAACACTCTCCTGGGAAACACCCCAGTTGCGAACCCACCCATCAACCGCCCGGTAAACATCCATCGCTCGCGCCGCATCGAGTTCTTGTGCCGCTGCATGACCCGGTCCGAGAACCGAAAGACACACCACCGCCAGCACCGGCCAAGTTCGCCCAAAGTTCCCCATCTTGCCCACACCGCACGCTTGTCCCCGTCCGAGAACCGAAACTTGCACTTTGAGCAACGATCTTGCTTCACTTGGTTGCTTTGACCTTGCACAAATCCCTGCCCGTGGTACCTTTTGGCTATACAACTGAAAAAAGGATTTACAAATGAACAGCATCGAACTGATCTTCACCATCAATGAACTCCGCAAGCGTGTCGCCATTCTCAGCCTCCTGTGCTTCGTCGCCCTCTGCTAGTCCCTGACATTCAATCAATCTGAGGCATGCCCTCACGGGACAAACACATCACACCCCATCATTAGAATATATCCGCCACCAAGCATCATTGGTTGCAATCCGATCCTGCTCCGCTGGGAACTCACTAAAAAAACACCCCGGTCCATTGCTGACCGGGGTGTGTCGTTTTTAGATAGATCAATCGGAACTCGGCAAGAAAGCTCGTTAGAGCGTGATCTTGTCGGTACCCATCGAGCCGTGGTCGTCCATGCCGCCGCGTGATGGCGATCCACCACCCATGCCGCCCATACCACCACCGCCGCCTTCGCCGCCGCCGGATTCGCCCAGATCACCCGAGTCGCCCCACTGGGCACGCTTGAGTGACAGGCCGATCTTGCGATCGTCGATGTCTACGCGGAGGATCTTGACTTCCAGCTCCTCGTCAATAGCAACAACATCCTGCGGGTTCTCGATCTTGTGATCAGCCAACTCGGAGATGTGCAGCAAGCCCTCAAGATCATCCTCAAGCTCGACGAACACGCCGAAGTTGGTGATCTTGGTGACCTTGCCCTTGACGACCATACCAGGCTGGTACGCGCCAGGAATCGCATCGACCCATGGGTCCTCGGTCAGCTGCTTGATACCAAGCGAGATCCGCTGCTTGTCGCGATCGACTTCCAGCACAACACACTGGACCTCGTCGTTCTTGGAGTACAACTCGTTTGGATGAGTCACCTTCTTGGTCCACGACATGTCGCTGATGTGCAGCAACCCGTCGATGCCAGGCTCGATCTCAACAAACGCGCCATAGTTGGCCAGGTTGCGGATCGCGCCAGTCACGATGGTCCCCGGAGGGTACTTCTCGGAAACGAGTTCCCAAGGGTTCACTTCAACCTGCTTCATGCCAAGCGAGATCTCTTGCTTGTTCTTGTCGATCTCGAGGACAACCACTTCGATCTCGTCGCCCGGATTGACGATCTCGCTCGGGTGGTTGACCCGCCGTGTCCATGACATCTCCGAAATATGCACCAAGCCCTCGATGCCCTCATCCAAACGGATGAACGCGCCGTACGACATGATGTTGACGACCTCGCCTTTGATGCGTGAGCCAACAGGGAACTTGGCCTCGATCTCTTCCCACGGGGAAGACTCGGTCTGCTTGAGACCAAGAGCGATCTTCTCTTTTTCGTGATCGATATTGAGAACCTTGACCTCGATCTTGTCATCGATGCGGAGCATCTCAGACGGGTGATTGATCCGGCCCCAAGACATATCAGTGATGTGCAGAAGCCCATCGATGCCGCCAAGATCAACAAACGCACCGAAATCGGCGATGTTCTTGACAGTGCCCTTGACGATCTGGCCCTCTTCGAGGGTCGACATCAAACGACGCTTGGCGTCTGAACGCTCGGTCTCAACAAGACGACGACGCGAGATCACAATGTTGCGACGCTCGGTATCAATCTTCAAAATCTCGGCACGGATCTTCCGGCCAACAAACTCATCAAGATTATGCGGGCGACGGATGTCCACCTGCGATGCAGGCAAGAACACAGGCACGCCGATATCAACGAGCAACCCGCCCTTGATCTTCCGCAGAACCATTCCCTCAACAACATCTTCTTCTTTAGTAGTATCAACAATCCGCTGCCAAGCGATCTGGCGATCAGCCTTCCGCTTGGACAACTCGATGATGCCCTCGGAGTTCTCGATCGATTCGAGGAGAACATCAACCTCATCGCCGATCTTCAGCGAAGGCATGTCCTCAAACTCTTCGCGAGCGATCAAGCCCTCACTCTTGAGACCAACATCAACAACGACATCGTCGCCGGCAAAGCCGATGACGGTACCCTTGATCAGCTTGCCAGATGTCAGGTCGCGGGCCTGGTCATCAAGAATCGAATCCATCTGTTCTTCGGTCCCGGTCACATCCCCGAAAGCCTCGCCCAGAAGTGCCATCGTTTCATCATCGTTAATCCCGAGTGAAGCGATTAGAATCTCATCGATCATATTGTGTAGTTCCTTCCCTGCCCGAAGAACGGACAGATCGACCGTGGTCTGAAATTGCTGGCCCAGCAATCCCGTCCTCGATCACCACCAAGCCCCTTTCAAATAAGGACGCCCGGCGGGTGTTTCCAATGGAAACGCTTAGGGTTCAGTTGTCACTCAGACAGACCATCTGTCCGAATGCACAGGCCAATCCGCACCCTCTGGAATCAAATCCGATGCGGGAAGGAAGGATAGAGCCCTCAACGCACACAGAAAACCTGTCAGGGCAGAGTTTTAGACAATTTGACCACTTCTCCCACACACCCACACAATCAGGTCAAAAATCATCAAAATCAGGCCTCAAATTTCCAGAAAGATTCCCCCCCCAATGCAACAAAAAAGAGGCCTCATAACCCCTCAGCATGGGTATCATTCCTACCCGGCGGCTTGCGTTCTCAGCCGCCCTATGACGATGGGCAGCTCGTCAATGGATCTGTGCGATCGGGATGCTGCAACACAAAGGCGTCATAACGCCCGCCCGGCTGACACCGGACGCATGAATGGATGCAAAAACCATGACTGCAGCAACCACAGAACTCCCCCGCGGATCGGTCACCCAAGAACTCGGCTTCCCAGATGACCCAAACAACCTCTACACCCAAACCGTAAACACGATGCTGACCGCAGCTGACGCGGTCAACCTCAAACACCGCACCCGCATCATCCTCGCTCAACCAAAGAACGAGATCATGGTCCACTTCCCAGTCAAAATGGATGACGGCCACCACAAACTCTTCAAAGGCTACCGCATCCAGCACAACAACGCCTGCGGCCCATACAAAGGCGGCTTCCGCTTCCACACCGATGTACACCTAGACGATGTCAAATCACTCGCCTTCCTCATGACCATGAAGTGTGCCGTAGTCCGCATCCCATTCGGTGGCGGCAAGGGCGGCGTCAAGGTCAACACCCGCGACCTCTCCCACGGCGAACTCCAACGACTCACACGACGCTACTGCAGCGCCATCATGGATCAGATCGGTCCAGATGTTGACATCCCCGCACCAGATGTCGGCACCACCGCCGAAATCATGGGCTGGTTCGCAGACACCTACATGATGTCCTCCTCGCACCAGCACCACGACGCCCTCCGCGTCGTCACCGGTAAACCAGTCGAGTTCGGAGGCTCAGAAGGACGACTCAAAGCAACCGGCCAGGGTGTCGCAGACACCCTCGCAGAAATGCTCCCAGGCGTTGGCATCTCCGTCAAGGGCATGAAGGTCTCGCTCCTCGGATTCGGTAATGTAAACGGCTGGGCCGGCCAGATCCTACAAGACATGGGCGCAACCATCGTCGCCGTCATGGACCACACCGGAGCCATCCGCAACGACAAAGGCATCGACTGCAAAGCCCTCTACGCCCACAACATGAAAACAGGCGGCATCGGAGGCTTCGAAGGAGCCGTCGATGAAATCGGCGAAGAAGACTTCTACCGCACCACGGTCGACGTCTTCATCCCAGGTGCTCTTGAGCAGATGATCAAAGAAAAGCAAGCCGACTGGCTCGACTGCAAAGTCATGGCCGAGTCCGCAAACGCCCCTTGTGATCCCTCAGGAGAACGCAAGCTCGACGAAAAAGGCATCGAGGTCATCCCCGCCATTCTCGCAAACGCGGGCGGCGTAACCGTGTCCTACTTCGAATGGGTACAGAACAAGAACGCAGTCACCTGGTCCGCAGAGCAGGTCGACCGCGAGCTCAACCGCCACATGGTCGTTGCAGCACAGCGTACCCTGGCGCGACGCAATGAACTCAAGTGCTCACTCCGTACCGCAGCCTTCGCATCAGCCCTCGACCATATCGGCGATGTCTACAAAGTCCGCGGCATCTTCCCATAAACCACACAGCATATAAACTCATATTTGAGATCGGGCGGCACAATTTTGTGTCGTTTTTTTTATCCATAATAACAACATACCTATTGACAGAAGAAGAGGGGGGGGGGTAACTTGTGTGTATGAACAGACAATTGGTATACTTAATGCTCTTAACAGGATTCCATAGCACCTGCTACGCACAAAACGCTATCGATCGTCCGCCCAGCTTTTTCGCCTATTGCTGGCCTGATCACCTAAGCCAATTACCCCCACTCAACGAGGCGTCTTGCGTCCACCTAGGTACATCCTCCAATGTGATTGTGATGACACCTGTTCAATCTGAGACTTCTGATACCACATTCGAATCTGATTTAGAAGGAAACTGCGGGGTGTGGGAGTGTGGCGAAGGTCCTCCAGGCACTATGGGAACCTGTGGATATTCAGATTCTTCTCAACTCTGTTGGTCGGTATCAGGAAACCTAGAGATTGAGATTAAGTGGGCGTTGTTGGTAAGACTCGGCCCCAAAGCCTCATTCGGCGGTGAGACCTCAGGATGCAACTCAACTACTTATCACGCAGCAATTGCCGCAGAAATCCCAAACTGTTCAGAACGAACCTGCATTATCGAGGAAGTCACTACTGTGAAAACCATTTCGGCAAGCAAGTTCGCAGAAGTTGCAGAGTTTGATTGTACATTTACAAACGGAACAATTATCACCGTCGGAACCGCTTGTGGCGAATATCAAACAGGCACGGCAGAAACAACCCATGAGGTACGGGGGCGAGTTCGTTTTTCACTTCCAAGACCGATCGAACACTGCGACCCCTGTGGCGAAGAATGCTAAATAGCTAGGAGATCACATGTTTATTGCAAATTGTATTTCTATTTTTTTATATCTCTCTACCACCCTGGTCCAGCCGGGAGATATTCTGACTGTTGAACCGAACCAAGTTGACTCCACTGCAAATGTAGCGAGTGAACTACTTGGCAAAGCTAGGTTGTTAAAACTATCTGAAAAATCCGGCCACGGGGCAATGTACAGGCGAGCAGCCTGGGCTTCATTGGAGATCCAGCCTCCCAATCATTCCCTCGCATTGGTCATTTTAGATGAACTCATGCAACAACCAGAGTCTCTTTTCGATAAATGGGATGGGCTCCGCATTGAGGCTCGTGTGTATCTCGCGATACAAAACGACCAACTCGCAGCCGAATCGTATGGGCAAGCGGAGCTACTCGCAGTCGCAGATCCTTCTCTAATAAAATCACACCCACTTGTATACATCGAAATAATGCAGCAGCAGAGTGCCGCCTATGCAACTTCTGGGGATTTCTTAAAGGCAGCTCAATGTGCAATCAGATTGCGAGACCACTCCAACATTTCTATTGACTCCGATCACAAACTCCTCGCGGCTCAGTCCGCGTGCGCATACTGGTTGTCGGCAGGAAATAAAAACGAATACATAGACGCATGGACTGATTACAAATCGCTATTCCCTTCATCATTCGCCAGTAATCAAGGTGTGTGGCTACATATTGAACACGCTCGAAATTTATCCATGCTGGGCGATGACATTGCCGATCATTTAGAAGAGCTTTTTTCGAACCAAGAACTTCTGAACTACAACAACTATATCGAAATTGGCGAAGAACTCGCATGGGCATGGTTAGAGAAAGACGATAGCGCTGAAGCACAAAACTTTGCGTACTCAACGCTCCAACAAACTTGGAATGTTGTCGAAGAGCGAGAGAACTCTTGGCTTGAGGCAGCGGGACCGTTGCCACTGAATCATTCACCAATTATAAAGCAAATTAAATCATTCATTGGATGGTACGCATCAATGGCGTACGAACGAGATGACTTTCAAACGCTCGAATCACTCGGGCATGCGTACGGAACTCGGTATGGATATGAAGATGGCGAAGCGATAAACATGCTCAATCTCAGTCAAAATCCATAAAGCGTCTGCAAGAATACCAACTTCCCTTTCATGCCGAGGTCGCTGCTTGGCCGTCTTCGACAATGGGCAGTACAATAAGTTGCCCTGACCCGTTCGGACTATCACCCCTCGCTGCCCGCCGGATGCGAGTATCGACGCAACAACTCCACTATCCTCGGCTGCTGACGCTCGATACGAAGCGACCGACGCATCGCATCAACCGCACGCTCACGCGCACTCCCATCAGTCTTCCCATTCCAAAGATAGTTATTGAGCTCGCACACCGCGATCCCATTGAGCGCCGCGTAGTGATTCGGATCAAGGTCCGCCGATGAGTTAAACGCCGACAGCGCGTCCTCATACCGACGCAACCTGAAATACCCAGACCCCAACCGCTCGTACGAAACCGTGTCGGGCTCGATCAGCACAAGCTGCTCCAAGACCCCAACCATCTCCGCGTACCGCTGCAACTGATTCAGCGAATCAGCAAGATTCAACAGCAAACCGGTCCCGGGCGTTTCGAGCATATCAGCGGCCTGCTGATACTCGACAATCGCTTCTTCGTGCTGGTCCATCGCCGCATACACATTCCCAAGGTGCATCCGCGCCCGCCCGCTCGGCGGATCAGCCCGCACCGCACGCTGAGCATACGGAGCCGCCTGCTCCGCGTATCCGCTCTCAAGATGCACAATCGATAACCCAAGATTCGCATCAAACGCACTCGGACGGATCGACAACGCACGCAGATACGCCCGTTTGGATTCTTCGAGCGACCCCAGTTTATGGAGCACGCTCGCATGCCGATACTGAGCCATGTAGTTGCGGGGTTCATTGCGAACCGCCGCCGCGTACTGACGCTCGGCCTGCTCAAACTGACCCATCTCAACATAAATATCACCAGACTCAATATACGCCCGCGTAAACCGGGGGTTGTACGCGATCGCCCGCTCGAGCTCCTGCAACGCCGCCTCAAGGTTCCCGCCCGACTGCAACTCCACCGCACGAGCAAGACTCTGCTCTTCGCGAGTTCTTGGCGAAGGCAAATCAATAATCGGCTCCGAACCCCGCGGCGCGATCTCCGTCCCCCTGTCAGCAACCGGACGATCGTCAATAATCTCCATCACCGCCTGATCCAACGACTCCGGCTCATCGGCAGCCTGATCAACCCGCTCATCAGCCGAGCGAGGACGCTGCTCCTGGGTCCATTCCGATTGCGTCGGCTGCTCTACCACAGGCTGCGATTGCTCCGTTGCCCGATTCGATTGCATCGACTCAATCTGCCTCGCCTCACGCTCGGCCGCCTTATTGGCCCGGTGCTTCTGCACTGCCTTGCAACCCCCAGCACTGCTCATCAGCATCGCCGCAGAAATCGTTATACCAAAGGTCAAGGTTCTCGTAGTCAACGCTCTTGAAATATTGAGATCAGTTCTGTGCATCATGGCCCATCCTATTCACCCTCTTGCCCGCGTACACTCGCCAAAGGAGTTCTGCTGTGCAATCATCTTCCCAAATCAAACCGCTCGAATCCCGCATCGCCCTCATCACCGGAGCCTCCGCAGGCATCGGACGCGACTGTGCCCACCATCTCGCCTCACTGGGCGCAAGGCTCATCCTCAACGCCCGCCGAGAGCAGAATCTCATCAAACTCACCCAAGAGCTCAACGAAACCTACCCAACAAACGAAGGCCCACCCCGATCCGCATTCGTAGCCGGAGACGCCGCCGATCAGTCCACTATCGACGAAATGATGGCCGCAACCGCACTTCTAACCCCCCAAAGCACCTCAAACGCCCCAGCAATCCCTGACATCGTCATCGTCAACGCCGGCCGAGGCCTCAACGGCTCCGTCATGACCTCTGATACGACACAATGGGAGGAGATGGTTCGCACAAACCTCCTCGGAGCCGCAAGACTCATCCGCACCGCCGGAAACGCCCTCGTCAAACTCCAAGAATCCCACGATTGGCCAGAGCACCCCGCCGACCTCGTCATCCTCGGCTCCACCGTCGGACGACACATCTCCCCATTCTCCTCAATGTACGGCTCAACAAAGTTCGCCGTCAACTCCCTCGCAGAAGCCGCCCGCAGAGAACTCGGCCCCAAAGGCGTCCGAGTCTCACTCATCGAGCCCGGCATCGTCAAATCAGAGTTCCAACAAGTCGCAGGCTACGACCAAAGCAAGTTCGGCGATCTCATGGACACCATCTCCCCCGTCCTCTCCCCAATGGACATCGCCCGAACCATCGGCTTCATCATCTCCCAACCCGCAGGCATGCACATCTCCGATGTCGTCATCCGCTCAACCCGGCAGGAATATCCGTGAACCAAACCCCATCGGTCATACCCGATGCTAACCATGCTCCATATCAACTACCGTTGAACTCGCACGATTTCAAACTCGCAATCCAGCGTGGACTTGGACGGATCTACCAGCACGCCACTCAATATGGCCTAGAGGGTATGGAAGATGCGGTTGTTCATGCGTGCACGCACAACCTTCGATACGACACCCAATGCGAAGATGCCTCCCAAGATTGGCTGATCAACATCATCCAATGCGACAACGCTCAAGACCGCATCTTCCCACGCATCCTCGATCACATCGAATCAACCCTAGCAAATGCATCTGCAGATGATGAAGAAATCCCCCGCTACTACTTCGCTGGAATACTCCTAGAGATAGCCAATGTTGGCATATCTCGTGCACGAGAGCTGCTCTACAAACTTTTAACAGCTCCAGCCGCCGGATATGACACTCCACCCGGCGCTGACGAAGTCGTCTCACTAGATGGGAAAAATGGTCTGGCCCATGTATTTGAACAACTAGCCAATCTTTTAAAGCGGGATCAACTCGAACAATGGACTATCGGTCTGTGCTTAAGTCATTACGACGAACAATACTCAGAAGGCGATGGACTCATACTCCTATCAGAATGGTCAAGAGTTAACGAAGAGCTTTCAAACCTCCTCGAGTTTTACCAAACTGAAAATCCCTCTCGCCCTACTTGCATAGAGTCGAACTCCGAACAAGATTTTCAACCAGGGCTAGGAGACTACCGGTCTCTCCCTCAGTTTTTGGATCGTTCCACACGAAAGAAAGACGCTATCCGCTTCCGTGATACCACAGCCGAAGATGTCATCAGTTGGGTTAACAAAGCCCCGGATAACAACTATGGCGCATGGATTCGCCGATGGGGCCGGAATGCTCCGAAAGATGAAACTCTAACGATCACATCCGAGATTCTTCGAGAAACAAACCCAAACCATATCCATAAATATCTCATGGCTTTCACGCAACACTGCCCATTGCCATTCATTGATTGCCGCTTGCTCACTCTCGTAGATAACCCAAGTGAAAAGGTTCGTTGGAAGTCTTATCAAGCTCTCGCTACATGCAGCCATCCAGACATCCGTGAGCTCGCGTTCACGAAACGAACCCGCAAGAATCTCGCCGAGGGTTCACTCTACCTTTTCACATCAAGCTACCAGCCGGGTGATCATGCCGTGATCGAGGAAGCCCTCTTCCTTACAGATGACCACCATGACCTCCACACCATCGGTTTCTCGCTGCTCGACATTTTCAAAGAACGGAATACTCCAGAATCACTCAACTCGATGCTCTATCTCTACGAGCACGGCCCCTGCATGAACTGCAGATACCATGCGATAGAAATTATGCAAAAAGCCGATGTCCTTCCCGATTGGGTTTCTCAAGAAGCTCAGCACGATGCAGATGGCTCAATCAGAGAACTGATCACAGGATCAGAAGACATCTAATACCAAACTCACCGCCCAAGAAAATGCCCCGGCACATCCCCATGATCCGCCCGGATCACCGACCGGATACCCCCCCGCCCCTTCCAGTCCGTCTCGATCTGCAGCCAGACCGGATCGATCGCCTTGACCAGATCCTCCCGGATCGTGTTGGTCACCGCCTCAAAGAAACTCCCCTTGTTGCGGAACGAGTGGTAGTACAACTTCAGGCTCTTGAGCTCGATGCACTGCCCCCCGTCCTTGGCCGCCCGCGGCTCATACCGAAGCGTCACCACACCAAAGTCCGGGTGACCCGTAATCGGGCACACACTCGTAAACTCCGCCGCGATATGCTCAATCACAAACGGGGTATCCGAAGGCGTTTCAAAGAGTTCCAATAGTGTTACATCAGCCATAAGCCCAGCCTAGGCGCACTCCCCCAAACTCTCATTAAACACTACAAAAAAAGGGCACCCCGCAAAGGGTGCCCTCGATATTCTCATTGAATCCGAAAGCTTATCAGCCCTCAGCACCGGTCTCAGCAGGTGATTCAGTCGTAGGCTCGCCCACGATCACATCGCGGATCTCGACCTGCGGGCTTTCGCCGCCGACCTCGCCGCCAACTTCACCAACCCCGACCTCAGCGGTCTCAAGCTGACCCTCGCCCAAAATCTCGGCCTCGAGTTCCGCCTCGTCGTAGTACTCGTCATCCATCATGGACTCTTCGAGTTCCTCCGGGCTCACCAGCGTCTTGACGCGGATGTCCTGGTACTTGCGGAAACCTGTACCCGCCGGGATCAAGTGACCCAGCAGCACATTCTCCTTAAGACCAATCAACTCGTCCTCAGCACCGCGGAGCGAAGCCTCGGTAAGCACCTTGGTCGATTCCTGGAACGATGCACCAGACAAGAACGACTCGCTCGACAACGCCGCCTTGGTAATACCAAGAAGAAGCGTACGACCAGCCGCAGGACGCGCCCGCTTGGTCTTGGCGATCTCGCCGCCCTCAGCCTCAGCCTTGGCATTGGCTTCCTTAACCTCGTCCTTCGGGTACAACTCGCCCATACGGAGCGGGGTCGTCCCAACATCGGTCACCTTGAGCAAGCCCGCCATCTCGTTGTTCTTCGTACGGAACTTGAACTTGTCAACAACATCATGCGGAAGCATGTCTGTGTCACCAATATTCTCGACCCGGACCTTCCGAAGCATCGAAGAAAGAATCAGCTCGATGTGCTTGTCATTAATCGGCACACCCTGAGCACGGTACACATTCTGCACCTCGTCAAGCATGTATTGCCACAGAACCTCTTCACCCTTAATACGAAGAATATCGTGCGGGATCTGAGGGCCTTCGGTCAACGAATCGCCCGCGGTGACAAAGTCACCAGCGTGCACGAGCAGTGCCTTGTCATTGGGAACATGATGATCCTTCTCGATCCCCGAATCGGAAATCACGCGGATCGTCATCTTGCCCTTGCGTTTGTCGGAGTAGATCTCGATAACACCAGAGATCTCCGCCATCACAGCAGGTTCCTTGGGCTTGCGTGCCTCAAAGATCTCCGTCACACGAGGGAGACCACCAACGATGTCCGCTGAACCCGCTGCTGAACGAGGCTGACGAGCAATCATGTGCCCGGACCCGATCACTTCACCATCGGCAACCTCAAGACGAGCCTTCGCTGGCAAGTAATGGAAGTCGAGGATGTTGCCTTCGCCGTCAACGATGTTGATCTGTGGGTGCTTATCACCCTTGTGCTCGATGACGACAAGCGCCTTCTGACCACGACCAGCATCCTCTTCACGAACAGTCTCGCCAATCTCAATATCAACAAACTGAACCGTACCAGGCTTCTCAGCCAAAGTAGGCGTCCGGTGCGGATCCCATTTGATCATGTCAGATCCACGCTTGATCGTGTCACCATTCTTCACATAGATGAACGCACCGTAAGGCACCTTCGTCTTCTCGAGTTCCTTGCCCGACTCATCAAGAATCGCAAGCTCACCGTTCCGCTTGAGCGAAACACGACAGTCATTGCCGTCCTCGTCCTTCACGGTCACTTCATTACAGTCACGGATCTCAACAACACCGTTGTTGAGTGCCCGGTACTCGGTATCAAGAATATCACGGGTACCAATACCACCAGAGTGGAAAGTACGCATCGTCAACTGAGTACCAGGCTCACCAATCGACTGAGCACCAATAATGCCCACGGCCATGCCCTCTTCGACAAGCTTACCAGTCGACATGTCCATGCCGTAGTCAAGCGCCGAACACCCAGTAAACGATTCAGAAGTCAGCGGGCTGCGGACCAGAAGCCCGTCCATCCCGATCTCTTCGATCCGCTTGGATGCTTCCTCGGAAATCATCTCGTTGGCGTCAACGATCTTGTCTCCTGTAATCGGGTCCATCACCGCATTGACCGAAACACGACCAAAGATCTGCTCGCTCAATGGAACATCAATCTGCTCGCCCTTGTAGATCGCACGCTTCATCAGACCGCGACGGCTGCCACAATCATGCTCACCGATGATCACCGACTGGGCGACATCACAGAGCTTACGAGTCAGGTAACCGGAGTCCGCGGTCTTGAGAGCCGTATCAGCCAGACCCTTACGAGCACCGTGCGTTGACGAGAAGTACTCAAGAATGTGCAGACCTTCCCGGAAGTTCGCACGAATCGGTGTCTCGATAATCTCGCCCGATGGCTTGGCCATCAAACCACGCATACCAGCAAGCTGCTGCATCTGCGAAACATTACCACGAGCACCAGAGTCACTCATCAGGTAGACAGGATTGAGGAACGCAGCGCCCTCCTTCTCCTTGATACCCGCGTACGAGCCGTCTGGGTGACGACGATCGTTCTTGAGTGTCTCGATCAACTTGACAGTCAACTCCTCACGACAGTGCGACCAAATATCAAGCAACTGGTTGTAACGCTCACGCTCGGTGATAATACCGCGATCAAAGTTCTTCTCGACACGCGTCACCTTCGCCTGAGCCGCATCAAGAATCTCAGGCTTCTCATCAGGGATACGGAGGTCGGTCACCGAGAAACTCAGCCCCGCAACCGTCGCCTGCTTGAACCCGATCTCTTTCATCTTGTCAAGGATATTGATCGTTTCGGCGCGTCCACAATACTCGTAAGTATCATCGATCACGCGGGCACAGCCCTTCTTACCGATCGAACAGTTATAGAACGGCATCCCGTCACCAAGAATCTCGGAGAACAGAATACGACCAATAGTGGTCACCAATCGCCCGTGCTCAGGCATAGGCTCGGTCGCACCCTTCTCCTTCTTGACTACCATGCTGAACCCACCAAGCCGCACACTGATCGGCTCGTGGATATCAATCTTGCCGTTGTCGTACGCAAGAATCGCCTCGTGCCGATCCTTAAACCGGGGCACATCGTTCTCGTTCGTCTTTTCAATATCAGCAAGCGTCGTGGTGATGAAGTACACACCCATCACGATGTCCTGCGATGCGTTAATAATCGGTGCACCGTTAGCAGGCGAGAACACATTGTTCGTCGAAAGCATCAGCACATGAGCCTCCGCCTGAGCCTCCACCGACAACGGCAAGTGAACCGCCATCTGGTCACCGTCAAAGTCAGCATTAAACCCACCACACACCAATGGGTGCAGACGGATCGCGTTGCCTTCAACAAGCACAGGCTCGAACGCCTGGATACCCATACGGTGAAGCGTTGGTGCACGGTTAAGCATGACCGGATGCTGGTAGATCACCTCTTCGAGGATGTCCCACACCTCTGCATCACGACGCTCAAGCATTCTCTTAGCGCTCTTGATCGTGTCAGCCAGTCCGTGCTCCTTGAGCTTCCGGATAATGAAAGGCTGGAACAACTCAAGGGCGATCTTCTTAGGAAGACCACACTGGTTAATCTTCAGACTCGGACCCACCACAATCACCGAACGAGCAGAATAATCCACACGCTTACCAAGCAGGTTCTCGCGGAAGCGACCCTGCTTGCCCTTGATCATGTCAGTAAGCGACTTGAGTGCACGGCTCGATGAACCAAGCACCGGACGACGACAACGGTTGTTATCAAACAACGCATCGACCGCCTGCTGAAGCATCCGCTTCTCGTTCCGGATAATCACCTCAGGAGCATTCAGATCCATCAGCTTCTTAAGCCGGTTGTTCCGGTTGATAATCCGGCGGTACAAATCATTGAGGTCACTGGTCGCAAAGTTGCCCGATTCGAGCAACACAAGCGGGCGAAGATCAGGCGGGATCACCGGGATCACATCCATCACAAGCCAAGCCGGATCATTCTCAGAATGACGGACCGCCTCAACGAGCTTGAGCCGCTTGGCGTAGTCCTTGGTCTTCTGCTTGGACCGCGTTGCCGCAAGACCCGCACGGATCTCGTCAGCCTCAGCATCAAGATCAAGCATCTCGATCAGCGAACGGATCGCCTCAGCACCCATCTCAGCGCGGAACTCATTGCCGTACTGCTCAAGGGCAGCGCGATGCTCGTCCTCGGTCAGGACCTGCTTAAAGGTCAGCTCGGTATCACCAGGCTTGGTGACAACATAGTCCTGGTAGTAAATGATCTTCTCAAGATCCGAAGTCTTCATCCCAAGCAGCGTCCCAAGACGCGAAGGCATGGATTTGAAGAACCAGATGTGCACACCCGGCGAAGCCAAGTTAATGTGCCCCATCCGCTTACGCCGGACACGCGAGTGGGTCACCTTGACACCACAACGGTCACAGATGTAACCCTTGTACTTGGTGCCCTTGTACTTCCCGCACGAACACTCGTAATCCCGCTCAGGACCAAAGATCCGCTCGCAGAACAACCCGTCCTTCTCAGGCCGGTAGGTACGGTAGTTAATAGTCTCAGGCTTCTTCACCTCACCGTACGACCACGCACGGATGTCGTTCGGAGAAGCAAGTGTGATCTTCACACTTGAGAAATCATTTACACGATCAAAGACGCTCTCGTTCATATCAGTTTCTCCCGTCAAGGAGTGAATGTTCTCATCTAAACAACACGATTCACGCGGGGATCAATCCCCGCATCAAAGCCGATCTCTTACAGCAGACTTCCGCCTTCGAGTTGCTTCTTCTCCAGTGTCAGGTTCATACCAAGACCCTTGAGCTCGTTGCAAAGCACATCAAACGCCACAGGCATTCCGGCCTCCAGCTTGTTGGTGCCCTTCACCATCGACTCGTAGATCTTCGTACGACCTTCAACATCATCAGACTTGACCGTCAACAGCTCCTGCAAGATGTATGCAGCCCCGTACGCCTCAAGCGCCCAGACTTCCATCTCACCAAACCGCTGACCACCCGTCCGTGCCTTACCACCCAGCGGCTGCTGAGTAATAAGCGAGTATGGACCCGTCGCACGAGCATGAATCTTGTCATCGACAAGGTGATGCAGCTTGAGCAGGTACATAAACCCAACGGTCGTCCGTTGCTTGAACGCCTCGCCTGTGCGGCCGTCATACAACTGGATCTTTCCACCAGCAGGCATCTCGGCAAGCAGCTCGCGATGGTGCGGCCAAGTGCCGTCCTCTTCGCATTTCGCCCAGCGATTCGACACATACTCATTGGCCTCGGCCAAAGCAGCATGAATCTCAGCCTCGGTACACCCGTCAAACACAGGAGTGACCGCCTGGAAACCAAGCACCTGAGCAGCCCAACCAAGGTGCGTCTCAAGAATCTGACCAACATTCATCCGAGACGGAACACCCAACGGATTGAGCATCACATCGACAGGAGTCCCGTCGTCCATGAAAGGCATGTCCTCTTCAGGAACCACGCGGGCAATCACACCCTTGTTCCCGTGACGACCAGCCATCTTGTCACCAGCAGACAATGTCCGCTTGGACGCGATATACACCTTGACCATCTCAAGAACACCGTTGGGCAACTCGTCGCCACGCTTCATATGCGCGACCTTCCGCTGCTTCTCGGCTTCAACCGCCTCGATACGAGGCCAGTACTGACGGAATGAAATCTCCGCCTTCTCCTTGAGTTCCTTAGAGCCCTTAATCCACTTGGCATTAAAGGTCTTGATCTGCTCGTTGATAACCTCAGGAATGTCCGAAGCACCGACCTTCTGGCGGGTCATCGGGTCAACCATCTCGGTACCGACGATCTCATTGATCTCCTCGGTCATCTCTTTGAAGAGCTTGATCGCCTGGGCGTCCTGCTCCGCTTCATACGCAGCCATGTCAGCCTTGAGAGCCTTCTTCTGCGTGTCGTTCATATGAACACGGCGTGAGAACTTCTTGGTCCCAATCACAATGCCGGATGTACCAGCACTGACCTCGAGCGAATCGTTCTTCACATCCTCGCCCGCACGACCAAAGATCGCATGGAGAAGCTTCTCTTCAGGAGTCAGCTCGGTCTTGCTCTTAGGCGAAACCTTACCAACCAGAATATCACCAGGACCAACCTTGGCGCCAACACGGATCACGCCCGTCTCGTCAAGGTTCCGCAGCATCCGTTCGGACACATTGGGAATATCCCGAGTGAACTCCTCGCGACCAAGCTTGGTCTCGCGGACTTCAACATCGTAGTTATTGATATGAATACTGGTAAAGGTATCGTCCTTCACAAGCCGTTCAGAAATCACGATCGCATCTTCGAAGTTGTACCCGTCGAATGTGTTGAACGCCACAAGAGCATTCTTACCAATCGCCAGCTCACCCTTCTGCGTTGAAGCACCGTCAGCAATAACCTCGCCGTCCTTGACCTTCTGGCCTTTCTTGACGATCGGCTTCTGGTTCTGGCAAGTACGCTCGTTGAGACCAACAAACTTACGGAGCACATACTCATCAGCATTATCAATCACGATCCGCTGGGAGTCGACATAAGTCACCTTCCCGCCGCGAGTCGCCTTGACAAGCATACCAGAGTACCGCCCCACTTCCTTCTCCATACCCGTCGCCACACAAGGTGGATCGATCCGAATAAGAGGCACGGCCTGACGCTGCATGTTCGAACCCATCAAGGCCCGGTTCGCATCGTCATGCTCGAGGAATGGAATCAACGAAGCCGAGATCCCGACCAACTGCTTGGGCGAAACATCAACATAGTTCACTTCCTTAGGCTTCACTTCGGCGATCTCGCCGTCCATGCGTGCAAGAACATACTTGTCCTTGAACTCGCCCTCAGGATTCAGAACGTCCGCAGGTGCAAGCACCGAACGGATCTCTTCATCTGCACGAAGATTCATGATCTTCCCGGTCAGCTTGCCGTTCTCGACCTGCCGGTAAGGCGTCCGCAAGAAGCCGTACTCGTCAACCGTTGAGTAGATACCCAACGAAACGATCAGACCAATGTTGGTGCCTTCGGGAGTCTCAATCGGACACACACGCCCGTAATGGGAAGTATGAACATCACGAACCTCAAAGCCCGCACGCTTGCGGTTCAGTCCACCAGGTCCAAGGGCCGACAAACGACGCTCGTGAACGAGCGACGACAGCGGGTTGGTCTGGTCAACAACCTGAGAAAGCTCAGAGCGACCAAAGAAGAAATCAATCGCCGACGAAATCGATTTGGAGTTGACCAAATCAGCAATCTTGGCGACCTCTTCAGGGTCCTTGACACTCATCCGCTCCTGGACCGTACGACGCAGCTTCAGAAGACCCTTCCGGATCTCCTCAACAGCAAGCTCATCGAGCGTCCGGAGACGACGGTTACCAAGGTGATCAATATCATCAATCAAAGCAACCGGACGCTGTGTATCTGGATCGAGACGATTCGAGCGGAGGTCCAGCATGTACTGGATCACCTTCAAGAAATCGAGCCCGAGCAAGAACAACTGATCCGGATCGATATCCATATCAAACTTGCGGTTGATACGGAAACGACCAACGCTACCCAAACGGTAACGGTTGCCATCAAAGAACTTCTCGTGGAACAACTGCTTGGCCTTCTCGACCTGCGGCGGGTTGCCCGGACGCAAACGAGAGTAAATCTTCAGCATCGCACGGTCATAATCACTGGTCACATTGGGGACTTCATCGAAGGCCTCAAGGTTCTCCTCAGCAATCGTGTTGAGAATCAGCGAGTCGCTCGGATTCTGCACCACACGGATAGTCTTGAGCGCAGAAGCCTTGATCGCCTCAGCAGCTTCCTCGCCGACCTGACAACCGACATGAACAAGCTCTTCGCCAGACTCGGTATCAATAATCGAAGCAGCGGCCCAATCCTCAGGATGGACATCCTTCGCCTTGATCTCAGCAACCTCGTAGAACAAACCAATGATCGCATCAGTCGATGCAACAGACTCGTCCAAACAACGCAAGAAGGTCGTCGCGGCAAGCTTGGTCGACTGGTCGATCCGCATCGCCAGCACATCCTTCTTGGTCACCTCAAGCTCGATCCATGAACCACGCTCAGGAATAATCCGGGCGCTGTGCAATGGACGGTCAGCCTCAGAAGACACAATCGAGAAATCCACACCAGGCGAGCGGTGGAGCTGCGACACGATCACGCGTTCTGCACCATTGACGATAAACTCGCCGCCGCCCATCATGACCGGGAACTCACCGAGGTAAATATCTTCCTCGGGCAGATCGCCGTGGGTCTCACGCTTGAGACGCAAGCACAACTTGAACGGATGCCCGTAAGTCAACCGAAGCTGACGACACTCATCCGAGGTATACCGCGGCTCGTCGAGCGAGTAGCTTACATATTCAAGCTTCATCGTCTCGTCGTACGATTCAATTGGGAAGATCTCCTGGAGAAGCGACTCAAGACCATACTTGGCCTCACGCTCATCAGGATTCTCATGCACCTGCAGGAACCGGCTGTATGCAGCCTGCTGAACCTGCCAAAGATCTGGGACTTCCGTTGCATCGCCTCGTTTGGCGAAACTCCGAACCAATCGCTCACGCTCCATTTGGCGCACTTTGGTCGCTGCCATCCATCACCTCGTTATGGTTCTCAACACACGCGCACCATCTCTACGAAAACACGCTGTGAAGAACTCTCTAAATTGTGGTATGCCCCGATTGCCGGCCGATGCCAAAGTCTAGTCACACAAAGACCTACAAACCAGTCTCAGACCCACGCAAACCCCCGAAGAAGCCCGCCGAATCCTGCGTAACTAGAAATATGAACACCCGTCAGACAGCCAAAAACATCCCGATATCACACCCGTACCCAATCAAAGACCTACCCGTCGGTCGGTCTCCAAACCGTTTCTCACCCTGAGAGCTCACTACTCAAAGCCCAGCATGAGAGAATCGGGCACCCCGCACATTCGGGGTGCCCGACATAAGTCTTGCAAGCCCAGAATCGATCTTTACATCCCTGCAAATCCGATCCCAGGCCAAAATGATCGATTAAGCGATCTCGACTTCAGCGCCAGCTTCTTCGAGCTTGCCAATGACCTCTTCGGCCTCTTCCTTCGAGACGCCTTCCTTGACCTTCGCGCCGGCTTCTTCTGCAAGTGCCTTCGCTTCTTTCAGGCCAAGACCGGTGATCTCGCGGATCGCCTTGATGGTCTGGATCTTGTTGCCACCAGGGCTCTTGATGATCACATCAAAGGCGGTCTGCTCAGCAGGACCAGCGCCATCGCCGTCGCCGCCGCCAGCCATGACCACAGCACCACCAGCAGCAGCTTCGATGCCGTAGGTATCCTTCATGTAATCGCCCAGGTCAACAGCTTCCTTCAGGGTAAGCCCTGCAAGCTCGTCACCGAGTTTCGAAATCTTTGCGTCAAATGTTTTGGTTGCTTCGTCAGACATGGTCCAACTCCTTCTTCATAATGCACATTCTTCAATGCGCCAGACTCGCTCACCCAAGAGGGACCGAACCGCTCGGTTCTTTAACCCTGCTCATCAAAGAGCTCAGGGCCAGTCGGGTGAATACGGGTTGTTTCACGAACCACTCATGCATAATCACACAAGCAGATAAATACACATTCAAGCAACAGAGCAACACGCCCCGCCACTTATAAACAAGACAATCAGATCTTCGCGATCGCCTCGCCCTTTTCCAACTTCTCTTCGATGCTCTTGAGAATGCCCACAAGACCCGAACCCGGACCCTTGACAGCACCAACAAGATTCCGTGCAGGACTGAGCACCAAGGTGACCGCCTGAGCAATCGCCTCGTCGCGCGTTGGGAACCTACTCAGCTCCTTCACACCCGCATCGCCCTCAAACAGCATCCCATCAAGTACCGCGCCCTTAAGCTCGATATCCGGGAACTCCTTGAGCAGCCCAACAATCTCGCGAGCAACATCGACGACCGACTCTGCCCCGTAGGTCAGAGCGCTAGCGCCGTTCATCACACCAGCGAGTGGTGCAAGCGTTGTCTCGCCAAACGCCTGACCAAAGAGGCTGTTCCGCATGATGGTCACACGGATCTCCTTCTTGGCAAGACCGCTACGGATCGCGTTTGTATCGTTGGAACTAATCCCACGAAGACCGATCACCAGAGCATCCTCGGTCTCGCCGACTCGCTCGATGTAATCACGGATCATCATTTCTTTGACTGGTTTACTCATCGGATGATCCCTTTATTCTTCTTCGCTCGCAACAGCAACCTGAACCCCGGGGGTCATGGTGCCGCTGAGCGTGATCTTCTTGACATACTTACCCTTGACTGTCGAAGGACGAGCCTTCTCAATCGTGGCAACGAAATGATTGTAGTTCTCAAGCAAATCAGCCTCAGAGAAGCTCATCTTGCCCAGAATCGCATGGACATTCCCGCCCTTGTCAGCCCGGTACTCGAGCTTACCAGCCGAGAAGTCCTTGACCGCATCAGCGACCTTAGGTGTCACAGTACCGTTCTTCGGCGATGGCATCAGACCCTTAGGACCAAGCACCTTACCAAGAACAGACATCACACGCATCATGTCAGGCGATGCAATCGCAACATCAAAGTCGAACCAGCCGCCCTTCACCCTGCTCACAAGCTCATCGCCGCCCGCTTCAATCGCACCAGCAGCAAGCGCGTCCTTCACATGCTCAGGAGCACAGAACGCGATCACTTTCTTCGACTTGCCGATACCCTTAGGGAGCGACACCGAGCCACGAACCATCTGGTCCGCATGCTTAACATCAACACCCAAGTGCATGCAAATCTCGACCGACTGATCGAACTTGGTAGCCTTAAACTTCTTCACCGCAGCGAGTGCTTCCGGGGCCTCAACAGCCTCCACAAGAACCATCGCAGCGTCTGCTTTCGCACGCTTTGTCATCGCCATGATTAAGCCCCCACCGTAATGCCCATTGAACGGGCAGTGCCAGCAATGACAAGCATCGCGGCATCAAGGTCATGTGAGTTCAAGTCTTCAAACTTCTCTTCAGCAATCTTGCGACACTGCTCCGAAGTAATCGAACCAACAATGGTCTGAGGCTCTCCCGAACCCTTTTCCAAACCAGCAGCTTCCTTGATCAAAACCGAAGCCGGTGAAGACTTGATCTCAAACTCAAACGAGCGATCGTTGTACACCTTGATGATGCAACCAACGACCTTGCCGTTGAGCGCACCAGTCGCAGCATTAAACTGCTGAATAAACTGCCCAGGGTTCACACCCTTAGCACCGAGAACAGGACCCAGAGGCGGAGCAGGCGTTGCCTTCCCCCCCGGTGCCATGATCTTAAACTGTTCGATAAGTTCTTTAGCCATTTGATCTCCACCTCCCACTCCTGCGTTCGCTCTCAAAGAGCATCCGATCCTGGCAGATCGGCACACGAGTGGTTCACACGGTTCACAATAATCCCACACATCACGCGATGCGCAGGGCCACGACTCTAGACACCACCAATATCCCAGTCCACACCCACACCCCTATCAACCTGTCAATTCAACAGTTCCACCCACCACCATCCCCACACACGACTTCTCAAAAACACACACCCATCAAGGCCCCCCAACACCAAACCCCCGAACAATCTCCGTATCTAGACCGAGTTCAACAGCCCGCCCAAGCATCTCCATCGCCAGCTCCTGACGACCCTGGCTCTGCATCAGCACCGCCACCAGCAGCCACCCCTTATCGCTCGGCTCCCGATGCGCAGACTGCACCGCCCGAACAACCAGCTTCCGCATCGGTTCAGTCGATTTCCCCAAAAAATGCCCCTTTAAAGGCATAATGCCCAACTCAGGGTTCTGCACATACGCCTCATGCATCAACTTCACCGCATCATCTACCCGCCGGGCCTCAAGCAACGCAACAGCCATCTCCCGCACCGCGGTCCAATCCTCAGGAAACTCCTGAAGATGCAGCCCATACGCCCCAATCGCCGCCTCAACCACAGAATCACGAGATCTACGATTCACCCGATCCTCGGCCTCGGTCTCAAACGCCACCCGCGCCGTCTCATCATTAAACCGCCCACGCATCAGATCCCGACCGTAATCAATCAACTTATATTCAACCCCAGCCCCCTCATCAGCCTCCCCACGACGCTCGCCAACACGCTCAAGCTCCCCCTCAGGCCCCTCGATCACTTCCTCATATCCATCGAAATACCAATATCTACTACTACATGATGGACCCGTACCAACCGAAAATGACCAGTTCACCGAGCATCCATTGACCTCATAGGACCCCGAATACGACTGCCCATGAACCACCCCACCAAAAAACAGTACCACCAACGCACCAATCCATCGAACTGCCATTCGTTCATTCATTCTTTGACCCTTTCATCCATTCACCACTGATTCAAACGCATATATACAAAGATCCGCTCGCCGCCACTACCGGTTCCACCCCCGGCAACCACCCCATCCACCTACACACCCTACAGTCCCCCATGAATCCCCGCAAGAGACAATTAATCGCCATCACAACCACCGCACTCGCCCCCCTCCTCCTCACCGCCTGTTCAACCATCGGCCTGACAGGCGGCTCCTCAGGATCAAGCACCACAACAGACTCAGAAGGACTCACCTTCTCGGCACACTACCCCACCCGCGCCTACCAGTTCGCAGACAAAAACACCGCAGATGTCTACCTCACAGACCTCTCAGACGACGAACTCTCCGCATTCTTCACAGATTCACAAGACTGGTCACAAATCACAGGCACCATCGCACAAATCCACCTCTTCCTCAACCCAAAGCCCGGACGCACACCAATCGAACCCACCGCCGCCTCCGCCTCAGTCAGATGGATCGTCATCACCAACGGCGAAATCGGCATCTACGACGGCGCAGGCTTCATGCTCCCAGGACGACAGGTCGCCAAAGGACACATCTCAGGATCAATCCGCAACGCACCCCTCCGCCTAACACGCAAAACCCCAGGCTTCTCAGACCCACTCATCACACCAGAAATCAACATCAAGTTCGCCACCAAACTCGACGAGCAAAGCGCAATCGAACTCGCCTCAAGAGTCCAAGCCCTCGCCGCCAGAGCAACACCAATCCAATAAGAACACAATCCAATAAGAACACAATCCAAAAAATAAACAAGCCCGCGCGAGCAATCACTCGCGCGGGCTTGTTCTTTTTTTAACCGATCGCCGTTCAGACCAACAACCCTTACGGGCAGCCAGCACCAAACGCCGACAAGAACGCCGCAATATCAAAGAAGTCAAAGCTCCCATCACCGGTCAGATCCGCCGATGGATCCTGACCGCCAAACGCCGTCAAGAACGCCGCAATATCAAAGAAATCCAGCGATCCATCGCCGGTAAAGTCCGCGACGCACTCGCCGCCATTACAAATGATCGTCGAGATAGAGAACCCATCAACCCCGCCCTCAACAAGCGAGTTGGCCCCCTCGTCAGTAAGCGTGAGCCGCACCGCGAAGAACCCACTGAGCCCAACAAAGTCACTCACCAAATACCGCTTCATCTCCCACCCATCGGTGTCATCAATCTCGTCAACCGGGAACCAGTCAATAAAGTTCGGAGTGAACTCCACGATCATCCGCTCGCTATCAGCAGTATTGACCCAAGCCCAAAAACTCACCGTCGGATCCTCCATCATGGTCGTATCAACAAACGGCGACATAAGCTGAGCAGGCCCCCCATCAAGATCCTCAACAACCCCGCGACCAGTCACAAAGCACCGCCCGGATCCATCGGCATCATGCTGAGCCCCGCCGTTACTCGTCCCTTGATTCGGATCCAGCCGCAGCCAGCCCCCGTCGGTCACGCCGTTATTGAATACAAGCCAGCCAGTATCAGTCTGGAAATCGTCATCAAAGTGCACGACCAAATCATCGAACGCCGTCGTCCGCAACGCCCCGCTCGCGCCCCCCTCGGGATACTCCGTCGTATTCCCATCGGTATCCGAAATCTGGAAGTAATACAAAAGATCAACCCCACAATCCGTCGCAGGCAGCAACCCCTCAAAGGTCGAAGCATCAACCATACTCGTGGGCAACCCTACAAATCCAGCCCCGTTATCAACAAACAAAGTTGGCGTTCCAACAATCGTCCGCCCATGGAAGTTGGAAATCACAAGCTGCACAGCATCGCCCCCATCAGGAGACACAAAATCAGGCGCCGAGGCAACATCCCCCTCAATCGTACGAGGCGCCGCGATCCCCGTAGGATTCGCAAGCGCATTCTGCAACCCAGAGTTAAACAAGTTGCACCCATGATTCCAGCCCCCACCAGACCCACACCCAGCATTCGTATGAATCCCGATCGCCTGATTGTTATTGTCATCAAGAATCACAGACCCAGAGTTCCCGCCCGTCGTGTCCGTCGTGTATTGAACAACATTCCCGTTGTAACCACGGAACGGCCCAGCATGCGTCTTCTGCACCCCATTCCAAGTAAACGACACCGGAGACGAAACAGTACCGTACCCAGTAATCCGGATCGGACGCCCATCATTGGCAATCTGCGACGACGCCAGCGTATGCGAATCACCCTGTGCCGCCAGAGGCGAAAGCCCCGTCCCAGTATTATCAAAGGCCCCGAAGAACCCGTAATCATTCCCCAATGTCGGCCCCCCCGCCTGCGTCTGCACCGATGCCCCATCAATAACATACTGATCCTGAGGCGGCGGATTCTGGTACCCACCACCACTACTCGACAAAGGCACATTAAACTGCACCACATTACCGCCACTCGGACTGCAGTGCCCCGCCGTCAAAAATGTATTGCCGTGATCCGAGAACAACCAAGCGCTGCACCCGATCGGCATCAAACGAGCATCACGCGGATCACTCGAAAGCACCCGATCATCAACACTAAAGCAGATCGAAGCCGAAGCAACAGGTGCCGACGCCTGAACACCAGAAATCTGCACACGATCCGCACTCACCGATCCCGCAGATGCCATGATCTCAACCCGAACCGCATTCCCATTAAAGTACGCCGTCGTGTTCCCCCACACCCGCAACGCCTCCAAATCGAGATACTGCTCGTGCCCATCAAACAGCGAAGTCACCCGAAGGTAGCTCTCTCTGACATCACCCGTCGCCGAGGACAGATCAACATCCCCAAACTCAAGCCGTAACCAGTCCGCATCCTCAACCCGCACCACAGTTGACCACGCCGCCTCCTGCGCCCCCTGCCGTCTCCCCATCGCCTGACCTTCAATCCCACCAAGAACCGCCGCCCCAACAACACTGCCAGAATCCACAGCCAACTTGATCTGACGGAAGTCCGCCTCAAGCAAATCCACCGGCTCGTTCTCCAGAGCCAACTCCCAAGAACGCTCGCCTGCCGCCAAGCCCCCCGCATTCGAAGACATCGCAAACCCACACATCGACAACAAGACCAAAGCTGACCGCATAATGACCATCCTTCTCGCCAGGCCCAATTCAGCCACAGCGCAAAAACCAAAAAACAAAGTGTGCAATGCCCGCCATCAACCCCACGAAGACGACGCGACCACTCAGAAATACGACCCGCTCAGAGTAACCGATCAACCCACCCAATACAAGCAAACACCCAAAAACACCCAAAGACCGCCCCTTTCACCGATCAACCCCCGTACCACTCATCCAGCGTCCCCTCACAAGCACCCCGATAAAGCATCCCAAGCACCCCCTCATCAAGCCCATGCCCAAACAACGCAGGCCCGCTCATCGCATCAAACGACTCCGGATCGCACATCATCAGATCAGGATCAGCAATATTTGACTCCCCCCGATACCCAGTCTCATACATCGTCCGCAACGCCCAGTACCGCGACGCATACAACTCAAACGCCTCCTCCTCGCTGCTCGCCAGCTGGTTCCCAAACGCCGGGTTATCAGGATCAGACGCCGCCAGATGATCATCATGCGTCACGATGTCAGACCCGAAGAGAATCCGCCCCTCAAACCGCTTCAAGAACGCCACAAGCTCACCCGTAGGCTGCTTGCTCAACTCCCGCACAATCCACTTGGTCGCGCTCGTATCAAGCACCAACCCCGGATGCCGATCCAGCAGCTCCGTCAAAAACCCAAGATCCTCCGGATACCCCCCCATGTGCGCCCCCAGACACCGCATCCCAGTCTTATCAAGCAACCGCCCCAACGACTCATACTGCTCCTTCTTCGTTCCATACACCGAAGCATCCTTATACATCGTAGAAAACCAGGTATCAGGATCCGCAACATGCACCATCAGCGACATCCCAAGTTCCTTCGCCCGCTCCGCAATCTTCAACTTCCAAGGCGAATCAAAAGGCACAATCTCCTCAGCATCAAGCCCCATCGGCTTCACATAATCCCGCAGCCGAGGCGCACCCCAAAACTTAATCATCCGCGCCCCACGCGCATGCCACTCCTCTAAGTTCTCAAGAAACCCCTCAGTATGCGCCCACTTCCGGTCCTCGTGCATGTACTCCGGGATCGCCACAAACCGAACCCGGTCCCCAAGCACTTCCTTCACAGCATCAGCCTGAGACAACTGCGTCTGCGAGTACACCCGCTCGATCCCATACAGATCACACACCTCTTTGTACACCTTGGCCGCCCGCGCCCCATTGATATGAACATGCCCATCAATAATCGGCACCACAGGCTTCCCGAACCTGACCGCCTCAGCGCGATAGTCCAATCCAAGCCGATTCGCCGCCGTCATCTGGGTTTGCTCGCTCATCCGTCTATCCTCCTCAGGTAACCATCAAGATAGCCCACAAGCATAGACCAAACCGATCAGTTAGTTATTCCCTCCGTCTCGCACAAATATGTCCACTTCAGACCCAAAAACTTCCGTCGCCCTCGCCCACGACTGGCTCGTCGCCCGCCGTGGTGGCGAACTCGTCCTCGACGCCATCACTACCCACCTGCTCAACCCAAACCACAAATCAAACTACCGCATCACCCAGCTCTACACCATGTTCGATTCCGGTGACCCCATCACCCCCGCCATCGACGCCATCCCCCGCACCACCTCCACCCTCAACCACCTCCCCAAACCCCTCCGCCGCTGGCTCCTCCCCCGCTATCCCAAAGCCGTCGAAGAACTCTCCCGCAAACTCGCCGCCCGCAACGAACTCCACCCCATCGACCTCCTCATCTCCACATCCTCCGCCGCCATCAAAGCCCTCGTGCCACCAACCTCTTCAAACTCCAAACCAGTCCCGCACATCTGCTACTGCCACGCCCCCGCCCGCTACCTCTGGTCGCAAACCGACCAATACACAACCCAGCCCGGACTCAAATCCAAACTCCGCGCCGCAGGACTCGACCACTTCGGAAACACACTCCGCGACTGGGACAAACGCACCGCAGACTCCGTCACCCAGTTCATCGCAAACTCACACTTCATCGCAAACCAAATCAGAAACACCTACAACCGCGATGCCGTCGTCATCCACCCACCAGTCCGAACCGACTACTTCACACCACCCACAGACAACAACCCACCCCGCACCAACCACCTCCTCTATGTCGGCGCCATCGAACCCTACAAACGCGTAGACCTCGCCATCGAAGCCGCACTCCTCCTCAACCTCCCCATCAACATCGTCGGCACCGGCTCCCAACTCGCCGCACTCAAAAACACCTACAAAAACAACCCCAAAATCATCTTCCATGGCCACACCACCGACGAACAAGTACGCCAGCACTTCCGCACAAACCGCGCCCTCCTCCAACCACAAATAGAAGACTTCGGAATCACCGCAGTCGAAGCCCAAGCCTGCGGCCTCCCAGTAGTCGCACGCCGAGCAGGCGGCGCACTCGACTCAATCATCGAATCAAAAACCGGCACCCTCTTCGACCACCCAGACCCCAAAGAACTCGCCGAAGCCATCGACAAACTCCCAACCACGCCAGACACCGCCGGCACCTGCCGTGCAAACGCACTCCGATTTTCTTATGAAGCGTTCACAACCAAACTCGACGCCGTCATCGCCGCCGCCCTCACCAGCTAACCACTAATCCGGCCGCCCCACAAAGCCGCCCGTCTCACCCTCTTCACCGAGCTCGGTAGGCTCGATCTTGATCGACTCCCCGTTGTGCATCACCCCAACGACAGACCCCACAAAGAACTCCTGAGCATTCTCAAGATCCACCCGCCGCAGAACCTCGCAATCCACCCAAGATGAACACTGCGACAACACCGGGCTCCCCGTCTGAAGCGTCAAGCACGCCAGCGTATCAAACGGATCAAGCCCAGGCACATGGATCGCCGACTCGGACCCATTGAGCCGTTGCCCAAACCGCCGCTCAATAAACTTATCCCCCTCGTCAATAAACCCAATCGCAAACGACCGAGAGTCCCGGATCAACGGATCAATCTCGTGCCCCTTCCGCATCGACACCCCAATCAGCAAAGGCTCAGTAGTCAGCCAGTGCACACTCTCCACAAGCACCCCCGCCCGTGATCCATCATGACCCGCCGTCATCAAATAACGACCCCGCGCTATCCGCGCGATCACACGATCAACTACTTTTTGGCTCGATTCATCCACTGAATCACTCCAAAGTCCGCCCACAAGCGAACCCATCGGGGTCGCCTGCACGAACACACCCAAAATCGACCCCCAGAGCCCCCAACTTCTCCATGTTCACACCATGTCTTCATAATTTATCAATCAATCATCACACAAGGACCCAATACCCACAACCCACTGCCTCATCTGCGCTTAGGCAACCTCCACACCACAATAACCACCACGGACCCACCACGCCCTGTCCACATTCAATCCCCAAAATTCACCACAGTGGGTCAAGCGGCTTGCGTTGTGGGTCGAAGTGGGACATAATCCCATACATGAACCCCATCGAGGCCCCAACCCGTGCCATTCACCGGACAAGCCAACGCGACGATCGACGCCAAAACGCGCCTCGCGATCCCGGCCAAGTTCCGCAACCGATGGGATCCCAACCAGGACGGAGCCACATGGTTCTGCATCCCCTGGCCTCAGACCAAAACCCTTCGCCTCTACACACACGCGATGTTCAACGAACTCTACTCAGCCGGCCGCACAGCCCCGAGCCTGACACCCTCCCCCGACCAAGCCGAGCTGGATGCGATTCTGTACTCAGCAGCCGAGGAAGTGGATGTCGATGCCAACCACCGTATCCGTTTGCCCGCATGGCAGGTCGAGACGCTGGCGCTCCCACGCGACATCATCGTGATCGGTGCGGGGGATCGACTGGAGATCCGAGACCGAGAATCCTGGCAAGCCTCGTTCAACGACAAGCTCGCCCGTATGCACGAGATTGCTGAAAAAATCAGTAATCAATAACGAATCACGCCCGACGGTTCAAAGACGAACCCAAAGGCACAAGCGTCGATGAAACGAACACTGCCGTTCAATCCATCGAGACAATCCGGACCGAGCAATGGAAGGTGCGGGGTTTAAGTTCCCCCTAAGCCCCACCAAGGACGGGATCGAGGTGCAAGGAAGCACCACGGTCAGGGACACAACCCCGGCAGGGGTCGCCACCCAGCACTCGGATCGAAACATCGCCCTCCCGACCACCACCGGGAGGGCTTTCTTTTTATAATCACTGAATAACTTAAACTCACAAACCGTCGACGATTTGTCGCTCTGCTTGCAATCATCCCTGCTTGCCGTCATAGTTACTGCTCTGCGTAGAACTCTGCACAAGATCAGCAAAGGCCATCGCCGAACCATCTAAAAGCTCAATAGTCAACGCCCCCCGCTTCCCAAGCTCAACCAACCGCCCCCCCTGATCGCTCGTCAACTCCTCCATCCGCATCTTCGCCTTCCACAACAAATGGGCAACACTCGCCCGCTCAGGATCCCCGCCGTAACTCACCCGCAGCGGCATCGACTCAGAGTCATACTCCCCCGCAACTTGTTTAAAGAGCTCCGCGTTCCCCATCCCAGGCAGCTCCCGCGCAGACTCATTCACCGCCTCGCTCACAAACTCGCCCACAACCTTAATCCCCGACAAGTTGTACCACAGCGATTCAGAATACGCCATCGGCCCAATGTCGCTGATATTGGTATACAAACACGCCCCCTCAAGATCCCACGCCTCAAACCGACCCAACGCACGGAGCCCAGCCGCCGCCTCATACAGTGCGCTCACAATCGCACTACGCTCGGGTTCATTAATCGAATCGCCAGCGACATCACGCCCCTCACGCCCAACACTCAAAATCGACCCGTCAGCCCGGACCACCACCGCCATCGGCACCCCCCCAGCCTGCCCAAACAACCCTTGAATCTCATCAGACACATCACCAGCAGCAACCCAATCAACCGGAATATACACCAGCTCCCCCGCCCGCGCCTGCAACGCCCATTGACCCGCGCCCTGCAGCGCACCCTCAAGCCCAAACAACCCATCCGACGATTCAAGAACATTCAAAGCAGCAATCGCACGGAACGACTGGTCATACGGCTCATCGTTAAACCCCGCATCCATCCTCGTCTGCCCATAAGTCGCCTTAAAGACAACATGAAAACCATCAACCGCGATCAACCCCCGCCCAATAAGCTCATCAGCAAACACCACCTGCTTAGCCCGGCAGCTCGGACAACTCTCCCCACTCGACACCTGAACAACCCGCCACCCCCCAATCCCCCCACTCCCCTCATCCCGGTGCCCCTCAAGAAACCCCACAACCTTCGCGCGGTTCTCCTGACAAAGACTCTCAGCTTCCGCATGCGCACTGGCCCGACCCGTAGAAACAACCGCGTTGGAATCTTCCAGCCGCTCGCCCGTCCCGACCAGTACATACTTCTCCTGAGATTCATGAACAAGCCACAGCTGCGCCCCAAACGGCCCCCCCTTGCCCTCATGCACAGTATTAAACGCAAACACATCGCTCTGATTCAGCACCGTCTCCCAGAACAACCCATCCCCCGGAAGCACAGCCCCAGCCCTCATGTATCGCGGTGTCATCAAACCTTGCATCCTAACTCCCGGCCCCGCCGCCCATGCAAACACCACAGGCAGCCATGCACAACACAAAGCAGGGCTCGAATTTCAAATGCACTATAGCCTTAAGGCCTATTCCCCCCACGCCTCAGCAGCAACTGATAATCAAGCCCGCCCAGCCCACCGCCCGTCCACCGGTACCGCATATTGAGCTCGTCACCCCCCCCATCACCCGGAGCCATCTCGATCGGACGAGGAAACAACTCAATAGGCACATAGGCCTGCTCCCACTGATTATAAAACGCCTTCTTCATCAACCAAGGCTCATCATCAACACCAAGGCCCAGCCATGCCTCAGGCGATATCGACCCCCGCGCCCGCCCGCTCTCCTCCGTATTGATCGACCCATCAAACATCAACTTGGCCGGCCGCGCATGGTCATAGGCAAAGTAAGGCGACCCCTCCTGCTCCCGGTCAAACTCCTCATACATAAACACCTTGCCATAAGGCACCGCCACCTCATGCATATACCGCTGAGCAATCTGATCATCCGAACTAAAATCTAAATCCACAAACCAATGAGGCGATTCAACCGCCGGCCCATAAGTCAATCGGTCATCAGGCAAATACCCGGCAGGCACCAACGAATAACTCGATCCAAACGACCACAACTGATACATCCCACGATGATCCCATCCCGTGTTCGTGTCGTACCCCTCTAAAGGATCCGGATACCCATCCCCGTAAGGCACACTCGACGGATCAACCAAAAACCCCAGCGGATTGGCCTGCCATTCAAGCAACTGCCCATCAGCAGGATCCGCCCACATCTCATCAGCCAAATTCCCCCCCATGTAATCCGCAAGCACAAGATGCGAATACCGACGCTGCATGACTCGCGCAACAGGCGCCACGATCCGATCATCCCCATTGAGCCGACCCGTGCCCCGATAGAGAATATCACGAACCTGAATCCCCCCCGCCAGCATCTCCGAGTTCGCAGACACCATCTTCCCATTCCGCAAGTTCAAATAAGGCACATGAGGCTGCCAAGTAAAGGTAAAGATCGCCCCCTGATTGTCCGCCCCATACATCCCCGCAACCTGCCCAATATCAGACAAGTTCCCCTCACTACTCACCCCCCGCATCTGCGACCGCATCCCCCCAACGCTCGGCCCCAAAACAGCCCCCACAGCCGCAACAACAGCGACCACAGAAACCAACTCAACCAACGAAAAACCACCACGACCAACGACGCTTCGCAATCCCATAACGCACACTCCATAATAACAAATAAACAATATAACCAAAGACCACTTGTTTAAGCATGTAAGAATAGCCAATAACTACGGCTTCAACGAATCCGTCGAATCTCCGACGAATAATCAATCCCGCTCAAACCCCCAAGCGTCCAACGATACCGCATATTGAGCTCGTCACTATCCCCAAGCCCACCAATCGGCACCGGGAACATATCAATCGGCACATACCGCTGCTCCCAAACCTCTTTCCACCCACTGTGATAGTCCCGAGGATTCACCGACGCCCGAGCATCACCGCTCCGCACAGTATTAATCGAGCCGTCAAACATCAGTTTGGCAGGCGTCGCGTAGTTGTACGCAAAGTACGGATCACCAACACGCTCACGATCAAACTCCTCAAACATCAACACCTTCGAAGACGGGAACGCCACCTCGCTGTGCAACCGATCCCCAAGATGCGGATTCCCCCCAGTCGTCGTAAACAAATGAGGCGTTTCACGAATAGGCTGATAGCTGTCCTCAAAGTCAGACATCCAAGAATGAGGCACCACCTGATAGCTCGACCCAAAGGGCCACATCTGCAAAACCGAACTCTGTCCCCAACTCGGGCTGTCGTCATACCCGGGCTGATCAGGCATCCCATCCCCATAAGGCATGAAATCAAAGTTCGTCGGCGACATCTGCCAGAATGACTGCAAGAAATCACCAGGATCAGCCCACACAGACTCCCCTACATTCCCCATGTAATCCGCAAGCACCAGATGCGAATACCGCCGGTGCACCAGCCGCGAACTCGGATTCCGAATCGAGAACGCTCCATTAACTCGCCCAGTCGCACGCTGCAAAATATTCTGCACCTGTCGCGACGCCGCCTCCTGATCATGAGGCATCACCACAGTCTTGTTGTTATGCAACAGCGTGTACGACTCCCCGCCCCGCCAGGTAAACGCAAAGATCCGATCATCACTATCCGCCCCATACATCCCGCTCGCCTGCCCAATCGCAGCCAAGTTCCCCTCACTACTCACCCCCCGCATCTGCCCCCGCATAGAGCTCACACTCGGCCCAAGCACCGCCCCAACACCCACCACCACAGCAAGCACCGCCAAAAGCTCAACCAAAGAAAAACCACGCCCATCTCTATGCTCAATCATCTCAGTCTCCAATGAATATCTACAACAAACAAACTCTATAAATAGTTCTACAAAGAACCCTTACCGACCCCGGCTCAACGCCTGCGGATAGTTCACACCAGACAACCCACCCAGCGTCCACCGAAACCGCTGACTCAACAGCGTCTGATCACCAAGCCCACCCAAAGGCACAGGGAATGTATCCAGCGGCACATACTTCTGCTCCCACACAAACTTATCCCCATTCAAATAATCCACCGGACTCACCGAGCTCTGCGAAAGCCCGCTCGCCATCGTATTAATCGACCCATCAAACATCAGCTTCGCCGGCTCCGCATGGTCATACGCAAAGTAAGGCGACCCCGCCTGCTCACGATCAAACTCCTCAAACATCCACACCTTCGCAGACGGGAACCGCACCTCAGTATGCCGCCGCTCACCAAGTTGCACATCAAACCCAGTCGCTGAAAAAAGATGCGGCGTCTCATCAACCGGCCTGTATTGATCACCAAAATCCTGCAGCCATGCATGCGGCACAACCTGATAACTCGATGCAAAGGGCCAAAGCTGCGTAAAGTTCTGGGGCTCCCAACCAAGAGCCTCATCATACCCCGCCTTATTGGGGTACCCATTGCCATAGGGAACGGAGTTGTCTGGCTCTAGATACTCAAGTGGATGAAGCTGCCAACTCAACTGGTTGGCATCCATCGGATCAACCCACATCGGATCCGTCACACTCCCTCCAAGGTAATCCACAAGAACCAGATGAGAGAATCGTCGATGCATCAATCTGGTATGCGACCAGAGAATCCGACTCTCTCCTTCCAATCTTCCTGTGGCGCGATAGAGGATGTCTCGCACCTGATATGAAGCCGCCGTCTGATCGCTGCTCGGCTGAAACTGCTTACCATTACTGAGGTTTGTGTAAATCCCGCCCGCCTGCCAGGTAAAGCTAAAGATCCGATCATCACTATCCACAGCATACATCCCCCCAACCTGCCCAATAGCCGCCAAGTTCCCCTCACTACTCACCCCCCGCATCTGCGACCGCATCGACCCAACACTCGGCCCAAGCACCGCCCCCACACTCACCACCACAGCAACCACCGCCACAAGCTCAACCAAAGAAAAACCACGACCACCCGTATCCGACTCATAATGCTTCATAACTTTGTCTCCATTACAATATAGACAAAGATACTACCACACCCCCAACACCGCGCCAACCCAAAAACCCAATCCCACACACAAAAAAACCCGACATCCAAGCCGGGCACTCATTCATTCAAATTTCCAATCAATACCCCCTACACCCCAAGCCCGTTCAGCCCGCCTCACGCAATCGCCGTTTCCGACCCCTCCCACGCACCACCCCACCAATCAACGCCTCGGGATGCTTGGCCAGAGTCGAAGCCGCGCACATCGCGCACACAGCACGCCAAGCAGACTTCTTCGTCGCCCGAACCCGCAGCACACGCCCAACCGTCCGACCGCAACAAGGACACCCATACATCACACGCCCCATGTCTTCCTCGCCGCACTCCCCACCCGCAGCACGATACAACGCATCAGGATGACTCTTCCCATGCAAATCAAACGACAACTCACCCTTGTGACGCGTCTCAGAACAAATATCGGCATCTTCGCTCAATGAAGCTGTCCCCAACTCCACTGATCCATCACCAATCGCCTCATTAGCGCTTGGCTCGTTGCCATTCGGTTTTTCATGAACAAAGTCGTACATTCAGTCCCCAGCATTCCAGACCCATTACCAATACCTCACAACAAGGTACATTCCATTCCTTAGCGGCTACCCGCCAAACGAGTACCACGCCCGTCTATTGCCCATGACCATCTTTTAAGACGGAATCCATCACGGGCAACCCTTCTACTTCGTCATACCGATTTCAGCCTCTCCAGTTTCATCGGCTTGGGCAGCACCCCACTCCAGCCCCAATAAACCCCCTTTGCACCACACAATTCTCGGACCTTCCCAACTCCCCCCCAATCCCCCCCTCCACACCCACCCATCTCCAAACTTTCCAGAATCCCCCACCATTTCTCCCTTCACTGGCAACCAGATCAGGCCAATAACACAATTAGACCGCACCAGAGACCACGCATGATCCCAGCCATGACCCCAACCCTCTTCACAATCCTCACCGCGACCCCCACAACCAACGAGGGCTTCGAAGGCTGGCAATCCTTCGTCAAGTCCGCAAGCGACGCCGCCTCCGACCTCGGCGGCGCCAAATACATGCTCATCGCCCTAGGCGTATTAGTCGTCCTCTACATCAACCTCCGCCTCGCCCGCTGGATCTCCGCCTCAATCAAGTTCGACCCCCCACACCCCCAAAAGCATTCACACCACCACAACCACTCACACCACTAATCCCACAGCACAGCCATCCCGCCTGTGATCTAATCTTCCTCCCTCTCCCATTCTGATGGGAGAGGGCCGGGGTGAGGGCTCCAACTCTCCTCCCATCCTCCCTCCAACTCTTCTTCCAATTCCTCCTCCCCCACATCCAACAAAACAAAAGGAACCCCCACACCTTACAATCGAATAGCAATTACAAAGCCCCCCGCCCGCAACCCCTCCCCCACCCGCAGGCACAAAGCTTCGCATATCAAAAAAAGGTCTCGCCATGCAACCAAATCACACCACCCGCCACGCATTCACACTTGTCGAACTCCTCGTAATCATCGGAATTGTTGCACTTCTAATTTGGATTCTTTTGCCCGCACTCGGCACTGGCGGCCACCGCAGCCCTCCAAATGTCGTCGCCCAATCCAACCTCCGTTTCCTCACCGCCGGCGCCATGAACTACGCCGGCGATTCCGACGACCTGCTTTTTGGATTCACTTGGGATGCTGACACAAGAATCGTGTGGCTCACTTCCCTCCCGAAGCCAGATCCCACTACGCAAAATGCCGCTGCATTCCAAGTCCAGAACATCCTCCATCGTGCAACCGGGCGTATTTCTGGTGATGCAAGAATGGGGGTCCCCAGCAGCCAACTTGTATACCTCCGCTACTCCCACCTCGTCCTCCTCGACTACCTCACCGACCGTCAGCCAGAACCCATCGCCGCCTCCCCCTACGACAAAAACCTCATCAACTGGCAAGAGCACCCCCTCGCCTACCTACAAGAAGAAAACAACTTCCCCTACGGCCAAGGCCTCCCAACCAAAGCCGGATACGACACAGACCCCACCTGGACCGATCCCGCAATCCTCCAACTCTGGCCCTTCGGTTCCTCCTACCAAGTCGTCCCCCACGCTTGGCTGAGCGACACCGACCCCCAGTACACCCCCTCCCCAACCTCACCACACCACATGATCCGACAAGCCGACGAAGACACCCCCCTCGGAGGCCGCAAACTCACCGAGGTCGCTCATCCATCAGGCAAAGTCTTCATGTACGAAGAGTTCGACCACCAATCCAAATCCGCCCCCCTCTATGTCTCCGACCCAAACGCCAAAGCAAACCTCGCCTTCTTCGACGGCTCAGTCCGCCAAGAAAAAACCTCAGCCGCCAACTCCGCCCACGACAAAGACAACCCCTCAGCAGTCTGGCAGCAACCCTACCTCCCCCTCGACACCTTCCCCCTCCCAGCAGGCGGCCTCAACGACCAAACCAAACTCGACCTCCGCTTCCGCTGGACCAAAAACGGCCTAGCAGGAATCGACTACCCCTAACTCTTCCTCCCTCTCCCATTCTGATGGGAGAGGGTTGGGGTGAGGGCTCACCGACTTCTCCTCTTTCCTCCCTCCCCTTCTTCCTCTCTTCTTCTGCACATCTTCCTCCTCCCCCGGACCTCCGGGGGAGGTGTCTGCGTCTTCGCAGACGGAGGGGGTCCTTCTTCTCTTCCAACCCAAAAAACACCCTCCCAAACCCCAAAACGCCCCCCCTGTCAGCAAATTCACTCTACGGCGGTGCAACCATTGGCAGTCTCATACCAATAGTTCATCAGCCCAAGAAAACTCACGGGCTACCATACCTCTGCGACGATACACACCCGTCGCCACTCATCCACACGGAGCATTAACAAGATGAAAAAACTAGTACCAATCGCTGTCCTCGCCCTCGGTGCCGCAGTCTTCGCCGCCGTCGCGTTCGTTCAGCCAACATCAGAAGCCACCGCGGCAACCCAACCCGTTGCCACCGAAACAACAACACCCGAAGAAGTCCAGGAGGACACCTTGGTCTACATCGCAATCGAAACCACAAAGGGCACCATGTATCTCGGACTCAACGAGACCGCGGCCCCGATCTCCACCGAAAACTTCCTCGCCTACCTCGACGAAGGCTACTACGACAAAACAGTCTTCCACCGCGTCATGAAAGACTTCATGATCCAAGGCGGCGGCTTCGCCGAAGGCCTCGTCAAGAAAGAAACCAAAGACGAAATCAAAAACGAATGGACCAACGGGCTCAAAAACTCCCGAGGCACCATCGCCATGGCACGCCTAGGACGCCAGCCAGACTCCGCGACCTCACAGTGGTTCATCAACCTCGCAGACAACACCTTCCTAGACCAACCACGCGACGGCGCAGGCTACGCAGTCTTCGGACAAATCGTCAAAGGCCTCGATGTCCTCGACGCCATCGGCGCCGTACACACCTCCCCACAAGGCATGCACGGCAATGTCCCCACCGAACCAGTCATCATCGAATCCGTCACCCGCGTAACCGACGAACAAGCCACCGAACTTGAACTCGCCGGCGCCGACAGCTAACCCACCAAAGTTTCTGTCAACATAACTTCACAAAAAACGCCACCCGCAAAGGTGGCGTTTTCTATTCAATATGCAAACCAACTCAAGACATATCAAGCTCCGTCGCCGATGACCGAACCGCCCCGTTCATGAGCTCAAGATCACCCGCATCAAGCACAACCCGCCCCGCCCCCGCATTCTCATTCGCCTGCTGAGCAGTCCGCGCACCCACAAGCGCATGCGTCAAACCCTTCTGATGCACCGTCCAAGCAATCACCAACTGCGCCATCGTGCAACCATGCTTCTGAACCACCGGCTCAAACTGAGCCAACAAATCCGCAACCTTCTGACGATTCGCCTTACTAAACCGCTTCTGCTTCGAGCGAAGATCCGACTCCCCAAACACCCGCTCCGGCCCAACCTTCCCCGTCAACAACCCAAGCACCAAAGGCGAATACGCCAGCACCGCCGTGTTATTTTCTAAACAATGCCCAAGCTGGTCCGGCAACCCGTCCTCACCCTGGAACGACCCACCCTCAAGCTTCCGATGAACCATCGAATACTGCTCCTGATCCGAATCAAGCTCCCCCGCCGCCCGATACGCATCCATCTGCTCAGGCGTCGCATTACACACCCCGATCGCCCGGATCTTCCCCTCGTCCTTCAACTCCATCAGCACCCCCATCGTGTCAGCGATCGGCGTCTCCTCTTCCTGCCAATGCGTCTGATACAAATCAATATAATCCGTCTGCAATCTTTTCAATGACAGCTCGACCTCCTTGCGGATCGATTCGGGATTGTTCCAGATCTTGATCTCCAGATGCCCGTGCTCGTCAGGCCCCGCCGCCGTCGATCGCCCAACACTCCGCCCCCCCGGCGCGTTGATCACCATCGAGCACTTGGTCGCAATCACGACCCTGTCCCTCCGGTCCGCGATCGCCTTGCCCACCACAATCTCCGAGTGACCAAAGCCATAGATCGGAGCCGTATCAATCAGATTAATCCCCGAATCAATCGCCGCATGCACCGCCGCGATCGACTCACCCTCATCCGCGCCGCCCCACATCCAGCCCCCCATCACCCAAGTCCCGATCCCAACAACAGACGCTTCAATCCCAGACGCTCCAAGCGGACGCATTTGCATAGTTCTATTCCTTCAGTCAGTGTGTTCGTTTACGAATCCGGATTTGCTTTCTGTTCCGCGATCATCTCCCGCGCAACCTCAGCAAACTCCCCAGGCACCAAAACCTGCACCATCCCAGGCGTCTCCGCCCGGAACCCCGCCGTCATCCCACCAGCCGTTTGCGACGGAATCCCCGCCTCAACAAGCATGTTCCGCACAAGCGCCGCCTCAAACTCCGTCGGGTACTTCCCAACAACTACAGGATCTGGATGGTTATCTTTCATCCACTATGATAGGTCCAACAACACAACCTCACGACATCCACTACACTGTCTATATGACAAGGCCACTCCCCCCAGTCCCAAAGGGCCTCACCCTCTTCGTCCTCGCCTTCATGTCCCTCACAACCTTAGCCGCACTCAACCAAGGCAACAACGAGTTCCTCTTCTACTCCGTCACCCTCCTCCTCATCATCTACATCCTCGTAGAAATCCACCGAAAAATCCGCTTCACAAACACCGCACTCTGGCTCCTCACAATCTGGGGCTTCCTCCACATGATCGGAGGCACCATTCCCGTCAGCCCAGAATTCGTCCCAGGAGACGGCTCCGCAGTCCTCTACTCCTTCCGCCTCCGCCCAGACCTCCCCCGCTACGACCAGATCATCCACGCCTTCGGGTTCTTCAGCGCAACAGTCGCCTGCTGGGAAATCGTCAAATCCTCACTCAACGCAAAGCAAGGCCTCGCCCTCTCCATCATCGCCGTCCTCATGGGCATGGGCCTGGGCGCCCTCAACGAGGTCCTCGAGTTCATCGCCACCCGCTTCACCGACACCAATGTCGGTGGCTATGTCAACACAGGATGGGACCTCGTCAGCAATACCATCGGTACAGTCTCCGCCGGCATCTGGTGCCTCAACCGCCAACCACACCCCCACCCAAACGCCATTCCTGCCGTTCCCAAAAAAGATCCGCCCAAAACGCCGTAAAACGCCCAAACAACGGGTATTCCCCCTTGACTCCAAAGCCTATTTCAGGTACAACAGACCCTCTCGTAGGGGTAGCGTTGTTTCCGTACCATTTCCTCAGACCTGATTCAGGGTCCCACAAGCTGACGGCAAAATCAAGCTCCCGATACTCGACTCAAGATCACACCCGATCTCTTGAGCGATCATGATTCGGCACACCGCTCTGACGACGCACAAGCTTCTGGAAAATCAGAAAGAAAAGCAATGAGCATCAAAGGCATGTCCATCCTCTCATTGAGCCTCGCGTGCGCCGCATATGCAGCCACCCCAGCCTCAACGACACCAACAACAGGCGAGCAACTCGCCACAACAGCAGGTCAGATCACACCAATCACGATCACACAGTCCATCGCAAACTTCAGAGCTACCAACCAAGACTCAGGAATCTACAAAAGAGACGACGGCACCATCGGCCGAGTCTTCGGCAAAGCCTTCAGCCACGGACAAACATCCGAAATCTCCACCACACGCTTCCTAGACCAACACCTCAACATGTGGGGCGTTAATGCAAGCCATCTCGTCGCCGAAGGCCCATTCGATGACGGACACCACACACAACAAATCGGCTACCTACCAGAGTTCGACGACTACAAGTTCACAGGACACTACTACAAGCAAATCGTCGACGGCGTCCCCGTATTCCGCTCCAAACTCGTCCTCCTCACAAGAAACGAAGCAAACAACCCCCTCGTCCTCGCCTCCTCAGAACTCCGAAACCTCGGAGGCTTCCAGCTCGATGCCCAGACCAGCCGCATGGCAATCAACCACGGCCGCATCGTCAAAAACGCGCAAGCACACTTCAACCTCGGCGCAGTCCTCGACTCCTCAGAACGAGTCATCTACGCCGGTGTCGAAAACGCACCACACGCACCCGTACTCGCCGACAAATCAACAGTTGAAATCAACGGCTTCGAAAAACACCTCATCGTCACCGACGCAATGACCGGCGAAGTACTCTTCACAGAAAGCCTCATCCACACCGTAGACATCACAGGCAATGTCTCAGGCATGGCAACCGAAGGCCCAGGCGCAGACATCTGCGAAAACGAAATCTCACAACCTCTCCCACACCTCACCGTCACGGGCCCGTCAGGATCCACTCAAACAGACGCCAACGGAAACTACACACTCTCAAACGCAGGCTCCATCGATATTGGCATCGGCGCAACACTCACAGGACAGTGGTTCCGCGTTATCGACTTCGTCGGCTCTGTCGAAACCGTAGTCGACACCGTCACCCCTCCAGGACCAGGCGACCTCCTATTCAACGCCGCAAACGCTACACAAAGCAACCGCGCACAAGTCAACGCATACCTGGAATCAAATGTCGTCCGCGATCACGCAATCGCAGCAAACCCAGCCTTCCCAGGACTCAACTTCCGTATGGATGTCATCGTCAATCGCTCCGACGGCTTCTGCCCCGGAAACGCATGGTACGATCCAGGAGTTCAAACCATCAACTTCTGTTCCTCAGGCGGAGGCAGCCCAAACACCGCCTGGGCCTCAGTCATCCACCACGAATACGGACACCACCTCGTTAATGTCGGCGGCTCAGGCCAAGGCCAGTACGGCGAAGGCTTCGGCGATGTCATGAGCGCAATCATCCTTGATGACAACCGCCTCGGACTCGGTTTCTTCGGAAACTGCAACTCCGCGCTCCGCAACGCCGTCAACAACCTCCAATACCCCTGCGCCACCGACGGCCACGCATGTGCAGGCCTCCTCTCAGGCGCCGTCTGGGAAACACGCAACGCCATGGTCGCAAGCAATGTCTCGGATTACACCGATGTGCTCAACTTCCTTGCCGTCAACTCCATCCTCGTTCACTCAGGCTCGACCATCACCCCCCAAATCACCATCGACTGGCTCACCCTCGACGATGATGACGGAGACATCGGAAACGGGACTCCACACTACTCCGAAATCGCCATCGGCTTCGCCGCCAAAAACATGGACGCCCCAGCACTCAATGTCCTCTCAATCTCCTACCCAGCAGGACAACCAGATACGGTCAGCCCAGACGGCGGCACCCCGCTTCTGGTAAACTTCGACGCGATCTCAAGCCCCGTAAACCCATCGACAGCCACGCTGATGGTTGATACAGGATCAGGTTTCGTAGCCGTCCCAATGACACAGAACTCAGCAACCCAGTTTGAAGTCAGCTTCCCAGCTTCAAACTGCGGCTCAGGGCTGTCCTACTACATCACCTCAGAAGCTGTAAACGGCGCAATCCAAAACTCGCCAACCAACGCACCCGCCGCCGGCGTCTTCTCCACAATCTCATCCTTCGGCCCACCGGTCGTCTCATTCGATGACAACTTCCAGACCAACACTGGCTGGACCGTCTCAGGAGGCCCCGCCAACGCCGCATCAGGCCGCTGGCAGCGGGCAACCCCTACAGGCGCTGGCCAACGCGGCGATCCCGCAAACGACAGCGACGGCTCAGGACTCTGCTATGTCACAGGAAACGGCGGCCCAGGCGCAAACACCGATGTTGACGGCGGCACAACAATCCTGACCTCACCGGTCATGGACGCCTCCGGCGACGCTTCCGTCATCGAATACACCCGCTGGTACAACAACTCCTGGGGCGATTCACCAATGGCAGACAGCATGTTCGTCGATGTCTCAGACAACGCAGGCGCAAGCTGGGTTTCACTCGAAATCGTCGGCCCGGCAGGCTCAGAAGTCACCGGCGGCTGGATCACCAAGCAGTTCCCAATCAATGATGTCGCAGGGATCTCACCTACCAGCCAGTTCATGATCCGATTCAGCGTTGGCGACCTCGGCGCGGGCTCCGTGATCGAAGCCGGCATCGACGCCGTTAACCTCTCGCAGTTTGACTGCACCGGGAACGCATGCCCCGCCGACTTGACCGGCGACGGCGCACTGGACTTCTTCGATATCTCAGGATTCCTCACACTGTTCGCCGCAGGCGATCTCGGTGCAGATTTCAACAGCGACGGCGCACTGGACTTCTTCGACATCTCCTCATTCCTCACCGCATTCTCAGCAGGATGCCCTTGATCTGAAAGGCAACGATCGATAACCGATAGTGCCCACAATCAATAACATAATCGGCGGGCGGCCCCTTTGAGCCGCCCGCCTTTCTTTTTATCACACCCCCCGCAAACCCCCATAAGCCACTCAAGAACTCAAAGAGCGGGCCCCGGGGAATCTGCACCAAAATGTGGTACACTCCATGCATGGGAGTCCACTCCATCCAAGCCCGACTTTATTTGATCACACTTTCCCTCTTCACATGCGGGGCTCTCGCCCAGAGCGATCTGTTAAAGGGACCAGAGGTCAAGAAAACCGGATCGATCGTCCGCCACACCATGTCGGGACGGTTTGAACAACTAGAAGGCCGCCCAGAAATGGCGGCATTCAACGCCGTAACCGCAAACTCATCGCTCGCCGATCTAGCCATCGAAATCGAACTGCAACGCACAGTCGCACTGTCAATGCTGCTCATCGACCAGATCGATCTCATGAAAGAATCCACCGATGCAGCACTGGCCGGCAACAACAAAGAAGCCAACAGGATCCAAGGACAGCTCCACAAACTCTTTGATCCCAACCAACGCTCCGACCCCCTGACACCAGGACTCATAGAACTCCTCGACAAAAAACAACGCCGAGAGTACACAAAGATCCTCGATGAGTACTGGGACGCCTGGATCGATTCAACACTCGGCGATCGCAAAGACAAGGACAAACCCGCAGTCCGCAATCGCGTACGCAGCCGACTAACCACCCGACTCTTCAACCACGAGCTCAGCGAGGCATACAACATCTCACTCAAGCAGTACCGTGATGCGATAGAAGCAATTTACGCCGCTGTCGAACCCACTGAAGATCAACGCGAAGCTATGCGTGAAATCCTAATCACATACATCAAAGAAACCCGCCTCGACCCCAGCGCCGAGCAACGACGCGATGCGATGGTTCAAATGTATGATTTACTCGATCAAGAACGGCAACAGAAGCTCTTTATCTACCTTCTCCAGATCGTCATCCCAGCCGACGGCTAAACGATCGAACGCCCAGAGCCGGTGTGATAAATAATCAGCTCTAATAGGCTCACGATCAGGATCAACCCCATGTGATCCTATCAATATAGACACGATCCAAATCCCGCCTATAACTGCAATACAAAGCATGCCGTCGAAACTACCTATATTTCCCAGTACCCGTGTTATGCAGGGCAAACTTGGCAAGTTTCTGAAATCAGTTGTAAATCCGATGGCATCACGCGGATCTGGTTTGCACATATTCAGAGTAGTGGCCGGACCGCCACTGAATAGGAGGGACAGATGCGTGCACCAATCTATATCGTATCAACCGGGATCGGGCTTTTGATGGCTGCCTCGGCTTATGGGCAGGACAATGGGCAGGCCGAGTCTGGGTTGCTTGTGCTGAACAGTTCTGCGCCGGGGGCGCTGAGCATGACTGGGAACTCGCATATTGAGATTCCGGCGCGGATTGTCTATGTCAACTCGTCTTCGGACAACGCGGTTCGGACTACTGGGACGGCGGTGCTTGATGCGGTGTCGTTGTATGTTGTTGGGGGCGCGTCGTTTGGTGGGCAGTCGGAATGTACTGGGACCGTTGTGGAGGGTGCGCCTGGGATTTATGATCCGCTGGCGAATAGGTCGTTCCAGTTTGAAAATGAATCTAATTCGTACCAGTTTTATGAACAGGGTTCTGATGGAATGCCGGTCGTGCTTGAGCCTGGGTTTTATCCGTATGGGATTCGGATTACTGGGAATACGGATGTTGTTTTTTCGCCGGGCGTGTTTGTGCTTGGCGGGGAAGGGTTTGTGGTGACTTCTGGTGATGTCAGCGGCGAGGGTGTGTGTTTGGTGATCAACTCTGGTGAAGTTCGGTTGGCGGGGTCATCTTCGTTGATGCTTACGCCGCCGGAGGATGGTGAGATGGAAGGGATTGTGCTGACTCAGCCTTCGTGGAATGATTCGGATATGCATCTGGCTGGCGGGAGTGAGTTTTCGGTATCGGGCACGATTTACGCGCCTTCTGCTGAGCTGACGATGGTTGGCAATAGCACGATTGCGGGTGAGGGGCCTCAGATGGGCGATTTGGTGATTGCTGATACTGTGGATCTTCGTGGTACGGCGATGATCCGGATTGGTCATGAGAATAGCAAGATCGTGACTTTGCCGAGCTTGCCTTTGTATGACTGAGCTTGGTTGCTAGGAATGATTTGATTGCACGAGCGATCGACCTTGGGCGAGCCTGCTTGGTTCGCCCTTTTCTTTTTTGTTGGATTGAAGGGGTTGGGTCTGGGTGACGGCTTGGGGATTGGTTGGTTGAAGAACCTCCTTTGCCATTCGGGTCAGAGGAAGACACAGGCGGAGGGGGGAACGAAGTAGGAGAAGTCTGGGAGCCCTCACCCTGCCCTCTCCCTCGGGGAGAGGGCGGAGAAAGAGGCCGGAGGATGGCTGTTGCGGCTTTGCGTTGGGTTTCTCTTTGGGCGTCGGTTTCGGGGTAGGTCTTTAGGAGATCGGTGAGGCGGGCTTTGGCCAGGGTTTTTGATTCTGGTTCGAGGAGTTTGTCTCTTGCGGTGGCGATGCGGGCGATGCATTGGACTGCTTGTGTGTAGGTTTCGGATTCGAGGATGGCGGCGAGTTGGGGGAGGGTGAGGTTGTGGAGCTGGCAGAGTTCGAGTGAGCCGAGGGTTGGGTTTTGGAGGTCTTCGAGGAGTTCGTTGGTGAGCTGGTTTATTGAGCCACTGGCCACTGGGGACTGGGCACTGGGGGAAGAGGGGGAAGATGAAGAGGAAGGCGAAGGGGTGGAAGAGGAGGGAGAAGACGGGGAGCCCTCACCCCGGCCCTCTCCCCGGGGGAGAGGGGGGAAGATTGATTCGGTTGTTTCACATGTTTTGTTCATGTGGAATTGAAGGCGGGGTTTTTATTCGGCGGGGTGGATTGGGTGGGTTTGGGGAGAGGGATTGCGCACAGATGTGGTCAGTGCGGGGGGTTTGGCGCACGGAATTGGTTGTTCGTGGTTCAAGATCATGCAGGAGTCGAAGACGACACCTACATGGCACCCGGTATGGAGAGATTAGGGGAGAAAACCCGACGCGCCGAAGACGGCGGGTCGGGGCACCCGGCCATGTCATCTATTCAACAAACGCTATCACTTGATCCCATTTCGAATGTGAACCACTCGGATACGGTCTTGGACCATCAAACTCATCGTCAGTTAAGCAGTACCCACTAATACCATCAATAAACATTCTTCGCCAGCCCAACGGAGAACCACTAGAACTAGACCCACCAACTTGATACACCAATACCCCATACTGCCCCTGATTTATCCCAAGCACATGCGGCTCAACAACACGAGAATGCCCTCCGTAATCGAACTCGATAATATTTTTTGCTGAAATTGCATTTCTGATTTCTTCAATCATCTCTTACTCCTTATTATGATTTTAACAAAGACAAGTAGCTTCCACCTTGCTCTCGGTCGATCCATGTTTGCTTGATGTGCTCAATCATATTTGGCAAATCTTCACAAACTGTCGAGCCCCACAAGCAAGGGTTGTATGAATACACACGAATCATGTGGTCAACATCAAACAGCGGTCCAGTGCCAGTCGATTTAATAATCGCTACGGGTTTTTCTTGTGCAATTCTGACTCCAAGCTCGAACATGACATTCGGATTATGCTCAGTCAAATCGGCAACAACAATATCTGCTTCAAGTAGGTTTTTAACTATCGTCCTTTGAATCACATCTGAGCCCGATTTCTTTGCAGTCCGTACTCGAAATCCAATTTCTTTCGCAGCGGGAACAACTAAAGAACGAAGCACTTCATCAAAGAACCCCTTTGCATGTGTAGGATCACGCTCTGAAAACGGCAGAATCACAAAGCACAATGGCGCGTCTTCTGATTCAGATGTGGCTATATCAACTACACTTGATGTAGCAGATTCTTCTGATTCCAACGGGACTTCAGCCGGGTAGCTCTGGCGAGATTTTACAAAATCACTACCAATCCCAACGGATTTACAACTGTCAGTATAGATATTCACGAAATCAACATGAACCAGAGGATCTAAACCAAACTCTTTAGATAGTGTATTTGACAAGTATTCCATTTCTGGCAAGTTTAATCCGCCAAAATGATCTAAGACATTGTCGAATACAGGCACATTGCGAAACCCATCGACCAACGCAGCTAAACGCTCGGACGAACTTGATGGATAAACGGCTTTTCGCCCAAGCTCCGTCAACTCGATCTTCTCTGAATCTCTTGATCCAATGGTAAATCCATAATCTCTCGACGCAGCGCTTAAGTAAAAAAACTGATTACCTCTCGCTCCTAAATTAATTGCCTTTGCAACATCTTCAGACGCGTAAGCGTTTCCGTTATTTTTATCTTTGATTGCCTGTGGTACGCGCAATGCATCGGATACTGACATTCTCGGGAACGGTCTTTCTACAACTACCTTTTTTTGTTTCGCAGTTTTCTTTTTGGTTGCTTTAGTAGCTTTTTTCTTTACTCTTTTTTTAGTTGCTTTCTTTTTTGCCATTCTATATCTCCAATAAAGAAGGGACACTCCCTGCTAGGAAGCGTCCCTTGTGTGTACGGATCGTGTGTGGTAGCTCTTCTGTGAAGAGGCTCGTTCTAAACCATTCATTGAAGCGGAGATGCGTGCTTTCACACGCATGTCCGTTTGGATTCTAGTAGCCGGACAGGGCCCGGTCAAATTGGGTCAATAATCAAAATCTTCGCCGGAGTGGCCTGCGCCTACGGGTTTGTCTTTGATTTCTACGATTGCGGCTTCGGTGGTGAGGAGGAGGCCTGCGATTGAGGCGGCGTTTTGGAGGGCGATTCTTTCGACCTTGGTTGGGACGATGACGCCCATTTTGACGAGGTCGCCGTATTCGTGGGTGAGGGCGTTGTAGCCGAAGGTGTTGTCGTCGGATTCTTCGACTTTGGATGCGATGACGGAGCCGTCTAGGCCGCAGTTTTTGGCGATCTGTTTGACGGGTGCGGTGACTGCACGGCTGACGATGTCGATCCCGATGCGTTCGTCGCCGTTGGCTTTCTTGCGGAGGGCGGTGAGTGCGCGGCGGGCACGCAATACTGCGGTGCCGCCGCCTGGGAGGATGCCTTCTTGGACTGCTGCGCGGCAGGCGTGGAGGGCGTCTTCGACTCTTGCTTTCTTCTCGGTCATTTCGACTTCGGTGGCGGCGCCGACATTGACCTGGGCTACGCCTCCGGCGAGTTTGGCGAGGCGTTCTTCGAGTTTTTCTTGGTCGTAGTCGGAGGTGGAGGCGTCGATCTGGGCGCGGATCATGTCGATGCGGCCTTTGATGTCGTTGCTTGTGCCTGCGCCTTCGACGATGATGGTTGCATCCTTCGAAACGGTGACCTTTTTGGCGCGGCCGAGGTCGGAGAGTTCGAGTTTTTCGATGTCGATGCCGAGTTGTTCCATGATTGCGGTGCCGCCGGTGAGGATGGCGAGGTCTTGGAGCATTTCTGCACGGCGGTCGCCGAAGCCTGGGGCTTTGACGGCGGTGACTTTGAGGGTGCCACGGAGGCGGTTGACGACGAGGGTTGCGAGTGCTTCGGAGTCGATGTCTTCGGCGATGATCAGGAGTTGTGAGCCTGATTCGGCGACCTTACCCAAGATTGGGAGGATGTCCTTGGCGTTGGAGATTTTTTTCTCGTGGATGAGGATGTATGGTTTTTCGAGGACGGCTTCCATGGTGGCGGTGTCGGTGACGAAGTGTGGGGAGAGATAGCCCTTGTCGAACTGCATGCCTTCGACGAGTTCGACTTCGGTTTCGAGTGACTTGCCTTCTTCGACGGTGATGACGCCGTCTTTGCCGACCTTGTCCATCGCGGTGGCGATGATTTGGCCGATGGTTTCGTCTTGGTTTGCCGAGCATGTGCCGACCTGTGCGATTTCCTTACTGGAGGAGATCGGGTTGGACATGGATTCGAGTTCGTTGATCAGGGCGGTGATTGCTTTGTCGATGCCGTTTTTGATCTGGTTTGGGTTTGCGCCGGAGGTGATATTTTTGAGGCCTTCTGCGAAGATGGCTTCGGCGTAGATGGTTGCGGTGGTGGTGCCGTCGCCGGCTTCTTTTGAAGCTTTGCTTGCGACTTCTTTGACCATTTGTGCGCCCATGTTTTCGTATGGGTCGTCGAGGGTGATTTCTTTGGCTACTGAGACGCCGTCTTTGGTGACGGTTGGGGCGCCGAAGGATTTTTCGAGGATGACGACGCGGCCTGATGGGCCGAGGGTGACTTTGACTGCTTGGGCGAGTTTTTGCACGCCTTTGAGGATTCGTTCACGGGCGTCGGTGTTGAATGCGATTTCTTTAGCTGGCATTTTCTATCTCCTTGCATCTGTTATTGATGCGTGATTGATTTTGTATTAGAGTCCGATTCGTATGTATGCGATTCGTTCTGCTTCGATGATGTAGACGGATTGGCCGTCGGTGACTTTGACGAGTTTGTCTGTTTCTTCTGGTATGAGCATTGCCTTTGGGATGGTGAGGTTTGTGGCGGATTCGTGCATGCCTGTGAGGGCGAAGTGTGCGTTTCTTTCGCCGTTGAGTTCATTGAGTGCTTGTCGGAGTTGGGATTGGTTCATAATCTTGACATGTGAGGCGGCAGGCCTCCCCCTAGATAAATCATTGAAATTTGTTCAGGATCAAGCGTCAGCCAACTATCAGGCGTTTCCGGGTCAGAACCATGCAAAGTAATTGTGTACCTTCCCAGTGGGATCCCAATTGATTTGTAATCCCCATATTCTTCACCCCGAGTGATAAACTTACAATCGATTCCTTCGGGCACATATGGCGAAACCAAACCTGAATCAAAGGGCAATTGGAATTCTAAGCCGGGTTTTGGATAAACATCAATCCGAACGCCGTTGCTCATAAAAATTACAACCAAGCGTTCTTCTTTTAATGCTTCAATATACCGATCGACAAATACTTTGCAGTCCATAATTTTTACTCCACGATCGCCAGAACATCTGACGCGTTGATGATGAGGTACTCTTCGCCGTCGAGCTTGAGTTCGGTGCCGCCCCACTTGCTGAGGATGATGCGGTCGCCTACGGTGACATCGAGGGGGATGCGGGTGCCGGAGTCTGACATGGTGCCGTTGCCTACTGCGAGGACGGTGGCGAACTGTGGTTTTTCGGAGGCTGATTCTGGGAGGTAGATTCCTGCGGAGGTTTGTGTTTCTGCGGCGTCGCGTTCTACGAGGATTTTGTCGTGGAGGGGGCGGACTGCTACTTTGGATTTGGTGTTGGTTGCCATGGTGTTGTTTCCTTATTTCTTGTCTGAGATTGCAACGGTGGTTGCAAATGGTTTCTTATTTGGATCCGCTTGTGCGGGGTGAATGGACGGTTTTTGATTTGTGTGAAGAGTAGAGGTAGGAAGATTGAGTGAAGAGGAAGAAGACGGGGAGCCCTCACCCCGGCCCTCTCCCATCAGAATGGGAGAGGGAGGAAGAGTTTGGTTCATGAGAGGCCTCCTTGGGTTGGCCAGCGGCCTTGGTAGTGGCGGGTGAGGCAGCGGCGGAGGACTTCTAGTAATGATTCGAGGTCGCGCTGGGCGTGGGGGCGGTCGACGACGGCGAAGGCGCCGGCGCGGAGGGCGGCGTTGAGTTCACGGGTGTCGTCGCGGTCGGTGCGGTTTCTTTTGATGACGACGATCGGGGGAGGTGATGCGAGGCGGGTGAGGAGATTGAGGAGGCGTGGGCCTGACTCTTCGCATTGGCCTGGGGAGCAGTCCAATGGGAGGGCGAGGTCGACGACGGCGATGTGGATTGGGTTGGAGTCGATGACTCTTTGGGCGGCGTCGGCTGAGTGGGCGATGTGGGACTCGATGCCTAGGGGTTCGAGCATTCTGGGTAGGCGGTCAACCCATGGGTCTGACTGCCATCCTGCTCTTGAGAGGAGGAGATTGAGGCGACCGCTTGTGGCACCGGTTTGGGCGCCTTGGGGGGAGGGCTGATCGGGTTGGTTCCGGTGGACCGTCATGTGGCTGTATGTATGGCAAAGGGCGTGCCGGTTTTGGGGGCTTTGGAGGGGTGAATTTGGTGGAATTTAGGGGGGTTGGGGGATTGGGGTGGTGTCAGGAAGTGGCGATTTTGGGTCGGGATGCCAAGTTGGCAGGGGGTCTGGGTGATTATTCATGCTATAGACGGGGACGGGAGAAGCATGGCAGGCAGGTGGCCGGCTCAAGCCGTTGGATTCTGAGCAGGTTTTGTGGAGCGTTTTCGTTTGGGGGCGATGCGCCAGATCCAGAGGGCGATGCCTGTGATTGCGGTGAGGATTGCGAGGAGGCTGGCGATGGTGAGGAGGGGGGTGTTGAAGTTGTCGCGGTTTTTGTAGTCCATTGTGTGGAGCATCCAGAAGAAGTCGAAGGTGCGCCAGTTGTCGTTTCTTCGGGCGGTGATTCGGCCTAGGTTTGCGTCGATGTAGATGTGGGGATGCTTTGGGTGGTCAAGTTTGACCTGGTAGGCGGGGAGGGGGCCTTCGCGGTATTCGGTTGGGATTGATTCGGAGCTTTCGTCGAAGAGTATTGTGCTGGCGATTGTTGATTCGTGGGTGAAGTCTCGGAGGGCGATGAACTCGGCGTCTTGGGGGGTGATGAGGTTGGTTGGGGTGCCGAGTTGGTCGAGGCGGAGGAGGAGCTTTGAACTTGTATTTCGGATTTCCCAGTGTGGGCCTAGGCCTCGGTCGGTGAGGGTGACGACAGCGATGTCGGGGTTGTTGAGGTCTTTGATTGCGGCTTGGATGGTTTCTGGGAGTGCGTTGATTGAGTTGCTGTCGAGGGGGGCGTTTGTGATCATGTGGGCGTCGGCGACGCCTCGGACGGCGTTGATGTCGAGGACAGAGAAGATGAATCCACCGACGCTCCAGGCGAGGAGCTGGAGGGCGATGATGAGGGCGAGGTAGCGGTGGGCGGTGTAGGTGAACTTGCGTGGTTTGAGTTTGCGTTTCATGATGGGGGAGGATATGCGGGGATGGATGGGATGAAGAGGAAGAGAAGACCCCCTCCGTCTGCGAAGACGCAGACACCTCCCCCGTCAGGACGGGGGAGGAGGAAGAGGGGGAGGCATTGGGAGGGCGACCCTGATATACTCCTGACATGGAGATCGCACTGATTATCGTTGGGCTGATTGCTCTTGGGCTTGGGGCTGGGGTTTTTGTCCTGTTGAAGGGGGTTTCGGGGGAGCGGGCTGTGTCTGCGAAGCTTGGGGAAGAGCTTGCGTCGGCGAAGGCCCGGCTTGATGGCGTGGAGGGGGAACGGGTGCGGTTGGTTGGGGAGCTTGTGGTTGCGGAGGGGCAGGCGGAGGAGTCTGGGGGGCGGGTGGTGAAGCTGTCTGTTGAGATGGCGGGGATTAATGAGCGGCTTGTGAGTGCGGAGAAGCGGTATCTGGATTTGGTCAATGATGAGAAGCGTTTGGTGGAATCTTTTGAGGCGATCGGGGGGAAGTCATTGCGGGCGAATCAGGAGGCGCTTTCGAAGTTTTTGACTGAGCGGTTGAAGGATGCGGATTCGTTGTCGCAGGGGGAGCTTGATAAGCGGAGGGTGGCTATTGAGGCGCTTGTGAAGCCGATATCGGAGACGCTTGGGAAGACCCGGGAGCAGTTGGTGCAGCTCGATGAGCGGGTCAAGGCTTCGGGGGATGCGAATGTATCGTTGCGGGAGGAGACGGCGCGGCTGACCAAGGCGTTGTCGCGGCCTGAGATTCGGGGGCAGTATGGGGAGATTCAGTTGCGGCGGGTTGCGGAGCTTGCGGGGATGACGGGGTATTGTGACTTTACCGAGCAGGTGTCGGTGCGCGATGAGGATGGGCAGTTGCAGCGGCCTGACATGATTGTGACGCTGCCCAATGAGCGGATTATTGTGGTGGACGCGAAGGCGAATATCAACGCGTACATCGAGGCGGTTAACGCGACGAGCGATGAGGAACGCGAGGAGCAGATGGACCGGTTCGGACGGCATATGACCGAGCAGGTGAAGAAGCTTGCGGATAAGAAGTACTGGTCGTTGTTTGATGGGAACAGCGCGGAGTTTGTGGTGATGTTTGTGCCTGGGGATCACTTTATTGATGCGGCGCTTGCTCGGAATCCTGACTTGCTTGATATTGCGGCGCAGCAGGGTGTGATTATGGCGTCGCCTAGCACGCTGATTGGGTTGTTGCGGGCGGTGCATGTGGGGTGGCGTGAGCATGCGCTTACGGAGCAGGCGGCGGCGTTGTTTGTGCTTGGCAAGGAGTTGCATGATCGGGCGGCGACGGCGTTTGAGCACGCGGGGAAGCTTGGGGATTCGATTAAGATGTCGGTTGATCGGTACAACAAGTTGGTGGGTTCGATTGATTCTCGGATGATGCCGACGCTGAAGAAGTTTGAGGATGCGGGGGCTAAAAGTGGGAAGGCGTTGGTTGAGCCTAAGCGGGTGGAGGGGGAGCCTCGGGAACTTGTGAGCGGGCAGGGGTTGCTTGGGGGGCATGAGGATTCATGAACCATAGAAATTGCTTGGTTTAATGGGTGAGTTTGAGTGGTTTTTGATGGGTATTGGGAACAATTGGGAGCCGCCCTTTGCTTTCTTTTCGTAGGCCTTTTGTGGGCCGACTACTTGTTTTGGAGACCGTGAAAATGACTTCAACATGTTCGTATGAACTTGGTTCTTTGATTGATGCTGTGAAGCCTGGGCCTTTGTATCGGGCGGCGATTGAGGAGGTTGCCGAGTCGATCTGTCCGGTGATTGAGAACAACAAGGTGTATCAGAAGGCGCGGGTGTTTGAGCGGTTGTTGATTCCGGATCGCGTGATTCGGTTCCGGGTGGAGTGGGTCAATGATGCGGGCGGGGTTGAGGTGGACTTTGGGTGGCGGATTGAGCATACCAATGTGCTTGGGCCTTATAAGGGCGGGCTGCGGTTCCATCCTGAGGTGACCGAGGACACGCTGCATTTTTTGGCGTACGAGCAGTGCTTTAAGAATGCGCTGACGGGGCAGCCGATCGGCGCTGGCAAGGGGGGGAGCAACTTTGATCCCAAGGGCAAGAGCGATAACGAGGTGATGCGGTTCTGTCAGGCGTTTATGCGTGAGCTGCACCGGCATATTGGGGCGAGTGTTGATGTGCCTGCGGGGGATATTGGGGTTGGGGGGCGGGAGATCGGGTATCTTTACGGGCAGTACATGAAGATCACCAAGCGGCGTGATGGGGTGATGACGGGGAAGCCATTGGGCTTGGGCGGGTTGCTTGGTCGGAATGAGGCGACGGGGTACGGGACGGTGACCTTTGCTGAGGAGATGCTCAAGCACGCGGGGGATTCGATGGATGGGAAGCGGGTGATGATTTCGGGTAGCGGGAATGTGGCGTTGTATGCTGCGGAGCTTGCGATGGAGAAGGGGGGCTGCGTGGTGACGATGTCGGACTCTGGTGGTTCGGTGAGTTTTTCAAAGGGGATGACGAGCGAGCAGCTTGAGGAGTTGATTGAGTTTAAGGAAGTCGAGCGGGGCCGGCTCAAGGACTTTAAGGGGAAGGGGATGTCGTATCATCCTGAGGCGCGGCCTTGGTCGCTTGTTGATGCGGATGTGGCTCTGCCATGTGCTACGCAGCTTGAGGTCGAGAAGGATGATGCGGGTGCGCTTGTGGATCGTGGGGTCAAGGTTGTTGCGGAGGGGGCCAATATGCCATGTACGCATCAGGCGCGGGCGGTGTTTCATAAGAAGGGGATTTTGTTTGGTCCTGGGAAAGCGGCCAACGCGGGAGGCGTGGCGACTTCTTGCTTTGAGATGCATCAGAACGCTTCGCACTCCGCTTGGACCAAGGAGCGGACGCTCGAAAAACTGCACGGGGTGATGGTGGATATTCATGAGCAGTGCATCGCTCAGGCGCCGATGGTCAATGGGGTGGTTGATTATGGTGTTGGTGCGGATCGGGGCGGGTTTGTGAAACTTGCTGATGCGATTGTGGCGATGGGGGTTTGATTGATTGTTGTGATGGAATAGTAAAGAACCCCGCTGGTTGGTGGGGTTCTTTTTTTTGGGTGTGGATTTGATTAGGCGATTGCGTGGTGGCTTTGGCGGATTGATTTGAGGTCTTTGCGGATCCAGTCGAGCATGTTCCAGTAGAGGATGATGGCGACGAGTGGACCTAACAGTATTACCAGGGCTCCTACGGTCATCAAAATCGGTCCGAGCCAGATCATGTATTTTGATCGGCTGTAAACCTTTTTGTTGAGGATCAGGGGAGCGATTGATTGTAAATAAAGCATCTGAGCGATGAAAAAAGTGAATATAACAACAAGCATAAGTAGCAAAAACCCGAATGTTGCGATCGATCCAACCACTGAGTTGTAGAAGCTTTGTGGTAGAAAGTTGGAAAGCAGATTCAGGACTGAAGTGACTGCGAATATGACTAGCATAGTACGGACGAATCGCTGAGCCGAAGCCCCCTTGGGAGTCGAGTAGAGAGAGGCATCGATTTGAACGAACTTCCACCAGCCGAGGATGAAAGTCAAACTGATGAAGCCAAGGACAATTGACAAGGCTATGTTGATACTTGGCGTGAGGGGTTGCCCTCTGGCCCCGTAGATGCCTCCGAGGATTGCGCCCGCGAAGATGTTCATTAGCCAGGCGATCACCGCGGCTTGGATGAGTATTACCCCGTTGTGGAGTCTTGCAAGGGTTTCAGGACAACATCGCGAGAGAGCACCGAGACCGATGGAATCTTCGATTAGGTACCCGCATTCGGGGCATGGTCCCGCTGGGTTAACGCCTACGAGTTCGTAATCGCAGTTGAAGCAGGTGGTGATGATGGTGTTGCCGCACTCTGGGCAGGAGCCGGTGAGGTCGAGGCCGGTGAGGTTGTAGTTGCAGGTGGCGCAGGCGATTTGGGTGTGGTCTTGGGGATGAATTGGATCATTCATGGATTGATGGTATACGAAGATGAAGAGCACTGCTTGCCGAAGACGGTGTCGCCGTAGAGATCGCGAATGTGCTGCGGTTCCTTTTCCACCTGGAAGGCGACCTTGGCCTTGTCGAGATCCATGAGCTGGACGGCCTTCTTGTAGCCGGTCAGCTTCGCCTTGATGGCTTCCGCCTGGTAGTCGTTGAGGAATTCTTGATCGATGCCTTCGACGAGGCTGGCCCGCTTTTGCAGGGCGGGCAGGCCGTCCTTGGCGTCGAGATTGGCAATGCCCTTGGTGACGTCGCGCAGGATCAGCGGCCGGTGGGCCGGATCGAGGAAGCCGTTGCTCGAGCCGAGGATGGAGCCGGAGCCGGGCTTGAGCAGGACGAAGTTCGGCATGCCGGTGTCTTCACGGACAAGCTTGTTGACGGCCATCGCGCCGAAGCTGGGATGCTGCACGCTAGCCATCTGGCGGAAGCCGGTCCGCATGAGGTAGTGAGCCGGCTGGTGATCGGCGATGCCCGTGGTCATGCCGCGGACGACGGCGACGTGATGCATCTGGCGGGCGACGCGCGGCAAGTATTCGCTGACTTGCAAGCCGGGCACGCTGGTGGCGTGTGGCTTGTAGGGGCAGCCCCGTTCGCCCCCCTTGAGATCGAAGGTGAACGTATGCGCGGGACCGCCGCTCATGAACAGCACGATGCAGTTCTTGGGCGTCTTGCGTTTCTGGCCCTCGGCGGCCAGCGCGGTCTGCGAAACGACGTCGAGCCAGCCGCTGGCACTGACGCCAAGGGCGCCAAGGCCGGCCAGCTTGAGCAT
>JAJDDN010000003.1 GCA_029260295.1 Phycisphaerales bacterium
CCAGAGAGAATAATTTTCATGTTCGCTCTTGCACCAACAACTCGCGAACATGGTTTCGCGGACAAAATCTTCATCCCTGCTTGGAATTGTTGACAAAACCGAACTCTCACTTTGTTTCTTCCAATGGGCAATCATTTTCTCTTTTAATTCTGAAGGAATGCACCCTTCAAAATTATCTTCCAGCCGATCTAGTCGACACATATAAAGCCTAGATGTCAACAGCAAATGCACCATCTTGATTGGATCCAAATACCTCCAAACAACAGTATTCACATCCGCTGGTTGACGAAAACAATGATGAGTTGTGCAAGTTTCCACGCTCTCTCACTCCCCCGTATCCAGCACCGCCATGAACGCCTTCTGTGGGATGTTCACCGAGCCGATAGACTTCATCTTGCTCTTGCCCTTCTTCTGGGCTTCGAGCAGCTTGCGCTTTCGGGAGATGTCGCCGCCGTAGCATTTGGCCGTCACATCCTTGCGGAAACCCTTGATGGTTTCGCGGGCGATGATCTTGCCGCCGATGGCGGCTTGGAGCGGGATCTCGAACTGGTGGCGGTCGATCTGCTTCTTGAGCTTGCTCAAGAGCAGCTTCCCACGCGACACCGAGCGGTCGCGGTGACAGATCAACGACAACGCTTCCACCGGCTCATTGTTGATTAGGATCGTCACCTTGCACAACTCGTTCTTCTCGTAGCGGATGACCTCGTAGTCCATCGTCGCATACCCCTGAGAAATCCCCTTGAGCTTGTCGTAGAAATCAAAGATGATCTCGGCCAGCGGGATCTCGAAGCTCAGCATGTCACGCCCATGGCTCACAAAGACCTGGTTCTTGAAGATCCCACGCCGATCAAGACACAGCTTCATCGTCTCACCGATGTATTTTTCGGGTGTCATGATCTCGACCTTGCAGATCGGCTCTGTAAACTCGGTAATCAAACCAGAATCTGGGAGGTCCGCTGGGTTGTGGATCTCTTTTTCGAAGATCTCGTTGCCCTTGCCCCGCATTTTGATCTTGTAAGACACAGTCGGCGCGGTCTGCACAACCTCGACGCCCGCTTCGCGTTCCAAGCGTTCTTGGATGATGTCCATGTGCAGCAGCCCGAGGAACCCGCACCGGAACCCGAAGCCGAGGGCTTCACTGTGCACCGCTTGGAACGAGAACGATGAATCGTTCAAAGCCAGCTTCTCCATGCCTTCTCTCAGTTCTTCGAAGTCATTACCCTTCTTCTCCGTCGTTGACGGATAGAAATCACAGAACACCATCTGCGACGGCGGCTCGTACCCCTCAAGCGGCTCCTCTGCACGGTCGTGATCGATCGTAATCGTATCACCAACACGCACATCACCCAGCGTCTTGATCGCCGCGACCAGATAACAAGTTTCCCCAGCACCGATCGATTTGTGCTTCTCTTGCTTGGGGTTGTATTTGCCGAGCTCGGTGATCGTGAAGGTCCGCTCCAAACCCATCATCAGGATCTTGTCACCAACCGTCAGCTTCCCATCAAACACCCGGCAGTACACAATCACGCCACGGTAATCGTCATAGATCGCATCAAAGATCAACGCCCGTGTCTGCGAAATCTTCGAAGGCTCCGGCGGCGGGAACCGATCACAGATCGCATCAAGCAACTCCGGAATCCCCTCGCCGGTCTTTGCAGAAACCGGGATACATTCCATCGCGTCAATCCCAAGAACTTGTTCCACCTCGTCGGCAATCTCATCGGGACGCGCACCGGGCAGATCAATCTTGTTAAGCACCGGTACGATTTCGAGATTCTGTTCAACCGCGAGATAAGTGTTTACCACCGTCTGCGCTTCGACCCCCTGCGACGCATCGACAATCAGCAGTGCACCTTCACACGCTTTGAGCGCACGCGACACTTCGTACCCGAAGTCGACATGCCCGGGCGTGTCGATGAAGTTGAGCATGTAGTCTTCGCCATTGTGATGGTGATGCACCGTCACGGCCGACGCTTTAATTGTGATCCCCCGCTCGCGCTCTAGATCCATCGAGTCCAGAAGCTGGGCCTTGGCCTCGCGGTCGGAGACGGCGTTGGTCGCTTGGAGCAAGCGATCGGCAAGCGTGGACTTGCCATGGTCAATATGAGCGATGATTGAAAAATTGCGGATCTGCACGGATAAAGCCCTTCGGGTTAGCCGAGCATGGTACGCATTGGTCTGTGTAAAGGTCTGCTCAGAGGGCTCTTAGAACCCGGATTCGAGCGAATCAGTCGCACCAATCTTCTTCCCACCAAGGACGATCGCAGCACCCGTGTCCGGTATGGCGATGCCCGCTTCGGTGGGATGATCGCCTGGAGCTGTATCCATACCCATAATCACGATCACGCCGCGACCCGTACTCGCGATCATGGCGGTTGGCATCACCAATAATCGCTCCGCCGGCCGAGCCGATGATCAACCCGGTCAGGGCACCCTCGCCAGCATTGCCATCGAGCGAACCGAGCGCCAGCCCGGTCAGTGTCCCAAGAACTGCCCCGGTAAAGAGCCCCTCGCCGGCCGTCTCGCAGCCGCCCAGCGTGCTTGTGCCCAGAACAATCGCTGTGGTCAGCATTGCTTTGGTAAACATCCCTTTGGAAGTCAGCCAGGATCGTTTGGTGTTGAGTGCGTTCATTGTGAGCTCCTGTAAGAGAGACTGGTGACAGATCTCATGGTCATACCGCTCGTTGTCTACCGGCCTGACACCTGATTCTGAACCAGATCCAAGAAATCAGCCGGGAACACAAGTAAGCGTACACTTACTATATTGAAGAATCATCGTCCCGGTTGCAACACAATTCACTCTTCTGTGCGTATTTTTCTGTAATGAATCAGTTTTCACGATATTTCCGGGCCTTCTTGGTCGCCCTGAGCACCCTCTCGGCCCCTGCGCTGTCACAATCGATCCGCCCACTGACCGACCGGATCGATGCAATTGTCGCCCATCCGTTGGTGCTCCCGATCCTGGTCGAAAATCCGAAGTCCATCAAATCCGATCTCCGCGTCCGCCTAGACGATGGCCGATCCGTTGAAGCCAACGCCTACTTTGTCTGGGCATCCAATACCGGATCCAACACCGGGTGGACACGCGGGACGCCGCTCTGGCACCTGCAGACCAGCGACCAGTTCGCCAAATCTCCGCCGGCATCATCAGGCACATGGATCGCGATGATCGATCTCCCGATCGACGCGGTCGGCCAAGGGATCTGGATCGACGAGACCCGCTACGCGCCCAACTGGCTCCCCTCCCCTATGCGTGTGATCCTCGAAACCAGCTCCCGCGCACACGACGGTTTCTGGGACCCCGCACTGTCTGAGACCCAGCAAAGCTCGCCATACATCAACAACGCCATCTCCAATCTCCGCGCCGACCCCTTCAACCGCTGGCGCGCCCGGCTCATGGCCAAAGGGTTCAATCCCACTCTTTCAACAGATACCAACCCAATCACCACCGACCGCGACCTGACGGCGATCCACACCGAACTGCTCCAATCAGACACCTCCCATGTGCTCGATGACATCGCAGAGCACTTCGCGGCCCGCTGGCAGATCATCCTCGGACGCATCTGGCTCATCGACCCGGAAGTTGCGCTCCGGCTCAAGCACCAGCTTTCGCGGACAGCATCAGCAGGCAACAACATCATCCCGCTCTGGACCGACGACACCACCCAACTCAGCGCATTGGCCCATGATCTGCTCTCACCCTTTGTGAATGACGAACTCCGTGTCGAGCGCGTTGTGGCATGGCTCGATACACAACCAAGCTCAATGAGCTGGATCATCGACGATTCCGGGCACCCATCACGCGACCCGTTCGAGCTCACCCCGGAGATCGGGCTGTTCCAGATGTCGGATCAACCAGACGACGACGCTGGGGGGCTCGTCCGAATTCAGAGCCAAGGCATCGCCCCGCATGTGCTCACCATCACTTCAAACACACTGACCCAGACTTCGCTGGTCACCCCAACGGCCGCGGTTGCAAACTATGCGCAGGCCAGCGATCACAGACAGATCAATGTCCAGATCGGCCGTCAGCGTTCAACCCTCAAATCAAACGCCAATATCCCGCTGGCCATGCCGCCGGGAGTTCTTGTTGGCCCGCTGCTTTCGGACTGGACCCTAGCCGCCTTTGGATCACACCAATCCGGGCTCGGGGCACTCCCCCCACTGAACCGCCGCGTCGCGGGCCTCGTCCACCGGATCGCGGATATCAACGAGCCCAACCCACGCGTTGGTTGGCGTCTCTATCTTGAATGCGTGATTGATCCCGATGCCGGCTCTACAGATTCGACGGTGCAGGTCTGGATCGGCCCGATGGGCTCGACCCGGGTATCGTGGACCATCTCGAAGCTGATCGGGCTCGTCGAAACAAGTTCCGATCGAGATATTGAACTCAGCTCAGACTTCTCGGCCATCACCGCCAACGACCGCTGGATCTTCGAACTCAAAATCCCGCCCAACGCCATCTCGCCCGACGGTTTCCTCACACTCGGGCTCGAACGGACCGACGGGGACGCCCATTCGAGCTGGCCACGGCGCATGATGCCCTGGCAATCTGAGCCTGGCCGATTCACGATCGATGTCACCGGCTGGACCGGTTCTGATCAATCGAACTGACTTACATGAGAACGACTAAATGACGCGCCGCCGGAGCAGATCCAGCGTCCATTCAAGGGTCAGCACCACAAGCCCCGCCAGCACGAACCACCGCCAGAGCTCAACGCGCCCCCCGCTGCTTGCGCCAGCAAACCCATCGGGAGTATCCACGCTTCGGTTGGTCAGCGTTTGCCCCGCCCTGACGGTCTGTTCCCGATCAAGCAGGGACACCCCGACCTCTTCACCATCGACTATTGCCAGCCCTACCCGGTCGATCACCGTGCCGTTCTCTCCGATCGGATTACCTGTACGATGAATCACCGCCGACCCGCTTGTGCCCGGGAGTAGATACTGAACCGCATTGGCGAAGAACATCGGCATCGAAACCTGCACGCCCCAGTTTGAATCTGCGAGCGCAAACCCGACCGCCAAATGCCGAACACCAGACTCGGCGGTTTCGGTGATCATCGCCCCCTGCTCGCCAGAGGCCAGCGCATCGCCATCAACAACTTGCCCGCCTGCAAAGCTCAAACCGCTCAGATCAACATCACGCATCACAGGATGTGACCGATCCCAGGTCAAGACCCGGCGCAGGACACTGTCATCTTCAGCCCCGCCCGCCCCGATCTCAACAGTCGGGATTAACACACGCGGATCTCTCTGAACTCGATCATAAATCATCAGCCCCGTGCCAGAGACTACCGACTCACCAGGCGCAACAACCGCGACAACCCCGCCCGTCACTGCGGAGAGCACATCAACCAAAAGCGGATCGGCCAATCCGTCTGGAGCCACGATTGTTGTCACAATGGGCAACGGGTCGGGCATCATGACCCAGACCCTGCTGTCGGTATCGAGCACATCGTGACGCGAGATTGATACTTCGATCAGTGCTGCCGAATCGAGACGCAATGAGAGCGTGGCCGCAGATTCAGTTATTCCATTCTCATCGGGTACCAGCTCGATCGCCTTGCTCGCCAGCACCGCTCCGTTGACCATCAGCTTCACTTGCACGCCCGTCGGGTGCTCAACAACCCCTGCAACGGTTACAAATATTCTGCAATCGACCGGATCAACTTGATCCCGTTGCCCACCAACAAGCACAATCCCAAGATTCCCGCGCACATCTCGTCTTTCGTTATCAACCAAGGGCCGACGGACAATCACGCCGCCGTCATCAAATGCCGCATCGGTAAACACGAATGTCTGCACGGCACTGTCCTGCGATCCATCCTCCGAGGCCCCTTGAGTAATGATCGATCCGGCGAGCTCGATAGCTGCATCGAGATCGCTCGGAGTGTCGGTCCCTTCGATAGATTCGATCGCCCCGCGCGCCTGCCGCCACGATCCCGAAACTCCTGAGACCATCTGAGCCGTGGCTCCCGCGCGGATCACACGGAACTTTGTGGTTGATGACCGCCCCGCGATTGTACGGACCAGTTTGATCGCTTCACGCTTAGAAATATCCAGCCTGGTTTGGCCCTTCAGATCACCGAGTGCATTCATCGACGCCCCCGCATCAATCACCACCACAACCTCCCCCCCCCCAATGTGAAGATCAGCGTTTCGGGTGGGTCTAGCGATTGCGATGGCGAGCAAGATCACAGCGATCAGTTGCAAGAACAAAAGCATCGACGGGCGGATCATCTGCCAAGGGATATTGCCCTCTACATCCCGGATCGCCCGCTTCCAGAGCAGTGTCGAGGACACCCGCACCGGCCGTCGCCTGAGCCGGAGCATCCAGTACAGGAGCACCAACACCGAACCGACCCCGCCAGCGATCAATCCCGCTATGGGCGCAAGAAAGTTCACCCGTTAGTTGCCCCACCCGGGCGGCGGCGTCAAAGGCTTCACTTTCTCTTCGGCTTCATTATGAATCCGAGCCCGCTTGGGGATAAACCCGATCCCAAAGATATAAGTCTCCCGCGATACATCCCGGCACGCATCGGGCTTGATCGCACCCGCAGTGCGGAACTGCTTTTTAACACGCGAAAGCAACTCCGGAAACGATTCGCCCTCGAGGACCTTCATCGTGCAGTTGCCGTTCTTCTTGAGCAGCTTGGGGAACTCATCGACAATTGATTGGCACAAACGCTCGGAGAAGAAGTCGTCGCCGTGCCCGGTTGTTGACGGGGCCATGTCCGACATGACGACATCAAACAACGGCTGAACAAGCTGTGCTTCGGGCTGCTGATCATCGGGCAGATCAAACACCACCTTCTGCTCCATCACCATCGGAGGCAGCAGGTCCGCCACATCGGTCTTTGTAAAGTCACCAGTAATCGTCCGACTGTTGGGACCCAGCTCGATCCGCATTTCCTGCAGATCGATCCCCACCACCAGCCCGTCCTCCCCAACGAGCCTCTCGGCTACCTGCATCCACGACCCAGGGAAACATCCCAGATCCAGCACCCGGTTCCCCTTGCGGATCAGATTGCGACGCTGCTGGATCTCCAGCAGCTTGTACGCCGATCGCGCGGCATAGCCGTCGCGTTTGGCCATCTTGAAATACTTATCGTGGAGTTTGCGTTGAGCCATTCGTTCTTATCCGTTCACTTGTAACTAACTATTTGTAGAAGACCACGACCGCATCAGTCCAGTGGTGCGGTGCCCAAGTCTCGCCCCGTCCCTCATTGAGGTACTCGTCGAGCTCGTACTCAATGGTAATCGTCTCACCCAGCATAAACTCAGCCTGCACATCAACAATCCAAGGCTCCACCTTCGACCCCGGGGCCCACCCAGACCGGTCAAACTTCCAGGTCCCCCCCTGAGGGCGGCACGGATTCAGGTACACATCGGTCTTCCAGAGATGATCCCGGGCCGACATCGTAATGAAATCCTGTTCCAGCACATCCCCCTCGTTGGGCTCAGAGCCGATCATCAGCGTCCGCCAGATCGGCATGAACTCCCCGGCATTCTTGGAGTTGGGGAACATCCCGTGTCCGGTAACCGTCGCACGCACCCGAGCATGGGTCGCCCCAGCGGGAACCGCCAACTCGCGTGCCTTGTAAAAATCAACCACTGGCTTGTCCGGATCGCCAATATCCGCGTTCCCGTTCCACAGATTCACCACCTGGATCGGCAATCGCTCCGGCTCACCCGGGTAGAAATCCAGCGTAAACGAGACCAGCCATCCCTTCATGTAGGTCCCGATGTGGGCGTCGAACTCGCGCTGATCCGCGAACAAAGGCAGCAGATCCGTCACATCCATATGCCAGGTCCATCCACGACGGAACGGCGTAATAAATCTGAACACCTCAAACCGCTCACCAGCTTCTTCATCTTCCCCAGGTATCGAAATGCCAATAGTCCCCTTCTTGTCCCAGTGGTCGTACCCAACCTCAGGCTCCCCGAGCGTCAGGGTCGCGATCACCCGCCCCACTTCTTCTGGAACAGTTGAGAAATCCACATCGGACTTGAGCCGCTTCGCGTTTGCGAGGAACTCCGCATCAAACACCTCAACCCGAACCGGTTCAGAGAGTGGTTCGTCGAGCAGCGTCACACTCGAGATAGCAACATCCTTTACATCAATCGAATCCCCTTCAACCCCCGCCATCGCGTGCAGCTTCATCGGACGCACATCCCAGATTTCCTCATCGATCACCGTCTGCCCATCGATCAGCACCATCACATGCGCCCCGCCGAGGATGTAGCGGAGCTGGACCATCACATCCATCCATTCCCCGGTGCGGAACTCGACATCGCTCAAGGCATTGATCCGCTCTCGCCCGTTGGCATGCACCGAAATCTCCCGCTGGGGGCGGTCGTACCAGTTGCCAGAGCTGTCAAACCACCCCATCACCCGCCCCTTCTCGTCGGGCTCAAGATCCGTCGGCTGCGGGTTGTGCACATCAAACCCGATCGCGATCGAATGATCCGTGTTGGGCTCGTCCCACACAAAGCCCTCTTCGAGTTGCCCGCGATCAGGATCGATCAGCACCAATCCGAATCCCTTCGCATCCCCAAGTGACTCAGAGGTCGGCACTTTGATCCGCATCGACACCCAAACCGACTCAACAACCCCCTCGGTCGGACCAGTCCGCCCCTTGAGTGGTCCGGCGCTGCACACAGAAACCAATGCCATGAGCACTGAAATGGTCACACACTGAACGATCTGAGATTTGTGGATCATGCCAGAGGATATGTCACCCGGCAGACAGATGCCCTAGTGAGGCACTTCCTTGACAGCGTTGCGGTTCCATGACGGAACGCGGATCACGATCGGCCCCTCGCCCGTCACCTCGCACTGGCACGCCAAGCGGGAGTTGATCTGGAGCCCTGGGGCCTCCTCAACTCGGTCTTCCTCGTCTTCCTCGGCCTCGGTCAGCGATTCCATACCCTGCTCCACATACACATGGCAGGTCGAGCACGCGCAGACCCCGCCGCAGGAGTGCTCGATGTTGATATGGTGCCGAAGCGCCAGATTCAGCAGATGCTCACCCTGAGCGGCCATCAGCTCATGCTCGGCCTTGTCAGACCCATCCTCGTTGAGTTCCTCGGGGTTCTCGAGGATGATCCGGACGGGAACGGTCTGCGGGCCAACATTATCGTCTTCATGAAAGTGCATGTACGAGGATCTCCGTCTGTATTCGCTTCTCTGCAGCCAAGACTCTAGGATAGACGCTGAATCAGCTTCGCGCTGTGCCACAGGAACACAGATGGACAAGAACGACCACACACCAAATCAAGACCCCGCGATCTCAAATACCTCGAATATCGAGCTCACTGTCCTTGCGCCCGCTCACAATGAAGAAGAGAATGTCGATCTGCTCATCGAGGAGATCGAAGCCGCGATCGAGCCGTTGGGGATCACCTTCGAGTTCATCCTCGTCGACGATGGTTCAACCGACACCACCAAATCGCAAACCCTCGCCCACCAAGCATCCCGCCCATGGGTCCGCTGCGTCTCGATGACAGGCACCCCGAAGGGTTCGGGCAACGGCCAGTCCGCCGCGTTCCACGCCGGATTCCGCGCCGCTCGCGGGCGCCTCATCGCAACACTCGATGCGGATCTCCAGAACGCTCCATCGGACTACCCCGCGATGCTCAAGCTCCTCGAATCCTCAAAGGCCGATTTCGTCCAGGGCGATCGCTCCGCCGCACGCAGCCAGGGCGATGCCAAGATCCGTCAGATCGGCTCATGGGTCGGCCGTAAGTTCAGACTCATGGTCCTCGGTGACACCATCACCGATACCGGATGCTCGCTCCGCATCATGAAACGGGAGATCGCCATTCGGCTGCCGCTTGAGTTCAAGGGGGCCCACCGGTTCATCCCCGCGACCGCCAGGCACATGGGATACACGGTCATCGAGATGCCAGTCGCCCACCGAAACCGCCACGCGGGGGAACCCAAGTATGGCATGGGCATCACCAAACGCGCCCTCCCCGGGCTTATTGATCTCTTTGCGATGCGTTGGATGCGGAGCCGCCGCCGCCCGGTGACCTCGGTTGAAATCACAAACGATCAATCCCCACTGATTACAAGCAAAGCCCCGGCACCCGAATCCACCGAGACCACGAGCGCATGAAAGCAGGCCCAATCATCGCGATGATCGTCCTTGTGTTTCTGGGTATGTGGCTTGTTCTCCAGCCCGCACTTGCACGCTCAGCGACCGACCTGACCATCTCCGTCGGCGCCATCGAGATCATGCTCGATCGCACCCAGACCGACAACGGGCAACTCCAATACAAGATTATCGCTCCCGAACTCCTCCGGTCTTCAAAGGTCTACAACCCGACGGAACTCGATGCGTTCATCTCACTCCAGGTCGAGAAATGGAACGACCGCCCCGCGTATGAACGCCACCTGCTGGGCTTCTTCAACATCACCACCTGGGGCACCTTCTGGTGGGTCTTGATTGGGCTTGTGGGTCAAGCCGCGTTCTTTGGACGCATGTTCGTCCAGTGGATTGTCTCGGAACGATCACAGGTTTCAACGGTGCCCGAGATCTTCTGGTGGTTCAGCTTCATCGGAGGCATCTGCCTCTTCGTCTACTTCGTTTGGCGCGTTGACATCGTCGGCGTCATGGGACAGTCCACCGGCATCGTCATCTACGCCCGAAACCTCCGTCTGCTCCACAAAGAAAAAAACAAACAACCAGCCCCTCAAGGCACCCAACCAACAACCTCCTGAGACAGGATTCACCCATGCATATCTGGATTGACAACACTCAACTCACCGACGCACCGGACCTAAACGCGGCCCTCGAACAAGCCCGCGTCCACGCCGAAACCGGGGGACGCCTGATCGTCGACATCCTCGTCGATGGCCAGCCCGCACCCGATGAGATCTTTGACGACGAGCCGGAGGGTCTTGGCGATATCAACGAACTCCGCTTCACCACCGCTGACACCAACGAGCTGATCATCGAGACCGCCCAGACGGCGATCGAGTCGATCGAACTCCTCAAGGCCGATCTTGAAGCGGGCGCTGGGCAGATCAGAGCCGGCGATCTTCAGGACTCCATGGAGACCATGCGATCAATCTTGGAAGGCTGGCAGGCAATGCGGGACATCGTTGACCAGATTACCCAGATTGCCACCATCGACATCCAGACACTCAAGGTCGGAGACCAAACCGGGTCCGAGATCATTGATTCGTTGTCAAAATCGCTCTCAGAAGTACGAGAAACGCTCCAAAACGAAGATTGGTCTTCGCTTGGGGATGTAATCGAGTATGATTTGAACGAGCTGGCCGTGAAATGGTCCGCGATGTTGTCGGCCTTGATTGAGGCCGTGAATCCATCCTGATCCGTTCAAATCACTGCAACGGCCGGGGCGAATTGTAGAGAAGGGAACGAGCCCAGCCGTGTCATCCATCCCAAAGACATCCGGGATCGGGGCTCCACCAAGCCCCAACGAGATCGACACGATCATGGGCCATGCGAGTGTGTCCCTCGCAGCAGGCTCATCCCTCCACGCCGCGATGCTTAGCCGCGACGCCCTTCATCTTGCTCGTTCTCGTGGCGATTTCGAGCGCATGAACCGCATCTGCATGCCCTTGCTTGAAGCCCAGCGTGCTATCCGCCTCGACGCCCTCGCTGCTGGTCCCGCCAAACTGATCTCAACGGGAGATGATCTCCCGGGACTCCCCGAGACGGGCTGCTATCTCTTTGCCCCGATGCTGGTGGGGGCTGACGCCAAGCAGTTCCGAGCCGCGGCCAATGCCGCGGGTGTTTCTGTCTTTGTCCTGACCCGCGAGCCTCAGATGAAGAACGGGCTCTGGCCAGTGTGCGGCGTTGGCGAACGCGTCGTCCGTATCCGCATCCAGCCACCCACCAATCCTGACCTGATCGACCCACAGTGGTTCAGCTACGCCAGCGAGCAGCTCGGCGATCAAGCGATCGAAGACGCGCAGAACGCCGCCGAGCCTGAAGATCCGGCCGCGTGGCGTGTTGATGATCTCCTCGACCGGATCGATGCGTGCCCCGAGCACGAAAAATTCATCAAAGCCCTCGCCGATGCGTGCAGAGAAGCCATGGCGATGCCGATCCCAACGATCGTCCGCCGCCGGGCGTTGATCAACGATCCGTATTCGTTCTAGTTTAAATACCTGCGGATTACCTTCGTCTGCGTGACGACCCGATCAATCCCGCGCCGACCAATGCAACCATTGATCCCGGTGCCGGGACATAGTTGACATTGTCGATCGTTGCCATATTCCCGACAGTGCCGGGGTTGGTCCCCATCTCGCCGTCATTCACAGAGATCAGATCATACTGACCGAACGCGCTGTTCCAACCCGAGTAAGCCCGTGTTCTTTCGGTCAACACAGCCCCTGATTCAAGGTTGATGATCGACACATCGAAAACTCCGGACTCGGTATCAACTTCGAGTGCGAGCCTGTACCATGTGTCAAACTCCCATGTATGGGCCCCGAGCCCGAAGTCTCGGGCCGCACTACCTCTGCCGTCGGCGTTCTGAACGAACAAACGGAACCGCCTGGAGTTGCCCGTCGAGTAGACCACCGCTTGGGGTGACCAGTTAAAATCGGTTTGATCAGTTTCCTGAAAGAAACCCGCGGCCGAGATCCAGTTCGGGCTGCTCCCGTTTCCGGCACGATCCAATCTCAGATCTGTTTCAAATCTTTGGATATTGGTGTGCTCGACGCGTCCCATGATCCCGCCAGAGGTCCCGATGTTGTCGCCGCTGATCTGGACTGCTTGCGTCGCGTTGCCCTGCGCGTTGGTCGTGTTGATCACCGAAACCGTCGGACCTGGATTGGTCGGGTTATCAATAAAGCTCGAAGCATCGTGCCAGATCCCACCCGGAGCACCGCCCACGGCGTATCCCTCAAAGTTATCAACCACATCGCCCCATGCTGGTGTCCCCAACAGCATGAGCGCACCGATCGCGCATCGTTGCAACATAAACTCTCTCCTATACATATCTGATTGTCCCCGAGACGAACCGATCGCCCCGTTGTTGACGCAGCATCCACACGATGCTGTCGGCCAGCAGTAGTTATCCGCAACGGATCACAGATGAGTTCCCTGATTTCAAATCAATCTATCGCTCTGCAAAGAACTATGAGCCCGCATCGCGAGGGAGCGTCTCTACGATGTTCCGGACAATCCCGTCCGCATCGACCTGTTCTGCTGTCGCTTCGAAGTTCAGCATGATCCGGTGACGCAGCGCGGGGAGTGCCGCGCGTTGGATGTCTTCGATTGAAACCGTCGCCCGACCATCCAAGAGTGCTCGGCATTTGCCGGCAAGCATCAGCGTCTGGGCCGCGCGTGGTGAAGCACCCAAATGCACGAACCGCGACACCATCGGGGTGGCAAACTGCCCGTCGGACAACTCGCCGCGTGGGTGCGTCGCCAGCACGCAGCGGATCGCGTAATCCTGCACATGGGGCGCAACGGGAACACGGCGGACAAGCTGCTGGTGCTCGATCAAGCGATCGGCGTCGAGTACTTTGTTGATTTCTGGCTTGGCCGAGCCCGTCGTCAGCGCGACGATCTCGCCCATCTCTTCGCGTGACGCATACCCGACACGGAGTTTGAAGAAGAACCGGTCGAGCTGTGCTTCGGGGAGCGGGTAGGTGCCCTCTTGCTCAACGGGGTTCTGGGTCGCGAGGACAAAGAACGGGTTGGGGAGTTGATGGGTCATGCCCTCGTTGCCACCGATCGTGACGGTGCGTTCTTGCATCGCTTCGAGGAGTGCGGACTGGGTCTTAGGCGTCGCGCGGTTGATCTCGTCAGCCAAGACAATGTTGGCAAAGATCGGACCGGGCTGGAAACGGAAGGTCCGCTTTCGATGCCCCTTCTCATCCTCGACCTCATCAACGATCGTCGTCCCTGTGATGTCGGCGGGCATCAGGTCGGGCGTGAACTGAACGCGCCCGAAGCTCAGATCCACGGCCTGGGAAATCGTCCGTACAAGCAGGGTCTTGCCGATCCCGGGTACGCCCTCGAGCAGCGCGTGTCCACCGGCAAAGAGACAGGTCAGAAGATCCTCAACGGCTTCGCGTTGCCCGACGACCGCTTTGGCGATCTCCGTTTGGACGGCTAAAAAGTCCGCCCGGAACTGGTCCGCTGCTTGCTGGGTCTCTTGGGTATTCATCTGGGATTGATCGCTCATTGTCCGATGGTAGTGGATGTATGAGCTCAGGGCATGAAAAAACCGATCCAGACTGGTCTGGATCGGTCATTCAAGAGGCCGCAGTGGGATTCGAACCCACGATTGGCTTTCGCACAACGGATTTGCAATCCGTCCCCTTAGTCCACTCGGGCACACGGCCTTACCTCATTGCCCCCTCATTACCTCATCACTGAGAAACAGGGGAAGATGACGATAGAACACTCCCCCTCCAAAGGTCAACAACTCGGGCCCCAAAGCACGATAGGATATACAGAACCTATCACATATCCCCCCCAACACCCCCCAACACCACCCAGCAGGACTTCAATGCAGACCACCTCCCAAGCCACCCTCTTGATCCTGCTCGCCGGCTCTACCATTCAATCGGCTGCCCGCGCCCAAGACGCCTCCCAATCCGATGAACCCAAGCACCAGCAGATCATCATCATCGACCAATCTCAAGACCATCTCCCGACCATGGGGACCAACCAGACACCCATCGAACCCACCGCTACAGAAACCTCCACCCCGCATCAGACCGGGCTCACAGAAGGCCAGGACTGGATGCAGGTGGTCAATAACACCATCGGATCGGTCACCAAACCCTCAGCTCTGGCGGAAGGATCCTTTGTTCTGGCAAGATCCGGGAGACTGGTTCCCGCGCCAAACGATCGGGTTATCTTTGTGCCGGCCCCCGACCAACGGCTTCCCGGCGAAGGCCCGGTCCTGCTGCTCCCGTGTGCTACGCTCGAGAACCTTGAGAATGTATGGGCCAATCAACCCGTAACAGTTTCTGGTGAGATCCTGACCTATCACGGGCGGAACCAGCTGCTCATCTCCGATTTTTCACTCGGGTTTGCATTTCAAGAGTTCACAAGCCCTGTCAAACTCAACTCCCAACCTGAAATAGATCCCGATACAGTCCCAGAACTCGACGAAGATCCCGATGTCATGGATCTACTCAATGAGCTGAACAAAGAAAATAAGACCGACCCGGCATCACAGTTCGAGAGCCAAAGGACCATACAAAGCAATGCTCGCGAATCCGACAGACTCCAGACCGCGCCGCCTGAGCTTGGACCAGGTCTGAGAGAAGGCAAACTCTTGGTGCGTCGACCGGCGCGGCTCGACCGTGCCGCCGATGGGTCATGGATGGCGATATTTGACAATGATGACCAGAGTTCTCCAGGCGGAATCGATTTAACAATTCTCCCCTGCTCGCTATTGATGACTATGGAGAGACAGGCGATCCAGTTTGGAGATACCGCCCGATTTATCGTTTCGGGTCGGATCTATATTCACAACGGGCGCGGCTACCTGCTTCCGACATTCTATCAACGCCTGCGAACCTCAGACATCAAGCCCTGGCAGTGATTCTTCAACAGAACCCGGCACCCAAAGTGAAGATCACGCAATGACAGCGGTTCTTTGATTTTTTCGAACGGTTTATACTGGTGCGTCGTGGCGGGCCATCGGGTGTGATGGTGCGGGCTGCACATGCGTGCCCTCGACAGGCGAGAAGCGCGAGCCGTACATCGGGATCTTGTGATTCACCACTGCACGCCCGAACATCGACGCGAGCACCTTGCGGCCAACCATGATCACCACGAGCATGAACACATTGGCACCAAGCATCGGCAGCAACCCGGTCCAGCCCATGTGCACCATGATCGAAGTCACAACGATCATCAGCATGCCTGCAGGGATCATCGCACCCCACCCGAGCATCATGACCTGGTCGTATCGAACACGAGGGATCGTCCAGCGGAGGGCGATTGCGAAGCACACCATCAGCATGGTTTTGCCAATGAAGACACCGAACTTGAGCCCCACCGCCATGATGCCGGTGGCATCAGCACTCAGTGCACCGACGAGTGGCAGGTCGTATCCACCAAGGAACAGGAGCACAAAGAACGCGCTGCCGGTCACCATGTGGAGGTATTCGGTCAATGGGAACAGCAGGTATCGCATCGAGGAGTACTCGGTGTGGTATCCACCAACCAGTTCCTGCTCGGCCTCTGCGTTATCAAACGGGGCACGCCCGGCTTCAGCGAGTACACAGATGTAGAAGAGGATCGCGGGCAATGGGAGTGACAGGATCAACCAGCCAGACTCACGCTGGTGCATGACGATCTCGTTGGGCATGAATGAACCGGCGATCAACAGGCAGCACAGGAGCGCGAGGCCCATTGGGATTTCGTAGGAAATCATCTGGGCTGTGGCGCGTAGGCCGCCGAGCATGGAGTATTTGTTGTTTGAGGCCCAGCCGCCGAGGGTCACGCCGTAGGCGCCGACCGATGCGACTGCGAGCAGATAGATGATCCCGATTGAGACTTCAGCACCCGCAAATGAAACCACCTGAGGCTGCAGGTCAGCAAAGACAAAGGTAAAGAGTCCGCCTCCCAGGAGCACAGGCAGGCCCATCAGGAACTGGAAGAACGCCATGTCCTGAGCGGCCGGGATCTCGAGGTATCCGCCCCAAGGCAGAATTACAAAGGTGATCAATGCAGGGACCACCGCGATCATGGGAGCTAGGGTAAAGAGCACTTTGTCAACATTCGGGGGCGTGTAGTCTTCTTTGGTGACCGCTTTGATGCCGTCGGCGAGCACCTGACCGAGCCCCAGCATCCCCTTAAGCGGCGCTAGGAACGCGAGTCCAAAGTCAAACCCGGCGCGGTTGGGACCGATGCGGTCTTGGATGTATGCTGAGAGTTTCCGCTCGATCCAGATCGAGATCGCAGCACACCCAAGCACGGCGTGTACGCCGACAATAAGTGCAATGCCGGAAACAATAAACTGCCAGTCGATAAGTTCATGGAGGAAGTCGGTCATGGTGCCTCTACTGTAGCATCCCGGCCCCCTCTGGGTCACACGAATGGATGATTCAACACAGTCTCTCAGCACCATTCATCGGATCATCGCCGATCGAATCTTGCGAATTCAGTCGATCCCGGAGGCCTTGACGATTTCGCCGAGAATCTCCCGGTGATTCGCACACCGTGGGCACTTGTGCTGCCCCCCAAGCTTGCCCTTTTCTTCGAGCCAGCGATGAAAGGTCCCGCCGGGAAGAACAGTGATCGTTGGCTCGGTCATCCCCAATGAATCCGACCGCTTGGTGTTGTAATCCACATTGGCGGCCTTGATGTTCTCATCAAATGCCCTACCAAAGACCCTGAGCTGCTCGGGATCGGGCTGGCAATCAAACTCCACCGCCACTTCGAGCCCCGCACGATTCGATTGGCTCGGGTACACCGGCGCGGCGGTAAACTCGCCGATGGTCAGTCCTGATGCTTGTGATCCGGCGCTCACGCCGTCTTCGATGTGCTCGCCGATCAGGTTCTCGCCAAATGCATTGATGAAATGACGATGCCGACCGACGATCCGCAATCTTGCAGGCCCGTCGCCGCCACGACCATCGGGGCTGTTTGGGATCGAATCAAACTCAACCACATCCCCGATGATGTACCGCCACAGACCGGCGTTGGTACTCATCACCACGACATACTGCTTGCCTTTCTCGACTTCCCAGCATGAGAGCACCTCGGGGTTCTCGTCATCAATCTGATCGCGGGGCACGAACTCATAAAAAGTCCCATTATCGACCAGCAGTCGCATACCAGGCTCATCCGCGTTGTCCTGCATCGCGATGAACCCCTCCGACGCGGGATATAGCTCCTGGCGGCACGGGAAATCGATTTTGGGATCTCCAGAGAACGCGATCGCCATCCGCTCAATAAACGGCGTGTAGTTCACACCGCCATGGACAAAGACTTCAAGGTTCGGCCAGACATCGCGGGCGCACTTGGCCTTGATCCCGCGTTGATTGGCGAGCTCGATCACGCGATCAATCAGCACCAGCGCCCAGCTGGGCATCCCCGAGATAAACCGGATGTCCTGATCGATCGCCATCTGAGCCATCGCTTCGATCTTGTCGGGCCAGTGGCTCATCAATGCAACCTCAGGACCCGGCGAATAGATCGTTGACAACGGCCATTTAATCAATGGCGTAACTAGCCCCGACAGATCGCCCGTCGCGATGCCGACCTCGTTGTACTCCAGATCCGTCGAGCCCCCTAAAAACAAGCACCGGCCACCCATCATCCGCTCAGGGTGCACGCCTCTATTGATCAAATGGGCGAAGATATCGAGCGACGCAAGATAGTTGGAGCGGAACATCTCGGGACTCACCGGGATGTACTTATCACCCGCCGTAGTTCCTGAAGTCTGGGCAAAGTGTCCAACCCGACCGGGCCAGAGCACATCGGGCTCGCCGCGTTCCCGCATCGCCTCGATGTGGTCTTTGAAGACATACCAATCGTTGATCGGCATGGACTTGCGGAACGCGTTGATCATCTCTTCGTCGTCTTCAATTGCAGCGATCGCTCCGAAGCCGTGCTGCTTGCCGAACACTGTCTGGGCACTGACGCGGAGATTCTTCCGGAGTTGTGCGGCTTGAATCGCAGCGGTCGACTCTTTCCAGTACTCAAGATCGTTGAGCAATCGCCTTCGACGCTCTACGCGTGCACGCAATCCCAGCCCGACCAGACTCGTGAGCGAATACCCGGCATTTGGTGTTGGTGCTCGTTGGATATCGCCACCGCTCACGCTTGGCCACCGACCGGTGCAAAGCCGTGCTTGTCAAAGAACGCGTGCATCGCTTGAGCGAACGGCCCCGGCGCTTCGATCATCGGGGCATGCCCACACAAGTCGATCCAGAACAACTCCGCGTTGGGCATCAGCTCCGTGAAGCCCTGCCCAGCGCTCGGTGGGGTCACCACATCTTCCTTGCCCCAGATTAGCAGCGTTGGGTGATCGATCTCGCCAAGATCGTCTGCCATGTTGTCCCGGCGGGCACTCTTGGAGAGCTTGACCATCGCCCGCGCCCCGCCCCGCTCATTGAGCAATGCAAAGGCTCGATCAACATCGCCCGGATCCATAAACGATTTGTCGTAGAACAACTCGCCGATTTTTTCGACCAACCATTCGCGAGTCGGGCGCACGGGAGCTCCCTTGACCACTGTGCGTTCGATCAAGCCGCTCGATCCTGCCAGGACCAGAGAGCTGACCAGTTCTGGGCGTTCGTGGGCAACCCGCAGGGCGACATGTCCGCCGAAGGAGTTGCCGACCAATACCGCGGGTTCATCAAAGTATTTATCGAGGAACTGCATCGTCATCGCTGAGACCGCTTGGATCGAGCAATCCGACTTGCGGAGCGAGAGCAGCGGCATCTCGAGAGTCACACACCGCGCCCGTTTGGACAACGATTTGACCACCAGTTCCCAGTGCTCGTTGAGCCCGACCAATCCGTGGAGGAAGACGATCGGCATACCGGAGCCGCACTCGACGACATCGGCCACGATATTGCGGCCACTCATCCCGATCAGCGAGACCTCGGATTTGGTCAGAGCCGAGTTGTGGCTCGGATCAGAAGAGTTGGCGTGTGCGGTACTCAAAATAACAATCTCCAATACGAAACAATGGGCATCATTGCCCATCCCCTCGTATTCCAACGATGCTCCCACTTGTTAGGAAACACTTGCTTAGAGTTTAATCCTAGAACCTGCGTCCGACTCAGCCAACCTGAACGATCGATTCACATGCCAGAAATGTACTTTAGACGCTGCCAACGCCGGTTTGCTCGACCACACGCCCGTCGATGAGACGAATGACGCGGTCGGCGCGGGCGGCGATCCGTTCGTCGTGGGTCACCATGACCATGGTCAATCCGCTGCTCAGACGGAGCTCGGCAAGAACATCGAGAATCGATTCGCCGGTCTTGAGGTCCAGGTTTCCAGTTGGCTCGTCGGCAAGCAGCAGCGCCGGCTCGTTGATCAACGCCCTAGCAATAGCGACCCTCTGTCGCTCGCCGCCCGAGAGTTCCGCGGGCCGGTGCTTCATCCGGTCGCTGAGGCCGAACCGATCGAGGAGTTCCTTGGCTCGCGACTCGACGCCCTTGCGTTGCGACCTGTACCCAAACCGCCCGTAGCGGATCATCGACCCGATGCAGATGTTCTGGAGGATATCGAGTTCTGGGAGCAGGTGGTAGAACTGGAAGACGAACCCGACTTCTGTCGACCGGTATGCGTTGAGAGCCCCGGCACCCATGTCGGTAATGACACGATCTCCGTAGGTTATTGATGCCGGATTTTCAGGATGCCTATCTGGTCGATCGAGCCCGCCGATGATGTGCATTAGGGTGCTCTTGCCCGATCCTGATGCGCCCAGGATCGTGATCCATTCCTTGTGATGAACCGTCAGATCCACCCCGTGCAACACAGGGACCTTCACCCGTCCAAGGTGATAGGTCTTGCGAATATTCTCGACCTGCAGCATGGGAGTTTGATCACTTTGGGGGGGCATCACTCAAACCTCAACGCTTTGACCGGGTCCATCCGAGCACTGCGGAATGCGGGGATCAGTGATCCGAGCACGCAGGTCAGGACGCCGACGATGAAGACGATGATCGCTTTGTCCGTTTCGACTTCGCTTGGGATCTCGATGAAGTAGTAGGTCCGCGGATCCCAGATAACGAGATTGAACGCACGCCCGAGCCAATCGTGGATCGAGTTAATATTGATGACCACCGCGTACCCCGCCGCGGTCCCCAGTGACGCGCCGATGAGCCCGATCGCGGTCCCGTAGCGGATCCAGAGCCACGCCACACCGGTTGTTGATGCCCCGAGTGCACGCAGGATCCCGATGTCCTTGGTCTTCTCTGAGATCATCGACCAGAAGATCGCAAGCACAAGGAATACAGAGGTAAACGACACAATCCCGAAGATGAACAGCACCAAGCCGGTCTCTTTTTTGACCGCGTTGATCATCGTCGCGTTCAGATCTTCCCATGTGCGGATCTGGTTCTCCATCGAGAACGAGCTGGGCACCTCGCCGTGATGCTTGGCTTCAAACTCCTGATAAATCTGGTATACACGATCGCGGACTTCACCGAGTTCCGCGCCATCGATTGACCGCACCAGCAATGTTGTCACCCGTGCCGGATCAATCCCGACGACCTCGCTCATTTTGGGACGGCGTTTGCCCGTCACCGGATCGATCTCGGTCGCAAACGGATTCTCGACGAGTTCGACCTTGCGGGCTTCATCAAGCCGCAGCATCTCTTGCATCACTTCGAGAGGCACAAAGATCGTTGACTTATCAATCTCAAAGATCCCCGACTGGAACTCGTTGGCGATCGGGATCGTCCGCGTCACCGGGTCCACAGGCTTGCCCGTCGAATCCAATGACAACACCGTCAGCCCGACGGATCCGCCCGCGGGCATGAACCCGGGCACCCGCTCGACGCTTCCATCAGGAGTCGCCCGGAAACCAAACGCACGCGGGTCGTAGATCCCGTCTTCGGTTCTGATATTGAGCCCGGTCACCTCAACGCCCAGCACTCCAGCTCGCTCGGTCTGACCCGATTCCTGATTAAACCGCGTAAGGGTCACAGCATTGGATTCAAACATTGCCATCGCGCCGGTGAACTGCGGATCGAGGCGAACATCGGAGCCGTCGCGGTCTTTGGCCGTGGGCTCGTCGATTGGTTTCCACCAGATGGTGTCGGTGTAGTTGGTCACGCGGTCGTAGCTGACCGGGTCAATGCCCTTGATTGTAATAAGCTCGATGCGGTCATCGGGGAGCTGAATAAGCCCGAAGGTCTCGATGATCGGGGTCGCCCCGTCGATCATCTCGTCCTCTTCGAGCATCGCGATCAGCTCTTCGTAGTGTGCGAACCCGACATTTGGCCAAGAAACCGTCACATCACCGATCAGCGACCGCCCGGAGTTGACCAGAGTCTTGAGAAACCCGCCCATGACCGACCAGGTGATCAGGATCGTCGCGACCGACAGCATGACCGCGAGCATCGCCAGGATTGGCATCAACTTGCTCGTCAGGTACTTTTTGGTCAGCAGTGATTGGTACACAGAGCGAGTGTAGCAGCATCACCGCTCAGGCGTTCACCGCTTCCATGTGTTGTTGGACCGATCGATGTCCGGGAGGATCTCGTTGGGATCGATCGTCACCGATTCGATCCGCCGCCCGCCGGTGCTGACCCCGACATTCCAGCGGGTCGTCACATGCCAGACTTCGACTGGCAGCGTCCGCTCCTCGACCTCGCCATCGTCATAGACGATCTCTAGATGCACGGGCATTACCATGTCGCCATGAGATTGGAGCACGATGACCACCGCATCATAATAGTTTGCCTTCGCATCTTCTCTGACCGGTTCGACGGCCACGATCCCGAGATCCAACGCCATCGGCTCAGCAAACCAACCCCGCCAGAACCACGACAGATCCGTTCCCGACGCATCCTCGATTGTCCGGAAGAAATCGCTCGGCTGCGGGCTCTTAAACGCCCACCACTCGATGTACTGAGCAAAGGCCGGATCGAACCGCTCGCGGCCGAGGATAAACTCGCGGAGCAAATACAAGCCGAGGCCCGTTTTGCGGTACATCAGCTTCCCAACCCAGCGTGGCCATGCACGGTCGGGAGCGGTGATGATCGGCTGAGGGTTGCTGGCACTACAGAGCTCGGAGGTCTGCCGAGAGTGCTCTTTGAATTTGGGCTCCTCGTCGTACCACGCGGCTTTCGAGTAGATGTTGATAAAGGTATTGAACCCTTCATCCTGCCACATGTAGCGCCGCTCGTCGGAGTTGACGAGCATCGGGAACCAGTTGTGCCCGATCTCATGATCCGTCACGCCGAACAATCCCTTGGGGTTTGTCCGTCCGCCGCAGAAGATAATCCCGGGGTATTCCATCCCGCCTTCTGGGCCGTTGATATTGCTCATGACCGGGTAGGGGTACGGATGCAACCAGTCGGAGTAGAACTCGATCGAGTGCTTGATGTACCGGGTCGATCCGCCGTCCTCATCATCATTCCCCCAGACCTCGGCCTCGACCGGGAAGAACGACTGGCACCGTACGGTTCTGTCTGCGCCATTGAGTCCGGTGATGGTCGCGCCAACCGCGTCCCACATGAATGCATCGGAGGCGGCCCACGCGAAGGTGCGTGAGTCGTCGATGAAGAAATCCCATGTAAAGGATTCAGCATCTCCTGGGCGGATTTCGTCGGTACCGATCTCTTCTTCCGTGACAATCCACACGGGTTCATCGCTCGCATCGGCCTCGGTCAATCGTGACTGTTGCTCGCTGGTCAAGACATCTTCCGGGTTGGTCAACATTCCCGACCCGGCAACCAGATAGTTCCGTGGCACTGTGATCGAGACATCAAACGAACCGAAATCGGTATAAAACTCGCCCGATCCAAGATACGGGAGCGTGTTCCAACCATTGACATCGTCGTACTTGCACACATGCGGGAACCACTGCGCAAGCTCGTAAATCTTCCCGCCTTCGACTTCTTCCATCCCCATCCGGCGAAGATCCGGCGGGACTGGGAATGAATAGTCGATCTCAAACTCGAACACCTCGCCGGGCTTGATGGTTTCATCAAGATCGATCTTCCCGAGCGTGTCGTAGCGTGCCAGCGGCAAGTCCTCCCCGCCGGACTGCACCCGCGAGATGGTGTACCCGCCATCAAAGTCGTACTCGAGCATCTTCATCACCGAGCCGGGCGTGCGACTCTGCGAACCTATCGAATCGAGCCGGAACAGGTTCTGCTCAAGGTTCAGCCAGACATAATCGAGCTCGTGGGGTGAATTGTTCGTGTAGCGGATGGTCATCGTCGCGCTGACCGAATCGTTCTCGTCGTCGAGCTTCGCGTCGATGACATAGTCGCACCGCTGCTGCCAGTATTCTGGACCGGGCTTGCCCGACCCGAGACGCTGATCGTTGGGCGTCGGGAAATCCATCGCGCGGAATACATTGTTCCCGTTCTCGCCTCCGGTGCGCCGGTAGCGATCATCGACGGCCCCCACCGAATCGGCGATCACCGAGTTGCTCCCGAGCGACCAGTTCACATCAGTTGAGCACCCGCCCAGAACGACCACAGCCGCGGTCAATCCAAGACCCAAGACTTTACAACACGATACACGGATAGAGTTCAACAAGACCATCGACGCACTCCTCAAAGATGGGTGATCCCCCTACAGATCACCCGGATAGTGAAGTCACACGATAGCGTAATCAGACCCCAAACGCAAAGTCATTCCCAAAGCCCGTTTCCAAACGGACCTCGATACCTTCTTTTATACCCGCCGATCAAGCAATCGGTACTGCACCGCCTCGCCAATATGCTCGGGTTTGACATCAACACTTCCCGAAATATCCGCGATCGTCCGCGATACCCGCCTGACCTTGTCGTATCCACGGGCGCTCAGGCCCAGCTGCGTCATTGCTTGCTCAAGAAGTATCCGCGCCGGCTCGCTGAGTTGCATCATCTCGTCGAGCTGTGTGCCTCTGAGTTGTGAGTTGACAGTTGTTCCCTGCCGATCGTGCATCATTGATCGAGCATCGAGGACCAGCTTTCGCATCATTTCCGTCGTCGAGCCCGTGGCCTTTTTGCTCAGTTCCGACCAGGGCACCCCCGGGGCCTCGACATGCAGATCAATCCGGTCCATCAATGGCCCAGAGATTTTCGACAGGTACCGGTCCATCTCCCGCTGCCCGGCTTCGCCCGGCGCGACATCGCCGCGGGGTGTCGGGTTCATCGCGGCGACGAGCATGAACGAGGCGGGGAACTGCACCGTTCCGTGCGCCCTCGCGATCGTCACAATCCGGTCTTCGAGTGGTTGACGCATTGTTTCGAGTACATTCTTCGAAAACTCTGGAAGCTCATCCAAAAACAGTACCCCATGATGCGCCAGCGAGATCTCCCCGGCGCGGGGAACGATCCCGCCGCCGACAATCGCCGGGCTGCTGGCCGTGTGGTGAGGCATCCGTACCGGACGACTCGTGATCAATCCCGCCTCAGAATCCAGCAATCCCGAAGACGAATAGATCCGCGTCACCTCAACCGCTTCTTCTGGTGAGAGCGGGGGCAGAATCCCGGGCAATGCCTTGGCCATCATCGTTTTACCCGTTCCCGCAGGACCGATCATCACAATGTTGTGCTGGCCCGCCGCCGCGATAATGAGCGCCCGCTTGACCGATTCCTGTCCTTTGATCTCACCGAAATCTACTGTTGCCGATGACCGCTGGAGCATCGCACCGACATCCAACGGAGGAGTCGGCTCCAGCGCAAGCCCGCCGTTGAACAGCCCCACCACTTGCGCCAAAGACGACACCCCGAACACCCGTACCCCATCAACCACCGCCGCCTCAGACGCATTGGCATCCGGCACGATCACCGCATCGAGCCCCATGGATTTGGCAAGCGACACCATCGCGATCACGCCCCGGATCGAACGCACGCGACCATCGAGCGCAAGCTCTCCCGCGATCAACACCGACCGAGGATCAAGCCCGAACAGCTCCTCAGAGGATTCCCCGGCCCCGCCTTTCCAACTCTCACCACCACCCACTCCTACGGGCACCCGCTGCTGGATCACACCCTGCGCAATCAGTACCCCCACCGCGATCGGTAGGTCGTAAGCCGGGCCCTCTTTGCGGACGGCCGCCGGGGCGAGGTTGATCAGCGTCCGACCCCGAGGCATCGGGTACCCGGAGTTGCCCATCGCGGATCGGACCCGCTCGAGCGACTCGCGGACAGCCGCGTCTGGGAGACCCACCACGGTCTCCTTCTGGAGCTGCGTGTCGTCGAGATCTGTCTCGATTTCGCAGATCGACGCGTCAATACCCGAGAGAATGAAGCTGCGTACTTTGGGAATCATGTTTGCATGCTACCAAACATTACCCGCACTGTCAAGTTATTTGTTCGGATTTTGCTTTGGCCGAATAAATCCCGTATTTGGGTCATTTCAACTCAAACCACGCCTCGGTACACGCCATAAACCGATCGCATGCTTCGGAAACATGCTCGCCGGTCTTCACGAATCCACACCGCTCAAGGGCCCGTATCGAGCCAATATTCTCTGTCGCAACCCTCGCAAACATCGACCTTTGTTCAGCGATCTCCAGCATCACAGCGAGCGCCCGTGTCGCGATCCCCTTCCCCCAATGCGTGCGGTCAATCCAGTACCCAACAAACCATTCCTCTTCGACCCGAAACACATTGATATTCCCCACGGCTTCGGAATCGAACACAATCGTGCGTGCGATCACCGACGGATTCTTCAGAATACGATCCCAGTGTGCATCGAAATCTGCCCGCTCGCGTGGGTACACCTTTGCCAGTTCATACGCTTCAGTGTCCTGCTGATGGTGAAAGAACACTACAAGATCACGCGGCAGGATTTCACGCAATCCGACTGAGCCTTGCCGATCAATCACGCCGCAGACACCGCTGAACCAGAAGGAATGTTCATGGTCGGGATCATCGTCGCGATGGCCTTGATGACTTCCTGGCGAGAGGTTGAGGTTCGGGCATGGTCCAGTCGAGCGATAAGTTTGTCCATCGAGTCGATGAACCATGCGGAATCTTCGTTGAACCGTGCGATGCCTGGGTGGGCGGTCGCGGTGAGTTCCTCGGCGTCATAGCTGAGCTGCTCGTGCAGTTTTTCGCCCGGACGCGACCCCATCAAAATGATGGGCACTTGGTCTGGAGACTGCGACCCATTGGGAGCCCCGATCAAAGGCGAATACCCGCACGCGCGAACAAACCGCTGGGCAAGTGTAAAGATGTTAATGGGCTCGCCCATATCTAGGACAAACACCTCGCCGCCACTTGTTGTATTTTGTCCGCTCATCGAACCGGCTTGCAACACCAGCGTTGCCGCTTCTGGGATGGTCATGAAATAGCGTGTCATGCGTTCGTCGGTGACGGTGATCGGGCGGCCTGCCGAGATCTGGTCCGCCCAGATTTCAAGGACGCTGCACGCCGAGCCAAGGACATTACCGAACCGAACCATACTGAGTTTGGTTTCGCTGCCGACCATGTTTGTGACCTGAGCGGCAAGTGACTGGGTGTACATCTCGGCGATGCGTTTGGTCGCGCCCATGACATTGACGGGATTGACCGCTTTGTCCGAAGAAATCAGCACGAAACGGTCCACGCCCGTCGCGACGCACGCGTCGGCGATTGCTTTGGTGCCGAAGACATTATTGGTGACCGCGTGGGCCGGATGGTCTTCCATCAAAGGCACATGCTTGTGAGCCGCGGCGTGAAGCACAACATCAGGACCCCACCGCTCAAGATGCGAGAGCGTCGTAGAAGCATCAACAACATCGTGCATAATCGCGACGCGTTCGATTTCTGGATGGATCTCTTTGAGCCAGCGATCGACGCCGAAGAGGGCGTTTTCTGCTCGTTCCATCAGGATTATGCGTGACGGGCCAAAGCTGGCGATCTGCTTGACGAGTTCTGAGCCGATCGAGCCGCCGGCACCGGTAACGAGCACGCATTTGTCGGTGATGTTTTCGCCGACGAGATCGCGGTCGATGCTGTGGGCTTGGCGTCCGACGAGCTTACCGAGGTCGATTCTGGCCGAGGGGAGTTGGACGCTCGCGCTGTGCCCCCCCCCCACGGATGGGGCGCTGTTGAGGAGTTCGTCCATCGGGGTCACGAAGCGTTCGATCACGCCCGAGCGTTGGAGTTCGGTGCTGATTGATCGCCATTGATCGCGGTGCGCGGCAGGGAGCGAGACGATTGCTTGGGAGACGCTGGCCGCGCTGCAGATCTGGCCGAGGGCTTCGATGGAGCCCAGAACAGCGAGCCCATTGATCTCACGGATTCCCGGATCGGCGTCGATCAGAATCAGGCCAATCAGCTTTGGGGGGTCGGCGACCATCCCGACCTGCTTTGACAGTAAATCCGCGCTCTCGGGTGTTCCGATGATCAAGGTCCGTGTATTCATGCATGATGTATCGACCAAGTCCGCCCATGAAAGCCACCAAATCACCCGTACCCACTACAGACCGGCCTGATCGCGTGTATGCTCATGACATGATCACCCGTTTGACCGCCAACCTCGAATCCATCACCCGCGGCTCCATCCCCATTGCGACCCTCCTCCCGAATCCCTCTATAGCCATCGAAGCCCTCATCCCAACCTACCTCGCCGATGCGCTCGAGCCCAAAATCAACACCACAATCACCCTCCACACCAAAACCCTCCTCGAAGCCCAGGGCCAAGGAACGAGCTTTATCCCGCGATTGATCGGCTTCGGATCCGCCGACGAACGGGCGTTCTTCGAGACCTTCACCTCCGTCAAAGGCGTGGGCACCCGCAAAGCCCTCAGGGCTCTGACCGAGCAACCCTCGACCATCGCGGCCCTGATCATCGCTAAGGACGCCAAGGGGCTCACCAAGCTGCCCGAGATCGGCAAACGCACCGCCGAAACCGTCATCGCCGAACTCACCGGCAAGGTCGAAAAATTCGCCGGAGACGCGATCATCGCTGGCTCATCCCTCCCCGCATCGACCATCGAGCCCATCTTCGCCTCTGGACCCGCCGCCGAAGCCGTCTATGCACTGATGTCGCTGGGGGAATCCCGCCCAGAAGCGGCAAGAAAGGTTGAGATCGTGCTGGGACGCCTCGGCCAAGACGCCGATACGGATACCATCGTCCAAGCCGTCTTCGCGGGCGGCTGATGAAGAGAGCCACTAGGGACTAGCCATTAGCCACTAGGGGTAAGAAAAGATTTCAATAGCGAACCCTAGTGGCTAATGGCTAGTCCCTAGTCCCTGTCCGAAGGACTCTTATGCGATACGCAATGATTATGGCCGGCGGCTCCGGCACCCGGCTCTGGCCGATGTCCCGAGACGGGCAACCCAAGCAACTCATCAAGTTCATCCATGAAGACGGCAAGACGGTTTCCCTACTCGAAATCGCTGCGGGCCGCGCATCGAAACTCGTCCCCGCCGACAAGCAATACATCTGCACCGGCGAGCGATACCGCTCCCAAATCCGCGAGGGGCTGCCTTCATTTGATGATGCCCATATCCTCGGCGAGCCCCAACCACGCGACACCGTCAATGCCATCGCATTCGCCGCAGCGGTCTTTGCCAAAGAAAGCCCAGACGCGATCTTCAGCGTATTGACCGCCGACCAGCTCATCGATCCGGCCGATGTGTTTCACAAAGCGATGGACCTGGGATACAAGCTCGTCGAGGAAGACCCCTCCCGACTCGTCACCTTCGGGATCAAGCCAGACCACCCCGCCACCGGCTACGGCTACATCGAACACGGACAACCACTCGATGGCACCGACAAACAAGCCTTCCATGTCGCCCGTTTCATCGAGAAACCACCGCTCGAAAAAGCCGAGGCGTACTTTGAATCAGGACGCTATGACTGGAACGCAGGGATGTTTGTGTTCCATGCAGGGACATTCCTCAAGCTCTACGAACGGTTTATGCCGGAGAACGCCAAGTTGATCAAAGAGCTCGCCGCTGCGTGGGGCACTGACAAACAGCAGGCCGTGCTTGATGACATTTATCCGAAGCTCGAAAAAACATCAGTGGACTACGGCATCATGGAACCGGCCGCCGGGGAGTCTGATGTTTCAATCGTTGGGGTCAAGATGGAGATCAGTTGGCTCGATGTCGGATCATGGCCCGCCTACGGCGAGACGCTTGATGCCGATGCAAACAACAACAAAGCCGCGGGCGTGAAGATCGCGGCTCACGAATCAAGCAACAACATCGTCATCGGCGAGTCTGATTCAGATCACACCATCGCCCTCATCGGCTGCGACGATTTGATTGTCATCCGCACCGACCGGGCGACATTGGTCGTCCCTAAGGACCGCGCCCAGGACATTAAGAAACTCCACGACGAGCTGCCCGACGGGTTGAAGTGATTACAACTTGGGTTCGATGAGGTCCCACTTGTTGCCATAGAGATCGAGGAAGACGACGACCTTTCCGAAGCTTTCATCGCGCGGATCGCCGGCGAACTCAACGCCATGCGATTGGAGCTGCGCGTAGTACGCATCGAAGTCATCGGTGTGTATAAACAGCAGCACCCGACCGCCGGTCTGGCTCCCGACACAGGCCTCTTGTTCTGGAGTCACCGCCTTGGCGAGCAACATGGCGCAGCCACCCCCAGCCGGCGCAACCCGGACCCATCGCTTGGTCGGACTCCGCTTGGTGTCTTCGAGCAGGTCAAACCCGAGCACCCGGCAATAAAAATGGATCGCCTCGTCGTAGTCCCGCACGAGCACCATGATCTGTACTATCTGCTGATTCAAACCAATCTCCCTTTCATTCCACCCGGCAACCCACCATTCTACCCGCCACCTTTCACCTACCATCGCCCATGCGCATCCTCGCAATAGACCTCGGCGACCAACGCACCGGACTGGCCCTCGCCGACCGGGTGACCAATATCGCCTCACCAGCCGGATTGGTCGAAGTCCCGATCCACCACGACGAGGGCAACCGCCTCATCGAAGCATTGAGCGAACATATTCCGCCGATGCCCGCCCAAATCGAGATCGTCATGGGGATGCCTCTGAATATGGACGACACCGTCGGCCCCCGCGCGGTGCTGGTCAAAGAGTTCGCCATCCGGCTTGCCGAGCACATCGGTCGTCCGATTGTGCTCGTAGACGAACGCCGGACCTCGGTGGCGGCCGATGCACGGATGTCCCAGACCGGGCTGACGCACAAACAGAAGAAAAAACGCCGTGACGCGATCGCCGCCGCTGCCATTGCTGAGGCGTTTTTAAGTGATCCGGATTCAATCATTGAGACGATCAATCCATCAATAGATCCGTCAGGAACGCAACAAAACGGCGGTTCACCCGTTGAATAAGATGTAGGCACCTCCTCAAAGGATTCATTCATGTTTCAAGCCGTGTTCATTCTCTGTGCCCTTGTACTGCAGCCCGCCGCGACAGCTCAGGTCGACCCTGCCCGCGCGTTCATGGATTCGCTCGCCTACTCAGACTCCAAAATCAGCTCCATGACCGGCGATATCCAGTACACCATTATCCAGGCCCTCGAATCGGATCTCCAGAAACGCAACGGGCAGCTCTATCTCAGAACGCTGCGTGACGATCAGTACAACGCTGAGCACCGCGACTACGCGGTGCGTTTCGACACGCTCCAGCTCGATGACCGCGAGTCGGACATCCGCGAGCACTATATTTTCGATGGGCGGTGGTTTGTCGAACGCCTCCCGGATCAAAAGCAGTTTAATAAGCGTGAGCTTGTGGCCGCCGATGAGGAGCTTGATCCGATGGAGCTGATGCGAGAGGCCCCGTTCTGGGTTTCGCTCGGACGCAATACCGATCGGGTCTTTGAGTCCTACGACATTGAGTTGCTCGATCATCAGCTCGGGCTCGCGGACAACCCGGACTTCCCCGAGCTCTCGTTCTTGGTTGAAACCGTCGAGGGCACCCAACAGATCATGCTGACCCCGAAGCCGGGGTCTGGGTTTGAGGATGACTGGGAATGGGTCCGTATCTGGTTTGATGCTGATTCCTTACTGCCACAGCTCTATGTCAAAGCGGACTGGACCGGTGATTTGCAGATCGTCCAGCTCTTTGATGTCCAGACCAATACTGAACTGAACCCCTCGCTCTTCGATACCACCACGCCTCCCGCTGAATCTGGCTGGCGTGTGCAGATTTCCCCTTGGCGTGGTCAGGCCCATGCCAATGCGGATCAGGTTGATACCCAGCCGCTCGAAGAGCGTCTCAACGAGAACACCCCATGATTCTGAATCGGGCGGCGTTCATCATCGTTGCACTTGCGGGCTCTGCGAATGCTCAGCCCATCGAGCCTGTTGAGCCGCAAGACCGGGCCGTTGAACTTGCTCGGCCCCACCCACAAAGCCAAGAGCAGACCATCCGGGCCGTGCTTGAACGCATCAACGCGGAGTTCCTCACCGATGAAGAACGGGCCGCCCTCCGTGTTGTTCATGGCCAGTGGAATGACGAAGATCTGAACAACCCCGCACTGACCTATCAGATCGCGCTGGACATCGGCGACCTTGCCAATCCGATTTTCGACGATGAGTCCACGCCGATCCACGCACGCGCCTGGTCCAAACTCAATCAAGGCCACTCGCAACAAGCACTCGATCTCATAGGCAAGCTTGACACCCAAACCATCGAAACCACCCTTATCTCCGCTCGCGCACAAGACATGCTCGGCAACCGCGATGAAGCCATCACCCAACTCGAATCCATCGAGGCGCAACTCGCCAAAGAACAACTGACCGATGCCGATCAACTCGCCTTCGGGTGCGAGGCCCTGATCGAACTCACCCGCCTGCGGGCACCCGTGGTCAACGCCAAGGCGGACTACGAAGCAATCAACGCGCTGATTTCCCACGCCCGCGACCGTGTCGATCGCCTGAACTGGCGTATCCGCAATGTGGAGGCACACCTGCTCTACGAGCACCACAACCTCGGCGATGCCCACACCGCGGCGATCGAGGCGCTCCGCCTCAACCCACGAGCCGCGGCTCCGATGCTTCTGCTGGGGCACATTGCTGTTGACGGATTCGATTTCGACAACGCTGAGAAACTTGCCAACGGGCTTGATCAGATCGCGGCGGCGTTCAACGAAACCCAGGACTCGCCCCCAGCAGTTAGCAGTGGCGGCGCGATCCTCCGTGCCCGGGTTGCTCTGCGTCGCAAGGACCCCGAGGGGGCCGAGCAAGCACTCGATCCCGCGATTGATCGTTACCCGAACCACCCGACGCTCCTAGCTCTTGAAGCCTCGGCTGCTGCGGGTGGGTACCGGATCTCATCAACCAATCGGCTGTTGACCAAATACAACGAGCTCTTCCCGGATTCGGCCGTGGCGGCGGTCTGGGTTGGACGGACTTTGTCAGACTCGCGGCAGTACACCTACGCCGCCGAAGTCCTGAGAAGAGCGATCCAGTTTGCACCCAACTGGGGCGAGCCGCGACTGCAGCTCGGGCTGATGCTCGTCCAGGCGGGGTACGACACCCACGCTCGGGACACGCTCACCGAAGCGATCAAGCTCGATCCGTTCAATATCCGCGCCCAGAACTCGCTGACGATGCTCACCGAACTGGCGACCTACAAAACTATTGAAACCGACCACTTCATCATCCGCTACAAAGAAGGCCCCGATGAGATCCTCGCCAACGAGATGCCCGAGATCCTCGAAGCGATCCACACAAGGGTCTGCTCGGATCTCCCCGGGGGCATGAACCACGAGCCCAAACGCAAGACCATCATCGAACTCATGCCCAACCACGAATGGTTCGCCGTCCGAATCGGAGGCATGCCCTCGATCCACACCATGGCAGCCTCGACCGGGCCCGTCATCGCATTCGAGTCGCCAAGAGAAGGACCAAAGTCCACCGCAGGACATTACGACTGGGCCCGCGTTCTCCAGCACGAATATACCCACACCGTCAATCTATCGCGCACTAAAAACCGCGTCATCCACTGGATGACCGAGGCCAACGCCGTCTTCAATGAGGACGGCCCGCGCGATCAACGCCAGTGGGACCTGCTCGCTGGTGCGATGCGGACCGATGCGTTGTTTGATCTCGAATCCATCAACATCGCCTTCGTTCGGCCCAAGAAACCGACCGATCGGAGCCTGGCGTACGCTCAGGGCGCATGGATGTTTGAGTTCCTCATCGAGTGGTTCGGACCCACGGCTCCGCGCGACATCATGGACGCCTCGACCACTGGACGATCCGCACCCGAAGCATTCGAGCTCGTCTTGGACCTTACACAAACTGAGTTCATGAAACTCTTTACTAAGTGGGCCCGTGAAGACCTCCGTGCTCGCGGACTCCTGACTCCCAAAGACCTCCCCACACTCAACGATCTCCTCGGCGACCCTGCAGCCGGACTTCCCTCTGCATCCAAACTCGACGAACTCCTCGAGCGTCATCCAACCCATCCCGACCTGCTGAAACTGAGATTAGGCATCGCCCTTGCCCTTGAAGGAGACCGTCTCAGCAACGAACAACTCACTCTGCTCACTGACTTGCTCCTTGTTCGCCCGGTCGACGAGATGCCCCACAAACGCCTCGCTCGGCACTACCTCGCGAGCGAATCCGTGGACGACCAAGCCCGCGCCATCCCCCATCTTGAGTTCTTGGATGCCCGCGAGATTCACTCGGTCGCGTACGCGGATCAGCTCGCCGAGTTGTACGCGATCTCGGGGAACAACGAGCTGGCACTGGCTAAGGCGATCCGCACGACCCGCATCGCTCCATTTGATGCCCATGCAAGAGAGCAAGCCGCCCGAATGGCACTCTTAGTCAATGACCTCGACATGGCAGAGCACCAGCTCGGATCACTCATCAGCATCGAGCCAGATCGTGATGTGCACAAGCGCCGGCTTGAAGCTCTCAAGTCAATGCGTGACGCGTCAAACTAAATATCCGTTTAAGCAATCTGCCGTGAATCATCCGAAATCGAATGCACAACATCGTCCCCAGCTTCATCAGCCGCACTCTCGCGAGCAGGCCGTGAACCCATCTCCCACCCCGTCCAGTCCAAGAACCGCTGCTCGAGATCCTTGGCGATCTCCGCGCTCCCCAGCCCGAGTTCGTTGTAATCAATCGGCTTCATGACCCGCACCCGAGCGTTCGAGCTCGTGTAAATCGAATCCCACGCCGTAGGAACATCCGGCGTCCCATCGATCACCACAGGCAGCACCCGAGCACCGGTCCGCTTGACAAGCACACCTACCCCCGGAGCGAAAGGCAGCAACTTCCCATATGGCCGCTCAATATGACCTTCCGGGAAGATCCCGATCATCCCACCATCTTTGAGGTGGGCCCGAGCCTTTCGGATGCCGGACTTGCCGTGGCGGTTCCGAGCGACGAAAATGATCCCCGCCCAGTTCCAGAACCATTCCAGACACCGCACCCGCATGTCCTCGGCCATCAACCAGCACACACGCCTCGGAATCACTGCAGAAACCAAAAACGGATCGATCCCGCAGGTGTGATTGCACACCACGATCATCGGCCCATCAATATCTTCAAAGACCCCGTCCTCAACCACAAACTCCGCCCGATGGATGACCCGCGAATACAAGTATCCGACCAGGAACATAAACCCATCAAACACACCGACTTGTGGCTTTTTTGCCCGCCCGTGCTGACCCCCGGCGATCATCAAACCGGCCACGACACAAGCCGCGGCTATCAATATGAGCCAGAAGAGAGACATATGGATAATGTTAGCATATGCAAAGCTAGTGATCCCATTGATCTCAGAAAAAATGGAAATTCACCACCCCGCCTACACATCGAGCGTTCTTCTCGGACTCCGACACCCGTACACTTCCCGTATGACCGATCTCTGGAAAGCGAACCGTGACACCGCACTCAAGGCCGTCGAACCGCTGGCGGCTCGGGTGCGTCCGCGTTCGCTTGATCAGGTCGTCGGGCAAACCCATTTGCTCGGAGAGGGCAAGCTCCTCCGCCGGATGATCGACGCCGACGCGCTCACCTCCGTCATCCTCCATGGCCCGCCCGGCACGGGCAAGACCACGCTGGCCGAGGTCATCGCCAAAGCGACCAGCCGAAGGTTTATTCGCGAGAACGCCGCGTCGGTTGGCGTCAAACGAATCCGCGAGATCATCGACGACGCGCACCGGATCTTGGGGGACTCGGGCAAACGAACCATCCTCTTCCTCGACGAGATCCACCGCTTCAGTAAATCACAACAAGATGTCCTCCTCGCCGATGTCGAACGCGGCCTCATCACCCTCATCGGCGCGACGACTGAGAACCCGCTCTTCGCCGTGAACTCGGCGCTGATTTCTCGATCAACCTTGTTTCGCCTCGAATCACTCAGCGAAGACGAAACCAAGCAACTCCTCACCAATGCGATCCATAACAAAGCCGCGTATCCGAACCTCGAAATCACCATCGACGACGACGCACTTGCGGTCTGGGCCATCAAATCCGAAGGCGACGCGAGAAGGGCATTGACCGCACTGGAAGTCGCGGTTCTCTCCTCAGAGACCGCTACAAACACACTCGACATCACCAAGCAGATCGCTGAGGATTCCATTCAGCAAAAGGTCGCCAACTACGGCGCTGACGGCCACTACGACGCCGCCTCCGCCATGATCAAATCTGTACGAGGCTCCGACCCAGACGCCGCCCTCTACTGGATCGCCCGGATGCTCGACGCCGGCGAAGACCCACGATTCATCGCCCGCCGCCTAGCCATCCTCGCCAGCGAGGACATCGGCAACGCTGATCCGCGCGGGATCATGGTCGCTCAGGCCTGCTGGGATCTCGTCGAACGCATCGGGATGCCCGAGGCGCGGATCACCATCGCCCAGTGCGCGACCTACTTAGCCTGCTGCCCCAAATCCAACGCCGCCTATGTCGCCATAGACGCGGCCCTCGACGATGTCCGCAATGACCGCGTCATTCCTGTACCGATGTACCTGCGTGACAAAAACACCTCGCCGATCAGTTCAGAGGACGGCACAGGAGATCGTGTCCGAGACTTCGAAACCGAGAAATACCAATACTCCCACAACAGCGACCACCAACTCTCTGGCCAAGACTACCTCGGGGTTGACAAGCGTTACTACGAACCCAAGGACATCGGGGCCGAAAAAATTCTCAAGCAATACCTCGACGAAGCACGCACGAAAAAACGACAACACAACGAGCAAGCCAATCAGTAGCTGATCACGGACATCCGGCTGAAAATGCCCCGAGAAAAGCGACGATATCAAAGAAGTCAAACCCGCCGTCTCCGTTGAAATCACTTGCCGGCTGCTGGCTTGATAATGCGGTCAAGAATGCCGCAATATCAAAGAAGTCCAACGCGCCGTCTTGATTCATATCCGGAGGGCAATCAGCACACTGGTTGTGTACATCAAAGATGGACATCCCCGTGCCAGATGCGGCTACATACGCAACATCATCCAAGACAACCACTCTGCCAAGTTGTTCAACCGATCCGATCGAACCGAGCGTTGCTGGGTTTGTTGGATCGGTGACATCAAGAATCAGCAAGCCACCCAAGTTATCCAAAGTGAGATATGCTGTTGATCCAACCACATCCACACTCTCTACACCGAGTGGCTCCGGAAAGTTATTGAGAAGCTGAGGCGATGTTGGATCGCTTGCATCAATGATCCAAAGCCCAGAGTTGAACCCATTAATGCTAAAGCCATTCACAAAAACTGTCGTCCCAACGACATCAAGCCCTCCGACATACCCGGCTTCAGCAGGGAACACAAATGTCCCTAGCGGGACAATGTTTGCAGGATTGCTGATATCAAAAATTTTGAGACGATCATCGCCGCTTGCATAGAGTTTGTTATCCAAAACAACCACTTCAATGACATCAGCTCCGTCAGCCGGCAGGCCAACCATAAACACGGGGTTCGCCGGGTCGGCTAGATCAACCGGTAAAACTTCTCCCTGACTGAAAGCAAGATACCCGGTTGTGCCCGAAAGAGCAAAGTCAGATGCAAAAGTAATGGCTAGAAGTTGAAAGGCAATACTCCCTACTAATCCTGGGCTGGCAGGATCGCTGACATCAATCAAAGTAAGAGTAGGATTTACACCTGTAGCATAAGCCATGTGGTCAATGACGGAAATACTTAGGGGAAGAAAGCTTGCAAACTGGAACGAGTTGATGAGCACAGGTCCGGATGGATCATGAACATCAACGATATCGAGTATTGCATCACTCGCAGAGAAATGCCGAAGGATGTATGCCATGCCATTCTGAACATCAATATCAACCACCTCGCTACCAGCTAGGTATGACCCCAGCTCGCCCCCCGGCACACAGTCATTCCCAATCGCACCACCAGAAAAAACAGCCGTCATAAAGCCGCAAAGCAATCCGAGTACGCATCGATTCATATTCATTTGTAATCCTCCAACTGGTCACCTGATCGCGAATGCTGTCAGGAATATTAAAATATCAAAGAACCCTATTGTCCCCGTCGCCCACAACACTCTGGCGAGTATCTTGAACTCCTCATTGATCTCCTGCACACAGCCGCAGGAACCGCAAGAAAGTCGGCGGCGAGTGCCGCGATGACAGACCAGGCGGCGTGATGATCCCTGTACACCTTTCGATCTCCAATGGAATCGATGACTCAGTTTCAACAAACTAACATACCAAAATATTCACAACTGCACAAGATATAAATTACACCTTCCTGATTGGCATTCAGGACCCCTAGGTCTTTAATGCCGCCAGGCGGATCGCTCCACCTATCATGAACCCGTGCCCAAGCCCTCTTCAAAGCCCGATCTCCGAGATTCACTCAAAGCTGCCATTGCCGCCATCACCCCCAATTGTAGAACACACGCCAGCCAGCAACTCTGCGACCAAATAACACACACGGACCTCTACCAATCCGCCACCACCATCCTCGCCTACGCATCGCTCCCAACCGAAGTCTCCCTCGACCCCCTCATCGACCACGCGCTCCAAAGCAACAAAGCGGTCTGCATCCCGGCTATTGATTGGGATAAAAAAACCATGCATCCTGTCCAAATTCGATCACTGGACAAAGATCTGCAGATCGGCCGATACGGTCTCAGATCACCCACCAGCCAGTGCAATCCGGTCCCCGATGCCCAGATCGCCCTTGCCCTGATCCCGGGGCTCGGTTTTGATCCATTGGGACGACGACTCGGACGCGGCGCGGGGTTCTATGATCGCTGGATCGAAGCCCGCTGCCGATATACTGAGCCTTTGACGCTCGTCGGCGTATGTTTCGATGAACAAATCATCGAGCGTGTCCCAACAGACCCGCATGACCAAACCTTGGACCTGGTGCACACACCAACGACCCAATACGAGAGAAGCAACCGATGAGTCTCCCAAGCCAATCAGGACGCGCCTCCCGCTCCTCATCTGTCCATTACCGTCGCAACCAGGGCTCACCCCTCCGAAAGTTCTTTCCCGCTATTCTTGTCTTCGGTGCCCTCGCCCTCATTCTCTGGTACGCACTCCGTCGTCCCTCTGACGAAACCGAGCTCCAAGCCGCAAACGACACGCCCCAAACCAACAGCATGGCCGAACCTGTTGTCATCAACAACTCCCCCCAAACTTCAAACCAAACACCCGCGCGTGCCCTCCCAGGGTCTGGCGATCGCCCCGATACACAGAACGAGGTCGAGAACTCACTCGCCTCAAGCAACGAAGCACTCAACACACTGACATCAAGAACACAAAACTCCCCAACCAACAGCTCCTCGAACAACCCCAGCACAAACTCATCCTCCCTGCTTGATGCCACCCGAAATCAAACCACCGCAGCAACCAATCCCAACTCCCAACCAGTCGAATCCCGGCCCATTGGCACCGACCGTGTCCGCCTGCAACTTGACACGGCTCAACGAATGGTTAACCAGAACGACCGTGTCGCCGCCCGCAGGCTCCTCTCCCAAACCCTCAACACCCCCAATCTCTCGGCCAGTGATGGCCAGCGTCTCCGAGACGAACTCACCCAGATCAACAATGTCCTCGTCTTTGGCCCGGTCGTCGCCCCCAGCGACCCCATGTGCGAGGAATACAAGATCCAATCCGGCGACTCCCTCTCACGCATCGCCGCAAGGCAAGAGCTGGCGACCCACTGGAAACTCATCCAGCGTGTCAACAGGATCTCCAACCCCTCCCGCATTCGGCTCGGGCAGAACCTCAAGCTCGTCCACGGGCCATTCCACGCTGTGGTCTACAAACGCGAGCACCGGATGGACATCTACCACGGCTCCCCAAACGACCCCGCAAGCTGGCTCTTCATTCGCTCACTGAATGTCGGGCTCGGCGCTGACAACGGCACGCCTTTAGGCACCTTCACCGTCTCGACCAATAAGCTCGAAAACCCGGGCTGGGTCAACCCGCGGAATGCCTCTGAGTCGTACGGCCCCAACGACCCGGCAAACCCGATCGGCGAGTTCTGGCTCGGGCTCGACGGCGTAGGCCAATACGCCACCCTCACCGGCTACGGCATCCACGGCACCATCGACCCATCCTCCATCGGAGGCGACCAGTCCATGGGCTGTGTCCGTCTCGCAGACGACGACATCGCTGTTGTCTATGAACTCCTCGCAGAGCGTGTTTCAGTTGTCGAAATTCGCCCGTAAACTGCCTCTCATAAACAGCCTTCCTGCAAGCTCTTAAAGGCATCCCAAACCGTCCATTTCAGACGGCGAATTACGGGATTTTTTCAACCTGCCCACCTACTATTACTATCCCTGATACGAGCATAAAAACCCCGTTCCATGGGCTCTGAATTCTGACTCAACTCCGCTGGCCAGATCGTGTTAAACACAACACGAGTTACGACCAAACGGAACGCAATGCTCGATGGACCAATCCCCACCATGACCGACCAAAACACTCCATCGACACCACCCTCGACCGCCCCAAAGTCCGGCGAGTACTCCTCCGATCAGATCAAGGTCCTCGAAGGCCTCGAAGCCGTCCGCAAACGCCCAGGCATGTACATCGGCGGCACAGGCATCGGCGCACTCCACCACCTCGTCTACGAAGTCGTTGACAACTCCATCGACGAAGCCATGGCCGGCTTCGCAACCTATGTCTCCGTTGTCATCCAGCCCGACGGCTCCGTTAAAGTCTCCGACGACGGACGAGGCATCCCCACCGACCCCGTCAAGAACAGCGACGACCCCACAATCAACGGCAAGTCCGCCGTCGAAGTCGTCCTCACCAAACTCCACGCCGGCGGCAAGTTCCAGCAAGAAGACTCCGCATACAAAGTCTCCGGCGGACTCCACGGCGTAGGCGTCTCCTGTGTCAACGCACTCTCCTCCCTCCTCGAAGTCGAAGTCTGGCGCGATGGCAAAATCAAAGGCATCGTCTTCGAACGAGGCGTCGTCACCAAAGACATCCACGACATCGGCCCCATCCCCGCAAACTCCGACATCGAAACAGGCACCATCGTCACCTTCAAGCCCGACACCGAAATCTTCGAAGACATCAACTTCGTATACCAGACCCTCTCTACCCGTCTCCGCGAACTCTCGTTCCTCAACCCGGGCATCACCATCAAGCTCACCGACGAACGCGTCGGTGCCGATGGCAAAATCAAGCACGAGATTTTCAAGGCTGAGAACGGGCTCCTCGAATATGTTACCTACCTGATGAAGGGCAAGAATACCGTCTCCTCGACGGTCTACCTCAACAAAGAAGTCCCCGAGGACTCCATGATCTGCGAGGTCGCCCTCCAGTACCACGACGGGTACAACGAAACACTCCTCACCTTCGCCAACAACATCAACAATGTCGACGGCGGCACCCACGGCCAAGGCTTCAAAACCGCACTCACACGCACGCTCAACGGCTACGCCAAACGCGCCGGCATTCTCAAAGAGAAAGACACCAACCCATCGGGCGACGACCTCCGCGAAGGAATGATCGCTATCGTCTCGGTCAAACTCCCCGACCCCCAGTTCAACAACCAGCCCAAAGAGAAGCTCCTCAACCCTGAGATCGAGAGCTTTGTCTCCTCGGCTCTCCAGGAAGCCCTCAACAACTGGCTCGAAGAACACCCCGCAGAAGCCAAGAAGCTCTGCCTCAAGGGCATCATGGCCGCCCAGGCGCGAGAGGCCGCACGCAAGGCCCGCGAGCTCACACGGCGTAAATCCGCGCTCGACTCGGGCTCGATGCCCCACAAACTCCGCGACTGCAAAACCAAGGACATGGACCGCTCAGAAATCTTCATTGTCGAAGGTGATTCTGCGGGCGGCTCGGCGACCCAAGGCCGCGATGTCGAGACCCAAGCGATCCTGCCCCTCAAAGGTAAGATCCTCAATGTAGAGCGTGCCCGCATCGATAAGGTGCTGGGATTCGAAGAAATCCGTACCCTCATCGCTGCCCTCAAGTGCGGCATCGGCGCGGACTTTGACATCACCAAACTCCGCTACGGCAAGGTCATCATCATGACCGATGCGGATGTTGACGGGTCCCACATCCGAACACTCCTCCTCACCTTCTTCTTCCGCCAGATGCCCGAGCTCATCCGTCGCGGCCATGTCTACATCGCCCAGCCCCCGCTCTACCAAATCACCCGAAACAAAAAATCCAAATATGTCCTCAACGAACGAACCCTCGACAACGCACTGACCGACCTTGGACTTGAGGGCTCTGTGCTGCAGGTCCGCGATATCGAAGACGCACAAGCTGGAATCGAACCAAGGGTTATCCAGTCCATCGCGGGCCCAGACGCCCGCCGTGCTGTCCAGCAGTTAACTCGACTCGCCGATCTCGTCGAGATCGCCGAACGCCGGGGCGTCAAGTTCCTCGACCTGTTAGAGACCCGCAAGGACAACAAGCTCCCGACCCACAAACTCTCGACCCAGACCGAAGATGTCTATGCCTGGTCAGAATCCGAAGCCCTCGAACAACTCGAAGCCAAAAGTTGGCGATTGACGCAGGATGCTGCTGATATTGAAGAAACCGAAGCCGCAGATTCCACGCCCACGCTCGATCCGGATTCCCCGGAGTATGCCGAGCAGTTCAAGGAAGATTCATCTCCGCAAGCGACCCTCCGCGAACTCCACGAGAACCGCGAACTAGACGCGATATTCTCCCAGCTCAACGAAATCGGCCTCAGCATCAATGACTACGGGCTCACCCAAGAAGAATCCGTAACGGGTGAGAACATCCCCGCACGCTTCGCATGGGTCACGGAAAAAACATCGTCCGTCAAATCAGAGAATGAGTCCGCGATCCCAGCATCGCAGTCCAAGGTCGTCGAAGCCGCCAACATCCCATCGATCCTCGAAGCCCTCCATCAGATCGGGCGGCGGGGGATGGAGATCAAGCGGTTCAAGGGGCTGGGCGAGATGGACGCGATCCAGCTGTGGGACACGACCATGGATGTCACCCGGCGAACCCTCTTCCGGGTTCAGTGGGAGCACGCTTCTGAGGAAGCAAGCATGCTGTTCTCGTTGCTGATGGGCGAGCAGGTCGAACCAAGGCGGAAGTTCATCGAAGACCATGCGTTGGAAGTCAAGAACCTCGATGTCTAACTCAACTCCAAGCGGCCACAACCCCGTTTAACCTGCATTTACCACAATATTGACACCCCCCGCTGGTTCCTTTGGAATTATCGGTCTGCGCGATCCCGACTTCAACGCCAGAGCGTTATTGCACTGATTAACCACGCTCAATCCCCCGATATGAGAAGCACAGGAGTCTTCGATTCAGACTCGAAGCCCGATGTTTCATATGGCACCCTACTTACTAGGAACGATCAATGGACCAAAGCAATTCCAACACACTCCGAATCGGCATCCGTGAGCTCAATGCTTTGCTGAATCGTATCGAGGAATCACAGCCTGAGAAAAAAAATCCAAACCGAGAGTTCGTTCGGTGGAACTTCCGAATCGTCCGGGCCGATCTTACAATTGAACACGCCACCGGATCGAAAGTCGTCCTTCCAGTCGCGACTCGGAATATTTCCAGAGGCGGGATCTCTGTTCTGCATTCGTCATTTGTATATCCGAACTCGCGTTGCCATGTCACCGCGATCCTTGAAGACGGACGAAAGCTCGATATGGACGGGCTGGTCATGCGTTGCAACCACATCGGAGGGAAGGTTCACGAACTTGGTATCAAGTTTGATCAAGAGATCTCCACCAAAGAACTCCTCGGACTCGATCCGATGCAAGAGGCCTACTCGCTTGAATGCATCGAGCCAGACGGTCTGCACGGCACAGTCCTAATCGTTGCCTCTTCGGAACTCGATCAGCAACTGCTTGTCAAACTCCTTGAAGACACCAGCCTAACAATTTCCGTCGCCGACAACTCTGAATCAGCTCTCAAACGAGCCCAGAAGGGGTGCGAACTTATCCTGACTGATTTTTCTGTTGGCGAAGAATCTGCTGCAGACATCCTCATGACACTCCGCGCTGAAGGGATCGATGCCCCTGTGCTTGTGATGACATCTGATTCTTCTAGTGAGTTCCGTGATGAAATGCGGATGGCCGGTGCCTCCGGCTTGATCTCAAAGCCGTATACACGGGACAAACTTCTCCAGGCGCTCGCCGAGTTTCTCCTCGGAGACGGGGATGGTGGCCCGCTGTATTCGACACTTACAATATCCGATCCTGCGTACGAGATTCTTCCCAAGTTCCTTAAAGAACTCGCCAGGATGATTCTCACACTCGAAAAATCGCTCCGCGAATCTGATTATGATTCCTGCTTATCAATCTGCCAATCACTCGCCAACTCCGCGGCTCCTTTGGGGTATGAATCCATCGGGCATATCGCAGCCCAAGCAAACCGCGCCCTATCCAAGGGCAGCGGTGTCAGAGATGCTGCGGCAGATGTTCGACAGTTAATTATCGCGTGCCGTCGTATTAAAGCCAATCCGAAGGCCGCCGCATAGATCCATTTATTTCATTATCGCAATTACCTGAAACTTGAGATCATTTATGGCCAGTAACCCAATCCTCAACCCAGCGTCCGACCCAACGATCCGCAATAGCCTCTTGCTCGATGGGATCCTCTATCAACGGATTCTTTCAAAGCTCGATGAATCCGGACGGAAACAAAATCCGAGCCCGGAGCGGATCTTCCGAAGACTTTCTTACGCTCACGCAAAGATCGCGGTCAACATCGAATCTGAGGGCCACAACCAGCGAACCCTGATTGTGGCGACCCGGAATCTCTCTCAGGGGGGAATCTCAATTCTCCACTCGAGCTTTATGTACACCGGCACGCAGGTCACTGTAGATCTCATCACCAACACCGGTACCACCACCCCTTGTCATGGATCCGTAACCCGTTGCGAACACCGGGGCGGACGCGTTCACGAGATTGGTATCAAGTTCGATGACGAGATCGTGCTGCGAGAGTATCTAAATCCAAACCCCAAGAGCCTGCTTTATTCTCGAGAGAAAGTAGATCATGAAGGCATGGACATCAAGCTTCTTGTCGTTTCTCCAAACACTGATTTCTCGTCGATCATGAGACAGTTTCTTCAACCAACCAGCATGGTTTACAAGTTTGTCAAGTCGGATGCCGAAGCAATGGATCTCTTCAAGGCACAAGACATGGTCTTGCTCCAGTTAGACAAGCTCACAATGGAGACTCCTAAGACAGTCCTCAAAATGCGCGACCAAGGATTCACGAATCCAATCATTATCGCCGGCCGCCCCGCGAGCGAGATCGATACCCATGTCGTTGGCGCATGCGGTGCTGATATGATCCTGCCTTGGCCTTGCGATGAGCAAACCATGCTCTGCTCGATCGGGGAGTATATTTTCAACCCATGGACTGCGGAGTCACTGGAGAATATCCGGTCGTGTATTTCGCCTGAGACTCGCCGTGTGTTGTTTGTTGAGCTCTCCAAGATCGGGATTACGCTCGATCAGTATGTCCGCACAAACAACCAGGAGGGTGCCCACACATCGTGCTCCCAGATCCGAATGATTGCCCCGCTTCTCAATTTAGTCGCTCTCAAATCAGCGATTAATGAGCTCACCGAGCGGGTTGCGACCGCGGACTCGCTTGAATCGCTCGCCCCTGAACTCAGTCAAATTTCACTCGCATGCAAAGGGATGAACCAGAAAGCCGCGTAACTTTTGGGTACTAGCTCACTATGAATGACCGTTCAACTCATCACAGAATTCTTCGCCTCGTCAAGGCTGTTGGGGTATGGACCAGCGGTTGTTTGGTACTCAGCGCAGTCATCCTTGCGGTCTCGTATGTTCGCGTAGGATCAATCATTAATACGGAAGCTGTTGAACTTGTAGAACTTTCTGCCCATCAACAAATGCTTACTGAGAAGTTGACCAAGGGCGCTCTTCAGATCAAGGTTGCCATCAGCTCGGACGACTGGAAAACTGTCGAATCGTCGCTCGGTCAGATTGCGATCGACCATCGAACTTGGGATGAGATTCACCAGACGCTCCGTAACAATCGGCACAACTCGTTTAGCGGAGAAAATGATTCACACACTATTCAGGAATACTTCGACCGGATTCACTATCCACATACTCAAGTTTCTCAAGCGATCGACGAAATCGAGCTTGTAGGCCGCAGCATTGTCCGCCGTGCCCCTTACATTGATCAGGCAACACACGATCGGATGATCGTAGCGACTGGTCTAGTCATCGAGCAGGAGCCCGCATACCTCCAGAGCATGAACGAGATCGTCTCACTCTATGTGCTCTATGCTTCGAAAAACTCGACCCAGGCGGTCGCTTCGGTCCGCAGTTCGCTCTGGTTGCTACTGGCGACTCTGAGCATCGCGTTCATAATCGGCGTGGTCCCTCGATACTGGCTTTTGGCCTCCAAATCCGTCAGGCTCGAGGAGAGTTTAACCCGGGCCAATGAAGCCGTGAGTTCCCGCTGGCATTTCCTGGCATCGCTGGGGCATGAGTTCCGGACCCCAATGAACTCGATCATGGGATTCGCGGGATTGCTAGCCAACGAAGACCAAGACAAAGCCACTAAAGAAGAACACGCCAAAATGATCCTTGGATCTGGGAGCGGGCTCATGTCGCTGATTGAGGACATCATCGATATGTCCGCTATCGAAGCGGGCGGGCTCAAGGTCTCGCCATGCGTGACAGCCCCCCGCCAAATCATTGAAAAGCTTGAGAGCACATTCACTCCACTCGCTCAAGAAAGAGGCCTGGAGTTCAATGTGTTTATCGACAACACATGCCCGGCCTCAATTACCACCGACGAGGTGCGACTCAAGCATGTCATTTCAAAGATCGTCGAGAACGCTCTCAAGTTCACCAAGGCAGGGTCTGTAGAACTGCATGCCGCTCTTGAAGAAATCAGCGGGAAGAATATGTTTGTTATCCGAGTTGTTGATACCGGGATCGGTATTGATTTCAATGATGTAAGCAGGATGTTCGAGCCTTTCGAGCGAATCGAGAACGGGATGAATCGAGAGCATGACGGGGCGGGACTCGGACTCACGGTGGCCCGTGCATTGGCTTGCCAACTCGGTGGTGATATCACGATCGAGACCGCGAAGGGCGCGGGGAGCTTTGTCACCATCTCGGTGGATCCGGGCCAATACATTGTTCAATCCGAATCAGGGCCTGTGACAACCAAGAAAGAAATCGTTGCAGATTTAGAGGTTCTCGAATCGAAACTGGTATTACTCATCGAAGATGGGAAGGACAATCAGCGATTGATCTCTCACCACCTCACCAAGGCTGGGTGCATGATCCAGCTTGCCGAGAACGGGCAGATTGGTATCGATCGGTATATGGCCGCAGAGGGATCGGAGAAGCCAATCGATATCATCCTCATGGATATGCAGATGCCCGTTATGGACGGGTTCGAAGCGACCTCCATCCTTCGAAAGCACGGAGCCAAAATCCCGATCATCGGGGTCACCGCGCACTCATCGGCAGATGATCGCACCCGGTGCTTAGAAGCGGGATGCGATGAATTCCTGACCAAGCCTATCAGCAAATCTCTTCTGCTCGACACCTGTGCAATATGGATTTCTAGGCATGATGCAACCGAATCCGATGAACTTCAGCCGTCCCAGGCCGCGTAACCAATGAATCCGAGTATGAATAAAGCCAAAGCCCCATCCACAAACAACCCGACCCACCAAACTCGACAAGTTTGGGAGCTGGGTAATACCAGCAACAATGGCCTAATTGGGGGGTCGAGAGAAAGGGTGAACGACGGGGCTTGAACCCGCGACATCCTGGATCACAACCAGGTGCTCTACCAACTGAGCTACGTCCACCATACAGAAAGTCCGTTCAAAGACTCCGAGCAGTAAGGATAGCCAACAATGACCCCGAAAGTCACCCCCAACTCCACACCTTTTGAACCACTTTCCGGGTCTCAATGTCTACAATTCGTACCAATTGAGTGACGCGAGCCGCTGCGACGGATCCCCCGGCATCAGGCGCCACAACAACTCAAGGCAAAGTACCCCTTTGCCACACTCCAGCAGGAGCAGATCAATGAGTGCAATCAGTATCCCAGGGCTCGATCTCGGTGCCAAAACCACCCACACGAACCTAAGCACGGCAGAACTCGTAGAACTTGTCCTTCAACGCAATGAAGGAAAGCTCGCTGCAAACGGCGCTGTCAATGTCTCCACAGGCGACCGCACAGGACGCTCCCCGACAGACAAACGCCTCGAAGACACCCCCGCCATCCATGGCAACATCGACTGGGGCAAAATCAACATCCCAATGACGCCTGACAACTTTGATAAAGCCGTCGAGATCGCGTCGAGATACCTCAACACACAAAACGAACTCTTCGTCTTCGAAGGCTTCGTCGGCGCCGACACCAGCCACCGCCTCGGTGTCCAGGTCGTCACCACCATGGCGTGGCACGCGCTCTTCGCCGAGACGCTCTTCATCAAGCCCGGCTCCGCATCCGACGCAGGCGACGGCAACTGGAATCAGGACTGGACCGTCATCAACGCGGGCACCCACAAGCTCACCGAAGCCGAGCAACAAGAACTCGGTCACAACACACCGATCTTGATCGCCCAATCACTCGAAAAGAAAACCGTCGTGATCTTCGGCACCGAGTACGCCGGCGAGATGAAGAAGGGCCTCTTCTACGCGATGAACTACGACATGCCCGATCAGGGCGTGTTCCCGATGCACTGCTCCTGTAATGTAGACAAAAACGACCCGAGCAATGTCGCGCTCTTCTTCGGACTCAGCGGCACAGGAAAAACCACGCTTTCCGCAGACCCAGACCGCGGACTCATCGGAGACGACGAGCACGGCTGGGGCCCATCGGGCGTCTTCAACTTCGAGGGCGGCTGCTACGCCAAGGTCATCGGGCTCACCCACGAATCAGAACCCGAAATCTGGGACGCCATCAAGTTCGGATCGGTCCTCGAGAACACCATCATCGACGAAGCAACCCGCACCCCGGACTACGACGATGTCTCCATCACCCAGAACACCCGCGTCACCTACCCCGTCGATTACATCAAGGGCGCGATCATCCCATCGGTTTGCTCGCATCCTAAAAATGTAATCTTCCTGACCGCCGACGCGTTTGGTGTGATGCCTCCGATCTCCAAGCTCACCCCAGAGCAGGCGATGTACTACTTCATCAACGGCTACACCAGCAAACTCGCCGGCACCGAAGAAGGCGTCGTCGATCCGATCGCCGCCTTCTCTCCATGCTTCGGCGGGCCGTTCATGCCCCGCCCCGCAGCCGAGTACGCAAAGATGCTCGCTGAACGCACCGCACACCACGGCGCCAATGTATGGCTCCTCAACACCGGCTGGTCCGGCGGCCCCTACGGCACGGGCCACCGCTTCTCACTCAAATACACCCGCGCGATGGTCACCGCCATCCTCGACGGCTCCCTCTCCAATGTCCCAACCGAAGAACACCCAGTCTTCGGGCTCCACATGCCAACAAGCATCCCCAATGTCCCAGACGAGGTTCTCAACCCACGCAATACCTGGAGCGACAAGGACGCCTACGACACGAAGGCCGCCGAGCTCGCCAAACTCTTCCGCACCAACGACACCAAATACAATCTCCCAGCCGACATATTGTCAGGCGGCCCCAAGGCCTAACCCCCCGATCATCCCGATCCACCAAACCGACCCAACAGGGTCGGTTTTTTTATGGACATTCTTCTCTGGGTGCCATGGTTTGACCGTCTTCGGCAAACCATGTCTTAGAAACTATCAACACACCACAAGACACTGCTTGCCGAAGACGGTCAAGCAGTGGCACCCGGCACCCGGAAAGGATTTATCCGAATCGAACCCGGTTGGTAAGCGTCCCGATCTTCTCGATCTCCACTTCAACCACATCCCCATCGGTGAGCCAGACCTGTGGCTCCCGCGCCATCCCAACCCCGCTCGGTGTCCCCGTCAAGATCACCGTCCCCGCAGCCAGAGTAGTCCCCGAACTCAGCAGCGAGATCAGCCGCGCCACGGGGAACATCATCTGATCCGTATTCGCATCCTGCATCACCGCCCCATTGACCCGGCACACCACCCGCAAATCCTGCACATCCCCAACCTCCGACGCCGGGACAACCGCTGGCCCCATCGGACAAAAAGTATCAAACGACTTCCCACGATTAAACTGCCCCCCCGACCCCTTCTTCTGCCACCATCGAGCAGAAACATCGTTGGCGCAGCAGTACCCAAGCACATATTCCAATGCTTCATCCTCTGAAACATTCAGTGCATCCCGCCCCAAGATCACCGCAAGCTCCGCCTCAAAATCAGTCTGGTTCCCACCAAACCGTTCATCACGCGCGATCGGCGGGATCACAATCTCATCCCCATCGAGTCCCGCCGCATTGATGTTCTTCATAAACACCATCGGATGCTCCGGAACATCCGCCCCCTGCTCGATCGCGTGGGCCGCGTAGTTGCGACCTATACCGATGATCTGCCGGATCGGCAGCACCGAGCCATCAACTTCAACACCGACGCCATATTCAATCTTCTTGAGTGTGTGCATGAATACACGATATCCTCGATTTCCCCCCCGAGACGGTCTACAACTTTAGAGTGCCTAATTCACCCAACGAACCAAGCAACTCTGGGGGGCCTGAGGGGGATGCCAACGGATCTCCGCGCAACCTACTCGCGCGTGTTTTCTCCAGAACAGCTTCCCCCGTCAAGTTCGTCCTCCTCGGGTTCCTCTCATTCCACCCCAGCGCCATGCCCTGGCTCGCACGCGCCAACTACGCGCGAGAGCTCAGAGCCGCCTTCTTCCTCCCATGGGCAATAGCCGCCACCGAGGGCTCCGTCATCGGATTCATCGTCCGAAAGCTCTATGACGGCATCGTCGACGACACCCTCCTCAACTACCTCGTCGCCGCCCTCATCGCCGCCCCAGCACTCGCCAACATCACCTCCTTTGGCTGGGCCATCGCCGTCTCAGGCAGACGCAAAATTCCATTCATCACCGGGCTTCAGTTGATGGTCCTCATCGCCATCACCGTCATCGCAGCCGCCCCAAGAACCCCCAACGGCCTCCTCCTCCTCGTCACCGCCGCCTTCGTCGCCCGCACCTGCCTCGCCGGGATCATCACCATCCGCGCCACCGTCTGGGGCGTCAACTACCCCACCGAACGCGCGAGAATGACAGGCAAGTTCCAAGCAGTCTCCGTGACCATTTCGTCGCTCATCGCCATCGGGCTCGGGTACGCGATGCAACTCTCCGAAGAGTCCTACCGATTCCTCATTCCCATCTTCGGCCTCGTCGCCCTCGTCGGCGTCGGGTCCTACGCAAGAATCAAAGTCCGCTCCGAGTCCACCATCCTCGCCCGCGAACAAGCCCAAACCAAAAAATCCACCAACTCAATCCAAGCAGTCTCCGCGCTCCTCAAATCCATCACCCGCGTCATGGTTGATGACCGCGACTACCGACGCTACCAGACCTGCCAGTTCCTCATCGGGATCGGCAACATGATGTCCTGGGCCCCCTTCGTCATCATCGCCAAAGAACAGTTCGGGCTCGACTACCTCCCCGGACTCCTCCTCACCCAGGTCGTCCCTCTCCTCATGATGCCCATCTTTATCCCCTTCTGGGCAAGGTTCATGGACCGTGTCCACATCGTCACCTTCCGATCCGTCCACTCCTGGGTCTTCATCCTCACCTTCATCCTCTCGCTCATCGCCGCCCAGTCCCATTCCATCTGGCTCCTCTACGCCGCATCAGTCACCCGAGGCATCGCCTTCGGTGGCGGTGCCCTCGCGTGGAACCTCGGACACCTGCAATATGTCAAGCCCGAACGCTCCACAGATTACATGGCCGTCCATGTGACGCTTACTGGAGTCCGCGGGCTCACCGCCCCGTTCCTCGGCGTAGGCATCTACTCAATGTACGAAACCATGTGGCCCGGAGAAGGATCATGGGTCTTCGCCGTCGGCCTCGTCATCACCTTGTGCGGCACCATCGGTTTCCGCTCCCTCTCCCGAGGCGTACTCAAAGAACAGTCACTCGAAACCTGATTCTTCTCTCCTCCCCCGCGCCTGCGGGGGAGGTGTCGCGCAGCGACGGAGGGGGTCTTTCTTCTCTTACTCATTCACGCCCGCGCCCCCATCACGCCGATACCTCAGCGTGGTTAAATACATCGGATCCAAAAGAACACTCATCCCCAACATCCTCGAGATGATCGAGTCGCTTGACGGCGTCCGCTCGGTCGTCGATTACTTCTCTGGCACCTCTCGCGTAGGACATGCGCTCAAGGCGCAAGGATATCAGGTCACCGCAAACGACTACGCAAGTTATGCGCACTGCATCGCCCGCTGCTATGTCCAGACCGACCGCGACACGGTTCTCCACCACGCCGACCAGCTCGTCACCGAGTTCAACGCCCTCCAAGCCGACCCCGGCTACTTCACCAAGACATTCTGCGAGGACGCACGCTACTTCAAGCCAGACAACGGGGCCCGCGTCGATGCGATCCGCGAGTCGATCGAATCCAAAGACCTGAGCCCAGACCTCAAAGCCGTGATGCTCGTTTCGCTGATGGAAGCCGCCGACCGGGTCGATTCGACCACAGGCGTCCAGATGGCCTACCTCAAATCATGGGCCCCACGCGCCCACAACCCCCTCACCCTCCGCGTCCCAAATCTCCTCGAACGCCCAGCCGCCGGCAAGTGCAAGGCGACGAACCTCGAAGCCCAAGACGCAGCACGCACACTCACCGCCGATCTTGCCTACATCGACCCACCCTACAACCAACACTCCTACCTAGGCAACTACCACATCTGGGAATCACTCGTCAAATGGGACAAGCCCGAGACCTACGGCATCGCAAACAAACGCATCGACACCCGCACCCGCAAATCAGATTTCAACTCCAAACCCAAATCCATCCTCGCGATGCAGGACTTCATCAATAAAGTCCGCTGCCCCTACAAACTCATCTCCTTCAACAACGAAGGCTACCTCGACAAATCCACCATGGAATCAATCCTCGCCCCCCACGGCAACATCTACACCATCGGGCACGACTACAAACGCTATGTCGGCGCCCAGATCGGCATCCACAACCAATCAGGCACCAAAGTCGGCAAGGTCACCCACCTCCGGAACACCGAATACCTCTTCCTCGTCACCCCGCACGGCGTCGAATGGAAAGGTGTCGGAACCCCCGCTGCTGCTGTGGTCGCCTAGACACTCTGGACCGCAACCAAATACCCTACCAATCGGTTTGATATGAACCCATTGGTCTTTTTTTGGACTATGGTTCCTCTCCCATCGCGGCATCACCCAGCCGATCCCGGAGCCAATTCATGAACGCACCATCTATATACACACTCGCCATCTCCGCGATCCTCTTATGCACCCAGTCAGCCCTCGCCCAAGGTGGACCACCGCCGGCCAAGGTTTACCTAGAAACCGCCAAACTCGAGCTCCTCGCCGACGCAAGACCAGTCACCGGCGAGATCCGCTCTCGCCGCACCGCCGAGCTCGCCTCCCAGGTCGCCGGGCTTGCTATCGAAGTCCTTGTTGAAGACGGCGATGAGGTCCAAGAAGGCCAAATCATCGCCAAGCTCGACGCCCAGCGCGCCGACCTCCTCTTCAAACGCTCCCAAGCCGAACTCGTCTCCGCCCAGGCCATCGTTGACCAACGCCACGCAGATCTTCAGCAAGCCAAACGCGACCTGAGCCGAATGGAGCAACTCCAAGAACGCGGCTCCGTCGGTCCCGCACAGCTCGACCAAGCCCAAACCCTCGTCGCTTCCCGCGCTGCCCAGCTCGCAGAAGCCAAGGCCGATCACTCGATGAGCATGACCAATGTCGCCATCGCCAAAGTCGAACTCGACGACATGACCATCACCGCCCCCTTCGCAGGCCGCGTCATCTCCAAGCAAGCCGAGATCGGGCAATGGGTTGACCGTGGCGATCCAGTCTGCACCATCGTCTCGATGACCGAGCTCGAAGCCCGCATCGATGTCCCCCAGTCCCTTCTTCTCGCCCTCGAATCGGCCAACGGCAGTCCCAGCGACCGCCCAGAGATCCAGATTATCCTCCCGAGCATTCCAAAGCCGCTCACCGCTCGCCTCCATACGGTTGTTCCTCAGGCCGATACACTCAGCCGCCTCTTCCCGGTCCGGCTTGCGGTCGATGATCCCGAACACACACTGCGCCCCGGCATGTCACTGACCGCGATGGTCCCCACGGGTTCCAAATCAAAGCTTCTGACCGTCAGCAAGGACGCGATCCTCCGCAACGCCGCGGGGGAGTATGTCTATTACAACAACAATGGTGCCGCGGCCCTTGCGCCCATCACCCGCCTCTTTAGCGTTGGCAGCCGCGTCGTCATCCGCTCACCGATGATCCGCCCCGGTGTACAAGTCGTCGTCGAAGGCAACGAACGCATGTACCCCACCCAGCCCATGAAAATCATAGAAATCGACGGCACCGCCCAAAGTGAAGACCCTGCCAACACAGGGCAACAGCCATCCTCAAAAACCGGATCGGAAGGCTAACCAATGGGCATGCTCGCGTGGTGCATCTCTCGTCCGGTGACCGTCACCGTCGCCGTCTTTCTTCTGGTCATGGCCGGGCTCATCTCCGTGCGCGAGATCCCCATCCAGCTCACCCCAACAGTCTCACGCCCGATCGTCACCGTCACCACAAGCTGGCCCGGACGCAGCCCCCAAGAAATCATCGACGAGATCACCAAAGAGCAAGAAGAGTTTCTCAAAAACACCTCCAAACTCGACACCATGTCCTCGACCACCTCCGAGGGCACCACCGCCATCACCCTCGAGTTCGCCGTAGGGTCCGACATCTCCCGCGCCCTCCAAGAAGTCTCCGACGCACTCCGCCAGGTCCCGGATTATCCAGACGGCGTCACAGAACCTCAGATAGTTGAATCCAGCGGCAGCGGCGCCTCGGGCGCCATCGCGTGGATCATCATCGACTTCAACGACGAGAACCTCAAAAAACACGCCGACTATGACCTCACAACACTCTTCGATGCCCTCGATAAAGAAGTCAAACCCTACCTCGAACGAATCGACGGCGTCGCACAAGTCAATGTCATCGGAGGACGAGAACGAGAAGCCAGAGTCCTCACAGACCCCATCGCCCTCGCCCAGCGCGGACTCAACCATGTCGATGTCATCCAAGCCCTCCAAGGCGAGAACCAGAATGTCTCGGCGGGCTCGATCTCCGAAGGTAAACGCGAATACCGCGTCCGCCTCCTCGGTCGGTACACCCGTCCCCAGCAGGTCCTCGACACCATCGTCGCCTACCGCAACGGGCTCCCCGTCTATGTACGCGATGTCGCCACCATCGAGATCGGATACACCAAACAACGCGGCTTCGTCCGCTCGCTCGCCCGCCCCGCCATCGCGATCAATGTCATCCGCCAGACCGACGCCAATGTCATCGACATCATGGTTGATCTCAAGTCCCGCCTCGACGAGATCGAAACCGACATCCTCCCCAACATCGGCGGGTCATCCGCAGCCGGCCCCATCGGCCCGGACCTCCGCCTCCGCCAGGTCTACGACGAGACTATTTACATAACGAGCGCCATCACCCTCGTCACCCAGAACCTCTGGGTCGGCGGGATCATCGCCGCCCTCGTCCTCATGGTCTTCCTGCGTTCTTGGAGAGCTACGGGCATCATCGCCATCGCGATCCCCATCTCCATCATCGGCACCTTCCTCGTCCTCCTCGCCCTGGGACGCACACTCAATGTCGTCTCCCTCGCAGGACTCGCCTTTGCAGTCGGCATGGTCGTGGATAACTCCATCGTCGTCCTCGAAAACATCGACCGCCGGATTGCACTCGGCGAAAGACCAATGCGAGCCGCCCTCAAAGGCGGCGGCGAGGTCTGGGGCGCCATCCTCGCTTCGACCTTGACCACCGTCGCGGTCTTTATTCCGGTGCTCACCATCGCCGAGGAAGCCGGGCAGTTGTTCCGCGACATCGCCATCGCGATCGTCGTCTCGGTATCCCTTTCACTCTTGGTTTCCATTTTCGTCATCCCCACGGCATGCTCCCGCTGGCTCAAACCGCACACAAAGTCAGACTCCGCGTTCTTCAGATCCATTGACACCCTCTTCGGGCTCACTGTCATTGGCACCGCCGCGGTTGATCTGCTTGGAAACTCCATCCGCTTCCTCGTCACCGGCTCGCGCGGCTGGACACTCCGCCCCGCGATCATCATCGTCATGGCGGGCGGATCCGTCATCGGTGCCCTCTGGCTCACGCCCCCGATGGACTATCTCCCCGCGGGCAACCGCAACCTCGTCTTCGGCGGGCTGCTCATCCCGCCGGGGCTCTCGTTGAACCAGCGTGTCATCATCGCCGAGCGCATCGAAAGCCAGATCGGCCCCTACGCCATCGCCGATATCAACGATCCCGATTCAATGGCAAGCCTCGACCGGATCCAAGAATCGTGGTCCCCTGGCAGCTTTGACCCTGTCCCATTAGAAAACTTCTTCATCGGCGCCTTCGGAACCGGCATGTTCATCGGCGCTACAAGCCAGGACCCCGAAGTCGTCATCCCCGTCGGTCACCTCTTAACCAACGCGATGAACTCCATCCCGGACTCCTACGGCGGAGCAGGACAAACATCACTCTTCGGACGCTTCAACTCAGGCGGATCCATCAGAGTCGAAATCCTCGGCCCAAACTTGGGCCGCGTCAACAACGCCGCCAAGCACATGCTCAAGCTATCGCAAGACAAGTTCGGCCCAACACAAGCATCACCAAACCCCGCAAACTTCGCCATCCAACAACAAGAAATGCAGGTCGTCCTCAACGACCTCGGACGCGAGCTCGGTCTCACCAACCAAGGGCTCGGAATCGCCATCCGAGGGCTCTTCGACGGCGCATTCGTCGGAGAATACGCGCTCGGATCCGACACCATCGACCTCGTCGTCGTCCCCATCGGAGGAGAGCTCGACTACCTCGAACAACTCGCCGACATCCCCATCGCGACCCCAGCGGGACCGGTTGTTCCTGTACGGAGCATCGCTGATTTCATCCCCGCGACCTCGCCGCAGGTCATCAACCGCATCGAAGAGCTCCCCAGCATCTCGATCAACATCACCCCGAATGAAGCCACGCCCCTCCAAGAAGCCATGGACTGGATCCGCTCGGATGTCATCCAAGAGTCCAAAGATTCCGGATACATCGATTCCTCCATGCGTGTCAAGCTCGAGGGCAGTGCCGCGGATCTCCAAAAAATCCAAGAATCCATGTTCGGGATCTCTCAAGACAAATCCAATAAGAGCAATACCAACCTAGTCATCGGTGCCGCCCTCGCAATCGCCACCCTCCTCATCGGGATCCCCCCACTCCTCCGCTCACGCAAAGCAAACAACAAAAAACTCCCCTACGCCATCGCCGGGCTCATCATCATCGCCGCGATCCTCGGGGTCCTCTCCTTCACTGCCGTAGGAAACCCACAGCTCCTCACCGCGCGCATGGTCTGGGCGATCCTCGTCACCTACCTCCTCATGTGCGCCCTCTTCGAGAGCTTCCTCTACCCATTCGTCATCCTCTTCACCGTCCCCCTCGCCATCGTCGGCGGGTTTGCCGGTCTCAAAATCGTCCACGAGATCACCCTCGCCGACCCCACCAAAGCGCCCCAGCAACTCGATGTCCTCACCATGCTCGGTTTCGTCATCCTCATCGGTGTCGTCGTCAACAACGCCATCCTCCTGGTCCACCAAGCGCTCAACTTCATGCGTGGAGAAGCAGAATCCGGCGAGGCAGCAATCGATCCCATGAACCCCATCGACGCCATCGTCGAATCCGTCAAAACCAGAACCCGGCCAATTCTGATGTCCGTCCTCACCTCAGTAGGCGGGATGCTCCCACTCGTCATGGTCCCAGGCTCAGGCAGCGAAATGTACCGCGGTTTAGGCTCAGTCGTCGTCGGTGGATTGCTGGTTTCGACCATATTCACCCTTCTCCTTGTCCCCCTCCTATTCTCCCTAGTCATGGACATGCGCCAAGGCCTGTCTCCACAACCCCCCAAACCATCATCCGATTCATTGACCCCCAACGGATAAATCATGCACAGAATCATCACAACCGCCATCGCCCTTGCCGCCTTCACACTCACAGGTTGCGAAACCACACAATCCACCAACGCGGTCTTCCCAGAAGCCGCGACCCCAGGATACGACGACGGCTTTGATGCCACTGCCGTCACCATCCACAAGGGCGATGTCTCAGGCACCGCCACCTTCCAAGACATGATCGATGATCTGGCCGATGCCGATGTCATCCTCGTCGGTGAAATGCACGGCCACACAAAGGGCCTCGATTTCATCGCCACCACCTTCGAAGCCCTCGTTGAACGCAACGAGAATCTCATCCTCTCCATGGAGTTCTACGAACGCGACCAACAGAACGCCCTTGACGACTACCTCACCGGTGTCACCGACTACGCCAAGTTCGTCAAAGCCGCAAATCGGAACAAGGGCAACAACGCGATCGGCCACCTCCGCATGGTCCAGCTCTGCAAAGAGAACGGCCGAGCAGTCATCGCCGCGAACTCACCGCGACGCTACACCACCATGGCCCGCAAGCAAGGCTACGAAGCCCTCGCGAATCTCAGCCAAGAACAACAAAGAAACTTCGAAATCCCCCGCCAGCTCCCCGTTGGCTATTACGCCGACACCTTCCGTGGTTTCATGTCCGGGATGGCCGGCCACGACGACAGCGAAGAAATCATCAACGGCTTCCTACGATCACAATCCCTCTGGGACCAAACAATGGCCGCCAGTGTCGCTAGACCCGTCCTCCAATACAACGCCGATGTCTTCCATGTCGTCGGACACTTCCATGTTGACAACAACATGCGTAAAGGCGGCAGCCCGATGACCGACGCCATCCGCGATCGCCTCGGTGACAATGTCAAAATCCGTTCATTCGTCATCCACGGCTCAGACGCCACATCCGTCCTCTCAGACGACGCCCAGAACGACGAAAAAAGCGCCGCCGCCAACTACATCATTTATCTCCCCCACTAGACAACCTGTGAGCGTGTCAAATACCCGATGTGAATCTCTGAGCCCTCAATGCCGTATAATAGAGGCGTGAACATACTCCCAATCATCCCGAACTGGCTCCGCTCGACGATGCTCATCGCCATCGTTCTCCTTGCATCCATCTCATTGGCCCAAATATCGCCCCCGCCGCCTGTTTCGGTCCCGGCATCACGACAAGCCGATCGCGTGGCCATTATCACGATCGAGGGCCCCATCGATGGCATCACCGCGATGAGTGTCCGTCGGCGCATCGCAGAAGCCGAGGCAGGGGGCTACAACGCAATCGTCTTTGAGATCAACTCTCCCGGTGGTGGGGTCGGCGCTGTTCTCGACATCACCAACACGATCAAGTCTTCGTCCATCACCAATACCATCGCATGGGTCAATACCGACGCGTATTCGGGCGGCGCGATCATCGCACTGGCCTGCCACGAAATCGTCAGTTCCTCACCGGCCGCGATGGGCGATGCCTTTCCCGTCATTATGACCACCGTGACCCAGGGCAACAAAACCCGGGGCGGGCTCCGAGGGCTCACTGCCGACGAACGAACAAAAATACTCCCCCCACTGCTCGCCGATGTCACCGACTCGGCACGCCGCAACGGCTACGACGAATACCTCGTCCAAGCAATCGTCATCGACGGCATCGAACTCTGGCAGATTCAAGACAACACCACCGGACAGCGGTTTGCGATCAACGAATCCGAATACAGAACCATCTTTGGTGAAGACGCCCCAAGAGGCATGCCCCTGATCGCGCAGGTCACCGGAGGCCGACCCACCGGAGTCACCGACGAATCGATTCCCGATCCAGAATCGGAGACCGAAGATTCAGATGAGCAAGCGGCCCCTTCCTCCAGTCCCCCTACTCCTACACCCGCACCGACAGATACAACGAGCTTCCGCCCTGCCAGTGACACCCTCGACGATGTCGTCCGCGAGTTCAGTGACTCAGAACGCGAGCTCGAACTCACACTCGAAACACACACCGCCCGCCCGATCTTCACCGCTGACGACAAAGACCGTTACTCTCCAATCGCTTACATCACCGATGGCTCGGCCCCAATCGTTATGCGGGAACAACAACTCATCGACCTCGGATTCTCTTCAGGGCTCATCGCTGACGATCCTGCATTGATGGCCTTCATGGGGGCCACTTCGATGGATCGCGCCGACGAGAGCTGGTCCGAAGGGCTTGTCCGCTTTATGACCTCGATGACCGTACGAGGCTTCCTCATCGCCATCTTCCTCATCGCGATGTTTGTCGAACTCATCACCCCGGGCACCGGCATTGGGGGCACCATCGCTGTCCTCACACTCATCGCCATGATCGCCCCGCCCGCGATGATCGGGCTTGCGGGCTGGTGGGAGATCATCGCCATCATCGCCGGGCTCATCCTCCTCGCCATCGAAGCATTCGTCCTCCCAGGATTCGGAGTCTTCGGCATCCTCGGTCTCATCTCACTCTTCGCCGGGATCCTCTGGTCCTTCATCCCCGCCGGATCATCACTCTCAAGCCCGGGCACCCAGCAAGACCTCCTGGGCGCCCTGGTCACCATCATGCTCGGATCATTCTCTGCTGGGGTTGTCATCTGGCTCATCAGCCGGAACCTCGAACGCCTCCCCATCTTCGACAAGTTCATCCTCTCGGCAGTCTCCGGCGTCACCGAGTCAGGCACCCAATCAGTCTTCAGCGCCATGTCCCACGACCACATCCTCCGCGTAGGCGAAACAGGCACCGCCACCACCGACCTCCGCCCCGCCGGACAAGCCGACATCAACGACAAACTCGTCGATGTCGTCGCCGAGTTCGGATACATCGAAGCCGGCACCCCCATCAGAGTCACCAGCGTAGAAGCCATGCGGATTGTGGTTGACCGAGTAAATCAGGAGAACGCATAAATGGAAACCCTCCTCATGGCCGGGCTCGGGCTCATCCTCCTGGGCGCCATCCTCCTCATGGTCGAAGCTCTCGTTCCCTCCGGCGGTATCATCGGGCTCACCGCAGGCGCGTGCGCCATCGTCGGCATCGTCCTCCTCTTCAAGCACGACACCACTTGGGGCGCTATCGGCCTCCTCACCACCATGGTCCTGGGACCGATGATCTTCATCTGGGGCCTCAAAATGCTCCCCAACACCCCCTTCGGCAAAAGCATGTTCGGCGACTCCGCCGAAGAAATCGCCGCCAAACAAGACCTCGCAAACTCACACTGGCGAGAAGAACGCAACGCCCTCATCGATCAATCAGGCACCGCCCTCACAGACCTCCACCCCGTCGGAGTCGTTCAAATCAATGGCGACCGCCACGACGCAATCGCCAAGGGGAAAATCATCGACAAAGACGCCCCAATCCGGGTCGTCTCCGTAGACGGCCTCCAAATCGAAGTCCGCCCAGCCTAGCCCTACCATCAAACACCATGAATCCAATACTCATCACAGCCCTCGCCGTCTTTGTGCTCTTCGCATTCCTACTCTGGCTCCTGGTCCTCCCGATGATCAATCTCTGGCTCCAAGCCTTCTTCTCCAAAGCAGACATCACTTTCGCAGAAATCGTGGGGATGAGATTCCGGAAAACGGATGCCGCGGTCATCGTCGTCAACAAAATTCGATTACTCAAAGCAGGCATCCAAACCATCGACGCACAAACCCTTGAGATCCTCGCCCTCGCCGGAGGGGATGTCTCAAATGTCGTCTCCGCGTTCATCGCCGCAGATCACGACGGCAAACCCCTCGACTGGAAAGCCCTCACCTCCTACAACTTGGCAGGCCGAAACCCCCTAGATCTCGTCAACGACGCCATCGAATCAGGCGACTACTCAGACCTCGCCCCTCTCCTCGTATCCACCAACCCCGAAATCGATTCCCCCCAGCCAGCAATATAAAGCACAATCAACGATCATGGCATAGAATCGGTGGCATGAGAGCCCCAAACGGAGATAGACAATGAGCAATACACTTATCTGGATCGTAGTCGGAATCGTCGCATTCGTACTCTTCATCTTCGCGATCATCCTCTTCAACTACTTCCAGCTCTGGCTCCAGGCCTACTTCTCAAAGACCAAGGTCAGTCTCTTCGCCATCGTCGCGATGCGGTTCCGGAAGGTCAACTCCAGTGTCATCGTCATCAACCTCATCCGCCTCGTAAAAGCAGGAATCGTAGGGATCACCACTGACGACCTCGAAAGCCACTACCTCGCAGGCGGCAATGTCGGGAATGTCGTCTCCGCGATCATCGCGGCAAATAAAGCCCGCATCGAGCTCGACTGGAATGTCGCCACCGCGATCGACCTGGCGGGCCGCGACATCCTCGACGCCGTCAATACCTCGGTCAACCCGAAGGTCATCGACTGCCCAGACCCAGGACTCGGACGACCAACAATCGACGCCGTAGCAAAGGACGGCATCCAGCTCAAAGCCCGCGCCCGCGTCACCGTCCGCACAAACCTCGCCCGCCTCGTCGGTGGTGCCACTGAAGAAACCATCGTCGCCCGCGTCGGCGAAGGCATCGTCTCCTCCATCGGCTCCGCAGATACCCACAAGGTCGTCCTCGAAAACCCAGACGGCATCTCAAAGGCAGTTCTCGCCAGAGGCCTCGACTCGGGCACCGCATACGAAATCCTCTCCATCGACATCGCCGACATCGATGTCGGCGTCAACATCGGCGCCAAGCTCCAAGAAGACCAGGCCCAGGCCGATATGAAAGTCGCCCAGGCCAAGGCCGAGCAACAACGCGCCCACGCCGTCGCCAAAGAACAAGAACACAAAGCCGATGTCCAGAAGAACCGAGCATTGGTCGTACTGGCAGAAGCCGATATCCCCAAAGCAATGGCCGAATCCTTCCGTTCGGGAAACCTCGGCATCATGGACTTCTACCGAATGAAAAATATCGAATCCGATACTTCTATGAGAGATTCCATCGCAGACGACAAAGACTAACGAGACCTTCAAAAGCATAAACCCTGAACAAAGCAACACATACAACCACCAAGCCCCTCTTGAAAGAGGGGCTTTTCATATCCAATGCCACTTGCACATGATGGACAATCTGGTATGCTATTGATTCACAAATCCATTCGGATCCATTTGTGCATTCAATATTATGTAGGGGCATCATGAGCGATATAGAAAAACCGATCGAGAAACAGTGCGTTATCTGTGGCCAATCCTGCGCCGGTAAACCCCGAATCAAAGACGCCTCGGGAAACTACGCCCACAGAACCTGCGCCGACAAACACCAATCCAAGAAGAGCACCGAGCCTGTTCAACCCGAGATCGAACCCCTTGATCTCTCCCCAGAAGATGAGCCAGAAATGGCTGCCTTCTTGGACGATCTCCCCTCAGACTCCGCTGATGAACCATCTGCCATGCGAGCCGCATGCCCCGGATGCGGAACTTCGGTTTCATCAGACTCCATGGTCTGCATGTCCTGTGGCTGTAATATCAAAACAGGACGGGGCAACAAAACAAAGTCCACAAAAGTCAAAGCAAAGAAATCAGGTCCAAGCCTTGGAGCCAAAGCTGGCTCAATGGCCGTCGCCCCATTCCTTCCCATCATCGGCGCTGTTCTCGCTGGCGCGATAGGCGCGGGCATCTGGGCGGCCGTCTCACACTTTACGGGTTACGAAATCGGATACATCGCAATCGGCATCGGATTCATTTGTGGCCTGGGCGCTGTCATCGGTTCTGGCGGAGAAGGCGGCGCATGGTCAGGCGGCGTTGCTGTCATCATTGCACTCCTCTCAATTGTCACCGGTAAAGCAATCGTCAACTCCATCTATGTTGACAACCTGCAGCAACTCCAAGCCGCCGTCCAAGCCGGTGTCGAAGACAAGACCACCCTGGAAGAATACTCCCAAGAGGAGGCGATCATGGGTATCGCCAGCGATATTGCATGGGACCGAGAAGAAGCCGGTCAGGAAATCGATTGGCCAAACCCAGAAATAGATCTGTACGAAACACTTGATCTCTCCGACTTTCCTCAAGACATCATCGACCAAACCAACTCCAAATGGGATTCCATGGATACCCAGCAGCAAACCCAGTACAGACAAGATCAAGTCGACAGATTCAACGAAGACGCCGCCGCCTTCAGCCAGATGCTATCAGATGAAATGGCATCCAGCACCAGCATCATCGACAACCTCCACCCTATCGACGCGCTTTGGGCATTCCTGGCACTTGGTGCCGCGTGGTCTGTGGGCTCTGGTGGATCAGAAGACTAACCCTCAACCCCCCGCAAGCAGTACTACACAGTGCACCTCAATGGCAAGACCCTCTCCGATGGCATCAACGCCCTCGTGGGTTTTGGCTTTGACATTTACCGCCCCGATCTCAACACCGAGCAACCGGGCAATATTGGCGATAATGACCTCGCGGTGCGGGCCGATCTTGGGGCGCTCGCACACCACCGTCGCATCCAGATTCACAATCCCGAGCCCACACCCATGAACCCGCCGGAGGGCTTCTTCGACGAAGACCGCCGAATCCTTCGACTCATGCCGAGGGTCCGTATCTGGGAAGAGCTGCCCGATATCGGGGTCTCCGATCGCGCCCAAGAGCGCATCGGTCACGGCGTGGAGCAGTGCATCGGCATCCGAATGCCCGACGGGACCTCGATCGGCGGGAATCTGGACCCCCCCGAGCACGAATGGTCGGCCTTGACCGATTGGAGCCAGTTCATCCAGACGATGCAGGTCGTAACCATGCCCAATCCTGAGCCCGGCTCCCGATGGTCCATTATTTGGGTGATTCACTGGATTGGTCGTCATTTTCGAATTCTCCGAACGAGCATAGATCCTTGCCGTACTTCTCTGGAGCCCGCCCCCTATCTTACCGATAAGAACCGCAGGCACCGCCCATAAACCCGCCCCAACCACATTCCGGTGTGATGAAGGGCCATACAATCACACCAGACTCAACGCCTGGGAGCTATTTAAGATGACCATGACCAATAAATCAGCCCTGATCGCCCTTGCCATCTCGGTACTTCTCGTGACCATCCTCCCCATGGGAGGCTGCTTCTATGCCAAGCAAGCGTTCTCCAAGACCTCCGGTGGCAACATGAGTTCCGACGACTCATACACCTATGTCTCAACAGCCTATGAGCCGCTGACCATCACGCTCTATGACAACCGGGACAACGAGCCGCTCTGGACTGTCGATGTCCCCATCGGCTCAAAGGTTTCGCTCAAGTTCCTCAAAAACAAGGCCAAAGAAGGCACCACGCGTCGTCCCGACATTATGCAGTGGGTGATCTACGACCAGCAGCGCCGGACCGCACGCTACGACAACACCATGGCCGTGCCGGCCGCCGAGTCCCGCCTCATGCGTGTCTCGCTCCGCAACGGCCCCGAGTTCCCAGAAGAAAAACCAGAAGAACAAATCTTCCCAAACCCAGACCACCAATGGCTCCCGGTTGAACCAAAGAAGTACCGGTCCAACGCAGACAACGACCCATCCGCTTCGTACTCTGGAAACTAGTTTCTCAAATCAGTTCATTCGATCTATGACACACCGCATGGTGTGTTTTTTATTTACCGAACACTTGCCGAACATATGACTGCGAGGTAGGATCGTCCCAGAGGGGTTACCAAAAGGAGCATGCTATGAACACCATCGATTTTATCAAATCCAACCTCGAATCCAGCAAGGGCCTCACTCTTGGCCTCATTATGGATCTCAAGGACGAACCCCTGGCCCAGCCCACCGAAAAAGGAGGTAACCATGCGCTCTGGATTCTCGGGCACCTTGCACTCTCCGAATCCGCGATTATTCATACCTTCATTCTGGGCAACGAGACATGCCCGCTGAGCAAATGGGAACCACTCTTTGGCGTTGGCACTGAGCCATTGACCGATGCATCTGCATACCCATCATTCGATGAACTCCTCGCCGCTTGGGAAGAGACCCGTGCCTTTACGCTCCAAACCTTGGCGTCATTCAATGAAGACGACCTTGATAAACCAACGACGGGTTGTCCAGAAGACTGGGAATCGCTGTTTGGCACCATCGGCCTGGCATTTGGAACACAGATTTTCCACCCCACGATGCACTACGGACAGCTATCTGATATCCGCAAGAGCTTGGGCCGCGAAATACTGATGGCCTAATCGCGATCGGCCCCTTGGTCGATGCGTTTGCGCATCGCAACACGCAGTCCCCAATCCGTCAACCCCGGTGCTAACACGGTGGCCGCCATCGCTATTCGGACAGGGAAACTTGTCCAGACCTCGCCCTTGGGCTTGCCAAGGCATCGAAGGATTGCCTTGGCGACTTTCTCTGGGGATTGCATGCCCCGCTGGCTTGAGCCTGTGAGCTTGAGTGAACCGCCGGACCGCTTGGCGGCTTCGTCAAAGAACTCGGTCTTGGTCCCGATGGGATGAACGCTCGATACATGCACCCCCGTGTTGTGCAGTTCCAAACGCATCGCCCGGCAAAAATGGTCCTGCGCCGCTTTGGTTGCGCAGTATGCCCCGTACTGCGGGAGCCCGAGTTTGCTCAGGCAGCTCGACACCATGATCGCGTGGCCCGCGCGTCGGTCTTTGAACCCTTCGATCGCGGGGAGGACGAGACGGAGCGAGCCGTAGAAATTGGTTTCGAACATGGCGCGAGTGTCGTCCATGCCCATCGTGTGGCAGGGCTGCTCGCCGCCGTAGCCGGCATTGGCGAGCACGGCATGCAACGGGCCGAATCTTGATTCGCATTCAGCAAGTGCCCTAGCGCAGTCCTCGTCTGAGTCCACCGATCCGACGATGATGCAGGACTGATCGTTCCCGATCTTATCTGCGATCTTCTGGAGCCGGTCTTCTCGGCGTGCCATGAGACCCACCTTCATCCCGGCGCGGGCGCACAACAAAGCGGTCGCGGCTCCGATTCCCGAAGACGCCCCGCTGATGAGAATGGGTTGGTCAGTTAGATCAATCACCCGAAGTGGTTTCTTAACTTTGGGGGGAGGGGGGTCAGTTTTCGTTTGGATCGAGCGCATCGGCGGCTGAGCTGATGTCCTTGCCGACCCCTCGTACGGTGTTGCATGCGGTCAACGCGAGGATCCCGCCCGCAAATAGGATCGCCGCCAAGATTTTCGCTGTCTCACGCAAGGTGGTGCGTTTCATCGTTATGCTCCGTCATTGCCGCTGGATGCTTCCGTTCGTTCCGTTGAGCGGGCTCCGATCCAGCGGAGTTCTTCCATTTTCCACAGTATCGACCAAATGACATAAAACGCTGCACCGATGGCACAAATCGCCAGAACACGCACAAGCTGCATCGACCATTGCGTCGGCATCTCCCAGATCTGAGCGATCCCAAAGATCCCAAGACCCATGAGCCCTGAACCAGCAAGCATCAGCCGCACCGGGCGACTCAAAATACTGACACCACTCACCTTACGACCCGATGCCCGTGCAAGAAAGATCATCTGAAGGATAGCGCAGATCGCCGTCGACCACGCAAGCCCGGCCTCTCTAAACCACCAGATCAGGGCGATATTGAGCGAAATATTGATCCCGACCATCACCAGGGCGATCCGCATCGGGGTGCGGGTGTCGTTCTGGGCGTAGAAGGCTCGGGTGTAGAGTTGATTGAGCGAGTACGCCCAGACCGCGACGCTGTATCCGACCAATACAGTCGATGCCCGGAGGATGCCTGATTCTGAGAACCCGTCGCCGAATCCTGAATACAGCACCCGAACCAGCGGCCCCCCCACCACCAGCAAACCAACACTCGCCGGGAGCCCGATGTACAAGCTCAGCCGAACGCCGCGGTTGAGCATCTCGCTGAACCGTTCTTTGTCCCCGGCCACGCGCGAGAGCGCGGGAAACGCGGCCGTCGCGACGGCAATCCCGAATACCCCGAGCGGGAACTGGTACAAACGCTGCGCATAAAACAAGATCGCGTTGGATGATTCGTCGAGCGGGTAGTCATGCCCAAAGAAGGCTGGCCCGATCCAGTTTGGGTACATCGCGATGAGTGTATCGACAAAGGTATTGAGTTGGAGTGTGCCCAGCCCGATGATCACCGGGACCATGCGGCCGAGCATTAGCCATGCTTCACTCTTGGCCGAGCTCACACCCCGTGTCCATTTGACCCGTCCACGCAAGGCCCATACGGACCAGAGGACCTGCAGTAGTGCTGAAATCACCGCCGCGATGCCGATCGGGTACGCCCAGCTCGCCGCGTCGGCGTTCTCGACAAAGAAGAACGGCACCGACGCACCGATGATGCAGATGTTCAGCAGGATCGGAGCGGCCGCCCAGGGTCCGAACCGCCCGTGACTCTGGAGCATCCCGCCCAAGATCGCCGCGACGCAGATCATCGGCATGAACGGGAGCATGACCATTACGAGTTTGAGTGAGTACGCACGGTCAGGGTTGTCCGCAGACATGACGACCGCGAGCAAGAGTGCCAGTTCGATGACGATCGTGATGACCCCGGTCACCATCGCGAGAAGCCCGATGGTCAGTGACGCGAACGCGTCGGCCTTGGCGGGGTCGTCGTCGCTCATGCGGGTGTATTCGGGGATGAAGGCCGCCGAGAGTGCGCCTTCGCCAAAGAGGCGTCGGAACATGTTGGGGATCGCAAAGGCGGCGGCAAACGCCGAGCCCACAGCCGTGTCTCCGAACACGCGGACCGTCACTAGATCACGCATCATCCCGAGCACACGCGATACGAGTGTCAGACCCGCGACGGTGCGGGTGTTGCGTCCGAGCCCATGGCCCTCGGGAGTATTCTGTTGTTCTGAGTTTGGGGGCACTGCATTCAAGATCGGGCATCCGCAGCCGGCTGGGCCAATGAATCACCATCCATTCGGCATTGCCAGCCGTTCTTCCGGTACCAGAATACCAACAGCACCAGACTCGCGAGGATCGCCCCGGTCATATCGGCGGCGACATCAAGCCAATCAAAGACCCGCGAAAACAAGGGCTGGGTGGTCTCGTCGGCCCATCCAAACCCGACCCCGATCAAACCAACCATCAACGCCTGCCTGCGAACACAGCACGACGAGCGGATCCAGCCGGACATCCCGAGCATGATCGTCCAGAACCCAAATGCACCGGCATGAATAATCAGATCCGTCCGGCTAAAGGGCCCCTTGAACGCAAGCCCCGGCCAGTGGGTCGCCGTTAGCAATGCAAGCGTGTACATGATAAAAAAAGCACGAAGGAGCATGATCCAACGCGGGTGTGTGCTGGGCATGGATTACTCGCTCTTGGCCGTGCTTGGCTCGGTTGAACCACGCAGGACATTGATCTCGGCCTCGCTCAGTTCTGCTGATTGAGTCGTTGCCAGTGCCCGATCCCACTCGGCGATCAGCGAAGCCCCGAGCTGCCCATAATCAAGCGCACCCGGTGCCTGCGGGGCGTACTGGAAAATCGTCTGCCCGAAGCTCGGGCACTCGGCCAGTTTGATATTTCTGCGGACCGGCGGGCGGTACACGCGGGCACTCGCCCAGGCGCTCCCAGTCTCACGCCCGGATTCAAAGAACCGTTCGAGATCAGCGACGACCTCGCGAGAGTGCGTGGTTTGTTGTTCATGCATGCAGAGCACAACCCCCGCGACGCGGAGCTGCGGGTTGACCTGCTGTCGGACGAGGCCGACGGTTTCGAGGAGTTTGCTGACGCCTTGGAGCGCGAGGAAGTGGGCCTGCATCGGGATCAGGACTTCACTCGCGGCGGCCAGCGCGTTGAGCGTGAGCAATCCCAGCGCCGGTGGACAATCGAAGAGCACGAACTCATGATCGGTATCACGGAGAGCGAGGGCTTTGGCCAGCCGGTTGTTGCGATCAGCGGCACCGCTCAGCTCGGTTTCAACCGCGGCCAAATCCGTCTCGGCGGGGATCAGATCAAGGTTGTCGTCGATGTTGCGGATGCATCCTGAGATGCCGTGCTCGGGTTCGAGGAGCAGATCGTAAATCGTCGGCTCGTCGTCTGGCTCGATGCCAAGATGGAGCGTCGCGTGGGCCTGGGGATCCAGATCCACCAGCAGCACCTTCCGCCCGGTCTGGGCGATCGCGGCGGCGAGATTGACAGCAGTCGTCGTCTTGCCAACGCCGCCTTTTTGGTTCATCAGCGCGATGGTGCGCACGGGATGCTCAAACTTCTGGTCCATAGGGGCAGTATATCAGAATGGGCCGGGAAATGGGGGAATCAGAGCGAAGTAGACCCATCTTCGGTGCCCTCCTTCGACCGTCTTCGGCGAAGGAGGTCTTTGAAGTGCCCGAGCGGTTTGTGTGAATCGTGCTTCGCCGAAGCGGTCGAAGCACGGCACCGGACGGGTCATTCCGGCTATTCGATCTTCAGTTTCACAGGCAAACGGACCGTAACCGGGGCGAGACACTGGGACTCGTCGCAGGGCTGGAAGGTGATGCCCAGGATCGGCTCGCCGGGGGTTGGTCCGATGCCATCGGCTTTTTCGATCGCGACCTCGAACTCGATGCGGCCGTGATGGACGGAGATCAGGTTCTCGCCCTCCCCGAAAGGCTCGCCATCGGGATACTGGGCGTAAACCGCCACGCCCTGGCCCTCAATAAGACCCACACGGAGCGGGATAAGCAACTTGGCAGCGTCGGTCCCTCCGGGATCGGAGGCGACGATGTGGAAGGGTTTGTCGATTTCCAGAGCCACCGAGAACGACGCGGGGGTGTCATCGCTGACGACCACTTCCTCCTCGGACACAAACACCGTCACCGGACCCTTGGGCGTTGGCTGCTGTTCATCCGACGCGGCCCCGGCGAAGGCGTAGCGGTCGCCGATGCGGTCCTTCTGTGTCATCATCGCGATCAACGCCCGCGTGGAGTTGGCCACGCTGATCGGGTTGGTCGCGATGGACGCGGACACGCCATTGAGCGAATCCACCGCCCAGTCGCTCCAACGGTCCTCGCCGGAGATCTCGACCATGCGTGCCATGACCAGTGCCATGACGCCAACGCCCGATGGCGTCGCCCCGTCGTGGAGCGTGCGGGGACGGATGAATAGATCAGTCCGATCCTCGCGTGTGTCGTGGTAGACGCCGGGGGCTGATTCAAAGTGCTTGCGAGATGAGATAAAGAGCTGCTCGATCGGTGTCCAGAGTGAGTCATCGTTCTCGGCAACCGCGAGATTGATGAGCGCCTCTAGCAGAATCGAATGGTCTTCGAGCCCGGCGGCGATGGTGCTCTGGTGATCTCGGCGTGATCTTGCAAGCTGCCCGTCGGGGGTCCGCATGGTATCGAGCAAGAAATCCGCCCCATGACGGGCGGCCTCAAGATACCGGCGTTCATCAAGAACAACACCAGCGCGGGTCAGACCAGAGATCAGCATCGCGTTCCACGCACAGATCACCTTGTCGTCCATCCGGGGCTGGTCACGCAATGCGCGTGCAGCGTACAGCCGCTCGTTGATCGGATCGAGTTTGGCGTGAAATGCTTCTAGCGTCATGCCCAGATCGGCCGCGAGCAAATCAGGGCGTTTGTCGAACCGGAGCACATTGCTCGCGGGTTCGTCGGGGTGGTGCGGGTCCTGAAAGTTCGTTCCGGCGTCGAGCCCGTAGATTCTAATCGCAAACTCCGCATCATCTTGGTGTTCCAAGGCCATGCGGATCTGGTCCGGGGTCCAGAGGTAGTTCTGGCCTTCGCGGTGGTTCACCTCGGCGTCTTGAGCACTGTAAAAACCGGTGGTTCCCGCGTCGGTCGATTGGTCGCGCATTTCGCGGAGCACATAGTCGGCCGTCCGCCGGGCGATGCGTTTGTAGAACGCGTCGTCATAAATCTCGGCCGCCCGTGCGTACAGATTCAGCAGCTGCCCATTGTCATAGAGCATCTTCTCAAAGTGCGGCACCAGCCAGAACTCGTCGGTCGCGTAGCGGTGGAACCCGCCCCCGACCTGGTCGAAGATCCCGCCGGTGCCCATGCGATCGAGCGTCATTTTCACACTCTGATCGATCGCTTCTTTGGTATCGGCGTCAACCAGCAGGCGTGCATCGAGCAGCAGCTCCATGAACACGGGCTGAGGAAACTTGGGTGCCCCGCCGAAGCCGCCGTTGACACGGTCGAAGCGGCGGAGCAATCCCGCGACAGCACCTTGGATATGCTTAATCCCGACTGGCACCGGCTGTTGATCGGTCGCGATCTGCTCCCCGACCGCATCGGCGATCGCTTGCGACTGCTCGATGACCTCGGCGCGTTTGTTTTTGTAGGCATCGGACAATGAATCAAGTACCTGCGGGAACGACGGCCGACCGTAGCGTGGCTCGGGTGGGAAGTAAGTCCCGGCCCAGAATGGACGGCGTTGCTCGGGCTCAAGGAATACCGACATCGGCCAGCCGCCCGACCCCGTCGTGATCGTCGTCGCGGCCATATAAATCTCGTCGATCTCGGGATGCTCCTCGCGGTCGAGCTTGATGCACACATACTTCTCGTTCATCAGCGACGCGATTGCTTCATTCTCGAACGACTCGCGTTCCATCACATGGCACCAGTAGCAGGTCGAGTACCCGATCGACAAAAACACCGGAACATCACGCTCCACGGCCTCGGCGAACGCCTCGTCGGACCACATCCGCCAGTGCACCGGGTTGTGGGCGTGCTGGAGCAGGTAGGGCGAGGTTGAGTTGATCAGTTCGTTGGGCTGATGCTGCGTGTCAGAAGGTGATTGCATGAATCATTCTAGGTGGCTGACCGACCGCATAGCTGGGCGGCATTGAGGATGATCGGGACCAGATTCTTCTCGTTGATCTCGCTGGCTTCCTTGAAATCAACATGCATAAACCGCACCCCGGTTTCAACCAGCAATCCTGCTGGGTCATCCAGATCTTCGCCGCGCGGGTCAACCATCAGCCGAACCACCGAATCCCTCGGCGAGATCAGCACGCACATGGCTTTGTATTTGTACGAAACCACCGACCACCCAACCTGCACCGACTCGGTCGCATCGGGGATCGTCTTGCGGACCAATGCTCGCAGAGCAACGCACACCTCTTCGAGGTGCGGGTCGAAGCCACTAAACAGGTCTTCAGGCGATAGTCTCAACTAAATGTCCATCTGTTCGGGTTCACGGAAAAGTGCGGAAACGATCGTGTGCCCGTGCTGGAAAATAGTCTCCCCGACGGGCCCAATCTCTCCGGCGGCAAACAACCCGGTCAGCGGGATGCCCTGATCGGTCGCATTGAGTTCTCTGCCGGCTTTGGCGAGCTTGGCACCATCGACCGGCGGATCAAATGCGTGGCGAATCGCCCGCCCGTCGTGTGCGGGCTCTCCAAAGAACTCTTGTGTGCGCCCGGTGCACGAGATCACCATCGCTCCGGCCGGGCGTTCGTATAACTGCTGGGCATTGAGCAGCAATGAGAGATCTTCGCGAGCGGTCTGGGCATCATGCACATGTGGCTGGATGGTCTGCCCCGCCTGGACAAGATCCGCGATCGCGACGGCCCCGGAGATCTCATCGCCGCCCATGATATTGCGGATCAAAAAGTCGCCTCGACCGAATCGTGATTGCTGCTCATTGATGACGCGACCAATAAGGAGCCCGTTGTCGAGCAGATCTTTGTCCGGCGTGTTGAGGTCATGGAGCGAATCGCGGAGCGCTTCAATCGCCGGCTTGCCACCGAGTTCCAGGATCAGGTTTCCGCGGGCGCGGGTCACCACCATCGGCTCACCGATCGGCCGGCACCCCTGAGAGACCAGCGTATCGACCTGCAGATTCCCAGAGAGCGTAATCCCGATCGCGCCGTAGTTCCTGATCTGGCCATCGATAAAGAGCGTGTTGTTGCCCGGGGTGTTTCCCGCTGAAGCGAGCCCTCCGAGCACAGTCCCTACTCGCTTGGTATTGCCGTGCTGATCGGCGTACTGAACTCGGCAAGCCGAGAGGGCCGGGATCAGATTCACCAAAGGCACCGAGAACGGGTCGGCAAAGAAAAATGACGCGGCCATCTCATCGGAAACCCCGATGGTCTCCCCGACTTTGCTTGCACGCTGCGCAGGGTCCATCGAGCCCCAGGTCGCATCGAGCATGTATGGGTGCATACGAACCCCGGGCATTGAAGCCGCCATGAGCGATATACCCGGGCCCGATCCGATCTCCGCATCATCACCCATGATCCCCGAAGCTGACACCAGCAGCAAGTGCTTGGGAGAGAGTTTGTCTCGGATGGCATCGGCGATCATCCCCACACGCTGGGCGTGGTGAGGGGTCACGAATCCCATGACCAGATCGGCCGGGCCGCTGAGTGTTGAATGGGCAATCTGGGCGGCCTGAGCCGCGGCATCGACTGGATCTGCGAGCGTTGAAACCCCCGAGGCCATCGACAGACCTGCAGGCGAATCGTTGCTTGTACTTTCAGATTCATCAGTCATTGGATACACGCCACAACTGTTAAAGCTCGTTTATTGGTCGGGCATCAACTCGACGCGCGTCGGGCTCAGCACGGTGAAAGCCAACGCATCATCACGGACTGGATCACCAACAACCCCGACGACCTTTCCGAGGTACTGGCGGAAGTCCTGACCCGCTCCTGGAGCGATGTAGCCGACGGTGCGTTCGAATCCAGAGATCGGGTCGGGTGCCCGCACGCGGTAGAGCAATGGCAGGTGCTCGCCGGTGTACACGCCAGAGGTCATCAACCGACCAACTAAGGTGTACACGCGTGAGTTGTTCCATTCTTTGATCTTGCTACTGAGTTCGAGCGATTGATCGTCGGCGGTTGCCAGTGCCCCGGCGATCGCCCGACGCTGGTCGCGGGTCTCGATGCGGATATTGAGCCATTCGATACGCTGATCGAGAGGCCTGACTGCAGAATCATCATCGCTGGTCGCCTGGCGAGTGCGGGTGAACTCAGCGAGCAGCTCGGAGAGCGCCTCGTCGAGCTGGGCGCGGGGCATGGAGCGAGCGTTTACAAATGAAGCCTCGAGTGCTTCAAGGCTCGCGGCGGTGATGGTCACCTTGGTTGATTTTTCGGGAGATATAACCACAGGAATGGTGTTCTTGATCACGGCTGGGCCCGTTTCAGGAGCTGGGTCATCAGCAACTTGCACAGGCGGGGTGAAAGAAGCATCATTCCGCTTTGGAGTCACCATTGGCTCGCGGAGATCAATGATCTCTTCCTCAACAGGATCAGCCGCTTTGACAACTTCTGGCTCGGCAACTTCTGGTTCCGGGTCGGCCTTCTTCGGGGTCGCCTTTGGTCCGGCGGTGAGCTTTGGGCGTCCGGTGGTGATCTGCTTGCCGCCCTGATGTTGCTTGATCTCGTCGGCGGTCGCGGGGCGGAGTGATTCGGTGCGGACATAGCCGTGCGGGTAGGCCGCCACGACAGGCGGGCGAGGCGGGGCGACCATGTATCCCTTGATCTCGTTGTCCTCATCCCGGACAACTTCTAGGACAGCCATTTCTGTCCCGGCCTTGAGCGGCTCAATATACACCGGACACCAAGAACCATCGATCCCTCGCAGCATCGACGCGGCACTGAGAGTTGAATCTTCAAGCAAACGGATATGAGACCCAGCCTTGATCGACTGGGCATCGCGGGCAGGAACAAGAGCCCCCAGATCCGCTGGGTAACGAACTTTGGAGTAATCCCCGGAGGTCCCATCGATCCCGACGACTGTTCCTCTTTGGAACTCATGGATGGTGTAGTAGATTTCTTGATCGCCACAACGGACGGGCTCGGTTTCGGTTTGGATCACGAACCACGCCGGGTCCTCTGCCCCGCGGGCAGCCGAGGGGAGCACCAGCATCGCAGCGGCCAAGGCCAGCACCCCGGAATTACGGATTATGGTGCTCAAAGCGGAGTTCAAACGAGTGAGTTGGCTGATCTGCATGATGGTCTCCCGGTCTAGAAGGGCGATGGTTGCCCAGCGTAGTGTATTCGATTGATGCGCCCAAGACATGATGTTCCGCGGGCCAGATGCAACCAACCGATTCATGCCCTCCTATCCTTTGGGTGATGACCATTTTTCAACCTCTCCACCGTCTGAGTCCGCGTGATTTCCCCTTCGCACCACTGGGTTTAGGGCTGGTTCTGTCCCTTTGCGCCAGCGGCTGCAAATCACCATTTGAACGCAACAGCGAGCAACAACTCCGCAACGCGATGGTCCACTCGGTCCAACGCGAAATCGACGCGGCCAGAGGCGATTCCGACGAATCCCACCCCATCGAACTCAGCGCCACCACCGATCTGACCAAACTCGAAATCCGCGACGATCACCTCCAGCAGATCCAGGAGGAGTTCTCGACCGATGGGTATGTTGAACAACTCCAATCCCAGAATCTCGACAACGACCCCATCGCTGAACTCATCGGGCTCGATCTGCTCGGACGGGAGACAGTCCTGATCCCGGTCTCGCTCCAGAGCGTTGTCCAGGCGAGCGTCAAAGGGAACCTCGATGTCGAGTTTGCCCAGTACGGCCCCGCGATCTCGCAGGCATCGCTTGTAGAGGCGGAAGCCGCGTTTGATTGGTCGCTCTTTGGGAGCGTACAAGGACGCGACAGCATCACCCCGCAGACCGGTGCCGCCGGGCTCGGATCGGGAGGGGTAATCCGCAATGAATCGGACTCGGCCACCTCAACCCTCGGGCTTCGCAGGAGCCTGACTACGGGCGGCTCGCTCAGTATGCAGCATGACATTGGGTACACCAATGTCGAATCTTCATTCTTTGGAACAGCGAGCCCCAACCCATCCAACGCCTCAAACTTTGTCGTCGGCTATGACCAGCCGTTGCTCGACGGGTTCGGTCGCAGCCGGGTCATGTCGCAGGTGTATCTTGCTCGCAATGCCGAGCGTTCAGCGGTGTCGACGCTTAAAGGGCAGCTCATCGCGTCGGCCTCGGACACCGAGCGTGCGTATTGGCAACTGGCGTTTGCCTACAAGCAGGTCATCATCCGCGCCAAGCTGCTCGACCGGGGCATCGAGGTCCGCGACGACATCAAGGCACGCCGGGTTCAGGACGCAAGGCAGGCACAGGTCGCCGATGCGGTAGCGCGTGTTGAGCGTCGCCGCTCGGATCTGCTGACCGCCAAGACCGCGCTCCGCAACGCGAGCGACAACCTCAAGAGGCTCATGAACGACGACCGGATGCCTGTTGGTTCTGAGATCCTGTTGGTGCCTGGGGATACCTCGGTTGCTGAGACGCTGTCAATCTCACTACTCGACGCGATCGATGCCGGGATCTCCCATCGCCCTGAGATCGAGCAGTCCATTCTGTCGATTGACGATTCAACCATCCGCGAGAATGTCGCCAAGAACTCCCGCCTTCCGACTCTCAACCTCACCGCACAGGCCCGATTCCTAGGGCTCGACGATTCGATCGGCGACTCCTATGACGACTCGGTATCCAATCGGTTTGTTGACGACTGGCTCGTGGGCCTGACCTTCGAGCAGCCGATCGGAAACCGGGCCGGCGAAGCGGGGTTCCGAAAGGCTCGGCTGTCGCGGATGCAATCGATTGTTGGCTACCGCCGAACGGTCCAAGGAATTGTGCTGGACATCAAGAACGCACTTAACGCGGTGGTCACCAACCACACACTCATCAGCCAAACAACGCTCTCGCGCGTCGCACAGGGCGAAGCACTGCGGGCATTGATCGTCGAGAAGGAACTCACCAACGCAGGCTATTCCGTCGAGCGCCTTAACCTCGAACTCAACCAACAAGAATCACTGGCAAACGCGGAGATCTCCGAAGCCCTCGCCCTGATCAACTACAACACCGCAATGGTGGACCTCTACCAAGCGATGGGCACTACACTGGACCGCAACCGGATCGACTTCATCGTTCCCGACAGCAACCAACTCGCTCCCGGCGAATCGGTTGCTGAGTATGACACGGATTCAGACCATTTGGACCAAGACAATGACTGAAATCCTAGAAGGACCTGAAGCGATCGTCGCGGCCGTGGCCCGGCTGGGTCTGGGCGAACCCATCGCGTTTCCCACCGAAACTGTATATGGACTCGGTGCAGATGCAACTGACGCCGATGCGGTTGAAAGAATCTTCTCGCTCAAAGGCCGGCCCGCAAACAACCCGCTGATTGTTCATGTTTCTGGCCCGGAGATGGCCGACGATCTGGTCGAGTCGTGGACCGACGAGGCCCAGAAGCTCGCCGATACATTTTGGCCCGGTTCACTCACACTGGTACTCTCCAAATCCGGATCGGTACCTGATGTGGTGACAGCCGGCGGAGCAACCGTCGCGATCCGGTGTCCCGCCCACCCGATTGCCCTCGCATTGATCGAGTCACTTGGCAAACCCATCGTTGGGCCCAGTGCCAATCCATCGGGATGGATATCCCCCACCACCGCCGACCATGTCGCCCGTGGGTTTGGGGGTAAAGACCTGCTCATTATCGAAGGCGGCGCTTGCCGGGCGGGGATTGAATCGACCGTTCTGGACCTGACCTCAGACGAACCCACAATCCTTCGGCTTGGTGTAATCTCCCACGCCCAGATCGCCAAGGTGCTGGGCCGACCAGTCCACATAACCCCGCAAGATGCTGGGGTTGCCCGCTCGCCGGGTGTGCTCGGAGCTCACTATCAACCCTCCAAACCCACCCTGCTCAAATCTACCGGATCACTTAAAGATGCCGACAAGAGCGTGTATCTCATCTCGTGGTCCCTCAAAAACACTGAATCAGCGGGCGGATTCGCTCCAATGCCCCACGATCCGGCGGGGTATGCACGCGACCTCTACAGGGCGATGCACGACGGGGAGCTTTCCGATGCTTCCCAAATCTGGATTGAGCAGCCCCCAGAAACAGACGATGAGGAGGGGGATGCCAATTCCCTTCTATGGGCAGCAATTTTGGAACGACTCACGCGAGCTTGCCACCCCCCAACCCCAAACCCCACCCACAAGTAAAGAACACACACCATGCTTACCCAAGAACACACAACCCCAAGTCAGGTCTCCGATATGCCAAGCAAAATTTCCATCGCACTCGCACCCGGTGACGGGATTGGTCCAGAGATCACCGCCGCGTGCATGAGCATCTTTGAAGCCGCGGGTGTTCTTGATCATGTTGAGTTCACAGAAGTCGATATGGGACGCAAGGTCTTCAACGAAGGCGACACCCGGGGCATGACCGACGAAGCCATCGAAATGATCGAAGGCACCGGCATCCTGTACAAAGGCCCGATGGGCACCCCCATCGGCGGCGGCGGCAAATCAATCAATGTCACCCTCCGCAAAACCTTCGGCGCCTTCGCCAACCTCCGCCACTTCCAGACACTCCCAGGCGTCGAAACCGTGTACTCCCAAGCAGGTGTACCAGTAGACTTTTATGTCGTCCGCGAGAATGTCGAAGATACCTACGGCGGGATCGAGCACCGACTCACCCCAGACGCCTACACCGCCAAACGCATCATCACCACCCCAGGCTGCGACCAGATCAACCGCTTCGCGTTTGAAACCGCCAAAGCATTCGGCATCGACAAGGTCACCTGCGGGCACAAAGCCAACATCATGAAAATGACCGACGGCACCTTCCTCGACCGCTTCAAGTTCATCTCCCAGGATTATCCGCAGATCGAAACCGAAGATGTCATCATCGACGCGCTTTGCATGAACCTCGTGCTGCGTCCAGACAAGTACAAGATGGTCGTGCTGACCAATCTGCAGGGCGACATCGTCTCTGATCTCGCGGCCGGGCTCGTTGGTGGATTGGGCTTTGCCCCGTCGGCCAACATCGGTGACCAGATCAGTATCTTCGAAGCTGTCCATGGCACAGCCCCGGACATCGCGGGCCAAGACCTCGCCAACCCAACCAGTCTCCTGCTCTCAGGCTTGATCATGCTCCGTCACATTGGGATGCGGAAGACCGCCGCGATCATCGAAAACTCGCTGCTCTACACACTCGAATCCGGTGTCCACACCGGTGATGTCAAGGGTGTGGGCAACGCGGTGGGCACCAAGGCCTTCGCCGCTGCGATCTCAGCGAACCTCGGCAAGAACCCTGAAACCATCGAAGGCTCCGCCGTCCCCGCCAAGGATGAACCGAGCCACACACTCCCGGTCCGCCCGAGCGTGAACCAGATGATGACCACCCACGAGCAGGTCCAAACAACCGTTTGTGGCTGTGACATCTTCCTTGAGTCCACACTCAACCCAACCGAGCTCGCATCCAAGCTCCAGCGGCTTACCGAATCAACTCCGTTCCACCTGACCGTGATCTCCAACCGAGGCACCCAGGTCTGGCCGACCGGATCGCCGTACACGGAGCTGGTCAACGAGTGCTGCGTGCGATTCGAGCTCAACGAGGGCACCGTGATCGGCCAAGGCCCAACGGTCCACCTGCTGGCCAAGGTCGCCGAGAAGTTTACGGTCACCGAGTTCATCCCCATCCGGATGTACGACGGCGCCCCCGGCTTCTCGCTCGCTCAGGGTCAGTAAACCCCTCAAAGATACAGTTCTTTGGTGCCCTCCTTCAGCCCGCAGGGTGAAGGAGGTCTTCGCATGGCTTGAATCACCAAATCCTCCTTTACCCTGCGGGATAAAGGAGGGCACCATCGCAAATCGATCTATACTTGGCACATGACATATGCACTCAACCGTTTCGTCCTCGCCATCGCTGCCATCGGCTTCCTAGCCACCGCTGCAAACGCCCAGATCACTCCAGATCAATGGCGCCAAGACATCGACACGCTCGCAGAGAACCTGCTCGAGAAGCACCCCAACTTCTTCACGACCCACACGGTCGAAGAGTTCGAAGGCGCGGTCGAAACGCTCGATTCCAAACTCGACACGCTCAGTGACGCCCAGATCGTCATGGAGATCAACCGACTCATCGCGATGGGCGGCGACTCGCACACCAATGTCGAGTTCAGCGCCTTCGCAAAGACCATGAATCGGCTCCCGATCCAGGTCATCGTCCTGAGCGATGGCGTGTTCATCTCCGCCGCTACCGCACCGTATCAAGAACTCGTCGGCAAACAGATCCTCAAGTTCGGAGACACCGAAGCAACTGCAGCGTTCGAGCAAATCAGCGTGCTCTTCGGATACGAGAACAACTCCCGCCTCATCAACGCGGGCAGCTCGTACATCACACTCGTTCCTGCACTGGCGGCCGTCGGTCTTGCCGAGAAGTGGGACGCGGATACATTTGAGATCACAGTTCAAGATGACGAAAGCGAACGCACCGTGAATCTTGAATGCGCATCGCCCGAGATCCGTTTGCAATGGGTGAGCTTTGCCCAGAGTTTCAAGGACGGCATGCCTCTGATGTATCGCAAGAGCCACGGCAACTACCAGACCGAGTTCCTGAGCGATTCAAAGACCATGTACCTCGCCTACAACAAGTGCGAGGACGCCAAAGATTTCCCGATGGAACTCCTGATCACTTTCATCACTGAAAAATCTGAAGAGTTCGACGCACAACGCATGGTCATCGACCTCCGCTTCAACGGCGGCGGAAACGAGATGGTCCTCTGGCCATTGATCGACGCACTCAAAGCATCCCTGCGTTTCAGCGATCCTGGCGACATCATCGCCCTGACGAGCCGCTACACCTTCAGCTCCGCAGCCAGCAACGCCCACCAGCTCCGCGACCGGGCCGGGGCGGTCCTGATTGGCGAACCCACCGGAGGCAAACCCAACCACTTCGGCGAGATCAATTCCTTTGAACTCCCCAACTCTAAACTTACAATCTCCCACTCGACCAAATGGTTCCAGAAGGTCGATGGCGACCCAGATGCCGTCCATCCGAGCGTTCTGATCGAGGTGGGATCCGCGGACTTCTTTGCGGGCAGCGACCCGGTCCTCGAAGCTGCCCTGAGCTACGAACCAAACTGATCCTCCGCTCTGGGTGCCACTGCTTGACCGTCTTCGGCAAGCAGTGTCTTGGGGTGTAGTCAAAGGTTTGAAGACACACCTTGCCGAAGCGGTCAAGGCGTGGCACCCGACGACCACCCGCCCAATCCTGCCACTCTGGCAGACTTCTCTCTGGCGGGCATAAGAACCCAGCCTCTTGCCCTCCCAGCCCCCATTTCCGAGGGATATTTGTCCCAATTGGATTGGCACGGGCATTGCAAATAGTCTTCCGCAAACATCAACAGTTCCCCCTATCGCGTGATCATCACTTTGGGGGGTGAAAGGAAGTCAGTTATGGGAAAAATCATTGGAATCGACCTCGGGACCACCAACTCGGTTGTTGCCGTCATGGAAGGGGACACCCCAAAGGTCCTCATCAATAGCTCGGGCAACCGCACAACCCCGTCCGTCGTCGGGTTCACCGACAAAGGCGAGCGACTGGTCGGCCAGCAGGCCAAGCACCAACAAGTCACCAACCCAGAGAACACCGTCTTCTCGATCAAACGCTTCATGGGGCGTCGCCACAGCGAGGTCTCCTCCGAAGAAAAATTGATCCCCTACAAGCTCACCGGAGGCGACTCGGACTTCGTCCAGGTCAAAATCCGCGGCGAAGAATACTCCCCACAACAAATCTCCGCGATGACCCTCGGCGAGCTCAAGAGAACCGCTGAAGATTACCTCGGCGAAGAAGTCACCGAAGCGGTCATCACTGTCCCGGCGTACTTCAACGATGCCCAGCGCCAGGCAACCAAAGACGCCGGCGAGATTGCGGGACTGACCGTCAAACGGATCATCAACGAACCAACCGCAGCCGCACTTGCATACGGGCTCGAAAAGAAATCCAACAAGAAGATCGCGGTCTTCGACCTCGGCGGCGGCACCTTCGATGTCTCCGTCATGGAGATCGGCGACGACGGCGACGGGGGCTCGGTATTCGAAGTCCTCTCAACCAACGGCGACACCCACCTGGGCGGCGACGACTGGGACCAGCGTCTCATCGACTTCCTTGCTGAAGAGTTCCGCAAGAAAGAGGGTGTAGACCTGAAAACCGATCCAATGGCGATGCAGCGGCTCAAAGAGTCCGCAGAAAAAGCCAAGATCGAGCTCTCGGGTTCGCAAGAATCCACAATCAACCTGCCGTTTATTACCGCGACCGATTCGGGACCTAAGCACCTCCAGGAAACCCTGAGCCGTGCCAAGTTCGAGACGCTTTGTGGTGACCTGTTCGATCGCCTGATCGCTCCGTGTAAGAACGCACTCAAGGACGCGAAGATCGACATCAGCAAGATTGATGAGGTCGTTCTGGTCGGTGGTTCGAGCCGGATGCCAAAGGTCCAAGAGATCGCCAAGGAAATCTTTGGTAAGGACCCATCCAAGTCCGTCAACCCTGACGAAGTCGTCGCACTCGGTGCCGCGGTCCAAGGCGGAGTCATGAGCGGATCGGTCAAGGATGTCCTCCTCCTCGATGTGACCCCGTTGTCACTCGGTGTCGAGACCATGGGCGGCGTGATGACCAATCTCATCGAACGCAACACGACCATTCCTACGACCAAGACCGAAACATTCTCGACCGCGGCTGACAACCAGCCATCGGTTCAGATCCATGTCCTGCAGGGCGAGCGAGAGTTTGCCAAGGACAACCGGACACTCGGGATGTTTGAGCTCGCTGATATTCCACCGGCGGCGCGTGGCACGCCTCAGATCGAGGTCGCCTTCAAAATCGACGCCAACGGCATCCTGGAGGTCTCGGCGACCGACAAGGGCACCGGCAAGAAGGCCGACATCCGGATCGAAGGTTCTGGTGGTCTATCAGACGACGAGATCACCAAGATGAAGGCCGACGCCGAGGCACACGCCGACGAAGACAAGAAGCGTCGTGAGCTTGTTGACCTCAAAAACCGTGCCGACGCGATGGTCGCCCAGACCCGAAAATCGCTCGAAGAGCACGGTGACAAGGTCGGCCCGGATGTCCGATCCAAGATCGAAACCGCAGCTTCAGCACTCGAAGAGAAGATCAAGGACGAGCACATCACCAAGGAAGCCCTCGAGCCAGCCCTCAAGGGACTCGAAGACGCTTCAATGGAACTCGGCAAGGTCATCTACGAGCAAGCCGCCGCCGAAGCCCAGAACGCGGCTCCAGCCGACGACGGTGCAGAAGTCGAAGGCGATGTCATCGACGCAGACTTCGAAGTGAACCCCCCAAGCGACGAAGAGAAGTAATCGTCAGATCAACTGAGTCTTTGAGCCCGTCCCATCTGGGGCGGGTTTTTACTTGGGCTTCGGGAGCGAATGACCTTCGCATGTCCACAGCAGCGAGAGCGGGACGCGGTTGCGAGCCGGGAGCGCCATGACCACCACAAACCGAGCGATCTTGCGTCCAGCAAATACACCGACACTAATCGCTGTAAACTGGACCCCGATCATAATCGGGACGATGATCGGTGCGTAATACCCGCGAGCGATCTCCCGAGCCCACTGGAACGAGCTATCGGTGCTGTTGATTCCGATTACAATCGCAGCAGCGACGAAGCACGCAACCAGCGGGACCAATATTGCCCGCCTCTTGGTCCCACCCAGAAGCGTGACACTCCAGAATACCCCGCACAGCACGCCGACGATGATGCCCGGGATCAGCATGATGAGGAACTCCCCGTCCACATTGGCCCAGACACCGCCCGCCTGCTCGATGGTTGAATCGAGATGGTCCTTCCGCCACTCTTCAGATATGGTCACCCAGCGGAACGATCTTGATCCGGCCCCGGGGAACACAACCGTTGTGCCGGTTGTCGTGGTAATGGTTGTGGTCCCATTGAATACCGTTGGCAATGTAGTTGTCGTAGTTGTTGGCGCTGCCGTTGGCGTGGTGCCACCCGTGGCATTAACCGCCGCGGCCTGGGCCTCCTTGGCCTTGCCCCATTCCTCGTGAGAGGCCCCGATGATCTCCGCAAGATTCTCGCTCGCAAGCTCGGTGGCACTCAGCGACAACCCCGTAAGAACCACCGTGCTCCCTGCCAACGCCCCCAGCAACAGAACAATCCATACCGCCGCGATGATCGACCTGAAACGGTTGACCCAGTGTGACATCGACGGGTAGGTCTGCAGCGCGGCGACCGTCCCGCATTCGGGGCAGCGGGTGATCGCCATGCCATAGTGTGGTTCTTTGGTGACGGTTTGCCCGTAGAGATTGAACCCGCACCCGATGCATGCGCGGTCCGCGCGGATTTCGTCAGGCATGTACGCTTCGGATTGATTCTGTTGTTGATCAGTCATTTCTAGAATCTCTCAGTTAATGGCTTCGCTCAATGCTCTTGAGGCGTTTACGACGAAGTTTTCGGAACTTCCGATTCGGGGAGCGGGACATGAATGGCGATAGAAACTTCGCGGGCAAAAACCCGACGAAGGCGCACACAATGACAAACGAGAACAGCGATGCACGCAGGATAAAATCGTTCGCTGACCATGTGTGATAACTAAAATCAAACCCGCCGATCTTCGACATCATCAATGTCAGGCCCATGAAGATGTAATCGACCCAGGTAAAGAACACCCCAAAGATCACCAACGCTATCAATGGCACAACCGCGTGCTGATGGCGGTACACCAAACGGATCACGCATCCCGAAGCGCACGCCAGAGCCGGGATCAGAATGGCCGTCGCCCACGCGCCGAACTGCCTGCCGGGGTCGATCGATTGGAAGTTTGACGAGTCAAACTCTCGCCCCCACATTACCAGTCCGAACATCAGTGCACCGAGTGCGATCGAAAGAAAGACTTTGAATATCACCAGCCGGATCGATTGATGTAGCCGCCGGAAGTTTCGCCAGAACTGGATATCAGGATGCCTCGTCCGCACGCACGCCGTATCGCATGACGGGCACACCACCACCGCCAGCCCGTAATGAAGGTCAGGGACCGCCCGAATCCGGGCCAGTTCAGTCATACAGGATGGGCAAATGTGAGATCTGGGCACGCGTATCCCATTGTACGGGAATTGGCCAACTCAATTGCACACGCGGTCTATCCCAGCCCATCCCCGGCTCTTTCCGGCACCCAACCCCTTGACAATTCCATGCTTGCGGGCTTTGCTCTCCGTCCCGGTGGGGACCGGGATCAGATCACGCAATACGCACAAGGATTTCACATATGAAGCTCATCACCCGCCGTCACCGTCTCGGTGCCCTCGCCATCGCCCTCACCTTCCTCAATTGTTCATCCGCCCTAGCAAACGACCGCAGCGACGCAATGGCCCGCCTAGAAGCCGCCCAGCATGCTCTTGCAGCGGCCCAATCCGAGCTCACCGCCGCCCAAGCAGAGGCAAGCCAGTACACCAGTTCGGATTCCTCCCATTCGGCCAGCCGTTCAACCCAGCCGGAGAGTACCGAAACCGCCCCTGAGCCGGTCGTCAATGTGATCAAGATTCTCGATTGGAACGAGGGCTGGAAGTACAGCTTCAGTGCCGGGATCTCGGGCGCCTCTGGCAACAACGAGAACTTCTCAGGCCGCGTATCGCTTGGCGGCGAACGCCTCACCGAAACCATGGAAACCACAATCCGTGCCTCGTACCTCTACTCCACCTCCGAAGGCCAACGCTCCGCATCCAGAGGCGAGCTCAACATCCACAACGACTGGCTCCTCGACGGCCCATGGCGGTACTTCGCCCAGGGCAAGTATGAATACGAAGAGTTCCAAGCATGGCAGCACCGCCTCAGCGGGGCGGGGGGCTTTGGGTACGAGTTCATCAACAACGACAAGACCACACTCGTAGGCCGCGGCGGCCTCGGTGGTTCCTATGAGTTCGGATCCAACGCCGACGAGAAGCTCGTCCCCGAAGGACTCCTCGGCCTCGACTGGTCACACAAACTCTCGACCAGCACCACCCTCAAAGCCAACTCGACCTACTACCCAAGCTTCAACAACATGGGCGAGTTCCGCCTCAACTCCGGGGTAGGCATCGAGATCGTCCTCGACGCCGAGACCGGCATGACCATGAACGCCGGCCTCGAACACCGCCACGACTCCGAAGCCGGAACGGGCATCCGACCAAACGATGTCGATTACTACATGGGCGTTGGCTGGAAATTCTGAAATATACAACTACAAATGAACAATCTGTTAGCTCATTCTCATATGCCTAGCATATAGAATGGATGATTTATCTGAATCACTTTTTTCATCAGAAAGCTATTTGAGCCCGACTCTTCCCTGGTCGCTTCCTGTTGAAATCCAGAATCAAGAAGTGCTTACTGATCGATCTGAACTACTTAGCAGGCTCGGGACTCTAAATCTTGTAACAGTGGAGCACAAAGTTGCCAAGGTTCTGCAACAATACCCAGAATGCCGAGATAGCGATACTGCGTTAGCGATTCGGTACTGGAAAAAATTTCAACCGGACATACTCGAAAAAAACAAGCCGCTATCGCTTGATGTACTACATCACCTCCAACCGATGACAACGATCATCAGATGCCGACAACATATACAAAATGACCTCAGTCTGTTTCAAGGCGCCCCCAGAACCCGTCGCCGGCGGGGCGATCTTCAGATGGAGTTTTTTCAATACCTTTCTGAGCAGAAAGCAACTCAACCAGAAATCACGGTTTACCTTGACGAAACAGGGACTGATGGCCAATCCAACTATATGGGTATCGGTGGAATATGTGTCATTGACAATCGACAGTACGAACTCACCCTCCAACAATTTAATAACTGGAGAGAGGATTTAAATTACCCTGAAACTTTTCATTTCGCAGATGCGAGTTCAAAAAACGCTGACTATTTTATGCAACTTGCCGCCCAGCTTTCCAAAAGGAGAACTGGCCTTATGTTCTTCGGCTACGCAACTGAAGTCAAAGGCGCAAGAAATCAAAAAATCGCCGATCTCATAATTCAACTTGTCTCTGATATTGTCGACTACATGCAAGAAAACGGATGCTTAAACACACACCGGCATTTGCGAATAGTCAAAGAAGCTGAAGCTCAGTTTGACAACATGCACCTAGATCAACTTCGTAAGGATGTCGCCGAACACTTGTATCATCACAACGGTTCAATGATAAGCCTCACTGATATTCTTCCAAGGCCCAAAGGAAGGGAGGTCATGCTCGAATGCGCCGACCTTATTGCCTCGTCTATGAGACGCCGATTGACCACAAACAGGGATATTCACAAAGATAGAATTTCAAGTGCTGTATTCAATGCGACAGGTTTAGTAGATGATTCTGAATCCAGTGCACTCTATATAATTCACCGTCTAAACTGATGGTTATAGAACCCGCCATTCACTCCCATCCCGCTCCACCCGCCGGTACAAGGTATCCCGCTCGACCGCTTCGTACCCCGCCTCATTGATCGCCACAATCAAATCCCGCTCGGTCGTCTCCTGGTGCGTGCCCTCCCCCACCGCTTTGGTAATGTCGTACCACACCACCGTCCCATCAATATCGTCGGCTCCCGCTTCGAGCATCACCTGAGCCATCGACAGCGACTGCATGATCCAGAACGCCTTGACATGCGGGAAGTTGTCGAGCATCAACCGGGTCACCGCGATCGTCCGCAGGTTCTCGACCCCGGCCGGGCCGCTCAGGTGTTCAAGCTCCGATCCATCCGGAAAGAACGGTAGCGGCGTGATCGTCTGGTAATACCCACCCTTCGACGACATCGAAGGCGTCGGCAGCGTTGCCCCCTCGCCAGTAAGCGTAATCACCGGCGCCGTGATCTCTTCAGACTCCGGCACACCCTTAGCAATATACCCCTCGGCATCGCCCTCATACCCCAACCGATGCAAGGCTTGGTCCTGCGACCGACGCAGGATTTCCATATGACGCAGCCGTTCTTCGCGTTTGTCTACATGCCCATACAACATCGTGCAGTTGGTGTTCAATCCAAGTTCATGAGCAACCAGATGCACATCGAGCCATTCGTGGGCGCCGATCTTGGTCTTGAACGCTTCCTTATGAACCCGTTCATCAAACACCTCCGCCCCGCCCCCGGGCAGCGACCCCAGCCCGGCTTCCATCAACCGTTCCAATACCCAGCGGACGCCGGACTTGATATCGTCCTTCTTGTAGACCTTGGCGATGCGTGCCAGGTGAACCAGTTCAACAGCGGTGAACGCTTTAAGGTGCACATTGGGTGCGACCTCGGTCAACGCCTTGAGCATGTCGGTGTAATACTCAAACGGCAGGTACGGGCTCAGCCCCCCCACGATGTGCATCTCCGTCGCGCCAGATTCAACCGCCTTGCGTCCCTCTTCCTTGATGTACTCAATATCCCGCGTGTACTCACCGTCATCACCCTTCTTCCGAGCAAACTCACAGAACTTGCATGACAAGGCACAGATGTTGGTGTAGTTCAAATGTCGGTTGATGTTGTAGTACGCCACGCCCGGATGCATCCGGTCGCGAACCATCTTGGCGAGTTCGAGGACCGTCCAGAGGTCCTTGGTTTCATAAAGCACATGACCGTCATCGAGCGACAGCCGTTTCCCGTTGCGGACTTTTTCAGAGATCGGAATCAAGGCGGGATCAAGATTTGGAAGAACTGCTGTGGTCATTCTGGATTCTAGGTCTACAAAGCACGGGTGCCACTGCTTGACCGTCTTCGGCAAGCAGTGTCTGTTGACGCTCTCAAGACACGCCTTGCCGAAGACGGTCAAGGCGTGGCACCCTTAGATTGAAAGCGTCTTGATCTGCTCGATCATGCCTCGGACAGCGTCCCCGCGGTGCGAGACCGCGTTCTTGGCGGCTGAATCCAGTTCCGCGCTCGTCTTGATGTAGTCCGGCCCCACAAGGAAGATCGGATCGTACCCGAACCCATTGGGCCCGCGTGGCACACTATCGCTCGGAGTTACATGCGGATGATCGACAGGCAATCCGATTCGTCCCTCGAACTTCCCCTCGCTGGTCGCCAGAATCGAGCCGTCGGAGTCCGCCAGAACCATGACGCACACAAACCGTGCTGAACGCTCGCTTGGTTCAAACTCATCGAGCTCAGAAAGCACGCGATCGATATTGTGATCATCCCGCTGCTGCCGGCTCATCCCCGCGGCTTGCCCCTCGGTCTCACCATCGAACGCATAATGCGAAGAGATCACCCCCGGACGACCACCGATCGCATCAACAATCAATCCCGAATCATCCGCAAGACACGGCCGCCCCGTCGCCTTGGCGTAGGCGATCGCCTTGATCGTCGCGTTGTCTAAAAATGTATCGCCGTTCTCTTCGGGTTCGGGGAATGAATCTTCGATGTCACCGAGCCCGAGGATGTGGATACCCGTCCCTGAGAGTAGTGACCTGAGTTCTGCGACTTTGCCGGGGTTCTGCGTTGCCAGGACGATGGTGCTCATGGGTCATCATACGAACCCAAACCGGTCTATGCTCTGCCTATGAGCGACAACCGTACCGATCTTGCCAACCAGGCCGCTGCTGCTATTGAACAGGAAATGCCTGTCATCCACGCCCTCGTGGGCTTCGATGGCTTTATCGATTCAATCATCCATGTCGTCAACCAACGCCATTCCATGGCCCCCGACGACTACGACCGGATCAAAACCATCCCTGAGTTCGCCGCCCGCTGCGGGGCTGCTGCCAACAAGAGCGCAAACCTCGAAATGGTCGTGCAAGATGTCCGCTTCGGAGGCAACGGCCCGCTGCTCTCAAGCGCTCTTGGATCGCTCGGCGCGTCGGTCACCTACATCGGAGCAGTCGCGCTGCAGGACGACTGGAACCGCGTTGATCCGATCTACAAACCATTCGTCAACCGCTGCGATCGGGTGATTCCGATCTGCCCACCCGGGCTCACCGACGCCCTCGAGTTCGAGGACGGCAAGATCATGCTCGGCAAGCCTGAGAATGTTCAGCGCGTCACCTGGGACCTCATCAAACAAACCCTCGGCCTCGAAACATTGATTGAAATGTTCGAGAAGGTCACACTAATCTCCGTCGTCAACTGGACCCTCGTCGCAGGCGTCGAGGGAATCTGGGAAGGCCTCTGCACTGACATCTTCCCGAAACTCTCCGCCAACCCCGCCCGCCGAATGTTCCTTGATCTCTCCGACCCCGCCAAGCGGACCGATGCGGATATTGCCCGCGCGATGGGACTGATCCAGAATCTCCAAAGACATATCCCGGTAACCCTCGGCCTCAATCTCGCCGAGAGCGGGCGGATCGCCAAGGTGATCGGGATCGAGGTCTATGACGACGAGCACAACCAGACCTTGGCGGCAATGGTCCCCCAAGCCGCGATCCGCATCCGCGAAAAACTGGGTTTGTCGTGCATCGTGATACACCAGCACACCGGCGCGGGGGCCGCTGACGACCAAGGCGACTCTGGATGGTTCGCGGGCCCCTACACCCGCAAGCCTCGGATCTCGACGGGGGCGGGCGATCACTTCGGCGGAGGCTTCAGCTTCGCGCAGAACGCCGGGCTGAATCTGGGGGAATGTTTGGCAGCCGCCTGCGGCGTCGCCGGCGCGTATGTCCGAGACGCCCAATCACCGAGCAAGGAGCGGCTCATCGAGTTCCTCCGAGACCTGCCGGCACCGGAATAAACAGCTCTTCGAGCCTACCGTCCACCCATGGCTCCCAAAAAACCACAATCCTACCTCGCAGAAGCGCAGGCACTCGAACAGTCCGGCGATGTCGCCGGAGCAGTCAAACTCTACAAGAGCTTCATCTCAAAGCACCGTACCCATCCCAATGCACTCAAGGTTCGAATCCGCACCGCGCAGCTCTGCGTTATGCAGGGGGCTCATGACGAAGCGATTAAACTCATCGAGCACTCGGGCGGCGCCGGGCAGAACAATCTAATCATGATGTACACGCTCGCCCAGGCGTGCGCCTACGCGGGACGGCTCAAAGACGCCCATGCCGCGCTCGAACTCACGCTCAAGATCGACCCCGACTACCCACCCGCGATTGCAAGACTGGCAACAATCATGCAGTACGAAGGACTCAAGGATGAGTCCCTCGCGGTCATCGACGACGCATATGCCCGCGGGATCGACGCGTGGGATATTGATCACACACTGGGCGAGCTGGCACCGAGAGCCGGCAGAGTTGATGAGGCCGCCGACCGTATACAGCGCAGGCTCACCGATTCAAAGATCAAAGGGGCCGCACGGATCGAGCTTGAATACATGTTCTCTAGCCTGCTCGAAAGGCAGAAAAAACACACCGAAGCATGGGAGTCCGCGGCACGGGCCAACGCGCTCAAAACCGAGGGCGGCATGGGCGGATACGCGATCAAAGGGGCCAAACAGCTCAAAACAAACACCAACATCAACAAATACAAAGAACGCGTTCTCAACACCATGGAAATCTTCGATGTTGAGACGCTCAAGTCGCTTGAGCCCACCGATTCTGGTCCAGATAGCCGCCCGCAGATTCTTATGATTTCAGGCATGCCCCGCTCGGGCACCACGCTGCTTGAACAGATCCTCTCGGCCCACCCCCAATCAGAGAGCGCGGGCGAAGCCCCGTCACTCATGAAGGCGGCAGCGGATCTCAAAATGCGCCCAAATCCATCCCTGCAATCCCTCAAAAAACTTTCGATCATGAAGCGATCCAAAGCAGGGAAGCAGATACTTGATGAACTCCAAGACCTCTCAAAGAGTACTGATTATGTTGTCGATAAACATCCCAGCAACGACGAGCACATCGGATTGCTCGCGGCCATCGCGCCCGACGCCAGAATGATCATCACCCGGCGCGACCCGCGTGATATCGCTCTCTCGTGCTTCTTCCGAAACTTCGCACTCGGGCACGGCTGGACAAACAGCTTCGAATCCATCGTTGATATGCTTGAGATCCGACTCCAGATGCATGACCACTGGCTTAAGGTCATCCCAGAGGGTGCACCCTGGCTCAAGATCTGCGTCGGGGATTACGAAGAGATTGTCAAAGATTCAGAGAACCAGAGCCGCAAACTTGTCGAGTTCGCTGGCCTCCCTTGGGACGATGCGTGTTTAAACTTCTCGGATCGAAAAAGAATCGTCCCCACGCTCCAGCCACATCAGGCATCACAAGGTGTGTACTCTGGTTCACTGGCCAAGTGGGTTCCGTACGCGGAATGCATGGGCAAATCGCTCGATCGCCTCAATGCGATCTGCGAGCGCCACGGCTACCCGGTTTGAGTTACGAACCGATCGGACGATTAAGATGCTCGATGGAGCCATCTTCTTTTTCAATGAGGATTGTGTCGGCCTCGTCGATGAACAAGCCATGATCAATCACACCCGGGATATCGTTGAGCCCCATCGCCAGTTCGGGCAGATCTTCGAGCCCGTTGATGGTCGCATCGAGCACCAGATTCCCGTTGTCGGTCAGGAACAATCGCCCGTCCATGTCCTGACGAATCACGCCGTTGATACCGATATGACGGAGTGCTTTGCGTGTCGAGGCAACGCCGTAAGCCATGATCGCGATGGGGAGCGGGCTGCTCACGCCAACTTGCGCCTCGGCAACTTTCTTCTCGCCAACCATAAAGATGGTCCGCTTGGACGCCCAGCACAGGATCCGCTCGCGGGTCATCGCCCCGCGTGATCCTTTGAGCACCACCATCGACCGGTCCACCTCATCGGCGCCGTCGATCAGCACATCGATCTCTTCGAGCATCGCAAAGTCGATGATCTTGAGCCCCAGTGATCTCCCCAGATCCTCGGCTCTTTCAGATGCCGCGACGCAGTTGATATCAAGGCCCTCATCAACCACCCGCTGGGCCAGCGCATGAATACCGCGAGCAGCGGTCAGCCCAGCACCAAGCCCGACGGTCATACCGGAGACAATCTCGGAGACGGCCGCGGTGGCCATGACATCGGCTGTTTGTTGATTACTCAAAGCGGATCCCTTGTGCAAGTGTAAGCTCATCACCATAGTTGATTGTACAGGTCTGGCGGCGCATGTACACCTTCCAAGCATCAGAACCTGACTCCCGTCCCCCGCCCGTGTCTTTCTCGCCACCAAACGCCCCACCAATCTCAGCCCCAGAGGTCCCAAGATTGATATTGGCGATCCCGCAGTCCGAACCCGCACCCGTCGGAGCCAAGAACCGCTGAGCCGCGTTGGACGATCCCGTAAAGATCGCACTGCTGAGCCCCTGAACCACACTGTTCTGCATGTCGATTGCTTCATCGAGCGTCTTGTAAGTGAACACATACAAGATCGGTGCAAAGGTTTCTTCGTACGCCATCGGGAGTTCGTTGGATGCCGGAGCCCGGATAATCGTCGGTTTAACAAAGTGACCGCCGCTGAGTTCCCCGCCCAGATCAACCCGCGTCCCGCCAGTCAGCAGCGTCCCGCCCTGCTTAACGGCCTCGCTCACCGCGTTCTCGTACTGCTGGACTGACGATTCGTTAATCAACGGCCCCATCAGCACCGATTCATCCAGCGGATCACCAATATTGACTGTTTCGTACGCCTTGACGAGCTTGGCGGTAAACGCATCGGCGATGGATTCATGAATAATCAATCGACGCGTTGAGGTACACCGCTGCCCGGCGGTCCCGACAGCCCCGAAGACCGTTGATTTGAGTGCCAGATCCAGATTCGCGTCGGGCTCAATGATGACCGCGTTGTTGCCGCCCAGTTCGAGCAGGCATTTGCCCAATCGACCCGCGACAACCGCGCCGACCCGCCGGCCCATCCCGCACGATCCAGTCGCGCTAATAAGCGGATAGCGTTTATCCGCGATCATCGTCTCGCCAACCACATCATCGGTCCCGATGACAAGCTGGAAGATATTCTCAAAGCCCATCTCCGCAGCGATCTTCTCGCCGATCATGCTCGTCGCGATCGCCGTCAGCGGCGCGAGCAGTGACGGCTTCCAAACAGTCGTGTCGCCCGCGATTGCTGCGAGCATCGCGTTCCAGCCCCACACAGCGTTGGGGAAGTTAAAGGCGGTAATCACGCCAACGGGACCCAGCGGGAGCCATTGTTCTTTCATGGTGTGTTCGGGACGCTCTGATGGCATCGTGATCCCGCACAACTGACGCGACATGCCCACCGCATAATCTGCGATATCAATCGTCTCCTGAACCTCGCCAATCCCCTCGGCCTTGATCTTGCCCATCTCCAGCGACAACAACGAACCGAGGTCTTCGAGCACCGTCCGGTACTCGTTTCCGATCCGCCGGACCAGCTCGCCACGCAGAGGGGCGGGAACCTTCCGGAAAGTCTTGAATGCCTCAGCGGACTTGGCGGTGGTCGCTTCGTAGGAGGCCGCGTCGTCGAGCTTGACGCCCGCGAGGGGCAACCCGGTCGACGGATTCCGCACAACGATGATGCCGTCGGCTTCGGGGGTTTCGTTCCCGGTGATATCCATCACCACGCGTGGGTGGTCGGCCAGGCCGAGCTTGATGAGGAGTGGATGCGGCTGTGTTGTCGTGGTATTTGTCATTGGGTGAGGATATACAGGAAAGCAACTCCAAGCACGAATCCCCCTGTAAACAAGGCAGTTCATTCCTCGAATGCATATGCTCGTTTGTGACCACAAACGATGGATCAAAGCCAGCACCCAAACGCCCCCCCAAAGGACACCCGACACTGGCGATGCCTGTCGCTCATCTGCTCGCGCTGGCACCGCTCGATGTCTGGCTCAGGATGCTCCGGGGCACGCTTCCTCATCCACGCTACTGGCTCCGCCTGCTCGGGATCGGATTCACGAGTCTGATCGGAACAATCTGGTCGCTCCCCGAACGGATCATCTTCGGGATCTGCTGGTCGGGGTTCAAGAAAGACAATGAACGATTGGATCACCCGCCCGGGGTCTTGGTCATCATTGGTTACTATCGCTCAGGCACCACCCACGCCCACAACCTCATTGCATGCGATCCAGATTCCATCACGCCACGCTGGTACCAGTCGCTCATGGGCCAAGGATTCTCGATGAGCTGGGCCGTCACTCGGTTCCTCCTTGTCCCGTTCCTCGGCTCATCACGCCCGCAAGACGGCGTCGGGTTCGGACCGCTCTGGCCCGGCGAAGACGACTTTGCACTCGCCGGATGGGGCCACTGCTCAACGCTTCCCGGCCGGTTGATCTTCCCCAGCCGGTGGGACCAATGGCGGAAGTGGAACACCCTCGAAGAATGCACAGACGCCGAGCGTGCCCGCTGGCGCAGAACCCTCGCAGGCTTCGCATGGAAAATCACCCGCAGACATCCAGACCGGATGCTCGTCCTCAAATCACCAAACCACGGCGCCCACATCACTGAACTGGTCAAAGTCTTCGGCGACCATGTCCGCTTCCTCCATGTGGCGCGCGATCCAAACAAAGTCATCGAGTCCAACATCCGCATGCACGACGCCCTCTCGTCTCACCTGCTCGATAAATCGCTCGACGCAACAACACTCCGAGCCCGGATCGTTGAAGAGTATCTCGAAATCGAAACTGCAACTATCAACCAAGCCCAGTCCCTCGACGAGGGCCGAATCGCATTCATCACACACGAGAACCTCATCGCCGACCCAATCGGACAGCTCAGCAAAAGCTTTGAATCGCTCGGGATCGGATTCAGCGATACACATCAAGATTCAATCTCTAACTATCTCAGCGACCTGGGCACCTACCAACGCCCGCCGCACACCCCCATCGACCTGGGAACACCGAGCAACTCCGAACCTGAATCCATCGAGCAACTCCGATCCCTCCGCCCAACCCAAAGCTTGGCCGCGACCGTTGCGATCCCAAACCCCGCTCACCCGAGCCCCCCGCCCCGGACCGGATCAGGGATTCTGATTGCAATTGGGACAGCCATCGCATGGGGGCTGCTCTGGATCGGGCTCATCTGGATCATCAAACTATCCTTCCCAGACTACCGACCGCGCCTCGATCAGCTCGTCTGGATCGGTGGCTCGGTGATCGGACTCATCTCGATCCGTGCTGCCGGTGGAGGATCCAAGCCCCTCGGCATCGCCGCGGCCACCCTAACACTCCTCATCTTTATCAGCGTCTCGTTCCCCATCACCGTCATCAACTGGCACTTCGCCCAGAACGGGAGCACGCAAGACTTCCTCTACCACAACGGGAAGGGTGCTCTCCACGGGCTGACCGCCCCGTCCTCGATTGTCTACGCCATTTTGGGTATGCTCACCGCATGGAGGCACGCCTCCCAAACAGGCCCAAGGGCTCCGGGCACATAACTCCCTCAGATTGGGTACAGTAGATCATGCTCAAACTCATGCTTGTATTTCTTGGTGGCGGGCTCGGATCCGTCGCCCGCTTCGGGATCGGCCAACTCGTCGCTCGATACACCCCCACCGATCTTGAACCACGGCACTGGCTCGATCTCTACCCGCTGGCCACCATGCTCGTCAATCTCATCGGCTGCGCCATCATCGGCGGCGCCTGGGCGTGGGCCATCGCCCGCGGGCAACAATCCTCTCCAGCGATGATCTTCCTCATCGTCGGCGTCCTCGGCGGATTCACCACCTTCTCGTCCTTCGGATGGGAAACCATCGAACTCATCCAGAACCAACGCATCGGCATGGCGACCGTCTATGTCCTGATGTCGCTCACCCTCGGGCTCCTCGGAGTCTTGGGCGGCTACACCATCGGGACCGCCGCATTCGCAACAGGAACACCCTCATGATCGTCTACCTCATCCGTCATGGTCAGGCCGAGAATCAGTCTGACTCGGGCAGAGATGCCGACCGCAACCTGACCGACCTCGGACACCGCCAAGCCCAAGCGATCGCGATGTTCTTAGCCGATCCTGATTCCGAATCACCGGTCCGGGTCTTGGCTTCGCCGTACTCAAGAACACAGCAAACCGCCTCGGCGATCTGGAATGCGATGGATCATCCCAAGCAATCCGAAGAACGACTCGCGGCCCACAAATCCGTCCCCGACATTCTCGAGGTCATCACCGATACCCCCGTCCCCGTTCTTGCGGTCATCTCCCACAACCCCATCATCAGCCGCACGGCCGATGTCCTTTCCGCCGGCCCCGCAGCCCCGAACCTCTACTCGATGCAACCCGGCCAGCTCATCGCCCTCAAGATCGACCAGTCCAATCCACTGGGATCTGCCCAGCTCATCACCCAGTTCCGCCTCAACGATTCATAGCAGGGTGCCACTACTCGCCGTCTTCGGCGCAGTAGTGTCTTGAACTAACCATGAGTTTTTGAATAAACGAAGACACTACTGCGCATAAGAATGCGAGTAGTGGCACCCGGTCAAGGAGTCTGACCGGGCTCGATCACTTGCTTTCTGATCCATCGTTCGATCTTGGGCGTCTGCAAGGGCAGAGCCGCGAATATCAGCTCGTGACCAACCGGATACACCCACCGTTCGGGCCTCCCCAACGCTTCATGCAACGCATCGCCCGTCGATGCCGGCACCGCCTTATCGCTGCTCCCGTGGAGCATCAGCATCGGTACGCCTTGCATGGACTCGGCGGTGTGCAGCGAATCGAGCTTCGACATCGCAAGGTACAAACCAACAAGTTCCTTGAGCTGTTTCTTCTCCGGCTTCTGGACATCGGGCTTCTCAGGATCCGCATCAAGATCCAGCGCATCAATCCACTTGGCGTAGTTGGATCGCGTGTTGATCTCTAAAAAATTCCCGCCGCCCGCGACCATGACCCCCGCGCTGTACAACGACGGATCAAACGAGTACACACTCGGAAGGATCATCGCCCCGCCCGACATCCCAACAAGCACCACGGGCTTGCTCGCATTCTCTGGGAAGCGGTCATGGACAAATCCTATCGCCGCCGACGACGCGTACGCGGCTTCAGCGGTTCGCGTGTCAAACATCTCAGCGATCTGTTTAGCGACCTGCGCCTCAGACCCCGCTTCCACGGAATATTCAGTCCGCTGTGTAAACCTCGATGGATGCGAGAGCATCCGAAGCACCGACCACCCCTTAGAACGGAAATACCGCTCGACCCCATCAATCACCGGCTCGGGAGTCCCGAACATCCCTGGCATCAATACAATCGTCCCGATCGACTCCTTCTCCCCCCGCGGCTCGCGATAGGTGAACCAGGTCCGCTCGAGTTCAATCTGTTCTTCATACTCCTGGCCAGTCTGAATGAACCCGGTCAACTGCGCGCTGATGAACTTGAAAAACAGATCTGGCTCACCGTCTTTATTCTTCTTGGGTCCTTCACCATCAACCGGTGGCTGATGCACAAACAAATAACACCCCGGCCCCTCGGCCTGGAACTTGTACGGATAATCGACCCCCATCCCCTTGGCCAATCCCAAAGCATCGCTGTATTCCGTTTCCCCGGTTCGCAACCGATGGAACCGCGAAAGGTGGGCAGGGACGAGCTCAGAAACAGGATGATCAAGCTCGATAATCACTCCTGTTTGAACGCCGGCTGCTATTGAATCGGCCCCCCACCGCGATGGCCACATAGAAGGCACCGCAGTCTCGTCAACCGGCACAGAACCCGAATCAACGGTCTCGGTGGTCTCGGCAGCCATCGCCTGCGGGACCACCGATCTGGGATACACGCTCCGGCACCCCCAAGTCACACAGATAACCAAAGCCAGCGGTAATAATCGTCCGATCAATCTCATTGAATCACCTTCCATAATCTCATCCCAACATCATACCGTAGATTGAGCATCCGCCTGACCTATCGTCCATCCAGCACATGAAACCCAACCCCACCACACAATCCGACCCGCTCCCAACAACCAACCCTGACCGTGTCCCGGTTATTCGCTGTATCCTCGGTGGCGTCCTCATGGGGCTCGCCAACCTCGTCCCGGGGATCTCCGGGGGCACCATGCTCGTCGCCTGCGGGATCTACACCCGCTTCATCGACGCCGTCTCCGATGTCACACGATTCAAGTTCACTAAAAACGATCTGATCACCCTCGGGTGCGTGGTCGGCGGGGCAATTGTCGCCATCGGCGGGCTCGCCTCAGCGATCCACTGGTCGCTGGCCAATCACCGCTGGGTCATGTTCTCGCTCTTCATCGGTCTCACCCTCGGCGGCGTACCCATCCTATACAAAATGGCCAAACCGATCACCAAAAATGTTTGGATCGGCGTTGTGGTCGGTGCAGTTCTGATGGGCGGGCTTGTGTACCTCCAAGAATCCGGTGCTGATTCGTCAGGCCTCGATGGGCCTGCTGGTTTGGTCATCGGCGGGGCCGCGGCCGCCAGCGCGATGATCCTCCCCGGAGTCTCAGGCGCGTTCCTGCTCTTGCTCCTGGGTATGTACGAAACCATCATCGGCGCCATCAAAGACACCATCAGCGCCCTCAAGGATGCGGATGTCTCGGCCGTCATGGATCAGATGTCCATCGTCATCCCCGTCGGGATCGGCGTCGTCCTCGGCGTCGTGGTCGTCAGCAATATCCTCCGCTGGGTCCTCCACAAATACGAACGCGTCACCCTCGGCGTATTACTCGGGCTCATCGTTGCCGCACCCGCGGGGCTCTATCCATTCCGCGATGGCACCATGCCACAAATCGGCGACACGATCAAGGGCGAGCTGGTTACGATTGAGAATCTCGAAGACATGCAAGCCAACGACAATGCCAAGGACTGGGAGCAATCCGCCTTTGCACCGAACGCCGGCCAGATCACAGGATCACTCGGGATTATCGTGCTCGGATTCGGCGCCACCCTCGGCATCGCCCGTCTCGGACGCGAGCGAAACTGACCCCCCAGAGTTTCGCCCACCCCAGCCACCCATATGCGGCCGCTTAATCCGGTGGATCACGACCAATGCCACGATCCCTGTGATCAGCATCAACAACGAATACCCCTGCCCGCGTGACATAGGCCCAAACTGCGATACCCCCGCATCGGGCAGCCGGACCAGATCCATCGGGATGCGTCCCATCGCATAGACGATCCACATCCACGCCCCAAGCACGCCAACGCGCCGGGGCTTGTGAGCGATCGCCCAAACAACGATAAACACCAGCAATCCATCAAAGAACGCCTGCATCAGCTGCGTCGGGTACCGCGCCGAGATCAAAAGCTCGAGTTGGTTCTGAAGATCTTCATTTCCCTTACGGATCATGTCCATTATCCGCATATACCCAAGCTCCCACGCTTCCTCGCTGGGGAGCATGTGCTGAGCAGATATCTGAATGATCTGAGCGAGCTGCTCGTCAGTTTGAGGCAGTGTGTTGAGTGGGCGTTCAAGAATCTCTTGCGGGTACCGAACCCCGTACCAAGGCGACGGCTTTCCAGGAAGAGCAACCACTTTGCCCAGCAGCTCGCCGTTGACAAAGTTCGCAAGTCTCCCGAGCATCAATCCCAGCGGAGCGACCATCGCGCACATGTCCATGACATGCATCGCCGGGCACACGCCGATCCGGTTGCCGTGCTCGTCTTTGAATCCCTTGCCGATCCACCAGCACGCGGCCATCACCCCGAGGAACCCGCCATGCGAGGACATCCCGCCATTGGTAAGCCGCAGCACGCCCCACCACGGAGCCGACGCTGTAAAATCAATCAACAACGCCGGGTCATAGAGCACGATGTACCCAAGCCGTCCACCAACAATCACGCCGCCAACCAGCAGCATCATCGCGTCGGCGATCCGATCCCTCGGAATCGGAGTAACGCCTTTGCCCGCCAGCCACCGCAGCATGAAATACGCGATCGCAAAGGCGAGCAAGTATGACACCCCATACCAGCGGATGCCAAAGTCACCAGAGATCCGCCACACATACGGCGACAAGGTATGAAACCAGCCCAATTCAGCGAGTACAAGATTCATAGAACACTCTCAAGAACTTGGTCTGATGGTTTCGGGGCCCGGATGCCGTAGAACCGTTCGGTGTTGTCATCGATCTGCTCGTGGAACTCTGCAAATGACACGCCTCGGATCTTGGCGAGGAACTCGGCGGTGTACCGCGACCAACCAGGCATGCACGGGCGCTTGCCCCGCATCGGATCGGGAGACAGGAATGGCGCATCGGTCTCAACCATAATCCGATCACTGGGCACCAAGACCGCCGCCTGGGCAACCTCTTTGGCGTTGCTATAAGTCACGACCCCGGTGAATGAAATACTCGCACCAAAGTCCAGCACCATCCTCGCTTCATCGGGCGAGCCGGTGAAGCAGTGGAACACAAACCGGTCCCCGTCGAGCTTGGTCGATTGAAGTATCGGGATCAGATCCGCAAACGCCTTCCGGCAATGAATCACGATCGGCAGCTTAAACCCATCATCCCAGCACGACTCAATCACAGCAAGCTGCTCAGCAAGCACCGTTCTTTGGATCAACTTTGGGGGGTCATCGTAATGATTGTCGAGGCCGAGCTCGCCGAATGCGACGCACTTTGGATCCTTCGCGTGATTCGACAGCACATTCCAATCATGCGGCCCCTTGTCCGCATACAACGGATGCACCCCGACACTGCACCACACAAACTCGTGCTCACGAGCGAGCAGGAGCGTGTCAACCGAGTCCTGGGTCGTCGTCGCGATGCTGATCGCCCCCATCACACCCAAAGCCGCGGCTTCGTCGAGCACCGAATCGATCCGCCCGGCGTAATCCGAGAATGTAAGATGGCAATGGGTATCAATCACACAAGAATATAGGGCTTCAAACACACCAGCACACATCACTCCATGATCAAGCAGGCAACAATACAACATGGACAGCTATTCGCTTCCCAGCACCCCACTCCTCAAAGCACGCCCAATCGATGGGCACAAGGGCACCTTCGGCACCGTAGGAATCATTGGAGGCTCAGCCGGCAACCCCGGAGGGCCTAATGATCTGAAGCCACGAATGATCGGCGCCCCAGCTCTTGTTGCGATCGGTGCAAACGCCGCTGGTTGCGGGCTCGTCAAAATCGGAACCCCCGAGCCGATCCTCAATGCGGTCCTCACCCTTGCCCCAATGGCAACAGGTCTCCCCATCGGCGTCACACCCAATGGCGAACTCATCGCTGCCGATGCCCAATCTGTACTGGATCGCCTTGCCTCCGAATCCGACGCGATCGTCATCGGCCCTGGCTTCGGGACCGGAGACAACATCGGACAACTCGTTCTCAGCGCATTGAAACTACAAGAATCAAGCCGTTGCAAATCGGTCATCGTCGATGCCGATGCAATCAACTCATTGTGCAGAATCAATGGTCTTTCCGATCAGCTTCATGGCAACATCATCATGACACCGCACCCAGGAGAAGCGCAACGATTGCTCGACGCCCTGGGATTCACCGGATCTCCCAGCGGAACCCCAGACGAACGCGCCATTGTGTGTAACACGCTTGCGGACGCACTTGGATGCATTGTTGTGCTCAAGGGGTTGGGCACGGTGGTTTCTGATGGGCGTCGTAGCTGGGCATGCCAGCACGGGCACCCATGCCTTGCAACCGGTGGCACTGGCGATATTCTCGCAGGCATGATCGGATCATTGGCGGCACAGTGCGTTGACAATCCAGAAACGGACCTCTTTATCAGCACATGCATCGCGGTCGACGCGCACGCAAAGAGCGGGGAGCAATGGGCCACAAAAATGGGTGCAAACTCGGGGCTCAATCCACAAAATTTTGGATCTTACATCCCAGTCGAAATTGGCCAATATCAGCATCCAAGTTAAAAAAACGCTATTAGCCACTAAAAATCAAGTGAAATTGTCTGATTTTGGATATTCGGATGCCGTAATCAGCTTGGCCAATATTTTAATGTCCCCACACATTTAGTCTCCACCCTCTTCTTCATATAGACGATTTATTCTTCATAAATACATGCTAATGAACGAAGGATACCTGGCCACATGGCGTCATTGAACAATCACATACACAATCCAGCGACCAGTCAAAGTCCTCTGGAAAAGAATGAATCTACACCGGTTCCTACGGACACCAAGATCTTTGGACGCTTGGTGTCGAGCCTGCGATTCCGATTCGCGGCGACCATGATCGTTCTTCTGGCGGCGAGTCTCTTTACACAGTTCACACTCAGTAGTCATCTCTCCCAATCCACAGACGACAAAGAAATCCTCAATATCGCAGGCCGGCAACGGATGCTTGTCCAACAAATTTCAAAGGAAGCCTACCGGATCAACTTTGCTCTTAGCGATCTTCAATGGAGTAAAATCCATGAATCGGTTCAGCACACCGACCAAGCCCGGAGCGAACTCCGAGTTGGGCATGTCAAAATCTTGGATTATCTACAGAACAACCCTCACCGGCTGGGCAGCGATCATAAGCTGTTCAAAATATCCCAAGATCTACAGCCTCTTCTTGAATCGTACTTGGGCCATACCCAAAGAACTCATTTGCTCGCCCTCAATGAAGACGAAGACGGGCTCCTGTCAAACAATCATTTGATTTTCAGGTCCGAGACTTCAATTTCACTCAAACTCGATTTATTTATTACAGAGCTCACAAAGAACTCTGTAGCCCGAAACAAGCATACTGCATCTATCGGATGGCTCATTCTCGGGCTTATTGTGCTTGCCGGGCTCGGGATCTTCTTTCTGGTTGTTGAGCCGAGACTTCGGTCTCACAAAAAGGCATTGATTCAAAACCTGAGCCTCTCCAAGAGTGCAGAAATCTCGGAGCAACTCCTCGCAATCCAGCAGCGTGGCACTGAACTGGCTGCCATTGTCCTCAATACTGATCTTAATGGCACAATCACGAAGGTGAATGACAAAATGTGCGAGTTTACAGGGTTCTCACGAGAAGAGTTGATCGGAGCAAATCCCAGAATCATGAACTCTGGGCACCACCCGCCAGAGTTTTTCGAAGAGATGTTTGCAACGATCCAGAGCGGAGAAATCTGGCGTGGCGAAATGTGCGACCGTCGAAAGAATGGCTCAATATTCTGGGCCGATACAACCATTGTCCCAATGCTCGATTCGGACGGAAAAATTTTCCAGTACTATTCACTCAGAATCGATGTCACTCGACAGAAAGAAGCGGAGCATGAACTCAGCACGATTCTCGATTCGCTCCCATCAGTTGTGCTTTATAAAGACGAGAAAGACACCATCTTGCGTCACAACAAGGCGGCCGCCGACACCATCGGACTTGACTCAAACCAGATCAATAACCACAAAGGCAGCGAGTTGTTTCCCGGAGATACACTGATCTCGTCGTATGCCGATGATCTTGAAATCCTTGTCAGCGGCACCGCCAGTATGGGTATCGTTGATACCTATACAAACTCACAAGGACAGCACCGGACAATGCGGATCGACAAAATCCCCATGATCGACATCGGCGGTTTCTACAGTCGGTTGGTCACCATCGCTACTGACATTACAGAGAACATAGAGCTCGAACAACGCTCATCCCTGACCATCGAAGCCACCAAGGCGGGGATCTGGGATTGGGATATCAGCAACAACACAATGGTAGTCAACGATCGGTATCTCACAATGCTGGGCGACAACACAACCCAAAGCCCGATCACGACCGAATACTATCGCGACCGCCTGCACCCCGATGACCGCGATCGAATTCTGAATCAAATCCAGAACTCTCAGTTCTCCCCCGACGATCAGTACCATGCCGAGTTCAGATTACGCAACGGTGATGGATCATATCGATGGATCCAATCAATCGGGAAGATTATCCAAATCCAAACCGATGGCACCATCAAACGGATGATCGGCCAACACCTCGATATCGACTCGTCAAAGCGGCTCGAGCTCGCCGTCCGATCTGCACTCGAGCTCCGTGCCAAAGATTCTGAAAGAGAAACGCTCGAGGACCTGTCCAGATCGCTCGGATCAGCCACCCACGCATCGATGGTGTGTATCACCCGACTCTTCCAGAAGAACGGACAACAATGGGCACGCATCGTCGCCGGGACCAACAACGGCGAGCCGATTGAATGCTTCGAATATAAAATCGCAAACACACCATGCGAGCGAACCCTAGATCTCGGCTACTGCCATTTCCCGGACCAGGTAGCACTCGAGTTCCCAGAGAACAAAGCTTTCCATCAACAGAATATGCGAGGCTATGTAGGGACATCACTCACGAACATCACCGGCAAAGTCATCGGAGTCATGTTTATCATGGACCCGGAGCCGCTCAACCCCCCGTTTGATCCTCGGACAGCCCTCAAGCTCTTCGGAGCCCGTGCATTGGTTGAACTCGAACACAGCGACACACAGGATGAACTCCGCAAAGCAGCCCTGCTCGCAGAAGAACTCAGTCAGTCCAAGAGCGACTTCCTCGCAAACATGAGCCACGAGATCCGAACCCCGATGACCGCCATCCTCGGCTTTGCAGACCTCCTCGAAGAAGATGGTGATGTCAAGCTCGCCCCAACCCGACGAATCGAAGCCATCAAAACAATCCAGAACAACGGCAACCACCTGCTGACGATCATCAACGACATTCTGGATATCTCCAAGATCGAAGCCGGGAAAATGAACCTTGAGCTGATTAAAAGCGAGCCGATCGAAATCCTCCAGCAGATCGCTTCGCTCATGCGTGAACGCGCACAAGGCAAGGGGCTCGAGTTTAATGTGGTGTTTGATTCACACATCCCCCACTTTATTACAACTGACCCGACCCGCTTGCGGCAGGTACTCATCAATCTCATCGGAAACGCAATCAAGTTCACCGAAACAGGGACAATCACTGTCCGCTGTTCACTCACCGATGATCAGAAACCCATGATGATTTCGAAATCATCGACACAGGAATCGGGATGACCCCGGCACAGTGCAATAACATCTTCGATGCATTCACCCAAGCAGATTCCTCGACCTCCCGCAGGTTCGGAGGCACCGGGCTCGGACTCAATATCTCTGCATCCCTAGCGCAAATGCTCGGCGGAACCATCCGTGTCTACTCAAAGCCTGAAAGTGGCTCGCGGTTCATACTCACCATTGATCCGGGATTCATCTCAGAAACCAAGTTCGTTGACAGCAATGACTTCAAAGAGTCTGAACCCGAAGCGATCCAATCCGCTTCTCTAATGCCTGCCGAACGGCGGCTCGATGGCAAACAGATCCTGCTTGTTGAGGATGGTCCCGACAACCAGAAACTCATCAGCTTCCATCTCCGTAAAGCCGGAGCGGTTGTGGATTTCGCGAACAACGGACAGATCGCTCTCGATCAGATCACAGCCGAGGATTCTCCGAACTACGACCTGGTGATTATGGACATGCAAATGCCCGTCCTTGATGGCTACAACACTACGGCTGCTCTACGGAAGAACGGGTTCACTGCTCCAATCATCGCCCTGACAGCACACGCGATGCAGGGCGATCGACAGAAATGTCTCGATGCCGGGTGTACTGCATATCAAACCAAACCGATCGACAAGATATTGTTGATTGCAGAATGCGTAGATCAGATCATGAAATCTCAGCAAGGCGACCTTCCCATACGGGACGCCGCCTAGCGTTTCACTCTTGCATACATCTCTCGTATCAACTGATTCCCACCAGCAGAATAACGGATCGGGAGGGATTCGAACCCTCGAAACGGGTTTACCCCGTTTACCGGATTAGCAATCCGGCCCCTTCAGCCTCTCGGGCACCGATCCAACAACAAGCACATCTCGCTCGCAGTCGGCAAGCGTAGACCCCGGACCCCAATTGAACAAGGGACCCAAGCCCTGTAGAGGCCAGAATCCCTTGATCTTGTCCGTATCAACCAAGCACCCCGCTACCCACCAGCGGGGTGCCCAATTTATACGATATATCTGGTTTCTATCGCTCAGCATGGAGCGTTAGACAAGATTTAGTCGGCACCATTGCTCCCGTTGTCGGTTTCGAGCATATTGCGGAGGTATTTGTTCTCACGGCGAGTCGCTTCCAGATCAAACACAAGGTATTTGACGCTCAGACGGAGGTGATCGAGCGAGTCCTGGAGTTCGGCGACGGTCTTCTTCATGCGATCATGACGGCCTTGGGTTTCTTCTGCCAGTTTGGCGAGCTTGGGACGCTGGCCCTCTGGGAGTGAATCGATCTGGCCGAGGAGAGTAGCGAGGCGTGTTTGGAATTCGTTTTCGGTCATGATGATATGTCCTTTCAGCTTTGTGATTGTGCTGACAGTTGCGTCAGTGACAATCCCAGTTGCACACCCCCGGCCAACAACCGCCGAGATCCCGTGCCAAACCGATGAACGCAAAAAGCGTCCGAGAAAAATCCCATCCTGGGACCCGAGCAATCCGTTTTGATCATCCATGCCGATTCTGGGTCCAGATGCGTCCTTCGCCTCTGGTGGGATCATGGGTCCGGCTGTGCCGGATGATGCCCAGAATCAACGCGAGCGGTGGAGCCGCTGCAACGCTTGTCGCCCCGCTGGCGGGGCCGAATCCCGGATCTGCACCAACTCAGAGGCTGGTACATCACGGGCTTCACGAACCATCTTACCAAGATGCTTCCAAAGAATCTTCTCAAAGAACCCAAAGAAATCTTCCAGCTCATGACGCGTGAACTTGCTCAGCGGATCGCTCAGCCCGCTCTGCATCACCGCCCAGTCGATCAAAGGCCCGCCAGAATCGGTAAATCTGTACAAACTCAGCGTCGCCTTGAGCCGCTGACCGGGGGTCGCAAACGGGTCGCGGGCGGCGTCCGGAATTGTGGTCATGATCTGCATAACTTCTCGGGCCGTCGCTTTGAGGATCGGATTCGACGCCCCATCGCTGCGAGCGGTGATCGTTTCCTTCTCAGTCACCACCCCAACCCGGTCTCCCGCGGCCTCGATCTTGGCGAAAGCCGTGGATACTGTTTTGAGCCCCGCCCGGTCGAACCGGATCACCAGCCGCTGGCAGGGAACCCCCTCGTGATCGCCCATCGAGGAGGTCGAAACGATCCCAACCCCCCACTCTGGCTGGGAAGCATGGACCACCCGGTCGCCCATCTGGAATCTCTGAATATCGGTCGAACCGGTTGGTTTCACAACATATCCTTCATTTGGAGCATTAAACGAGGGCGTCCACACGAATCGCCCCAAAACCCCCCAAACCCCCCAAGCGGTTGTCGCCCAACCGGTTGCAAAGGCCTAAACTCTCCCCTGCCACGCGTCACAGGCATGACCTGGCCAATCCCACCCGCAGGATTACCCTACGGCACCCCAAAGGATAGCAGATGATCGAAGCGTTGAAAAGTGAAGAAATCGTTGAGAAGGTTGGCGGCAAGTTCAAACTCTGTGCCCTGATCCAACGACGACTCCAGCAACTCCTCGACGGGGCACGCCCGCTCATCGCTCGCGATGGACGCACCGACCTCGAACTCGTCATCGAAGAGATCATGCAAGACAAAATCACGCTCGAATATGTCGAGGACCAAGAAAATTCAAGCTCCGAAGATGCATCGGCACCGGCCGAAGCACTCCTCTAACCCAGCTTAGAAACTCAGCCCAGAATACATCACAATATGACTGAGCGTCACAGCCACCCAGGTCTCAAATCAGATCTTTACTCGGATTTCAAAGATCCAGAGGATTGGCTCAACCCTCAGAAACTCTCCGCGATCTTTGGCCCCCATGCCGACAAAAATGGGAACAACAAAGAAGGCGCGAGAATCTTCATAGGCATCACCGGCGGCATCGCGGTCTACAAAGTCTGTACGGTTATCTCACGCCTTGCCCAGGCCGGCGCACAGGTCACCGTCGCGATGACCGAGAGCGCGACCCGCTTTGTCACCCCGCTTACATTCCAAGCGTTGTCGGGTAACCCGGCCTACACCTCGCCCTGGGAACACCTCGAATCCTCAGACCCCCAGCACATCTCCCTGGCCGACCGCTCTGACGCGGTCCTGATCGCCCCATGCACCATGAACTCTCTGGCCTCGATCGTCCACGGCCAGACCGACTCGGTCGTCACGCTCATCCTCAGCGCCATCAACCGCAAGACCACCCCCGTCCTGATCGCCCCGGCGATGAACGACGCCATGTGGACCCAGCCCGCCAACCAACGCAATATTCAGCTCGCCCAAGCCGACGGCAACATCATCGTCGGCCCCGGCGACGGCTGGCAAGCCTGCCGGCACGACGGGACCGGGCGCATGAGCGAGCCCGCCGATCTGATCCAGGCGTTGGCACGAGCCCTGTAATCATCCCAAAACTCGAATGAGTATTCTTTGATAGCCGCGACATGCTTGCTGTGTTGGCTGTGGTTCTGAATCGGCCTACACTCTCCGACTAGCCGTGGCTCAACCCCCATATTGAGCCTCACCGAGTATTGGAGCGGTGGCAGAGCGGTTGAATGCGCTGGATTCGAAATCCAGTATGGCCTTTTGGTCATCGGGGGTTCGAATCCCCCCTGCTCCGTTGATCAAGCCCTTGCCTTTGCAAGGGCTTGTTTCGTTTTAGAGGTCGCCATGGCTCAGACAATTGGTATATTGTTTGGTATTCATACATTGCGGAGCAGACATGGACGACCACAACAAGAATCACATCGATCAACTCAAGGCCTCTATTGATCAACTCACCAGCCGCTTCGACGAGCTTGCCTCCCGTGTTGAAAGCCTGGAACAAGACGGCTCACAACCGGCCGTCCCCATAAAGCCCTCGCCAGTCTCCACTCCTCATGTTTCGATACCCGCTCCCGCTGAATCTCCGAGCGAACCAGCATCGCCCAAAGAAAACCAACGGGTAGCCCCACCCTACATCGTCACCGCTCGCCAAGCACGCCTCGACGCCGCCGCCAAACTCAAGTCAAAGCCCAAGCCCGCCAAAGAATCCAAACAGCCCAAAGCACCCAGCTTTGATATTAAAAAACTTGAATGGTTCCTCGGCGTCAGAGGTCTCGCCATCCTCGGGATGCTCATCGTCGTTGTAGGCGTCGGCTCCTTCCTCAAGCTCGCCGTTGACGAAGGCTGGATCGCCGCCGTCTCGCCGGCCAAACGATGCGGGACCGCTGCACTCTTCGGGCTCGCGCTTCTTTCGACGGGCGAGTTCTTCCGCCGCAAGATCAACCCGCTGGCCTCATCAGGCGTATCGGCGGCCGGGATCGCTGTGATGTACGCATCAATCCTCGCATCGATCAAGCTCTATTCACTCATCGACGCGCCCGTCGCGTTCGTCCTGATGGCCATGGCGACCATCACCGGGATCTTCCTCGGGTCGCTCTCCAACCGCGTCATGCTCGCGATGCTCTCGTTGATCGGCGCCTTTGCCGCCCCGATCCTTCTGAGGACCGATGAGCCCTCGTTTGTCGTGATGCCCGCGTACCTCGTCTCCTTGCTCATCCTTGGACTCGGGCTCTCTGGATGGCGCGGCAACAACTACTCCCGCGTGCGACAGCTCGCCTGGTGGGGCACCGGCCTGATCGGATCGCTCTGGCTCAAAGACATGTACACCATCGGGCCAATCAGCTCGATCTCGTTTGTCTCCGTGGTTTGGCTGGTGACGGTCGCCGAACTGATCGCCTCATCCCGGTTCTTCGGAACCATCCGAGACAAAGTCACATGGCCCGAAACATCCCACTCCGGGTTCTTGCTCGATGAATCAGGCGAACGAACATTCGATGTGCGTTCTTTCTTCACCCCAGAAGCAAGATGGATCAACGCCCTCTTCGGAGTCACCGCATGGGCCGTCACCGCCGCTGCGATGACCATCCGCCAGATCAACCCAGAACTCGACTACCTCGCCCCATTGAGTTTCACAGCGTTGAGTCTCCTCGTGCTGCATGTCGCATTCGGATTCAAACGCATCATCAGCGATCTGTGGGACAAGTCCGCGTCCCCGCAATCCTCGCTCGCGTCTGCGCTGATCATCAACGCGGCCCTTCTGATTGCCGCGACCATCGCCACCGCCCTCGGCGGCTGGATTCAGGTCGTCGCTTGGGCCGCTGTGGGGCTGGCCGCGCTCGAAACATCTCGCCGGATCAAGCTCCGCGCCGCGGGGCTCTTCGGCTGCGCGATGATCATCGCCGCGATCAGCAGGCTGCTCACCAACGACTTGATCTGGCATCTTGATACGAATCCAATCAACACAGTCCTCGGACTCGCCTACACGCAGTGGACCCCGCAGGTCCTGCTCATCGCGGCGGTCTGCGCGATCTCATCGTGGAGATCCCGCTACAACCCCGAACGATCGGTTGCCGCATCTGCCGTGCTCTGGTTGATTGGGATCAGTCTTATACATACTTCTACCACGGGCGATTCCTTCGGGGCCGCCACACTCATCTTGGCCGCGGGCGCGGGGTGGATCTGCTCGCGCTTCAAAGTCCCGGTCCCACGACTCAATACTTATATTTTCGCATCCCTCGCGATGTTCGTGCTGCTCCCGAGCCAGTTTGAATACACCCTCAACGCCGACACCATCATGCTCTTTGACATCAATCCACTTGCTATGGGCATCGCCCTGCTCTGCTGGTCGGCACTGGCCGCGCTCCCAGGAGCCAAGTACCAGACCCGGTTCATCTTCGCATCACTCGCAATCACCAGCGGCACCATCGCGATCGCAAAGATCATCGACACCCACGGCGAGCCCGAAGCTCTGCTCATCGCCTCCCTGTACGCCGGCCTCATCGTCGCCCTGGGCAAACGCCTCTTCCGCTGGTCACTCATGGAAATCAGCATGGTCTTGCTCTTCCTCATCGCCGGAGCATGGACAGCACGCCAGATCTCACTAGAGGAACTGGCCTTCGACGGCCAACCAATCGCCAACGCAGACTTTGCTTCGGTCATCATCACCGCGATCACCGCCGCCTGGGCCGGGCTTCATGTGCCCAAGCTCGCCAGGTCGAACGACGCACCATCAACCCTTCAATCCTCCCGGAGCAACATCGCCGCTGCATTGCTTGGATTGGCGTGGTTGATGCTCCTGATCGGGACATCTCTCGAAATCGTCCAGATCATGCGTGCGCTCTCTGACGCGGGCTCGGCGGGCGGGGCCGCGGTTTCGATCTGGTGGAGTCTCTTTGCCATCGCATCAGTCGCGGCCGGTTTCCGGTTCTCAGCCTGGCTCCGATGGGCGGGCCTGGCTCTACTGGGCGTAGTCGCCATCAAAGTGCTGCTGATCGATACCGTAACCCTCAGCCAGGGCGCACGGATCATCGCTTCGATCTCTACAGGGCTCGTCATCATCGCCGCGGGCGTGCTCTACGCGAAGCTTGTTGAAGCAACAAATGAAGCGAAAGACGAACCAGCCGACGAACCAGACAATAAGGATTCAGACGGGCAAGACCAAGAACTCGGACAAGACTCAGATTCGGAGTCGGAGTCGTATCCCGAATCCTGATCCAATCACAGCCTTTCCATTGGGATCAGAACTGGAAGTAAATAAACTGCGCCCCGCCACGGACGCCGACTAGATAAATCCATACGAACATCAACGCATAGATCGGCCACCGCACCAGCAATGGCGCCCGGGTCATGAAGTTGTTACCCCCGAATCGGTGGATGCACAGATCAAGCAGCACCACAGGCGCGATCAGCACAAGAACAGTCTGCAGGAGCACCTGATCTGAAGCGGTCCATTCCGCGCCGAACCGGAACCCGTCCCTGGTCTTATCAAGCACATCGCCCAAGCTATGGCACCGAAACAAGAGCCAGCTATAGAGCGTCAGTACAAAGAAAACAACAGTCAAACACACACGACGCAGCACACCCACTACCCGTCTGACGACAGACTCTCGAAGCGGCTCTTGGCCATCACGCTTGCTCCCAAAGAAGCTCCCAAGAACCCGATAAATGATCAACAGCAGCCCGTGGTACAGCCCCCAGAGAATAAAGTTCCACCCCGCCCCATGCCAAAGACCCCCGAGCAGCATCGTGAGCATTAAGTTCCGGCAGCCCGATCGAATCCCGCCACGATTCCCTCCCAGCGGTATATAAAGATAGTCACGAAGCCAGCTCGAAAGACTGATGTGCCACCGCTGCCAGAACTCGCTCGGATTTACTGACAGATACGGGGCATTGAAGTTCACCATCAGCGAAAAACCCATCAGGCTCGCAACCCCGCGCGCAATGGCGGAGTACCCCGCAAAGTCGCCGTAGATCTGGAACATAAACGCCAGCACCCGCACCCAGACCTCAAAGCCCTCGGGCGAAGGCGAACCAAACAGCCCGTCGGCATACACCGAAAGATTGTCGGCGACGGCTACCTTCATAAACATCCCGTAGAGAATCAGCCACACGCCCCTGCGGAGATGGTCATGCGTCAGCCGGCGTGGATTCTGAATCTGCGGCAGCAACCGGCTGGAGCGTTCAATCGGACCCGCGATGAGCTGCGGAAAGAACGCAACATACAACGCAAAATCAAACGGGTTCTTCGCGGCCTTGGTCGTCCCACGGTACACATCAATCGTGTAACTCAGGGTCTGGAATGTATAAAAACTGATCCCGACAGGCAAGATCACATGCAGGAGCACCGGATCCGCCTCAACCCCGATCCGCTCAAGAGCGACCCGGAGACTCTCAGAGAAAAAATCGTAGTACTTAAAGAACCCCAGCAATCCGAGGTTGCTCACCAAACTGCACACAAGCAAAGCCCGCCGCTTCGCCTTGTCAGAAGCCGCGCTGATCCCCCGTCCCACCCAGTAATCAATCACCGTAGACAGCAGCATCAGCCCAAGAAAACGCCAATCCCACGCGGCATAAAACACATAACTCCCAATAAGACACAGCCAGTTCTGGCCACGCCGACCAAGCCGGAGATACACCAAATACAAACTGATAAAGAATGACCAGAACAGCCAAGAGTTAAACAGCATGGATAATCAATCCCCCCCAAACTGTTCGCCGGCCGTCATCGGGATCCGATCCCCGAGACCAACCCGATCAAGAAACCCGATGAACTCATCATAATGACCACGCGCATACCCCTCAAGGTAATCACGCACCGGGTGGATCTGGTCCATAAAGAGCTCGTCGTCCCACCTGGATTCATAATCCACAAAGGTAACCGGGACCCCCCACTCCCGGTCCATCGCCCCCGTGACCAGATCCAGTGCTTCCCCCGAAATCGGATACTCCCGGCATTCCTGCCGGATCACAAAGATCGCCGCCCCGGACCGCTCGATCATCGCCAGCAGCTCTTCGAATGTTTCCCGCGCATCATCTTTGAACGGACGATTCAGCCACGCCGCCCCCTCGGGCTGAAGCCCACGCTTCCGGTCGTCGGCAAACTCATTGAGCACAAGATTCAGTTTGGGCAGCGGGAGCTCTGAAGCGAGCCAAGACGCATCGTACCCCGCGTCCTTGAGCCCTTTGAGTGCCGCCTTATCCGCCTCATACTGCAGTGGCGTATCGAGACGGCGGAGCGGCGAAGCCACATTGATCAGGCCGTTGGCCGCATCGGTACGATCAAAGTGCCGCTCGTAAAACGAACCGGGAACCACCGCCCGCACCCCTGGCTCGTACGCCAACTGATGCGCATCGGTATTAAAGAGAAACCCGAGATCAGAAAATGTAAACGAACCCAGACTCACGATCACCGCATCGGGCTTGGAATCCTGAGACAACGCCCACCCGAGCGCAAGCGGGTAGTCGCTGATATTGGCCCCGGTCTGAGCCAGATTCAAAAACTCGATCGCCCGCCCCTCTTGCTCGGCAAACTTGCGGAAGTTCCTGCCCACATGGCTCCCCTGATACACAGAGTTCCCAAGCATCAGAACACGGAATGTGCCCTCTTGTCGTTCAGGTATCTTTGCCAGTGACAACCCGTACCCGCCGTGCTTGATTTCGGATACATCCGCAAGCGAGTAGCTCCTGGATCGTTCAACCCACTGACCGACCAGAACAATCCCAAGAACGAACAGCAGCGTTCTCCAAAACGCAATCCCCCGAACCTTCCGGTCTAGCCGATCAAGTTCCGCCTCGCTTGTGAGCTGAGTGCCATCGCTATTGATCGTCGCGTCTTGACCGTGGGGCATGGTGATGATCGTACGGCAAGCCCATCACCTAAACCAGTATAAACCAGTCCCAAACCAGTCCAATCGAGCCCAAACCGGCCCAAACTCCACACCCGATCACACCTCGAGATCCACCACCTGCTGATGCTCAACATCAACAAGCCCAAGATCAGTCAGTTTGAGCTTCGGGATTACTGGGAGCGGCAAGAAACTCAATGGCATAAACGGATCTTCGAGCGGACATTCGATCGCCTGCACGCTCGCAAGCAACCCATCCTGCTGCTCGATCAGTTGCATCGCATCGGCATCGGAAATCAACCCCGCGATCGGGAGCGGGAGCAGAGCGAGCACCTTGCCGTCTTGAACAACACACTGCCCGCCGCCCGCTGTTTCGAGCGCTCGTGCCGCGATCTCCATATCGGCGTCGTTGGTCCCCACCACCGCAAGGTTGTGCGCATCGTGCCCGACCGTGCTGGCAAGGGCACCGTTCTTGAATCCGAATCCGGTGACAAACCCGAGCCCAACGCCGTTGGATGTCCCGTGCCGAGCGATGACCGCGAGTTTGAGCAGATCGCGTGACGGATCAGCAACATAGAAATCATTCTCGATCTTGGGTTCAATATGCCGTTCGCCAGTCACCAGTTGATCCGGGCTTGCTTCGATTACCCGGATGAGCTTGGACGCGTCATTGACCTGTATCCGAAGCGAATCGCTCGTAAACCCAGCGGCAAGTTTCACAGACCCTCGGCTCAACGAATCATCAGGCGACGCCGTCAGAGCCATCTCTACCATCTCCCCGTCCCGAGCGACCAGTTCACCCCGGCAGTACACCAAAGAGGGGCGAATATCAGCCAGATCATCAAACACAATCAGATCCGCCTGCCGCCCCGGCGCGATCGCGCCAAGGTCCGGCTGGCGGTAATGATCCGCAACATGCAACGACGCCATCGCAATAGCCGTCACCGGATCGAGCCCCAACCCCACCGCCTTGCGGACCACATGATCAATGTGCCCCTCCCGGTGCAAATCCCCCGGATGCCGATCATCGGTGCAGAAACAGAACCGCGACGCGTTGGCGTCGTTGACCGCGGGGATCAACGCCTCAACATTCCGAGCGGCACTGCCTTCTCTAAGAAAGACCTGCATCCCAAGAGCGATCTTTTCGGTCGCCTCAACAGCGGTCGTGCATTCATGATCAGAACTCACACCCGATGCGACATACGCGCCCAGAGCCGCGCCAGATAACCCCGGACAATGCCCGTCAACAATCGCGCGGTCGAGCCCGAGCTTCACCTTCGCCAAGACGGATTCATCACCCAAAAACACACCCGGAAAGTTCATCATCTCCGCAAGCGCGACGACGCGCGGATCATCGAACATCGGTTCAAGATCATCCGCCTCAAGCCGCGCCCCAGAGTTCTCAAACTTTGACGAAGGCACACACGACGAAGCCCCGAACATGATGTTCATCGGGAGCCCAACACTCGCATCCATCAAAAGCTGAATCCCGGGCATCCCCAAGACATTGGCAATCTCGTGGGGATCAAACACCACCCCGGTCGTACCGTGCGGGGCCGCGACGCGCACAAACTCGCGGGGCATCATCATCGTCGATTCAACATGCATGTGGGCATCAATGAACCCGGGCGACAAGAATTTCCCACCAAGATCAACCGTCTCAGCGGCGTCCATCGCATCAGGTCCGATAGCCGCGATCCGTCCTTTAAAGACCGATACCGCCACCTCCTCGATCCGCCTCGTAAACACATTGACCACCCGGCCATTCATAAACACGATATCTGCAGGACTGTCCCCACGCGCCACGGCCATCAACTCTGGGCTAGTTCTTGAAATCATCGATTCAGGTCTCCAAAACCGGTCTTCACAGAGCACAACAACGCTCCAATCTCAGTATACGGCACCAACACGGCATATCATCATTCCCCCCTATAGACCATCCGCAGCGAGCCCAGACCATGTCACAGATCGATCCAATGAAAAAACGGCTCACCCGCATCACCTGCGCCGAGCATGTCACACCGTACCTCAAACAAGAAGTCGAAGCCCTCGGCTACGAGATCCAGGAAGAGGACCATGTCGCCGTCCATATCGGCGCCAACCTCGAAGACTGCATGCGGCTCAACCTCCACCTCCGCACCGCACACCATACTCTTTGGCTCCTCTCCCGCTTCCGCTGCCCCTCACTCGACGCCCTCGCCATCCAAGCCAGCGCGTTCCCGTGGGAAGACCTGATCGACAACGACTCATACTTCACGATTACCTCCAACATCGAACACCACACCGTCGACAACTCGATGTACCCCAACCTCCTCCTCAAGGACATGATCGTTGACCGCATCAAAGACAAAACCGGCCAACGCCCAGACACCGGCCCGGACCGGTCATGCGTCGTCGTCCACTTGGTGTGGAAAAACGACCGCGCCTGGATATATCTCAACACCAACGGCGTCCGCCTATCAGACCGAGGATACCGCAAGATGCCACACGACGCGCCGATGCGAGAAACACTCGCCGCCGCTGTTTTGATGGGCATGGGATACGACGGCACCACCTCGCTGCTCAACCCGATGTGCGGCTCTGGAACACTCGCCATCGAAGCGGCACTCATGGCCGCCGGACGCGCCCCGGGGCTGCTCCGCAACAACGCGAGCTGCCTGCACACCGCTTTGGATATCGACGATCTGTACATGGGCATGCGACAAGAAGCCAAAAAATCCAACCCACCGGGTGTCGCCAAACCAATTATCGCGACCGACATCGATCCCCGCGCCATCGAGGCCTCCCGAAAGAACGCGATGACCGCCGGCGTAGAGCACCTAATCGACTTTGAATGCTGCGACTTCGCCGAAAGCTATGTCCCCGACGAGCCGGGGCATGTGATCTTCAACCCCGAGTACGGCCTCCGTCTCGGCGAGACCGACGAACTCAAAGCAGAATACGCCCGAATCGGTGATTTTTTCAAAACAGAATGCAAAGGCTGGACCGGGCATGTCTTTACAGGCAGCCGAGGGCTCTCCCACGAAGTCGGCCTCAAAACCTCGGCCCGTCACATCTTCTACAACGCGCAGATCGAATGCCGGCTCCTGAGCTACGAGTTGTACGACGGCTCACGCAAAGGCATGGGCCAACCATCGCAAACGGATGATCAGTCAACAAGCGAGTCGGCAACCGAAGATCCAACTGCCGACTGAATCCGCCCCGCATCACGCCGAGCTTGACGCGATTCTTTCAGCTTGTACCCCACTTCAATGATCGCATCGATCACCGGGCGGAGCATTCGCCCGTGCTCGGTCAGCTCATAAGTCACCGTCGGAGGCGAGGTCGGCTCGACCTTCCTGAGCACAGTCCCATCACGCTCAAGTTTCCGCAGTCTGGTCGTGAGCACCTTCGACGAGATCCCGCTGATGTCGCGTTTGAGATCACTGAACCGCCGAGGACCGTCATCGAGGTACCAGATGATGTTGGGCGTCCAGGTGCCTCCGATCAGACTCAAGCATTCTCCAAGCGGACAATCTTCTGGGGGTGGCTCGGTGGGCATCGCGGGTTCCTTCCGGATTTATGGTCGATTTTGAGACCTGAGCGTGGTTACCAAATGGTAATAATGTGACCTAGTCGTCATTTATTCCATATCTTACCAAAAGTAACCAAGAGTGCAAATACTTCTTGATCTCCTTTGGTTCGCTTGGTTCAAGGCACCCACAACGGGCGCCTCTCACACCACTCCACAGGAGATATACACATGTCACAAGCAATCAAAAGCGTCATCATCACCGGATCCAACAGCGGCATCGGGGCCGACATCGCCCGCAAGTTCCTCGAACTGGGCGCCAGTGTCGTCATCAACGGCAGAAACGAAGAAAAACTCGAGAAAGTCCGCCTCACGCTAGGACACGAAGATCGCGTCATCGCAGTCGCCGGCGATGTGAGTGATCCAGAAACCGGCAAACGCCTGACGCAAGCAGCGATCGAGAACTTCGGGGGGATCGATGTCCTCGTCAACAACGCCGGGCAGTTCGGGGTCAAGCCATTCCTCGAAACCACCACTGAAGATCTCGATCAGTTCTACAACTCAAACCTAAAGGGCACATTCTTCACCTCGCAAGCGGTCGTCCCCGAGATGATCAAAGCCAAGCGTGGATCGATCATCAGCATCGGTACAGTACTTGTGAATCATGGTATGTCCGACGCACCCGTCACCGGCCCGATGACAAGCAAGGGCGGGATCCACGCGTTCTCCGTGTCGCTCGCTGCGGAACTCGCCCAGCACAATGTTCGCGTCAATGTGGTCGCGCCGGGGATCATCCGCACGCCTTTGATTGGTGAAGGTGCCGATTCATTCGCACCAATCCACCCGCTCGGTCGTATCGGTGAGGTCAAAGACATTTCCGATGCAGTGGCGTACATTGCACAAGCAGAGTTCGTTACCGGCACCGTGCTCGAAGTTGATGGAGGTTACACACATGGACGATAACACACGCTTTGAAATTCTGGTCGGCCTGCATATCACTGACAACGAAACCTACGACAAGTACCGAGCCGGGATGACCCCCATCCTCAAAGAACACGGCGGCTACTTCCGCTATGACTTCAGAATCAGCGAGATGCTCCAAGGCAAAGCAGACCACCCGTTTAACCGCGTCTTTGTCCTCTCGTTCCCAGATGAAGCAACAAAAGAACGGTTCTTTGCAAACGGGGCGTACAAAGAGGTCCGTGAAGGTTATTTTGACCAAGCCGTCCAATCTGGTGGAGCGATTGCTTCCTACAAAACCGAGATTGAATCGCACCTTTAGCGTTATCCCACCATCAAAATAGTTGGAATATCCGCACAATATAAACGGATATTTTTCTCCTTTTTCTTCATGCAAGCCCCTAGTAACCCGACCAATCTATAGCAAATAGGGTTTTACCATCTTCTGAAAGCCACCAAATACAACAGATTTGAAGGTTAATAGCATGAGCAAAGACATGTCCCTGACTGATACCGAGCAGTTCTTTGAAGAAGACGAGATTATCGTTTCAAAGACCGACATCAAAGGCCGAATCACTTACGCCAACCGGGTTTTCCTCAGGGTCGCGGGGTATACCGAGCCCGAAGTTCTCGGGCAAGCCCACAACATCATCCGGCACCCAGAGATGCCACGCTGTGTCTTCCGGTTTCTGTGGGAACGCATCGCCGCCAAGCATGAAGTTTTTGCCTATGTTGTCAACCGCTGCAAGAACGGCGATCACTACTGGGTATTTGCCCATGTGACCCCAACCCTGGATTCCAGTGGGCGGATCATCGGGTACCACTCATCTCGGCGCGTCCCAAGCCAATCCGCACTCGACGCAATCAAGCCGCTCTATGCCGAACTCCTAGCCATCGAAGCCCGCCATCACACCCCACGCGAACAATGGCAAGCATCACTCCCAATCCTCGTTGAAAAACTTGAGTCCATGGGGCTTACCTACGACGAACTCATCTTTAAACTCTGCGCATAACCAGCCAACAAACGAACACCAGTCTGTTTTCGGAGAACCCAATGACCACGCTCGACTACTCAACACCAACACACGCCGCCTCATGCAATAACTCTAAATGGATTCACGAGGCAACCCGCGTATGCACCAGCGCCGCTTCCGGAGATCTAGAAGCAAGAATTCTCAATATCGATGACGGCGACGAACTCGCACCGATGCTCCACGCGATCAACCACTTGCTGGATATGACCGACGCCTTTGTACGCGAATCAAGCGCATCACTCTCGTTTGCTTCAGAAGGAAAATACTTCCGAAGGGTTCTCCCCCAAGGGCTCCTGGGCACCTTCGGCCAGGCCGGAGCGATCATCAACAGCGCGACCATTCAGATGGGCACCGAAGCGACCCAGCTCAAAGAAGCCGAGCAAGAACGCGGGGAACTCATCAACGACATCACCACCGCCAAAGAAGTCTCCAGCAGTCTGGCCAAAAGTACCGAGGACATCGAACACATGTCCGGCATCATCAGCACCATCGCCTACAGAACAAACCTCCTAGCCCTCAACGCAACCATCGAGGCCGCCCGCGTTGGAGAAGCGGGCAAGGGATTCGCTGTCGTCGCCGATGAAGTCAAAAAACTCGCCAGCCAGTCGGCTGTCGTCACCAAAGACATCCAAACCAATGTCGCGGCGATCAAAGAATCCTCCACCGAAACCGTCGCATCGATCGATCGGATCTGGAAAGTCCTCGACCATCAGGTCAAAGCCAGGGAAGCCGCCCTCAACGGCAATAACGCCGCCTGAATGCATGCAAAGCACAGGTGCCCCCACTCGCCCTCTTGGACGCAGTCGGGTCTTGATATTCCAACATTGCCGATCACCAAAGACCGCACTGCGCCCAAGAGCCCATGTCCCTCGGCCGTGCCTACCGTAGCCCATGAGCGACCCAGCCAATATCCTACCCGGACTCACCGAAGACCCCGCAAACAGCGCGCTGCCCTACAAGCTCGCATGTCTATGTGACCTCCGCGACAAAGACGGCCGCATCCTCCTCCTCCACCGCATCAAAGAACCCAACAAAGGCCTCTGCTCGCCCATCGGTGGCAAACTCGAAATGCACCTCGGCGAATCCCCCGCACAATGCGCCCAGCGCGAGATCGAAGAAGAAGCGGGCATCCATGTCGATATAAACGACATCCGCCTCATCGGACTCATCGCAGAAACCGCCTTCGAAGGCAAAACCCACTGGCTGCTGTTCTACTACCGCGTCATGGTCCCCGTCGAAGTCGTCGACGGCCATATGAACGAGGGCGAACTCCGCTGGCATAACCTCGAAGATGTCGAATCGCTCCCGATCCCCGACACCGACCGCGAAATCATCTGGCCGATGGTCAACAAGCACGAAAACACCGGCACCGACGGCGGCCCGGGCTTCTTCTGCATCCACATCGACTGCCAAGGCGACAAACTCAGCTACACCATCGAACAAGAATCCACCACCAAGTAATCCCACTACACAATCAGGGTGCCACTACTCGCGTTCTTACGCGCAGTAGTGTCTTCGCACTCACAACTTGTTCAAACTTGAAGAGCACTACTGCGCCGAAAACGGCGAGTAGTGGCACCCGGACAAAAAAACACCCGCCGAAGCGGGTGTTCTCGTTTGAATAAATCATCTCGAATCAGACGGCCGCCGCGGCCTTCTCGGCCTTGGCGCGAGCCTCATCAAGCGTACCGACATACATGAATGCCGATTCTGGGAGCTCGTCACCCTCGCCGTCACACAGACGCTCGAATGAATCGATGGTCTCTTCGAGTGAGGTGTTGATGCCAGGGAATCCGGTAAAGATCTCTGCAACATAGAACGGCTGGGACAGGAACCGCTCGATGCGGCGTGCCCGGAACACGATCTGCTTGTCTTCGTCCGACAGCTCGTCAACACCAAGAATCGCGATGATGTCCTGGAGGTCTTTGTAACGCTGAAGGATCTTCTGGACCCGCTGGGCAACCGCGTAGTGACGCTCGCCGAGGATGGCCGGATCAAGAATACGAGAGGTCGATGACAACGGGTCGATCGCTGGGAAGATACCCTTCTCGGCAATCGAACGCTCAAGAACCACGAACGCATCGAGGTGAGCAAACGCGGTCGCTGGTGCCGGGTCGGTCAGGTCATCGGCAGGCACATAAATCGCCTGCACCGAGGTAATCGCACCCTTAGCAGTCGAAGTAATGCGTTCCTGGAGCTGACCCATCTCGGTGGACAGCGTTGGCTGGTAGCCCACCGCCGATGGCATACGACCGAGGAGTGCCGATACTTCCGAACCCGCCTGGGTAAAGCGGAAGATGTTATCGACAAACATCATGGTTTCTTTACCGGATTCATCGCGGAAGTTCTCCGCCATGGTCAGGCCCGAGAGAGCAACGCGGAGGCGTGATCCCGGAGGTTCGTTCATCTGACCGAAGACCATCGCCACCTTGTCAAGCACATGAGCGGTGTTGCCTTCGGCATCGGTGTACTCGGCCTCGGCCATTTCACGCCAGAGGTCATTGCCCTCGCGTGTTCGTTCGCCAACGCCACAGAATACGGAGTAGCCATCAAACTCACGAGCAACACGGGCGATCATTTCCTGAATGATCACGGTCTTGCCCACACCCGCACCACCGAAGAGGCCGATCTTACCACCACGCACAAACGGGCAGAGCAGGTCGATGACCTTAATGCCGGTCGGGAGGATCTCGGTTCTTGGGTTGAGTGCCGAGAACGCGGGCGGATCACGGTGGATCGGCATGCGTTTGACACCCTCGGGTGCTGGGAGGTTATCGATCGGGTTGCCGAGCAGGTTGAACACACGCCCGAGCACCTTGTCGCCAACAGGAACCGAAACCGGTCCGCCGAGGTCGGTGATCGCCATGCCACGGGTCAAGCCATCGGTTGTTCCCAGCGCCACAGCACGGACTCGTCCGCCACCAAGGTGCTGCTGAACCTCACCGGTCAGCTCGATCTTGCTGCCACCGAGTTCAAACTCGATGTAGATCGCGTTGTAGATATCAGGGAGGTCCCCCTCGGGGAACTGTGCATCGAATGTTGATCCGATGACCTGCGTGATGGTGCCTTTGGTTCCAGCTGCCATAGCGGTTTCCTTTCGGTGAAATCGCGTGATTCGCTCACTTCTGGGCTGCATTCCAGGCGCAACCCAGTGGGCCCCAACGATAGGGCCTCGGATCCTCCATTGCCTAGCATGAAGGCGTGATGAAACAAAAAACACACCCAATTCGTCCCACCGCATTCCTCAGAATGTCCACGGCTCTCCTGATCCTCATGGGCACCCTATCTGGGCTCTCCACACAGGCCTTCGCCCAAGAGGTCGGCTCTGAGAACCAGGCCCACAACACCCAAGCCGCCAGCTCACCAGAATCAGGACTCCAGTCCCCTCAAGACACCCTCCGTACCTTTCTTACGGGCATTACAAGCCAACCAAGCGGGCTCGACAACGCCCTCCGCTGCCTCGATTTCCCCGCCGGGCTCCTCCACTCAGCCAAGGCCGCGACCGCAAATGAACTCTACGAGGTCTTCAACCGCCTCGAATACATCTCATACAGCGACCACCCCGCCTCCCTAGACGCCGATTCCTACATCTTCTATCCAGACACCGCCCGATCCCTCACCCACCTCGACTGGTCACGGAAATACGACGCCGGCGGGATCGCCCTGACCCGCGATGATCAAGGCTCCTGGCGGTTCTCCCGATCGACCGTCGAGACCATCCACGCTCTCTGGATCGCTACAGAGGGGGAAGCCCTGGCTGTCGAATCCGACATTGACCGCCCCATGATCCAAAGCATCCGAGGCTCGGTCCCCAACGCCCTCAAAGGCCGGCTCTTCATCGGACTCGAAGCGTGGCAATGGGTCGGGATCCTCCTGGTCATCTTTATGGGCATGATCGCAGACCACATCGTCCGCGCCATCCTCCGCACCGGTTGGCACCGCTTTGAACTCAAACGGGGCAAGCCGGTCGAAAAACTCTCCCTAGGCCGAGCAGTCCGACCCTTCGGGCTCCTCGCCGCCGCGGGGATCTGGTACCTCGCCCTCGATCAAGGGCTCCTCCCACCCACCGCCACCACCATCCTGCTCGTCGCGGTCCGCCTGTTCTTTATGATTTCGATGGTCTGGGCCGCTTTCAGGGTCACCGATCTGGTCGGGGACTGGCTCTCCGCACAAGCCGCCAAAACCGAAACCAAGTTCGACGACCTCCTCGTCCCCATGATCAAACGCACCGCCAAGCTCTTCATCGCCGCCATCGGGCTCATCTACATCGCCAGCGCCTTCCAAATAGAAATCATGCCCCTGCTCACCGGCCTAGGCATCGGAGGCCTCGCCTTCGCCTTCGCCGCCAAGGACACCATCGAGAACCTCTTCGGCTCCATCGCGGTGATTCTGGACCGCCCCTTTGAAATAGGCGACTGGGTCGTCGTCAACGATGTCGAAGGCACCGTCGAAGGCCTCGGATTCCGCTCAACACGAATCCGCACCTTCTACAACTCCCTCGTCACCGTCCCCAACGCAACCCTCGTCCGCGCCAAAGTAGACAACTACGGCCGCCGACAATACCGACGCTTCACGACAAAGTTAAATGTCACCTACGACACCCACCCCGACAAAATCGAAGCCTTCTGCGCCGGCATCCGCGAGATCGTCAAGCTCCACCCATACACCCGCAAAGACTATTACCATGTCTGGCTCAACGGATTCGGCCCCCACTCCCTCGACATCCTCGTCTACATCTTCTTCGAATGCCCAGACTGGTCCATCGAACTCCGCGAAAAACACCGCTTCATGCTCGATGTGGTCCGCCTAGCCGACCGCCTAGGAGTCGAGTTCGCGTTCCCAACACAGAAACTCCATGTCGTCCAGGACGACCCAACCCAACTCCATTCCCCAATGGACGCCCCAGACTCAGCCGCCGAACGCCGCTCCGTCCTCGACGGCCGCAAAGCCGCCCGAGAAATCACCAGCGAACAACCCTGGAAACAAGACCTCCCCGGCGCCGTCCTCTTCGCCCAAGAGTTCGACTCCGAACACGAAGCCCGAGGCGACGGCGGCGGGTAAACCACTCTTGTCCCTCCCCCAACTCTTGCCCCTCCCCCTGCCCCAGGGGGAGGTGTCATGCGCAGCATGACGGAGGGGGTTCTTACTCTTCACACCCCACCAAGACACCCCTCCGACCTCGGCTTCGCCGAGCCCACCTCCCCGCGGGGCGCGGGGAGGGACATAAAGGTGCCGAACAAATTTCTGATACACTTCATTGCATGATGGATCATCGGACTTACCGAGCTCGCACAAAGCCCACAGATCAGGCGAAACTCCGTGCCAGTGCACTCCGTGATGAAATAACACCTCCAGAAAAACTACTCTGGTCAGTCCTCCGCAACAACCAAATCGATGGTTTGTCCTTCCGGTCACAACACGCCACCGGCCCATACATCGCCGACTTCTACTGCCGCGATGCCCGGCTTGTGATCGAGATCGATGGCAAGACCCATCATGGTGAACAACTCGAACATGACCACCATCGAGACCAATGGATGCAATCGTCCGGCATCCATGTCCTCCGCGTCCAAGCCCGCGAGGTCTTCGCCGAACTCGAAGCCGTCGTCCGAACCATTCATTCAATCGCCATTCAGCGAGCAGAAGACATCAAAAACTACAAACCCTCCTGACTGTCCCTCCCCACGCCCCGCGGGGAGGTAGGCCGACGAAATCAGGTCGGAGGGGTGTCTTTGCCCCTCCCTGCGCCCCGCGGGGAGGTGCCGAGTCTTCGAGGCGGAGGGGTGTCTTCAAAATATACCCAATCACTGCCAACAATAAAGCAGTCAAAGACCCCTCCGTCACGCTGCGCGTGCCACCTCCCCGCGGGGCGCGGGGAGGGACAAGATATCACTTCGCTAGTTGCTGATAGTTATTCCGCAAACATCGCCTCGACAAACTGCTCCGGATCAAACGCCTCAACATCCTCAGGCGTCTCCCCCAGCCCAATAAACTTCACCGGGATATTCGTCGCTTCTTTGATCGCCACGACGATCCCCCCTCTTGCCGTCCCGTCGAGCTTGCTCAAGAAAATCCCCGTCACCCCCGCCGCCGCATCAAACTCCTCGGCTTGCCTCAAAGCATTCTGCCCACTCGTCGAATCAAGCACCAGTAAAGTCTCATGCGGGCCACCGGGGATCTGCTTATCGATCACCCGCCGGATCTTGGTCAACTGATTCATTAGCCCCGACTGCGTCTGTAGACGCCCGGCCGTATCAATAATCAACACATCAACCCCACGAGATTTGGCAGCAGCGCACGCATCAAACGCGACGGCCGCCGGATCCCCGCCCTGCTGGCCCTTGACCACCTCAACCCCGAGCCGCTCGCCCCAGATCTCAAGCTGCCGCACCGCCCCCGCACGGAAAGTATCACACGCCCCAAGCAGCACAGTCTTGCCTTCACCGGTGAGTTGGTTGCAGAGCTTCGAGATCGAAGTCGTTTTGCCCACGCCGTTAACGCCGGTCATCAGGATGACCATGGGCTTTGTATCGCTGGTGTTGAGCGTGCGATCCTGGGCAGGCCACATCGCTTTGAGTTCCGTCTTGAGGTACTCGATGACATCCTCGCCCTTGGTGAGCGTGCCCGCTTTGTAATCCGCCTTGATCCCGTCGATCAGCTTGGCCGTTGCCACCACGCCGACATCGGATTCAATTAGCCGCTTCTCGATCTCTTTGATCAGGTCATCGTCGAGCTGCTTGCCAGACAACACCGACCGCAACGACGACACAAAGGTCTGACGGGTCTTACCCAATCCCTTTTTAAGTTTGTCGAGTGTCTTGCGGAAGATCGCCATGGGTCACAACTCCGCAGATTCAGCAGCCGCTTTGTCCGCTTGGGCCAATACCCGTTTAAGCACCTTGTCGAGCAAGCCATTCACAAACCCGGGAGACTCCGCCGTTGAGAACTGCTTGGCGAGCTCGATCGCTTCGTTCACGCTTGCCTTGGGCTTCGGATCAGCGATCATCGTCATCTCGTAATGAGCCAGACGCAGGATCGCCCTATCGACAGCGGGCATCCGGTGGACCGCCCAATCAGCCGAAAGCTCATTAAACTCCGCATCGGCGACCTCGATATTGGCGTACGCCCCCTTGGCCGACTCAAACGCATTGTCACGGTCCTTCTCGCTGAGCTTCGATGACGGATCAGCAAAGCTGAGCCCCTCGCTCAAAAAAGTGTCTGTGTCGTCAAGCGAACTGCGGATGAGCTCGGTATCGAGCCCCGCCCGAGCATCGAGCTGGTACAACGCCATCAAGGCCAATCTTCGGATGTCTCTCGGTGAACCCATGTATCAAACACCCTTGCCGGCGACGCCGGCCTTATCAGGAACTTCAAAGCCCGGAGCGTAACGAATCCCCGGCGTGTTGTTATTCTTCGCTTCAACCAACGCGCCAATCGCGCCCGCCGCACCAAGCACCGCGACCATCGCCTCAGCACCCTTATTCCCCACATCGCCCCCAGCGCGAGCACGCGCCTGCTCAATCGTGTTGGTCGTCAACACCCCGAACGCCACAGGCACCCCCGTCTTGATCGAAATCTCAACAAGCCCATTAGCAACCGCACCCGAAATATGCACATCGTGATCCGTCTCCCCCTTGATCACGCACCCAAGACACACCACCGAGTCATACAACCCAGACCCCGCAGCGGCACTTGCAATCGAAACCAGCTCATAGGCCCCGGGCGCCTCAAGAATCGCCAGTGATCCATCTTCGCCCCCAGCGGCCAAATACGCCCGAGCAGCCCCGTCAAGCATCACCGAGGTGATCGAGTCGTTGTAGCGGGACACCACAATGGCGCACGGTCCCGGTCTACTGGCTGGATTGGAAGAATCAGAGGTCATAGGGGGGATGGTAGACCCCCAACCCCCAAGCGATGTTGGAATTGCATACCATCACCGTATGCTCTACTGGGTCCGCAAAGCCGCGCCGATGCTCAAGCTCACCCGGGTCACCACCGGGTTCGGGGCCGTGGGCAACCTGTGGTTCGTGATCCTCTGGTCCAGAACCACCCCAGGCGAGCATCTCCCCGCTTACCTCAGCGAAGAACCCCTCTGGGTTGCTCTGACAGGCGGGCTGCTGGTCGGCCTCGGGCTCTATTCGTTCGGTGCCGCGCTCAACGACCTGCTCGACATCCACAAGGACCGGGCACTGGGCACACCAGGACACCCGATCGTCGATGGCTCGGCCTCACTAGAACTGGCCATCTGTGCCGTTGCTGGCGCATTAATGCTTGCAATCCTCGGGGCCACCTTCTTCGGCACCGGCGCGATCCTCCTCACGCTGGTCCTGGCCGTGGCGATCCTAATCTTCAACGCGCTGGGCAAGTATGTCCCAGGCATGGGGATGGTCCTCCTGAGTCTGATCTACGCCGGCCACATGCTGATTCCCAATATCTGGATGCGTTTCATGCTCCCCGTCTGGCTCGTGATGACCCACGCGATGATCGTCCTCGCACTCGCTCAATATCTTGGCCGCCGGTCACCACCGATCTCTCGAAGGGCCGCGATCTTCGCCGGCGTCGGATGGGGGATCGGATCGCTCATGCTCCTAGCACTGGCGTGGGACCGAAAAGGAACCGATGGGCTCTGGCCAAACGCGGTCCCGATGACCGCGCTCATCTATCCCTCCGCCTGCGTGATTCTCTTCGGCGCATTCATCTACAGAAAGACCAAACGCCACGGCACCGGCCCAAAGCTCGGAGAACGCATATCCCGCTACGGCGCCATCTGGCCAACCCTCTACGGCGTCGGCTGGCTCTTTGGCGCTGGACATCACCAAGCCGCCCTACTCATGACCGGGCTCAGTGCAATCGGATTCCTCTCAATGACCGTACTCAGAGAGCTCTACGCCCTCATCGACGAACCCGTCGGCTATCGACTCTGAGAATGGCTCAAACTTTATGGGCATCCGCCCTGAAAGAGCGTTAAAAACGCGGAGATGTCAAAGAAATCCAGTTCGCCATCACCATTGAAATCCGCCATCAGATTTGACTCCCCGAAATGCTGCAAGAACAGAACTATATCAAAGAAATCCAGTGCCCCATCCCCCGTCAGGTCACCAGGGCATTCCCCACAGCTGGCACCAAGATCGACAATCTCGAGCCCTAAATCCCTTGAGGTGATATACATCTTGCTCTCTACGATCCGTATCCCCGTTGCCTCATTCTCATTTGCAAAGCTCCCGACGAGCACCGGCGATGTGGGGTCCTGAATATCAATCAACTGCACCCCGTGATTGTTCTCTGCCACATACGCAATATCGCCAACAAGCTCCAGATCGACCGCGACACCACCGACATCAAATGTCCCAACGATCGACATACTCACCGGATCAGCAATATCAACAATCACAAGCCCAGTATCTCGTGCTGCGACATACGCATACGGCCAACGCACCCGCGTCGCCAGCGCCGTGTTTGGAAGGTCAATCGAACCGAGCAACAAAGGATTCAACGGGTCACCCAAATCAATCACATCAAGCCCAACGCTGGTAAACGATCCGACATACGCCCTCCCATCACTGACCTCAATCGAACTCGAGTTCTCATCTATTGAAACCGAACCAACGACAACTGGATTACCCACATCGCTCACATCAACAACCTTCATCAGATCAACGCCGGCATCGGTGATATACGCATACTGCCCATCAACGAAGACATCCGTGATTGAATCTTCAAGACCAGTGAGACGCCCGGCAACCAAAATATTCGCCGGATCGCTCACATCCCAAATACTCAAGCCAAGATGCCCGCGGGCAACAAACGCATGGTGTCCAGACTCATGAACATTCCGGCCGCTCCCAGGCGAAGAATGAACGATCAGCGGGCTATCAATATCCGATACATCAACAAACTTTGTCCCACCAAAGCTGTCCGCCACGATCACCAGGTCACCGATCACCCCAAGACCGAGGGCATCTGATGTCTCAACACTCCCGGCATAAGGATTCGCAGGATTGGATACATCAATCAACTCAAATCCATCACCACCACTCAGTAACACCCTTTGGTCTTTAGCGATCACCCCCGCAACCGAAGACTGCGTGTCGTATGACCCGACCAATACCGGGGCAAATGGGTTGCTCTGATCAACAACTTGCACTGCTGAAAACCCATCACTGATGTAGATCATGCCGCCATTGATCGTCAGACTCTGGCCACTGACCCCGGCCAACGACGATTGAAGAACAGGAAATCCCGGGTTTGAAATATCGTACAGAAACAATCCTGCCGACTGGTCAAGCACATACACAACCGACCCAGATATAGCCAGCGTTGCAAAGCTTGTAGTCGTATCGTTGAAGCGAATAATCTCTGTAGAGAGCAGAATCCTGTTTGCCAAATCCGTGATGTCCCATGCTTCGAGCGAGAGTGTCCCGGCAACATCCGTGACGAGGTATGCGATTGTCCCGTCGATCCCATACCCCTCAAGCTCGCCACCGACCGGGTGCTGCAAGCCCTCGACGACAAACGGCAAGCTCGGATTTGACGCGTCCACATAAAGAATACTATTAAAAACATTGAGGATCACACGCCCACCATCACCAACGCCCAGATCACTCCCCAAAACAAAATCCGGCAAGCTCCCAAGCAGCCCGGGAGAACTCGGGTCATTGACATCTATTATTTTTAATAGACCAATACTCGGCACGACATACGCCAAGCCATCGCGAACCATGACATGCTCGATGTTCGCCTCTCCAATATCCAAACTCCCAACCACAACAGGATTCGAAATATCGGACACATCAAAGACTGTAAATATCCCATTCTCAGACACGCTGTACGCAGTATTCCCCGCACGCTCAGTCGCTCTGTAAGTTTCACCAACGAGCACCGAACCGAGGTAATCGTCAAAGATGCAGGGCTCCTCAACCATTTGAGCCATACTCGTAACCAGCGGCAAGCATAAAGCGATCCCAATAGACATCATAACTTGATTCATTTGCACTCCGATATCTGACTAATAAGCCAAGAAGATAGCAGATAATCAGACCGGCAACAATCAAATTCTCACATGTGCGCATTAAAATCAAGCGGTGTTATGCTGTTGAGAATACGGCAATAAACCAATCAGAATAACTCAAGAGCGAAGAACATCGCCGTAAACACAAGGTCGGCGACCACGATCGCGACAATGCACTCGACCACCGTGTAGGTCGTCGCCCGCCCGACCCCCGCCGCCCCGCCTGTGACGCGCAGCCCGTTGGTGCACGCGATGATCCCGATAAGCGTCCCGAACACCGCGCCCTTAGCGACCCCGGTCCAGAAGTCGACCATCTTGGCCTGCGTAAGCATGTTGTCCATGTAAGTGTCATAAGGAATATCGAGCACCGTAATCGCGATACCCATCGATGCGACGATGGCCGCAAAGCTGGACATGACCCCGAGCATCGTCATCGAAATCGTCGACGCCAAAACCCGAGGCACCACCAAGAACCGGATCGGATTGAGCGCGTGGGCCTCGAGGGCCTCGATCTCTTCGGACACCACCATCGTCCCGATCTCCGCCGCAATCGACGCCCCAGCAAACCCCGTCAGCACAATGGCGCCGATCAACGGCCCGAGCTCGCGCAGCACCGCAACAGCGATGATATTGGCCACCTTGTCCTTGGAACCAAACTCTTCAAGCGGAGGCGACAACTGCAAAGCCAAAATCAAACCAACCGCACCAGACACAATCATCACAATAAAGATCGAACGCACACCGATCCGAACCACCTGAGAAATGATGGCGCTGCGCCCGAGTCGATATTTTTTATTCGTCAGACCCCTGTAAACCCATTTGCTGGCAGTCGCCAGCAAGTAAAAAACTTCACCCGTGTGCGACACAATCCCAAGCACCCGCCGCCCGAGCATCGCGATCGGATACAACACCACCAGCACGAGCAGCGGGAGTCGCGATCGGGTTTCCTCTGGTGGGGGTGGGGTACTCATCGATAGGCTGCTCAGGAATCCAGGGCTTCTTGGCGTGAATCCTTGATACTAAAGAACGCATCAAGACGGGCGATCTCAAAAATCGCGCGGACCTTGGGAGTCATCGATGCGAGATGCAACGCGATTGATTGGGTCTTAGCAATCCGCATCGCCTCGACCAGTGTCGCAAGCCCGGATGAATCCATGTATTGAACATCGGAGAGATCAATGATCATCCGATCGAGCCCCGCTTTGAGTTCTCCCTTGATCGCTGTGCGGAGAACCGGCGACCGGCTCATATCTACATCAGCCATGGGCGAAATCACCACCACCCCCGCTGCCGGCTGTTCTGTACGGATGAAATCGTTATCTGAAGAAGCCATCGTGTCCCTTCTGTGCCCCGCGATCGTCCGCTTGGCCAAATGACCATGCACGCATAACCCGCCAAATCAACAAAGCATGGCAGGAACGACCGGGAGTTATTCAGATGGTATCAGGAAACTTGGCGTTGCGCAGGGGTCGAGCCCGACGATATTTGCCCGATGCGCGGTGCCTGGTCGGGTCTGGGGGCGGATTTACTCATCCGCAGCCGCATCCCTTTGCCCTTACGCTTCTCGAAGAGCACCTCGTCCATCACCTCACGCATGATGTGAACGCCCAATCCTCCAGGCTTGATGTCGCTCAGGTCACGCCCGATGATCGTATCGGGATTGATCTGTTTGGCCTCGTCCTCGATGACGATCTCGATGCCGCCGAAGGTCGTTTCGTCGGGCTTCTGAGGATAAATAGTCAGCCAGATCGGGCGATCGGTCTGCCGCTGGTATCCGTGACGGATGACATTGCACATCGCCTCATCGAGGGCAAGCGCGATCTTCGAACATTCCATATCCCCAAACCCCACCCGGTGAGCAATACACGAAACGAGCTCGCGAGCCCCGCACAAGTACATCGGATCAGAGACAAGCTCGATCTTGATGGGTTTGACTTCGGTATGTTGTGCGGCTTTCTTCTTCATGGGCAGAGTTGTTCGTCGTCGTTAATCCTTGTGACAAAGACTAGATACATCCAAAGTTCATTGGGGGTTCACCCCTCGGTGTTGTTTATCCCAGAATCATCGGTCTCATTCTTCATCGGCGAATCGTCCTGACCCTCATCATCACCATTCTCAGGGCCCGATAAGCCGATACGCTCTCGCCATCGCTCGATGGCCTCGAGCCGCTCCCACTGCGGGGCGGCGTGTTCATAGTCAAGTGTCGTCCCTTCACGCTGCTCAAGGGCTCGGATCGCCAGCATCCGCTCGGCGGGGTCGTTTGACCCGAGTTTCTCAACAAGCTGTATCCGAGACTCCTGGTCATCCTCCTGAGATGCAAGGGCAATCGCGTCCAAACGCTTGGCAGGAGCAGGCGAATCGAACCCTATCTGAGGGCTCGGGCATCCACCCATCCCGATCGGCACTATCAAGAGTGTCCCTATCAATCCCGTCACTCGCAACCCACGATACATGCTCAACATGCGGCAATGCTATGCCCCCAGCATCCAGAGCGTCTATTCGGACCAAACCCACCACCAGTTCCCCCCCAACCCCCCAAAGTAGAACCAGCGTGTGCCTAGACTCATCCCTAGCTCCCAAAAGAACCCAAATGGGCCGTTATCGGACCATAGCACGGAACCAACCATGCATATCCACGATGAAACAATCCCGGTTCTCGACTTCGGCTCCCAAACAGCACAGCTCATCTGCCGCCGTGTCCGCGATGCCGGCGTCCACTCGGTTCTGGTTGCCTCGAGCATCACCGCAACCGAACTCAAAGCGATGAACCCCAAGGGCATCATCCTCTCCGGCGGCCCCTCCTCCGTCTCCGACAACAACGCCCCCACCATGGATCCCGAGATCCTCGAACTCGGCATCCCAATCCTGGGCATCTGCTACGGCATGCAACTGAGCTGCAAACTCCTCGGAGCATCAGTCACCAAAGCCGACCACTCCGAGTTCGGACGCGCCATCCTCAAAGTCCACGCACACACCCGAGGCTTCTTTGGAGCCGTCCCCGAATCCACACAAGTATGGATGTCCCACGGCGACCAGATCGACAACCTCGGAAACGCCCACCTCGAATCCATCGCCTCAACAGACACCTGCCCAAACGCAGCCGTCCGCTCCACCAACTCAAACCACAACTTCGTCGGCGTCCAGTTCCACCCAGAAGTCACCCACACCCACCACGGCCCGGACCTCTTCCGAAACTTCCTCTACGAAATCTGCAAATGCTCCGGCCTCTGGAAAATGGCCGACTTCGCCGAAGAAGCCGCCCGCAAGGTCAAAGAAGCCGTCGGAGACAAACGTGTTATCTGTGGCTTGTCCGGCGGGGTCGATTCATCCGTCGTCGCCGCCTTGCTTCACAAAGCCATCGGTGATCAACTCACCTGCGTCTTCGTAGACAACGGGCTCCTCCGCAAAAAAGAACGCGACCTCGTAGAACACACCTTCAACGACCACTTCCAGATCGACCTCCGCGTCGTCGATGCCTCCAAAGAATTCCTAGGCGATCTCGAAGGCATCTCAGACCCGCAAGAGAAACGCCGACTCATCGGGCACCGGTTTATTGATGTGTTCAAGGAAGCCGCAGACAGTATCCCAGACGCCGACTTCCTCGCCCAAGGCACCCTCTACCCCGATGTCATCGAATCCGGCCACGGCCACTCCGGAAACTCCGCAAACATCAAACTCCACCACAATGTCGGAGGGCTCCCCGAAGAACTCGGATTCAAACTCATCGAACCCGTCCGCGAACTCTTCAAAGACGAAGTCCGAGCCCTCGGCACAGTCCTCGGAGTCCCCGACACCATCGTCTGGCGACATCCATTCCCCGGCCCAGGTCTCGCGGTCCGTGTGCTTGGCGACATCACCGAAGATAAACTCGAAATCGTCCGCAACGCCGACGAGATCCTGCTCGAAGAAATCGTGGCCGCCGGTTTGTACCGCAAAACCAGCCAGGTCTTCGCCGTCCTCCTCCCGATCCACTCCGTAGGCGTCATGGGCGACGGCCGAACCTACGAGCGGGTCATCGCACTCAGGGCCGTCGAAACCCAAGACTTCATGACCGCAGACTGGGCACGAATCCCATTCGATGTCCTCGCAAGAATCTCCACCCGCATCATCAACGAAGTCACCGGCGTCAACCGCGTCGTCTACGACATTTCAAGTAAACCCCCAGCGACGATTGAGTGGGAGTGAGCGTGGCCAGTTCGCCGTTCAATACACCTCAACGGATTATCTGCATCCATTGTCAGTACGAACGGGCGATCAACGACGGCATCGAAGTCTGCCCCGAATGCGGAAAGCAGGGCCTTGTTCACCAGCACCACTTCGCCCCACGCATGCGCCGACTCCGCCGCTGGGTCTGGGGCGCGGTGTTTATGGCCGTGCTTATGCTTGGGTCTCTGCTGACGATGATCATCCCCGGCCCAATCCGAATCCTCGCGGGTCTCTTCCCAATCCTGCTACTCTTGGCAACGCTCCAGGGCTTCATAGGCATCTTCATCGCCGGATCAACATACGATCGAAAGGGGCTGCATAAAAACTCATCGCTCCGAAAGCACACATGGATTGGAATGACCCTTTCGATACTGATGCTCTGCTCAATCCCGATCACAATTGGTATTGTGGTTCTCTTTGCAGTGATATTCGGATAGCGAGCTCAATCAGATCTGCACAGTCATCCCCCACCGCTCATGATCTTCCCATCGCCCCTGAATCTGCAAATACTTCTCCGACAACCCCTCACGCACAAACCCCACCTTCTCCAGCACCCGACGCGACGCCACATTCCTCGCCAGCGTATTGGCACACACCCGGTGCAATCCCAATCCCCCATCCTCAATCTTCGCAAACGCATGACCCACCGCCAGCGACAACCCTTCGCTCATCAATCCTTGCCCCGCGAAATCCGCCCCAATCCAGTACCCAAACCGCCCGTTCTGGAACGGCCCCCGCTCAATATTCCCCAGCCCGATCCGCCCGACGATCTCATTGGTCTCCTTCAAACACATCAACCACCGCTGCTCCCGTTCCGTGTTGCTGGTCTCAAGCTCCCGATCGAAGGCCTCGGGTGAGTACAGATCCAGCCCCGACGGCGGGATCGGCTCCCACTGCTCTAAATGCTCACGCGAAGCCCGCCGAAGTGCCACAAACTGCTCACAATCCGTAATTACGGGGTGCCGAAGGATGAGCCTGGGTCCGATAGCGATGGGCGGGGATGGATTGATCGAAGAAGACATATTCACATTCTATTCGGCACCTGATTCTTTTTCGTTCGCAACCAGCTTTGGGGTATAATACTCTATTTTCGCACATTACAGTTTCAAAAAGTACGATTCAACCAGACACGCCCCCGGACCACCATGTCCGGTTTGAAAATGCCGATAAACTCTTTTTATTTCAGCATTTAAGTGTTGATTACGCACGGATCGAGTTGTAATATTGATGTAAGCCCGGTTAAATGGGCCCGCCGAAGACGTTTCGGTGATAGAGAAAGCAAGAGATGGCCGATGGAGAACGGCCAATCTCATGAGGGAAATGCCCGCCGGAAATAGAGAGCCGCGCGGGCCATGAAAAGGGAGAACTCCAATGACGCGTCAAACGCTCAGCATCTTTACGATTGCATTTTTATCAGGATCTGCGATCGCAGCTCCGGTCAACTTCAACAGCGATAGCTTCAACAGCTCTGAAGCCACAGGATCGGCATACACCGGTTCGATGGACTACATCTACGACGGCGGCAACAACGGCACGCTATCGATCTCACTCACCAACATGACCGACCCGGTCATCGGCGGGTTCCTCACCGGGTTTGTATTCAACATCGACAGCATCGACAACGGAGCCTTCGCTTCGCTCTTGACCGCCTCAGATGCTGATTTCTTGGATACCGAAATCGAGAGCGCGGGATCATTTGGAAGCTTTGATGCCGGGGCTGCACTCGGAGCAGACTTCAACGGCGGCGGCACCCCCTCCTTCGGGATGGGCGACGGCATTTCCGAATCATTCGTATTCTCAATCGTCGCATCCGACGCGAGCCTCCTGTCATCGTCGAGCTTCATGAGCAGCACCAACGACTTCTATGTCCGCTTCCGAGGCCTCACCAACGGTGGCTCCGATATGGTCGGAACCATCCCCTCACCAGGCACCGGCGCACTGGCACTCCTCGGCCTCGCCTGCATGACACGCCGTCGTCGCTAATCACAGATTTCAATAAGAACTCCTCTGACCCAGCCCCGCGTGGCTGGGTTTTTTCATGGGAGGATCTTGGCAGACGCTGACTATTCCCCGTAATCCGCGTACGGATCGTACTCGCCCGCTTCGCCCGATCCGTTCTCAATCAGATCATGCTCATGATACGACAACGCCGCCGCTCCCCCGAGCAGCAACGACGCGATGCCCACGCGGATCAAGATGTATTTAAATACCGACTTGCCATCAAAGTGAATCAACCCGCTGCACACCGCCCCGATCAACAGAATCGCGGCCGGGAGTGACCGGAGTTCAGAATGCACACTCGAACCAATCATCACCACAAGCACAGCACCGATCAACGCTGTCACCGCGCCACGCGAGAGCGTTAACGGCTTGCATATCAGCCCCACCACCGCGACGGGCCCAAGGACCGCCAGCACACCGGGAAGGACTGTTGAACCAGTTGCATTCCCATTGAAAAACAGCGTCGGCATCATCCCGCCCAAAACCAGCATCCAGCACCCGGCATCAACCCACCCCGGAGCCTTCTCCGAACTCTGCTCATGGAGCGTTGCCAAGAGTGCCGGAATCAACGCCGCGATCGCCCACCATCCAAAGTACGCCCAATCATCAGCAAACACGACCTCGCTGGACCGGTACCCAGAAGCAAGCAGCCAGAACACCCATGCAAAGGCAAGCACCCGAAGGAGAAAGGCCGAGGGTGTTGAGATTCGGACGAATCCTTCGAGCATCCCCAAAATCCCGACCACAATCATCGCGTGAGGCAAGCGATACGAGTTGTCCGCCGGCCACCACTGGAACGAAGGGAACTGCGCACTCACCGCACCAACAAACCCAACCACTATCAAAATCGGCAACAGCCAGACCGGGCCACTTTGGGCAACGGGTTCGTCGATCGATTCATCCTCAGAATTCTCATCGACCCACATCGCCTTGCGCGTGTGAATCCACCAAAAAACAAGAAGCAGAACGATCGAGAGCCCCGCTGGAAACGCGCCGCCCCAGATCATCAGTTGCTGCTGGACTTGTGGATCCATAATGTCCCCTCAATATAATTTGTGTGTGTATTAAACACCGGATTCGACGGCCACGGTCAGCTCAACGGTATTACCCAACGGGCCGGCCTCTGAAAGATCGTCCGCCAAGTACTTCATGATCCCAAAGTCCGAACGCAGGATCGAGAACTTGGCCTCAAACCCAAGCACATCACGGTCGCGGAACCGCCCGGTGAGCACATCGTTGAGCGAGGCACTAATTTCTTTGGTAATGCCATGGAGGGTCAGGTTCCCCGTAAGCGTGTATGAACCGGACCCGTTGGATGTAATAGAGGTGGACTCGAAGGTGATGTCCTTAAACTGGCGGGCGTTAAAGAACTCAGCATCTTTGATATGCCCGTCGCGGGTCCCGCTGTTGGTGTCCACCGACGACACAGGGATCTTAAAGCTCATCGTCGAGTTGGTGATGTCTTTGCCGTCGTATTCAATGGTGCCATCAACCTGATTGAACCGGCCATAAAAATTCGTCACGCCCGCGTGACGGATCTTGAAAATCGCGTTGGTGTGGACCGGATCAGCGGTATATGTTGTAAACCCTGCAGCAGACTCGGTCCCAATGGTGGATTCGATCTTGCTTTCAGTGCCTGTTTCGATGCTTGTCTCGATAGCCCCGCTATTGAGCCCGAAGCCCGCAAGCCCTGCCCCAAGAGCCGAGAGTGCCAAGCCAGAGGCGATCAGTGTTCGTGTGCGATTCATATTGAGTGTCCTATATGCTCAGGCAGTTTGCCCGATGGTTTTCGATCAGTGATTGAGCATAGCAGAACGCTCGTTCAGCAGGAAGTATTTCATACACCTTCAATAAATCCATCCGGGATCGGGGTTGCACCCAATCAAGACCACTTCCTCCATTTGCCCCAGATCACGCCTGAATCCACCACCAACACAGGCATATCCTTCACTCATGATCACCAAGCTCCTACTGACCACCCTCCTCCCCCTCACCGGCTGTGCCACAACACAACTCTCCACCGATGAGCCCCAAACCTCCACACCCCCGCCCGCCCAGATCATCCTCGACGGCGACCTAAGCGACTGGTACGGACAAACCGGCCTCCGCGCAGATTCCGACGAACTCTTCATCTGTTTCGAATCATTCGACGAATCCCAAGCGATCCAAGCCGCCGATTTCACCACACGCATCCGCATCGACGCAGACGCCAACCCAACCACAGGCAGAAGACAGATGTACAACGCCGGGACCCAAAGCATGATGCTCTCCCAAGGGGTAGACCTCACCATACTCGTCTCCCCACCAAGCAAAGAGTTCGGAGAACTCAAAGGCGGCGCGCAGCTCAAATCCCACACAACAGACACCACTACCAAAATCGGCCACAGCGACGCGGGGTTCTACTTCCTCCCCACCCACAACGCCCCCCGCTACGAAGCCCGCATCGACCGCACGATGCTCACCAACCTCCAGCACGACGGCCCGATCTCCGTCGTCGTAGAACACCTCGCCATCGGCGGCGAAGTCCTCAAAACACAATCCTTCACCACCACACTCCCCCGCTACGCACCAAGCAAACCCATCAACGAACCGATCGCACCAAACCCTGATAGCGGCGTACGAGTCATGAGCACCAATGTGCTCTTCTCCTCACCGCTCAAAGACCCAGAACCATTCGTCCGTGTCCTCGATGCACTCAATCCAGATGTCATCCTCTACCAAGAATGGTTCAAAACCACCCAAGAAGATGTCCGAGACTGGATCGACGAGAACCTCGGCAAAGACTGGTCCCTCATTATGATGGACGACCGCAGCGGCGTCGCCATCGCCACCAAGCTCAAAGTCGTTGAATCAATCACCAAACCACTCGTTGCTCATGGCAGCAACCGCCCAAGCCGCGTTGTGGCGGCGGTCGTTGAAACCAAAGACAACGACCACCTCATCCTCGTATCGCTCCACCTCAAATGCTGCGGCGGAGCCGGTTCAGACGAAGACGCCAAACGCATTGCCCAAGCGCACCAGATCCACGGCCTCATCCTCGAACTCCGTGAAAAATACCCAGACACCGGCGTCGTCATCGGCGGAGACTTCAACCTCGTCGGCACACGCAAACCACTCGAAATGATGATCGCCAACCTCGGGATCGACAAACAAGACCTCACCCCAGTCCCAACAACAGTCCTCGGCACCCAGTCCATGCTCACCTGGACCAACGCGGGCAGCTCCTACACCCCAGGCCGCCTCGACTGGCTCCTGGTTGACGACCACGCCTGGACCCCGATCCGCTCATGGAGCCTCGACACCGCTCGGCTCAGCGACGAAGCCCTCGAAAGCTCCGGGCTTAAGCGCGAGGATTCAAGAGCAACCGATCACCTTCCGATCGTGGTTGATCTGATCCCGGTAAAATAGAGGCTGTTGCCCCTTTGATCACCCTGACCTGCACTACATTTAGCCAAATTGCGACCAGAATATCATTGACGCTCATGCCATTTCGGGTACATTAGATAACAGTTTCTATATATTATTAGCTCGAGCTGAATGAGGGAATCATCATGAAAATCGCCGCCATCACACTCGCCGCATCCGCAGGACTCACCATGGCATCGCCGTATTTATCCTCTGTCAGCGGCAACGAGGGTGCTGACCCATTCGTTGCCGGCACCGGCTTCATTCAGACCATCGACCTCTCAGGAGTGAACAGCTGGGACCTCCTAGGCGATGCGAATAATGAACACCTCTCACTATTGGTTGGAGCAGGAGGTGTACATATTATGTCAATCGGCTGGGATGTGCACATCATGACACAAGGTTCGTCATGGCTCTCCGAGCCAGTCATCGACATCGAAGGCGAACTCTTCCTCACACCTGGTCTCGGCGATGACTTTGCTGGCACCAGGAGCTACAGCTCGGGCGGGATGCTTGATCTAGTAAGCTTGGGACTTGATTTTATCGTCAGTGCTGATGGCATATTAAACTTTGAGTTCTTCGAATCCTTTGACGACATCGACGGCGAGATCGACGCGGTCTTCGGCGCTGGATCTGCAATCTATGTCCAGTATGTCCTCACCCCCCCAACCCCCGGCGCCGCGATGACCCTCGCCCTCGGTGGATTGATCGCCGGCCGCCGCCGCCGAACCCCTTGGCCGGCACACACCGCCTGATCTAGTCCGCCATGTGGGCGTTGCCCTCGTCGCAGATCTCCACGACACCCATCGCCTGAAGCGCGTTCTTCGCCGCTTCTTGCTCGGCCTGCTTCTTGGATTGCCCCCAGCTCGGCTCGTAGTTCTCGCCGTGCACTTCAACACCGATCTTAAACGACTTGGCGTGGTCGGGCCCCTTCTCATCGAGGATGTGATAGCTCGGCGACACCCCATGCAACCTCTGGACATGCTGCTGGAGCACGCTCTTAAAATTGTGCTGATGCCCAGAATCCACAGCCGCATCAATCAACGGATCGATCAGCGGCTCAAGAAACAACCGGACCGCCTCCATCCCGCCATCGATATACAAAGCCGCAATCACCGCCTCGGTAATCGCCGCCGCCAGCGATGATGGCAGCGTGGGCTGGCTCTGCATCCCCTTGCCGACCCGGATGAGCTGGTCGAGCCCGACATCAATCGCCAGCGTCGCGCAGGTCGCACGAGAAACCGCGTGCGATTTAATCTTGGTCATCTCGCCTTCAAGGTAGTTGGGGTACCGCGTAAAGATCCGTTCGCACACAAACATCCCAAGGATCGCATCACCAAGAAACTCAAGGCGTTCATTAGAATCGAGCCTCGAATCGGTCACCGAGGCATGGACAAACGACCGCTGAAGCAGGTCCTGGTCTGAAAATGTGTGCTTGAGGATCAACTGAGCTTGATTCAACTGCTCTTGATTCAGCATGGCGGCTCCGGATTGTCATGTTGAGCCGCTGGCGCACCAGAATGGCGTCGCCCAAACAGAACCCAACTACAAGAGCCGCCGTCCATGATCCAACGATCACTCGCTCAGCGTCCATACATAGAAAGTACCAAGGACGACGAACGAGTACCCGCAGCGATCAGCCGAGCGAGGACTCTTTACTATCAGTATGGGCGATTTCCAATCTAATTTCCAGTCAAGAATCTAAATTGTGATCGCGCCCCCGATTTGGTGCTAGACCTTTGGGGGGGCAGGGTCTACAGTCGGAGCCCGAATCGACCAGGCTTCAAGCAGTCGGTGCGGATATTGGAGATTTAGCGATGGCAATACACTACCCAAGACGAGTCAGCAACATCAAACGCCGCCGTACTGTTGGCTTCCGGGCACGCATGCGGACAAAGAGCGGTCGCAAGATCATCAACGGTCGTCGTCGCATCGGTCGCAAGGTCGGCTGCAAGTAAGCACCCGACCCAGCTGACCCCACATACGAACTGAATCATGAGCCCCGGTAGACCCGGGGCTTTTTTTGAACACTCACCACATCGAAATGGATGTGGCCTTTTCGCACAGCCCCATACACAATATTGGTTATCGGTACAGCCTGACACATTCCTGGGCTAAATCGCCGTCGAGTCGTTGAAACCAAGCCTCATAATCGGCATCAATTTGCCAATATTTAGCCCAAATTCAAGACGCTTTCGTGGCACATCACCCGTTCTGGCGCATTCTTAACCCGTAAGCGGTGTCTCAAAGACCCCGATCTGCTGCTGCACCCAACTGGGCGCTCTCATTATGAACGCCAGCAGAGCGAGGCCATCAAGGCACCCGGTGTTCGAGAACTGATGTTTTTCAAGAACGGAAGAGGCGAATATATGAAAATTGCACTTGCTACCATTGCTGCACTCTCAGGGATCGCTACAGCTTCGACATACCTGTCAAGCGACGATTCTGAGTCACTCAATATCGAAGGCACTGCTGGCGGTTCCGCCGCGGTCGCCACCATCACACTTGATCTCTCAGGGATCACAACATGGGACCTGCTCGGAGATGGTGACAACCTCGTCATGATCCTCGACGGTGGACCATTTGCCAACGAGCTCTCGCAAGTCATCGGAGTTGGCTGGGATGTCACTCTTGAAACATTCGGAGGCTCATGGCTCTCTGAAGCCACGATCGGTGTCGAAAACTCAGATCAGAGCGGCAGCTTCTTCGTAGGTCCAGGCTCAGGAGTCGATACCAGCGGAATCCAAGCATTCAGCTCAGGCGGCCTTATCAGCCTGGTCAGCGAAGGGCTTGATTTCAATCTCAACGAAGACGGCGATTTCCGAGTTGAGTTCTTCGAAACCTTCGATGACAACTCAAATGAGATTGATGCCGAGTTCCTCGCAGGATCCACTCTTCGAATCCAATACACCATCATCCCAGCACCCGGAGCCATGGCTCTTCTAGGCCTTGGCGGGCTTGTGAGCGTTCGTCGAAGACGATAAGCTATTGAAAAAACAACTACTTATACTCATAGTGGCTAAACCTAGAAATCAACCGACCCCGTTTGGAGAACCCAGGCGGGGTTTTTCAATAGCCAGCGATCTCCAAGAGTATGGGTTCCATTTGTGTGCGACCGGCCAGATGTAAACTTAGGCAATCTAGGCAAAGTCCGTAATGTATTCGTTGACAATGATTTATTGAATTAAGAACAATTCATTGATCAATTCCCCGCAATGCTATTGACAGCGGCCGGATTTCGCTTATTCTATACATGACCCGGCACATCTGTAACCCAGTGTCGTGTTCGCACAACATCCGTTCAGTGTTTTCAGAGAGAAGAGAGAACCCCGAACATTCTGGAGTGCTTCCCCACTTGAGGGGGTTAATAGGGTTTGTGTCAAGTTCAGGTGTGTTGCCTGTAACTTGCTAGTGTGTTTGATTCAAACGAAAGAGAGATAAAAAATGAAGATCGCAATCACTGCTATCGCTGCAATCGCAGGTGCTGCAACCGCATCACCTTACTTCACCGCTGCTAACGGCAACCAGGGCGTAGGCTCGGCTCCTGCTGGCGTAGTCGCCACCATGACCATCGACCTCTCGGGTGTCAACAACTGGGACCTCCAGGGTGGTGCACTCAACGAAACCATCTCGGCGATGGTTGCTGCAGACGCTCACATCATCGGCCTCGGCTGGGATGTAAACATCGCTAGCTTCGGTGCATCATGGCTCTCAGAAGCTGTTATGGACCTCGGCGGCGCCGTATTCCTGACTCCTGGTCTCGGCGACGACTTCGCTGGCTCCGCATCGTACTCCTCAGGCGGCATCTTGGACCTCGTAGGCACCGGCCTTGACTTCGTCCTCGCTGCTGATGGCCTCCTGAACATCGAGTTCTTCGAGTCATTCGATGACGTCTCAAGCGCTATCGATTCCACCTACGGTGCTGGCTCATCCATCACCATCCAGTACACCGCTATCCCAGCACCAGGTGCACTCGCAATGCTCGGCCTCGGCGGCATCGTCGCTGGTCGTCGTCGCCGGTAATCGGTGACCGATACAACCCCGTCTTCTAGTCGGGATCGTATCTGCTTTGTTTCTCGAACATGACCCACTCGGTCGTATACCGGGCGTTCGAAATATAAACAAACACACTCAGGCCCTCAGCTTCGTGCTGAGGGCCTGTTCTTTTTTAAACCCATAACACATCACATCAACCACATCACAAAAAACCAAGCACAAAAAACAAGGATGCCCAGGCATCCTTGAAGTGTTCAGTTCGTTGTAACTTCAATCAGGACTGTGTCAATCCAACGGGCTGAGGGTTCACGCTGTGGGTCGGATCAACAACGACGCCCAAAGGCATCCGCTTGCCGCCACTCATCGGTGGCATCCCCTCGGTATCAATATGACGCTGGATCGCCATCACACCCTCAAGCAGCATCTCAGGACGCGGCGGACACCCAGGAACATACACATCAACCGGGAGGAACTGGTCAACCCCTTGGACGGTCGCGTAGGTATCAAACACGCCACCAGTCGAAGCACACGCGCCCATCGAGATCACCCATTTGGGCTCCGTCATCTGCTCATAGATCCGCTGAAGCACGGGGAGCATCTTGACAGAGATCCGCCCGGCAACAATCAAGAGGTCCGCCTGGCGAGGGGAGAACGACATACGCTCCATCCCAAAGCGGGCGATGTCATAACGGGACGACGCGGTCGCCATCAACTCGATACCACAGCACGCCGTCGCAAACGGCATAGGCCACATGCTCGAACGACGGCCCCAGTTGACGACATGTCGCAGTTGGGTGGTCAGAAAGTTATCGGTCGGGATCGCGGCTTCAATACCCATGAGATCGCCCTTTCAATCACGCACAAATCAGAACTCGCGTGTGCCATAGTGTACGCAGGAAATCACACCTGTGGGCATTGATCAAACAACCATCAGGCCGCCGATTCGCTCGCCGAATCGTCAGTCGCTTCTGTCTTGGGCCAGTCGGCGTCGTCGATCAAATCCATCGCACGGTCGTGCTCATCAAACCGCATTACACACACCGGACCATCAATCCCCTCGGCCGAGGGGATCAGGTAGCAGTACCGGATATTGATCCGGTTGTCGGCCATCAACACCGAAAGATCGCGGATCATGCCCGGACGGTTCTGGACACTCACGCCAACGACCGGTGCTTCCACAATCGGACCAATCCCAGCATCCACCAGCGACTCACACATCTGTCGCAAGGATTGCTCAGGGGTACCGAGCAATCGCACGCAGCCGCGGTCTTGGTATTCGGTCGTTGAAATTGAAGTTATCTGAACACCGGCCCCCTTGGCGGCATCAAGCACCCCGGCAAGCTCGCCCGGACGCTGCTGAAGATAAACGCTAAACTCTGACATCTGTATTCTTTGCATAGGAACCCTGATTCTAGGCACAAACCCGGCTCTCTTCCCGTTAAACAGGGATAAACAAGAGCGCAAGGGATCATATATACCGATCGGATAGCCCTGCGGTTCGCTCTGTTCAAATCTGATTTATGCCAGAAGTTCGGACAATGTTTGCTGCCCCATAGACGCCCGTGCCGCCCCCAGGATCGAACCCGGGATGTTGGCACGGGACTGGTCGCGGAATCGGTCCAGATGGCCCCCCGCATCAAGCAGATCGCTGAGCTTGATCTGGTCGCCAGGCCTTGCGAGTGTAAAGGCATCATCCGCGTCATCGCCCTGAGCGATGAGATTGAGCAGCCCAGCTGCCTGCAGGGCGTCCATCAGTTTGGCGGCCAGTGACGGATCAATATCCAAGCCCCCAGCGAGCTGGTCAGGCGTGGTCGTCTGGCCATCGACAAACCTTCGCCCGATGAAGGCACCGGCCGCGACGAGAATGAGCGGATCGAGCAGCACCGGGCTCGCCGAATCGGCATCCCCGGTCAGAGCCGCCAGACCAGAGTTGACCAAACGGGTGAAATGCTGGAGCGCGTGGGTCATCTGCATACCGAGCAGAACAATCACCCAGGTGACATAGACCCAAAGCAAGAAAAGCGGAAGAATCGCCAGCGACCCATAGAACTTGGTGTAGCCGGTCGCGGATTTGAGGTAAAGCGTGAACCCAGACTTGCCAAGCTCCCACATAATCGCCGCCATAAACGCCCCGGCCAATGCCGGACGGATCTTGATCTTGGTGTTGGGGATCGTAAGGAACGCGACCAGAAGCAAGACGGTCGAAATCAGCACCGAGACCCCGAAACTGGCAAAGGTCGCCCCGATCATCCCGCCGGTCCCGCCGCTATCGCCTGAGACAGAAATGATCCATCTCCCGAGCGCATCGCCGACGATAAAGGTCGCCGCCAGCAGCAGCGTCCCCAGCGTCAGCATCGTCCAGTACAGCATCAAACGCCTAAGCCAAGGCCTCCCCGAAGGCGCGGCGGTCAACTGGTTAAACGATTTTTCGATCTCGATCAGCATCGACATCGCGGCATAAATCAGCACGATCAACGAAGCCATCGCGATCCACCCCGTCGGCACATTGCGGAGCGAAGTGTTCACCCTATTGATCAAATCAGAAATCAGTTCTTCGATATTGGCCGACGACGCGGCCGGCTCCTGGGAAGGGTCTTCGGTGATCGGCTGGATGTCCTGCGGATTGAAGATCGGCTCAGGACCCATCTCAGTTGGTTCTTCTGGCACTTCCTCTATAGGAGCAGCAGCGATCTGCGAGATCCCCGCGTAATCAAGCACACGCCGAACCCCGGTATCCACCTCATCTTCAGACACGAACGACCCGAAAATCAGCAGCCCGATCGCCATGACCGGAATAATTGAGAAAATGGTGCGGTACGACATCGCCGCGGCCATGCGCGGGATCTGTGAACGGTGCAACCCGTTAATCCCCAACCTGCATACCGAGTTGAGCCGACGCCACTCCTCTTTCCAACGCGTTACTGTTGGCTCAGATTCCTGGGCTTCTGGGGTTGGCGTTGTCATTGGCGGTTCCGTGCTCGGTTGGTGCTCAGTTAAAGAGCTCAGTTGCTGTCCTTCGGTGGGCGCCGTTTGATCGGTGCCGCCCTCGGTCCTCGGCTGGTGTTGGTGTTCCCGCCCTCGGGCGAAAGCGACGCCCGGTTAATCGCGTTCTTGATCGATCGACGACGGACACCCTTGGCAGGGCCGGATCGTGGATCGACATACGGGACTTTCGGCTTATTCCCGCCCCTGTGTGACGGAGAATCCTGATGTTCGCCGAGTTTCATCGCCGCCGCCTTTTTGAGCAGCTTGATCTCATCTCGGCTCAGCTCACGCCAAGCACCACGAGCGACCCCCTTGAGCTCGACAGGCCCCATCGCCACGCGTTCGAGCTTGCGGACCGGAAATCCCACCGCAGCAAGCATCCGCCGGACCTGACGATTCCGCCCCTCGCGGAGAGTCAGATCCATAATTGTGCTGTCACGATCCTGAGCAATCAGCTTGATCTCGACATGTGCGGTCCGCTTGGCCCCCTGGGTCCGCCCTTCGCTACGCTGGGCGAGGAAAATACCACGCTCGAGTTCATGGATCGCTTCCTGATCAAGCTTGCCCTTGACCGTAACACGATAAGTCTTGGGCACCCCATACCGGGGATGTGTGAGCCTATTTGCAAGCTCGCCGTCGTTGGTCAGCAGAATCAGTCCCACGGTCTCGTAATCGAGCCTTCCGACCGGAAAAAGTCGAGCCGCTGCCGGGTGGTTCACCAACTCGGTCACGGTCCGGCGGTCGTACCCAGGCTCGTCCTTGACGGCACTAAGTGTCCGGGGTGGCTTGTTGAGCATGACATAAAGCAGCCGCTCGGCTTGCTCTAACACCTTATTTTGCACGACGATACGATCAACAGAAGGATCCACCCAGATCGGAAGATTTGTCTCGATTTTACCATTGACAGAGACATCCCCGGCTTCGATCATTGCTTCACATGTTCGGCGGGAACCCACGCCGGCATCGGCCATCACGCGCTGGAGCCGCTCGCCCCGGCTTGCGTCTCGGAGATCGGCGACCTTCTTGGATGGTCGGGAGTTTGGTTTATGGGATTGATTGCTCACGGATGAGTGTACGCCTCGGGTCACTCAGAATGGCGCAAGAGGGTGCATAGGTATCCTTACAGCGCGTTGTTTTTCGAGTTATCCGGTCGTGATTGCCGAGATAGAGGGTTACGCACTGGTTCTGAACCCGGCGTTTGTGCTCCAACACCCCCACCGTCCACAGAGGTCTCGGTATGAATACGCAATCAACACCCGCAAACCCATCCACCACAACGGCCACTGCAACTGCCAACAACAAGGCAGAAACGATCGTTGAGCCGCATTCACTCAGCACCCGGGCGGCACTGCCGACCAACGAAGATATGTTCCTCTCGCCTCGGGTCATGGACGCGGGAACCTTCGCGCGGTACTCAGAGATGCTCAAATCGATCATCGCCCAGTCCACCTCCCAAGGCCGAACGCTCGAAGATTTCTCGGCAGATGCCGAAGAGATGATCCGCCGGTCAGGTGAATCCGTCACGACGCTCGACAAACGATTGCAAGCGGGTGTCCGGATGCTGCGGATGATCGACGAGCGCGTTGATCGCACCGATGAGGTGCTCGACAAGGTCCGCGACATCCTTCCCGACGCCGAGTCGATGCGTTTGCAGTATGAAACGATGATGAACGACACGCTCGAAAGAGCCCAGAAACAACTCGATGGCATGGTCAGGGACGCGGATATCCGGGCCCAAGCCGCCGAACACCGGGCGCGGGTCGCGATGCAACGCGCCGACGACCAGACGATCAAACTCGAAGCGATCAACAGCGACCTCGACATGCGCATGAGCGCGATCGAACTCCGCATGGTCGAGGCTGAAACCCAGAGCGGGCAGACCATCGGGCTTATTGACCGCCGATTGGTTTCCTTCCAAGAGGAGCTCAGCTCCCAAATCGATCAGGTCATCCAGCAGGCCAATGAATCCACCTCAGGGATCGAGGACCGCGTCATCAACGCGAGCCGGATCACCGAAGAGCGTGTTGTTGCCCTTGGAAAATCGATCGTTCCTCTTCAATCCGCCGCCGAGCAGGCGATGCGATCGCTCGGGATCGACCCAGAAAACCCACGGTTTGAAGACTCTCCGCTCGCCAAGATCGAATCGCTCGTTGAGCGTGGCGAGTCGCACATCGCAGGCGTTGACCGGTTGCTGCGCCAGCTCGACGAACTCCGCAACCAGGCCGAGGGTGTCAAGGGCGAGTTCGGGATGTGGCTGCTGGACTCGGCAACCAAGCTCGATCAGCTCGAAGCACGCAAGGACCTGCTCGAAGGCCCGATCCACAACGCGGCCGTCCGCATCGGAGAAATCGGCCCGGACCTGGAAGACAAGCTCGAACTGGCCTCCAACAAACTCGAACACCTCAGCACCCAGTCCACCGAACTCAAGGACTCGATCAACTTCTCATCGAGTGTCGCCGATCGCGCCACCGACAAACTGGTCAACCAGACCTCGCAACTCCAAGCACTCCTCGATGGCTCGCTGCATCGCTTGACCCAGCGGGTTGAGCAGGCGGGGGTTTGGCTCGGATCGCTGATCACCCAGGCCCAGCAAGCCGGACGCGAACTCGGCGTGCCAACAAGCGAAGCATCAGCCGAAGTGCTTCGGAGCGTTGAGAATCTCCAATCTAAGGTGCTCGAGCTCAACAATCCGATCGATTCGGTTTCAATCACCGAACCAAAGGCACAACCCGCCAACATCCCCAACCGATGCCATATTGACTCGATCTCGTTTGATGGCTCACCGGTCGTCATCGAGTACAACGATGGGACACAAGGGGCAGACTGAGCTTTTGGGGGTGCGGGGTTCTCGGAACCCTATCGCTCTGGCTGAATCGCCTTTGGCAACATTTTGGGTCACATTTGGATCTATGACCGCAATCAACCACGAGAGCGGGCGTTGATCCATTAGTGCCCAATGGGCACATCACCATTTTGACGATTTTTGCACAAAGACCGCCGCAACAACAACTTAGCAATGCCAAAGACTCCTTTCTGCTCGCAAGATACACGAGCAGTACTCCAGCCTTGGTCCTTTCAAAGATCGAAAGAATGCAATGTTTGCCGTGACACCAGGTATCAAACTCACGGCACACCACGATGCGCTCCGAAAAGAGTGTATCAAGCGGCGATTTTGCCCGGCGCGTCTACCATCATTGCCCCAGCATATTGGGCATGACAGGCAGTATGAATTACTATGGAGTTCGGCCAGTGATTGAACAACTACACATGATCAAAGAGACCACCCTTGCCATGCTTTGCACCGGATTGCTATCCACCGGGCTCGCCATTGGCCAGCCCTCCGACCAGCCTGCAAATGATCCCGCTGAAAAAGAGATCGAGCCGCTGCTGGATTGGGGGGACCAGAAAGCTCCCAAACGCCAACCGCCTGTGATCAAACGAAGCGACCAAAGCAACACACGCGGAAAACGCGAACCAATGGTGTCATTCGGAGCGTTCTCTGAACCCATCGAGCTGACCACGCTGATCGAATATGTCGGCACATCGCTCAACATCAACATCACCGTCAAGGGCGCACCCACAGGCGAGATCACCTTCCACGCGCCCGTCCAGATTGCAAAAAGCAAACTCATCGACCTGCTCGACGCGATGCTCGAACAATATTCCTTCACGATCTCCCATGAGCCGATCTCCAACTTCTGGATCGTCCAACCCATCTCCGATATCCGATCAACCCTGGGCTCAGACCGTGCCAGCACTCAGATTATTCCGACGCCCAACATCAAGCCCTCGCTCATCAAGCCCGCGCTCGACGCAGCTCTTATCGGTGGCAACACCGCTAAAGCCAGCGGCAACTCGATCCAACCAGTCGACGAGCTCGGCGTACTGATCATCAACGCCCCACCTCGCGATATTCAGCGGATCCAAGAACTTGTTAATCAGCTCATCCAGATTGATGACGACCAGCGGTACATCCGCTTTGAACTTCTGCACCTAGCCGCACCGGTCGCCCTAGAACGCGCCGTCGGGCTCACCGGCGGGAACGCATCAGGCAACCAACGCTTGACAGCAAGTCCCGGGGGCGGGCAACCCAGTATCGGGCTTTCCTCGGCGTCGCTCTCCAACATGGCCGATCGAATCACCGTGGACCCGCAAGGCAACGCACTGATCTTCAAAGGCACAGACTTCGAAATTGCCCGGGTCCAAGAAGTCCTCGATGTCATCGATGTCCCAAACACACTCGACCCCAAGAGCTACTTCGCAGGATCCTCAGCAGCACAGATCGCCGACATCGCAAGAAACCGCGGGCTCGGCGAGGTCATCTCAATCGATGATCAGCAGCAGAACACCTTCGGGCAAACCAACATCAGAATCCAACAACAGGGCGGGTTCCAGTCCCAGCAGTCATCAACCGCGACCGGTGGCCCGGTCATGGTCGTGGATACCACACGCGGCAACATCATCTACTACGGCACACCCGCACAGCAACAACAACTCGCCGACCTGCTCGTAGAACTCGGCACCGAAGATGAACGCATCGTCATCAAGGACTATGTCCTGAGCCACTCCGACGCCGAGATCGTCGCCGAGCTCATGACCGCGATCATCACCGGCGAACAACGCACCGGCGATTCAGATTTCCTCCCAGGATCCACAGGTGGCGGCCGCGGGTCAACCCCGCAATCAGCCGCGAGGCTCTTTGGGAACAGCGGCGGCGGATCAGAAGTTTCAGCCGCGTTTGATCCTGATGTCGTCTCGGTGATCGCCGACCCAGATAACAATCAAGTGCTCGTCACCGCTCCGATCAAGCAGCAAGACGAACTCGCCAAACTCATCGCAAGGCTCGACCGCCGCAAGGCGCAGGTATTCCTGCAGGCGTTGATTGTTTCGGTGTCAGACACAGAGAACTTCACGCTCGCCTTTGAGTCTCAGATCAACGCCGGTCAGTTCGGGCTCAACACAGGGAGCACCCTCTCTGGATTGGCCGACACCGCGACCTTCGGCGATCTCAGAACAGTCAACCCCGGGCTCGCCGGGATGACCGCGGCCGTCATCATGACCAACCAGATCCCCATCATCATCAACGCCAACCAGACCAACTCAGATGTCCGCATCCTCTCGGCCCCCCAACTCCTGGTCAACGATAACCAAGAAGCAACGATCGTTTCGCTCTCAGAGCAGCCCTTCCAGCAGATCACACCAAGCAACAGCGGCACCGTCGCCTCCTTCGGCGGATTCGAAGAAGCGGGTACTACTCTTACTGTCACACCATCCATCTCAGACGGCGGATTCCTCAGGCTCGACTACTTCGTTGAACTCTCAAACTTCACCGCAACCCAAGGCACCGATGGCTCCCCTCCTCCCCGCGACCGAAACACAATCGAGGGCACCGCGACCATCCCAACAGACGCGACCATCGTCATCGGCGGAATCACCGTCGATAATGTCCGCGACACGGTCATCAAGGTCCCACTGCTCGGTGACATCCCGATTGTCGGCGAGCTGTTTAAAAACACAAGCAAGATCAACACCAAGTCCAAGCTCTATGTCTTCCTGACGCCGCGGATCATGACCGATCCAAACTTCATGGACCTCAAGCTGATGTCCGAAGGCCCGTATGCAGAAATGGAACTGGACCCACGCGTGCCAGATCTCCGAAGCGTATCAATCAACGCCTCGTCTGTTCTCAACACCGATCCAAACCAGAGCCCATTCGAAATGGACACCTCACCGCTCCCAAGCTCACCGGAACCCACCGATGGCTCCCCGACACTCTCGCCGGTACTCATCGATCCAAACACGGTCGGTTCAAACTCCAACCGGAACATGGATTAACCGCATGGGCAAATCAAACGGACTGATCAAACGAAACAAACCGGGTGCCTCAGGGCTCACCCGTGCCAAAGATGCGGCCCCCATCGTCGTTGACGCATGGGACGACGCGGCCCGCGCGCTGGGCCCGCTCAAACTCAGCGGCGATCAGCTCAAAGCCTTCGCAGCAATCGACGGCTCAGACGACGAGCCCTGGGATGTGATGCTGCAGTCGATGGCAATCGACGAATCCAGTGCACTCAAGCTCCTCGCCGAACGCACCGGTCTGCCCTACCAGCAAGACCCGAAACTCTCAGAATCCGCCAGCCGGTTCTACGAACTCATTGACCCGGTCAAGGCACGGAGTGTGCAAGTCGCGTGCATCGAGCGCGAAGGCCCCGTCTACATACTCGCCACCTCACGCCCGATGCAACCCAGCGTGTTCACCATGCTCGAAGACGAGCTCGACGCGCCCATCCGCATCGTCCTGTCTCCCAGAGCCGCCGTCGCCAACCTCATCAACCGTGGCTACGAACAACGCGGCGACCTCGTCACCGAAATCGTCGAAGACATCCCGCTGGATCAGTCCGCTATCGAATCCGCCGCAGGCGCGATCGGCAAAACCACCGACCTCCTCGCACAGGCCCGCCAGACGCCCGTCATCCGACTCGTCAACATGATCCTCTTCGAAGCCCTCCGACGCGGCGCCTCCGATGTCCATGTCCACCCAATGGAAGAACGCCTCACCATCCGCCTCCGCATCGACGGCATGCTCGTCGACGCCTTCTCCCCACCACTCACCCTCGCCCCAGCGATCTCCTCGCGACTCAAAGTCATGACCGAGCTCGACATCGCCAACCGGCACGCCCCCCAAGACGGCCAGACCACCGTCCGCATCGGCTCAAAGAAAATCGACATCCGCCTTTCAGTCATCCCCACAATCTACGGCGAACGAATCGTCCTCCGCCTCCTTGATCAATCCAACCAAGAACTCGACCTCGACGCCGTCGGCATGGCCAAACCAATGCAGACCAAACTCATGGACTGCGTCGAGCGTCCCAACGGCATCCTCCTCGTCACCGGACCAACCGGTTCAGGCAAAACAACCACGCTCTACGCCGCCCTCGGACGCATCGACCGCGACACCCGAAATGTCATGACCATCGAGGACCCCGTCGAATACCGCATGGACGGCATCTCACAGATGCAGGTCAATGTCAAACGACAGGTCACCTTCGCAACTGGTTTGCGATCACTCCTGCGCCAAGACCCCGATGTGATTCTCGTCGGCGAAATCCGCGACCCAGAAACCGCACAACTCGCCATCCAAGCATCCCTCACCGGCCACTTCGTCCTGGCAACCCTCCACACCAACGACGCCCCCAGCGCGATCCCCCGCCTGCTCGACATCGGCGTCGAACCCTACCTCGTCACCAGTTCGCTCTTGGGCGTCCTCGCCCAGCGTCTCATGCGCCGCCTGTGCCCAACCTGCAACGGCTCGGGCCGCCACGAGGGCGAAAGCTGCGAAACCTGCTTCGGTTCAGGATACAAAGGCCGCCTCGCGGCCCACGAACTCATGCTCATGAACGACACCCTCCGCCAGCTCACCTCAAAGCGAGCCGACGGCGTAACACTCTACGAAGCCGCCGTCGAATCCGGATTCGAACCCATGAAAATCGACGCGATGCGCAAGGTCAAAGAAGGCCTCACCGACGAAGCAGAAGTCTTCCGCGTCCTGCACTAAACCAAGTTAGTTGCATCCTGAGATTAGAACAGTATGGAACGCGCGACGCTTTCAGGTAAAACTGCCGTAATCCACGCTATCCATAATGGGGCACACATCATCACAAAACAACCAAACAACAACAACAGAAACCCTACCCAGCGTTTTCTGGATCTTTTGAGTGCCTTGAAATCATGATTGTCTTTGCCACACTCAGGACAAACCGCCGCAGACTCACCAGCCCGTGAATACCCACACTCCCCGCAATATCCGAACCGCAACGCACCATCACTAGCGTATTTATTGAGTAGCAAATAACTACAACCCAAATACATAGTCACCCCCCCCAATGCTACTAATATTTGGGGAACTGTCTGCAATGCAACAGGGATCAAACCCGGCGATGTTGTCTGAAAGTATGCCAGCCCTTGGTTGACTACAAACTCGCTATTAATTGTATCCGCATAAAATATCCAGTACACTTTGACCCACAGCATCCATGCGAGATTGGATGCCAGTATTGATACCGACGCAATACTTGTTGCAAGAATCCATATTTTTAAAAATGCATGCCGGTATCTGACGCACTTGATCCAGGAAGCAATTGGCTCATTTTGCGATCTCAAGTAAATCAACACAAACTGGATCGATACAAATGCAATTGCCGCTAGTTTACAAACAAATATACCAACTGACGGCAACCTTGTGCCCAACTGATCTTCCCACAACGAAAACGAACGACTTATGGCCAACCTCATCCCTTGAGGCTGGCCATAATCAGGAAGTGGTACGCTTCCAAGAGGAACCTGGCCGTAAATCAGCATGCTTGCCATTTCAAGCGGCTCGTTAACAAGTGGCCAATATTCAGTCCCGAACGAAATCGATCCTGACGAATGCCCCGCGCCAAAAGATTTGACAACTGACACAGAACAAAGAAGACTGATGACACATATCGCAATATATTGTAGTAACTTTGTCATCAGAATTTGATTTTCCAAATAAAACCACTTCGAACTAACGCCATTATCGCGGATAACCAAGTGGAATCTCGGACCCCCACCTAATATTAGCTGTGCCAGGAGGCGTTGCAGCACATGATTCACCTGGCAGCAGTGGACCATCTTGAGCCATCTCAAAGCCAGTGCTTATTTGGGTATCTGCACAATCCAAGCAAAAAAATGTTTTTCCCGTTGACACAACTGTCTTCGTTGATGGACGAGTCCAACGACATACTGGCCCACCAGCCAAATTTACAGTCATCGGAGGAGTCCAAGGGCCCGTAGGTGCATATGTAGGAACCGATACGCATACACATGGCCATTGGCAGTTTCTCTCTTGCGATAAATCTACGCCAAAAGTCAATAATGATTCTGCCCGAGCGTATAAATCCCGAAGCATCATCATCATCGTGCTTCCATGCATATGTTGTAAATGCGTCCTGAAACTTGTCATACTCGTGCCAAAGAAGGGACACATTCTGCCCCACCGTATTGGTTTCTGTCCAGGAAAGAAACCCGAGTACTTCTGAATCTCCCGCCACAGCAGGAGCGAATGCCCACCCAATGGTGTCAAACCGAACCGCGCTAATCTCTTGTGCTACAAGATTAGAGCAAGCCAGCATCAAGAAGCCAAGAAGCCAAGAAGCCGTTTTTCATAATGAATCTCCGTATTGAATGCCAATACCATATTGGACACAACTACATGCTAACAAACTATTTTATGTTTGTCAAATCTCAGAATACCCCTACTATCTATTATCTCTCAAGCCCCCACATGCCCAAAAGCACGCTCCTCCTGCCAGTACTGGCGGGGGGGGGGGCAACAATGAGGAGCATGGCTTCAGCCGCGGTCGAATCCGGGTTCGAATCCGGGTTCGAATCCATGCAGATCGACGCCATGCGGAAGGTCAAGCAAGGCTGGCCGACGAAGCAGAAGTCTTCCGCGTCCTGCACTAAACTCGTAGATGCCCAGCTCACACAACCGACTCAACCCGATGGCCGTTGCCCCTGTCACACTCTCCAACACCATCGTCACCCTCGAACCCATCGCCCTGACGCACGCCGATGACTTCGTTGACGCCATGGACGACTCCGTCTTCGCCTACATGCCCATGCGGTCATCCGTCCGCACCAAAAACGAAGTCCGCCGCTACATCGAGTTCCAGATGGCTCGCCCAAGCACCATCGTCTTCACCGTCATCGACAACGCAACCAACCGCGCCATCGGATCCACCAGCTACATGAACATCCGCCCCGACCACCACGGCCTCGAAATCGGATCCACCTGGATCACCACCCCCGCCCGAGGCACCAAGATCAACCCCGCAATGAAACACCTCATGCTCAAGCACGCATTCGAGGAACTCAACGCGATCCGCGTCGAGCTCAAGACCGATGCCCGCAACGCGCAATCACGCGCGGCAATTCTGAAACTCGGCGCTGAGTTCGAAGGCATCCTCCGCAACCACATCATCATGCCCGACGGGCACCTCCGAGGCTCAGCAACATACTCCATCACCCCAGATCAATGGCCAGCAATCAGCGAGCAACTCCTCGAACGCATCGGATAAGCAGTTTAAAAAAAGCACGCCCCCGCCTGTGGGAGCAGGCGGGGGCAATGAGGAGCACGGCTTCAAACCCCGAAGGGCAAAGCCGCACGAGAGAGAGCGACTGATCACGCGGATACACATCGCGCCGAATCAAGTTCATCGTCTAGCCCGCCGCATCTATGCCACCATTGCACCCCCCAAACCTGCCAAAGCTACCCAGCTTCACACGATCGGCAAAATCTGCGTGCATGTTCGCACCGCGTTTGTATGTTTGAGCGCAGTAAGGAGCCGATCAGGCAATGACCGTATCCGGGTTGCCCCCGGCCAGATCGATCGGAAGCGTCCGCGCGACATCAAGGAACGCATCAAAGTTCCCCCGCGTCTCGATCACACTGTCGCCCCCAAACTTATCCATGAACGCCGCCGCGACCTCGAAGGCCACCACATTCTCCATCACCACACTCGCCGCCGACACCGCACAGATGTCGCTCCGCTCGTACTGCGAGTCCTCGGGCTTCTTCGTGTTGAGATCAACACTCGGCAACCCCTTGAGCAGCGTCGCGATCGGTTTCATCGTCCCGGTCACCACGATCGGCTGCCCGTTGGTCATCCCGCCTTCTAGACCACCCGCGTTATTCGACGACCGCACAAACCCAAGTGATGGCGTATTGATCTTGGACGAATCAAACGCGATCGGATCATGAAGCTTCGACCCAAGCCGCTTGGAACACTCCGCCCCCAGCCCAACACCCACGGCCTTGAACGCCTGGATCCCCATCACCGCACCGGCAATCCGCGAGTCCAGCTTCTCATACCAGTTCATCGAAGAACCAATCCCGGGAGGGCAGTTAAACACATGGCACTCCACATCCCCACCCACCGTGTCCTTATCCGACTTGGTCTGCCGAATGATGGCACACTGTTTGTCAGTCGTCGCAGGATCGAGTGTGTAGGTCGCCGATTCATCACGATTCATAATGAGTTCGCTCATCGTCTCGTGCGTCACCACCATGTCAGTCTGCGCATCAAGAATCGAACGCACAAAGCCAAAGACATCCACATCGAATATCTGCTTGAGCATCAGCCGCCCGATGCAGCACGCCGCCACCCGCGCCGCCGTCTCGCGCGCACTAGCCCGTTCGAGTGTTTCCCGGCAATCAGTAGTCAGCCATTTGATCGACCCCGCCAGATCCGCATGCCCAGGCCTCGGCCGGTACACCGGAGGCGTGGCTTCAAGATCATCGAGCCGCGAGTCGCGGTTTTTAACCAACATCGTGATCGGCGCCCCGATGGACTTTCCGAGCCGGACCCCGGTAAGGATCTCGACAGTGTCGGTCTCAAGCTTCTGGCGTCCGCCCCGCCCGTACCCGCCCTGGCGTCGGGCGAGCTCGCGGTTGATGATCTCCGTATCGATCTCCACCCCCGCCGGGACCCCGAGAACAGTGGCGACGAGGGACGGCCCGTGGGATTCACCGGCGGTCTGGTACGAGAGTCTTTGAGCGTGTGGTGTCATCTGATCATCCGATCGGCCCGTTGAAGGCGTGGGTTGATGCTATTTATTGAACAGCGAGAGGATGTTTGAGTATTGGTCCGTCCACATGCGGACTTCGGTTTCTGGGAACATCATTTTCTGCATCCCATTCTCAAACAGAACCTGGGCCGCTTGCGGGTCTTTGGTGAGCACCATCCATGTCGATTGGAGCCAGTAGGCCCGCCGCCCCTCTTCGATCTCGTTGTCGAACTGGTCCTGGTACAAAACCGCCGCCTGATGCGCAGTCCCGAGTTCAAACAAAAGCGGATGCAGATCCAGATGCCTGTTCGAAATATGAAGCAGGATTACACCATCGCTTGCCAGCCGATCAAAGTACAACCCGATCGCCTCGTAGGTCAGCAGATGGACCGGGATCGAGTCCGAACTAAACGCGTCGATCACCAGCATGTCATAGACCGACTCTCCAGCCCGGAGCTCTTCTTCGAGCAGCAGCCGCCCGTCGCCAAGCACGACCTCAACGCGCCCCTGTGCCCCACTCAGGTAACCGAAGTATTCAGGATTCTCCGCAATCTCGGCGACCCCAGGATCAATCTCAAAGTACCGGATCAAATCTGTCGGACGGTTGTATGCAGATATCGCCCCGGTCCCCAGCCCCACCGCGCCCATCCGCATCCCATCGGGATGGAGCGACTGAATCCCATTGATCGCTGTCCCGCACGGGCCCTGCGGGTGGTAGTACCCCAGCGGCACGCCCTGATTGTCCGGCCCGATGTACTCGACCCCGTGGTCGGTCGTCCCATGGAGCAGCTTTCGGATCACAACATGCTGCTCGATGATTGGATCAAAGTAGGGCTCGTTGACCACACTGAGCACACCATAAAATGTCCGCTCACGGTGCTGGATCTTCGGATCAGTCAGATCGTCGTACGCCGCACCCATCAGCGGCACAATCAACACCAGCCCGCACGCCAGCCCATCCTTCCATGCAAGGTAAATAAGCAACGCGGGAACAAAGATCATCAACCCAAAACCTAAAGTCAGCTCGTTGACCAGCCCGACCCCTAAAAATCTCAAAATATCACCCGCAAAGAATCCCATAAATAACAAGTACGCCACACTCAATACCGGCAGCCCAAACCGGACAAGCATCGCCCTCCGTTTGAATTTCGCATCGGCGATCTCACCGATCCGCCTCCACGGAAGCAACGCCGCAGTGCACACCAACGCAATCTGATACTCCAGCGTTGTCTCAAACACCAACGGCGCCACGACCCCATTAAACAACCCCCCCAACGCACCGCCGATCGACATCATCAGATAAAACTCGGTAAGGTGCGACGCGCCGGGACGGTCACGAGAAAGCAACCCGTGCCCCATCAACCCAACAACCCCAAGCACCAACAACTGCACAGCAACAAGAGCCTTGATCGGCGCATACGCCTGAGCGTCCGAGGCCAGCACCAATATTGTCGCGCCGATTACCGCCATCACCAAAGGACGCCGGATCGACTCGACCAGCTTATGAGCATCCACAGCAAACGCCACGATCATCGTGATCAAATACACCGCCAAAGGCAGCACCCAGAGCAAAGGGAACGAAGCAATATCCATCGAAATATGGCTCGTCACACCAAGAAGCATCGACGACGGGACAAACGCATAAAACACCCAACGCAACCGACGCCCCCAGTCGATCGGCCGATCAGATCCGCGCGATTGATCACCACTTTCAACCGGCGCAAGCACATCGCCCGGCGGTGCGTGGGGATCCTCTGTATGCCCTTTCCGGGTCATCAGAATCGCGCCCGCGCTGAGCACAATAAACACGCCAAACCCACCAAGCCACACCGACCGCTGCGTATCAAGCCCAAGCATCGGCTCGATCACAAACGGATACGCCAGCAGCCCAATCAAACTCCCCCCATTACTCGCGGCATACAAAAAATACGGATCATGCGATCGCCCATGACCCGTCCGAGCAAACCAACCCTGAACCAAAGGCCCCGCACTCGAAATCATAAAGAACGGCAACCCAGACACCAACGCCAACTGCAAAATTAACCAGGGCACCGGAAACACCGACGCCTCAGCAGGAGCCACAGGCGTATCAAACATATACCCCGCAGTCAGTGCAACGATCAGCATCGACACATGACCGATCAACTGCACACGCCGAGGCACCCGCTTCATCACAAAGTGAGCGTACAAATACCCAAGCAACAACACCGTCTGGTAGAACAACATACAAGTCGTCCACACCGACGAACTCCCACCAAACACCGGCAGCAGCGTCTTGGCAACCATCGGCTGCATCGAAAACAGCAGCGTAGCCGAGAGGAACACCGTTGCAATAAAGTAAAGAACCATTCAAACTCCCAGCAATCGTGATCCGGTCACACAACCCCAAATCACCCCCCATACAATAGCACAACTCACCCGCCCACTTCAAACCGAGCCATAGCCATGAAACCAAACGACGATGTATGCCTCTGCTTCCATGTCCCCCTCATCAAGATACGCACCTACCTCGCCCGCGAGGACCCCAAGGTCGCCTCGCTCATCTCAGAGTGCCTCGGGGCCGGAACCGGCTGCGGCTGGTGCGTCCCCTACCTCAAAGACCTCCACGCCCAGCACAAAGCCGGCTCCCCCCAAACCCCCACCATCGAAGGCACCGCCCAGGACTACACCGAGGGCCGCCTCGCCTTCAAAGAATCCGGCAAACGAGACGACCCAGCACAATAAAAAAACCGGGCACAAGGCCCGGTCATTCATTGCTGTCAGTTTCGCTTATTCGTCGTCTTCAATAATCCGAAGCGACAAACCAAAGTTCGTCAGCTTCTCGTGGATCTCAACGAGCGAGGTCGAACCGAAGTTCTTGACGCCCATCAGCTCAGCCTCGGTGTGCGAGCACAGATCACCAATACTCTGGATATTGAGCATCTGCAGCGCCTTGCGAGCACGCACAGTGAGCTGGAGCTCAGAAACAGGCTTGCCAAGAAGCTGCTCCTTGCCCGAACCCTTGAGCTTCTCAAGGATCTGACGCCGTGCAACGCGGTGGGCGTCTTCATGGCCCTGACCGAGCTTCAAACCCTTGATGCTGAGCATCCGCTTGATCTCATCAAGCGAGGACTCGCCGAAGTTCTTGTAGCTCATGAGTTCTGATTCATTGATACGGATCAGATCGCCGAGCGAGCGGATGTTCATCTTCTTAAGACATGTACGAGCACGAACGGTCAACTCAAAGTCCGTCACAGGCGTATCAAGCAACGCACGACGCTTCATCACATCGCGTTCGTTCTCTTCTTCAACCATCATCCCCTTAGACGCGAGCACATCGGTCATAAACAGACGGGCGCGTGCGTGGTTCGGGTTAGTATCAAGAATCTGACGCAAGCAACGCTCAGCGCGAACATAGTCGCCCTGATCTTCATACAGAACCGAGAGGTTCATCAGTGCGTTGATCGGAGCCGGCGAGTGCTCGCAGACACGCTCGTAGAGCGCAAGCGCCTCGTCCTCGTCGCCCGACAAATCAAGCTGGTACGCGAGCTGGAACGCGATGTCCAAGCTCTGCGGATCGGCAGCCAGTGCCGAACGCATCGTGCTGATGCCCTCAACGCGCTGCCCATCATTGAACATCGCTTTGGCTTTCTCGAAAAGATCAAGGGCGGTCTGAGCATCGGCAGCAGCGGCCGAAGCCCCGATTACCATGTCCATGGGATCGTTGGTCATGTGTTCTCCAAGTCAATCTGGTCATAAAGGCCCGAAATCTCCTTCAGGCGGTCGTAAGTCTAGGCCCACAACCCCCCAAACGCAAGTCTCATGCAGCCAACGCATTAGCCGCTTGTCAGGGTCGGATCAGGCAAAACATCGTCAAACGGGTCCAGATCAGGCTTGGCATCAGGATCGATCAGCGTCATCGTCTTCCACTTCCCGCCATAGAACCGGAATCCCAACGCAATCCCCAGCCCGATGATGTACAACGACGCCCCGATCCAAGGCCCGATCGAGCCCAGTTGGGGTGCCAGTTCAATCAGCGCGTACCCAATCCCCGGGATGCACACCCACGACAGAATAATCGTCGCCACCCCCGGCCAAACAGTATCGCCGGCCCCTCGAAGAGCACCGGTCAGCGTAATGGCCACCGCATCAAAGATCTGGAACACCGCCGCCGCGATCATGATCAGCACACCGATCTCGATCAGCCTCGCCGTCTCCTCAGCAGATGTCCCATCATTAATAAACACCTCGATGAGCGGCTCACGGAACACCACAAAGCACAGCGCGCACAGCCCCATATACCCAAGCGTGATCTTGAGCGCAAGCATTGTTCTTGCCAGAGCGATATCAGGACGCCCCATCCCCATCGCCTTGCCCACCATCGCCTGGGTCGCTATAGAAATCCCAACCGCAGGCATAAAGCTCAAATGCATGTACTGCAGCGCAATCCACCCAACCGTGTTGTGAAGCACCGGATCATCACCCACCGCCTTGCCCCCCTGAGGCACAAGCCACACCAGCAAAATCGTCCAGCACACCATCTCATTAACAAACATAAAACCCGGCGCCGTCCCGACCTTCACAAGATCCTTGATGCACTTGGCGCTCACCTTCCACGCCTTCCGCGTCCCAAAGAGCCGCGCGTATCTGGGGCTTAAAAACAACAAGAACGGCACCACAAACTCCACAGCACTCCCCATCAGCGTACCAATAGCAGCACCCGTGATCCCCATCGCCTGGATTCCAAGCGACGAGGCCAGCGAAGCGATCGGCTCACTAATCGGCCCGATGACATAACTCCCCAGCCACCCCTCAGGCACAGGCATCCCCGCATCACCAAAGATCAGCAACAGGTTCACCACCAGATTCGTAATGTTCCCCAGCACCGCAGAAATCAAAACCACATTGGCCCGGTGCATGCCATAAAAATAATGATGCAGCGACCGCGCCCCGATCACAAACACCCCGCCAAGCAACACAACCTGCGCATACTCCGTGCTGAGCCCGGCAAGTTGTGCATCATTCCCAAACATCCAAGACTGCGAAAACAACCCCGGGATCATCCAGTACATCGGCACCATCAACACCAAAAAATACACCAGCCCAACCCACAGCCCGTTCCACGCGTACGCCGCCCCCCGCTCCGCCTTGCCCGCCCCAAGGTTCTGGGACACAAACGAGTTGATCACCCCGTTCATCCCAAGCACATACGCCATGAACATCCACACAAACATCGACCCGTTGGACTGCGCAGAGATGTACACCGGGTCCTCGCCGATGTCCTTGACCATGAACTTATCAACAAACGCCATGATCGTATAAGAAGTCATCGTCGCCACCGATGGGATCGCGATCGTCAGCATCTCCCGAAGCGCAGCCGAATCCCGCCCGCCTGTTTCCGGGTTCGAGGGTTCTATAGACGGCGAATCGGCAACCCGATCAACCGAAGCTGGTTCGTGTAATTCTGTCATCTTGCTAATCCAAATATATCGAGGGATATGAAAGCTGGTACCGACGCTCACCGCATCAGGCTGCAAAGAGGGATGCGGGATCGTTCACATTAGTGTCAAAATTTGACGGGTCGTGATGTCAGTACTTGAGTTTCATAGTCACCGATGGTACCAGAAATACCGCCGTTGTCAAACCGCTCACTACAAATCGCTTACCAAACCCGCTCGCCGCACCGAGCCCCGCACAACTCCACGGCCAGATCAATCGCATGAGCCATCGACCCAGGATCCGCGATCCCCCGCCCCGCAATATCAAACGCCGTCCCATGATCCGGAGAAGTCCGCACCACATCCCCAAGCCCCAGCGTCACATTCACAGCCAAATCCCGCTCCAGCAGCTTGATCGGGATCAACCCCTGATCGTGGTACATCGCCACAACCAGATCAAACTTCCCGTCCATCGCAGGCCGGTAAATCGTGTCAGCGGGAAACGGCCCATCGACATGAATCCCCGTCCCCTTGGCCAGATCAATCGCAGGCTTGATCAGCCGTATCTCTTCATCCCCCATCAGCCCGTCCTCACCCGCATGCGGATTCAACCCGCACACCGCAATCCGAGGCCTCTTGATCCCAAGATCCAGACACGCCTGATTCCCCAGATCAATCGCCGTATGCACCTTCCCGATCGTCAACACATCGCGGATGTCATTGAGCGCGATATGCACCGTCGCCAAAACCACCCGCAGCTTATCACCCACAAACATCATCGCAAACCGCCGCTCACCAAGCGTCCGAGCGATCAGCTCCGTATGCCCAGGATATTTCTTCCCCGCCATCGACCATGCGAGTTTATTAATCGGCCCCGTCACAATCGCGCTGGATTTCAACGGATCACCCTCATCCCGCATCGTGTCCTCGATCGCCCGCATCACCCACCGGAAGCTCATCGCCCCAGAAACCGTATCGGCCCTAGGAACCATCGAAAGCTCAACACCCTCGTCCTTCATCTGCGGATCCGAATCCATCAACACCACCGGATGCGCGTCAAGAGTAGTCGCCAGAGGCGATCTCGCATCCACCTGCCACCAGAACGGATCAACCCCGCACACCTGCGCCGCATGATGCATCACCATCGCCGATCCATGAATCTGATACCGAGCATGCTTCCGCCGCCCGTTCTCTGCGAGCGCCTTGACCAACACCTCAGGTCCGATCCCACCGGGATCGCCCATCGAAACCGAGATGGTTGGGAGCGTACTCATCTGAACAACTGTACGCACCATCCCCCGTTGCGGGTGCCACTGCTTGACCGTCTTCGGCAAGCAGTGTCTTCAGATACCATATTGATCCGCTTTCAAAGAAACGCCTTGCCGAAGACGGTCAAGGCGTGGCACCCCAGAATCAAAGAATCCGCTGCGACCTCGGGAACGACCCCAGCACATGGATCTCCTTACAATGCACCGAAGCATCCGAAAGCGCCTTGACCATCTCCGGATCATCACGATGCCCCGTCGCATCAATATAAAAAGTATAGTTCCAGTTCTCGCGTCCCGACGGCCGCTTATCAATATGGCTCAGGTTCACCCCCGCGTTATGAAACGACTGGAGCACCTCAACCAACGCCCCATGTTTATCTTCCGTAACGAAAGTAATCGCGGTCTTGTCGTCCCCTGTCCGCCCCGCCTTCTCCTGCGAGATCACATAGAAACGCGTAATGTTGTCCGGGTTGTCCTCGATGCTGTTCTGCAAGCAAGGCAGCCCATACAACTCACCCGCAAGCTCCGATGCTATCGCCGCCGCGCCCGGCTCAGCACCAATCTCACGAGCGGTTTTGTTCTCTTCAAGCGCGGTCATCACCGCCTGGCTCGTCGAAGCATCGGGACACAGCACCGCGTTCGGATAGTTCGCATTGATCCACGCCCGGCACTGCTCAAACACCTCAGGCTTCGAATGAATCCTTCGAATATCCTTCGGATCCGCATCACTCAAGAACATATGATGGATCGCGATCTGGATCTCCGCATACACCCGCACCTTCCCCGCATTCTCACGCAGAGCATCGAGCGTCTCGGTAATCCCCCCGCCGATCGAGTTCTCGATCGGGACTAAACCGTAATTCACATGCCCCCGCCGAACCTCAGAAAACACCGACCCAATCCGCCGCAAATCTGAATACTCCACCGACGAACCAAACTGCTTCACCGACGCCTGGTGCGAGTAGCTCCCCGGAGGCCCAAGAAACCCAATACTCAACGGCCGCTCCAAGGCAAACGACCCCGACATCATCTCCCGGTAAATCGCCTCGATCGTCCGATTCGGCAGCGGCCCATCGTTATTATCCAAGGCCCGCTGAAGCACCGCCGCCTCGCGGTGTGGTGCATAAATCGGCGTATCAGAGCCGCGCTTGATATCCCCCACTTCAACCACAAACCCCGCCCGCTCGTTGAGCATCGCCACGAGCTTTTTGTCGATGGTGTCAATCTTGTTGCGCAGGCCATCAAGAGCCGCCGAATCAATCGCAGATTCTTCTCCGGCCTTATTTGAGGATTCGTTTGAGCTTCCGTGTGTGTTCTTTTTCGCCATAGATACGACCATATCGCCAAACCAGCCCACAATCGTCAATCAACATGCCCGATTCGTGTATGATTGTCCGATATTTCATCCATTCTCAGCGTTCTGATCCCCAGACCGCCCCAGAAACCATTCCCCCGTAATCCCCAAGAATACATCATGGACTCACCGACCGCAATCGATACATCGCTCACCCTCGCACAGTCCCTCCCAGAAGGCGGCTCGATCTCCCTCTTCTTCCTCCTCGCCGGCGGCCTCCTACTCTGGCTCTTTGGTGCCAAGATCGTCAAACCCGTCTTCTTCATCTTCGGCGTCGCCATCGGCGGATTCGTAGGCACCACCATCCTCCCCCTCACCGGGCTCCCCCCCTTCGAACTCGGAGGCTTCACCATCACACCCGGATTCACAGGCCTCCTCGCCGGCGCCATCATCGGCGGCCTCGTCATGCTCGCCATGTTCCGCATGGTCATCACCTTGACAGCCGCCATCGCCTTCGGAGCAGCAGGACTCCTGGGCGCCATGGTCTACCTGAGCTTCAACCCAACAGCCACCACCGACCTATCCCCCAACGAATCCGCCATCGTGGACTCCGGCGATGCAATGACCAACGCCCTAGACGCCACCACCGACGCGATCGCGCGCGAAGCCGCCGAACGCTCGGTCGATATGCTCAACTCGGGGACAGACGATCCACTGATCGACGACGAGACCAAGAACGACATCCTCGACGCCGCAGAGCGATCGCGAGCCTTTGCCACCCGCGTCTGGGACACAGTAACCAATGACCTCGACAAACGCCCCACGCGCGATAAGATGATCGCCTTCTCCTCCATGTTCGCAGGCATCGGACTCGGACTCCTCATCGGCGTCGTCATGCCCAACCGCGCCGCCGCACTCGTCACCAGCCTCACAGGATCAGCCGCATGGATCGGCGCCGGAATCGCCCTGCTCACCGCCCGCAACGGCGAGATCCCCGCCTTCCTCGACCGCTCTGCAGTGGTCTGGGCCGCCGCATGGATCATCATCGCGATTCTGGGCCTGTTCGTGCAACTCGGCTTCCTGGGCAAAAATACACTCAAACCTACAAGATCCAGACCCGATGATGACGATGACGATGAGTAACCCCGGTTTGTGGCCCCATTTTGGCGAGAATTTGGGGGGTTTAACGGGTTATGCCGGGCGATACCGGCAAGTTTCGCTCATCGATCCGACCCGATTTGACTCCGGGCACCCAACATGGGACAATTACCCCTTCGGAACGGACCGATACCTTGGGAGAGGTTTTTAGAGAGAGACACAATGCCAACACCACACGGAGGCGACATGTCCACGATTACCAAACCAATGAATGCTTCATCCATAGCCCTAGGCATCAACGACTCGGCAACCAACACACACTCCGCCGACAACACCCGTCTCGATCTCAACAAACAACAAATCCTCTCTCAAACAACCCACCGTCGCGACGAAGCAACCAAACTCCTCTCAACGCTCCTCGACGCCAAGAAGATCTCCGAAAGCAATCTCGCCGCGATCCACCAGGACGACCTCCTCAAACGAGTCACAGGCAACTCATCGATGGACAACGCAATCGCCTCGACCCGCAAACTCATCGACTCCTTCAACCGCGTCATCGACGATCTCCGCCGAAACCTCACCGACGAAGAACTCGCGATCCACTAAAGATCCCCAGCCGGGTGCCCCGACCCGCTGCCTTGGGCGCGTCGGGTCTTCATTCCACACCTATCCTCCCCCCATGCCCCCTATCCAAACAACCCCCGCCTCCGGCCAATCCACCGCCACCGTCCGCTTCATGAAGCTCGACGACCGTGCCACCATCCCGCAGTACCAATCACTTCTCGCCGCAGGTCTTGATCTGGCCGCCTGCCTCCCGCGTCATGACGCCTCCCAAACCGTCACCGCAAACCCCGGCGAGATCGTCAAGATCCCCCTCGGATTCGCCTGCGCCATCCCCCCAGGATTCGAAGGCCAGGTCCGCCCCCGATCAGGACTCGCAACAAAGCACGGCCTCACCGTCCCCAACGCCCCAGGAACCATCGACGCCGACTACCGAGGCGAACTCTTCGTCGCACTCATTAACCTCGGCAAAGAACCCATCGACATCACCCACAATATGCGCATCGCCCAACTCGTCATCGCACCGGTCTCACACGCGACCATCATCGAAGTCGATTCACTCGACGAAACCACCCGAGGCACCGGAGGCTTCGGCTCCACCGGCGCATAAAAAAGACACGGACCCCATCCCGTGTCTTTAAGAGAGCTATTCAATCGACCCGATCAGTTCAGAGCCGTCCCGCCCCAGCACTTCGAGTATTCCTCGCAGTGGATCACCAGAGACTTGTACCCGTCGAGTGAACTAACACCCTTGATCAGGTACTCCGACTGCCCCTTAACACTCGTAAGTGTCGCAAACTCAAGCCCGCCATCAGCAGCGTTCTTGCCACTGACCTGCTTCATGTCCATAGGCGAAAGAATCAGCAGCAAATCAGGCATCTTCTTGGTCTTGAAATCACTCCCAAGACGAAGCACCAAGCCCGCGTCGGTCTTGGCGATCTCCCAGTGCCCCGTGATCTTGCTCGACTTCTTGGTCCAGCTCCCGCCATGAGCAACAAGCTCGCCCGAGTTGATCGGAGCCGAGCCCCAAAGCTTGGTCTTGAGCTCGCAGTGCACAAGCAATGATTTATACGACGAAGCGTTCACGCCCGCAGGAAGCTTGAACTCCTGAGCGCCCGAGAACGATTTGAGCTTGCCAACAATCAACCCGCCCTTGAGTGCGGTCTTGGCCTTGACGCTCGTGTAGTCCGTCGGCGAGAGCACAAACTTGAGATCCGGACCCTTCTTGGTTTCAAAGTCAGATTCAATGACCAAATAAGTCCCATCGTCCCGTTCCTCAAAGCGGAACCCGCCGTCAACCGCATACTTGCCCTTCTTCCACATCGACCCAGAATCGGTCACCGTGGTGGCTTGGAACGCTGCAATCGATTCAGTCTCTGCAACTGTATCAAAGGTTGCGGTGGTCATGGCTACTGAAGTCAGCATTGTGGATGCGGCAAAAATAGCCGCGGCGATAGTTGTCACCATATCGGGATCTCCTAAGGTCGTTTGGTTGTATAAATAACAAAGGCTTGGTCTGCCGCAATGGACAACACCTCAACCAACCAAACTATTCCGCCTCAGAGCCCAACTCTTGCTCAATCTCTGGATCAGGCTTAGAAATCGGATTCTGGAACGGCTTCGGGTCCCGAGTACAAAGCTCATAACCCCACCAGATCAGAATAATCCCGAGGAACTCACCAAGATACAACGCCTCCACATACCCCGCCTTGGCCATCGAGCCACCAATCCCCGGAAGCAACGCCCCCAACGCGATCAACGCGGTCCCATACGCACGCTGACGCATCGCGGGATTTTCAAAGAAGTGCAGGCTCGACTGGATCGCCCCGCCGATCAAGAAGAACGCCGCGTACAAGTTAATCACCGGCGTCAACATCCGGATCCAGGTCCACTCAATCACATTCCCGCTCGGTTTAGCAGTGTTAAGATTCTCTGCAATCAAAGGCGTCATAAACACCGCCACCGTCGCCACAATAACAACGGTCAGCGAAAGCCCCGTCAGGATATTGGCGACTATCCGCTTGTGGAGCAGATACACCGACCCCGTCGCCAGCGGGTACCCGCCAAGAATCGCCCCCGCCCAGTACCACCACCGATTGAGCGCAAGCGTGTTGCCGTTGATCGTGATAATAGATTCAAGCAGCGTCCCAAGCCCATAAAAGAAGACCCCAATAATCCACCAGTTCAAGTGCGGCGGCCAATCCCGCTTCTTGGCGCGGATCGTCAGAGCGACCATAAAGAGAATACAAATGAAAGTGGAACCGATCGGGAGGTAGTGCAGAAGTTCGATCATACAAGAATCCTTCTCCACAGGACAAGAATAATCCACCTTTAGATCCGTTATTTCTCGTTAATTTTGCCTGGGCAGGAAACCATCACCCGCCCTCACCGCCCTCAGATGCCGATTCGATGACGATGGTATGATTCAAATCAATCGTCCGAACCCAAAGCGGCTTGTTCTTGAACACACCCTCCCCATCTTCGTCCCACACAAAGGTCAGTAGATCCTTGATATCGGTAAGCACCACAACGACCCGCCCCCGCACCACAACCTCTCCGGGATGCTCAGCCTTGATCAAGTAGAACGGGCGATTCGATGGATCATCAGCAACAGACCCAGACCGATACAAGTCCTCGTGCAAATATTTCCACCATCGATACTCCTTGCTCCCCGAATAAAGTGTCGAGTCTTCGCCAAGTTCAAAGCCGCGAAAGAAGTAAAAGACCGCAAACGAAGATCCCGGCGTATTCAACTCCGTTGATTCAAGACTAATCTCAGTCTCATCGCCAACACGCATCACCGTTGGCCCCGCAATCAGGATCGGCGGCACGCCCTCCATAATCGCCTCGATCTGATCCTCTGTCAATTTACCGGCCACCTTTCGACCCCCGAGCCAATCTCGTTGTGGAGATCCCAGCCAGTTGCTTTGGCCCCATTTGATAAGCGATTCCGTCAACTCGTTGGACTCCTCAGCCGACATCGGGTTCTGTGTATATCGCTCAAACGCTTCGTCATTGGTGATCGCCATTGCTTTCAAAGCCGGCGAAGGCAAAACATCATACAATATGTCCGAACGAACGAAACCGAAATACAACCCCATTCCACCAAAGAACACGAGCAATACCCCAAACTTCGACAGCCACGGGAAATCAATACGCGGGCAATATGTGGTGTACTGAGCCTCGAGGACGGACACCCCGCATTCCGGGCACATGCAAGGCAACACGAGCCCAACAAGCGGATACGAGCAGGCATCACAACTAATCTGCCCGGGCTGGCGCCCTCGTCGAGAAACCGCAATCAAAGCAAAGCCACTAGATAGAATCCACACACCACCCATAAGCGGAATCAAAGACAACCCTATATCCGTCATCATCGGCAATAACAACGAAATCCCGATCCCAGCCGAGACAGCACGGTATTTCATACCATCAACAAACGGTATGCACCACTCATCTTTCTTCATCTTCTTGAGCGACTCTCTGTACCGAACGAATAGAGCAACCCAGATCGATAACCCAACGAGCATGGTGCCGATCAGTACAAAGATGCTTGGATGAATAAAGACAAACCCGATCGCGATGACGACATAGATCGGGATGAACACATATCCGAGCCGAACAAACTTCCGCACAATCGCCAGCACTTGAGCATCAATCCTCGGCTCAATCTCCGGGATCGCCTCGCCAACCACAATATCAGGATGCACATACTTCATCGCCCAAAGTATACACCAAACAAAAAACCGCCCGCAATCAAATCACGGGCGGCAATATAATATTCAGTTTCTCAAACCACGCTCAAAGCTTCAGATCCCCGAGCCCCATGCCCATCCCGCCCGAGCTCCCGAGCCCGCCGCCCTTTTTCTGAACAACCGGGTTCTGCTTGGCCTTCTCACGCATCCGACGCAGTTCCGGAGTCTCCTCCTTCACGACCGCTTCATCACGCCCGCCGCGACCTCCGCCGCGTCCACGCCCACCACCGCCGCCGCCTTCTTGCTGCGGACGATCCTTGAGCTGCTTCATCGACAACGAGATCTTGCGATCCTCAGCACTAACACTCAGCACCTTGACCTGAACAACCTCGCCCTCCTGAACCACATCGCTCACCGTGTTCACACGCTTCCAGTCGAGCTCAGAAATATGCACAAGGCCTTCAACGCCAGGAGCAACCTCGACGAATGCGCCGAAGTCCATGATTTTAGTAACCTTGCCGGTGACCTCCGCACCCTCAACAACCTCAGACGCGACCGCGCTATACGGATCAGCCTGGAGCTGCTTCATCCCGAGCCCGATCCGGTTCTCCTCCCAGTCGAGCTTCAGAATCTGCACGCTCACTTTCGAGCCCTCGGTGACAAACCGTTCGATGTTCTTGGCGCCATGGTTGATGCGTTCGTGGGCAAGATCGTTGATATGGATCAACCCATCAACGCCGCCAAGATCGACAAACGCGCCAAAGTCCATGATCTTGCGGACCGTACCCTCAAGCGTGTCACCAATCTTGAGCGAGTCCTTGAGGGTCGCCATCGCACCCTCACGCTCCTTCATCAAAATCTCGCGGCGTGAACAGATAATGTTCCCCGCACCACGCCGGTCAATCTTCTGAATCGTGCAAGTAATCTTCTCACCAACATACACACCCAGATCAGCAATATGATTCAAATCAACCTGCGACGCAGGCATAAACGCACGATGCGACGCCACCTCAAGCTCGAGCCCGCCCTTGTTGGTCCCGCTCACGCGAGCCTCAACAACCTGCCCGACCTGAAGCATCTCCCAATCAGCCTTCTGGACCGAGCCTGGGAGAACACAGATGTACAACGACTCACCCGCATCAAACCGCTGGACAACAACCTCAAGCTGATCGCCCGCGTTTGGCTTGGCATCCTTGAACTGTGTAATGTCAACGACACCGAGCTCCTTAGGACCAAACTCAACAAACACATCGGTCGCACCAACAGAAACCACCGCTCCGGTCCGGTGCTCACGCCCGCCCTTGACCTCACGCGGACCACGGATCTTGCCCTGAGCCTTGGGCGCGTCGGCCCCGCCCATTTCAGAAAGTTCAGACATCGCCGCTTCAATCTCGGCCTCGGTCTGAGCGTCGAGTTTGGTTTCATTCTCAGTCGACGAAACCGGCACCGCGACCGCTTCAGGCTTGGGCTCAGTCATCGCTGGCTGAACAACAGGCGCGAGCAATGGCTCGGTTGGTGATGTCGAAGGGGCGGGGTCTTGGGGAGTCGGATTCGGTGTGTCGGTCATTAGCTTTGGGTCCTGGGTGGTCGGGGAATGGTGAACATTTGTACAAATGAAACGAGTAAAAAACAACTTCTATTAAGATAACGCGGGCGAGGTCTTGGCTCCGAGCGAGGTTCCAATAGCCGCAACGATCCGCTCAGCAGTCCGCACATTGGCAAACCCAGCTTCCGCATCAATCGCAGGCTGCTCGCCGGTACGCACCGCATCGAGGAACGCCTCGATCTCTTTGACAATCGGCTCGCCGCCATCAATCGTCAAAGGCTCAATATTGACAAGCTCGGTCCAATCAACATCAGTCAGGTCCTTACCCGAACCGAGCTGCTCGCGAACCTCACGCATCTGGATCTCGTTGGCGGTCTTGCGGATGATCGTCCCGGTCTTGCCCGCGTAATCGATCTTGATGTACCCGCCCTCGCCGGTGATCCGGGTCACGCGTTCGGTCTTCATCGCAAGCCGCGACGCGGTGATGTTGGCAACACATTGCCCGCCGCCGTCGCTCTCGGGGATGTTCCAGACAAGCCGTGCGTTGCAGATATCCTCAAACTCAGAGATCACCGCAACACCAGACGCCTGGATCTCGTCGGGCTCGCGCCCGCCCATCAGCATCAGGACAACATCAAGATCGTGGATCATCATGTCCATGACCACGCCGATGTCCATCGAACGGAAGGTCATCGGTGAAACCCGGTGCACTTCCATAAACCGCGGAGTGATCGGCTCGCCGGTGCTCGCCGTCGCCGTCTGCATGGCGCGCATAATCGGGTTGAACCGCTCGATATGCCCCACCATCAGGCACGCGTCGTGGTTTTCAGCAAGGTGTTTGATTTTCTCGGCCTCATCGGCGCCCTGCGCCAATGGCTTCTCGATCAGACACGCCACACCAGCCTTAAGAAACGGCTCAGCGCTCTTGAGGTGAAAGGTCGTCGGGACCGCAATCGACACAGCGTCTACACCAGCATCAAGCAGCTCCTGCTCGGTCGCAAACGCCTTGCACCCGTGCTTGGCGGCGATCTCTTTGGCCCGATCAAAGTTGGCGTCCACAACGCCGACCAACTCGACGCCTTCCATATCCGCATAAACACGCGCATGGTGCTGCCCCATCCGGCCAACCCCAACGGCGCCGCATTTGAGCGGTGTACTTTGTGTGCTAGTCATGAACTCAACTCCTCAGAATTTCTAGTCGTGTGAATCAGTCAGAAGCGGCGCGATCAAACAAGCGAATCCATCGCTTCGACGATATCTTCTTTCTTGGTCAACCCCACGAACTGCTTAGCAATCTCGCCGTTCTTGAATATCAAAACTGTTGGGATCGCGCTGATATTGAACTTCATCGCAACCTCTTTGTTGTTATCAATATCAATCTTGCCGATCTTCGCCTTCCCCTGGTAGGTATCAGCGACCTCGTCGATTGTGGCCGCCAGCATCTTACAAGGCTGACACCACTCCGCCCAGAAATCGACCAGCACAGGCTGATCAGCACTGAGAACATTCTCGCTAAAGTTACCGTCGTTGAACTCGAGTGTATTTGCACCGGCCATGGGTGTGTGCCCTTTCGCTTCTCATCAATAGAAGCCGTTTCAATAGTCTTTAGATTCATCGGCAACACCGCCGATGCGCAAGTTTCACCTGCGGACCCAAATCGTAGCACATCCCCCCGCCAATTAGCCAATTGAATCGCCGAATCAGCATCCCCTATCGGCCCCCACGATCCGCCCAAGCCCGATCCAACGCCAGCCGGTGCTCCGACACATCATGAACCCGGAATATCCGGGCCCCCGCTCCCAGATGCGCCAAAGAAAGCCCCACCGTTGCATCAACACGCTCGCTCGGCTCAGAATCACGCCCAAGCACCGCCCGCCCCACAAAGCTCTTCCTGCTCAACCCACTCATCACCGGGCAACCAAGATCTCCAATCTCCCCAGTCCGGCTGATCAACGCCATGTTGTCCTCAACCGACTTCCCGAACCCCAACCCCGGATCCAGCACAACCCGGTCCATCAACACCCCCGCCTCAATAGCCGCATCCCGCTGCAATCTCAGCACCCTGCAGACTTCATCAACAACATCCCCGTACACCGGATCCTCGTCGTACCGATCAGAATAAGAGTCCAGATCAGAACTCAGAAGCCGGTGCATCAGCACCACACCGCACCCCACACCAGCCGCCACCCCGAGCATCTCAGGGTCCTCGGTCATCGCAGAAACATCATTAATCGCATCAGCCCCCGCACCCAGCGCCGCCCGCGCAACCACGCTCCGGGTCGTATCAACAGAAATCGGGATCTCAATACCCCTCTTACGGATCGCCTCAATAATCGGCACCACCCTCCGGATCTGCTCGCCATCATCCACCCGCGACGCGCCAGGACGCGTCGACTCCCCACCAATATCCAGCATGTCGGCCCCCTGATCAATCGCCTCCCTCGCCCGCTCGACCGCCAAAGGCACCGTGTTGTACTCCCCGCCATCAGCAAACGAATCAGGCGTCGCATTCAATATACAAACAACACACGGGCGATCGACCTCGATCGCCCGTGTGTTTGAGAGTTTCCATACTGGCATTGGGCCTGGCCGCATGCCCGATTGTGTCAGGATCAAGCAGCCGAATCAACCGCCAAACTCAAGTATGAGCCATAAATGACCCAGACCTGACCCAGACCTGACTCAGAACGACATATCGCCATCGTCATCCTCATCGCTGTCCCAATCGTCATCCCCCCCGCCACCAAGCATGTCCAAGGCTTCTGGTGGCACCATCTCCATCACGGACTTTACAGTGTTGAGTGGCAAAACCGTCCGGATCAACATCCCGCCACCATCAGCGGTCGCGCCGAATGCCAGCGGGGTCAGCCCTTCCATTGGCTCAAACTCTGGGATAATCCCAAACATCATCAGCATCGGGCCAACCGTATTGAGAATGTGATCAACACCAACATACGCCTCCATGACCCGGTTATCAGGGAGCAATGCAGCCGCCGAGGCAATGCCGTTGTTGCTCATCATCGTGTTCTCGCCGTTAGCAGCATTGACCGCCGTTGACAACATGCCCGCGTCCTGCGAGAAAGTAAACACCAGCCCGTCGCCCGCCTTGGCGGTGTAGCCCGCAGGACCGCCAGGGCCAAACACCATCTGCATAATCATCGCCGGATCGGGCATCCCCATCCCGCCGCCCATACCGGCCGAGTCGATTTCAATGCTCATCGAGTGGGCGTACGCATTGACGCCGTTGACATCCTCAGACTCATCAGCAAACGAAGCGTCAACAGACACTCCGGGCGCTTCAACATTGCCCATGGTGCTGTACAGTGTTTTCATTGCTTGTATTACGGCGTCTGGGTTCTCGCCCTCGGTGTACATCACGCTGTTGCCCAGCAGCCCATTCATCGCCATGATGTTCGTCCCGCCCACGACGACTGCGCCGCCCTGGAACTGACTGAGCAGTTCTTCGAGTTCAATTCCAACGATCATGCCAGAGGTGTCGAGTCCCTCGATAATCTCAAAGTATCCGTCAAACATCTTCTGGATACCCACGCCGCTCAGGTCGAACGCCTGGGCAAAGAAGAAGTCCATATCAGGCACATGGTCAAAGAACGAGTCAGCGTTCCCTTCGTTATTGAACAAAGCCGCCGATTCGCTGCCATCAGAGAACTGCAGCCCGAAATCGAACGCAAACCCAGAATCAGCATCAAAGCTAAACCCGCCAACAACCGCCTGCCCATCGGCCACCGCGGTCTTGTAGAGCCCCATAAAGGTATCAAACCCCTGAGCAGCCTCGGGGCCGGCCATCATCTCGATCATCTCCCCCTGCTCTTCGAGCTCAACAAACGATTCTTCGAGCATCGGACGCAGCCCATCAAAATTCACATAAATCATCACATCGTTGGCCTCAGCAACCCGGCTCCCCGCAGCACCAAGTGTCGCCTGGATCTCTTCGATCGTATTAGACGCAGGAACAAACCCCGAGAGCACACCAGTGTCGTTGCTCATCGCAGCAAACCCGCCACCCAGATCACTAAAGTAAATCGTATCATTGCCCATCGGGAACTCAACGAGCCCATCAACCGCCTCGCGGCCCTGGGTCAGATCACCAAAGTTCGAAACCGGAAGAATAACGACCGCATCGGGCTCACCCTCCCAGTCGTCGGTCATATCAAGCACAATCGCAGCCGACCCATCAAGATGAATCCCAGGCATCCCGCGGACCATCGAGGTCACCATCATGATCTCGCCATTGCCCATGTCCCCCAGCAATGCGTTGATCGTATTGATGTCACCCAGCAGCTCACCAAGATTTGGCAGCACAACCACCATCTCTGCATCCCCAGGCACCAAGGTCAATGCCTTGGGTGTCCCCGCAAGCGCCGGGAGCGTCAGAAGTGCAATCGAGCCCGCAGCAATCGCGGCCCGCCGGCATGAAGTGATGGATTTCAGTGAGGTCAGCATTGTGAGCGTCCTTTCGTATGAACGATCGTGGTCAGTGTTCTAAGCCACAATCCCCCCCGGCACTCGCCGGATCGGTCTTGCAACAATCTCTATCGTATTTCTATAGGAACTACGCCGTCAGAGTTTCACTACTCAAAAGAGAATTCTCTCCAAGAATCTGCCCAAACAGCACAACCCACCACCAATCCCGGATTTAGGCCTTCTCTGCCCCCATTAAGCCCCATTCGGCTGAGTCTCAGCAAGGGACTCCTCTTCTTCATCTTCGTACTCTTCTTCGGATTCGTCTGATTCGTCCTCGGCTTCATCTTCAACCTCGTACTCGTCCTCATCCATATCCTCAGGATCGATCGGGTTCCCGTCCTCATCGACATACTCGTACTCGACGACTTCTTCCTCTTCTTCCTCCTCAAGCCCGTCCTCCGCCTCGTCAACAGGCTCTACTTCCTCGTCTTCGTCCTCTTCTTCAAGCTCTCCCTCGACGCAGACCTCTCCATCTTCGTCTACCTCTTCTTCGTCAACCTCATCGACTTCCTCGCCCTCGTCCTCTTCGTACTCATCTTCATCCTCTTCGTATTCATCCTCAACTTCAGCTTCCGCCTCTTCGATCGCCCCATGCACCTCTACAGCATGCTGATTCGCAACCACCTCAAACGGCACCTCGTCAATATCAGAATCCGCCGCCGCGAGCCCTTCTTCATCCTCTTCTGATCCCGCTTCGGGCTCATCGGTAGCAAACATCGTCGATTGATGCCCGTCCTCAGAATCACCGCCATAAGCGACCTCATCCTGAACCCCGCCAGACCGCTGCTCGGCCTCCATCTCAGCCGCCATCTCCTTCATCAACTCCCATTCCTCTACAGTGATCATCACACTCCGCGCCTGCGAACCATTGTGCTCCGAGATAATCCCAGAAATCCCCATCAGATCAATCAAACGCGAAGCCCGCGTATACCCAATCGCCAGCCGACGCTGCAGCAGCGACACCGATCCACGCTTGGTTTCAAGCACAATCTCCACAGCACGATCAAACAACGGATCCTCCTGAGCCGCAGCAAGCGACGCCGAAGAGTTGTTTTCAGTTTCGAGCAAGCGATCATCATCGCACCCATTCTCGCCCCGAACCTGCATAAGCGACCGCTCAAAGCTCGGCGCCGCGATGTCCTTGAGGAACTTGACAACCCTACGAATCTCTTTGTCATCAACAAGCGTCCCCTGAGCACGCGACAACTTATGACTGCTCGGCGACAACTGCAACATATCGCCCTGACCAAGCAACAACTCCCCGCCCTTCTGGTCCAGCACAATCCGCGAGTCCATCCCAGACGCAACCTTAAACGCAATCCGGCAAGGCATATTCGACTTGATCAACCCCGTCACAACATTCGCCTGAGGCCTCTGCGTCGCAAGAATCAAGTGAATCCCCACCGCACGCGCCTTCTGAGCGATCCGAATAATCGAACCCTCAACCTCCTTGGTCGTCATCATCAAATCCGCAAGCTCATCAATAATGAACACCATATAAGGCAGCTGCTTCGGAGTCCGAGCGGCCTTCTCCTCGGTCTGAATATCCAGCCGTTCCTTAAGCTCATCCCACTCAAGCTCGTTGTACCCAGCAATATCACGCACGCCCGCCGCCGCCAGCAGCTCGTACCGCTCGTCCATCTTGGTCATCGCCCACTCAAGAATCGCCGCCGCCTTAGGCATCTCCGTCACAACAGGACACATCAGGTGCGGAATATCCTTAAACTGCGACATCTCCACCATCTTGGGATCAACCAGAATCAGCTTGAGTTCATTAGGCTTCTTCGTATACAAGAAGCTCATGATGATCGTGTTCATACACACGGACTTACCAGAACCAGTCGTCCCCGCGATCAACATATGCGGCATCTTGGTCAAGTCACTAATCAAAGGCTCACCCGCCGCATCCTTCCCAAGGAACATCGGCAGCTTCATATCCTCAAACTTGCTCCGGTTACTCATCAGTTCTTTGAGCCGCACGCGTTCCTTGGTCGGATTCGGAACCTCGATACCAATCGTGTCCCGCCCTTCCATGTTGGACACCACGCGGATATTGACCGCCTTGAGCGAACGCGCCAGATCGCTCTCAATCGCATTGATCTGCGAAACCTTCGTCCCCGGCGCAAGCCGGATGTGGTACAGCGTAATCGCAGGACCCGATTCAATATCCACAACCTCGCCATCGATCTTGTACTGCGTAAGCGCATGCTCCAAAGCCTCAGCCTGACCGCGCACCAAATCCTCAAGCTTCTGATTGAACCCAACCTCGGGCTCCTCAAGCAGCTCCATCGTCGGGAACCGGTACCCCTCAAGCGACTGAACATCCTGATACTCCGCCAGATCCTCATCCGACGCCATCTCCATGTTCTGCTGGGCAAACCGCACCGGAAGCGCATCAATCTTCTCGCGCAGCTTCTCACGGTCAAACACCTGCGGCGCCCCCACCACATCCTCTTCATCATCCTCTTCAACCTGCTGAGGCACAGGAGTCACCACCCGCCGCGGCTTCTTGCCACGCGGGAGTGGCTTGGGCTCCTCAGCCTCAGGCTTGATCTCCACCATCGTCTCATCAATATCATTCACCCGAACCATCACAGGCTTCGTCTTCCGCATCAACCCAGTAAGACCACCAAGCAGCCCCCCACCAGCCTTGCGTGTCCCAACCGACGCAACATCAGCCGCACTATTGGCCTGCCCAGCAACACTCCCCGCCAAACGCCCGGCCCCGCGTCCGGTGAGCGCAAGCCCAGGAGCAATCTTGTTCCACACCGCAATCGGAACTTCCCAAAGGTGCTTATCACAAGTCACAAGCAACCCAATAACCGTCAACACCCCAACCCACACCAAGGTCCCAGGCACCGCAAACCGAGGCACCAACTCCCCACTACCAACCCGACCAATCGTCCCCCCACTCATCCCAGGCAGCGACCCAACATTGGCCAGCGACACCCCCATCAGCGTACAAAGCGAAGCCGTCAGCACAAGAGCCCCAACCGCCCGGATCCCAGGCTGCGTCATCGGCTTCCCGATAATCTTGAGCACCAACATCACCAACGCAAACACCATCGGCACCGCAATCCCAAACCCAAACAACCGCAAGATCCCATACGACACATGAGCCCCCACAGGCCCAGTCCAGTTCTGCGTAACCGCATTATGCGGATACACCACATGCGACGGAGCATCCCCAGCATTGAAACTCACCAGCCCAGCAAAAAGGAACAGCCACACCGCCCCTAAGGCCAACCACCCCACCCGGCTAGCCAAAATCTGCCCCTCAGTAGCCGGCTCGGACCGATCTTTGACCTTGTAGGGCTTCTTGGATTTACGCTTCTTTGGAGACTGTGCCATAACAGCTTCGTATCGACCAGACCGCCCCAATATCCCCACAATCAGCCCAATATCGACTCCCTACCCTCAGTTTTGTCTCATCTGGAGCTTTCCCAGCACAATCCGACAATTTTCCCTAATCGTCACAACCCCAACTCAAGTCGCCCAATAACTCCACCGATAACACCATTGCCAGGGATGGCAGCGTAAGCCGGTGGAATCGGCGACCAGCAACAAACTATGCACCAAGCAAACTGCGGAACCCTCCGCATCAGGCCATCGGTGCGCACCGCGTCCACAAACGCACAATCCCCAGGGATCGGGAGGAACATTCACAATGAGCAATCAATCAAACCAACAGTCCACTCAGCAGTCGAGCCCAGAGATGACCGTCATCGGCACCGACACACGCATCAAAGGCGAAATGTTCTTCGAAAAATCAGCCAAAATCCTTGGCGGGTTCGAAGGCAAAATCACCGCCCAAGGCGAGGTCCAGATCGCAAACGGTGCCCAGTGCAACGCCGCCATCGAAGCCCAGTCAGTCATCGTTGACGGCCAGGTCACCGGACCAATCATCGCCCTCGGCCAGCTCACCTTGACCGCAAACGCACAAGTCCAAGGCGACCTCACCGCAGCCACCCTCGTCGTCGCACAAGGCGCAAGCTTCGTAGGCCACTGCAATGTCGGCCCCGCCGCCCAAGAACTCATGAACACCAACCAAAGCTCCATGAACACAACCCAAGAGCCAAAGAACAACATGACAAACATGACCAACAAGGTCGACCTCACCCCCCCATGGGCAAACCAAACACAAGAAGCACAGTCAGCATAATCCGCTGATAGTACAGACAGAACGGGCCCCGCCCGACACGGACCACCCATCCCTGGCCGGTCTCGGTCAACACCGAGCCGGCCGTTTTTATGGCCACATTCTTTAAGCCACCCAGATTCCTCATCCGCGACCGCGCCGTCCCGCGACCGCAATCGACCGCGCCCGTCGAGGTCACCTGCTACCGCTGCGCCAAACCTTCACACCACAGCCCCTTCGCAGAAACCGCCACCTGCCCCCACTGCGCCGGACGCCTCTGCATCGGCGATGTCCACATCACCGCAGGTCACTGGGGCACCTCCATACAAACCACCGGCTCAGTCACCATCGAAGAAAACGCACAAGTCACCACAAATCTCATCATCTGCTCCGGAGACCTCCACATCGCAGGCAAAGTCCACGCCATGTGCATCTGCGGCCAAAACGCAACCATCACAAACACCGCCGATGTCCAAGGCGGCATCCGCACCGCACATCTCGATCTCCATCAAGGCGCCACCATCCGAGGCTGCCTCATCGAAACCCAATCCCACGCCCTCGGGATCATCGATGTCGAAGCCGCCATGCGATCCGCGCCAGGCAAAGGCCAAGCCGCCCAAATCGAACTCAAACCACTCACCGCTCCCATCTCCTCAAATCAGGACATCGCCGCCCGGATCTACCCAGGCAAAGAAGGCCCAAGACAAGCCCAGCTCCGCGTCGTATCCTAACGACACATGATCCGACTCCAATCCAACTCCGATACCCTCACCACCGCGCACTCAATCGACCGCGCCACCCTCCGGTTCCTCACCGTCCCCGCCATGACCCTCCTCACCGCGATCGCCGCGCAAATAGCAATCCCCACCGAACCCTTCGGCATCCCCATCACCCTCCAATCCCTCGCCGTCCTCCTCACCGCAATGACGCTGGGTTCAAAACTCGGATCAATCTCCATGCTCCTCTACCTCGTCACCGGCGCCATCGGCGTAGGAGTCTTCGCAGAAGGCAACTCCGGCTGGCTCACCATCATCGGACAGTCCGGAGGCTATCTGATTGGCTTCATTGCCTGCCAGCCCTTCGCACACTGGATCATCCGCCGCAAAGATAAATCCATCCGAGGCTGGCTCGCCATCTTCACCGCAGGCCTCGTCGTCCACGCGGTCATCTTCGCCATCGGTGTCCCCTGGCTCTGGCTGGTTCGCAACAACGACTCCGGAACCGACCCAATGACAAATATGTCATGGTCCACCGCCATCCACTACGGCATGATCGTCTTCATCCCAGGAATGATCCTCAAATCCGGCATCGCCGCCGGCATCGGCGCCTGGTGCCTCCCCACCGTCGCCAAACGCCTCTGGTGAGTTCTCGGGCCTTGCCGCGCAGGCTGTATCAGCCACCCTGCAACTGATTCACTACGATTTATAAGCCACCGTCACCGATCAAGCCCTACAGGCCGATCTTCAGAGCGTGACCCGACCCGATACCCACGCCCATCACGCTCGCCAAAATCGATCAGCGTTCTCGCTTATCGAGCTGGTTATCGTGGTCGTGATCATCGGGATCATCGGCGCTATCGCGATCCCAAGGATGTCGAGCAGCGCCGAGAACGCCGCCGTCAATGCCGTCATCGCCGATCGTTCAACCCTTCAGCGAGCTGTAGATCTCTATGAAATAGAACACGAGGGCGTGATGCTCCATGTCGGTGCCGCCAGCATCAAAGTCTTCTACTTCCGATTGCTCAAGCACTCCGACCTCGACGGCACCGTAAACGATCCCGGTGGCATCTACGGCCCATACATCAACAGAATCCCCACCAACCTCCACAACGGCATCCCCACCATCCGAGTCAACGGCGCCGCCGCCGGCGCAAACACCCACGGCTGGCGCTACGACTCCATCTCAGGACTCATCGAACCCGACCATACCAGCGGGCTCAGAACCTTCAAAGTCGGTGGCGATGCGATCGACAAAGACTCCGGAGATGTCGTCTCCAGACCCGGCGGCTAATCTTTCACATCCCGCAAGTTCTACAGTTCCCCATGCCTGAGCTTTCGCCCTCACCAACCCACATCTACTACGACGGCTGGTGCTCCGCGTGCACAAAGTCCGCCGAGCTTTTCACCAAACTCGACAAAGCCCGCGGGCTCGTCGTCTGCATCGATTTCCGCACCGACACGCAACACATGGAATCAGTCGATATAGATCCCGCCGCACTCGCCGCCTCGCTCCACACCATCGCCCCAGACGGCACCATCCATTGCGGCCCAGATGCCATCCGCCAAGCATTCACAGTACTGGGCAAAGAACACACCGCCTCATGGACGGCCCTCCCCATCATCCGCCCGATCGTCAACACATGCTACCGCATCTTCGCCCGTAACCGCCTCCGCTGGTTCGCCAACCACCAGTGCAAAGACGGCTCATGCAAAGTCGATCATTCCTAATCCTCAAGAAAAGATTTCATCGCAAGCTCACCAAGGATCGTTTTCTGAACCGGGCACGCGTTGGCGATCTCTTTGAGCCGAGCGCGTTGCTCGTCGCTCAGATCACCGGTAAAGCTCAGTGAAATCTCAACTAGCTCCGGGTTCCCGCGGCCGTTGGGTCGCGAGTGTTCCAGATCCAGCCGCACCGATTCGAGCGGCCAGCCCTTCCGATCCGCGTACATTCGAACAGTGATGGCTTTGCATGCGCCGATTGATCCAAGCAGCATCCCATACGGATCGGGCGCGGTGTCCGTGCCCTTCATCGACGCCGGCTCATCGACATAAAAGGTATGCCCGCCGGCAACAATCTCGGTGCGGTACTGGTCGGTCCCAATCGTAACGGTCGCTGTGTTGTGATCACTCATACCAGATCATAACCAACGAAGCACGCCGCTTATTCCTCGCCAGATTCCACGCTGCAGCCATCCTTCCGGCACCCGCACCCAAGCGACGCCCCAAACATCGCCCCGAACACCCCAACCAATGGCTCAACAATATACATCCAAGTCGGCGCCTGAGCCTTGGTCATCGCTTCCATATTTGGAGTATCACCAACACGAATCAGATCCTCGGCGGGTGTATCACGGCTCATCATATACGCCGTATTGGCGACGCCCAGAACCGCGATCACCACGATCAAAGAGATCACCGCCCCCTTGGACTTCCCGATCTTCGCGGTCACAAACCCACCGGCGAGTGCCGCGACGATCGAAACCACCGCCCACACCACCATCCATATCCCCGTCACTTCATATGTCCCCGCCTCAAACACCGTGTCTTGCCCCATAGCGAGGTAGACAAGTGTCAGTCCCCCCATCACGATAACCGCTAACACTACATACCCTAAAATCACTGCCAGTACTTTGCGTCCCATGTGAAGTCTCCTTTGTGTGCTTGTTCAATGTACCAGAGATTGAAGCAAGAAGCATGGAGTTTCAATCCGCAGTTTGGAGGAGGCTTAAACTGGACAGGTATGTCTGCTACAAAATCGCGGCGAGGAGCGTTGAACTGGCGAGCCAACATATCCGGTGGGTTATGAAGTTTTTTCTGTTGATGAACGGGCATGATCCGCGGCTGAACAACTTTGCGAATGTGATTCGCGGCGTTCGGTTTGCGGGCTGGTTTGGGGCGCTGAGTTTTTGATGGCTTTAACAGAACGACCGCGGCTTTGCGCTGGGTTTCGGCGTGGGCGGGGGTAGTTGGTTTGTCTTTGAGGATGTCGGCGAGGCGGGCGGTTGCCAGGGCGCGGGCCTCGGGCTCGATGATGGTTTGGCGGGCGGTTGCGATTCTCGCGAGTGCAGCGGCGGCTTGTTTGAAGGATTCGGATTCGAGGATGGTTGCGAGCTCGACAAGGGTGAGCCGATGGATCTGGCACATTTCGAGGGCGGACATCGAGGGGTTGATGAGGTCTTCGAGGAGCTCGTCGGTGAGCGAGGCGATTGATCTTGATTGGTCTGTTTGTTGCTGTGTGTGTTCCATGTTGTAATTATCGCACGACGGCATCGCGGCACAAGGATGGTGTGGTGGATTGGGGGTTGATTTGCGCACGGGAGTGGTCGGTCGGGGGAGATTTGTGATGGGAGGGTGCGGTGGGTGGTATTTATGAAACTACTTAGGCCGGCGGTGAGTGGGGACACTCGGCACATCCTGCCAAGCCGTACACCGCCCATACATCCTCAATGGAGAATATAAAAATATGCGGGCTAGCAACCACGATATCAGAGGACAAATCAGGCATTAGTGTTTATTTAGTGCTTAAGGTGCAATAGTGTTGACATTTATGCCGTTGTACTGAATAATAACACTGTTAGCCAGTCCAGTGCCGCAAGCCGGCTCGATAGGGTTCGCCCCGCTGGACTTCAAAATTTCTCAGGCCCCGTCAAACGACGGGGCCTGTTTTTCTAACTGCCTTACCACATCAATAAGCGGGCTCCCTTGCCCTTCAACCCATATTCCACTAAATGGTCTGCGACATTGCTGATTCATTGTCCAAATTGACGGAGCCATTCTCTGAAAATGCTCATACTCGAAGTCCTGATCTCGCATTGCTCGCAAAATATTATAGCTACACAAATCTGCTATCTGAACGCCTATTGAGAGTTCGCTTTTTACAAACATTGGCATTTCGCAAATGTGTCGTAGCCATGTGTTTCCTTCGGTGCCATTGAGCATCATGTTGGCGTGCAGCATTGCTAGCTTTCGATTTACCTGCGGCGAAATATCATCATTGATTATCAAAGCTTGATGTTTGCGATTCCTTGCCCTCATGAACTCTTCAATCAACTTCATGAGACGGTCCCATGCGACGCTCAAAATTTCATTTTGTGTCATTGCACCAACACGCTGCTTGTCTACCACAACAGAGAGAGTGGTCATGTTACAAATCCGTATCTGTTCGTAGTATAGATCAACCAAATGGCGAACCTGTTCATCCGACAAATCCCGTATAAATGGCCGACTCTCCCGTTGTCTCTTAATACGAATCCAAGCTGATTTAATTTCGCAATCAGCAAGTTCCAAGCGATACCCTTTCGCTTGTTCAATCTCATCAATCAACTCAAGTTTGCGTCTATTAATTCGCTTCTCAAAAGTATGCCATTTTTGAGCAAACACTCCAACCGCTGTCAGACAGTATATTCCTGTAAATGCCGGATCGTCGCCCGCCTTCAATGGATCTGAGCCACCCGACTCATCTATATAAAACAGAAACATAATGAATCTCCTTTATCCTAAATTAATCGATCTTCGCTCGCAATGCCATGGGCTGGGGCGGTGTTGAGTTGGACGAGGACTTCGGTTTGGGCCTGTTCGGCGGCGTCGGTATCGACATAATCGGAGTGGCAGGAGGCCTTTTCGCCTTCTTCGGCTCCGACTGCTTGCTTGGTTTTGGACGCGAGTTTGTGGATTTCTTCGGGGCTTAGGTAGCCGCGGGCTTCGAGGATCTTTGTTTGCTCTTCGGTGAGGGCGGCGGATTTGACGACGGCGCCGCGTTCGAATCCTTCGGCGTTTCCGGACTGGAACTCTTTGATTTCCATGCTGATGCGGACGGAGCACCAGTCGTGGCCGCACATGGCGCAGAAGTCGGTGTCTACATCCATGTCCTCGTCGTGGTAGGCGCGGGCGGTGTCTTCGTCGAAGGCAAGCTCGAAGTGCTTCTTCCAGTTGAGGGCGGCACGCGCTTTGGTGAGTTCGTCATCCCAGTCTCTTGTGCCTGGGATTCCGAGCGCGACATCGGCGGCGTGGGCGGCGATTTTGTAGGCGATGCAGCCTTCTTTGACATCGCCCTTCTTGGGGAGGCCGAGGTGTTCCTTTGGCGTGACATAGCAGAGCATTGATGCGCCGTGGTAGGCGATTGATGTTGCGCCGATGCAGCTCGTGATGTGGTCGTATCCCGGGAAGACATCGGTGACTAGGGGGCCTAGGACATAAAACGGAGCCCCGTGGCAGAGGGTGCGTTGGAGTTTGGCGTTGTATTCGATCTGGTCGAACGGGACATGGCCTGGGCCTTCGACCATGACTTGTAGGCCGTGGGTCCAGGCGCGCTGCGTGAGTTCTGCGATGACTTGGAGTTCTGCGAGTTGTGCGAAGTCTGTGGCATCGGCAAGGCCTCCGGGGCGGAGGCCGTCACCGATGCTGAAGGCGACATCGTGCTCACGCATGAGCTGGCAGATCTCGTCCCACATGGTGTACATGATGTTTTCTTGGTTGTGGACGAGCATCCATTTGGCGAGCAGTGAGCCGCCTCGGGAGACGATGCCGATGACTCGGTTTTTGACATATTTGAGGTGTGCTCGTTTGATGCCGGCGTGGATGGTGAAGTAGTCGACGCCCTGCTTGGCTTGTTTTTCTAGGGTTTCCATGATGAGGTCGTGATCGAGGTCTTCGATTTTTTTGCCGATGATCATGGAGTAGATGGGGACGGTCCCGATGGGGACGGTGGAGTTTTCGAGGATTGCTTCTCTGCAGGCGTCGAGGTCGCCGCCGGTTGATAGATCCATGACGGTGTCGGCGCCCCACTGCTCTGCCCATTGGAGTTTTTCGACTTCTTGTTCGGTGCCTGAGGAGATTGGGGACGCGCCCATGTTGGCGTTGATCTTGGTTTTGGAGGCGCGACCGATGGCCATGGGGTCGAGGTTGCGGGCGAGGTGGTGGATGTTGGCGGGGATGATGAGTCGGCCGGAGGCTATTTCGTCACGGATTTGTTGTGCGGTGAGGTGTGGTTCGCGTTCTGCTACGCGGTGCATTTCTTTGGTGATGATGCCTAGGCGTGCGGATTCCATCTGGGTGATTGGAGTAAAGCCTTCGGTGGTGACAACTCGGCGCGTCACGCCAAGGGCGTCGGTGAAGGTGTGTACATTGTCGGGCGTGGTGTCTGAGGCATCGCACGCGGTTGTCAGGATCTCAACCGACCAGCCGACGGGCAAGAAATCCCATGCGGTCTTCTTTGATGGCGCCGGCATCCCGGGGGTGTCGGGCGACGAGAACGAATACGCCCCGCCGATATCCGCCTTGTGGGCGAACGAACCCGGCGTTGGTGCAGAAGCATCTGATCCCGGATCAAACGCCCCGTGGACGGGGAGGGCGAAGTCCATGCCGTCGATTGCTGGTCCGCTTTGGACTGTTCGGAAGGCGGCCTTCATGTCGCCTGCTGTTTTGTACTTGGTTGTCAGCGCGACGGCCTTGCCAGCGGGTGAGGAGATCGAGAGGTGGTCTGGTGTAGATTTGGGATAAGTGGTCATAAAAAACTCCAAGGCGGTTATCAGCAAACGGCACCGGGAGCAAACGCGACAGTCTAAACGGATGGACTGGCTGCATTCCCTCCGCCGGTGCGAGCCGGATCAGGTTCTACGGGTTCGTCTCAGCGGATCATCAGACCCGCGCCCCGAGCAGTGGTCCATTGTAGCATGATCTTGGATCGCTTATCCGCCCAGAGATTCGATCCAATCCCGGATTACGCCAATCTCCCCCTCAGTCAACGGCTCTCCATCCTCCTCCGGGGGCATGATGTCGGGATCACCATGAGGCAGCTCGATCCGGAACACCATCTCGCTGTTGCGCGGATCACCCCGACGCACCGTTTGCACGCGGCGATCGAGCACAAACGCGATTGTGTCGAGCCGGATGTCTTCTTCTGCTTCCTCGGCACCATGACATTCAACGCAGGACCGCTCAAGAATCGGCAGCACCGCATTGTTGAACACATCGACCGCTTGCTGTGAAACACCCAGCGTCTCCGCATCAGATCTTGGCTCACCCTCTGTCTCAACGCCCGGCTCGATCCCCACCATCCGCCCCAGTGGCTTGGTCAAATATCCATCCCCGTGCGTCAACTCGCCCCCGAAGTGCCCCGCGGCCCCGATCGTCGCGGTTGAAACACACAGCAGCACCAAAAATGCTGTGCCGTTCTTTGCCCCTTCCTTCATCGCACTGAGCATGGCAAACCAGGTCGCCACCATCAATACGCCGCTGGCGATGCCCAGAATCCGGTGCAGGTCCACGCGCTGCCCGCCATCGAACCCGTGCACCAAGCCGGTCACAACAGAAGCGACCGTTCCGAGGAGCGCGAAGATAATCATCAACGCCCCGGCACCGCTGGGCTTGTACCCGTCGCCTTTGGCAGCAAACGCGCGGCACAACTCAACCACCGCCGCGACCACAATCAGCGCGATCGGGAAGTGAAGGAAAACGATGTGCGTTCTCCCAATAAACTCAAGCAGGTGTTCAATCATGATTCAGGCTCAGATCAATCTTCTTCTTCTTCAAACTCGCCGTGCCCTTCTTTGCGTTGCTTCCGGAGTTTCCCGTACTGAGAAACCGCCTCGTCATCATCGCCCATCAGAAGTGCCCGGCACAATGCGACCGACTCGGACAACCCCTTGGTCAGCTTAATCCGGAGATCATTGGTAAACAGTTCCGTGTCCCCATTATACTTCTCTTCCGACCGCTCCGGGATTGGCGTCTGATCGGCGACCATCACGCACTGTGCCAGCAGAATGGTGACCTGATTGGCAAGGAATGCCGCGTCATCCCGAGCACCAGGCCCATCAAGATCGCTCATCATCCCACGCATCGATTTGAGATGCCTGCCCGCCTCCCCCATCAGATCATGGAACTCCAGCCCCGCCGCCCCTCGCCCAATTGACCCACCAGCCAGAGCGATCGAAGGAATAGAAAGCGCGCCCGCGGCTAAAAATGCTCTGCGTTGGATCGTCAAACTCATGTAGTACCAATCTGCGCACGCCGGCGCTCTAGTGTAAGTGGATCCCAAGTGTATACAGAGATACCCCGGTCGTGATGCACGCATAACGCACCGGATCATGCGTTATTGCGTCTCCCCTACGAGCATCCACTCCATCACGCTCGACATCGGCAGCCCCCCCAAACTCTCCACCTGTAGATGCCGCAGCATATTTAGGCACTGCGCCCGGTGGTGCATCGAGTGGGTCATGACATGGCTCAGGATGCCGCCGACTGGGAAGGAATAGGACCGCTCTCCTCGATCGCGGTGGATGATGGTGTCGAATGGCTGGCGGTATACGGCCTTCTCAAAATCGGCGGACACGGATTCGTGGAGCGCGATGATCTCATCGAGTGTATGGGTGCTTTCTTCGAGGCGGGTGCGATTGGGGACTTCGTTGAGGACATCGGTCCAGCCTCGCATCGCGCCCAGGTTGTGGACTAGATTGTCGTGGAGCGAGCCTTCGCCCATTTCGAAGCGTTGGTTGAACTGCTCGTCGCTCAGTTTTTTGCAGGCCTCGTACATCTGGCCGTTGGCCCAGCGGTCGTGGGCGATCATCACAGCATGCGGATCGGTGATTGTCATTGGAATCTCCTTGTTCATTCAGTATACAAAAAAGAACCGCCCGGGCACAAGCACCGGGCGATTCGAGGGGGAAAGCTCATTGAATCTATTTATCCAGTCACAAATCCGGCGGTCGCCCCGCCGCCGACTGATATCGAGTGGCCTGTGATGTAGGAGGACTGCTCTGAGGCAAGGAAGAGCACCGATGGCGAAATCTCGTCGGTTGTTCCTGGGCGTCCCTGGGGGATGATCGCGTTGAATCCATCGACATTTCCACCGGTCGCGTTCTCGAGCATGGGGGTCATAATCGGTCCAGGGGCCACCGCGTTGATTCGGATCCCGTCGCCGGCCACCTCAAGGGCCACCGATTTGGTCAGTCCTTCGACGGCGAACTTGGACGCGACATAGGTGCTCATGCCTGCGACCCCCCGCTTGCCGAGAATCGAGGTGGTGTTGATGATGGAGCCGCCGCCTCGTTTTTTGAGTGCGGGGATCTGTACGCGGAGGGCGTTCCAGACGCCTTTGACATTGGTATCAAAGATGCCCTCGTAGGCGGAGTCGTCGATGTCGGTGATCGGGCCTGACTGCCCATCGGTCCCGGCGTTGTTGAACGCGATGTCGAGGCCTCCGAACTCGATCTCTGCGAGATCAACCAGGGCCTGGATATCGGATTGGTTGGTGACATCTGTTTTGAGGAACACGGCGTTGCCGCCGTTGTCTCGGATCTGCTGGGCGACGGCCTCGCCTTCTTCCTGACGGCGGGCCCCGAGCACGACTGATGCGCCCGCCTCTGCAAACGCGATGGCGGTGGTCTGGCCGATTCCTGATGAAGCGCCGGTGATGAGAGCTACTTTATTTTTGAGTGTTTGTGTCATATCCTCGTTCCTTCCCGTGCAAGCTGCACGATATTTCTCGATGCCTAGATTTCAGTTGGTTACGAAGCGGGCGCCGCTTCGGGTTCCCATTCCATTGGCTGGAATACTTCGTCTATATCAGTTCCGGTGATGTGATTCCCGTAGTTGGTGAGCGTCTTGACGGTGATGAAGAACACCACATCAAGTGCCGCTCTCTTAGACCAACCCGCATCAATAAAGGCATTGAACTGCTCGCCGGTCACATGCCCGCGTTGATCAACCATCTCGCTGGTGAACACCCGAAGTGATTCAAGCTTCTCATCATCGAGCGGCTGATTCTTCCGCAATGATTCATCAAGCGATTCTTCTACGCCGTTCTTTCTAGCACCGGTCGAGTGTGCCGGCACGCAATACAAGCACTCATTGAGCACATTGATCGTTTGCAGCACCACATGGCTCTCGATGGGATCAAGGCTTGTACTGCTAAACTTGCCATACAGATCGAGCATCGCTTCAGCGAGCACGGGCGATTCCGAAAAACCGTTCACGATATTGGGCACAAACCCAAACCCCTGCTCCGCTTTCTCGAATATCACCTTCTGCTCGCCGGTGACTGTTGATGGGTCGTTCAATGTAAATCCGTTGATCATTTCATTTCCTTTCGTGCCCAATAGGGCGTTTCCTGCTTCTGTCAAAGGCCATGCCGATTCTTTCAAACCGGCATGACTGGTTCATAGGAGAGTGATCCGTTTAGTCCTTGGACCAAGCAAACGGCTTGGCGAACTCGTCGAGTTTGACCTCGGCAATATCACCCGCGACATTGCTCATAACCTTCCAGCCGATCACCGCGACAACATCGAGCGCCTGCTGGCGGTCGTAACCCGCTCTGAGGAACGACCGCAGCGTGCTCGGCGAAACCTGCCCGTGCCCCTCGTAGATATCTATTGAGAAGTTCCGCAATGCCTCGAGTTTCTTGTCAGCAATCTTCTCGTCATTCCGCAACGACTCAAGAACATCGTCAGGCGTAGGAAGGATCGTTTTTCCAACCATCGTGTGGCCAGCGATGCAGTAGGTGCACTCGTTGACGCGTGAGATTGCAAGTGCAACCACATTCACCTCAGCTGGGCTCAATGAGCCGAACTCATTGAGGTTATTGAATGTCGCGATGTACGACTTGAGAAGCGCTGGCGAATCGGCCATCACACCCGCAAGATTCGGGATAAACCCGAAGTTCTCTGAATAAAACGCCATCTCCGCCTCGACGCTCGCCGGGGCGCTCTCAACTGTGTGAACCGCGAATCCGGTGCTGGTCTTGCCAGCTACGGCCGCGTGTGACGCAACGCCTGCCCCTGCTCCGATGGCGACCATCGCCACCGCTCCTGCCATTAATCCTGCTTTCGAAAGTTTCATCTTTGATCTCCTTTGGTATGTGATCAGTGTGTGCAGACCGATCGCCCGCCGGCGACACGCCGGGTTTGATCCGTCGTTGTGATGCTTGTGTGGAATCCGCTCTATGCGGTTATTAGTTTGCCGTTCTTTCCAATGAGTTTCCCCGTCTCAAGATGCTGCTCCATGGATTTGAGCATTTTGCCGAGCATGAAGAGCATCATGGGTTTCATGAGGAGCCCGACGATCGGGGAGAGGGGGCCGCCCTTTGCTTTGAAGTTCATGTTCATGCGCAGGCGTGTTTGATTCTCGCCGACGGGGATCGCTTCGATGATTGCGATGGCCTCGGTCAAGGGCATGGATCCGGCGGTGAGCTTGATGGTGATGCTCTTTCCGGGATCGATGTGGGTGAGTTCTTCTTCGACATAGGAGCTACCGCTGTAGAACTCACAGCGGCGGGTATCCCCTAGCGAGCAAGTCCCGGGCGTGCTTGTCGCTGTCGTTGATTTGATAAACGGGTTGAATCGATAGACCCCCCCGAAGTCCTCGATCAACGGCCAGACCCGCCCGTGTGGTACCGCAATCGTCCGTGTTCTTTGTGCTGTGGTCATCAGATTTCTCCCTTTGCGTGTGATTTACAAAGTAGTCAACGACCGTTCCCAACCGATTGTTCCGGTATGTGGAAATATTTCTGACTTATTGGTTAGATATTCTAAAAACGGCCCAGTTTAGGTCGATTCAGTCCCGAGCTGGCCAATAAGCATGCGGAATGCCGCCTTGGCCTGTTCTGCGGGGATCGGCGACGCTGAATAGGCCACGAGCCCGGTTTGTGCGATCTTGAGCATCCAAGCGGCGTCATCAAGATCAACCCCATCGCGGAGTTCGCCCTTGCCTTTGATTTTCTGGAGCACATCCCGGTAGGCCTTCTGAACCAGGTCACGCGACTGGACGACTTTGGCCCGAGCCTCATCATCCTTGGTCGCAAGCGAGGTGGCCGCCATATGAATCATGCAGCACTTTGAATGCTCGCAGGAATGCTGATAATCAATTATCATCGAGAAATACGCTTCCAAAGCGTCGAGCGAGTCAATCGCGCTGATCTTCTCAACATGCGGTCCGACAATTTTTTCGAAGTACCAATCCAACGCTTTGAGATACAGCGTGTGCTTATCACCAAAGGTGTCGTACAACGAGAACCGGTTGATTCCCATCGCTGAAGTCAGGTCTGAAATGCTCGCGGCCTCGAACCCCTGCTCCCAAAAAACATCCATCGCCTTGGCAAGGACGGTGTCGGGATCAAATGATTTGGGACGGGCCACAGCGGGTCAACTCCTGAGAAAGGGTGCGTTCATACGATTATACGCCAAACCATCCCGGATGCAGGAATATTCCCCACCCACCCATATCCTTGATTATGGGAGCACAATCGATTTGTTGATCTGCACCGCTTGGCCGGGCACCCGGACACTGATGACCACCTCGTCGCCGCTGACCAGCCCATCAAATACGAATGATCGCTTCGAGTTCTTGGAAGGCTCAAGCTTGCTGATCGTTGACTCTCGGCTCGGGTTCTTGGGCGCCATGGCTATTAAATCTACAAGCAACAACTCCTGGATCAGGTTGGTGACCACCACCTCGACCTCTACCTTGTCTCCAGAACTATCACCAGCAGATTTACGGAATGCGAGCTCAACATCAATCACATCGGTCCCCAGCTCGATCTCTCGGCCAACACGCATCAACCCGTACTCTTGGTCAGCTTCGAGTTCAACATCAAAAACCAAGTTCTTGATCCCCGCAAGCTGCGCGGAGGAATACGAGATGTCAAGATCAAACCGTTCCTCGAGCCCCCCCGTCACCGTGAAGTTCATCACCCGAGGCTTGATGTCCCAAGACCGATCCGCGATCGAGGAAATCGAACCAGAAAAGCCGCCCGGCTCAATTAGATACACACGCCCGCGGATTGAAAATGGCCAAGGGTTTTTGATCACGACCTGGTGCTTATGAATCCCGGTCGTCGCATCAAACCGGTCGGGGGTCAGCCGAAGGTTCGACAAAAACTGCACCAGACCGGCGTTGACTCCCGTAATAATCAACGGGGTCCGAGACACCTCGATCTGGTGCGAAGGCAGGTTCAACTCCGTCTCACGCGATACCCCAACCTTCGATACATTCCCAAAGAGATCAACCACCGTCACGACACCCGTACTCAGCGGGATGTCAATCATCACAGATTCAAGCGATGGCTCATCAAGCCAAACGACTATCGCCCCATCGGAGTCTTCTTCAAGCGCGTCACGCCCAGAACACAGCAGCATCCGAACACCGGGCATGAGATCAATCTCTTCAATGGCGCCCCGCCCGCCAAGATAATCAACAAGCGTCCGCCACACCAAAAGCTCAGGCTTGGGCATCACACGCCCACGCCGGCCCGGCTCGATCGTCCAAGGATCACTCAGCACAATCTCGATCTGGTCATTCCCCGGGCTCCTCAGCTTACCCTCCCACCACGCGTTGATCGCCCGCCGCCCCAGCCACCCCACACGCGACCACACAGACTCGCTCCCGCTGCTTTCTTCCATTGAATACGGCTTATGGACCACGCTGAGAATAGAAGCCGATTCACCGGTTACTGACGACTGAGACCACTGCTCGATCATGTCAGACACCGCTTCATCGGGATAGCTCGGATCATCCATCACCAGGAGCCTCAGCGAATCGTTCGATAGCCCCACCTCAAATGGACGGTCCATCGCCCAAGAAACCCCGATCACCGCACCGGGCACATACGGGTCCATCATCGAAACCAGCTCGTCAATTTCCTCAGATAGCCGCCCCCCCTCGTCCTCGATCGCTCCGATCCCAAGGCGCCAATCCGAAACCTGCTGCCCGTACCGGTCCATAAACGGGCCGATCACAGGCAGTGCGATATTCTGATGTTCCAAGAGCAAAGTAAAGATTTCGTCATGATCGATTGCCGCCTTGTCGGCAAGCTCCATCGGGACCTCGCTGAGGGTCAAGCTCAACTGAATCCCGCTGCCGATCACCGAGTCGATTGCGGTTACCAATAAAGACCCCTTCTCAAGATCCTCCGCTTTGGACGCCAGATCCCAGACACGCATCTCCAGATTCTGAACCCCGGTCTGCTTGGCAAGCTCGGGGATTGCCAAAAGCAACTTCTCGTCTGTCGATTCGGTGCGTAGTGCAAAGGACGAATCCTTGGGGACATACCGCTTGGCCCCAAACCCGCCGGCCACATCACCCTGAGCCCTTGGCGGCTGCCAAATAAACGCAAGCTCTTGCCTCCCGACGAGCGACCCGCGAGACATCACATCGTACACGGCGTGGTACCACCCGAACCCTGGCAAGTTGGGCGACCACTCATCTCCGGTCCCTTTCCGATCCCCTCGCTGGTCAACCAGCCCGCCCGTCGAATCAAAGACCCTGATGTATGAACTCAGATCATCACCCGTCAGATCACGCACGGTCATTTTGAGAACCGGCGACTCCTCCCCGGCAACAACATTCCCCGGCGTCCCAGTACTGAGCCCGATCATCGGGACCTGAGCCACCACAACATCATCAAACCATGCCCCGCCCTCAAAGTCCTGTGCCCATACAGTAAAGGGCTTGACCTGCCGCTCCCGAGGTTGCTCCTCGGGCTGGAGCAACTGAAGCTCGATGCGTACAAAGGCCGCGCTGGGTTCGGTCCCCTCGATGTACGCCGTCACCAGATCCCACTCCCCGAGAGTCCGGACTAGCCGCGTTGATACCTCGGACCCTTCGATATCACGCCCCGCACGATCGATCATCGTCGCCACCATCCGCGCCCGCGAATGATGAAGCCCCTCGGTCCGGACGCGTGCGCTGATCAGATAATCCGCATTGGGGAACACGGCCAGTTCGCCGTGCCGAAGGATCAAGCTGGTAGACCCCCCCGCCGTCGGTAGATACACCGACCCCCTGCCCGCGAATGCTGGCGATCCATAATCAAGGGCCGCGCGGTTCCAGATCGGGAACCCGGGCCGGTCCCGAGGCACATCAGGATCATGCTGAGCGCGGATCCAACCCTTGGGCACCGGGAGCGCATTGGTATACATCTCTTCAAAGTCAAAGGCACGCGTCACCCGCCCGGCAAACTCAGGACGCGTGATCGCCCCGCCATCTTTGACATCCTTCCCCTGCATCCCCCCAGCAGACAGCACCACCGCCGAAACGACAGAGCCCCAAATAAATGGGGTGTACTTGGGAATGATTCGCATGCGACGGGCCATCTCCCCAAAGCATCGGCACTTTGGCCCATCCCCATCCATTTCCCGCCCCCAAAACACCCTATGGGCCCGCGCTGAATACGATCCATGCAGGAGACTCGATTCATGACACCAGCCACCAATCCCAATTCTCACCCCGAGGGATGGATCCCCCTCGACGCCCACTGCCCCCAAGGCACCACCCTTCTAGCGGCGACGGATTTCTACAACACCATCAAAAAACGCCGCACAGTCCGCAGTTTTTCCGATAAACCCATCCCCAAAGAGATTATCGAGCAGGTCCTCCTGGCCGCCGGGACCGCACCGTCGGGGGCCCATAAACAGCCCTGGCGTTTCATCGCGATCTCAAACCCCCAGACCAAGCACGAGATCCGCATCGCTGTCGAAAAAATAGAGCGTGAGTTCTACGAGGACAAAGCCTCTAACCGCTGGCTCGATGACCTCGAACCCTTTGAGACCAACCCCGACAAATCCTACATCGATACGGTTCCCTGGCTCATCGTGGTCATGGCCCTGCGGAACACCGACGACGGCGGGCAGGTCTACTACCTCAACGAATCCGTAGGCATCGCCACCGGGATGCTGCTGACGGCAGCACACGAAGCGGGACTCGCCACCCTGACCCACACCCCGAGCCCGATGAAGTTCCTCCGCGACATCCTTGGCCGCTCCGAAAACGAACGCCCCTACATGATGATCCCGCTTGGATACCCGAGTGACGACTGCCATGTCCCGGACCTGAGCCGGAAGCCGCTGGATGAGATTTGTGTCTTTGTAGAATAGAACCAACTTCGGGTGCCCCGGCTCGCGGCTTTTGAGCGCGTCGGGTCTTCAACCAGCCCCCAACGAACAAAGCCCCGACGCGCCGAAGACGGCGAGTCGGGGCACCCAGAAAAAACGCTCCAAATGGAGCGTTCTGAGAGTTCATTGAAATGCCAATCTATTCGAGAGCCGCGGCACCCGAGATGATCTCGGTGAGTTCCGTGGTAATCTGTGTCTGGCGTACACGGTTGTACTCACGCTTGAGCAGGTGGCCCATTTTGCCGGCGTTATCAGTCGCCGCCTTCATCGCCACCATCCGTGCGATATGCTCGGAAACCACCGCGTCATTGAAGCACTGGAACAGCACCGCCTTGACCGCAGCAGGGAGCAAGGTATCCAAAAGCAAATCCGCATCAGGCGAGAACTCGTAGACATCCTGCATCCCGGTAGCAGCTTCATCGCTCTCGACTTCAGGAGTCGAGAACGGGAGCAGTTGCAGGACTTCTGGCTTCTGACGGCCGGCACTGAAGTACTTCATGTACACAATGCGAACCGCAGAGACTTCGCCATCGACGAACATCTGGATGAAGCGATCGGCGATGCGTTCGATGTCATCGAATGCTGGCTTATCGCCGATGTGCGTGTGGTGGATGAAATCTTTGTAGCCATTGAACTTGAGTGCTGATGCACCCTTTTTGCCCACGACTTCGATCTTGCCGTTTCCGGCGGCCGATTCGCTCCGCAGATGCTTGAGCGTGGTTCGGACCATTGATCCGTTGAACGGGCCGCAGAGGCCGCGGTCTGCGGAGATCATCATGGTGAGTTCGTTGGTATCTGCGGATGGTTCGGTTAGCAGCGGGTGCCCCTCGCCAACGCCAGACTCAGCGAGCTGTGCAACCAAACCGAACAATGTGTCCGTGTATGGCCGTGTCGCTTGCGAGGTCTGTTGCGCCTTGGCAAACTTACTGGTGGCGATCATCTGCATCGTGCGGGTGATCCGCTTGATGTTCCCGACCGCATTCATCCGCTTCTTGATATCGCGTGCATTTCCCATAGGAGGCGATGATAGCCCCCCCCCCAAAGTGCGTCAGCACAAGCAGGGTCTGCAACGGTCTGAATTGGTCAATTCAGGGCCCTAATGACCAGATTCGTGGCGCTTGGGCTGGCGAGGACTGGGCCCACGCCGTTGCGGGCTCGATGGCTCATCGATTGATTCGACTTCCATAGGAAACGCGGTCGAGAGCCCTGTGATCTTGGGGAGACATGTCGGGGTCGGAGTGGCCTTGGCTGGAAGTGCTCGTTGGTCAGAATTGGACGAATTGCTCATCTCAGCCATAACAAACCTCTCTTCTATTCTTGAGCCCATATCCCCGACGGCAAACACGCACATCAAGAACCAGACCTCTCCAGCCACAGCATGACACCACTCCACCCCCAACGCAAGCCAATTCCTACGAATCGGCTCTATCCCCCACAATCAATCCATCATGGGCCAGCACAACCCCATCAGGCAGGTCCCGGTTCGTTGCCGCATGCCCAAGATCATGCGTCATATGGACAAAGAAAGTCCGAGAAGCCCCGATCCGCTTGGCTTCTTCAAGGGCCTGGGCGACTGTAAAGTGTGTCGCGTGGGGGCGGTGGCGGAGTGCATCGAGGACGAGTGTTTTGGTCCCGGCCAGATGCTCGCGTGAGGCCTCGGGGATCTCGACGACATCGGTGCAATACGCGAGGGGCAGGAGGGCGGATGAATCTACCACAGTCTCGGACTCGAACCGGAACCCCAGAATCGCCTGCTTCCCATGCATCAGCGTCATCGGGGTGATTTTCATCCCGAAGAGTTCGATTGTTTGACCCGCTCTGAGTTCCTTTGGCGTGAGTTTGGCGATGAACGATCTTTGGATGTTCTTTTCGGGCTCGAAGATGTGCTGATAGACGCGGCGGAGGGAGCCGTGGGTGTGCTCATCGGCCCAGACCTCGATCGCCTCCCCCTGGATCTCATTGAACCTACGGACCTCGTCGAGCCCCCAGACATGATCGACATGGTTGTGGGTGATCAGGATCGCGTCGATCCGCTTGATACCTTCGCGGAGCACCTGCTGGCGGAAGTCGGGGGAGGCGTCGATCAGGATGACGCGTTCTTGGCCTGTTGGGTCTGTAAACTCGATCACGGCGCTGGTGCGGGTGCGGTTGTCGCGTGGGTCTGATGATGTGCAGACGCTGCAATCGCAGGCAATGATGGGGATGCCTGCGGAGGTGCCTGTGCCTAGAAATCGGAGTTGCATACAATCATCCTATGCATATCAACTCTGATCTACAAAACCCGATTGAAGAACCATCGCTAAGACTCCGAACTCGAATTTGGTTCTGGGGGCTTGTGCTCATCATGATCGCACTCGGGTGCATCGGTTTGTTCTACGGCGTAGTAGGATACCCGAGCATTGATTATCAAAACTTGGTGTTCGGTACACTGATATTCTTATTTGGGGTATTCACGGCTTTTTATATCGCTGGACGAAAGGTAGATGTATACACCGACCGCATCGTTTCGATCACCCGCTTTACGACCAAGACCGAGATGATCGATGACATGACGGGAACGGCAATGGCTCAAGATTTCTTCTGCATACACCTAGAGCCAAAGGGAAGTCTAAAGATCCCTTGGTACCTCAAAAACTCGCTCAAACTCAAGAAAACCATTGATGCGATCATCAAAGATCGCGAAGAACTCATGGCCCAAAGCGATTGAGACCCCTGACCGATCAAAGATACACCTTCTTGTTGTAAATCCACCACTCAAACATCATCACCGCGATCGCCCCGAGCAGCAGCCAGGGCCACCACTCCTTCAATCGTGTGATCTCCCCCTTGCTGCTCGCGCTCACCACCCGGTTCGACAAATCCAGCGACGCGGCGGCTCCAAGATCAGACTCAGGCCCATCGAGCAGATTCGCCGCGTAATGGCGGATGATTTTTCCATCGTCTTCAACATCGCTCACCCCTGCGCTGCCGGTCCATTGCACGCTGTAGACCCCGGTCTTGTGGATCGGTCCATACACGATCCGCCCGTCGGGGGCTGCGATGATCTCGCTGCTCATTGAGCCGTCGGGCAGGCGCACGCGGATATTGCCTGCATCGCTCGGCACGCGATCGGCTAGCACAAACCCTGGCGTGATCTGGCGGGCATTGACATCGACATCGGTGCCTACTTGAGTCCCCAAGTAATCTACTGCACTCGCGAGGAACACCACGAAGCTCACATCAAAGGGCCAGTTGGAGAACGCCGGGTCGAAGGCGACCATCACGGCTCGCACATCTCCGGTGCTCATCTCGATGATCGCGGGCCCCTCGGTTGTCTCGGCGAGCGAGACCAGTTCTGACCCATCGGGGATCTCAACGGTGCGGGATTTACCGATCACGACGGCATCGAGGGTGAGGTCGCGGAGGAGCGGGTGGACCCGCCGCCAGTTGATGATTTGCGTGCCGGGACCATCGCCGTGATCGATCATCCCGCCGGGGCCGGTGTAGACATCGCCCACAATCAGGTAGCGGCCGGGATCAAAGACCACGCCGCCCTCGCTCGCTCTGGGCATCGCCCGATCAAACACAAAGAGATCAATCGCGCCCGCTTCCCCCGCGTCGCGCATTTCTTCGTACTCGCCGGGCGTGATGACTTTCAAATCTGAAATCGACAAGCCAGTCAGGGCTTCCTTCAAGAACAACGACCCTGTCGTTACCAACGCCACCGATGCCTGCTTGGCGGGGGGAACGATCAGCGTGCCCGAGTTGTCTGTTCCCAGCACATCCATGGAGGATTCATTCCCGAATCCGGTTGATAGCCGCACTCCGACGACCACGCCGTTGGGTTCGTTAAGTTCAAAGACCACGCCCCCGGTGCTGACCTTTTTTTTGCCCGTCTGCACATCGACCTCAGCCCCGGCAAGCACAACCGACCGCACTGAAACCACAGCACCCCCAACAAGCAGCTCCGCATCGACCGACCGTGCCAGCGGATCCGTCGACTGCACCCCAACAAACACGCTCAGCTTCGTCGGATCTTCATAGTCTCGCTCGGCGCGGAGTGCCGTGAGTCCAACACTCACGGCCCCTGCGTCCCCCACCGCGTGGTATTCGAAGCTCGGCGCATCGGGTGTATCTTCATCGGCCCGCACGACATCGAGATCCGATATCCGCCCGTCGCTAAACAGATGGAAGAAGTACGCATCCCCGCCCTTGATGCCCTCGATTTCAACCGGGTCGGTGCCCTCGCCCGACGAGCCCGTATCAATAAATATTCTGTTGGGGCGTTGCGACTGGGCGAGGCGGTACGCCTCTTCGATTGATGACGGCCCGTCGGTCTGCACGATCCCGTTGATTGCCGTGATTAGCGCTGTCTTATCTGAAGTAAACTGCGAGACGATCTGTGCTGAGCGATCGAACGCGATCACCATTGCCTCGTCCGCTTTCTCTGAATCTTCGAACAACGAAGGCGCCGCCAATCCCTCGACCAGCCCGATCGCGCGTTCCTTGGCGACCTCGAGCCGCGTGATCTCCGACGACCGCGAAATATCCCCATCGACCGCTCGCATTGATGCGCTGCGGTCGATCAGAATGACGAGCTTGCGTCCTGCTGAAGCCGTGGCTGTGGATCTTGGCTGGGCGAGAGCGAGGAGGATGAGTCCGAGGATGATCAACTGCAAAAACAGAAGCAGGTTCCGCCGCAGCTTCTGAAACGGGGCATTAGCCTGCAGATCCTGGATTGCTTTTTTCCAAAGGAGGGTCGATGACACCTCACGCGGGATGCGTCGGAGTTTGAGAAAGTACAGGATCACGAGTGAAGGCACGGCGATGGCCGCCACAAATCCTGCCAATATAGGGGTCGCCCAAATCACCGCAGCAGCCCACGCTTCCGCAGATACTCGACCAAGAGCGTATCAATCGGCGTATCCGTCTGGATCGTCAGCCCCGTGATCTCCCGCCTTGCGCAGAAATCCCGCAGCTCCTGGCAGTACGCCGACAGGTTTTCCTTGTATTTCTTGAGCAACGGCGCCGAGATCGTCACCTCCGCCATGTCGCCGTCTTCGATGTCCCGAAGCTGCAGATCCCCTGAAATATCAGGCTCGACTTCCTGTGGAGATAGAACCTGGATCGCGAACACATCGTACCCACGCCCGGCCAGCATCCGCAGGCCGGTCTCGTAACCCTCCTTCATAAAGAAGTCACTCAGCACGATCATCACGCCCTTGCCCCGCCGCGACATCGCGATCCGCTTGCACGCCTGCGAAAAATCGCTCCCGCCCTCAGGGGTCATCGAGCATAAGAACCGCGCAAGATCATGCGTCCGCCGCCGGCCACGCAGATCCCGCACCGTTCCCGCGATCGATTGTTCTCCGCCGGGGATGACCAGTTCGTCTCGCAAGCCCACGGCCGTCACCGCGACGCGATTCAGGTTCAACAACCCGATATACCCGAGCGACATCGCGACCTGCTGCATATACAAAAACTTGTTGGGCTCCCCGCAATCACTGCTCGCGCTCGCGTCGATCACGATATGCAGCGACAGATCCTCCTCCTCCATAAACAGCTTCATGAAGAACCGGTCGAGTCGGGCGTAGATGTTCCAGTCGATGTGGCGGAGGTCATCGCCGGTGGTGTAAGGGCGGTGGTCTGCGAACTCGACGGACTCGCCGCGTTTTTTGGATCTGCGTTCGCCCTTGAGCTTGCCTGCGAAGATTTTCCGCGACGACACATCCAGATGCGAAATCTTCCCGATGAGTTCGGAGGAGAGCAACTCGTCGATGGTTGCTGGGCGGGTTGGGTTTTCAGATCTGAGCATAAGAATTTGTGAACGCAGAGGTCGCAAAGGTCACGCAGAGGCGCAGAGGCGCAGAGAATAGAAGAATAGTGTGAAGAAAGAAACTTCAGATTCTCTGTGTGGCTTTGGAGTTGATCCTGCGAAAGGTTCCTTTCTTAATTGTTGCATCATTGAAGTTGATCAGCAACCCGAGCGGTTTATTTGCAACCCGGAGATAGCTCACCAACTGAGCAAGGTGAATATCGTTGACCGATTGCACAGCTTTGAGTTCCACGATGAGTGTATTCTCGACCAGCAGATCAATCCGCTGAGGCGGAAGCGGCTTCCCCTTATAATCTCCTATAACCGACACCTGCTGAGCATATCCGATCCCAAATCTTTCAAACTCAATACACAACGCCGCCTCATACACAGACTCAAGCAACCCGGGCCCAAGCGTCCGGTGCACCTCGATCGCGCACCCAATCACATCATGGCTCAACCGATTCAAACGCTCTGACAACTCAACCCGATCCATATCTTCTTTCAGAACCCCAATCTTCATCTTCTCTGCGCCTCTGCGTGACCTTTGCGCCCTCTGCGTTCCTCTTGCTTCTCTTCCTCTTCCTCTAAACCATCGCCGTGGGCTGCGTCGGGGTCAGCTTCAACACTTCCCGGACCAGATCATCCGCCCGCACGCGGTCCGCCTCGGCTTCGAAGTTCATCAGGACGCGGTGCCTCAGACAAGGCATCGCGACATCTTGGATGTCCTGATAGCTGACATGGAAACGGCCATCGACCAGCGCCCGGACCTTGCCCGCAAGGATCAACGCCTGCGCCCCACGAGGCGAAACCCCGCACCGCACATACCGGTTGGTTGGGCCGTTGGGACCACCGGCCGCGGTATCAGATTCCGGATGCGTCGCCAGCACAAGCCTCGCAGCGTATTGCTTCACATGCGGCGCGACCACAACCTGTCGAACAAGGTTCTGGTGTTCAAGAATCGTCGCCCCATCAATGACCTTGTTGGCCACCGGGTTCTCGGCTCCGGTCGTGCGATCAATAATTTCCATCAGGTCTTCAAGACCCGCATACCCAACATCGATCTTGAGTAAAAACCGGTCCATCTGGGCTTCAGGGAGCGGGTAGGTGCCTTCTTGTTCAATCGGGTTCTGTGTCGCCAGCACCAAGAACGGCTCGGCCAACTTGTATGTATTCCCCGCGACCGTCACCGAATGCTCCTGCATCGCCTCCAAGAGCGCCGACTGCGTCTTGGGCGTCGCGCGGTTGATCTCATCTGCCAGCACAATCTGCGCAAAGATCGGACCCTGCTGAAACTCGAATGATCGCCGTCCTGTTTCCGGATCCTCGGAAACAATATTCGTCCCGATCACATCGGCGGGCATCAAGTCGGGCGTGAACTGAATCCGCGAGAACGGCAGGTGCAGCGTCGTCGCCAGCGTCCGCACGAGCAAAGTCTTGCCAAGCCCGGGCACGCCTTCGAGCAGCACATTGCCGCCTGCGAACAACGCGACCAGGACCGCATCGACCACGGCCTGCTGGCCGACCATCACCTTGCCGATTTCACTCCGCAACTGACCGAAGGTGGCGCGGAACGCCTCGCACTGGGCTTTGACCTCAGCCGGTGTCTCAAGATTCTCATTCATGCTCATATCAAACTCCTCGCCGAATCCTCGGCCGTGGTGTCTTTATCGTATCAACTATTCATGCCCAACTATTCATGCCCAACTATTCATGATCGTTATATTCATCCCGGGCCCGCTTCTTGGCCGCCCGCAGCGCACTGAGCGCATCCATTGTTTCATCTTCAACCGATTCCGCCCTCTTTGGCTTACCGATACTGGGCCCGCTGGTTTCTTCCTGCCCAGAAAGCGCCACGGGCTCGCTGGAAACCGCGATCGACTCGTCGGCCTCAAACTTCCTCGCTGATCTGGTCTTCCGATCATCCCCCGTCCGCGAATCCGCCCGAACCTTCGCCGCCCGCATCGCCGCCGTCGCGTCCATCGAGCGGTCCGTTTCCTTATGGGCCCCTCGCTGGACAAACGCCACGATTGCGCGCGGATCAATCCGCACCCGCCGCACCGCGACATCGAGCAAGAAGATCCCGATCCCCACGATCGCCATCAACATCCAGATCGGCGTGAGCGCGACAGGCATCGTCAGCCCCTCGCGTGTCCACAAATCCGACACCGCAGGGTCAGCGCTCAGCACCCGCCCACCAGTAATCGATGCGACTTGTCTTAACAGAGGCAGGTTCGTCTTGAGTGATTTGTACTCATCAGCAAACGGCCGGATCACCGCCGCCTGCGCCGAGCCCTCGAAGACCTCGCCCTCGGTGCCGGGTGCCCGGTACTGCATGTTGACCACATACGAGCCCGGCTTGGAAGAATCAAAGTCCCCCTCGTACCGCCCGGGACCGACCTGCCGAAGTTCAACAATCTCCCCAACACCGTCAGGCGTTGAAGCCCGCGCCTTAAAGTTCGCAAAGTCCATCCGCTCGCCGGTTGGATCGAACGCCTCGACAATCACCCGCGTCCGTCCGCCGGCGTTCTCCGTCGTCACCCGCAGCGTCGAGTCGCCGCCAGGCCGCATCGTCCAGCGGATGTGCTGCTCCCAGTACTGGTTAAACCCGCTCCACCCAACCCAGTCTGGCGCCCACCGCGAAGACACATCACTCGTAAAGGTCATGACCTTGCCGAGCCCGTGCTGCCACTGGGCCGCGATCGGATCCTCTTCCTTTCCACGAAGCGTCACCAAAGACAACCCCTCACGCTCGGCCGCCACCACATAGCCTGAAATCGCAGGCACCCCGCTGATCCCACGCATCGTCTCGGTCGGCACCCCGGTCCGAGCAGGACTGAACGCCTCGCCCTCCCAGATCAACGCACGACGGATCGTCTGCGCTTCCTTGATGAAAATCTGAGGCAGCGTCGCCAGCGCGTTGTTATTCACAAAGTAGTAAGTCCCCCCAGTCATCCGCGCCATCGTCCGCAAGGTATTCGTGTCCCCCGCCGAGTGCGGATTCACCCCAACCGTCGAAATCGTGATCCCCGCCTGCTTGAACTGGCGAAGCAAACCCCGCGACATCGAAGGATCGCCATCACTGATCACAATACAGTGCTTCTGCCCCGCCGCCGCGTTCTGCAATCCCGCAAGAGCAAGCTGCAACGAAGGATCAAAGCTCGGCATATCACCAAACTGCAGGTTATTAATCGACCGACGCACCGCCGTCCGGTCCCCGACAGGCGAGATTGGGTACACCCAGTCCGTCCCCCCGATCCCCTGATATTCTACAATCCCAACCAGGTCCAAACGCGAGAGCGCATCGACCGCCGCATTACAAATCTGCTTCCCGTAGAACACCCCCTTGGGGATCTCCACCGAGTGCACGATGATCGCCAGCGCCCCCCGAGGCATCTGCCGCTTCTGAGGCGGGTCCAATCGGATCGGAAGCGCATCGGCCAATGGCGACCCGATCCAACCCCCCGCACCAAACGATTCGGGCCCGCCGATCATCACGATCCCCCCGCCGGTGTCGTGGACATACTGCCGCATCATCTCCTGCTGAGTCTCAGCAAACGAATACGCCGACTGATTCAGCAGCACCACCGCCTCGTACGAAGCAAGCTCGGGCAGCGTCCCGGGAAACTCCGCGGGCGTGATCCGCTTGGTCTGCAACTCGGCCGCATGGAGTGCGTCTTCAATCCGCACCGCCTCGCGTGGCTCATTGGCCACCACAAGCACCAACCCCTCGCTGCCTACGAATGTAATCACCGAACCATTATTATTCTCCCGCAGCGAATCCCCAATCGTCGTCCCCGTTGTCCCGTCATCATCCAAAGAAGCAATCGGTTCAAACACCGCGTCATACAGCTGAGGCCCGGGCTGATTCACCGCCACAGGCACCCGGATCACATTGCGGCCTATTTTCAGCTCCGTGTAGTACCCAAGCTCATCGGGAGCCGGATCCAAATCAATCGGCGTCCCACCACGCGAAAGCATCAGCCGCCCAACCGCGGGCACCGTGCTGGTGATCACCACCCGAATCCCAATAGTCTCCCCAACACGAGTGTTGGCCGGTGCCTGCACCGACTCCATCATGATCTCTTCAGCGTACTCAAACTCCACAGGCAGTACATCAATCGGGATCCCCGCCGCCTTGGCCTGCTGGGCCGCCTGATACAACGACCCTTCGGTTTCATTGGCATCGGTCACCAGCAGAATCCGGAACGCGGCGTCCCCAGGCCGGTTCGCGATCGCCTGGTTCAACGCCGCCGCAAGATTCGTCGCCTCGGTGTCCCCAATAAACTGCCGCTCGATCCCCCGCACAAACTTCGATGGCGACGACTGCACAATCGGATGCCGGGCCGCCGTAATCACACCGAGCCGATCGTCGGGCTCCCGCGACCCCTCCTGAGCCAGATCCACAAACGAATCCACCCGAGGCTGCACACTCGATGGAATCGAACGCGACACATCATTAATCACCGTCACCGCAACATCGGTTGCCTCATCCCGATACGAAGGCCGAGCAAGCGCAGAAACAACCAGCAACAACGCCACAATCCGGATCACCAGTGCCGCAACCTTCGAAGACTTCCCAAGCCCCGCCAGACTCTTGCGAGCAATAAAGATCGTCAAAGGCACCGTCAGCGCCAGCAAAACAAGCATCATCGGCTGCCCAAACTCAATCGGCCCGACCTGCATTGCCCCAAGCTGAATCGAAGTCTGCATCATCGGCTGCCCCCCGCCATCTGCACCGCTTCATCAAACCCGACTATTTGTAGTCTGTTATTCCCAGAATCCAGAATCACCAGCTTCCCATCAATCACACTGCTCGCCCAAGGCGTCGCCAGCTCCCCGTCCCCGCGCCCCCCAACACCAAACATTTCGATGGTCATCCCAGAAGCCAGATCCATCCGCCGCACCACATTGCCCCCAAACTCGCTAATAAGCGCCGACCCATCATCCAAGACGGTCACGCCGTAGGGAAACTTCATCGCCGCGAAGTCCGCATCATGATCATTGCTGTACCACTCGATCAACTCCCCGTCCATCTCCCCACCAAGAGTCAGCCGCCCCACCCGATGATGCGATGAATCCAGCACAATCAGTTCTTGCACCCCAGCGTTGTTCCAGACTCCGATCGACTGAGGCCGACTCAGCGCAACCACGCCGTCGGACCCATCGACAGTCTCCGACGGGATCCCGATCTGCCCCATCCATTGCAGACTGACATCATCCCCGTCGCGCACCACCGCGTGCCTCGTGATCCGGTCGTTCCCGCCGTACTCCGAAATCAGAAGCTCATCGACCACCCCCGCGTCATCAGTCATCACAAGCACATCCGTCGGGTACACAAACTCCCCGTTCTCTTTCCCGAACACCCCATACGAGAACACAGGATCATCCACACCCTCAACCAAAGGCAACGAATACACCAGCACCCGGTGCTCATGCGTGTCAGGCACATACACCGCCATCTGATCCGAATCTAGCAAGCTCACCGCCACCGTCACCCCCGTAGGCATCCCGTTACTAAACCGAGGCATCAACACCGACCCCACCATCGAGCCATCGGCCAGATCAATCGCCTGCATCCGAGCCGTCTTATCGATGATCACCGCGATCGTCCGATCTTGGTCATCAACATACACATCCATCGCCCGCGGGTACATGAACTGCCCAGGGTGCGTCCCCGTCTCCCCAAGCACCACCGCATCAACCAGCCGCCCCGATGCATCGGTCGAAGATTGTTCCCCGCACCCAGCCCCAAGCCCGGCCAGAACCACCGCCGCGCTCCCAAGCCAAACCCCCCAATCAAAATGTAACAATCGAATAATCATCATGCAGCAACCATCATAGTGGGTTCTATCGCCCAATGTTCTTTCGGTTGCCCAACCCGAGCAACATCCCCCCACCAATCGCAACCACCAACGCTACCCCCATCAGGTTCAGTAGCGCCGCCGACAATCGTTCGAGCCGGGCGTAGTGCAGATCCGCCAAAAGCCCCTGCGACAAAGTTGACACCCCCGCCCGAGTAATCATCACACTCGCCTCGATCTCATGGACCGCCAGCAGCCCGCACAGCACCCCAGCCCCCAGACACGCCGCGATTCCCGTCCGTCCATGCGCTCCCCACCACCCCCCCAAATCACCCAGCCCACCACCCAGCGACCACCGTTGAGAAAGCAACTCCCCAGACTCCCGCCCCGCAACCACCGCCCCCACAATCCCCCCAACAACCAATACCCGAGCCAGCAGCCCAACAACCTCGCCCAAAACCCCCAAACCGCCCGCCTGCCCCCCAAACTGCACCACCGCAGCCCCCACCAAAACCCCAGGCACCAACGCCCCCGCAACCGATGCAAACACACAAGCGACCCCAACCCCCCGCACCCACCGCTCAGAGTGCCCAAGCACAAACGCGGTCCCCAGTCCAAACCCCGCTCCGATCAACCCAACCACACACCCGATCAACACAGAATGCCCGATCGCATCCGATCGTTCAGTCCAGAACAACCCCATCGCCCGCCAGTCAGCAATCGAAACCGCAAGCACCACCATCGGCACCAACACCGCAACCCCCCAAAGTAAAGAGGCCCCAATCAACCCATCCCGCCGTTCACTCTCCGCTTCAACACCCATCCCCACCATCCCCCGGCTCGTCGCATCACGCAATACCATCCGAGTCACAAACCAAGCACCAATCAAACCGATAAGGACCATCGGCGAACCCATCACCCACACCACCCCCCACTCATCAACCCCCCGCTCAGACAACGCCCGCCAAACCCCGATCGACCAGGTCTCCAGCTGCGCCAAATGCAAAGGCACCCCACTCCCGAGCATCACCAAAGACACCACAACCCAAGCCTTGACAAGCGACCCCCGATGCAACCCAACCCACACCCGCGCCCTTGTCAAAACCCCCGCAGGCTCCAGATCCATCATGTCCTTATAAATCCCCCGATTACGAGAACTCCCAGCAATCACCACCGCCCCGATCACCGAGCCCCACACCGCCATCCCAACCACCCCAATCAGATACCCCGCCCACACCGCGACCCACCGATGGCTCTCGTCACTCGTCGCAAACTCAACCAACCATCGCCCCACAATCGTGTCGGGCGCCCGCGCTAAGTTCATCGCCCCGTAAATCGCATAGCTCGGCATCCACATCGGCACCAACGCAACCCCCCACAACCACCCCCCAAAGTGTTTCCGATTCGTCCCCATCAACACCCGCCCCATAGGAATCCCAAGCACCACCGCAAGCAACCCGATCCCACCCGCTATCAACAGAGTCCGCATCAAAAGCCCAACCCCCCGATCAACAATCAGCCCGATCCCTTCGCCAATCGAATCGAGTTCAACAGCCGAAGCCGCCCCAAATACCACCACCCCAAAAACCCCGACCAACACCACAACAACACCCCCGGTCACTCCCCATCCTCCCAAACCAAGTTGCCGCGATCCGTGTCCCATCGGCACATGCTACCACCACTCACCCCGGCACGATCGAGTAAATTCATAACAAGATCACGAAAGTTCGCACCAACTCTTTGGATCGGGTACAATCCTCACCAAGCCACGGGACTCGATGGGTCCCCCACCCGAGGCATCACTTCCCGCACGATCCCAGATCGACGCGGCACGGATATAAGAACATGATCGACATCCGCAAACTCAAAGAACTCGTCAAACTCATGGTCGAAAACGAACTCTCAGAACTCGACCTCAGAGACCAATCCGAAACCGTCACCATCAAACGAGGCGGCGACCAAGAACCAGTCATCTACCACGCGCCTGCAGGAGCAACTCCAACCGCCGCTCCAGCCACCGCAGCAGCACCAGCCGCAGACGCCGCCCCAACAGACGCAGACTCAGGCCTTATCGCCATCGAATCCCCGATGGTCGGCACCTTCTATGCAAGACCAAACCCCGACTCCCCAATCTTCGCAAATGTCGGAGACCAAGTCGGCCCAGACTCCGTCGTCTGCCTCATCGAAGCCATGAAGGTCTTCAACGAAATCAAAGCCGAGCATTCGGGCACCATCGCCAAGGTCTGCGTCAAAGACGGCGACGCCGTCGAGTTCGGCCAGCCCCTCTACATGATCAAACCAAACTAACCCCCACCCCCCAAAATTAGACACCTTTCAAGAGGTGGCGTGTTTGTAGTTCTGACAGAGACCCGAGAGACCCCACATGTTCCAACGCGTGCTTATAGCAAACCGAGGCGAGATCGCCCTCCGCATCATGCGGGCCTGCCAAGAACTCGAAATCGAAACCGTCTGCGTCTACTCCACCGCAGACAAAGACGCCCCATACCTAAAGAACGCAGACGAAAAAATCTGCATCGGCCCGGGCCCTTCGAAAGACTCCTACCTCAACATCGCCCGAATCATCTCCGCAGCAGAAATCGCAGATGTAGACGCCATCCACCCAGGCTACGGCTTCCTCGCAGAACGCGCCGACTTCTCCGAAATCTGCCGCGAATGCAAAATCGAGTTCATCGGCCCATCCCCAGAAGCCATGTCTAAACTCGGCGACAAAATCGAAGCCAAACGCTACGCAAGAGCAGCAAAGGTCCCCGTCTTCCCAGGCACCGAAGGCGAAATCGAAGAGCTCGACGAAGCCGTAGAGGTCGCCGCAGAAATCGGTTACCCCGTCATCATCAAAGCCTCCGCAGGCGGAGGCGGCCGAGGCATGCGCATCTGCCGCAACGAAGCATCCCTCCGCACCAATGTCGCCAAAGCACAACAAGAAGCACTCGCCGCATTCGGGAACGGCGGCGTCTTCGTCGAAAAATTCCTAGAACACGCCCGCCATGTAGAAATCCAAGTCATCGGCGACAAGCACGGCAACGCCATCCACCTCTGGGAACGCGACTGCTCCATGCAACGCCGCCACCAAAAAATCATCGAAGAAGCCCCCGCGCCGGGCGTCGAACGCAAGAAGATCGAAAGGGTATGCGAAGCCGCTGCCAAACTCATCAAATCCGCAGACTACTGCGGAGCCGCCACCGTCGAGTTCCTCATGGACGGCCAGCAAAACTTCTACATGCTCGAGGTCAACACAAGAGTCCAAGTCGAGCACCCGATCACAGAAGCAATCACAGGCGTAGACATCGTCAAGATGTCCATCCAGGTCGCCGCCGGCGAAAAAATCCCGTATAAGCAGAAGGACATCCAGGTCAAAGGCCACGCCATCGAGTGCCGCATCAACGCCGAAGACCACACCAAGGACTTCCGCCCATCCGCCGGACTCATCGAAACATACCGAGCACCCGGCGGCCTCGGCATCCGCATCGACACCCACGCCTCCGCTGGCTACCGCGTCCCCCCGAACTACGACTCCATGATCGGCAAACTCATCGTCCACGCCCAAACCAGAGAAGCCGCCATCACCCGAGCACTCCGAGCCCTCAACGAGTTCGAAATCGGCCCCATCAAAACAACCATCCCACTCCACGCCCAGCTCATGCAGAACTCAGATTTCAAAAAAGGCGGCGTAGACATCCACTACCTCGAACGCCTCCTAAAGGACTAGCAAGGATCGATTAACCATATTGGCACACCCCACTATGGTTATCCTGACCCTTACAACTCCCCTATTTCTATAGTTTTGTCTTATTTTATGGTATATATTGCCGAATTACAGAACTTTTTGTCTTATCTGCTGGTATATTTTAACGACATTCCAATTGAGACACGATAACGGAGTCTATCAGATATGTCAGACGGAATTCCAACAGAATCGAGAGTACTGAAATATCCAGAAGAGTTATTTGAACCTGAGCCTTGGCTGAACTTTGTACAAGGTCGGCCATTCGAGCGGGCGTGGAAAAAACTTGAACTATCTGACGATGACCTTCGGCATATTGAAATCGTTATTATGGCCGATCCAGAACGCCCACCTGTTATTTCAGGCACAGGCGGGATTAGAAAACTAAGGGTCGCAAAGCCAGGAACAAATGAGGGCAGTAGTGGCGGTCTCAGGATTCTATATTCACATTATTCGGAGTTTAGCCTGATCTACCTCTATACAGCGTATGCAAAAAATAATATGGACAACATTTCGGCTCGAGTAAAGCAAGAACTTTATAAACTGAATGAAGAAATCAAAAACTATCTGCAATGTAGGCAATTGAAAAATTGATCACAGACTTACAAGATTCAAGGAGTACAAATAATGAATAGTGATCAGCCAAATCCAAGCGATAACTATGTGAACACAGAGTTGGAGAACGACCTGCTTGAAGCGGCCACAGATCTACGAGATGCGCTTCGTGACAAGGCCAAGTTAAATACCGTCTTCACAATGCGTCGTGTCGAACTACAACTTAAACCACAGCAAATGGTTGCGGAAGATGTCAAGGAACTGCGTAAACATTTCCAGGCCAGCCAAGCTGTTTTTTCAATGCTTATTGGTATCAGTCCTTCAACTTTACAATCTTGGGAACAAGGCATCCAAGACCCGCCTGCTTGGGCTAACAGACTCTTTGATGTCATGGGCTCAAACCCAGACCCATGGTTTGAGCTCTTGGAAAAAGCCACCAGCCGCTCTGAAGAACTCTGCTAATCCAGATCCGTTTACCTTTAGACCTGTTTCTCATCTCAAAACACACCTAATTCAAAATATCAAAAAAAGCGGCCGGGATTACTCTCGGCCGCCTTCATTTTTGATCTCAATCAAGGTCGATATCAGCGACGACGACGGCCAGCAGCGATGCCGCCAAGGCCGAGCAGGGCTAGCCCGCTCGGTGCCGGAATAACCCGGTATGTCCCGAGGATTTCGGCCCCTGGGATCTGGCTGTCATCTTCAGCGGGGAAGTAGATGTTGCCGCTGGTATTGCCCGCGACAAGATTGTTGTAAAAAGTGGCGTTGAGACGCATGCGAATTTCTCCGGTAAACGCCCGGCTGCCCGCCGTGAAATCAAGGTTGGCGTCTGTGGACATCGCGAAAATGTTGAGCCCGGTATCGGTGCCGTTACCGCCCTGCCAGAGCCCGGGGAAGCCGCTTGTTGGATTCTGAGCGGATGAAAAATCCGAGAAGTCCATGAAGTTAAAGTTCACGCCGCCCGATCCACCGAGTATCCCATCTAAGAGGATGCCGCTGAAATCAGAACCCGTTGCCGTAATCGCCGAGTTGCCGTTTGTCGAGGTGAGAACCATTTCATTGACGACCGAGAGGTCGATCTGAATAAGCTCATCTGCCGAAACGGCCACCGCTGTAACGCCCATTGAAAGCCCGACCACTGCTAAAATAGTATTCATTTGCAATCTCTCTCTCGAATTTGTTAAACTAAAAACATCGCGATTTTCAAATCGCGACAAGTTCACTCAGCGACGGCGACGACCAGCAACAACTCCGCCAAGGCCGAGCAGTGCAAAGCCGCTTGGTGCAGGAACAACAGTGTAAGTCCCGAGCACTTCTGCCCCGGGAATATCGCCGTCATCATCAGCAGGGAAGTAAATGTTGCCGCTGTCGGTTCCCGCCAACATGTTCTGGTAAAAGTTTGAGTTCAGAGTCCAGACCGCTGATCCAATAAATGCGGTCCTTCCCTCTGAGAATGTGAGATTGGTGTCAGTAGACATATCCCAGATATTGAGCCCGAAGTCAGAACCACCACCCCCTACCGAAAACGATGGGGTCCCATCGGCTGGGTTTTGTGCCGATGAAAAATCAGAGGAAACCAAGAAGTTAAAGCCGGTGCCCCCGCCCAACCCACCGAGAAAGCCATCAAAGAGGATGCCGGTGAAATCACTTCCTGTCGCCGTGATCGCTGAGTTGCCCCCCGTCGCGGTCATGGTCAGCTGATTCTCGACCGACAAATCTAAGTTGACGAGCACATCAGCCGAAGCGGTCATTGCCGTAGCAATCATTGATATTCCTACCATTGCTTGAATCGTGTTCATTGATCATCTCTCTCTTCATATTTGCTCCGCCCAAAAGCGTCGCGATCCTTAAGCAAGGCAAGGTCAACACAACCAGTCAATGCTTAATACGAACGGCCATCCACTCACGCCCTCCCAGGCATTCACACACCAACACATCGCCGGCATACTCACTAAACAAGATGGCCTAACTCTAACAACAATACCACACTGTGAATATTCCGTGATGTTTCAGAGAAACTATTTTAAATGCTCTCAATATCCCATAATCAGCCTCTCAGGCATGAAAAGGCGGGTTTGAACGAGTATTCGACCTCTGCAACTTAAAAAAACGGCCGAAATTTCTTCCGGCCGCTTTCATATCTTCATATCAATCAAAGCGTCAATTAGCGACGACGGCGACCAGCGGCAATGCCGCCCAGGCCGAGAAGGGCCATTGAACCTGGGGCAGGAACAACATTCCATGTACCGAGGAATGTGGCATTAGGGATGTCAGTATCATCATCGGCTTCGTAGTACATGTCGCCGTTGGTGTTGCCAAGCAACATCGCAGCGTACTGGTCAGAGTTCACTGTCCATGTACCAGACCCCGAAAAAGCTGTTGAACCCGCAGTGAATACGGATGTCAAATCGTTGGTCCATGACCAGATATTCAATCCAAAGCTCGAGGTGCTGCTGAACAGGTTTGGGGTCCCGTCAGTGACATTCGCTGCGCTCGTCAGATCACCACTGACAAGTACATCAAAGACCGGGAACGATGCATCATTAAAGAAGCCAGCCAGGAGCACACCGATGCCGTCGCCACCAGAAACGGAGGCGGCCGAGTTACCCGAGGTCGCGGTGATGGTGATGGTATCGACAACTGAAAGGTCCACATTCAGGAGGACATCCGCCGAAGCGGTCATTGCGGTTGCGGCTGCTGCGAGCCCTGCGATTGTTGCAATCTTGTTCATTGTAATTTCTCTCTTTCTATATCTCAAACTCTGAGAAAGCCTCCGGATCTTCACGAACTCAAGCCGAAACAATCGACCATCGCTCATATAAAAATCATATTTGAAGATCCACTCCCTCTATAAAACCGACTCACTGCCGGCCATTCTCTTCTTACCATTTCTTCAACATGATCCACAAAGCCCTATACCAGGCAAAGCAAACCAAAGAACAGCCGAGATCAAACCCGACTGCTTTCTGATAGATCATTCAACGACGACGACGACCAGCGACGATGCCGCCAAGACCGAGGAGGGCCATTGAACCCGGAGCAGGCACAAGGTTGTAATCGATCGAGATCGAACCCACAGCACCGTCATCACCACTAAAGCGATCACGAAGGAACAGGTTCCAGCTACCGGCACCAAAAGGACCCACGCCCCAACTGATGGCGTCAAACTCGCCACCAGCAATCGGTGGTCCATTTACAAAGTCATCAAAGCCGCCGTTACCAGCCGCAGCTACAAAGGTGTAGGTCGACATGCCAACAAGGTCAGAGCCGCCGTCGCCAAGGTCGCTGCTGCCACCCTCGCCACCAAGGAACTCAAAGAAAGTCCCGTCAGATGCCGTCATCGAGAACCGAATGTCATCGGCAAACGAGTGGCTGAGCTGGATGCTCACCGAGTTGATCGAACCGATCTGACCGCCGGCAAGGGCTTCGAAGTCAAAGTCTGTGTTGATCACATCCACCGGAGAAGCTCCCCAGTTCTCGATGTTAAAATCAAAGGTCGCCACATCAGCGCTTGCACCAAATGCAAACCCTGCAACCGCGACCAACGCGAGTGTCTTCATTGCTTTCATTATCGTTCTCTCTTTCATATCTAAACCCGGATGTCCCTTGCCCTCGATCAACTGAACACCAGCGATCCGTACAAACAACACGATTGGGCACGCCTCTCAAATGCGATAAATGCGGCTCTCACCACAGTTTGAGCATATCAAAAGCAAAGAACACTTCAAGCTAAATCCGGATAACCAAGGCTAAATAATAGGGTATTTTACCAGTGGCAATATTCCCACCCTCGTATTTGGTCTAATTCAATGCCCTTAACCCCAAACCCCCTAAATTAACACTCAAAAAAAACACAGGCCCCACCGTCGCGGGGCCTGCGTTTTTGCTTTTTAAGGCAAGAGAGAGAGAAAGAGAGAGAAAATCAACTTACAGGCCTTTGAGCCCATCTCGTCGCTCGGCATTTAACCGCTTCAGTAAGGTTTGCTGTCCCTTGCACACACAAAGTACATCAGGACCGAGAAGATGCCAGCCCATTGCCCACAATTTTTTATCGAACGATCAAAATGCCACCTCACATCCCAATAACCCCCTTCCAACCGCCAAATCCTACAAACAAAATTATCGGCAAAACCAAAACATCCGGCATAAACTTCCCGAGCAAGCCACAACACCACTCCAACAACCGGTCAAAACGACCACCGGAGACCACCAAATGACCACCGCAACCCCCCAAGCATCCGACCTCGCCATCAACGGCGGCACCCCAACCTTCGAATCAAATGTCCCCTTCATGGCCGTAGGACTCACCAAAAATGACATCGCCGCAGCAACTGAAGTCCTCGAATCAGGAATGCTCCGAGCCGCCTCCAAGTGTGCCGCACTTGAAGAAGAGTTCGCAAAACAATCAGACGCCAACTTCGGCCTCACCTGCGCCAACGGCACCTGCGCCCTCCAACTCGCCTACGGCTCGCTCCTCGAACCAGGCGACGAAGTCATCACCCCCGCATGGACCTTCATCGCCACCGTCTCCATGCTCGTCGCGGCACAAGCCAAGGTCGTCTTCTGTGATGTCCTCGAAGACTCCTACCAAGCCGACCCCGCCGACATCGAGCGGCTCATCACCCCAAACACCAAAGCCATCGCCATCACCCACCTCTACGGCATCCCCGTAGACATCGACGCGATCCAAAAGCTAGCCGATAAGCACAACCTCAAGGTCATCTACGACTCAGCCCAAGCACACCTCGCCGAATACAACGGCAAGGGCATCGGCGCCTACGGCGACGCCTGCACCTACTCCTTCTACGCCACCAAAAACCTCGGCACCGGCGAAGGCGGCATGGTCACCGTCAACGACGAAAAACTCGCCACCGACATGGGCTTCCTCCGCTCCCACGGCGAAACCGGCAAATACCTCCACGAATCCATCGGCTTCAACTACCGCATGAACGACATCACCGGAGCCATCGGCCTGTCCAAACTCGAAACCCTCGGCGCCGACACCGACCGCCGCCGTGCAGTCGCCAACATCTACGCCAGCCGCATCGACAACATCCAAGGCGTCCTCCGCCCGATCCCAACGGCAAACTCAAATCCCGCCTGGCACCTCTACACCTGCCGCGTCGATCTAGACGCCTTGACATGCACCCGCGACGAGTTCTGTGCAGCCCTCAACAAAGAAGGCGTCCCAACCGCCGTCCACTATCCAAAGCCTTTGACCGAACAACCCGTGTTCGCCGACATCGCCAAGAACAGCGATACTCCCAAGGTCGCCGAGAAACTCGCGACTTGCGTCTTCTGCATCCCCATCCACCAGAACCTAACAGACGACCAAGCCAACGGCATCTGCGACGCCCTAGCGAAAGTCGCCAACGCCTTCGCGAATTAATCGAGTTCGTTCACATCTTTGTATTCAACGAGCCGCGACCGTAAGGAAGCGGTCTTTCTTTCTGGGTGCCATGGAGGTGTCGTCTTCGACTCCTCCACGATCTTCTCTTATCTGGGTGCCATGGTTTGACCGTCTTCGGCAAACCATGTCTTCAACATCGAACACAACATATCCGGTTATAACTCAGGAAGACCAAGTGGTTCAAAAACCATATCCGCATGCACACTGTCTACTTCTATCAACTGCATTTCAGCGTAAATCGTTCGTGATTGATTGATGACTCTTTCATCTGTGTGTGCAGAGAACTTTCTACGCCAACGAGCATGCTCTGCATCAAAATACTCTCTCAAAGTTTTCGAAGCACTCATCGGCATTTCAAATAATCTCCAAAATAAATATGAAAGAACATTCGAAAATCTTTCACGGTAAATGACTTTCATCAATCGGTCTAAATCATCTTTGCAAACCGGATCCCACCCGCGATAGCAGTTCTCATCATTCAAACACACGATCAAATGCTCATTAAGCTGCTCTGGAGAATGCTGAACATTCGAGTAGATTTGAACCGCATCAAGCAACATAGAATCAAGATCGCCAATGGTCTTGCAAGAAACGAAATCTGTGTACTGAACTGCAACACCAACAAAGGCCCGAAGCCCTCCAATATAGTCCTGAAGAAATTGACGATCAAACTCTGGATCTGGATGAATAGCTTTCTTTGACATCACACAACCCCCGCCACCACCGCAACAGTCCCAGGCCCCGCCCGCAAAACACAATCCCCCGCAATCCCCGCAGAAATAAGCACACTCTGCCCCGCCTCCAGCATCACCTCATCAAACCCCCCGCTCTTGCTCGCCACCGAAGCCCCCATCGTCACAGGCACCATCAAAACCACAGGCCCCGATGAATCCCCTTCAACAATCGCTACCTCGCTACAACTCGCACTAATCACATCCATCGTATAAAAATCCGTCCCCGAAACCCGGGTCCGAACCGACCCCATCTTCGGCGGCCCCCCCATCCCCATCTTCGCACTACTAATAGACAAATCCGCCATCACCCCATCCGACGCATCCTCAAACAAAGCACACTCAACTGCCTGCGCAATATGCAGCTCCCGCCCCTCCCGTCCATACTCACTCGCCCAGTCATACACCCGGTAAGTCGTATCGCTCGGCGTCTGCACCTCCGCAACAAGCACCCCCGCCCCAAGCGCATGCACCGTCCCCGACACTAAGGTATGACACTCCCCAACAACCGCAGGCATGCTCTTCATCACCTCAGGCACCGTCCCGTTCTCAATCGCCGCCTGCAGATCCGCCCAAGTCACCCCATCCTTCATCCCCTTATAAATAACCGAGCCGGGCTCGGCCTCAAGCACATACCAACTTTCCGTCTTCAAGTGCGCCTCAGCATGAGCAGCCGCGTATTCAACAGACGGATGCACCTGCACACTCAAATGCTCACGGGCATCCAGATATTTAACGAGCAACGGGAACCCACCCTCATCGCTCAGCGCCACACCCCCCATCATCCCATCACCCCAAGCACTGATCGCATCCCGCACCGTCTTCCCCTTCATCGAACCATTGGCAATAACACTAATCGCCGCCTCACCCCCGCCACCGCTCGCGCTCGTCGATGACAGATCCGCAAGTTCCCAAGACTCCCCAACCATCGCCCCCTCGCCAAGCACCTTTCCAAACCCAGCAAGCCGCCGCCCGCCCCACACCTTTTCTTTGAGGATTGGTTCAAGCACGAGCGGATACATCGATGATTCATTGGTGGTTTCATTCATGGTGTGTTCTATGCAAAAAAACCCGGAGATACCAAGCATCTCCGGGTCCAAAGTTGTTCAATCGATCGCTCTTCTACGAATCCGAAATACGCATCCCGGTAATCGTGGCCTCAAAGCAAATCTGCCCATCAACCACGCCCTCGATCTGCGTCACAAACCGCCGAGGCGTCACCTTGACGCCCTTGCACATCACCAGCATCTCCTGACCAACGGTCAGCGAACGACGGAACACCGCGTTCTCGATCCGAAGGAACGCCGCGAGATGCAACTCGCCGTAATGGCTGTTATACAAATAGCACGCCAGCTGTGCCCCGGCCTCAACCATCAGCACACCCGGATACATCGGCTTGCTGGGAAAGTGACCCCGGACCCAGAACTCATCGCCCCGGACAGTCAGTGAACCAACCCCAGAGTTAAAGTCCTCGCTCGCCCAGACAATCCGATCCAGCAACGCCATCTCATGACGATGATGGATCATCTCGAACATCTCTTCGCGCGTCGCAAGCGTCGCGCTCAGATCGATCGCGCTCAGATCAACGAGTGTAGATACACCCTCATCCAGCTTGTCTTCCCGTTGCGTGGTACTCAACTGCACATTCCTTCACCCGCCGGCCCGCAAGCCAACAGGATTTCAAACCGAATCATCATCCAGACATCAGTCTTCGCGTGATCCGAGCATTTCCTTACGGATATCCTGCGCAACATTCTTCACATCCTGCATCACCTTGCGGACACGAGTACCAGCAGCCTTATTCCCGCCCTTGGCCTTGTTGTAGTCCTCACGGCAGTCCTGAAGCAGTTGTTCCATCTTCTCAAGCAGATCCATTTCAAACCTCTTTCCGATCAACACCGCATCCGCGGCAAAGACATTCAATCATCTCAAACTGCGATCCATCACAGCCACGCCCCCATCTTACCCCAAAAAAGCCCCCAGTAGGCACTCCAAACGCTCTAAAGCCGCATTCAAATACAATTGATCACCCTCTGTTCGTAAAAAATTAGGGCAAGTCGCCGACATCAGTACCCTCCGAACATCCGCAAGCTCCTCAGAATCAGCCTCCACAGGCAATCCAAGCGACTCCCTGCACCGCCCAAGCGTCTCCACAGGATTAATCCCAAACAGCAAATCCTCATGCCCCCAGTGCAGCCGCTCAATATACAACGCATCCTCAACCCAGTGACCAGGAGCGATCATCGCAAGATCAATGAGCGCACACCGCCCATGCACCTCAGGATTATTCGAGATCCGCCGCATCGCGTTCCGACCATGCAAATCATGATGGCACCAGGTATCAATCGACCGGTTGATCCACATATCGGCAAACACCCCCAGATTCTCCTGCACCCGCTCGATCGCCTTGAACCAACGATCCGCATGTTCCATATCGTGCGACTCGACCTCTTTGATCGCTTTGCCGAGCTGCGCCGACCAATCCGGATCGTCAGGACATTTCTTCGGATCAACAATCTCCTCAAGCACCGCCGCCGCCTGAAACTCCGCCGCCGCCTCAAAGATCTCCCACATCGAAGACGCATCAATCGAAGACGCCAAAGGCGGGTTCTTAAACCGCTCCATCACGATCCACGCAAAGTCATGCCCACCAAGCTCATAGCCTGCCGCAAGCACCCGAGGCGTAGGCAGACTCAACGCCGCCGAACGCTCCCAGTCGTCCTCATGCACAAGCCCAAGACGCTTAGTCCAGTGGTACTCCCGGTACCCAACAGGCAGCTTGACCACGCACTCAATCTCAACCCCCTTCTTGGTCGTCCAAGTCGCAAACCCGGTCCCCGCACCAGAGTGCTGCCAGGTCGTCTTAAACCAAGAAATATCCCCCAGCCGCCCCCGGCATTCGTCTATGACATCCCCACCAAGAGCCGAAGCCAACCCATGAGAATCACGATCGAGCATACATCCTCCGAAACGCAAACATCGCCAACATACTCAACGACCACTACACCATAGCAACTTCCAGCATCGGGTGCCACTACTCGCCGTCTTCGGGGCAGTAGTGTCTTCTCCCCCCCCATTGACGGGTGCCACCGCTTGACCGTCTTCGGCAAGCAGTGTCTTCCCTACCCCCTACCCCCATTCGCATCCTCAACCGCCCTACACACCCCATGCACCAACTCAACAGATAACCCATCAATCCGATCATCAGGCCCAGTCCCCTCAGGCCACTCAATCTCCCCCCCCACAATCTTCTTGACAACCCCACCCAACTTCTTCCGCCGTGACTGAAACAACAACTGCGAAATCTCGCTCATCGACACCCACCACTCCGGATCCCCCCCACCAACCAGATCAACATCCCGACGCCACCCCATCATCGCACTCTCCACCCCAGGGCTCGGCCAAAAACACCCAGGCTTGAGTTTCGTAATCATCTTCACCTCCCCCAAACACTGCGCCACCACAGAAATCCCCCCATACGCCTTACTCCCAGACCCCGCAGAAAACCGCTCAACAACTTCCTTCTGAATCGTCACAAACATCCCAGAACACTCCGCATGCCGCGTCATCAGCGTCATCATCACAGGCGTCGCCGCATGGTAAGGCAGATTCGCCACCATACAAAAACCATCATCACCCAACGCCTCAACCAACTCCAAGTTCAACGCCTTCTTCCCCGCCAAACAATCCCCCTCAACAATCACCAACCGATCCGGATACTCCTCCCCAAGAGTCTCACGCAACACCCGAACCAGATCCATATCAAGCTCGCATACAACCACCCGGCATCCACGCTCAAGTAACCCAACAGTCAACGCCCCAGTCCCAGGCCCAATCTCCAAAACCAGATCACCCTCTTTGACACCCGACGCATCAAGCAGCTTGTGAATCAGATTCTGATCAATCAAAAAATTCTGCCCCAGCGCCTTCTTAGGCCCATGCCCCGCCATCTCTAAAAGCTCTTTAATCCGTGTCAAACTCTGCATCAACGACCCGCTTTCATTCGACTCAAGTCACCATCCAACAAACACCCGATCGCCGTCGCCACCCCGTCGTCATCATTCCCTGCCGTCACATAGCACGATCCTTGTTTCACTTCATCAATCGCGTTCCCCATCGCGATCCCGATCCCCGCCCCATGAATCATCGTCAGGTCATTGACCTGATCCCCGATCGCCGCCACCCGCGAAGGATCGATCCCGTGCTTCTCTAAATACCAATCGATCGCGTTCCACTTCGTCGCCGTCTTATCAAAGATCTCTAAAATATGCACTTCCTCGCCCGCATGCCCCTCAGGCTTGACGCAAGGGAAATCATGCAACTCCACCGAGTCCCCCATCTCCCGCAAAACCCGCTCGGTCACCACATTGGTCTTGGAAACCTCACAGCACATCCCCACCCGCACCGTGTGCTCCGGATGCTCATCATCATGCACCGACCGCGCCCGCCGAATCTCGATCCCATGATCATCAAACCACCACCGCGAGATGTCATGGATCGGATACTCATCCTCCGAATCCACAATCAGATAGTCATACCCGATCGCCGCCGGATCCTTCAAAACCATCGCTGGGGCTTCAACCCCATGAAACAACTCCACCGCCCGATGCACAAGCTCGTCCCGCATCTCCACCCGGTGCAGCGTCTCCCCCGAAACCGGATCCGCAACAATCGACCCCCCCGCCACCATCACAGGCTCCCGCTGATCAATCGCATCAAGCGCACCCCGCGCCTCAACCAGCCCCCGCCCAGTACAAATCAAAACAGCAACCCCCGCCTGCCGCGCCCGATCCACCGCCTCAACATTGGCGCGCGAAACACCCTTCCCGCTCCCAAGAAGCGTCCCATCCAGATCAATCGCCAATACATCAATCATCGCCATGCAAGCACAATACGCAACCACTCTTCTCTGGGTGCCCTTTAGGTGCCGTCCCCGGCTCCTAGAGGTCTTCTCTTCTCCGGGTGCCACGGCTTGCCCGTCTTCGGCAAGCCGTGTCTTCTCTTCTCCGGGTGCCCCGTCGGAGGATTCTTATCCTCCTTCGGGTCTTGGCAGGACCAACCCGTGTCTTAGTCAGACTCCCGATCCAACCGGCAAACACCCTCGGCCCCCTGCCCAAGCGTAATCACATTCTTCCCCTGCCGCTTCGACTTCATCGCAAGCTCATCAGCAAGCGCAAGCAACGACTCCCCATCACTCCCATCCCAAGGATACGAAGCCAAGCCGCCCGACACCGTCAAAGTCCCGCTCGCCTCATCACCCAGCTTCGGGAAACGATGCTCGCAGATCTGCCTCTGGAACCGCGTGGCAAGACTGTAAATCGACTCCGGCGGCGAAGACCCCAAATCCCTAGGCCCCTTGGGCTCATAAAAGATCACCACAAACTCATCCCCACCAATCCGGCACACCTTATCCCCAGGCCGAATCACAGACTCCAACAACCGCACCGTCTCAACAAGGATCTCGTCCCCGGCCGCATGCCCATGCCGATCGTTGTACCCCTTAAAGTTATCAATATCAAAGTACAACAAGGTCAGCGTCCGCCGCGCCCCCCGCGCCTGCTCGATCGCCGCATCAAGGAACCGCGAAAAGTAACGCCGATTCCAAGCCCCGGTCAGCTCATCGGTAAACGCCGCCAATCGCAGCGCCCGCTGTTGTTCTTCGAGCCGCAGCCAAGACCCGAGCCACGCCGCATGTTCGTTCAGTACCCGAGCCCCGACCCCGCGAGCCCAAGCAGAATCCCCGCATTGCAAAGCCCCAAACACCCGCCCACCCGCGTGCACCCCAACACCAGTATCAACCGCCTGCGTCGTAAACGAAAGATCATCCCGCCCGGCCCGTGCCGCGATCAATCCCATCGCCGCCTCAACCACAGGCCTTCCCTCACCCATCGCCCGGATCACCGCTTCATCAGTCCCATGCCCAACATGCCCAGCCCCAACCCCCACATCAACCCGCCCGACCCGCCCCCCACAATCAACATCCATCCCCGCACCCACATCACCCATCACCCGCTGGTGCAGCTTCATAACTTCCCGTACATTCGCCTCATCACTCGCCGCCCGCCGAGCATCAACAGATTCAATCCGCTCTTGAGCCACCGGCTCAACCACCGGCTCAGCAACTTGCTTAACAACCGTTTCAACAAAAGGTTCAACAACAACCTCAGTCTTCACCGCCACAACCTCAACCCGAGGAATAGCAACCGCCCCCTCAATCGCCGCCATCACCTCAGCCGCAAGCGCCTGCGCCCCCACCGCCCCGTCGTACATCGGATGCTCTTCCCCAACCCGAATCACCTTGACACTCGCATCCACCATCCGAAGCGCATCAACAAACTTCCCAAGCTCATCGTTGTTCTTTCCCCCACCCGGCTCCGCATCAGGCGAAACCAACACCGCCGCCCGCGCAGGCGACGCATCATCAATCGGATCACTCAACTCCCCAATCGCATCAAACGAATCCCGAGTCCGGATCAGCTCAACACCAGCCACCCGACGCAACACCTGATCAAGCCCCGTCCGCCCAACAAGAATCACCCGCCACCCAGCACCAGACGCAGAACCACCGCGCCCCAACCCGCTCCCCTGTTCAACATGTCCTTCATCAATCGGCATCAACTCAGTACATCCTTATTCATCCGGCTTCAACAGCGCAGCCAGCTCATCCCGATCCAAAATATCCGAAGCCGTCAGCCCCGAACCATTCTTCACGCCCCCGTTCAAACCCGACAATCTCAAAACAGGCCCGTCAATCGGCCCATTCGTATTCCCCTTCCGCTCAGCCGCCACCGGAGCCGGAGCCACAGCACGCAGCCTCCCACCAGTCCCTACGAACCCACGCAAAGGCGGGTTCGCCCCTTCTTCATACACCCACACCAACCCAGACGGACAAAACCGCTCCATCCCCTCAATCACCCGATCCTGCTGATCCAGCCCAACGCCCCCATACCCGCCGCCATCAAGCACCACAATCAACCCCCGCCCCTTCTGCTGCTCTCGGCACCCAATCGCCAACACCTCATGCCCAGACCCGCTCGTCTCCACCCTCAACCCACGCGAAGCCAGCGCACTCAGCAGCGACCCCGAAGCCTCAACCCCGCTCCGATGCCACACGACACACCGTCTCCCCATCTTCAGATCTGTACCCGATTCCATAACCCGAGTGTACCACAAGACAGCCCTGAATCCCCCTGATTTCCCCCCATTCCAGAGAACTCATCAACCAACCAACCCTCAAGGTCCGGATATCCAACAACACGGCGCATCAATTGCCCACTTACCCCCATCAGCGCCTCCGATGAGTTTCCTCTTCCTCCCTCTCCCATTCTGATGGGAGAGGGCCGGGGTGAGGGCTCCCCGACTTCTCATCTTCACTCACTCCCTCTATCTTCGTCTTCCCCCATCAACCCCTCAGCAATCACCCGTCCCCCATCGGCCTCACCAAGCCCACCATACCCACCCCGCATCTTGGTAATCTTCTCCGAATCCATCAGCAACCCCGCAACCATCCCCCCGTGCGCCTCCACATTCTTCCCCGCATCAATCAGATCCTCACACACCACCGCCGCCCCCGCCTCAACGAGCACCGCCGCATTATGCTTCTGATGCTCATCCTTATGAAACGGATACGGCAAAAATACCGCAGGCACCCCCGCCGCCCAGCACTCCCCAACCGTCCCCGCGCCGCACCGACCAATCGCAAGATCCGCCGCCGCCAGCGCCGCCCCCATCTCCTCAATATATTCAACCACCACCGCACGCACCCCCGCCTCCCGATACCCAAGGGCAATCTCTTCCCCATCACCATCCCCACCCACCTGATGCAAAACCTGCCACCCCTCAAACGCCCCGCCGTGCTCCTTCGCCATCTCCACCATAAACCGATTCACCGACCGCGCCCCCTGCGACCCCCCCGTCACCAGAATCGTCTTCCGATCCCCATCGAGCCCAAACTCCCCAAGCCCCCGCGACTTACTCCGCCGCCCCGCAAACCCCCGCACAATCGGCCGCGTCCAAATCCAGTCCCCAAACCCATCCACCTTCGCCGCCGTAAACGCCCGAGCCGCCCGCTTCCCGATCCACCGATTCGCCTTGCCTGGCACCGCATCAAGATTCACCAGCACCAACTCGCACCCCTCGGCCTTGGCCGCCATCGCAGAAGGTGCCGACACAAACCCCCCCATCGAAACAACAGTCACAACCGTCTCCGCATCGCACGATTCCTTCATCTCCCCAATCACCCTCCGCACCCCCCGCACGCTCGGGCCCCAGTTGCGAGCAAACCGCAAGAGCCCCCGAACCCCACCGCTCGGCGAAGTCGCCTGGATCGTAGAAAACTCAGCCCCCGCCGCATCAAGAATCGCAGAATCCAGATGCCGCTCAGAACAAATAAAGTGTGCCTTCACACCCGCATCAATCTCAACAAGCTGCTCATAGATCGCCATCGCCGGATACAAATGCCCACCAGTACCCCCACCAACAAAGACAAACCCACGAGTTTGATCTGTCCCAGCCGTCACCCGCGATCCGCGAACCACTCGTCGCCCTCAGTATCGCTTGATTCTTTCTTCGCCCCACCCAAACTGATCTTTGAATATCTCCGCTTCTTCGGAACAACCACCTCAGGCTCAAACTCAGCCTCCGTATCCCCCATCAACTCGGCCATCTCCTGCCCACCGATCTCATGCCCACCCGCCATCGTGTTGGCCAGCAACGCCCCGTCGCGATGAGCAAACGAAATATCCTCTTCGAGCGAACCATCAAACGCCGCCGCATACTCCTGCGTCCGCTCGATCGCCACAATAAACCCCAAGCACACCGAAGTCACAATCCACCCCGTCCCACCATTAGACATCAAAGGCAGCGCGATCCCCTTGGTCGGACCCAATCCCGTCACCACCATCAAGTTAATCACAGCCTGAATAGAAAAAGTCGCCACCACCCCAACCACAATCAACCGCAAAATCCCCGAGACCTCACGCCGAGCAATATCAGTCCCCACCCACACAATCGCCGCATACGCGCTGATGATCGCCAGAGCCCCCACAAACCCCATCTCCTCGCACACCACCGCAAACAAAAAGTCAGTCGTATCCTCAGGCAAATACCCAAACTTCTGCAAGCCGTTCCCAAGCCCACGCCCAAAGAACCCGCCACCGGAAATAGTCGCCAGCGATTGGATCATCTGATACCCCTGATCCTGCGCATCAGCATACGGATCAAGAAACGCTGTGATCCGCTTGACACGATAAGGCGAGGTCATAATCGCCGCCACAACCCCAGCCACACCGATCGGCACAAACGCCGCAAAGTGCTTGAGCCGCGCCCCGCCCGCGATCAGCACAACCGAGCACGCCAAGACCATCAGCACACCCGTCCCCAAATCTTCCATCACCACCGCAAACGCCACCGCCCCAATACACAACACCGCAGGCAATAAACCCTTCCAGAAAATCCCCAACCGGTTCTCTTTGTAAGACCCCAGCCGCGCCCCGTACCACGCCACCAGAATCACCAGCCCCCACTTGGCAAGCTCGCTGGGCTGCATCGATTCCAAACCGGGCAGCCGCAGATTCACCCACCGGTGCGACCCATTGACCGGACGCGCCAGCCCAGGCACATACACACTCACCACCAAACCAATCAGCAGCAACGAACCCAAAATCAAAACCCCAAGATCCCCCCCAGGCTTAAACCACACCACCCGATCGAGCCGCCCCGCGATCCTCCGGATCGGCACCCGCGACGCCACCACCATCGCCCCAATAGCCATTACCAGATACAACGCAGACCGAGAAGTCAAAAGCGACTTCGCCGTAACCCCTTCCCCAACCGCGCTCGCATCAGCCCCCAGCCCGGCCTCTCCAAACCCAGCAATCTGCATCCCCGCACTCTGCACCATCACCACCCCCACCATCAGCAGAGCCAGAGCGCACAACATCAACATCTGTCCAGATCGCACCATCAAGGAACCATCGGCTACCACGCGAGAATCAGACCAGAATTGGATCAAAAATCGACCGGATTAATACCCGATTTCGCCCGAAATCAGAGCAGATTCAGCGAAACCTTCTTCTCAAGCTCACTGATCGGCCGAGCAATCAAGTCGTACCCATCATTCCCCACAACCGTGCACCGCACAAGCTCCCCAACCGCGACCGGGTTCTTGGCCACCACCAAGGTACCCGCATCAATCTGAGGCGCCTGAAAGTAAGTCCGCCCCTTATACAACTTCCCGCCCTCAGTAACCCCAGGCGTCGCCTCAACCTCCGACCCAGTCGAAGAATCAATCAGCACATCAAACTGCACTCCCGTCGTCGTCGGATTCTCAAAATCAAACTGATCCGCCACAAACGCCGCCTGATCCAACGCGATCTCTTGTTGCAACGCCATGATCTCATCATGCCGCCGTTGCTTGTCTTCTGGACTCACAGCAAGCGACGGATCCTCCTCCATCGTCCCCGCCACAGTCCCAGGCTCCCTCGAATACTGGAAACACCCAACCGCATCAAACTGGACCTCATTGATAAACTCAAGCAACTCCTGATGATCCGATTCAGTCTCCCCAGGGAAGCCAGTAATAAAGGTCGTCCGGATCGCCATCCCCGGAATCCGCTCACGCAACTTATGGCAAAGCTCCGTCTGATGGCTGCTCGTCACATTCCGCTTCATCAACTCCAGCACCCGATCCGACCCATGCTGCAACGGGATATCCAAGTAAGGCAGCAAACTCCCCCGGTCCGCCACCTCCGCCATCGCATCAATAATTTCGTCTGTAAAGAAAGTCGGGTACGCGTACATCAGCCGCAGCCACCCCTGCCCGATCTCTTCCTTCACCGCATCAGACAGCGACCGCAACAACTTCGGCAACCCCGCCCGGAACTTGTCACTCCCCGCAACCTGCGAAAGCCCAACCCCAATATCATCCCCATAACTCGTCGTATCCTGCCCGATCATCAAAAGCTCAAACGCCCCATCCCGCATCAACTCCCGAGCCTCAGCCACAATCCGATCCTCAGGCTTGGACCGCATCTTCCCCCGAATCGAAGGAATCGTACAGAACGCACAGTTCTGATTACACCCCTCGCTAATCCGCAGATACGCATAATGCCTCGGCGTCAAACGCAGCCGCGCATTATCAGATTCAAAGTACCCGATCCCCTTCCCATCCTTCCCCGCGACCGTCAGCCCAACAGTCTCCATCCCCAAATCCTTCGCGCTCGTCATCGCATTGGCATGGATCCAATACTTCGGTGCCTTCCCCTGCACATCCGAATCCGATTCCCTCGCCACAGTCTCCCCCCGCACCGCACCAATAATGTGCTCCCGATCAAACACCCCAACCATCGAATCAATCCCAGGCTCCCACTCCAGCATCTTGGCCCGATGCCGCTGCACCAAGCACCCCGCAACAACGACTCTTTTGACAAGCCCTTGTTCCTTGAGCGCGACCGCTTCCTTGATCACCCCAAGCGATTCATCCTTCGACGCCTCTAAGAACCCACAAGTATTAATCACCACCGCATCCGCAGGCGTCACCCGCCCGCTCACCGCACTCGAATCCTGCTCCGACCCCGACACGGACAGATCATCATGCTCCGAATCATCCATCGCCTCGGCCGACACAGGCAGCAACCCATCCGCCGCCAGTAGCCCGAGCATCTTCTCAGAATCCACCAAGTTCTTGGGACACCCAAGCGACACAAACGAAATAGTCTCGATGGTCTGCGGCTCTGATTGATCTGTGTCTGTATTCATAGACCCAATCCTAGCCTCTTCCTCCCTCTCCCATTCTGATGGGAGAGGGCCGGGGTGAGGGCTCTTTGTACTCTCATTCTTCCTCCCTCCCCTACATCTTCTCTTCCACCTCCCCCGGGCCTCCGGGGGAGGTGGCCGAGTCTTCGAGGTCGGAGGGGGTCTTTCTTCTCTTCATCTTCCCCATTGCCTACTCCCCATTGCCCATTGCCCTCTTCGCACTCCTCCACAGCCCAATCGCCAATCCCGCCGAAACCACGCACAACCCCGCCGACACCGTAAACGCCGCCGAATACGACCCCGTCATCGACTTGGCCACATTCCCCGCCGCGATCCCGACCACCCCCGCGATCCCATAACTTGTAAACACCCACCCGTAATTAGCCCCCATGTTCCTGGCCCCAAACAGATCCGCCGTCGCCGATGGGAACAGCGCAAAGTTGCCACCAAAGTTGAACCCAACAATCGAAGCCGCCACCGCGATCGACATCTCGCTCTGCGCATTGACCAGCAAGAACATCGTCACCGCCTGCAGCAAGAACATCGCCGCCAGCGCAACATACCGCCCAACAAAGTCCGACACCAACCCCCACACCACACGCCCCACCGCATTAAAGATCGCAAGCCACCCAACCGCCGCCGCCCCCTTGCTCATCCACTCAGACCGCGCCGCCGCCGACAACGCCTCGCCCGAAGTCGACGCCGCCGCAATCAACTGCTCCCCCGCAAACACTTTCAGAATCCCAATGACCATCAACCCCGCCATCGCCCCCGAAAAGAACATCAGCCACAGCACATAAAACGCCGGCCGCCGAAGCGTCTGCTGCCAGGTCGTCTCGCCGTCATCATCGACCGCAACAGATTTCTTCATCGCATTCTCATCCACCGGCGGGTTCTTAAGCAACATCGCACCAAGCGAGATCCCAACCAAGCACACAAACCCATGCACCACAAACAACGACTGCACCCCATGATCCCGCATAAACCCGAGCGCACCCGGGATCGGCAACGACACATCCGAATCCCCAACCGGGATCGAAATAATGTTCTCCCCCCCCTTGAAGAAATACGCCCCAAGCCCAAACCCAGCCACGGCCAAACCACTCACCAGCCCCTTGTGGTTCGGGAACCATTTAATCAACGCCGCGATCGGGCACACATACGCAAACCCAATCCCAGCCCCGGCCGTAAACCCGATCGTCCCCCACAACAAAAACACCTTGTCAAGCTCCCCGCCCTGCCCAATATAACTCTGCCCAAGCAGCACACTCCCCGTCACCACCCCCGCGATAATCCCCATCGGAATATATTTAACAATCGGCACCTCATACGGATCAAGCTTCCCAAACAACGCATGAAAAATCATCAAAAGCACAATCGCCACCGCACCCGTAAACGCCGCGTGCGCAAGCGTAAACACAATCGGGCTGTTCATCAGTCCCGCCAATATAAACCCCGTCCCCATCAGCACCGCGCCGATCGTCGCCGTGAACCGAGGGCCTTTGATGTCCTGCAGCCGCCCCGCGATGACCATCACGATCGCAAACGACAAAATACAAATCGAGAACGCATATTTCAAATACCCCCGCTCCGTCGAGGCCCGCTCGGCAAGCGCAGCCGCATCAGCCACCACCGACACCCCAGAAACATCCGCCCCCGCCGCAACCATCTCCGCGTGATCCACAGCCGTCACCGCCTGGGGAAAGATATCCGCCTGCAACGGCTCCCAAAAAATCGAATACCCATACACCGTCCCCAGAATCAACTGAACAACGATCGCACCAACCAAAACAAAGTATTTCGTACGAGGATTCACGGCAGCCACAGAACGGGTCATACAACGCTCCTAAAAAAGCGGCCATGCTCGCGACCGCGTGCATCGAGATTATAGCCAGACCCATTTAGGCGATAACAAATTTCATGTTATAAAACCCCACGGGTGCCCTGCTCACGCCTGATGTCTTCATCAGGTTTGAGCAGGATCGGTTGCTTGGAAACCTGCTTAAGCTCCGCGTAAGCAGGGCACCCGGCTCCCTGTCTTCTCCTCATTCTCCCTCCCCTTCTTCCTCTCTTCATCTTCTCTTCCCTCCTCCCCCGGGCCTCCGGGGGAGGTGCCCGAAGGGCGGAGGGGGTCTTTCTTCATCTTCAATCAACCCGTATCATCCCCACAATGCCCACCCACCCACCAATCTGCCCCAACTGCGACTACGACCAATCAGGCGAAGTCGCTACTTGGTCAACCCAATGCCCCACCAAAGGCCAATGCTCCGAATGCGGGCACAAGTTCGAGTGGTCAGAAATCTACGAAATCCTCAGCCAATGGGATTCAAGCATCGACTGGTACGCCGAGCACGCCCGCACCTATCGCCAACTCCTCCGCCGAACCCCCGGCACCTTCGCCCGACTCCTAATCCCATTCGTATTCTTCAGAGACATCAACCACCGCCGGAGGATCAAGCTCTGGACACTCGCCCGCTGGATGCTCCTGACCACCATCGCCGTCCATCTCCTCGTCTCCATCATCGGGCTCCCAAACTTCAACGACGAAACCTTCGGCTCAATCACCCCAGCACTCGAGCAAGGCCTCTGGTATGGCCCCATCCACGAATACGCCATCGACGCCATCGCTGCACTTGTCTTCCCCTACTCCTATTTCACCTACTACGACGGCTATCACATCTTCTCCGCCAGAGCATACGAAATGTACGAATGGACATTCATGTCCGTCACCGCACTCGTCGGCGTCGGCGTCACCCTGAGCTGGATCGTGCTCATGTGCTGTGCTTTCCTAGTCCAAGGAAGATGGGACACCCCGCGAAAACTCCTCGGAAGAACCGCCCTGCTCAGCTTGATACCGCCCCTCATCCATCTCCAGGCCGTGCGATTGATCTTTGGCTACGACCTGGTCACCGGGAAGACATCAGAAAATCAATGGCTCGTCTGGGTCTATGTATTTTCAGTTGTGGTCATGATCCTCTGGCAACAACTCATCTGGACCAACGCCGTCATCAAAGTCTGGCGCATCAAACCGAGCTGGCCAATCAACCTCGGCGGCTGCTTCGGCACAACCATCGGCGGGTTCCTCTTCGTCTTGATGTTCTTCTAACTCAAAACACCAACAACCCAATCGCCATCCAAGCACCCGCAACCACCATCACCACCGCCGTATACCCCACGATCTCCCGCGCCCGCACGCGAGTAATCGCAAGCAACGGCAGCGCCCAGAACGGCTGCAGCATATTGGTCAACTGATCCCCATACGCCACCGCCATAATCATCTTCCCCGGCGATACCCCAACCTCCGCGCCAGTAGACAACGCGATCGGCCCCTGAATCCCCCACTGCCCCCCGCCACTCGGCACAAACAGATTCACCACCCCCGCGCTCACAAAGGTCACCAGCGGAGCCGTGGTCTCGGTTGCAAACGACCCGATCCAGTGCGAGAAATCCGCAACCAAGCCGCTGCTCACACCCATCCCCATAATCCCCGCGTACAACGGGAACTGCAGAATAATCCCGCTGCACCCCCGCGCCCCGTCCTCAGCAGCCGACACATACGACCGGACTGATCCATGCAGGATCAACCCGAGCGCAAGCATCACCATATTAATCTCATTGGGCCCAACCTTCAAAACCGACGACACCATCGCAAACCGCCAGAACCCCGCCAGCAATCCAATCGCCAAAACCCACACAACAATCGGCGACCGCTCGATCCAATCCGGAAACCCATTGAGCCGCCCCTCATCAAGATCGCGCCACTCCACATCATCCGTCACCTGCATCTCAACTATTTCATCTACTCCGTCATCACTGGCCTTCGGCGTCAACATCCACAACACCAAAGGCACAATCACAAGCAACCCCCCCGACACAAACAAGTTCATCGGCGAGAAAACAGTCTCTGAAAGTGACACACCACTGAACACACCATCAACAGTCATCGATTCAACCACCGATGCAGGCAGCACACTCATCGCCTCCGCCTGCGAAGTCATCTTCAATGGCGCCGACCCCGACAACCCGCCGTGCCAAGCGATCAACCCCGTGTACCCCGCCGCCGCCAGTAGCCCCCCGTGCGCTTTTATTCCGCGCGACCGCAGCGACCGCGCGACCTCCCGCGCCAAGAGCGCCCCGACAATCAATCCCAGCCCCCAGTTGATCAACCCAAACACAATCGCGAAAAACCCAACCATCGCCGCCGCCCCCCCCGCCGACCGAGGCATCGACGCCAACGAATCAATCATCCGCCGCACAGGCCGGCTCGCCGCCAGCGCATGACCGGTGACGAGTATCAAACACATCTGCATCCCAAAGCTCAAAAACTTCCAAAGCCCATCGTTCCCCCGCCACGAATCAAGCATCGCGCCAGCCTTATCCCCAACCGTCGCCTGATCCGAAAACCCGAGCGTCACCGCCAGCACCGCCGTCAAAAGTGTCAGCAGAATCGCGATCACAAACGGATCGGGAGCCGTCTTGGCAAAGAATCTAGAGAGCAGTGCGCCGAGTCGTGCGATCATTACAAATTCCTTTCAACAGTCCCTATCACATGCGGACCATCCGCTCCAGTATGACACATTTCATATCCGGGTGCCACTGCTTGACCGTCTTCGGCAAGCAGTGTCTTGGATGTTCGCAATTTTCTGAAGACACGCCTTGCCGAAGACGGTCAAAGCGTGGCACCCCATCCCATCCATACGCCCTGTCCAGTCTACCATCCCATCCTCTATGTCCCCCGAGCAACTCCATCGCAAGCAAGGCTACATGTACGCCGCCGGCGCCTTCGGGTGGTGGGCCGTCGTCGTCCCGTCCTACTTCCGCCTCCTCTCCCAGCACGGCGCCGCCCCGCTCGAAATCCTCGCCCAAAGAGTCGTCTTCGGCTTGCCACTCCTCATCATCATTCTCGTGCTCGCCAAAAAACTCCCCGACCTCTACCGCGCCTGCACCACCTGGAAATCGCTCCGGATCCTGCTGCCGTCAACCATCCTCATCGGGATCAACTGGTATTTCTTCATCTACTCCGTCAGCACCGACCGCCTCAACCACGCGTCGCTCGGGTACTACATCAACCCACTCTTTTCGATCTTCCTCGGCTACCTCTTCCTCGGCGAAAGACCAACCAAACTCCAGAAGACCGCCATCGCCATCGCGGGCGCAGCCGTGGTCATGATGACCGTCGCTGAACTCCAGTCCGGCGGCGGCTGGCCATGGATCGCCGTGCTCCTCCCCGCAAGCTTCGGGCTCTACGGCTTGCTCCGCAAAAAAGCCGATGTCACCGGCACCGTCGGCATCAGTTTTGAGATGCTCGTCCTGCTCCCGTTCTGCATCGCGCTGATGATCTGGATCACCAACTCCGACACCGGCATCTTCTTCGCCCAGACCACCAAGCCGTGGGTTTCATGGGTCATGTTCCTCGGCGGGCTCATCACCATCATCCCGCTCATCTGCTTCACCAACGCCGTCCGGTTGCTGCCGTTGTCAACCGTCGGGCTGCTCCAGTTCAGCGCACCCACCGGCCAACTCATTCTGTCGGTCGTATTCTTCGGCGAGGAGTTTTCCCCGCTCAAAGCCGGCGCGTTCCTGCTGATCTGGATCGCCATCGGCGTATTCATCCGCGACCTGGTCGTATCCCATCGCGAGAAGCAGGCGTGCATGGATACCGAGATGCTGGAATAGATGACAACGGAAAACGAAGCTACTGGATGAACTGGTACCGCGTCGTCGGCCAGTCGAGCATGTCGAATACGGTGAGCGATTTGAGTTTGGGTTTCCATTTATTGACAAACCCGATGTGCTGGGGATCGGTGACATATTGGTTCAGGCCGTGCTCGTTTTCGAATCCGAGATAGATGGCGAGATCATAATCGGCGGTGACTGTTGATCTGCCGGTATCGAGATGTTTGCCGGCGGCGTAGGTGGCGACGGTGGAGATCGTCCCGAGCATCCAGTCGGCGTCGTGGAGGAGGGCGTGGTAATCGGCTGGGTTTTTGAGCTGAATAATTACGATGTGGCCGACCATCGCGGGTGCGCTGGCCGGGACGGCTTGGCCTCGGGGGATGCGGGTGGTGGATCTGCCTGAGCTGCAGGCGGGGAGGATCAGGAGGGCGGCGGCGAGGAGGGGGATTGTTAATTTCATGTCTGGATAGTATCAGATTCTGTCAGCCGGGCATGGCGGGGATCGGTTATGGTGTAGATGGCAATTGTTCCACGTGGAACAATTGGATTCCTCAATTGGAGAATGGTTATGAACGATTCTGATACGGCGGGAAATGTTTCTGGGCGGCGGGAAGAAGATACTGATTTGTGCGCACAGATGCGGTCGTTAGCGAAAGCCAACGCGCAGCTGCGGGTTGGGTTGGTTGGGATTGGGATGCTTGCTGTGGGTCTTGTGCTGGGCGGGCAGGCGAAGGATTCGAAGGATTCGGTGGTTGCGTTTACGGCAACGGATGACACGATCTACCGGATTTATGAATCTGGTCGGATTGAGTATTTGCGGGTGGAGGATGATCCGCCTCGGACTGCTGAGGGTGTGTTTGATTGGGGGAAGATGCGGGTTGATGATCGGTATGAGTTGCAGGATCGGCCTTAGGTTTGAAGCCGAAGACCCGACGCGCCGAAGACGGCGGGTCGGGGCACCCGGCAGAACTGGATCTTGAATAAGGATGATTAGCTTTGGGTGACTGAGACCGTACCGTTTTTGTTGAGTCGAAGACACGGCTTGCCGAAGACGGTCAAGCCGTGGCACCCCAGAACCTAATGACTCGACTGCGCCGGGGACGGGGAGTCGGGGCACCCGGCACATGCCTCTTTCCGTCAGAATTGGTTCGATTTCATCAGGCCATCTCGTAATCAGTTGATTTGCTATCAATATTCCGGCTTCGGCTGCATCTGATTCGGTTTGTATGACCCAAGGTTTTTGGAAATCGGACCCATCCGGCGAAACAACCATCATACTCAGCATTGAGTATGACGAGTTTGGATTACCACCGAAATGTTTCACGACACTTCTAGAACCAACTCCGGCATCGGCGTAGTACTCCTTTATTGATTGCGTGCACCACTTACTGCTCCGTAATCGAAGATAAACAAAGCATTCACTGTTTATGTGCCTGATATGTTGATGCTTGTGGTCAAACAGAAAGCCGGACTCGCCAAGTGTTTTTTGTGCACCTAGATATACTGATTTCTTTGTATCTGAGTTGTTCATGCCCCCGGTCATTGGTTCAAAATCCTTCCCTGATATGTTGCCTTCCAGTCTTTTAAGAAGTTCAGATTGGGATGCTGTTTGAGTGACGACACAAGTTTGGAAACATCTTGATCACTAAAGTCTTGATGGAATCTGATTTCGATGGAGTTTGGGGCAAGCATTGCTGCGAGGGCGTTTCCTTTGTAATCATCCTCGTATGAGATCTGGTCTGATTTTTGATTCCTGTGTTCCTGAGTCACTGGGAAGATGATCACGCCGTGATTGTTCAGCACCATTTTGGCGGAGAAATGAACCTTGGACAGGAGTGGTTCAATGTGTTCTACGCCTCGGATGAACATTTGATATAAATCCAACTTGAGTTAGTGTGCTAGCGGGAACTGCTTGCAAAGGGAGGCGACTTCGGCGTTGACTGTTTTGATTGTTGATTCTTCGCCTTTGGATTCGATGACTTGGTTGATCCAGTTTGCGATTTGTTTCATTTGGGGTTCTTTGAAGCCTCGGGTTGTTGTGGCGGGGGTGCCTAGGCGGAGTCCCGAGGTGATCATTGGGGATCTTGGGTCGTCGGGGATGCCGTTTTTGTTGGTGATGAGGCCGGCGTTTTCGAGCCATTTTTCGGCTTCTTTGCCGGTGAGGTCTGGGTCTTTTTCGACGAGGGATACGAGCATCAGGTGATTTTCGGTTCCGCCGCTGGTGATGCGGAAGCCGAGGGTTGTGAGTTCGGTTGCTAATGCTTGTGCGTTTTTGATGACTTGTTTTTGGTAGGTTTTGAAGTCTGGTTTGAGTGCTTCGCCGAGGGCGACGGCCTTGGCGGTGATGATGTGCATCAGTGGGCCGCCTTGGACTCCTGGGAAGACATTGCGGTTGATGAGTTTGTTGAGGTCTGGGTCGTTGGTCATGATGAGGCCGCCGCGGGGGCCTCGGAGTGATTTGTGTGTTGTTGTGGTGACGATGTGGGCGTGTGGGAAGGGGGATGGGTGCTCGCCGGCGGCGACTAAGCCTGCGATGTGTGCGATGTCGGCCATGAGGGTTGCGCCGACTTCGTCAGCGATCTCTCTGAACTTGGCGAAATCGATTTGTCTTGGGTAGGCGGAGTAGCCACACAAGATCATCTTTGGTTTGTGCTCGTGGGCGGCGGCGCGGACGGATTCGTAGTCGATTTGTTCGTGCTGGGGGTGTTGCTTGTCGTAGTGGAGTGCGTAGTGGACTGGGTTATAGAAGATGCCGGAGAAGTTGAGGAACATGCCGTGGGAGAGGTGGCCGCCGTCTTTGAGGATCAGGGAGAGGAAGGTGTCGCCGGGTTCCATCATGGCCATGAATGCGGCGGTGTTTGCTTGTGCGCCTGAGTGTGGCTGGACATTGGCGAACTTGCAGCCGAAGAGTTGTTTTGCGCGGTCGCGGGCGAGTTGTTCTATGGTGTCGTGGTGCTGGCATCCGCCGTAGTAGCGTCGTCCGGGGTAGCCTTCGGCGTATTTGTTGGTCATGCAGGTGCCTGCGGCGACGGTGACGGCGGGGGAGGCGTGGTTTTCGGAGGCGATGAGTTCGATGGTGTGTTCTTGGCGGTCGCGTTCTTGGGAGATGATGGCGGCGACTGTTGGGTCTGTTGCGGCGATGGTGTCGATGATTGCTTGGTCGATTGAGTGAGTGGTTGTGGTCATGTGGGGATTGTAGGGATGGAGTCAAGACACGGCTTGCCGAAGACGGTCAAGCCGTGGCACCCGGCGCAGAGGGGGGATGGGGTTAGATGCCGATCCAGATGGCGAAGTGTTCGATGGCGATGCGGATGGGTTTGAAGGCGGTCATGATGAGGCCTGCGATGGGCATGCCTAGGAAGGAGGCGATGGTGAGGAGGACGAGTTCCCACCATTTGGCTTTGATCTGCCAGCCGATTCTTGTGGCGGCGATCCAGAACCATTGGGTCCAGATGATCATCCAAAGGATTAGAACGAAGATGGTGGAATAGATGATGGAGCTGGCGAAAAAGAATGTTGGCTTCAAGAAGTTGTCTGCAAAAATAATGGCTTCGAGGATGCGTCCGATTTCGAAGGTGAGCATGGGGAGGAAGCCGGCGACGATCATGGCGCGTGTGATATGGGCCATGCGGAGCTTTGTGCGTTTGCGTGTGACGGGGAAGGCGGAGTAGAGGATGAGCCACATGATGGAGATGCCGAGGCATGCGGTGGCTGTCCCGGCCATGACTTGAGAGATGCCTTGCTCGAAAGCTGAGCGTTGGATGATTGGGAAGAGGAGGGCCTCGCCGATGATTGGTTTCCAATAGTTGATGGAGGAGAAGTCGGTGATCCAGGTGGCCAAAATCTGTTGCTCGGCTGAGGGGACAGCGGGCATGCGCTGGGCAATGGAGGCGTTGCTTTGGTAGTGGTAGCCGAAGTTTGCGGCAATGAGTGCGGCGGTGGAGAGGATGTGGAGGATGAGCATGAGAAGGGTGAGCCAGAGGAGGTAGGACTTGATTGATCTTGGGGTCTCCATGGTGAGACGACGGAAGTAGCGGTTTGGGAAGAGGAGGATCCAGAGGGTTGGGAGGGTTCTTTTGAGGAGATGGCGTTTGGATTTGGCGTGCTCGACATACCAGGGGAGTTGGATGCGGGATGGGTTGGTGACATCGGCCCATGCGAATGTGTAGCCGCATTCGGGGCATGTGCCTGTGGTTGGGCATTGGGTGGACCAGGTGGCGATTTCGCCGGATTGGTCGTAGCCGCATTTTGGGCAGATTGGGGTTTGGGGCTGGGGCATTGGGGGGATTGTATGGGATTTTGGGGAGAGAAGAAAGAGGAAGAAAGACCCCCTCCGTCGCTACGCGACACCTCCCCCGCGGGGCGCGGGGGAGGAGGAAGAGAAGAGATGGCTTGCCTAAGACGATCAAGGCGTGGCACCCGTTTTGGGCAAAGACCTCCTTCGCCGAAGACGGTCGAAGGAGGGCACCGAAGAGAGAGAGAGAGAGAGAGAGAGAGAGAGAGAGAGAGCGTGAGCGTGAGAGTGAGAGTGAGAGTGAGAGTGAGAGTGAGAGTGAGAGTGAGAGTGAGAGTGAGAGTGAGAGTGAGAGTGAGAGTGAGAAAGAGGGAGGGAGGGAGGGAGGAAGGGAGGAAGGGAGGGGCCGAAGTTAAGGAAAGAGAAGATCACAGGCGGGACGCCTGTGCCACGGGGGTGGGTGTTATTTGATGTGGACGAGGTTGGTTGCGGCTTGGGCGAGGGTGGGTTTGTTTTGGAGGTCTATTGGGAGGTAGACGCCTTTGTCGTGGTCGGTGTTGAGGACGATGGCGTTTGGTTCTACGAGGGCGTAGCCGTTGGCGGCGTGTTCGTGGCCGAGGATGAAGAGGTTGATGCCCCAGCGTTCGGTGAGGTCTTCGAGTTGTTCGGCGTCGTAGCCACGGCCCCAGGTGAGGAGGTGGGCTGAGCCGACTCTTGGTTCGTAGTCTCGGTCGGTGAGGTCACGGCTGATGATGGTGGTGTCGAAGCGGTCCATCATGCCTGGGCCTGGGAGTGAGTGGGTGCAGAGGATGTCGCCTTTGGGTGTGCTGACTCTGAGACCGATGGGCATGGACATGACGAAGTCGGTGACGGCTTCGCGGACGGCTTGGGCATCGGCGGGGTCTGGGAACTCTTGGTCGATTCCGGCGTTGAATGCTTCTACGCATCGGACGCCGTTTTTTACGATGAGGGAGTCTATTGCTTGGGCGAGTTCGTGGTTTGCCAGGAGGAAGTGGACGAACTCTGGGTATTGTGTTTTGAGTTTGGCGACTCTGGTGAGGCCTTGGTAGCTTGTGTCTACTGGTGGGGGATCGCCTGGGAGCGATTGTTTCATGTCTGGGTGGATGATTTCGTGGAGTGTGAGGTGTTTGGGTTCTGAGCCGAACTCGCCGTCGAGACCGGCGGCGGCGACGATTGCTCTGAAGTTTTTGGGGTGGTCGTGGGTATCGCCGGAGGCGATGAGGTGGCCGGGGGGGGAGATGACATCTATGGAGCCTTGTCGGCATTTTGCGGTGCGGTTTGCTTGGGCACCATCGCGCAGGGTTTGGGCGACTTCTTCTGGGCTGGACATGTCGATGGTGTACATGGTGAGTGGGAGGATAGGCGGTTTTGAGTGGGAGAGTATGAAAGGAGATCGTGAGAGAAGAAGAGAGAGGAAGTCAGGGAGCCCTCACCCCGGCCCTCTCCCATCAGAATGGGAGAGGGAGCGAGAAAGACACGGCTTGCCGAAGACGGTCAAGCCGTGGCACCCGTCCGTGGCACCCAATACGACACTACTGCGCATAAGAATGCGAGTCGTGGCACCCGGGCAAGATCATGGAATCATCCCGACGCGCCGAAGACGGCGAGTCGGGGCACCCGGCAAGACACTACTGCGCATAAGAATGCGAGTAGTGGCACCCAGAAGTGGAGTTTGGTTAGATTTCGTCTACGGGGATGGAGGGGGCTCGTATGATGCCGAGGATGAGGTCGAGTTTGCTTGAGACTGAGTTCATGTCTGGGCGGGCGTTTGGATCGACCTCGAAGCACTGCATGATGAGATCTGAGAGGCGGTCTGGGAGATCTGTGCGGAGCTCTGAGATTGGGGTAGCTTTTTCGATGAGGGCGTCGTCGAGGGAGCCCATGAGGGAGTCGGACTTGGTGCCCATCGCTGTGGGGATGTTTTTGCCGGTGAGTACCCAGTACATCATGGCGCCGAAGTTGTAGACATCGGTCTTTGGGGTGATCTCTCGGCGGTGGACTTGTTCTGGAGCGATGTAGTCTGGGGTGCCTTGGATTCGTTTTTTGATGGTGCCGATTTTGCAGGACTGTCCGAGGTCGATGACCTTTGCGGTGAGGTTGCCTTGGATGTCTGATCCGAGGATGACATTGTGTGGTTTCATGTCTGCGTGGACATATCCGAGGGCGTGCATTTCTGCGAGCCCTGAGGCGACTTGTTGGAAGAGGTCGACGATGACGGTGAGGTCTGTTGGTGTTTCTTCGAACATTGAGATGCCGTCGACGAGTTCCATGACGAGGTAGAGGTCTTTGCATTTGAGGAGGGAGCCCTTTTTGATGAGCTTCTCGATGCGTCGGATGGCGGGGTGGTTTATTTGGTTTGCGATTTTGTATTCGATCTCTGCTTGATCGAGGAATCGCTGTGCTTTGGCGTCGGTTTTTTCGACATGCTTGAGGGCCCAGATTTGTTTGGTCTTTGGGTCTTGGACAAGGTAGATGATCGAGGCGGCGCCGCGTCCGATTTCGGACATGATGCGGAATCCCTCGATGATGTCGCCTGTTTTAAAGATGGTGAGTTCGTCGGTCATAAATGGTCGGTATCCGAAACGGTCATCCTGATTGGCCCTTTGCGGCCGAACAAATGTGTGAATCTACGGAGTATTTCGGCTCAGAGCCCGGTCGATTGCACCCTGAATCAGTTATGGCTGATTATCGGGTTGGTGATGGTAGACCTGAAGCGGCTCAGGGGTGGATGAACACGGACCTAAGAAACAACAGCTCAACTAATTTGGGCTGGCTTGGTTCGGATGTTCTATCGGGAGAGACCCTACGACTGTGAATGCCCGGGCGAGATCGGGCAACATATAGCTGATGCGGCCCAAACAGAGTCGCGTCAGCCAAGAGTATATGGATCAGAGCGGTTGACGGTTCCCGTATTAGGAGTTTGGGGAGCAGAAAAAACCTCCGAAACGGGTTCGGAGGCGGTTGGGGTCTGGATGATTTTGCTGGGCGGGTTTAGATATTGCCTAGGAGTTCGTCGAAGTTTGCTCTTGGGAAGTAGCGTCCTGGGCTGGTTGTTGGGGAGAGGTCTTCGTGGAGGTAGATGCGGTCTTTGGGGATGTCGAGGCGTTCTGAGAGTGCCATGACGACTTGGGCGAGATAACGGATCTGCTCGGTGGTAAAGGGTTTGCGGTCGCCGTTTCCTACGAGGCAGATTTCGATAGGGCTTGCGGTGTTGGCGTTGAGTCCTGCGAGCTGAGCCCCGGCTGATTGTGTGAGCCAGCGGTTTCCGAGATGGATTTCACCGTCGCCCATTCCTGTGCCGTTGCCGATGAGGAAGTGGTAGCTGAGGCCGTCGTATCCGACGGTTTTGTGCTGTGCACCGATGGATTCGGCGGAGCCAGCGGGCGATCCCGAGTGGACGATGACGATGGAGTCCCAGTTTGTGGACTGGAGATCGGATTTGGTGTTGAAGATGGCGTCTACGCCTCGGCCTGCGTTGATGCTTGCGAGGGGTGAGAGCGAAACGCCTGAGGCGTTGAGTGATTTGTTCCCTGTGTCGAGGATGGAGAGGAGTCCGATGAGGCCAGTCATGGACACAGCGAGGGCGCCCCACACGATTTTGGTGCGGATGCCGGGGTTTGTTCGGACTGTGACCTTCGCTGGCATGGAGTGAGTCAGTTCCTAGAGGGGGGATGAACTACTAATACAGATTATCATATTCATTCGGGTGTTGCGCGGTTAATTCTTGCGTATTGAAGTGTAATTTGGGTATGTTTTGGCGCATAATTCTGCGTGCATGGTTTGACACACTTACCGGGCCCGAACAAAGCGTGATTATTGAGCAACTAGACGAATGGATTTGATTTACTCTTCGGATTTGACGAGGCGGTCGCGGAGGTTTGGGGTGCGGCGTCCGAACTCATCTTCGAGGAATGGAGGGGCGTGCTGAGAGCGGGTTTGGTTGTAGCGATCGAAGGGTGAGCGGGGGTCGTCTCGGTGGAGGAGTGTTTTTTGACAGGCGGCCTGTGTGCTTAGGGCAAGGAGAGCTGTGACAAGCACTGGCTTGCGGAGCGATTTGATGTGCTTTGAGTTGATCATGCGATGGGTCGCCTGCGGAGGGATATGGATAACAAAAACCGGTATCAAAAAACAGTGTACCGCGAGTTACCACGGCACACTGTTCTGGAGAGAGGAGAGAACTGTTTTTCTGAGAATCGCTATTCTCAACTGTGCCTGGGGATCACTAAACCCAAACACATGACTGCAACAAGAGACATACGCATCGGCTTGGCTTTGGTTCGAACGCTCTTCGAGAATCGTTCAAATTATATTATGTTTGCTTCTTGTTCGGGTTTTAATTGCGAACGAGGCGGCCTTGGTCATCTGTACGGAGCTGGGAGCTTGCGAGCAGGGACTGGATTGCGGCGTAGAGGGTGATGGCGCAGGCGGTGGAGAGGTTGAGGGAGCGTTCTGAGGGGACTAGGGGGATGGAGAGGCATTGGTCTGGGTGGGCTGCTAGGAGGTCTTTGGGGAGGCCGACGCTTTCTTTGCCGAAGACGAAGTGGTCGCCTTTTTGGGGTGTGATGTCGTAGATTGTTCGGGAGGCCCTGGCGGTGAGATACCAGGTGTTTGGCGGGGCGGGCTTTGAGGTTTGTTTGGAGGCTTGTTTGGAGGCTTGGTATTCGGCGAGGGAATCGTGGTTTGTGAGGTTGAGTCTTGGCCAGTAGTCGAGGCCTGCGCGGCGGCATGCTTTTTCGTCGATGTCGAATGCGAGGGGGTGGATGAGGTGGAGGGCGGCGCCGGCGGCGACGCAGGTGCGGCCGATGGAGCCTGTGTTGTTTGGTATCTCTGGGTTGAGGAGGACGATGTGGGCGATTGGGTCTTTTGTGGGGGTGGGTGCTGGTGATTGCGTGGAAAGATCCCCGGCCGGTGAGTCGGGGCATTTGTTATTTTTTGTGTTGTCGGTCATTGTGGGATTATTGCAGGGCGGGTGGGATTCGATTGGTTAGCCATCCTTTGCGATGGGATCGGTAGCGACAATTTTATCGACGGCTTGGGCGAATCCTTTATCGAGCGGGAAGCCCTGCCAGCGGATTGTGCCATCGGTCGAGAGGACCAGTGTGTGGGGGATGCTTGTGATCCCGAGGGCTTTGTAGAGGGTTTGGGTTGAATCGTAGAGTTGAGCGTAGTTTTCTTTGGTGTTGCTGAGCTTTCGGATGATTTTTTCTTTGTCCTCTGAGCCTGAGATCCTGACGACTTCGAGCTTTCCTGCGTGGGTTTCGAGGAGTTTTGTATAGATGCGTGACGCTTTCTTTGCTGGACTGCTTGAGCTGATCCAGAAGTCGATGATGAGGACTTTGTTTTCGAATGATCGCTCTTCGCTGACCCATTCTTCATTGTCTAGGAGTGGGATTGGGAGTTTCATTCCTTGTGAGTTTCGGTTTGCGTAGAGGGTGCCTTTGTTGTGCTTTGGCCAGGAGGCTCCGCCGTATTTCTTTGATTTGGAGGCTTCTTTTTCTTTGGCGTCTTGTTCTGGCTTTGCGGGGTCGAGGCCTTGGGCTTGGAGTGCTGCGTTTGTGGTGGCTGATTCTGGGGTTTCGGAGGTCAGGAGTTTGATGGCGTCTTTGATTGCGCGTTTGTCGAGGTCTGCGAAGCGGAGGTTTCCGGCGCGGTCGATGAGGTAGTAATCGGGGTAGTTGTCTGTGTGCATTGCGGTTGCGAAGGTGCCTCCGGCGTCGCGTGCGACGGGGATGGTGACTTTGCCGGCGGCGATTTTTTCGTGCATGAGATCGAAGCCTGCGTCTGGGTGGATTGCGGCGACGACGATGCCTTGGTCTTTGAAGTCGCGGTGCATTCGGGTGAGCTTTGAGAGGGCCATGATTGATTGTGGGTCGGCGGCTGAGACGACGGCGAGAACGACGACTTTGCCTTTGGTGTTTTCGGGATCGAGGGTGCCTGGGTGGGACCAGTCTGTTAGGGCTGCGGCGATCGAGGAATCGAAGGGTTTGGTTTCGAGTTCGGTGAGGGCTTGGCGGCTATCGGTGGCTTCTCGTTTGATAGGGGCCATGGCGAGAAGGGGGAGTAGCGTGGCGCATGCGGTGATGGAGACGAACAACGAGTTGAGCTTTGTGGGATTCATTTGAGACCTTTGTTAATCGTAACTTTGTGAAATAATGAACTTTGAGTGTATGCGGGGATTGGGCTTGGCCAAAGGCAAAAAGCAGGAATTGACAGGGTGGGCGTAAAAAAACACCCGCCCTGTAGAGGGGCGGGTGTTATGTAGAATAGATATAGCCGCTGGACAGTCTGAGCAGGGTTTAGATGTCGTTTGCGAACATGGGGTCTGCTTGGATGGTCATGTTGACTGCATTGACAAACGCTCCATCGAGCGGGTTTCCCTGCCAGCGGATAATCCCGTCGGTCGAAATAACGACCACATGCGGAATGCCCCGTACGCCGACACCTGTATGGACGGCCTTGCGTGAGTCAAACAACTGGGCGTAGTTGCCGTTTTTCTTAAGCACAAAGTCCTTGAATACCTTGAAATCTTCGGACCCACCGATCCCAACGATCTCGAGTTTGCCCTCGTTCTGATCCTGGAGACTTTCTAGCATCGGCATCGCCTTCTTGCAAGGCCCACACCAAGTTGCCCAGAAATCCAGCACCAAAACCTTGTCCTCAAGCGAACGCTTGTTCGCTACCCAGATCTCTCTCCCCATCGGGACGGGGAGCGGCTTGCCCTGAATATTCTTCGTCCCACTGATCCGGTCATTGGAGTTGTGCTGCGGCCAGTTGGCGTTCTCGTACAACTCGGGTGCAATCTTGGCGATCGCCCCACCGGCAGGCTCGGGGTCGAGGCCTTGGGCTTGGAGGTCGGCATTGGTTGCTGCGGTCTCTGCGGTTTCAGATGCCAGCGCTTTGATTGCATTTTTGAGACCGCGTTTGTCGAGGTCTGCGAAGCGGAGGTTTCCGGCGCGGTCGATGATGTAGAGGTCTGGGTAGTCGTCGGTGTGCATTGCTGCGGCGAAGACGCCGCCGGCGTCGCGTGCGACGGGGATGGTGATTTTTCCTGCGATTATTTTTTCGTTGACGAGTTCGAAGCCTGCGTCTGGGTGGATGGCGGCGACGACGACGCCTTGGCCTTGGAAGTCACGCTGGATGCGTGTGAGTTTGGAGATGGTCATGATGGACTGTGGATCAGCCGCGGAGAGTACTGCCAGGACGACGACTTTGCCTTGGGTGTTTGAGGCGTCGAGGGTGCCTGGGTGTGTCCAGTCGGTGAGCGATGCGATGGCTGAGGAGTCGAAGGATTTGGTTTCGAGTTCGGTCAGGGCGGCGCGGTTGGAGTTGAACTCGCGTTTGATGGTTGGGGCCATTGCGAGCATGGGGATGAGTGCTGCGGCTGCCAAGAGGGGGGCGAGGGTGGTGATTGATCGTGGTTTCATTGGATTCTCCTGCTGAATCGAGTATGGATATTGCTGAGGGTTGAGTGTATCCGAAATGCAGGGCTTGCCCAAGCGGGAATCTTGAATAGGTGGATCAATTGCGTTTTAGAGTGGATATAGACGAAAGCACCCCTCTGGCGGGGCCGGAGGGGTGCTTTGAAGTGTGTCGAAGGGATTGTGTTAGCCGCCTTGGGTGGCGTTGGCTTGTGCGGTCAGCCGTGCTTGGACGACTGGGTCAGCGGCGATTGTTTTGTTGACTGCTGGGAGGAATGCTTCGTCGTGTGGGTTTCCGATCCAGCGGATGACGCCGTCGGTGGACATGACGACGACTAGGGGGATGCCTCTGGATTCGAATTCTTTGTAGACTGTCTGGTTGGTGTCGTAGAGGTTTGCGTAGGTGACTTCATGTTTTTCAACATAGCTGCGTACATCTGCTTCTGGGTCGCGTTGTCCGCCGATGGCCATGACGGTGAGTGCGTCTTGGTTATCTTTTTGGAGTTCGTCGAGGATTGGTGAGGCGGCGCGGCATGGTGGGCACCATGTTGCCCAGAAGTCGAGGACGACGACATTGCCTTGGGAGTCGACTTCATCTGAGAGCCATGTTTCGGAGCCGAGTGCTACTGGGAGTGTTTGGCCTTGGAAGTTTTTGGCGTAGAGGTCGGTGTTGTGTGCTGGCCAAGCGGCGTCTGTGTAGGCCTGGGCTTTGTGGGCTACGCAACCTTCGCAGGAGCCGTCGGTGCAGCATGCGGTTGCGGCGGCTTTGGTTTCGTCTGCTTTGGCTGAGCCGTGGGATGCGCAGGCGGCGCAGGCGTTGCCTGAGGTGTGGTCGTGTTGTGCGGCGTGGTCTGGTGCGCCGGTGAGGGCGATGCCTGTGGATGCGATGAGCATTGCGATGAGTTGGGACATGGTGTTCTCCTAAATGAACGGTTGGTTATTGCGCAGGTATGCACGCGTTAAACGAGCCCCTCGTCTGAACTTGAACTGGCTTTACCCCTGAGGGGGTATAAGTCTGTGGAGAGCAACGGCTGCGGCCACTGAAATATTCAGTGAATCTGCAGAACTTGCGAGTGGAATTTTCACTTTCAAATCGGAGGCGTTCATAGCGATTTGGGTGAGGCCTGGGCCTTCGGCGCCGAGGAGGATGGCGATTTTTTGATCTGGTGGGCGGTTTTGGATGTATTGGTCGATGTCGAGAGCATCATTGGCGGGGGTCATGGCGAGGGTCGTGAACCCGGCGGCTTTGACGGTTGTGACGATTGCGGGCCAGTTTTTTTCTGGGGGGAGATAGGCGAAGGGGATGGTGAGGGCGTGTCCCATGGAGACACGGAGGGCCTTTCTGTATAAAGGATCGCAGCATTTGTGGCTCAGGAGGATGGGGACTCTGGAGCCACAGAGGGCGGCGACGGAGCGGAAGACTGAGCCGAGGTTGTCGTGGTTGGCGAGGTCTTCGAGGATGACGAGGGCGCGGGATGATTGAAGGAGGTCATCGAGTCGGGGTTCTTTACTTTGGGGGGCACTTTGGGGGGGTCGGATGCCGGCGGCGAGGAGTCCTCGGTGGATTGGGTAGCCTGTGATTTGGTCGAGGATTGATCTTGAGGCGGTGTAGATGGGGACATCTTCGGGGATCTTTGCGAGGAGATCGGCGTGGGCTTGGAGTTTGTTTTCGGCGATGAGGACGGAGTGGAGTTTGTAGGGGGAGTTGATGTGGTGTTCGAGTACGAGGGAGCCTTCGGAGATGAAGAGGGGGTCCTTGGCGGGTTGACCAAGTGCTTCAGGGTTATGGGATGCTTTGAGCCAGGCGTCTTTTTGATTGCGGTATGGCTCTATGCGTGGGTCATTGGGGTCATGGATTGGGGTGAAACGGTCGATCATTGGTAGTAAGTGTATTGGATAGAAGATGAAGAAGAAGAAAGAGTAGGGTGAAGAGGGGAAGATGAGGGTACTGAGCCCTCACCCCGGCCCTCTCCCATCAGAATGGGAGAGGGAGGAAGAGCCGCTTGTTGAGAATGAATAGGAACTTTGATGGACACGATGACTTTATTGCAGGCGGCGGTGCTGGGACTCGTGGAGGGGATCACGGAGTATCTGCCGATCTCGTCGACTGGGCACCTGATTATGGTGTCAGAACTGATGGGGCTCGGGGAGACTGCGGATCAGCGGGCGGCGGTTGATACCTTTAATATCGTGATCCAGGGGGGGGCGATCTTGGCGGTGCTTGGGTTGTACTTCCCGCGGGTGTTGCAGATGTGCAAGGGGCTGATTGGGAAGGATGCCGTTGGGCTGAAGTTGGCGGTACGGATTATTGTGGCGTTTATGCCTGCGGCGGTGCTTGGGGTTTTGTTGAATGATTGGATTGAGAGCAAGCTGTTTAATACGCCTGCGGTTTTGGCGGCGCTGGCGGTTGGGGGGATCTTTATGATTGTGATTGATAAGTGGAAGTTCAGTAAGCACAAGGGGGGCGAGGTGTTTGATGAGGGGATGGATTTGCATGAGATGAGTATTCTTCAGGCGTTGTTTATTGGGTTCTTGCAGACGGTGGCGATGTGGCCTGGGACATCTCGGTCGATGATGACGATTGCGGGTGGGGTGCTTGTGGGTTTGTGTCCTAAGCGTGCTGCGGAGTTTAGTTTTTTGCTGGGGCTGCCGACGCTTGGGGGGGCGACGGTGTATTCGCTTTATAAGACGATGAACGGGGAGGGGCCTGATATGTTTGAGGTGATTGGGTGGATGCCGATCATTGTGGGGCTGGTTGTGGCGACGGTGAGTGCGGCCTTTGCGGTGCGGTGGCTGGTGGCGTTCCTTACGAAGCACGGTTTGGCGGTTTTTGGGTATTATCGTTTGGTGCTGACGGCGGTGCTTGGCGGGGCGATCTGGATGGGTGTGGTTTCGCTGCACTCGGGTGATACTGTTGGGGGTGAAGAGGGTGTGCTGGAGGTGATGCCATGAAAACTTCGTTTCCGAAGGGACAGATTGAGGTTGTGTTGCTCGAAGGAACGCACCCGGCGGGGACCGAACTGGTTTCGCAGGCTGGGTTTGATGTGAGTGTGCATCATGGTGCCCTTGAGGGCGGGGCGCTGATCAAGGCGATCGGGCGGGCGCATGTTGTGGGGATCCGTTCGAAGACCCAGCTCAGTGCTGAGGTGCTCAAGCATTGCGAGCGTTTGCTTGCGGTGGGGTGTTTTTGTGCGGGGACGAATCAGGTTGATTTGGATGCGGCTACTTTGGGGGGGGTGCCTGTGTTTAACTCGCCGTTTAGTAATACGCGGTCGGTTGCGGAGCTGACGATGAGTGAGATCATCGCGCTGCACCGTCGGATGACGGCGCGGTCGGCGGCGCTCCACGGGGGGAAGTGGGACAAGAGCGCGGCAGGGTCGCACGAGGTGCGGGGGCGGACGCTTGGGATTATTGGGTATGGGCATATTGGTTCGCAGGTTTCGGTTTTGGCTGAGGCGATGGGGATGAAGGTGATTTTCTTTGATACGCAGAGCAAGCTGCCTCTGGGGAATGCTCGGGTTGGGCAGTCGCTTGAGGCGGTGTTGAGCCAGAGTGATGTGGTGACGATCCATGTGCCTGAGAATGAATCGACCAAGGGGATGATCGGCAATGCTCAGCTGCGGATGATGAAGGCGGGGAGCTATTTGATAAATAATGCGCGGGGGTCTGTGATCCATCTTGAGGCGTTGCGGAAGGCGGTTGATGATGGGCACATCGCGGGGGCGGCGGTTGATGTGTTCCCGTATGAGCCCTCTGCCAAGGGGGAGGCGTTTGTGAGTGTGATGCAGGGGGCGGAGAATGTGATTCTGACGCCTCATGTTGGGGGATCGACTGTGGAGGCGCAGGAGGCGATTAGTGTTGATGCGGCGGGGAAACTTGTGCGGTTTGTCAATACGGGGGCGACGACGGGGGCGGTCAATGTGCCCAATGTTGATCTGCCTGAGCAGGTTGATGGGGCGGGGCGGACGCATCGGATATTGAATTTTCATCGGAATGTGCCTGGGGTATTGGGGAAGATTCATGAGGCTGCGGCGGAGCTGAAGGTGAATATCAGCGGGCAGTATCTGCGGACGCGGGGGGATATGGGGTATGTGGTGCTTGATACGGATCCGGCGCAGGCGGAGGCGTTTAAGAGGCGGATGGAGGGGATTGAGGAGTCGATCCGGACGCGGATGTTGTGGTAGGGAAGAGGGGAAGAGAAGAGGTACGCAGAGGACGCAAAGGTGCTGAGGGCGCAGAAAAGAGGGGCGGGGATGGGGAAGAGAAGACATGGAGAAACCTAAGAAGGTGTCTCCATGGCACCCAGCCGAGGCGTTTAAGAGGCGGATGGAGGGGATTGAGGAGTCGATCCGGACCAGAATGCTTTGGTAGGTGAAGACCCGATGCGCCGAAGACGGCGGATCGGGGCACCCGTTTCTGGTCAATCGCCTGCGGGGTGCGAACAATCGGGTATGACTGAGTTTGCACGATCATCTGAGAGTTTGGAACATACGGGTGTGATTGCTCGGGACTTTGCTTCCGTGTTGCGGGCGGGGGATCTTGTGCGGTTGGTGGGCGAGATGGGGGCGGGGAAGACGACCTTTGTGCGGCTGGTGGCTGAGGCGATGGGGGTGGATCTTTCGCTGGTGAGCTCCCCCACTTTCGTATTGATGAACAACTACCCTTGCCAGATCAATGGCGAGGATGGGTCGATTGCGCATCTGGATTGTTACCGGTTTGGAGACGAAGACGAACTCGATGCGCTCGGGTGGGACCGGGTGTGTGATGATGGGTCGATTCGGCTGGTGGAATGGCCCGAGCGGATTGATGGGGTGCTGGGGGATGAAGAGGCATGCACGGTGCGGATCTCGCATGTGGATGAGGGGTCGCGGGGGTTTGTGATTGAAGTGCCTGGATCTTGGATGGAGCGGAGCTCGGTTTTGGCGCTCAAGGCGCGAGATGCGGTCAAGTGTCCGACGACGAGGGAGGATGTGCATCCGGAGTGTGGTAGCTGGCCGTTTGTCAGTGAGCGGGCGCGGATGAGTGATCTGCATGGGTGGATGAGCGGGAAGTTCTCGATTACTCGTCCGATGGATCAGGCGGATCTTGAGCAGGAGTAGGAAGAAGGGATTGGCCACTGGGCACTGGGGATTGGGGAAAGAGAAGACATGGAGAAACCTAAGAAGGTGTCTCCATGGCACCCAGAGAAGAGCGAGAAAAGAAAGACCCTCACCCCGGCCCTCTCCCCGAGGGAGAGGGAGGAAGAGTTGAGCGTGTGGTGGTTTGGGGTGGTATTGTGTAGGTATGAATGAACTACACGGGTTGATGGGGATGATGGACACAACGGGGATGATGACACTTGGGCAGACTGATGCGCTCGGTGATACGGGTGTGTGGGCGTTGTTTCGGGATAGCTTTGATGTGTTCTCGGTGGTGCTGCTGGTTGGGTCGTTGATCGCGGTGTCTTTGATTGTTCGGCTGGTGATGGATGCTCGGGGGGCGGTGATTGCTCCGGAGGGGATCGTCAAATCGCTGTCGAAGAAGCTGGATTCTGGGAATGAGGATTCGTTTTTGGCTGCGGCGTCGGAAGACTCTGGGATTGTTGGCTCGGCGTGCGTTGCGGCGTTTAATGCTCGGAAGAATGGGTCGGCGGCGATGCGGGAGGCGGCGGAGATCGCGGCGAGTAATGCGTGCAGCCGGTGGACGCGGACGCTGGATTTGTTGCGGGTGATTGGGGAGATCGGGCCTTTGGTTGGATTGGCGGGGACGGTGTGGGGGATGATTTTGGCGTTTGTGCAGTTGGGTCAGGCGGGGGGATCTGCTGGGCCTACGGATTTGTCGCTTGGGATTTCGAAGGCGTTGTTCCATACTTTGCTTGGGTTGATGCTTGCGGTGCCTTGCTTGTTGATTTATGGGTGGTACAGGAGTGTGATTGAACGGCATTGCAATCGGGCGTTTGAGCAGGCGGGTGGATTGGTGGATCGGCTTGCGGGGATGAATGATGGTGAGGATTCCTGATGCGGATGCGGTCTGTTATAGATCGAGGGGAGGGGAGTGCGGGTGTGAATGTCACGCCGATGATCGATGTGGTCATGTGTTTGATTGTGTTTTATTTGATGGTCGGGCAGCTTGCGCTGGATCGGAAGTCTTCGATTGTGGTGGCGGAGACACTGACTGGGGTTGAGCATCAGGATCTTGCTGATGCGGTGGTGATTGGGGTGCTGATGGATGGGGGGCTGACACTCAATGGGGTGGCGATTGAGGTTGATCGGATCGGCGGGGAGATCACTGGGATGATTGCCCGCGATGGCTTGGGGCCGATTCGGGTTCGCGCTGATGAAGAGGCTGGGTTTGGGGCGGTTCGTCCGGTGCTCCGGGCGCTTCAAGAGGCGGGGGTTGGTGGGGTTGAGTTTGTGACTATTCGTGCAGAGGGTCGGGCGGATGGGGGGGGCGGATGAGTATGAAGTTGCAGAGGCGGAGTGTGTTTGGGAAGACCAATCAGCGGTCTGGGTTGATGATGACGCCGATGGTTGATGTGGTGCTTGTGATTCTGATTTTCTTTATGGCGAGCACGACGATCGCGGGGTATGAGTGGTTTTTGGAGGCGGCGGTTGAGGTGCCGGTGGAATCTGAGGGTGAAACCCAGGAGGCGCGGTTTGTGCTTCCGGCGGCGGTGATTGATGTTGATCTTGTGGCGGGCGATGACGGGGTGACGCTGGTGTATGGGGTTTTTGGGGATGCTGGGGTGGCTGTGGAGCGGGCGGCGGGGGTGATTGGTGGGATGGAGATCGGGGATTCGGGATCGCTTACGGTTCGGCTTGGGGCTGGGGACGATGTGCCTATGGGGGATGTGATGGCGGTGCATGATGCTTGGAATGCGCGTGGGATCAGGGTTGTGATGCGGACGAGCCGGTAGGGGTTGTGTTCTTTGAATATTTGTGGTGCGTATGTGGGTTGATGTGGTATATTGGGTGGATGGAATACAACATTGCAACAACGGGTTTGATGATCGGGCTGGTGTTTGCTGGATTCGCTGGGGGGGCGGCCGGGGATCTGGTAACCTTTGAGAACACGAACCCTTCGTTTGATCGGTTGGAATATTTCCAGATCGGGGAGGGGATTTCGGTGATGGGGCAATCGTTGAATGTGACGCGGGGTGCGTTTGATCAGCCTGAGATTGGTGATCTTCCTGGTGGGTCGGTTCTGATTTCTTGGTTCCAGGGGTTTGATGAGGTCGATGGGGATTGGATATTTATGGGGCCTGGGTTTAACTCGCATATTGCTCGTGCTGATGAGCTTGTGGATGTGATTGATCCGTACACGAATCATCCGGTTGGGTTTATTGCTCCGGCGGACTTTGATGATGGGCAGACGATCGGGGGGGACACCAACTGGGCCGATGCTTGGGTGGCGATGCACACGAGTGTGAGCACGGCTCCGAGCAAGGGGATTCATTTTACGGATGAATCGTTCACGATCGGGATTCAGTTTTTGCTCAATGACGGTCTGCATTATGGGTTTGCGGAGATGACACGGACGGCGTTTGTTGATGGTGACCCTTTGAGCATTGGGTATCGTCCGGTGCGATGGGGGTATGAGACGACGGCGGGGGTCGCGGTGCCTGGGGCGGGGACGGCTTTGGTGCTGGGGTTTGGTTTGGGCGGGATGCTTCGGCGGAGACGGTGATTTAAAGACATCGAGGAGTCGAAGACGACACCTCAATGGCACCCGGCCTTTAGGCTTTACTTACGAAGATATGGAGTTTGTGGCCTTCGGCTTTGAGGCCTCTTGAGGCGCAGACTTTGTTTCGGATGTCGATGAGTTCTGGGATGGTGATGGTTTCGGCTTTGCCGGTGTTGACATCGATGAGGAGGGTGTTTCCGGTTTGTCCGATGGCAAGCTGGTAGTGGGATTGCTCGCGGTCGAAGAGGACATGCTGGATGATGCCTGCGGATTCGAGGAGTTTGAGTGTTCTGTAGACTGTTGCTTTGGAGACTGAGTGGCCTTCGGATTTGAGTGTGTCGAGGAGTTGGTCTGCTTCGAAGAGGCCTTCGAAGGCGATGATGGTGTCGAGGATTTGGGCTCGTTCTGGGGTGTACTTGAGGCGGTCGGCTTTGAGGGCTCTGCGGAAGATGGCGCACAAGGGTTCGATGAACTCTGGGGCGGCTATTGAGGAGTCGGTTGGCTTGATGGGCTCTAATGACATGTTGCATTCTATGCAGAGTACAATCGGGGGCGTATGAATACAGAGCCACAGAAAGAACTTGCGGGATGGGAGATGGTGCTTGGCCGGGCTTGGGTTGTGCTTGGGGTGGTGTTTGTGGGTTCTGTTGTTGGGGTCGCGTCGGTTGGGGAGGGTGGGCCGGTGTCAGCACGGGTGGTGACGGTGGTGGAGATTTTGATTTATAGCGGGTGGATGCCTGTGGTGTATGTGCTTGGGGCTTGGGGGTATGGACGGGTTTTGTGGCAAAGAGAGGGGGAGATGGCGTGGGTGGGCCGGCTTGGGGTTGGGCTGGCTGTGATGTTGTCGGCGACGCATTTGATGGGGGTGTTTGGGATTCTCAATGGGATGAGTGCGTGGGCAGTGAGTGGGGTTGGGGTGTTGCTTGCGGGGTATTGGGTTGTCAAGGATCACGGGGGAGAAGAGCGTGGGCTACCCAAGATTGATGGGTTGGGGTTGTGCTTTGGGGTGGTGGTTGCTGGGGTGGTTGGGCTCTTGGTTGTTGCGGCTTGTCAGCCTGCGGGGGTGTTGTGGGATTCGGAGTATGGGAACTATGACTCGTTGAGTTACCATTTGGAGCTGCCGAGGGTTTGGATGGAGATGGGGCGGGTGTGGCCTGTGGATTTCAATGTGTATTCGTTTTTGCCTTCGTATGTGGAGGCGGCGTATGTGCATATGGGTGCGCTTGGTGGGACGGGGATGGGCGGGCTTGGGTTGGCTGATGATGGTGGGCGTGGGATTTATGCGGCTCAGTTGTTGAGTGTTGTGTTTACGGTTCTTGGGGCGCTGGTGAGTGGGTCGGTTACCAACAGAGCGTGTGTGTTGCTGGGGATGCATGAGGGGGTGCGGGATATTGGTGGGTGGATTGCTCGGGTGCTGGTGGTGACGACGCCTTGGGTTGTGGTGGTTGGGACGATTTCTTATAATGAATCTGCGGTGGTGCTTTTGACGATGTGCGGGATCGGGATTGCTCTGGAGACTCAGTGGTCTGTGATGAGGCGGACTGTTGGGGCTGCGGTTGTGATGGGGGTTGCGTGTAGTTGTAAGCCTACTGCTTTGTTTTTGGCGGTGCCGATGGTTGGGGTGGTGTTGCTTTCGCTTGTGCCGGTGAAAGTGTGGTGGAAGGTTGTGATTGTTGGGGGGGTTGTTGGGGCGGTTGTGTTGATGCCTTGGCTGGTGCGGAATGAGATGGCTGCGGGGAATCCGGTGTTTCCGATGATGAGTAGCGTGTTTGGGGAGGGGCATTGGGATAGCGGGCAACATGAGCGGTACGGGGCAGCGCATTCATTTGGTGGGAACTGGATTGAACGGATGAAGATGCTGGTGATGCCTGATGCGGGTGGGACGGCGCATGTGTCGCGGTACCGGGGATTGAGCAATATGCAATGGGGCGTGACTCCGGCGATGGGGATGGTTGGGTTGATTGTGCTTGTGGGGATTCAGAAAACGCGGAGGGCGGGGGTGGTGTGTGTTGTTGGGGTTGGGGTGGTGCTTGTTGCTTGGATGGGGTTGACGCATTTGCAGTCTCGGTTTTTGGTGCCGATGGTTGGGGTTCTTGGGGTGCTTGGGGGTCTGGGGGTTGTGGCGGTTGGGGATTGGGGGGCGCGGCAGCGGGGGCAGGCGGGCCGGCCTGGTGGGGCTCGGTATGTTGCTGGGATCGTTGTGCTGATTACGGCGACGATGGGGGTGATTGTTGTGCCTGCGATTCTTTTGGTGGTTCAGGTTGGGGGGCAGGTTGGGGGGAGCTTGAATGGGTTCTTGGTTGTGGGGACTGATGCGTTTGCTGGAGAGATTGGTGAAGGGGGGTTTGATGAGGTGCTCTGGTGGGGCGGGGTGAACCGGGTTGCTGAAGATGGGGCGGGTGTATATTTGATTGGGGATGCAACGGCTTCGTATGTGCGGTCGCCGGTGATGTATAACACGACTTATGATGGGTGGTTGATCGGGGATTTGATGCGGCAATTCCCTGAAGATCATGGTGCTTGGGAGCGTGGGCTGAGGGAACGGGGGATTGGTTGGATTGTGGTTAATCTTCGTGAGCTTGATCGGCTTGGGGAATCTGGTTGGGGTGATCCTGATGTGACGGCCGATTCGATGATTGAGTGGGTAGGATCGCTCGGGGAACCGGCGGCGGTTTGGGGGAGACGGGGGCGTGCGATGATTAAGATCGGTGTGGAATCGAGTGTGGAATCGAGTGCCGAATAGAGTGCTGGTGGCCATGAGGCCGATGAGGGTAGTCCATGAGTGATGAACTGAATAAACCGAAGCGTTCTGTTGGGCGGGTGTCGGTGCAGCTTTTGGGGTTTGTGATTTCGCTCTGGGCTCTTGGGTGGGCGGTGCGTGTTGCGCTGCGGGAGGAGAATCGGGCGCAGCTTGAGAACTTGCAGAACGCGTCGGTCGGGCAGATCATGGCGATCGTGGGGTTGTCGTTTGCGTCGGTGGCGGTCAACGGGATTATTTTTTGGGTGGTGATCAGGCCGGTGCACTGGATTCGGATGACGGATGTGATCTCGACCAATGCGATTGCTACATTTTTGGCGTATTTGCCGTTTAAGGTTTCGTTGATTGCGAGGGTGACGATTCATACGAAGCGGGACGGGGTGCCTGTGCTGACGATCGGGGCTTGGTTTGCGGCGATCGCGGTGCTGATGCTTGCGGTGCTTGGGCCGATGGCGCTTGTGTCGTTTGTGCTCAAGGAAGTTACGGCGCTGTGGTGGCTGAGTGTTGTGGGGTCGGCGGCGGTGAGCGTTGGTGTGTTGGTCGGGATGGCCCGGTTGTTTTATGGGGAGCGCGGGGTCCGGCGGATCGCGTCGGTTGGGGTCTTGAAGGGGTTGACGGAGCGGGAGTCGTTTGCTAAGTTGCACGCGGGGTTTGATATGATCGCTTCGCCGGTGTCGTCATCTGTGGCGGGGGTGCTTCGGATTGCTGATGTGCTGGCGTTTGCGGGGCGGTTTTTGGTGGCGGCGAGTGTTTTGGGATTGCCGATCTCTGGGAGCGATGCGTTGCTGCTGGGGAGTGTGTACTTTATGATCGGGGTGTTGTCGCCGTTTGGGATGCTTGGGACTCGGGAGGCGGGGACTATTGGTGCGGCGGCGTTGTTTGGGGTGAGCGCGGCGGCGATTGGCGAAGGCGGGGCGAGTCCTATTGCGGCGGCGGTGGTGTTTGTGACGGCGGTTGAGGCGGTGGTGAACTTGGGGTGCGCTGGGTTTGGGGTGGCTTGGTTGCGGATCTCGCCTAAGAAGGCGGGGGGCAGTGATGTGCTGGATGGGAATGGGGATTGATCGACCTATGATCGAGGCATGAAGATAGCTTTGGCTCAGTTGAATCCGGTGGTTGGTGATGTTGATGGGAACGCGGCGAAGATTGTGGCGGCTATTGAGTCTGCACGGGGGTCTGGTGCTGGGTTGGTGGTGTTTTCTGAGCTTGTGATTTGTGGGTATCCGCCTCGGGATTTGTTGCTTGTGGAGGGGTTTGTTGAGAAATGCTCAGCGGCTGTCAAGGAAATCGGGGAGAAGCATACGGCTGGGATTGCGGTGGTGATCGGGTCTCCGATGGTTGTTGGGAGGGCTGATCAGGATGGGACTGCCAACACGGTGATGGTGTATGAAAATAACGCTTTCGTTGGGCATCACGACAAGCGGCTGCTGCCTACTTATGACATCTTTGATGAGGACCGGTATTTTACGGCTGGGACCGAGGCGGTTGTTGTTGAGGTTGATGGGAAGAAAGTCGGCCTGGCGATTTGTGAGGATCTTTGGCGGGGGGATGACTCTGGGTTTAGTGAACAGTATGACGACGAGCCGGATCATGTGGCGCAGCTTGTGACGCATGGGGCGGAGATTATTGTTGTCCCGAGCGCTTCGCCGTTTGTTGTGGGGAAGTCGGACAAGCACTTGAAGATCTTGAAAGGGGATGCGGAGCGGTTTGGGGTGGCGATTGTTTCGGTGAATCAGGTGGGGGCCAATGATGATCAGATCTTTGCGGGGCAGTCGTGCGTGATTGATGGGGATGGGCAGACGGTGCATGAGTCGGTGGCGTTTGGGGAATCGGTTGAGATTGTTAATCTGGATTCTGTTGATGAGGTCCCCCACCGTCAACTCGATGACGAGCGGGCGATTATTGAGGCGCTCACGCTGGGCGTTCATGATTATGTGACCAAGTGTGGGTTCAAAAAAGTATGCTTGGGATTGAGCGGGGGGATTGATTCGGCGATTGTTGCGGCGATCGGGGTGCGCAGCCTTGGGGCGGAGAATGTTCTTGGGGTTTCGATGCCTGGGCGGTTTTCTAGTGAGGGGAGCAAGACGGATGCGTTTGAGCTTGCTGAGAATATGGGGATGCGGTGTATTTCGATGCCGATTGAAGCTGGTTTTATAGGTGTTTCTGAGACTTTAAATACGGCGTTCGATGGGATTGGCGAATCTGCTTTGGGGGGGTCGCTTCCGGATCTAACGCAGGAGAACTTGCAGTCTCGGGTTCGGGGGACGATGATGATGGCGTTGTCGAACCGGACGGGTGCGCTTGTGCTCACGACGGGGAATAAGTCTGAGATCGCGGTTGGGTATTGTACTTTGTATGGGGATATGAATGGGGGCTTGGCGGTGATTGCGGATGTGCCTAAGACGATGGTGTTCAAAGTGTGCCGGTATATGAATGAGCACTTTGTGGATTTGGGTTTTTCGTGTCCGCCGATTCCGGTGAGCACTATTGAGAAGCCTCCGAGTGCGGAGCTTGCGCCGGATCAGTTGGATTCGGATTCGCTTCCGGACTATGAGGTGCTTGATGAGATTGTTGAGCGGCACATCGAGGGGCATCAATCTGCGGCAAAGATTACCAAGGAGTCCGGATTTGATAGTGCGGTTGTCAAACGGATTTGCCGGTTGATTGATATCAATGAGTACAAGCGGCAGCAGATGGCGGTGGGATTGAAACTGACGACGACGGCGTTTGGGCGGGGGCGTCGGATGCCGATTGCTCAGCGGTGGACGCGCTGATTGATTGACGGACTGTGTGGCCAATGTCGCAAACTGTGGCCAATCGGCCCGTGCTTTGACTGGTTGACCCATTATTTATCCTTGTTTTTAGGCTGTTTGGTGCTTAGTGAGCATTGGCACGCGAGATGCAATGTGTTTCTTCGGGCCGAGTGGCTCGAATCAAACTCGTGCATTGGCACACAACACACAGCAAGGAAAACACACTATGAAACGCATCAAAATTCTCTCAGTCGCTTTACTTTCGGCATGCACATTTGCGGCATTTGCTGCGGTTCCGCTGCAGGCTGGTTCGGATGCTCCGGTTGAAGCCCGGCGTGATCGGGTCGAGTTCCGTGCGGATATGGAGAGCGACACAACATTGGCCAGCGGGCGGGCTCGCTATAAGTTTGAGAGCCGCGGGATGGCTGTTCGGGTACGGCTCGATGTTTCGATCGAGGACGCAGAGCCTGATACAACTTACGATGTGCTCATCAACGGCAACGCGGTCGCATCGGTGACCACCAACATGTTTGGTGCTGCAGAGGTGACATTCCGCACTCCGAACAATGATCCCGATGACATTCCAAACACACCAACGATTAAGGCTGGTGACGAGATCAGTGTTGGGCCTGTCACTGGCTTCTTCAAATAACTCTCTATTGCCTTTTTTCTTTCGGGCATTGAGTCAGTCGTCCTCGTCGCATCGCGGTGAGGGCGATTTTTATTATGTGTGTTGTGATTGCCATTGATCTTGTTGATCGATTGGTTTGCCGCATTCGGGGCAGTTGGTTGCGGCGAGTTGGTAGAGGAGGTAGCCGCAGGTGCAGCGGGGTTCTTTGACTTCGATGCGGACTCTGAGTTTGCAGGACGGGCAGCGGGAATCTTTGTTGGACTGGGCTTTGATGCTTGTATTACAGCGTGGGCAGGTGATGTCAATGGGGAGGGAGGTGTCGAAGGAGGCTTGCTCGTCTTCGCCGGGCTTTGTTGCGAAGAAGGCGAGGGCACCGGCGGTGATCGTTGTTCCTGCTCCGATGATGGCGGAGATGGCGAGGAGTCGGACCATGAGGTCGTCCCACATCCCGAAACCGTCGTTGATGAATCCGAATGCGATGAGTGCGGCGGTGAGTGATGCGCTGATGAGCGCGGTACGCTTGGCAATTCGGAATGAGAGGAGGGTGCTGGTCAGCGGGGTGACGAGGATGCGGTGGACGAGGGCGATGCCGATGGTGAGGCTGACGGCTCCGGATCTCCAGAAGACTTGTTCCCAGTCCCAGCTGAGCATGCCTTCAATCCAGATAATGGTGATGAAGATGGCCATCGAGAGGAAGAGGGCGGTGGTGCTGAGTCTGAATGTCCAGCGTTGTTTGCGGCCGTCGGTTCCGGCAACGCCTCCGAGAACAACGACGATGAGCCCGCCGAGGGCGTAGGTGCCGATGATCATGATGGTGATCATGACTTCGTCTTCAATCCAGCCGTTAGGGAGGATGACGGCGGCGATGCCGGTGAACATGGCGAGACCTACGCAGGTGAGGAAAGTCCAGAGGATGTATTTCTTTGGAATCATGTGTTTAACTTACCAATTTCCGGCGTAACGGGTTGATGAATCTGGACCGGCGTCGCGGGCGGTGAGTTGATGAAGGCGTTTGGTGAGTTGGCGGAGATGGAGGGCGTCGTGGGCGCACCAGGCGGCCAATAGATCCGAGGCGATCATGGGGCCGAAGCTTGGGTGGTTGTGGGCGATGGACCAGTTTGGGTCTTTGAGTGCAGTGAGTTTATCGATATTGGATGACCTGAGTTCGATGAATCTTGAAAGCTCGGCTTTGAGGTCTTTGGACTGGTAATCGCGGGAGATTGCCCAGCCCTCGGGGTCGATCGGGGGCCAGGGTTTGGTTGGATCTTGTAGGGTTGAGAACACGCGGACCGGGAAGTCTTCGGTATCTTCGTCGGCTAGATGGCAGACCACTTCGAGGACCGACCAGGATTTGGCATCGGGTCTCCAGAGGGTATCGGCGGGGGCAAAGTTCCGGACGATCGCGGGGAGGGTGTGTGCGAATCGTGCGAGGCGATCGATGAGGGCGTCGGGATTGAACGGCTGCGGATCGCTTTGCATCTTTAGCTTGAGCCGGCGCGCATGCGGTCGAGTCCTGCGGGGAATGGGTAGCTTGGGAAGACGCCGACATCTGGGTGACCCCACATCTGCGGGGCTGGGTAGACATCGCCTCTGAAGCCGGCGGTGTACATTGTTTTGAGTACGGTTTCGAAGCTTGGTTCGGTTTGGGAGTCGTTGTCGATGACGAGGCGGTTTGATTTTGCGCCCAGGAACGAGACAGTGCAGACCGGGCGGCGGTCTGGCCGGCCTTGGAGCATTTTGTTGACGGTTGAGAAACCTCTTGCCATGTCGGTGAGAGAGAAGAAATCTTGGTTTTTAGGGCGGAGGAGTGCAAGGACCAGGACTGAATCAAGATCGTACTTGAGGATGTAGGGTTCGCGGTCAGATGCGGCGTGGATGTTGACCGAATCATGGAACATTTTGGCGTAGCTGGTGACGGAGTTTGAAGACCATTGTGATGCGGTGACGAGTGAGACGAGCTGGGCGATGAGGCCGTGACCGTTATCGTCATCGTTTACGGAGCAGACGACGGTTCGGTATCGGCCGTCAAGGACATCGGAAAGGAGATCTTGTCCCCACATGATGCGGACTCGGTCGCCTGGAGTTGGGGAAGTGACATCGACTGGGAGGAGGGAGACCCGATCTGGGTAGGAGGATGGGGCGAGTAGATCGGCGGCGTGGCCGTCATAGAGGTGGACTTGTTTGGTGGATGGCATGGTTGGGGCTCCTCGTGGTGTAGATGTATTCTATACGAAGAGGTATCGGCGATGTTCGGATTATTCTGAAGGCGGATATTTGAGATCGAACTCGTGGTTTCCTGCGAAAACTGGGAGGATCAGAGAGTGGTGGATGAGATCGGAGAGGAAGAGCATGAGGCCTGCGATGATGAGGATTGAGCTGATGATTGTTGGGGAGGGGAAGATGGGGATGAGCATGAGCATGCCGGCACCCGGATAGCCATGGTGGATGCGGTATCCTGAAGTGAGTTTGGCGAGGGGTTTGGTGTGGGTCGGGGAGTTGAGCTTGAACCCGAAGCGCAGGATGATTGTGAGGAGTTCGAAGATGAGGGCGGCGATGAGGCCTGAGATGATAGGGTGCTCGAGAAACCAGTACATGTAGAAGTATTGGCAGGAGAGGGTGATTGGTTGCGGAGGGGTGGAAAAGAGAGTGTAAAAATGAACAGCCCTCCGAAGCTTTAGGCTTGGAGGGCTGTAAAGTCGGCGATAACCTACTTTCCCGCTGAACAGTATCATCGGCGAGTTGGGCTTAACTACTGTGTTCGGGATGGGAACAGGTGTGACACCAACTCTATGGTCACCGACAAACATCTTTGATCCGATTTCTCGGGTCAGGATGTTGACGAATAAACGACAACGAGCAGAGACACGACTTATGAGGGTCGTGCCTGAGAATATTATTTAACGTTTGAGAAACATATCTGATTCTAAACTTACTAGTAACTGATTTCATTAATGCGTTTGAACGGTAGACAAATCGTGATGGTTCGTAAACCATCGGCGATTGGTCGGGAGATCAAACCTTCGACCGTTAGTACCGCTCAGCTGAGGACATCTCAATCCTTACACTCGCGGCCTATCAACCAGGTAGTCTTCCTGGGGTCTCTCGTCAAAGACTAGCAAACCTGATCTCGAGGGGGGCTTCCTGCTTAGATGCTTTCAGCTGTTATCCCTGCCCGACGTAGCTACTCTGCGGTGCTCCTAGCGGAACAACAGAATCACCAGGGGTCAGTCCAATCCAATCCTCTCGTACTAAGATTGACTCCTCTCAAGTTTGCAACGCCCACAGCAGATAGGGACCGACCTGGCTCACGCCGGTCTGAACCCAGCTCGCGTACCACTTTAATAGGCGAACAGCCTAACCCTTGGGACCGCCTTCAGCCCCAGGATGTGATGAGCCGACATCGAGGTGCCAAACCGCTCCGCCGCTATGGACGCTCGGGAGCGATAAGCCTGTTATCCCCGGAGTACCTTTTATCCGTTGAGCTACGACCCTTCCACACGGGATCGCAGGATCACTAGAGCCCTCTTTCGAGACTGCTCGTCCTGTCGGACTCGCAGTAAAGCTGGCTTGTGCTCTTACACTCTAACACGCGGTTTCCATCCGCGCTGAGCCAACCTTTGCGCTCCTCCGTTACTCTTTAGGAGGAGACCGCCCCAGTCAAACTAACCAGCACCCACTGTCCCACGCCCGGATTCACGGGAATCATGGTTAGGCCACAAACAAACAAAGGGTGGTATTTCACCAATGGCTCCACCAGAGCCTAAACCCTGGTTTCAAAGCCTCCCACCTATCCTACGCATTATATGCTCGTGACCAATAGAAGCCTATAGTAAAGGTTCACGGGGTCTTTCCGTCTTGCTGCGGGTAGACGGCATCTTCACCGCCACTACTATTTCACCGAGTCGGTCGTGGAGACAGTGCTCCAGTCATTACGCTATTCATGCGCGTCGGAACTTACCCGACAAGGAACTTCGCTACCTTAGGACCGTCATAGTTACGGCCGCCATTGA
>JAJDDN010000004.1 GCA_029260295.1 Phycisphaerales bacterium
CCGAATAACGCGCCCCGACCGGAAGGGAGTGTTCTTCCATCTAATAAAGACCACGCCCTTACGGTCGCGGCTCGTTAAATCCTTACCAACCCCAGAATCGAAGCCAGTTCTGATGCGTGAATCCGGCGATGTCCGTATCACTCCACCCATGATCCCGCAACGCCTCACCGATCAACATCAAATCACTCGGCGTATTGATCCCCTCGGGCAACTCGTCAGCACCAAACCCCCCATCCATATCCGAACCAAGCCCGACCGATGCGGTCCCGCCAGTCACTTCACAGATGTGCTCAATATGGCGAACAATCCAATCCATCTTGGCACGCCCCTTATCCGCAAGCCCAGGTTCAAGGAACGCGGACAGCAAGTTAATCCCAATCACCCCACCACGATTCGCGATTTCAGCGATCGTCTCATCGGTCTGATGCCGCTGGTTAGAGAGCGAGTTGGGATCACCCATCAAAGCCCGGCAGTTGGAATGCGAAGCCATCACCGGACGATCCGTCATCGAGAGTAGCTCATCAACACTCCTCTGAGACAGATGCGAAAGATCATGGACAACACCAAGGCTATCCATCCGTTCAACAAGCGACCGCCCAAGATCAGTCAGCCCATTGCCAGATTTGGTATGATCCGTCCCGTTGCCCCCCGCATACCGCGACTGATGCCACCACGCCATACCAATCGCCACAACCCCGCGCTCAACCCACATCTCCAGTTCATCAGGATCAGTAATCGGATCGGCGCACTCGACAAGAATCCCCATATTGATCGGCCCGCCTTCGAGGGGACATTCATCAATAGTCGGCTCGATCGGATCGTGCTCTCGCCTGGGCATCTGCCGGATCACGCCCGCATCACGCCAAGCGTTGTACAACAACAACTGCCGCATCCCCGCCTGATAGGCCGCATTGGCATCCCCGAACGGATAAGTAAACGCCCCGGTTTCCTGATCGTCTTTGCGTGGATCGACCCCCTCAGTAAAGATCGTCGCCAGGCAGTTCCGGACCCCGCCCTCGACCATCGTTGGGAGCGTCACACTCGCCGGCTGGTATCTTCCTCGACAAGATCTGAGATCCGTGTGCAAATCCCGCCCGTTTTCGGCCAGATACGCCAGATCGAGGTGGGCGTCGAACCATTGATTGCCAGCGGTGCTGCTGCTCATAAAGACCTTCCTTCGTGAAAGATCAATGCTACGCTTCCCAATAAGGGAATACCCGGCGACAGTCAAAGCTGACAACCGCGACGGGACTCCACACCACCAAAGGGGAAACCATGCATTTATCACGCACACCAAAGAAATACAAAGCCCGCCGAGGCAACCTGCTCATCGGCTGCGGCGTCGTCATTCTGATCTTCATCCTGCTCGCCGGGATTGGGACCTACTTTGTCATGAGCAACTGGCGCGGATGGACAGCCTCGGGAAGCACCAAACTGATCGACACCATGCTCACAGAAGCACAGATAGACCCCGAAGAGCACGCAGAAATCATGGTCCACATCGAAGACCTGATGACACGCTTCGAAAACAAGGAAGTTACACTCAATGACCTCGAGAGTGTGATCCAAGAACTGGCCGATTCACCGCTCATCCCATCTGCAATGGTCATGGGAATCGACAAGCTCTACATCAATGATTCGGATCTTGAGGATATCGAAAAAGTCCAAGGGCGCATCGAACTCGCCCGTTATACACAAGGGCTCTTTGATAAATCCATCGAATCCGAAACATTGAACATTGTTCTCGACTCTGTGATGACCAATACACCCGACGACAACGACATCGTGCTCAACCTCAATGTTTCACCAAATAGCCGCACGATCACCGCGTTGCGGTCCGCCGACGAGGTCAGCGCCGAGGATCTCCAAGCACTCATCGCCAGCGCCAAGGCCTTGGCCGACGAGGCAGGCATCACAGATGCACCCGCGACCATCGACCTGTCCGATGAGATCGCAAAAGCAATCGGTATCGCCCTAGGCGACATCCCAGACGAAGCGGCCGAAGCAGAAATCGTCGAAGATGTCATCGAGGACATCCAAGACATCGACACCCCCGCAACCGACGATGGGCCGTAAGCGGAGCTTTCGGATTTAAAACAAACGCACACCGCCGCGCCTCGTAAGACGCGGTATTTTTTTAGAACAAGACCGTAAGCAATCGCATGACAATGAGTTCAAGGATTCTAAATCCACCGAGCCCCAGAAGCACGCCCGTCGCGATAGTCAAAACCGGATGATCCATCAACGCCGACGCCGGGAAGTTTGCATTGACCGGGATCGCATGGGCACGCTTGGTCGCCATCGGATCGGCATACAAAAAACACGCAAGATCTTTATGCAAGAGGTCACGGTCTGTAAGCTGATCAATCTTGATCTCAATCAAACCATGGTCCACAGCGGTGAACGCAGCATCATCAGCACTGTTGGCACTGATATCGAGCGTGCGTTGCGAACGGGTGCGGTGGTCTTGGCCGGTGACTTGGTAAAACGCCATATGGAGTAATCCCCTTGTGCTGGTCCTTCAGCAGGATGCTTTAGCGTACCACAACATCCCATTTCATGCGATTGATCAAAAAACACCACCCTATTCAGGCGGTGAATATGCAGCTTTAATATTTCAACTTAGGTACTTCAACCCTGTTTAAACACTCACAACCGCAGGCTCCCCGCTGACAATCAGCTCGGCCTCGGTTTTATCCACAACCTCCGCAGCAGTCACGCCCGGAGCAAGCTCGGTGAGTTCAAACAATCCACGCTCATGATTCATCGTCAGCACACACAAATCAGTAATGATCATGTCGATACACGACCGCCCGGTCAGCGGCAGATTGCATTCCTTCAGAATCTTGGGCTCACCCTTCTTGTTGCAATGCTCCATCGTCACCACAACCTTCTTGACCCCCGCGACCAGATCCATCGCCCCGCCCATACCCTTGATCATCTTGCCCGGGATCATCCAGTTGGCGATGTCGCCCTTCTCCGAAATCTGCATCGCGCCAAGGATGCACATATCAATATGCCCGCCGCGGATCATGCCAAAAGATTGCGAACTCGAAAAGAACGACGATCCCGGCACAGCGGTAATCGTCTGCTTGCCCGCATTGATCAGGTCCGGATCGATCTCGTCTTCGGACGGGAACGGGCCGATGCCCATCAAGCCGTTTTCAGACTGCAACCAGACCTCCATCCCATCGGGGATGTGATTGGCAACCAGCGTCGGCATCCCGATCCCAAGGTTCACAACAAACCCGTCCTGAAGTTCTTGAGCGGCCCGTTTGGTAATCTGTTCGCGTGATAGTGGCATGCCTGAGTATAGGGACTCGGCAGACTTAAGGCGTTTTGCCCGAACGATTGACCGGCTTGCCCCCAACAGTCAACGACGCCTTGGTCCCCCGCTTCTTCTTGGGCAGCACCAGCCGGATCAACCACAACGCCGCGAGCAAGCCCGCAAGAGTCACCACCCAGAACTGCCAATCATCTACAGGCATAAACAACCTTAGGGCCTAAGAGAGCAACGAAACGGCTTGATACGCAATCAATGCACCGCTGTACGCAAGCAGAGTCATCCATCCGAGCTGCAGCCACGCCCACCGCCAGCCCCCCGCCTCCTTGGCCGTCACCACAAGCGTCGGCAAGCACAGCATCGCCAATATGTAGTACACCAGCAACGACCAACTCGTCGCCCGCGTAAAGACCGGCGTCCCATCATCACGCGTCGCATTGGCAATCGATTCGAGCACCGAGTCGTCCTCAGCGTCATCACTCCCCACCACCTGCACCGCCATTGTCGAAACAAACACCTCACGAGCCGCAAAGCTCGCCAGCACACCAATAGTCAGCTGCCGGTCATACCCAAGGGGCTCAAATACCGGCTGAATCGCATCACCGATCTGCCCAAGAAATGAATGACGGGCCTGTGCTTTGGCCGCGATGACTTCTCTCTGCTCAGGTGTCGTATCGGCGATCGACACGGTCGTATTGGGATACGCCCCGAGCCACCACAGCACAATCGAGATCGCCACAATCAGCGTCCCCGCCTTGCGGAGGAACATCATCGCCCGGTCATAGGTCAACAACGCCGCGGCCCGAAGATCAGGCAGCCGGTAGCTCGGCAGTTCCATCGCCATCGGACGCGACGGCCCTTTGAGAATCGTCCGCCGAACCAGCAGCGAACTAAACAACGCCGCCAGCACGCCGATGACATAGCAAGATGTAAACGCCACCGCCTGCATCCCAGGCGAATCCGGGAACAAGATCACCGTCAGCAATACATACACCGGGATCCGCGCCGAGCAACTCATAAACGGAGCCACCAGAATCGTCGCCAAACGATCCTTCGGATCAGGCACCGACCGCGCCGCCATGATCCCAGGGATCGCGCACGCATGACTCGACAACAAAGGCACAAACGCGTGCCCGCTCATCCCAAACGGACGAAGCACACGATCAATCACAAACGAAGCCCGCGCCAGATACCCCGTCCCCTCAAGCAACGCCAGCAGAAAGAACAACAGCACGATCTGAGGCAAAAAGATCACCGTCCCACCGATCCCCGCAATGATGCCATCTACAAGCAGCCCGCTAATCGGGCCATCAGGAAGCACCCCAGAAACCCAGCCGCCGAGTGTCCCAAACCACGCATCGATCAGATCCATCGGGATCGCCGCGAGCTTAAAAATTACCCAGAACAACCCGGTCATCACCACAGAAAATGTCACCACACCCAGCAGCGGATGCGTAAACGCACGATCCAGCCGATCAGTCAACCGGTCATCCACCGGCGTCTCCCGAGCCGCCGCAACCAGCGAGTAAATATCATCGCCCCACGCCTCGATCGCGTCGAGCTCCGTCGGAGCACTCCGATCAGGAATAGTCGCAGATTCCACGGCCTGCATCAACTCATCAACACCCTCACCCGTCTTCCCAGAACACCCAACAACCGTGCACCCGATGCACTCACCAAACCGCTCAAGATCAATATGGATCCCCTGACGCTCGGCCAGATCCATCATGTTGACCGCAACAACCATCGGCAACCGCCTAGCGATCGCCTCGGCAACAACCGTCATGTTCCGCATCAAGTTCGTTGCATCAATCACTACCAGAATCGCATTGGGCACATGGGCTTCCACGCCGGTCGGCGCAAGATCCCCATCAAGTACCTGCCGGCACACGACCGATTCGGACACCTCAAGATCAAGCGAATAGATCCCAGGCAGATCAATCAGCATCGCCCCGCAGCACTGCGCATGGCGAGCATCCTGAGTAGTCCCCGGAAAGTTGGAAGTCTTCGCACGGATACCCGCGATGCGATTAAACAGCGTGGTCTTCCCAACATTGGGATTACCAAGCACGGCGATAATTCTGTTACTGATGTCTTGGACTGAATCGACGCTGCTCATTGAAAGCTCACCCGTTGGATTGGCCATCCGGCTGAGTTTCGGTCTGGGCATCGGGCTGGCTCTCAACATTGATCATCACGCGGCCCGCGATCTCTTTGGCAAGACCAATCCGGCACCCGCCGCCGCACGCACCGCTCAGCGAGATAATGCAAGGCTCACCGAGCCGACACATCGTGATCGAAGCATTCGGACGAAGCCCCATGGCGCGAAGCATCTTGACCTCATCGGTCGCGGCCCCGTCGATCTGAACCCGCCCGCTCTGACCGCGCGTGAGCTGAGTCAACGGGATTGAACCGTTTGCTTGGGCATTGGATTGGGCGTGATCAACCACGGTCAACTCCTCGAATAAATCGTACCACAGTATATCCTATTGGGCTCGCCTATTGAGACTCAATCGCAGAATCGAATGCTAATTCGTCCTTTTTGACCAAATATCGAGCAATACAGACCGTCGGAATCCACTATTACCCTTGCGAGTTGAACACCGGCACGAACTTCATGCAGTAGCCACCACGCCAGATCGGGAACTCAACCTCGCAACGAATCCCAAAGAACTCAGCCGGATTCCAACCGATACGCTCGAAGAACGATTCGGTCAGCTCAGAGTGGCGGGCGTACCCATCCGTCGATGAGTTCCCGAGCCCTCTGCCGAGGAGTTCGAGCGTCGGAACCTGCGGATACCGAAGCACCCACTTGTCCCCGCCAGGCGCCGACAAGTTCGGATTCCACTGCTGTGAATCAATCGAAGGCCGGTACATCCGCTCCATGTCTTCATGAAGATAGATATCAAAGATCAACTTCTTCGAAGGACAGTTGGCCAGCGACCAGATCTCGTTGAAGATCGGCTCGCCATTTGGATCAAGAAACGGATGGTTTGATCGCGCCGCGCTCACCACATCAAAGGTCTGCGGGTGCTCAAGCGTCTGCGGGTCAATCACCCGAATCAAACTCTCAGGCGATCCACGCGAAGTCACCGTCGGCAGCGGATGCGAACAAAACTCTTTAAGCAATGCATCAGGCGTCGCCCCCTGCGCATCGGAATCATCGAGATTCTTGAGTGCCTGCTCAAGATCATCGTCCCACCGCAGTGTATTGCCATTGGAAATCACCACGGGCATCCCGCCCGGAATGACAGTCGTTTGAATAAGCCCCGTGACGATCGCCCGCTGAAGCACATCAGGATCATCAGGCGAATGACGAAAGGCGTATAAAGAAATCGTCGTCTCCGCGGCCCGCCCCGTAATCCCCACCGCCGCCTGATACAACGCCTGCCTCGATTGAAGCGATGCAAGCTCCAAAGGCTTCTGATCCTCAGCCTTCGCGGTAATCCTGGCGCACAGCTTGGAATGCGACCCGCCGTAATCCCGAATCAATCCATCAAACTGCTCAATCCCCGCCTGAGCAATCTCGATCGTGGTTTGATCGATCTCTTCCTTTTTCATCGCTTCAATCAACAGCCCAAGCCCCTTGGTCCCGGGCAGCTTGACAAGTGTCTCTATGCTCGCCTCATGATCAGCAAGTGCCTGAATCACCCGCTGGCAAGTGTTCCGGACCACATCGAGATGCCTCGACATCCCAGAACCGCCCTGAGCGTGTTCCGGGAGCTGAGCGACCAGCGCCCTCAAATCACCATGAAGTCGCGCAGCGATCCTTTCGCACCTGGCGTGCTGAGATGCGGTCAATGGAGCCGCCGCAGATTTAAGACTCATGAGTGAATCAGTTGGCATGACATGCACAATACCGCCTTCAAGGGCGGTTGTGGTACGAAAAGCCTCGTGAGGGTTGGTAAATATGTGAGGCCTCATGAAACTCGATCCCTGCCTTTCCTTATGACTGAACTTGGAAATATCACCTTTTTGATAGAATATCTGATTTGAGGGTTGATTTCAAGTCAGATTTAGATATATTTCAACCTATGGCCAGAAACCTGCGTACAGGTCTCCGGTTCAAACACACAACTCGGGGTCTCAGGAAAAAGGAATCCAACATGCCAGCTTTGACAAAGACACTTCTCAGCATTTCAGCCCTCGGCCTGTTTTTTGCCAGCGGATCAGCTCTCGCACAAAATGTAACGAACCTCCCATCACTTGGCGGCTCCGGAACAATCGCCAACGACATCAACGACATGGGCGAAGTCGTCGGACAATCGACACTCCCCGGCGGGCTCGAGGTTGCCGCGGTCCGCTGGGACGCGGCACACACCGCCACCAACCTCGGATCACTGCCCGGCAGCACGATCTCTGAAGCCCTCGCAATCAATAACAATGGCACCATCGTCGGATTTTCTGAAATCGGATCCGGCGCACGCCTGGCAACCCTCTGGGACGGACGCGGCGGCATCCTTGATATGCACGCAGCCATCGGCGCAACAGGATCATCGATCCCCTGGGACATCAACGACAACGGCGTAATCGTCGGGCAAGCATCGATCACAGCGGGAATCTTCTCGCGAGGGTTTGTCTGGGACCAGGTCAACCCAGCCCTCCAAGCGGGCACGGATTTCTACCAAGGCGGCGCAAACTTCAGCGTCAACAACGCCGGCGAAATTGTCGGCGCCGGCTTCTTCTTCGGCGACCCCGACGACGCGCTCCTCGCAGTCCCAGATGGCCGCGGCGGCTACGAATACCCACTCATCAACCCGTTTGGTTTCTTCTTCTCGCAAGCCCGCGCGATCAACAACACCGGAATGATCATCGGACACTCCGGCTTCAACTCGACCACCAACAGCTGGAATGCGGCGATCTACACCGGAGACAGCCTCAACCCGGTCACCACACTCGGATCACTCCCCTTCTACAACACCTCCGAAGGGCTCGATGTTAACGACAACGGCATGGTCGTCGGATACTCATGGGACGGCGAGTTCACAGGGCTCGACCCACGCGCATGGGTCTGGACCGAGGGCACCATGTACGACCTCAATGACCTCCTCGGGGATCACGAAGAGTTCGAGATCCTCTCCCGCGCAACAGCAGTCAACAACAACGGCGACATCGTCGGGTTCGGCCGCTTGCTCGACGGCTCAACCGGCGCGTTCCTGATCGAAGGCTTTACCCCACCGGCCGCCTGCCCCGCAGACATGAACGGCGATGGCGCCCTGGATTTCTTTGACATCTCGACATTCCTGACCGCGTTCGGGAACGGCGATCTCTCAGTTGATATCAACGGCGACGGCGCATTGGACTTCTTTGATATCTCAGCATTCCTGACCGCGTTTGCCGCCGGCTGCCCATAAAAATCACACAATCTGAATCAATCCCATACACAAACGAAACTTCTTTCGTTCCAAATCCACAAAAGGACACCGTTATGAAATACGCAACGCTTATCGTGCAGACACTCGGGCTCGCAGCCCTCTCCGGATCAACCCTCGCCGGCATCGCTGACTTTGAAACCCCACGCGAAGGATTCGTCGGCGAAACATTCGTCGATGGCGGCATCACCTTCTCGTCACTCAACGATGTCTCAGGCGTCAACCCCGACGGCTCAAACTTCGGGCCAGGCGAGTACGGCACACAGTTCATCGTCGAGAACGCAACCCTCGCCATGAACGACTTCCCAGGAGTCCTCACCGGCGTCCAAGCGTTGTCATGGGGCAACTCCTTCATCGCTGGAGACAACCTCTCGATCAACATCATGTCCTCATTCCACATGAGCACCGGAAATGTCGAGAACTTCGCAACACTTAGCCTGCTGCTCTTCGAGAACGGCCCATGGGGCGGCATCAACATCACACTCGACGCAACACTCGGCGGCGTACTGGTCGCCAGTGACTCATTCGCACTCTCAGACCTCGGCGGACGCGATAACCTCGCGGGCCACTCACTCACCATCGACGGCATCAACTTCGATTCACTCGAACTCTCCGCACGCTACGACGACGGCACCTACACCGCATTCGCTGGCCTCGCTGACAATGTCATCATCACCCCAACCCCAGGCTCACTCGCACTGCTCGGTGCTGGATCAATCTTCGGGATGCGTCGCCGCCGCACCTGCTAAAGCTCTCTCTGCAGATCGCCAACCCACGAATCACTTGCTCTTGGAACCGCCCTCTTTGGGTTTGGTTCGGAGCGTGATCCGTGCGGCGGCAAAGCCGGCAGCGGCAAAGAACAGGTACATCAGGGACGCGGGAACGGGCTGGATCCAGAAGAAGATATGAACCGAAACCGACTCCCAGTTCTGAAAGATCAGAATGAGCATAATCACCGCGGCGATCGCGGTGATTATTGTCTTTGGCCTGAGGTACCACGCCTTGGTCTTTGATTCTGTTTGCTCACTCATACGTAACTCAGTTCCGGCTGTTACCAGCTCACATTAGTACTGATCCACTCTACAACAAAACACTAGCAATGCAGAGATCAACCCTCTATGTCTGACTTCTTTAACTTTGCATAACGATGCCAAACCGGGATTCGATGATATTTTTTCCGACGAACGAACCAAACCAAGCCACGAACTGGCCATAAAAAATGCGACATGACGAAATTCGCGTCGTCATGAATCCGCATGGTTATATGTTCACCAACATCTTCATCACGAACAAGCGGTGTCAGGCCAAGTCGTTCCTTCACAAACTCCAATCCTCGATTGTGACGAGCAAAGAGTTCGTCGGTATCAATGCCCGGGAATGACTGTCCTAGCACACCTCTTTGCGCGGGGATCATTCCTCCGCTATCACTGTTGGATGATGTCAATGAAACGGCATTATTAAAGCAAAGCAAACTCACAAAATCACAACAATCCACAACATCTAGATGCTCTGGCCTAGCAAGGTAATGGGCGAAATAAGTACCGCTCGGATTGACCCAGATATTCACAATAATCTCGGGATTGTCTGGAAAGCGACTCCAATAACTACTCACGAATAGAAACCCGTTTTGATTCGCCCAATCGTCCATCCGAGCAATTGCCAACTCATCATCTTCATCAAGATCATTCTCTATCGCGACCAATCCACCTTCGGGTGATGCCATCCCCGTGAAAGTGCTATGAACTGTCATCACGAGCCGTATCGCCACAAAGATCAAAAAACAAAGGATCAAACCGATCACACCGAGAAATGTAATTATATCAACGCTCAAAGCATTCACTCCCTGCGGGCTATTGGACGCTCACTGTGCGTTGCTCGATCCGTTTTTCTGAAACGGTCTGCACAACACGGTCCACATACACCCCTGAGAGATGCACATCATCGGGATCAAAGGCCCCCGTCTCAACAATCTCATCAACCTCAGCAATCGTGAAACGGGCCCCGGTCGCCATCTCCGGATTAAAGTTCCGCGCGGTCGCATGAAAGATCAGGTTCCCGAACCGATCCGCCTTGGCGGCTTTGATCAACGCAAGGTCACCAAAGAGCCCGGTCTCCATTATAAACTCTCGTTGCTCGCCACCGTTCGGCGTGGCAAAGGTTCGGGTTTCCTTTCCATCAGCAACCTGGGTCCCCACACCAGTCGCAGTATAGAACGCTGGAATCCCCGCACCACCCGCACGAACACGCTCAGCGAGCGTCCCCTGCGGATTGAACTCGACCTCAAGTTCCCCACTAAGGAACTGGCGGGCAAACTCATCGTTCTCTCCGACATAGGAGGAAATCATTTTTTTAATTTGTTTAGTCTCCAGCAGAAGCCCGAGCCCCCACCCATCGACGCCCGCGTTGTTGGAAACACAGGTGATCCCGCGAACCCCAGTATCCCGGAGCGCCATGATGAGCTGCTCAGGTATGCCGCAGAGGCCGAAGCCACCAACCATGCACATCATGCCGTCATGAACGATGCCCATCTCCTGCAAATCTGAAAAGCAGTGCTTTGGAGTCGAATACTCTTTGGAACCCATTGTGTCCTCCGAATGGTGGTTTTTACCAATACCTTAATCAGATCCGAAAGGTATAGTCTATCTCAAATCAGCGATGTATATGCTGATTATACAATGGGACAGAGGGCGGGCAGGGTCTGAAGGCCCTGAAAATTTAAAGGGACTCACTCGTGAATGACGGGTCAATATCGGCTAAATCCTGTGAATCTACAACTCCAGATCTACAATCAAATATGCAAGTGCCAAATGCTCTCCAAGGACAGTACGCTGAACTGATCCTCAAAAGCATGATCTATGGCTTTCACTCAACTGCTATTCTGGTCACCAACCCAGATGGGGTGATTTTAGTTGCCAACAAAATCGCCGCCCTCGGCTTCCCGGATATGACTGTCGAATCAGTCAAAGGGAAAAATTTCTGTGATCTGGCACCAAAGGAATGGGCACTCGAACGCATCAAGTTCATGAAAACTGCAATCGAACGAAAGCACCCCTTGCTGGTCATAGAGGTACTCGATGGCACCCGCCTTTGCTCGACAATCAGCCCCATTGAAATCCCCGGAGAAGATAGCTCTCAGTGGATTCTACTTTTTACAGTCGAACAAATCACACCCATGAAACTTCAGTGGTTGCGCGACACCAAGCAACCCGAAGAACTCGTTGATGCCAAGTTCATCGACCTAGGCCCACTCTCGGCCCTCACCCCCCGCGAACTCGAAGTCCTCGCACTCATGGGTCATGGCCTCCGGCAGAAACAAATCGCAGAAAAGCTAAACCGCTCAGTATCCACCATCGACCGTCACCGCGAACGAATTGGCGAAAAACTAGGCATCACCGACCGCATCGAACTCGTCGCCATGGCACGCGAAGCCGCTCTAGAAGTCAACGACGCCACACGCACAAATACCCCCTTTGGACACTCGTACGACAAGCCCTACAACAAGCCCTCAGGCATCTGAAACAACGCATTCACAAACCAATGACTATCGGCTTCGCCCAGATGCAAAGAGCGAAGCCTGATCCGGGCTTGGAGACGGACGCGCCGAAAGATCATCAAGTTCCCGCTGAATATCTTCGAGCGTCGACAACTGCAGATGCTCAGTCGCAAACCGAATATACGCAATCTTGTCAACATCCCGCAGCTTGCTCATCACACGCTCCCCGATCAACACCGTAGGCACCTCTCGTTCAAACTCTGAGTGCAACTCCTCCTCTACGAGTTTGGCGAGAGCTTGCTTGATATCCTCGGAGATCGGCCGCTTCCCGCACGCATTGGCGATCCCCCGCATGATGTTCTCAGAACTAAACGCCACCCGCGAGCCATCCTTCTTGACCACCATCAGCCGCCCCGCAGGCTCAACCCGCTCGTAAGTCGTAAACCGCCGGTCACACTTGACGCAATGCCGACGCCGACGAATCACCGCCCCACCCTCGCTAGAACGCGAATCGATCACCTTGTCCTGGTTATGGCTACAGAATGGACAGATCATACAAAAACGCCTCCGATGCACGAATTATACCAAGTCTGGTATGCCCGTGCGTCCAAGGCGTTCATTGAACACGATATAGCGGAATTATTCGAGCCCCTCAAAGAGGGCCGCGTACTCCGAATCGAGCAATCGGCTGCGGAGATACATGTACCGCTCCTCGTTCTCATCAACCTCAAGCTCAAGCTCGTTGATTGATTTGAGCAGCCGATCATTCTCGGCACTATTGCCCCCAGCCTTTGAGTCCGGAGAAAATACAGCCAACCCCTCCGAAATCAGATTGCTCTTGAGTGCACGGAGTTTCTCTTGGGAATTCAGCAGTGCCTCGCGAGCCGTGCTGAACTCTTTCTGGAGGTCCTTGACGACCCGTTCAGCATCCTTTATTCTTTGAGCAAACTGAGCCCGATGCTTGGCCATTTCCTGTTCCGCCTCAGCCCTTCTCAGTTCTCTGTCCCGATCACGCTCAATCTTCCGCTCAATCTGTCGCCGCTCAATCATGGCGTTGAGTTCCGCACTGAACCGCAACACATTCTCATGAATCTCTGGAGTCGCCGCTACCACAAACGCCTCATCAATCACCTCGATCGAGGCGTACCTCAGATCATGTTTGACCTTGAGCAAGTTGGTCAGTGAGTTTGCGTAATCAATGCGTTCGCCTGCCATTGACAACCAGACAGGCGACGGGTAGATCCGCATCTCGATCTGCTTCCGCTCATACTCATCGTTCGTCTGATACAGCACAGAATCCGCCGTGATCTCCAGATTGTATCCATATCTCACATTGTCAAACAACTTCCGAAACTGCTCGATCGCCTGGTCAAAGGTAAACTGCCCCGCAAACTGAGAATGCACATTTATGTACATCGCATTCTCAGGGCTCATTGCCCCCGGGCTAAAGCTCACCGACCGATCAAACGCCTTGCCGATCTCATTCAATATACCACTCACCGACGCCGTCCCAACATCAAAGGCATGCACCTTCTCGTCGTCAGTACTGCTTGATTCCGCAAATACCAACGCCGAGCCGCTCTCTTCCACCGCTGCCCCGCCAGTGTTCTGCAAAGAAATCCCGCCAATCGAAAGCCCCGCAACAGCCGCTGTAATCAGTGCAATATTCATGATTCGTCTCCTTGGATTCGCCCTCGTGTGGGCATGTGAAATCAGTTTGGCAAGCTCGGCAGTCTCCCCAAGCTCGGCGACCGCGATGCGGACCGCCTCGGGTTCAAGAGTCCCCGTAATCAATAAATCATCAACCCGTGACCGAAGATGGTCTTCGAGTTCGTCCCGCACCTGCAGCCGTTGAGACTCAGGGAGCGACAGCATCGAGGTCAACACATCAAGCCACCCCGAGATCGAGTCTCGGCTCGAAGGCGTTACATCCGCCTTCTGCGCTTTCTGCGCTTTCCGTGTTGGGGTGTTAAAAATTGGCATCAGCCGGCGAGTCCGCTTTCCGTGTGTGCATTGCCCGACGCAGGCAATACGAAACCGTCAAGAATCGATTGCATCTGACGGTGCATCTCAATCCGTCGCTCAAGTTGCTTCTGCCCCTTGGCGCTCAGCGTGTACCACTTCCTACGACGCCCGCTAGAGTCCGGGTCAGCCCCCGCCGCCTTGACCTCTTCCCAGTCCGTTGTCACCAAACCATTCTTCTCAAGCTTGGTCAGCAGCGGGTACATCCCCGACGCCGAGAGCTTGAAATGCCCGTCAGACCGAGCCGCGATGTCCTTACTAATCGCATACCCGTACGAAGCCCCGGCCGCGAGCACCGAGAGGACGACGAGTTCCGAGTTGTCTTGTTTCAATGTCAGCATGATTGAGTTCCTCGGCTAGTTATACGCCACTAGATATATCTAGTTTCGATATATCCGAATTAAATGCCAATCTTTTCATTTTCCAATGGAAGAAAATGACTGGAGTGCGTATTCTTATTTACCGAAATGAGAAAACAATGAACCAACTCACCACCATCACCCACGCACTCTCAGACCCCACCCGCATCCGCCTATTGGCCGCGTGCCTGGACCAAGAACGCTGCGTTTGCCAGCTCGTCGAGCTCATCGACCTCTCCAACGCCTCGATCTCCAAACACCTCGCCACCCTCCGCAACGCCGGGCTCCTCGAGTCCCGCAAAGAAGGCCGGTGGGTGCATTACCAAACCCAACAATCCCCCACCACCATCATCGCCGACGCACTCGCCTTCGTCCAAACCCACGCGCTCAGCGACGACCAAATCCAATCCGATAAATCAAAGCTCGCCGAGATCGACACGATCGACCCGTGCGACCTCGCCAAGATGCAACGCACCGGGTGCTGCATCCCAACCCAACAAGGAGTATCCCTATGAAAACCAACGAAGAAATCCGTCAACAGATCCGTTCCGACTACGCAGGGATCGCCGACAACAGCGGCAACTGCTGCGCCGGCGCCTGCGGCGTCACCGAATCCATCGATGCCGACCAACTCGCCCAGCAAATCGGATACACCAAAGAAGAACTCGAATCCCTCCCCGCCGACGCCAACATGGGACTCTCCTGCGGCAACCCCACCGTCATCGCCAACCTCAAACAAGGCGAAACAATCCTCGACCTCGGCTCCGGCGGCGGCTTCGACATCTTCCTCGCCGGACCAAAGGTCGGTAAAGACGGCCGAGCCATCGGCATCGACATGACACCCCAAATGATCGACAAAGCCCGCGCCAACATCGATCACTACCAAACCAACACCGGCCTACAAAATGTCGAGTTCCGCCTCGGAGAAATCGAGCACCTCCCTGTCGCAGACAACTCCGTAGATGTCATCATCTCAAACTGCGTCCTTAACCTCTCGATGGACAAGCAACAAGTCTGGAACGAGATCGCCCGCGTCCTCAAACCCGGCGGCCGCATCGCAATCTCCGACATCGCCCTACTCTGCCAGGTCCCCGATGAAGTCAAATCAATCCTCGAAGCATGGGCCGGCTGCGTCGCCGGAGCGATCCCCATCGAAGAAATGCGCACGCAAATGGTCAACGCCGGCATGGACAACATCACCCTGACCCCCAAGGCGCACTATGTCAACGCATTAACAGCAGCCAATGACCCACTCTACGCCAAGGTCACAGCACTACTCCCCGACGGCCAGACCGCCGAAGAAGTCATCACCAGCGTGGACATCCTCGCCACCAAACCCTGCGGCTGTGGCGAAAAATGCTGCTAGTCTGTTTACATCATCAGCAGATTTCCGATCAGCGAACCCAGCAGCAACGCCACAAGGATCAAGAACGGCGGCCAGAGCAACCGGTCAGCGATCCCGTTTGAGGATTTATCAACCGAGTTCTCTTGCATCGGGGTCGTCACAGCCGCCTCAGCCTGTGCCAATGCAGTCAGATCCGCCTCGCCCATCACATCATGATGAGCAATCGGTGGCACATCCCCGTCTTTGAGTGCACGCAGATCGACCAGCAGATCCGAACAGTTTTTGTAACGGTGACGGACCTTCTTGGCCATCATCATCTCGATGACCTCGCTGATCCCCGCTGACAACTTCGGATTGACATGATCCGGCGGGATCAGCTCGCTCTTCAAATGCTTATGCATCACCGCGCTCGGGCTCTTGCCCTCAAACGGCACAGCACCCGTCACCATGTGGTACAGCGTCGTCCCCAGCGAATAAATATCCGCCGGCGGGCCGATCTCCTTCTCACCACGGATCTGCTCAGGTGAAATATAGTACGGCGTACCAAACGCACGCCCAGCCTCAGCCTCCGCGGCCTCCACATCACTCATCGCCCGCGCAAGCCCCATATCCGCAAGCTTGACCACACCCTCTTTGGTGATCATGATGTTCTTAGGCTTCACATCCCGGTGGATCAGCCCCATCTCATGGGCATGCTCGAGTGCCTCGGCCACCTGGATTATGATCTCAACAGCAAGTTGCTCTTTAAACCGCTTGTGCTCGACAATGTCCTCGTGCACAGTCCGCCCATCAACATACTCCATCACGAAGTAATAGATGTCCCCCTCGTTGCCCACATCAAACGCCTGAACAATGTTCGGGTGATTGAGCGATGCAGCCGCCCGCCCCTCAGCAAAGAACCGCTCAATAAACTGAGGATTCTGCGAAAACTTCTCAGGCAGTTTCTTGAGCGCGACCATCCGGTCAAGCGAGACCTGCTTGGCCTTATAAACAGTCGCCATCGCACCGGCACCGAGCTTGCCGATGATTTTGTATCCAGAAATCTTGTTTCCCGAACGCTCCGCCTCGATCGACTCACGGAGCCGAGAGAGCTGACGCTTGGTGATGAACTCGCGATCAACGAGCACATGGGCGAGTGATTTTTCCGATGGCCCTTCGTCGCCCTCGCCACGGGTCATGGTCTTGCAATGCTTGACCTCATCGCTGGTCGCCAGCCCCTGATCAATAACCAGACGGCCGATGAGCGTGTCAAGATTGGTACCCGACTTGGTCGCCGCCAAAATGGACTTCTCAGAATCCTCAATAGTCGCCGCATCGGTCGATCCAGAATCCAGCGGTGCCGTGTCCTCCGGAGAGATCGGGCTCACGCCATCATGGGTGTCTTCGAGAAGACGAGGAACCGAGTTGTCGTCATGATTCTGAGACACGAGTCGTCACCATCCAGCAGTTCAGCCGCTGCCAATCTGATCCCACACAGGGCAGATTGGCCAAACAGCACAACACCGAGGGTAGGCAACCGATTCGGATTCGGAAAGAGCCACGGGCCAGCACAAAGCTCAACCCGTCCCTCGACACAAGAACCCCGGCCAGAATGACCGGGACACAGACTGTACCAAGATACGGCCGGTTTTTGGTTGCGGATCATCCAGATCAGAACAAATCAAACATTCCTTCGCCCACCAATACCCAGACAACGCCCGATAGCCCACAAACCCCAGTTATGGGCACCCCCCGCTAAACTCGGTCAGGAATGAAGCGATGTCAAAGAAATCGAATACGGTGTCATTGTTGTAATCCACCCGATCCGTGAGAAACATCGAAATATCGAAGAAATCGAGCTGCCCATCACCCGTGATGTCCGGGGAACAAGGCACAAACTGATCGATCGTCGGGGAGTATTCGATCACAAACTCGTCGATATACCGGAATGTCTTCCCATTCTCAATGTAGGTCGCATCTGGGTCGATCAAAAAGGTCGGATCTGCGGTTGCTGAGATTTCACAATCGGTCGAGAGCGTTGCATGCGCAACTATCTCAACCAACCCTGATTGCCCGACGGGAAGAACCGTGCTGTGAACAATGCTGAACGAATCTTGGGTAATGTCACCCCCACCGCTGAGCCCCGCGGACGCTCCTTCATGAATAAACGGGTTCAAGCTCGATGCCCCAGGCATAAATACTTTCGCAACAGCGCTCACCGATGCCCCTGCACCAGAGCCGGTTCTGGTCGCTGAAACATCCCCGCGAGCACGGATTACCACCGGAACCGCTGTTCTTGTAGAGCCAGCCACGGCTGATACATGATACAAATAACGAACCTGCGCATGGAGCGCGAGTGCCGAAGTAAAGCCCCCAGTGACAGCCGCTTGAACATCCGCTTGTGGCGACTGCCCACCCGCGGTCATCACATCAGCATCAAATGAACGCGAGTTTCCAAACTGATCAACATCAGAATATCCCCAACTTCCAAAGACAGGGACATTGAGAAACCCACTATCGAACTGACCATCAGGAGCAACGATCCAAGCGTTGTACCACGCGTTGGCAACCTGCCCCTTGGCGGGTGTGATGAGGGCAATCAGACTAAGCAGGGCTGCAGCAGTGAGGACTTTCATTGGGGGACTCCAAATAAACACATTGAAAGCTCCCCGAGCGAAGGGGGCTTATACAAACAAAAGCGTCCGGGAGCATCTCGACCCGCCATGATCTGTGAGAATTCTTTGGGTTTTGGACATCTCGAACGCTCGGTGTCCAGGCCTAGACTTATCCCTCAATGCTTACGACCGACTCAAGACCCCGGAATCTACGCTGGATCCACGCAGGACCACTCCTCTACGGAGACTGGGGCACCTCACGCCTCTATGTTCTCGGACTCGCCTTCCTTTTCACCGGCCACGCCTCCATTATCTACCTCGCCGCCATCGGGCTCCTCATGCTCGCGGTCTCCTGGGCCTACACCCATATCTGCCGATGCTTCCCCGATGGCGGAGGCGTCTACACCGCCGCAAGACAGCTCTCCCCAACACTCTCAGTCATCGGCTCAACCCTCCTCTTATCAGGCTACATCATGACCGCCGCGATCTCGGCGATCGAAGCTTTCCACTACTTCCATGTCCCCCACCACCTCGTCCTGCCTCTCGCCGTCGGTGCCATCATATTGGTCGGCGGGGTCAACTGGCTGGGCGCAAAGTCCGCAGGCAAGTTCGCCCTCATCATCGCCCTCGTCGCGCTTGCTGTCTCCGCAATCATGGCCGTCATCGCCATCCCCGCCTTCGCCCGAGGCATCGAAACAATATCCTTCGACTACTTCCGCCACAGCCCACCCGCAGACATGTGGGTGAACTTCACCAAAATCTGTCTCGCCCTCGCGGGCGTCGAAGCCGTCGCCAACATGACCGGGATGATGAAAAAACCCGTCGAGAAGGAAGCCAAAAAAACCATCTGGCCCGTCGCCATAGAAGTCGTCGCCCTCAACCTGGTCTTCGGACTCGCCCTCGCCGGACTCACCTTCGCCGTCGCCGGGACAGAGATGCAGCATCTCGATTCACCCGACACCGAACGCCTCGTCGAATCCCGCCAAGCTTTCATCGACACGATGCCCCCCGCATCACGAAACGACTACAACGCATCAACGCCCATCATGCTGACCGATGAGCAGATCGCATTACTCCCAGAACCCGGCGCAGCCGCCTACGAAAATCTCGAATCCCACCGCTACCAAGTCGGCCAGTACACCAACGCCGCAATGCGCATCGTCGCCCAGAACACCGCCACCGATGTCCTAGGCCCAACCATGGGCACCATCTTCGGGAACATCGCAGGCATCACCTTCGGGCTACTTCTGCTTTCAGCCACCAACACCGCCATCATGGCGATGGTCAGCGTCTTCTACGCGATGGCCCAAGACGACGAACTCCCACGCACGCTCACCAAACTCAACTACTCCGGCGTCCCCTACATCGGGCTCATCATCTCGATCATTATCCCGATCATCGTCATCATCTTCGAGCAGGATGTCACCGTCCTCGCTTCCCTCTATGTGCTCGGAGTCACCGGCGCCATCACCGTCACCGTCTTATCGAGCGCAATCAACACCAAGCTCGAACTCACCCCCCTCACCCGCACCCTCTTCTGGGTCCTCGGACTCTTCCTCCTCTCCATCACCGTCACCATCGGGGTCACCCAACCAATCTCCACTGCCTTCAGCGGCACCCTCGTCGCCCTCGCACTAGGCATCCGAACCATCCGCACCCTCCGCCCCGCCTCAACCGGTAAAGCAATCGAAGCACCCGGTGGTGGCTGGATGCAGATCCTGACCGTCAAACCAGAAATCGATACCGACAAACCCAAGATCATGCTCGCGGCTCGCGGCCGCTACCAATCCGAATACGCCATCGACCTCGCCAAACGACGCGATGCCACACTCATGGCCATCTTCGTCCGCCAGGTCCGCGTCATGGACATGGCCCCCGGACGCGCCCCCCAGATCGACACCGACCAAGCCGCACAAGAAACCCTAGGCACCACCGCCATGCTCGCCAAAGAAGCCGGCGTCCCCTTTATCCCAATCTTCGTCACCGCGTCGAGTATCGCCGAAGAAATCCTCGACTACACCGTCACCTACGGCTGCGACACACTCATCATGGGTAAATCCCGCCGCTCAAATGTCGCACGCCGCCTCGAAGGCGATGTCATCACCCAGGTTGCCAAAGATCTTCCCGAAGGGATCATCCTCATGACCCGCGCCGCAGACATCCCCCACGCAATGATGCCCCCAGGCATGGGATCACGCTCTACAAAATAGTTGCAAACTAAACAACGACCACACATGACCCCTCAAGACGCCTTCCGGCCCCTGAGCTGGTCACGCTGGATCTGCATCGCAAAATGTTCAAGAGTGCGTCTCGTCAGCGTGGTCCCACCACGCTGATCAGGATACACAATCAACGCACCAATACGACAGGTCGAACCTCGCAAGTCCGTCCCCTGCCGAATTTCAATCACAAACTCAAGCGGCTGACCGTCAAGATTAAAGGCGAGCCCGATCCGCTCAAACCGGTCGAGCTGCATGTTTGAGATGCCATACATCAAAATCCCAAGCCCATTGGAAGTCACATCAATCAGTCGCCCCTCGGCGTGCGGACTTTCAAGCTTCGCCGCTTTGAGTACACGCTCCCAATCTATGCAATGAACCTCGTTGCCATCTTCATCGACGGGGATCTTTGAATTAAACAGTTTCGCAGCCATCAGATCCGTGTAATACGAAGTATTCCGCTCGCCAAGCAACGGCTCATCAAACTCATCGTCAGGCTTAAAGCGATCCAAAAACCACATCTTGACAGGGATCTCATCGGCAAGCCCCGACAACGATGCACGGAACGCCGACCGCCGATCTCCCTCACGAAGATTCATCGGCTTAGAAATATGTAATGCCCGAACAACACGCTCTCTATTGAGCTTTCTGGGTATCTCAACCTTGAGGACCTTGGCCTCAAAGGTCAGCATCGTCCCGTTATACGACAGATACGCCTCGACACGATCATCGGCCTTCAAAACCACATCACGCCCGATGACCTGCAACTCCTCAATCACTAAAATATCACCCTGCCACTCAAGCAATCGCCCCTGCGCCAGCGGATCATGCCCCGCCCGACCCTGATGCACAATCCCGATCGAAGTGTTCCGATCAATCGCATCGGTTAGCAACTGCACAAAATCAGCCCGTGGTGGAACGGATGCTTTAGGCGTCGATGATTTCTTCGGCTTCTTCGAGAACATACAGCCCTTTGATCGGTCGTCCCAACCATATAGACCAGCATTCTTGAGCAATCCTCATCATTTCAGCTCATGAGTTTCCCCGATACCTCCAACGAAATAACTGCCTGCCCATTCACCGGCTCACAATGCGGCTTTGAGTTATCGGTCGAGGGTACAGCCCGATCAACTCTCCGACAAAATCATCCGAGCCAACCGAATAAAACCCGCTCAATTATCGTCGCCGCCCCCCCGCAGCCAAACCCGAAACAATCAACACCCCCACCCACCCCGGAGCAGGAACCGTATCCCGAACCAGCCAGTGCCCAATCGATCCACTCACATCAAAGTGCGATGCAGAAATCGCCGCGGTTATAAAGTCATTAGACCCCGGATTAACCAGATCCTCAAGCGCAACCATAAAGCTCCGGTCATCGGCAGGCTCATCAAGCACAGTTCCACGCGAAATCCGGATCCCACCAAAGCTCCCAACAACACTGGTCATCGTGACAAACTGAGCAAACGCCGGATCTGGAGCGATCGCAATTGTCATCCCAAGGTTCGGAGCATCAAACCCGGCGTTGCTAATCATCGTCAGCACCTGGTAAGCAGTCGCCCGCCTGAATCCTTCAAAATCGCCGCCTGCACCAAACTCCGACATAATCCGATCAACCGATCGCCCGGTCGTCTGATCCAAATCCAGAAACTCAAGCCCCTGATCACTATCAAGGGTCAGTGCGCAAGCACCAAAGACCGCATCATCCCCGGAAACAACATCACCACTTGCAATATGCACCTGGGTACAACCCAATGCCATCAGCGCATTGAACCACCGATATTGAAACATGCCCCGCTCCTCACATCAAAGAACCATCAACACCCAAAGCCATGGCCCCCCCCAAACATACAACAATCCGGCCTGTATGCAACACAAATCACAAGACTCCATTTCTGATCGCTCAACAGTGCGTTCGTCATAAAATATCCTTGCATCTAAGCCGCCATCGATCGGATATAGGGATGCCCAAAGCAAGAATAAAAAATCGATTACTTGAGAGCGCATGAATCATGATCACCTACCCTTCTCCGATGCCGATCCAGACCCCCGAATCCGACTCCCCGACCTACCTCCAAGGCCTCACCGACCCTCAGCGGAAGGCCGTCCTCTGCACCGAAGGCCCCCTACTCATCCTCGCCGCCGCAGGCTCAGGAAAGACCCGTGTCATCACCCGCCGCATCGCCCACCTCGTCGCCAACCACACCCCGCCCTGGTCCATCCTCGCCCTCACCTTCACCAACAAAGCCGCCGGCGAAATGCGCGACCGCGTCGCCCTGACCATCGCAGGCCCAAACGCCCTGGACCCAGACGCCCCCAGAGACCCCCGCCTCCGAGGCCTCACCATCACCACCTTCCACTCCCTCTGCGCCCGCCTCCTCCGCCGCTTTGCCGAACGCGTAGAAATGCCAGGACTCAAAGCCGACTACACCATCTACGACAGCTCCGACCAGATGGCCTCAATGAAACGCGTCCTCAAAGCCATGAACCTCCAGGCATCCAACTGGCCCCCGCGATCGGTCCTCTCCACCATCTCCACCGCCAAGAACGAAATGATGGACGCCAAAAAATACGAAGCCAACGCCTTCGATTATTACTCCAAACAAGTCGCCAAGATCTACATCGCCTACGAGGAGTCCCTCCGCAAAGCCGGCGCGATCGACTTCGACGACCTCCTCCTGTTCACCGCCAAGATCCTCGACACCCACCCCGACATCAAAGACGAGCTCAACGCCCGCTGGAAGTACCTCCTGATCGACGAATACCAGGACACCAACTCCGTCCAGTTCAAGATCGCCTCCCTGCTCGCATCGTCCCCACCGCCACTCCCAGGCGTGGAAGACGAAACCGAACCGCCAAACATCTGCGTGGTCGGCGACCCAGACCAAGCAATCTACGGCTGGCGCGGTGCCGACATCAGCAACATCCTCGACTTCGAAGAACACTACCCCGGTGCCAAAGTCATCATGCTCGGTGAGAACTTCCGCTCCACCGAGCCGATCCTCATGGCCGCCGACACGCTTATCAAGCACAACACCAAACGCAAAGACAAACCCCTCTTCACCTCAACGCCCGGCGGCGATGCAATCACCGTCCTAACCACCAACGACGAACGCCACGAGTCCGAACTCATCGCCGACTGGTTCCGCCAGCTCAACGACGACCACAACATCGCCTGGAAAGATATGGCCGTGTTTTACAGGACAAACGCCCTCTCCCGCGTCGTCGAAGACGCCATGCGACAGTCCGCCATCCCCTACCGAATCGCAAGAGGCACCGCATTCTTCGACCGCGAAGAAATCAAAACCGCCATCGCCTATCTAAGAGTGATCGCCAACCCAAGCGACCCCGTCTCCCTCCTCCGCGTCATCAACACCCCGACCAGAGGCATCGGCAAAACCACCCTCGACACCATCCAGGGCGCCTGCTCCCGAGCCGGACTCACCTTCTGGGAAGGCCTCAACCGATGCGGCGAACTCGGACTCACTGACCGCGCCACCAAATCGATCCAAAAATTCACAACGATGGTCAACGAATGGACCGGCGGCGGCTCCTTCATGGGCACCTCCCTCTCCACAAACCTCCACGAACTCGTCGAACGCATCATCACCGAATCCACCCTCGAAGCACACTACACCAAACAAGCCAAAGCCTCAGGCGCCGAGTCCGACGAAGAACGCCTCGACAACCTCAACGAACTCATCACCTCGGCTAGAGACTTCGAACGCGAGTTCGACCCCGCCGACGACCCCGCATCCTTCACCGATACCGAGCAAGCCGAGTCGGGCAACCTAGGTACCGTCCCGCCGCTCCTCGCCCTCGTCCGCGCCTACCTCGAATCCATCGCCCTGATCGCCGACGCCGACGCGGTGGACAGCGAATCCGGAGCCGTCACCCTGATGACCCTCCACGCGTCCAAGGGCCTCGAGTTCCCCGCCGTCGCCATGATCGCCCTCGAAGAAGGCACCCTCCCCCACTCCCGCGCCGCCGATTCACTCGCAGAACTCGAAGAAGAACGCCGCCTCGCATTCGTCGGGATCACCCGCTCCATGAAGCACCTCCAAATCTCAAACGCCGCAAGAAGAACCGTCCGAGGCATAACAGAACGCACCATCAAATCCCGTTTCCTCGAAGAAATCGGCTCAGAGAACATCATCTTCTCCGACCAATCCGATGGAGGTTATGGTGGAAGCATGGGCGAATACGACGACGCCTTCAGCAACAAATCATCGTCCTCAAGCTTCCGCGCAGGCTCCTTCGCAAGCTTCAAACCAGACCACAAAGCCATCAACGACGCGCGTGAACAACGCCTCGCCAATGTAGAACCAAGAAAATCAATCCCCGCCCGCCCATCGATCAACCCCGCCGCATCAAGATCATCCTCCACCGGCGACGGCTCCCAATACCCCATCGGCTGCATCGTTTCCCACCCCCAGTTCGGCGAAGGCACCGTCATGAAAACCACCCCAGGCCAGAACGCACGCGTCATCATCGAGTTCAAAGCCGTAGGCCGCAAAACCCTCGTACTCCAATACGCAAGGCTCAAACGCCTCCGATGATGCAATAAAGCTTACGACTCAACGGGCTCTTCTTCGAGCTGCACTTCTGCCGTATTCTTCTTTGTCCGCGCCCGCTTGTTATGCCGCCGCGCCCAATCACAATACATCGTCCACCGCTCAACGGCCCCCTCACGATCAAACACCGCCCCGCATTCCCCGCACTCAGCACCATCCTCAACACCACGCATATCGGCGCAGCACGATTCGCATGCCTGGTATTCATACTCCTGCGCCTGATACTGGATCGTCGCAAGATTCCACACACCCCGAATCTGCAAAAACACCGAGTACGAAATCCACACAAACAAAAGAATCCCGATATGCAGATGATCCTTCGTCGAAATCGTGTCATACCGGGTCGTCACCATATGGATCACCGCATAAGCACACACAACCAGATACCAGATCGGCAACCGGAAGCACTCCCGCGCGACATACCGCGGCCAAGCCTTGCAAAAATACACAGGGACCTCAAAGTTGATCGTTCGTAAGATATTCATGCCGGTCTTATTCCTCTCTGCAGCTGCATCACCCGCTCCGCCTCATCCCGCCGAACCTGATCAAGCACATGCTTGGGGATCCGCCAACTCCCGTCATCAGCCGTCACACTGGCGCAGTGTTCATTGAGACATCTATACATAAACTTGAACGCATCCCGAGGCTGCTGCATCGCCCCGAGTGCCTCAACAATATCCTGCCGCGTCACATCCTCGGTAAACAAATCAATCATCGCCAGCGCCGGAGCACTCGCAGGCCTACAAACCGCCAGCCGAGCGTTGCACAGGTCATAAAGCATCGCCCCAGTCCACGCAAGCCGCTCGACCATATTCTGCTTATCAAGCCGCGCCTCCTGAAAGAACGCACTCGATTCTTTAAACAACGCATGCCGAAGCTCGATCGGCAGCAGCATCTTCAAACCCACACCCTCAAGCTGCAAAAACTTGTTATTGAGCATCGGCCAGATCAACGACCGCATCCGATCAGGATCACCATTAATCAGCGTCGGCTCGTCCACCCGATCAATCACCACCATGATCCCAGTAAATCCAAACTCCGCGATCACCCGCCGCAGCCGAGCGAACATCGCGTACCGCTGCTCGTCAGAATCCGTCGTCGGAAGCTCACCAGATCCCAGCACGCTATGAGGCATCCGCCGCAGCGATCCCAAATACCCGCCCGGAGCCCGAGGCACCATCCGCAACTGCTTATGCACCTTGCTCGAAATCCGATGAATCACCATCCGGTCAAGCACCATCGCCTTGCCCATCAGCAGCATCCAAAGCACAAGCAACACCCCAGACCCAATCTGCACCGCATTAAACAAAAACCCATCAAGCCCAGAATACACCTGCAGCCACACAAACAAAGCCACCGCAGGGATCCACCCGAGCCACATCCCAATCACCGTCAACCCACCAAACCCACCGCCAGGCATCTTGAGCAGCTGACGCAAACGCGCCGTCCGCGCCCCGCTCGGATCATTCGTGTCATACACAGACTGAAGCAAAAGCAGATCCCGCCGAATCAACGCAGGCATCTTCCGAGCACGCTTAGCCGCACCCTCCCCAAGATTCGCCGGCGGCGGCTCAGTAGGCCCAGGCACAATCGCATTAAGCACCCGCCCAACACCCACCGACACCATCGCGTCCATGTGATCAACCAACCGAACATTGACAAACGGATTGTCACCCTTCCCCGCCCGGCTCGCATAGTGATCAAGCATCCCGTTCAAATCGTCATACGGGATCATGAATACTTTGCTATCCGGAAAATCCTCGTTGTGCGTCCCGATCCGCCCAGCGATCTGCAACCGGATCGCCGTCTTCCCCGCCCCCTTCTCGCCAAAGACAATCGAAGTCGAAGGCCGATGCAGCTCCCCAAGAATTTTCTCAAAGTCCGAATGCTCACTCGATATCACAGGCCGCGCAAGCTGCACCTCACCAGGAGCAGGGATCTCCGATTGCCCAGTAACCAACTTTGGGGGGCCCATCCGCGCAAAGATCGAATCATGCCGAGCTTCCTCGCCCCGGAAAGGGTTTTCGACAATCGACCAATGCTCAAAGAACTGCGATAGATTCATACCCCATTATATCGGCACAATCCAACGAATCTGACCATATCTGCGGTGCCCTCCTTTGACCCGTAGGGCAAAGGAGGATTCGGTGGTGCGATGGATTCCAAGACCTCCTTTACCCTGCGGGCTAAAGGAGGGCACCATTCCAGAGAGCGGTTCGCTCAGTGAGCCACCCGATGCCCAAGCATCGGTGCAACCTCTTCAAGAATCCGGTCCAGCGTCTCCTGGTCCCGTGCCTCAGCATTCAGTCTCAGCAGCGGCTCCGTATTGGACTTCCGAATATTCACCCACCAGCCCTCGTCCTCGAAGCAATCAACCGTGATCCCGTCAAGCTCATCGATCTCGCATTTCTCTGCGTAGTACTCCATGACCGACTCGATCGCGACATCCTTCTCTTCGTTCTCAAAGTTGATCTCACCAGACTGCATGTACCGCGCCATTGGAGCAATCAGCTCGCTCATCGGCTTGCCGCTCTTAGCGAGCACAGACAAGAAAGTCGCCATCGCAATCGCGCCCGAATCCGCATTAAAGTTCTTACGGAAGTAGAAGTGCCCCGAAAGCTCGCCGCCAAACATCGCCTTGTTCTCTGCAAGCAGCGCCTTCATGAACACATGCCCGACGCGTCCACGCAATGGGGTGCCGCCGTGCTTGATGATCTCTTCCTCGACCGCCTTGGTCGAACGCAGGTCATACACAATCGACGCCCCGGGCTCCATCTCAAGGAAATACTCCGCCAGCAGCGCGGTCATCTGGTCACAGGGAACAATCTTCCCCTTCTCATCGACCGCAACGCACCGGTCCGCATCGCCATCAAAGCACAGCCCCAGATCCGCGCCCTGCTCAACAACCGCAGCGCAAAGCTGCTCAAGATTCGCTTCGACCAGCGGGTTCGGATCATGGGCCATCTCGCCCGACTCAATATCAAAGTTCATCTCGATGATCTCAAGACCATCGACATTCTCCCCATTGGTCCCAAACACCTTCGGGCACATCATCCCCGCCATGCCATTGGACGCATCAACAACAATCTTGAGCGGCTTGCTCGCATCCCGTTCACCAAAGTCCAGGAACTTGAGCACATGCTTGGCATAAGGCTTCCAAAGATCCCGCACCTCAACAATCGCCGACGGATCAGGCACCGCGTTCTTATCCACCATCGCCGCATACTTGCGGACAACATCAAGCCCCGTCGTCTCACCAACAGGCTTGGCCTTCCGCTTAGAAATCTTAAACCCGTTGTACTGAGGCGGATTATGCGAAGCCGTAATCACCACCCCACCCGAAGCATCGAGATAGTTAATCGCAAAGTACATCATCGGCGTATCAATCAAACCAAGATCGATCACACTCGCGTGATAACAAGTCAGCCCCCGGACCAGCTCATCCCGAAGCGTCGGAGACGACTTCCGCATGTCCCGCCCGATCACAACATTCCGCATCATCGGAGTGGACTCGCCGTCATTGGACGCTTCCTCAAGAAGGAACCGCGCCGAGCCGCACCCGATCTGCCAGCCCATCCGGTCAGTCAATAGATCTGGATAAGTCCCACGGATGTCATAAGCCTTGAAAACGCGTCCAAGCATGGTCAGCACTCCTGAAAATCACGCCCAACGAGGGGCCCAAACCCATGCCCAGGCCTCAAAATGCGTGAACCCAGACGATAGGACACCGTCCCTCATTTGCCAACCCGATTCCCAGCCCCCTTTAGACCTTTGCCCCCACCCGGATCACCTCAACCCCGCTCGGGATCGCATTCCGAAACGCCTTCCCATACCCAGTCGTCACAATCCGAGGATCCAAAACAACAACCCGTCCAGAATCTGTACTCGACCGGATCAACCGCCCAAACCCCTGCTTAAACCGGAGCACCGCCCGAGGCAGCGAATCATCCCGGAACGGATCACCACCGCGTAGCTTAATCAACTCATTCCGCGCCTCAACAATCGGCCTATCCGGCGGATCAAACGGCAACCTCGTAATAATCACATTCCGCAGCCGGTCCCCCCGCACATCAACCCCCTGCCAAAAACTCGAAGCCCCAAACAACACCCCCCGGTCATGCTCCCGGAACTCATCCAAAATCTGCGTCCGAGGCCCATCCTTCCCCTGCACCCAAACCCGATACCCCATCGCCTCCAGCGGCCGACGCAAATCATCCGCCGTCTGATACAACAACCGGAAACTCGTAAACAACACAAACGCCCCACCGTCAGTCGCCACAACATGATCCTTCACCCGCGAAGAGATCGCCTCTTCAAATGATTCCCCACTCGCACTCACCGACCCCCGCCTCGGCGTAGGAACAGATGCATCCACAAACACCTCCACCTGCGACGCATAATCAAACGGACTCCCCAACTGCAAAACGCTCGCCCCCTCCCCCCCAAGCCGCGACAGACAATGCATAAACGCAGTCTCCGCATGCTCGGTCGTCTCATCAGGCTCAACATCCCGCGTCGTCAAGGTCGCCGAGGTCAACACCACCGAAGCATCCCCACCAAACAAATGCTCCTTCAACAACGGAGCCACTTCAGTAGGACTGCACGCAATCGTCACCCGAACCCCCCCACGCCCAGGATTCCCGCTCGTCTCAATCCAATACACACACTTCTCGCTCGTCTGCTCGATCAGCGTCTCGGCCTGATCCGAAATCTCCTTGGCCCGAATAGCAAAAGCATTCAACTCAAACCGATCAACCTCGTTGGTGACTTCATCCTTGAGCCGCTTAAGCCGCAGACACAAATCATTCATCGCAGGCGAAAGCACATTCTCCACGATCCCAGGAGCCCGCACCCGCCCGTTCACAAGCTCCCCGCTCACCATCTTCCGATTCAAAGAATCAAAGAACGCATCACTACACCGCTGCGCCTCCCGCACCAGCAAAATCGCCTTGTCCACAGGCTCAATATCCCCCGTCACCAACGCCAGCTGCGCCAGATACCCCCGCTGCGACTGCTCCTGATACAACTGCCGAAGCAAAAACCCGACCCGGCCTTCAGTCAGCGACAGCCCAAAGTGATCCGCCGCCGCATCCTCAACCGCGTGCGCCTCATCAAGCACCACATGGTCATACTCAGGCAAAAACCCAGCCCCCCCCCCAACCTTCATCCGCAGCGCCATATCCGAAAAGAACAACGCGTGATTACAGATCAACAGATCCGCATCATCCATCTCCTTGCGGGCCGCCTGATAAAAACAATCCCCATGATGCGGACACTTCCGCCCCATGCAGTTCGTCGAATCCGACTGCACCGAGTTCCAAACCCCGCCCCGCTCAATCGAAGGCAGCGTAGAAAGCGTCCCATCCTCCGTCTCATACGCCCACTCCTCGATCACATCCAGCGACCGACGCGAAGGCCCATCCGGAAACAACTTATTCCGCCGCTCGCTCGCCAATCGCAGCCGACGAATAGACATGTAGTTCCCCCGCCCCTTAACCAGCACCGCCTTGCAAGCAACCGCTTCTTGCTCCTCCCCCGCCCCTGCGGGGGAGGTGGCCGAGTCTTCGAGGTCGGAGGGGGTCTTCTCTTCATCTTCCATCCCAGCCAACGCATCAAGCAAAATCGGAATATCCTTCTTCACAAGCTGTTCCTGCAGCGCAATCGTATTGGTCGCCACCACCACCTTCTTCCCCTCACGCATCGCCCGAACAATCGCAGGCACCAAATACGCAAAGCTCTTCCCAACCCCCGTCCCCGCCTCAACAAACAAATGCGCCCCAGACTCCATCGCCCGATCCACCGCACAAGCCATCTCAACCTGCTCCCCGCGCGGCTCATACCCCTCCAAACGCTCCGCGATCGGCCCACCATCCCCAAGCAACATCTCAACATCATGACTCACTTGTTCGCAATCCCCAAAGGCATCCGCTTGGGCTCCCCGTCCTTCCGAGGATACATCTTCGGCGTAGCCCGCTGCTTCTCAAGCACCACCACCCGCCCAGTAGGCGTCTCCACAGTCCCCACATGATGCGTGTGCAACATATGCAACGCCTTCTTCGCATCATCAACTTCCTCCCCCGCCTTCTCGCCCTTAGTCAGCACAACCAATCCCCCAACCTTCACCAAAGGCACCGTCAACTCCGCGATCATCGCAACCTTCCCAACAGCCCGCGCCATCGCCCCATCATACTTCTCGCGATGCCCCCCTTCATACCCCTGCAAAACCTTCCGCCCCTTATCCTGCCCCAAACCCTCAGCACGACCATTAATCACCGTCACATTGGTCAACCCCAACCACGCGACACAGTTCTCAATAAAGTCCGTCTTCCGCTTGGTCGCATCGAGCAACACAAAATCAATCCCAGGCATCACAATCGCCAAAGGAATCCCAGGCAGCCCCCCACCAGAACCCACATCAATCACCCGCTTCCGTTCCCTCATCTCCCCCGTGGCACAGGCGTCCCGCCTGTGTTCTTCTCCTCCCCCGCACCCCGCAGGGGAGGTGGCCGAGTTTGGGGGGGCGAGGTCGGAGGGGGTCTTCTCTTCATCTTCATTCCCCCCACCCATCTCCCCAAGCACAGGCACCAGCGTCAACGCATCAAAGATATGCCGATCCCACGCCTCGTCCGCATCCCGGATCGCCGTCAGGTTCGTCCGCGTGTTCACATCCATCAACGCGGCCAAATACTTCCCAAGCTGCTCAACCTCAGCATCCTCAAGCCCAATCCCAAACTCAGCAACCTTCCCCGCCCACTCTGCCGGAGGCTTGATTGCCTCAAGCTCATGCGAAAACGCCACCGGGCTCCCGCGAGTATCGTCCTTCACAAACTTACCTCGTGACGGCGCGCCCCGAGAATCCCGCGGACCTCCCGTAGGGCCTGGTTGGTTGCATGCTACTTTGGGGGGGTCCATCATCATCGGCGTACTCAAACGAAGCCCGGTAGGGCGGCCTAGGGCGGTGGAGCGCGACATTGACAATCAATCCCGTCATCACCCAGCAAGTCAGAAGACTCGATCCGCCATAACTCACGAAGGGTAGGGTGATCCCGATGATCGGGAGCATCCCGAGATTCATCCCCACATTAATAATCACCTGAGCCGCAATAAAAGCCGGAATCCCCACCGCGATCATCCGCCCAAGCGGGTCCCGGCAGCTCGCCGCCACCAATAACGCCCCCCCGATCCACATCCCATACAGCACCAGCATCACAATCCCCCCCAATAACCCGAACCGATCCACCACCACCGCAAACACCATGTCATTGTGATCCTCAGGCAGCGAGTTGTACCGCACAAGCGCCCGCGCCTCAGGCTCAGAAATCCCAGTCACCTGCCCCGCCCCAATCAGCGTCTGAGCCCGCGTGCTCTGATAGTTGATCCCATGCGACCCAGAATCATCCCCCTGGAACTGCTTGACGATCCCCACAATCCGAGCCTTCTGATGAGGCCGCAGTAGCGGATACGCCGCCGGCGCCGCCATCGCCGCACACAGCACAATCAAGGTCAGATGCCGCAACCGAGCCCCCGCCGCGATCAACATCGCAAACAGAGCAGGCACAAACAAACTCGCCGTCCCAAGATCCGGCTGCAGCGTAATCAACCCCACCGGAATCGCCGCGATAATCCCGGGCACAATCAACCCCTTGAGCTGACGATGCGCCGACCGGTACCGCATATACCGCGCCACCAAAAGCACAAACGCGATCTTCATCACCTCCGACGGCTGAAAGTCCGCCACCCCCATATTGATCCAAGCCTTCGCCCCGTTCCGTGGAGTCACCAACCAACTCGGCACCCCAGGCAGCATCAAGAAAATCAAAAGCCCAAGCCCAACCACATACATCAAAACCGAGAACAACCCAACAACCTTGTAGTGAGGCAGCGCGATCACCACACACGCCATCAACCCAATAATCAAAAACACAATCTGCTTAAGCGCCTCAGCCGCCATCGGGCTCCCCGAAGTCTCCCGCACGCTCCCCTCCGCAATGTCAATCGCATAAATCCCGATAAAGGTCAACGCCAGCGATGCAAACAGCGTCAGCCAAGCCGCGTTCATCACCTTGACCGCATTGAAAAGAGACTGATCCCCCCAGCCCGCGCCACGGATCGCCCGCACCCAAATCGGATCACGCCCAAACGCACTCATGGCGAACCCCCATCCGAAACTACATTCCCAGGCAGATACCCCTCGCTCACCAGCGCATGCACCACCTGATTATTAATCGCCCCAGACACCCGCGACCCAGACCCACCATAATCCACCACCACCGCAATCGCATACTCAGGCATCCCGCCAACCCCAACAAGCGACACATACCAACTGTGATCCCCCTCCCGAACAACCCGCGCCTCCAAAGGCCCATCCCCATCAGGATCAATCACCAAAGGCGAAGAAGTCGCCGTCCCCGTCTTGCCCCACACATCAATCCCCTCTGCATTGAACACCGGGTCTTGAATCGTGTCATAAGTCACATGATTCCCCGTGCCGTTCTTCGCGTTATTCACCACCTCGTACAATCCGTCAAGCGTCATCGCCACCGCCCAACCCGGCAACCCGATATTGCTCACCTCAGGCATCCCGCTCCTCTGAATCAGCCGCGGCGTGATCTCGAAACCACCACGCGCAATCGTCGAGTACGCATCAACCGCATGCAACGGCGTCCAAGTCACCGGCCCCTGGCCAATCCCCATCTGGATCGCATCCTCAGGCGAAATCGAAAGCGTCCCCCCCTTCCCATCAAACACCCCCGTAGAACCAGCCCATGACGAACCAATCCCCAAATCAATCGGCACCCCAATCCCAAACATCGAATACACCTCTTCGATCCCAGAAGCCCCAAGCCGTTGGCCAAGCGTAAAGAAAAACACATTGGACGACACCATAAGCGCATCAGTCCCGTCAGGGTGCCTCTCCAACTGATCAAAATGGGTCAGACCAAGATGCTGGTATTTTTTAAATATCCACGACCGAAGCATATTGGGCCTGTCAGGATACAAATGCCCCGTCGCCTCGATCCGCTCCCCCTGCTCATACATCCCAAGCTTACTCGCCCCAGTCAAAACCAACGCCTTGGCCACAGACCCAGGCTGATAAGGCTTGGCAATCGCACGATTCACATACGGAAACCGCTCATTCTTAAACCGCTCAACACTCGCCTCAGTCGTAAGCCCCAACCGCCCCCAGTCCCCATCCCGCGGAGCCACAGGCGTAGACACCATCGCCAAAATCTCCCCAGTCGCCACTTCCAGCACCACCACCGCCGCATCAAGCTCCGTCCCCAACGCCATATCCGTATTGTCATGCCAAGGCTGCACCCGCGTCATCCCCACCATCGGATCCAGCACCGCCCGCACCCGCGCCGTAAGCGACATATCAAGCGTCAGCCGAACATCCTTCCCGCTGCTTGGCTGTATCTCGCTCACCCCACGCGTCTGCAGATGCTCCGTCCGCACCCCGCGCAACCCCCGCAGCGAATGCTCCATCGCCGCCTCAATCCCAGTATGCCCAACCCGATCATGATCCGTGTACCGCCCCCGATCCACACTATCTTCGGTCATCGAAGCAACCCGCAAAGACTCATCCCCCGCCAGCGCAACCCGACGCCGATCCGCATCCTCCTTAAACACCCGGTCCCGCACCCGCCCAAGCACCAGCGAACCAAGATCCTCAACAACAACCCGCACCGTCGAATCATCCCGCAAAGGCAGCGGGAAGCTCGACCGATCCAGAATCACCGTTTCGGATTCAAACGGATACACCCGCCGAGTATTATCCGTAATCTCCATCCCCGGAAACAACGGAATCATCTCCTCAAGCGCACTACCCCCCCCCTCCACATAACTCATCGCAGGCACCTCCCGCGTCACCATCCGCATCAACTCAAACCCAACCTCATCGCTCACCCCCTCAACAACCGCGTGAGTCACCGTCTGCTCTTTGATCTTCGACGAAGAGTTCTTGACAAACTTCGCCAGATCCTCATCGCTCACCACAAAACCAAGCCGCTCGCGATCCTCAACCTTGTTCCGCACCCGCGCCCCAACAATCGACCGGTGCTGCCGTTCGATCCCATCAACAATCGAATCCCGCCGCCCCATCAGCTCATCGAGCCCAACCCTCGTATACGCCGCGATCGTCCGCAGCGACGCATCCACATGCTTCTGATAAATCCGTCGATAGTTCTCAATAATCGCGTCGCGTTCCTCGGTTGAATACAGATCCCACTGATCCTTATGCGCCTTGCGGGCATACCGCCTCGCCCGGATAGACGCCCAATCCCCACTCAGCACCGAATACCCAATCGCCACATCATAACTCGCCTGGTCATACGCCAAGACCCGCCCAGTCCGATCCAAAACCCGCCCCCGCGTCGTCGGCAGCCAAGTCCGCCGGATCAACCGAGACTCGGCAACCTCCCGCGATGCCGCCCCGTCAACAACCGTCATCCAAGACATCCGCCCAAGGAGCCCAACAAACCCCGCGCACACCATCAGCATCAACAGCACCAGCCGCCGATGAAACATACTCGGAATCAATCTAGACAAAGCAACCATTCAAAAAACCGCCAACCAGACCCACAATTTCAACCGAAATAACAGCCACAATCCAACCCCATCATACCCAATCGGCCCATCACCCCCCTCCCCACCAATCCTCCCATCCCCTTCTCCTCCCCCGCGCCCCGCGGGGGAGGTGGCCGCCCAGCGGTCGGAGGGGGTCTTCCTCCCCTCTTTGTAATTGCCAACCATTCCCCCCCTTTCACTCTTGCACCCACACCCGATCCCCAGTAAACTAACATATATAAAACTATATCCAACCCCCATCATCCCCGAGCCCCAACCCATGCCCCCAAACCTCACCCCCACCCCCATCCAAACCAAAGCCACCACCCTCCTCCTCCTCGCCCTCCTAACACTCCTAACCCCCCAATCCAAAGCCGACGGCGTCCTCTGCAACTCCAGAAATATACTTGCTTTGCACGACACGCCAGGAAATGCAAGAAATGTCACGCTCGTTGGCACCACAGCATATGTCGCCGATGCGAACTCGGGGTTCCAGATACTCGACATGACTGATCCGACCACCCCAGTATTACTAGGGTCATACGACACACCCGGATTCGCAAGCCGTGTGACCATAGTGGGAACAACAGCTTATATTGCAGAAGGCGGGTCCGGGTTACAAATCCTCGATGTGTCCGACCCCACCGCAATCGTATTTCTCGGATCATTCGACACACCAGGATCAGTTCAGAGTGTTGCCGTTGTGGCCGAAACAGCATACATAGCTGATGGCGATTCCGGCTTGTTAATCCTTGATGTCAGCAATCCAGCAAGCCCGTCAGTGCTCGGGACATTAAGCGCATTCAACAGCAACTTCAGCGACATCGTTGTCGTAGACACAATCGCTTACATCACGGACACATTCGAAGGCCTCCGGACTGTTGATATTAGCAACACCAATTCGCCATCGTTGCTCAACCTAAGAATCATTCAAGGTGCTTCAAAGGATGTGGAGGTCAAAAATTCCGTCGCGTACATCGCAACAACAAACAACGGATTGTTGATATTGGATGTTTCAGACCCGTCTTCGCCACAGTTTTTAGCAGCACGGGATACAAACGGAATAGCAGTTTCCGTTACCGTACAAGACACAGTCGCATATGTGTCCGATGGTGATCTGGGCGTGCTTCTTTATGATGTAAGCAATCCAGCTTCACCTGTCCACATCGGTTCCTATGACACACCCAACAGTGCCCTAGCGGTCGCAACAGATGGAGTCATTGCCTATGTCGCCAATGGCTTGGCAGGTATCCAAATTATAGATGTCAGCAATCCCTCTCAGGATTCAATCGTTGGAACATATCCCCTATCCGATGCAACTGAAATCGATATGGTTGGCAATGTGTCATTTGTCTTACGAACTTTCGCAGGCATGCGAATAATTGATGTCAACAATCCAGCAACACCAACCTTGCTCGGTTCATACGACAAGCCCGGTTTCAGAGTGTATACAGGAATCTCAGTTGTTGAAAACACTGCATACATCACCGATACAACATCAGGACTTCAGATTGTAGATGTTTCCGATCCCGAAAATCCTGTTTTCGTCAACTCCTTGAGCTTGCCCAGTAGCCCATCCGATGTGACCGTCGTCGGCTCAACCGCCTTTGTAGTGTCAGGGTCAACAGGATTGCATCTCGTTGATGTGAGTGATCATTCATCACCGTTCCTGATCAGTTCTATTGATACACCAGGCTTCGCAAGCCATGTTGCTTTAGCAGGATCAAACGCATTCATAGCAGATGACGACAACGGCTTAGTAATCATCAGCTTGAAAAACCAAGCGAACCCAGTCATCCTCGGCACATACAACACCCCCGGCGATGCCACAAGTGTCTTTGTAGTAGGCTCCATTGCCTATGTTGCCGATCGCCTTTCAGGCTTGCAATTAATCGATGTATCGAATCCTGCAACTCCAGAACTACTCGGATCATACGACACTCCAAGCGAAGCAAGAAGTGTTGTAGTCTCAAATACAACCGCCTACATCGCAGATTTCACCGCAGGCCTGCACATAATCGATGTTCAAAACCCACAATCTCCCGTTCATCTGGCATCCAAAGACACCCCCAACAGAGCCACTAGTCTGGTTCTAAACGATTCATTCGTATTCATTGCCGATGATGACGCAGGCCTCCAAATCATCGACATCTCCGACTGCCCCCCATGCCCCGCAGACCTCAACAACGACAACACCCTCGACTTCTTCGACATCTCAACATTCCTCACCGCCTTCTCAGCATCCGACCCCGTCGCAGACTTCTCCCAAGACGGCCAATACGACTTCTTCGACATCGCCGCATTCCTCACCGCCTTCTCCGCCGGCTGCCCCTAAACCCCCCAGCCCCCCATCCACCACATTCTCTCTCCCGAGTAGCGAATGCCGGGTGCCACTGCTTGACCGTCCTCGGCAAGCAGTGTCTTTTCTTCTCCAAAGATGACAATTGGCAAATCACCCCTCCCCCCCTACAATCCCCCATGACCACCAAAACCCCCACCGATACAACAGTTCTCAACTCCTACAACCCCTCCACAGGCCAGCTCGTCGGCTCTGTCCCGGTCACCCCGGTCTCGCAAATCGAAGACATCATCGCCAAAGCAAACGCCGCACTCCCTGCATGGCAAGCCATGACCCCCCAACAACGAGCCGACATCCTCAAACCAGCAGGCAAAGTTCTCGCCGACCGCGCCGAAGAACTCGGCAAACTCCTCTCCCTCGAACAAGGCAAACCACTCGCAGAAGGCATCGGCGAAGTCAGCGGCTGCGCTTCCCGCATGGACTGGGAAAACGACGAGGTCGCCAGCGCCGTCCAACCAGAAATCCTCAAATCCGACGGCATCGAATCCACAATCCACTACGACGGCTACGGCGTATGCGCCGCCATCACCCCGTGGAACTTCCCGCTCCTCATGCCGCACTGGACAATCATCCCCGCGCTCATCGCCGGAAACACCGTCATCTCCAAACCCTCAGAGCAAACCCCGCTCATCGCTGACGAGTATGTCAAAATCCTCAACCAGTTCCTCCCCGATGGCGTCCTCCAAATAGTCCACGGCGAGGACGACCAAGGCAAAGCACTCGTCGCCGGAGACATCCACCTCATCGCATTCACCGGCTCCAAAAACGCCGGCCAGCACATCATGGCCGCCGCCGCCAATGGACTCAAACGCCTCATCCTAGAACTCGGCTCCAAAGACCCAATGATCGTACTCCAAGGCGCCGACCTCGACAAAGCCGCAAAGTTCGGTGTCAACAACGCCATCAGAAACTGCGGCCAGGTCTGCGTCTCCACCGAACGCTTCTATGTCCAAGACTCCATCAAGGCCGAGTTCATCAGCAAACTCGCCGAGGAGTTCAAAAACTTCCCGGTCGGCGACTGCAACGACGAAGCCGCCACAGTCGGCCCGATGGTCATGCGCGAACAAAAAGACCATGTCGTCGCCCAGATCCAAGACGCCATCACCAAGGGCGCCAAGGTTATCCTCGGAAACGAACCCATGGACGGCAACTTCATCTCCCCCACCATCCTCGACAACTGTAACCACAGCATGGACATCATGACCGTCGAGACCTTCGGCCCGGTCATTTGCATCGCGACCGTCAAAGACGCCGACGAAGCCGTCGCCCTCGCCAATGATACAGAATACGGCCTCGGAGCCGTCGTCTATGGGGAAGAAACCATCGCCCGGAAGGCCGCCAACCAGCTCACCGCCGGGATGATCGGGGTCAACAAAGGCATCGGCGGCGCGACCGGCACCCCTTGGGTCGGAGCACGCCATTCTGGATTCTCCTACCACAAAGGCCCGATGGGCCACCGCCAGTTCTGCCAGGTTCGGGTGGTGAGCATCAACGCCGAGTGATCCGATCCGGTATGCTTGGCTATGCCCAGCGTGATGAGTGATCTCACAACAACCATGAGTCAGCGTGCCAAGTCTGCTATTGAGCGGATGGGTAGTGAATTGTTGTCGTCACGCACGGGAACGAGTGATCTTGATATTGACCGGCTGGGATTTGAGTTGCGGGTGGTGCTTCAGCGGATTTTGATACTTGATCGTGTGGGAATGCTGGGTGCCGATCTGACTTGGGAGAAGTTGTTGGATATGGATCTGGAACGGCAATTGTTCCACGTGGAACAATTGCCTAAGGACCGGATTTGGTCGGGGGATTGGGTGGGTCTTGTGCGGCGGGAGTTTGGCTTGTCCGGCGGGAAATGGTTTGATGAAATCGTCGAATTGGTTCGGGGGGATTCGGTGGAGATGGGGGCGGTGGATGAGTCATTGATGGGGTGGGTGGCTCGGATTGAGGATGGTCAGTTTGTGTTGGTTGCCGAGGATGATTCTGATCGGAAGGTTGGGGGGGTGTTTTATACGCCGGCTTCTGTGGTTGGGTATGTGCTGGACCGGGCACTCTCGCCTGCGATTGATGGGTGCGGGAAAGATGTGAATCGGTTGCTTGGTTTGCGGGTGTGTGATCCGGCGTGTGGGTGCGGGTATTTTTTGATTGAATCTGCTCGGCGGATTTCGGCTGCGATTGAAGTGGCCGGGGGTGGTGATCGGTATTCAGATGTGATCCGGGGGTGTGTGTTTGGGGGCGATGTGAATCGGATGACGGTGGAGGTGTGCCGATGGTTGTTGTGGCTTGAGGTTTCGGATAGGTCGATTTCGGTTGATGAGCTTCGGCGGAATGTGGTGTGCGGCGATGGGTTGGTTGACGAGGATACATTTGGAAAAAATGGGAATGGGGGGTTTGATGTGGTGGTTGGGAATCCTCCGTTTTTGAATCAGCTGGGGTCTGGGACGGCGCGGTCGGCGGAGCGGGTCAAGCGGCTTCGCAAGCGTGGGCTTGTTGGAGGGGCGGCGTATACGGATGAGGCTTCTGCGTTCTTTGTGCTGGGGTTGGGGATGGTGGGTGGGATCGAGGAGCAGAAAGAAAGACCCCCTCCGTCTGCGAAGACGCAGACACCTCCCCCGGAGGCCCGGGGGAGGCGGAAGATTGGGCGGGTGTGTATGGTGCAGCCGCAGTCGGTGGTGGCTACTCGGGGCGGGGCCTTTGCGCGGGCGAGGGTTGCTGAGATGGGGAGTTTGGAATCGTTGTGGGTTTCCAATGAGCATGTGTTTGGGGATGCGAGTGTGTATACATGTGCGCCTTGTGTGGTGGTTGGGGGAGAGGGAGAAACTCGGTCGGTTCAAAGACCACTCCCTGACGGTCGCGGCTCGTTGAAGAGTGGAGCGGGAGTTGTGCGGCGGTTTTCTGGTGGTGGGTTTGTTGAGCATGAGCCGTTGGTTATTTCGAGCGACGAGATTGGGGGGCTTGCGACTTGGTCTTCTATTGCGGCGGTGACGATGGGGGTTCCTGAGATTGGGATTGAGTCGGCGGGGGTTGTTGGTGATATGGCGACGGCGACTGCGGATTTCCGGGATGAGTACTACGGGCTTGTGGGGAAGTTGGTTGAGGATTCAGACTGTCGTGATCTGGAGGGATCGCCTGCGGTGCTGACTACGGGGCTTGTCGATTTGGGGGTGAACCACTGGGGGCGTAAGGCGACGCGGATTCATAAGGAGCGATGGGAATCGCCTCGGGTTGGGGCGGCTGGGATTGTTGGGGATGCTCGGCTTTCAAAGTGGGTGGCGGCTCGGCGTGTGGAGAAGGTTGTGGTGGCGACGCAGACGAAGGTAGTGGAGGCGTTTGTGGATGCGACGGGGGAGTTTGTTGTTTTGACGCCGATGATTTCGGTGATGTTTCGGAATGAAGACATGCAGGAGCCGAAGACGGCACCTACATGGCACCCAGAGAAGAGTGTTTGGATGATTGGGGCGGCGATCGGGTCGCCGGTGTGTAGTGCCTTTGCGATGCGGTTCTTTGGGGGGGCGGCGATGCATGCCGATGCGCTCAAGATGAGTGCTCGGCAGGTGATGGAGTTGCCGCTGCCGGCTGATGGTGCGGGATGGTCAGCAGGGGCCGAGGCCTTTGAACGGGTGCACAGTGCTTGTGGCGATGAATATGACCGTGCGATCACAGAGTTTGGGGAAGTTATGTGCGGGGCGTATGGGGTTGAGGGGGATGATTTGGAGGGGTTGATGGGGTGGTGGCTTGGGCGGCTGGGGATCGGGTGAGGAATCTTGGTCAGTTTGGGAATAACCAAGGATTGGATTGTGTTTGCAATGGTGTAGATATGTCCTGTGCGTGAGGCCCGGGCGTGGCTTTAGTCGCGGCTCGGGCCTCTCTTTTTTTGGACTGATTTGAAGACGCCTCTCAATGCGGGGGCTGAGTTTGAACTTGAACGAGATTGCATGGGTGTTATGGCTTTGGTGCCGATGATGTCATTATCTATCGGCCCGCACAAAGATGATGATCTCGGGGCCTGCTGGCGAGGGGATGCTTGCGATTTCTTTGAGCGATGGATCGGCCCTGATTATTTCGAGTAGTTGTGCGGTAGCTTGGTCGCCTTGATAACGGTGGATGAGTGGGCGGCCTTGCTCGTCGGCTACGCCTGGTTCATTGGCGACGATGAGGTGGGCTTTGGCGATCCGCTGGGTGTGGTATTCTGGATTTTCAATAAAGGTGCCGTGGCTGAAGTGCCAGTTGCTGTGACCCTCTAGGAGGATTAGGTACGCGAGGGTGTCTTTGTTGACATAGCCGGAGGTGGTGAGGTAGACCTGGACCTCGCCGGGTTTTCCGCTGGCTTTGAGGGCTTGATCGGCGAGGGGGCGTGCGTCGACCAGCTCCTGGGCGACGCTGCGCGCCATGGCGTCGGAGGCGGCTGGATCGAAGCCGGGGCGGCTTGTGGGGGTGATGGCGCCGGGGGTGTTGCGTGGGAAATCAAACGCGGCGACCGACCACACGATCAGCGTGATCGAAACGACGAGCCCCACTGCTCGGTGGAGTCTGTTGATTGTACTTTGCTGGTGGGCCAGCATGTGGCGCAACCCAATTATCGCGATGATCAGCACAAGCACCCCGAAGACGAGGGCAAAGTATGGGTTCTTGGTGGCGTTGGTCGCGGGGATTATTAAACACCCAAATGACACGATCCAGAGCTGGATGATGTAGTGCTTGAGGGCACGCTGGCGGGCGAGGATGACCGAGAGTGTGCCTGCAGCGGCGAGGATGAGAATCGGGAGGAGCTGGCGTCCGAAGACGAGGGTGCCGCCCTGGCCCCTGAGGAAGTAGTCGATGTTCTCGAATCCTGCGAGGTTGCGGTCCCAGTTTTTGGCGCGGTCGCCGAAGGTGTTTTCCCAGAAATAGTTGAAGTAGAGGAGCCCGAAGCGGGCGAAATGTGCGCTGGCGATCACTGTGGAGATCGACGCGGTGAGGGCGATGTTGATCAGGAGATCTCTGTATTTTGAGTCGGGGTCTTTGCGGCATTGATAGATTTCGCGGAGGGTCATGATCAGACCCGCGATGCCGACATAGACGATGGTGGCGGCGAAGATGTGGGGCTTGGCGAGCAATGCGATCCCGGTGAGGACGCCTGCGATGACGGCGGCTTTGCGCGTCGCGGGCGATGCGTTGATCATGAGCACCGCGAGGATTGCGCCTGCGGTTGCGAAGGCGGCGGCGAAGTCTGGGCGGAAGTCGGTGATGGTGTGGCCCATCAATGGGAGACAGAGGGCGACGATCCAGCACGAGGACTTGACGCGGAGTGATGCGTTTGGGGTGATCCAGTCGATCAGGGCGAGCATCGCGAGGATGAGCAGGGCGTTGATTGCGTAGGTGGACCATGGGGCGGGACCCAAGAGCAGGTAGCCGAGGGTTGAGGCGGAAACGCTCCAGGTGGAGAGCATGGCTTTGATGAATGCGAGGGGATCGCCTGAACGGATTGCTTGGAGCTGGGTGAGGGCGTCGAGATGGTGGACGACATCGTCGTATTGCGGGAGAGCGGAGAGGCGTCCGACGGCGAGGGATTGCTGGATTTGGATGAGTGTGAAGAGTGCTGTGAGGGGGATGGCTAGGGCAAGGCGTTTGTAGAATGGTTGTGGCGGATGATCGGATGTGATTATGGTGGTAAAGATGTTCATGCCAACGGTCTCCGCTTGGTTTGCAGTGTAGCGGATTGGTTGACATGTCACGGGCTCTATGGGCGTGATTCTTGGGTGGGGATTATGGACAACCGCTCTGGAACTCCCCTAGGAAAGTGGCGATATCGTGGAAGTCCCACATCCCGTCGCCGTGCATATCGACCCTGTGCTCGAAGAAGAACACGAAATCAAAGAAATCAAGCTGGCCGTCTCCTGTGAAATCTACATGGCAGGGGACGAACTTATAGGCGGCTCCGGCTCCGGGGCCGTTGTAGTCGTCTTCGATTGCTCCTGTGATGATGATGCCTTGGGATATTGAGATTGAGTGGCCCATACGGGCGTTTTCGGAGCTGGTCCCTTCTCTGACCATTCTATGTGTTTGAGTACCTGTTACAGCATCGAACAGATATGCGGCGCCTGTTGAGTTGCCGTTGGTGTTGTGGCCTGTTGCGCCTACGGCCACTCTGTGTTGGTCAATGGAGACTGAGGAGCCGAACTGGCTTGACGGGGCGCCGTTGTCTGGGAGGAGTTTGGCGAGTTGTGTTCCGGTGGCTGCGTCGAAGAGGTAGACCGATCCTGAGTCGAATCCGTTGTCTTGATCGAGCCATGCTCCTACGGCGACGATGCCTCTGTCTATTGCAATTGAGTACCCGAACTGATCGCCTGGGGCTCCGTCTGATGGGAGGAGTTTGGCGAGTTGGGTGCCGGTGGTTGCGTCGAAGAGGTATGCGGCGCCGGAGTCTTGGCCGTTGGCGTCGTTCATGTATGATCCGACTGCGACGATGTTCTGGTCGATGGCGATACTCCACCCGAAGCGGTCATCTGATTGTCCATCGCCAGCGAAGAGTTTGGCGAGTTGTGTTCCTGTGAGGGCATCGAATAGGTAGGCGGCACCGGTGTCCGATGCGTTGGCGTCGCCTCCTGGGGCACCGACGGCGACGGTTTGAGCATCAATGTCGATGGATATGCCGAAGAAATCGAAGAGCCCGGCGTCGGTTGGGAGGAGTTTGGAGACTTGATTTCCTGTATCAACTTCGAATACATAGGCGGAGCCTGAGGCGGGGCCGTTGTCGTTGTCGACATGGGCGCCGGCGGCGAGAAGGCCGTCTGAAATGGCTACCGCGTGGCCGAACTGGCTGCTTGGGTCGGCGTCTGCGGGCGTGATTTTGTGGTTGGTAAAGGAGGGGAGACCTGCACTAAACATATAGACGGCTCCTGAGTTTGATCCAGTTTCGTCGTTGAAGCTTGCTCCAACGGCGATGATTCGGTCTTGGATGGCGACTGACTGGCCTAGATGATCATCAACGAGACTGGAGAGGGGGATTATTTGTGCAGTCTGGGTGGCTGTGGACAAGTTGTACTGATAGACCGATCCTGAATCAACACCGATCGCATCGGTGAGTGGTGCGCCGGTGATTACCACGCCATTTTCTAGAGCGGTTGAGGTTGCGTAAGAATCATGAAGTTGGAGTTGTTCTGGGGAGAACTTGGAGACTTGCGTGCCAGTTGCTAGATCGAAGATGTATGTCGCGCCATTGAACTCATCTAGGGCTGAATTTGCTCCCGGTGCACCGATGGCGAGCGTGTTATTTTCGATTGCGAGTGAACTTCCGAATTGAGCCAACCTACTCACATCGCTTGCGAGAAGCCTGTGGAGTTCTGTTCGGGTTGCGAGATCGAATAGATAGACCGCCCCTGCGCCTCCGCCTACAGAGCTGTCTTCAAGTGGTGCACCAACAGCGATGATGCCGTTGCTCATTACGATAGAGGATCCGAAACGGGAAAATCCGGATGTATCGTCGGGGTTGCTTGGATTCAGCTTTGCGAGTTGAGCTCCGGTGGCGATGTCGAAAAGATATGCGGAACCCGTACGCGGATCGCCTTTGATGCGGTCGTTGTCGGCACCGACGGCGAGGATGCCGTTGTCGATGGTGACTGATGAGCCGAAGAGATCGTTTGAAGCCCCGTCATCGGGTGTGATTTTGGAGATTTGGGCACCAGTGGAGGCATCGAATAGGTATACCGAGCCAGAGGAGCCTCCCGCATCATCATCACCCCAGGCACCGACTGCGACGATACCGCTTTGTATGGCGACCGAGTTCCCGAAAGCATCAGATGGTGATCCGTCATCTGGGAGGAGTTTGAAGAGTTGGTTGCCAGTGGAGGCATCGAATAGGTATACTGAGCCGGAGTTCGTTCCGTTGTCGTCGTCACTGGGTGCACCTACGGCGACGATGCCGTTGTGGATTGCGATTGAGTTTCCGAACGAGCTGCTGTTGGTCCCATCGTCTGGAATAAGTGTCACGATTGGGAGTGTCGTGTTGGCATCGACCAAGAATACCGAAACAGCTCCGCCGATGGCGATGATGCCGTTGTCTACAGCTATTGAAGTCCCCAACCTCGTGTGGGCGGGTCCTTCGTTTGATATGAGTCTTCCGCCATGTAAGATTTCTTGACCGTTGGCTGGTGCGGTCAGTACTGAAATTGTTAGAAAGAGCGTGGTCCAGACGAGATTGAGGGCGCAGAGGGTATGGGCTCGCATAAGTAATGCTCCTTGAATTAATACCCTCTTGGATGCACTGTACCATTGGCAATAAACTATTCGCAATACGAAACTATGTATTCTGTGGAATTATTGCATTGGCTTGCGGGTCTTTGTCCCCGCCCCACTTGTTAAGGGGGCCATTATTGTCTATTTTGGAGCGAATTGGGTAACTATGGCCATGGGGACGCATACTTGCAGGCAGGGATCGGGATCTGATATTTGATCAACTGTCTTACTCAACGGGTGGGGTGATCCATATCGAGGGTGTGTGCCTGTGCGTGAGGCCCGGTCGCGATTTTAGTCGCGGCTCGGGCCTCTCTTTTGGCGCCGTGTTAACGACGCGGTTCAGATGTACGCTTTGTGTTTAGGCTTATGGGCAGCCCGCCATGAATGCTGTCAGGAATGTGCTGATGTCAAAGAAGTCGAAGCTGCCGTCTCCTGTGAGATCTGCGATTGGGTCCCCACTGCTGAATGCGGTGAGGAATGCTGCGATATCAAAGAAGTCGAGCGTGCCGTCTGCGGTCATGTCTGCGGGGCAGGTGTTGACGCAAACGCCGGTCATTGAGCAGAAGGTGGTGAGTTCTGCTACAGGCGAGACTGCGGTGCCGCCAGGAGCTGCTGGGTCAACGACGAGCCACTGCATGTAGAATGTTTGGCCGTCGAGTGCTTGGTCGCTTGGGATTGGCCAGAACATTGTGCCGAAGCCGTTGCCGTTTCCTGCGCCTTCGAGTGCGATTGGGCCGAGGATTTCGTCTTGTGGGACGAGACCTGATACTGGCGGTGAGGTTGAGACGACGACGAATGCTTGTGCACCGCCGAGGGCGTTGTTGATACCGACCTTGAAGCCGTCGTTGCCAAGGTTTGGTGGGCAGACTGCGATCATGTCTGGGACGATCCCGCCTGAGCCTGCAGTGCCGGCTCCGATGACGGCTGGGTTTGCGGCTGGGAGTTCGGCGTACATGGTTGGGCGATCGAAGGGGAATGTTTCGGCTGCGACGCGTGGGTCGGTGAGGCCGTTTTGGAGGAAGTTGATGACATTTGCCTGGGCTTGTGGGCCAAAGGTGATGGGGAGCGCCATGAATGGATCAAGGTTTTGTGGGAACGGGTTCTGGCCGTTTCTGTGTGCGTAGAAATCGAAGACTTGCATGAGTGAGGCGTGTCCGCCGTTGTGCATGTAGCGGTCACGGAGACCGGTGTTGCGGAGTGATGGCGTTTTGAAGCGGCCGCGGTCGATTGGGTCGTTTGTGACATTGAATCGGCCGAGGTCTTCGATGAGTGGACGCACGCCGATGTTTCTGAATGAGTTGTCTGTGAACTGTGCGCCGATGTGGCATGCGTTGCAGAGTGATGCTCTGAATGCGTTGAGGCCGTTGATTTGCTGTGGCGACATTGCCGCTGCGTCCCCGGCGATGAACAGGTCGTATGGCGTTTGGTCTGGGACCAGGGTGCGTTCGTAGGTTGCGATGGCCATGCCTACGCGTCCGGCGGTGAGCTGGGAATCGCCGAAGACTTCTTGGAACATTTGTGGATAGGTTTTGCCTTGGGCGATGACGGCGGCCATATCTGCCGGGAGATTTGAGGCGAGGGCCAAGGGTTTGGCACCGGTGAGTTTGACTAGGATCTGCGCCCAGTCGCGGCTCTGGTGTGCCATCTCTGCGCCGCTGGCGGGTGGGCCTACGGCTTGGCTTTCAAGGGCACCGCCTGATGCGATGAGGACTTGTCCTGTGATGGGATCGGTGAACTGTGAAGTGGCGCGGCCGTCCCAGAAGAGTTCTGGTGCGTACATGCCCATGATTGATGGAGGGGCCTGGCGGCCGGTGACCTGGACATCGAGGTCGTAGAGGGGCGAGGGGACATACTTATCGTCGGCGTCTTGGAAGACGACTCCTGGGGAGCCGAAGATGTCGTCTTGGTTTCCGAAGATGTTATCGGGTCCTGGGTTGATACCCATGCGTTCATCGGTGCCTCCGACAGCTGGCTGGTGGCATGAGCCACAGGACATGGTGTTGTCGCTGGAGAGTTGTTCGTCCCAGAAGAGGATTTTACCGAGGTCTGCTTTTTCTTGGGTGAACTGGTTTTCTGGGGGGAATGGCACTGGTGGGAGCGGCTGGGCTAGGGATTGCGAACTGATTGAAGCCAGTACAATTGCGGGCGCTATCAACCTGAGTTGACAGACGATTGGTGAGACACGACAGATGTTGGTGCGCATGGAATCCTCCTCTTTTTATGATCCTGCAGGGGCATAATGCACCAGAAGGTCTTGTATTGCAAGATTAACCCGGTGTACCATTGTTTTTTCTATATTTTTTACGGCGATAGAACTGGTTTCTAGCCGCGATCCGGCTATGGAAATTGGTTGAAAAATAGCGTTGAGACGGTGATGAACTGATTCATTCTGAGAGCGGCCTAGCAGGGGCATTGGAGTGGGAATTGGGCGATTCTGGGGTGTGGTGCGCTATGATCTGGGTTCGATCGGGGATTTGGCCCTTATTGAACACATTGAACTATGACAGTGAGACTTTACTATGGGCATGCGGACGCACACTTGCGGGCAGATTACTGAATCTGACATTGGATCAACCGTGACTCTCAACGGGTGGGTGAATGCCTTCCGTGGGCACGGGGGCGGGTTGATCTTTGTGGATATGCGGGACCGTGACGGGATCACGCAGGTTGTGTTTGATAGCGAGGACGCGGCGAAGGAACTCGTTGAGGCGGGTGACCGGTTGCGTAATGAGGACTGCATCAGTGTGACTGGTGTTGTTCGCGAGCGTGCTAAGAAGAATCCGAAGATTCCTACGGGGGCTATTGAGATTGTTGCCAGCGAGCTTGATGTGCTGTCCAAGACGAAGAAGCTGCCTTTCCTTCCGAGTGATGAGAAGAACTTGCCTGCTGAGGAGACTCGGTTGCAGTATCGGTATCTGGATCTGCGTCGCCCGGCGATGCAGGAGATTTTGCGGGTTCGGCATCGGTTGACGAAGTTGACGCGCGACTACTTTGATGGCGAGGGGTTCCTTGAGATTGAGACGCCGATGTTGTGCCGGTCTACTCCTGAGGGTGCTCGTGACTTCTTGGTGCCATCGCGTCAGCAGGAAGGGATGTGGTATGCGCTTCCGCAGTCGCCTCAGTTGTTTAAGCAGATTTTGATGATTGCTGGGTGTGACCGGTATCTGCAGATTGTGCGTTGTTTCCGGGATGAGGATCCGCGTGCGGATCGGCAGGCGGAGTTTACGCAGATTGACCTTGAGATGGCGTTTGTGGACCGCGATGCGGTGCTTGAGATCATGGAGGGGTTTGCTCAGAAGATCTGGAAAGAGATTATGGGTGTGGAACTTGGGGCGTTCCCTCGGATGTCGTATCAGGATGCGATGAAGGATTACGGGAGCGACCGGCCTGATACACGGTTTGATCTCAAGCTGATTGATATTTCTGAGATCGCTGGGAAGACCGACTTTGGTGTGTTCCAGAACGCTCTTGGTATGGAGAAGGGGTGTGTCAAGGCGTTCCGGGTGCCTGGATTGGCCGAGAAGTTTACTCGGAAGACGACCGATGCGTTTAGCAAGTTTGCGTCGGACTTTGGTGCGGGCGGGATCCCGACGACGAAGTTTGTCAATGGGAATCTTGAAGGCGGGATCGGCAAGTTTTTAGGCGAGATTAAAGACGAGCTTGTGGCTGCATTAGGACTCGAAGACGGGGACGCGGTTGTGTTTGCGGCTGATACCTACGGCGTTGTTTCGCGGTCGCTTGGTGAGCTTCGGTTGAAGATCGCCAAGGACTTTGATCTGATTCCTGATGGGCTTTGGAACTTCCTTTGGGTGTATGACTTCCCGATGTTTGAATGGGTTGAAGACGCACAGCGGTACCACGCTTTGCACCACCCGTTCACGGCTCCGTCTGACTATGAAGTCGAGCGGTTGCTCTCTGCGGACGGGAGCGATATCAATATGGTCGAGTCGATTGTGTCTGATGGGTATGACATGATCTGTAATGGGTCGGAGATTGGTGGCGGATCGATTCGTATTCACCGGGCCGATGTTCAGGCGAAGGTGTTTGAGCTGCTTGGACTCAGCGAGGAAGAGGCGAAGCAGAAGTTCTCGTTCTTGATGGATGCGCTTTCTTACGGGGCTCCGCCGCACGGCGGGGTTGCTTTTGGTCTTGATCGCTTGGTGATGCACATGTGCGGGACGGACAACATCCGCGAAGTCATTGCGTTCCCGAAGACCATGACCGGGCAGGATCTGATGTGCGAGGCTCCCAATATTGTGGATGATGAGCAGCTCGGGGAGTTGCATGTTCGGTCGACAGCCAAGGCGCGTGTCTAAGTCTGACCTTGCTAAAACACTTTATAAGCCGTCCATTTGGGCGGTTTTTTATTTGGTTGCGAGTTCTGGCGCCGGGGTTGAGTCTGGGATTTGGAGGAACTCGACGATGCCGGTTTCGATGGCGTAGATGGCTCCGACGATCATGAAGCCGTCGTCTTTGGTGAGGTTGATGAGGACCTGGGACTCGGTGCGGAGTTTTTGGACGGAGTTGATGACATTGGCTTTGATTGTTTCGTTGACAGCTTGGTCGTGGTCATGATCGGGGCATTGATCGACGGAGGTGCTGATTTGCTCGACGATGATCTGCATGCCTTCGGAGAGGCCTGGGGTTTGGGAGGCGAGTTCTGGAGATGGGGCGGCGTCGACGGTTTGCATTGTGGCTTTGACGGCGCCGCATTTGGTGTGCCCCATGACGACGACGAGGCGGGGGCCGAACTCGACGGCGGCGAACTCTACGGAGCCGAGTTCTAGGGGGGTGACGATGTTGCCGGCGACGCGGATGACGAACATATCTCCGACGCCTTGGTCGAAGAGGATTTCTGGTGGGACGCGGGAATCTGAGCATCCCAGAACGATGGCGAATGGTTTTTGGTTGTCTACGAGCTTGTGGGTGCGGTGGAGCTCGGCGGACTGGTTTGCGACAAATCGGATATTGCCCGCTTTGAGTTGTTCGAGTGCTGTTTGTGCTGGAACCATTGCGTCCTCCCGCTCTTGGCTGAATATGGGAGATGATACGCTATTGAGGGCTCTAGGGCATGGATTTGCACGGTCAGTCAAGTTGCTGATGAGAGTCAGCATGGCATGATGGTGTGGTTTGTTGAACTGGTATTGATAAAATTTCAATAGTTATTCATTAAAACCTGAAGTTTCCTGGCTTTTGGCAGAATCGGCTTTGACACAGCCTCGGAATTATGTCATCATGGTACAACGAGCCGGGATCGAGAGCCCGGCTGATTGAGAGAGATTTTTTAACACATGCCCATTGCGTGTTCGTAACGGGCTAAACGAGAAGAAAGAGAGATTTCAATGTTGAAAGTAACTGGAATTATTGCTGTCGTTTCGATCGCCGGCACCGCATTCGCTTCACCTGTTCTTGGCGATTACTCGAGCTACAACCAGATCAGCTCCGACAGCATCACTGCTGTGTCGCTTGAAGAAGGTACGCAAGGCGCGACCAGCAGCGTGTACTCGAACATGGATGCTGGCGGAGGCTTTAACGCATTCCCATCCGGCAACGGCGCGCTTGGATTCGATGATTACACCTCGACGAGCGCTGGTGCGATCACTATGGAATCGATCCGCTTTGTTGGCGGCGTTGATGCGGTAGGCGGCGTGCTCAACTTTGAGTTCTTCGATGCAGCCGGTGCAAACCTTATCACTGCGTTCTCGGTGAACTTCTCGCAAGCGGGAAACTTCATCTGGACCATCACTCTTGGTGGCGCGTTCACCGCTGATGCTGCGGGCGTCCTGCAGATCACCACCGACGCGACTTCCAATGGCCAGTGGTTCTTGAGCGATGCGGGCCCAACCGTTGGTAGCGAAGACAACACCTTTGGCGGCGCCAGCGGTGGTCTTCTGTCTCACAAGTTTGAGATCAATGTGATCCCTGCTCCGGGTGCTTTGGCACTGTTGGGGATGGGCGGGATTGTTGCTGGGCGTCGTCGCCGGTAATACGAACTGCATTGCAGTTACAATCTGAACGAGAACACCCGGGAGTTTCCCGGGTGTTTTTTTATAACTTGTTTAAATCAATAGCAATAATGATGTTTATGTCTGCAAACAGTTGGTCTTCATTTGCTTGGAATAGTCGGGCATTATCGGCGGTAGTAGCCCCTGCATATGAGCCTCAAATACTGCACTTTCCGGAAATGCCAGTATTTTTCTCATCAAGAAAACTAAATCACTTCTTTATGCCATGGCATTTTGGAATCGAATGGTAAACTTATGACAGAGAGACCGCTGTGCGTGTGTTATCGCCTAGTACAAAGAAAATCACCTACAAAGAGACGGGGAGAATTTTCATGAGGATCGAACTTGCAGCCGCAGTGATCTTGGCCGCCGCGACCAGCACCGCTTTTGCGGACATTACGCTTGACGGGGTTATTGGGAGCGATACTTACAGCAACTCAGAAGCGGTCGGTTGGTTTAATGGCCACCGGACCGCCGAGAGCGTCTACGGCGACTTTGATGGGCAGCTTGGATCAACGACCCTCAGCTATGGAGAATCCGCCGGATTCTTCTTTGTGCATGTCGAGGCGCCGTTGTATGCCAAGAACATGATTTGGTAGGACATCGATTGGCACAGCCCTATTCTCAATACCAATCCGGGTCTTGGGCTTACGGAAGATGACGCCGAGACATACCGGACGCATCACGAGACGCACCACAGCGCGTTCTCTATGAACCTTGATTTCAATGGTGCCACCGGTAGTGAAAAGGTGATCTTCCTTGATGCCAATGGCAACAACGCCTTCGAAGCTGACCTTGCTGGCAATGCTGACAACTCGTTTGGGCTTGTTGGGTATAAGGATTCCTCGGATTACCTGCTTGATAACGGTTTCGCCACTGAAGAACTGAGCCTGAACCGTGACACGACCATGTCGTTTGAGTTTAAGTTTGCACTCAACGGGGCAGACAACGAGGCAATTCTGGACCTGATCCGCAACGGGATCGAGTTCCATATGTCGCCTGAGCGTGGATTGCCTGTTCCTACACCGGGATCGCTGGCCCTGGTTGGGCTTGGCGGGATGGGCCTTGTCCGTCGTCGTCGCTAAATCGAACTGCCTGCTTAGATTCATCCACGAGCCCCATTGGGGCTCGTTTTTTATTTTTAGCCTTTGATATTCCATTGAGTATCAAAGCTATGGCATTGTTAAGACTGTCCGGTAAACCAGAGGCCCTTAAAGCTTTATATCCAAGATCCTGATTAAGCTCTACGGGTGCGGCGTTGGCAGCCCAACAGACCGCCGAGGAGTGCGAGTCCGGCGGCGGGCGCTGGGACTACTGTGATTTGTGCGCCATCGGGTCCAGAGATCGTCATGGTGTACTCGCCCAAGTTCTGGCCTGTTCCTTGCTCAATATACCACCATGAACCCATACTGACTTCATACACGCCCGCCAACAGATCTACGCTTCGGGAGACAGGGACTCCGGTGGGCGCATCGCCTTCTTGGATATAAAACGGAGTGTCATCATAGTTGTTTGTGTCGAAGTCCCCGTCGGCTGTCACACCAAACCATGGCGACAAGCTCTGGCCGGGGTCCATTTCAAAGTTATATGTTCCCTCTGTGTCGATGTTGATGCGAACGAGGTCGTAGTAGAACGAGTTCCCTGCGCCGTCAAGGAAGTATGAGATCGAGTCAGTATCACTGACCTCACCGGAGATAACGAGCGGGTTGTCTGCCAATGCGAGCGGCGACATTGCAACTACTAAAATAACTGGAACGATTCGGTGCATGAACATGGGCTCCCCTTCTGTTGTCTACAGCCGACAACATTGCGTATCTTCAAGATTCTTGTGCGACAAGATATGGGAATGTACATCAGGCCTAATTGAATGCAAGGGATTATCGGAATATCCTGGTAAAATTACCCGTACGGCATCAGGATCGGTGATTGACAGTGATTCATATCCTGTGCCAGCAAGTTCGCTGGAGCGATCTGTTCCGAGTTTGACCGGTGGCTTGCTACTTTGGACCCAAGTATCAAGATTGATATTGCGAGTTTCGTATTTGCTTAGAGGGTTAGGCTTTTTTGACGAACTCTGATTTGAGTTGCATGTCGCCGATGCCTTTGATTTTGCAGTCGATGTCGTGGTCGCCATCGACGAGGCGGATGTTTTTGACTTTGGTGCCGCCTTTGACGACGAGCGATGTGCCTTTGACTTTGAGGTCTTTGATGACGACGACGGTGTCTCCGGATTGGAGGATGTTGCCGTTGGAATCGCGTACCTGGGTGTCGTCTATGGGCACTTGGGGTTCGTTTGTGGTTGATTCTGATGCGGACCATTCATGGGCGCAGGAGGGGCATACGAAGAGCTCTCGGTCTTGGTAGGTGTAGTCCTCGTTGCACTTTGGGCATTTCGGCAAATCGGTCATTGGTGAACGCCTTGGGATATGGTGATTGTGAGCCAATGGTACTCTTGCGAGTTGACAAAATCAGACTGGGTGATTTGCTGACGGGAAAATCCGAAACAGTGACTGCAGTTGTCCGTCGGCTTTATCGGCGGCGGCAGTTGTAACTTCTTTGATGTGCTGGGATCCCTCCCCGAGTTTGGTAAATGGTTTCTGATCGTTATAACCGGTGACGAAGAGTTTGGTTTGTTGACCAGTATGGCCATAGTTTTGGCCAGTTTTTCTTGTTGTTTTTTTAAATAATATCGGTTTCATGAGAACAATTTCATAGCCGTTGTAGATTGACCCGGGTAATCCTATTAACCCACTTGAACAAAGGTTCCACAATGAAAACGCACAAGAACTCCCGTTTGGCAGCCATGTCGATTGTCGCACTCGCCGGATCGCACGCGCTGGCAGGAGACCGTGATGTACAGTTTACAAGAGTCTTTACTGACACACATGTCATTGAGATGACCAATACGGGCGATGCTCCGGTTTCTCTCGGCATGTGGCAGTTCTGTACCCAGAACTCCGCATCGGTATTCAACTACTCAATCGGCGCGACACTTATTGGTCGCGTGCTCCAGCCGCAAGAATCGATGACTATTCATATGAACAATGATGCCGACCCGGGTGACCCTACTCAAATGAATCGGATTGAGATGGGCGGCTTTGCCAGCTTTGAACTCACCGCCTACAGCCTCGCGATCTATTCCCCGGGCTCTCAAGGATTTATTAACTTCGCCAATGGAAATCAAATGATCGACTTTGTTCAATGGAGCATTGACGGGCTTGACAACTTCACCGCTGACGAGCGGTCCGACGAGGCGGTTTCGGGTGGTTTGTGGACCAATGCGGAAACTTGGATCAATGTCCAGAACGACACGACACTCATCGAACTCGATGATCCCACCTTCGGGCAGCTCCATGGTCCTGATAGCTATGCTGTTTCTGGAGCGGTATCGTGCTTGGCCGACCTCACCGGCGATGGCGTTCTGGACTTCTTTGATATCTCAACTTTCCTCACCGCCTTTGGAATAGCCGATCCAGCTGCTGATTTCACTGGCGACGGCAGTTTCGACTTCTTCGATATCAGCACATTCCTCATCGAGTTCTCGTCTGGCTGCCCTTGATGCGGCATACTTCGAGCGGTCCTGGGGTGTCTTTCTGGGTATTGACTAGAGCATATGTGCGTGTGTATATTGCCGCGATGTGTGTATCGGGATTCGGATCTTGCATTGCATGAGCCAAAGTGTCTGGAGAACGAATCATTTGGCTTCCGCGCCATGAATAGGCCCATTTGATGACTCGCTGAGGAGCTCGGTCTTTTCTAGTCGGGGTGGCTGGATACCAGTTGAGTACTTTGCTGTTCACAGATTGATTTCTGAGAAATAGAACTACAATCTGTGATCCAATGCGGGTTCACCCGCCCGTGGCAGGTGTAGCCCGTTGCGTGGATTCCGGCCAGGGCCCGTCGCGGGTGACATTTACGATCGACTTTCCATCAAAGTAAAACAGCCCACCGGAACACCCGAGCCAGAGGATCCCATCCTTGTCCTCGAAAAACTCCTGTACATGGCCGTGGGCCGGCATGCGATTGATGAGCAGGTCGTGATCCTCACGGAAGGCGGTGAAAGTCTTTCCGTCGTAGCGAGAGGCGCCGGCTCCGAGCGTCGAGAACCACATGTTGCCGGCTCTGTCTTGAATAATCTCGTAGATGCGATTGTTGTTGAGCCCGTCCTCTTTGGTAAAGTTGTGAAACTCGCCGTCGTCAAATCGGCTCACGCCCCCGCCGTTGGTTCCGATCCAGATCCGCCCCTCGCGGTCGCCGTAGATGGATCGCACATAGTTGCCAGCGAGACCATCCTTCTCGGTGTCGTTTGTGAACGACTTTCCGTCGTATATATACACTCCCTCGCCGTGTGTACCGAACCAGATATTTCCGGCCTGGTCCTCGAACAAGCCGAAGGCCACCTTTGGTGTGAATCCCGACTCGGATTTTTTGATCCCGCTACTTGGAAGGGGAAAGGGGATGAAGGACTCGCCGTCGAAATAGCAGACCCCGGCGTGTGTGCCGACCCAGATGACGCCGGTGCTGTCCTGCATGATGCTCCACACACTGTTGCCGCTGAGGCCGTTGGCCACCGTGTAGTTGGTGAACTTGCTTGACTCATAGCGGCTGACTCCATTGCTGGTGGCGAACCACAGGGCTCCGGCGGGATCTTGCAGGATCCCTCGGATCGCCGTGCCGGCCAAACCCTGCTTCACGCTGATGTATGTGAGGGAATCTCCGTCGTAGCGAGCGAGGCCGTCGCCATTGGTGCCGAACCAGTACACGCCATCCCGGTCCTGAAAGACTTCACGCACATACTCGCTGATCTGCTCGGACTCACTGATCGGCGTGGGCTGGTCAAAGAATGTAGTGGTGTCTGGAGGCCCAATGGACTGTGCAGCGGTGCTGACAGACCAAACGACGATGAAGGGCAGAAATAGAAGCGTGCGATGAAGCCGCATCGTTCGGGTTGGCAAATGTGATGACAATGAGAGCCTCCAAACTCGATGGCCAAGAGTTCATGGCCGGGAGATGTGTATGACCTGTTATCGATTGTGTACTGGGTTCTGACTGGTGGAGTTGCACCGAGCTGCAACTCGGTCTTTATTGTGAGGCTGCAACTGCATTGGTTATCACGGCGCAAAAAAAGGAGCCTATTGGGCTCCAGCTTCAAATCGGGGCTACAGGACATCGGTTGAATTTTTATCCAGTCTCGAATCTACCTTTGGGACATTGAAACACGGATTCGTGTTATTGAGAGTGAATGATCCTGCTTTGCAACTACACACGCTTTGCATGCTTGCAGCTTCAATTTAACTTGTCGAAAGGAACCAAACGAGCGGTGGTGTCAGAAGGGGAGATCCAGCGACGGGCGGAAGCCGAAGCCCTTGTTGGCCCCGGGTGAGTCGCACGCGCCGCACTTGAAACGAGCGGCCGAGCGTGCGAACGAAGCATCGCCGCCAAAGTTGCCACCGCGGGCCATGCGCTCTCCGGAGATGCCGGACCGTCTTCCTGTCCCTTTCTCAACCGGTGTCTCATAGCTGAAGTAATGGTCCCTGATCCACTCGCAGACATTCCCGTGGACATCGAAGAGGCCGAACGCATTGGCGGCGAACATCGCTACCGGGGCGACCGGAATTCCATACCCGTCGAGCCAGAGTTCCCGGGACCAATCCTCGGGGCACTCCAGACTACCAAGGTTTGCGAACTTCTGCAGGCTGCTCTTGTTGGCACCCATCGCCCAAGCCGATGTCGTTCCCGCTCGGCACATGAACTCCCATTGCGCTTCTGTAGGAAGCGTCAGGTTTCCTTGACGACACCATGTTTCAACATCCTCGGGGTTCATTCCCACCTTTGGAAGCTGAGCCGCCCCTTCGAACGCGTCGCCCTTGGCACCACTCGCAGTCGCCAGCTTTGCCCAAGCCTCCTGCGTGCACTCGGTGCGAGCGATCAGAAACGGATCCAAGACGACCCAGTGCTGGAGCTCGTCTTCTCTACGGTGGGCTTCACTCGCAGGCGATCCCATCAGGAATCTTCCGCCCGGCACCAGCACGAACTCGAGGCCTGTTTTTTCGTGTAACCAGATCGATATCCAGTGCGACACCCCGCCTGCGGAAAAATGTTCGACGCGTTGATAGATGAATCCTGAAAGCTCTTGTTCCCATCGCGATTGTGCTGCCTGAGCAATATCTGCAACGCCCTGCTTGTCAAGGGTTGAATATTTGGATCTTTCTTTCAAGTACTTCAATGAGGCTGTTTGAGAGTGGATTGATTGAATCGCCATATCCAATGAACGCCAGACTTTATGTTCTTTGGGCTGTTGGCTGACTTGAATATTTACAAATGAGTGTTCATTGGTGTCGACAATGGTTTCGACCTGCACCCGGATATCGATCGGCTCAAAGGTTGCAAACGCATCTACAAGATGCATCTGCGCCTCGAAGTGGTTTTGCGTAATGCGTTCTACTTCCACTTGTGCTGGTCTGACACTGATTTCTTTGTCCTTGTTGGATGCGAACACAGACATCAGCCCATCATAGTATTTCTTGAGCAGGTCCTCGACTCTTTCGATGTCGGGCGCGGGCTCATTGATCGACATCACAAACGCATACGACCAGAAATTCTCGGAACTTGAATCTCGCCACCCGGGGGGGAAACGCAATGACTCAGTTCCTGCTGGTAGTTCAGGAGCGAAACTAGGTGGTAGATCGAAGGTTTCGGACGCCCAGTCCTCGATCAAAACGAGATCGGGCTCATCCACCGGAACGGCCGCGATCTCATCTTGAGCCATAGTCGAAAGACAAGAGAGTGTGATGACACCCAAGAGGATTGTGGCATGATGGAATCGCATGAACAGCCTTACTTGTCTTGAAGGATAATCAAATTAAGGGGCTCGAACAGCCGCGTACATTGTTCGTACCCAACTTCAATCTCAAGGTTGCAAGTCCCACACTCTTGAAATGAAACTCCGAATTACCCAGATACTAAAAAGCCCTTCGACGAGTTTGTCGAAGGGCTTGAAACATTTCAAATCGGGGTGAGAGGACACCAGTTGAATTTTTTGCCAACCTGATCGGCCTTTGGAACCTAGAAACGCGCATTTCGCCTATACGGCGAAAGACTCCCAGTCCCTCTCGGCCAACGCCTGAAACTATCCCCCGGGCTGGATTCTGGGGGGCAGGCCAAAGTGTGCCTGTGGCTTCGGTAGTCATGGACACCTCCCTTCGCTGCTGCACGATTACTTATCCGTCATTGACGATTCCGATCTGGATTGGGAGTTGACTGCGCGATTCTACAACTCGATGAAATCTTCATCAGACGAATCCGAATAGTTCATATCAAAGCCGTCGATTTTTCACTCTGACAACAACACCCTGAAGTCGGCGTGTGACAGCTTATGTCGTCTGAATCAAACCCAGTCACGGTCGCCCACAATGCGGCTATTCGAAGGCGGATCGTTCGCATCTTCGTTCTTACTCAAAGCACATCATATACCAATCAAGTAATTTTGGAGTTCTCGTTATGAAACTTAAGCGTCCGCTGGCATTGACCGCCTCATTTGTTCTCATTGTTGCGATACTCGCGACAGTCGCGGGACTGACATTTCGAGTCGCCCTCGGGCCAATGGTCCAGAACACCGCCCACGATGCCGTTTATGCACCCAATGGAGTCGTAGCAACCAGTCAGCCCCTCGCAAGCCAAGCAGGCCTGCGCGTACTCCAGGAGGGCGGTAACGCGATCGATGCGGCGGTGACTGCGGCCGCGGTGCTCAATGTTGTTGAGCCCTACATGACGGGAATAGGCGGAGACATGTTTGCCATTCTGTGGTCTGAACGAGAACAGCGACTGGTGGGAATCAACGGAAGTGGGCGTGCCGGATCGTTGATGACCCGCGAGGCACTCGGTGGCAGTGTGCCCAAAGACGGGGCGGGGTCAATAACGATTCCCGGAGCTCTGGCGGGCTGGGCTGCATTACTCGATGAATACGGCACGATCACTCTATCCGAGGCTCTTCAGCCAGCAATTCAACTCGCCAAAGAGGGATTCCCTGTATCGAGAACCACGGCGAGCGAGTGGGCCAAGTTCGAAAGCAAGATCAAGTCGGATCCTGGTGCCCGCCAAACCTACTTGATCAACGGCAAGAGAGCACCAAGAGCGGGTGAGTGGTTTGCGAATCCTGACCTCGCAAAGACGATGCAGGCGATTGCGGACAAGGGCCCGGGACTGCTTTACGGCGGTGAGCTCGGCGAGCAGATAGCGGAACATGTCCAGGAACTCGGAGGATTCATAACGGCCGATGACTTCGCCGGGCACAAATCGGAGTGGGTCATGCCAATCTCAGTTTCTTACGGCAACTATCAAGTGTGGGAGCTTCCACCAAACGGCCAGGGCATCGCAGCCCTCGAGATGCTCCGGCTTCTTGAGTCTTATGATCTCGCTTCGATGGGACACAACTCGGCTGCCTATCTTCACCACCTGATCGAAGCGAAGAAGCTTGCCTACGCAGACCTCAAGCATTTCGTTGGTGACCCTGAGTATATGACAATCACCCCTGAACAACTCCTTGACGACGAGTTCATCAAGGCGAGGCGGGCTTACATGAACCCAAATCGAGCTCTTCGACACGCGACTCCCGACCAATCGATGACAAATAGCGATACCACCTATCTCACCGTTGCGGACAAAGAGGGCAACATGGTCTCATTCATCAACAGCATAGCAGGACCATTCGGCTCCGGGGTCGTCGTGCCTGGCACTGGGTTTGCGATTCAGAACCGCGGTGCTGGATTCTCTATCGAAGAAGGTCGTGCCAATACGGCGGCCCCGGGAAGGCGACCATTTCACACCATCATCCCGGGATTCGTGACCAAGAGCGGCGACGACGGGAAACAGCAGCCTTGGCTCAGCTTCGGCATTGTCGGAGGGGCCCAGCAACCACAAGCGCATGTACAAGTCCTGCTGAATATCCTGCTCTTTGACATGGATGTCCAGCAGGCACTCGATGCGCCCCGGTTTCGTCATTGGCATGGCAATAGCGTGACATTCGAAAGCTCCATCCCTGAATCAACAATAGATGAACTTCTCGCAAAGGGGCACAATCCACATGATCCGCTGATGGAAATAGGGAGCATCTTACTCGTGGGCGAAAACATGGGTCTGATTTACGGCGGCGGGCAAGCCATCATGCGAAGTGATCGCGGCTATATCGCCGGCTCAGATGCTCGGCGTGATGGGATAGCGGCCGCCTATTGACATGGATCAGAATTTGGTATAAGCCAAGATACGATGAACCGGATGGCGATGGCAGTCGATCGAGAAGCGTGTGCACTGTTGATGGAAAGTGCATTAGCAATCGCCTGAAGATTCATTCGCATCCCGTTCAGTAGTCGGCTTGCTAGTTGTTTAGAGTAAAACACGAGGATGCATGCCCGTGAAACTTCCATCGTGAAATCGGGGTGAGAGGATTTGAACCTCCGACCTTCTGACCCCCAGTCAGATGCGCTAACCAAACTGCGCTACACCCCGGAATGGCTTGTATCCAAGCCGGAGTGAAGCATAGCCGCGATCGGTCCCCGAGACCATTCCCACCCCCACTCACACCCCCTTGCCCCCTACCATTCAGAAATGCTCGATCATCCCTCCAAGAGTCGATCACGCACAGCAAACTGGCTCTCACTGCGTTCGCTCCCCGAACAAGAGCTGTTCCCATCGAAAGAAGATGCCTCTAGAGCGATGCGGCGGGCGAGTTGGAAGATGGTTGGGCGTTGGCCCTGGATTCTTGCGGTGCTCGTTGCGATTGGGGTGTCGCTCTTTGCGACACTTGTTTTGAGGAAGGCGGCTTACGGGCTTGGGCTCCCGATCCCTGAGGTTGTGATTAATCTGATCCTGATGCTCCCGGTCATGATCGGGGCGTCGCTTGTTTCGCTCTGGATGCTCAATAAGCACCTGGCCAAGCACCTGCGGCTGGAACTGCTTGAGTGCGGGGTGCCGGTTTGTCTTTATTGTGGGTATCACCTGAAGGGTGCGCCCGACCCCGAATGCCCTGAATGCGGGAAACCGATCGGCGAAGCAGTGCGGGCGGTGATTGATGGGGCTTCATCGGGCTCTGCTTCGGATCCGCCGGGTTGATTGCACCTATTGTTGTGCATGCCTACAGAGACACAACCCCTTTCCGTCTTGGTCCGAGCCTCGCGTGTGATTGATCCTGCTTCTGGGATGGATCGGGTTGCCGATGTTGGGGTTGAGGGGGGTTTGATCAAAGCGATTGATTCGAGTCTCGATCCCGCGAGCTATGACAAGGTCATCGAGGCGGAGGGGATGATCTTGGCTCCGGGGTTAATTGATCCGCATGTGCATCTTCGGGAACCTGGGCAGGTGCATAAGGAGGATATTGAGTCTGGGACTCTGGCGGCTGTTGCGGGTGGGTTTACGACGGTGTGCTGCATGCCCAATACATCGCCTGCGTTGGATTCGCCTGAGATGGTTGAGTTTGTGCGATCGCGGGCTCAGCAGGTTGGGCACTGCCGGGTGTTTTGTGTGGCGGCGGCGACTCAGGGGCGGAAGGGCGAGCGGCTTGCGGAGATCGGGCTGTGTCTGGATGCGGGGGCGGTTGGGTATTCTGATGATGGGGATGTGATTGAATCGGCGTCGATGATGAAATCTGTATTGCAAGCGGTCAAGGCTACGGGGAAGTGCTTTATGCAGCATTGTCAGGAGTTGACGCTGACTGATGGGGCGGTCATGCATGCCGGAACTGTTTCGGCCAAGCTTGGTCACAGGGGATGGCCTCGGGAAGCTGAGGAGATCATTATTGAGCGGGATATTCGGCTCAACAAAGCGATCGGGTGCGACTACCACATTCAGCACATGTCGTCGGGGGACTCTGTAGAGATTGTTGCTCGGGCACAAAGGGAAGGCATCCCCGTCACCTGCGAGGCGTCGCCCCACCACTTGCTGTTGACGCATGAGGCGATCGAGACGCATGGGTCGATGGCCAAGATGAACCCGCCGCTGCGGGAGCAATCGGATATCGATGCTCTCAGGCAGGGGGTTGCTGATGGGGTGATTACGATTTTGGCGACGGATCATGCTCCGCATACGAATGATGAGAAGCGGAATGTGCTTTCGGAGGCACCGTTTGGGATTATTGGGCTGGAGTCGGCTCTTGGGCTGTACCACAAGGCGCTCGTTGAGACGGGATGTATTGGGTGGCCCAAGCTGATTGAGTTGTTGACGATCAATCCGGCGCGGTTGTGTGGGCTTGATTCGATGGGGTTGGGGTCGATTTCTGTGGGTGGGGCGGCGGATTTGACGCTTATTGACCCGGATTGCTCTTGGACGCTTGGGGAATCGGATCTGGTTGGGAAGAGCCGGAATACGCCGTTTCTTGGGTGGACGATGGGGACGCGGTCGGTGATGACGATTGTTGGAGGCAAGATCCGCAATGAACGGGCATTCTCATCGGTGGTTTGAGAGACAGTCGACGAGGGGGTGACCTAGAATCGCCGAGCAGATCAGCCGAGGGTTCTCTCCCTTGGATTCACCTTTGTATGGAGCCATTCAATGGGCATCAAAATCGGAATTAACGGGTTCGGACGGATCGGACGCCTTGTTTATCGTATCGCTGCGAACACTCCTGGTATTGAGGTCGTCGCGATCAATGACCTTGTGCCTGCGGACTCGCTGGCGTACCTTTTGAAGTACGACACCATGCACGGCCGCTTCTTGATCGACGGCAAGCATGCGGATGTCTCGGCGACCGATGACACCATCACCGTCAATGGCTACACCACCAAGACCACCGCCGAGCGCGACCCGGCCAAGCTGGCGTGGGGCGATATGGGCGTTGATTATGTGCTCGAATCGACCGGGTTCTTCTTTACCCGCGATGCGGCACAGTTGCACATTGATGACTCTTCTGAAGGGAAGGGCTGCAAGCGTGTGCTCCTCTCAGCACCGACCAAGACCCCGGACACGGTTCCGACTTATGTTCACCGCGTGAACTGCGGGAAGTACAACCCGGATACAGACACCATCTTGTCGAACGCGAGCTGCACGACCAACTGTCTTGCACCGATCACGAAGGTCATCATGGACAACTTCGGGATGGTCGAGGGCCTCATGACCACGATCCACGCGGCGACCGCGACCCAGCCAACCCAGGACGGCCCATCGAAGAAGGACTGGCGTGGGGGCAGAAATGCGTACCAGAACATCATCCCATCCTCGACGGGTGCCGCTAAGGCTGTGGGGCTTTGCCTCCCAGACACCGTTGGCAAGCTGACCGGGATGGCGTTCCGCGTTCCGACCGCTGATGTCTCTGTCGTGGACCTGACCTTCCGTACCGAGAAGGCGACCTCGCTCAAGGAAATCAATGCGGCGATGAAGGCTGCTTCTGAGGGTCCGATGAAGGGCGTTCTGGGGTACACCGAGGAAGCTGTGGTTTCGTCTGACTTTATTGGCGATCCGCACTCATCGATCTACGACGCGACTGCTGGGCTTGAGCTCAACAGCAACTTCTTTAAGATCGTTTCTTGGTACGACAACGAGGCTGGCTACGCCAACCGGTGTGTCGATATGCTCAAGATGATGGGCGAGAAGGACGGGCTCTAAAGAGCCGGCCTTTGAAGCTGACAGCTTAAGAATATTTGATAGCAACAGATTCAGTTAGGGGACATTGTAATAGTCCCGCTGGATCTGTTGTTGTTTTTCGCCGATTGCTTCGATTGCTTTGTGGTGCTGGTTGTAGTTTGCGATGTCTTCGCTTGGGACATCTGGGCCGAAGTAGAAGAGGCCGTCGTTGGCGTTGCCTGAGGTTTCCCAGTGCTTCTTGACGATCTGCAGGCTCTGGATCATGTGGGGGTACGCCTCACGGTCTGTCTGTCGGATCTCTTTGATCATGGCGAGCTGGCGGGCACCTTCTGGGGTGTCTGAGCCTGGGATCTGCATGAAGAGTTCTTTGTAGCGGACATCGATGACATCGTTGATGGCGGCGAGTTCTTGGATCAATGTGATTCTGTTGTCGATGTCATCAATTGATGTGAGGGTTGCGGCGTCGATGCCTCCGAGTTTCATGAACTTGCTGTTGGTGGCAATATATGGGTCTGCGAGCTCTTTGAACTCTTTGAGGATGGCGGCTTGGGCTTTGAGCTGGGCGGCGAGCTCTGGGGAGACACTTTCGGATGCCTTCTCGACGAGTTCTACATACTCATCGATGGAATCCGATGATTCGGGGATGGAGCCGTCCCCGGACTGGACATGCTCTTGGTACTGCTCCAAGTTGGCCTGGGCGAGTGCTGCCATTTCTTGGGCGGCGGCCAGATCTGCGGCTTGTTGCTCCTGGTGCTTTGAGGAGCAGCCGGTGACTAGGAAGGCTGTGAAAAGGATATAAACGCTGATCTTGAAAGTACCCATATTGAACTCCGGTTTTGGGACCATCGGGACCAAAAAGTCCCCATGTTTCGCTCTCTGATTTGATCCAGAATCATAGCTTTAATCGCTGCCCGGCGTATCCTTCCCGACTATGCGATACAAATGGACAATCTTGCGGGCTTCACGGTTTCTTCTCGACGGCGGCGGCATGTTTGGGGTCATCCCTCGGGTGGTGTGGTCGAAGTCCATCGAGACCGATGACAAGGGTCGGATCGAGCTGATGCACAACTGTGTTTTGCTTGAATCTGAGAAGCCCGACCCGATTACGAAGAAAGTGCATCGATACCTGATCGAGGCGGGGACGGGCGACAAGCTTGATGAGAAGATGGCGTCGATCTTTGGACTCGACGGGCGGACCGTTGAGTCTGAGGTTATTGCCGCGGGTGTTGATCCGGCGGACATCGAAGCGACGATTGTGACGCACCTCCACTTTGACCATGCTGGCGGTTTGACCCGCAAGCTGCGTGATGGCGAAGAGCCGGACTGGACCGCGACCAAACCGGGCGCGGCTTCGGGCGATCACAATGACATCAAGTTTACTTTCCCCAATGCGGAGCTGATTGTTCAGCGGCGCGAATGGGTTGATGCTCGGAATAACGATTCGGTGATGACCAAGACCTATTACCGGGATCATATTTTGCCGTTTGAGGACGACAAGATGCCACTGGATGACGGACGCCCTCGGCTGCGGTTGATTGATTCGCCTCGGGCGTTCCCGCAGAACCGGAAGCCATCGAAGGGCGAGCTTCCCAAGGCCCCGATCCAGGAACGGATGAGCGAGGTGCTTCCGGGCATCCGTACATTCCTTGTGCCTGGGCATACCTGGGGGCAACAGGCGGTGCAGTTTGAAGATACCGATGGACGGGTCATTGTGTTTACTCCAGATGTGATGCCCACCCACTACCATGTTGGGCAGGCGTATTCGCTGGCTTACGATGTTGAGCCGTTCACTTCGATGGTGACCAAGAACTGGTTCCTTGCGGATGCTGCAGAGTTGGACTGGACGCTGCTGCTGGACCATGAACCGGGCAACCCGCTTTATAAGGTCAAGAGCACGGAAGAGGGCTGGTTCGAACTGGTTGAAGAGCAGAACTGAGGCGTACCGGTCGTTTTTTTCGATCTATAATCCATCAAGCACATGACTACAGACACGACACACCCCATCTCGGATTCTGCCCCAGACTCGGCTACACCGGCTGCGGATGTTGTTGAGCCGACTGAAACTACGACCGGGACGGTTGCTACTGAACCGGCATCCAAGGGGAAACGCGAGAAGAAGGTCAAGAAGACTTTCCTCGAGCGTGCCGAGTCGTTCTTTGAGAAGCTTTCGATGCGGAACAATTTTTGGAACCGTGTTTGCTCGATGATCTGGCTGCCTTATGCGTTCCGATCTGGGATCACGATGTCGACCGATGAGAATACTTATCGTGCGACGCTGCCGTTCCGTCGGTTTAATAAGAACTGGTACAGCGCGATGGCGGGGGCGGCTCTATTGGGCAACTCTGAGATTGCTGGTGGCAACTATGTGTTCTCGGTTTGCGGCGGGGAGTACACCGTTGTTTGCAAGCATCTTGAATACAAGTTCCTGCGTCCTTGCCACGGGCCAGCCGAGTATCGGATGACTCCGCTTGAGGATCTTCATGCTCTGGTTGCTGAAGGGGGCGAGTTTAATATCGCTGTGCGGATGGACATTGTTCAGGTGCTGGTGCCTTTGAGCAAGAAGAAGATGGCCGACGAAGTGGATGATCCCAACATCAAACCCAGCAAGCCCAAACGGGTCGGACGGTGCACGGCGACATTCCATGTGACCCCCAAATCGCAGCACAAAGCCAAGAAGCTTCGCGGAACCAAAAAGGCATGAACGAAACGACCTCGATCCGGTCTGAGCCAACTACCACCAACCCGATCCTCTGGGGCGCGTACCTTGGGTGCTCGTGGACTTGGTGTATCGGGATGTTCTTTCCGGTACTGTTGATGCGGGACTTCGGATGGGCAGGGATCGCGGCGTTTGCGATTCCCAATGTGCTTGGTGCCGCGGCGATGGGGTGGGTGATTCAATCACGCGAGAGTTCGGTCAGCTTTGTCGAACGGCACCCGACTGCGGTGTGGTGGTTCTCGGCGGTGACTGTTGGCTTTCATATTTTCTGGATCATCTGGCTGACCTCGTTTATCCAGAATGCGCTACCGATGCCCGAGGAGTATTTGTTTGGGGCCGGGGCGATCGCGGTTGCGTTTGCGATTACATCTGGGCGGATTATTCGTGGGGGGAAGGCGCCGCAGCTTGCGATGCTGCTTTGGATAATCAGCGCGGCGGTGCTGGCAGCGTTGTTTGTCAAGCCCGAGGCGCAACCGGCGGTTGATGCGTTAATTGAGGCCCCGCGGACATCCACTGGGGTTGAATGGTTTGTGCCTGTGGCGATCTTTGGTTTTTTGCTTTGCCCGTATCTTGATGTGACCTTTCATCATGCTCGCCAAAACTTGAATGGCCGGTCCGGAGGCCGCTTGGGATTTACTATTGGGTTCTGCGTGTTCTTTGCGTTGATGCTTGTGTTGACGACTCGGTATTCGGGATTGATCGCGGGGGCGATGCGGGGGGACGGTTCGTTGATCGCGATCACGACGCCTTGGCTTGCGGCGGGGGTATTGGTTCATATTTTGTGCCAGTGGATCTTCACTGTGCGGGTGCATCTTGATCGGATGGACTCGCTGAAGCCACACCGGTTGCTTGGGCAGCGGGCGTTGTTCTTGGTGGCTCTAGCGTCTGGGCTTGCGGGGTTTGCGGTGCCCAGTATCGCTGGGCATGCGGGGCTGGGGTCTGGCGAGATTGTGTACCGCGGGTTCCTGACATTTTATGGGTTGGTGTTCCCGGCGTACATATTGTACCGGGTGATCCGGTCGCACTCTACGGATGTACCGCTGCAGCGGTGGATGATGTGGCTTGCGATGGGGGTTGCGATGCCGATGTTCTGGATGGGGTTTATTGAGCGGCAATCGATTTGGCTTGGGCCTGGGATGCTCGTCGCTGTGTGCGGGGCGTTTGTGCTCAAGGGCAAGTCTGAATCTACGATTCAGGTATGATCCAGCAAGCCCCCTTGATTGGCCGCGACTATTCGTGCGTTGCGGTGCATCATGTCGAGCTTGGCGCGTTTCATGGCTGAGCCGGTGAAGGCGGTGCGCCGGTCGTCTTCGGTCCATCCCAACACTTCTAGGAGATCGAAACGATCGCGGTCCGAGTTGTAGATTGGGTTTGCGGGTTGTGCTTCTGGCCGCGGTGAGTTGTGTGGGCAGACTTCTTGGCAGATGTCGCAGCCGTAGATCCAGTCGCCGATCTTTGAGGCGAGTGATGGCTGGATGTCTTCTCTGAGTTCGATGGTGAGGTAGGAGATGCACTTTCTTGCGTCAACGGAGTAGGGCGTGATGGCGTCGGTTGGGCAGGCGTCGATGCAGCGGGTGCATGAGCCGCAGTGGTCGGGTTCGATGGACTGGGTGTCTGGGGGAGAAAAGTCGAGGGTGGTGACGATGCCGCCCAGGAGCATGTAGGAGCCGGCCTTTGGGTGGATGAGGAGTGTGTGCTTGCCGGTCCAGCCGAGCCCGGCCCTTTGGGCGAGCTCGCGTTCGAGGACTGGTGCGGTGTCTACGAAGACTTTGAAATCGGCGTCGGGATGGTCTTGACGGAGTTGATCGGCCAGAGCCATGAGGCGTTTTTTCATGGCCTTGTGGTAGTCGCGTCCTCTGGCGTAGCGAGCGATGCGGCCTTGGCCTTTTTGGAGTGGTGGGTCGATGTTGTCGGATCGGCTTGCGTAGAGATCCGCGACCATCAGAACGGATTTGGCGTGGTCGATGAGTTGGTCTGGGTTTTGGCGGAGCGTTGTGTTGCGGTCGAGCCAGGCCATGTTGCCGTGCTTGTGGTCGGCGAGCCATTCGATAAGTTCATCGGGCCATGCTGAGGGTTCGACGCCTGCGATGCCGGCGAGGGCAAAGCCCGACGCGAGTGCGCGGTCGATGAGTTGTGTTGATAGGGATTCATCCACTTGGGATCTTATGCGTTTGAGCAGCAGCACCCGGATTCACACGCGGCCTCGTCTGCCTGGATCCAATCGTAGAGGGTGTCGCTGGCGTGCTTGAGGATCTCGCATGGGTTGCGGCCGTCTTCGTGTACCCAGAGCTTGGGATACTTATACACAATCCAGCCACCGAAGCCCATTTCGTCGAGGGCGGCGACGACCTTGCGGCAGGGGATCACGCCATCTCCGAGAAGCACGGGGTGGTGCTCGGCATCGACATCGGTGATCTTGACGCAGTGGAGGTGATCTTTGAGGAGCTTGACGCCGTGGGCGGGGCATTCGCCGGCGAGCTTGGCGGCTTTGATGTTGTAGGAGACCCCGAGCCATTGGTTTGGGTAGGTCTCGATGAGTTGGAGTAGATCGGATGCACGGGAGAATGAACCTCCGTTTTCGATGAGGATCATGGAGTCAGTATTGCGGGCGGTTTGGGAGGCAAGTTGGAGGCGTTCGCCGACTCGGCGGATGCCCCAGGCGCGTGGTTCGATCGCGGGGAGTTCGAAGCCGTAGACTCGGACATATTTGATGCCGGCTTTGGATGCGTAGTCAACGAACTCTTTGGTATCGGAGACGCCTTCTTCTTCGTTGACGAATACATGGCCGATGACCGGTGGGAAGATTGGTTTGTCGAAGCGGACGCCGGTGGCGAGCCCAAGTGGGGTGACGCCGGCGTTGTCGAACTTGGTGCGGACATCATGGGGATCGAGCTGCATCGGGTCGCAGTTCATTGCGGCCTGCGGCTCTAGGAATGATCGCATTTCGAGGCCTAGGAATCCGAATCCTGAGGCGGCTTCGATGGCTTGATCGAGGGTCCATCCTGGGCACACTGTCGTTGAATAGGCGATCTTCATGGGGGAATCCTTTGCGGCTTGACTGACCACATAGTGTATCGTCCAGGTGCAGCGTATTCCCTTACTCCGGCTTTACTCTGGGGCATCTTGGGCGACGGGGAGGACTATTGAGAAGTCAGATCCTTTGCCTGGTTCTGAGTGGAGTTCGAGTGATCCGCCGTGGGCTTCTGCGATTCTTCTGGCGGTCGGGAGGCCAAGGCCAGTGCCGGCGGCTCTGGTAGTGAAGTATGGGTGGAAGATGCGTTCTTGGTCGTCTTGGGCGATGCCTGGGCCGGTGTCGATGACATGGATCGCGTGGCGGCCTTCGGGGTCGCTATCGACCCGGAGGATGAGTTCTTTGCCGGTGCCCTCGGAGTCTTTCATCGCGTTGACGGCGTTGATCATCAGGTTGAGGAGGGCTTGTTTGATGTGGTTGGCGTCGATGTCCATCATGACCGGAGAAGGCGATGGGTCGAGGCGGATTTGCACGCCGCTGGTTTGGGCCTGGACATGGAAGAAGTCGCCGAGTTGTTCGATGAGGGTATTTGGATCGGTGGCGAGGCGTTCGAGGCGCATCTCTCCGGCGTATTCGAGAAAATCTTCGAGGATGCCTCGGAGGCGGTCGGTCTCGCCTCGAAGGGCACCGACGCGGCGGGTCATGCGACCTTTCTCGTGCTCGTCGATGGAGAGGTCTTCGATGGCTTCGCCGAGGAGTTGGGCGTTGAGGCCGATGGTGGAGAGGGGGTTTTTGATTTCGTGTGCTAGGCCAGAGGTCATGGATCCGATCTCGGCCATGCGCTGGGCGGACTGGGCTCGCTTTTGGGAGGCTCTTGCTCTGGCGGCGGCTCTGGTGATGGCGACGCGCGAGACCAAGGCGGCGATGATCGCGCCGATGACACAGCCCAGCAATATCCAGATAGCAATCATCATTCCGAGTACTCAGCCATTGGACAACCCAATACATGAGCATAGATCTGTTTCAGTAGGATTTGGAGCAATCGTATTTTGAGGATCACGAAACTTACCGGCGGGGTGTCCGCGTGTAGGTCCGCTTGGGCACGACGACTTCTGCTTCAGAATCTGTTTCTGAATCGGGCGAGTCTGATGAAGGCACCTCAAGAGCGACGACCTTTGTTGCCCGCCAGCCTTTGTCGCCGTTCTCGGCGCTGTAGGTTACTGGTGAACCATCGGCAAGAACCCGGAAGCCCTCGCCTTCGATGATGGTGTAGTGCACAAAGATATCTTGGTTGTCTGGACCGACGATAAAGCCGAAGCCTTTTCGGGGGTCAAACCATTTCACCGATCCCTGAACATCAATAAGTTCGTTGTCTTCATTTCCCATAACAGTCCCCAAGCCAATCGACCTGGTCTCCATACACCGATGCTCCGCTCTGTCCACAAGTACTTGAGCGTAAACCCGGATCGCTCACCGGCAAGAGTTGGCCAGTAAACACTTAGATAGCATACCAGACTTTGCAGGCGCGTCAAATACCCCCAAACAAGTCCCGGACTTATTTGGGGGTATATACCTATTAATAATATTCAAATGAGCCTTATTCGGCTGAGGAACCTTCGGCGCGACGGCTGCGACGACGACGGCGTGGCTTGCTTTCGCCCTCGCCTTCATCACCTGAGTCACCCGAGTCGCCTCGTGACCCACGCTCTTCCTTGGCGGCCCTGGCCTTTTCTTCCCAGTCTGGGTCGGCTTGCTTGATTGAAAGTTTGATGCGGCCCTGGTCATCGACCATGAGCACCTTGACCTTCACCATGTCGCCAACCTTGACGACATCAGCGACGGACTCAACATAACCGTTGGCGAGTTCGGAGATGTGGCACATGCCATCGGTCCCTGGAGCGATCTCGATGAACGCGCCAAAGTCCTTGGTCGAGACAACCTTGCCGTCGTAGATGGTGCCTGCTTTGACATCTTCGCAGAGTGCTGAGATCTCGGCTTCTGCCTTCTCGACATTCATCGCGTTGGACGATGAAACGATTACGCTGCCATCATCTTCAACATCGATGTTGACGGAGTACTTGTCCTGCAGGGCGCGGATGGTTTTGCCACCGGGTCCGATGAGCTTGCCGATTTTCTCTGGATCGATCTTGAGCTGGAGCAGACGCGGAGCGAACTTCGAAGTCTCGTCGCGTGGTGCGGCGATGACTTTTTCCATCTGTTCAATAATGTCCATGTAACCGACGCGTGCTTGTGCGAAGATGACCTTGATCTGATCAAGGTTCAGGCCGCGAGCCTTGAGGTCGAGCTGGATGCCGGTGATGCCATCAACGGTGCCCGATACCTTAAAGTCCATGTCGCCGAAGAAGTCTTCTTCACCGATGATGTCGGTGACCATGACTTCGTTCTCGCCGTTCTCGTCGGTAAAGCGGCCGACGGTGATGCCTGCACAGGTGTTGGTGATTGGGACGCCTGCGTCCATAAGTGCCAAGCAGCCGCCGGTGACCGATGCCATCGACGAGGAGCCGTTGGATTCGGTGATGTCGGAGACGAGGCGGATGGTGTAGGCGAAGTCTTCTGGTGATGGGAGGACACCGAGCAGTGAACGCTCGGCGAGTGCACCGTGACCGAGTTCACGACGACCAGGGCCCATGATGCGGCCGGCTTCACCAACCGAGAACGGTGGGAAGTTGTAGTGGAGGTAGAACTTCTTGGAGTACTCTGGGAGCAAACCATCGACGATTTGCTCGTCGCGGCCGGTTCCGAGGGTACAGGAAACGAGTGACTGGGTTTCGCCGCGTTGGAAGAACGCTGAGCCGTGGGTGCGTGGGAACTGGGCGACCTGCATGTCGAGCGGGCGGATCTCGGTAGGCCCACGGCCATCGGCACGGATGCCCTTGACGATGAGCTTACGGGTGATCTTCTTTTCGAGCTTACGGAACGCTTCGGAGGCGTGGCGGTTGGCCGCTTTGGACGCTTCCCACTCGCCCGGAGTGCCCGAGTCGTTGATTGGGAACTCGGCCATCATTGCTTTTTTGATCTCGCCGACCTTGTCGCCGCGCTCGTGCTTTGGCTTGATCTGGCGGGCTTTGGTGAGGTCCTTCTCGGCGATCTTTGTGACCTTGGCCATGATGTCATCTGGGATGATGTTCATGTGGTCGCCCATGCGGACTTCCTTGCCACACTTCTCGACGAGCTCGCCGATGAGTTCGAGGATCGGCTTGATGCCGTTCTCGTAGCCGAACTCGATGGCGGCGTGGATGTCTTCATCGGGAACTTCAGCAGCTCCGACTTCGATCATGTTGATGCCGTCGGCGTGACCGGCGAGGACGATGTCCATGTCGGAGAAGTCGAGCTGGGAGACTGTTGGGTTGATGATAAACTGAGCGCCGTCATCGGTGAAGATGCGAGCAACGCGGACGGTTGCCAAAGGGCCTTCGAACGGGCAGTCGGAGATCGAGAGTGCGGCCGCGGCACCGGTGCCCGCAAGCACATCGGCGTCGTTCTCGCCGTCGTGGCTCATGACCCAGCACTGCATCTGGACTTCTTCGATGAAGCCGTCGGGGAAGAGTGGGCGGATCGGACGGTCGATCATCCGCATGGTGAGGACTTCTTTTTCGTTGGGAGCGCCTTCACGCTTACGGAAGCCGCCTGGGAACTTGCCGCCGGCGGAGAGTTTCTCGCGGTAATCGACCTGCATTGGGAAAAAGTCGAGACCCGGACGGGGGGTTGCCCGCATCGCGGTACACATAACTGTTGTGTCTGCGTATGAGATGATGAGTGCGGAGGTTGCGAGCTTTGCGACCCGTCCTGTTTCGATCCGCATCATGCGGCCGCCGATTTCTTTTTCGACGGTGACTACCTTATTTGTAGAACTGTTTGCCATTATCAGTACCCCTTTATGGGTGATTCGGACGCGAGGTGCCCGGGTTGTGTGGAACGATCTCGCGCACGGCGCCTTGATCGATTCCCGTCTTTGATGAACCCTGTACTCGCATCTCAAGAGGCAGAAGGCGAAGTGCATACTCGTATGCCTATCGCCGACTGCCACTCTTTGAACAGGGGTTCGTTATCTAACAACAAAAACCCGCGTGTTGTTTCCAACACACGGGTCGTGGTTCTTTTACTTGCGGAGGCCGAGACGCTTGATCGTATCGAGATACGAATCGCGGTTCGTGCGGGCCAGGTAGCGGAGCAAGCGGTTACGCTTGGCGACCATCATGACGAGGCCACGGCGGTTGTGCATGTCCTGCTTGTTGTCACTCAGGTGGGTTGCGACCTGCTTGATGCGGGCGGTCAAAAGAGCGACCTGCACTTCTGGGCAACCGGTGTCCCCGTCCTTGCGGCCGAAGTCTTTTACAATTTGTGATGTTTCTTCAGAGGTCAATGGCATGGTTTCATGTCCTTCCGTCGCGTAACAGGGTGTGGTGCAACTGGCATCACTCCACCGTCCGCCAAACCAGATTGTGAGCTGCTCAACGCGGCTTCGAGGAATGATAGACCCTCTGGCCCAGATGTCCAAATTCTGACCTCAGATGACCAGTTGGCGAGCTGTTTTTGGGCTGAAATCGCCAATTTATTCAGATTTCATTGAGAACTAAAAACCAAGCCCCGCTCATCGTGGACAATATCTCTTGAGATGACCAGAACCCAGTCCACCATTTTGAGTGAGTACCTCGTCCTCGACGCCCAGAGCGGGAGCAAGGAAGCCCTTTCACAGCTCGTCGAGATGTGGACACCAAGGCTCACCCATCGGGCGTACCGCCTGACCGGCGATCACGATGGGGCCCGCGAGGTATTGCAGGAATCGTGGATCGGTATCGCTAAAGGTCTGCGGTCATTGCGTGACCCGTCACACTTTGGGGGGTGGTCGCACCGGATTGTTCAGCACAAGGCTGCGGATTGGATCCAGCAGCAGGCCAAGGATCGCTCGCTCAACGCACGCCTTCACGAAACTCCACGGGGCACACCAGAGCCTGCGGGGGACCATGCCCAAGCGATCCGTGAGGCGATCGGGCATCTTGATCCCAAACTCAGGGAAGTCGTGTATCTGTTCTACATGGACAACTGCACACTCAAACACATCGCGGCCGTCCTCCGGATCCCGGTGGGCACCGCAAAGACCCGGCTGTTGATGGCCCGGTCGCAACTCAAACCGATTCTCGAACACACGCTCGAAAGGAGCACGCTATGAACGATTTAGACGACCAAATCCGAAACGCACTGAGCAGCCAAGACGCCGAGATGATCGGGGGCCCTGACGACGGGCTCAGGATCGATCAGCTTGTGTTTTCAACTCTCCGCAGCCGCAACTGGCTGGTGACCGGCTCGATGGTTGTGGTATCGCTCATCGTCATGGGGATCTCCATCTGGTGCGTCTTCCGGTTCTTTGATTCTCAGGAGACCAAGGACATGCTGGCCTATGGCTTCGGGTTCCTTCTGGGCATGTTCATGATCAGCTTCATGAAGATCTGGTTCTGGATGGAGATGCAGCGGATCGCCATTACCCGCGAGGTGAAGAAGGTCGAACTCCTGACCGCTCGATTGCTCCAAGAATTGAACGCGAAGTAGTCCTGATCAGTCTGGAATCGACTATGATTCGAGTATGACCACAACAACCCAGCTATCCCTCTCCAAGCGTGTTTCGAGCCTTAAGCCCTCGATTACCTTGGCACTCAATAGTCGAGCCAAGGCTCTCAAAGCGAGTGGGGTTGACATTCTGGGGTTTGCGGCTGGGGAGCCCGACTTTGATACGCCTCAGCCGATCAAGGATGCGGCGATTCAGGCGATGCTCGATGGGCAGACCAAGTATGTGCCCACGCTCGGGGATATGGCGTCGAGGCAATGCGTTGCAGACAAACTCACCAATGAAAACAACATCCCGGGACTTACCGGCGAGCATGTCGCTATCGGAGTCGGGGGCAAGCATGTGCTGTTCTCATCGATCCATGCGTTGTTTGATCCGCCTGCACATGGTGAGCCCGCGCAGGAGATGCTGCTGCCGACGCCTTCTTGGGTTTCCTACCGACCAATCTGCGAGATCGCGGGCGGGGTGGTCAAAGAAATCGTTGCCGGCCCAGAGTCAAGCTTCTGTATTACCGCTGAGCAGCTCAAAGAGGCTATCACACCCAACTCGCGTTTGTTGGTACTCAACTCGCCATCGAATCCGTGTGGAACGATGTATTCGGAGGCCGAGCTCCGCGCTATCGGGCAGGTCATCCACGAATCACGCGACATCGCGCCCAATCTGTTGGTGCTGAGTGACGAAATCTACGAGAAAATTATTTACGGCCAGGACTCCCACTTCTCGATCGGATCGATCCCCGAGATCGCCGACCGGGTCATCACGCTCAATGGGATGTCCAAGGCCTACGCGATGACGGGATGGCGAATCGGATACGCCGCGATGCCTGGGGAGTTTGGCAAGAAGTTTATCAAAGCGATCGGGACGCTCCAAGGACAGATGACCACCAATATCACAAGCTTTAACTACGCGGCGATGCGTGAAGCACTGACCAACGAATCCGTCGCCGGCACCGTCGAAGAGATGCGCCAAGCATTTGCTTCGCGGGCCAAGCTCATTATGAGCCGCCTCGTTGAGATCCCGGGGGTGACCTGCCCCACTCCGACCGGGGCGTTCTATGTGTTCCCAGATGTGTCTGGGTTGTTCGGAAAGACGACGCCCAAGGGTATGAAGATCACCGATGCCCCGAGTTTGTCCGAGGCGATGCTCGATGAGGCCCACATTGCGTTTGTGCCTGGCGATGACTTTGGTGGCTGCGGCGGCAACCATGTGCGGATCTCGTTTGCGTGCAGCGATGAGCAGATCAATGCGGGGATGGATCGGTTTAAGAAGTTTGTAGAATCACTGAACTGATCTGGCGAATCAGCCGATAACCGGGCATGGACCTCGATCATTCAACCCCGCAACTCCGACTCGTCGGTGATATTGAACTCAAGTGCTGCCCGACATGTTGCGGGGCTGGGTCTGTGCCTTGTCCTCAGACTGTTGCGGTGCGGACGATGGGGCTCAATGCGGTGCCGGCGTTGCAGCCATCCACCGGGCATCCGATCCCTTGCCCTTCGTGCAATGGTCGGAAGATGATCACCAACTGCGGCTAACCAAGTCTCTTATTTATCAGCTCTATATCAACTCAGGGGCGTACCGGGGCTCGGACCGGGCTTGGGGCGTCGATTTCTATGAGGTCTTTTTTGAGGTCCCAGAGCAGGGTCTTTGCGGAGACCGGGGCGGGTTCGGTTGAGTCTCGGAGCGTGACGAGGCGGTTGCCGTCGGCGAAGGCGAAGAGGGTTTCGTTGAGCGCGTCGTAGAGGGCGTGGTCTGCGAGCAGGGTGCGCTGGAGATCGGTGAATCGAACATTGCCCGATGCATCCGCGCTCTGCATGGTGATTGCGGCGGCTTGGCTGCTGCTATCGGTTGATGCGAAGGCGGCATCGAGGCGGTCGCATTCGATCTGAGAGATATTCCCGGTGGCGAGTGATTTGTGACGGATGTTGACGCTATCGAGGACCAGTGCGTTGCCGCTGGCGCGATCGAGCTGCATTGATCCGAGCCATGTCAGGCGGGTGAGTCCGGGGCCATTGGTGCTTGGCATTACGGTCGCGGAATCTTTGTTCTCGTTGGCGGCGTCGTCCTTTGATCGGTCCATCAGCACCATCATGCCGGCCGAGGGAACACGGATGGTTTGTGTTCTGTTGTTTGCCAGGAGCTGGGGGCCTTCGAGATACATGATCCCGATGGCTCGTTCCGGGCTTTGTGGGTCGTAGGTTCTGGATTCGACATTGGCCAGGACGGGGTCACCGCCGGGGACGGCTCGGCCGTAGGCGCGGGCCTCGTAGAGCTCTCGTTCTGGGGTCTCGGCGAGTTCTGCGTTGGGGTCGGTGATCTGGTCGTTGCCTGGGGCGGGGGTCAGATCGATCTCTAAGCGGTCGGCCTTGAGGGTGTCGATGGTGTACGCGTCGGGGGTTGAGACAGCAACGACTTCGCCGCTGCATTCGATGCTGCCGAGTGCGTCGTCGAAGCGCATGGACTCTTCCCAGTTGACGCGGAGGTGCCCGCCGGTTGCGATAACTTGGTCGCCTTGTGTTGCGATGTCGTGATCGAAAGTGCCCGGGCCGTTGACATGGATTGAGCGGGCGCGGGTGTTGATCCAGATGTCTTGGCCGTGGATGAGCGATCCGCCCTGGCCTGCCGAGGCGAGGTCGCCGATCTGGCCGACGATGTGGATCGAGTCGTTGTCTGTGTCGAGATCAACGCGTTGGCCCGAGGCGTGTGTTTCGTCTCTGCCGAGGAACTCTGTGTTACCGGTTGCCGAGGCTCTGCGGACGCGGGTTTGGCCGTCGAACTCGCGGACCATGATGGCGGTGAGTGTGTCGGCTTCAACTCGGCCGTCGATGGAAGAGCCAAGGACTGCGCCTTGGGCGTTGAGTGTTGAGGGGGTAATGCCTCCGCCTCCGCTCGACCCGATTGATGAATGCAGAACCGGGACGAATCCGATGGTCATGGCGTCTGCAGTAAGGGAGCCCGAATCCGAATGCATTGAACCCTGATTCATCGCGATGGATCTAAGAGCGGATTCGACCGGGCCTTGGTCATCGAGTTGGGCGAGGAGAGTTTCTGTGCGGAGTACAGCGTCTGCGCGGGCAGCGAGGACTTGGCCCTCGAAGTATGCGGATTTGAGGCGGCCGGTGAGCTCATCGGTATCGGTTTTGACGAGGCGGAACTCGGCGGAAGTCGCCCAATCGATCTTTGCTCGTGGCTTGTCGGTCGCTTGAATTGATTCGAGCTGGCCCGGGGAATCTATAGAGATGATGCCGGTTTCGAGATCCGCATTGAGGGACGCCGAGCGGAGGGTTCCCGCTTGGTCGGCGTTGATTTCTAATGGGTTGTCACTGCTTCCTGTGAGTTCTAGGAGGCCTTGGGTAGCGGCGTAGGTGAGTTTGTCGGTTGAGCCATGGATGCCTTGGGCGGAGGATTCGAAGACAACCCGCGAAGAGGATGTAAACTGGATCGCGAGTTCGTCATTTGAGAGGGCGGTCACCGAGGGGTCTTCTACGGGGCGGACGACCAGTGGCCCGGCCCAAGTGATGACAACCTCGCCATCGACAGGTTGAGCTGCAGATGGATTTGCTATGGGCGTATGAGTCGGAGTTGAAGTCGAGGCTTGAGTTGGGGTAGCCGCGGTGCGTGTCGTGGGGGATGCTGGGGTCGGGGTCTTGGCGGGTTGGTTCGTAGGAGTTGCAGATGCAGTGGATGCCTCAGATTGTGTCGATGACTCCTCTGATGAGAACTTGATTTCTTTAAAGGCATCGGGGCTCAATGCGCCATCAATGAGCATCGCCCAGACATCGAGGGTCTCGGCTTTGAGTGTTCCGGACCCGATGACATCAACGAGCACATCGTCGACAATCTCGATGTGGTATGGGGTTTTCTTTAAATCTTGCTGGATTGGCTGCGGGGTTTGGATTGGGGGAGAGTCTTGGTTGAGTGTGTTGCTCGGGTAGGCGACTGTGGCGATTCTGTATGCTGGGGTCCGAGGTTTGGCTCTGGTAACCGCTGAGTCTTTGTTTGCTGCCGGGCGGAGGACCAGCTTCTCGCCGCGGCGTACATCGATGAGTTCTACGCGGCCTATGACCTCGTTGAGCATGACGGTGAGGTCGTAACCGATGAAATCGAGCCCGGGTGAGTTGATCGCGAAGCGGCCATCGGAGGTGAGGCGTTGGTAGCGGCGTTCGAACTCAACGGGCTCATCAAACTTTGCGATCAGGCTCGGGGTTTGGCTGGCGTTGTCGTTGATTCCCATTGCTGCCGAGAGCGGATCGGCTGGGGTTTGGGATGCATCGAATGATTGGATCGTCACATTACCTTCGAGGGTCCCCGAGTCTGGTGCTTCGTTTGGATCGGGCATCATGACGAGGCCTTCGTCTGCTGTGATGCGGACGCGGCGGCCGTCTCTCATGTAGATCCAAGCGTCTGGGTTGACCAATCTTCGCTGTCCGCCGCCGACTGGTTCGAACTGGTCGGCCTTGAGAGTGCCGGCGACGCGGGTCGGGTCGTCCTTATCCACGATGGTGACGAACATCGAGGCACCCTGCTCCAGATCGGAGATGTCGGGGATCTCGTCTGGGTTCTCTGGGAACAGATTGCCTTGGCCTGGGCTAGTGGGGGCGGCGGTGCCCATTGAACGCCAGATGATGGTGGCGAAGACGATGAGCATGATTGACGCGAGTGTCAATCCGAGCATCTTTGGCGATGGTCCAGTGGGTCCGGGCATGTCCCAATCGTAGCCTCCCTTCCCTCTGCCCCCCTCTTCCCCCCCTACCCTTGCCCAATGACTATCAAAACACTCACTTGGACGCATTCGGACAGAACTATTACTGACGATTCAGAATCGTCGATCGCCGAGGTCTTCGATGGTGACATCATGAGTCTTGCCGACAACTGGCCCCAAAATCTCGTAACCTCAACGCTCATCGTGCCCTGTGGCCATCACAAAGGGGCCGACCCCGAACCATCGGCGGATCTCCTTGCCCAGTGGTCGCAAGATTCGTGGGAGCCCTTCAATGAGGCTGTCGAGGAACTGGTCGCTTTGGCCGCCTCAAAAAACACCCAACTGGTCATCCTCCCCGGAGCCGGCGGTCGGCTCTCCGACGCGATCTGCACAGTGACCTGGGCCAATGCCCACCCGGATATCCCGCTGCTCATTGACCCGGCCCGGTGGCTGACGCCTTCGATGATGACCGACCTGTCCGATCATCTGATCCGCTCGGCGAGTTTGTGCCTTGAGATTCCCAAAATCTGGGGCGTGGTGCTCCGGTCCGTCCAGACCGACTCCGATGGACACCTGATCCACGCCCCGATCGGAGAAGGGCTCATCAGCGATGAACTGCTGAATCGGACGATCCGGACGATCCCAACCCAGAGGCGGATCGAATGCCTTTGAGCGGTTGAATCGACTACAATCCGGCTATGACCACCCAACAGATTGATCATCCAACCTTCGCACTCGTCAAAGCTGCCTTTCCCAGCAGCACCTTCCAAGCGACCCAGTTCTGCGACCAGCCGACGCTGATTGTTGAGCCTGCCGATCTCCACAAGGTCATGAGCTTCCTCAAGAACGATGAGCGGTGCGTCTACGACTTCTGCTCCGATGTCACCGGCATCGACTACCTCGATTACCCAGCCAAAACCCAGGGCCGCTTCGCAGTGATCTACAACCTCTGCAGCTACTCCCGCACGGATCGATTCTTCGTCAAGGTATTCCTTGATCCGTCAGTGCCGACCGATGGCATCGAGAATGATCCGGCTTTGGTTGTTGATTCTGTATGCGACCTGTGGCCGGGCGTCGAATGGCCCGAACGCGAAGTCTTCGACATGTACGGCATCCGCTTCGCCAACCACCCGGACCTCCGCCGTATTTTGCTGTGGGAAGAATACCCCGGACACCCGCTCCGCAAGGACTATCCCCTCCGAGGGAGAGGCGAACGCGAAGACTACCGGATCGTCGACCGGACAAGTTCGTAAAGGGCTGCGAATCTACTGGCATCCCTCTTGGAATGCCTTGATAAAGCCAAAGACATCGAAGAAATCGAAGCTCATGTTGTTGTCGAAGTCGGCTTCAAACTCGCCTTGGATGAAGGCATTGATGAATGTAGAGATATCAAAGAAGTCGAGTTCGTCGTCGCCGTTGAGATCAGGCGAGCAGATTGCACCAAAGAAATACATGTGCCCGCTCCCGACTGTTTCATCTTCGTCATCCGTCCCAACACCAATCACACCGTCTTTCATCGCGATATCAATCTCGGATAGACCAAAGTCGCCTCCTGATGGTTTCAGAACATTGAGCACATTTCCACCATACGCATCGACAAGATGCACCACACCGCCGTGGTAGTTGGTGAACATGCCTATGCCGATAATCCCATCATTGAGTTCAATATCATCGCTCATCTGATACAACACACAACAAGGTGCATACCGGGTGTATTGAGTGCCGCCGTTTATGTCATATGCATAGACAACACCCCTACGATCGAGCCCGTCATCTAGCCACGAGGACACCGCGATTGTCCATTGATCCATCGAGATCGACAGCCCGAAGCTCTCGTGCTGGTCGGCAGCGTCCTGAGGCACAAACTCTCGAAACAGATTGCCTGTATTGATATCGAAGAGTTTGACAGTTCCTACTTCATTGCCACCCTGAATCGCTTGCTCATTGACCGCTAATCGCCCACTATCCAGATCCATGCTGTGCCCGAACCAAAAATTCAATCCCTCTTGCCCAGCCGGCTGGAACATATCAACTTGATTCCCGGTCGCCGCGTCGAATAGGTAGACCGATCCATACCGGGTCCCGTCCGCTTCATTGGTCACCCCCCACACCGCGACAACACCGTTGTCGATCGCCACCGCGTGCCCGAACCACCCTACAGCAAGCGGCCCATCGGGACGCAGTGTCAGCAGTTGCTCCCCGGTGTTTGCATCGAACACATACGCCGAGCCAGAATCAATATCAAAGCTACTATTCCCCCACGAATCGGGGGCTCCAACGACAATGAGCCCGCCATCCATATCCATCGAGAGACCAAACTGCCCAAACGGCACCGGCTCGTCCGCCATCAATGTTCTGAGAAGCACCGAAGTATTCGCGTCATACAAATACACAAAGCCCTGCTCTGGGATGTGGTCAGGAGCCTGAAACGCGTTCCACGCACCCACCGCCATGACCCCATTATCCATCGCAACCGATGCCCCGTAGTGATCCCATCCGGGGGCATCTGGGCCAACGACATAACGATGGTCCTCGTGCACCATCTGGCCTACTGCCGTGCAGTTCAGAAAGGCACCAAGAATCCCACAAAATCCGATCATCTTTGTCCGCATCATACATACTCCATAGAAATAAGTTCACACAAGCTCATCAGCATATTAGAACTGATCGGCTCAAACGAGTTCTTCACATGAATGTAATGTGCCGGGGCAAGCAGGCCCACTTGCGTGCATCATCTAATACAAACCCGCATAGTCTCACAGCTCCGAGAATGCAGCGTGATACTGGATAGTTCCCGATTTACCATTGAGTGAATCAGGCTGGAGTTCCATCGCCATGAAAGCTTCTTCCGGGACTTCGTATTCACACTGGATCCCAAACCGGGAAGAAAGCACAAACCCAAACTTCGGGTAATATTTCGGATGCCCGAGCACGACCAATCCATCGGCTCCGATGTCCTCGCACGCTTTGATGCCGGCCTGAACGAGCAACGACCCTCCACCCTTGCGTTGATGATTTGGTAGTACCGCCATTGGTGCGAGCCCCATGATTGCGGTGTCTGGGTGACCAGTGAGTGTGACGGGAGAGAACATAATGTGTCCGACAACTTGGCTGTCGATCTCTGCGATCAATGACACAACTGGGCTGGCATTGATCCGCAATGCGTCTACCAGATCCGCTTCGGCTGGTGTTTCAAACGCTGCAGAGTTGATCGCGTAGATCGCTTTGTGATCCGCTTCAGTTTCTTGACGGATATGAATCATGAGCCTGGCTGATACATGCCTTTGGCTTTGAGCAGGTGGGCTATCGCGTCGCGGGCTGCGCCCCGGCCGCCCTTGCGGGCTGTCACGAATGCCGCGGCCTCGATCACTTCGGGCTCCGCATCATGGACCGCCATCGGGAGACCAACCCGGTGCATCGCGACCAGATCGGGCCAATCGTCGGCGAGGTACGCGATCTTGGATGGGTCAATGCTTGTCTTCTCGACGATGACATCAAGGGCCTCGGATTTATCGCGGGAGCCTTGGATGACCAGCTCGGGATCAATCTTGAGCGACGCGAGCCGATGCTTGAGGGCTTCTCCAGATCGTCCGGTGATGATCGCGATCTTAAACCCGGCATCGAGCCAGAGGCGCATGCCGAAGCCGTCGCGGACATTGAATTTTTTGGTTTCGGAACCGTCGTCGTTAATGTTGATGGTGCCGTCGGTGAGTACGCCGTCGACATCGAAGATGATCAATTCGATTGATGCTGGGTCACTGCTCATGTTGACTCCCGGACAAGTTTCATCGCGATCAAATCCTGCACATCCAGCAGCCCCATCGGCTTGCCATCGCTGTCAACAATCGGGATCTCGTCGGCTCGGAACTCGCGGAACATCGCCACGGCGTCGCTTGCTTTGGCATCACCGTCCAAGCATCGCGGATCGCGCGACATCGCTTCGCCCATTGGCTTTCCGAGATCATCGGGATTGCTCAGGACCATTCGGCGGAGATCGGAGTCGGTGAAGATCCCGGTGAGTTTGCCGGCGTCGTTTGTGACGAGCAGCGCGCCCGGACGGCGGACGACCTTTGACGCTTCTTTGAGCGCGTCGCGCACGGTATCAGTCTCTTTGGCAAGTGGCAGGTTCTCGCCGGCTTTGAACCGAACCAGTTCCATCGCGGGGCGGAGCAGCGATCCGAGCTGACCGCCGGGGTGCCTGGCGTGAAAATCTTCGTGGGAGAACGACCGACGACGAGCGACGGCTAGTGCCAGTGCATCACCGATCGCGAGTGCTGCCGTTGTCGAGGTCGTCGGCGCGAGGTATTCCCCGTCCCCGGCTTCTCCCACAACACCGACGCTCAGAACAACAGTCGCCAATCGGGCGAGTGCGGATTCGGGTGAACCATCAACAACCCCGCGGGTGATAGCAATGATCGGAAGATTGTCTTGGCGGAGGATCGCGGCCAGATTAACCAGTTCTTCGGTCTCTCCAGAATGGCTCAGGCATATGACAACATCCTTGGATTGGAAACGCCCCAGATCGCCATGGGCGGCTTCTGTTGGATGGACTGGGTGCGACGGGATTCCAAGCGACGCGAGGGTCGCTGAGATTTTGGATCCGATGTAGCCGCTCTTTCCGAGCCCGGAGACCACGACGGTCCCGCCCTGATCCGCACAGCGATCAATCAGATCCACAGCCTCCACAAACCCATCATCCACCCTCGCCGCGATCCGGGCGATCGCCTCGGCCTCGTGGGTGAGGGCCCGGGACATGAACTCGCGTTCCTGGCTAGTCGATTGGCCGGCTGATTGGTCGGTCTGGGGACTCATAGACAAGGATAGGAGACAAGAGCTTCAATAACCCGCTACACTATATCAATGAGCGACTTCTACCGTGTACAACTCGATGCTTTCGAAGGCCCGATGGACCTTTTGCTCTATCTCATCCGCAAGCATGAGGTCGATCTCCACAACATCCCGCTTTCGCTGATTACCGACCAGTACCTGGGCTTTCTTGAAGAGCTCGATTCGATCGACATTGATCTGGCCGGCGAATTCCTCGTGACGGCGGCGACACTGATGGAACTCAAGTCCCGGATGCTGGCCGCGGGTCTTGATGAAACCGACGCCGCCGAGGACGACCGGGTCAAGGACCCCGAGAGCGACCCACGCGCCGAACTGGTCGCCCAACTGCTCGCCTACAAAAAATACCGCGACGCCGCGACGATGCTTGATGAACGCAAATCGCAGTGGGAACGACGAGCCCCGGTCCACAGCGCCGCGATTGATGATGAATCTGTGCGCCAAGCCATGGACGACATGGGCGAGCTTGAAATCGAGGATTTGGACCTGAGCGATCTGGTCAACGCGTTTAAGATCATCGTCGAGAGCGTGGATTTTTCCCGCATCGGCGAGCACGAGGTGATGTCCGACGACACGCCGATCGAGGTCTACGCCAGTGACATTGTCGACGCACTCAAGACCTCAATGTCCGCAAACACGCCGACGACGCTCCGGACACTTATTACCAACAAGCCCCGCCAGCAGATGGTCGGGATGTTCTTGGCACTCTTGGTCTTGGTCCGCGATCAGCGGGTGCTGATTGATATGGAAGGCGATGAGCCGATCATCAACATCAATCCAGACTACGACCCCGCGACCGATCCCGGCTCCCCAGACAACGCGGATCACCCCATCGCCGATTTTGTTTAGAACGGGTGCCCCGACCCCTGTCATCTTCACTTTGGGGGGGGCGGCCAATCCTGCGCCCGCTGCGCACACAATTGTAGGTCCGTGCGCATTACACGCTCATCATCTCCGGCCGCATCCCCCGATGACAGGCAAGCACCACCGGCAGGAAAAGGATTTCCTCCCGGCGACAAGCTGCATTTCTATAAGCCCCCCGACCGAGGATTGGCCCATCAGCCGTGATCTTCACTTTGGGGGGGGAGACTCGATATGGCGGATCTGTTTTCTATCGCACGGACGAATCGACTGAACTCAAACTCGAACCGGGAGCCTCTGACCCAAGCCCCGCCCGCGGCCCTCACGCGGGAGCAGATTGTTGATGAGATTATTTCTGTAAACCCGTCAGCCACCGCTGACTTTCTAGCCCAGTTTGATGACCAGCTGCTGGGCAAATACCTCGACCACCTCCGATTTACCGAGCAGCCACGCTGCGGAAAAACCGGCTGGGATCGTCCTGGCGATGCCCCGGCGATCATGGTCCGCAGGCGCGTGGTGTAAAGCCATATATCAAATCCAAGCCTCTATTCTGAATACCGGCGGGCCTGTGGTGGGGCTCGCCGGTCTTCTTATGGGCATAGTGGGGAATCCGACGAGTACCGGGGTTTTTTGGCGATTTGACAGTTGTCGAATCCCCTGAAATCATAAATATGCAAAATCTATTCGAACCACAGCCCCACACTTCAAGTCCCCACCCTAACTCGTCCGATAAGGCAGTTATCAGGCACTGGGACCATCCCAGGCATGGTTCAGTGAGCGATCCACGGAGGGATCCAGAAATTGCAACCGGATCGAGTCGGGCGGAGCCCTCGCGATCCGAAATGAACACCAAATTCACGCCCATTTGGGCGAACCTGCGTCGCAGGGAATTGAACGGAGTTGACTCCATGCCAATGACCACCACTACTCGCCCAATTTTGCTCGTCGCCCTTGCAGGCACCATGATGACTCTCCCCGCATGCGCTAAGCGTGTTGGGTACTGGGACCGGACACAGCAGCACCAAGTTGAACAAGAAGCGGCAAGCCACGACTCCCGTTCCAACTCGTACTTCACTCCTGAGCATGTCGAGTCCGGCTCGGCGGTTCAGAACTCAGCGGTCTCCGCGAGCACAACCCCCACGCCAGAACCACAACCGGTTGCCCAAGCTGCTCCAGCATTGGACTCGGGAAGCTTTGCGAGTTCAGAGCCTCTTGGATTCAATTCAAACTCCTCGGCCGCTATTTCCACCAGCGCCTCGCCTGAATCGATGGTCTCCGATGAACCCATCACCAGCGCGGCCCCAGAACCCTACGCCCCGATCCCACAACCAGCCGCAAACTCTGTCGCTGGCGGCGATCTGAGTGCTTGGATCTACTCCAACGCGATGGGCGTCGAACTCCCAACAGAATCAACATCGCCCGCGACCCGCGCGACCGTCAATGTCCGCAAGATTACCGATGCGTATGCCGGTTCAGACTTTGATCCGATTGTTGCCCCTGATGGACGCAACCTTATTTATGCATCAACGCAGCACCGCCCCACCGCTGATATTTACACCAAATCAATCTTCGGAGCCGTGGTCACTCGTTTGACAGATGACCCCGCTCAGGATGTCATGCCTTCGATCTCACCTGATGGCTCGACCATCGCCTTTGCGACGGATCGCAACGGTTCGTGGGACATCTTTATGATGCCTGCTGAGGGCGGCAACAAGATCCAGCTCACCGATGAGTCCGCACACGATCTGCATCCGTCATGGTCGCCAGATGGCAGCATGATTGTCTTTAGCCGCCTCGGTCAGCAGACCGGACGCTGGGAGATGTGGGTCACCAATGTGGCTTCCGATTTCGGGGCCCAGTTTATTGGGTTCGGGCTTTTCCCAGAATGGTGCCCGATTGCAAGCACAGGCGTTGACGGGGCCGACCAAATCTTGTTCCAACGCTCGCGCGAACGCGGCGACCGGGCATTCTCGGTCTGGACCATCGATTACACACCAAACCCAGGCACCGCCGGCCGCGAGACCGAGATCGCATCGGGTGCTGACCAGGCATTGATCAATCCAACCTGGTCGCCCGATGGACAGTTCGTCTGTTTCGCGGCGGTGCCTTACTCACAATCATGGGTCAACTCGACCACCGCTCGCCCGGATATGTCCACAATCTGGATGGTTTCGGTCAACGGGACCAACAAGGTCAAGCTCACCGATGGCACCTCGGTTGACCTGATGCCTGCATGGGGACGCAACAACAATATCTTCTTTGTCTCCAATATGGATGGTCAAGACCACCTTTGGTCGATGGAACTCTCACCGGCTGTCCGTGCGGCTAGCCTGAGAAACCCAGCGTTTGAAGATTCCTTCGCCAATGTCCCAACGGACAGCCCTGAGGCCGGCGAATAAACAAGTATCCACCCACCCGGCGGTCGCGTTGAAAGACGCGACCTCGCCGTTTCCTCCCCCCCAAAGTGAAGATCACGGCAAACACCCATCTGTGCTAAGCCGTGTTGGGCGTGATCTTTACTTTGGGGGGAACAAGCTTTGGACGAGCATGGAGGCTCGTTCGTAAACCGGCAAGGACGCCATGACAAGTGCACAGACCATGCTTGCTTTTTTGCTCTCGTGTGTCCTCTTGGGACTCACCGGGTGCAAATCCACCGATCCTCGCGAACGGCTCAATGTCCCTGGAGTAATTGTCGCTCCGTACGACACACGCCAGGGCGAGGTTCTTTGGGCGGTCATCCCGCCTATGAACGAATCGGGTGTCTCAAGTATCCGCGAGGACGAGATCGGTGACACGATTGTTGCAGCTGTCCAGGGGATCCGAGGAGTCCGATGCCTTCCGATCAATCGCACACTCGAGGTGATGCGTGCGACCGGGATCAGCCGGATCACTTCGACCAACGAGGCGATCGCTCTTGCGAATGCTTTGGGTGTTGACGGGATCATTGCCGGATCCATTACCGCGTACGACCCGTACGATCCACCGACCCTTGGCTTAGCTTTGGCGTTGTATTCTCGTCCGGGTGCTATGAAAAGGGGACCCAAGACCAATCTTGATCCTCGGGCTTTGACGATGGCGTATACCGACTTTGGGGCCTTTGATGGCTCACGATTCGATGGCGATCCAGTGAACTCTGTTTCTCAGCATCTTGATGCCAGGGACCATGCGGTGCTGATGGATCTCAGACGGTACGCCCAGGGGCGTTCGGATCAGAACAGCGCTCTCCGATGGAGGGTGTATACCGCGAGCATGGAACTGTACACACAGTTTGTTGCCCACCATACGGTGGGGAGATTGATTGACGAGGAATGGCTGCGATACGCCAGGACTCGCGATTAGTATCCCTCTCCCCCGGTGAGCATCCCCGATTGATTGAATCGGGTGCATCGAGGGAAAGAGCAATGAACAAGCCGCAACAGCCTGAACCGAGCAACACACCGCATCACCGCAGTTCGCAGAAACCTGGCAAGGGTCCCGATAATGGTGCCGAGATGGTCTGTGTAACGCTCCAGCGTCCGCCACACTTCTGGCGATTCGCGTGTGCGGCTAGCGACTCGCGTGATTTGCTCGAAACCCTTGCCGATCTTGCTGATACCGAAGAATCACCCCTGACATGGGACGATGCGGAGTTGATCGCTTCGCAAATAGTTCTGCATCATGGTGGTGATCGGACTCAAGCCGACCCAAAACACGCCCGATAGAAATTCCAGAGACCGAATAAAGCCCCCCCCGACCACAGTGTCCATATATGTTGGAGAATCACGGATGACCACACTACCCATCACCAAGAGCTTCGCGAGCTACCTTACAGATGAACGCCACTTCAGCCCGTACACCGCGCGTTGCTACGGGGCCGACCTGCGCCAGTTCATCGAGTACCTCGTAGACGAAGCGGGCCATCCGATTGATGAACCCAACGAAGAACTTGCTTTCAAGGCACGCACGGATTCGAGCGCACTCCAGATGGTCAAAGGCTCCACGCTGACCCAGACCATCTGCGAAGCAGACGCCGATCTCATCCGCGCCTACCTCGGATTCCTCGGCGAACAGAACTACTCACCAGCAACCATGGCCCGCAAAATCGCGACCCTCCGCTCATTCTACAAGTGGGCACACCGCAACGAGTTCTCGGTCAACAACCCGATGACACTCATCCGCACGCCACGCCAGTCCAAGCGACTCCCCAAAGCAATCTCTGTTGAGCAGGTCGAGCGTCTACTCTCAGCTCCCAACGACCATGATGTCCTTGGACGCCGCGACCGTGCGATGCTCGAAACTCTGTACTCCACAGGCATCCGTGTCTCAGAGCTTGTCGGGATCAACTACGACGATATGGATATCGAGAACGAAGCGATGCATGTCCGGGGCAAGGGCCGCAAGGAACGCATTGTGCCTTTGGGCTCCCATGCGATCCGTGCAATCGCTCGGTATGTCGAACTGCTCTCTGCTGATCCAAAGTTTGGACCAATCTGGGCCAACCGTGCAAACGGTGAAGAACCACTGCCATTGTTCCTCAACAAGCACGGCAGCGGGCTCTCGTCCCGCTCAGTCCGCCGGAAGCTTGATAAGTACCTGCGAGTCGTCGGGCTTGATTCGACGATCTCGCCGCACACGCTGCGTCACTCGTTTGCGACCCATCTGCTCGAAAACGGTGCGGATCTCCGCTCTGTCCAAGAGTTGCTCGGTCACCAGTCGCTCTCGACTACCCAGGTGTACACACACCTGTCCACTAAGCGGGTTGAGGATGTCTATAACCAAGCACACCCTCGCGCTGAAGCCGGATAAAACAACAGTTTAAACCTAGACCTACCCTGCCCCGCCAATCGCTCTGAGCAACTGGCGGGGTGTTTCGTTTTGGACCGGGATCAAGATTTCGGGTGCGATCTCAACAAGCGGGATCAGCACGAACGACCGCTCGTGGAGCCTGGGGTGCGGGACTTGTAATCCCGGCTCATCGATCACCTGATCGCCGAACACGATGAGATCGAGGTCCAGAGTCCGTGGCCCCCACCGCTTCTCTGTGTCCCGGTCCCGCCCGAGGCCCGCTTCTATCTTGAGTAATGAATCGAGAAGATCACGGGCGGCCAATGTAGTCTGAACATGAACCACGCCGTTAAGATACGGGCCCTGCTCGATGTCCCCGACGGGCGGGGTCTCAATGATCGTCGACTGCTCGATAACACTGACCCCACCGAGCGTGCTGATTTCATGGACTGCTCGCGTGATCGTCGCGTGGCGGTCACCAAGATTTGATCCAATCGCGATGTAGGCGTCGTGTGTCACCGATGACTCAAGGCGGCCTGAGTTCCCGAGTCCAGTGCGGGCAATAAAGAAGCCCGTCAAACGGACGGGCTCTGGAGAGAGATCATATGAAATTTCATTTACTTCATCGGCTCAAGCTCACGCATGCGGTGCTGCATCTGGGCCTTGAGACGGGCAAGGATCGAGGAGTGCATCTGAGAGACGCGGGATTCTGAGAGATCGAGCGTGGTGCCGATTTCTTTCATCGTCATGCCTTCGTAGTAGTACAGGATCACGATCAGGCGTTCGGCACGGGTGAGCCCCTTGGTCATGAGGTCCTTGAGGTCGTTCCGCTGGATCACCTTGACAGGCGTGACCTGGGTGTTGTCCTTGATGACATCGATCTCGCGAAGCTCACGCGAGCCGTCGGACTGGAAACACTTGCGGGTGATCGAGGAGACCGTCACAGCGCTCGAATCTCGCTTAAACTTGATAAACTCGTCGTCGTCGACCTCGAGCTTGTTTGAGATTTCTTGGTCGGTGGCCTTGCGACCGATCGCCATCTCGATCTGCTGGCGGGCACCCTCGACCTTCGAGGTCCGGTGGCGGACCAGACGCGGGACCCAGTCCATCGAGCGGAGCTCGTCGAGGATCGCGCCGCGGATGCGGGGTGCGCAGTAGGTTTCGAACTTGACGCCTCGTTCAGTGTCAAAGGCCGAGATCGCGTCCATGAGCCCGAACAAACCGGCACTCATAAGGTCTTCGATATCGACCTCATCGGGTAGACGCTGGTAGATGCGTTCGGCGTTGTATCGCACGAGATGGAGGTATTTTTCGAGGAGGAAGTTCCGTAGATCTTCCGTGTAATCCTCTTTATACATGATCCAGATGTCCGCCATCTCAATATCATCGAATCGCGTAGCGACCCCTGAAGGCATTGCGTGGCGTGCACTGGCACGGGAAGACATTCGTGTTCTTGAACGGATGGCCGTCATTGGTCGACTCCTTGACCTTTTGACCGAAAGAATATGGATGCTTGACGGTTTTGCACGATGTCCGATATTGTGCTGGCCGTGAAGCAATGATCTATGGGGGCAGTCCTTGCCCTTCCACACAGTATATCAAATCTTCTGTTCGCTTGTGGTAGCTTTCCAATAGTTTTTTTTGAACTTTTTTCCATTAAGCCGCTTTCTTGAGTTGCTCTCTGATCGCTTCGTCAGCGGCGCGGATTTTGTACAACTGCTGGAGCTGCTCAGGGAGCACAGGCTTTGGACGATTTGTTTTAAAGTTGGCGAGAAACTCGCGAACACAAATCTCTCCAACAGTGCCAATGACCCGCCCTACTACGGCACAAACAGCCATTGCCAACAGTGCCCGGAGCACAATCGTGACCCCCGGGTTGCCGACCACCAGACCAACAAGCAGTGCTGTGAAAAAGCCCATGAGCCCGATCACGCTGGAAATGACCCGTGCGGGAACATCAGGCGAGACATCGCCTTCGGCATGCGTTGACTCATCATTGACGATTTCGACATCGCTCATTGGGCACTCCGATCCACAATCCATTCACATACAAGCCGTTACATACAAGCGATGCGCAGAACATGCGCATTGATATGGCTTGAGATTCATGACGCATACACCGCGCCAACACATGATCGGACTCGATCCAATGAAGTCATCGGCTAATCGACAGGCCTGATTTATGTTCTTGAAAAGAAACGCTGCTTGGTAGCCGCGGCTGTGGCGCGACCCTCGATCCCTGCCCACTCAGTAAGAGACGCGGCGAGCCGGGTCATATCACGGCCCGCGGGGCTCTTGGGGGTCTGAATCATGTAGGGTGACCGGGCTTTGACAGCCTTAACGACCCGTTTATCAGAACGGACATACCCGAGCATCGGGATTTTGTACCCTAAGAATCGCTCGCACACCCCGGCCATCCGTTGGTAAACCTGGTGGGCCTCTTTCTCGTTGGTCGCTTGGTTCACGATAATTGAGAGCTTCGGTCTTGGCCTGGCTTCCTTGGAGCTATCGAGCCCGTCGGCGCTCATGATGAGCACCTTGATCAAGGCGTAAGCGTCGGCGACACTCGTGGGTTCTGGGGTGACGACGATCAGACCAAGATCAGCCGCATCGATGAAAGTGGTGACCGAATCGCCGAGCCCGGCACTGGTGTCTATTAGGATCACATCGTTGTCAGGTTGAAGATCTTCGAGGCGATGGAGGAGGGCAGCGCGTTCGCTTTTATCGAGTTCACCGACTCGCCCGATGCCAACTGAACCAGGGATGAGCCGGAACCCTCCGGGGGCGTCAATGGCGAGGTCTTGGAGTGATGGCAGTTCTTCTGAATCGAGCGCGGTTTCGAGTCGGGCTTTGGGCATCAGGCCGCAGAGGACATCGGCGTTTGCCAATCCGAGATCTGCATCGAGGAGAACCGCCTTTCGGTTTTGTCGTGCGAGTGCGATTGAAAGATTAACGGAGGTTGTGGTTTTGCCAACGCCGCCCTTGCCTGATGCGATTGCGATCACGGGGATTCGGCGGACAGGTGGGATCCATTCCTTGCGTTGTGTTTCGGTAGTTTGACCCAAACCGTCTTTACTTTCAAACTTGGAAACGAGCTGCCTCAAGCGCGAAGCTTGGTCATCTTGATCGGGTGCGCCATCACCTGATCGGGGGGGCTGTGGGTTTGATGCTGAAACACATTGAGTCATCAATCAATCTCGCAAAGAGTGCCGTCGGGAATAGACAAAGATTCTTAGGAAAGGAATACCAGCTATGGTAGACAGTTACAGGCTCGGGACCACCGCTACGGGTCCATCGAGTACAGCTCGGGCCAATCGCTCGGCGCGGGCGGGGAGGATGTCGTCGGGGACTTCCTGGCCGACGGTCACGAAGCTGAGTGGCAACCCGATCCGGTCGCCCATTCCCGCTATCATGCCTGTGGTGACGGCTTCATCGATCTTGGTCAAGATACAACGATCGGGACCCAGCCCCATAAATCGCTCTGCGGTCTTACGCAGCACATTGTCTCCAACTGTTGATGACAACACAAGATGCGTCTCATCTGGCTTGGCTGCAGAGATCAGTTGGCCCAGTTCATCGAGTCTGGCGTGGTTGTTTTGCGATCGGCCCGCGGTGTCGATGACGACCAGATCGATCTCTTCGAGTGCATCGATCACCGATTCCATCTCTTCAGGGGAGTTGGCGATCCGGAATTCGAGGCCGATGATCGAGGCGTAGGTTTTGAGTTGTTCGACAGCCGCGATCCTGTAGGTGTCTGAGGTAATCAGGGCGACCCGCTTGCCATGGCGGAGCTTGGCGGTAGCGGCGAGCTTGGCGACGGTGGTGGTCTTGCCGACCCCAGTTGGGCCGATCAGGGCGACGACATGGGGCCTGAGATTGACTGACCCGTCATCGGCGGTGGATTTCGTGATGAGAGAATCTGATACGGTTTGAATCGAAGACTCGATCTCACGAAGCAATGCGTGGCGGATCACAGAGGCATCACCCAGTTCGTCGGCATCCAAACGATCACGGACCGCACCAATAAACTGATCGGCGAGTTCGATGGAAACATCGTTGTCGATCATCTCGTTGTAAATCGCGTGCAGCGGCTCGGACATCTCGACAGGCGGGAGGATGCTGTCTTGATTGGACTTGTTGACCGCAACCGCGGTCCGGCGGGTGCTATCGAGTACTTGGCCCATCATTTTCTGGAGCGTGTCGATCTGAGACTGGAGTGCTTGTGATTCTGGAGGGCTTTGGGCGATAACGGTCTCGTATATCTTGGGCGTATCGGTGGCGGGCTCGGGCTGCTGGCGAATCTCTTCGGGTTCTTCGAGCTTGACCTTTGGTTTGACCTCGGGATTGATCTCGGGCTTCACCTGAAGCGGCATAGCGATCTCGAAGACTTCATCGCTGCCTTGCTTTATGAGCGGCTTTGGTTCAATAGCCCCGAACTGAACCGGCTCGGGGGTCTTCGAGGTTTCAAGGACAAACGGGTCCTCGGCTGGTTGTGTTTTTTCAGGCTCAACTTGATCGATGGTTCGGAAGGTGGTGGCTTGGAACTCACTCTCGTGCGAATCGGTATTGGTCGGCTCGGTGGTTCTCATCGGGCGCGATTGATCCGATTGCTCAGGCTGTTCTGGTTTGCTCTGTCGTTCTTGTCGTTCAAATGTATCAGTGCGCCGGTCTCTGATCGGTGATGATTCGATCCCCATCAATCCTTGAAGTAACGCAGCCCGGTCATCGACCGGTGCCTCGGGTTGAAAGGACTCCCGCGATTGAACACCAACATGTTGTGGCATGCGGCTCCGCTGGACCACAATTTCGGGGATCGGTTCCTGAGCAAGTTGATCAGACTGAACAGCGACTGGCTGGGCAGCGGGTGCCTGTTTGACACGCCTGGACTTGCGGGGCTTGGTTGGCTGGGGCGAAGATGCCGTGATCTCGACCATCGGTTTGCCCCCGAGCCCGAGCCATGACCCGGTGCGGTACGATCGAGTATGGAGGATCATGGCATCGGTCCCTAAATCCTTGCGAACTTGGGCGAGCGCTTGGGCCATGGTGGTAGCGGTATAGGTTTTGAGTTTCATAATTTGAGCCGTCCTGGCAACAAGTGCGGATTGAATCGATCAACTGTAATGTACCGTCCCGGCACGACTTTGACCACTTATCGACAAGTTGTCCACAATCAATCGTGCCGCTCTTTTACGCAACGCCGGCAGGAACCGCCGCATTGGGTGGCGATGCCGGATTCTGATGACCTGTTTGCTCTCCCATCGGCCCGATGAGCCCGACGGATTCGACATCGATCCCGCTGACAATCTCGTTGTATCCCAGCACCGCAACGCCTGGGATATGGGGTTCGAGGATCTGCCACATCGCGTTGCGGACCTGCGGCGAGGCGATCACCACTGGCAATCGGCCGTGAGCGATGACGGTGGCGAGTTCGTTGCTCACGGTTGTTGCGATGTCGCGGGCGACCCGCGCGGGGACATTGAGAACCGTTCCCGCTGCTCCTCTATCTATATACGCGTTGACCTGATCTTCGAGCCGAGGATCGAGGGTGACGCAGACGAGGGTGAGCTTGCCTTCGTCGTCGGTATCCGCGTAGAGCGAGCAGATGGTCCTGCGAAGCGCGTTGCGTGCGTACTCGACGAGTACATCGAGGTCCTTGGTCTTGGTGCCCCAGTCGGCAAGGGTTTCGAGGATTGTTTCGATGTCGCGGACGGGGACACGCTCGCGGAGCAGAGATTGCAAGACCTTCTGGAGTTCGCCAACCTTGATGACGCTTGGGACAGCCTCTTCGACCAGCTTGGCGGCCTTCTCTTTGAGGGCTTCGAGCAGGTTGTTCACTTCTTCTCGGGTGAGGAGTTCGTCGGCGTAGGTCTTGACGATCTCGGTGATGTGGGTCGCGAGCACACTGGTCGGATCGACCACCGTGTAGTTCATGCTCTCGGCGCGGGCGCGGATGCCAGCATCGATCCACCATGCGTCAAGCCCGAATGCGGGTTCGACGGTGTGGATGCCATCGATCTTGCCGGTGACGAATCCGGAGTCCATCGCCAGGAGCTTTCCGGGATCGGCCTGGCCAGAAGCGACGACATTTCCACGAATCTTGACTCGGTATTCGTTTGGCGGGAGCTGCATGTTGTCGCGGATCCGGACCGGTGGCATGACGAGGCCGAGTTCAACAGCGAGTTGGCGGCGCACCGCGCTGACACGATCGAGGAGGTCCCCGCCTTGGTGCGTATCGATGAGCGGAACGAGGCCGTAACCGACTTCGAGTTCGAGTACATCAACCTTGAGGAGGTCTTCGACTTGTGGTGGCTCGGGAGCGACCTGGGCGGCTTCGACCTCGGCCTGCTCGCGTTGCTGAACGACTTGGTCCTTGGAGGCCTTGATCAGGATCCATGCGAGCAGGCTGATCCCTATAGAAATAGTCAATAGCGGAATCGTTGGCAGCGGCGAGAATGCGAGAGCCGCGAGGAAGAAGGCGGTGATGATGAGGCCCTTTGGCTGGGAGGCGAGCTGGCCTGTGATCTCTGTACCGAGGTTGCCCTTGTCACCCGAGCGGGTCACGATGAGGGCGGCGGCCATGGAGATGATGAAGCTGGGGATCTGGCTGGTGAGGCCGTCACCGATGGTTAGCCTGGTGAAAATCTCTGCGGTCTGGCCCGCGGGCCAGCCTTTGTCAATTGTACCGACGGCGAAACCACCTGCGATATTGATCAGCGTGATAATGATGCCGGCGATGGCGTCGCCCTTGACGAACTTGGAGGCACCGTCCATAGCACCGTAGAAGTCCGCTTCGCGACCGATTTCGTCTCGGCGGGTGCGGGCTTCGTTTTCGGTGATCATGCCGTTGGAGAGTTCGGCGTCGATGGCCATCTGCTTGCCGGGCATGGCGTCGAGTGTGAAGCGTGCGGCGACCTCGGCGATGCGTCCGGCACCCTTGGTGATGACCATGAACTGGACAATCATCAGGATCGAGAAGATGATGACACCGACGAAGAGTGAATCACCCGCGACAAACACGCCGAAGGCAGAGATGACCTCGCCGGCGACGCCGATCGCTTCATCTGGGGTCGATGCATCTGCGGTCAGGATGAGGCGTGTTGAAGCAATATTGAGAACAAGACGGAGGAGCGTGGTGGCCAGCAGCAACGACGGAAAAACCGAGAACTCGAGTGCTTTCTGCATGTAGAGTGTGGTCAGCAGGATGATGACCGCCAGAGAGATATTAAAGGAGATGAGAATATCGAGAGCCATCGGCGGAATCGGGAGCAGAATCACCGACAACATCAGCACGAAGCCGACGGGCACAATCAGCCCTCGGTATTTGCTGAACTGTTCGACCCATGAGGGGAGAAGCGTGTTGGATTCTTCGTTTGCCATTACTGCTTTGCGGGTTCCTTATCTTTAAACTTCTGCGGGTTCCATGTTCTTCATACGACTCTGTGCTTTGCCTTCCATGCGGTAGACATAGGCGAGGAGCTCGGCGACGGCTTCGTAGTGCTCTGCCGAGATCTCTTGACCAACCTTGACACCCCAGTAGAGCGCCCGGGCCAGAGGCGGGCGTTCGACGATGGGGATCTTGTTTGTTCGCGCGATCTGGCGGATGCGGAATGCCATGAGGTCTGCACCCTTGACGGTGACTTTCGGGGCTCCCATGCCGGTTGAGTCGTATTTGATAGCAACCGAGAAGTGCGTGGGGTTGGTGACGATGACATCGGCCTGCGGGACCTGGTGGGCCATCTGTTGCATGACGATCTCGCGGGCCATCTGCATGCGTTTGCCCTTGAGCTGCGGGTCGCCTTCCATATTCCTTCGTTCTTCTTTGACCTGTTGCTTGGACATTTTGTTTTCTTGATTGTGCTGCCACCGCTGGAAGATGTAGTCGATCACCGCGAGCATCAAGAGCAGCACGATCAGGATAAACGCGATGGTGATGACCATACGGAGAATCGCGGTCGTCGCCATCACCGCGGTGAGCATCGGGAGTGTCGAGATTGTTTCGATCTGAGAGCGGATCACAAGGATCGAGACAGCGATGAGTAGTGTGAGCTTAAGTGTATTGATGATTGCCTTGGCGATCCCCTTGCGGCCATAGATCCGCTTGATTCCACCGAGCGGGGAGAGCTTGCTGAACTTGGGCTGGATGGGATCGCCGCTGATCAGGAATCCAACCTGCATGAACTGCGATGCGTAGGCAACAACCATAACGATTAGCAAGACCGGGAGCATCACACGCATAACCTCGAAAACCGCCATGGTCGAGGTCGCTTGGATCGAGGCGGTCGAGAGTTGATCGACGCTGATGTTGCCCCCGAGCATGTTTCGGAGCATCCGCTGAAACATATCGCCGATCATCGGTGCCATCGCAATCAATGCCACGACGCCGCCAAGCATCAGCACGGCTCCCGAAAGGTCCTGGCTCTTGGGGACCTGACCCTTGTTGCGGGCGTCGGCCAGCTTTTTGGGGGTTGGTGCTTCGGTGCGTTCTCCGAGGTCGTCCATTAGTTGCCCCCCCCCGCTGCTTGGAGTGCTCGTGCATGGGCAGAATCAGTCGCGAGGTCCTGGATCCAGAGCGACAGCCCGTCCATCACGCGATCGATCTCTTGCCCGGCCACCACGCCCATGACATTGATCATCAGCATGAGCAGGATCAACCCCGTTAGAATCTGGATTGCGAATCCGATGCTCATAATGTTGACCTGAGGCATGGTCTTCATGACCAGGCCCATCGCGACTTGCGACATCGCAACAGCCGCGATCACTGGCGAAGCGACACGGATCGCGAGTTCGAATCCGGAGGTAATCACCTCCACGAACATATCGAGCGGCACATCGCCTGCGGTAAACATCCCGATCGGGGCGGTGTGGAATGAATCTGCAAGAGCAAGGAAGAGGAGCTCAAACCCGCCGAGCCCAATGAAGATGAAGATGGTCATAAAGAACAACAGCAACCCAATGACCGAGCCGCTTGAGTCCAACTCGGGGTTGAACGACTCTGCGAGCGACAAACCGACCTGGTAGCCCATCACAAAGCCGCCCATCTGCATTGCGTAGAACGGCATCGCGGCGATCAATCCGATCGAAATCCCGATCAGGAGCTCTGCAAAGAGCAGCGGCATCAACTGGACGGTATCAATGGACATCATTGGATCTAGATGCGGAACCGATGGATATAAAGCGATGGCGAACATGAACGCGAACACCGCCTTGAACACGCGAGGGACAGCCCCCGACCGGAGCAGCGGCGTAAACAAAAACAGCCCCGTTAACCGGGCGGCTACCAGCATCAACGGCAGCACATGCACCAACATAGGCTCGATCATATTCATCAGAACAGTTTCATCATTTCTACAGCAAACTCACCGAGTACCGTCAGAATCCAGGGCAAAAGCAGCACAACAACAACCAACAGCGAGATGATCTTTGGGACAAAGGTCAGGGTCTGGTCTTGGATAGAGGTCACCGACTGGATCAAAGAAATCACAAGCCCCAGGGCCATGCCAACAAGCAACAAAGGTGTGGCAATCAACAGGACGACATACAACGCGTCACGGATCATCTGGATCGCGGTTTCTTCAATCATCGTGCCCCCCCGGATTATCCAATTGCGGCTTGCCCTTTTTGACAATACGAACGAGCATGAAGACCGGGATTGCCGCGGCCGCGGTAGCACTCAGCCTAGAACTATTGCCCTCTTGAACAAAGCTCTCGAGCAGCGACCCAACGATCAGTGTCCAGCCATCGACAAGCACAAACAGCATCAGCTTAAACGGCAGCGAGATCAGAACCGGCGGCAGCATCATCATGCTCATCGAAATCAGCAGCGATGCGATCACCATATCGATCACAAGGAACGGCAGGTACACCCGGAAGCCCATTAAAAACGCGACCTTGAGCTCGCTGAGCATGTACGCAGGAACCAGCGTAGTCGTCGGAATATCGGCACGGGTCATCGATTCAGGCTCGGAGGTATCAACCCCTTGGTAGTTGAGAATCATGTAGAGCGATGACCAGTTGTCGGTCGCCTCGATCTGATCGAACATAAAATCACGCACCGGGGTCGAAGCACGGACCCAGAGTTCGTCCATATCGCGGACTTCGCCGTTCTGGTACGGGACGACCGCGTCGGACCAGACGCGGTCGATGGTTGGCTTCATGACCAGAGCGGTCATGAAAATTGCAAGCCCGGTGATCACCTGCCCTGGCGGGAGCGACTGGGTACCAATGGCTTGGCGGAGCAGCGCTAAAACAACCATAATGCGGATAAAGCTGGTCGTCATCAGCATGATTGACGGGACCAAGGTGATCACCGTCAAAAGGAGCATGATGTTGAGGGTGACAGACAGCCCTGATTGTTGCGGGCCATCGCCCGATGACCGAGCGGGGCCGCCCTGGATGCCAGATCCCATCGAACTTGCGGAGTTGATCGCCGATCCCGCTTCGTTGAGCATGGTCAGCGGGTTGAAAGCATCACTCGTGGATCTTGCGGTCGCTGGGCTTGAATGTGTAGAGCTCGGACCGAGCTGGGCACCGGCGGATGATGCGAGCAGGGTCATCAACAACGCAATCAGGATGGAACGAATCATGGTCACAGATCAGCGCCCTCTCCGCATAGCACCGAGCCGACGACGCATGACCTGTGACGCGGCCGAAGACTCATTGAGCGAAGTCAGCTCGAGCCGATCACCCTCCTCGTTGGCTACAAATCCCGGGGCAATCCGTCTTGGGGGCTGCACATGCATTCCAGGCGAGGATTCGAACATGGCCTTGGAGATTTCTTGATCGGTTGCGTTCCCGGCCTCTTGGAGTGTTCGTTCAAACGAAGCGGCGATCGAATCGCCGGATTCATCTCGCACCTTGCCGAGGATCGACGCAACATCTTCGGCACTGTCCATCTCGCACAGCGTTTGCATCGCGCCGGGACCAGACATTCCCCTCTTGCCTCGCCCGCCCCCGGCATGCGAGAGCAGGAGGACTTTGCGATCAAACCGGAGCACAACAAGCGTCATCCCAGACGAGATCGGGTATCGACCGAGAACCTCGACGAGCCCCGCGGGAGCACGCCCGCCGGCGCCCATCTGGCCGCTGAGTCCGCCACGGGAGCGGACAAGTTTTTTGTAGACATGAGCAAGGGCAAAGATCAGGAGTAAAACGCCACCGAGTGCCGCGACTGTGCGTGCAAAGTCCTTTCCAAGGACCATCGGCGTGGTCACTTCGTCTCCACCGAGCGATTGGTCTTCTTGACGAACACGGGGCAACCCCAGTGGCTTGGATTCGCTTGAAGATTGCGGCGTAGTTCTTTCAGTCGATTCTTGGGGAACAGCCGAAAGAACTCCGGATTCCGGGACCGGGTTGGCACCTGCGGGATTGTTGGCATCAACGGATGTATCGCCCGAAGCACCATCCCATGGCCCAAGCTGAGCTGCAGCGGGCGGCGTCGTGATCAAGAGTGTGAGTATGGTGCAGAGAAGCACCCGGGTTACCGTCCACATGTCGCCATCCTGGCCTTTCTTTCGGGCGGATCCTCCGCCCGGCACACATTACTCAACCCGTTCAGTTCTCTCGTAGATCGAGAATCTCGCTGATACGAACACAGAAGCTGTCATTGAGCACCAGCACTTCGCCTCGGGCGACTTTGCGGTCGTTTACAAACACATCTACAGGATCGCCAGCAAGCTTGTCGAGTTCAACAACCGCACCGTCACCGAGCCGGAGCACATCCTCTACAAACATCCGCGTCCGTCCAAGCTCGATCCGAACATTCATCTGAACATCGGATAGAAGTTCAAGATCACTGTTCTCAGTAGCCAAGCCAGGATCACTAAACTCCGGCGACTCGAAAGGCGTGCCCTCGGTCACTGCCGACCCCGAATCAGGTGAGTCACCCCCCCCGCCACCAAGTCCGCTGATCGCACTCATTGCTGCTGCTAAAGCCGCGGCCTCGTCATCGGTCATCTCGGCACCATCATCCGCTTGGGAAGCGACATCATCAGCAATCGCCGAGGCATCCTCAAGGGCATCCTCGGCTCCAGATTCATCCCCAAGCTCGCCGCTCGTGGTCTCGTCGGGCTCGGCGGAAGCATCGGGCGCTGTGGTCTGATCTTCTTGTTGTGTATTTTCGGCTTCGTCGGCCATCGTGGATTCCTTCGGGCTCCGCCCGCTCATATATTCAACACACGCCGACTCCCGACGATGAGCAATATATCGGACCACGACCCCGATCTCGTCCAGTCTTTGCGCTTATGCGCAGAAATTACCCGGTTGTTGATTGAAGACCAATGATCGACCAGTTTGGCCCCGTCGGAACTCAGGTATCTGAGCGGAAACCTTTGCATTCTGGGACAAGCACACGGTCAATCCGTGGCATCCCATCGGCATCGGTACCGAAAATCTCGTTGACATAAGTAGTCAACTGACGGGTAATGGTTTCCAGGCCCGGCTCCCGGAGGTGCCGATCTTGCGCTCTGCGGAAGATCATGGACACGCCTTCCTTCAGGAGTGCCTCGTCACGCTCTTTGATGGTCTCGATATGAGCGGAGTTCTTCTGACGGACCCTAAGTACGATCTGAACGCGCCATTCCCAGACATGACCCGTGGACATGTTCTGGAACCGCTCTTCAACAAGCTCGATTTCAACCGGGGCGTCTTCGCCGGTGCCTTCGAGCATTTCCATTTCGCTCGCCATTGCACCCTTAGGGCCACTCATCATGTTGACCAAGAAGAATACACCAGCACCCTCGACGATCATGATCACCGCGATGACAATGATCATCTTCAAGCCACCGCCCTTTTTGGCTTCGCCAGAAGTTTGTTCGGTGCTGTCGGTGTTGGTTTCGTCATCAGCCATGATGTTTCCTTACTGGTCCGAAGGGTCCGGACTGTACACAAATCAGTTGTCAGCCCCGGTAAAGTTTGGGTCTGGATGCGTCTGAGAGACCGTCCGGCCCGTTTGATATACCTGAACTCGGCGATTGGACCCCCCCGCTTGTCCCGAACCATCGCTCAACGACATCGGCTCGGTATCCCCGGCCGTCTCAACCCTCAAGATCGCTGCATCTACACCACATTCCCGGACCAAGAAATCTTTGACGGACTGAGCACGCTTATAGCCCAGTTCGTCAAATCCCAGCCCCGAACGCTTCTCTTCGAGACCCCAGGCATGGCCCACGATCGGGCAAATATAGTTGAGTCCGCGGATCTTGGGAGCGACGGATTCTCGGATCATGTCCTGGTTGCGCTTGGAGAGCTCGAACTCACCCACTTCAAACATGACCGAGCCCCCGATCGCGTGGCGTGCACCCTCTTGGACTATGTTGACGAGCGTTTCGCGGCCTTGGACATTATCGTCGTTGTTCTTGTTGGTTGACCGCTCGTTGCCATCACGGCGGGCGCGTTCTTCCTGATTGGAGACCATCGAGTTGTCTGCCTGTTCGAGCAGATGCGCGAGCCCCATCCCGCCCTTGAAGCCCATCGCCTCGTTGACCGAATCGATCACCTTCTGGTACTCTTTCGGCTTCTTCATTTCAGAAAACGAGACCAGCAGAACAAAGAAGCACAACAGCAGCGACATCAGATCACCAAAGGTCACTACCCATTCAGGAACCTCGGCCTTTGGAGCTTCTTTCTTTTTAGGCATCTCGTACTCCTTTCACCCCGCCGTGTGTATTACGCTGCTTGCTCTTCAAGGAACGCGTCACGCTGGGCCGGTGGGAGATAGGTCAATAGCTTGCTCTCGACAACGCGTGGGTTGTCGCCGGACTGGATCGCCATGACACCCGCGATGACGATGGTCTTGAGGCGGGTCTCTGTTTGATCATTGGCATAGAGCTTGTCGCCGATCGGCCCGGCAAAGGCGTTGGCGATAATCGCACCGTACAAGGTCGTAATAAGAGCCACTGCCATTGATGGACCGATCGTTGACGGGTCTTCCATAGATCCGAGCATCAGGATCAACCCGATGAGTGTCCCGATCATACCGAAGGCCGGGGCGTACTTGCCGAAGTTGTCCAGGACCATTTTGCCCTGCATATGGCGGTCCATCATGGCTTCGAGTTCGGTTTCCATAATGACTCGGATCAACTCAGGATCGGTCCCGTCGACGGCCATCTTGATCCCTCGGATGATGAACTCGTCGGTCATCTCGCCAACATGGTTTTCGAGTGAGAGGATGCCCTCGCGGCGTGCGATCTCGGCATACTTGACGATGTCTTTGATGGTCTCTGCTGGATCTGCAGTGACACCAAACATGGCTTTTTTGATTAGATTTGGGAGCCCGAGTGAGGTCGTGAGCGGGAATGCCGCGATCACCGCACCGGTCGAACCGCCGAAGACGACAATCACCGATGGGATGTTGATCATCGCGATGGGATTCCCGCCGCCTAGGAGGATTGCCAAAAAACAGCACACTCCTGCCATAATTAGTCCAGCAACGGTTGCAATATCCACGCGTCGTCCTCCATGCACAGCCCTTCCATAGGCGTGCATGATGAGTATCGTCCCTGTGGATGGGAGTATTCAGACGGGGATTGGATTTGCGGTCTTTGCGGAGCGGCGGGGTAGGGTTATGTGGGTTCGGTGAGCTTTCTGAGGTGCCTGCCGTACTCGATGGTCCGTTTAACAATCTCGGCCATGGATTCTTTGACCACCATGTGCTCGCCTGAAACCAGCGTAATTATTGTGTCCGGGTTCTCCTCGACTGTCCGGATAATCTCCGCGTTGAGAATGAACTTCTTGTCATTGAGTCGTGTGACACAGATCATGGCTACCTCCGAGAACCCGCCTCTTTATCGGCCCTCTTGCGATGTACTATCGACCGAGCACCAAGAGCTGCTGCAAGAGCTCATCGGCCGTCCGGATGACCCGGGATGAAGCCGAGTACCCCGTTGAGGTCAGGATCATCTGTGTAAACTCCGCCCCGAGATCTACATTCGAGGATTCGAGGGCGCCTGACACCACAGATCCGAGCCCGAGTTGTCCCGGGGCTGCCACGGCTGCGGGCCCAGAGTTTGGACCGGTCGCAAAGAGGTTCCCACCCATGTCAATGAGCCCAGCAGGGTTTGAGAACTTGGCCAGTACAACCTTGCCCATGGTGCGGATCGCACCATTGGAGAACCGTCCCATGATCGTACCGTCATCGCCGGTAGCAAAGTTTTCGAGTGTCCCCGGGGGGAGCCCGTCGGTTGTCAGCCCGATCAATGCCGAACCTGTTGAGAGCGAAGTTGTCTGGCCGGTGTCAGACAGGAAGTTTAAGTTGAATGTCAGTGGGGTCCCCGCACCGGTGTCCTGACGATCAATAGCGATCTTGACTGAGTTTGTCAGCGTATCGATCTGCCCCTCGTTATCAAACTGCAGGGTTCCGGTAGCAACCGAGAGATCCGTATCGGTATCGTCACTGGATTCAACAAAGTATCGCCAGACCGGGCCCGCGTTGGGCGTTGAGTCGAGCACCATGACCACATCAACCAGAACCGAGGTACCCAGCGAGTCAAATGCTGATATTGTTGTACGGACACTCTCCCCGTCGGCCTCGGCAATCTGCGAGGTCTCAAAGGCCGCCCCGAGCGAGGTAATCCCGTCTGTATCAATGATCTGCAGATCCCCGGTCAAGATTGCGATGTTGTTCTCGGTGCCTACATTCCCGACAATCCGGATGACCCCAGTCGCAGCATCAACAGTCACACCAGGGGTTGAGCCGTCCGGATTGACGCCCCCGGTGGTCTGGATTCCCAACGCCGAATCAAGAAAGGTCATCAGATCCTGGACTGAAGTGGTCGCGGTGATAGCAAGATCTGCTTGGACCACTGACCCGCCCCCCTTGGTCGCGTCGTCCTTGAGACGGATTGTTTGCCCGGCACCAAACTGCGCGGTCCCCGGATTGTTTGGATCATCGATGCTGGTGAGTAAGGTTGTGGAAGTTATGAATCCACCACCAAGAATAGTTGGCCCGGATGTCGTCGACCCCATCAGATCAATGATCGAACCCGTGGTCGGCATATCTCCGCTCTTGTCCAGGTTTCCAACAAGCGAGACATTCCGGGTTGCCTCGGCGATGGTCATCCGTCCGACCGGGATGTTCAGGGGAACGAGGCTCCCGGTGATCAGGTTGAAGTTGTCATCAATCCCGTATCCAAGCAGACGCTCGCCTGTAGCTGTGGTCAGGTTATCTTCGATGTCCTGGCGGAAGGTGCCGGCTCTTGTGTAGAATGTTGATCCATTATTTTCAACCATAAAGAACCCAGATCCGTCGATCGCAAGATCGCGAAGATCGCCGGTGGGGTTGATGGTGCCATTGTTGAAGTTCCGTTGAATGGCGCCGATCCCAACGCCGTTACCGACCTGCTTGGGGTTTACGCCGCCGCTGGTGGCTGTAGGTGCGGTGCCGAATCCGAGATTTGTTTGGAACAAGTTTTCGAACATCATCCGCGAACTTTTGAACGCGACTGTATTGATGTTGGCGATGTTGTTGCCGATGATATCGAGCTTACGGGAGTGGGTGTTGAGCCCCGTGAGCCCGATGAAAAGAGCACTGGTTGATGACATAAAGAGAACCTCAAATCACCGGCGGATGACGCCGGGTGTAAACATAACTCAGTAATCGTGTGCAGAGAGCACATCGATCAGCGATGTATTTCGCATAACGCGTGCCGGAATGATCAGGCTCTGCCGAGCCGCCCCCGAAACACCCGCCAATCCCTCATCCGTGACCGGTAAGGGCTGCTTCATCGAAACAAACCCGTCGACCCCCTCGATCACCTCGCCCTCAGTTGGCGTCAACTGCGCCTCGAGCACACGATTCCGCACATCAAGGCGCACGATCGACTCGCCCAGATCCACAACCGCCCGGCTCACCCCCTTGATCGCCGCCTGATCGGCGGCCTGCCCGACCTGTTGACGCACATGATCGCTCACATCGGTCTCAAGTACATTCTTACCAAGTTCAATCCCGAGATCACTGGGCTCGCCACGCTGAACGCGGCCAAGGATCTCTTGGAAGTTGAGACCCGCGCTGTGTTCATCTTTGGCGCGTGGCTTCCCGCCGGGCAGGATGCCCGAGCCAAGTGCCGAGAGGAGTTGGTTGCCAGATATTGTCATCGGTTTGATCTCAACCTGCGGGTGCAAAGACCTGACGCGTCGGATCGCCGACCTGTGTATCAGGCTGATCGACATCAAGATCTGTATTATCAAGATTCCCGATCAACTGTGTAGGCAGATCGAACCCTGGACCAGTGTTGGTATCCGGCGGCGTGGTGTCATCATCGTCGTCATCACCGTCGGGCTCAACAAAGTCGTCAATAGGCCCTGCGATCTCATCGACCTGGTCAAAGAACATCCGTGCTCCGCTGAACAGGTTGAGCACCGGCCCCTGCGAGGTCTGTGAAACCGAGATCACCATATCTGCGAGCCGTTGGTTTTCGAGTGTGATCCCCGAGACCAGTGACCCGATGAGCTGAGACGCGGCGGCGAACTCATTCTGGGATACGAGATTCTCGAGCGAGTCTACCATTTTAGTGTCAGATTCGATCGAACGCAAAGAGGAGAGCTGATTGAGCATTGCCTGCGAATCCTGAGGCTCTAGCGGGTCCTGGTTCTGCAGCTCGACAAACATAATCTGCAAGAACTCCGCGCTCGACAGTGAGTTAAACGGATCGTTCGTCGATGAAACCGGATTGCCCGATGAGAAGTCGCCAATTGCACTCATGTTATTGCCCTTTCATTCACGCGATTGCATCAAGACCGAGATCGGTCCAGATACCCCGCTGCTCACTGTCTTCGTTTTCGTTATCTACCCCTAGCCCGTCACCTTCTTGACCCCCACCACCCTCGCGTTCATGAGAACCCCGTGGGTCTGACTGGCTCTGCCTTTGGCCGGCTCCGTCCTGAGTACCGTCATGGGCACCGTCGCCGAACAACTTCTGGAAGCCAGAGCTCTGGCGGCCTTCGATACTCAGATCATCAACCCGCACCCCGCGCGACTCCATCGCGCTGCGCAGGCCCTCGAGCCCATCCTTGAGCATTGCGCGTGTCTCATCGTTCTTGGCATCGATCTTGACACTCACATGGCCGTCCTTGGTCATGAGTTGGATATTGACTTCACCGAGATGTTCCGGGCTCAGCCGGAGTTTCATTGAACCGCCCTTGGTGTTCATGATCGACGCGAGCCCGCGCTGGACCTGGGCCATAACCTGCTGGCGTTGGACCGCGCCATTGTCTTCGGGCTGCTTGGTCTGGAGTATCTTGGATGTATTCTGTGAGCGGCTGCCAAGATCGTGCCCGCCCTGATCAGATGCGGCACCGCCCGAAGATTCACTCCCCGAGATCACGCGTGATTTTCCCGCAAACCCGGCGATTTCATTAATCGACCGGACACCATCGAGCGAGCGGGCAGTCCGCGATATATCCGCCGTCATCGCCTGGGCGACCTGAGCGACCTGTAACTTGGAGGATTGGACGGGCTGCTGAGAATCAACAGGCTGTTGAATGGCTGCATGTTTCTGGTTTGTTTGATCGAGCACGCTTGGCTTTGTTGCCTCAGGCTTGATATCTGATGCGTTGGCGGTCACTTCAGATCTTGGTGTCGAGCTTAGGGCTGATGCCTGCTGATTCTGTATCGCCGGGCGTTCCTGGATGGACGGCTTACGGTTGCTGCCCGCCAACTGAGCAAGAAGATCGGACTTCGATTGTGCTGAATCCGAACGAGCCCCTTCTTCTCGGATTTGATTGGCCTCCGCCTTGGTTGAGTTCTGCTGGAGCCCTTCGAGTTCCTGCGTTGCCAGTCCCGCGATATCGATCGCCGCTGCGTTGGTCAGCTGTGCCGCCAGATCCCCCACCGATTGAACATGAGGAGCCACCTCACCCTGGCCTGCCTCACCGCCTCCGGCCCCCGGCTGAGATTCTGCATTTTTAGAATCGGTCGATTGTTCAGTATCCTCGGGTTCTGATTCTGGGAACTCATTGAGGACTTCATCGAAGACTCCCGAAAAGCCCGGCGCATCGTCTGCGCGGACATCACGGGATTGTGCGCGTTCAATAGCAGGGCTTGCGCTGTCTTGACTACGGGTTGAGAGTGTTTGCAGTGTTGTCATTGCTGGTTGAGTCCGCCAGCGCGGTTTCCTGGCCGCGCATCCGGATAGACTCCAGCAAACCCGCTGCCAACTGCTGTTCACCCGCTTTGATGAACTCAGCAATCACTTCGGTCCGGACCCCTTTGCTCAGGGCACTCAGGTAGGTCACCACCTGCTCCCGCTTCCCTTGGGTGATCAGCACGCTGAGCATGGCCATGGAATCCTTGGCCTTGGATTCTTTGAGTACATCAAGCGACTTGCTGAACTGCTCGGACCCTTCGATTTCGTCAAGCCGATCCCGCATCGCACCGAAAGCTTCGCGCTGACCCTCGAAATCGACCCGCTCGCTGGCAAGCAGCGCGCGTTCGCGTTTGAGTGTGTCCTGCAGATCCTTGATCTCCCGCTGCATCCGTTCGAGACGGGCCCGGTCGATCTGGGTCATCTGTAATCTGACATCGTTGAGCTCATCAGCGTTCATCGCCAGTTCTGGGAGCGCGGTATCGTCAAACGCGAGTGCCGCCGCCGCATCGGCTTCTTCTTTCTTGATGCGCATATCCCGCCCCATGGTGGTTTCTTCGAACATACCGACCACCTCGGTCACGCGTTGTTTATCTACCCGCCCCGTAGCAAACACCCAACCGGCACCCGCGAGGACAGCCAGAAGATTCAGAATCGCCACCACCATGACCACTTTGATCAGCTTTTTCATATCAGGGTTCCTTCACGCCGGGCGTGGCGCATCACAGACATATCGTCCAACTCGACCATCTCTCTCCGTCTTTGTTCCAGATCATGGGCCTCGCGCTGCCGGTCCCGGAGGAGTTCGACCGCCTTTCGCCGAGTCGCCGCATGGGCAAGCTTTTCCCGGGCCTGCTCCATCAGGTGATGCACCCCGGCGAGTTCGAGCACCGTCCGCTGGGCCTGGAACCGGTTGTGGAGGGCCGCATTGGCCTGCAATCGGGCTCCGCGGAAATCAATCCCGTTCTTCCCGATGAGCATCTCCGCCAAACTGGCCTGTTCGGTCTCGATGTTATGCTGGTAGCCCCGGATGCGGTTCTCCAGATCCATCCGCTGGCGTTCAAGCACTGAGAGCGCGAGCTTCTTGTCGCGTTCTTCGCGCTCTCTCATTTCGAGCACGGGTTGGAGCCGGAACTTGAACATTCAGCTCAGCCTCCCACATTCCCGAGCGTGTTCCCGCCGGGAGGCCCAACGGGAGCCGCCGGGGCCTGGTTCTGTTGTTGTGCAAAGGCGAGTCGTTGTTGGATCATGTCCCCGGACTGCAACGCGAGTTTGACCATCATGTTCTTAGCGGGCTCGAACGGTGCGAGTTCATCGGTCCGTTGGCCCAACAGTTCGTTAATCACCGGGTGCAGGTCGATCGCGGTATCGGCCTCGGGATTGACTCCCTGGGCGTACGCCCCGATCTGCACCAGATCCTCGATCTCCCGGTACTTGGCGATCATCTTTGAAATCTGCTGTCTCGACGCTTTGTGCGCATCATCGGTGACATCGTCCGCAACGCGAGAAACCGAATCGAGCACATCGACCGCTGGGAACTGGCCCATATGTGCGATCTTCCGCGACAGAACCACATGACCATCGAGAATCCCGCGTGCCGCGTCGGTTACTGGTTCAGTCATGTCGTCGCCTTCAACGAGAATCGTAAACAGCCCGGTGATCGACCCGCCGCCAAGCCCGTCCTTGGGCTCAATCGTCCCCGACCGTTCCAAGAGCTCGGCCATCGAGGAAAACACACTCGGCGTGTACCCCTTGGTCGTCGGCGGCTCCCCGACCGACAAACCAACCTGACGCTGAGCGTGGGCGAAGCGTGTGATCGAGTCCATCATCAACAATACATCGAGCCCCTTGTCTCGGAAATATTCGCTAGCAGTACACGCGAGTTTGGCGGCGCGAATCCGGAGCAGCGGCGATTCATCGCCCGTCGCGACAATCACGACCGAGCGTTTGAGCCCCTCTTCTCCGAGCGCATGATCGATAAAGTCCCGGACTTCACGGCCGCGTTCGCCGATTAGGGCGATCACATTGACATCAGCATCGGTGCCTCGCGCGATCTGCCCGAGCAGTGTCGATTTACCGACACCCGGCCCGGCGAAGATACCGAGCCGCTGGCCACGGCCGATAGGAGTCATCAGATCCAGGACACGAACGCCAGTCCGGAGCGGCTCATCTATCCGCCTTCGCTCCATCGCGCCGATCGGTGTGGGGTTGATTGCACGCTGAACGGTTTCTGAGATCGGTCCAAGACCATCGATCGGTCTTCCGAGCCCGTCGATCACCCGCCCGAGCATCCGCTCGCCAACCGGGGCGACCTGATGCACCTGTTTCATTCTGATCTTTGAGCCCGGCACAATCCCGGTCGTCGCCGCCAGCAGCATCACAATCGCCTGCCCGCCATCAAAGCCGACGACCTCGCCCGTGATTGCAGAATCGTCGAGCCCGAGAATTTCAACCAGTGACCCGATGGGCACGGGAAGATCGGTCGCCATGATTGTCATCCCACGCACCGCGTTCACACGGCCGGTAATCCCCAGCGGACTGACCTTGCTCACAATCTCCATCTCTCTTGTCAGGAGTTTCACGCCGCGTCGTCCTTGGAATCGGGCTCTGATTCAGATTCTTTGCCCGGCGAATCTTCGAGATGCTGATCATAATCCGGGCCTCTGTGTGCCGGGAGCAATGTCGCGACCACCCGGTCGAGTTGTGTAGCGATCGAAGCGTCGATCTGACCGCCGCCCTTGGTCGAAACCACGCACGACCCTGGCGCGAGCTTCGGATCTTCTACAAGCTCGGCGTGGTTGCACGCCGCACATTCTTTAACCATCGCGGGCATCACCCGTTCGAGGAGTTCCATATCGCCCGGATGAATCCTGACCCTGATATCCGTCGGAGTGACGAGCGTTTCGAGCACTGTTTCGAGCTGATCAACAACAATCTCAGGATCAAGATCAATAACCCGCTTAATTACCCGCGCGGCTATCTGAGCCGCCAGCGAGATCACTTCGGTCCTGGCGCACAAAAGCAACTCACTCCGGTCATGTTCCCATTCTTTGAGGGCCTGACTCCATTGCTCGTTGAGCATTTGGAGTGTCGCACTGGTTTCTGCATGCGATTGCTCGCTTCCTTTGGTCAAGCCTCTTTCATGCCCCTCAGCGTGACCGGCTTCATAACCCTGTGTTTTACCGAGTACAGAGGCATCGTCAAGCAGAACCTTGCGATCTTGATTGGCTTGGCGGAGAATCTGCGCCGCTTCTTCCTGAGCCGCGGCAACAACCGCCCGCCCCTGCCGTTCCAAATCCCCGATATCCATTGGCACAGCATCACGCGTGTACGATTCGAGATCCGCTCGTTTGATGATGCCCATCGCTGTGCCTTTCTAGCAAACTACCGACACGGTTTAGACAACCATTTCCCCGTCGCCGCCGCGACCCTCGATCATCACATCGCCGGCCTCTTCGAGGCGACGCACAATATCCACGATCCGCTGCTGGGCGGTCTCCACATCCGATACCCGCACAGGACCCATGAACTCCATATCCTCTTTGACCATCTCGGCGGCCCGCTCGGACATGTTGGTAAAGATCTTCTCGGACAACGCCTCGCTGGCGGTCTTGAGTGCAACAGATAGCTCATCATTCTCGACCTCCTTGAGTACCGCCTGAATTCCCTTGTCGTTGACGAGCTTGATGTCTTCAAAGACGAACATCAATCGGCGGATCTCTTCGACCAGATCCGGATCATCGGACTCGAGCCCTTCCATAATCGTCTTTTCGGTCGCGCGATCGGCCAGGTTGAGAATCTCGGCAACCGTCGGTACGCCTCCGGCCTTCTCCATGCTCTGCATAAGCATGTTGCTGAGCCGGCTCTCAAGACCAATCTCGACCTCTTTGATCACCTCGGGGTTGGTCTGCTCCATGTTGGCGATCCGCTTGATGACCTCAAGCTGCTTCTCCATCGCAAGACCCACCAGGATTTCCGACGCCTTATGGTGCGTCAGGTGACACAGGATCAATGCGATCGTCTGCGGGTGTTCTTCTTGAATAAAGGTCAGCAGGTTGTCGCTCTCAGCACGCTGGAGGAAACTGAACGGCGTCTTCTGTACCTGCGTCTGGATCTGACCAAGCACACGCTCGGCGTCCCCGGGGTCCATCGAGTTCTGGAGCAGCTGCTTGGCGTAGGAGAGCGATCCCTCATTGGCATACTGCGTCGCCACGGATATGTTGTAGAACTCTTCGATCACTTCGTTCTGAAGCGCATCTGGAACCCGACCGAGCGATGCTAGCTCGCGTGTGATCTCTTCGACCTTATTTGTTGCCAGGTGCTTGAGCACTTCAGATGCTTGATCCGCACCAACCGACAGCAGCAGGATTGCCGCCTTGGAAATCCCTTCAAGCTCACGGACATCCGTGGGTAATGGATCATTTGGTTTTCGCGCCATCACTGAATCCCTTCCACAGCTTACTCCTCAACCTCGGCCCAACGCTCCATAAGTCCGGCAGCAGATTCTGGATCTGTTGCAATCAACTCGTCAACTTGCTTACGGAGCTGCTGGACCTGCATATCCGCATCGTCAATCTCGATACCCGCCATCGCCGATTCGCCCTCGTCGGCCTCCCCGATCAGATCACTCGCGCCCTCAAGCTGCGGTGGAAGCCCGACGAGCTCCTCGGCCGTTGGCAGCTCGATGTTCTTACTCGAACGCTTGACCATCATCAGCATCATTAAGACCGATACCGCCGCCAAGATTCCAACGAGCACAGTTTCAACCAGATTCCCGTTCCCCAACATCATCGATCCACCACCGCCACCCGAGCCCATGAGCGAGCCCATAAACCCAGCGGACTGCACCTGGCCGACCCGGCGGTACGCGTCTCCGATCGGCGCCATCGAAACGATCACATCGCCGTTGATCATCGAGCCATCCGATGATTGCCCGATCAAGTGCGGCGTGACCTGCTTAACGATTAACGATTTGAACCCAGAGTTGCCGTCCATGCCCTCGAATCGCTCACGGATATCCTCGGATGTGATCTCCGCAGGCTCGCTTCCATCCTCAGCAGGAGGCATCGCGTTGGTCAGCAACTCGCGGATGTATTCTTCGGGGATGATAATCGAAGCCCGGATATGGGTCGGCATCCCACGATGATCCAGCGTTGATGTCTCGACATACCCAAACTGGTTGTCATACTCTTTGATGGTGTCCGTAGAGTTCGAGGAGTTGCCGGAACCTCCACCCTCGTTGATGCTCGCGGTTTGATTCGACCGAACACCGGGCTCTGCACCCTTAGACGCCTGCTGCGTGGTGTCCTCGGTGTTGCCCTGAGACTTTACCGCAGAAATCGACCCGAAGTCCATCTTTGAATAGGCCCGCTCGGTGCTCTGGACCTTGGTAACATCCACCATCGCCGTCACAGAAATGATCACGCCCGGGATATGACCGAGCATATCTTGAATCTGCAGCTTCTTGTCATCACCAACAGCGTGGGCCTGGTCCATGAACTTTGAAGACAGCCGTGAATCAGCCGACGACACTGCCCGGGGCTGCCCGGTCGTGCCATCAATCACTTGAATATTCTTAGGATCAAGCCCAGAGACCGCACCCATCACTATCCCCGCGGCCGCATCGACCACATCCTGCCCGAGAATCGCCCCACCGTTGCTGAGCATTGTGATCGAAGCGCTCGGCATCCGAACCGCTCGCCCAAGCCCAGAACTCTGGGGCACATCAAGAATCACACTCGCCTTATTCACATGACGGAACTGAGAAATTGTCCGTGACAACTCGTTCTGGAGCGCGATGGTGTATTGCTGGCGGTTTTGTTCCTTGGATGCCTTCCAGTCCTGCGACTGAATCAGGTTCCCGAACAAGAGTGTCGTATCACCGGGCAACTGCCCAGACTGCGCCAGCACCGCCACGGCTCTGCTCCGTTGAGATGGCGGCACCTGGATGGTCCCGTTCACAACCTGAGCATCAATACCCGCGGCCCGCAATGAAGACAAGCTCATCGAGTTTCCAGAATCACTCATCAGGTCAACAAGAGATGGTTTGGAAGCGTACTGAGAAACGAGGAACATCGTCATCGCGGCGATCACAGCCAGCGATCCGAGAAGCAGCTTCTGCGACGCGGTCATCTTTCCGATATAGGCCCCCGCATTCTCAATTATACTGCGCAGTTGATTCATCTGGTAGTCGGCCTCCATGCCGTTGCAGCGTCATCCTGACACTGTCCATTCCATAAGAATGGCTCACGACTTCATCGGCCCATTGCAGCGCAAAGCATGACAACCAAACGCATGTTCTGCGCTTCATTTTTTCAAGTATGTACCTTTGTTGCGCCCCCGCCAAAACCCCAGCGAGTCCCCAGCAACTCCCACCAATCAGACACGCATCTGCTTGACCTCGTCATACGCCTGCATGACCTGGTTCCGCATAGCCTGGAGCATCTTGAATGCGGTGTCCGCCTTATCTGTCGCGGCAATCACGCCTTCGATATCGTCCCGCTTCCCAGTGATCAGGTCCTCAGCCGCCTGCGTCGCATCTTGTTGCAACGCATTGACTTCCTTCAAGTTCCCCATCAGAACCGACTTAAAATCAGGCCCGTTCCCAGTTGGCTTCTGAGCGGCTCCACCGATACCACCGGGCACCTGCCCCATGCCACCAGCTGAACCTATAAGTCCTAATGGATCACTCATGATCTTGCTCCATGCAAGTTAGCCTATCAGATCACGCCAGAAGTCGCAACGCCTGTGCCATCATATTCTTGGTCGTCTCGGCGGCGACGATATTGGCCTCATACGCCCGCGACGCCTGCAGACCATTGACCCATTCTACAGTCGGATCAATGTCAGGCACCTGAATATACCCTGATTCATCGGCAAACGGATGCTCCGGGCGATAGGACGCCCGGGTCGATCCTTCCTGGATCTGAATTTCGCTCACTTCAACACCCATCCCCGCCCCGTTGCCACTTGATACCGGCGAGAACATCGCCGCCCGACGGAGGTAGGGCTCGTATTCTCCGAACTCGTTCTCGATCGTCGAGGAGTTGGCGATATTGGACGCGACCACTTCCATCCGTGTTCGCTGGGCGATCATGCCACTGGTTGATACATCAAGTGCGCCGTACATGGGCTGTTCCTCTTTGGTTCTTCATCAGTTAGAGCACCCGCTGGGCGATTGCATTCTGAAGCTGATTCCGCTGACTCCGCAGCAAATCCGCGGCCACACGATACGCCGTGGCATTTTCAACCATTTCCTGCATCATCCGTTCCAGATCCCGGTCGTTCTGGTCATGATGCAAGATCCCGCCGCTGCTTGTTGTCGGATTGAGTTCAAAGTCGTTTGATCGCCCAACCCGACGAATTTCCTTGGTCTCTTTCCACTCCAGAGCCCCGAATGCCCCCCCGTTTTTCTCTCGCCTCTGGTCGATCGCGTCGCCAAGCATCTTCTGGAATGCGCGGGGATCGGCATTCTTCATCTGAAATCCGGGCGTATCGATATTGGCGATATTGTGCGCAATGATCTTCTGCCGCTTTCCAGCGAACTTGAGCAGCATTTCCGCTGCCGGCATTGCCCCTGAATTTCCTAGATCACCAATCGACATAACGCTTCATCCTCGCACAACTTGTGCCGCCTTTAAAATTTTCCGACTAAAGGTTTGGGGATACCAAACTATCTTCTTTCCATTTTTTGAGCTTGAGCCCCAGTGTCCGCACACCGATCCCGAGGGCCTTGGCCGTCTTCTGGCGGTGCCCGTTGAAACGCTGGAGCGTTGCGACTATTTCTTCGCGTTCGATTTCCGAGAGCGTTTTGTCACCAGGCCGGTAATTGAGCTTGGGTTCAGTAAACGAGGACATTTGTGCGGGTTGGCTGAATGCCGCCACAGGTGCCGACGCGTCCTGGACCACCCCATTTCCAGCCGCACGCAGAGGCATAGCCTTGGGCATCGGACGAGATTCCATCAGCCAAGGCTCAACCATCGCACGCCCGATCTCGTTGGCTTTATGATCCGAGAGCACCACCGCACGCTCACAAATATTCTGCAACTCACGCACATTGCCAGGCCATCCATATGTAGCCATTAGTTCGATCGCCTCGTCATTCATCCGGATTGCACGGCGGCCGTCGCGTGCCGCGATCTTTCCGATAAAGTGTTCAACCAATGGCTGAACATCCTCGAGCCGGTCCCGCAGCGGCGGGATCACGATCGGCAGCACATTGAGCCGGTAGAACAAGTCCTGACGGAACTCGCCCATCGACGCAGATTTGGGAAGATCCCGGTTACTCGTCGCGATCACTCGCACATCAACCCCGATGGTTGTCGACGAGCCAACACGCTCAAAGGCCCGCTCCTGCAGAACCCGCAAAAGCTTGGCCTGTATCTGAGGCGAGACTTCCGATACCTCGTCGAGCAACAACGACCCCTGGTCGGCAAGCTCGAAGCGCCCTTTACGCATCTTGTCTGCTCCGGTAAACGCCCCGCGTTCATGGCCAAACAACTCCGATTCAAGCAGACTTTCGTTGAGAGCCGCGCAGTTCACCGCGAGGTACGCAGATTCATGACGCGGGCTCAGATCATGCACCGCATGGGCAACAACCTCTTTACCAACACCAGATTCGCCCGTGACCAGCACCGTCCCATGGCTCGATGCAACCGCACGAACCTGCTCGCGGACCTTGCGGATCGCGACCGACTTGCCGATGATCCGGTCGAGCCCGAAGGGGCCGCTCGGCGACTGCCCCGTCCCCGCGTTGGCCCTGAGGATCGCGTTTTCTCGCAGCACCGCCGCGTGACCGATCGCTCTTTTGACCGCGATGATCATCTCATCGCCCTCAAAAGGCTTGGTAATATAGTCGTAGGCCCCGTTCTTCATCGCCTTAACAGCAGTCTCGATGGTTCCGAACGCGGTCATCAGGATCACCGGGAGCTCGTCATCAATCGTGCGGACCTCGGCGACAAGCTCCACGCCGGTCATCCCCGGCATATTCAGATCAGTCACCACCACATCGGGACGCTTTGAAGCAATCTCTTTGAGTGCAGAGCGAGCATCGACCACGGTCCGGACAGCAAAGCCCGCCCGTGTCAGCGTAGAGCCGACCGAATCACGCATCATTTCTTTGTCATCGACTACCAGAACAGATTTGATACTCACGCTAAATCCCCTTGAGCCGCTGGCTCAATCGTTGCGGCCACACCATGCAGCCCTGTTATTGTTTGTGCGGTCGCTTGCGATGCCGCTTGCACAGTCTTTGGCTGAGACATCCGCCCGGCCCGAACCACAATCTGTGGCCGCCCGACATCGGACAACTGCTCAGCAACCCGGACCGGAAGAAGCAACGACACAGTCGCCCCGTTCACCCAATCCGAATCATCGGTTGTATTCTCAACGCGCACCGCGCCGGCGTGCGCGTCCATGATCCTGTGGACGATCGACAGCCCAAGCCCGGTACCCGCCGCTCGCGTCGTAAAGAACGGATTAAACATCCGCTCGATCACTTCTTCATCAATACCCCCGCCACTGTCGCGTACAAAGATCTCAATCCCAAACTCAGCATCACGCCGGACACCAATGGTTATCAACCTGCCCCCGTTGTCCCGCGTCGCCTGCACGCCGTTCCGGATAACATTGATCAGTGCCTGGTGCAAAAGCGACGGGTCACACATCAGCTCATCGCACCGATCAGCAATCTCGATCGAAACATCAATCCCCTCAAGCTCAGCGACGCACGCATCACGAGCATCATCAAGCAACAGCTCAGACGGGCACCTCACCTGACGAACCTTGAGCTCCCGCGAAAACGCGAGTACATCACCCACGATCTGATCCAGCCCAGTCACCGCACGACCGATCTTGTCAGCAATCGTGCACTGCTCGGGCATCTCAGACAAATCATCCTGCAACATCCTGGTGTACAACCTAATCGAACCCAATGGGTTACGGATCTCATGCGAAATACCCGCGGCCATTTCGCCAAGCGCCGCAAGCCGCTTGGACCGCTGCAATGCTTCGTTGGCCTGGGTGAGTTCGGTGCTGAGCCGGACCACTTCATCGCGGAGTTGTGTGTGTGTACTCTCAAGCTTTGCGGTGACCTCATTAAATGAGCTCATTAGTTCGGCCAGATCCCCCGCCGATAGCGAACTCCCGACGCCGGCAGGTTCAAGATTTGGCTGACTTTGCGTGTGCTGACCCATGCTCACCCTTCCTGATCTTGAAGGGTTGGATTCGGACGATGATCCCCGCCGCTGTACGCCCGCATCGCATTGCGGGTCGTTCCCACGCCATTGAGTTGCTTGGACAACTCGTCACGCCGCTTCTCGACAATCACCTGCTGCTTGGCATCACGACCCAGGACTTCTTTGACGATCTCGGCCATCTCATCGAGCCGTCCACGAGCCGATCTGACCAGGTCTTTATCAAGCCTTTGGCCATCCAAACATTGCTCAACAAGCACGCTTGTCTTGGCGAGTGATTCAATCAGAGGATTTCGACTATTGAGCAATGCGACAAACTCTTCGAGCAGATCGTCATCAAGCAGCCTCTGCTGCTCGATCCCAACCTGATCAATCTGCGAACAAAGCATCCGCATCTGTTCGAGCAGAACATTGATCCGTTCACCCTGCAAATCTATTGCTGGCCCATTGGTCATCCATGACCTCCATGTGTATGAACACGCCGCCGAATCCATTCAGCAGGCACCTTGACCGGTGCAATTAGAGTTATCGGCTGTTTGTGCGCATCTCTCCACAATCCGCGCAAGTTCACGCCCTCAGGCCCGATCAGGGATCCGTCACGCCACTCAAGAGCATCGCACTCGAATCGAGCCAACGCTCCCAATCCCCCCGGTCCATAGGAAGATTCGGATCCTCCCACACATCATCGGGGATCGTGGAATAGAACCGCCGCGCCCGCTCGTTGGCCGTCGCGGCCCGCCCAATCTCGTCCTTGGCGATATACGAGTTCACAATCTGAACCATCGCCACCAGCGACGCCGGGTCATCGGAATACCGATCCCGAGCGATGTCGTAGTACCGGATCGCCTCGTCATAATCATCAAGATCAAAGGCACAGTCACCCATATAGAAATACGCGTTCCGCAGCGCGATCGACTCGAAAATCCCCATCCGACCAAGCTTCAATGTGGCCAACGCTCTGATTGCACTCTCGTAATGCTCGATCGCGCGAGCACGGTGTGTCCGCATCTTTGATGCGCGATCATTCCGCTCGGCGGCCGGCATCGAATCACCCATCGATAACTCGATCTTGTCGCCCATACGCCGGTGCGCCTCGGCTAAGCGAAAAATCACCACCGCGGTCTCTGGGTCGCCCTCGTACCGAGCCACAAACTCCTCGTACCGTTCGATCGCACGCGCCGCACGCCCGGTAGAATCATAATGACCCGCCAGCTCCAACAAGGCGGTCCGGTACAACTCGGTCTCGGTCGAAACCTTCGTACCGCTCAACACCGTAAGCAGCAACTGCTCGGCCTTTTCATCATTCTCTTCGTCTTCATCGTACAAATACGCCTGAGCCAAAGGCACAAAGCTCGCATCAGCAAACGGCCCAATGTCCGCCCCAAGCACACCCTCCCGATCCTGGATTAACTGTTCAAAGATCTCTGCAGACTTCTGGAAATCCCCTACCGCCCTCAGCGATTGACCCAGCCGAAACAACGCCTCGGCATATCTCGGATCCGATGGCATCGAGTTGGCGTAGGTTTGGAATGCAATAATCGCCTCGTGCTGATCCCCGGCCCGGTCAAACAAATCCGCAGAAATCCACAGCGAACTCGCGTGCCTTGGCAGGTTTGACACGATGTACCGCTCCGAATGCATCCGAGCATTACTCGCCGCCGCGATCAGATGCCGTTGCACCTGGGCCCTCGTTGACGGATCAAGACTCAGAAGCGATCGTGTTTTCTCGATCGAGTTTCCAAGCAACTTCTCGGCCATCGCCTTGTGCCCGTCCATCAGCATCTCAAAGATTTCGGGCGGGAACTCATTGACACGGAACAGCCGCTCCCCGAGTGCCGTATACCGCAAACTGTCCTCAGGAACCCCGGCCGCCAATGTATCGGAGGCCCGAGCAAGTATCGAATCGAGCACCTGCTTTCGGCTCGGTTCTGACTCGATCCCAAGCGAGTTGTAGTTACTCACCAGCGTCTCATATGCATCAATCGAAAGTTCGGATTCGCTCACCGCGGCCTGGGTCTCGCCAAGCCCAACAAGAGCCCAAGGGTACACCCGATCACGCGAATAGTTCTCCGAAATCTGTGCGTACAAATCACGCGCCTCGTAGGTGTTCCCCTCGGTGTCTTCGAGCTGGGCATGAGCAAGCAGGATCTCAGAGTAATGAGCGTCCCCCGCACCCGACTGGTCATACGCGTGCTCGATCTGCTTCCGGGCATGGTCATTGGCGCCAAGCACCAGATACCCACGAGCAAGGAGCAGGTGCAATCTCGATCGACCATCCGCCTGCGCCCGCTCAAGGCGGGGCATCTCCCGGAGAATCCGCGTTATGGTCTCGTCAACAAAGCCCTTCTCAAGCTGGATCCGTGCCTGGCGTTCCATCGCCCAGACCCGCTCATCCATCGCCAGTTCGGCATCGGTGAGCATCGAGTTGAGAACCTCCATCGCAGGCTCAACTTCAGGGGCAGGACGATCGAGCAGATTCTCGACGATCTTGTGATTCAAATCATCCCGCAGATCCCGCCGAGTATCAGGGATTTGCGAAGCCCGTATCTTGGCGGTATTCATCTCTCCACGCGCCAGATATACCCGCGACAAAGCCGCGAGATCCGCCGCCTCAAGCAACGCCCCCAAACGCTCAGCCTCTAGATACTCCCTGATAATCGACACATGGTTCCGGTCATCCTCAAAGCCCGCTGCACGCTGACCACGATCAATCGCACGCGCCTTGTTAAGATGATAATGAATCCGCTCTTCATTGGTCGCTCCCTCAGGATCGACTACCCACGGGTACACCTTCGTATTGAGCAGGTCGATCGCCTCCGTATACAACTCCGCTTTGAGCAACGCATCGGATTGCTTGAGCGCCGGCACAACGACCGGGTCCGGCTTGGTCGAAATCGTGTACGCCAGCCCCAACATCAAAACACCACCCGCAGCCAGCAGCGCCGGCGTCTGCCACAAACTCCGCCACTCTTTCCGGACAAGTTCAACCGGATCGATCGCCGGCCCAGCGTCTACTTCCCCGCCCTCGTCAACCGTTTCGTCATGTACTGGTTCTTCGCTCACAGAGATCCTCGCATACAACAGCCCGCACCCAAACCGGTACGCAGCCTCGTAGACCTCTTATATCGGCTCAAATTCAAGACCAACTGAAGTTCTCGGACCAACCAACGCCAGATTCATGCATTCAACTCATGGATCCGTTGCATCCAGATCCACAATCTCATGAATCCGGTACGCCCGAACCAGCCGATCCGGGTTGTACACCATCCCCCGAATCGCCCTTTGCGAGGGCTCAGAGAGCTCGATCCGCACAAAATCCCCGTTTTCAGCCTCAGCACCGCCCCGAGCAATCTCCACCTTCCCAGGCACGAGCACCCCCGATGCCCGCCGTTGATCGTCCTGCAAACTCTTGTATCTCGAAAGCTCAGATTCCGCGATCACACCACCCTCAGCATCCAAGTTCCGCACAAGCCCGGGCAATCCACGATCTGGATCAAACCAATACTCAGTTATCCCCCACCGCGATGGCAATGAAATCACAATCCGATCTGATTCCTGATCCCATCGCGTCTCGATCACCCGCTCGGGATCAATCGGCTCGATCCCCAGAGACGAGATCAAATCCCCAGGATGCACACTCAGCCCGATCTCATCGGCCCGCTCCGGAGTCAGATTCTCAATCCCCCCGACAAGTGCCACCCGACGATCCGAATCCGAGAGATCAAACATCCAGTACCGATCACTGCTCGAACCGTACGCAAAGTAGGTCTCCCCCAGCTTCCCGATGGTCAGCGATACCTGGTCAGGACGGGTCACTTGCAGATGCCCCTCGCCCTGTTCTTCGAACCCATCGCCCCGTGCATCGGTCCCTTTGATCCGCACCGAAACCCGCGCCCAGAGCCGGTCGATCGACCCGACCCGTTCGTTATGAGATTCAATAATCTGCGCGACAAACTCATCGTTCAACGGCGAGGGCCGCACGCCTCCGCCGGATCGGCACCCGACACCGATCACGCCCATCGCGACCAAAAGCACCGCTGCAATCACGCGATTGATCGCCAAACCGCTCATGCCCCGGACTGCTCGAAGTTCATCACCTGACCGAGTTCCTCGATCGCCCCGCCGATTGACTCGTCGTTCATCTGCGGATCGACCACTTCAAAGACCGGGCCCCCGCCGCCCTTGATCTTCTGGCGGACCACCAGCCTGGCGGGGCCGTCGTCATTAGCGGGCAGAGCCCTTTCCAGTTCAATCTTCTTCTTCCGCATCAGCATCAGCGCCAGCAGGTAGCGGAACCCGATCTGCTTGTCCTCGGTCGCTTCGCCGAGCTGCTCGAACAAATCAAAGATTTCATCGTCTGACACCAAAGGCGTTTTCTTGGACTCCCCGGCCTCGGGAACACGCCGTTTCCAGAACCCGAAGAGCGTTGCTCCTTCTGGGAACTGGGCCCCCGCATCCCATGCATCAATCGAATACAACACCTTGCTCAGCGTCGTCTCCCCGGCGGTCTCCAGCAGAGCCGCGACATGCTCCTCGCCAACAGCGAGCTCCCGCCCCGATCCCGCGCAGGTTTCTTGTGATCTGGAAATCTCGTATGGCGATGCTGAACTACTCATGCACAGAGTATATGCGATCGAGCCCGGCTCCACTCAGCAAGAAACTCAGCAAGAAACATTGAAGAACCGTTGGTCCGAAGCTTCGGTGCCCCCACCAACCCGGAACTTGATGCACTGTGAGCATTTGATGCACCGGGCGTTGTATTCGGTCCCCGCCGCGTTCCGGTAGACCCGCTGGTATTGGCCGCTGCAGGTAAACCGCACCCCCAGCCAGGGGCGTTCGTTTCCTTTGGGATGGGTTTCCCCGGGCGGCGGCGGCCCGGGAACTGCTCTCAAACTCATACTCCCTCTATCGTCCCGCCCCTGCAACTATCTTTACAGCCCGTTCCAATTCCCCGCTTGAACCCCTGATTTGAACACAACCCCGCCGTTTGCTGGTAGAATCCCTGCTATACATGGCCGGCGTTCTCTCCATCTTGCCCGATCCCCCTCTCCCACCAACCCCCGTCGGGCTTATCGCCGGCGGCGGACGCCTCCCCATCCTCATCGCCCAAGGGCTCAAAGAGATGGGCCACCCCGTCCATGGAGTCGGGCTCCACAACTGCTACGACCCAAATCTCCCGGAGCTCTGCGACAGCTTCAAAGACGCCGGGATCCTCCGCATCGGATCATGGGGGCGTAGACTCCGCAGCAAGGATGTCCACCACGCCATCATGGTCGGCAATGTTGATAAATCCGAGATGATGCACGCACGCTGGCGGTTTATCAAAAATATCCCAGATCTCACAACGCTAATGATGCTTTATAAACATGTCCGCCATGATCGGCGTTCCCATGCATTACTCAAGGCCGTCGCCGAAGAACTCGACCGGAAGGGAGTCTCACTCATCGATTCAACAATCCCCATCAAAAGCCAGCTCGCCCAGCCCGGCGTCATGACCCTCACCCAGCCGACCACCTCCCAGCAGGCCGACATCCACTTCGTCTGGCCATTGCTCACAGAACTCTTGAGGCTCGACATCGGGCAATCGCTCGCTGTCCGCGATCTCGATGTCGTTTCAGTTGAAGCGGTCGAGGGCACCGATCGCATGATCGAGCGGACCGCCGCACTCTGCAAACGCGGCGGCTGGACCCTCGCCAAGGGCGCCCGCGCCCAGCACGACCGCCGATCCGATGTCCCCACCGTCGGGCTCCAAACAATCGAGAACCTCGCCAAGCACGGCGGCACCTGCCTGGCGATCGCCGCCGGTGATGTCATCATGCTCGATAGAATCGAGATGATCGAACGCGCCGACGAGCTCAAAATCGCCATCGTCGGCGTCCCCGTCACCCACCACCCGTTGACATCCACCTCGACCACCGAACTCCAGTAGTTATTATAAATAGTCATGGATCCCTCCCCCAAACCATCCGAGGCCGACGCGTACACATATGTGTCGAGGGGCGGGCTCAAACTCCACCACGCCCTCGCCGAGCTCAATCTCGACCCCACAAATCTCATCTGCGCCGACTTCGGATGCTCCACCGGCGGCTTCACCGACTGCCTCCTCCACCATGGCGCAACCCATGTCCACTGCATCGACACCGCCTACGGCCAGCTCGCCTGGAAACTCCGCCAAGACGACCGAACAACAGTCCACGAACGCTCAAACGCCCTGCATACAGACCCCCCAAAGTTGGTCGCCGAGCAAGGCGGGGTTGATTTGATCGTCATGGATCTCGGCTGGACCAAACAAGTACGAGCCCTCGCCGCCGCGCGAACCTGGCTCAAGGACGACGGGCGGGCCATCTCCCTCGTCAAGCCCCACTACGAAGCGACCAAAGAAGAACTCGAAGAAGGCATGATCCTCGATCCGGCACTTGCAGAATCCATCGCCGAACGCGTGCGGGATTCATTGCCTGAGATGGGCTGGGAAGTCCTGGGCTGGACCCAATCGCCGCTTCTGGGCAGCGCACGAAACAAGAAACGCAAGAACAAAGGCAAAGGCAACCCCGAATGGCTTGTCCTTCTCACTCCATCCCATCAGGAGAAATCAGAATGAACTGGCGCGACCACATTGACCAATGGAGCAAAGCCGTCAAGCCTCACATTGATGGCAAAGTTCATTGCGATATTCGAGGTCCAGCCAGCGAAGACGAGCTTGATGACCTTGAAGACGAGCTTTGCTATGAAATCCCTGAATGCCTACGAACATTCATGGAAGACGAATCTGCTTATATCGACTTCTGGTGGAATCTCCGATCAGATGTTGTCCCGCTCGATGTCCCGGACAGACCCTATGGCGGATACATCGAGTTCAATCCCCAAACTCTTATCAATATCAATGCTGACCGTACGGGTTTCCTTCGCGGAGACCTTCCAGAGATCGTCATTCGACAATGGCAACAATCCTTCCGGTTTCTCGGCGTTCCAAATGGGGATGCGATTGCACTCGACACATTCCAAAACCCAGATGAGCCACCGGTCATTTACCTCAACCATGAAGAACCAGAAAAACAGGTTCGGCTCGCCGATTCATTCCAAGAGTTCATTGATGCTTGGTTTGTTCTCGGTTGCGTTGGCCCAGAAGGCTGGAATATTCGCCACTTTATAACCGACAAAGGCAAACCGCTTCCAGAGTTCGAGAACGGCAGTGCGACAAGCAAGCTGGATATCACCTGCCCAAACACAATCGCATTCAGAAGCTTCTTTGGTTTGAAATAGACGGACGAACTTTCTCTTCCCCTAGTGGCTAGTGGCCAATGGCTAGTCCCTCAATTAAAAAACCGCACCCTCTCGGTCGCGGCTCGTTCATTCAAATTTAGAACTTCAACTCACGCCACGCGGAGGTGATGCCCCGTCGTCAGCGACTGGATCAGCCGCTCGCGGTCGCCCGCGCGGTCAAACCGTGTGATGACCATCGCCATCCTGCTCGCGCCCGGCTCTTCGAGATCGCACCACACGACATTGCCGGTGACAAAGATCGCTCGGCCTGGGCCGTGGTCCCGACCGGTCATCGGGAGGTCGATCCGCAGCGACACCGTCTCGCCCGGCTGGATCGGCATATCAAGCTCGAAGCAGATCCCGCCCTCGGAGATGTCGTAGACATGCCCCTCAAGATCGAATGTGGTCTCGTCTGGATGCCGGCGGAGAGCCATCCCGGTGTACCCAGGGGTGAGTTGGAATCGTTCGTGGATGCGTCGGTTAATCGGGTTGTTGACCATGATTGGGCTCCTTTTTGATGCTTTGTTAACGCTCTTATCGGCCCGCACACCCCCACGCTTGATTCTCTTGCCCTTAGTAATCACAGATTCTCCTGATAATCACCCGGACCTCCCCCCCGAATCGCGCTTGGGGCTCCAAACACCCATACCCTTCCTCCCCATGTTTATAGATCGCGCAAGAATTCAGGTCACCGCCGGCGATGGCGGCAACGGCAAAGTCTCCTTCAAACGAGCCAAAGGTATGCCCAAGGGCGGACCCGATGGCGGCGACGGCGGCAAAGGCGGCGATGTCATCCTCACAGTCGACGAAGGTCTCAACACCCTCATCGACTTCCGAGGCATCTACGAATGGAAAGCACTCCCCGGCGACATGGGCGGATCCAAACAATGCACCGGAGCCGATGCTGACGACCGCGTCATCCGCGTCCCCGCGGGCACCGTCGTCCACGATGAAATCTCCGGCGAAATCATTGTTGATATGGGACCCGGTGACACCTTCGTCATCGCCAAAGGCGGCAAGGGCGGCTTCGGCAACGAACACTTCAAAAACTCCGTCAACCAAGCCCCAAGATCCGCCACACCCGGCGCCGAAGGCGAAACCCTCCAACTCATCCTCGAACTCAAGGTCATCGCAGAGGTCGGGCTCGTTGGATTGCCAAACGCTGGCAAATCTACACTGCTTAAATCCGTCACCCGCGCCGATCCAAAGATCGCCAACTACCCCTTCACAACTTTGTCGCCTCAGCTCGGCATCGCGATGCTCGACCTTTCGCGTCGCATTGTGATTGCTGATATTCCGGGTTTGATTGAGGGCGCCGCCGAGGGTGCAGGGCTCGGGCACGATTTCTTGCGCCACATCGAACGCACCACCGTCATCATCCATGTCCTCGACGCCTTCCCAGACGACGATGTGACACCCGCCGAGCACTACACAGCGATCCGCCAGGAACTCGTCGACTACTCCAACATGCTCGCCGAGAAGCCCGAGATCATCGCGCTCAACAAGCTCGATCTCATCCCTGAAGAAGAGCACGCCGAGCACATCGCCAATCTCCGCATCGCCCTGCAACTCGACGCCAAACAAGAGGTCTTCCCGATCTCCGCCGCCACCGGCCAAGGCACCGACGAACTCCTCCACGCCATCTGGCAACTGCTCCACTCAGCGGACTACACCCCCACCGGCTGGTAAATAAATCTCGGAAACAACTCCCGAAATAGGCCACTATTGACCGTCACATGTTCTTCTAGTGCGTCATACTGGCCATCGCTTTCGGCTCGCCATCCATCACCTCCTCAGAGCCACCGCTAGACATTGGCATAAGAGTTGCATGTAGATTCCCGGTCCATGCCGTTCGGACTCGAAACTTTGATCTCAATACTCTTTCAGACCCAGCCCCGCTGGACTTGCATGGAAGTAGGCAACCCCGATGCGTCCAACAACACTTGTATCGATCCCTGTATCGTTCATACTTACAACTGTGATGCTCTTCTCTGGGTTGTCCTTACTTTCCCCCGCATCGGCCAAGGCCGATGATCACCGTGTGCTTTGGCGGGTCCGACTCGACGGCTACTCTCTCGGCCGTCGTGTGGATGTCGGACCCGACGGCACGCTGTACACCTCAAACATCGAACGCCTCTATGCCTTCACTCCAGAAGGTGAACTCTTATGGACCCTCGACGGCGCGGGAGGCGGGCGACCGGTGACATTCGGCGCCGACGGCACGATCTACACCGGCGGCTCACTCATCTCGGCAGTCAATCCCGATGGCACACTCAAGTGGCGGTTCGAAAACCCTCGCCCGGGTCTCGATCTGGCCGCGGGTCCAAACATCGGACCGGACGGCAACATCTACGCAGCCCAAGACACCGACGGCGATCCAAACGCGCTGGGTGTTTTTTCACTCGATCCCGACGGCAACCTGAGATGGTCCACCGGCATGGAATACCCGATGATCTCGCTCAGAGGCCCAAGCTACACAGACATCGTCTTTGATACCGACCGGATGTACATCACCATCTATCGCCGGCTCTCTCGTCCACCAACCATCCGCACCTATGACTACGAGGGGGATCTCCTGTGGTACACCGGGGACATGCTTCTCCCCATCGCCAGCCCCCCGCTGCTCCACCCCAACGGGAATCTCATCATCAACTGGGCGCAGATCGGTGTCCAGAGCTTGAACAAGGACGCCGAGCAGCAATGGGTTTCCGAGCATCCGGGCGATGGCAGTCTGCTGCTCGCCCCCGCGCTGGGCCCAGACGGCACGCTCTATGTTGGCGATTGGCTCGGTACCGACTGGTGGGCGTTCAATCCTGACGGCAGCACCCAATGGGTCGGGCCTTCGACCAATGTGATGCTCTCTGGATATGCCCTCCCCGCCGATGGAAACCAGATTGTCGCCGGCGGGAGCGACACTTTCGGTGAGCCCGGATGGATCAAGGGCTTCGACCCCCACGACAACGGCAGAGAACTCTGGACCGTCGAACTCCCCGACGAACTCGGATACACACAGTTCTCGGGAACCATCGGGACTTTCTCCGATGACAGCAGAACAGCCTACATCGCGACCTCCTTTCCAGGCGATTCCGATTTCGGATACATCTACGCGCTCGATATCTCACTGGATCTCGATTGCGACGCCGATGGCGTTCTCGATATCAACGACAACTGCGTCTGTACATACAACCCCGACCAGACCGACTTTGATGGCGACGGCATAGGCGATGCCTGCGACCCCTTCATCATGCCCGACAACTGCGTCGACGCGCTCCCGATCTGCGTAGGGACTATCCAAGGCAACACCATCGGCGCCACCAACGACGGGCAGTCAACCTGCAACAACTTCCCAGCAAACAACAAGGATGTCTGGTACGCCTACACACCCTTCACCAGCGGGACCGCCACCATTGACGGGAACAACTCCCCGTTCTCGTTCTACCTCTCGGTGCATTCGGATTGTCCCGGCACGATCGCCAACCAAATCACCTGCGATTTCGACAGCGGGGACCTGCATCTCTGGCCGAAGGTCACCTTTGATGTCGTCGCTGGAGAAACATACTACATCCGCGTCAACGGGTTCAGTGCTGTTGAAATGTGGGGCTACACACTCACCCTCACCGGCCCCGATTGCCATCCAATCCCGCCCAACGCAACAGATACCAGCACGCAGACCAGGATCGTGACCGCGGTCGACATCAGCATCAACGCGACCGATGACGGCCTGCCGTTGGGCATAATGAATTACAACATCAGTTCATTGCCATACTTCGGCGAGCTCGTCGATACCCTCACCGGGCTGCCAATCAACGATGTCCCCTACACACTCTCGGGCGACACCATCACCTACACACCCAACCCCGCCTACCAAGGACAGGACTCGTTTACCTTCTTCGCCGATGACGGCGGGGTCGCGCCCAGCGGCGGGCCATCAAACATCGCAAGCGTCGATATCAATGTTGATGGACAACTCGTCATCTATGACTTCCTCGTCGATGATACCGATCCAGGATTCGCAACAACCGGAGACTGGGCCTTCGGACAACCCACCGGCGGCGGGTCGCACAGCTTCGACCCCTCCAGCGGATACACCGGAAACAATGTCTACGGCTACAACCTCTTGGGCGACTACCCAAACAATATGTCACAACTCCAATACCTTACCACCTTGCCCCTGGATTTCAGCCAAGCAACCGGTGTCAGTCTCCGATTCCAGAAATGGCTCGCGATCGAAAGCGCGATCTTCGATCATGCTTCAATCCAAATCAGCAACAACGGTGTGAACTGGACCACCATCTGGAACCACACGAGCGATGACGAGAACCCCACCGCATGGGAACAGGTTGACTACGACATCTCCGCATACGCCGATGGACAGAGCAGCGTGCAGGTCCGCTGGGTCATGGGCACCACCGATTTCTCCGCGACCTATCCGGGATGGAACATCGACGACATCGAGTTCAGCGGGATCACCCCCACGCCGATCGGATGCCAGCCCGATCTGACCGGTGACGGAATCCTCGACTTCTTTGATATCGCCGCCTTCCTCACCGCATTCGGAAACAGCGACCCCGTCGCAGACTTCACCAGCGACGGCTCATTCGATTTCTTCGACATCGCCGCCTTTCTCACCGAGTTCTCCGCCGGGTGTCCATAAGAACCCATCTCCTAGTTAAGCGTTCGGCCCAGCAAACGACGAGCCGATCATCACACCGACAGGTTTGACGGGGGTGCCCCCATCCCGAGCCAAGATCCCATTCTCTTGACGCAGGAACTGCAAATGCTTGACTAAGCATATTCAGGGGTTTTTTGCATCTTGAATATAAAAGCTTGATCTCAATATGGCTATTTGATAACTTACACTCTCAAGATTTGTAATCTGTCATCTGAAAGGAGATCGTCCAAATGCCCATCCCCTCCACTTCTACACCCATCTGTAGCCCATTGAAACAGTTTTCTTCATCTGCACTCCGCACAAATCATGTGCTCCAGCCCGCTCTGGCAACCGCTGTCTTGATAGCTACGCTCGCGCCGATTGCCGCCGCCCAGTGCAATGCATTCGACCTAGAAACCCGCTACACCTCCGGCAACTCGACACGGAGCGTCACGCTAGGCGATGTTGACGGCGATGGCGATCTGGATATGCTCGTGACTAACTTTTCCGACGATGACACCAGCGTGCTGCTCAACAATGGAGATGGCACATTTGCAACGCAAATCCGATACGCCGCCGGCGACGGGCCCATTGGCATGACGCTCGGCGATGTTGACGGCGACGCCGATCTGGACATGGTCGTGGTAAACGCACTGGGCCACGACTCGAGCGTGCTACTTAACAATGGCGACGGCACATTCGCTACAGAGGCACGCTATGTCACAGGGTTCTCGCCGCGATGGGTCAACCTAGGTGATCTTGACGGCGACGGAGACCTAGACATGGCTGTGGCAAATGACATCGGAGCCAACGCCAGCGTACTACTCAACAACGGCGATGGTACATTCGCACCAGACATTCGCTACGGCGCGGGCACTCGACCGATCAGCGTAATGCTTGGCGATGTTGACGGTGACACCAACCTGGATATGGTCGTTGCCAACTTCGGCAGCAACGACACAAGCGTACTGCTAGGCAATGGCGATGGCACATTCGCAGCCCAAACCCTCTACGCCGTGGGATCTCAGCCGCGGGACATCACACTTGGCGATCTTGACGGCGACGGTGATCTTGATATGACCGTCGCCAACCAAGCCCCAAGCAACACAAGCGTGCTGCTCAATAACGGCGATGGCACATTCGCAACGCAGTCCAACTACGCCGTAGGGCCTTCGCCGCGAGGCATTACGCTCGGTGATGTTGACGACGACGGCGATCTGGATATGGCGACAGCCAACGGCGGCGGCGATTCGAGCGTCCTGCTCAACAACGGCGACGGCACCTTTGCAACAGAAGTACGCTATCCCACAGGCGGCGGGACCGTGAGTGTCATGCTTGGCGATGTCGACGGCGACGGCGATCTAGACATGGCCCTGTCCAACGAGTTCACCGATGACATCAGCGTGCTGCTCAATCTGTGCGTCACCGTAACCCCCTGCCCCGCCGACCTCACCGGCGATGGAACCCTCGATTTCTTTGACATCGCCGCATTCCTCACCGCATTTGGAAACAGCGACCCCATCGCAGACTTCACCGGCGACGGCTCATTCGACTTCTTCGACATCGCCGCCTTCCTCACCGAGTTCGGAGCCGGCTGCCCATAAATCAGTCCGACCCACCCTCTTGACATCAGCCCGCCTGTTCGGTATATTTTAGGGAATGGTCCTCTTCCTTGATCTCAACTCGTTCTTCGCCTCCGTCGAGCAGCAGCTCCAGCCCCATCTCCGAGGCCGCCCCGTCGGGATCATCCCCAACGACTGCAACTCAACCTGTTGCATCGCCGCGAGTTATGAAGCGAAGCACTTCGGGATCAAAACCGGCTGTGGCGTACGCGAAGCCCATGAAAAATGCCCCGGGATCACCCTCGTACTCGCCCGCCCGGACGAGTACATCAAGGCCCACCACAAGATCCTCGAAGCCGTCGACACCATCTACCCCGTCCAAGGCGTCCACTCCATCGACGAGATGAGCTTCAACCTCACCGGCCCAGACCAGCCTGTGAGCCGCGCCCGCGAAATCGCCATGCAACTCAAACAAGCCATCCGCGACATCGCCGGCGAGTACCTCCGCTGCTCGATCGGGATCGCCCCCAACCGCATGCTCGCCAAGACCGCCTCCAACATGATGAAACCCGACGGCCTCGTCGTCATCGAACGCAAGGACATCCCCAAGCGACTCCACGGCCTCGACATCACCGACTTCCCAGGAATCGCCGACGGCATCCGCAACCGCCTCCACCGCTACGGCATCCACACAACATACCAACTCTGCCGCGCGAGCAAACCAACGCTCAAACGCGCCTGGGGCGGGGTGCTCGGTGAAATCTGGTACCACTGGCTCAAAGGCGATGAGCCGCACATCGCGACGACCAAACGCCGCAACTGCGGGCACCAGCATGTCCTCGCGCCCGAACTCCGCGAGGCCGAGAAGGCGCGATCGGTAGCAATCCGTTTATTACACAAGGCCGCCGCCCGCATGCGCTACGAAGGATTCTGGTGCACCAAACTCACCCTCAACATCAAACCCGTCGAGGCCCCGTCGTGGGTCGCGTATGTGAACCTCGAACCCTGCCAAGACACGGTGCGATTGCTCCACCATCTCGACCAACTCTGGAAGCCCCAGCCGCATGCGTTTATCTTCTGCGTAGGAGTCACCCTCGGCGGGCTCGTCAAAGACACCCAAACCGAACAACCCCTCTTCGAACAAGACCGCAAACACACCAACCTCGCCCACACCATGGACAAGATCAACCGCAAGCACGGCCACGCCTCCATCTACTACGGCGCCATGCACCAAGCCAAAGACTCCGCCCCGCGGCGTATTCCGTTTACAACCGTCCCCGACCTCGACCTCCCCGACACCGGAGGCATGGGAGCCTTCAAACAAGACCAGCCGGGTGCCACTGCTTGACCGTCTTCGGCAAGCAGTGTCTTCGAAGCACGGATCCACCACAGAGAGCACAGAGGACACAGAGAAAGAGGGATGCCGTGGCACAGGCGTCCCGCCTGTGATCTTTCCTATCCAAAGATTGTGTTCTAAGGGTGCCCCGACCCGGATTCTTATCCGCGTCGGGTCTTCGAGTTGTCGATTGATTCCAGATCCCGACGCGCCGAAGACGGCGAGTCGAGGCACCCAATATTCACCTGATATACTATTGGCATGTCTATATACGAACTCACAAAAAATGAAATCCGCCTGATCCCTCCAACTACCTTTCGTGATGCGAATGTTCAGGAACGCACAGATCTACAGCGGCTACTCCGCGAGCATGTGAGCGTGATCGCACCAAAGTGCTTAGTGATCGCAGAAGAGTTTGGCGAATGGGATGAATCTCGCCGGCGAATTGATCTGCTGGCGATAGACACTGATGCCAATATTATTGTCATAGAACTCAAACGAACCGAGGACGGCGGACATATGGAACTGCAAGCTGTCCGCTATGCCTCAATGGTTGCAACGATGACATTTGAACAAGCCGTGCGAGCGTACGCGAAATACCTGACAACAATCGGCTCGGGGGAAGATGCCGAAACTAATATTCTTGAACATTTGGGATGGGTAAGCGTTGATGAAGAAAAATTTGCACAAGAAGTACGAATTGTTCTTGCTTCAGCTCAGTTCTCAAAAGAGCTGACATCAACAGTCCTTTGGCTAAACGACCGCGGACTCGATATACGCTGTGTCAAACTTCGCCCACACAACGACGCTGGTCGAGTGTTGCTCGATGTCCAGCAAGTTATTCCACTCCCGGAGGCCGAGGACTACCAAGTCCGTGTTCGAGAAAAAAATACACGAGAACGCGAATCGAGACAGTCTGGGCGAGATATGACAAAATTTATAATCTCACTCGCTGGTGAAGAATATGGCCCACTACCCAAAAGGGAGACAGTCCTTCGGATTGTGAAATATCTATGCGAATGTGGAGTAAGCCCGGATGCTATTAACAATGCTGTTTCGGTACGGAAGAATGTCTTTCGTTCAGCCCCTGGCCAATACGAGAATACTGAAGCTTTCATTGATGCGATAGTAAAAACAGAATCGGATAAGGGAAAAGGGTTTGATTCGAGCCGATGGTATCTCGACGATCAAAATAGAATCGAGCACGGAGGAAATACTTATGTACTCAACAATGGATGGGGAAAAGAGGCCACTCAATGGCTCACTGAGTTAACCGAAGCATTTGCCGTGCACAATGTGAAATTCTGGGCGGAAGAGGAACAATAAAGCACTTTCTACCCCGCTCACCCATTCCCAGGCCAATCCGGATTCAAGAACTTCCCATCCTTATGAAACACCTCGCCATCAGCAGAGATCGAGCCGCCCATCCGGAGATCACACACCATATCCCAGTGCAATGCCGACTCGCTGGTCGATCCAGACTCCGGATACCCCATCCCGCAGGCCGCGTGGAATGTCCCGCCGATCTTCTCATCAAACAGCGTGTTCTTACTGAACTCCTTGATCGAATAATTAGTCCCGATCGCAATCTCGCCCATGTTCCGCGCCCCCTCGTCCTGATCGAGCATCGCAAAGAGGAACTCCTCGTTCTTCTTGGCACTCGCGTTGACCACGCGGTTGTCCTTGAACTCCAAACGAATCCCCTCGACCTCGCGCCCGTTGTATACCCCGGGGAAGGTGTAGTTCACATGCCCATTGGCACTCTGCGGCCCGCAAAAGACTTCGCCGTCCGGAAAATTCTCGCCGCCTGAGCAGTTGATCCAGATCGACTTGCTCTTATCAACATCAACGACCAGATCCGTACCGTCGTGCCCATCACGGGCGTCGGCCTTGAAATGCAGTTCGTCTTTGGTCTGCAAAAAATCGCACACCCCCTGCTGCTTCGCATGAATCGCTTCCCATGCCGCGACCGGATCTGGCAAATGCAACAGCCCGGCCTCGAATACGAATTTTTCGTACTGCGACAGCGACATCTCCGCGTCCTGCGCCGATGCAAGCGTCGGATACAGTGTCCCGCACCACCGCAGGTCCCCATCGGCGGCCCGCTTCATGAACTCCTTCATCCGAGGCCCCTGGGCCACACGCTGCTTGGAAACCTTCTTGGGATCAACCCGCGAGAGTGATTTGGTATTGACATCCGCCCAGAACCCGATCTGCACATCGATCGTCTTGACCGTGTTCATCGTGATCGGGCTCAAATACTCAAGCTGCTCATCGGTCGCGTGTTCAAGGAATATATCTGAAAGCGAATCCCCCCGGACCTGCCAGAACGGATGCCCCCCGGCCTTGAGAACCGCCTCAAAGGTCGCCTCGACCATCGGCAGCGCCACCGGGTCCGAGTTGATCGCCACCAGATCCCCCTTCTTGATCTTGGTCGAATATTTGACAATCACATCGGCGAGTTTATCGAGTCTCTGATCACGCATGGCGGTTCCTTCTAAATAAGGGCGGCAGGGGCGAATCCTGCCAAGAAATCAAGGGTATACACAAGCGAACCACCCGGTTCGGCTTGCGTACAGTAGCCCTCAATTAACCATACACAAAAACCCTCCAAACCGGAGCCACAGCATGACTTCCAACCGAACCATTTCCATCACCATTCTTCTGGCCGCCTTTATCGTCGCCGGTTCCATCTGGACCCGCCCCGCAATGGGCACCAAGACCCTCTCAACAGGCCAAGGCGAAATCGGTGTCGTCGATATCTACAACCTCGTTGACATCTACATCATGTCCGACGAAGCGAGTCAGGAACGAAGCGAGTTCGAAGCCGCAAGCGGCGCCGCGATCTCCACCTACGAGCAGCAACTCGGCGCGATCCAGACACAAATGTCCACCATGAGCCAGGACGATCCACAAGCCGCAACCCTCTACAACCAGTACCAGCAGATCAACCAAGCGATCCAGCAGACAACCAACAAAATCAACGCAGACTACCAGACCCTGCTCGCCACCCAAATCGCAAACGCATACAAAACAATCCACGCCGCAACCAACGAAGTCTCCGCCGAGCAAGGCTACACCTTCGTCCTAGCGACCCGCCGCGGAGCGGACCTCGTCCAAACCACAACCCTGACCGGCGTCACCCAAGAAATCCTCGCACGCCCGCTCGTCACACCACCCGACGCGGTCGATCTGACCGACGCGATCCGCGTGCACCTCGGGCTCCCAACGATGGAAGAGATCACCGCCAAGATCGAAGCAGAGCAGAAGGCAAACGAAGAAGCCGCCGCAGCCCAGCAGGCCGCGATCCAAGCAGCACTCGAAGCTTCCAAAGCAGAAGCCTCAGAGGATGACGCTCAGCAAGACGAACACGAATAATTTAAAAGCAACACAACTACTCAACATCCCCAAGCACCTCGAGCATCGGCCCGAGGTGTTTTTCATAGTTCTTCCACCGCTGCCGGCTCGTCTTATACAACGGCTTGCGGATCTGCCCCGCACTGGCCGTGTGCACCGAAGACTTGTTCTTGTGGTGCTCCAGACACGACTTGTTAAACTCCAGCCCAATGTGGTCAAGCATCGCCCGCACCCGAGGCTCAGGATCAGCGGTCAACTCCTCATACCGAGACTCAAAGATCGTCACATCAAGCATCTCCGACCAATGCTTCATCGTCCGCAAATACCCCAGATACTGCTGAGCGCAGGTCCCCAGATCATGCGCATACTGCAACCCAGGACCAAACCGCTGAAAGAAGATCGACAAACAAGTATCCCGGGCATCCCGCCGGCAGTGCACAATACTCGCCCCAGGAAGCATCCGCGTGATCGGCCCAAGAAACAAATAGTTCTCGGGCATCTTGTCAACCACCCGCAGAATCTTGGAGCTTGGATACGCCTCATCCAATGATTCCAGATACCGCTTGCCGCCGGCCGCAAAGTCCTCGTCACTCAAATCATCAGGAGTCCGCGATCCTAAGAAATCATTAATCACCGGGCTCTCCCCAACCCCACCCGCCTGCGGATGGGCCGCGATCACCTGCTCGGTCAGCGTCGTCCCAGACCGCGGCATCCCCACCACCAGCACACTCCGCGACGCGTCAATCGGCTGAACCGCAAACCCCTCAACCACTTCCTTAGTCCAGCCATCGAGATGCGCATCAAAGTCCGTCGTCACCCCGCGATCGGTCATCTTGTTGGCCATATCAAACGCACCAAACGCCTCGTCATACTCCCCAACAGAATCGAGCAACTGCCCGTGAGAGAACAACAACTCGCTCCGCCGAACACGATCAAGCGATGGATTATCAAGCGTCTCCCGGATCAGATCAATCGCGTCCCCCTGCCGCTTGAGCTCCACCGCAAGCGTACCGAAAATCATCACAATCGATGGATCCTTTGAAATCTCCAAGGCCCGCTCTACGATCTCCATCGCCTTGGCCGATTGCCCCCGCGCCTGGAGCACCCGCGCTTTGAGTGTCACAGCCCGCCCATAGCAAGGATTCACCTTGAGCACCTGATCGAGCACCTTGTGTGCATCGCCCAGCCGATCAAGCCGCCGGTACACCATCGCCAGATCGCACAGCGTGTCGGGATCCCCCGGATTGAGCTTCCCAGCAAACTCCAGATGCCGGATCGCCTCGGCGCAGTTATCAAACAGCATCAAAGAGTACCCGAGCATCCGCAGGATCTCCGGATCCTTCGGCGTCCGCTCGAGCGCCTCACGCAACAGCACAATCGCCGTTTGATATTCCGACGCGGCAAGCAACGAACGGACACGCTGAATCATCCCCGCAGAACTCGAATACGGACTATCAAAAGTACTCATTATTCACCACTCCACACAGACTGCTCCGCAAGCACCCCATCGGCATACGGCCCCAGCGCATCAAGCAACGCCCCGATATGCCCCTCATAGTTCTTCCAACGCTGCCGGCGCGACTGATACACCGGTTTCCGGACCTGCGTAGCACTCGCCGTATGCACATGCTCCTTCGATTCATGAAACTTCAGGCACGCCTCATCAAACTCAAGCCCCAAGAAACCAATCATCGACCGCGTGTGCGTCTCGGAATCACTCACAAACTCTTCATACACATTGGTAAACACAGGCACATCCAGCGTCTCCATCCAGTACTCCATCATCGTCCGGTGCGCCACATACTGCTCCCCGAGCTGCGTCAGATCACGCGAGTAGTGCACATTGGTCCCAAAGTTCTGAAAGAACGCGCTCAAACAACAATCACGCGGATCACGCAACGCATGGATCACCCGAACCCCAGGCAAAATCCGAGAAACCAACCCCAGAGATTTCTCCGTCCCCATATGTTTATCAACCACCCGCCGAGCATCGGCACCCGCCTGCCTATCGATTTGCCCAAGATACTCGGCCGCGTACGAATCAATCCGCTCCTGATCAAGATTCGACGCCAATGTCCGCGACACCATCTGGATCATCAACGGGCACTCGCCAACGGTCCCGCCCAGCGGATGAGCATTGATGATCTGCTCGGTCAGCGTCGTCCCAGACCGCGGCATCCCCGCGATAATCACAGGCCGATCATCATTGATCGTCGATCGAGGAATCCCATCAAGCACCTCACCAGACCACATGCTCTGGATCGACTCGGGATGCGCCACATGCCCGTGGATATGCCCGCCGTTGGCCAGCCGATAGAACTCGAACGCCCGGTCGTAATCTTCAAGCGAATCGTGCACCGCCCCCATCTCAAAGCGTGCCGACCTCTTGAACCGCTCGGTGAAATCCGGGTTTTCAAGGATCGATTCAAAGTACCCGATCGCACGATCAAACTCTTTGAGCTCCCGCGCAACCTTCCCATGAGCCATCAACACAAGCACATCTGGATTATCAATCTCCCCCACCCGTTCCAAAAACTCCACGGCCAACTCAACAGACCCCGAATCAATATGCGACTTAACCATCGCCATGATCGTCGCCCCGTGCCCAGGATTTTGCAACAACGCCCGCTCCAGTGCCGCATGCATCGCAGGCACATCCCCCACCGTCAGATACGCCTGAGCCAGCACCACCATCGTTTCGGGATGATTGGCCCGCTTCTTGGCCGCCCGCTTGAGCACCTCGACCGCCTCATCGGCAAACCCGGTCACCACAAGCACCTGCCCCAGCCGGAGCATCAGCTGCGGATTGCTCTTGTCCATCGACAACGCCTTGCGGTACAAGACCAGCGCCGACCCCAAGTTCTCGCGTGCTAATGCATCCTTGGCCTGCACAAGAATCTTCTCTAGTTTACTCGATCCTCTATTCATGCATGCACTGTAGTGCCCTAACCCCCCTGTTTCACCCTTTCAAGCCCTCTCATCGACCCGCAATGCCCCCCATCAAAGCTACAATCAGACCAATCCCCCGGAGCAGCCCTTGAGCACCCTCTTTGAAACACGACGATACCTCATCCCCTTCCGGACCGGGCTCCTCCCTCAGATCTTCTGCGACACCCTCGTCCTGGGCTCAGGAGTCGCAGGCCTCAGAGCCGCCATCACCGCCGCCGGTGCCGGATCAAACTCAAATGAAGTCATCGTCTGCACCAAAGACCAAATCAACACCACCAACACCTCATGGGCACAGGGGGGCATCGCCGCCGTCCTCCCAACCAACACTTCTGATTCCATCGACGCCCACATCAAAGACTCACTCACCGCCGGCGCAGGCATGTGCGACCCCGCCGCAGTCGACCTCGTCTGCACCCAAGGCCCAGCACTCCTCCAAGAACTCATCGGCTGGGGCGCAACTTTCGATAAAGACGAAGCGGGCAACCTCAGCACCGGACGAGAGGGCGGCCACAACGCCAACCGAATCTACCACGCCGGCGGAGACGCCACCGGACTCGAAATACAACAAACCCTCACCAACAAAGCACAACAACACCGCTCCATCCGCCTCTTCGACCACTGCTTCGCCATCGACCTCCTCACCCACTCAAACGAACCCAACGCCCCCGTCATGGGCGCCATCACCTGGCACCCCAAGCACGGCCTACAAGTCATCTGGGCACGCACCACCATCCTCGCCTGCGGCGGCGCAGGACAGGTCTACCGCGAAACCTCAAACCCCTCCATCGCCACCGGCGACGCCATCGCCATGGCCTACCGCGCCGGAGCATCACTCCAAGACATGGAGTTCGTCCAGTTCCACCCGACAACCCTCTACATCCCCGGCGCACCGCGATCGCTGATCTCCGAAGCCGTCCGAGGCGAGGGCGCCCACCTCCTCGACGACTCAGGCAACCGCTTCATGCCCGCGATCCACGAACTCGCCGAACTCGCACCCCGCGATGTCGTCTCCCGCGCCATCTCCCAGCAGCTCGCACTCCAAGGCGGCAAACATGTCTGGCTCGACTGCCGCCACATCGCACACTTCAAATCCCGCTTCCCAGGAATCTGGTCCACCCTCGAATCCTTCGGCATCGACCCCGCAACCGACACCATCCCCGTCCACCCCGCCGCCCACTACCAAATCGGAGGCATCCAGACCAACCTCACGGCCGCCACCGATGTGCCAAACCTCTACGCCATCGGCGAAGCCGCCTGCACCGGCCTCCACGGCGCCAACCGCCTCGCCTCCAACTCCCTCCTCGAAGGCCTCGTCATGGGCAAGATCGCAGGGCAGCAAGCCGCGGGCCGCAGCGGATCAGCTCCAACACCAACAACGATTATCTCCTCGATCCAACCCAGCACCCACGCCCAGCTCGATCTCACCGATGTCCGCTCCTCGCTCCGCTCGACCATGTGGTACAACGCGGGGATCTCCCGCACCAGAACCAAACTCGCCGATGCGTGCGACATGTTCGATCTCTGGGGCCGCTACACACTCGACAAAGTCTTCGACACCCCCGACGGCTGGGAAGTCCAAAACCTGCTTTACACCGCTCGCCTCATCGCAAGAGCCGCCCTCAACCGCCCCGCATCGGTCGGCACCCACTGGATCCAGTCCCCAGACCCAGATCAACCCGACCAATCCCAAGACTCCCCAACCCCAGACGCCGCCCTTCACGCGAGCTGGTCACGCCATTCTCCGGAACCAACCTACGAGCAAGTCGAACCAAAGACGCCCACGCCCGTATCTGAATAACAATGCCCAGCCGCACACTCTCCACGCAATCCAAATACCCACCACGATTGGCCCTGCCACTCGTGGTGCTCGTTACTCTGGCCCTGCTCCCCGCCTGCACACCATACCAAAGAGAAATCAGCCGCAGCGGGATTCTTACCAAACTCAAAGACCAACAAAGCGGAACCCGAGGCACCACAGACCCCACAAGCCTCAGCGTCATCTTCGCCGTCCCCGAAGGAAAGATCCGCATTGAAGACGAAGACGGAAATGTCACCCTCTACGCCAAATCCGTCAAGCACCTGATGAACCACATCATCTACGCACTCGAAAACAACGAACGCGAACTCTTCACAGAACAAATCCTCTCACAGATCACCAAAGACGAGTTCGCAGACCGAGGGCTCGACCCAGGAATCGCATACGACCAACTCATCAAACACAAACGCGATGTCTACAAAGTCTTCCAGTTCATGCCCATGGGCGAACGCACCCCAGGACTTTATCTCAAACCAATCGGCGACAACCTCTTCCGCCTCGCCACCTCAAGAGCAGGCCACAAAGATCTCCTCTGGATCGGGATCGATGTTTCCTTCGAAAATATCAACTACAAACTCCGCTGGTTTGTCCGCTAGATCCCCGCATCCCAAGGCTATCCTTCCATCATGAACAATCAGACCAGCCCATCCCCCACCTCAATCAAAGCACTCAAACAACTCTCCACCGAAGAGCTCACCGCACGCATGCGCATCGGTGTCGAATCCATCGACCCAAGAATCTTTGAGCTCACAGACCAACAACTCGACCAAGCATGGACCCCAGAAGCCAACACCGGGCTCTGGCCAATCCGCGTCGTCCTTGGACACCTCGCAGATGTCGAAATGGTCTTCGCGACCCGCATCCGAAAGATCTACGCCGAAGAAAGCCCCACACTCCAACTCTTCGACGAACACGCCTTCGTCGATTCCGCAATCTATGGCTGCACACAAGGATCCACCATGTCACCCCCCATCGGCGGAGACATCGCAGCCATCCACACACTCCGCTCATGGCTCATCGCATTCCTCTACCAACTCCAAGAAACAGACTGGCAGCGCACAGGACTCCACCCAGACCACGGCCCAGTCTCCATCCAAACCCTCGCCATCTACAACTGCTGGCACCTAGAACGCCACGCATGGTTCATCAACGCAAAGACAGAAAAACTCCTAGGCCCACGCCCAGTCCCAGAACCATGCGACTCAGGAGGCTGCGGAAAGCCAGGATGCGAATGCATCCATAGCTAGCACAAAGTTTCAATCGCCAAAGAACTCACGCAACGCCTTATTGGCGGTCCCATACTCAGACACATGCGACCCAGGCCCCCTCGCATCAGTCGATTCAAGACCGGCAACAAGATCATCGCTGACCTCAAAGCCAAGCGCATCACCAAGCAAACGAAGCACCGCAGCCGGATCGCTCAGCACCTGCTCGTACTGCACATTGATCACCTGAGCTCCAACCCGCTCGTCATTGAGCACGCTCGTCCAGTGATCCATCAGACGATCACTATCCCTCACAAACGCAGCCGCAGCAAGCAGCTCGCCGGCATACGGATGATTCCCAGGCATCTCATCGCAATAAATCGCCAGCGTATGCTCGATCGGATCACGACGGCAGTTAATAATCCGCACACCACGCATCGACATCGCAGCGCACCCAAAGAGATTCAGATTATGCGGGTGCGTATCAACAGTTGTCATCCCCGCCATCCGCGCCGCAGCGTCACAGCTCTGCCCGTACCCCGCCGCCAGCTTACCGAGCTGATCACCCCGGTGCCCAGCAGGCCCAGGCACCACAGCCCGGAGCACGCCCTTGGCCGAGGTCAACTGGGTCATGCAAAGCATCCCCAAAGATTCCATTGGCCCCACCACAACCGTATTGGGCAATCGCTCAAGCAACTCCTGCACCTCGGGCATCCCGGAATGAACCGAACCACCAAGCAGCACCCTCCGTGCCCCGAGCTCGCCCTCAGGACGCACAAGCGAGTCAATCCCCTCAGCCGTCCACGACTCCATCAGCTTGGATGTTATTGTTGCGTGCGCCTTGGGATTGAACCCCCCCCGACGCAACTTGGCCGCACGCCGGAACGAGTTAAACGCTTCAGAATACTCGCCGAGCCGATCGCACATTCTCCCATGCGCTCTCAGCACCGCCATCAGTTCACCAGCCGCCAGCCCAACCTCTTCACAGAGTTCTGCCAACCGCTCATTGCATACCTTCATCCGCCCGGAATCGGCCGTCTCGGCATCATCAAGAATCTTGGCCAATGACACCATCAGCGGAATCTCATCGAGCTTCCGAGCCAGCCCGTCATCAATCAAACCGATCGCACCCTCCGTATCCCCAATCGCGCTGCTCAGCTCGGCCATCGAGCACACCGCATCGGCCCGGTCCGGGTCCATATCGATCGCACGCTGAATCTCATCCTTCGCGTCCTCGAACTCGCCCAGCACCGTGAGCGACCGCCCGATCTCCGACTGCAACTGAATAAACTGATCAACAATCCGAGGCCTCGCAGGGTTCTCTTCTTCCCCCTCCTCCAGTGCCTGCAGCGTCAGCTTGGCCGATGAACGCATATCCTGAATCCCCGCCTCGTGCACACCAAGTTTCGCAAGAGCAAGACCATGAATCGCGAGGATCGGTGGCTCCTCAGGAAAGTGAGCCCGGAGCTTCCCCGCCCGCTTGGATGCCTCGAACACATCCCCAGCCGCCATGAGCTTCTTGGCCTCCTCAAACATGTCCTTCGGGGTCGCCTGATTCGGTTGTGGATTCGTCTGTTGGTTCTGCTGCATATGTATTCTCGCCCGTGGTTAGTTAGATTCGTATTCAAGCCGCCTATAAGGGCTAAGTGTAAAGAACTCGTTATTCAGATACAGGCTCAGCGATCACATCGCCCAGCCCTTCAAGAAGCGCATCAATATGACCAGCATAGCGTTCATACCGCTTGGTCGAGGTCGTATACATCGGCTGACGCACCTGATCATTACTCAGCGTAAGCGCGACACGACCGGATTCATGGAAGTTCAGGCACGCCTCATCAAACTCAAGCCCCACAAAGTCCAGCAAAGCCCGTGTTTTGCCCTCTTGATCGGCCACAGTCTCCTCGTACTGATTCTCAAAGATCGGAACCCCGACACGCTCGTCGCCGAGCACCCCGGTGTAGTGATCCGTGATCTCACGGTAACTCCGGTAGAAACGCCCGCAGTTCCCCATATCAAAGCTATACGAATGCCCCGCATTGAGCGCCTGAAAGAAACAAGACAAACAGTTATCCCTCGGCTCCCGCCGGCAGTGAATAATCCGCGCATCGGGAAACGCCAACGCGATCAGCCCCATATACCAGAAGTTCATCGGCGCCTTGTCTGTAATCACCTCGACAGCAGGATTGTCCGCCATCGCCATCGTCTCACGACGATAAATCTTCGACAGCTCCACTACCTTCTTGATGTCATAATCGTCAGGCCCAAACTTATATGGATTCATCGGGTCCGGAGCAATCTGATGGAACAGCTCAGCGATAAGCCCAAGCTCCCCAGCACCATACCCACGCGGATGGGCGTCCAAAATCTGCTCCGTCAGCGTTGTACCAGACCGAGGCATCCCCAGAATAAACACAGGCCGAGGCATCCCCGCCGGAGGACGGACAATCCCCTCAAATCGCTCAGCCGTCCATGATTCTTTGAGCAACTGAACCTGCCGGGACATCTTCCCGTCTTGGTATTCCGAATGCACCAAACTATTGGACTCCGTAAACGCCCCCATCGCCTCGCCGTACCGCTTGGCACGGTCAAAGAGATGCCCAAGAGTATTGAGCGCACGCCCCCTCACCGCGTCATCCCCACCCTTCTCGCTCTCAAGCAGACCCTCAATCAACCCGATCCCCTCCTCGATCCGATCCGTCCGCAGCACCGCCCGACCAAAAATCGAAGCAATCTGTAAACACATAATCCCCCGCTCCTCGGCCTCATCGGAAATCCGCACCGCCTCCTCTTTGAGCCCCCCCAATAACAACAAATGACCAAGCCCAGCAACAAGCGCAGGACTCTGAGGCTGACGCACAATCTCATCACGCATCAGCACAACCGCCCCCTCAAGATTCCCAGACTGCGTCATCCCCTCACTCAGTGTGCTCAGCACCGCAACCCGATGGGGCTTGTGGGTGATATGACGCAACGACCGCCCCGCGATCCGAACCCCCTCCTCAGACCGCTGAAGCCTCAACAACACCCCCACATGCAACGCCACAATCGGCGGGAAGTGCGGGCTCTTGTTATACAACGAACTCGTGATCCGGCAAGCCGCCCGATAAGATCCCTGCTCACACAACTGACGCGCCTGTTCAAACGCTTCCTTCGTACCAACTACAGGCATACCAATCCTCCAGATACCAAACAAATCAACACGAGGGCCGTGTCAACTCACCGTTAACCCAAACCATCGGCCTTTAGACGGCATAACCTTATGCCTATGCGCCAGATCACGCTCATCTCAACAGGCGGAACCATCGAGAAAACCTACGATGAACACGCAGGAACCCTCACAAACCGCTCCTCAGTGGTCCAAGAGATGCTCCGCATCCTCCGCCTAGAAGACACCCAGATCAACACCCTCCAACTCATGCAGAAAGATTCCCTGGATCTCACCGACGCGGACCGCCAAAGAATCCTCGACGCCGTCCGCCTAGTCATCGGCCCAACAGATGCCCCCAGGGACCAATCAATCTGCTCGGGAGTCATCATCCTCCACGGCACCGACACCCTGTGCCAAACCGGAGAATGGCTCCAAAAAGCTATCGGCGACTCCATCCATGTCCCCGTCATCCTCACAGGCGCCATGCGCCCCTTCGAAATGAAACGCTCCGACGCACTCCAAAACCTCAACGAAGCAATCTTCGCCGCAGGCCTCCTCGCACCAGGAATCTATGTAGTCGCCCACGGCAACGCCCTCCCCTTCCCCGGACCTAAAAAAGACCGAGAACGAGGCACCTTCATTCAACCCAGAGATTAACTCCGGTCACCGAATCCAGACTGCACCCGCCAGCCGCTGTTTCAAACAAAACTACCAAACCCTCCCCAGAACCTCAATCGCCAATCAGATCGCCCAGCCCCTTATTCAGATCATCAATATGACCCGCATACCGCTCGTACCTCTTGGTCGAGCTCGTATAAATCGGCTGGCGCACCTGTTCATTACTCAGTGTCAACGCAACACGCCCAGACTTATGGAAATCAAGGCACGCTTCGTCAAACTCCAGACCAACAAAGTCCAGCAACGCCCGTGTCTTGCCTTCCTGATCCGCAACCGTGTCCTCGTACTGATTCTCAAAGATCGGAACCCCCACCCGATCATCACTCAGCACCGTTGTAAAGTGATCCGTGATCGATCGATAATGCCGATAAAACTTCCCACAACTCTCAAGACCATAGCTATACGAATGGATCGTATTGAGCGACTCAAAGAAGCACGACAAACAGTTATCCCGAGGCTCCCGCCGGCAATGAATTATCCGCGCATCAGGAAACGCCAACGCGATCAATCCCATGTGCCAAAAATTCATCGGCGCCTTATCGGTAATCACCTCGACCCCGCCATCCCCCGCCATCGCCATGGTTTCTTGCCGGTAAACCTTGGCGAGCTCCACTATCTTCTCGGGTTCAAAATCACCAGGCCCAAGACTATATGGATCGCTCTTACCAGGTGCCGCACGCCAAAACAGCTCCGAAATCAGCCCCAGCTCCCCCGCACCAAACCCGAGCGGGTGCGAATCAATAATCTGCTCAGTCAAAGTCGTCCCAGAACGAGGCATCCCCAAAATAAACACAGGCCGAGGCATCCCCGTCTCAGGACGGACCAACCCCTCAAACCCCTCTGCCTTCCAAGCCCCACGCAACGACTCCACCTGCCCAAGCACCGAAGCATCATCATACGCCGCCATTGAATGCTCTTTGGCCGCCGTAAACGCCACCATCGCCTCGCCATACCGCCCCGCACGGTCATACAAATGACCAATCGAGTTCTGGGCCTTCCTCACCGATGAAGGCGAATGCTTCTGCCCATCATTGAGCAGCCCCTCGATCATCTCGATCGCCTCCCCCTCACGATCGCTCCGGAGCACCGCCCGCCCGAAGATCGCCGAAGCCTCCAAAGATTTCATCCCCTCATCGACCGATCTTTCGACTATTCCAATCGCTTCTTCTTTGTTCCCACTCAGAAGCAGCATATGACCCAATCCAGAAACCAGCGAAGGCACCCTGGGCTGCCGAACAATCTCATCACGCAAAAGCGAGATCGCATCATCCAGATTCCCCGTCCGCGTCAATCCCTCGGCCAGCGTATTAAGCACCGCCACCCGATGAGGCTTGTGCGTGATGTGCTTAAGCGAACGCCTCGCAATCATCGCCCCCTCCTCAGGCTTCCCAAGACGCATTATCACACTCACATGCAACGCAACAATCGGCGGAAAGTACGGATCCTTCGCGTACAACTGCTGTGTAGTTTGGTAAGCCGCCCGCACCGACCCCTGCGCCACAAGCTTCTTGGCCTGATCAAACGCTTCCTTCTTCCCAAGCATCGGCATACAAAGTCCTCCAAATACCCACTACTCGGCCCGATGAACACGCCATCGCACAGCCCCCGATCCATCGACCCAAACGCATCACAACCTTATGCCAATCCCCCAGATCACACCCATCACAAAACACAGAAACTCCCCAAATAACCCCAACAAATCACTCCCCACCACCAGCCCCCTCGCCCCAGGAATCTATGTAGTCGCCCACGGCCACGCCCTCCCCTTCCCCGGCCCAATCAAAGACCGAGAACGAGGCACCTTCGTCCAACCCACATAAATCGGGTGCCACGGCTTGACCGTCTTCGGCAAGCCGTGTCTTCCAAATGCCAACCACATCGGGTGCCCTTACTCGCCGTCTTCGGCGCAGTGAGGTCTTGCTTAATCACTCCGGTGCCCTCCTTCGACCGTCTTCGGCGAAGGAGGTCTTCGTGGTTCAAACAGTTCCCGCTCTCCCTTCACCCAACAGGCTGAAGAAGGGCACCCAACTCACTATGAACTCAGAATATACTTCAACTCTTCTATTTCCATAGTCGAGTCCCGTTTTCGATGCAGCATCGCATGACAATTTGGGCAAACAGGCACAAGATCAGTTTTCGGATCTATTTCATATTCGCCGGTTATGCCAGCCAGTGGAAGAAGATGATGTACATGGATAAACCCTTCACCTAACTCACCAAATCGATCTCCGAAGTTGAATCCACAAACGACACATGAGCATCCATGAATCCTAATGCACGCCTGCCGAGCTTCAACACTCCGCTCAAAGGCATTGACGCTGATCTGAAATGCCGTGCCCTCTGTGTATTTCTTTTTCGATGGAAGTTCTTCGGCTAGGCGTTGCACCGCATCCGGATCCTCTGCATACCACTCTGATCCACGCCGAAAGAGTTTTTTTTCTGATAGTACGGGATTAAACTTACCAATTTTTCCTGGACCTGATTCATCCTCACCGTGCAGTTCTTCTGAGTACTTCATCGGAAAGGTCATTAATCGATAATTCTCCTCCTGAATCAATCGCACATGCTCTCTGGATTGCGAATACCCCGACGCTTTTTTCCCCTTACCTGTTATCATCCACTTCTCAGCAAGGATCAATGCTGACTTACCGTCATTCCATCGATCCCATGCACCAAAAATAATGAATCGTTCTGATTCATTGATGAATGACCAACTCCAATACCAGTTTTTGCATGTGGCCCCATGAGATTCAATGAATTTCTTCCGGTTCATATCATTCCCTTTATGCAATTAACAAACTTTACTCTTCACAAACCTCATCCACACTCACACAACTGCACACAAGATTCCGATCCCCATACGGATTGTCCACCCGCCCAACCGGAGCCCAGAACTTAAACCGCCGCAGATGCTCCGCCGGATACGCCGCGACATCGCGCGAATACGGATGGCTCCACTCATCAGCCCCCACCGCCGCGATCGAGTGCGGCGCCCCCTTGAGCGGATTATCCTCCCGAGGCATCGTCCCCTCCTCAATATCCCGGATCTCCCCACGGATCGTAATCATCGCATCACAGAACCGATCAAGCTCCGCCTTGGATTCGCTCTCCGTCGGCTCAACCATCAGCGTCCCCGCCACAGGCCAGCTCATCGTCGGTGCATGGAACCCAAAGTCAATCAGCCGCTTGGCAATATCATCAATCTCGATCCCGGCTGATTTTTTAAACGCCCGGCAGTCCATCACAAACTCATGCGCCACCCGCCCCTTGGACCCACGGAACAAAATATCATAATGATCCTTCAAACGCTCCGCCATGTAGTTCGCGTTCAAAACAGCAACCTGCGAAGCCCGCGTCAATCCCCGCTTGCCCATCAGCGCGATGTACACCCAAGAAATCGGCAGAATACTCGGCGACCCTTCGGGCGCAGCGCTCACAGGCCCAACCGAGCCCCCCATCCCACCCCCCCAAACCCCAGCCTCCCGGATCGGATGCGTCGGAAGGAACGGCTTAAGTTTACTATTGACCCCGATCGGCCCCATCCCAGGACCGCCACCACCATGCGGGATACAAAAAGTCTTGTGCAGATTCAGGTGACATACATCAGCCCCATAATCCCCAGGCCGGCACATCCCAACCTGCGCATTCATGTTCGCCCCATCCAGATACACCATCCCACCATTGTCGTGCACCACCTGCGTCATCTCAAGAATGCGATCATCAAACACCCCGCAGGTTGACGGGTAGGTAATCATCGCCGCCGCAAGCGTGTCCTTGTATTTCTCGGCCTGCGCAACAAGATCCTCAAACACAATCGTCCCAGACTCATCAACCTTGACCGCAACAACCTTCAACCCCGCAACCACCGCCGACGCCGGATTCGTCCCATGCGCACTTGTCGGGATCAAACACACATCCCGCTTGCCATCCCCCCGGCTCTCGTGATACGCACGGATCGCAAGCAACCCCGCATACTCCCCCTGCGAACCCGCATTGGGCATCAGCGATACCGCTTCAAACCCAGTGATCTCCCCGAGCCAAGCCTCAAGCTGATCAAACAACTCAAAGTACCCTGTGCACTGATCCGCCGGAGCAAATGGATGCATATGGGCAAACTCACGCCAGCTCACTGGCACCATCTCGGTCGTCGCATTAAGCTTCATCGTGCACGACCCCAGCGGGATCATCGAATGCGCCAAAGACAACTCACGCGACTGCAGCTCCGATATATACCGAAGCATCTCCGTCTCTGACCGATGCGAGTTAAACACATCATGCGTCATAAACGGACTCGTCCGCGCCAGCCCGCCCGCAACCTCAACCGTAGCCTGATCGAACAAATCCCCAAACGAAACCGACCCGCCACCAAAGGCCGCGATCAGATCCGTTACCAATCCTTCGTCGCTGGTTTCATCAAGCGTGATCCCCACAGACCCATCCCCGAAGTCCCGCAGGTTGATCCGCCGCTCGCGCGCCGCATTCATCACCACACCACTATCCCCATTGACCTTAACCCGAAGCGTATCAAACACCAAGCCATCAAGCCCACCGTCAATCTCATGCCCAAGCCCAATCAAACCAACCCGGAGCGTCTCGGTCATCCCATGGATCTTCTTGGCAATCGCTTTCAAACCATCAGGCCCGTGGTACACGCCATACATCGAAGCCATCACCGCGAGTAGAACCTGAGCCGTGCAAATATTGCTCGTCGCCCGGTCCCTCTTAATATGCTGCTCCCGCGTCTGAACCGCAAGCCGCAGCGCAGGCTTCCCATGCGAATCCACCGACATCCCCACCAAACGACCAGGCATCTTCCGCACAAACTCATCCCGAGTCGCCATAAACCCAGCATGAGGCCCACCGAACCCCATCGGCACCCCAAACCGCTGCGCCGATCCCACCACAATATCAGCCCCCTTCGCGCCCCACTCCCCCGGAGGCGTCAGCAGCGTCAGCGAAAGCAAATCCACAGCCGCAACAACCATCGAGCCATTCTCATGCGCCCAGTCCGTCAGCTTCTCCCAGCACTCGACCCGACCATCGCTCGTCGGATACGAAATCAGGATCCCCGCAACATCCGGGTTCTCCATATCAAAGCCCTGCGCGTTCTGCACAACAACCTTGATCCCGAGCGAACGCCCCCGCGTCTGCACCACCGCAATCGTCTGCGGGTGACAATCATCCGCCACATAAAATGTCTTCCGCTTCCCCCTCAAAATAGCCACGCACATCGCCATCGCTTCAGCCGCACTCGTCCCCTCATCGAGCATCGAAGAGTTCGCCAAAGGCAACCCAGTCAGATCACACACCATCGTCTGAAAATTCAACAACGCCTCAAGCCGACCCTGCGCCGTCTCAGGCTGGTAAGGCGTGTACTGCGTATACCACTGCGGATTCTCAAACACATTCCGCCCAATCACCCCAGGCGTCACCGTCCCCACATACCCCATCCCGATACACGACCGGAACACTGTGTTCTTATCAGCGATCTCCCGCAGATCCCGAAGCAACACCCGCTCGCTGCGAGCCGCGGGAAGCTCAAGCTCTCGATCCATCCGAATCGACGCAGGCACCACCTCATCAATAAACGAGTCCATCGACCCCGCCCCAACAACCGCCAGCATCGCCGCAACATCGCTCTCATTGGGCCCCACATGCCGAGCAACAAACTCGCCCAGTCCCCCCACACCACCAGAGCCGGCACAAGCATCCAAATCCCGCACCACAGCAACATCAGTCATCGACATATCAGCTCTCCAGAGAGTGACTCAATCCAACACAGGCCCATCCAACGAACCAGGACACAATCATAGACTCTTCCTCCCTCTCCCATTCTGATGGGAGAGGGCCGGGGTGAGGGCTCCATGCCTTCTCAAAATCTTCCTCTCATCCCTCCTCTTCTCTTCCTCTTCCCCCATTGCCTATTGCCCTCTTCCCCATTGCCCTCTTCAATACCGCAGCACCGAATGCACATCCCCAAAATCAACCAACCGATCCCGCCCATTCAAAAACTCCAGCTCAATCAAAACCACAACCGCCTCGATAATCGCCCCGGTCTTGGCCACCAGCCCGCACGCCGCCTCCATCGTCCCCCCCGTCGCCAGCAGATCATCCACCATCAGCACCCGAGCCCCAGACCCAAGCGCATCCTGATGAATCTCCAGCGTATCAGTCCCATACTCCAGCGCATACTCCGCCCGGTGCACCGCCCGAGGCAGCTTCCCAGGCTTCCGCACAGGCACAAACCCCGCAGACAACGCCTGAGCAATCGCAATCCCAAAGATAAACCCACGAGACTCCGCGCCCACCACCAAATCAATCCCCTTGCCCCGGTACGGATTGGCCATCAGCTCCACCGCAAGCGCAAGAGCCCCCGCATCCCCAAGCAAAGGCGTGAAATCCTTGTACACCACCCCCTCAACCGGAAAGTCAGGAACATCCCGGATCAAACCATCCAACCGAGCCATCGTCTCTTCGTTATACATATCAAATCTCCATTCAGACCAACCATCCTATTCACCGCCGCCCCCCAAACACCAACAAACCACCCCCTTGTGCCCAAACCCAATTTTCGGTATCATCCAAGTCCACCACACGCCAAATCCCCCGGAATCCACCCCCGTGCAACTCCCCCCCATGCGTCCCAAGTTCAACTTCGACTTCCCCATCGCCCAAGATCAAGCCTTAGAGCTCCTCGTTGGCGTCATGGACAACGACGACCACCCCATCGAAGGCCGCTCGGCAGGCAACCACCTCATGCTCGTCATCCCCATCAAAGACCGCCATTTCTGGTCCCCCTGGCTCAACATCGAAGCACGCGAAAACGACCTCCCTGATCCAAACACCCACATCCAAGGCCGCTTCTCCCCCAACCCCTCCGTCTGGACCGCCTTCATGCTCGTCTACTCCTCCCTCGCCGTCCTCGCTTTCCTCGCCGCCATGTTCGCCGCCTCCCAGCTCATCATGGGCAACCCCCCCTGGGCCTTCTATTTCCTCATCCCCATCATCCTCATCGCCGCCGCCATGTACTGGGCATCGCTCATCGGCCAGAAAATCGCCCACGAACAAATGCAGCTCCTCTACCGCGTCACCCTCGAAACCCTCGCCCACAGCTCAGGCATCGAAACCCTCACCCACCCAGAGCCGTAAGATTCATTATGAACACCAAACACCTCATCCACCTATTTCTCGCAGCAGCCATCCTCTTCACCACCGCCGCCTGCGAAAACGAAAAACGAGAGGACGACAAAGAACTCATCCGAGTCGACGCCGCCCCCCACGCAAACCTCGTCAACCAAGCCAAACAAGACTGGACCTGGATCTCAGGCACCACCTGGATCATCACCTCCATCGAAGGCCAAGCCCCACTCCAAAACACAACCCTCTGGCTCCGCTTCGAAGACCACACCTGGATGTCAGGATCCGCAGGCTGCAACCACCTCTCAGCAAGCTACGACCGAAGAGGAATCGACGGCCTAAAAATAACCCAAATCGCCGCAACCAAAATGCACTGCGCCCAGCCCCAAGGCACCATGCAACAAGAATCCCGCTTCCTCCACATCCTCGCAAACACCGACGCCTACCACGCCGAACCCAACACCCTCACCCTCTCCACCAACGCCATCACCATGCTCACCTTCACCAGAGCCGACCCAACTGAATAACAGCCCGTGGTGCGGGTGCCCTTGAACCCCACCCCCAGATCACCGCCCCCGAGATGCCAACGCCTCTTTGATCAGCGGGTAGGCACAATACACACACTGATCCCGCCCAACACGCCGCCGCTGAATCCGCCGAAGCACAGCCCGGCTAATCCAGTGCACCATCCGCCAGAACAAATACAACACAACAAGGACAAGGCAGATATACCCCGGCGAAAAACTGATCCAATACAACGCATCGCCACCCCCAAGCCGCACCTCCCACCAATACAACCCGCTGACATCGAACCTTGGCTCACCCCGTAGATGCACCGGCGGCTCAATCTGATTGGCAGCAACAATCGGTTCGCTCTCGTAAAAACTCTGTTTCCCCAGCCGGACCAATGGTTGATGCTGACTCAACCCGCTCATCCAAGTATCCGTGTGAGTAACATACCCCCGATCAATGGCGGCGCACACAACAAGCCCATCGTGTTCATCCACCATTCCAAGTTCGCGGCTCATCGATCCAATCAACGCCGACAACCCGTCATCGTGCCCGAGTGCACCGCGAATTTCACCGAGTGTATATTCCCCGGTGCTCGATTGCTCAGCCCCATGCAATGGTGAATACCCAAACTGATGTGGACGAAGCACCGCATAGATCGTCGTGCCGATCAGGCAAGCGACAAACAAAGCCAATCGTCCACGCTTGGCGAACTCAACACCAACAAACCGACCAATCACGCCAACGCCGAACACCGCCACCAAACACAACGAGATCTGCGCCAACACACCCACAGGATTGTAAGTGTCCTTGATATACTCCGCCCCGTTGTGATTTATGCGGATTACCTCCCACGGAAACCCGCCTGAAGAGGGCTCGAGCAACATGTAAGGCGTGCTGTTGTATGACCCCGGATCACGCACATCGCTCACATTGGCCATCACCATCTTCGAGTAACCGATCCCGCCAAATCCGTACCGATCATCAACCAAGATTGTTCCGCTCATCGCCTTGCTCACAAAGCGGATCCGCATCAACTCATTATCAATCGACTCCTCCTCGATCAGCTCACCGAGCCATCCAACCAAATCATCTCTACCCGACAGATCTCCCCCATCCGCCTCAATCAGCCGATCAAGCGCCACCATCTTCTCGCTGTAATTGACCCACGAGGCCCGACTGGGCTCTGTATTCTCCCAATACGCATAGTTATTCCCGAGCCTTCCCTGGCTCCAAGGCGAAGCCGACACAAAGAGCACCATCGCCACAATCACCCAAACAACAAACGGAATAACCCGCGACCGGTGAAACCAAGCCCGCCCCGTATCCTCAACAATGCAGATATTCTGGCCGCACTCAGAACAAACAATATTACTTCCATCCTCGACATTTTGATCATTCGAAGTATTCATGTTTGAGTATACCACGGCTTTCAGATCTAGCTTTAAATCTGCATTATTGTCATTTCGACACCGAGTTCACAGCAGGATGCCCATAAACTCCCACTGAGCACGCACACTACGAATAACAAACTCTCCCATAAGCACTCAGTTCCTATCAATTCATCCAAATTCTAAGCTCCACCCCCATCCCCTCCCCCCATCAACCCGATACACTCCACCCCATGACACCCACATTCGCCCCAATACGAATTACCATGCCCCGCTGAGGGCTGATGCAGACCTCTTCTCATAAGAGCCCGCATCCGTGTCAAAGCGGGGCCGCCGACCAAATCGGCCGACCTCACCCCCTACAATCTGACCACACAATAACGCCGCTCCATGCTGCGCCACGGATACCCCAAAAATGACCAACGCCACAGACCAACAAGCCAACACGCCAAACTACAAAAAAACACTCAATCTCCCAAAGACCTCCTTCCCCATGAAGGCCAACCTCGTCCAGAACGAACCAGCATCCCTCAAACGCTGGGACGCACTCAAAACCGATGGCTCCGACAACAAGGGCCTCTACCACGCCATGCAGGCCACCGCCGAGGGCCGCAAAAAATTCATCTTCCACGACGGCCCCCCCTACGCCAACGGCTCCATCCACCTCGGTCACCTCATGAACAAAACACTCAAGGACCTCGTCGTCCGATCCAAGTTCATGGCCGGCTACCACTGCCCATACATCCCAGGCTGGGACTGCCACGGCCTACCCATCGAACACAAAGTCATGACCAACCTTGTCGAGTCCGGCAAAGCCGCCAAACTCGAAACCTTGACTGACGATCAGCGCCGCACCGCCGTCCGCCGCGAGTGCAAGACCTACGCCGACAAACAAATCAAACTCCAAGCCGGTCAAATGAAACGTCTCATGACGCTCGCCGACTACGAAGACCCATACCTGACTTTCCTTCCCAAGTTCGAAGCCGGAGTACTCGAAGTCTTGGCAGGCCTCTGCGAACAAGGCCTCGTCTACAAAGCACTCAAACCCGTCCACTGGTCCGTCGCCAACGAAACCGCCCTCGCCGACGCCGAGCTCGAATACCAAGACCGAGAGGACCTCTCCGTCTATGTAGACTTCGAAGCAACCGACGCCGCCGCAGTCTTCAACGCCTTCGGCATCCAAGAAGCAGACCACCCCGGCGCAACCCCAAGCTTCATGATCTGGACCACCACCCCCTGGACCCTCCCCGCAAACCTCGCCATCGCCGTCCACGAAAAATTCAACTACGCCCTCGTCCGAGTCGACGGCAACCTCACCGTCATGGCCTGCGACGCAGTCGAACGCGTCACCACACTCGCCAAGAGTGAAGAGGTCGAAACCCTCGCAACTACCACAGGCGATAAACTCGTCGGACTCTCCTACACCCACCCACTCATCGCAAACGCTCCAACACCAATCAACGATCCCGACGCCGACACAAGCAACTGCTATTCGATCGTCCACGCCGACTATGTCACCCTCGAAGACGGCTCCGGTCTCGTCCACACCGCCCCCGGTCACGGCTCCGACGACTACATCACCGGACTCCGCGTAGGCCTCCCCGTCTACTGCCCGGTATTAGGCGACGGCACCTACGACACCACCGCACCCGACTGGCTCATCGGCATGTCCATCTGGGACGCCAACCAACTCGTCGCCGACCGCCTCACCGAGTCAGGCCACATGTTCCATGCCTACAAGTTCAACCACTCCTACCCACACGACTGGCGATCAAAGACCCCCGTCATCTTCCGCTGCACCGAGCAATGGTTCGTCGCCGTAGACCAACCAACCAAACGCGACGGCAACTCCCTCCGCGATATGGCCATGAAATCCACAGGCGACGACCGCTCCGTCCACTATGTCCCCGCCTGGGGCCGCAACCGAATGCGAGGCATGCTCGAATCCCGCCCAGACTGGTGCATCAGCCGCCAGCGTTCATGGGGCCTCCCAATCCCCGCCTTCACACTCCCAACCGGCGACGCCTTCATGACCGCCGCCTCCGTCACCGCCGTCAACATCATCATCCGCGAAAAAGGTTCCGACGCCTGGTTCGCCGATGAACCTTCATCACTCCTCGAGCACTACAACCCAGCAACAGACCCAGACGCACCCGCCGAACTCAAAGACGGCTCCGTCACCTTCGATCAACTCACCAAAGGCCAAGACATCCTCGATGTCTGGTTCGAGTCCGGCTCCTCATGGAACGCCGTCATGCGCCAGCGAAGTAGCGGCGAGAACTTCCCAATCGACCTCTACCTCGAAGGCTCCGACCAGCACCGAGGCTGGTTCCAACTCTCGCTCCTCCCATCACTCGGAGTCATGGGCCGCCCACCATTCCGAACCCTCCTCACCCACGGCTTCATGGTCGACAAAGACGGCAAAAAACTCTCCAAATCCGCCGGCGCTGCATTGAAGGACCTCTTCGACCGCTACGGCGTCGATGTCCTCCGCTGGTGGGTGTCCTCACTCGCCTACGAGAACGATGTCAAAGTAGACGAAGAGTTCTTCAAACTCGCCGGCGACTCCTACCGAAAAATCCGCAACACCCTCAAGTTCATGCTCTCAAACCTGAATGATTATGAGGCTCCAGCAAACCCCGACTTCAGCAAGTTCCATGTCCACTCCATCGACGCATGGGTCCTCGGCGAATACAACACGCTCATCGAAAAAGTGACCAACGCCTACGAAACCTACGCCTTCCACGAAGCCCAAAAACTCATCTACAAGTTCTGCAACACAACCCTGTCATCCGAGTACCTCTCGGCAGTCAAAGACCGCCTCTACTGCGACGCCCCAGACTCAGAGCGCCGCCGCGCAACCCAGCAAACCCTCCACACCCTCACCGACGGCCTCTGCAAACTCATCGCCCCAGTCATGTGCCACACCGCAGACGAAGCCTACCGCGCCCTCCACAAGGTCGAGCCCAAGGAACCAACCACCTGCGTCCACCTCACAGGCTTCCCAAGCAAGGTCAACCTAGAAACCGCAACCGCATGGCCGCTCCTCTGGGAATCGATCGAGAAAATCATGAAAGCCGCCGAGGACACAAGAGCCAAATCCGACATTGACAACCCCCTCGACCTCGGCGTAAAACTCCCAGACCCCGACGACACCTTCAAATGGTTCAACGCCGAAGACCTCGCCGACATCTGCGGCGTCTCCCGCTTCGAACTCACAAAGGACGACAAAATCGAAATCACCGACCTCAGAGAACAACCCCGCTGCGACCGCTCCTGGAAAAGAGACACCACCGTAAAACCACGCTCCGACGGCGGCACCTTGTCGGCCCGAGACGCCCAAGCCCTAGGCCTCGACTAATCCCAAACGAGCCGCGACCGTGAGGAAGCGGTCTTCATCTTCGGTGCCCTCCTTCGACCGTCTTCGGCGAAGGAGGTCTTTGTTCCGTCCCGTCCGAGAACGCACCACCCAACCCGGTCATGCGTCCTGCTGCGCTCCCATAACCCTCTCCCCCTCCAAAATGTTGCCCAAACGCAACACCACCCCCAACCACCCGCCCAATCCCGCCGAAAACAGGGGCATGACACACGACAACACCAACGACCAAAGCCAAAACCCAACCCCCGAAAAAAAAGTCGTCTCCCCACCATCCCGCCGTAAAAAATCACTCCCACCAAACGACCCCTCCTCAGGCCCAGAAACCGCAGACCAACTCACAACCCTTGCCCACGATCTAAGCAACCTCATCGACGGCTCCATGCGATGGCTCTCCATCGCCGCCACAGGAATAGACGCCGACCAACCAGACACCAACGAACAACTCGACACCGCACGCCAGCAGATCGACACAGTCCAGCAAACCCTCCACCGCATGTCCACCATGGTCAATGTCGCCATGCGCTCCCACACCGTCCCCATCGGCTCCCCGCTCCTAGGCATCTCCACCGCCACCACAACAGCAATGGCCATCGACCACGCCGTCGATGTCGCCGCACCCCTCGCCGCCCAAGCAGGCGTCCGCATCGTTGTCAACATCGACCAAAATGCCGGCAATCTCCCAGCCGGACCAATCTACACCGTCATCCTCAACGCACTCTTCAACAGCACCCAATCAATCCAACGCGCCACCAAAGTAGACTCCCTAGACCCCGGCGGCCTCATCCAAATCTCCGCAACCCTCGACCAAAAACACGACGAACTCGTCATCGCAATCACCGACGACGGCGTAGGACTCAAACCCGGAACCAACCCAGAACAACCCTTCAAACACGGCCAATCCACAAACGATTCCAACTCAGGCATCGGATTGTCCATCTCCCACCAGATCATCGAACAACTCGAAGGCATCATCACCCTCACCAACCGACCTGATCACAAAAATTCAGCACGCCCAGGCGCAATCCTCACCGCAAGAGTCCCAGTCCCCCACCAAGACGACAACCCAGGCGATCAAACAATTGGCTAAAACCAAGACCTCCATCCTGATCATCGACGACGATCAAATAGTCGCCGATTCCCTCGCCGCCTTCTTCAAAGCCGAAGGCTGCGATGCCCTCGCCGTCTACAACCCCACGGCCGCACTCTCAGAACTCTCAAACAAAGACTACCAGGTCGTCCTCACCGACCTCAACCTCCCCACCATGACAGGCATCGAGCTCCTCCGTCAGATCAAACAACTCCACCCCTCCACCGCCGTCATCATGCTCACAGGCTACGCCGCCATCGAAACCGCCGTCGAAGCCCTCCGCACCGGCGCCGTCGACTTCCTCACCAAACCCGTCGTAGACGACGAACTCCGCCTCGCCCTCACCCGCGCCCTCCGCCAGCACGAGGTCCTCAAAGAAAACACCACACTCCGAACAAGAATCGCAACGACACACAACCTCGACAACATCGTCGGCTCAGACCCACGCATGCGCTCAATCTTCGAAACCATCAACGCCGTCGCACCCTCAAGAACCACCGTCCTCATGACCGGCGAATCAGGCGTAGGCAAATCCCTCATCGCCGGAGCCATCCACCAAGCCTCCCCAAGAGCAGACGCCCCCTATGTAGAACTCGCCTGCGGCTCAATCCCAGAAACACTACTCGAATCCGAACTCTTCGGCCACACCAAAGGCTCCTTCACCGGAGCACACGCCGACAAAGAAGGCAAGTTCCTCGCCGCCGACGGCGGAACACTCTTCCTCGACGAAATCAACTCCGCCTCCCCCGCCATGCAACTCAAGCTCCTGCGCGTCCTCCAAGAACGCAAGTTCGAACCAGTAGGCTCAAACGAAACCATCGAAGTCGATGTGAGAGTAATCCTCGCAACCAACCAACCACTCGAAGCCCTCGTCGCCGACGGCTCCTTCCGCCAAGACCTCTACTACCGGATCAATGTCGTCAAAATCGAAGTCCCCCCCCTCCGCGACCGCACCGCAGACCTCCCAACCCTCGCGGCCCACTTCCTCGACCAACAATCCGAAGAACTCGCCCGCCACTTCGTCGGATTCACCGACGAAGCCATGAACTACCTCCGCCGCTATCAATACCCAGGAAATGTCCGCGAACTCTCCAACATCATCGAGCGTGCCGCGGTCCTCTCAAAAGGCCTCACCATCACCGCCGAAGACCTCCCCCCCCATCTCCTAGACCCGACAACCCAAGAAACCCTCCCCCACCCACACGACGATGACTCTTCAGTCGGCACCTACACCCCCATGACCCTCACCGAGGCCCTCCGAAACCCAGAACGCCAAATCATCCTCGCCGCCCTCGCCGCCAACGACTGGAACCGCACGGCTACCGCCGAAGTCCTCGACATCAACCGCACAACCCTCTACAAAAAAATGAAATCCCTAAACATCGACCCCGACGACCACGCCCAAGCCGGCTAATTCTCTTCGGTGCCCTCCTTCGACCGTCTTCGGCGAAGGAGGTTCTTCAGAATACGAATACATCTTTATGAATCGTGCCGGGTGCCCCGATCTCGCCGTCTTCGGCGCAGTAGTGTCTTCCTCTTCTCTGGGTGCCATGGAGGTGTCGTCTTCGACTCCTCCATGTCTTCATCGTCAATCCAACTCAACCCCACCAACCAACTCCCCAATACCCCCAACCCCCTGCTTCAAACACCACCGATCCAACCCCTTGACAACCTTCTTCGCCACCCTCAAATCCGCAAAGCTCCCCGCCCCAATCCCCACCGCTGTCGCCCCCGCCAAAATAAACTCCGCCGCATCCTCCCACCGCGTCACCCCACCCACAGCAACAATCGGCACCCCCGCATCCCGAGCAAACCCACGATAAACCAAATGCACCAGCCGCACAACAATCGGATGCACCGCAGGACCAGACATCCCCCCCGTCACATTCGAAAGCACAGGCCGCCGAGTAGCAACATCAATCCCCATCGCAGGCAACGTATTACACAGCGTCAACCCATCCGCCCCCGCATCAACAGCAACCTTCGCAAGATCAACAACAGAATGAGGCGTCCCCACCACAATCGGAGACAACTTCACAAACATCTTCGTATTCCCCATCACCCCCACCACCGCCGAAACAAGTTCTTTCAAGGCCCCAAGATCAGCCCCAAACTCCAAACCAGAATGCACATTGGGACACGAAACATTCAACTCAATAATCTTCATCCCCTCCACAGCATCCATCGCCGAAGCAATCTCAACATACTCATTAACAGAATCCCCCGCCACCGATCCAAAAACATTGGTCCCCACTCCCCCAACCCTCGGCCCAATCTCATCCCTCCAAACATCCAACCCAGGATTCGCAAGCCCGATCGCATTGAGCATCCCCCCCCGCGTCCAAGTAATCCGAGGAAACCCATTCCCCTCCCGAGCCTCCCGCGTAATCGACTTAGTCACAATCCCCCCAAGCACCCCAAGATCCATCACATCCCCCATCTCCCCAAGCACCCCCGCCGTCCCAGACGCGAGCACCACAGGCGAAACCATCCCCACCCCACACAAATCCGTCGTTAATCGCTCGCTTGGCCTGTATCCCATACACACACAATACGCCCCCCAAAGTAAAATCTCACCCAAACGAAGGGTGCCCCGATCCCGCCATCTTCGGCGCGTCGGGTCTTCTCTCCTCCCCCGGGCCTCCGGGGGAGGTGTCTGCGCTTCCCAGACGGAGGGGGTCTTTCTTCCTCTTCTCTGGGTGCCATGCAGGTGGCGTCTTCGCCTCCTGCATGTCTTCTCTTCCTCCCTCTCCCATTGGGGGGTCTGATGGGAGAGGGCCGGGGTGAGGGTTCTCTCCCCTCCCCCCTTCTCCTTCTCCTACCACTTCCCTGGTCTTCTCTGGGTGCCACTACTCGCCGCCATGGGCGCAGTAGTGTCTTCAAAACCACCCGCCTACCGTTATCAATCAACAAACACCAAAGGAGCCCACCCATGGACCCCCAAACCCGCATATCCCAGTTCAAGTCCCTCATCGACACCGACCCCAACAACGACATGGCCCACTTCTCCCTAGGAAACGCCTACCTCCAGGCCAACCAAAACAAAGAAGCCGCCGCCTCATTCATCCGCTGCACCGAGATCAACAAAGGCATGACCAAAGCCTTCCAACTCGCAGGCCGAGCACTCATCGACATCAACCAAAACGACCAAGCCACCGAGATCCTCACCTGGGGCTACATCGAATCCGTCACCCGAGGCGACATGCTCCCCAAAGAAGCCATCGAAAGCATGCTCAAAGAAATCAACGCACCAATCCCAGAAGTCATCCAAAAAGGCGACAGCACAGACAACGCAACCTCCAACTTTGGGGGCGGCGACTTCCGCTGTTCCAAGTCAGGCCAGATGGGACACAAACTCCCAAAGCCCCCATTCAAAAACGGCATGGGCCAATGGATCCATGACAACATCTCAAAGGAAACATTCAACGAGTGGATCGGCATGGGCACCAAAATCATCAACGAGCTGAGATTAGACCTCTCCCGCGACGACCACGACGCCGCCTACGACTACGCCATGCGCCTCTACCTAGGACTCACCGACGACATCTACACCTCCGTCATGAACAACGAAACACCCCCAATGCCCGAATCCCAGTTCAAAGGCGTCATCGAAGACATCATGGCCATGGGCGGACACCTCGAATCCGAACAAGGCAACCTCCACACCAAAGTCGATTAACCCACCCCCCCAAAGTAAAGACCATCTTGGTGCCCTCCTTCGACCGTCTTCGACGAAGGAGGTTCTTCAAAGTACGAGGATGCCGGGTGCCACTACTCGCTGTCTTCAGCGCAGTAGTGTCTTACCCACGGGTGCCCCGATCTCGCCGTCCTTGGGGGCGGCGTATTCAGGTCTTCCTCTTCTCTGGGTACTCATGTATTGACCGTCTTGTTGGGCATGTCTTCTCTTATCTGGGTGCCAAGTAGGCGCCGTCTTCGGCTCCTGCATGTCTTCTCTTCCTCCCTCTCCCATTCTGATGGGAGAGGGCCGGGGTGAGGGCTCCCGACTTCTCTTCCTACTCCCTCTCCTTCATCCTCATCTTCTCTTATCTTCTCTTCCGCCTCCCCCGGGCCTCCGGGGGAGGTGTCTGCGCTTCGCAGACGGAGGGGGTCTTTCTTCTCTTCTCTCTGCAAGAGTGCCACGGCTTGACCGTCTTGGGGGGCGGCAAACCATGTCTTCATCCTCAACCCACAAAAAAACCGCAAGCAAAATACCCGCGGCATTTTCTATTTCAATCAAGAATCAACTCAAGGCTTGTTCCCCGAAAAATTCTTCAAGTAAGCAACCACCTTCGTGATGTCACCATCAGGAAGAACCTCCTCGGTAAACCCACCACGCGGAGGCATCGGCACCCCACCCGGAACCTCACGCCCCTCAATGACATACGCCAGCAACGCCGCCTCATCATTATCCTTGACAAACGCCGAAACCGTCAAATCAGGTCCATTGTTAGGCATCCCCTTGGCATCCCCACCATGACAAGCCGCGCAAGTCTTCTTAAAGATCAACGCACCCTTCACCGCATCCGCATTAAAGCTCGGCTTCTTCGCAGTCAAATCAGCAGCAGCCGGAGCCGAACTCGATGAAGACTCAGCATCCCCCCCGCACCCACCAGCAAGACCAGCCCCAACCACACACGCCCCAACACACATCATCCGTACAACCTGTTTCATGTCAATTACTCCTGTATCACATTCCTGCAGCCAGACTCACCGCCCGACCACCGACACGATAGTCCCCAAATCAACAACAACCGAACACACAACTCATCAAAGACGGACCGTCTACCCCTTAATCCGCCCAACAAGCGACTGCGCCTTGACCTCAACACCCTTCAAAATCGAGTTGAGCATATCCCTATTCGGTGCATACTCCTGAGCCACCTGCGCGCTGATCCATTCCTTCTCCACCAACTCCGCAAGATGCTGCGTAAAGCTAATCATCCCCTCAGAGCTGCTCGTCCCAATCACCGCAGGAAGATCCGAATCCCGCTCATCACGGATCAACTCACGCACCGTAGGCGATGTCAACAACACCTCAACAGCAGGCACAACCTTCGAACCACCAAGCTCAGGATTCGCAGGCACCAACCGCTGAGCGCAAATCGCCTTCAATGTAGACGCAAGAGAGTTCCGAACAAAAGCACGCTCATCCTGCGGGAAAAACTCAAGCATCCGACCAAACGCCCCCATCGTATCAGATGTATGCAGAGTCCCAAACACCAGGTGCCCGGTCTCCGCCGCCTGGATCGCAGACAGCACCGTCTCCTGGTCACGCATCTCGCCAATAAAGATCACATCCGGATCCTGACGCACCACATGCCGCAGCGCCTCATGGAAGTCCGTCACATCAATCCCGATCTCCCGCTGAGATATAATCGCCATCTTGGGAGTGAACCGATACTCAACCGGATCCTCGATCGTTATAATATTCACAGGCCGCGTCGCGTTGACCTCATCAACCATCGCCGCCAAGGTCGAAGACTTCCCGCACCCAGTCACCCCAACAATCAATACCAACCCCTCCCGCTGCGCATTCACAATCTGCGAGTACACCGGAGGCAGCCGCAGATCCGCATAACTCGGGATCTCAGCCTTCACCCGCCGCACCGCCGCATGCGTGTGGTTCCCCGAACGCAGCAAGTTAATCCGGAACCGGTCACCACCACCGTCCCCGTCATCAATGTGCCACGCAAAGTCCAAGTCCCCCGTCTCATCAAACTTCTTCTTCTGCACCTCGCTGAGCAGCGGATCCAGCAAATGATCCGCCTCCTCCTCACTCACCGGGTCCCCATCAATCGGCCGAAGCTCCCCGCCAATCCGGTAGGTCGGCGGGATCCCCACCTTGATATGCAAATCTGACGCATCCAAACGATGCATCGCCCCGAGCAACTTCTTGATGTTCAACGCACCCTGGATCATTCCTGTACTCCTATTTCTACCCCCACCGTACCAGATCTATCCTCAAACCACCACCCGAAAGATTCTTACCAACAACTAGACCGACCTGTCTAAATAACCCGACAGGTTGCCTATGATGATTATGGATATTAGTATCCTCTTTGAGGCTCCGCCGAAACCATCCGAAAAAAGGACCAAGATAATGACCACAGAATCACAGACACAATCAAACGCCGCCACCCACTACGAACAATGGCCAGCAAAGGGCAAAAATATGGCCGCGCAAGCCCCCGCAATCTCCCAAGGATTCGGAGGCATGTTCGGTAAACTCATGGCAGAAGGTGCCCTCTCCGTCCGTGAAAAAGAACTCATCGCTCTAGGAATAGGCATGGCACTCCGCTGCGAACCCTGCATCTACTCACATGTACAAAAATGCGTCAAAGCCGGTGCAACCCGCGACCAGATCATCGAACTCGCAGGCGTCGTCGTCACCATGCAAGGCGGCCCCGCATATGTCTACACACCCAAACTACTCGAAGCCCTCGACGCCCTCGACCAATAAACAATCCAATAAACAATCCGATAAACAATCCGATAAACAATCCCCAAATCGAAGTCCCGAAACACTTATCAGACAACCAATCCACCAGATTTGGCTGAAACTCGTTCATTGAATCAACTCGCACAAGATCAACACCGATCATACAGGATGGATCTGTCCTGTTTTCTCGCCGATATTCAATCTCCGAACTCTGGAAAGTGATTGGAAATGAAACCCCCCCGCCTCATCAACAAACTCTTTACCCCAAATGTTGACGACAAACACTCCACCCCAACCAACCCCACCAATGAAGCAGAACTCATCGCTCAACTCAGCGATTCAAGAGATCAAGCCCTCCTCGCTCTCGAAAATGAAAAAAAAATATCCGCAGAACTCGAATACCAAAAATTCGCACTCGACCAGCACGCCGTAGTCACCATCACAGATTCCCGCGGCAGAATCAAATACGCAAACGACAAGTTCTGCCAGCTCAGCGGATACACCAGAGAAGAACTCCTAGGACAAACCCACTGCATCCTCAAAAGCGGTGAGCACTCAAAGGCATTCTATAAAGGCCTGTGGAAAACAATCTCCTCAGGAACGCCATGGTCCGGCGAGGTCAAAAACAAAGCCAAAGACGGCCACTACTACTGGGTCAAAGCAACAATCGTCCCATTCAAAGATACCAATGGCAAGATCACCAAATATGTCGCCATCCGTGCCGACATCACAAAACGCAAAGAACACGAACAACAACTCCTAAAAACCAACGACGCACTTGCAATCGCATTAGACGGCGAAAAGAAATCACTCGCCAAACTCGAAGTCGCAATGACAGAACTCGAAATCCTCGCCACAACCGACAAACTGACAGGCCTACCCAACAGAACAGTCTTCGCAGATCGACTCGCACAAGCCATCAAATATGCAAATCGCAACAACACCAAGTTCGCCGTCCTCTTCTTCGACTACGACCGCTTCAAACTCGTCAACGACTGTCTCGGACACGATGTCGGAGACCTGCTCCTCCAAAGCATCGCAGAAATCTTCAAAGCAAACCTGAGAGATACCGACACCGCCGCCAGATTCGGAGGCGACGAGTTCCTCGTCCTCCTCGAAAATCTAAGCAGCTGGGAAGACGCAGAGGCCAAGGCCGAAACCCTCCGCCTCGCATTCTCGATGCCGCACCATATCGGTAAACATACCGTCATCTCGACCAGCAGCATCGGCCTGATCACCAATCAGCACAACAACAAATCAGCAAATGAAATCCTCCGCGACGCAGACGCCGCGATGTACTACGCAAAAGACCACGGCGGAAACCGTGTAATGGTCTTCGATCAAAGAATGCACGACAAAGCAATCGATCGTCTCACCCTCGAAGAAGATCTCCAATCAGCAGTCCAACAAGACCAGTTCCATCTCCTCTTTCAACCAATCTTAAACCTTTCCAACGGAGAACTCAAAGGCTTCGAAGCACTCCTCCGATGGGAGCACCCCACAAGAGGACTCGTCCCCCCCGCCCAATTCATCCCCATCGCAGAAGAATCCGAAATCATCAATGACATCGGAAACTGGGTACTCAACAACACCGCAAAGCAAATCTCAGAATGGAACCAAAAATTCGGCGATCAAATCAAACTCTCCATCAACGCCAATGTCTCAAAGCGACAACTCCTCCACCCAGACTTCCTCCAAAATCTCCTCGCATGCAGACAAGAGTTCGCCATCCACGCCGCACAACTCCCCATCGAAATCACCGAAACAGTCATCGTCGATGCAAAATCTGATGTCATCCCCCTCCTCCACGAGATACGCGCAAATGGTTTCCCCATCGTCATGGACGATTTCGGCACCGGCGTCTCATCCCTCAGCACCCTCCACGCATACCCCATCGATGTACTCAAAATAGATCAGTCCTTCATACATGTACTCAACGGCGACCGCCCGCTCCTCGCCGTAGTCGCCGCCATCACAACCCTCGCAGAAAACCTCGGAATCCACACAGTCGCCGAAGGAATCGAAACAAAAGAAATCGTCGGCGCACTCCAATCCATCGGCTGCCAACTCGGCCAAGGCTACTTCTTCGCCAAACCCCTCTCCGTCTCACAAGCAGAATCATTCATCCAATCCCACCTCCAATCCAACACCCTCGCCGCCTAACCTTCTCCCCAACCCTTCTCCCCAGCCATACCCCCAGCATAAGCCCCCGCTCGCCGGGGCTTTTTCATACCCCCACACCCACAAAACCCACACAAAACACGCTAAACTACCCAAACAACCAATACCTCATCAAACAGGACGGACCCCACAGATGAAAATCCACGAATACCAAGCACGCGACCTCCTCTCCTCCTTCGGCATCCCCGTCCCCGCAGGCTCCACCCTCACCGACGCCAACGACGCAGCAAAAATCTACGACGACATCACCACAACCTCAGGCTCAACCCTCGCCGTCGTCAAAGCTCAAGTCTTCGCAGGAGGCCGAGGCAAAGCAGGATTCGTCAAACTCGTCAACTCCGCAACAGAAGCCACCGCAGCCGCAGACTTCATGCTCTCAAACAAAATGGTCTCCGCCCAAACCGGTAAAGAAGGCCTCGATGTCAACACACTCCTCATCGCCGCAGGCGTCGACATCGCTGATCGTCCCTCCGTAAATAACCAGCCCGGTGTCCCCGACGAGTACTACCTCGCCATCACCACAGACCGCAACACCCGCCGCAACACCCTCATCGCCTCCCGCGAAGGCGGCGTTGAAATCGAACAAGTCGCCGCAGACACCCCAGAACTCATCATCAAAACCCCGATCAACCCACAAATCGGACTCCAGCCATACCAAGCCTCCGAAGTCGCCTTCAAGCTCGGCTTCAAAGGCAAACAAGTCCGCCAAGCCGCAAGCATCATGCTCAAACTCTCCGAACTCTACCACGCCAAAGACTGCTCACTCGCAGAGATCAACCCCCTCATCGTCACCGACCCAACCGACACCTACCCCGACGGCCAAGTCATCGCCATCGACGCCAAGTTCAACTTCGACGACAACGCACTCTTCCGCCACAAAGACATCGTCGCACTCGCAAACCCAGACGACGAAGACCCAAGAGAAATCGAAGCAGACAAGTTCGGCATGTCCTACATCGCACTCGACGGCAACATCGGCTGCCTCGTCAACGGCGCAGGACTCGCAATGGCAACAATGGACACCATCAAACTCTTCGACGGCGAACCCGCAAACTTCCTCGATGTCGGCGGCTCCGCAACCGAAGAAGCCGTCACCGAGGCCTTCCGCATCATCCTCTCAGACAACGCCGTCAACGGCATCCTCGTCAACATCTTCGGCGGCATCATGCGATGCGACATCATCGCCCAAGGCATCGTCAACGCCGCCAAATCCATCGGCTTCTCCGTCCCATTGGTCGTCCGACTCGAAGGCACCAATGTAGAAGCCGGCCGAAAGATCCTAGAAGAAGCCGCCGCCGACCTCCCAACCCTCCAAGCCGCAGGCGATCTGGGCGACGCCGCACAGAAGGTTGTGGCAGCGGTCGGATAAATTCAAGGGGAAATTTAGCAATCTAAGGAAGTTGCTTATTCCGCAAGAGACTGATTAGTTTCTACAGGTTCATAACCTGCTAATACTATCGCCTCCGAAATTGGCAACGGATGCAGAATTGGTGATTCTAGTCGACCAAGCCTCCCGTACATTGACGCGAGAAACTCTCTCCAGTATGGCCAAGTTTGAAATACTGAGCTTGCTCTCAAAAATGCTTGGATTTGTTCGGGACTAAATTCTTCATCTTCGATAAAAAATTGAGTTTCAAATCCCGCTCTGATTTTGACGCCGTTAGGCACTTCACTTGGCTTATCTTCGTCACCAGACGTACCTGTGAACGGGTTGACATCTAGAAATTCGACCAGGCACCCGTAGTGACCGTCACCTATGGTTTTTTCAAAAACTTTTAAGTATCCAGCTTTTTGGTTTTCAGAATCATCATCCAATCGATGCTGAGAAACTTCACAACGATGCAAAGTAATCGCAGCCAAATCCGCTTTGCTTGTCACCTCGGAAATTGCAACTACTGCATCCTTATGCGTAAGTTTTGGCTTGGATTCAGACATTAGTAGCCTCCAGTTTTAGCATGCTCACCTGCAAAACCACCCGAAGTAAAGTCCTTATTGATTGGAACTGACCCGGCCCAAAGGGCTTCGTCATAACTGGTATTGAGTTTAATACTTGTTTTTCCGCAATATTGCGCCCAATCCAGATGACTATCGTCATCATCAACTTGCCCAACCTTGTCAAAAGCGATTGATGGAGTTTCAAGATTCAGATCAAGATAGAGATGGACAGATCGGCCAAGTGCCATCATAATATCTGCTAGTTTTTCTAGTGTGAAATTATGTGATCCTGCAAGCATCTGAGACACACGGGCTGGCGAGCATCCGAGTTTCCTCGCGAGATCCACTCTCCTGTCATCATTGTATTCCATTAACGAAAAAATCGCCTGGGACACCTCGTCCTTGAATCGTTCTTGATTCTCAATTTGAGAGTAGCTATCAGCAAATTTTTCTGCAATACATTTTGGTGTTCGCACTATTTTTCTCCCTTGGTAGCAGCTTTATGTTTTTTACGAATTTCTAAAGCCTTTTCAGCTTGCTGCCCGACCCATTTTTTTGAACTCTTTTTTTTACAACAATGAGTCAAGTAGTAAGTTTCTAATTCTTTGTAGCAAAAACATCTATATGGTGCGCCTTTTATACTGCATTTGATTTCTGAGACAGGTCTGAAACCATTCAGTAGCTTGTATTTCGAATTGCTTAACGGGCGCCCAGTCTTTAGATGCTTGAAAATAATATCAAAATGAATATAAACCCGAGGACTCTTTTTTTTCAATTTGGCCAAATCATCTTTGGCGCTACCTCCGATGGCGTATTCAACCTTGCACTTTGATGGCTCACCTTTGCTCAAGCCTCTGCTCCTGTTTCGTAAAACACGCCATTAACCTTTAGCTTAATTTCAAACCTGCCTGCGATCAAGCCAAAACCATAAAAGATAATACAATACCCTATCATATGCCAACAATTCAAAATTTTCAACCAGCCAGTAGGATTGCTGGGCATATCCTATAATTCGCCGGTATACAGAGCTTTACGCCCCCAACAACCACATCCGTGCGCAAATCTCCCCCGCCCCGCGATTCCCCCCTTCCAATCCCCACGCCGACCAACTACAATTCCCTCAGCCCCCACCCCCCACCACCACACACAACACCGGCCAAAGGGGGCACCATGCATCAACACAACCAACAAATCACACCACAACCCACCACCTCTTGCCCCTCCCCCGTCCCGACGGGGGAGGTGTCTGCGTCTTCGCAGACGGAGGGGGTCTTCTCTTCCTCCTCAACTCTTCCTCCCTCTCCCATTCTGATGGGAGAGGGCCGGGGTGAGGGCTCCCAACTCTCCTCCCCCCCTCCCTACAACCCCTCCCAATCTTCCTCCTCTTCATCCCATCTTCCCGCCTCCCCCGGGCTTCCGGGGGAGGTGTCGCAAAGCGACGGAGGGGGTCTTTCCGACTCCCCCTCTTCCCCATTGCCTACTGCCCATTGCCCATTGCCTTCTTCTCCCCCTCTTACCGAAGTTCTCCTAGAAGACCTCCTCAACCCCGCCATGTCCCCCATCCTCATCTGCCAAATCCACGGCCTAACCCTCCCCCAACTCACCGCAATCATCCAAAGCCAAGACTACCAATCCGCAACCGCCGCCATCGAAACAATCAACGCCGCGCGAACCCCAACCATCAAATCCCAAACCCACCTCCAAACCATCGCCTCCCTCAAAGAAGCCGCCGACCTCGCCCACCAAGCCGCCCTCGACAACCCCCACCACATCCCATCCATCGAATCCCTCCGAAAATCCGCCACCACCCTCCTCCGCCTCGCCACCCCCCAAACCCAATCGAACAAACGACTTAAGCCCAAACCGGACCCCTCTGGCCTGTTGAACAAGAATATAACTTCCAATAACCCTTGCGATTCAATCAATCCGATGTACCTTCCACCAGCACAGGACGCCGCTCGTAAAGCGTCCCGCTGCCAATCTGTTCACACAGCAGTTCAAGAAGGGACACCACATGAAAATCAATCCAACAGCACTCCTCGCCGCCCTCGCAATGACGGCCGCAACCTCCGCCCAAGCAGACTTCATCATCGACGACTGGTCCACCAGCCAAGGCCCCTACTTCGGCCACTCCTGGAACCAAACCCAAACCGGCGACATGCTCAGCGGCACCCGCAGAACCTTCCAACAAAACACCACCGGCCTCGGCGAAGTCTTCGGCGAAATCGCAAACAACCGCCTCAGCTTCTCAGCCACAAACGGCGCACGCAGCTTCTTCACAACCTACTGGGACGGCGCAGACCGCAACGGCACCGGACCACACGACTTCACACAAGGCGGCAAAAACGACCGCCTCCGCTTCGACACCTACGAAACCAACGGCTCAACCAGCAGCTACAGCATCCTCGCCAAACTCAACGACGGCTCATTCACCAGAGCCAACATCGACTTCTCCATCCAATCCGGCGCACACTCGGGCGCAGTCGAAGTCATGTTCTCAGATTTCGATGCCTCCACAGATTTCACCAGCGTCCTCTGGATCGCCCTCGACTTCGGAGCCGGCGGAAGCGCAAACGGCGCCGCCACCCATGTCTCCTTCGGCAAGTTCCACGCCGTCCCAACCCCAGCATCCGCAATGCTCCTAGGACTCGCCGGCCTCGCAACCACAAAACGCCGCCGCTAATCAAACCCCACCCCGACCCACCAAAGACCGAGCCCCAAGGCTCGGTCTTTTTTATTCATACCCCCAACGCCCGATCACCTCAACAACATCCCCCGCGACATCATTCGGCACCAAAAAGGTCAACGAGTAATGCGCAATCCGCCATTCCTCCCCGTTCCGCCGCAGCACCGCCGTCCCGCGCAAAACGCCATACGAATCATGATCAAGAACCTCATCGACCCACGCCACATCCCCATACGCGTTGGTCTTGACAAACCGCTCCCGCGCCACATAAGTCCACCCATGCCCGTCGGCAAAGTGTGGCTCAGCAAACACGCGGAACTCCTCGCGGGTCCATCGTTCGGTGGCGTCGGTGCCGAGGAATACTGCCCCCTGAGTCATCGCTCCAAAGTAGCGATCCGCGTCTCCTTCTGAAGCCGCCAGATGCCAGTCGTCGAGCACGGCGGCGATGTCTGAGTGGTCGATCTCACCACCGACTAAGCCGATGGCTTCGCCGGTTTCTTCGATGACTTCGCAGCCGCCGATACAGGCGGCGATCAATAGGCCACAGACGATTGGTTTCATAGGTATCTTCATGCTTGGCCTTCTTCCTGTGTGTCGCTGGCGTTGACCATCCAGCCGCTGAAATCATACACGAACTTCCATACGGCCTCGACATGCTCGGCGGGCATGGAGAAGAGCTCGGGGGCTTCGTCCAGGGTTTCTTTGAAGCAGCGGAGCCATTCTTGTCTTGCGGCTTCGTCGATGATGAAGGGGAGGTGGCGGGCCCGCATCATGGGTGGGCCGTGGCGTTGTTGGAAGAGGTGCGGGCCGCCGAAGAGGAAGACGAACATGGAGGCGTTTTTTTCGGCGGCGACTCTGCGGTTTTTCTCGCTCTTGGGGAACATGTCGGCGATTGTCGATACGGCGAGCCGTTCGTAGAAGGCAAAGAACATCTGGACGATCCCGGCTTCACCCATCGCTTCATAGACGGCTGGGGGGACGCGGTCGGTTTGGGGCGGGCCGCCTTGGGGGGTGTGGATCGGGCGGTCGCCTGGGCGGTCTGGGTATGCGTTGAAGATGTCCATGGGGGGATGGTATGTATGGGAGTGGTGGAAGACCCGACTGGGCCGAAGACGGCGAGTCGGGGCAGCCGTCGAAGACATGCAGGAGCCGAAGACGGCACCTACATGGCACCCAGCTGTACATCGTTGGTGGATTCAGCGAAGACATGCAGGAGCCGAAGACGGCACCTACATGGCACCCAGCCGTACATCGGTGGTGGATTCAGCGAAGACATGCAGGAGCCGAAGACGGCACCTACATGGCACCCAGCCGTA
>JAJDDN010000005.1 GCA_029260295.1 Phycisphaerales bacterium
CACCTACATGGCACCCAGCCGTACATCGTTGGTGGATTCAGCGAAGACATGCAGGAGCCGAAGACGGCACCTACATGGCACCCAGCCGTACATCGTTGGTGGATTCAGCGAAGACATGCAGGAGCCGAAGACGGCACCTACATGGCACCCAGCCGTACATCGTTGGTGGATTCAGCGAAGACATGCAGGAGCCGAAGACGGCGCCTACATGGCATCCGGCGGGATGGCAGTCGCCGCCTGTTTGCGACCACATTCTGGGCAAGTCGCATCACCTGATAGCCCCGCAAGGTCATATCCGCAGGATTGGCACATCTGCGTTGGGACGATTTTTTTCCGCTCAAGGATTGCCCAGAGAATAAGAGAACCCATGGTCAATAGATCAAATGCCAGTGAGAGCGATGTGTACCCATATATGTCAAATCCGTAAAAGAGAACGACCGTCCCCGGTAGAAACATGCCAGAATTTGCAAACCATATCGCGTTCAATGAAGCTACTGCGACTGCCAAAGCCCACATTGCTCCGACGAGTCTGGAACGAGTCAAGTAAAGAACAGCCAACCCAATAAGAACCGCTCCAACTATTTCCAATAGATAAAAATTGGCAAAGCTTGATGAGCCAAACAATGCTTGCCCAACAACTGTGTAGGTTTTTAATGCAACGAGAAACCATCCGGCACAAAGCAGAAAGACCACCAACTGCAATAGCGGGTTAACTCGGTATGGAGCAACTTTAAAGGCGACCAGAACTGCTATGCCGGTTGTCACACTTACTGTTGCGCCTGAGATGGAAAACCCAGCAAACGGGAGATGAATGACAAAGAACATCATCGCGTCGAGACCAAGCGTAGCGAGGATGAGCTTGAGGAGTTCATATCGAAGTTCGATCCCGGCGACGAGGGCCGCGATAAGAGCAATCAATATCGCAGCGCATATATATCCAGCCCAGCCGAAGCCGAGGAGGGGATCTTTGATTCGCTTACGAATATCCATTTGGTAGCAACCATATGCTAGATTTACTCGTCGAGACTTGGCCTGACATAATATCGATGAACAAGGACACCCGGCACCCGATCCCGACTGCGCCGAAGACGGCGAGTCGGGGCACCTTGGCGAAGACCTCCTTCGCCGAAGACGGTCGAAGGAGGGCACCGGGCACCAGAGATAGAGAAGAGAAGATCCTCACCCCGGCCCTCTCCCCGAGGGAGAGGGCGGGAGAGAAGCCACGGCTTGCCGAAGACGGGCAAGCCGTGGCACCCGGTGGAGAGTAAGAAAGACCCCCTCCGTCTGCTGCGCAGACACCTCCCCCGGAGGCCCGGGGGAGGCGGAAGATTTTAGGTTCTGGGGTGGGTTTGGCGTGTAAATAATCTTGATATTCGGGGGGTGAGAGTGCTCGTGGGGGAGATTTTTCATAGGATGGGGCGTTGTGATTTTGGCTTGGGTTCTTTTTGATCCTGATGCTGTCCTGATCCCCTTGATCCTGTTTAAAGCGAGCACTTGATATGCCTCAGATTACTCTTCCGGATGGTTCGGTTAAATCCTTTGATGATGCGGTTTCCGCGTTTGATGTGGCGATGTCGATTGGGGAGCGGCTGGCGCGGGCGTGCGTTGGGTGTTTGATTGATGGGGTGCTGTGTGATCTTTCGACGGTGATCGAATCGGATTGCTCGTTGTCGCTGGTGACGGAGAAGACGCGGGATAAGAAGGATGATGCCAATGCGATGAGCATGCTTCGGCATTCGACGGCTCATGTGATGGCCGAGGCGATCCAGCGGGTGGTGCCTGGGGCGATGCTGGTGTATGGTCCGCCGCTTGAGAGTAGCTTTTATTACGACATCAAGTTTCCGGATGATCGGCCGTTGAAGGATGGGGATTTCGAGGCGATCGAAGCGGAGATGGGGAAGATTGTCAAAGAGGATCGGGTGTTTACTCGGTATGACATGTCGATCAGCGACGGGATGGAGAAGCTCAAGAGCGAGGGGTCGAAGTACAAGGTGGATAATGGGGAGGCGGCGATTAAGGCTGGTTCTGAGTCGTTGTCGTTTTATGCGACTGGGGAGCCGGGGAAGGATTGGGAGGATTTGTGCCGGGGGCCTCATGTGCCGAGTACAGGTCGGATTGGTGGGTTCAAGATTATGTCGTTGGCGTCGAGCTACTGGCATGGGGATGAGAACTCGGATCGTTTGACGCGGGTGTATGGGACTTCGTTCTTCTCGAAGAAGGAACTCAACAAGCATCTTGAACGCTTGGAAGAAGCGAAGAAGCGGGACCACCGGGTGCTTGGGAAGAAGCTGCGGCTGTTTCATATTGATGAGACGGTTGGGCAGGGGTTGATTTTGTGGACTCCGAACGGCTCGGTGATCCGGAAGGAGTTACAGAGCTTTATTGGGGCTGAGCTGACCAAGCAGGGGTACAGTGAGGTGTTTACGCCGCATATTGGGAAGCTGGATTTGTACCGGACATCGGGGCACTTCCCGTATTATGCGGATTCGCAGTTCCCGCCGATTATTGAGCGGGATCATCTGATTGAGATTTCGGAAGAAGGGTGCAGTTGTTCGCAGTTGTCCAACAACATGAGCAGCGGCGAGATTGAGGGGTTCATGCTTAAGCCTATGAACTGCCCGCATCATATTAAGTTGTTTGACTCGGCCCCCCACTCGTACAAGGACCTGCCGGTTCGTTTGGCGGAGTTTGGGACTGTGTACCGGTGGGAGCAGTCTGGGGAGCTCAATGGGATGACTCGGGTGCGTGGGTTTACGCAGGACGATGCGCATCTTTTCTGTACTCCAGAGCAGGTGAGCGATGAGTTGCAGGGGTGCTTGTCGTTGGTGAAAACCATTTTCGATGTGCTTGGGATGGAGGATTACCGGGTGCGGGTTGGTCTGCGTGATCCAGATAGCAGTAAGTACACGGGTGATCCGGTCAACTGGGACAAGGCAGAAAGAGCGTGTCTTGAGGCGGCGGCGACTTTGGGCGTGGCGTTTACTGAGGAGCCTGGGGAGGCGGCGTTTTATGGGCCGAAGATTGATTTTGTGGTGAAGGATGTCATCGGGCGGGAGTGGCAGTTGGGAACCGTGCAGGTGGATTACAACTTGCCTGAACGGTTCGATCTGAGCTATATTGGGGCGGATAACGAGAAGCATCGCCCTGTGATGATTCATAGGGCGCCGTTTGGTTCGATGGAGCGGTTTATTGGGGTGTTGATTGAGCATTTTGCTGGTGCGTTCCCTGTGTGGCTTGCTCCTGAGCAGGTGCGGGTGCTGCCGATTTCTGAGAAGAGTAATGACTACGCGGTGGAGGTGCTTGCGCAGCTTAAGAGCGCGGGGATCCGGGCGACCCTTGATCAGAATGATCAGCGTGTGCAGGCGAAGATTAAGAATGGGTCTGAGATGAAGATTCCGTATTTGGTTGTTGTGGGGCCGCGGGATGCGGAGGCGAGGGCTGTTTCGGTTCGTGCGTTTGGGATTGCGAAGGATCTTGGGTCTATGCCGCTGGATGAGTTTGTGTCTGCGGTTGCGGATGAGTATTCGTCGAAGGGGGCGAGCTCGGTTCGGGAGCGGTTTGCTGCAGCGGCGGTTTGATTCTGCTGTATACTGTGATTGATGGATAGATGGGTGATTATATTTTGGGTTGTTTCGACGCTGATGGCGTGCTGGGGTTTTTCTCTGTTTGTGCGGCTGGTTTCTGAGACGATCGCTCGGCGGCGGAAGCGACTGGCGGCGAAGTATTCGAAGCGGGCGGGGTGGATTGCCGTTGGGCTTATGGTGTTGTGCTGGGTGGTTTCGGTTGGGTGCGGGTATATCGCGGTTGATCTGGCGGAGCAGTTCTCTTGGAGCGGGGACCCGTTATCTGGGGTGAACTCAGCGACTGTTATTGGGTGGACGGCGGGGTTGTTTGGGGTGTTTCTTGTGATCTGGTGGGTTGTTGGGGATCGGGCTCGGGGGCGGGTGCGGTGTCCGGGGTGTTGGTATGACATGTCTGATGCTGTTGGGTTGTTGTGTCCTGAGTGTGGGAAGACGGCCAAGTGTGAGGGCGTTTTTTTGAAGACTCGGCGGCCGCGGTGGTTGGTGTTGATGGCGTTGTTTTTTATGGGGGGCGGTTGGTATGGGGTTTTGGTTGGGCCTCGGGTTGCGGAAACTGGGGAGTGGCTTGCGGCGGTGCCTACCTGGGTGTTGATGGCGGGGTGGGAGGTGTGGCCTGAGGAATGGATTTATTATTACCAATCGGCACCGAGCGGCAAGAAGATTTATGGCTCTCGGCTCAGCGCGCGGATTGATCACCAGTGGGTTTCGGATGCTCGGATATTACGGTTTTCTAGGCGGTTGTACAAGCCGATGATGTCGAACAATGAGGCGCGGTGGGATCCGATGCGGCTTGAATTGCTCAATAGCTATGGCAATGTCATGATGAATCGGGGAGCACCGTTTAGTAATCCGCCTGAGTGGATTGAGGCACCGGGGGATCCGGATCCGTTGATGTTTTTTGCGGCGATGGATCTGATTGAGGCCTTGAATGCTCCGGATCAGAATGCGGAGGCGACCCTCCGGGTGACACAATCAACCTCGTCAACGACGCCTTTTTATATGGCTCAGTTCTGGATGAACATGATTGCGCGAGAGCAGGCACAATGGAATTCAACCATGTTTCCAAACCCGTCTGTGGTCGATGCGATCAAGAATGATCGGCTTGCTGGGGCTCTTTCTGGGTTACCGGAGACGGTCGCTGTTGAGGAGTTGGCGCGGGCTTTGGTTGCCGATGCCAGCGGATCAGTATTGAACTCGATGTCGATCATTGCTGAGGCCCTTGGGGGCACTGAGCGTTTCATCACCAATGATGAGGCTTTTGACACATTGATGAGTTTGAACTTGGATCCCAAGTTGATTGGGCCGGCAAAGAGGCACTCGATGCTTGCTTGGCTCACTCGCGAACTCTCTGTTGATCAGCTTGACCGGGTGTTTGAACGGTGTTCAGAGTGGATTGGCTCTGAAGACCCCGAAGTTCGGGGCGCGGGGCTTCGAGCCTTGCGAAGCTTTCAAGTGAACCACTCGTTTGATGACACGACGGGGTATGGGCCGTATGACGAGCTTATTGAGTTGATACAACGGGCTGCACTTGAAGATACAAGAAAGATCGCTCTTGGAAATCAGAGCAGAACTTCGATACAGCATCTGGCATTGTTGGTTGTTGTGAACCATGATTCGGATGGAGCGTTGGTGTATCCGTTGTTGTCTGAGTTTATTCGCACGACGAATGCGGAGCCGCCGAGCACGAATCGGTATGTGTACTACAGGGCTGGGCGGGTGGATGAGCGGGATTTGGGGCTTTGGATTGAGTGGTTTGGGTGGATTGTTGATTCATCGAGCTTTGAGGATCGGTACTGGATGGCGAAGAATCTCCCGTCGAAAACCGGGACGGTGTATGACGACCAACTCAATGAACTTGGTCGGCGGCTGGCTCTTGATGAGAATGCGTCTGTTGCCAAGATGGCGATTGGGAAGCTGGAGCAACGCGGAGCGGAGCATCTGATTCCTTCAGATTAGTTGTTCCCGTTGCCGTTGGCTTCGTAGCGGGCGATCATTTCTACGGCTTCTTCGGGGTCGTCGGTGTATTGGATGAGGTCCATGTCTATTGCGTCGATGGTGCCGCTTTCGATGAGGGCGTTGTCTACGAAGGTTTGCATGTGTCGCCAGAAGTCTTTGCCCATGACGATGATGGGGAAGCGTTCGATTTTATTGGTTTGGATGAGGACGACGGTTTCGAAGATTTCGTCCATGGTGCCCATGCCTCCGGGGAGGACGATGAATGCTTTGGAGTATTTGACCATCATGACTTTGCGGACGAAGAAGTAGTTGAAGTCTACGAAGCGGTCGAGGTATGGGTTTGGGACCTGCTCCATGGGGAGTTCGATGTTGCAACCCAATGAGAGGCCGCCTTCTTGGCGGGCTCCGCGGTTGGCGGCTTCCATGATTCCTGGTCCGCCTCCGGTCATGACGGCGTAGCCTGCTCTTGCGAGGGCGGCGCCGGTTTCTTGGGCGAGTTTGTAGTATTGGTGATTTTCATCGAATCGTGCTGATCCGAAGACGGTGACGCAGGGGCCGATGAAGTGCATTTGTCTGAAGCCTCGGAGGAACTCTCGGGCGACTTTGATGACGGTCCAGAGTTCTTGGCGGCGGAAGCGTGGGCCTTTGAGGAGGTCGTGCTCGCCGCCTTTGGGCGGGTTTTTGCCCCACTGGGCGGTGGATGTTGTGTTTGTTGAGTTTGTTGGTTGGTCTGTCATGAAGGGGAAGGGTAGGGGCGAAGTCGGTGCGATGATTTTGGAAGCGGATAGAGGCAATAATAGTGTATGACTCTACATACATCGGACTGGACGCTGAGAAACTCGCGCGGGCTTGAGATATTTGGTAATACTGATCATCCTGAGGGGGATGGGAGGGAGGCGGTCGCGTGCTTGGTGTTGTTGCATGGGTTTAAGGGGTACAAGGATTATGGTTTTATCCCGGTGCTTGGGAGGGAGCTTGCCAAGGCGGGGATCTTGGTGCACCGGTTTAATTTTTCGTGTTCGGGGATGACCAATGAGATCGATACCTTTGCTCGGCCTGATTTGTTTGAACTCGATACCTGGAACAGGCAGGTCGAGGATGTGGGTTGTGTGTTTGATGCGATTGAAAGCGGCGAGGTTGATGGCAAGGGTTTGCCGATGTTTTTGTGCGGGCATTCGCGTGGTGGCGGGACGGCGATGCTTGCAAGCGGACGCGAAACACGGCCGAAACTTTGTGGGGTGGCGACGATCAACAGTGTTGCGTCGTGTAACTCGCTGAGTGAAGAGATGCAAAGCACAATGCTTGATGACGGGTTCATCACTTCGGCGAGTGCTCGGACGGGGCAGGAGCTTCGGATTGGCGCGGCATGGCTGCAGGAGCAGATTAATGATCCTGGGGCGCATGATGTGTTGAAACTGTGCACAAGTATTGATTGTCCAACAATTATTTTGCATGGAACTGATGATCAGGCGGTGGATATTGGTGCTGGGGAGGCGATTGCTGGCGCAGTTGGTGCCGAGCTTCGGGTGATCGCAGGGGGCAATCATGTGCTCAATACGGCGAATCCTGCGCTTAAAGGTGCAAACTTATCACCCCAACTTGGGGATGTTATAGGGCTTCTTGAAAGCTTTGTAATCGCTAACCGGGGGAGAACGCCGATTTGACTTTTATGCTTGTATGGGCCACAATTCATGGTATGAGTCGTCGATCGATTCCATCTTCTGTTGTGTTGTGTGTTGCTGGTGTGGCGATGTGTTCATCGTGGTGCATTGGCGGGAGCATGCCTCGGGTGATGATGCATCCTGATTCGGACTTTATGTATCCGCTGGTCACACAATCTCGGTGGGTTGAGATGTATCAGCCTGAGAGTGCTGTTGTTTCTATGGACGAGCTTGTCGCGATGCGTGGGATGGGGGCTGACATTGAAATGATCCCGAGCTCCGAGACACTCCCCGAGCTTTCTGCGGCGCCCTTTGGACATGACACGGCGATTGATTCGGTCGCTGTTGGGCGGGTGCTTTATAGTGATGCCAACCAAGAAACTTCGGGAAACGACATGCGGTTCTCTGTGGGACGGAGCACGACGCTGAGTGATGGGAATATTTCTGGCACGGGCTCATCGCTTCCGGGCGAGGGCGATTCGGTTGCGACGATGACGCAGAGCGAAGGTGAATACAACTTCTATGAGATGGGCGTCGAATGGCAGGCGGCCTCGGCGGGGGCGGTGGACTTCAGCTTTACTTCTGGGGTAACCGCGATTGAAGCGAATATTTCTAAGCGTGTTCAAACGGGCGGGTCATCGGAGATGCACGACTTGTCGCACCGGGTGATCGCGGTGCCGACGATTGGGTCATCGGTCCGGTGGAATATTTCTCGGGACTGGAGCCTGACTGGGCAAGCCACAACGCAGACACTTAATGTGGGTTCGTCGCTGATCGGGTTCAACGCCCAGACGGACTGGCGGATCTCGGACCGGATGGGGCTGGTCGCGGGGTATCAGATTTTGCGGTCTGAGTTCGATATTGGGGCGGTGACTACGGACCTGAACCAAGAGGGCTTGTTTGCCCGCTTGTCGATCAAGTTCTAAATCTATTTGAATCCTGAGACGGTTTACTTCCCGGCGAGCAGTTCACACAGAATATCGAGGCCTTGGCTGAGGCGATCGCGGTTTGTCGCGAAGCTGATCCTGAAGTGGGTGTCGCGTGGTGAGAATGCGCCGCCTGGGATGACGAGGAGTTCTCGCTCGATGCATTTTTCGGCGAACTGGGTTCCGGTGAGGCCGAGGGATTCGGGGACCTCGATGAAGGCGTAGAACGCACCGCCTGGGGTGGCGATATTTGTGTGCTTGGAGAGGCGTTCGATGACCATGTCGCGGCGGGATTCGTATTCGTCTACGGATTCGCTCATGGAGATGTCGAAGCTTTCGACGACGCCGGCTTGGAGGGGCGCGGGGGCGCAGACGAAGGTGTACTGCTGGAGCTTTGACATTTGGTCGATGATGGCGGCGGGTCCTGCGGCGTATCCGAGTCGCCAGCCGGTGCAGCCGTAGGTTTTACCGAAGCCGCGGATAAGAAGAGTATCTTGGTCGGCTCCTTGGGTGCGGGCCGGGGAAGGGCAGCGTTTGAGGGCTGGGTCGCCGGCGGCGGTGTCGCCTAGGGATTCGGTGAAGACGAACTCGTCGTATATTTCATCGGAGATGAGGAGGACGCCCTTGGATTTGCAGAGGGCTCGTAGTTTTGCGCCTTCTTCTTTGGAGAGGACGACTCCCGAGGGGTTTGAGGGGGTGTTGAGGAGGACGAACTTGGTTTTGTCGTTGATGAGGGGCTCGACGCGGGCTGCGGTGAGTTGGAAGTCTGGGTAGGTGTCGCAGGTGATGGCCTTTGCGCCGCACATGGTGGCTAGGTGGGGGTAGCAGACGAAGTATGGGTCTGGGATGATGCATTCGTCGCCTGGGTTGAGGAGTGCGAGGAAGGCGAGGAAGAGGGCTCCGCTGGTGCCGCTGGTGATGAAGGCGGTTGGCTGGTTGTCAGCGCCTTGTCCTGTGACGGCGCAGTCCCAGCCGAGATCGAGCTTGAGCCAGTCGGTGACTTTGGTGAGGAGTGCGGGGTCGCCTTGGGTGAGGGTGTAGCCGTTTTTGTGTGTGTCGATGGCGTGCATTGCTGCGGCGCGGATGGGCTCTGGGACTGGGAAGTCTGGCTGGCCGATGGAGAGGTTGATAGGGTCTTTGAGTGTGGCGGCGAGGTTGAAGATTCTTCTGATGCCTGACGCGTCGATAGCGCTTGCACGATCCGCGATGAGATGCTTGATCATGTCAACCTCTTTTCATTTGGATGTTTGGTGTTCGAATCCCGGGATGGGGTTCGGACTATTCGCGGACTTTGGTCTTCTGGAGACCGAGAGCACCCTTGTCGCCGGTGTGCTTCTTTTCGTCTTTGAGTACGGCAAGGCGTTCTGCACGCTTCATGACATTGCGTTTGGTGGTTAGGTTGCCTTCGGTCTTGAGTGATGAGTGGATGCTCATTGGGGGGCTCCGTGTCTTGTCTGTAAAGGGCTAACTGGTGGCGCCCGATGAGTTAGTTGTATTTTACCCACTGCGTTTTGGACTCACCAAAGTCCGATCCGCCGCGGCGTTCTCTTTGCCATTGCGCTCCGAGGGCTGCGATTGCTCGCTTATGCTCGTCGCGCTGTGCCTGCATGGCACTGAAATCTGATCCGCCTGGAACTGCAAGCCCTAGGGAATACAGGGTATAGCGGGAGGGATTGTTGCCTGCTCGGACGCCGGAATCCACTACTGGGACCCCGATGATTGGCATTGAGTGGTCATTCATGAAGAGAATGGCGTCTGCGGCCTGTTCTGCGGAGAAAGTGGCGAGTTGGAGGTAGTTATTGCCCGAGACTCGGGGATCGACTTCTTTGTAGCCCTGAGCAGTCATAACGGCCTGAGAGGCCTGTGCTGGGACTCTTGGGGGCTGGGTGACGGCGTCGTCTGGGAGCGGGTCGGTGTTTGTTGATGGGGAGTCGTCTGTAGGCTGGTTATTGGAGATCGGGGGGAGGATCATGCTTGGCTTGTTTGGAATCATGGATTCCATTTCGGCCTTGCCGCTGGTTTCCCCGGCTTTGTAGCCGATTGCCCAGACGAATACAAGTAATACAGCGACGAGTGCAATCAGGAGATAGGCTCGGTGTGTGCTGAGATGGAAGCCGCCATCTTGAGGCGCGGGTTCTTCGGGCATGGTGGCGGCGGACCGTTCTGCTCTGGAGACGCCTGCGGTGATTGGTGCGGGGCGATCGGGTGTGGCAGATGAGGGCTGGCTTTGGACTGGATTTGGGGCGGATAGCTCGCCAGAATCGTGTGACGATCCTTGCCCATCGTCTGGGTTTGGCTGGTCCTGGTTCAGGAGTTCGAAGAGTGGTGGTCCGGGTCGGCGATCGGTCATCTTGCAATATGATAGCCGGGTTCCCAATGTCATCTCAAGATGAGGGCTTGAGTGTTCCAATGGGGGTTTGGGGGGGTTTGATACGCTATACTGCGTTGATATGACCATTCCCGACGCTCAAATCGTTGATATGACTCCCAAGCCGATGACTTCTGTCGAGGCGGTGTACCTGCCTGCGATCTTTAAGGGGTTCGGGACGACGATGAGGCACTTCTTTACCTCGTTTGGTCAGGGTCGCACGAGTTACACGATGCAGTACCCAGAGGAACGCCGAGAGCATCTTGATGTTGAGAAGGGCGGGATCGAAACGAGCAACTTCCGGGGTGTGCACCGGCTCAATAAGGACGCTGCGGGGCGGGTCAAGTGCGTGGCGTGCATGATGTGCCCCACTATCTGTCCTGCGAACTGCATTCATATTGAGGCGGCCGAGTCGCCTTGGGATGACCGCGAGAAGTACCCGGCCAAGTTTGAGATCGACGAGCTGCGGTGTATCTTCTGCGGGATGTGCGAAGAGGCGTGCCCGGTCGATGCGATCGAGCTGACGCCTTTGTACGATGTTGTGGGCCGGAGCCGGGCGGAGATGGTGTTTGATAAGACCAAGCTGCTGTCGATTTACGATCTGACGATTGATCAAAAACCGATGTGAATGAGCTGATTCATGTATAGCCAATTGCTTGGCTGATCGTGGATACGGTTGACTTTGGGGTGGTTCTCAGACCTTTAATTCGAAAATCAGGTTCCGATTATGAGGCGCGTCTGTTGGCGTGTTTTTTTGTGGGGCTTGAGGGGGGCTTGGGGTGGTTTTTGACATGAAAACGATGGTTCGATCGAATCGTGGTTGAACGGAGATTTGTTCTGAGTTGGTGCTTACCGGACTCGTTGGATCTGTGATTTGGCTGAATTTTCCACGCTTTTTCTCCATTTGGTTGGTGTTTTTGCTGTGGTGGTGTATTTATGGTGTGAGACCGTGCCTTGCGTTCGCTGGGCCTTGGAATTATGTTTGACGCCGAAGCTCTCACGAGTAAAAAGAGGAAACAAGAAATGAAAACAACACTGCTTATTAGTGCTACAGCCCTGACGACCATTGCTGGTGCCGCTCAGGCTGATTTGGCCGCGACATTCGGGTACACCGATATGGGCGCGAACTGGAATGTAGAAAGTAATACCCTGAATGTTGGCGCCTCTGAAACTGATATGCTCAGCACATCGGGTGATGTCACCAACTACCTCGGTGCGGGATTCCCATCAACGGCCCTGTTTAACTCCGGATTCGCTGATGGCTCGACCACGGCTGATTCCCAGTTCAACATGGAGTTGTCGAACATCACCGCGCTCTCTGCAGACGCGGCAGGTACATTCATCATCACCGATATCAACGGTGACACGCTTTCGGGCAGCTATGTCGGAACCTGGACCAACCAGTTTGGTTTCGGATTCTTTGACGGGCATGTCACGGCGGCGGGGTACGGAGGCACCGAGGCAGGCAACAGTGTCTTCGAAGGCAATGCCGGCCAGACCTTTGCTATTCCATTGGCTGCTCTCGAAGGCGGGCTCTCGATGATGCTCCAGATGCCTGAGTGGTTTGATTCTCAGGAAGGCAACTTCATTGCCCGCACGACTCAGCTTGATGGCATTCTTGTCAACACCGTTCCTGCACCTGGTGCGATGGCGCTTCTTGGTCTTGGCGGGGTTGTTGCTGGTCGTCGCCGGCGGTAAACGAGTATCTGTTCCATGCCTTGCTTCTTGCAGGGTGTGCTAAACGCAAGAGAGAGGCCGTGCGGTGCGAACCGTCGGCCTCTCTTGATTTTTGTGGATTTGGTTTAGGATCTGACGGGGCCCCTGAAAAGAGAAGACCCCTCCGTCACGCTGCGCGTGCCACCTCCCCGCGAGGGCGCGGGGAGGGACAAAGATGCAGTGCTTTGTGAAATCTTGAGCCGTCAGACACGGCCTAGTCGAGGAGCTGGCGGCAGGATTGTGCGAAGGTTTCGGCCTCGCGTTTGATGGTGTCGTGCCAGGGTTCGTCTTCGACTGGGTCTGGATAGGTGACCGAGCGGGAGGCGTTGATGATGACGCCGAGCTGGGCGTGGGTCTTTGCATCTGGGCGGGTCATGGCTTTGACATCACTGATGGTGCCGCCTTGGGCTCCTACGCCTGGGACGAGGAACATGGCGTCGGGCATGATGCTTCGGAGGACCTTGGTGTCTTCTTTGGAGTTGGTTGCGCCGATGACGGCTCCGACCTGATCGCCTAGGGCGGTGATCATCTTGGCGACGGCGTTGGTGAGTTCTGGGGTTTGGAGTTCGGCGGCGTCTGGGTTTGAGGTTTTGCAGAGGGCGAAGACACCGATGCCGGCATCGAGAAATGGTTGGATCGAGGAGCGGCCCATGTAGGGTGAGCAGGTGATGAAGTCGGCGCCCATAGTCTTGGCACCGGCGGCGTAGTGCTCAGCCGAGGATCCGATGTCGCCTCGTTTGGCGTCGAGGATGACGGTGAGGTTGAGGGATTTGGCGTGGGCGACGGAGCGTTCGAGGACGGCGTAGCCGATCTGGCCGTAGCGCTCGAAGCAGGCGGACTGGAACTTGACGACGCCTGCGGCTTCGTGGATGTGGTCGAGGACGACCTTGGCGAACATGGCGATGGCTAGGGGGGGTTCGGTTTCTTTGAGTTCTTCTGGGAGTTTGTCGAAGACGGGGTCGATGCCGATGCAGGCGCAGGACTGGGCTTTGTCGATTGAGGCGGCGAGTTGTTCCATGGCTGCTGTTTCGATAGCGTTCGTATCCATTGCTGTCTCCGGCTTGGTTTGCCCATACACTATCCGTATGGGCACTACTGGAATGACACCTGAGCATCTTGATCTGAAAAAAGACACCGGGCTGACGATTCGTTGGGCTGACGGGGTTGAGTCGTTTTATCCGATCGCGTATTTGCGGAGGATGTCGCCGAGTGCGGAGATGCGGGAGCTGCGGAAGCAGATGGATGTGAATCCGCTGACGATTCTGCCTGATGGGATGGGCACAGGCGATCCTGTGGTTGCTGAGAGTGCGGAGATGGTGGGGAACTATGCGATCAAGATCTCGTTTTCGGATGGGCACGCGACTGGGTTGTATAGCTGGACTTACTTGCGGGAAATTGACCCGGCGAACGAGCAGGACGGGCTCACCAAGTCGGATCAGGGGCCGAGCCATAGCAATCCGTTGGGGCTGTAATGGCGAGCGATGTACAGACGACAGTTTTGGCCAGAGCACGGGATGGTTCGCCGTTGTCGCTTACGACGGCGGTTGGTGATCTTGTGGGGGTGAGTGAGTTTGCGGCTGGGAAGCTGATGTCGCTGGGGGTGATGAATCTTGGGTTGCTGTTGACGCATCTGCCTCGGAGGCATGAGTGGGTGCGGGCTCGGGCGGGGCTTGAGGATCTAGAGGCGGGGGTGATCGGGTCTGCGATTGGGGAGATCAGCGCGATTAAGGTTTCTGGGTTTGGGCGCAAGGCGCGTTTGCAAGTCGTGATCATTGATGATTCGGGTGAGGACAGCTTGAATGGTGGCCGGCAGGGGCGGCTGGATTTGGTGTTCTTTAATCAGGCGTTTTTGGCCAAGAAGCTTGAGCCGGGGATGTCGATCAATGTGCAGGGGACTCCCAAGGTGTATGGGCCTGGGTTGCAGATGGCGAATCCGACCTTTACGATTGTGCCTGAGCGTGATCTTGAACGGCTGGTGGGGAGCGAGCAGGATGATGAGTACCGGGCGGTGTACCCGGCGACTGATGGGCTGACTTCGCAGCAGATCGGGGAGATTGTTAAGCCGGTGCTTGGGGCGGGGGTTGATCTTTTGAAGGATCATTTGAGCGATGAGTTTCGTAAGGAGCGGTCGCTTCCGACGCTTGGGGAGGCGTACCGGATGATTCATTGTCCTGAGGATGAAGATGAGGTTGGGATGGCGCGGCGGCGGCTGGCGTATGACGAGCTGTTATTGTTGCAGCTTGGGGTGCATATGAAGCGGGCGCATCTGCGTTCGACGATGCGGTCGCCCCCACTGCCTTCGTCGCCTGAGATTGATGAGCGGATCAATGCGCGGATTCCGTTTACGCTGACGGCGGATCAGGCGAAGGTGGCGGGTGAGATTGCGAAGGATTTGTCGCAGACGACGCCTACGAATCGGTTGATTCAGGGGGATGTTGGGTCTGGGAAGACTGTTGTTGCGCTTGGGGCGATGCTTCGGGCGATTGCTCATGGGCATCAGGCGGCGTTGATGGCGCCGACGGAGTTGCTGGCCGAGCAGCATTATTTGTCGATCTCGGACATGCTCAAAGGGTCGAACACTCGGATTGCGTTGTTGACGGGGTCGATGCCTGCGGATCAGCGGGCGGCGGTGGTGGCGATGATCGGGTCGGGGGAAGTTGATCTGGTGATCGGGACCCATGCGCTGGTGTCGGATTCGGTGGGGTTCCACTCGCTGGCGGTGGCGATCATTGATGAGCAGCACCGGTTTGGGGTTGAGCAGCGGGCGAAGCTTCGTGTTAAAGGGGGGGTGAAGGGTGGTGATGAGTATTCGGATGAGACGCCTCATGTGATTGTGATGACGGCGACGCCGATCCCGCGAACGATCGGGCTGACGATCTTTGGGGATCTTGATATTTCGACGATCGAGCATCTGCCGGCGGGGCGCAAGGAAATTACGACCAAGTGGGTTGGGCCTGAGAAGCGGTCGGTGGTGTATGGATGGGCAGCCGAGAAAATCGGACAGGGGCAGCAGGTGTTTGTTGTTGTGCCTGCGATCGAGCCGGGCGGGAAGACCTCGGCGACGCTGCACAGCGATGGGACTGCTCATGGGGGGAAGGGGCCGACTCGGAATTTGCGGGATCTGATGAAGGAACTTGAGGGCGGGGAACTCAATGGTTTGAAGATCGCGGCGATGCACGGGAAACTCAAGCGGGAGACGCGCGAGCGGATCATGCACCGGTTCCGGGCAGGGGAGATTGATTGTTTGATCGCGACGACGGTGATCGAGGTGGGCGTGGATGTGCCCAACGCGGCGGTGATCGTGATTGAGGATGCGGACCGGTTTGGTTTGGCGCAGCTGCATCAGCTTCGGGGGCGTGTTGGCCGGGGGGAGTTGCAGTCGGTGTGTGTGCTGATTGCGGATCCAAAGACGGATGATGGGAAGCTGCGGCTTGAGGCGATGGTTGATTCTTCGTCTGGATTTGTGCTGGCGCAGCGGGATTTGGAGATCCGTGGGCCTGGGGATGTGTTTGGGACGCGGCAATCGGGGATGCCGCCGTTTAAGGTGGCGAATCCGTTGGAGGATCACGAGCTATTGGGGATGGCGAGGCGGGATGCGGGGGAATGGATCGGGCGATCGGCGCGGCTTGATGGGGACGGGGAGGGGTTGATCCGGCGAAGATTGCTCAAGGCGCACGGGGAATGGCTTGGGGTTGGGGATGTCGGGTAGTAATTATTGCTGCGTAATAAATTACCCTTGATTCGCAGTAATTGACTAGTGATTTAACCCCCGGTCAATCTACCTATTGTTAATGTTTATGAAATAATAGTCTACCCAGTCAGAAATACCCAATTGTATTACTTTACCCTTGTAAATTGGATAATGAGGAGCGGAATTCACACAGAAAGACCGACATATCTGGTATGGATACAGCAAAAGACACAAATCTATTTCATGACCGCTTGCTGCTTGCTGCGGGCGATCTTTCTTTTCGTCAGCTTGGGGAGATCACCGAAACCCATCCAGAAACTGTGCGTCGGTATATGAATGGGCACGCTCCAAGCACCGCATTTTTATCAAAACTATGCTTAAATCTAGGCATTTCCGGGGAATGGTTGCTTGCGGGCAAGAACCCGATGAAGACACGCGATATCCCGCTGCACACATTGCAGCATGCCAGCGCAGAACAACTGATGCTCGCCATTTCCGAACTGCTTGTTGACCTTTCATCTAGGCTCACCAAGAACGAGGAACTGACCCAGTCCATGATTGAGCCTGAGCTCAAGCTCCACAATTCCGCTTAAACGTAAAACCAGTGAGGTCTTGACGCCTTCTACATGCGGAATCATAACAATCGTATTAGATCCATTATTTTTTCTATTCTTCCAGTTCACGCCAGCAGCAAGCGACCCATAAATGTGCAAACTGCTTATTTTCCGCTCACATTTGTGCGTCTCAATTTCGCGATCGCGGCTTAGCTGATTAAATTCTCATACACATTGAACTCAATCGTTCAATTTTGTGGATCCTTGGCGTGCGACAATTCATTGATTTTCCAGTTTCAGAGCCCTGCTGGTATTCGTATCAAATTGGGATAAGCCAAACAACAACGATATTGAGCAACTTTCAGAGCCTTGGAATTGGGGATTCTCCGCATATCGAGAGTTGAGGATGACCACCAGCGGACACGCAGATCGCACTTTACCAAGCATTGTTAACCAGAGATATTCTTTGTTTCGCTCATAAAATGGCCATTACAAGCCAATAAACGGAATTACTGCACATTTTGTCTAGATCAAACACCCCATATTTAGGAATTGGCTATCTCGATGTCTTATTTGATAGGGGAGCTCTACCAAAAGTGCCGTTGGTATGGGCATGAATACACCAAAGTTAAAGAAGCAGTTTCATGACCGGTTAGTTTTGGTGGCGGGCGATCTTTCATTTCGTGAACTCAGCGAACTCACTGACACTTCTCCAGAGACCGTTCGCAGGTATATGAGGGGGCATGTACCGAGTACTGTATTTGTCTCAACGCTGTGTTCAAGTTTAGGTGTATCTGTTGAGTGGTTGCTTCAGGGCAGTATGCCGATGATGACTCGGGATGTGCCTCTTTACACTTTAAAGAATGCAAAGCCTGAACAGTTGGTTGCTGTGGTGTCTGCGTTTGTGGTCGAAATGTCTGAAAGACTTGCAAGGCTTGAGAAGGCAGAAGCAGAGCGAGAATCCAGCCAGAGTGCTGAGGCTGAACTCTACTCTTCTCAATAAGCTGTGGCGTTGATCTTCTTTGCAGCGCAATGCACAAATATCTGGGGCTCTTGTGCCATTGTTTATTCAAATCAATTCTGATCTATCTGACTTGTTGTGGGGAGTTTCCGAGTATTTATTGGGGATTATATAAAAATTTTGCCTCGGTTTTGTGTATACACACTGGCCTCTGACGGATTCGGCGAGCGGATACCAACGCAGATTAGAGGTTTGTGGCTCATAATCGAGGGTTGACCCGCACAGACCTGTTTCATAGCCCTTCCTGGTACCAAACATTTGTGTATGCTGTGTCTATGAGCACCATACCAACAACATCGGCATTCCACGATCGTCTGAGTCTTGCTGTGGGAGACACCTCATACCGGCAACTGGGGGAGATGACTGAGACCCACCCCGAAACTGTGCGGCGGTACATGCAGGGGCAGGCGCCCAGTGCGTCGTTTATGACGAATCTTTGTCGGAACCTTGGGGTCTCGGGCGAGTGGTTGTTGTCGGGGCAGGGGCCGATGAAGGTGCGGGACATGCGGACCCATGCACTCAAGAGTGCGGATCCTAATGAGTTGATGGGGGCGGTGGCCAATACGCTTACGCAGCTCATCGAGCGGGTGGACCGGCTGGATCGGTTCGTGCAGATGATCGAGACCAGGCTCAATGCGTCGACCATGGTCGAGCCTAAGGCGGCATCGGATATACTGAACTCCCAGAAGGACGGGAGTACCGATGAGCGAGCAGGATCAGAATCAGGAACGGGAGTCAGTAGTCAGGCCAAGCCGCGATCAGCTGAGCGGATCGCAAGGGCTGTCGCCCAACGATCACCTGACGATGCTGCTTGAGTTGTGCAAACCTGAATCGATGGGGATGGTCCGGCGGTGGGTGGCGGCGTTGATGCTGGTGCCTGAGGATCAGCGGGAGGGGATTGTGCAGGCGGTCGAGAAGCAGATTGTGGATGACTTTGTCGATTGAGTCTGCGATCGGGGCCCCCACTACTATTGAGTATGTCGTTGAACCAGAATGCTGCTGCGTTGTTTGCTCGGATTGGCCAGATGCTCGAACTGACCGGGGGGGATCGGTTTCGGGTCAGCGCGGCGGCGAAGGCGTCGCGGATACTCAAGGGGTTGACCGAGGATCTTGGGCCGATCGCTGAAGCCGGTGATACCAAGACGCTGGTCGCGATCGAGGGGATCGGCAAAGGGACGGCGGGGAAGCTGGTTGAGCTTGCTCAGACAGGGACTATTTCAGAACATGATGAACTCGCGGCCAAGATCCCGGCGGGGCTCATGGAGGTGCTTGGGATTCCGGGCTTGGGGCCCAAGACTGTGAAGCTGATGTGGGATGATCTCAAGATTGAATCGGTTGCGGATCTCAAGGCGGGGATTGCGGATGGATCTGTTGAGGGGTTGCCTCGGATGGGGGCCAAGACGATTGAGAATATTGTTGCGGCGATCGAGTTTATGGAGAGCTCTGGGGGGAGGCTGCATCTGGGGATCGCTCGGCCGATCGCGCTGCGGTTTGTTGAGTTGATGAAGGGTGTACAGGGGACGAGCCGGGCTGAGTTTGCGGGGTCGATCCGGCGGGGGGAGGAGACGATTGGGGATATTGATATTCTGGTGGCGACTGAGAATCCTGATGCTGCGCGCGAGGCGTTTACCTCTATGGAGGGTGTGTCGCGGGTGCTGGCGTCTGGGGAAACGAAGTCTTCTGTGCGGTTTGGGATCGGGGAACTCGGCGGGCGGTTCAAGGATCTGAGCGGGCCCAAAGAAGTCCAGGTGGATCTGCGGATCGTGCCTGCTGAATCTTGGGGGGCCGCGCTGAGCTACTTTACGGGGTCCAAGGATCACAATGTGGCGCTGCGGAAAGTCGCGATCAAGCGGGGGATGACGCTCAATGAGTATGGGCTGTTTAACAACTCGGATGACCCGGGCGATCCGATCGCGTGTGAGTCTGAGGCGGGGATTTATGCGGCTCTTGGGGTTGATGTGGTGCCTCCGGCATTGCGGCAGGATCGCGGAGAGTTTACGGATGGGCACCTGCCGCATGTGATTGAGTTGGGGGATATCAAGTCGGATCTGCATACGCATACGGTGGACTCGGACGGGAAGATGACGCTCCTGGAATCGGCGACGATTGCGAAGTCGCGTGGTTTTCATACGCTGGCGATTACGGATCATTCGAAGTCGTCGGCGGTGGCTAACGGACTCAAACCCGATCGGCTGCTGGCGCAGATCGAGATGATCCATGCGTTTGATGAATCGTTTAATGGGCTGACTGTCATCGCGGGTTCCGAGGTTGACATCTTGGTTGATGGGTCGCTTGATTATGATGATGATCTTTTGAATGCGCTTGATATTGTTGTGGCTTCGCCGCATGCGGGACTAAGGGCCAAACCCAAGCAGGCGACCAAGCGGTTGCTCAAGGCGATCAGTCACCCGGCGGTGCACATCATCGGGCATCCGACGGGGCGGCTCATCCAGCGGCGCGAGGGGCTTGAGCCTGATATGAACGAGATCATCGCGGCGGCGGTGGAGCATGATGTGGCCCTTGAGATCAATGCGCACTGGCTGCGGCTGGATCTGCGGGACACGCATGTGCGGGCCGCGGTTGAGGCGGGGTGCAAGATTGCGATTGATTGCGATGTTCATCAGCCCGGGGATTATGACAATCTGATTTATGGGGTGCTGACGGGGCAGCGGGGTTGGTTGACGCCGGAACTGTGTGTGAACTGCTGGGATCACGACCGGCTGCACGCGTGGCTCAGATCCAAGCGGTAGCACGGCTCAGCAATATATTAAATGCTGCGATTGACACTCAGTCTCATCTGCATATGCTCTCCTTAACTAGGAGAATGCATGTCTATCCGGTCGCCTGAATCCTGTTTTTTGAACGCTAAACGCGGTTTTACGCTGATTGAGCTGCTTGTGGTCATTGCGATTATCGCTCTGCTCATTGGGATCATGCTGCCGGCTTTGGGTTCGGCGCGGGCTTCGGCTCAGGCTCTCAAGAACACGACCAATCTCAGATCTCTCCAGTTGGGCATCCAGCTTTATGCGATGGAATACAAGTCGTTCCCGCCGTTCCGGCTGCCATCTGGGGAGTCTCATCCTGGTACGGACCGGCCTAGAGCGCGGTGGCATTGGTTTGCGGGGGATCAGGTTGGGCGGCCGTATTCACCGAGTGGGCAAGAAGAACATGATGACTTTATGAATGCGGGGGCGGTTCATCGGATCGACAACGAGGTGTTTATTGATCCGACCCAGCGGCTCGAAGATTTCGTGCGTGGCTCAACGCAGCAGGTCGAGGCATTGCGGAATGGGTCGTACGGGTACAACTACCACTACCTGGGCAACAGCCGCACCAGCAGTCCCATCACCGGCCTATACAACAACTGGCCTGTCCGTGAGCACTCGATCGCCCGGCCCGCCAAGACGATCTCCATCGGGGATTCGTTGGGCAACCAAGAAACCTACGAAGAAACCGGCTACCGCGAGCACAGCTACACGCTCGACCCGCCTCGCCTTGATACCGAGCATAACAACGCGCACGGCTTCGCGCAATCCGAGTTGCAATCTCCTGCCCAGGCCCGCCACAACGGGAAGGCCGCGATGGCGTTTCTCGATGGCCATGTCGAACTCCTGACGCTGAACGAACTGGGCTATGTGGTCCAAGACCAAAGCACCAATCATGTCCACCACGACGAGGGCTCCAATGCCCTTTGGAACGGCCTCGGATACGATCATGACGCGACCCATGACGATGACGACCACAAGCATCCATAATCTCCCCGCCCGCCTACCATCTCCCCGGCTGCGGTCACGGCCCTGAACATCATCACCCACCAATCGCGAGGAATCGCGGGAGTTGTGCATGTTCGATCGAGTTTCTGATAGTTTCAACAGCGTCTTCAAAAAGCTTAGCGGCAATGCCGCCATTACTGAATCCAATGTTCGTGAGGCGATGGAAGAGGTTCGTAGCGCACTCCTTGAAGCCGATGTTCATTATGAAGTCGCCGAGGAGTTTTGTAAGAAGATCATGACGGATGCTGTGGGGCAGCAGGTGACCAAGTCGGTCAAGCCGGGGCAGGAGATGATCGGGATTGTGCATCGTCGGTTGATCGAGTTGTTCGGCGGGGATCCCGATGCCGAGCAGCAAGCACCACCGCCTGGGATTATGAAACTCTCGCCAGGTCCGACTGTCATTATGATGTGTGGGTTGCAGGGGTCGGGGAAGACGACGACTTGCGGCAAGCTCGCGGGTGTGCTTAAAAAACAGGGCCGATCGGTGATGCTTGCCGCGGCGGATCTGCAACGCCCCGCTGCTATCGAGCAGCTTGAAACCGTCGCGGGTCAGGCCAATACGGAACTCTCTGGCGGATCACAAGTCCATTTCTATGGCGAGCATGACAAGACCGCTGAGTACGGCAAGGCTGTCGGCGTTGCGGTGAAGGTTTGTCAGAATGCACTCAAAGAGGCCCGAGCGAAGGGTGTTGATGTTCTGATTCTTGATACTGCCGGGCGTCTGCATGTCAACGATGAGCTGATGGGCGAACTCAAGAGTGTGCGCTCGATGCTCCAGCCTCATCATGTGTTCCTTGTTGTTGATGCGATGACGGGGCAGGATGCGGTCAACTCCGCCAAGGCGTTCCATCAGCAGCTTGAGGTTGACGGCGTGATCCTCACCAAGTTTGATTCTGATACCCGCGGCGGCGCGGCGCTTTCTGTGAAGCATGTGACGGGGGCACCGATCCGGTACATCGGGGTCGGCGAAAAACTCGATGCGATCGAGGTGTTCCACCCTGAACGGATGGCCGGGCGGATCCTGGGGATGGGCGATGTTGTGTCGCTTGTTGAAAAGGCACAGCAGGAAGTCTCGGAAGATGAGGCGATGGCGCTGGAGGCCAAGATGGCCAAGGGCCAGCTTGATATGGACGACTTCCTCAAGCAGATGAAGATGATGCGCCGCATGGGGTCGATGAAATCGCTGATGGGGATGCTGCCTGGGGTTGGTTCTGCGCTCAAGGATATTGATATCGACGAGAAGGAGCTCGATCGCACCGAGGCGATGATCCAGTCTATGACCAGCGATGAACGCAAAAAGCCGGACCTAATTAAGCACACTCGCAAGCAGCGGATCGCGCGGGGTTCGGGGACCGATGCGAATCAGGTCGGCAAGCTGACCAAGCAGTTCGGGATGCTGTCGAAGATGATGAAATCGATGGGCGGCATGGGTGCGGGCGGGAAGGCCGCGCTTGCTCAGCAGCTTACGGGCGGGGGTGGTGGAATGGGCGGAGCTGGGGGGTTCGCGGGGTTCGGCAAGGGCGGGACCAAGGCGAAGTCATCGGGTGTTAAGAAACGCAAACCAAAGAAGAAGAAAAGGTAACACAGCATGGCATTATCAACACTTGGATATTCCGCTGATCGGATTGCGGAGATTGCTGACCAGCTTTTCGATCTGCACGACACGCAGATGTCTCGGCCACGGGTTGAGGGGGGAATTGGGGGGTGGTCGCGCAAGGAGATTCTTGGACATCTTGTTGACAGCGCCAATGTGAATCATCAGCGGGTGATTGAGTCTGTGCTGTCTGGGTCGATTGTGTTCGCTGGGTATGCCCATAAAGAATGGGTCAAACTCAATGGCTACCAAGATCTCGACTGGGAAGAAATCGTCACGCTTTGGTGCTCGATGAACATGCAGTTCTGTAGCATGATCGAGCGGATCCCCCTTGAAATACTGGACACAGTGCACGCCGAGCACAGCTACGAATTAACTGCGTTCCGCGAGCTTGGCTCGGGTGAGCCCTCGACGCTTGGGTATCTGATTGAGGATTACTTTGCGCACCTCAAGTATCACATGGATCAGATTACTTTGAAGTAGCTGGCTAGCGATCTATGGGGAGTGGATCGGCGCAGCGGCCTTCGGCCCAGTCGTTGAACTTAGGCCAGAAGACTTCTTGGATGAGGATCTTGACGCAGGCGGCGATGGGGATGGCGATCAGCAAACCAAAGACGCCGAAGAGGGCGCCGCCGGCGAGGGAGGCGAAGAGGATTGTTGGGGTGTCCATGCCGGTGCTTTTGCCTTGGATCATTGGGGTTAATACATAGTCGTCGATTGCTTGGCCGAAGAAGTAGAGGATTGTTGGGGCGCCGATGATCCAGTAGAGCTCGCCGCGGAGTCCTGTGTAGGCCTCGAGCCAGAGGAGGGTGACGGCGATGGGGACACCAATGAGCGCGAGGTAGGGGACGATGGAGAGGATCGCGACGGCCGGGCCGAGGATGAAGGCACCGGGGACGCCGATGAGGAAGAAGCCGATTGAGAAGATGATCGATTGGATGAACGCGATGGTGAGACGGCCTCGGATGAATCCTGAGATCACGGCATCGAACTTAGTAAGCAGCTCGATGATGCGGTCGCGGTTTTTGTCTGGGAGGAGCTCTGCGCCAAAGCCCTTGACGCCGACCCATTCGGTGGCGACGAAGAAGAAGAAAAAGGCGGCGAGGAATCCCATGAATCCGAGGCCGAAGACCGCGCCCATGAGCGAGAGGGTTCGGTTGACGGTTTCGATGCCGACATTGGTGAGGGTGAGGGCGACCTGGTCTTTGTTGTCGATGATCCAGTCGTTGATGCCGGCGAGGGATTGGCCGATGGCGGAGTTGTCGCTTTCGGCTCCGCGGATGGAATCGTGGATCATGATCCATGCGCCGCCGCAGTCGTGGTCGCTCAGGAATTTGTTGGCCTCGGCAATATCGGGTATCTGCTGGGCTTGTTGGACGGTTTCGATGTTGGTGAGGATGCCTTGGCCGAAGGTGATTGTTTGTGCGATGCCGTAGGAGGCGGCGATGATTGCTGGGAGGATGACGCCGACGATGACGAGGGCGATGATGGAGATGACGGAGGTTCGGCGGGTGAGGTTGAATTTTTTCATCGACCAGCCGATGACGGGTTCGAAGAGGTAGGCGAGGAGGATGGCCAGCAGGAGGGGGACGGTGACGACGGAGATCTTTTGGCCGACTAGGAAGATCGCGAAGATGCCTAGGCCGACGAGGACATCGCGGACTGGCTGCATCTGCCAGAGGTGGAGCCTGGACCAGGTTGATTTATCTTTGGATGGATGGGCGTTTTCGGCGTTCTGATCATTGGTCATAGGACCATTATATCAGGAATATTCAGCCGACGGGCTGGGGCGTTGGGGACGCTGAAGGGGTGGCGAACTCGTCGTCGAAGTCGTAGACATTTTCGAAATCTTCGATGGTGTCTTCGTCGGTGGTGCGCATGAGGTTGGCATCGACTAGGGCGAAGATGATGGAGCCGAAGTCTCGGGTTTGGTAGATGCCCCATTTGTTGAGGACTGATTTTGCCAGGAGGCCGTAGCGGGCGATTGCGTGGTCGCGTAGGCCTAGGCAGAGTTGTGTGCCGTCTACATGGCGGGAGTCGTCGATGATTCCGAGGTCGAGTGCGGATTGGTCGTCGGATTGGCCGTGGACGAGTTTGGAGGTGTGGGCGAGGCCATCGCGTATGAATGGGAAGCAGGCCGGGGAGTAGCCGCCGGCTGATTCGAAGATTTGTTGGATGTCGATTGTGTGTTGGTGCATGGTGGTCTCCAATTGTTCCACATGGAACATTGGTAGGCAAGGGTAGCCGTGAGTTTTGTGGATCGGGGGTTTGTGGGGGCTTACTGCAGGAATTGGGTGTGTGTTTTAGGATTTGGAGAGATTTGCGCACGGATTGGGGTTGTGCGGGTGGGGTTTGGTGTGGGGATTGCGGGGGGCGAAGATCATGCAGGAGCCGAAGACGGCACCTGCATGGCACCCAGAGAAGAGGAGGATGGGGGGATTAGTAGTCTCGGCCGTAGACGCCGTTGGGGGTGTTGTGGAGGTTTTCGACTAGGCGGGCGGCGTAGGTGGCGCGGTTGAAGATGCCTTGGGTTGCTTCGGCGGGGATGTGGTTGGTGACATGTTGGTCTGCGAAGAGCATTGGGGTGCTTTCGAGGAGGTTGTGGTTTGCGTCTTTTTGTAGCGGGCGTCGGATGTAGGGCATTTCGATGTCCCACATGAGTGCCTTTGCGGAGGTGAACTTGACCATGTGTCTTTTGACGGAGCGTTCGAGTTTGGGCCACTGGGCTTCGGAGAATTCTTGCTGGGTCCAGATTGTGGGATGGCCTAGGAAGGAGGCGGAGTATTGGTAGGAGGGGAAGATTTGAGCCGTCATTGGTTGGATTTCTGTTTCGCGTTGTGCGCCTGGGGCGAGGAAGACTTGTTTGTATTCTTGCCAGGGGTAGGATTCTGCGAAGAACTCGTGCCAGCGGTTTGAGATTGCCCAGTGGCTCATTGTTCCACGGCCGTTCAATGGGGGCGCGTATTGGTAGAACTCGCCTGGGGTTGGGGCGGGGTAGAGATCGTCTGCGCTTTGGATGTAGAGGTCGAAGATTTGGCCTATGGAGCGGAGGTTGACAGCGCTTGCGAGCTTTCGGGACTTATCGCGAGTTGTTCCCAATACAGGCAATAGCAGTCCAATGAGAATTGCAATGATTGCTATGCTCATCAATATTTCAATGAGCGTAAAGGCGTGATTCGTTGACTTTGTAGTTAAATGATTCATTCTTTATGGATATGGTGCCTGAACAAACTGCCCTTGAGGAAGCCCGTTGAACCCTGATTCCAAGACGCTCCATTGATTTTCAATTCCATCATTTACCATTGTAAGGATGAGCACTAATGAAAACTCGTCTTTACCGTCCAATGAAGGAACTACACAGTTCAGAAATACTTCAAATGCAGAGTACTTGCCCGGCCCATTCATCCTCATGAGGCCACCCGACCGAAGTTCTCTCATCATGAATCCGGACTTGAATCCTGATTCAGCAATTTTGTCACCATTGATAGCTATTGGGCTAACTCGAATAGTTCCCACTTGGATATTCGCGTGCCTTGCCCATGCGGTAGAAGAAAGCCAAATTCTGTCCGATTTTTCTTCATCCTCATATTTCAGTTGCTTTGGAATCACAAGCATGTTTTCATTATAATAATCTATCAACTCATGCCTACTACCAGTCCTGCTAATCATAACAAAGCTAGCGTACGCCGACGCAAACCGTTCTATATCGGCCGGGCGTAGACGCTGCGAACTAGAGGATTGCCGAGTGGATTCAATGACAGCCTGCTTGATCTCATTTTTTAAGTCTACGCTTTGCGATTTTAATAACTCCAAATTGTATTCGGGGACAACGGTTTTGATTTTGATTGATTCTAACGCCAACCCGCTACTCGACAGGGTGACAATTGAATCACTTCTAGAGTTCTTAAGAAAGGGCGCAACTCGAATTACTGCGAAACCAATCAACACGGCCACAGCTAAGAAAGGGATGGTTTGTTTAACGGATGGCATATTCATGATATTCCTATACGGGTGTCGGACTGCAACCAGATTGATATCCAACTACTTCGCCCGCATCATTCTCAACTGGAATAATGACGCAATCCTCAAATAAGGAGCATGTCCATGACGGGAACCAGTGAGTGCCCCCATTCGGATCAGTAAATACACCAGCGAGACACTTTTTGACAAAGCGTTCTTCTGGAGGACTACCAACTTGTGCATTCACTGACATTGCAACTACACTAATCAAAGCGATTGAAGCAATAGAATCAAACAATTTTGAATATTTTTTCATTTCATTTTCCTACGGGCTTTGCCCGAATACCAAGGAACAGGCAGAACACGGCACACGCCGTGTTCTGATATGTGTGACTTCGTAGTGTGTTTGATGAATCTAGGGCGACGGACATGCTGCAGCCGCAGTCGCCTTGGTAGTTTTTGCCTTCGAGTGTTATGGAATAGGCGGCTCCGGAGAGGAAGAAGATTGCTGAGAGCAGGAGTCCTAGGCCGCCTTTGCGGAATATGAGGAAGAAGATGCACGAAGTTAGGGCGAGGACGATGAGAACGAAGAATACTCCTGAGAGTGTTCTTGAAAGGCCTAGGCCGATCTGGAGTGGTGAGAGGAGTTGTTCGGGATTATAAAGTTTGGTTGCGATTGCGAAGGCAAATAATGCGGCGACGCTGAAGCTTGCGATTCGCTGGGGCCATTGTTTGTTTGTGGCGGCTTGTGATTGCATTGCTCGACAAGCATACCACAGGGGGGGGGGGCAAGCGGCTTTGTGTTACTTTCAATATTTATTTACCATTTTATTGCTTTGCATTAAATGCATTTTGTTGGAATAAATTCACAACTTGTCTATTAATGCGGTCTTAGAAGTGTGAGAATGAAAGACTGGGTCGGAAGATGAGCCAGGAGGGGGGGCGAAGGGAAGACACTGCTTGCCGAAGACGGTCAAGCAGTGGCACCCATCTGCTTTATATGAAGACACTACTGCGCCGAAGACGGCGAGTAGTGGCACCCGGAGAACTCTGGTTGGAAGAGGAGCCAGGTTGGGGGGTGTTTTGAGTGCATGGCGGATTGCCAGGGGGTTTTTAAGGGGTCGGAAAGAAGACCCCCTCCGTCGCTACGCGACACCTCCCCCGGAAGCCCGGGGGAGGCGATTGGTACGGTGATGAGTCCGGCGGGGGAGTTGCCTTGGGTTATGGTGAAGGATGTTGGGTTGAGGTTGAGGGCGTGGGCTGGGTTTGTTGTTGTCATTTGTAGTAAGGATTGCATTGTTGTGTTGTCGCGGGTTGATAGGAGGCGCATGTCGTCGAGGGTTGTGATTCGGTCTGGGGTGTTTAGGTTTACGATTGAGTCTGTGCCTAGGGAGACATTGATGTTGGCTTCAAGCATTTGTTCGAAGGGGTGTGGGCCGAGTCTTTCGTAGTGGCCGAAGTAGGTGTGGGCTCTTGGGCAGTAGGCGACGGCGGTTTGGGTTTGGGCGAGGTGGTCGATAGTTTGATCTGGGGCGTCGTTGACATGGGCGCAGAGGATTGGGAGTTGCTCTAAGACTGGGATGAGGTGGTCGATGGGGTGTTCGCCGTTTCCGATTTCGTTTAGGATTGAGTCGTCCCAGACTCCGAAGCGTTCTAGGAAGCCGCGTTGTGTTCCTGTGCCTTTGGATATGAACTCTCGTTCTTCTAATGTTTCTGCAAGGTGGGTGGAGAGGGGGATGTTGTGTTTGAGTGCTGTTTGTGCGGCCCATTGGTAGACGGCGATGGAGATGGTGTTTGTGGCGTGGGGGGAGAGGCCTAGGGTGACTCCGGTGCCTTGGAGTTGTTTTTGGATCTTTGGGAGGTGGGCGTCTAGGTAGTCTTGGAGTGTGTGGATGATTGAGTTTGCGGTTTTTCCGATGCCGAAGAACTCTAGGTAGGAGGTGCCGAGGAGTGGTGATTTGGCGAGGGTGGTGATTGGGGTGTCTTTGAGGATTGCGTTTGGTGCTCCGGCGATGTCCCCCACTGCGATGGTGCCGCCGTTGAGGGATTTTTGGATTCCTAGGTTTACGGAGGCGGCGATGGCGTCGTCGTCTAGGAGGCGGTTTGCACGGATCATGTCGAGCCAGGGGACGAAGCCGCCGGCGGGGTCATGGGGGTATGGGCCGATGTGGGTGAGGTCGAGGTGGGTGTGGGCGTTGATGAGGGCGGGGATGATGATTTGATCTGGGAGGTCGATTGTTTTGGTATTTGCAGGGAGGGGGAGGGTATCTATCTGGGCGGGATGTCCGACGGCGTGGACCTGCCAGGCGGAATTGTCGGCTTTCAGAATGAGGGAGCCTGGGGCGAAATAGTGGTTGGCGTCGGCGATGAGGGCGGCGTTGATTCTTATTGTGGAATCTGAGTGAGATGGCGACGGGATGAGGGGGGTTGGCGCATCTGGTGTACTGGGGGTGGTTTGTGTATTTTTGGAGTTGGTCATGGGTTGTGTGGGGGGTGTCAGATGGTGTGGGATTGGGTGTGCAGATGGTGGCTTAGTGCGATAGTATGAACACTGGAGCCTGTCGGCTGATCGGTTGGCTCTGATCTTAATGAAAGAATCTAGGAGGCCGAAATGTTGAAATTTGGAATCAAACGCGTTGCACTGACCACGACTCTTGTCGCAATCGCTGGGCTCGGGACCGGGTGTGTGAGCCAGGGCGAGTATGACAAGCTTTGGGAGACGAACCGGTCGCTGACGAACCGGAACGCTGAGCTTCAGGGCGAGGTGGATTCGATGGATGCTGCCAACTCGGCGTTGTCGGGTTCTGCTGGGAGTGCGGGGTCTGTGATCTCGCAGTTGCAGGACGACAACTCGAATCTGCGGTCGCAGTTGATGGGTGCTCAGAGCTCGCTTGACAGTATTGAAAGCCGGATGAACTCGCTTTCGATCGTGTCGCTTGATCCTGCTACGGATCGTGCGCTGCGTGATCTGGCGGCTCAGTACCCGGACATGATTGTGTATGACGCGGATCGTTCGATGCTCCGGTTTGCTTCTGATCTGACCTTTGGGTCGGGTTCGGATTCGATTAAGTCGTCTGCGGGCAATGGTCTGGCGACCTTGGCTGGCGTGCTCAATGCTGGGGCGGCGGCTGGGTATGACATTCAGATTGTTGGGCATACTGATGATGAGAAGCCGGGAGCCAATACTCGGCGGAACCATCCGACCAATATGCACCTTGCGGCGCACCGTGCGATTTCTGTGCGGAATGCTCTTGGGAGTGCTGGGGTGCCTTGGGAGCGGATGAGTGCGATGGGCTGGGGCGAGCATCGTCCTGTCATGGCGAACAATGTTGGCAAGGGGACTGCGGCGAATCGTCGTGTTGAGATTTTCCTTGTGAACTCGACGAGTGCTGAGTTTACGACGGCGGATGCGCCTGTTGAGGTTGATACCTACGAAGCGCCTGCTTCGACGGGGATTGATCCGACGAAATAAGCTGGCGAAGTGAGATCGTGAATGGTTGATTTTGAGAGCACCCGGTTTAGGTCGGGTGTTTTTTGTGGAGGTATGAGAAGACATGCTTTGCCGAAGACGGTCAAAGCATGGCACCCAGAAAGACACTACTGCGCTGAAGACAGCGAGTAGTGGCACCCAGAAAGAGAAGAACTATTCGGTGACTCGGGCGGGGGCGATGGCGAAGAAGACTGAGGCGATGAGGATGAGGATGCTGGCGGCGGCGGTTGGGAGGGTCCAGCCTGCGGCTCGGAGGGCTTGGTTCTCGAAGGTGATCGCGGGGGCTCTTGGGGAGACTTTGAGGGCGGCGCCGTATTGCCAGGTGTATTCGACGATTTCGCCTTCTTGGCGTTCTGGGATGGGTTCGCCTTTGAGTTTGGCGTTGTTTTGGCGGCGTTGGAGGGATTTACCGGATTCTGGGAAGCGGAGGGGATCGTGGGTGGTGATTGAGCCGTCTTGGTTCATTTCGTAGAAGTTGAAACGCCAGAGGTCGCGGCGGGACTCGCCCCATGCCCAGTCTTCTTCGTGCTCGATGGAGTCGAAGTGTTTTTCTTTGGTGGGCTCTGAGCCGAAGGGGGTTCTTGTTGCGATGACGAGGCGGGGGGTGACTTCGCCTGAGATAACTTTGGCTTCGAGTTCTTTGAGTGACATGCCTGAGCGGTCTGCCATGAGCATCATGGACATCCAGTCGACCTGGCGGTCGAAGAGTGTTGGGAGTTCGTGGCGTGGGGGGATGGCGACTGGGAGGAGGAGTTCTTGGTCGGCCCAGAGGATTTTTAGGTATGGGGCGTCGTCGATGGTGGTTTCTGAGATGGAGAAGGCGTGGCCGTACATGTCGAAGGATTCGAGCTGGATGTCGATGAAGGAATAGAGGGGTGCGTCTCGGTCTTCGTTGAAGTTGTGTATTCGCTGGGCGAGGGAGTATGAGGAGAAGACGCCTGTGATAATTGAAAGACCCGCGATGATCCAGAGGAGCGTGCGCGGGCTTTTCTTTTTGATTTGTTGTGACATGTGATTAGTGGCCGGCGTCTTCTGCTGCGGGCTGATGGGCTGCATCGTCTGCGGCGTGGGTGTTGTGGGTTTCGGTTGGGTCAACGGCACTGAAGAGGCCGGCGGTCAGGCCGATGCGTGGAACGGCTTGGTTGGCGTCTGGGAGAGCGAGATGGTGGTCGTATCCGAGTTGGGTGAAGAAGTTGTTGATGTCTGCGGCGTGTTGGTGCTCTGCGTGGTGGTGGTAATGGTCGGTCCAGAAGGCGAGTTCTGAGCCGGCTTCTTCGAGGCCTTGGGCGCGGCGGAACTCGACGATGCCGAGGCCTGCGGTGTTGAATGTTGGTGCTGGTGAGGAGTCGAAGCGTGCGTCTACGGATGGGGTGTCGAGTCCTTTTCCTGTGCCACCTAGGGCGACTTCGCCTTCTTTCCATGTGTAGATGCGGTCGCGGGTTTCGAGGTCGATCATGGTGATGCCTAGGAAGAGGCCAACGCAGAAGAGGCAGAAGAGGAGTGCGAAGGTGTTGAGGGCTTTGTCGTAGCGGAGGCCCATGAAGAACATGCAGACGAGGAGTGCTTTGACTGTGGCGATGGACATGGCACCGATGACATTGATCCACCATGGGAGGTGGATATCGAAGGCGTTTTCTACCCAGCTTTCGGCGTTGTAGAACAGCACGGTGGTGAAGGTGAAGAAGAGGAGGATGGCGAGGACGGCGAGCTGGGTTTGCCAGCTGACGACGCGGTGGCCATGGGCGTGTTCTTCGTGGGTTGTTGTGTCGTGATTGGTCATATGTGTTCTCTGCGTGCTAACGGTTGTAAGCGATCAGGGTTCTTAACTTTGGGGGGGTTAGTGGATCAGATATAGGAGTGGGAAGAGGAAGATCCAGATGAGGTCGACGATGTGCCAGTAGAGTGCGGAGTTTTCGACCATGAGGTATTCTGTTGGGCCGTAGGCTTGGTACTTCCATGAGCGGTAGAGGACCCACCCGAGGAGGCAGCCGCCGATGACGACATGGAGTGCGTGGAGTCCGGTGCCCATGTAGTAGAGGGACCACCAGAGGATTTCGTATGGGCTTTCTGCGAAGGCGTATGAGAAGAAGGTGCCTGGGGCTTTGCCGTCGCCGAGCTTAACGGAGTACTCGAACTTGAACTTGATGAAGAGAAAGAGTGCGGCACAGATCAGGGTGATAATGAGGTTGATCTTGAGCCATTTTTGTTTATTGAGCTGGGCACAGCGTACTGCTGAGGCCGCGGTCCAGGAGGAGACGAGGAGAACGACGGTGTTGCCTGCTCCGAATCTCCAGTCGAGGTGGTGCGAGCCGTTGGACCATGCTTCTGGGTACATCATGCGGAAGACTGCGTAGGCACAGAAGATCCCCGCGAAGAGGAGGACTTCTGTGGTGAGGAAGAGCCACATGCCGAACTTTGAGGCGTCGAAGTCGTCATCGCGTGTACGGAAGTGCGCGGCGAATGGACGATTGCGCCAGTGGGTTGGGTGGTTGGCGATGTGCGCCGGTGCTGGTGTTGTGTCTGCATCGAGTGTTGTTTGCATATCGGTTGCTCCGTGTCAGTCTGTCTGTTGCTCGATCAGTGACTCGATGGGTTTTCGGGGAGTGGATAGTCTTTTGGATCCCAGTGCGGGGGGACGACTTTATCGAAGTCGTATGGGCCGTGGGTGACGATGGGTTCGTGGTGGAAGTTGTGCTCGATTGGTGGGGATTCTGTTTCCCATTCGAGGGTGAGTCCGCCCCACGGGTTCGGTGGTGCTTTGTCGCCTGCGATGAGAGACACGATGAATGTCCCCAGGTGGACGAGGAATCCGAGGAGGAGTATCCATGAGCCGTAGGTTGAGATCATGTGGAGTGTTTGGAACTCATCGACATAGTTGGCGTAGCGGCGAGGCATGCCTTGTGTGCCGAGGAAGAACTGTGTGAAGAAGGTGAGATTGAACCCGATGAATACGAGTACGGTGCCTGTCATGGCTCCTTTTTCGCTGTACATCTTTCCGAACATCTTTGGCCACCAGTGATGGAGGCCGCCCATGAATGCCATGACGGTGCCGCCCATCATGGTGTAGTGGAAGTGTGCGACGACATAGTAGGTGTCGTGGAGGTGGAGGTCGGTAGCGAGGGTCGCCAGCGGGAGGCCTGTGAGTCCGCCGATGGAGAAGGTGAAGAGGAAGATGAGGCCGTAGAGCATTGGTGTGTTGATTGCGATCGAGCCCTTGTAGAGGGTTGCGATCCAGTTGAACACCTTGATAGCTGTTGGGATTGCGACGAGGAAGGTGAGTCCTGAGAAGAGGACTGCTGCGAGTTCGCCCATGGCGGTGAAGATGTGGTGACCCCATACGAGGAATGACACGGCGGCAATACCTAGGGAACTGAACGCGATTGCTCGGTAGCCGAAGATATGTTTGCGTGAGTGGACTGCGAGTAGTTCTGATACGATGCCCATTCCTGGGAGGATCATTACATAAACCACGGGGTGGGAATAGAACCAGAAGAAGTGTTGATAGAGGACGGGATCTCCGCCCATTGAGGGATCGAAGATACCGATGTGCATGACGCGTTCGAAGACTAGGAGGAGGAGTGTGATGCCGACAACGGGGGTCGCGAGGACCTGGATGATTGCGGTGGCGTAGACGCCCCAGATGAAGAGGGGCATGTCGAACCAGCCCATTCCTGGTGCTCTGAGTTTGTGTACGGTGACGACGAAGTTCATGCCTGTGAGGATTGATGAGAACCCGAGGATGAATGCGGCGAGGATCATGAGAACCACGCGCCAGTGGTCGGCGTCGGTGGTTGTTGAATAGGGCGTGTAGAAGGTCCAGCCGGTATCGACGCCCCCCAGCAGGATCGAGAAGACCCCAAAGAGACACCCTATGACATAGATGTACCAGCTTAATAGGTTAAGTCGCGGGAAGGCGACATCCTTGGCCCCCAGCATGATCGGTAGGAAGAAGTTTCCGAGCGATGCGGGGATCGACGGGATGATGAACATGAAGACCATGATCGCGCCGTGGAGGGTGAAGATTCGGTTGTAGACTTCATTGGCGTTTTTGGCGCCCATGATGTTTGTGAGGCCTGCGAGTCGTTCGCCGGTGGTGTACTGGATCATTTCCCCGGCTTCGTTCATTGTTTCAACGGTGCGGACGGGGTCGAGGAGTTCGTAGCGGACAGCGAGCGCGGAGACGCCGCCTAGGAAGAACATGAAGAGGACGGCGACGAGGTACATGACACCGATTTTTTTGTGATCAACGGTGGACATCCACTGCCAGACTTTGGAGAGGACTCCGGGAGGGCCGTCGAAGTATGATTCACCTTCGTGATGTGCGTGGTCTGTGCTGCTCATTAGCCTTCGCTCCCGGCGGAATCGTCCGCTTGCTGATTGTCTTCGCCTGACTCAGATGCGTTTGGATTGCGGTCTGAGAGGGATTGGATGTACATGATGAGGCCGTGGATTTCGTCTTCGCTGAGTTGTCCCTGGAATGCAGGCATTGAGGGGACAAATCCGGAGACGACCTTGGCGTTTGGATCGAGGATTGATTCTCGGTAGTAGTTATCGTCGCGCATGACGCTTTGGCCGTTGGCGAGGGCGGCTTCGTAGCCGAAGCCGAATCCGTTGCCTGATGACCATGTTGGGCCGGTGCCTGGTGTGCCGTCTACGGAGTGGCAGATTTTACACATGGTTTTGTAGAGCGATTCGCCTAGGACGACTGGGTCCTTATCTTGGCCCCACTCTTTGATTTTGGCGTCGTAGGTTTCTTGTGGGACGACCCGGAGGGTGGCGGCCATGCGGGAGTGTTCGTCGCCGCAGTATTCGGCGCAGAAGATCCACATGTCGCGTCCTGGGATTTGCATCATGGATGATGTGTCGAGGACTGAGTCTGAGTCGCGGAGCTTTGGTGTGTGGAATGCGTATCCGGTGTAGCGGTTTGGGATGACATCCATCTTTGTGCGGAACTCTGGGATCCAGAAGGAGTGGATGACATCTTGGGAGTTCATTCTGAGGCTGACGGCGGTGTCTTCTGGGACATAGAAGACTGGGTATTCGAGGCCTTTGGTTTCCATCCATGGATCGGTTGATCCTGCTTCGAGCTGGGCCATGTTGCTTTCGAAAGAAAGGAAGTTGGTTTCTGGGGAGGAGGCACCGTTTGGGTATGTGACTTTCCATGCCCATTTCCATGCGTCAACTTTGAGTTCCATGGCTGCGTCTGGGGCGACCATTTTCATTGCATAGCCTCGGACACCTAGGACGAACATGACGAGCATGGATGCCGAGGGGATGACGGTCCAGAGGATTTCGATATTGAGATTGTGGCTTGGGGATGGCTTTGCGGGGACGCCTGGGCGCCGGCGGTAGATGATGACGAAGGCGACCATCAATCCCATGAGAAGGACGAAGAAGAAGGCGGAGAACCATGTGATCATCATGAAGAGGCCGTCGGACCAGGCCGCGGCTTCTGAGGCACCGTGGTCCCCGAAGATCATTTTCTGAAAGAATGGCATATTGGCGCTTGCGAGCGTCGGCGTATTCATGACATCTGCCCCGGGGCTGCGTCGGCGATGGTGCCGACGGTTGTTGATGAACTTGTATTGATGGTTTGATGACTTGCTGCGAGCTTCTTTTTCCGGCGTTTGGATTCGCCGAGGAAGAGGAGCCCGATTGTTGTGAACAGTATTGCGGCACCGAGGAGTGCCCCGACTTGCATGACTCTGAAGGCTACGAGGGAGTAGGACCCTGCGAGGGGGTCGTAGCGGTAGCAGAAGTGGAGGATTCGGTCGCCGAGGCTTGCTGCGATTTTGCCTTGGGAGGCGTCGAGGAGTGTGAGTTTGAGTTGATCTGCTGGGTAGTCGTAGCCGTAGATGTAGCGGGTGAGTTTACCCTTTGGGGAGATGGCCATGAGTGAGATTGGGTGGGCGTATTCGCCTCCTGCGATCTCGTTGAACTCGAAGCCGATGCTTGCGGTGATTGCTTCGATGGATTCTTTGGAGCCGGTGAAGAACTCGATGCCTCTGCGGGCGGCGGGGTTTGTTTTTGCTCTGGTGTAGGTGCCTATGAAGTCTTCGCGTTTGTTGAGTGCTTGGGTGGTGCCTTCGCGGTGATCGAAGCTGATTACGAGGACTCGGTAGTCTTCGCCGACGGTGTAGTCGAGCTCGTTGATGGTGTTACTGAGGGCCCGGAGGACTGTTGGGCAGACGATTGGGCATTCGTAGTAGACGAGGGCGAGGACTGTTGGTTTGTCGTCGAGGAAGTATTGTGCGAGGGCGACTTCTTTGCCATCGGCGGTGGTGAAGACGGCGTCCATCGGGAGCTTGGCGCCTTGGGACTCGACGAGGTCAACGCCGTTGAGCTGGCGGACTTGGTCTTTGTCGAGGATTGTTTGGGAGTGAGCTGAGGGTGCAAGCAGAGCGATCGCCGTCGCTGTGAGAGTGAGGAGCGTGGTGATCGGGTTGTGCTTGGCGGTGTGGCTCATATTTAGGGGGGTTAGTTGCTTGCGTATTCTGCGATGACTTGGTCGATAGCGTTGTCGAGTGGTTGGTGTGCTGTGGTGTCGTTGACCCAGCCGTAGGAGTTGAGTGACTCGATGGATGCTTGTTTGGCTTCCCATGTCGGCCCTGAGATCGCGGTTGTTTCATTGATTTCGGCGCGGTAGTTTGACATGAAGTTGTCAAAGTATGCGACGAGGATGAAGATGACGGCGAGTACACCGAGCACCATGATGATGAGGGTGATGCCGAGGGCCTTTGGTGAGGCAACTTGGGCGTGTGCCTCTTGCGGGGCTGCGTCTTGTGAATGATCGTGGAATGCGTCTGGCTGGTCGGTCATGATTATTTCCTTACTGGAAGGGCTGTCTTTGGTGCTCTTTGAAACGGTATTACTTAGACATAATTTTTATGGCCGAGTGCTTCGTGGAGCATTGGGTCTTTGGTTGGGATGAGTGGTGACTTGGTGATTTTGCCGCAGACGAACCAGCCGAAGATCATGACGACCCCGAGAGCTCCGGCGGCGTGGATGAGCATGCCTGGGACCGATGGCGCGGTGGCGGCTGCGTCGTTGATGTTGAGCATGGGGAGGATGATCCAGGCCATGTCCAGGGCGATCATGAGGATCAGGTAGATACCCATGAGGGAGAGCAGTTTGGGGCTGCGTTTGATCGGACGCCAGATGAGCACGAGGAATGGTGCTGCGAAGTGTCCGATGAGCATGAGCTTGAAGAGCCAATCGAAGCCCATGGCTCGGCGTGCGGTGAAGAACATTGTTTCTTCGGGGATGTTTGCGTACCAAATCAGGAAGTACTGGGAGAAGGAGACATAGGCCCAGAAGACGATGAAGGCGAAGACGAGCTTGCCCAGGTCGTGGAAGTGTTCTTCGGTGACGACGCCTTGGAGCTTGCCGGCGGATTTGACGAGGGTCATGATGATGGCGACTGCGGATGCTGAACCGAGGGCACAGGAGGCGAAGAAGTAGACGCCCCACATGGTGGAGAAGAAGCGGTAGTCGAGGGACATGAGGAAATCGAATGCGCAGAAGGTTGCGGAGAATGCGAAGATGGGGATGCCGAAGCTGGACCACCAGCGGGCTTTGCGGCCCAGGGTGCGGTCGCCGGTTTCATCGGCTTTGCGAGACCATCCAAGGAGCATTTGTGAGAGGCCGATCCAGCAGATCGCGTAGATAAGAACGCGGACGAGGAGGAATGGGCCGTTGAGGTATGGGGCTTTGACTTCTAGGAGGTGGTTGCCCTGACGGACTGCGGGGTCGAGCCAGGTGAGGAGTACGCCGCCCATGGCGACTTCGATGATGGCGATGACGATGAGGCAGAGTGCGGGGATCCAGACGAGGGATGCGAGGTTCTCGAACTGGCGGCGGAGGGTGATGGACCAGCCGGCGTTGAGTGCGTGGAAGACCATTGTCCAGAAGAGTGATCCCAGGGAGATTGCGAGGATGGTGAAGACACCGATCTCGATTCCTGCGAGTGCGTGCTTGAAGCTGATGGAGAAGATGCCGATGGCGGCGACGACGAGCATGAGGAGCCCGACGACGAGCATCGGGCGGCCGATTTTGGCGGCGGCCGATGCTGGGAGGTTGATGTTATCTTCGTGCATGCGCGCATCTTTGGCGAAGGACTCAAGGCGGTGGGCCCATTGCTGGTCGCTGACGGCGGTGATGTCTGGCGCGGGATGGTTTGCGGCTATCTGGTTTATAGATTGGCTCATTGGTCTCCCCCATTGTTTGCTACAGGTGGGTTCCCGATTTGGGAACGGGTTGCTGAGTCGAGGGTTGATGGGTCAACATTTTGAGCGGTCTGGAGGACGCGGAGGTAGGCGACGATTGCCCAGGCGTCTTGTTCGTTGATTGCGTGCTTGTAGGAGGGCATGCGGATGGTGCCGTCTGGGGTGTAGAGGCCGTCGCGGATGATGGTGAAGAGGTAGCCGTCTTTGCCGCCGTCTTGGGTGCGGTCTTGGAAGCGTGGGTCTGCGGCGAGGTTTGCCGGTGCGATGGCCCAGAGTTTACCGACGGTGCCTGAGTCTCCGCCTTGGCCGTCGTAGCCGTGGCACATGGAGCAGTAGATGTCGAAGCGTTCTTGGCCTCGGTTGATGAGGTCGATGTTCATTTTGACGGGCATGCGGTCGAGGTACTGCGGGGTTTCGGCGTTCTGTGAACCTGAGACCAGGCCGAAGTAGAAGGACTCGTCGCCTTTGAGCATTGCGGCTCTGTCGGAGACGATTTTGGAGGCCCAGGCGGTGTCGCCGAGGTTTGTGGTGTCGTGGGTGGAGGTGCCGAAGGGGATTGTGCCTTCGACAAGATCGCGGTTGGTGCGGCCGTCAACGAAGAACTCGGACTCAGACTGAGGCTTGAGCTTTGGTTGGTAGTCCATGTCTGGGAAGAAGCGGCGTGGGGGCTTGTCGGTGCGGTCGCCTCGGCAGCCGGCGAGGGTGCCCATCGTTGACCCAAGCATCACAACACCCAGGAGCATGGTGAGCCCCTTGGTTGCGATGGTTCGTGATTTTGTGTGTGTACTTTTCATCATATTCCTAGGTATGAACTTTGGGTTGCTCAATCTTCGTCCTCGATGAGTGCGATTTCCGAGCCGCCGGCTTTTTCAAGCAGGGCACGGGTTGTGCTTGGGTCAAACTTTGGGTCGTCGGATTCGATACAGATGATGAAACGGTTGTCGGAGACTTTGTAGAAGCGTTCGTGGCTGAAGAGGGGGTGGTGGAAGCGTGGGAGGCCGTTGAGTGCGAGCATCCCGAAGATGCAGGTGAATGCGGTCAGTAGGACACCGAGTTCGAACATGATGGGGACGAATGGTTCCCATGCTTCGAAGGGCTTTCCTTGGACGACTGTTGGGTAGAGATAGGCTGTGGTGCCCCACTGGAGGATGATGGCGATGATGACGCCGGTGATTGCGGCGCCGCCTGCCATGAGGGGGAGTTTGGTTGTTTTCATGCCCATCGCGGTTTCGATGTCGTGGATGGGGAATGGTGTGTGGACATCCCACTTGGAGTATCCCGCGTCACGGACCATCTCTGCGGCGTGGTAGACCTTTGGAGTTTCGTGGAACTCGGCGACCATGCCGTAGACCCGGTTGCCCGATTCTGAGACATACTTTGGTGCGGGTTTGCGGAAGACCATTGGGAAGTAGTCTGCGGCAAATGAGATCAGTTCTTTAATGTTTGGCATTGTTTGATCTCCTTCCTTAGTGGTCGTCGTGGGTGTGTGATTGTGGCATGACTACTTTGAGTTCAGCCAGTGCGAATACTGGGAGGAACTTGAGGAACAGCAGGAACAGCGTCATGAAGATGCCGCAGGAGCCGACGAAGGTGAGGATGTCTACCCATGTTGGGAAGAACATGTGCCATTCGCCTGGGAGGAACGCACGGTGGATCGAGGTGACGATGATCACGAAGCGTTCGAACCACATGCCTACGGTGACGAAGGAGGCGACGATCCAGATGACTAATGGATTCTGACGCATCTTGCGGAACCAGAAGAGCTGGGGGGTAGCGACATTGCAGAAAATCATGGTCCAGTAGGCCCACCAGTATGGTGCCTTGGCTGGGTTGACTCTGTTGTTTGCGAAGACGGAGAACTCGAACTCGTTGCCTGAGTACCAGGCGATGAAGAACTCCATGCCGTAGGCGAAGCCGACCATGGTGCCTGTCAGGAGCAGGATTTTGGCCATGTTTTCGAGGTGGCGTTTGGTGAGGAGGTCGGAGAAGTTTGGCAAGATGAGCCGGAGTGGGATCATGAGCCAGAGGACCATCGCGAAGCCGCCGAAGACGGCACCGGCGACGAAGTATGGCGGGAAGATGGTGGTGTGCCAGCCTGGGATGATCGAGGTTGCAAAGTCAAAGGACACGATCGAGTGCACGGAGAGCACGAGTGGTGTCGAGATACCGGCAAGGATGAGGTAGGCTTTTTCGTAGCGGTGCCAGTGACGGGAGGAGAATCTCCATCCGAGTGACATGATGCCATAGATGAGTACGCGGATCTGGTCTGGCTTGGGGAGTTGGGGAACGATGATGTCGTTGCCGATCGGCATCGGGATGGCCATCGGGCGGGAGACGCCCTTGGTCAGACGCATGTAGGCGCGGTCGCGGAGGGTGGCGACATCGGGGATCATGCCCATGTACCAGAAGAGGAGGGAGACGGTGGCGTAGGTTGAAACAGCGAACACATCCCAGAGGAGTGGTGAGCGGAAGTTTGGCCAGATGCCGTTGGAGTTTGGGATTGGTGCGAGGAACCATGCGAACCAGACGCGTCCGACATGGATACCCGGGAAGATACCGGCACAGACCACCGCGAAGATGGTCATGGCTTCTGCGGATCTATTTACTGCTGTACGCCAGTTTTGTTTGAGGAGGCAGAGGATCGCGGAGATGAGGGTACCGGCGTGGCCGATACCGATCCAGAACACGAAGTTGGTGATGTCCCACGCCCAGTCGACCTGGTTGTTGAGACCCCAGACGCCTACGCCTGTGATGATGAGGTAGAGGATCATCCCGGTGCCGAGTGCGGCGATGGATGAGGTGATTGTCAGAGCAGCGAGCCAGGGCTTTGGCATCTTGGCTTCGGCGTACCCGCAGACGATGTTGGTGACATCCTCGAAGGAGCGATCGCCTAGGACGCATGGTGCGCGTTTGCCGGTGTCTTCTGAGAGCGTGCCGTCGTCGCTGGTCCCCGGGATGAGGGGGGTTGAACGCGCAACGGGTTGCTCGCCGGGCTGGAGCCCGTGCATGCGTCGGGCTAATGATTCGTCAGGTTGGATTGCACTCATGGTTGAGTAATCTCCGCAGCATTGATGCTGCTTTATGATGCTAAATTAACTGATGACTTTGAGACTCAGTGAGTAACCCTGATCGAGGTACTTTTTAACGGAATCGGTGAATACGGCGGAGTGTTGCCCGCCGGTGGTATCTGCTGCTGGTTCATGACTGTCTGAACCGTGGGAGCCGGATTTTTTGCCGTCGTCATGTCCGCCGCTGTGATCGAGCGGATCGTGCTCGTCGAAGACATGGATGGCGGGGTTCGGGTTGCGGACACGCATCATGTGGGTGGTGCGTGGGCGTGTGTTGAGGTAGCCCAGCAACGCGTAGGTGCGGTGGGAGTCTCGTTCTTTGGAGACTCTCGAGTTCGGATCGAGGATGTCGCCGAAGGCGATGGCGTCTGTCGGGCATGCCTGCTGGCAGGCGACCTCGAAGAAGCCGTCGGGGATCGGGCCGACCTGATCTTTTTCGCTCCAGATGCCCTGGATTTTGACATCCTGACGGGCGGCGTTGACGCGCTGGATGCAGTAGGTGCATTTTTCGATGACACCACGGCTGCGGACGGTGACATCCGGGTTGAACTTCATCTTGCTGATCTCGTCGAGCTTCTTGCGGAGGCGCGGCGGGATGAGGTTCTGGTTGAAGGTGCGGTCTTGGCCTGCGGTTTCTTCGAACTTGTCAGCGATTGCTTTGGAGGCGTAGTTTGGGTTGAGGCCGCCGTTGAACTTGGCGGGTGCGTAGTCGAAGAAGTTGAAGCGGCGGACTTTGTAAGGACAGTTGTTTGCACAGTAGCGGGTACCGATGCATCGGTTGTAGGCGATGTCGTTGGTGCCTTCTTTGCCGTGGGTTGTGGCGTTGACTGGGCAGACGGTTTCACAAGGGGCGCTCTCGCAATGGACACAGGCGAGAGGCTGGTTGAAGATTTCCTCTGGGTTGTTGAGGTCGTCTCCGGTGAAGTAGCGGTCGATGCGGATCCAGGCCATTTCTCGGCCCTTGGCGACTTCGGACTTTCCTACGACGGGGATGTTGTTTTCGCTTTGGCATGCAACCGTGCATGTTGCACAGCCTGTGCAGGCGTTCATGTCGATGGACATGCCCCACTGCGGGTTCTTTGAGAACGCTGAGCCGGGTGCGGCGTCGGCTGGCGAGGCGTTTTGTGGGTTGTCGTAGGCGGAGATGTTTGGTGGTGTGTGGGCGAGTTCGCCGAGTTGTTCGGCGGTGTTGAGGTGTGAGACAGCGTCGGGTGAGAACTTGCCGTAGATCAGGTCTGGGACTTCTTTGATCCCTGCTTCGGCGTGCTTGTCGAACCATTTTTTGTCCATGGCGCGGACGATGGTGTCTCGGCCTTCCATTGACCAGTGGTTCTGGGTGGAGGCGATGGTGTAGGTATCTTTGGCCTTGGTGATTGTTGCACCGGCGGCGAGCATGCCTGTAACTGTTTTGACATCGAAGCTGTTGAAGCCGACCTGGTTCCCGACGCGTCCGGCGTTGGTCCGGCCGTAGCCGAGCTTGATGGCGACCGTATTGTCGGCCATGCCTGGGAGGATCCATGCGGGCATGATCATCGTGCGGCCATCAAGGGTGATGTTGACGAGCTGCGCCTGTGGCATCTGTGCTTTTGTGTAGGGGTTGAACTCGTCTTGGGAGGTGTGGAGCGGGAGGACACCGAGTGACTTGGCGGTGTTTGGGCTCAGGAGGAGGGGGTTGTCCCAGACGACGGAGGTGCCGAACTCTGGGAGTTCTTGGAGCCAGCCGTTGTTTGCGGATTGTCCGATGTTGTAGCGGTCGGTGTAGAACTGGACATCGAGATGCGACTGTCCCGGGGCGGACTGCGGCCCATTGTTTTTGATATTACTGATCACTCGTTCGGAGTTGAGCGTGGCGTTGCTTGGGACCCGTATTGTGTTTGCAACGACGCCGTTGTGGAGTGCCTCTTTCCAGACCTTTCCGAACGGGCCAACTTCGAGCTGCATGAAGCTGCGGAGCGATTCTTGGACGAGTGTGTACCCGTCGGAACTTTGCGGATGCTCGTTTCCGGCACTAAGAATCCCGTCGAGGAACTCGATGTGTGAGCGGGCGGGGTCGTAGAGCGGGGCGATCATTGGTTGGGCGACGGCGACCTGGCCATCGATGCCGTAGACGGCGTCCCAGCTTTCGAGATAGTGTGTGCCGTTGAGCGACCATGTTGAGGCGTCGGCGGTTTCTGAGGCGGTTGTTGAGAGTGTGACGGTGTGCTTGGCTTTGGCGAATGCGTCCGCGAATCCCAAGGAGCCCGGTGCGTTGTAGAGTGGGTTTGCGCCGACGCAGACAAGTGTGTCGACAACGCCTTTGTTGAGGGCGTCTGTCAGACGGAGGAGCGAATGACCGCTGCTCATTGGGTTGTTTGCGACCATCGGGAAGAACTCGACGATTCCTTCGTCGGTTGCTTTGAGGGCGTCGTTGATGACCTGGCAGAGTGCCCATGCTTCTGATGTCAGCTCGTCTGAAGGGATGACGACGGCGTGGCCGCGGTTCTCGAATAGGTCGTCTGCGATTGCCTGGATCTCTGATTTGGAGACGCCGGCGACTTCGACATCCGGGAGGCGGTGGCCTGAGCCTGCAGTATTGAGGAGTACGGCTTTGGCCAGTGCGATTGTGAAGTTATGGAGCTGGGAGGGGGCAACGCGGAAGCGGTGATCGGCCATGACGCCGATTGAGGATGGTTTGGATTCGACCGCGTAGAGGCGGCTCATCTCGTCGTTGTGGCTCAGGAGTTTGCGGGAGGCTGAGAGTTCGCGTGCTAGACGCATTGCTTCTGGGCCTTGGTCGATCTGACCTTCACCGATGGAGATGATGCGGCTGGCCTTTGAGAGGTTGTAGCGTGCCCAGTGGGGTTGACCGAGGAATGCTTTTGAGCCGTTGGCTTGGCCGTGGCTTTCTGCGGGATCCCAGGCGACGAAGGCGGCTCTTGGCCATCTTCTCAGGATTTGCATACGCATGTGTTCGCCGATGAGCGACGATTGATTTTCAATAACAAACACGAGCCCGGCGCCTTGCGTGGCGTCAAACTTGGCGAAATGTTCGTTGGCCCAGAGGTCAAAGTCGTCCCAAGTCGCGGCGAGCTTGCCACGGGTGGGGTTGTTGAAGACGGGGTACTTGAGGCGGTCGGGATCGTAGAGATCGAGGATGCTTGACTGGGCGTAGGCGGAGGTTTTGCCTTGGTTGTTTGGGTGGAGGGGGTTGCCTTCGATCTTTGTAGGACGGCCGGCGTGTGTTTCGATCAGGAGGCCTTCCATGCCTCCGCCTGGGAGGGCCATTGCGGTGGCGAAGAAGAGTGGGCGGCCCGGGATGACATGCTCGGGGACATTGCTTGCGTAGGGGAGGATCTTGCGGTCTGGGCGGCGGCAGCCTGGGATGGTTGCGGCACCGGCGAGGGCCATCGATGCACCCATGACTTTGATGAATGAACGGCGGGAGGTGTCGTCCATGATCGAGGCATCGACGGGGAACTCACGCTCCAAGAGTTCTTTGAACTCTGGAGTCGCGGAGTACTCTTCCATGCTGCGCCAGTACTTGCGTCCTGAGACTTTGCCCAGCTCTGGGGCGTCTTCTGGGATGTCGATCTTGTCGTGCGTCGAAGGGCATTGATCGAGTGTGCTCATGGTTCGGTCTCGCGTGGTCGTTTGGCTTATGGATAAGTCAGTCGATTGAAATCAGAAGTGAGGATTAGAAATGGCAGGCGCTGCAGTTGTCTGGCGGATCCCGCAGCAGGGTATCTTTGAGTGCTTCGGGGGTCATGCCCTCGTGGACACGCTCTGAAGCATCTTTGCCGAACCATTCGTTCTGGACCCAGTACAGATCAGTGACCTTGTCCTTGGGGACGAGGTTCTTTTCTGGGTTCCGGTGGCAATCGAGGCACCAGCCCATTGATAAGGACTCGGCTTGGGCGACGACGGGCATGTTGTTGATGGCGCCGTGGCAGGTGTAGCAGCTCACGCCGGCGTTGACATGGGCGTTGTGTGGGAAGGTTGCGTAGTCTGGGACAACATGAATATTGCGCCAGGGGATGGGGGTGTCCGTTGCGTATGCGTCGCGGATGAACTGAACTTTTTCGGTGGTTGCGGTGGCGGTTGGCCCGAGCTTGCCTTCTTCATGGCAACCGAAGCAGGTCTGGACCGGTGGGACATTTGCGTGCCAGGAGTCTTCGACATTGGTGTGGCAGTACCGGCAGTCCATACCGAGCTTGCCGGCGTGGATTTGGTGGTTGAAGCCTGTGCTTGGTTGGGTTGGCATGTAGCCAACTTCCCAGAACTTTGGGGTGGCGTAGTACCACATGCCTGCGATGACGGGGATCACCGCGGCGTGCACACCGATGAGGAGCACTGTGGGGACGCTGTTCATCCACTTTGGAAATATAGGTTTCACTCGATAGGCTCCAATGCGTTCGAATAAGGACCGCGCCTGCGGGCCTGTCGACGAAAACCAAACCCTCTATTAAAAAGGGTTTGGGAATCGCGGACAGCGTAGCATGCAAAATGGCCCTGTGGTGTGCTGCTGGGCCATAATTTCGGATGTTTTTCAAGCCTATATTTACATGAACGACTGAGCATTGGCAGTTGAGACATTCTCTCAATTGCGGCGAGTCGCAACAGGGACACAACCTATGACCACACAACAAGTTACGCCTGCTTCCACATCAACGCCGCTCGCAAACCCCTATATTGGGGTCTCAACAACGATTGGGGTCGCGGGCGTACTGCTGATGGGGGTGGTGAGCTGGGTGATGCTGCTTGTCAACAGAGACCTGCATGTTGGGATAATCGTTGGAGTTTCTTTGGCGGTGTATGCGGGGCTTGTTTTCCTGTTTCTCAGGAATGTGGCGAGTCGACAGAGTTTGGTCGGCGCGGCCGCAGGGCTGATCGGAGGGGCGGTTTCGGTGATTTTCATTGGATCGCTGATGACCGAGCGGGTGAAGGTTCTCGATAGCACCCAATCTCAATCGTCGATGGATCTTGGGGGCTTGCAGTTTGAGAAGACTGTGATGAACGGGACAGTGGTGTTTGAGCCGGGCGGTTTTACGGGGGGCGGGATCGCGATTGGTGCTGGTGTGGTTGTGGGGATGATCTTGCTTGGGTGGCTGGCGGGGAAACTGCGGGCTCGGAATGTGCAGTATGTGGTGAAGGATATTGATTGGCGGGCTCGGTTCGCTTGGGTGGTGGCGCTGAGTTACTTGCCTTTGATTGCGGTTGGGGGATTGGTGACGAGCACAGAATCGGGGCTGGCGGTGCCTGACTCGGTGACGACTTATGGATCGATTGGGATTTTCTTTCCGTTGTCGCTGATGGGCGAGATCCGGATTTATCTGGAGCACTCGCACCGGATCTTCGGGACCTTTGCGGGGATCGCGACGATTATTTTGGCGGTGCGGATGTTTGGGGCTCCTTCACGGATGCTGCCTCGGTTGATGAGCGTTGTGCTGTTGCTTGCTGTGATTTTGCAGGGGGTGATGGGTGCGTTGCGGGTATCTGAGCAATCGCAGGCACTGGCCTCGCTTCATGGTGTGCTTGCTCAGTTGGTGTTTGCGCTGGCGATCGCGACGGGGGTTGTGTGCTCTCGTCGATGGGAAGGGATCACGCCGAGTAACGAGGGGATCGGGTATGCCAAATCTACGCGGCTGATGCTGCTGATTGCTACGGTGGCTCTTTCGATTCAGTTGGTCTTTGGGGCGATGACGCGGCATCTTGATTCTGGGCATGCCTTGATGTCGCATATCGGGTTCTCGTTTATTGTGGTCTTGCTTGTGATAATCGCGGGGGCTAAGTGCATCCGGGTTGGGAAGATTGATCGTGGTGTTGCTGGGGGTGCGGGGGCGATCCGGCCGTATGGTGCGATGGTTCATGCGCTTGTGATGCTGCAGTTCACGCTTGGGTGGGGTGCTCTTGCGATGACCAAGACGGGGGACGAGGGGCATCCTGAGCTTCCGACCTCGACCGAGCTTGCTAGTGCACAAGGGATCCGGGTTGGCGAGGCGATTATGGCGACTTCTCACCATTTGATCGGGGCTTTGCTGATTGCGACGGTGATTGGGGCGCTGGTTTGGGCCTTGCGTATCGCATCGCGGCCCCAAAGCTGATAGTCTGGAACTGACAGGACAAGAATCCGAAGAGTCCTATAGGACTCTTTCTGCGTATGGGATCTTGTATTGGTTCTAGCTGGATGTCCTGTTTCTCGCTTGTTTCATGGGGAATGCAATCTCTGGATCGCATTGGCGTTGTCCCGGTAAGCGTGAGAAGCGCCGATGTGGAGATCGATGATGCCTGCACTTGGAACAAAGCCTGTAAAAACGACCGATTCGATCGCGGCGATCAAGAGCGAGGACTTTGGATACACCGAGGCCCGGCATTTGCTCTTGCGTGCTGGCTTTGGGGGGACCGACGAGCAGATCCGCACGCTGGCGAGATGGGGGCCTGAGAAGTCGGTGGATCATTTGGTCAACTACAGCAAGATCAAAGCCGACGACGCGGGGGCCGATGCGTTTAAGGAGGACATCATCCGGCCGCTGACACGCGAGGAACGGCAGCGGGTCAACAAGGCACGCGAAACTGGGGATGAAGACACGCTGGCGCAGTACCGGACCGAACGGCAGCGGCGGCAGCGCGAAGACCGACGGCAGATGCGGGATATCCAGCGTACATGGATTACGAGGATGATTGAATCGCCGCGGCCGCTCGAAGAAAAAATGACGCTGTTCTGGCATGGGCACTTCGCGACGAGCTTCCGCGGGGTTGAAGATTCGTACCACATGTACGCACAAAATCGGATGTTCCGCGGCAACGCGATGGGGAATCTGGGCGACCTGCTCCTAGGGATCGTCCGCGATCCCGCGATGCTCAAGTACCTCAACAACAACCAGAACCGGAAGGACTCGCCCAACGAGAATCTTGGGCGTGAGCTTCTTGAGTTGTTCTCGCTTGGGGAGGGGAACTACACCGAAAAAGATATCAAGGAGGCGGCGCGGACGCTGACCGGGTTTACCTTTGAAGATAATGACTTCCGATTTAATCGGAACCAGCACGACCAAGGCTCGAAGTTTGTGCTTGGGTCGAGCGGGAACATCGACGGCAACTCGTTGATCCCGGTGATCCTGAAACAAGAGGCGTGCGCGTTGTTTATTGTGCTCAAGCTGTACCGGTTCTTTGTGCGGGATATCCCGATGGATCTGTCTGCGATTGATACTGGGAGCCGGAAGGCGATCCTGCGTCTGGCGCAGATGTTTCGGCGGGGGAACTATGAGATCAAGCCTGTGATTCGGAAGCTGTTGTTGTCGAAGCATTTTTATGACCCGATCAATACCGGGAGCAAGATCAAGAGCCCTTGCGAGTTGTTGATTGGTTCGGTGCGGTCGCTGCAGGTGCCTGTGCGGGATATTGGGATTGTGACCGAGGCGATGGAGCTGATGGGACAGTCGGTGTTCTTGCCTCCGAGTGTCAAGGGCTGGGACGGGGGGCGGAGCTGGATTAATACATCGACGATGTTTGTGCGGCAGAATACGCTGATTTATTTGCTGACCGGTGCGCTTCCGACTCGGTCATTGCTTCTTAAGGACCGGGCGTATTTCGATGCTCTTGCGCTTGTGCCGAGTTTGAATACGCCTGGGGATTCAGATCCGAGCGACGAGCAGATTGTTCGTGAGCTTGCGATGGTGACGCTTGGGCAGGCGGGTGACGATGTTGTTGATTCGGTGCTGAGCGGGGCTCGGGGAAGTCGGGGCGAGGGGGCGATGCGGAGCAATGAGGTGGTGGTGCGTGCGTTGGTAATGTTGACCTCGATGCCGGAGTATCAGTTGTGTTAAAGTACTTGTTAATGTGCTCCTTGGAGATGAAGCTATGAGTAATCATTTGAACCCGGGCGATATCAAGGCGTGGACGCGGCGGGATTTTTTGCAGTCTTCGACACTGTTTGCGTCGGCGGCTCTGACCGTGCCCGCGTTTGTGCAGAGCTCTGCTCTTGCGCTGCCTCGCCCGATGATGGGGCTGAGCTCGATCGCGGGGGTTGATGAGGACCGGGTTCTTGTTGTGATCCAGTTGTCGGGGGGCAACGACGGGCTCAATACGCTGGTGCCTTATGGGGATGATGCGTATCAGCGGGTTCGGTCTCGGATTGCGTTGTCGGCCAATGAGGTGCTGATGCTCAACCGGAACGGGGGGCTTGGATTGCATGGCTCGATGAGCGGATTCAAGGAGTTGTATGATGAAGGCATGTGCGCGATTGTGCAGGGGGTTGGGTATCCGAACCCGAACCGGTCGCACTTTGCGTCGATGGATATTTGGCATACGGCTGACACCGCGGGGACCGGGGACGGGTGGCTTGGGAAGTATGTGGACTCGCAGTGTTGCGGGTATGGGTCGGGGACGCCTGGGGCTCAAACAGCTTCAAATCAAGGGGCAAATCAGGTTCAGGCTGACCCCCCACCGCCTTTGATTGCTATTGGCAAGACGGCGCCGCTTGCGCTCCACGGGCGGACGATGATGCCTGTAGCGATTGAAAGCGCGGATATGTATCAGTGGACCGGCGAGAAGATGGGGAAGGATCTGAACAAGGCGTATATCGGGTCGATCGAGGATCGCAGCGAGGCCGATATGGCTTCGGGGGCTGATGATAACAAATCGTTCCTAGTGCGGACGGCGATGGATGCGCAGGTGTCGAGCAAGAAGATCCGGAAAGCTGTGGACGAGAAATCGCTTGTGCAATATCCAAACTCGAAACTGGCTAGCCAGCTGAGTATGGTCGCGTCGATGATCCGTGCGGGGATGCCTACGCGGGTGTTTTATGTGTCGCATGGGAGCTTTGATACGCACGCCAATCAGGGCGGGGCGCAGGGCACGCACGCACGGCTGTTGCAGCAACTTTCCGAGGCGGTCGGGGCGTTCTATAAAGACCTCAAGGCGCAGGGGAACGAGGGGCGTGTGCTGAGTTCATGTTTCTCTGAGTTTGGGCGAAGGGTCGGGCAGAACGGATCCGGGGGGACTGACCACGGGACGGCGGCGCCGATGTTCTTGTTTGGGCCGATGGTGAATCCGGGTTTGCACTCAAGGTATCCATCGCTGACGAATCTTGATAACGGGGACCTGAAATACACGGCTGATTTTCGGCAGGTGTATGCGGAGATTCTTGATGGCTGGCTGAGCGCCAAGAGCAGCGATGTGCTCGGGCGTGGGTACAAGCATCTGCGGGTGCTTAAGAGCTAGTTACCAGATTGGGATCGAGGTCTTCCTGAGAGAGATCGAGGTCTTTGAGTGTAATGGTCTGGCCGCATTCTGGGCATTGGACCGCTTGTTGGCCGTCCTGATCGATAACTTTGAGGCCCAAGAGTGAGTAGCCGCATTTACTGCACAGGGCTTGGCTGAGCTGTTTTCGGATGGAGAGATGGAGCAGTCGGTCGCGTGCGAGTAGAAAGCAGATCGCTGGGAACCAACCCATTCCGGTGAAGATTGCGAGCATGTACAGCATTTGCAGGCCGCCGCTATAGCCAAGGGTTTGGGTGAGCGTTTTTCCTAGGTATATGAACAATACCGCGAGTGGTATCCAGAGGATGAATGAGGCGACGAGGATAAAGGCCAAGAAGGCGTTGCCTTTCCAGGCCCCGTGTCTTTGCTTTGCTCGAGTGATGAATCGTTTGCAGGCCTCGTCGTCGAACTTGTCGAGTTCTGGGTAGGCGCGGTAGATTTTTTTAGTGAGGATTCTCATGGGGATGTACGGGGGTCTTTACGCACCAGTACAGGGATGGGATCCGAGGATTGGATTCCTATTGGGGGGGTGGTCATGGGGAGTGAGATGGGGAGTGTGGAGCCTGATTCGCTTTGGCCACTGAAGCGGATGCTGAAGTTGCCTCCGGCAATTTGCTCTTGGGTCAACTGGAGCTCATATTGCTGATCGGCGTTTGGGACGGTGTTGACACTCTGTATTGTGGTGATGCCGGTGTCGCCTCGGGCGGGTTGTTCGATTTGATAGGTGAAGGGTCCGGGCTCGGTACCGATGAGTTCCGTTGGGATGTAGAGCACGACGCCTCCGGGCCAGTCTCGGGGGTCGATGGGAGTGCGTTCTCTGATGGCTTTGTTGGCGTTGGCTACAGCGTCTGGGTCTCGGCCGGCGAGCCATTGGCCTAGGGCGTTGGCGTTTCCTGTGTCTCCGGCGCCGGCTCCGACTGGGGGGGCGCCGGCCATGAGTTTGTCTTTGTCGAGGGTGACGAAGATCCAGGTCATGATGAAGGTGATGCAGATGAAGGGCATCGCGAGCCAAGCGGTGAGGATGACGGTTTGCTTTCGCATGGGGGATGGTATGGGATCAAATGAGTGAAGACACGGCTTGCCGAAGACGGTCAAGCCGTGGCACCCGGCATTAGGCATAGGGGAAGAATAAGAGAAGACCTCCTTTGCCCACCCGAAGACGGTTGGGTCAGAAGGAGGGCACCGGCCACTTGGGAAGAGGAAGAGAAGACCCGAAGGAGGAAAAGAATCCTCCGACGAGGCACCCGGATCAGAATGAACGCTGAGAAAAAACCCGGAGGGATGCTCCGGGTTTGAGAGTTGTTGATTAGATCGACAGCTTGGATCGATTACTTGGAGCCGCAGCAGCAGCCGGTGGCTTCGGCGCCGGCTGTTTTCCACTTGTCGTAGTTTGCGGCGACCTTCGACCAGTTGATGACATTGAAGAATGCGTTGATGTAGTCTGGGCGGCGGTTCTGGTAGTTGAGGTAGTAGGCGTGCTCCCAGACATCGAGGCCGAGGATCGGGCGGTGGCCGATCATGATTGGGGAGTCTTGGTTTGCGGTTGAGCCGACATGGAGTTTGCCCGGGGCGTCGAAGCCGCACCATGCCCAGCCTGACCCGAAGCGGGTGGCGGCGGCGTTTGCGAACTGTTCTTTGAAGCCGTCAAAGGACCCGAAGGAGTTGTTGATCGCGTCTGCGAGTTCGCCTTCTGGTGCTCCGCCGCCGCCGCTGCCGGCTGGTGCGAGGATGGACCAGAACATTTTGTGGTTTGCGTGGCCGCCGAGGTTGTTTTGGACTGCGGTGCGGATGTTGTCTGGGAGTTCTTTGATGCGGGAGAGGATCTCGCCGGCACATTTGCCGTCCCATTCGGTGCCTTGGAGGGCTGCGTTGGCCTTGGCGATGTAGGCGGCGTGGTGCTTGGTGTGGTGAATTTCCATTGTTTTGGCGTCGATATGGGGCTCGAGCGCGTCGTAGGCGAAGCCGAGTTCTGGGAGTGTGAATGGCATGGTGGAATCTCCTCTTGCGATGCGGGTTCTGGTGAGAACCCGGGTGATGTGGATGAACTGTGAATGTGGTGAATGATAGCCAGCAGGGGCCCAGACATATTCCGTACAAGCATATCGGTAATTGTGGATATGTGAAGTTTTTGGGGTGTGGAGTAGATGTGGGGTTGTATAGATATCATCGGTGTGGTATCATGGCGGCTCGCAGAGTGCGAACCGTCGATACGAACTTGGTCTGAACCAGTGGTTTCCACAGGATAAGCACCAGAGAGTCAACCCGATGGGGAGGACAAGCGACTCTAGGCGGCTGATTATCGGTCGTCAAGTGATCCGAAGTTTCCCATATTATGGGGAAAACTGAGGAAAGAAAGCATCTGTTCGTAGGCTAGGACGGCCTATGTTTCCCGGTCGATTATTTGGAGCCTTTGGGTTTCTGGAGATTGGCAGAACGGGACACGATCGAAGGATTGGTCGGGGACAACCTCTGAATGGTTCATTTGGGTGTTCGCACTTTGCGGCCTGATCGAGCCAGGTAAGTTGTGGTCGGCACCTGACGCCGCCCGACAATTTGATGAATTTGTTCACAATTCGTACTATAGAGGGAAACATTTTCCGCTCTGAGTGCGTAAGACATGGGACAGGCTTGTTTTAAGGCTTGTCCGGGGGCTCGTAAGAGTCTCAAAATGCCCAGCGTCGACCACCCGCGGTCAGCAAGCACCATGAGTGCCTGACCCATCACCTCGACGAAACGGCACAAGGCTCCACACCGGATGTGGGGTGAGTAGTTTGTTCTCAGGACGAATCGTTCTACCAGGTTTTTGATCTGGTATGGGCGAGACAATCAGGACTTTCGGTGAAAGAGATTCTTTGGTTTTGTATCAAAGTTTCCGGGATCCGTCAGGCTTGGTGTGGTGGGATCGGTGTCGACTTAGCAATGTGCTGGTTGGCTTCGATCGGTACATGAACCGGATCGGTGCGTTTGTATGACGGCTGATCTACAACAACTGAACTTTCAACCGGTTGCAGGATCGGTTTGAATAGACCAATGCCGCTGCAGGAACGCAGCGAGGAGATCGCATGACGCAGACATCACGAACAACCCCGAGCCCTCTTGAGCAGATGCGACGACGACATCGCGTTGGAGTCTCACGGACCTCGACCCGTGCCGGTAAATCGACCCGGCAGCTTTCGCACGAAGACGAGCGGTTGCTGGCGACGATCATGCTCAAGGAGCAGGATTACATCGATTCAGAAGTTTTCTACGAAGAGGACGCCGAGCAGAATATTTATGAGGACGCGCCTGACATCATGAAGCCTGATACCACTTGGTATCACCCTGTGATGGACGACATCTCGTCGATCTCTCGGACGCGGACTGTGAAGTCCTCGCAGCAGGTGATTTTGACAGGTGCTGAGGAACGCGTTCTTTTCCACCAGTTCAACTACTCGCGTCACCGCGTGTGCAATCTCCAAAAAGAAGTGTGGGACCGCCCAGACAAAAAGCCAACGCCAGAACAGGCGCATGAGCTTCTGATGTGGTACCGCAAGTCCGAACGGATCCGCGAGCAGATTGCTGAGACGAACCTTGCGCTCGTCCTTGCGATGGCCAAGCGGACCCGGATGAGCGAGGTTGACTTTGCGGATCTCGTATCCGAGGGCAACATGGCGCTCCTGCGTGCGGTTGATAAGTTTGATGCTGGGCGTGGGTTTAAGTTCTCGACATATGCTTGCCGGGCGATTCTCAAGGCGTTTAGTCGTCAGGGGATGAAGCTGAGCAAGTACCGTCAGCGGTTCCCGACGGACTTTGATCCCAAGCTGGAGAAATCCAACTTCCTTGAGACCAAGCGTGCTGATTTCGAGAAGGATACTGCCTCGGAGGTCCGCGCGATTGTGCTGGCCAACCGGGCGGATCTCTCGGATGTGGAGCGTACGGTTCTTGAGCACCGCTTTGGTCTTGAGACCGGCGGGCACGAGAAGCCGATGACCCTTGAGCAGGTCGGGCAGATTATTGGTGTGACCAAGGAACGGGTCCGTCAGATCCAGAATAAGGCGATGGAAAAGATCCGGGTTGAGCTCGAATCGAACTTCTTGGGCACGATCGAGGAAGAAAACAAACTCGAGACTGCCGGCTCTAAATAATCAATCGCCCTCTGTATGAACAGTTGGGTGAGTACAAATCCGTTACATTCCTTCTCGCACCTTCTCATTGAGGCGGCCCCGAACAGGGGCCGTCTTTTGTTTTGGCTAGTTTTTTAAAGAAGAGGAACAGGGCGGTGGTTTGGGCGAACAATTGGGCTCCTGATGCGGTTGACTCGCATATCCTTTACCCCTCCCCCCGAACACCCTTCTTTCCGGGATGCCTGATTGGCTGCTTGGAATACATATGTCCCCGACGAGGACTAGACGAGGAACTGAAACATCATGAGTGTGACTGATAGCCCAGCGAGTACTGCATCTGCGGGTCATGTTGACCTTGACCCGACCGCCGGTAAGAACCACGATCCGCACGCGACGCGTTGGGGGGACTTCCTCAAGGCAACGATCAAGTTTGAGGCGTCTGACCTGATTATGAAATCGGAGCAGAAGCCCAAGATCCGCATGCGTGGGTTGCTCAAGGCACTCGATGTTGAGAAGGTAACCGCCGAAGAGTTCTTCAACATCGCCAAGCACATCCTGACCGAGGAGCAGATGAAGGACCTGCACAAGTTTGGGTCTGTTGACTTTGCGTACAACTACGATTCGAACCATCGGTTCCGTGTGAATCTCTTTCAGGCACGCGGGACGCTGTCTGTGGCGGCGAGAAACATTACCTCGGAGATCCTGCCGTTTGAGGGTTTGTATTTGCCGGAGATTATGTCTGACATCGCTCTGCAGCCTCAGGGGATTGTGCTGCTGTGTGGTGTGACTGGTTCGGGTAAATCAACGACCATTGCTTCGATGCTTGACTATGTCAACGCCCGCAAGAGCGTGCACATCCTGACGCTCGAAGATCCGATTGAATACATCTTTGAGGATCGCAAGGCGACGATCAACCAGCGTGAGATCGGGCTTGATTGTCTGGACTTCAAGACCGGGCTGCGTGCTTTGGTGCGTGAGAATCCGGATATTGTGCTGATTGGTGAGATGCGTGACCAGGAGACCTTTGAGGCGGCGTTGCACGCGGCGGAGACGGGTCACCTTGTCTATGGGACGATCCACGCATCGAGCACGACCCAGACATTTAGCCGTATTTATGGGCTGTTCCCGGCCGAGGAGGTCGAGCAGGTCCGCAAGATCCTGGCGTACCAGATGCGGGCGTTTGTGTATCAAAAGCTGCTCCCGACACTCCACGAGAAGATCTACCGGATCCCGGCACTCGAGATCCTGATCAATAATGGAGTGGTTGCGAAATACATCCTCGATGAACGCGAGGGCGATATCCGCGAGATCATCAACTCGATCGAGGCTCAGCAGCAGGGGATGATTGATTTCAATGATTCGCTGGTGAAACTGGTTGAGGACGAGTACATCCACATGCGGACGGCTCTTGAGGCCTCCCCGAATGTCGATGAACTCCAGATGAAACTCAAAAAATTCAACTAACCCCCCCACCCCCCCACCCCCCAAAGTGTTTGCCAAGGACGGTTTTTGTGGGTTCTTGGAGATGGCTTTGGGGCGTGCTTTGACGGGTCATGGAGCCATGGCCCCCCTATGATGATCGATCCTGTTTGGACGCTGATCCTGCGGGTATTTGATTGAGAATGACCTACCACCCCCGAGAGGGTTTGCACTATGTCGATTGTGATTGCTTCTGTCCCCACGGTGACCCTAGCGGCTGATGCGTTTATGCTGATGTCGATCTGGAAGCCGATCGTGTTGTTTGTGCCTTTTGTCGCTTGGGCGTGGATGATCTCGACGCATCTTGACAAGCACGCCCAGCGGTTCTTTCTCGGGCAAGAGAAATGGAATGCGATCCATCTTGGGTTTGGTGTTGTAGCACTTGCGCTCGTTGTGTTTCTGCCGGTGGGCGGGATCGCGGGATTCGGGGCGGCGCTGCTTGGGGTCGTGACCCTGCTTGGGCTCGACATCCTGATCTTTGTTTCGGTGACCAATAAGGACGAGCGGGTGCCTAAGTCGCAGCAGCTGAACATCAGTGTGAAGGATATGTCAGAGTCACGGGACGCTAAGAAGGCGGCCAAGCTGATTGGATCATCTGAGCTGACGATTGTTGGTGCCAATAAGATGACTGTTCAGCCACCGGCAAAGGATACGCCTGAGCTGGGTTTCCGGGTCGCGGCTGAGCAAGTTGTGATCAAGGGGTACGAGGCCCATGCGAGCCAGATTGATCTTCTGCCTGCGAACGAGAGCACTTACGCGGCTTCGTTCTTGGTCGATGGCGTCCGGCAGGCGGGCGATCCGATCGCGGCGGCCGACGCGGTTCAAATGATCGATTTCTGGAAAAAAGCAGCCGGGCTCGATACCAATGATCGCAGACGGAAGCTTTCGGGCGAGGTATCAATCTCTGGAGAGATGCTCAGCGGGGCGACGCTGAAGCTTGATACATCGGGGTCCAAGAGCGGGATGCGTTTATCGCTTGTGTTCAACCCTGCCGATGCTGTGCGGCGGAAGGCCGACAATCTTGGATTGCTTGAGCCTCAGTTCGATATGATCAAGAACTGGGCGACAGAGCTCGAATCTGTGGGCGGGGTGGTGCTTCTGAGTGCTCCTGCGGATAATGGTCGGACGACGATGTCGTACTCGATTATGAAGCTCCATGACGCGTATACATCGAATATCCAATCGATCGAGTACGAGATCGAGGATGCCTTGGAGGGGATCAAGCAGATTGTTTGGGACTCGAGCGCCGATGGGCCTGACTTTGCGACGACGACACGCTCGACGCTCCGTCGTGATCCTGACATCGTGACGCTGTGCGATCTGCCTGATGTTGAGACGGCTCAGAATATCGCCAACTCTGATCTTGAGCGGACACGGGTGTACCTGTGCCTGCGGACGGATTCGGCGCTCAAATCAGTCCAGACCTATGTACAAGCGGTCGGCGACCCCAAGCTGGCGGCCAAGGGGCTGCGTGGCGTGGTGGCGTGCAAGCTTGTGCGTGTGCTGTGCGGCAACTGCAAGGTTCCTTACCAGCCGACTCCGGACATGCTCAAGAAGCTTGGGCTTCCTGAGGGCAAGGTCGGGGAGCTCTTTAAGAAGGGCGGGCAGGTGCTTGTCCGGAACAAGCCTGAGGTTTGCAGCGTATGTAGCGGGGTCGGATACTCCGGACAGACGGGCTGCTTCGGGGTCTTTGAGCTTGGCAAAGAAGAGAAACAACTGATTATCGAGGGCGACTGGAACGGATTGCGTTCGGTCATGCGGAAAGCCGGGATGCCGAGTATTCAGCAGTCTGCGTTGCGGAAGGCCGTGATGGGCATTACGAGTATTGAAGAGGTGACACGGATCACCGCCCCTGCTAAATCCAAATCGACCGCAAAGAAATCCAAGGCCAAGGCGTAGATTAGAAATCAGTATCGCTGCCTATAGAGACCTCATCTGACGGAGCTTCCTCAAAATGTTTATGAATCTAATCGTTATCGTCTTTGTGCTCGGGATTGCCTACACCTGGACGGTCCGTGGCGTCTTTAACTCGATGATCCATGCGATGTGTGTATTTTTCGCTGGCGCGATCGCCTTTGCGGTGTGGGAGCCTTTGGCGATAACACTGCTGGGGGCGAGTGATTCGGCTCTTGTCGAAGGGATGTCCTGGGGCGTATCGCTGATTGTGCCATTCTTGGTGATGACGCTTATTTTCCGGATCGCGACCGACAAGATCCTGAAGGCAAACATCAAATCCGCGAAAGCTTTGGACTACGGCGGTGCAGCGGTCTTTGGGCTTATGTCGAGTGTAATCACCGCTGGTGTTCTGGTCATCGGGATCGGATACATGCGTTTGCCATCGACTTTCCTTGGGTACCAGCCTGTCTGGTACGCGGAGGACCGGTCCGGTGCGGGATCGCTCGTCGAGAACGACAAGCTTTGGTTCCCGGTCGATTCGATCACCGCGATGGTGTACAAGAATCTTTCTACGGGGTCGATGAGCTCCATAGAATCGCTCAACACATGGTACCCCGATCTGACGCTCACGGGTTTTTCTGCACGGATCAATCCCGGCAATGGCTCGGCCCGGAACGCGATTACTGATGAAGCGTTCAGCGTGCTCTCTTCATATATCGTTGGCAATACCAATGGATCAACCGAGAAGGATCAGACTATTGGTGAGCAGGGGTACATGACCCTGAATGGAAAGAATGCCAACTCCTTGGCAGGGTACCTGGCGGGGTATGTCGTAGAGTTTGGCCCAAAGGCCAAGGAGAGGGGCGAGAAGGGCGGGCAGGTCGTGATTTCCAATGGCCAGGTCCGCCTGCTTACCGAGCACAAGGACGGCTCAACGCACACCATCTTCCCGCTCGCGACGATCTCTGAATCCAGCACGCAGGGGCAGTATGGGCGATGGGAGTTCGATGGGAAAGAGGTGTTTATCACTTCGATTGGTGGCAAGTCACGGGTGCAGATGGGATTTGAGTTCTTTGTGCCTGCTGACGAGACGCCGTTGGCTTTGTATATGAAGAATATTCGTGTGCCTGTGAGTTCGGTTGGTGAACCCAAAGAGTTCAAGAGTGCATCAGATCGGAACAAACAGATCCCCACCGGGGCGTTGCTCACCGGGGAACGCGTCCAGCGGAACTTTGACTTGTCCGAGGCTGTGGTTATTGATCCCAATGATTCATCGGGACGGGATGCCAGGTTCAGCGATTCGATCGGCACCGTAATGAGCATACAGCTTGCTAAGCCTCGCGGGCTTGGGGTTAATGGTGACAACCTGATTACATCGGGCAAAGCGAAGTTTGATCTGGCCCTTGAGGTCGGACGAAAGAATGCACCGCAGGGCAAGAAGCTTCGCGTTGAAAAGTTCTGGTTTGGCAAAGGGCTTTCGATGGTGCAGGTGAAGATTGGTTCAGATGCGGCCGGGGGGCTGTTGTCTGAGGCGGCCAAGATCGCTTCGGGTGACGAGCCGTTTATCCTGGTTGATACCAAGGGCGACGAGTATGAAGCTGTTGGGTATGTCTTTGAAGACAGCTCTTCGAATATATTCGAGATCCGCTACACCCCTGGCTCAACACTCAACGGACAGGACGAGAGTGGGTTCCCGCAGATTTCACGATCCAAAGATGGACAGAACTTGTCGCTCATCTTCCTGATCACCACGAGGGTAGAGATCCAATACTTTACGATCGGGGATGTGGTATTGCTCCACTTTGAACCTGGGCTTTCTAAGTAAGCGACCCGGTTGCCCGGATCGTTGAAACGCACTTTAAACTCAACTGACACCCGCGATGTGGGTGTTTTTTTGTGTATTGAAAAAGGCCCACCGACAAACGATGGGCCTTTGCGAGATCGAGTGGATTCTTTGTGATTATTCGGCTGGAGCGGTTTCTTCAGCTGGCTTCTCGGCTGCTGGTTTCTTCTTTTCCTTGATGATCAGTTCGCCCTCGTTGTCGAACTCCATTTCTTCTTCGCCGTCTTCTTCGATGTGGCGGTCGGCCACAACCCAGAGCTTGACATGGGCTTCGAGGTCTGAGTCGACCTTGACGAGGATGTCGAAGGAGTCAACGCGTTTGATAGCGACCGGGAGGCGGACTTCGCGTGGGGAGACGGCGAAGCCGACTTCTTTGAGTGCCGAAGCGATGTCCTGCTGGGTGACTGAGCCGTAGAGGTGGCCTTGGTCGTTGCAGGCACGGTCCATGGTGAGTTCCTGACCATCGAGCTTGTTGATCATGGTCTCACGCTCGCTGCGGATTGCGGCGACATCCTTCTCGGCCTGAGCGCGACGCTCGGAGAGTGATGCGATCAGCTCATCGGAGGGAGTTGTTGCGTACTGGAATGGGAGGAGGTAGTTGCGTGCGTAGCCAACTTTGACATTGACGACATCGCCGACGATCCCGAGGGAATCGACATTTTCGGTGAGGAGGAGTTTGACTGATTTGGACATTGGTATGTTCCTTTCGCTGTCCTGACCGTCCCGAGTAATCAGCTCAGGAGCGGAGAGTTGAGGAGACCCTCACGGCGAGGATCCCCAACAAAGGTCTCTAGCCGGCTCCTAAGAACCGGGCAGAGGGTCTGGAGTGTAGGTCGTAAGTGCCCAAAGGGGAGAGCTTTGGCATGAAAAATCCCACGGCTTTGAGCCATGGGATTGGTGAATTCTTATCAGAACCCGATCAAGCGGGTCATAAGAGTAGTTTAGAACGGGATGTCATCGTGGTTGATGGCGGGGGCACTGCCTCCACCACTGCTGCTATCGCCTCCGCCGCCTGCACCGGAGCGGGCGTAGTTTCCGCCTCCGCCGCCGCCTGCGCCTTGGTTGCCGCCGCCGGAGTCGATGAACTGGAAGTTATCGACGACAACGGAGAGTTTGGAGCGTTTGCCGCCGCCGTTTTTGTCTTCCCATGAATCGAACTTGAGTCGGCCTTCGATGAAGACAGGCTTGCCTCTGCCGAGGTACTGGGCCATCACTTCGGCGGTGCGGCCCCAGCATTCGCAGTCGATGAAGGCGACTTCTTCGCGTTGTTCGCCGGACTGGGTTTTGTACTTGCGGTTGACGGCAAGACCGAAGTTGCCGACGCTCGTTGAGCCGGCGGGGCGGATCTCGATGTCGCGTGTGAGATTGCCCATGAGCATGACTTTGTTGAAACTGGCCATTGTTGTTCTCCTTTAATTATGTTGCGTGCCGTAAGTTGTGTGACTTTTCGTAAGAGACACAGACGGGGTCAGTATATCACAACCGCCCGACCCAGAATTGACTGGATCGGGCGGCTGGTTGAAATCGTCTTCAAATCCCTGTTTGAGGGATTATTCGGCGGCTGGTGCTTCTGCATCACCCTCTGGTGCTGCGTCGGTCTTTGCCTCGGCTTCAGGAGCGGCCTCTTCTGGCTTGGCTTCTGGGGCTTGGGCCTGGACAGGGGCACCCAAACGGACGGTTGCGGCCTTCTTGGACTCTTCGACCTCGCCTTGCTCGGCCTTGAACTTGGCTTCGGTTTCGAGGCCCTTACGATCGTCGTTGGCGGCGATTTCCTCGTCGGTGAGGTGATCGGCGGTGGTGACCATCAGACGCATGATCTTGTCAGAGATCACCGCGTCACGCTCGAGGTGAGCGACCATGTCGGTCGGGCAGGTGAAGTAGGCGAGGATGTAGACGCCGCGTTTTTGCTTGTCCATCTCGAAGGCGAGGCGGCGTTCGTCCCACTTCTTCATCGCCACGACGGTGGCGTCGGCACGCTCGAAGAGGTGGTTGATGTGCTCGAGGACATCGCCGAAGGCGGCGGCGGCTGTTTGCGTTACGAGGAACATGCCCTCGTAGATTCCGGTTCGTGTTTCTGTTGCTGTCATGTCTTTACTCCAAATCGTGTCCGGCTTATGTGGCCGGGGTGTTGTTTTCTGTACTGTTATTACTCTTTGCTTTACTGCTCGTATCTGAAACAGACTGATCGTCGCCTGATTTGTCGTTGGGATGCTCTTTGCGTTTGGGCTTTACGAGCTTCTCGTTGAAGGTGTTCATCGCGCTGGTGATGCTTTGATCGAGGACATGCTCGGTGGCTTTGGCGGCCTTGTCGATGCTGTCCTTGACCTTGTCCATCTCCTCGCTCATGAACTTGCTCAGGACCCAATCGGCCTGGTTCATCAGTTTGGGAACCTCGCCGACACCGATGCGGATTCTTGGGTAGTTTGCACCGCCCAGGAGCCTATCGATGTCGCTCAGTCCGTTGTGACCTCCGGCGCCGCCGCTCTTGCGGACCCGGATGGATCCAACAGGAAGAGCGATGTCGTCGACCAGAACCAAGAGATCGTCCTCGGGATCGAGCTTGAAGAAGCGGATCGCTTCTCCGACGGCTTGACCCGACCTGTTCATGAAACCGGTTGGCTTGATGAGCAGGACCTTTTCGCCCCCGATGTTGGCATCGAGGGTGACGCTATTGAAACGCGAGCGGGCGATCTGTCCGACGGCGAACCGGCCAGCCAGGGCATCGACAACCATGAACCCGGCGTTGTGCCGGGTGTTGTTGTACTGCATCCCTGGGTTTCCGAGTCCGACGATCAGCTTCATGATTAGTCAGCCTTCTTCTCATCGGCTGGCTTCTCGCCGATGACTTCTGGTGAACCACCCTCGGTCGAGACTTCCTCGGCTTCGGCGTCGTCATCGACAACGGCCTTGAGGACGATCTGAGCGATGATGGCGTCTGGATCGGTGATGAGCTTCATGGTGTCGAGCGGGAGCTTGACATCTGATGCGTGGAGCACATCGCCGACTTCCATTGCGGAGACATCGACATCGATATGGTCGGGGAGGTTGGTGATGAGCACATTGAGCTCGATATCGTTGATTGGGTGCATCATGATCGCACCGGACTCTTTGAGACCAACGGCTTCACCGACGAATGCGAGGTGGGCCTTGGTGTCTACGCGTTCGTCGAGGGAGACGCGTGCGAAGTCGATGTGGATGATGTTGTTGCCGAGGTAGTCGTAGCCCAGGTCCTTGAGGAGTACATGCTGCTTGGCCCCGTCGAGATCGAGCTCGAAGAGCTTCTCGCCGCCCTGGAGGTACTGCATGGTTGCGTGGGTTTCGACCGAGATTGAAACAGGCTCTTCTTTGTGCCCGTAGACGACGGCGGGCAACGAGCCCGCATCACGCAGACGACGGGAGTACCGTGATCCGGTGCGCTCACGCTTTTCGGCGGTGAGTGTTGGTGTGGTGTTTGTCATTTCGTTTCTCCTTATTAAACTATTTTTACTGTTGTCTTTTTAAATCTATTGGATCAGCGTTTGGCGCCCGAGGTGCCTTTGAAAAGTTCACTGATTGAATCGTTGTTATGGATGCGTTTGATGGCTTGGCCGAGTAGATCGCCGACCGAGAGGACGGTGAGCTTGTCTTTGATGAGATCGCAGCGATCGCCCATTGGGATCGTGTCGGTGACGACGATCTTTGAGAATGGGGAGGCGGCGAGTTTTTCCATCGCCTTTCCCGCCAGCACCCCGTGGGTCGCGGCGGCGATGACATCCGATGCGCCCTCTTGCATGACAAGCTCTGCCGCTTGGCAGACTGTGCCGCCCGTCGAGATCATGTCGTCGAACATGAGGACGGTTTTGTCTTTGACATCACCGATCAGATTCCCGACGACGACGGTGTCGCCTGAGATGCGGCGTTTGTTGATGATGGCGAGGTCCGCGTCGAGCAGGTTGGCCATTTTTTCGGCAACCTTGACATTGCCTACATCGGGCGAAACCAAACAGAGGTCGTCCAGCTCGCCGCGGATTGATTTGAAGTATTCGAAGAAGACGGGGGTGGCCGAGAGGTGATCGACGGGGATGTCAAAGAAGCCCTGGATCTGGGCGGCGTGGAGGTCGATGGCCACGACGCGATCGGCACAGGCTGCGGTGATCAAGTTGGCAACGAGTTTGGCGGTGATGGGGACGCGGCCTTCGTCTTTGCGGTCCTGGCGGCCGTAGCCGTAGTACGGCATGACCATGGTGACGCGGCTTGCGCTTGCTCTGCGGAGGCAGTCGCAGAAGACCAAGAGTTCCATCAGGTTGTCGTTGACCGGATCGCAGGTCGAGATGATGACATAGCAGTCGCGACCTCGGACATCGTCGTCGAGCTTGACGGTGATCTCTCCATCGGGGAAGAGGATTGTGCGGGCCTTGCCGAGTTCTACGCCGGCGGCTTTGCAGACATCTTTGGCGAGGTGCTTGGAGTTGCGACCCGAGAATACTTTGATTTCACCCATCATGACGGTGTTCCTTGCGTTTTTGTATCACAGTTGGAGATTTGTCGTGCACGGTAAATTTCATCGATCTGGGCGAGGTGTTCGAGCGTGTTGATGCTCAGGATGTCCTGCGGCGGGACGGCGTCGATGACCTCGACGCGCTCCTTGTCATCAAGCATGAACTCAAAGATGTCGGTGATGTAGAACTCGCCGGTGAGCTCGTTGCGTTTGATTTTCTCAAGCGCGTTGAACATCGCTTTGGCGTTGACGCAGTAGTAGCTGGGATTGACCTCGTTGAGTTTGAGCTCGTCTTCGGAGGCATTCTTTTGCTCGATGATGCGGGCAAACTTACCTGAATCGTCTCGGACGATGCGGCCGTAGCCGCTGGGGTCGTCGATGCGGCTGGTGGCGAGGGTTCCCGCGGCCCCCGTCGAGCGGTGGAGGTCGAGGAGTTTGGTGAGGGTTTGCGTTCGGATGAGGGGGCCGTCGCCGCAGAGGACGAAGATGTCGGTGTTTGCGGTGTCGGAGTCCTTGTAGGACTCGACGGCACTCATCACGGCGTGTCCGGTACCGAGTTGTTCTTCTTGGACGGCGTAGACGACTTTGTCGCCGTAGCTTGCCAGGGCGTCGCGGACTTTTTGTTGTTCGTATCCGACGACCACGACGACGCGGTCGCAGCCGGCTTCAAGGCAGACATCGACGACGGCGCAGACCATGGGGCGTCCGCCGACGAGATGACAAACCTTGGGGAGATCGGACTCCATGCGGGTGCCCTTGCCTGCAGCGAGGATGATGGCTTCAAGACGGTTTGTGTTGTGTGTTGCTGCCATATGCAGTTGGCAGGACTGGACTCTTTGTGCGTTGAGTTGATTGAAAGAGAAGAAGAAAAATTACCCCACCAAGATTTGAACTTGGACCATCTGTACCAAAAACAGGAGTGCTACCATTACACCATGGGGCAGTGTATTTCAATCTAATTTTTCTATCGGCTCTTTCTATCGGCACAATGAGCAGTGCTGCTCGACCTCCGCTGTCAAGACCTTTGCAGGTCGGTGTCACAAACCATCGCGGCTTGGACACTTTCATGACAAGCATGAGAGGCATCGGCCGCAGCACGAATCGTCGGTGCCAGACTCAAAGATGAGTACCAACAAAGACTTGGAACTCGGACTCCCCCTGGCTGCTGCGAACGATCGGTCTTCGACCAGATTGATCACAAAGGGGAGAACCCATGTCCGTGCCTCGGCTCAGGAGGGGGTGAAAGTCGTGTGAGATTCACCAGCTCTGAGCGTCCGTCACGGTCGGTTCCGCATAAGGAGTCAAGTTTAGACCCCGTCGACGAGGGATCAACTGGTCCGGGCCTGTAGATAAGTGAGTTTCTTGGTTCTGATAGCCGAATTGCGGAAAAAGTCGTGTGTATGGACAAAGGGATGCTGTATATTGGCTCTGTGGGGATCACTCTGCGGCCCGAGCGTGTAGGGCATCGTAGATTCATCTCAGAGGGGCACAATAACCCCGAAAGGTCTCAGTTTGCTCAATCAATCACACCCCCAGAGCTCTGTTTGGGCTCCAATGCTTGCCTCCACTCTTTTTGGTTTTTCGCTGCTCACTGGCTGTTCGAGTCAAGAATTGGCCGGCGGTTCATCTGAAGGCCCAGCAACTCTCCAGCCCGAAGGAGCGAGGCAAGCCACTGGGCTCCCGGCGGACCAGCTCCCGGATCCGATTGATCTGAGCGATCCGACGGCTATTTCCAAGAGAACCATCACCCCCACTATTCTCGATACCTTGTCACTACCTGTGCAGCGGCAGATCATCGGGCCTTTTGATGGTGATGTGCGGATGATCAAGCATGTGCTCCCGATGCACTCTCGTGACAAGACCATGCCTGTGATCGAATCGGATCACACATTGCCGGTCGGCCAGGCGGTTGGGATGGACCGTGTTGTGGCGGGAGCGGGTACTGGCTTTGAAGGGATTTCTCAGACGGAGTGGTCGCCGCCGGATCCAACCCTGGCTGTCGGGCCTGATCATGTCGTGATGACGGTGAACTCGGCGATTGCTTTTTATGACAAATCGGGCAACGAGACTTTTTCGACCGCACTGGGGACGCCGGGAAGCCCGGGGTTCTTTGAGACTGTGGGCGCGAGCTCGAACTTTGTGTTTGATCCCAAGTGTTTTTATGATCAGAAGACCGGGCGGTTTATTGTGATGGCTCTGGAGCAGGTCGGAGAGACCGAATCGTGGATTGATATCGCGGTCTCTGATGATTCGGATCCAAACGGGATCTGGTATCGGTACCGCACCTTCTCGGTGATCGGGGTCGACGGCAGCAACTACTGGGTGGACTACCCTGGGTTTGGATCGGACAACAACGCGTTTTATGTAACGGGAAACCTGTTCTTGCTCAATGGGGCCGGCAGCGGGTTTGCTGGGCAGCTCTTTCGGATCTTTGATAAAGCCCCTATGCTTGTGGGTGATCCTGTAGTGATCACGGACTTTGCGCCCAACAACGGCGCTTCGCTCCAGGTCGCCCAGATGTTTGGCGATGCACCGCAGTGCTTCTTTGTATCTCGTGCAACTTCCAACATCTTGCAGATCTGGACAATCAACGACCCTCTTGGATCTCCGAATGTTTCACGATTCAATCTTGGGGGATTCGACGACGCGTTTGGGCCTTCGCAAGATGCGCCGAATCTCAATGGTGGCCAGATCTCAACGCTCGATGGACGGCTGATGAATGTGCATTACCGTGATGGGAACCTGTACACAACCCACGGGATCGACGGGCCTCCGGGACAAACCGTTGCGCGATGGTACCACATGGATCTCAACGGCTGGCCAAACGGTGGGAGCCCGTCAATTGTTCAGCAAGGCGAGGTGACCGGCGATCCTGGGCAGCATCACTTCTTTCCCGCGATCTACTCGGACAAGCTTGATAATGTCGGGCTCATCATGGCACGGTCGAGCGCCTCGGAGTTTGCCAGCGTGCAGGTGGCGGGGCGGATTCCGTCTGACCCTGCGGGAACGATGAGCACGCCGATCCAACTGGCGATTGGCAATGCCGGTGCCGATGGACGCTGGGGTGATTATCTAGATATTGCGATTGATCCCAATAATGATCTCACCTTCTGGATCGTTGGGATGTATGCACGGAACTTCGGGTGGCAGACTTGGGTTGATTCCTTCACGCTCGGCCCAGGCTGCCCAGCGGATCTGTTCCCAGATGGCGAGCTGGACTTCTTTGACATCGGTGCGTTCCTCTCGTTTTTCAACGCCGAAAACCCGATCGCGGACTTCACAGGCGATGGGAGCTTCGATTTCTTTGATGTCTCGACATTCCTCACGCTCTTTGCCGAAGGATGCCCATGATGGCTTGATGGCTTGATGGCTTTGAACGAATGAATCCCCGTATCCCACAATAGATCCCGAGTCATCGGGGTTTTTTATTCGGGATCGGAGGAGTCGTCGGCATCGAGTGCCGCATTACCGATGAGTTCGTAGCAGGTCTGCATGAGCCCGACGAGGGGGAAGCGGCCGACAAAGGGGCTTGGGCCCAATCTGCGGAGGAGAACGCAATCGACCGGTGGCGGAGCAATTGGAGTATCAAGCTCGTCGAGTTCTTCGCCAACAGTCCAATAGGTATCGATCTGGTCTTCCAGCGGCGGGCTTGATATATCCGAGAGGCCTTGGATATGAGGCACCAGGACTGGCGCCGGTCCGGGCCCTTGGACACCGAGAGCTCGTTTTTGTCTGAGTCCGTCGATGAGTTCATCGCCGGGCATGCCGTGAAGCCCGAAGACTTCCATGGGTTCATTACCGAGGCGTTCGGCGAGGAGCGCCGTCAGGCAGACCGCGTGCTTGCACCATGGTTCGTCTTCTTTCCAGTCCGGGCATGAACAGGTCGGGCTGAGATCTGATGGCTCTGTTGGGAAGAGGCGGAGATCAAGGGGAGCGAAAACATCCTCGATGTTGGAGGGGAGCTCGCCGGCGAGGAGCTTGGCGGCGTATCGCATCTGATCGGCCATCGCATGGATGATCTGTTCCTGGTCGTGAGCGGTGAACTGCGTGAGGGCGAGTTCTGTTTTGTAGGGTTTGTCGGAACGGCCTTGGATAATACCTTCGCAGAAGGTGCCCTCGATCGTCAGGCGTTTGGCCTGACCTGCGCGGGCGTATTCGAGCCCTTCGCGGTTGATCTGCCCGTCAGCACCGTCTTCTGCAACTCGCAAGAGTCGCTGGGTGATCCATGAGGTGGGCTGTTCTTCGGGCTTGAGTTTGAGCTTGACACCGCCACGGACGCGTCTTGGGTTTGTCAGCGACTTTCTCGATGAGCGGAAGGAGGCGTACTGTGGCTTGATTTTTTTAGGAGCCGTCGGGACATGCGCCGAGAGGGTTGGGCGTGCGACGATGTTGACCTTGCGGTCTACCGGTGGAGGCGCCGGCTTTATGGGCTCTGGCTTTGAAGGCGCAGCTTTTTTAGTGGTCTTTTTGGAGACCTTCTTGGTGGCTTTCTTCGTTGCCTTTTTGGATGTGGGTTTCTTGTCGTCGCCCATGTGTTCCCGTTTTTTATTCGTTTGATTATTCGTCTGGTTATTCGTCTGGTTATTCGTCTGAGATGGTGTCAGCCCGCAATGCCAAGAGGCTGCGGAGTTTGTCGGTGCCTAGGTCTGTGAGCCAGCGTTCGCCGTGGCCGATGATGTTTTCTGCGAGTTCGGTTTTGGATTCGATCATCTCGTCGATGCGTTCTTCGAGGGTGCCTCGGACGATGTACTTGTGGACCTGAACCGTGCGTGTCTGACCGATGCGGTATGCGCGGTCGGTCGCTTGGTTCTCAACTGCGGGGTTCCACCAGCGGTCGAAGTGGAATACATGCGTCGCGGCCGTCAGGTTCAGACCCACACCGCCCGCTTTGAGCGAGAGAAGGAGGATCGGATTCTTTCCAGTGGCATCTTGGAAAGTATCGATCATCTTCTGGCGTTGCCCCTGAGAGGTGCCGCCGTGGAGGAAGAGGACTTCTTTACCCAGCTCGTGCTTGAGCATGTTCGACAAGATGTGTCCCATCTGACGGAACTGGGTGAAGATGAGTGCCTGGTCGCCTTCGGAGATGAGCTCGTCGAGCTGTTCGAGGAGACGAACGCACTTGCCGGAACGCGATGGGTCGATGATCTTCCCGAACTGCGGGTCGGATTCTTTGAGCATCTGCGCGGGGTGGTTGCAGATCTGTTTGAGTTTGATGAGCGTCGCCAGGACGAGACCGCGGCGATGGATGCCCTCGGCGTGCTCGACATTGGTAAGCATCTGCTTGACGCAAGCTTCGTAGAGCGAGGCCTGCTCGCCGGTGAGCGGGCACCATTCCTTTGACTCGAGTTTCTCTGGGAGGTCCGAGACCACTGTTGGATCTGTTTTGACCCTGCGGAGGATGAACGGGCGGACCATGGTACGGAGCTTGTCCATTTTGACCTGATCGCGGTGCCGCTCGATGGGGAGGGCGAATTTTTTGCGGAATGTGCCTGAGGACCCGAGATACTTTGGATTCAGGAAATCCATGATCGACCAGAGTTCTGAGAGCCTGTTCTCGACAGGAGTACCGGTCATCGCGACGCGGCGTGGAACCTTGAGTGAACGAACGGAGATGGATTGCTTGGCGGCGGGATTTTTGACGAACTGGGCCTCGTCGAGCACAACGCGGCCCCACTTGACCTTGGTGACAAACTCGTTATCGCGGTGGACCAACGCGTAGGTGGTCACCACAACATCGGCGTTGTCAGTTGCTTTGAGGAACTCGTCGCCTTGCGGCCGGTCGACCCCGTGATGGACCTGAATTTTGAGCGACGGGGCAAACTTTTCGAACTCTTTGACCCAGTTGCCGATGACGGACATCGGGACGATGAGGATCGTTGGATCGACGCGCTCTGTGTTGACCGAGCGTTCGTGGAGGATCAGGGCGATCATCTGGATGGTCTTGCCAAGACCCATGTCGTCTGCGAGACATGCGCCAAACCCGAAGCGTTCCATAAAGGCGAGCCAGCTGAGCCCTCTTGTTTGGTAGGGACGGAGGGTGCCCTTGAAGGTATCTGGGGCTTCCAAGATTGGGAGTTCGACCGAGACGCCTTCTTCGCCCCCGAGCATTGACGCGACCCAGCCGGTTGCTTCGACCCCGGTGACGGGGAGCCCGGTCTGCGCTGAATCCGATGCCAATGCGAGCTGCATGGCTTCGCCAAGTTCCATCTCGCCGCCTGGGTTCTCGTGCATGAAGCTGATTGCGTTCTCGACATCTTCTGGGCGGATCTCGACCCACTGCCCGCCGATGCGGACGAGGGGGGAGTTCTTCTGTGCGAGTTCTTCGAACTCATGCAAAGTGAGCGTGGTGTCGCCGATGGCGATTTCCCAGTGGTAGCCAACGAGTGTGCCAAGACCAAGTTGTGCGCCCGCAGCTTCAGCGTCGGCGCCCTCGCCGAGGACCATCTCGGATGGATCCGAATCGATGCGGAGTTTGGTACCAAGGCGACCGGCCTGCGAGTCCCACCATCCGGGGCACTGAACACCGATGCCCTGCTCTTCGAGGACGGGTTTGACTTCTCTCAGGAAGCGGTAGGCTTCTTGGGTTTCAATGAGGAGTTGGATGGGCTCGGTTTCATCGAGGGCTTCTTCGAGGAGCTTGTAGTATCGGCTGGCGCGACCGAGTTCACCCATCAGGAGTTCCTGAGGGTTTTCCAGGGTCAGGCCTTCGTAGACGATCCGCTCGCGATTAATAAGCCAAACATCAGCCCCGCGGATGATGACTTCCTCGTCGTCGAGCGACTGGAGGTAGAAACTCAGTGACCATTTGACGGATTCATCCGGCTTATCGATATCCTGAGCGAGTCCTTCTGAGATTGGTTCGGTTAGGCGGAGCCCGAAACGCCAGGTGCTGGATTCGCCGCGGTCTTCGAGTTCTGAGATCCATTTACGAACGGTGCGGGCGATCTCTGCGCGTTGTCCTGTTGAAGCGGGGACATTGGTACCTGATCCGAGCAACCCGTTGAGCCACGCAACCTGCTGGTCCATCCCTGGATCGATCGAATCGATGGTGTCTGTCATTTCCTCGGTCATCATGACACGCCGGCATGACGCGTCGGTGATGTGTGACAAGAAATCGACACTGATGGACCACGCGTCATGGGCGTGGCCGTCGGGGACCGCTCTGGCGGCGGCGGGCATTGAGCTGACGAGCTTGGAGACTCGTTTGATGGTCATGTCATCGGCGAGCCAGGGCTGCCAACGGCCTGTGAGAAGCCCTGATGCATCCTGAAAGACCATCGGGACAAAGCGGTGACCGGCTATTAAGTGATCGGCTAACCGGCTGGCGGCGACGAAATACTGGACGCCGGGCCCAGCGTGAAAATCTTCAAGTGCGTCCTGACGGTCGATCAGTGATTCAAGGAGCAGCGGGACATGGGGGGCTTCGATGGCCAGTGTCGGGATACGGACATCGGCTAATCCACTCGACACGATCTCTTCGGTTTCGATCCCGCCGAACATGGACATCGGGGCCGAGGGCATCGGGGAGTCTTTGTGCATCGGGAGGCGGAGGACGATGGAGGACTGCTCGCCGTCGATCCAATCGGGGATGACGACATGGGGATGGACAAGGGTGTCGTCGTCGGTGTCAGAGTCTGAGATTTTTGACCACCACTGGCCGTCGGGACATTGCTCGACCCAGAGGTGAAGCTTCCCGTCGGCCCAGTTGGCGTGGATGACCTGGACCACTTCTGGAACGGTCGTCGTCTCGGTATCTGGGGGGCTCGCGTTGATCACGAAAGGCAAGGCTCCATCTTGAGCTCCACCACCACTAATCGGTTCGGATCAGCGGGAACTCGGAATAGGAGCGCAGGGACTCGAACCCTGAACCTGCGGCTTAAAAGGCCGATGCTCTACCAATTGAGCTACGCTCCTAAGGCGTATCGAATACCCGCCAAAAATACGATGGGCATAAGAGAGTCATAGTATGCCCGAACCTTGATTGATTTCTTCAGTTGGCAAACTTCAAAAGCACATCCGCATGGGCTTTTGAGGCCCCTTGGTGCCTTGCAACGCACTGGCGGGCGTTGTCACCCATTTCTGATCTCCGATCTGGGTCAGACAGCAGTGCGTAGATCCGATCCCCAAGCCCTTGGCGGCCAACGACCTCGATGCCATCGGCATCGAGGAGGGCGTCGATCTGGGATGTGAAATCGGAGTTTTCTGGACCGATGAGCACGGGTTTTCCGAGTGCGGCGGGTTCGAGGGGGTCTGAGCCATGGAGATCGAAGAATGAGCGTCCAATGACGACGACATCGGCAAGTTCATACAAGGTCGAGAGTTCGCCGATGGTGTCGAGGAGGAAGCGGGTGTTGGGACGGGGCTCCCCCGTCGAGCGTCGCGTCCATCCTGCTATAGCTTCGTCTGGTTCATTGAACCGGTCGGGCTTGCGCGGGGCGCACACAAGCTGGGCATCCTTCGGGCAAGATTGATCGAGCAGGGCTTCTTCGCCCGGGCCTGTTGATCCAGCGATGACGATCGGCTTTGAAAAATCCAGACCGAGTTCTTTGGCGAGCCCGATCGCATCTTCGGATGGATCCGGGATCGGACCGAACACTTTGACAGCGTCCCATTTCATCGTCCCAACGACATCAACATTCTTGGCCCCCATCGCGGTGACCCGCTGGGCGTACGCATCGTCCTGCATGCACGCGAAATCGAGACGGGCGAAGGTTGGTTTGAAGAAGAGGCGGATCTTCTTGTAGCCTTTGAATGAGCGGGCCGAGAGGCGCCCGTTGATGAGGCCGATGGGGATTGATCTTGTTTTGCAGGCTTTGACGAAGTTTGGCCAGACTTCGAGCTCAACGAGTGCAACCGCATCGGGCTTGATGGTGTTTAGGAACCGCTTGACCATCCAGGAGCAATCGAGCGGGTAACGGACGACCTCGCAGGTGCCGCTGAAGATGGACTGGGCGCGTGTCAGGCCGGTGTCTGTTGTTGTGGAGATGACGACGGTGGCTTGATCGGTCAACAGCGGAACCAATGCACGCAGAGCGTTGACCTCGCCGACGGAGACAGCGTGGAGTATGATGACTGGTTTTTGAGAAGTCCCCCACCGCTCTGATAGCATTGGTTCGATTTTACCGAACCGTTCATGCCACCCGCCTCGTTTCTTGCGGGCCCAGAAAGGGGCACTAAGGACCGCTAGCGGGATATAGAGAAAATCAAGCGCGTTCATTTCTCAGGGTTCCAACTTTGGGGGGTTGGGGAAATGGGCGGAGAGGGACTCGAACCCACGACCCATCGCGTGTAAGGCGATTGCTCTAGCCAACTGAGCTACCCGCCCGGGTAATCAGGGCGGTAGTCTAGCCCGCATTCTGCCAGAAAGTGCCCCTACCCTTGGCTATGACCGAATCACCATCAAATTCTCGTTTCTGCAGCGTCGGCCCTGTCACCATCGGGGAGGGGCAGCCCCTGGCGATCATTGCGGGGCCTTGCACGCTTGAATCGCTGGAACTGGGGCTTGAGGTCGGGAGACACTGCAAAGCGGTCTGCGAGGCGGCGGGGTTGCCGTTCATCTTCAAGGCGAGCTTTGATAAGGCTAACCGGTCGTCGATCAACTCCAAGCGGGGCATCGGGATCGAGCAAGGGCTCGAACACTTCGCGGCCATCAAGCAAGAACTCGGGGTCCCCACCACCACTGACATTCATTCGCCCGAGCAGGCCGAGGCGATCGCGTCGGTTGTCGATCTGATCCAGATCCCGGCGTTCCTCTGCCGGCAGACGGATCTTGTTGTTGCCTCCGCCGAGGCGTGCAAGGCGCATGGCCGCGGACTCAACATCAAAAAGGGCCAGTTCCTCTCCCCCGGCGAGATGGGTGGCCCCGTCCGCAAAGCGACCGAAGCGGGATGCGAGAACCTGATGCTGACCGAACGCGGGACCTTCTTTGGGTACCACCGATTGGTCAACGACTTTATTGGGATCGCCGACATGATGGAACTGGATTGCTCGGCGTTCAGCAAACTCGGATCGCCACCGGTGTGTTTCGATGTGACGCACTCGACGCAGTTGCCTGGATCTGGCGAACAAACCGGGGGAAGACCGGATCGCGCGTTGCAACTCGCCAAAGCCGCAACGGCTATTGGGGTGCATTCTTTGTTTGTCGAATGTCATCCGAATCCGAAGAAGGCGTGGTCGGACGGGGCGACGCAGTTGGGATTTGAGGGGTTTGAACGGGTGATTTCAGAGTGCGCCAATATTCATTAATAAATTTTTCGCCCTTTATCGCTAACTACCACTCTTTATCGCTAAATGTCGCTAGTTGTCGTTGTTTCCATCGCTAATTGACGATACTATTATGTATCACAGCCACCGGGCTTCTAGTCTTTCGAGACACGCTATCTCACGGTGGCTTTTTCATGCGCTAACACTGATCGGCCTATTGTTCCGTCAGAAACCATGAAATACTCAAAACACGCTCGTACATGGGATGACCAAGCTGACCTGCTGATTTCGAGAGGAATGCAGGGTGACAAAGCATTCATGATTGAATGCCTTCAGAACACGAACTACTACAGGCTCAGCGGCTATTGGTACCCTTTCCGCAAACCCAACCCCAACAGTAAGAAACCCGCGGATGACTTTCGAGACGATACTCACTTTGATGAAGTATGGGACCGCTATGTTTTTGATCGCGAACTACGACTGCTTGTTTTGGACGGGATCGAACGAATTGAAGTGTCGATCAAATCTCGATTAATGTACCACAATGCGCACGAATTTGGCCCCTTTGGATATGCAACAAACAGCCGCTCATTTCCTAATCTGAGAGAAACTGATCGCCAAAAAACATTGTCAAAAATCGCATCTGAAATTAACAGAAGTAAGGATCAGTTTGTAAAACATTTTCAAGATCAATACGGCAAAAACCACGAGCATTTGCCAAAAGACTCCACCGCCTTGCCGACATGGATGCTTTGCGAAGTTGTTTCATTTGGTACGATGCAACATTTCTACAAGAACTCAACCCCCAGAATAAAGCAAGATGTGGCGCACTTTGCTTCCATGCCATCAAAGATTTTCGACTCATGGCTCCATGCACTAAACGTTATTCGAAATGTTTGTGCCCATCATGGCCGATTATGGAACAAAGAGCTCGGAATCAAACCTCTTATCCCAAGAATCCAAGATTACCCTGACTGGCACACACCAGTATTGATTACCAAAGAACGGGCTTTTGGCATACTCACCATTATAAAATACTTGCTCGATCAAATATGCCCTGACAATCATTTCGCTTCTAGATTCACTGATCTCATTGGGCAACATCCCAACATCCCACTTGTCAGCATGGGATTCCCGGACAACTGGAAAGAATCTCCCATCTGGTTCCATCAAGACCCCGACACTCCAGACGACGACATCGATCATGAATCCGATGTGTGAACCCGTTTGATTGAAGCCGGATATTTACTAAGTTTGCTATCTGGCCGGATCGGTCGCGGCACAAAGCCGCCGCCGCAGTTGGGGCATTGGTTGTTGAGCTTGCCCTCCACACACCCCCGGCAAAAAGTGCATTCAAACGAACAGATCATCGCCTCGGTTGAGTCCGGCGGAAGGTCCTTGTCGCAGCATTCACAGTTTGGACGGAGTTCGAGCATGGATTAGGGCCTTTCACCAGCCATCAGTATACAGAGCAAGCACCGAACCCGCCTTGCATTCCCCGGCTCCATTCATCACAACCGATGAAAACTCTTGTGCTGAGCATGAATCTCAGTTAAAATGGCCCCAATAGCACAAGGAGCCCCCCATGCAATCGCAGCACAATATTAAACCCCTCGGCATTCTGACCCTTCTGTTGACAGCCGGCATCGCGCTGCCCGCGGTGGCGCAGCCCGTCAACGAAGATTCCAAACTCTTGGCGTTCGATGGGGCTTCGGGGGATGGGTTTGGTCATTCCATTGCGATCCATGACGGGGCGGTTGTCATCGGAGCCAACGGCGATGATGACAACGGGGTCGGTTCAGGCTCGGCGTACATCCTGCATCTCATCCTCGATTTGGCCCCCGTCAAACTCCTCGCAAACGACGGGGCGGCCAACGATCTCTTCGGGCACTCGGTGGCGATTGGTCCGGCGGTCATCGGGCCATCCAATACAGTGGTTGCGGTCGTGGGAGCCCCCAATGACAGCGACATGGGCAGCAGCTCGGGCTCGGCCTACATCTTCCGAATGAACGGCACCCAGCACACCAAGCTCCTACCCAACGACGGGGCGCTCGGCGACAACTTTGGAGTCTCGGTGGCGATCGACAACGGGATTGTTGTGGTTGGCATGCCCGAAGATGACGATAACGGGATCGATTCGGGCTCGGTGTATCTATTCAATGCAGACACCGGGGCGCAGTTGGCAAAGCTGCTCCCAAACAACGGGACCGCCAACGATGCGTTTGGACAGAAAGTCGCGATCTCCGAGGACATCATCGCGGTCAGTGCACCCCGCCACTTCAACGGAGGGATCGAGTCTGGATCGGTCTATCTCTTCAGTGCCTCGAAGGCTTCGCTCATCGGGGAGTTCTCGTCGGGTGAGGGGATCCTCTTCGAGCAGTTTGGTTACTCGCTGGCGATCGACAACGGGAATGTCGCTGTTGGAGCTCTGGGAGGAGCAGCCGCGTATGTCTACGACGCGACTACCCTCAACAGGGTAAGCCAACTGATCCCGAGCACACCCGGAAATGCTTTCGGATGGTCAATCGACATCGATGGCAATAAGGTCGTTGTCGGGGCTTCATCTGACCCCATCAACGCGCCCCAGTCTGGATCCGCCTTCCTTTTTAATGCGTTTACCGGCACAGAACTCGCCTATCTGGTCCCGAGCGACGGAGGAATCTTTGAGCAGTTCGGTGCCTCTTCCGGGATCCACAACGATCTCGTCGTTGTAGGTGCTCGGAACGATAACGACAACGGGGGCAGCTCCGGATCGGCGTATGTATTCGATATCTTCTGCCCGGCGGATCTCAACGGGGATGGCGTGCTGGACTTCTTTGACATCGCCGCGTTCCTCACGGCGTTCACAAATCAGAACCCGATCGGAGATTTCAACAATGACGGCTTCTTTGACTTCTTCGATATCGCCGCGTTCCTTGCGGCGTTTAGTGCCGGGTGCCCGTAGAGCGATGACGCTCTAAACACAGCGTCCTAGAATAGGTCATGCTTGTGAGTATCCCATGAGTTGGCTTTGGCCTGAATATATCGATCAGGATTTGGGGCTTTCGCATCAGCAGCGCAAGGCCATCCATCGTGACGCCTGGAAGCTCTGGTCGCAGAACAAAAAAAACATCCTGCTCTATCTCACGGTACCGATTGTGTATCTAGCGTTGATCCCGTTTGCGAGCGATCTTGGCGGGCGTATGGCGAGTATGCTCGGCGCAGCTGGAACACTGCATGTGATTGCGCGAGCCGCTTCGCCGGTATTACTGGCGGCTGGATGCTTTGTCATTGGTGGCTCGGTGCTTCAGCGATACCGCTTTGCTCCATGCGTGTACCAAACCCTGCAGGAGCATGGTCATGATGTGTGCGAACGGTGCGGGTTCTGGCTCAAGGGTTTACCAACCGAAATCGAGAAGTGCCCCGAATGCGGTACGGCACGAAAAAGCCGCCCGTAAATACGGACGGCTTTCATTGATTCGTTTGAATAAATCTTAGCTCGCGTGGGCGGCGCGGTAGTCACGGAGCCATTGTGGGCGATTGACATCGGCCTCGTATGGGTCGACATGGACGCGGCCATTCTTCTGGAAGACGACCTTGCCGGTGGCGACGCTGAAGAGCGTGTCGTCCTTACCGATGCGGACATTGAAACCAGGGGTGAACTTGGTCCCGCACTGACGGATGATGATCGCGCCCGGCTTGGCTGCTTCGCCGCCGTAGAGCTTGACGCCCCGGTACTGCGGGTTTGAGTCGCGGCCGTTCTTAGTTGAGCCTGCAGCCTTTTTATGTGCCATGTCAGTGATCTCCGTCAATCTGATCCATTGGTGCACGAACTTTCAACAAGTAACGAGCGGATCGGGGTGTCTTTTATCGTCTAGCGACCACATGCGTCGCGGGGGCAAGCGTAGGCGTCTCAACCATTTGAGTCCAGATTCAATTGCCCAGTCCTATTCCAATTCCGTGATCTTCTACTTTGGGGGGTTACCGCATGACCCAGCGTTTTTCGGCCATCTCGAACGGACGGGCGCCCTGCTCGCTGAACTCGCCTGGGGTGGCGAAACGGAGCATGAGGGTCTTGCGGAGCGTATATCGGCGTGGGTTATCGGTCTCTCGGCCGACAACATAGGACTCGAACTCGCCGCTCAGACCCGCAAAGAAGACTTTGACTTCGTCGACATCGAGCTGATTGGCGGGCCAGATCAGGACGCCGTCGCGGGCGTGCTCTGGCCCTTGGAGAACTGTGGAGACGATGTCGATCTGAGATTCGATGAGCGGGTTATCGAGTTCTTCGAGAATCAAGTTGGTGACGGCTGTGGGGACATTGCGTCCTGATTTGAGCACGGTGATGTTGTCGGTCATCAGCGAGACATCGGGCGCAAAGAGGAGGTCGGCACCGGAGAAGTTGGTGATGTTGTAGGTCAAAAAGAAGTAAGGCAATGGGCCGTGCCCGTCGTCAACCCACGCCAACCGGAGCGGTCCCAGGTCGAAGGTAAACTCCCAGGTCGATGCAACCGGGGAGGGCTCTGGGGCTGCAATAGCAGACGATCCAGCCCCCAAGAGGAGCAGGGATCCCAGGATCAAGCCGTTAAGTGCTGTGCGGATATGTGAGGCCATGATGATCTCGTCAAAAAAAGGAAACGGGTCAAACTTTCAGATCTCGATGTACGAACAGCCTTATTGGATGCGTCAGCGAGAGGTGCATGGTAGTCTAGTGTCATCCACCAAGTCGCGGGAAACTGAATGTCCCGATCCGCAGGATTTGGCCGATGGTTGCAGTATCAGTCTTTCGAGATCGCGATCCTGAGAACAGAAGAATCTCCATGAGCATCCATCCCAACCATTCGGCATCTCAGGACCCAACAGACGCTGGCCGCGGTCCAATTGGGGTACAGATCGGGCGTGGGATCATCCAACCAGCCCTCGAACGGCTGATTACGACCGGGAATCCACGAATTGGGGCCCAGAGGCTGGCACGGAATGCGGCCGCACACGGGATCGATTTGGACCTAATCTGGGGCGTTTTGGGGGATTTGGATCTCCAACAACCGGCGGTTCGGCAGGTGTGCATGGTGGTCCCTGGGGCTGGGGGCACGGGGATGTGCTTTGTTTCCAATCCGACGAAATCCGCCTCAAATACCACCCAAATGGGCGATGAGGCGACCCAGATTGAAGAAATCGGGGCCAGTTTGACATCAGCACTCAAAGAACTCCCCAAGGTCGCAGGGGGACGGGTTCGGCTCGCCCAGATGCTCTTTGAGCCCGATCAGGACTGGACGCATGAGGTCTGTAAGCGGGCCTCAATGATTTCTGTCGGGACTCTGGACTATCTACGGATGGATTTTGGTCTCGTCGAACGCTGGCCGATCAGCAATGAATCTTGGGGTGAGGGGATCACGATCCGGCAGATCAATAACCTGTCCATGAAGACCCCGACCAGCGATGGGTCGCTGCTTGCCCAGGCGTTAGAGCGTTCGTACGAGGACACGCTGGACTGTCCTGAGCTGTGCGGGATGAGGCCTATGAGCGATGTAATCGCGAGCCATGAATCGACGGGGGCGTTTGATGCATCGCGTTGGTGGTTGTTGTTCAAGGACAATCAGCCTGCGGGTTGTTGCCTGCTGTCGCATTGTCCGGCCAATGAGTCGATCGAGCTTGTGTATCTGGGCCTTGGACGAACGGTCCAGGGGCATGGGCTGGGCACTCGATTGCTCACCCACGCATTGCAATCATTGCGAGTAGACGGACCTGTCCACGAGGTCACCTGCGCGGTTGACCGTCGCAATGTTGGGGCATCGAAAATCTATATGAGGCTTGGATTCAAGCGGTTTGATGCCCGATGCGGGTATGTTCGCCCGTTATAGTTCGGGGGAACCACTTACAAAGTATCGCTGTTTTGCAAAATGAAAATCGGGAAAATATTTTTCTATTAAGCGCGGAATGAAATGTGCATAACACACGCCGAGTGTGGATGAAAAAAGTTTTCTGATCGTAAGTACCTGTCAACTGAGATGCAGCGTGGTGCAAGCCGGTCCGGGCACCAAGTTGTGTGTTGCACATGAAGTCATTGTGTACTACGATCTCTCTGCAGGTTATGGAATGACCGGCGGGCAGACAGGACTCTATCTGTCGCGTGCGACAACCCGATCCAGCCAGTTCACAGGCCGTGCCATCAGTTGTTTCAGACTGTTGATGGACAACGCGGGCGAATGAATGGAGATCAGGGAACGACGGGTGATGCGAGAGCAACCACCCGAGAGAAGCACGCGATACCCCGCTCAATATTGAGCACTTCGGATGAAGTACAACGGGACGAGGGGATGCACACCCCCTTGTGAAGGCGATCGTTATGTCAACTCGTGAAGGATTCTGTACATTTTTCGAGTTTGAACGCTGGTGCAAGTTGCCAGGCGCGATCCAATCGCGCCCGCTTGTCCCATGCGGTCCCCGGCGACTTGAGAGGCCTGTTTGTGACAACTATCCAATCCAACCGAATCAATACGCCATCCCGGGACGAATCTTCAGACCAGGTGAGCCTGAAGTTCAGCGATCATTCGCCATCTACGAGTCGTTCAGCCGCCAGATCAACCTCGGGGCGGAGCCTGTGTGATCAGATCAGATCAGAGCTCTCGTCACGGCTCGGTGCCAACAAAGTCCGGCGGTACCTGGGTTCAGGCGTTGAGATGTCGCCCGAAGATCAGGGTGTGCACATCACCGCGAGCAACCGGTTTACCCTCGACATGATCGAAAAACAAATTGGCGAAGACCTCCGATCCGCCCTTAGAGATCAGACCGGGGATCCGTCGGCCCATGTCCGGTTCTCAGTTCGGACCGATTCGTCCCCATCCACTACCACCCCCACTACTAACTCAAACGGCCCCAAGCCCACGCCCGGTCGCCAGGCGGGATCACCCAAGGTCCAGAGCCTGATCGCCGGCTCGGCACCATCGAGGACACCGGCCCGAAACAAACTTCCCGCGTGCCCCACAATCGAGGGGTTCTTGGTCGGGCAACCCAACAAACTCGCGTTTGCGGCTGTCAAATCATTGCTCGAATCCCCGGGCGGGAGCCCGCCGGTATTTCTCCACGGGACTTGTGGCGTAGGCAAAACGCACTTGTTGCGGGCTGCAGCCCAGCGGTACCGCCAGATGGTGCCGGGCTCCAAGGTCCGTTACATCACGGGCGAGGCGTTTACCAACTCGTTCGTCCAATCGATCCGTACAAAGACGGTCGATTTGTTCGAGAAGAAGTTCCGCGGGCTCGATGTACTGTGTCTTGATGATGTGCATCTGGTGGCCGGTAAAGAGAGCACCCAGAACGAGCTTCTTCAGATCTTCAATACGCTCTCGCTCAGCGGTGCCAAGGTAATTCTTGCGTCCGATGCACCACCCAGTGAGATCGCTCGATTGAACACCGGGCTCGCATCTCGTTTCAACGGCGGGGTCGTGGCGCGGATCGACACGCCGGACCGAGCGTTGGGACTGAGGATTGCTCGTCAGATCTGTCTGGTGCGTGGGATGTCGATTGACGATGCGGGGATCGGGGCGATCCTGGATCGGACGCGGGTAGGAGATGGGGCCTCTGTTCGTGAGCTTGAGGGGGCGATTGTGCAGGTTCAGGCTGTGGCTCGGCTGCTGGATCAGGATCAAAACGGGGCACCGACCTTGACGAGCATCCACCGGGCTCTTGAGCTCCGGACAGGCAATAGCGGTCAGCAGCGGTCTACCGGGCCGATCCCGATCGATTTGATTACTCGGATCGTTACCGAGCATCTGGGTGTTACGCGTCAGGATCTTGGCGGGCGGGGCCGGCACCGGACTGTCGTGCTGGCTCGGGAGTTGATTGTGCACCTGTGCCGAGAGCTAACGACCCATAGTTTCCCGGAGATTGCCCATGCGATCGGACGCCCAAACCACTCAACGGTGATCACGGCCGCCAAGCGGATCCGGGGGCGGATCGAGAATTTGGAACTGTGTGTACAGATGGGCCCCGAATCCGGCGTGACCGTCAAGGGGCTGACCGAGGAACTCACCGAGCGGGTCCGGGTGTCTCATTCCCAGCGGGCTGAACGCTGATAATCTCGGAAAGTCGATATTTGTGTTGAAATCTTTGGGCTAGGGGGTTGTGCTGAGCAGTGGATTGAGCCGACAATCTGTGCGATGGAGCACCAAGAAATACCACTGAGTCGGCCCAATATTTCTCGTCACGAGGAAGAGTTGGTTTTGAGAGTTCTGCGATCGGGTCGATTGTCGATCGGGCCGATGGTCGAACGGTTTGAGGAGTTGGTCGCCCACCGGGTCGGGGTCCAGCATGCGGTGGCGTGCTCTTCGGGGACGGCGGGGCTGCATATGGCGATGGTTGCGCTCGGGATCGGGCCTGGGGACGAGGTGGTGACGACGCCTTTCTCGTTTATTGCATCATCGAATGTGATCTTGTATGTCGGGGCCAAGCCAGTGTTTGTGGACATCTGTCCCCGGAGCCTGAACGCTGATCCTGAGCTTCTTGAAAAGGCGATCACGCCCAAGACCAAGGCGATCCTGGCGGTTGAGGCGTTCGGGAATCCCGAGCACATGGACGCGTATGCGCGGATCGCGGCCAAATACGAGATCCCGCTGATCGAGGATTGCTGCGAGGCCCTTGGGGCGAAATACAAGGGGATCTCGGCAGGGGCGTTTGGGCGGGTTGGGGTCTTTGGGTTCTATCCCAACAAACAAATCACGACGGGCGAGGGCGGGATGATTGTCACCGATGATGAGCGGCTGGCGGATCTGTGCCGATCACTGCGGAATCATGGGCGGGCGGTTGCCGGGCGGGGGGCGGTTGATGGCGGGTCCACGGCTGGGAGCTGGCTCCATCACGAACGGCTGGGGTTCAACTACCGGATGTCGGAGGTCGCGGCGGCTCTTGGGGTCGCCCAGATGGAGCGGCTCGACGAGATCCTGCGTGCACGGTCGGATACTGCCGAGATGTATATTGAACGGATGGCGGGGCTGAGTGAGCTGATCCTGCCGACGGTGCCGGATGACTCGATTATGAGTTGGTTTGTGTTTGTCGCGAGGCTCTCGACGGGGTACACCCGCGAGGAACGCGACCGGGTGATCCAGGGCTTGCGGATGCATGACATCGGGTCGAGCGACTATTTCCCGTGTATTCATCTTCAGCCGATCTATCAGGAGGCGTTTGGGTACCGTGAGGGGGCGTATCCGATTGCTGAATCGGTGAGCAGCCGAACGCTGGCGCTCCCGTTTTATGGATGGATGACGAGCCGAGAGGTGGATTTGGTTGTTCAGACGCTGGAAGTGATGATCTCGCGTGAGAATCTGTCCCGACGGAGCTAGTTCAGGTCTTTGATCGAGTGCGAGTGGTGGCATGGGCTTGCCTAGGCAAATCGGAGGGCTATCATCATGACCCGGTACTCAGGGTGAGTGCCGATTCTTTGATGAGGTTTTGCTATGCCATTTGAATGCCACTTTACCGGTAAGAAGACAACCTTTGGTAGAAAGCGTGCGTACGGCGGTGCGAAGATCTCCAAGGGTGGTTTCGGTCTCCAGACCACGGGCATCACCCGCCGAACCTTCAAGCCGAACCTTCAGAAGATCAATGTTGAGTTGACTGATGCCAAGGGTGCCAAACGATCCAAGCGGGTCTATGTCGCTGCCTCGGCGTTGCATGCCGGTATGGTGACCAAGCCGCTCAAGCGGAAATATGGCTACACCCGCCAGCAAAAAGAAGCCCTCCAAGGCTGAATTTTCAAAAATATCCACTCATTACCCACACCTTTGCGTGTGGGTTCTTTTGTTTTAGAGTGATTTGTAGTACAATCGGGGTCCTACGACGGACCGCACACGACCGCCATTTGCTTTTTATTGGCGATCAATTACATGTTGGGAGGGCACCGGATGCTCTGTGAATGTCAACAACGACAAGCGACGATCCATGAAGTGATCTTGCAGCATGGCAAGAAAGTCGAACGGCACCTGTGCGAACAGTGTGCGTCCCTGCAAGGGGTTTCGACGGACCCGCATATGCCCATCTCCCAACTGATCTCCAACTACATATCTGGCAAGAACTTATCAATCCCAACCGTGAGCGATAAAGACACCCCCAAATCACAATCCCCCAAGCCCGGATCTACCCCGCCTTGCCCGACCTGCTCGATGACCTATTCGAAGTTCAAGGACACGGGATTGCTTGGATGCCCTTCGTGCTACACCAGTTTCCAGAAGCGGCTCTCGCCTTTGATTGCTCGGGCCCATGACGGGGGCGAGCAGCATATCGGCAAGGTGCCTCGGCGGGCGCTTGCGAGTCTTGGGCGTGCTGATGGTGCGGGGCTTGAGTCTCTTATCGGTGGAGCGTCTGAACGCGAGCAACGGCTTGGTCAGGTGCGGGACAAGCTGAATCATGCGGTGGCTCATGAGGATTACGAACGGGCCGCGATGCTTCGTGATGAGATGACCCGCCTAGCTTCGTTGCCAACTTCAACACCAGCTTCGGGTTCCGCTTCGCAGATTGAATCCAGGCAGGATGCACCATCTCCTGCACTCGAAGAAAGTTCTTAGACCCGTTCATTTCGTGTGGTCGCTGCGATGACGGTGACGAATAATCTCTCTTTGTACAGAGTCCCGAACCGCGAACAGGTGATCGAGCAATGCAGGCCAATGAACCATCAGGACAAGCCCAAGAGTTCCCCGAGCGATCGGGCCAGAAACGCTCGATCCCTCATATCAATATTGAAGGGCAGGCGATCAAGGGGAAGGGTCTTGAGGGGAAGGGTCTTGAGGGGAAGGGGAACCCGATGATTGTCGGCGGGCCGGTCCAAACAGGAACAACCGAATGGCTCAAAGGCACTGGCGAGATGTGCGATGTTGTGATGTCGTCACGCGCCCGCGCGGCTAGAAACCTTGCGGGGTTCCCGTTCCCCCCCGCTGCTTCGTCGGCGGACCGGTCGCAGATCATGGAGATTTGCCGGCGGTGCATCGAATCGCTCGCGCACGAAGAGGGGACGACGGTTCGATGGTTTGATCTACGGAACTCTGAACCGATTGATCGCCGGCTGCTTGTTGAACGCCAGCTGATGTCGCGCCAGCATGCTCGCGGGCGGTATTCCAATGGCGAAGGCGGCCCGGACTCTCCCAGGGGACTGGCGGTGCTTGAGCCTCATGAGCGGGTAAGTATTCTGGTCAACGAAGAGGACCATCTGCGGGTCCAGGCGATCCGTGCGGGGCTTGCGCTCCAGGACTGCCTTGATGAGATCAATCGGTTTGATGACGGGATCGAAGAGGTTGTCGAATACGCGTTCCATCCTCAGTTTGGGTATCTGACCGCGTGCCCGACCAATGTCGGGACCGGGCTGCGGCTGTCTGTGATGGTGCATCTGCCCGCGCTCAAGATTACCGGGGAACTCGAAAAAGTCCGCAATGCTGCCAGCGACATGGGGCTTGCAGTGCGTGGGTTGTACGGCGAGGGGTCGCAGGCGGCTGGGGAGTTCTATCAGATCTCTAACCAGGTGACGCTCGGCCGTTCCGATGAGATGCTGCTCCGCGAGATTGAGCACGAGGTTGTGCCGAGTATTGTGCGGTACGAGCAGCATGCTCGGGCACAGCTGATCACCGAGAACCGGCCGCTGCTGGAGGACAAGGTCTTCCGCTCGCTGGGCATTCTGCGTGGGGCCCGCCTCTTGAAACCTGACGAGGCGCTCGAACATCTTGGGCTGGTGCGTCTGGGTGTGATCTGCAAGGTGATTCAAGATGTGCCGTTGGAATCGATCCATGAGCTATTGCTGCTGATTCAGCCTGGGCATATGCAGCGGATGCTTGGGAAAGAGCTCTCTCAATCTGAACGACGCATCGCACGCGCCACGCTGGTTCGCGAGCGTTTGAGTCTTGATAGCAAGTGAATCGTGTATCTGCAATTCTTGAGAGCATCGAAACCGAGTTGCTCGGCCGGCGGGGATTGTCGTTCTCGATAGCTGCCAAGCGGAGCGGATGGACACCCGAGGACGCGACGGGTGTGTGCTGGCGGTGTGCTCAATCGGTTGGTCAGCACGAAACCGATGGCGACGGGTGTGCCACTTGCAGGCCAAACAAGCTGCCTTGGGACCGATCTATGCGGCTTGGGCACTACGACGGGATTATCCGGGATGCGGTGCTGGATCTCAAGTTTCGCCGATGGAGGCTGACCGGCGGGCAACTCGGGGCGGTGTTTGGATCTGAAATCGTTGATCGGCTTGAAGTGATGGGGATCAAGCCTTGTGAAGCGAAGATTGTCCCGGTCCCGATGACCAACCGCCGACGGATACGACGCGGGGTGAATCACACACTTGTTTTGGCGCGGGGGGTGTCCAAAACGAGCGGGATCGGGATTTCGAGGCTGTTGCAAGTACGAAATCGGGCCGAGCAGATCGGATTGAGTGCGACAGATCGGATCAAGAACATGCGTGGGGCGTTCTATGTGCCGAGTTCTGCGGTGGAACGACTCAAGAAAGAGATGGGGCAGACAATTCGAGCAATTATTGTTCTGGATGATGTCCGGACGACCGGTGCGACGCTGGAAGAGTGTTGCCGCGTGTTAAAGCGTGAAATTGGCGTAATTCCGGGGGAGAATCGTCCTGAGATTTGGGCTGCGAGCGTAGCGATGGCCGGGGACGAGCGCAAGGGTGGCTCCGAGATTGAGGTCTTGGATGAATTATCGGCAAAAGGTGGAGAATTGAGTAAGAAGTTGACGCTTGAAGTTTGACCTTGAGAAGTTGCGGTCTATGCTCTCCCTCGCCACTCGGAAGGGTTGGCAAGACAACTGAACGAGCTTGATGCTCCTCAGTCGGCTTCTTTGACAAGTGAACAGTTGGGTCCACCGCAAGAATGTGATGCGGCAACACCGATGCATAATCGGGCTTTAAGCGAGCAGTTGTCGTATATTAAAATGCTTCAGTGAAAGTCACATTTCGCTGTCGTTACATTCTTGTGCAAGTGGAAGCCCTATAATTTTATTATAGAGAAAAAACTTTGAGTGAACGAAACCTGAGACTTGCCGTCTCAGGCATTAACGAGCAATCGTTGATGATTGACCGACCCGGTACGCCCTGCTTGCAGGCACGACCGGGACAAGTCGGATCGGCTTCTTTTGATGCGTTTGGATGAGCACTCCGGTGTTTGTCCAGCAACAATATTCAACTGAAGAGTTTGATCCTGGCTCAGATTGAACGCTGGCGGCATGGCTAAAACATGCAAGTTGAACGACCTCTTCGGAGGGAGTGGCGAAAGGGCGAGGAATATAATCGAATGTGTCCTAAGGTTGTGGATAGCTTCTGGAAACGGAAGGTAATACACAATGTACTCTACGGAGAAAAGGTTTACCGCCTTTGGAGCAGCGATTATCCTATCAGGTAGTTGGTGAGGTAAAGGCTCACCAAGCCGAAGACGGGTAGCGGGTGTGAGAGCATGACCCGCCGCATCGGGACTGAGACACTGCCCGGACTCCTACGGGAGGCTGCAGTAACGAATCTTCCGC
>JAJDDN010000006.1 GCA_029260295.1 Phycisphaerales bacterium
ACCGCCACTACTATTTCACCGAGTTGGTCGTGGAGACAGTGCCCCAGTCATTACGCTATTCATGCGCGTCGGAACTTACCCGACAAGGAACTTCGCTACCTTAGGACCGTCATAGTTACGGCCGCCATTGACCCGTGCTTAGGTTACTAGCTTCGCATAATGCTAACCAGCTTCCGTGACATTCGGGCATTGGGCAAGCGTCACACTGTATACATCCTCTTGCGAGTTAGCACAGTGCTGTGTTTTTGATAAACAGTTGCCAGGGCCTTTTCTCTGCGCCCCGAAGGGCCTCCTTATCGCGAACTTACGGAGTTAATTTGCCTAATTCCTTCACGACCATTCTCTCGAGCGCCTGAGGCTATTCGCCTCGTCTACCTGTGTCAGTTTTAGTACGAGACATACATCGCCCACATAGCTTTTCTAGGAACCAAATCCCCCACCAACGGCCCGAAGGCCTGGACGTCTAACAGTCCTGGTGAGCTCATCGATCCGCACTATGCTTTGATCTTTGTATGTGCGCAGGAATATTAACCTGCTTTCCATCGACTACGCCTTTCGGCCTCGCCTTAGGACCCGGCTAACCCTGGGCGGATTTACCTTCCCCAGGAAACCTTAGACTTACGGCGTGCAGGATTCTCACCTGCATTATCGTTACTCAAGCCCGCATATTCACTTCCATACGCTCCAGCAACCGTTTCCGGTAACCTTCACCGCCCATGGAACGCTCACCTACCACTTCTTACGAAGTCCGCAGTTTCGGTATTATACTTATCCCCGATCATTATCGGCGCCAGATTCCTCGACCAGTGAGCTATTACGCACTCTTTAAATGGTGGCTGCTTCTAAGCCAACATCCTGGCTGTCACTGCAATCTGACTTCCTTAAAAACTAAGTATAATTTAGGGACCTTAACTGGCGATCTGGATTATTCTCCTTTTGACCGCGGATATTATCACTCGCGGTCTATCTCCCAAGTCTTGGCTATTGGTATTCGGAGTTTGGTTGCATGGGGTACCCTAGACGGGCCCACCACGCATCCAGTAGCTCTACCCCCAATAGTTGCATCTTGAGGCTAACCCTAAAGTTATTTCGGTGAGAACAAGCTATCTCCCGGTTTGATTGGACTTTGACCCCTCCCCACAGTTCATCACACAACTTTTCAACGTTGACGTGTTCGGGCCTCCAGCAGGTTTTACCCCACCTTCACCCTGACCATGGGTAGATCACACGGGTTTCGTGTCTAGTCCCAGCGACTATACGCCCTATTCAGACTCGCTTTCGCTCCGCCTCCGGTCCGGTAGACCTTAGGCTCGCCACTGAGACTAACTCGCGGGCTCATTATGCAAAAAGCACGCCGTCACCCCGTAGGGCTCCGACCGCTTGTAGGCACATGGTTTCAGGGACTATTTCATCCCCCTAATAGGGGTGCTTTTCAACTTTCAATCACTTTACTTCTTCGCTATCGGTCGTCAAGGAGTACTTAGCCTTGGAAGGTGGACCTCCCATGTTCAACCCGGGTTCCACGAGCCCGAGCCTAATCGAGGGCTATGATGCTACCTCCTACTACCGGACTTTCACCGTCTTTGGTCACGCATTCCTTCGTGTTCGTAGGTTCACATCTATCCGCTTTCGCTCGCCGCTACTTACGGAGTCGCATATTGCTTTCCTTTCCTCTGGGTACTTAGATGTTTCAGTTCCCCAGGTTTGCCTCGTATACCTATGCATTCAGTATACGATACCCTTGCGGGTGGGTTTCCCCATTCAGATATCTACAGATCACAGCTTGGTTACCAGCTCCCTGTAGCTTTTCGCAGGTTCCAACGTCTTTCATCGCCTCTTGACGCCAAGTCATCCGCCATGTGCCCTTTGTAGTTTGATCAACCCGACCAAGCGCCGATCCATGCCGAAGCATACATCGATTCTTAAATCGTTCCGTCAATGACTGCCCTCCTCTGCTGAGGTTACAGGACAATCAGCCAACTCCGCCAAGCCCTTCTTTATAAGGGGTGCCTTGCACTTAGTTGGTACCATTCAGACGCATAAATGAGATTTCTCGTTTGTTAGTATTCATTCTCAATACAGTCTACATCCAAGCCTGTGGGCTTGGTGCATCTGTATCTGCTCGTCGTCATTCACTTGTCAAAGATGCCAGGTCAGAAGGATCAACCTTACTGACTTGTGTGCGACCCGGTTTGAGTCGCGGGGAGATAGTACACCGCCGATTTCTTGGATCAAATTTGAAGGGCCACAATTCTGCAATTGAGGTCACAATTCTTCACAATTCATTCTATTGGATGGTACTGATCGTGCGCCTAGGCATCGAATTAACCAGCACGCTCTATCCCCGAGCTGGTGGGTCCATAAAAAACCCCGCTCTGAGGCGGGGATTGGGGCTATTGGCTCTTTGGCGTCTTTGTTACGGGTCGACAGTGATAAAGAGATCCGCGGCCTCTGACTTCGCTGGTTGGCCTGTAGGACGGAGCTGTGAGCGTGACGCTTTGGTCGCTGAGGACTGGGCCTGGTTGTAGAGCTGGGAGTTGCGATCGATTGCAGGGATCCTGCTGTCAAGAGAGCCGTCGGCCATGCGGAAGAGCAGGCGGAGATTCTGGGCATCTTGGGAGTTGCTGGGGCTGAGCGGGTCGCTGGCGACCTGGATCATGAATGAGTCAAGGTTGATTGAGAGGCGGTCTGGGGCTGAGAAGAGCCCCTGAGGGAACTCTGTGTCGCTTTGGCCTGCGTTGACGCTTTCGATGTAGCTTGCGACATTATCTGAGTCGATCGCCTCGGTATCGATGAGGAAGAGATTTGATGAGATCCGCATATCGCCCATGAGGGGTTGGCCGGGCGAGATGCTGCCTGAGGAACGGCGGTAGTAGCCGTAGTACATGGAGTAGAGCTCGACCCTTGCTTGGGGGAGTTGTTCGCCGATGAGTGGCTGGGAGGCTTCGGTGACGAAGAAGAACTCTTTGGCACCAACACCGACGGGTTCTGACCATTCTGACCAGTCGCCACTAGCGAATGGTTCGACGGTCAATGCTTGCTGGGCGTCGTTTGTTTCGTCGAGGTATGGGCCCTTGCGGAAGTATGGGTTGTTGAGGACTACGCGGGTCCTGTAGCGGTATGTTTCGCCGGCGTCTACGCCCATGTCGTGGGCCCAGAGTTGTACGAACTCTTGGTCGAGGATATCGGAGGATGCGGCGCCGGCGAGGTCTGATTCGACGCCGAGTCGTTCGAGGGTGGTTTGGAGGGTTTCGATCTGGGATTCGAGGCGTTCAATTTTTTGGTCGTTGACATCGCTTCTGCTTGTGGTACGCGCCCCACTGGTGCGTGGGTCTCTTGTAGTGGTTGATCTGGCGGTCTTCCCGCCTCCGGTTGACCGGGTATTGCTGGCAGTCGATCTTGTAGGGTTTTTGAGCCGTTCTACTTCTGCTGTGAGGCGAGTTAGTTGGCGTTGGGCTCTTTGTGTTTCAGTGAGTCCTGAGGCTTGGGAGTCGAGGGCGTCTGAGGGGGGCTGCCAGAGCGGGCCTGAGATTGTTGGTGGGAACATTGGCCGCATGACTTCGCTTGCGACTTCTTGGGCGCTTGCGATGATGGTGTTGAGACGGACGAGTCCGTCGTCTTTGGTGACCGCGCCTGTTGGAAGGGGGGTGCCTGGGGGCGTGGAGATTGATTCTGAGGCTGACCAGGAGCCATCGTCTTGGAGTGCTTGCCGCTCGACATCGAGGCCCATGACGGCCATGCCTGTGGAGACCCAGAAGAGGCGTGGGACGCCTGGGAACTCATTGGTGCCTTGGAGCACATCGCGGAGTGCGGTGCCTGAGAAATCGACTTCGATGGAGACTGAGGGGAAATCGAATGGTTGTGCGGCGGGGATGAACTCTTCGTATTCCGGGATTTCGAGGATCGCGTATGGATCTAGGGTGCCCCAGGTTGAGCTTGCGATTGGTGTTGATGTTGCGGGGACATGCATGGATTCGATAGGTCCAACAGCGGGGCCGCCACCTTCGGTGATGACGATACTGAGCATAGAAGCGATATCGATCCCTGAGCCGAGGGCGGAGGCGAGCTGAGCCGTGTCACCTGAGCTTGCTTTGAATGCTTTGTTGTAGCGTTCGACGAGGTTTACTGGTTGGACATCGGGGAGTGCAGGGGAGAGGTCTGAGATCTGGCTCTGGAGGGCGTTGGCCTTGGATTCGAGCTCGTTGTAGATCTGGTCGGGGCTGACGCTCCGTGATGAATCTATGGCGACCTTGTTTGGCTCTGTGACAAACTGCATCGAGATGACCCCGAGGAAGATGACCACGGTGAGCCCGAGGACTGCTTTTTCGATGTGTTGAGCGATTGGATTGACGCCTTTGAGTTTCATAGTTTATTCTCGATGCGTGTGCGGTTAAATGGTGTAATACAGGATCAAATCAATAGAGTTTTTAGCCGTCGTAATCGTCTGGGTTGTCTGAATCCAGTACGACTCCGAGCGATGTGCGGATGGGCTCTGGCATCAGGTCTTTGGTCCATGAGCGGAGCCAGACTGTTTCGATGGTGAGCTGGGCGCGGACGAGATGATCTTCGCCGTAGTAAAAACCATTGGCCAGCGCGTCCCAGACATCGACCTGGGTGAGGTCGGCGTCGATGACGGTCATGTAGTTGGTCTTTCCTAGGGCGTCAAAGAATGTGGGGAGGTCTTTGGAGGAGACGATGACGGTGAGGTCTACATAGCGGATGTCGTAGAGCGAGCCCATGACGCCGCCGGTGCGGCCTGTGTAGCTTTTGGTGACTGTTGATTCGGTTGGGTCTGGCGATGAGGAACTGCTTCTTGAGTCTCGTCCGCCACTTCTGGAGCTGCTGCCGTAATCGTCGTCGGTTGCTTGGGCGATTGCTGCACCAAACTCCTTGACACGGATCTTTTCGACATGCTTAACCGGTGCGTCTGGGACCGCAAGTGAGACGCCCGAGGCGTCGGTGTTGGCTGCGGTGATGCCTCGGAGGACATCGGAGATGACCCAGTAGTCCCAGGTCCATGTGTAGACGGCCGATGGGTTGATCGGGTCGTAGCCGGGTGGGACTGCGGGGACATGTGAGTACCCTGCTTCTGGGCTTTCGGTTTGGATTGCACTGATTGGGCAATAGAACGCGATGGATTCGGCGCGACCGGCGTATTCATCGAGGCGGCGTTTGATGAGGGCTTGATCGAGGAGTGCTGCTTGCTCTACCGAGACATTGCCGTCGGAGCTTGTGGCGGCGTAGTTGTCTTCTTGTTGCTGTTTGAACTGCTCCAGTGTGGCCTGGAGTGTTTCGGGATCTGGGGCGTCGCCGGCGTTGAGTTTGCGGAGGAGGCGGGTGTAGACGGAGGGGGCTTCGTCTGTGCCTGCGATGAGTTCGCCGAGACGGAACCCGCGACTGCGGAGTTCGCTATCGGATTCGGCTTCTGGGAGGAGCCCTTCTACGAGGACCTTGTGGTTTTCGATGTTGAACTGGGTGCCGCGCTCGATGACTTCTGCGACCTGGATATCACGCTCGTCTTTGCGTTCTTGATAGAACTTGGTGACGATTGAGTTTGGGGCCCGGCTTTCGCTGAGCCCTTCTTCGCCGCTGAGTACCGCGGGGAGCGAGTATTCGATTGAGCTGGCCTTTCTCAGGCTGTTCTTTTCTTTATTGAATGCATCGGTCGCTGCGGTCTCGATGGAGTTGTTCCAGCCGCTGGAGAAGAACCAGCCGACGGGGAGCAGGATGACGATGAGTGCGCTTGAGATGACGATCAAAATATTTGCTTTGATCCATTGGAGGATTGTTCCGGCCATTATTCATCTCCTTCGTACGAGTTCATATCGAACACAGCGAACCAGGTGACGGTGACGCGTGTGGTTTGTTCTGGGGTTTCTGGTATTGAATAGTCGAACGGTGCGATGTTGTTGATATCGCTTGAGCCGCCGCTCGAACCGGGTCTCCCGCCTTGGTTGCGGCCACCTTGTTTGGGATTGTTCCGGGTTGTAGGCCGGGTTGCGGCGGTGGATTCACCGGATTCCCATGGCTTCTTGTCGTCGGACTCGATGGCGTAGAGGGACTGGAGTTTGGGGAGTTCGTTCTGGAGGATCGGTTGGACGATGTCGTACATGAATCCGCTGAGGGTGGTGCCGGGGAGCGGGACATCGAACTCTGCGGTGACCTTGACCCTTCGGAGATTGCCGATTCGGTTTGATATGCTGTTCATGTCTTCTTCAGCATCGCGGCCGCTCGAAGCGGCTTGTTCTGGCGAATCGAGGAAGTCGGTGTTGAGGGTGACGAGGGTGAATGGGTCGGCGTCTCCGATCTGTCTGCTGATCGGGGAATCGGTTTCGACCTGTGCTTTGACAGCATCTTTGACCATTGAGATCAGGCGTGAGGTGTCATCGAGGACCGCGGCGTAGAGGGCGCGGTCGTCTACGAGCCCGACGATTTCGGATGCTTGCATTGAGCTGCGTGAGTCGGAGGTGACGCCGGCCTGGCTTGCGTCGTCAGCGAGCCTGCGTGCTTCGCCGACGACGGTGCCGATGACTGTTGGTTTATCGGCGCCCTGGAATGCGGTTGAGTCGATCAGCGGACGGATGAACATCGCTCCGGCGGCTGCGGCGGCGAGGCCTGCTCCGACGGCGAAGTACGGGACCTTGCGTTTCCACATGGCTTCTTTGAGCACGGTGACGGGCATGAGGTTTGCCCGGAGTGGTGCGCGTCCGAAGGCTTGGTTTACGCAGCCATAGGCGGTGGCCATGTTGACGCAGGAGGCTTGGAACTCTCCGGCGCGGGGGCCTTCGAGATTGAGCTTTTTGAACTGCTCCATGCGGTAGACATCGAGCTGGAGCTGTTGCTTGAGGTATTTTCTCAGTCCGGGCAAGCGGAAGGTTGATCCGAGGCCGATGAGGCGTTTGAGGTCGGCGTCTGCGTGGACTGATTGGTAGAAGCCGATGGAGCGTTGGATCTCGCCGACGATGTCGGAGAAGACGGGGCGCATGGCTTGGAAGACATGGCGGGCGTGCTTGGACTGGTCGGACTCGCGTTTGAGTTTTTCTGCTTTGGAATAGGAGAGTTTGAATGCGCTCACGAGTGCTTCGGTGAACTGGTGTCCGCCGATTGGGAATGAGCGGACCCAGACGCGGCCGGCCTCGGCGATGATCATGTCGGTGGCGACGGTGCCTATGTCGAGGATGATGGTGCCCGGGGTGTCTTCGGTGAACTCAAGATCCACGGCCAGTGCGTTGTAGGCGGCGACCGGGGAGAGGGTGGCGAGCTCTGGGGTGATGCCAACATCGTTGAGCATCGCGAGCTGCTCGGCCATCTTCTGGCGGGTGACGGCGAAGATGCCGACCTCGATGTCAGGAGAGTCTGGGGAGACGAAGGTTTGGTAGTCCCATTCAACTTCTTCGAGCGGGAAGGGGATTTGCTGGACGGCCTCGAACTTGACGATGTCGGGTACCTTTTTAGGCTCGACAGGGGGGAGGGTCGCGAAGCGTGCGAAGGACTGGTGGCCTGGGATGGACACGGCGATGCGTGCGTTGGACAGGTCGTGCTTGGACACGAGGGTTCCTAGGGCGACACGCATTGCGTCGTTCTGATCGAGCTCTGGGGTCGAGAGGACTTTGGGGTGATTGACGACCGCAAAGTCGAGGACTTTGAGGGTGCCCCCGTCGTTCTCGACCTTGAGGGCTTTGATGGCCCCGAAGCCCATTTCGATTCCCCAGCAGATATTTGATGAAGCCATGACTTCTCCGTATTAAATGATGCACGCCGGTATCGACCCGGCGCGAGGGCATGATGGTATTCGCAATGCATGCCTCAGCACACAATACGATAGATTTAAGCCTCGGATGCGGGCTTGAGGGGGGTTGTGACAGTCGTGTGACAAACCGTGACCGGGCTCAAACTGAGGACCAAGCCTGATTAGAACATGGCCAATGCGGCGGTTGATACAAAGGTGTTCCCGTTGGGATCCATCGCGGCGGCGTAGTTGAGCAGCTCGACCCTCTCTGGGCTTGCAAGACGCATGGCGGCGGTCATGTTGCCAACCGAGCACCAGCGGGTGGGATTCTGCTGCCAGCTGATGGAGCCGATGAGGTCGTCGATTTTCTTGTCGGCGTAGAGAGTGAGCATCTCGTGGTCGTGCTTGGCGACTTGGGCGCGGAAGGCCTTGGCGGGTTCTTCTTCGCCTGCGAGGGCTTGTTGATCGCCGAAGGCGGGGCCTACATGGGAGAGATCGGCGCTGGAGACGATGAGTGTTTTTCCTGGGAGATCGGCCAAAACCGTGTTTAAAGCGTCAATAAAGGGGTCAAGATCGAGTCCGGAGCCGTCATAGGACTCGCCGCTGTTGACGATTGGGTCGTGGATGAGTGCTCCGAAGATGGCGGGGTAGTTGCCGGCGTCGTCTTGGCCGAAGATATGCTGGATCCAGGGCATGTGGAGCTCGATGGAGTGCTCGTTTTCGTGGTCGTAGCGGTTTTCGAAGAGTTTGGCGGCGTTGTCTTCGCCGAGGGCTGATTTGAGTTTCTCGACGAGGTCTGCATCGAGGTTACAGATGCCGAGGGGCGATTCGTATCCTTTATTGCAGCCGCAGACGCCGGTGGATTGACCGAAGTGGTTGGTACCAAGGATGATAATGCGGTCTGGGCGGTCTGTGGTGCGGAGGCGGCCGTAGACGCTTGCGTAGTTCATCCAGCCTCGGGCGTAATCGACATGGGGGGCGACGATTGCTTTTGGGAGGGTATCGAAGGAGGGATTGTCGGCTTCTTTGAGGGCTGCGTCGATCCAGCTGTCCATGATTTCGCGGAGCTTTGCGGGGCCTTGCTCGATTTTTTGTTCTTCTGTGGTTTCTTCGCCGTGCTCTTGCATGACGAGCATGTCTGCGAACTGCGCGGTTGATCCTGGAGGGAGGAGGTCTGCGTTGTCGAAATCGTTGTGCATTTTGGTGAGGAGGGCATCGAAGACTGGGCCGAAGAGCATTCCCGCTTCGTCGAGCTGTGCGACGAGATTTTCGAGCATCGGTCGTTCGAGGCCATTTCCGACCTCTGTGACGATCTGATCTATTGTTCGGGAACCGTCGAGTAGTCCGATAATTTGTTGGAATGCGGGGTGTGTGACGACCATTTTCTGTGAGATTTGTTGTGCGTCGGTGAGTCCGAGCATGACGGCTTGTTGGCCTTGGGCGTCTTTGACGGGGAAAGGGACGCCTCTGATCTTGCGGACTTTCGGGGTTTGTTGGTGATCTGCGTTTGGATCGAAGACTGGTTGAGTGGGTGCGTTGGGCTGGTCTGACATCGGACACTCCAAATATGCGGGAGGGAGGTTGAAATGGGTTAAATATTGAGTCGGTAAGACTCTAGGGGGACATGAATTGGATTCCTTGTAATAGCGGGCTAAACTTCTCGTCCTGCCCAGATTGTGTAGGATTTCAAAAGATACAACCGCGCTGCTCTGGGAGTTTGCGCTGTGCTAGCAACGGACTTAGGAAGCAGCCATGATCGATACACTCAGCGCCGGCGACACCATTTCATTGACCATCGACAAAGTGCCCGCCAATAAAGCGGCTTGCGACACCATTGTTCGGATGATGCGTCGCGATCCTGACATCAAGCGTTCACTCGCTCGTGCTCAGCGGATGCGTCGTCAGCGGATGCACTCATACATCCGTGGTGGACGCATGTGGTACTCACGCGAGAAGGCTGCGAAGATCGCTGTATGCGAGCAGGGCAAGACCTGGAGCATGGTCTTCACCTATGACATCACTCCCGATCTTGGATCGGTTGAGCAGTACCTGAAGATCGCCAAGTCGTAAGACGGCGGTTTGTTTCAAACACAACTTGCTTTTAAACAACTTGAATTGGAGAACGGCATGAGAGCTTTGCTGGACACACTGCGGATTTCACTAGCGGGTTTGGCTATCGGTGCACTTGCACTCGGTGGTTGCTCGGACACGCCGCACGATGAGCACGCGGGACACGATCACGGCTCAGAGGACCACGACGATGCGGCGGCTGCGGCTACTGAAGTTGTTGACGAGCATGCGGGTCATGATCATGGTGAGGCTGTTGAAGAAACGAAGGGCGCTGTCCGGACTGATATTTATGTCGGGATTCTTGGCGAGCTGACCTTTGTGCCTGAAGCCGGGGATACCAAGCGGCATCCGAAGATTCATCACATGCAGATCCCGACCTTCAAGCGTGAAGACGGGACGGTCCCCACTTCTCCCGACGGGATCGCTGGGATGCGTTCGATGACGATGGAGTTCCCATTGGCTGAGGGGGTTTCGATCGATGGTTTTTCGACTGGTGACAAGGTCCGGTTCTCGTTCCGCGTGAACTGGGGCGGGGCCATCGCTTGGGAGATGACCGGGATTGAACCGATTGATGCGGGGACCGAGATTGATTACTCGAATGCGAAAGCTGAGCCTTAATCAGTTGTTGATTCCATAGAAAAGCTTCGAACCACGCTTGGCGTGGTTTTTTTATTGGTTGGTTGTGGCGAGTAGTGTGTGGGTGTAAAAAAACCCGGCGTCCAGCTCGAAAGCCAAACGCCGAGTCTCGTGGGGGTCGGGAGGAGAACACACTCGCGGCACAGCGGTATATAAAGATCGAAATCATCTTCGATGGTGCTGAGGCGAGCTGGTTTGTTCAAATGGATGCGAGAACCGGATCCATGCGTGCGAGAAACACAAGCAGATATTCGCACAAACTCAGTACACGGTTTCGTGTCGATACAAAATAAATCAAAGTTCTTTGGTTGCTCGGAATCAGGGCTCTTTGAGGCCTAAACGCTCAATGACCATAGTGAGATCCGACCAGACCTTGCGGCGGTTGTCCTCGGTATAGGCGCGGAGGAGGAAGGCTGGGTGGTAGGTGGGCATGAGGTCGATTGCGGGGAGGCCGGAATCATTGAAGGGGGGGGATGGGAAGGCGTGGAACTGGCCCCGCATGGATCGCATGGGCAGGGATGAGCCTAGGAGGAGGTGGGTGGCGGGGAGTCCGAGGGTGACGATGACCTTTGGATTGATGATGCGGATCTGCTCGATGAGATACGGGGCGCAGATGCTGGCCTGGTCTTGGGTCGGGGTCGCGTTGTTTGTGGGGCGGGTCTTGAGGACATTGGTGATGTAGACCGATTCACGGGAGAGACCCATAGCGACGATCATTTTTTCGAGCAGTTCGCCGGCGCGGCCTACGAAGGGGCGGCCGGTTTGGTCTTCTTGCTCGCCTGGGGCTTCGCCGATGAACATGAGATCGGCGGCGGGGTCGCCCTGGCCGAAGACGATGTTGGTGAAGGTGGTGTTGAAATGGGCGTGGGGTGCGTCGGCTTTGTATTTATCGCAGAGCGCGTCGAGCTTTGCTTGGGGATCTGGGATCGACTCGTGGCAGGCCCGGATCGAGGCGGTGTCGATCTTGATGTCGAGGGTCACCTTTGGAGCTGGGGGCGCAACGGCAAAGTCATGGAGCGGCTTGGGCTCGATGGCTGATTCCGGCTTGGAGCGAACTGGCAGATCTGGGAGTGAAGGGTCAGGCTCTTGATGGGCGTGATCTTCAAACTTTGGGGGGAGGCTTGGGGGGTTGGGGGGGTTGGGGGGTGTTCCTAATGGGAGGAAATCCACGCCGAGGAGTTGGGTGGTTCTTGCATGCTGGGCGAGTAGGGTTCTGGCGTGGTCAGACATACTGGAACGAATCGTTGTAATGTGGAACGCTTTGGGTTATGGGGAGCTTGGGAGGGCGTTCTCGGCGTCGTCGATGAGTTCTTCAACTGCATCAACAGCGTCATCGGTTCCTTCGGCGGCTTCTTCTTCGGCGGCATCGATGATTGCTTGGGTTTCGGCATCGACGGCAGGGCGTTCTTCTCGCTCGCGGGGTGTGTATTCACGGTCGGGATCAACCTTGAACTTGTTTGCGCTCATCATGTCGGGGACGAGGGCGCCTGCGAGGGCGCCGACGATGAGGCCGAGGATGAGGCCTGGGAGGAAGGCGTGGGCAAAGGAAGTGTTGTTTTGTTCGCTCATGGCTGAGATCTCCTCTGGAGACATAGATGGAATTACTTGGCTTGTTTACGGCAGCTCGGGTAGAGCCCAATTGAATACCAAGTTTATACGATCGAGTGCCCTGGGGGGTCGATCGGTTCATGATCGGCTTGAGAGAGCCGGATTATTTAGCGTAATCGTCGAATTCTGTATGCCCAGCGGGCGTATTCGAGTGCCAATCGGTGCTTTCCGGGTTGGTTGGCGGGTTGGTTGGCGGGTTGGCTGGCGGGGGCATCGGAGCTTGGGAAGGCGGTGTTTATCCGCCAGTTCCAGTAGGAAGATTTGAAGTTGAGCCGGGAACAGATCGCGAATGTGACGAGGACCCAGAGGGCTCCGAGGGTGTCGATGATGTTGTTCATGAGACGGATCACTGTTGTGACTTTGCAGCTAGGTGGTGGTCGCGGTACCAGATTGCGGTGGATTTGAGGCCTTCATCAAGGGTGGTGACGGGTTGGTATCCCAGGGCTGATTGGCCTTTGGAGATGTCGGCGACGGAGTCTTGGACTTCGCCGATGCGTTCGGGTTGGTGGGCGGGATCGAGACCAGAGAGCCCGAGGAGTTCTTTGAGGGATGAAGCGAGCTGGTTGATGGAGGTTTGCTTGCCGGCTCCGATGTTGAAGACCTCGCCTTTGATTTTGGAATCGTTGGCGGCGGCGAGGAGATTGGCGTAGACCGCGTTGGTGACATGGGTGAAGTCGCGGGTTTGGTTGCCGGTGCCGAAGATTGTTGGGGATTGGTTGTTGAGGTAACAATCGAGGAATGCGGGGACGACTGCGGCGTATGCGGAATCGGCGGCTTGGCGTGGGCCGAAGATGTTGAAGTAGCGGAGGCATGCGGTGTCGATGCCGTAGCAGGTTGCCCATGATCGGCAGAGGGATTCGCCGGCGAGTTTGGCGGCTGCGTAGGGGGATTCTGGTTCTGGGGCTTGGGTTTCTTGCTTGGGGAGGGTTGGGTTGTCTCCATACGCTGATGAAGATGCTGAGTAGATGACTCGTGCTGCGCCTGCTTTTTGTGCGGCGGTCAGGACGCGCATGGTGCCTGTGGCGTTGACGACCCATGTTCTTGCGGGGTCTTCGACGGATTTGGGGACTGAGCCGAGGGCGGCGAGGTGGAAGACGAAGCGGGCGCCTTCGACGGCGGCACCGAGGGAGATGGGGTCGAGGATTGAGCCTTGGATGAAGCGGAGCTGTTCTGGGCTGGATTCGATCTGGGAGGCGATCTGTGAGGCGTCTGAGTTTGAGAGGTCGTCGATGACGGTGATGCGGGCTCCGAGATTGAGGAGGGCGTCGATGAGGTGGCCGCCGATGAACCCGGCTCCGCCGGTGACGGTGACAACGGTGTTGTTGAGTTTATTGCGGAGGGGTTCGGATTGTGTGTCTGTGAGCCAGGTCATATGTCTGTGATTGTATGGCGGCTTTGAGCGGAAGACTGGGAGTTCTTGCTGGGGACAATAAAGGTGTTTGGCGTGTTGAATAGTGGTTTCTTTTGACTGAACGCTGTACCAGAATCGAATATTGATACAAACCGTGCGGAAGTGTCGATTGTGTCTTGATGGATACACTCGAAACTAAGCCGCCGCTCCCGTTTGTACAGCAGTTCTTTGATGCGTTGCATCGGACCAATCCTTATGAGGGGTTTGATACTGGGGGCCGCGAGGCAGCTGCACCGGCAGCAAACCGTGATGTTTTTTTGTCATTGTTTGAAAAACTCAAGCCGGCCTTGGTTGTGGAGGTTGGGGCCTGGAAGGGTGCTACATCGATTGTGTTTGCTGAGGCGATGCGAAAGGCGCGGGCGGATTCTTGCTTGGTGTGTGTTGATACCTGGCTGGGATCAGTTGAGCACCTGACTACGCCGCCGAGCGAGGAGTGGGATATCCGTCCGATGATGGAGAACGGGTTCCCGAGGCTTTATGAGTACTGGATGACGACTATTCTTGGCGCAGGGGTTGAAGACATGGTGGTGCCGTTGCCCAATACGAGCACGACCGCTGCGAAGTGGTTTACGAAAGCTGGGATTCGTCCGGGGATGGTGTTTATTGATGCGGGGCACGATGAGGATGATGTCGCTGCGGATATCGCGGCGTGGTGGCCGTTGCTGTTGCCTAATGGGGTGATGGCCGGGGATGACTGGTCGCCGATGTGGCCCGGGGTTGAACGCGCGGTCAGCGTGTTCTGTGAATCGCATGGTCTACAGGTTCAGGTTTCGGGCCCGAACTGGATTGTTCAAAAACCGGCTCAATAAAGATATTCACCCGGCTCTATCTTTGCGATCAAGGGCATCCTGCCGAGAACGCACTGAGGAACGAGACGATATCGTTGAAATCGAGAAATCCATCCCCAGTGAAGTCCGCGATCGGATCATTGTTGCCAAAGGCGGTGATGAAGATGACGAAGTCGAAGAAGTCGAGGTCGCCGTCGCCGGTGAGGTCTGCGTAGCATGGGACCGGGTTGGTATCAATGACATACGCTGCTCCGGCGTTGTCTCCATTTTCGTCATCTGCGTAGGCGCCGGTGACGATGAAGCCGTTATCGATTGCGATTGTGGACCCGAATCGGGCGCCGTTTGAAGATGCCCATGGGAGTAGCTTGTCGAGTTGCTCGGATGTGGTTGCATCGAAAAGATACGCGGAACCCGATTCTGTCTCGGAGCCGTCATTGAGCATTGATCCGACTGAAACGATGTTGTTGTCGATGTCGATAGAGCTTCCGAACCGGTCGCCGTCGGCGAGATCGTCCGGGATGAGTGTTGCGATTTGGATGCCTGTGGGGACATCGAAGAGGTAGGCCGCTCCTGATTTGATACCAACTTGGTTTGCCCATATCGCGCCGACGGCGACGGTATCGTTGTCGATGGCGATGGAACTGCCGAAGAATGCTTGGGCTTGCCCGTCATCTGGGAGGAGTTTGGCGAGTTGGGTGCCTGTGGCGGCATCGAAGAGGTAGGCGGACCCTGAGTCTGTGCCGGTGTCATCGTCGTGGCGTGATCCGACGGCGACGATGCCGTTGTGGATTGCTACGGAGATCCCGAAGCGGTCATCGAAGGCGCCGTCGTCGGGGAGGAGCTTTCGGATTTGGGCGCCGGTTGTCGCATCGAAGAGGTATGCGGAGCCTGATTGGAAGCCATTGTCGTCGTCGTACCAGGACCCGACGACGGCGATGTTGTTGTCGATGGCGACGGAGATCCCGAACCAGTCTTCGGGGGCGCCGTCGTTTGGGAGGAGCTTGGCGATTTGGTTGCCGGTGGTGGCGTCGAAGAGGTATGCGGATCCGGACTTTAAGCCGTTGTCGTCGTCCCAGTTTGCGCCGATGAGGACGGTGTTGTTGCTGATCGCAGTTGAGTTGCCGAAGAACTCTGCGGGCCCTCCGTCGTCTGGAACGAGTCTGGCGTACGGGTTTGTGGAGGTTACATTGTAGAGGTATGCGGAACCAGAGAAGATGCCGTGATCGTCTTCTCTTGAAGCGCCGATGACCATGATGTCGTTGTCGAGTGCGACTGAGTTTCCGAAGTTGTCAAAGAATGTGCCGTCTTCGGGGAGGAACTTGGCGATTTGTGTTGTGGTGGAGATTGTGAACGCGTATGCGGATCCGGTGTTGTTCCCATTGGCATCGTCGGTGGGTGCTGAAGTGGCAAGGACGCCGTTGTGCAGGGCTACCGCAAAGCCGAGCTGATCTCCATCGGCATCGGGTTCGGTGGTGTGGATTTTGCCGATTTGAACCCCTGTGAATGGGTTGAAGGTATAGACCGATCCGGAGCTCGATCCGTTGACATCGTCCCCGAAGGCTCCGACGGCGATTACTGTGTTGTCGAGAGCGATCGAGGTCCCGAAAAACTGGCCCCGTATATCATCGTTTGGTTGTACTTTGACGAGTTGGACGCCTGTGAAGGCGTTGAAGAGGTATGCCGCTCCCGTGCTGGTGTTGACTTCGAACGCTGTGACTGCTGCTACGCCATTGAAGATATCGACAGAGCGTCCAAAGCTACGAAGTACTTCGCCGTCGCTTGGGAATAGTTTGGCGAGTTGAACGCCTGTGATTGCATCGAAGACATATGCGGAACCCGAGTTCTCCCCGTTGTCGTCGTCTGCGGGTGCTCCAACCACAACGAGCCCGTTGTGGATGGCAACTGTTTCACCGAAGTGGTCGAGCTCTGCACCGTCGTTTGGGAGTAGTTTGACGATTTGCTGCCCTGTGGCGGCGTCGAAGACATAGGCCGAGCCAGAGGCAAGGCCGTTGTCGTTATCGAAGTGTGCTCCTACGGCAACGAGTCCGTTGTGGATGTCGATTGATATTCCGAAGAAATCAATTGGGGCCCCATCGTTTGGGAGGAGTTTGAAGAGCTGGGTGCCTGTGATTCGGTCGAAGAGGTAGGCCGAGCCCGCCCGATCGCCGTTGCTGCTGTCGGCCCAGGATCCGATCGCGACGATGTTGTTGCTCATCGCTACGGAGGTGCCGAATCGTTGTTGGAAGGTGTTGTCAGCTGGGAGGAGTTTGGCTACTTGCGTATTTGTCGCTGAATCGAAGATATAGACGGCACCGGAGAGGTCGCCCCTTGGTGCTCCGACCGCGATAAATCCATTATCGATTGCGATTGAATCGCCAAAGTCTGCTCCGCGGAGCGGGTTTGGGGCTTTGATTTTCTGTCCCCAGGCCGGGGCGGCGAGAGCGATGGTCACGAGGGCGGACAGAAGGATTCGTTTTTTCATAATTAATGGTCCTTTATACAGTATTCAATATATTGAATACTACATTTATTCCCACTTGAAAATCAATGAAAAAACAATAATCCTGATAACTCAATACTTTCTAAGGGCATCCGGTGCTAAAAGCGGTGAGGAAGGCGGCGATGTCGAAGAAGTCGAAGCTGCCGTCGCCGGTGAAATCGGCGATTGGATCGCTGCTACCAAAGGCGGTGAGGAATGCGGCGATGTCGAAGAAATCCAGCGTGCCGTCGTTGGTGAGGTCGGCGGGGCAGGAGTTGCAGATGGCTTCGACCATGACGAGGCGGTCTTCTTCGAGGGGGAGTTGGTAGAGAGAGCCATCGGCGGAGTAGAAGTACCAATCATTGAGCCCGCCGATGGTTGGGGTGCCGGTGAAGGTGTCGGTGAACTCGACGGCGGCGGTCCATGAATCGGTGAGCGGCCCGGCGGCCCAGCCGTCGGTGTTGGGGGCGTCCCAGGTGTGGCGGATTCGCAGGACGCTTGTGCCTTCGTCGCGGTAGAGATCGAATGGATCGTCTCTGAAGGCGTAGTTTGGGGTGATGCCTGTGAATGTGGCACGCATCTCGGTGCGGCCTCCGGCGTTGGTGGTCGCGGCATCGTGGACCATGACCAATGACTGGCCGCCGGGCGCGACGGTCATGAACATGTGGGAGCGGTCGAGGGTGAGGAAGGGTTGTCCGCCGTGGTAGTACTGTTCGTTTTGTTGCCAGCCGTAGACTGTTGTGAGGCTTTCGTTGAACTCGTATGGGGTGATGTCGGTGGCGATGGTGTCAAAGACCCCGCTGCCGGCGACGGTTTCTACTTTGAGTGTCCAACTCATTTCATAGGCGGGCGCGATTGTTTGTGGGTTGCTGGTTGCTTGGCGGGAGAGGGCATCGGTGATGATAACGCGGTAGTCGTGGGCTTGGTTGAGCGCGGGGGCGAGGAGTGTAGGGAGGATTTCGCCATCGATATCTGCAAAGGAGCCCATCGGTGGTGCGTGCTGCCATTGGTAGAGGAATCCTGGGAGTCCTTGGTTTGGTGTTGATGTGATTGCGATTGGGTTGCCGTAGCACTGGGTGTCGGTGGATGCGGCTGCTGTGACTGTTGGGGGCGGCGGGATTGTTGTTGGGGTGAAGTTGTCGAAGGCGAGGCCGATGGAGCCGGCGTTACCGGTGTAGCGGAGGAGGATGAAGTGGATGTCGGCGGTGGCGTGGTCGAAGAGGAACCCGAATGCTCGACCGTCACCGAAGCCGTTGGGGCCGCCGCACTCGCTGATGCCGTTGGGTGCGGTGAGCACGACGGTGTCGATGACGGCCATGGTTGCGTCGAGCGCTTCGATGGTCCATTCTTCGAAGGTCGGTCCGGTGCGGCGGTCGATGTCGAGGATCGCGCCGGCGGCTTGTGCGACGGGGTCGGTGTAGGTGAGCAGGAGTGTGCCGGCTTGGTTGCTGACGGCGTTGTCATCGGTGAGGAATGAATCGCCAATGCCTTGCCCGTCGAGCGGGGTGTCTGAGCCGCAGCCTGCGAAGGCGGTTTGTGGCGCGCCGACCTTGGCGATTTGGGGCGAGCCGATGGAGAGGAGGGTGATGGGATCGACGAGATCGAAGCGGATGCCGTGCTCTGCTTCGTATTCGTCAGATATGAGTTGTTGGTCGGTAGTTGGGCTGCCTCCTGGGAGGGTTTCGAAATCGATGGCTTGGGCGTTTGCCGAACCGGCCAGAGCGAAAGCTGCCAGAATGCTTAGAGTTATTGATTGCTTTATCATTAATGATCCCTCTTGACTCAAGATGTTTCCGAGATGGAGGGGTGATTCTTCAACCCGGAGCCTGTTTATATTAAAAAGCCGACGACCCTATGGTCGCCGAAGCTTTGTGCTTTGTCAAGAAAATTCGAACCTTAGAAACCGCTGCTTTATGGGCATCCTGCTGAGAATACGGTAAGGAAGGTAGCGATGTCGAAGAAATCGAAGCTGCCATCACCGGTGAAATCTGCGACAGGGTCGTTGTTGCTGAAGGCGGTGAGGAAAGTTACGATGTCGAAGAAGTCGAGTGCTCCGTCGCCGGTGAGGTCAGCCGGGCACGCAACCGGGGTGAAGAAGACCGAAGTCGAAGATACGAAGCCGGTGATGTTGGTTGATCCAAGACCGAATCCAGGGCAGTCGTCGGCGAAGCTGATCGGCGATGCGACGAGGTTGATGTCCATCTCGTATATTTCGCCGGACTCGAGAACATCGGCGGGGATGGTGACCGAGTTGGTCGCTGGATCGAGCACGGCCTCGAACGGCTTTGTGTCGGTCCCGGTGTTGAATATTTCGAAGAACACATGGGTGACATTGGGGCTTGGGAGTGCCCAGTGGATTGTGATTGGTTGGGTTGGGTCCATGCCGTTGAGATCGGAGAACGAGGTTCCGATGAGGTAGGGAACATCCGGGTAATCATCGGCACCGAATGTGACGACCTGATCGCGAGTGCCCAATGCGCCGTCTTGGATGTGGATGGTGTAGGACATGGAGCTGGGGAAGCTGGCGTCGAGGCCTTCTTTGGATCCGAATTCTACATTTGTTTGGTCCAGTTCCCAGATGCCTGGCTCGTCTTCGAGGAAGGGGATGGTGGTGATGCCGTTGGTTACATGCCCTGATGCAAAACCGCCGTCGAATGTATCGAGGAATCCGTCGAAGCGGTAGAGCAATGGCAAGGTTGGCTGTGTGTTGTCGGCGGACTGGGTGTAGATGATTTCTTTGATGACGGCTGATTCTTCAACATCGGTGCAGCCGAGGGCGGCGGTTGTGATGTCGGCGAAGGTGATTGATTCGTACCCGTTGAGGCCTTGGGCCTGGATGCCGAATCCGGGGAATGGGCTTCCGGTGAAGGCGTTGCCGTTGACGAATCCGATCTCGAAGTGGTATTGGGTATCCGGGGACATGGTGTTGGCCGGGATCAGGAAGTCGCCTTGGCCCGAGGGAAAGAACATGTCGAGAACGCAAGAATCGTTGTTGGGGTCGTAGATGGCGAAGATGACAAAGTCTGTGAGGGGGCCTGGGTTGACCCAATCGACAAGGAGGGGTTGGGCGGTATCGATATTCTGGATGTCGTTAAAGCTTGCTGGGGTGAAGGCCGGGGGAGCGGGATAGATTTCAGTGCCTGTGGGGAAGCTTTGAGACGAGTTTCCCAGAGCACCACCTGAGATTGCAAAGGTGTAACTGATGGCTCCCGGATATGCGGCGTCGAGGGATGCTTGGTCTGGGTACCCGATGAAGATCCCCCACTCTCCTGGGAAGTCTTCGGTCATCGGGTTGCTGTTGACCGTTGCGGAGGTGGCGTCGCCGGGGGCCATGTTGATTGTGGTATCGACGACATACTCGAATGGTGTTGTTGGTGGTGATTGGGAGGTTTGCTCATAGTCGCGGGCTTTGGTGAACCAGAAGTCAACAACACCGGAGTTTCCGAGGGTATCGGTGGTGAACTCTGCGATGGTGACCGATGCGTACCCGGCGAGGCCGTTGGAGGAGGCACCGAATCCGGGGTTTGGCTGGCCTTGGGTTTGAACCGCGTTTGCGAACACGATTTCTATTTCATACAGTTCGTTTGGATTGAGCGTATTTGCAGGGACGACGAAACTGGTTTGTGATACGGGGAGATCGACATCAACGATGTAGTCGTCAGTTGTAGGTGAGTAGATCGCAAAGGCCATGTAGTTGGTGTTTGAATCGGCGGCGGACCATTCGACGATGAGGGGCTGGGTGGTGTCTGCGTTCTGGGCGGCGTTGTAGCTTGCTGGGGTGAGTGTGGGGGGCGCAGGGTAGATGGCCGGGAGTGTGAGATTAAGTGTTTCGTCGCGGGAACCGAGGGTGCCGCCTTGGAGATGGAGGTTGTATGCAGTCATTGGGTAGGCGGCGTCGAGGGCCCCTTGGGAAGCGAAGGAGACTTCAAGATCCCACTCGCCCGGGTACTCTTCGATGAGGGGCTGGCCGTTGACGGTCATCATGGTTGCGTCGCCGGCTTCCATTTCGCCGAAGGAGTTGAAGTTGTAGGTATGGGGAGCGATCGGTGGAGTAATCGAATTCTGAGCATAGAGACGGATTTTGGCGACATCGTAATCGAAGACATCAGCGGCGGCGTGGGAAATGCCCATCGCTAGGATTCCTGCAACACATGCGGCGACTTGATTGAATCGGGTCATCTTTTGGCTCCTGAGCGATTGATGAGGTGGTTGGATCAATAGTAGAGAATTGGCGACCTCAATAAAGACAATTCGTCTGGAAATGCCCAGAATACCTCAGAAACCATTGGGTAAGGGGGTCCGTTAACCGGTGATTACACTGGATCTTGGGATGCGACCGGCCTCATTGGGATCGATCTGATCCGGGATCGCTTGGACTCCGGCCGCGGTGTTCTTGTTGCCCAGTTCTCTCTGATACATACCGGGTTCTTCTGCGGCAGGAACATGTCGGGCATCGGTGCGCCAACGAATCAAATCCAACTTGTGCTCAACAGGAAAGCAAGTGGAATCTGCTAAACAACTGGCACTTGTTCTTTTTGGTGTCAGTGTTTAGTTGCGATCTGTGTTCTCGGTCGTGATTGGTTGATTCGTAAAACGCACACTTGAAGAAAGGAACCACATGCTTTACCAAAGAAACAACTCACGACACCACCGTTCGATTACTGGAACTGTCGGCATCGGTTCTTTGGTCATCGCTTTGGGATCGGGGCCTGCGATGGGGGATCTTGTGTATGAGCTTGAGGCTCTCGAAGGCGAGTTTGCGGGATCGCATATTTCAGGGTTTGTTACGCTGTCAGATGCGATGGCGGGGACGAGCGTTTGGAACCTGGCCCAGGCGATCAGCTTTGACTTTGCATCTGATTATGGGCCTGGGTACAGCTGGGACATGAGTGATCTGATTGTGTCCAACGATGTCGCGTTCTTGGGCGTGATCGGTGATGCGGTGCTCCGGCCTACTGCTGTCGGGGGGCATCCTGGGTATGGACCCGACTGGAGGATGGACACGGAGCCGCACACCATGCCCGGGAGCATTGCCCTTGGTCTTGGGGCGGACAACGGATCGCCTATCTGGAACCTCGTTGAGCTTGGCGGCGACGGGAACCTTGATTACCGTACAGCGATGAGCCCCGCGGGCGCACCGCAATGGCAACTGACTCTTGTTCCATCGCCTGCAACGGGCTGCTTGCTGTTGCTTGGATTTGCCGGGATGAAACGGCGGCGTTAAGGACAGCCCGCTGAAAAAGCGGTCAGGAATGCGCTGATGTCGAAGAAATCAAATATCCCGTCGCCTGTAAAATCGGCGGCGGGAATTCCTGCTGAAAATGCGGTGAGAAATCCGCTAATGTCGAAGAAATCGAGGATGCCATCGGCGGTGAGGTCGGCGGGGCATAGGGGGGCGTTGATCGTTGCGGTGGACTGGAGTTGGATGGGATCTCCCCCGCCCGAATGGATCATCGAGAGGCGGGTTGTGTGCTGGCCTGGGAGAACCGCGGCGGTGTCCCACTGGGCGAGGGCCCCGTTGTTGACTGGCGTGGGCACCGGGCCATCGATCATGATCCAGTCTGGGTCATCTAGGAACTCTACATCAAAGGACACAAACTCGAAGAAAGATTGGGGCCCGGTGATCATGCGGGCTGATCCGGAGACGGGGACGATGTCGCCGCGGGTAGCAGTGAGGGGATTGAGAGCGGCGATAAAGATCGCAGCAGAATCGTGGGCACGGGGATCTCCTGTGGTTGTGGAGTTGTAGAACGCGGAGATCGAATCGCCGGTGGCGTCGATGACGGGGCTCATGAATGAGGAGCTTGCGCCAACAAAAAGCGAGTTGTCTTCGATGGTGATCTGGGTCAGGCAGAGCGACTGGAGGAAGAATAGTTGTCCTTGCCCGTTTGTGTGCATGTGTCCGCCTGAGCCATCGCAGATCGATTGCTCGACGGTGACCACGGCGAGGTCGTCTGAGAAGACTTCGCCGAAGATGGTGTTGCGCATAGTCAGAATCGTCTGGCCCCAGGCGTAATAGTTCCAAGTCTGAACGGTTGAGTTGACAAACCGTTGCTGTACTCCGCCCCAGATGAATGTTGAATCGGCGATATGCATCCCGTTTGCTACGCCGGAGATTTCGAAGCTGTCGTTGCTTTCGAAGATGTTTCCAACGACCCGGAGTTCTGAGTCGCGGATGGTGGCGTCTGAGCCGTCGCGGGCCATGATCGCCCACATTGATTGGGTGCATTCTTCGATCCGTGTGGTGTAGGGGATCCCCGACGCCCAGGATGATTTGGAGTTGAGCTCGAAGATCGCGACATCGCCAGGGCTGGGGAGGGTTGTGTCGACGATCGAGCCGTCGGGTAGGGTTAGCCAGAAGAGTACTGTCTCACACCTATACAGCAAGAGCGATGAAGTCCCGATCTGCAGAAACTCTCCGGCGTTTGTGATATTGGATAGTTCCACATCCCCGCCATCGAACAGTGCCCATGTCGCGAAGCCGTTGACAACCTCGACATCGAACCAGACGGCTTTTGCACCGATTGCCATGGAGAAAGAATGCCCTCCTCCATCGATCACGGTCCCGTGGAGTTCTATTGAAGACTGCTCCCAGACGAGTATTTCAGATTCGTAGCTGTAAGTCTGTAGAAACTCAAGACGGCCGGCGTTTCCTACCAGTTGACCGTCACCTACAAGATGGATATCGCCATTAATTCTGAGCGTCCCGGTTGGGGCGATTTCAACTCGTCCGTCTCCGATGATCTGAAGATCGCCTTGGATGACCTCGAGCCCTGAGACGACGAGGACTTCGCCCGGGGTATCTCCTACGACCATTCCTACCGCTGCGTTGCCGAGCTGGGGGTCATTTGGCTTGGCGATGTTGTATTGGTTCGGGGTGTTCAAGATCCTACGGAAATCTGGGGAGACGACCGATCGATTCTCGGGTGGGGCGACCTCGATGGCCGCGATGACCGTGGCATTAGTCAAGAGGAGCTGAGATGCACAAACAAGGTATGGAATCACATTCTTCATATGAATCTATTGGGATACTCCGAGTTTGTTTTTACCCACGGACTAAAGAACCGTTTTTGGAAAGTTATGGGCACCCGTTGGAGAAGAGTGTCAGGAACGCGCTGATGTCGAAGAAGTCAAGCACGCCGTCAGTGGTGAAATCGGCGAGGAGATCTCCATCACCAAAGGCGGTGAGGAAAGCGGAGATGTCGAAGAAATCGAGGGTTCCGTCGCCGGTGAGGTCGGCGGGGCATTGGGCTGCGCAGTTGAGTTCGATGAGGTATGCAGATCCGGCGTCTGGCCCCCACCAGAAGTCATCGTTGCCGTCGGCGCCGATGATGGCGAAATCGTCTGATACAGCAACCGAGTAGCCATAGAAATCCCCGCCTTCTTGGTCGGAGGCGGTGAGCTTATTGTCAAGTGTCCAATCGCCTGCGGATCGCGAGTATGCGTAGGCCGCGCCGGCGTTGAAGAGCCCCGAGGCGTCCCGCTCGCCCCACGCTCCAACGATCGCGCGGCCGTTGTGGATGGCGACATCCTGGCCGAAGAACTTGGAGTTGGTTGGATCAAAGGCGTTGAGTTTGGTGTGCTGAGACCACCCGGCACTGTGCTCGAAGATGTAGGCAGAGCCCGAGCGGTTGGCAGAATCATCGTCGTAGCGGGCGCCGATGATTAGGGCGTTGCCGCTGATGTCGAGGCGTTCGCCGAACTGGTCGTCGGTTGCGCCATCGCTGGCGGTGAGCTTGGCGGTCTGGCTCCATGCGCTTCCATCAAACTCGAAGATGTAGGCCGAGCCGGAGGTTGAGCCGTTGTCGTCGTCGCCGTCGGCCCCGACCAGGACGCGGTTGCCGGAAACAGCGACATCGATCCCGAAGTGGTCGAACTCGGCGATGTCATCTGAGACAAGCTGGGTATCGAATGTCCATGCCCCGTCAATGAACCGGTATACATACGCGGCCCCGGAGTTCGAACCCATTGAATCGGTCAGCGAAGCACTCAGGACGATGATGCCGTTGTCGATGTCTACAGCGGATGCGAAGTTGTCGCCGGCGGCGAGCATCGGGGGGACGAGCTTGGCGGTCTGGGTCCATGTGCCTTTGATCTTTGTAAAGACATAGGCGGCTCCCGCGCCCGAGCCTGCGTCGTCATCTCCTGGGGTTCCGATGACGATGGTGTTGTTGTGGATCGCGACACTGTCGCCGAAGCCGTCGGAAGTTCCAAGTCCGATGGCAGCGAGTTTTTGTGTTTCGTTCCAGCCTGAGCCATTGAAGGTGAGCACATAGACCGACCCGGAATCAGAGGCCCCGGCACTGTCATGCAGGGAGCCAACTACTGCGGTGGTTGAATCGATCGCGACGGCCCACCCGTAGCCATCGAAGGCCTCGCCGTCGTCTGCGACCATCATCGAGACCTGGCTGGGGGAGCAGGGCTGGGCGTGGGCAACCGATCCTGACAGAGCGATGAGTGCGGCCGGGAGGTACAAACGGGTATTCATGCTGGGTATCTCTGGATGGGGTGCTGTGCAGGTGGAACGAATTTGCCGAGGGGTATGGTATCAGAAAGAACCGCACAATCCAAGGGGAATTGTGCGGTTCTGTGGGATCAATTCGTGATATTTTGAGTGTTCTACAAGGTTATGGGCACCCTGCGGAGAATGCGGTGAGGAATGTGCTGATGTCGAAGAAATCGAAGCTGCCATCGCCGGTGAAGTCTGCGACGGGGTCCTGATTCCCGAAGGCGGTGAGGAAGGCGGAGATGTCGAAAAAATCGAGGGTGCCGTCGCCGGTGAGATCTGCGGGGCAATCCTGCGGCGCACACTGGTTGACTACAACCTGCATTTCACCATAAAACACATTGGCAATCACAAGATCAATGTCTGAATCACCATCAATGTCAGCAAGGCTTTCGCCACCCGGGAAGAAGTCAAGAATGACTTGCTCTTGGAACTGGAGCGCACCGGATCCGTCATTTGTTAATACAACAATTCGCCCTTCATTGCTTCCCTGGGTTGCCATGGCATCTATATGCCCATCCCCATCAATATCTTGAGTCAAAACATTGAAGAAAGTGCCGGCGCTCTGAGCGAATGGGAGGATCGCCTGATAGGTTGCATCCCCGTTTCCTAGAAAGACCCCAATACTCTCTGGGGGAACATTGTTCGTTCGCCCAGCATTTGCGACAACGATATCTAGAACTCCATCGGAGTTCATATCTGCAACGCTCGCATCCTTTGGCCAGTGACTCCCCGAGCCCGCTACAAGTAGTGGAAAGTTAAATGTTCCGTTTCCGTTGTTGAGCATAACTCCAACCCCATTGGACCCATCCCGGACGACAACTAGGTCAAGATCGCCATCGTTGTCCGCATCGCCAATATCTAAACTCCGAGGCGTTTGCCCTGATCCATATACAACAACCGGAGCAAAGACTGCGGGGCCGCTGTTGATGTAGACACCTACATTCCCCGAGGAAGAGTTGGCAACAGCGATATCTAAATCTCCATCGGAATCGAGATCGCCAATGACTATATGACTCGGGTTCTGCCATGTGCTGTATACAACACGGTCTGCGAATGATCCGTCGCCGTTATTAAGCATGACCGACAGGCCATCTTCGTCCCCAAGGCCAGTCGAGTGCCGGAATGGTGCCGCAATATCTAAATCGCCATCGTCATCAAGATCACCGAGTGCGAGATCCCGTACTCCCTTTCCAATGAAGAATCTCAGAGGAGACGCAAAGCTTCCGTCTCCATTGTTCAAGAAGACATCTAGCGATTCATCTGAGGAACCATCAAAGTACACCAGGAGATCCATATCCCCGTCGGAATCTACATCACTTAGACAGCTATTCACGGGGAGTGGCCCGGTCAGAAGAGGCGTTGCCGAGACAGTCCAATCGGCACAAGATTGCGCTGCAGCGTTGTGCGAGAGAATGACACACGCGAATAACTGAACTCGTCTATACATATTTGGGTCACCCCTTGCCACTAGTTTCGAATATCTGAATTGATCTACGACTATAGAATATAATACATTTCCATGATGAGACCAAGAAAAAGCTCGCCAATTTGGCGAGCTTTGAATGATTTGATTCTTTGCTACGAACGCTTTACCCGTTCCAGCCGGCTTTGAAGTTTTTCAATGCCTCTTCGAGTTGCTTGGCGAGGTCTTCGCTGAGGGCCTTGGCTTCGTTGATGGCGTCCCAGATGGACTTGCCGCTGGTCTGGAAATACTCGTGCATGTCCTTCTCAAACGCAGCGACCTTGGTGAGTTCGACATCGTCGAGGTAGCCCTTGGTGCCGGCGTAGATCGAGATGGTCTGATCAACAACATTGAACGGAACATACTGTGGCTGCTTGAGGATTTCAACCATGCGGGCACCGCGATCGAGCTGGGCCTTGGTGGCCTTGTCAAGATCAGTCCCGAGCTGGGCGAATGCTTCGAGCTCGCGATAGGCCGCGAGGTCGAGGCGGAGTGAGCCGGCGATTTTCTTCATTGCTTTAATCTGTGCAGCACCGCCTACGCGGGACACCGAGATACCAACATTAATCGCTGGGCGAACGCCGGAGAAGAAGAGTTCTGGTTCGAGATAGATCTGGCCGTCGGTGATGGAGATCACATTGGTGGGGATGTAGGCCGAGACATCGCCTTCTTGGGTTTCGATAATCGGGAGTGCGGTCAGTGAGCCCGCACCGTTCTCTTCGGAGAGTTTGGTGGAGCGTTCGAGGAGGCGCGAGTGCAGGTAGAACACATCACCCGGGAACGCTTCGCGGCCTGGAGGACGACGGAGAAGAAGCGACAACTGGCGGTAGGCAACAGCCTGCTTGGAGAGGTCGTCGTAGACACAGAGGACATGCTTAGGATATGGCGAGCCATTGGCCATGGTCTTGCCTTCTTCTTTGCCCGTCCACATGAAGTGCTCGCCCATCGCGGTGCCGGAGTACGGCGCGATGTACTGGAGCGGGGCAGGGTCTGACGAGCCCGCGTTGACGACGATGGTGTAGTCCATCGCGCCGGCGTCGCGGAGGGTCTGGACGACGCCCGCAACGGTTGATTCTTTCTGACCAACAGCAACATAGACACAAACGACGGCGTCTTTGGTGCCCCAGTACTGCTTCTGGTTGATGATTGCGTCGATCGAGACGGCGGTTTTGCCGGTCTTGCGGTCACCAATGATGAGTTCACGCTGGCCACGGCCAACAGGGATCATCGCGTCGATCGCTTTGATACCGGTCTGCATTGGTTCGTGTACTGGTTGACGAGCAGCGATGCCGGGAGCAATGATGTCCACGGCTGCGATTTCGGTGGTGTTGATTTCTGCACCGCCGTCGATGGGAACACCGAGGGGGTTGACGACGCGTCCGAGCATGGCTTCGCCGACTGGTACCGAGAGCAGGTTGCCGGTTGCTTTGACGGTGTCGCCTTCCTTTACAGCGAGGAAGTCGCCGAAGATGACTGCACCGACGGTGTCTTCTTCGAGGTTCATGACCTGGCCCATGACGGCGCCGTCTTTGGTCTCGAACTCGATGAGCTCTGAAGCTTTGGCTTTGGAGAGCCCGTAGATTCGGGCGATGCCGTCACCGACTTCTACAACTCTACCGACCTCTGAGATCTCGAGTTGTGAGGAGAAGCTTTCGATTTCTTGCTTGATGACGCTGACGATTTCGTCGGTCTTGATCTTCACGGGTGGCTCCCTGATCGCCCTGTGTGTCTTGATAACGGGCGGTTGTATCGTGTCAATATCGCGGAAGTAACTGATCACCAATCGCCGGCTCCGGTGCCGACAATGGGGTCCAAAGGGTAGGGCGAGTCAGGCCCGAAGTCATTGAATTGTGGAGGATTCGGTAGCCCGGAGCCGTCAATTCTTTTATGGATTAGGGGGTTGCCGCGGCGGGATCCTGGACGGGGGCTGGGACCGGGGAGATGGTGAAGCCGATCTCGGGTAGATCTGAGAGGATTTGGACGCGTTCTGGGAGCCCTAGAAGCGAAACTTGCTTAGTAGAGATGCCCCGCTCCAGATCTTGAAATGAAAGCGAGAGGATCGCGGAGGGGATAATTGAGCCGTCGGCGATCGATGCGAGGGTTTCGGATGGGCCTGAAATTTGGATCGAGACGAGATCTTCGCTGCCTGGGTTGAGAGCGACATTCCATCGCCCGACCTCTCCTGGAGCAAGGAGGACCTGAATCGGGAGCCGGTCGATTACGGCGGTTTGGGTAAGCGATCGGATGGTGAGCCGGATATCGACCCTGCTGGGATTCATCACCGGTGCCCACCCTTGGACCTGAGAAGCATCGATGGCGATCGGGACGGTGAGGGCTACGCCGGGGATTGTTTCGAGTCGCCCTGGGGTCAGGGTGGAGAGCAAGCTTGGAGATGGGATCGCGAGCACTTCTCGTCCTTCGAGTATGGCGATTTGAGCTGCGGGCCCCTGGAGTGAGATCGTCTGAGGAATTGACCGGACCGGGCCATCGAGGGCAACGCCCGGGGGGAGCTCAACCCGGACTGGGAGCTCGATTGAAACGAGCTCATCGACCTCTACTTTGGCAAGATCGCTGGAGAGGGAGCGGATTGATACGCCGTGGGAGTGGAGCGGAGTGAGATTTCGGAGGATTGATCTCATGTCGAGATCATGGATGCCTGGCCTTGAGGGGATTTGGTCCCCAACGATGAGCTGGACGCGGCCCCTGAGATCTCTCGATGCTTGGTCGAGTGATGCGAGTGATCCTTCGAGTTCTACATCGATCGATGCGGCCCAGTGCTCCCCGACGGCGGGGCGGACCACATAGCGGTGCTGGGGGTCTTGAGAGTTCCCGACAAGAACGATCTGCAGCTCGACCATACGGGTCTGGACCATTCTCGATTCGGCGAGGAGCCAGATAAGGATCGCGAGGAACGAGACAAGGATCACCGTCCGGAAATGCGCCCAAAAACCAATTTTTTTGTTTGTTGAAGCTGGGGGCATCAGGAAACCTCTCGCTGGTCATCTGGGCTTTCAGAGATGGCGCCTGCGGGTGCGGGCTTGGTCACTTCGTCAACGAATCCTGACTCTGGGTCATCTGTGGCGACCTCTGGGATCATCTCGGCCTCTGACTCTTCGTGCTGCCCGAGGAGCACGCGGATTGTTGATTCGAGGTCTGCACGCTCGATTGGAGCTGAGAGCTTTCCGCGCTGGGCGGTGCGGATGTGGCCGGTTTCTTCGGAGACGACCAGGACCAGTGCGTCTGAGTCTTTGGTGACCCCGAGAGCGGCCCGGTGGCGGGAGCCGAAGGATTGGTCGGTGATTTCTGAGGCGCTGGCCATCGGGAGCTGGACGCCGGCGGAGTGGATTCGTTCGCCACGGATCACGACAGCAAGGTCGTGGAGCGCTGATCCCGGATGGAAGATCGTCTGGATCAGCGAGGAAGTGAGCTTTGCGTCAAGGTCTGTGCCGCCCTCGGTCATGGCTTTGAGTCCGACGCGTCGTTCGATGACGATGATGGCGCCAAACTTGGCCTTTGAGAGGAATACGCATGCCGGGGCGAGCTGGGCGGCGACGGCCGAGGCCCCTTCTTGAGTAGTCCCAAAGAACCGGGTCTCCCCGAGACGGATCAGTGCTCTTCGGAGTTCTGGTTGGAAAATGACAACCAAAGCGAGGGCGAAGCCCGCTAGAACACGGTCGTAGAGGTACGCGAGGCGGGCGAGGGTGTCGTCACCTAGGACTCGGACAACGACTGTTCCGACGATCAGAACGAAGATTAAGCCTTTAATCGCCCGTGCGGCACGGGTGCCTTGGAGGAATCGGAGGGCGACATAGACCATGATCCAGATAATCGCGAGTTCGACCAGAACTTCCCACACGGCGTACGCGCTGAGGCGGTTGAACAAATCCTGGATTCGGGTGATCAATCCCACAGGCGTACCCTTTGGGGTCAGGCGATAATGAGCAGACATGAATCGGCATGCAAACAGATGCTTTGGTGCGTGATTCTAACCGATTTAGCGACGCCCTGCTCGGTTTTGGCTGCTTGAGAGGCGTAAAGAAAGGATTGGCGATGGGCTACACGATTTTGCATGTCGAGACCACACCCAATCCGTTAGCGCGGAAGCTGATTGTTGATCCGGTGCCGGGGCGGATTGTGTCGGTGTTTGATGCCTCAAAAGGATCCGACGATCCGCTGGCGGCGGCGGTCCTTGGGTGTGATGGGGTGACCAATGTGCTGATTCATTCGGAGTTTATTTCGGTCTGTTTCACACCTGATACCAAATGGGCGACGCTCAAGGCCCAGATCGGGCGGGCGATCGGCGATGTTAACAAGGTTGGCGTGGATGACTGATGCTGCTGTCTGCCAATCTCTTGAGGCGTGGTTTGCCCGGGCGATGAGGCCGCTGCCTTGGCGGGTGTCGCTTCGGGATCCGTACCGGTCGCTGGTGAGCGAGTTCATGCTCCAACAGACGCAGGTGTCGAGGGTGCTTGAGAAGTTTGAGCCGTTCGTTGAGCGGTTTCCAAATATTGGTGTTCTTGCAGCCGCCGATGAGGAGGCGGTGCTTGGGGAATGGTCTGGGCTTGGGTACTACCGAAGGGCACGGATGCTTCACGCGTGTGCTCAGGCGATTGTTGAAAATCACAGCGGGGTGATCCCGAGTGGGGTTGATGAGTTGATGGCGCTGCCTGGGATTGGTCGGTACACGGCTGGGGCGATGGCGTCGATGGTGTTTGGCGATCGGGAGCCGTTGGTGGACGGGAATGTGATGCGGGTGTTGCAGAGGTTGCACAACAACGCGGATCAGCAGACGGATCCCAAGACGATCAAGTGGGCGTGGGAGCGGGCGGCGGGGTTGGTCGAGGCCTCGGGTGATCCTGGGGCCCTTAATGAGTCGCTGATGGAGTTGGGCGCGACGGTGTGCACGCCTAAACGGATCCAGTGTGAACGGTGCCCGCTCGCTGGGATGTGCGAGGCGCTCAAAGCGGGGACGACGGAGTCGGTGCCTCCGCCTAAGCCTCGGGCCAAGCGGAAGGAGTTGTTTTGTGCATCGGTGCTGGTGACCGATGACGCGGGGCGGGTGCTCTTTGAGCAGCGGGCTCCCGATGGGTTGTGGGGGAATATGTGGCAGGTGCCGACGATCGAGCGGGATGACCGCCCCACTGCTTCTGAAATGGGTCAGGCTGCGGAGTTGATTGATTCGTTTATTCACCAAACGACGCATCGGATCGTCTGCTTTGATGTGTACCGGTGCGATTCTTGGGAAATCACGGATGGACAGCGGTTCCTGAGCGTGGATCAGATCGATTCGCTAGGAGTTTCCAACGCTCAGCGGCGGATCCTCGAAATCAGCGATACACTCTAGTCATGATTCTTGGCGTACTCATCCCGGTCTACAACGAAGAGAAGCTGCTCGAACGGATGTTCGCTCGGCTCCAGAATACCCCTGTCCCCACATTGCCCGACGGGACCCCTGTCGAGCGGCGGGTGTACTTCATCAACGATGGATCGACCGATGGGTCAAACGCGATCATCAGCAAGCTCGGACACAACGAGGGTGTCCATGCGATTCACCAGCCATCGAATCAGGGCAAGGGCTCGGCGATCAATGTCGGGTTTATGCGGGCGGTTAACGACGGGTGTGATGTGCTGATTATCCAGGACGCGGATATGGAGTATGACCCTGCTGAGCATGATGCGGTACTGGCGCCGATTCTTGATGGACGCGCCGACGCGGTAATCGGAACTCGGTTCTTGGGACAGACGCACCGGGTGCTGTACTACTGGCACTCGATCGCGAATCGGTTTATCACGCTGTTCTCTAATATGCTCAGCAACCTGAACCTGACTGATATTGAGTGCGGATACAAGGCGTTCACCAAAAAAGCGATTAAGGATATTCGGATCACCGAGGATCGGTTTGGGCTCGAGCCTGAGCTTGTCGCCAAGCTCTCCAAAGCACGGATCGAGGATCCGGAGTCTAAGTTGTACAGGCCGCTGCGGATCTATGAGGTGCCGATCTCGTATGCGGGGCGGACCTATCAAGAGGGCAAGAAGATCGGGTGGAAGGACGGCGTTGAGGCGCTGTGGTGTATTGTCAAGCACAACTTGCGTTGAACCCGATTGCTTTCGCTTTAGAACCCCTCCCTGCGCCCCGCAGGGAGGTGCCGAGTCTTCGAGGCGGAGGGGTGTCTTCGAGGATTCGCAAAGCTGCTGATGTTGATAACGCCGCCCAAAGACCCCTCCGTCACGCTGCGCGTGCCACCTCCCCGCGGGGCGCGGGGAGGGACAAGAGTGGGTGTTTCGCCAATTGTCTAGCCCACGATGCGCGTGAAGCGTTCGAGCATCGCGTCGAGCTCGCTTTCTGATGGGGCATTGAGGGTGATGTGCCCGATCTTTCGACCCGGGCGGGGCTCTTTGCCGTAGAGATGGATATTGGCGTTGGGCATGGCTTCCATTGATCCTGCTCTTGGTTCGTTCCCGATGAGATTGATCATGGCGCTGTGGCCGGTGGGCTCTGCGCTTCCCAGTTCCATCCCGAGCACTGCACGCATGTGGTTTTCGAACTGGCTGGTCTTTGCGCCTTCGATGGTCCAGTGGCCGGTGTTGTGGACGCGGGGGGCGATTTCGTTTGCGAGCAGCTTCGCGTCCGCGCCTTGCCCGACCTGGAAGAACTCGACGGCGAGCGTGCCGGCATACTCGAAGTGTTCGAGGATTTTTTTGACTGAATCGCGTGCCTTTTCTTCGACTGCTTTATGGACTTGTCTTGCGGGGGCCTTTGTGAGGCGGAGGATCCCGCCTCGGTGGATGTTTTCGCTGAGGGGGTAGTACTCGATGTGGCCGTCCACTGATCGCGTCGCGATGATGGAGAGTTCCCGGGTAAACTCGATGAAGCCGTCGAGGATCGCGGGGACTTTGCCGAGGGTATCCCATGCCTGGGCGGCTTTGGTTGGATCGCTGATGAGGACCTGTCCTTTGCCGTCGTAGCCGAGGGTTCGGGCTTTGAGAATCGAGGGGGCACCGACTTGTTCTAGGCTCTGGATCAGTTGATCGAGCGAATCGACCTGGGCGAAGGGCGGAACGGGGATGCCGAGGTCTTTGAACATTGCTCGTTCGCTGAGCCGGTCTTGGGAGGTGCTGAGTGCGGCGGGGTTTGGGTGGATTGAGCCGTGGCCTGCGATGAGGGCGGCGCCTTGGCCGGGGACATTCTCGAACTCGTAGGTGACGACATCGCAGGATTTGGCGAGCTTGATGAGGGCTTGCTCGTCGTCGTAATCAGCGACGATCTGATCGCATTGGCCGAGATCGTTTGTTGCACAGCAGTCTGGGTTTGGGTCGAGGACGGTGCACTTGATCCCGAGATGGCGGACGGAGCTTGCGAGCATTTGGGCGAGTTGGCCGCCGCCGATGATCCCGACTGTACCGATGGTGCGTGGTTTGGTCATGGGCGTGGGTCTGGGTTGTCGAGGACTGTTTGTGTCTGGTTGGCTCTGAACTCTTCGAGTTTCTTGTGGATCTCTGGGTATTTATTTGCCAGGATCGAGGCGGCCAGCAGGGCTGCGTTCTTGGCGCCGGACTTGCCGATCGCGACGGTTGCGACGGGGATGCCCGCGGGCATCTGGGCGATTGACAACAACGAATCCATGCCTTTGAGCGATTTGCTCTCGACGGGTACGCCGATCACGGGAAGCGTGGTCATGGATGCGACCATGCCTGGGAGATGAGCCGCCCCGCCGGCACCGGCGATGATGACTTCGATTCCGCGGTCGCGTGCGCCCTTGGCGTGCTCGACGAGCAGGTCGGGCGTGCGGTGTGCCGAGACGATTTTGACTTCATGTGGAACGCCCAGCAGATCGAGCATCGCCCCGGCGTGCTCCATGACATCGGGCCAGTCGGATTTTGAACCCATGATGACACTCACGAAGTCTCTTTGTTGGGTTTTGAGATCAGCCATAAACACTCTCCGTGATTCGGGATTATGGGGATGGGATCAGATTGGTATTGACCTTCATTGTTTGCTCGATGAGATCATATCCGGGGATGAACATCGGGGCGTAGTCATCTGGGTATACCGATTGAAACTCGATAATTCGCCCGTCGGTGAGCGGGACAACCAGGATCGTGACATTCCAGTCCATCTGCGAATCTGAGAGATACTTTCCTTGTGCTCCGAATCCAACATAGCCGTTCCACTCGTCCATTGCGGTTTCGTCGATCAGGCGGCCGGTGTCTGAATAGGCGTTGATGCTCACACCCAACTCGGCGCGGGGGCCAAGATCCGAATCGTATATATATACACGGAAAGAGCCGTAGCCGGGAGTTCGTGCTTCGACTGTGAGCCCGCCGGGCTGAGTTGAGCCGTCTTCATTGGTGGTATCGTCTTCTGGAGTGACTGTCAGCCACCAGTTGGAAGGGATGTCGAAGCTCAGTTCGTCTTGCATCATTGTGTATGTACGATCAAGATTCGGAGTCATTGTATAGGGATCGGTGGCTTTCATGGATCGGAGGATGTGATCGAATCCGGGTTCAATTTTTTCTTCGATGGAGCTCTCGGCGATTGAATAAATGAGCAAGGCGACATTGTCTCTCAGGAGCGTCTGGAAGATATTTAGGGTGTACTCGGTGCCTTCGATCATTCCCCGATACTTGGTGCCTTGCCCTTGGAACTTGCCCATCCGCTCAAGAGTTGATTCGACCTCAATCCCATCGATTCCATAGCTATCTTTGATGTACTCAAGATAGCCTTCTATAGAGTTATGATCCGGTTCTATATATTCAATATTGAACTCGATGATGGCGTCAGCGAGAAAGGGTTCCACCTGGACCCATGTATACGGGCCGGGGATTGCGTCATCCTTTGATACGGACCAGTTGGATGGGTATTGGAACTCGAATGAATCACTACTAAACTGGGACGGCGAATCGAGTTGGGGATCAACCGCGACGCCCTGCATAAATGAAAGCCCGATGATCACTGCCAGTGCCACGAGGCGGATCAGGATTGGTAGGACGAGAAACCAGATCGCCGCCCACACTCGATTGGCGTCAAAGACCGTCCGAACCCCTGCATAGAGGGTAAAGGACGACCAGACCTGGAACAATATAACCAAGCCGAGCGTCACAAAAACCGAGACCGTTCCTTCATTCTGCATGTAATCATCAAAGTCATCGAAGGTCATCGCTGCATAGAAGATCACACCGAGCGTGACAAGATGCTTGGCAATCCCTGCGGCCATATAGACCCGGCCTGTTTCCTGCCACTCCCCGCTTTGGACTCCGCACATTCGAAGACGGAGTCTGAACCACAAACCACCAATCCCATAGATCATGAGCCCTCGCAGGATGCCGCCGCCGAAACCCACCCCAAAGATGAAGGCCCATGTCTTTGAGTAACTCAACATCGATTGACCCAAAAACTGTTTGCTTTGCAGGCTGTCGAGTACTGACGAAGCTCCCGACACCCAAATAATCAGGAACAGAGCGGCCGTTGAAAGATTCACCGCTTTGTGCTTCATATACCGCGAGGGCTGAAACAGATACACAAACGGCAGTGCGAGCAATGAAATATGTTTAGGCGATTCATCGAGGGTGAAATCGGTTTGCACACTCGAGGAATCGCGCTCTGGTTGAAACGGGGTACGATTTGGATCCATTGAGTTATTCACCTAAATATCAGTTATCCGGGCATCATCTACCAATCAAACGAACAGCCGAAGACCATCGAGCCCCAGGTTTGGGAGTCTGGCTGGAGTTCGAATCGCTCTGTTTGGGTGTTCTGGGTCCATCCGAGGTAGAGGCCTTTGTAGCGGGTGATGAGCCCGAAGGAGAAGGTGGCGACCAAGGGTTCGCGCATTGCTGAGCGGGAGTCGTGGAAGACGGTGCCGTCGAGGAAAATGTCATGGGCGATGGCGTCTACACCGAGGCGGGCGTAGGCGTAGATGGACCATTTGGAATCAGAAGACTCGCTGACACGGACGGTGTGGTCCTTGTGACCAAGCAAGGTCGCGGGACCGAAATCGCTGGGGAGATTTTTACCGACTCTGAGTGTCATGGATGACCGAGCGGCGATGGAAACTGTGCCGAGGTCAAAGCCAAGAGCGGGGAGTATTTCCATTTCAAGCCCGCCAACATTTGCAGCTTCGCTTTTCCATGTACGGGTGAATGCGAAGTTGATGGTTGGCTCGCCGGGGAGCTGGGTGTCCCAGCCGACGGGATCATCTTCGTCGGGAAAGATGTTGTGGATCCAGTTCTGGACACCTTCTGCGCCGCTGGAATGGCCGGTGAGTCCGAGGTCGAGACCGAAGTGGTCGTGGGTGTTGTTGTCGGCGCGCTGGAATGAGAGGGCAAGAGCAAGGTGCCCGGCGTAGGGGTGATCGCGAGCCGGGGGGTTGGGCGAGAGAATACTTTGGGGGGTGTAGATGCGTTGTTTGATCGCGACGCCGACGCCAAAGCGTTGGTCTTCTGGGTTATCGTCTGATATGGCGAACTTTGATTGGAAGGCCTGTGAGAGGTGCGGGTCGAAGGAGAGTTCAATGCCGTTGCCATTGGTGTAGTAGCGGTCGGTGTCGTCGGTGAAGTTTGGGATGGTGCCGTCGTTGTCCCAGTAGAGGGTGAGGTCGCGGAAGGTGTAGTTTTTGAGGTTGAAGATTTGGGTCCAGGAATCGCTGCCCTGATCAACCGATTCGGCGGCTGTGGCCACTACCCCTTCATCAGGCTGGGCCAGGAGCTGGGTAGAACACAAGACCAGCGGGATACATGCTATTGAGAACCAATCACAACGAATCAGACGAATCATGAGCAGATGATAGCGTAAACAAACATTCATTGTGAACACTTCGGCGGTTCTTGCCGATAGAGTGAGTCTTATGGGCCATCATCACGACATCCATGCCGACCATTCGCCTCAGGCGATCCGCGATCGGCTCGACGGCAATGCCAATCCCTCGTATATCAAAGACTTCATTTATGGAGCGATTGATGGGGCCGTCACTACATTTGCGATCGTCGCGGCCTCGGTTGGGGCCGGGCTCTCGTCGGGTGTGGTGATTGTGCTTGGACTGGCGAACCTGCTCGCAGACGGGTTCTCGATGGCGGCCTCGAACTATCTGGGGACCAAAGCGGATCAGCAGTTGTTTGAAAAGACCAAAGCCGAGGAACACGAAGAGATCGAGATCCACCCGGAAGGGGAGATCGAAGAGATCCGCCAGATCTTCTCGGCTCAAGGATTCGAAGGCGAGAACCTCGAGCACATCGTCGAGGTCATTACCAATGACAAAGAACTCTGGGTCAAGACGATGCTCCGCGAGGAGCACGGGCTCGAAGAGGGCGGACCCGAAGCGTTCAAGGCGGCCAAAGCGACCTTTATTGCGTTCTTGGTTGTGGGTGCGGTGCCTTTGATGCCTTACTTTGCTGGCGCGTTTGTGGAGATCCCGCAGCAGTTCGCGATTTCGATCATCATGACGGCATTCGCGTTCCTGATGGTGGGATGGATCAAGGGGCGGATTGTGGGCGTTGACAAGCTCCGCTCGGCGCTCGAAACACTTGCGATTGGTGGGGCGGCGGCGGCGGTTGCGTATGTTGTGGGCGTGCTGCTGCGTGGTATGGCGGGGTAGGCGGATTGAGCTACAAAGCAAACCGTGGCAATTTCAATGCCCGTTGCTTGTAGTACAAGACACTGCTTGCCGAAGACGGTCAAGCAGTGGCACCTGCTATCGTTTTAGTCTTCATCGCTCTTTGAGAGCTTGGCCGGGTGCCCCGACCCGGATTCTTATCCGCGTCGGGTCTTTGGAACACAGCGGTCATTGGTTGTTCTGGAATCTCCAATCCCGACGCGCCGAAGACGGCGGGTCGGGGCACCCGGCTTCTGTAAATGATCAAAAGAATGTCTTCGGCGGTACAAAACTGAACAGGCCCCAGCGATGCCTCCAAAGAATACACAGAATCCGACTACCAAGATTACATCAGACAGCATTAACCCTCGTCTTTCTCGGAGAGTTTGGCGACCACGGACAAATCTTCGAGGGTGCTCATGTCTTGGGTGATGTTGATGTCACCCGCAGCAATAGACCGCAGCAGTCTTCGCATGATCTTGCCGGAGCGAGTCTTTGGGAGGGCGTTGGTGAAGCGGATCATGTCGGGCTTGGCGATGGCGCCGATTTCTGTTGCGACATGGGCGCGGAGGGTTTTGATGAGATCATCGTCGCCTTCAAAGCCAGGCGCGGGGGTCACAAACGCTGCGATGCCGGTGCCTTTGATTTCGTGGGGCATGCCGACGACGGCGGCTTCTACGACCGACTCATGGGAGACCAGTGCGGACTCGACTTCCATTGTTCCTAGGCGGTGGCCTGAGACATTGATGACATCGTCGGTTCGGCCCATGATCCAAAAATTGCCCAGTTCGTCGCGGCGGGTGTTGTCGCCCGCGGCGTAATACGGCTCGCCGTCTTTGGCGACGGTGGACCAGTAGGTGTCGATGTACCTTTGGCGGTCGCCGTAGACGCCGCGGAGCATGGCGGGCCAGGGTTTGCGGATGGTCATGAGGCCTCCGACATTTTCTTTGGCGACATTGCCGGCTTCGTCGCAGACGGCTGCGTCGATCCCGAACATCGGGAGGGTGCAGGAGCCGGGCTTGGTTGGTGTCGCGCCGGGGAGCGGGGTCAGGACATGGCCGCCGGTCTCGGTTTGCCAGTAGGTGTCGACGATCGGGCAGACGCCGCGGCCGATTTTGTTGCGGTACCACATCCATGCTTCGGGGTTGATGGGTTCGCCGACGGTGCCGAGGACTTGGATGGACGAGAGATCACAGGAAGCTGGGTGCTCGTCGCCCCATTTCATGAACGCGCGGATGGCAGTCGGCGCGGTGTAGAACTGGGTGACTTTGTAGCGATCGACGATCTGCCAGAAGCGTGCGGGGGTTGGGTAGTCTGGGCCGCCTTCGAACATGAGGGTTGGGACGCGGTTTGGGAGCAGGCCGTAGACGATGTAGGAGTGCCCGGTGATCCAGCCGCAGTCGGCGGTGCACCAGAAGGTTTGGTTGGTGTCTGGGACGAGGTTGAAGGTGTACTTGGCGGTTGTTGCGGTGAAGAGCATGTAGCCCGCGGTGGTGTGGACGATGCCCTTGGGCTTGCCGGTGGAACCTGAGGTGTAGAGCAGGAAGAGCATGTCTTCTGATTCGAGTTCTTCGCACGGACAGTCCGCAGAAGCGGCTCCGGTTTCGGTTGCCCAGTCCGAGTCGATCGTGTGCATCGGCGCGCCGCAGTTTGTGCGGTTCAAGACCAGTACGGATTCGACCGGGCTGTCGTTGCCCATTGATTCGATCGCGTCGTCTACATTCTTCTTGAGCTCGACGACCTTGCCTCGCCGCCATGAGCCGTCGCAGGTGAGGATCATTTTGGATTTGGCGTCGCCGACGCGGTCGGCGATGGCTTGTGCGCTGAATCCTCCGAAAATAACAGAGTGCGGTGCGCCGATGCGGGCACAGGCGAGCATCGCGATGGCGAGCTCGGGGACCATGCCCATGTAAATAGTCACGATATCGCCCTTGGTGATGCCCTTGGATTTGAGGGCATTGGCGAGCTTGGAAACTTCTGTTTGGAGTTCTTTGTAGGAAAGAGTGCGTTGGTCTACTGGTGAACCGTTGTCGCCGACGGGTTCGCCTTCCCAGATGATGGCGGGTTGGTCGCCGTGGCCGGATTCTACTTGTCTATCTACACAGTTGTAGCAGACATTGGTTTTGGCGCCGTTGAACCATTTAGCGTCGGGGGCGTTCCATTCCAAGACGGTGTCCCATTTTTTGAACCAGTGGAAGTCTTCTGCGACCTTTGCCCAGAATGCTTCTGGGTTGTCGATGGATTCTTTGTACATTTCGTTGTACTGGTCGAGCGAGGAGATGAGCCATTCGGGGCCGCCGACATCTTTGGCGGATGGCGGAATGAAGACGCGGGTTTCTTGAAGGACGGATTCGATGCCTTGGTCTGCCATGATGACTCCTCAATGATCGCACGATCGCGACCTGAGCCATTCTATGCAAACCACACGGATCCACATGCTATCGGGCTAAATTTCCAGAACAGTCCGCTCGGCGTACGCCGCGACAATCCCGGCAACGAAGTCCGCGTCGCGCCGGTTATTGAGCAAGTGATCCGCCTGGTCGAGAGAGATAAAGCTCTTGGGATGCTTTGCCCATTCGTAGATCTGGGCGGCGTTCTCGACCCCTACAATCTGGTCTATCGGCGAGTGAAAGATCAGCAGCGGTCGCCCGAGTTCAGCGATTGATTTCTTCGGGTTTTGGGCCGCGAGATCATCGACGAGTTGTTTGCCGATCCGGAACGCCCTGCCGCCAAGCGACACTTCCGCTGATCCATGCTGATTAATTTCATCAAGCTTGGCATCGAAGAGGTGGCCGACATGCGCCGGATCCGCGGGCGCCCCGATGGTCACGATTGCCTTCACATCGATGAGCCGTTCGGCGACACCGATCACCGCGGCCCCGCCGAGGCTGTGGCCGATCAAGAGTTCGGCCGGCGCGTGGTGCTCTTGGAGCCAGTGGGCGGCGTCTTGGAGGTCCTGCATATTGGAACCGAACGATGTTGAATCGAACTCGCCCCCGCTCTCTCCGAGACCCGTGAAATCTATCCGAAGCACGCCGATGCCCCGTTCCATCAGCCCCTTGGAGACGCGGCTGGCCGCCAGAGAGTCTTTAGAACAGGTGAAGCAATGAGCAAAGATGGCAAAGGTACGCGCCTGTCCATCCGGGAGATCGAGGCGTCCCGAAATCATCTCTCCGGTAGAGTTCTCAAACTGGACACGGGCGCTTGGCATGGGTGAACCTCATCTTTGTTTTCTCTTGTACTTTTAACGGCATCGTATCACACAGAACAGAATGACGGCGATCTTTATTCCCTTGTCGGCGTGCTCAGTGCTCAGTAACGACGATCGGATTCATTTATTTCGATGTCGTTTGCGCTCATGTCACGCCTCGCCATCAGTCCTGATTCGTCGAACTCCCAGTGCTCGTTGCCGTGGGTACGGAACCATTGGCCTGCGTTGTCGTGCCATTCGTATTCAAAGCGGACGCTGATGCGGTTGTCGGTAAACGCCCAGAGTTCTTTCATCAGCCGGTAGTCGAGCTCTCTTTCCCATTTGCCCGCGAGGAACTCCTCGACGGCGCCACGGCCTTCGAAGATCTGATCTCGATTGCGCCATCGGGTATCGATGGTGTACGCCTGCGCAACGCGTTTGGGATCGCGTGAGTTCCACCCGTCCTCGGCGGCTTGGACCTTGGCGAGTGCGGATTCTTTGGTAAACGGCGGACGGATATCGGTGGGCGATGCCATTGTGGATCTCCAGAGAGTGTGAGTTGTCGCGTTGCTGAAAGGACCACGCCCGCGTTTGCGGGCGAGATCCACAAAGGAGGAAATCGAACTCGATTGAAGATGAATATCAATCCAGACGGCGGATGAAATCTCGGATCAGGGCGGCGATGAGGTCGCCGTCTTCTTCAAGGGCGAAGTGGCCGGTGTCGAGGATATGAAGCTCGGCGTCGGGGAGATCACGCAGGTACGGGTGGGCACCGGGTTCTGGGAAGATCGGGTCGTTTGCGCCCCAGGTGATCAGCATCGGTGGCTGGTTGTCGCGGAAGTACTGCTGCCACTCTGGGTACAAGGGTGGGTTGGTGCCGTAGTCGTAGAACATATCGAGCTGGACATCGTCGTTGCCCGGGCGGTCGAGCAATGGCTGGACGACGAGCCAGTTGTCTGGGGAGATGATGGTTTGATCGCGGACGCCGGTGGTGTATTGCCATTTGGTCGCGCCGAGGGTGAGCAATCCGCGGAGTTCGTTGCGATCTGACTCTGCGCCGGTTTCCCAGTACTTCTTGATCGGGATCCAGAAATCTTCGAGGCCCTCGTCGTAGGCGTTGCCATTCTGGACGACAAACCCCGCGACGCGTTCTGGGTGTTCTGTTGCGATGCGGTAGCCGACGGGTGCGCCGTAGTCCATGACATAGAGCACATAGTCATCGAAGCCCTTGCGCTCAAGGAGCTCATCGACGATATCAGCCGTGTTGTCGAAGGTGTAGTTGTAGTCGTCAGTACTCGGGGCGGAGCTGAGGCCGTAGCCTGGGTAGTCCGGGGCGATGATGTGGAAATCGTCGCCGAGTTCTTCGATCAGATTGCGGAACATGTGCGAGGAGGTCGGGAAGCCGTGGAGGAGAACGAGCTGGGGCTGCCCCACTGTACCGGCCTGACGGTAGAATATTTCGAGCCCGTCGATTGTTTCGGTGCCGTAGCGGACGGCTGAGTTTTGCGAATCGCGGGTGCTTTCGCTTGCTTCTGGCAGGTTGGCCGCTTCTCCGCCGGCTTGGGTCAGCGGAGTAAGGCCCGAGAGTGCGATCAGGGTTGTGGTGCGGAGGATGTTGTTGTTGAGTTTCATGATTGGTTTCCTATGTGTTGAGGGGTTTGTATTACTGATGTGTGATTACGAAGCGTTGGCGGGTGAGCGGACGATTGGGAAATCGATGTCGACCTCGGCGATGTGGTTGAAGTAGTTGGTGAAGATGTTGATCGAGACGACCGCGATGATCTCGACGATCTCTTCTTGCGTGAATCCCGCATTGCGGACCGCGGCAAGATCTGCATCCTCAGCCCAGCCACGCTTGTCAACGATCGCTTTGGCGAAGGCCAGGGCGGCCTGGGTCTTGGGATCGCTGGATTCACCGGACAGGTTCTGGGTCAGCTCGTCTGAATCGACGCCGGCACCTTTGCCCATCAGCGTGTGCGCCGAGGCGCAGTAGTCGCAGCTGTTGAGCCCGGCGGTGGTCAGGGCGAGCTGCTCGCGGAGGGCCGGGGAGATTGAGGATTCGCCGATCGCTTGCGAGAACGCGAGGTACGCGCTGAGTGCGGCCGGTGAGTGGGCGATGGAGCCGTAGAGGTTGGGGACCATCCCGATCTTGGCGTTGACCTGCGATAGGATCTCGGCGGAGGCGGGTGGTGCGGTTTCGATGCTGAGTGGATTGATGCGTGTCATGGTGTTTCTCCTTTGGGGAGGTTCGGGGTGTATGACGAGTATGGGAATCATGCTCGCTACCTATACATACTTACTGATCAGTCAGTATATTTCAAGCGAAATGTATTTTTTTCTGACTCTGACGGGGTGCCGGGCCTGTTTTTTGATGATTAAGTGGTTTATTAGGCAATAAATGGGCAATTTGGTTGTTTGCATATATACTTATTAGTCAGTATATTTCTTGAAAGCGAGGCCAAGATGCCCCCCAGCAGACGCGACGAGCTTGTCGATTCAGCCATGAAGGTCTTTTACAGCAACGGATTCCACAACACCGGGCTGGATCTGATCCTCAAAGACAGCGGCATCAGCCGAATGACGCTCTACAACCACTTCAAATCCAAAGACGAGCTGATCGTCGCGGCCCTCCGAAGGCGCGATGAGATGTTCCGCAACAACCTGATGAAGTTTGTCGAGTCGCAATCCAAGGACTCGGCCGAGCGGATTCTCGCGGTTTTTGATGCGCTCGACGCGTGGTTTAATGAGGACACCTTCAACGGGTGCATGTTTATTAATGCGTCGGCGGAGTTCTGTGATCCGGATTGCCCCGCCCGGCGTGTCGTTGCCGAGCACAAACTCGAGATCCTCCGGTATATCCAGGAGCTTTGTACAGCTGCGGATCTCTGCGATCCAAAAGAACTCGCCCAGCAGATCAATCTTCTGATCGAAGGATCAATCGTGGTTGCCCATACCGTCGCGCGCGTGAGCAATAACGATCAGTCACTCAGCGACGCGGCACAGCGCGCCAAGGGGATGGCGACGAAGATGGTTGAAAACGCGAAGCCGCCTGCTTAGTGCGCCGAGGTGACGCGGAGGACTTCTTGGATACTTGTCAGCCCTTCGGTCGCCTTGGCGATACCGTCGGCGCGGAGGGAGTTCATGCCGCGTTCTAAACACAGACGGCGGAACTCGGAGACATTGGGGTTCCGTGCGATGACATCTCGCAGATTGTCGTCGACCGCGAGCATCTCGTAGATACCGACCCGGCCCGCGTAGCCGGTGTTGCGGCACTTGTCGCACCCGACTGGCGACCACATCTCGTGCCCTGGGAGCCCGTTCATCTCGAGGAACTCGGTCATCTCTTCGGTAGGCTCGGTCTGCGCTTTGCAGACTTTGCACAAGCGACGCAGGAGCCGCTGGGCGAGGACGCCGTTGAGGGCGGCACCGACGAGGAAAGGTTCTAGACCAATGTTGACTAATCGTGTCACCGAGCTGGGCGCGTCGTTGGTGTGCAATGTCGAAAGAACCAAGTGGCCGGTGAGCGCGGCCTGGACCGCGGTGTGTGCGGTTTCGTGATCGCGGATTTCGCCGAGCATGATGACATCGGGATCCTGGCGGAGCAGGGCCTTGAGTGCTTTGGCGAAGGTCATATCGATCTTGGCGTGGGTCTGGGTCTGGGTGATGCCTTCGAGGTGGTACTCGATCGGGTCTTCGACGGTGGAGACATTGAGTCTTGCGGTGTCGATCTGGCGGAGTGATGAGTAGAGCGTGGTGGTTTTACCAGAGCCGGTCGGGCCGGTGACCAGGAGGATGCCGTGGGGCTGTTTGATCTGGCCCTTCCAGATATCGAGTGTGCAGTCATCGAATCCGAGGTCTTCGAGCTCGACATTGATCGATTTGGTATCGAGGATACGCATCACGATTTTTTCACCGTACCCGGTGGGGAGCGAGGAGACACGCAGATCGAGCTTGCGGCCCTGAACCGTACACCGGATGCGGCCGTCCTGAGGCATTCGGCGTTCGGCGATGTCGAGATCGGCCATGATCTTGAGGCGTGAGGTGATCGCCGCGGACATTGAGGGCGGCGGGTTCATAGATTCGTAGAGCACGCCGTCGATGCGGAGGCGGACTTTGATTTTTTTCTCGCCCGGCTCGATGTGGATATCCGAAGCGCCTTCTTTGACCGCGTTCTGGATGATGTAGTTCACATAGCGGATAACCGGAGACTCGCCGGCCTGCGCTTCGAGATCGACCGCTTCGTCCTGCTGGACTGAAGAAACTTCCACATCGCCCTCATCGATGTCGGCGAGGATCTCGGAGATATCCATGTCTTCGCCCGACTCATGACCGATGAGATCCAGCACCCCGCGGATATCGCCGGGGGTAACCAGCACCAGCTTGACGCTCGGCACATGCAGGCGCGATGAGATCTCGTCAATCATAAAGACATCGTCTGGTGCGACCACCCCGACCACTACGCGGGTCCCGGCGGTCCGCAACGGGATGACCTGGTGGGCCTTGCAGAACTCCGGGGTGAGCCGTTGGAGGAGTTTGCCATCAAACCCGCCATCGAGCCCGGCTTCAAGATCGATGCGCTCGAAGGGAACTCCGGCACGCAAGGCAACGATTTCTTGCACCTTCTCTTCATCGGCCCCCTGCTCGATGAGCAGCTCGACAAGGACGGTGCCCGGCGATTGCTTGATGACCTGCTGGGCGGCGGTAATCTGCTCCGCATTCACAGCACCTGATTCGATCAGTTGCTGAGTCAAATCAACATCTACGGTAACAGAATCGCCGTCGGATAAATCTGGGCGATAGATTTCGTGAACGGCTTTGTTCACACCGGTACCTGGAGCAGCAATCTGTGCTTCAAGCACGGCTGGATCTTCGTCAACACTCGGGCTTTCTTGGCCGAATCGTCGCTGGCCCGATGGCATCGACGGGAGCGGAGAGAACGACCCGGCACGCTTATCGAGCCGGTGAGTTGGCCGTGGCTTTGGTCCCTTGGGCGCGCGGCGCGGCTTCTGGTCACCTTGACCGACTCCGAGTTCACTTAGGATGTCATCAATATCCGACATGGTGCCGAGTTCCTTGATTGCTGACTTGGGTTTCCATTAGTTGATCCGCTTGGCGCCCGACCCAAGCTTGAGTTCATACTTGATCCCATCAACCTCTAGGATCACGACAGCCCCCTTGATTGAGAGCACCTTGAAAGTATCTGCGACGGTCATTCCGACCCCGACGGGCTCGCCTGATATCCGCGCGACAGGGCGTGTGCCACCGATGATGCTCTGGATCGAGAGCCCGCTGGCTACCAGATCGTAACTTGCTGCCTTTGCCTCTTGCTCATCGCGTTCCATTTGAGCCCGGAGCTTGGCGAGCCTTGCCTTGGTTGCATTCGAGTCATCCTTGGTAGGAACCGGTATTGAAAGCGTATCGTCGCCGATCGCCGCCTGAGCCAGTGTGAACGGGGCTTGGGGCAGATCGGTATCCTTGGCAAACTGAACCGAGATAGATACCTCTTCAAGATCAGCCATGATCGAATCGAACCGTTTGATGAAATCGGGGGTGTTTGTTGAGGCGGTGTAATCAACCAGGCTGACGGACTCTTTGATCCCGGCCTGCATGCCGATGTGCCGCATCGCATAGATTGATCCAACCCCGATGGCAAAGACCAGGCCGGCCAGGATGACCTGCCCGTTGAACTTTGAAGGCTCCGCAGAAACGAGCGGCGATCCTGATCCGCCATCGGATGTGTCGGCCCCGAGCCCTTGCGGGATCGCGGGGACCCCGGTTGCTTCGTCTGGCTTGTTGAGGTCTAGGAACACATTCGATTTGCCTTGATCTTGCTCAGGCTCTTTGGGGCTGTATGGGTTTGCATCACTCATGAGGTTGCCTCCGTCCGGAAGAAGATGCTGAGCGTGAAACTCGCTTTGATCTCGGTATCCCCGCTGCTTGTGTCTTCGACCTTGAGATCTATGATGCGAGTGATCCGGGGCATCTGCTCGACTTTGAGCAGGAACTCATAGAAACCCGACCATGATCCCTCGATGCTCATCTCTAACGGCTGCTCGCGGAACTGTGCAGCCGCGAGTTGTTTGGTGCTTTTGAGAGTCGGAGAGCTGAGCCCTGATTCGATCGCCAGCGCCGAGACATGACGGACGATCTGATCCACCTCTTTGTTTGAAGGGAGCATCGATTCCATCGCGTCGATACGCTCGGTGATTTGTTCGTTGATGAGCTGGAGATTATCGTTGCGGGCGGTTTCGATGCGGAGCTTGCTGAGCATCTCCTGCTTGTGGGCGATCTCGATCTTGGCACTCTCGATGTTCGCGCTCTGAGGACGGAACACCAACATATAACTGACAACCGGCAAGAGCAGGACTGTCAGGAAGAGTACGAGTTCTCTGATTCCAAACTGCATATGAATCTCCTTGGATTCGATGATCGGTTTCGGTGCATTCAGTAGCCGAAGCCTTTATTCCTGATCCTCATCGTGCACCGTGGCAACAACATCGTCGTCGATCCCGATCGCGAGTGTGCCTTGAACAAGATTTGCATCGGCATTGGGCGAGAGCGACATCGTGATGCGGAACTTGCGGTAACTAATTGAATCAATCAATGTCTGGTTAATAAACTGAAGCTCCACGGCTTTGAGCAGGGGCGAATCTTTGAGTGACGCTAAATAATCGGCGATGTCATCGTTGTTCTCTGAGAGGCCATCAACCGACACGGTGAACTTGAACTTTGGCGGGTGGACCTTTGGGGCCACCGGCTTCTGATCCTTCCCATTCCCGACCCCGCTCACGCCGATGGACTTTACGGCACCCTTTGCGGCGGCCTTGGGCGCTGGCGGGCGGACGCGGTCGCCCTCTAGGTTAATCTCGGTCAGCGTGATCCCTGAGCCGATCCCACGGACGATCTCACCCATAAGCACCGAACGCGGGACCCGATCTTTGAGGGCGGTAACGACCTCGGCCTTGTCGGTCAATACAACGCGTTGTTCTTCGAGCACCTTGAGCTGCTCAATCTTGGCGGATTCTTCCTTGAAAGCCGCGGCGACAACCTGCTGCTCATCTCGTACCCGGTTCCAACGCTGGTGGTTCACAAAGAACGCCCCGATCACACCGGCTAGCACAAGCACAAAGAGCAGGATGGCAACCATCGACGCCCGCGCCTGGCCTTTGCCCCGGACATAATCCGTTGGCAGGAAGCTCGCGCCCTCGTTGTTTTTGTTCGCACCCATCAAAGACTCCTCATCAAAAATCGCTGCTCAAAGATCCGTCGGACACAAAGCGCACCCGACGGTTGTCGCCCATCCCGGCTGGGACCGACTTAGATCGACTCCGGAAACAGGGACTTTGCCCGCCCGGCCTAACCGACTCATTGGATCAATCACTTGTGTCTCAAGATTCAGTACACGCGCCAGATGTGCACTGATCGCAGAATGCCCCGCCATCCCACCGACAAAGTAAGCCCGCTCGATATGGATTTCAGGCTGTGAGGCTCTCTGGTACCGGAGGCACATCATAATCTCGTCTATAAGTATCTCAAGAGGTTCGGAAATATCAGGATCGTCCGTACCCTGGTGTGAATCTGGGTTGGGCCCGGCACCGACCGGGACTGCTGCGATCTCGTGGATACGCCCGCGCATCGCCCGCGCTTCCATGAGCGTGCATCGGTATTGACGGCAGATGGCCTTGTCAAAGGAAATCGAACCAAACTCAATGGTCCGAGCAAATACGATCTTGCCTTTATGCAAAATCATGACAATGGTGCACGCGCTGCCCAGATCGATCAGCAATGAAGCCCCCTGATCAGATGCATCCGATGGAATTACCTGCCGGAGTGTTTCGAATGTGTTGTGGATCCCCACCGGCTCGAGCTTGGCACGCTTGAGCGAATCCATCATGCGCGAGACAAAGGACTTTGAAGCTCCGAAGCAGATGACTTCCTGCTTGTTACCCTGCTTGGGTTGACCGACTTCGATACTCCGGACCAGAAGAGCACCCGGATCGCAACCAAGTCGATCGCTCAGCTGACCGGCGGCGATGTCGTTGATCGGCACACCCGGAACCGGGGTGACCTGCAGGTGCTTGCACGACATCTGGAGTGTCGGGATCACGCACGCGGCCCGGAGCCCGGTGAGCTTGCCGCTCTTGATGATCTTGGGGAGTGCATCGAACTGAAACAGGATTCGCTTGGAGGGATTGTCGAGGAGATCGTCTGGAGTGTTGAGTTGAGCAGCGCTCTCGATTGATGCCGGGTTGCCATCGGAGACTTTGAGCACACGAAGCGCGGACACACCAAAGTCCACGGCCAGGGGGTGGCCGTGGGGACGCATCGAGTTCATCGATTTGAGCGTCGTTCGGAGTTGGTCAAATACGCGTGGTTTGCCCATAGCTTTCTTTGTTCCTCGGTTCCTACACCGCCCGGCGTCGTGTCCGATCCCGGGTTGACAGAGCCGCTCCCGGAGATCACTCTCTACGGAATCGGCCTGATCCGGGGGGATATGTGGGCATGATGAAGGAATACAAGGACCCAAGTCAACGCATAACGATCAGATCGCGCAGATCGTACAGATGGAAAGATGATGGTCCGCTGATCAGCGCAGCCGTCCGAGAACCTCTGTGAGCCCGTTGAGTGCTGAATCTAGATCCCAGATCTGATTCTTCCGGTTTCCGGTCGTGTTTGAGATCACACGGAGTTCTCCTGTTCGGATAGAGGGGTTGATCAGTTGTCCCGCCACGGCGCATGCCGCCCCCTCCATCGCTTCGGCGACCGCATCGGTACGGGACACCACCCCTGTGGCGCAGCCGTCATCCCCGGAACACCAAGAAACTGTCGCGATAATGCCCTGGGTATCAGCGAGCGAACCGAGAAGGCTTGTGAGTTCAGGATCGTGATCGATCCCCATTTGGCCATCGGCGAATGGCGCGAATCCCAGTTCGCTCATTGGGATAAAGCCATCGGTGGCCCCGACCCCTTCATCAGAAAAACTCGACCGGATCGCGGCAACGGATGTTCCAATTTCCAGCGGATGATCGTTTGGAAGTGATCCGGCGACCCCGACTGAAATCACGGACCCGTACGGCTGTAGAGTTAATGCCCGCGAGGTTGCGGCGGCGGCGGATGCTTTGCCCACACCGCTGAGGACAAGATCAAACCGGTCGTCAAGCTTCACGGCTTGGCCCAATACCAACTCACCATCGATCTGGAATCCATTTACGAACGCACCAGCCGTGGCCTGGAACTCTTTGGGTGCGGCCGCCACAAGCAAGCAACGGTCGGTGGGTGTGATGATCGAATCCATACACAAGCGTAGCCTGATCGCGCCCATCACGATACGGGGTGATTCTCTCGTAATCGGATGGGAATCGGCTTAAGCGGCTTCCTCTGGCATGTACTGATACAAGCCATTACTCAGATTCCGTTCAAAGACCCTCAGATCAAACTGTCCTTTGGTCACGGGATAGAAGTTGTATTCTGAGACATCCATGCCGTCGCATTCAACGATGGTGATGGTTCTGTTTTCTTGAAGATCAAACACCCGTCCGAGCTCTTCGTATTCAAAGTGCAGCATCTCATGAACCTGAGGCCTGCACGGGTCCGCTTGATTCCAATCTGTGACAACGCCTTCAACACCATTACTCAGCCGCACCTTGGTACCGGGTGGATACGCAGGACAAACCGCCAGCAACGCCTTGAAGACCACCGGATCGAGCCAGTCGCCGTAAGGCTTACCCATCATTTTTTTGAGTGTGCACACTGGAGGCAAGGGTCTTTCGTCTCCCGGGTCTTCGCCAACCGACGAGGCGCTGTGGCTGAGCCGATCAAAGAGATCGGCCGCAAGGATGATGCGTGGATAGATATGGATTTCACTCCCGAAGAGCCCGCTTGGCTCATCCCCTTCGCGATCTTTGAGCGGGAATCCTGATCCATCGAAATGCTGATGGTGATGCAGGACCGCGCTGGCCGCCGGTGCGCGGAGCGACCCTCGGACCGCTTCGAATCCGATCGAGGCGTGTGCCTGCCATTCTGGATCGCTCGGGTCATGATTTTTATTCCATCGTTCGAGGACCTCATCGTCGAGACGCATCATCCCGATATCATGGAGCATTCCCGCCACTCCGAGGTTGGTCACATCGCTTGCAAACTTGGACTTCACATACTTGCGTTCTTGTACCATGTAGAACCCAAGCCTCATCCCAAGAAGAAGACTCAGGAATCCGACATTGGCCCCGTGGCGGACCGCTGGGAACCCAGAATCGACAAGTTCGCCGACGAAAATGGAACTCTTTGGATCGTCAATTAGGGTCTTGAGCAGGCTCGACATGGATGATTTGTACTGCTGAAAGTCGAGCTTTGCGTGGGCATCTTGGGAGGCGTTTACGAATGCCTTGGAGACATCACCCGCGATGAGCGCACGCGAGGCCATGACCTTGGGGCTGATGAACTCACCGACCATTTCCATTCCCGGATAGTGAATCCAGACCTCCGGGATCTTCATCTCGGTGAGCCGATCGATCGCACCTTGCTCGAGCGTCGCCTTTGCGCGGAGCAACACCATCTGGCCTTCAGACCGAGGATGAAAAACTGGCTGGGCCAACACCATTCCTGGTTTGGCATGAGACATCTGAACTCGCAGCATCAAACGCTCCTGGGCGGCACTTCCAACAAGCACACCCCTGATCTTCGTCAATCACGGGATTGTGATGAAGTAAACAACTCAGGAAACGACCGGATTTCCTGTGTATGAAACGACCACATACACCAGGTACCCCGCGAGTAACACCAGTCCGGACCACTTGGCAATTACCGGACGCACCAATATCCAGACCATAAAGAGCATCGCGACCCCGAGCATCGCCCAGAGATGCCAGCCCATCGATGGATCCATCCAAAGGGGTTTGACCATCGCCGTCACCCCGAGCACCGAGAGCAGATTGAACACATTGGAGCCGACGATGTTCCCCACCGCCATGTCGGCCTGCTTGCTTATCGCGGCGCGGATCGTCGCGGCCAGTTCAGGAACACTGGTCCCAAACGCCACGATCGTGGTCCCGATAACACCCGCCGGGATCCCGATCGATTCTGCGAGATCTACTGATCCCATGACCAATACCTTGGCGCCAAGACCCAGACCCGCGATCCCCGCTACAACATAAACGAGGTCCACCCAGATCGGTTTGATCTTGGCGACCGCGTCCTCGAGCCCGTGCTCAATATCCTCTTTATGCGAGCGGACGATATAGATCACATACGCGATCAATCCAGCGAATAGAACGCCACCCTCCACCCGTGTAATGACCCCATCAATAAGCATCACCATGGCCCCGATGGTCACCATGCACATCAGTGGGATTTCGACAAGACGAACCCGCCGGTGGACTGCGATGGGCATGATCAACCCGCCAATCCCGAGGATCAACGCGATATTGGCGATGTTCGAGCCCACCACATTACCAATCGCAAGATCTGTCTCCCCCTGAATCGCCGCGCCAATACACGCAAACAACTCGGGGGCACTGGTCCCGAATGCGACTACGGTGACGCCGATCGCAAACGGGCTCAGCCCCAGATGCTTGGCGAGCTGGGCCGATCCGCGGACAAGCGCATCGGCCGCGACAATCAGCACCGCTAATCCAACCAACAGAATGAGAATCGCCAGTACTTGCGTCACGGAGTGGTCCCCTGCTCTGGTGAACGGCTTGATCCCAGCAAGCGGTACGACCCGCCTACTTTTGGCACCAGCACAATAAGAACCTTCTTGGGCGAAACATACCTTTTGCCTGGCGCAACATAGCCTGTCCCAGGAGTCGATAACATCTGCTGACCAAGAGTCCGTGCCAGCGGAGCCGATGGGCCAAGCGACCCGTCGGATGCCTGCGACACAGAAACCGTGTCTGATCCGATCTCGTTGAGCCACTGAATCGAGGGGTCTTCACCAACAAGCACCAGTGCTGAGTTTGAATCGAGCACCTGGCTCATTTTGAGCTCATCAATGAGTACGCCCCCGTCGAGGGCCGTCTGCACCGCGGGGGTGTCCCAACGATTGTCTTGCTTCTCATGAGTCATCTGGAGCGCAAGGTCAATGTGCAGCCTGGCTCTAACATCGGACCCGGTCATTTCAGGAGTGGTCCAGACTCGGCCCAATAGACGAGGACGGCCGCTGAGTTCCTCGAAATGCGCCGAAGATAAACCATCGCCGACCCGGACGGTTCCATTGCGGATCTGGCCGGTCCGGATCAATGGACGCCACTGCGGGAACTCGCCCATCCATCGGACCTGGGCGGCCTGGGTGAGAGTCAGCGAACCGAGCACCCCGTCAAGCACATCGACTGGCACGACAACCCATCGGAGCCCCCATGAACCCCACCGCTCCCGGTCTTCAATGAGCATTGCTCCGGGATCATTCATAAATGGCGACAGAGCCTCGGCCACTCGATCCCCGGCATCATCAACAGTGAGAACCCGGAGTTCGAGCCCACGCTGTGACGGAGCCGCGGAAAGATCGGCCTCGATCTGGGTTTCGAGCTTGACAGAATCAGCCCATGATCGGCTCTTTGAGCCTTCTGTCCCTGAAGACGAGCATGCAGACATCGCCGCGACGAGTAGTGTCGCGCCGGCCAGCATGCTCAGCTTGCTCGTGATTGAATCAGGCATCTGCGAAGGTGTTGATCCTGTCAAGCAATGCCCGGACGAGCCCGAACTTGTACTTGGTGTGCGTAAAGACAACACGCGGCAGATCCAGGTGATCCTTCTCTTGTGGGAGCGGCTCTGACATATGAATATCGCCGCTCTTGACAAGAATCGAGAACTCATCGTTGAGGATCTTGATCTGCTCGTCGGTCAGGACCTTCTTGATGCGGATAACCAGCTCGTCGCGGACATACCGCGAGGAGTGATAGACCGAGTAGAACTTGGTGACATGATCGGCCGCGTCTTGCGGGTTCTTGGCGTGGTAGTAGAGATGGTTATCTTCTTCGCTGATCCAGCCGCGGGTCTGGAGCTGGGTCTTGGTGTAATGAACCCAGCCGTCCCAGTACGAGCCGTTCTCATCGTTGTCTTCTTGCCCATCGACAAAGACGATTGGGATGATGCTGGCCTTTCCGGTCTGGACGAGGGTGAGTGTTTCGTAGCACTCATCGAGCGTGCCGAAGCCGCCGGGGAAACACACGACCGCTTCTGCCTGCGACAAGAACATGAGCTTACGGGTAAAGAAGTAGCGGAAGTTGATGAGTTTTTCATCGCCCGCGATGACGGTGTTTGCCGAGGTTTCAAACGGCAGACGGATCGCGACGCCGAAGCTCGCTTCGCGTCCGGGACCCTCGTGGCCCGCTTTCATGATGCCGTCGCCGGCACCGGTGATCGCCATCCAGCCCGCCTCGGCCATGAGCTTTGAGAACTCGACTGCGGCGATGTAGTCCGGGTGGTCTTCCGGGGTTCTCGCTGAACCAAAGATGGTGACCTTGTGGGGCTCTGGGTACTCGCCAAAGACGCGGTACGCGTAACGGAGCTCCTTGATCGTCGCGGTCATCAGCTTGAGTTCGCCCGTGTCGCGGCCATCGGGGATCAGCTTGAGCCCCGCGGTGATGAGTTCACGAACGAGTTTGGCGTCGTAGTCGCTGGGTGTCCCGGCGACTTTCTCGATGAGCTCGATGATACCTTCTTGGATCTCCCCGTCATCGGCGCGGCGGACGGCTTGTGCCTCCGGTGGTGCGGCCTGCTCGCTCTTTGGCTGAGTGCTTGAAGGGGGATCGAGTTCGACCCGGTTGTGATCTGGCGAGCGGTTTGGTTCTGATGTCATAAAATACTTATCTTTCTTGTCTGTGGGCACACCCGATGTGTGCCCGGTTTTCAACATTATTGTTGCTTGCTTCGTTTGTTAACTTGTTGTGTTCTTTTGATTAGTTGTCCTGAGAATCGGCGTTGGCCGAAGTGTTGATGGGCGTGGGCTCATCGTTGGAAGGTTTGATGACCCGGTCATCTTGCTTGCGACGCAACCGTCCGGATCCGACCCGTGTTCGGCTCTCGACTTCCCTGAGCCGTCGTTGTTGTTCGGTTTCATTGGTGCCGAACATTGAGTCGAGTAATCGTTTGGCCGTTCCGAACTGTTCGGGCCAGTAGGCGATCGATCCGGGTACACCCGTGACTCTGATGGTGATCAGTTCATCCCGGATCCCTTCGAGAAGGTTCGAAAGAATCGGGATCGGGGCGATCGATCGCGACCGGAAGCGTAGATCAATATCTCGTGAAGTCCAGTCCATGGTGCCATAGCCGAGGATCTCGATGGCCTCAGACGACGCGCTGAGACGCTCAAAGGCGATTGACGAGCCATCAATGTACATTTCGGCCTCTGCAAGATTGAGCCGAGACCCGGTCGGGAGTTTGAGATTGCTCGCTTCGATCAGGTTAATGAGCCCCGGGAGTGCAACGATTGAGCCCCCCGATACGCGTACAAACCCGCGTCCGTACCGCTCCTCTGGGATCCCGATCGGTCCGCTCATGGCCAGATCGGCGTTCATGATGCCCTTGGAAAGATCCGAATCGACATTCCATGCGGAGCGAACCGTCGAAGACTCCGGGCTCGGCGGGCCTTCGAGCCCTTCGACTGGAAGGAAAATATCGTCGAAGATCGGGGCCGCCCGCACACCGGAGGTACGAATCTCGGTGGCATACATCGGGACTCCCTGGTCATCTGCACGCACCTGAGCATTCCCTGAGATCATCCCGCCGTGCATCCCGGCCCGGAAGTCTGGGACAAGTACCACGCCCATCGCGTCGGGATCGTTAATGATCCTCGCCTGAGCGTTGTGTACTCTGAGAAGCCCGGCGCGCAACCTTGATGCTTCAAGATCAAGCTGATACTCAAGCCGTGGCGCATCAGAGCCCTCGGGTTTCTCGCCTGAGACCACACTGAAATCAACCCGCCCGTCGAGTTCAGTGATCGGGACACCAACGAGTGCGCTGACATCGAGCATCGTCGCAGAGCCGTCAATCGTAAAGGTCGTCGATTCGGTCCCGAGCTTATCGGCGACGATATGCAGATGCTCAAGATCAATCGGGCCCGCGGCGTGAACCTCAAGCTGGTCAACGACTCCTGTAAGTGTGTCGGGGAGGATTACGCGCATCGGGCCGTTGAGGACATCGCCCGTGGCGCCCATGGTGATATCAATCCATGCACCGTCGCCCGGCGTGACGCTCCACTTTCCGTCGACCGAGAGGGCGTACTCGTTATTCGTCGCGACGATGTTATCAAAGTATCCGTCGAGCCCATCGAATCTGATCGAGCCGTCGAGTTTGTTCTCTGGTTCGATTTTTTCGCCGCTTTTATCAAGAACTATTTCATCGTTCCAGAACTCGAGCGTGTCGCCGTTGCGTTCTAGTGTGAGTGTCCGAGGGATCAGGGAGCCGTCGATCTCAACACTGGGCAACGCGAGCTGGCCGCGTGGGGCCTTTGAGAACCTGGCCCCGTCGAGCGGGGTGATGTCTATGAGCAGATCAAACTCCCCGTCGAGCCCGTAGAACTCGAAGAACTCGCCCGCACCCTTGGAACCTCCTGAACCCATGCGATCGACAATCGCCCGGACACCGGGGGACCCGAGCCGACCGTTGTCCATCGACAGACGGATCGAGGGTTCGTTATTGAGTTCGAGCAGCTGTCCGCCCTGCGCTAGGCGGATCGACCCGGCAAGACTGATCTCGCCCATCGGCTCATGATCGATACTAAACGGGATACTAAAGCCCCGGCTCTCAAGCTTTGGTCGAATCCCAAGATCCAGAGCGATCGGCCCGATGGATGTCCCCAACTGGTAGCGGTGGTCCTCGAACGAAAATCCAACCGAATCGATCTGGTTGATCTGAAGGCTTGTATTGAGCGATCCACCTACACGCCCCTCAAGTGTCGCAAGGATATCGAGCACGCCGTCGGGATCGTACTGTTCTCTCCAATCAACAACCCGCTTTGCAAAGTTTGGAGACAGCACCGCGATCGCGTGCTCAAGAGGCATCGCGATATCAAGCCCATCGGCGCGGACACGCGTATAGATTGCAGGACCAGAAACCGGGGGACCGGCCTCGAAGGGCAGCAGCCCGTCCTGACGCTTGATGTTCCCGAACTTGGGCTGGCGCGGGAGTGTGAGCTGGGTCAGCATCTCGATGGGTGTTGGCGGGATCGGCTGTGACGGGGACTCCATCATCCCCTCAAGGAAGACAACGATGAGTGATTCGGTGACCGAGATGGTCCCGGTCATATCAGTCAACTGGACGGACTCAAGCCCGAGATCGCTGACCGATTTGCTCGATGAATCATCGAGCAACTGGAGCCCCATCGCCAGCGGATGCGCTGAGCCTGTAATCACCCCGGCCTCGACTTCATACACAACACGCCCGTCAGCCCCGGGTCCGATCCGGGCATCGGCCTCGACAACCCCCTGCATCCGGAGCCGGTCCAGAATCCTCCGGAGTGTGATCTCGCTGGGGTCTGCGGGCTGGGTGTCGTAGTACCCCGGGATCGCGGCGACCAGGCGTTCGTCGATCGGGATATCGCGGGCCTTGATCTCAACATATGGCTGAGGATCATCGAATCCTTCGCGGGTTTCAAACCTTGCGTCAACCGTGGCCGAACCGCCGCTGAGCCCCATATACCGCCCCCCGCTGAGGTACACCGAGTTGTCGGCGATCGTGATCGCGACATCTTTGGCAACAATCGGGAGCGGAAACTGCTTGGGTACGATCCCGGCGCTGGGGATCAATGCCGCGATGTCTGTGGTCCAGCGATCATCTTCGGGCATCTCTGGGTGGCGTTGAAGAGTCACCTCGACCTCGATAAGTCCGCCAAAGTCAAACTCCGGGACGCGGAGTCTTGTGTTCATCGTCGCCAGCTCACCTGAGAGCTTTGCCCGCTCTGATTCGGCCGAGCCCGCTGGTAACGAAGCGATTTTGCTAACCAGCGCATTACGGTTCCGGGTGATTTCTTCACGCTGCTGGGGAGTGAGCAGGAAGCCTGATTCGAGTAGGTGGTCGTACTTCTGCCGAGAGAAAAGGGTGTCCACTAGTTCTTGCTGATCGTCGTCCATTGCACCCATCAGCAGACGGTCGATGGGCAGGTTCTCCACGGCAATGATGATCTCGACAACCGAATCTTCGCCGAGTCCGACGAACTGCCCGTTGGCAAGGAGCCTGGCACCGGTAGGCCCCGTGCCCGTGATGTTGTCGATCAGAACCCCATCGGGAGTGAAGGAGATGACGCCGGCGACATTCTCGAACGGATACATGAACTCCGTGTATTTGGCCGATCCGTTCGACACCACGGCCTCCCCCGAGACCAAGATCGCGGTATCTTCATCGAGCCGCTCGAGATGGACCGTTGCCAGGATGTCGGCCTCAAGCCCGGAGAACCGGTCGAGTTTATCCGATACCCGGTCCGGCAAAAATTGGAGCGGACGAAAGCCTTCTTCGATCCGGAACCGTGTCTGAAGATCGCAATCAAATGGACTGGCCTGCAAATACCCTTGATAATTAAGATCGAGCTTATAGAGCAGGTCGTCGATATCGCCTTCGAGCTTTGCGATCAATCCGCCGTTGACAAAGTCGATGGTGCCCTTGGTCGATCGCATCCGTAGAAACTGCTCGGGCCCCGCGAAGTCCGAGAGCGGGATAAACGGCATGCTGACATCCACCCCATCGAGAATGAGTGTAATTTTGAGTTCGCCATCGGGATCAACCCGGAAGCGGGTCGGAGCGAGCTTGCCGCTCAGGGCGAGTGATTCATAAATGCCGCGCACATTTGATGGGACAATCCTCGCCGGCCAATCGTCGAGCGTCAATCCGGTCATCGCGCCGATTACACCATCTTTGGAGACGGTGCCGTTGATCTGGAAGTCACCGAAAGAATCTTGAAGACCCGAAGACATAGAAGGCTGCGTAGAGGTTGCGATAAAGTTGAACTTCGCCACACCATCTGAATCCGGACGGGCAAAGCTCCCGGCGACCGAGAGCTCTTTGAGCGATGTGTATACCCCGCCGCTGTGCTCCCCGACCTCGATGACGCCATTGTTGATGATGATCGCCGGAGTCGCTGCCCCGCCGCCCCCGGATTGCTGGAGGGTGAGCGATTGAAGGTTCAGGATGCCTGTTTGTGTATCTTGGCTGACCCGGAGCCTGGGGTGGTCGATAAGCACACTGGAGATTGCTTTGGACCCCGACAAGATCGAGCCCCAGTTGACGGAGATGGTTGCGGTATCGAGCCGGATGATCTCGCCACCGATGCCATCGATATCTGGCGCCCGCAGGATCGCGTCGCGGAGTTGAATCTCGGTCGTCGGCATCAGCACGACGGAGCCTTGGGTCACTTGGAGACCTGTTTCCCGCTCGATGATGGGGATGACAAATCTGGTCAGCCCGCCCGAACTCGCCAAGATAACGACCCCGAGAAACAGCACCGCGGGGACCCCGAAGAGCCAGAGCAGCAGCCGACGACGCTTTTTGGGCTTTGGTGTGGTCTTGATCGTGCTGGGAGAGGGGTCAGGCATCGGGTATATATAGTCTACGCACCCCGCACACCGAACAGATCCCTTCTGCCATGCTTTCAGATGGCTATGATTGCCTCATATGAGCAAAACACGCACCATCTATGTCTGCACCAACTGCGGCTCGACCCACAACTCCTGGATGGGCAAATGCTCAGACTGCGGCACTTGGGACTCGCTCGAAGAATCCCAGTTCGACAAATCCGCCGACACCGACCCCCATCGCGGGAGTTCATGGGTCGAAACCAAAGCGGGAACCGACACCCCCACCGCGACCTCGATCACCGAGATCATGTCCACCACCGGACCGATCCGCCGGCTCCCGACCGGGATCACGGAGTTCGACCGTGTGCTGGGCGGCTCCGACACCGACCCAACCAAGGGCCTCGTCCCCGGCTCGGTCGTGCTGGTCGGCGGCGAACCCGGGATCGGCAAATCGACGCTGCTGTTGCAAGCCGCGGGCGCATGGGCGTCGCCGATCAACATGGACGCCAAGCAAGCGGACTGGACGAGCAAGGTTTTGTATGTGTCATCCGAAGAATCCGCGCAGCAGATCCAGTTGCGCTCGGATCGCTTGGGTGTTGCCGATGCCGATGGATTGTTCGTGCTTGCTGATACGAACCTTGCGCGGATTCTTGATCAAGCGCGGAAGATCAAGCCCGATGTGTGTGTGATCGATTCGATCCAGATGATTTACAAGGCCGACCTCGAAGCGGCACCCGGATCTGTCACGCAGTTGCGTCGGTGTTGCTCGGAACTCGTCTACTTCGCCAAGGCCACCGGGATCTCGATTGTGCTCGTTGGGCATGTGACCAAAGAAGGCACGCTTGCCGGGCCTCGGATGCTTGAGCACATGGTCGATGCGGTGCTGTACTTCGAAGGCGACCGGTACCACTCAGCAAGAATCGTCCGCGCGATCAAGAACCGATTCGGGACGACCTTAGAACTGGGCATCTTCGAGATGACCGGGCAGGGTTTACAACAGCTCCCCGGCGGGATGTCGGTCGCCGCGATCCAGGGCGGAAGCGAACACCGACCCGGAGCAATCGTCTGCCCCGCAATGCACGGCTCCCGCTGCGTCTGCGTAGAAATCCAAGCACTGACCGCGACGGGCTTCGTGGGAAGTGCGAAACGCAAATCCTCTGGGCTCGATTCGAGCCGGCTGGCGATGCTGATTGCGGTCCTCGAACAGCACGGCGGGCTCCGGCTCGCGGACCGTGATGTGTTTACCTCGGTGGTTGGCGGGTTGAAGATTGTTGAACCAGCCGCGGATTTGGCGATCTCGCTTGCGATCGCCGGAGCGCATTACAAACGCTCGCTCCCCCCTACCACTATCGCCATCGGCGAGGTCGGGCTCGGCGGCGAGCTGCGATCCGCCACCCAACTCGAACAACGCCTCCGCGAATCGGCACGATTGGGCTACACCCATGCCATGATCCCCGCGGCGGGCTCTGCGAAACTGCCGAAGATCAAGGGGATGGAACTGATCCCAGCGAAAAATGTGTCGCAGGCGATTGAGCGGTTGATGTAACTCCGAGAGAGTACATGGGCCTTATTCAGAATCGATCAACAACGGAACACATCCAGCGACTTGGTAAATATCGAAGTACACCATTCATACGCGTTGATCGGGCCCGGGCCCCAGTAGTCGATGCGGGCGAAGCCCTGATCGAAGAGGTGCCGATACGCACTGGCGTACTCGTCCCGATCGGAGTTATCAAAAACGATGATGCCGCCGGGCTTCACTCGATCCGAAGCAAGCTGAGCACAAGCCTCACGAGCCATGCCGTCGACGACAATCACATCAAAGTAAGCACGCGGAAAGGTCATCAGTTCCGCAATGTACGACAAGAATGGCTCTGTCGCCATCCCACGCTCAGTGAGGGTCTCTGCATCAAGATGAGCAGGCAAAGCAGTCAACTCCCCCATATCCTCTCTCAGTTGCTCGAAGTGCTCCGCATTGCTCTGATCTTCGCTCTCTCTCAATCGAACATCCGAGCGTTCGCCGGTATTGGAATGCTTGTACCACTGGCGGTCATGCTCGACGCTGATGACTTCTTTGGCGTGCGATTGCCACCAGAGTGTGCTGTTGCCGCTTCCGTACTCAAATACGATCGCCTCAGACGGGACAATACGTTCAAGAACGCGGATCGCTGGATAGGTGTACCACGGAACGGGACCATTTAGATCAACAGAAGCATTCTGTACGACAGACTGAGCCCAACCTCTTTTCCCAAGATACTGCCCAAGGAAAGAACGAACGCGCCGACGATGGACGGTACTGAGCGAAGACCAACCATTGAGCCGAGCGAGACGGTAACGATTAAGTTCAAACATGAATACTTTTCCTCTGGTTCAACTCGAATCCAAAACCCTATCAACAACCAGCGAGCGATGCAGGCAACGCCCTCGGCCGACCATCTCCCCCCACACACGCCAGCTCCGTTGTCGCCACCGCACACACCCCATCACTCGGCACAGACGGATCGCTCACGTCGGGTGCTTTACCCAGCCGCTCGACTAGCACGATCTCGTAGGAATGATGCAACTTGACCTTGCTTGCCTTGTCCACCTTGGTGCGGATCTCGACCAGATCGTCGTACTTGAGCGGGCGGCGGTATTTGACCTCGACCTTGGTCACCACCAGAAACACGCCCGCCGCTTCGAGGGCCGCGTAGCTCATGCCGACTTCGCGGAGCAGCTCGGTCCGCCCCATCTCCATCCAAGGCAGGTAGCTCGAATGATGCACCACACCCATCGGGTCGCACTCGACATAGCGGACATGGAGTTGGTGGGTTCCTGATTTGGGGTGTGTTGATTGGGGGGTGGTCATGCCGAACCATAGGGCCGCGCATACACTCACTCCCTATGTCATTCGGACTCGGACACGGCAAACCTCTCGACAGCGCCCCAGGCGTGGTCGGGGTCTCACGCGAAGAAATGCCCGAACTCCCCGACACGGTCATCACCGATCCAGAATCCGGACGGCTCGATCCTCGCACATGGTTCGCCGATCCATCCAAACGGTTTGAACTCGAGATCGGATCGGGCAAGGGGGCGTTCCTTGTCCAGCAGGCGGATCTCGAACCAGACACCAACTTCCTTGGCATCGAATGGGCTGGCGAGTTCGCGGCCTACACCGCCGACCGCATCCGCCGCAAGCGGGAGAACGAGGGCACGCACACCAATGTCCGCGTCCTGCACGGCGACGCCGCCCAGTTCCTGCAATGGCGATGCCCCGATGAATCGATCGATGTGCTGCACCTCTACTTCTCTGACCCCTGGCCAAAGAACAAGCACCACAAGAAACGCGTGATCCAGCATCAGACCTTGTTTGATATCTGGCGATGCCTCAAACCCGGCGGCGAACTTCGCGTCGTCACCGACCACGACGACCTGTGGGCATGGGACCTGGCGCACTTCGACCACTGGGGCAAAGGGTCATCGGCGATGCACGAAGATTTTTCGCGCCCCAAGATCCCCGCCGCGCCTCCTGCGATTTATGAGTTCTTGAATAGCCGCGAAGTGCTCCCCTACGAGCACACCGGTTTCGATGCCCCAGAATCCGCGGGCGAAGGCGAACTCGTCGGCACCAACTTCGAACGCAAGTTCCGCATCGAAGGCCGGAGCTTCAATGCGGGTGTGCTTCGGAAGCTCTAAGCAAAAATGGCAATCACGCCAGATAGCAATGCCAACAAAAAGAATACTCCAAAAACGATCCAATACACACGCATCATGGAATTGTATGTTTTCTCAGATTCACTTTCCGGATGATCATTTTTGTTTGCGATAGATGTTAAAACAGTAAAGAGTTCGTCCGCTCGATCAAAATGTTCTACAAATCGAAACTTTGAATCATGCGTGAAAATTGTGAAATAGGTGCCTCCACGGCTGTATGAGCTCATGGTGTGACAGATATCTGAATATTGGAGAGTGACCTGTTTCTTTGGCAGGATATCAAAGAAACCCTTCGGATAAATAAATCCGCGAATGACAAGACTTTTGTTGTAACTATGAAGTTCAATGGACTTCGACCTTGAACAATCGAAGATTGAATAGAAAAGAAATGTCCAAATCGTTAATAACGGAATACAAATCGCCCAAAATATCCAACTTGTAGCAAACTCAACAGCACCAATTCCTGCGACGACGTACGCAGGCAGCAATGGAATGATCATTGCGAGATAAGCTGACAGTCGATCAGTTTGATAGACACTCGTCGGCCTTCTCAATTTATCATTGTTCCGCTTCACATCAAATTTACGCTGGTTCAGCAGCAATGCGCACGGACTGATCTCTTCGAACGCGGCGCTGGGCGGCTTGTTCTTGTTCCTTCTGGACCGTCTCGGCTTCGAGGAAGTCCTCGCCGAAGCGGAAGAGCCGGAACGAGTTGCCGATCACGAAGACATCGGGGACAAAGTGGAAGAAGGCCGCGAAGCCGACGCCCAAGGACGCACCGAGTTGTTCGCCGCCGATGACCTGGAAAGTACCCGACGCGGCGAGCACCAAACCCACGATGGCCATGAGAATAGAAACAACGATGTTCTGGGTGATTATGACGCGGGTTCTGCGTGCCAGTTCCATGAGGAACGGGATGCGGTTGAGTTCGTCGGTCATCAGGGCGACGCCGGCACTGTTGGCCGCGATGTCTGAGCCGGACAAGCCCATTGCTACGCCGACATCGGATTCTGCGAGTGCTGGGCCATCATTGATGCCGTCGCCGATCATCATGACGCGGTAGCCGTCCTGACGCATCTGCTTGATCTGCTGGTGCTTCTCTTCTGGGAGACACTCGGCCTCGACCGAGTCCACGCCCGCGATCTGCCCGACGCGTTTGCCCACGCTCAGGCGGTCGCCGGTGAAGATCGCGACGAATCGGATTCCGAGTTCACGCAGGCGATCAACGACCGCCTTGGCGTTCTGACGCGGGGTGTCTTCAAGACCCACAGCCCCGAGGTACACGCCGTCCTTGACGACATGAACGCCCGACATGCCCTCGATGTGGTTCTCCACATCGGTGACCGCGGCTGACGACTGGGGCATGAGTTCTTTGATCCACGATCCACGCCCGGCGATGATCTCGCCGATCGAGGTCTTGGCCTTGACGCCGGCCCCGTGGGTTTCTTCGAATGATCCTTCGCTGGAGACCTCGATGCGGGCCTGCTTGGCGGTGCGGAGGATTGATAAACCGAGCGGGTGGTTGGAGTGCGATTCGGCAAAGGCCGCGGCCTTGAGCAGGTCGGCACCTTCAACACCCGGAGCAGGAGCCAGACGCGAAACGCCGAACGACCCGGTCGTCAAAGTACCGGTCTTGTCCATCACCACAGCATCAACCGTTGCGGATGCTTCGAGATAGCTTGTTTTCTTGATCATCACACCCAAGCGAGCGGCAGACGCGAAGGCCGCGACCATTGCTGATGGAGATGAGAGCAGGAGAGCGGTCGGGCAGGTCACCACAAGGACCGTCACCGCACGCAGGGCCGCACCTTCGCGGACCGCGGGGTTGTCGGACTGTGAGAACAGGAAGAACACGACGGCCGCCACGGAGATTGCGACAGGAACATAGAACTGGGCGACCTGCTCGATAAGGAGCTGGCGTTCGGTCTTTGTGGACTCGGCCTCGCGGATGAGCGACGACACTTTACCAATAGTTGTATCAGCACCGACCTGAGTGACCTCGATCTCGATCGCGCCCGTCAGGTTGCTTGTGCCCGCGTAGACAGCTGAGCCGTCCTGGACTTCGACGGGCATGGACTCACCGGTGAGCGATGCTTGGTTGATTGTGGATTCGCCGGTGATAATCCGGCCGTCAACTGGCAGGTTCTCGCCGGGACGAATGCGGACGCGCTGGCCGACGCTGACCTGGCCGACCGGGACCATCTGTTCGCTACCCGAATCATCGATGATGCGGGCGTCGTCTGGAGTCAGTGAGATCAGTTGTTCGATCGCCCGCTTGGCGCCGTCGGCGGTACGGGAGACGATCTGGTCGGCGACCAGCAGGATGAACGCAAGGAACGCGGCGGTGCCGTACTTCCCGACGGCCATCGCAGCCAAGATCGCCAGAGCCGCGAGCGAGCTTGAGGAAACCTGGTTGTTGAGGACCTCGCGGAACGAGGCGTAGAAGAGTTTCCACCCCAGGAGCAGGGCCGCGATTACGGCTGGGATGGTTGCGACGAGTTCGTTGGTCGATCCTGTCGCATTGGCGATCCAGGACACCATCGCCAGCACGCCACCAGCGAGATAGAGGAAAATCCAGCGATCGCCCTGCAAGTCGTGGTGCGTACAGCATTGGATCGGGGAGTCATGGTCGTGTGTGTGGGTGTCACTCATAGAAGTCGGTATCCGGTAATTGTGTCGAATGAGGATATTTGCCTGCCAGCGGTGCCTGTCGGCCTCGCCAAAGGCAGGCCACTACTGTAGGATTGGTAAGCGACCGCGGTGCACCATATATGCACCCCAGCCAGAACACTTACGCAACTGGCCCAATGACGGTTCGCTGACCAGTAAAAGGAATCGAATGCCCCCCAACCCCCCAAACAACCCCAAACCCCCCAAACCCCCCAAGCCAACACCAAATGTTCCCAGAGTCTGCATTCTCGGGATCGGGCAGATGGGGTTGGTCTGCGCGGGGGCATTGACCATGCCCGACCCGCAAGGGGCCGGGAAGGCCCCCAGGGCCGATGTCACCATGTGGGGCTACGACGACAACGAGAACGGGATCCTCGCCCAAACGCGCAAATCTGACCGCTTGCCCAGCTTCACACTTCCCGAATCCGTCCGCATCGCATTGAGCGACGCCGAGGCCCTTGCCGATGTGGACATCATCGTCAACGCGATCCCCGTCCAGTTCATCCGCAGCGTCTGGGAACGACTCAAACCACTTGTCCCGGCCAACGCCGCGGTGATCTCGGTGGCCAAGGGGATCGAGAACGACACGCTGATGCGTCCGACGCAGATCATCGCCGATGTGCTCAAGGACGACCCCGACGCTAAACCCCGCCCGCTCGGGTGCATGTCTGGGCCCGCGATTGCAACCGAACTGGCCGCGTGCCTCCCGGCGACAATGGCGGCCGCGTCCGACCATCCGGGTTTTTCTGAAACCATCCAGAAACTCTTTTCGACAAGCTGGCTCCGCATCTACACCAACCCGGATCTGATCGGCGTTGAACTCGCCGGCGCGACCAAGAATGTCATCGCGATCGCAGCCGGGATCATCGATGGCCTCGGCGCGGGCTTCAACGCCAAGAGTGCTCTTCTTGCACGAGGGCTCGCCGAAACGACCCGGCTCGGTGAAGCGATGGGCGCCCAATCAAAGACCTTCTATGGCATCGCGGGCGCGGGGGACCTGGCAACGACCTGCTTCTCCCCCGAAGGACGCAACCGCTCCTGCGGCGAAGCGCTGGGCAAAGGCGTCAAACTCGATCAGTACCTCCGCGACTCGCTCTGCGTTGTCGAAGGCATCGCCACCACCAGTTCGGTGATGGATCTCGCAAAGAAGTACCAGGTCGATCTCCCGATCGCTTCTGCTGTCCACGCTGTGTTGTTTGAGCACATGGACCCGGTTGATGCGATCGCGATGCTCATGAGCCGACAGCTCCGCGACGAGCAGGTGGAATAACATGTCCAAGCCCCGGTCCCATACCAGCGAACGAGACGCGGCGATCCGAATCATCGGCGTCCTGCGCGACGACGGGCACACCGCGTACCTCGCCGGCGGATGCGTCCGCGACCAGCTTTTGGGCGAAATTCCGAAAGATTATGATGTCGCGACCAGTGCGCACCCCGAGCACATTGCTGAGTTATTCAAGAAAACCGCCGCTGTGGGAGCTGCGTTTGGTGTGATGCTGGTGCGTGACTTCGGGCCGACCATCGAGGTTGCGACCTTCCGCTCCGATGGGCCGTATACCGATGCCCGCCGCCCGGACCATGTGCACTTCTCCTCGCCAGAAGAAGACGCCAAGCGTCGCGACTTCACGGTCAACGCGCTCTTCCTCGATCCCCATGAAGACGGCGACACGATTATCGATTTCGTTGGCGGCCAAGCCGACATCGAAGCGAGAATCCTCCGGGCTGTCGGCGATCCCGATGCGCGATTGAAAGAAGATCACCTGCGGGCGCTGCGCGCGGTGCGATTCGCGGCCCGGTACCAGCTGTCAATGGATCCAAAGACGAGCAACGCGATCAAAGCACACGCTTCAGAACTCCGGGGCGTGAGCATCGAGCGCATCGGGCACGAGATCCAGCGGATGATGGCACATTCATCGCGTGCTGCCGCCGCCAAGATGATTCAGGATCTGACGCTCGATGCGGTGATCTTTACCGACTCGTGCTCGTCACCAGGAATCCCAACACTGACTGCTCTCGATGACAAGGCCGACTCGATTACCGCGATGGCCGCGTGGGCCTTTGATCGGTTTGGCGAGGGCATTCTCAATCGCAAGGGAGCCGCAGGGACCAAGTGGGACCTAAAGCTCGACATGAGCAACCAAGGCAAAGAGCAGTTCATCGCCACGCTGGATATCGCCGGGCTGCTGATCTCACTATGGAACGAAATGAATACCGCCCATCGCAAGCGGCTCGCCTCTCGTCCCCACGCCTGCGGCGGGCTGACCCTCGCTCATGCGATCAATCCTCTAGCAATCGCCACCATCAACAGCGACATCGAATCCATGACCAACGATGGCATCGGGCTCGCCCCAGAGCCACTGATCTCGGGCCAAACGCTCATCGAGATGGGAAACTCCCCCGGAGAGTCGTTTAAGGCCGTTTTGGACCTCGTTTACGATGCCCAGCTTGAAGGAACGGTGGATTCTAGAAATTCAGCCTGCACTCTTGCGTCAGAACTGTTTATAAAGTATAATAAAACTGACCAGTAACACCTCTTGTCGCTCTAAATGAGCGATTCAATCCAAACCGGAGCTCAACCATGACCACATCACCAGCGACAGATTTCGTCCCAGCCGTCTTCAATGGCACCGACTGGTCCGCCGTCGAACCACTCCTCAACGCGCTCGTAGACCGCGATGTCAACACCTCAGAAGACTACGACAAGTGGCTCATGGATCGCTCCGAGCTCGAAGCGGCGATCGGCGAGTCGGCCGCCAATACCTACATCAACATGACCTGCGACACCGCAGATGAAGCGAAGCAGGCGGCGTGGACCGCGTACCTCGAAGATGTTGCCCCCAAGTTCAAACCCGTCGCGTTTGTCCTCGATAAAAAGCTCAAAGAACTCGCCGAGAAGTTCAACAAGACCGATGGCTACCACGAGGTGCTCTACCGAGACACCGCCGCCGATGTCGATCTGTTCCGCGATGACAATGTCCCCCTCGAAACCGAGCTCGCCAAGCTCGATCAGAACTACGACAAGATCTGCGGCAAAATGACCGTCAACTTCGACGGCGAAGAACGGACCATGCCGATGATGGGCAAGTACTCCGAGTCCGCCGACCGTCAGGTTCGTGAAGAAGCGTGGAAAGTCGTTGCGACCCGTCGCCTCGAAGACCAAGAAGCCATCAGCGCGATCTACGACGAGATGGTCGCCAAACGCGACCTCTGCGCCAAGAACGCGGGCTTTGACAACTATGTCCAGTACATCTACAAGGCCAAGCACCGTTTCGACTACGACACCACCCACGCCTACGCGTTCCACGACGCGATCGAGAAGCACGCGATGCCGTTTGTTGCCAAGCTCGACGCAACCCGTCAAAGAGAACTCGGGCTCGATGCGTTGCGTCCATGGGACCTCAATGTCGATCCCAAAAGCCGCGGCGAGCTCACCCCGTTTACCGATGGCACCGATCTGGTCACCAAAACCAAAGCCGGGCTTGACCGCCTGAGCCCCGAACTCGGCGAGATGTTCGCCACCATGGGCGACGGATCAAACACCAACGGCACCGACAACGGCAACGCCTCCTTCGACCTCGATTCCCGCAAGGGCAAAGCCCCGGGCGGGTACCAGTACATGCGTGATCGCTCGCGCAGGGCGTTCATCTTTATGAACGCCGCGGGTCAGCACCGCGATGTTGAGACGATGGTCCACGAGGCGGGCCACGCGTTCCATTCGATGTATTCTGATCAGGAACCATTGGTCTGGTACCGCAGCTCACCGATCGAGTTCGCCGAGGTCGCCTCGATGTCGATGGAACTGCTGACCATGCCGTACTGGGACGAGTTCTACCCGAGCGAGGAAGACGCCAACCGCGCGCGTCGCAAGCAGCTCGAGGGTTCGATCTCGCTGCTGCCCTGGATCGCGACGATCGATGCGTTCCAGCACTGGGTGTACCTCAACCCAACGCACAGCCGCGAAGAACGCGCCCAGGCATGGCTCGATATCGAATCCAGATTCGGCCACCAGGGTCACCGTGTTGATTTCACCGGCATCGAAAAAGAACGCAAGTTCGTCTGGCAGCGTCAGGGCCACTTGTTCGGCGTCCCGTTCTACTACATCGAGTACGGCATCGCCCAGCTCGGCGCGCTAGGAATCTGGCTGACAAGTTTGGAGCAATCCGAAGAAGCCGCCTTGGCTGTATATAAGAAAGCTCTTACCCTCGGCGGCACCCGCCCGCTCCCAGAGCTCTTTAACGCAGCAGGATTACCGTTCGACTTCGGACCCGAAACCGTTGGCCGGCTTGTAGACAGAGTCCAACTCGAGCTCGACAAACTGCCGAGCTGACTTTGTTGTAAAATATATAAATCTCACGAAACGCACTTCCATACAGGAAGTGCGTTTTTACTTTGCGAATCACTTATATTGCATCTTACGGAGTAATTACCATGAAAAAACAACTCCGCTTGGCTCCGTCAAATAAATCAAACGCAATTGAGAGCCATGGGAGAAATATATCACTTCTTTACTGCCTGGCAGTATGGGCACTGGTGATTATTCATAGGTAGATCCGTCTTGCAAACTCGTACTGAATTCTATATACTCTTATCAAGGAGAATTATTATGAATATGTATCACGCATTGATCGCAGCCGCCACTTCAATAACAATTGCCAGCGGCGCATCAGGAGGCATCAGCAACTTCTATATCGCCAACAGTACGGGAAGCATCTACTCAGTGAACGGCAATTCGCTCGAAGCAACCGAGGTCTTCTCGATCCAAGGCGGGTTGGCCATCAACGACATCATCTTCACCGGCAACAACAAAATGCTCGCCAATGTCACCGATCAACTCATCGAATACAACATGAGCTCCGGACACGAGCGGGTGATCTTTGATATCGCCGATTATTATGATGAAGAAAACGAGTTCTACTTCACATCAGGCTTTGCCGGCGCCTCCGACGGCGACCTGTACTTCTCAGTCACCTCATTCACAGAGGACGGCCTTGGCCACTTCGGCGCATCAGTAAATCCCTTCAGTGGCCAGTACGAAGAAGAGGCAGATCTCGAGCCCGTCTCAGGAATGTTCTTTGACCTTCACGAACTCGACGACGACCTCTATCTGGGAGCCGATTTCCAAAGCAGCCTTATCCACCTGTTCGACTCAGACTCCGGGGAAACACTGGCAACCTACGGCGCATCGTTCGGCCCGGTCTCATTCCTAGAGCTCGGCGGTCAAATCTTCACCATGTCCAGCACCGGCGAACTCTACACATTTGATCTCGAATCCGGAGACTCAGAGTTCTTTGGAAATATCGATGGCTTCTCTGGCGCCTTGCTGGGCGCGGCCAACACCGACATATTCCGAATCCCATCCCCAGGATCCCTCCCGATCCTTGGACTCGCAACAATCGTCGCTGTCCGCCGAAGGCGATAACGACTGTTTCATGTTCAACCCCACAAAGCCTGTTCACATGAACGGGCTTTTTTATTGATGCTCACTCACCCCTCCCAAGGCCCCTTCACCACGATCGTCCACCCTGCGCCCTGCAGGTTGACAAACATCGTCGATCCGTCGGGGCTAAAGCACGCGCCGGTCAACTCAGAACCGCTGTACGCGTTCTTGGCAAACGGATACAACTCTCCATCCGGCGTGACGCCGATGATGCTCTGAGGCGGCGGGCCATCCTCGCACACCAGTACATCACCAATCGGCGAGATCACCACATTGTCCGGGTTCTCGAGCACCGTTGGATCGTTGGGTTCTGAGATCAGTTCGAGCCAGTCGCCACCCTCGCCGGGCGTGAGTTTGAAGACCTGGCCCGCTCCAACCCGTCCGCCGTTGCTGCATGCGAAGTACGCGCTGTCCTTGGTGCCTTTGGTTTGGGTCCCCCACCACATCCCCTCGCCGCGCGCAAACCTGGCGGCCCCGCTTGCAAACCCCCGGTGCCGAAGATCATCGTCGGGTGCGTCAATCCCGTCAAGCGTCACCCACCCGCACAGCACCGGCTCGCCGACACGGATCAGATCCGCATCATGATTCCGCGTGTCGAGCACATTGCGCCCGATTACACGCAGCGCCTGGAGCTTCCCGCCCTTGTGCAGATCTCCAACCGCCTTAGGAATCGAATCAGGCACAAACCGATACAACAAACCATCGTCCCGGTCCTCGGTCTGGTACACGATCCCCGTCTTTGGATCAATGCATGCCCCCTCGTGCAAGAACCGCCCCATGCCAAGGATGGGCTTCGGGTCGGCCATCGACTGCGAAGTCGTTGCCGGGACTTCGAAGCAGTACCCGTGATCCCGCTCGAAGCGGTCGCTCTTGGTATACATCGCCTCCTCGCAACTGATCCAACTCCCCCAAGGCGTCGGCCCGCCCGAACAGTTGTGCATCGTCCCTGACAGCGACAGCCAGTGCCGCTCAAGTTTGCTCTCTTTGAGGTTGTACACCAATGTCGTGCACCCGCCACGCGGCGGTTTGCCGTGGCCCGCATCATATATTTTCTCTGGATCAACAAGCCCGAGCCGCTCGTTGCGAGGCCCAAACGCCGAAGGCACCCGGTGGTAATCCGCAACCTCATGATTCCGAACCAGCACACACCGGTCGGGGTCGATCGATCCATCGTCATTGATATACGGGAACGCCGCCATCCCGTCGTGCTTGCCCGGGACGATGAGCCCATCGTCCATCGTCACGCCCATCGGGCTGATGATGTGGTACGAGAACCCCGCCGGCAAATCCAAGATCCCGTCCGGGTCCTTGAGCAACGGGCCATACCCGCCGCCGACAGGCTCACTCATCAGGCCAACGCCCGAGGCCTGCGCGAGGGTTGACTGCAACCCTGCAAAGCCCACAGCGACGGCGGATGAACTTATCAAAAAAGAACGGCGGGTGATTGGATCCATTGAGCACTCTATTCGTGACGCACCAGCCAAGCCACACTGGTGCAATCTATACAGGGAAACTATCAACCCCCTCTTCAAACCTTCACGGGCAGCCCGCCCCGAAGGCACTCAGGAAAGCACTGATATCAAAGAAATCCCAGGCCCCGTCGCCGGTAAAGTCGGCGATCGGCTCCATTGCCGAGAACGCCGTGAGGAACGCGCTGATGTCAAAGAAATCCAGCGCCCCATCACCCGTCAGATCCGCGAGACACTCGGCCGCCTGCCCGTAGAACACACGGATGCAGGTGTTGCCCGAATATCCGATGACCAGGTCAGGCCGGCCGTCATTGTTCAGGTCTCCCAGCGCCATCGCGGTACCGACCTCAGGCGCGTCATAGGTCCACGCGGGATCGGTATCGAGCACGCCGCCACGGTTGAGATAGAGATGCGCCCGCCCGTCTGAGAAATGGACCTCGCCGAAGTCGTCGTCGCCATCGAGGTCCACATCAAAGAAGTGGACCTCTTGCGGGCCTGTGAACGGCGGGTTGGTTGTGGTGACCTCAAAGACACCGCCGTGGAAGGTGGTGAAGACGGTTGAAGGATCGCCGCCGATCGCGAACTCCGGGGTCCCGTCGCCCTCAAGATCCGTGAACGCCGCGCCCTTGTCAGTGTCTGTCCCAGGCACGAACAATGACTGGAATGTGTCGGGTGTCCCGGTGGTGTTGTAATAGATCCCGCTGGTGAAGTTCACCCACTTGGCGACCGCCAGATCCGGGAACCCGTCGCCGGTGATATCTCGCGCATCGAGACCATTGGAAATTTCGAATGCTGCTGATTCCCAAGAAGGATCGGTCTCCAGCCCTGCGCCGTTATTCCGGAACATGAACATGGGGCGCGTCGGGGAGTTGACTCCCGAGCCTTGATTGGTTGTCACCAGATCCAGGTCCCCGTCGTTGTCCATGTCGGCGAGTTCCCCAGAAGTCCCCCACGCGTTGGGGCTGGTGATCGCGTTCCACGATGCGGCCGTCTCAACCCCCCCACCAACGAACCCAGAATGGACCATGACATTATCTGTGCGGAGACCACCGCCGTGGATGGTGACGACATCGGGGAGCGTGTCACCATTCACATCGCCGATCTGAACATCGCCCGTGTGGGTCTGTTCATCCGACAACCAAGAAGGTGCAGTCTCGAGTCCGCTCTTGGAGTTGAAGAAAATCATGTCGTGCCAGTCTTCATATGGCGGGAACGAGTTAGAGATGTAACACACCGCCACGAGGTCATTGAGCCCGTCGCCATCCAGATCCGCGATCGCCAGTCCGCCGATCTGCCTCCGGAGTTCGACAACCAGATCGGGCACTGTCCCGAAGGGCGCCTCGGCCCCCGCCGATCCTGCGGGCGCATGGCCCAGCTGCCCGACCGGCGCTAATGAAAGCGTAACTGATTGATGCCCGTCCTCGGAGATCTCAATATGTGATTGAGCATTCGGGTTGGCTGCATTGGCCAGCCCTGCACAGAGCGTTAAAAAAAGGATCGGCTTGCAGGCTTGATCAATCATCAGGAGTCCCTTTCGTGGATTCGTGTCGGCATCCACTGTACCAACAATCATGGGTCATCACAAGAGAAATCTGACCCATCCCCCCCATCCACCACCAATTCAATCGCCGATCCACAACGCCATCAGAATCTCATCGGAGTACGACCCATCGGGCTGACACATCGATCGGGATTTGTGACCCTCAACGACAAATCCAGCCCGCTCGTACATCCCAAACGCAAGATCATTCCCCTCCATGACCGCCAGCTCAAGCCGAACAATTCCTGGCTTTGCCCGCATGTCCTCGATCGAACGCTTTAACAAAATCGAACCAAGACCCGTCCCTCGCCAAGCCGGGAGCACCCCGATCCCGAGATCACCGACATGCGACAGTTTCACCCTGGGCGAAAAACTGTACGAAGCATTGCCCACAACCTCACCCGTACCGGGATCGATCGCCACCAGCGAATAGAACTTCCCATCGCCAATCATCTCAATACGCTCATCGACCGCCTCGATTGTGGGCTGATCACCAGCATGCGTGAGAATAAAATCCGTCGAGTCGCCCAGCGCCTTGATGTACGCAAGGACCGCCGGCCCGTCGCCTCGCGCCGAGCCCCGCAGGTGTATTGCCCTCCCGTCCTTGAGTGTTACCGATTCTGAATCCATCGCGGAGTGTATCCCACTCCCGCCGCGAGCATAAATATCTTTTGTATCCTGTCAACCCCTGGCAATCCGAGCGGTATAAATCCGAATACATATTCCCGGGCCTGCGTGGCCCATCATGATGACCAAAACCGGAGCTAATCAATGCGAACCATCCCCGCCATCGGAACCTCAATCCTGCTCGCCTCAGCCCTCACCCTGGGCGGATGCCTCATCGCCTCATCCAAAGATTCCAGCATCTCCGGGGCCTATGTTCAGCCCAATACTGTTTCTAAAGTCCGCCTCAACGACACCACGGCACTCGAAGTCGAAGAACTCCTCGGGCTCCCCTCAAACACCACCTCAAACGACGATGGCTCAGAAACATGGACCTGGAACTGGACCAAACGCACCGACGACTCCGGAGCCGTCTTCCTTGTCTTCGGCGGCAGCACCGAAAAAACAGTTCACGAATCGGTCCACATCAAGTTCGTCGATGACATCGCTGTCAAGAAATGGCGCGACTAATCCGGGTCAGGTCCCGCGCGTGTCACCAAAGAGCTGCACATGCACGCGCGGGCAGTAGCTCCAGCCACGCTCCACACACGCATCGACCACCCACCGGATCGATTCCGGATCAGGCACCGTCACACCCTCGGGCATCAGCATCACATCGCTGGGCTGATACCCACGGATCTTGGCGAGCACCGATTCAATCTCCGGCAGATCCCCAGGTGTGCTCACCACAAACTTGAGCTGCTGATCGTATGTTGATGCGATGAGTTCGTTGATCGAATCAAAGCTCAGCCGTCGTTCCTCGTGTCGCTTGGCCCACGCGCCGCTCGGATCGCGTGGATCATCAATCGGCGTCGAGTTGGCGAGCTTGGGAGACAAACTCATCAGATCACACACCAACTCCGGAAGCACCAGCGTCCCCGCGGTTTCAACAGTGATGTGCATCCCCGCCTTAGATAGCCCACGCGACAGTTCCACCAACTCCGTGAACATCATCGGCTCCCCGCCCGTCAGCACCGCATGGGCAACCCCGCTGCTCTTCGCTTCGATCACCAACTCATCAATCGTCCGCGTTGTTTTTTCAGGATCCCAGCTCGCATACGGCGTATCACACCAACTGCACCGCAGATTGCACCCAGACACCCGGCAGAACCAACTCGGCACTCCCGTCAGCTTCCCCTCGCCCTGGATCGACACAAAGGTTTCAGAAATAGGAAGAGATCCATTCATGATGCGTACACCGTCGGGTCATCAATCCCCGCCTGCTCGAACCCACGCTTGCGGAGCACGCACGAATCACACACGCCACACGCCCCCCCAACCTTCCCATTGATCGGGTCGTAGCACGAATGCGTCATCGAATACTCCACACCCAACGCCACACCCTGCGTAATGATCTCCGCCTTGGTCATCTCCATCAAAGGCGTATGAATAACTATCCCCTTGCCGTCCACACCCAGCTTGGTCGCGAGGTTCGCCGTCTTGGTAAACGATTCAATAAACGCAGGCCGGCAATCCGGATACCCTGAATAGTCCACCGCGTTGACCCCAATAAAAAGATCCGTTGCATCAAGCGTCTCGGCCAGTGCCATCGCGATCGACAGAAACACAAGATTCCGCGCGGGTACATAGGTCACTGGGATGTCGGTCATCTTTGATTCATCGCGTCCCTTCGGGACATCAATATCCGCAGTCAGAGCCGAGCCCCCGAACGATCCAATATCAATCGGGAACACCCTGTGCGAAGCCGCGCCCATCGCGGTGCTGATCTTCGCGCTCGCGTCGAGTTCGTTGCGGTGCCTTTGCCCATAATCGAAGGCCAGCGTGTGGCAGTCGTACTCTTCTGCGACCGCCATCGCCAGGACGGTGGTCGAATCGAGCCCCCCGGACAGCAAAACAACCGCCGAAGGTTTCGTTTCCTGTCCCGCTGAATTATCAGTGAATGCTGGCATATTCAACGGTAGGCCATCTGAACTCCAGATTGTGTGCCACTTTTTCCTCGACTTCGTGTATAATGAGGCATGCCTTGTTCGCTCATCAGTGCGACGGTGCTGCGTATCCGCCCAATCGGGGTCACCTCCGACTATTGTCCGGTCTGCCGGAAAGAGTGTCGCTTCAGGCTCGCACAAGCCGAACACAAACGCTATTTTATGTGCATGGACCGCGGACGCCACGGCCATCCCCACCACGAACTCACCTGCATGATCTGCGACTGCCGCGTCGAGCGGCCCACCGAGGAACGCCCGATCTCAATCCTCCCAGACCCCAAGAGCGCCGCGATTTTCGAGCCAGAGATGCTGGCCATCGTCCACAAACGGATCGAGAGCTGCACCTCGATGGAGAACGCCCGGAGCGAAGACCGACTCAACAACGGGCAACGCGAAGAGATGATCCGGCACGCCTTCTACTGTTTCTCAAGACTCTACGACGAGGAAACCTTCGAGCGTCTCGTCCCCTTTGCCCGGCTCATGATCATGACCGCCGTGCTCACCATCGCCGCCTGCGGCTACTACGCGTGGACCCAGACCGAATCACTCCAAGCCCCGATCCTCGCCGCCACCGCCATCATACTAATCTTTGTGACGCTCACCTACTGGGCCGCCCGCCACTCGCCTCGCAAACGCGTCCGCACCTGGCTCGCCATGGCCCTACTCCCCCTGGACCCAACCAGCGAAGAAATCCGCCAGGCCCGCATCGAGCTCCAGAGCTCTCGGCTCAAAGCCGGATTCCAGATCCGCTCGGACAAGGTCCTCGCCAAGATCAAAAAGCTCAAGGCAAAGGGATATTCAAACAAACCCAAATCGCCCTACGCCAACTGAACAAGTTTCAGACTAGTTGTTTTTTAGATCGATGTACCCACGGGAGTTGTCACGGATGAGTTTGAGCCGCACGCCCCGATCGTAGTCTGCATCAGAAAAGAACCCGCTCAGCTGATCCGCGTCCTCGAACGACCGCCCATCGATCTCGTACAAGAAGTCGTCGGGCTCAAGCCCCGCATCAGCAGCAGCCGATTGATCGGTCACTTCAAGCACGCTAAAGCCCGCGATCCGATCAAAGCCCCGTCGCCCGCGCGGGATCCTTTTTTCAGCGGGAACAACCATAAACCCCAAATTTTCGATGTATGCGCCACCACTGGCGATCACCAACTGCTCGGCACGGTCCTGGAGCGTCGCGCGCCCCTGGCGCTTCTTGCCGTCGCGGTAGTATTCAATCTCAACAGGAACACCCGGGCGAGCAAGCATGATCGCGTTGCCCATCCGTACTAGATTCTCGGTTGTCCGTCCGCCAAGAGCGACCACCACATCACCGTCCTTGAGCCCCGCGTGTTCCGCGGGCCCGTCTGGCACAACGCGTTCAAGAACCACCCCGCCATCAATCCCGATCTCGTATGCATCAATCGGCCGCAAGCCGCCCATCTGTACACCGAGCCAGCCACGATCAACACGCCCGTGTTCGATGATCCGGTTCATGACTGCACCGGCAATATCAATCGGGATCGCAAACCCGAGCCCGTTGTTCCCGCCAGACCGCGACAAGATCGCGGTATTGATCCCGATGACCTTTCCGTGAAGATCCACCAAAGGCCCTCCAGAGTTCCCGGGATTGATCGCCGCGTCGGTCTGGATGAACTCCTGGAACCGCTGAGGGGCGTTGCCCCCAGAACCATTGGCCGCCTCTACAGACCCGCGCCCCTTGGCGCTGACGATCCCCGCGGTCACCGATTGCTGGAATCCGAACGGGCTCCCGATCGCAAGGACCCACTGCCCGACCCGCAAACCTTCAGAGTCCCCAAACTCCGCCGGCACCAAGCCCTCGGCTTCAATTTTAATCACCGCGACATCGGTCTCTGAAAAAGTCCCGATGAGCTCGGCCGGAACCTCGCGCCCATCGCTGAGCCGAACATTGATGAACTGCCCCGCCTCGACAACATGCGCGTTGGTCAGGATGTAGCCATCTGTATTTGCAACAACCCCGGAACCGAGCCCGGTCTGCTGGCGGTAGCCGCGACGGTTCTCGGATTCGGTGATGATGTGCACAACCGAAGATTCGATTGTTTCGCTGGCATATTCAAAAGCGAGTGACAGATCCATCGCCATGGACATCGCTTGTTTCTGGGAAGCATCCGGCGGCGACTCCGCACTGAGCGCCAGCGCGTTGCCGCTCAATCCAAATACAGAAACCGCCAACGAGAGTACTTTGGTCATCTTTGAGGACATACTGAGACTCCTTGAAAACTCTTCCTACATACGCAACAACGCCCACAACTGTGGATCTATTGCTTCCTGAGAGCATTCTTCGGATTTCGGCCTTTGCGATTACGAAATCCCGTATTCTGCCCAGGAACTGCTGGTCTCGGTCACCCGGACCCGTTCTAGGGTCAATCCAGCGGGGAGCACAAACTCCTTGCCATGGGTGTCCGTGTAGCAACCGCCGTCTACGAGCTGTGCTGACACAAACTCGTAGATGCGCCGGGCAAGGACTTCCGTCGTCGGATCCTCATCCTCGCAGACAATCACCCGCACCTGGTTGTCCTTGGTGAGCTGATCAAGGATCGGATCGTTCGAGTTGACCATCAAAGAGTGGTCATAGCTATCTATATAATCCTCGACGGCGAGTTTGAGCGATTTGAAATCGCACACCATATCCCCGTCGCCCAGATGCCCCGATGCGATCACCAGATCCACCCGCCGGGAATGCCCGTGGGGAAACTTGCACCGCCCGGGGTGCTTGGAGAGCATGTGCCCACTCTCGACTTCAAAGCTTTTACAGACGCGATACACCATAGTGAATCGTAGCCCGCGGCCGCGCCTGATATACTCCCCGATGCCCACCCCCATGCCCAGAAGTATTCACCTCATATTCTGCACCCTCGCCCTGCTGCTTCCCGCGGCGTGTTCCACAAACCCAGCCCGCACAGGGGCCACCCAACCTAGCCCGATCAAAAACCTCCACCAACTCGCCCCGGGGCTCATTTCCGGCGACGAGCCCGCCACCGCAGCCCACTACGACCAGCTCTCATCAATTGGGATCAAAACGGTCATCAGCGTAGACGCTATCGCTCCGGACCCAGACCTAGCCGCCAAGCACAACATCCGGATCGTCCACCTCCCTGTCGGGTATGACGGCATCGACGATTCCCGAGCCATCGAACTCGCCGCGGCAATCACCCAGCTCGACCACCCCATCTACCTCCACTGCCACCATGGCAAGCACCGGGGCCCGGCCGCCATCAGTGTTGGAGCAGTCGGAGCCGGGATCATCACCAACGACCAAGCCATCGAGTTCATGACCGCCGCGGGCACCTCACAAAGCTACCCCGGACTCTACAGCGCGGCCCGAAATGCCAAGCCACTCGACCAAGCAACACTCGAAGGTGCCATCGAGTTCCCAACCCGCGCCCCAATCTCGGGGTTTGTTAAATCCATGGGCAAACTCGATCGGCTCCATGACCAGCTCTGGGACATCGCAGAGAACCAATGGCAGGCATCAGAATATCACCCCGATCTCTCAGCGACCGCGATCAGTGGGCAGGTCTACGACCACATGCGGGCCATGCTCGAACTCGATTTCTTCAAACGCAGAGGTTCCATGATGCGATCTCGTTTCAAAGACAGCATCCAGACCGCCAGCGATGTCGAAACCAAGATTAACAACAACGACTTCCCCGAAGCACTCGACGCACTCAATGCGCTCAACAACTCGTGCATCGATTGCCACGACCGCTTCAGGAACTAGTCCAGCAGCTAGTTATTGGCAAACCGGTACCGCAGCCGGAGATTGACCAGCTTGAGCCGCCCGGTTCTCAGGTCGCCATCATCAATCGCTTCGTCAAGCTCCACCGCCTGCAGCGGGTCAAACTTGTTCTCGCCATCATTGACGATCGAGATCGACACCGGGCTGAACTTGGGCGGCCCGTCGAAGTCGTACACGCCCCCGATCGGCGAGCTCATCTCGAAGGGACTGAAGTTCTTAAAATACTCAGTCATTATGATCGCGTCCTGATCCCGAGTGGCGTTGGGTGGGAATGACCCATTGACTCCCTGATACAGTGATAACGCTTGAGCAATCGTGTGGAGATCTTCTGCTGCAGATGCCACCGAAGTCTGGTTCCGGGCATCGGCAAACCGGGGCACCACCAATGCCGCCAATATACCGATCACCGCGGTCACCACAATCACTTCCAAGAGGGTAAACGCTGCATTCATACGATTCATAAAAAGTGCCTCCGTTGGTATACGGCACATATCGTCCAGCATTGAACCGGAATGAAACCCCAATCTCCCTCTTTGAGCCCGCGGGTCCGCTCTGTGACAGCCATCCGCTATATGCCGATTCGGGTCTGCTTTGGCCAAAGTGTTCCCACACATTCGCTTGACACTGATACCATGCACCCGTGAAGTCCCCCACGATCAAACTCCTCGAGCCAGAACTCCTCGAGCTCCTAAACGCCCAGGATTATCGGCAGGTCCGAGATGCACTCTCGATCCTCGAACCCGCCGACATCGCAGACTTCATCGAGTCCCTCGATCCCGAACCCGCAGGGATCACCTTCCGCGTCCTCCCCAGAGACATCGCTTCGGATGTCTTCGCCGAACTCGAACGCCCCGTCCAAGAACGGCTCCTCAATATCCTCGGCGGAGAACGCTCCGCACGAGTCATCGAAGACCTCGAACCCGACGACCGAGCCGCACTCCTCGACGAGCTCCCCGTAGAAGTCGCCACCCCGCTCATAGCGAGGATGAGCCCAGAGAACCGTGCCATCACCCAGGTCATCCTCGGCTACGACTCCCAGTCCGTCGGGCGACTGATGACCCCCGACTATGTCCGCCTCCACAAAGAGTGGACCGTCGGTCGCGCCCTCGAACACATCCGACGCTACGGCCAAGACGCCGAGACCGTCCACTGGGTCTTCGTCATCAAACCCGACGGCACACTCATCGACGACCTCCACATCCGCACCCTCCTCCTGGCAGACCCAGACTCCACCATCGCCGATTGCATGGACGACCAGTTCGTCGCCCTCATCGCCACCGACGACCGCGAAGAAGCCGTCCGCGCGATGGCCCGCTACAACCGCACCGCACTCCCGGTCGTCGATTCGCTCGGTTTATTGATCGGCATCGTCACCGCAGACGACATCGCCGATGTCGCAGAAGAAGAGTTCACCGAAGATGTCCAAAAACTCGGCGGCATGGAAGCCCTCGATTCTCCATACACCACCACCCCTGTCCGCGATATGGTCCGCAAACGCGGCGTCTGGCTCGCGGGGCTCTTCGTCCTCCAACTCCTGAGTATCGGCGTCATGGGGTTCTTCGATGAGCAGCTCGACAAAGCCGTCGTCCTGGCGATCTTTGTCCCGCTCATCATCGCATCGGGCGGGAACACGGGGACCCAAGCCGCGAGTTTGCTGGTTCGTGCGATCGCCGTTGAAGAAGTCCACCTAAGCGCGTGGTGGCGCATTATGCGCAAGGAGCTACTGACCGGTTTCGTCCTGGGCGCGATCCTCGGATTGATGGGCGTCCTCACCGTCGTGCTCCTCTCGGCCAGCGGGTTCACCCACACCCCGCACACCATGCCCCTTGCACTGACCGTCGGCGGAGCTGTGTTCATCATCGTCATCTGGGGCACGCTCATCGGATCCATGCTCCCCCTGATCCTCGACAAACTCGGCATGGACCCCGCCGCATCCTCAGCCCCCCTCGTCGCGACCCTCATGGATGTGTCTGGCCTCACAATCTACTTCGCCCTCGCCATCCTCATCCTCCGCGGCTCCCTGCTCTAATACCTGCACCACATGACCTCAAGGCATATTCGCCTCGGCATCTCAATAAAGCATTTATTTCTAGTTACAGCTTGACAGATCAATCAACCTAGTGTAATCTGCAAACTCGATCATTAGTGAATATGCATTGGAGACACAGTTATGAATAAATTGTTTTTAGTATCTTTGCTGACTACCCCAACACTAATTTCAAATGCATATTCAGAACCATGCGACCAGTCAGTTTGGGATGTGGATTGTGTAGGATGCGTTGAAATCCGAACAGATTACAATGTCCTAAAGCCAAATTCCCTTGAAATCACACCCATACCTGAAGCCCTAGTAGACATCGGTAACACAGCCTACAACTGTGCGTCAACCCCGCGTAATGTCGGCGTTAGCAACAGTGTCCGCGCGACAGAAAGCGTGAGCTATTCTGACACAAGCGGCTGGACAGGCAATGTAGGTATTAGCGCTGGCCTAGTTGCAGGCGGCTCGTTCGGATTAAACTCTGCGGTAGTTCAGAATCAGTCAATAACATCCAATCCAGGAGCTAACAGCACGAGAGAAGACTGCCCTCCGTGCGAAGGCATTACGCTAAGAAGCGAATGGACCACCTTCGGACGGCGCGCTGTACAAACAGTGTATCGCAGGGTTTCTTATGTTTCATGCGATGTGTGTACAAACCCGCAAACAGGTGCAATGTTTGAGGATTTACGAGTAACATACTATTGCGAGCCGGAAATTGTTCAGGCTGAAGCGTTGCTGGTCAAGCCGGTACAGGATAGCTGGTTTATATCGAGCGTCACTGATCCAGCCCGTGCGCCTAGTAATATCTCGCCATCTGGATGCAACTGGTGCGGGGATCAAAATGACGGCGGAGTAAACGATCTTGATCCGGATGAAGATGAAGATAATGACGGAATCCCAAATGGCCAAGACGATAGACCATATGGGTATGAGGGAGATGATCCCGACGGAGATGCTGATGGCGATGGTATTTCAAACGCACAAGACGACTCTCCATTCGGCTATGAGGGCGATGATCCGCATGGAGACGATGACAACGATGGAGTCCCAAATAATCAAGACGAATCCCGCTGTGGCGATGATGTAGAAGACCCTAATGGAGATGATGATGGGGATGGCATTCCAAACTGTGAGGACCCATTCCCCAATGGAGAAGACGAAACAAACTTTATTGATTTCGACATCATCCCAGCAGGCCATCAGTTTAAACTTCCAGCAGTATGGATTGCGTAAAACTTTATTGGAGAATTAGAATGAATCGTATAATTTGTACCCTACTAATCGGATGTTCAACCAGCCTAGCCGCCGCTCAAATTTCTTATCCAGGACCCTCTACCCCTCCGCCAAAGACTCCAAAATGGAGTGCCGAACATGATCTTATCACGATGCTCAACAAAACGGATGATCGTGTTTTGCTTGCGTCATTAATTATTCAAGAATGCATCTCAAATAGCACACTTACCGAACAAGCAAGGGTCGATGGTTTACGAATTGCAGGACACGCCTGTTTTTCAGAAAACTCAATGGACAACGCTCTCGATGCATTCGAGGCACTTGGAACAGTGGCAAGTTCACCACGATGGCTTTGCGAATCTCACCGTATGCAAGCCCAAATTCATGAATCCAGAGGAGAGATTGAACTCGCACTCACCCACTACAATGCCGCGAGGATACAGGCTGAAATTGACGACCCGAATGGTGTTTACGCAACTACACAGTCGATTCTCAATAGGCTTTGTATTTTATACGAAAGAAACGGAGACTTCGATGAACTTCTTAATATCGCTCTCTCTAGCATCACGCTGTATCCCGCTGAGAATCAAACAAAGGAACAAGCGATCTTCCTGTACTGGGCATACAAGGCTAATAAATTACTCGGGATCAACTCATTGGCTCTAGACCATCTCACTACATTGCTAGAAAGGCGCCCAGACTTTGGAAATGATCAACCATTTCTAGGGGTGCCCCCACTGCTTCGTCTTGAAGTCCATGAGCTTCAAGGCAGAGGATGGTCGAAGCCATCTGAGGACTTTATCAACGATACCATCGATGTCCTGTATAATCCCGATTACTTCTATATGCCATCAAGATTGGATATTGCTAAACAATTCGGAGCCATGCTCGAAGATTTTGGAAAGTACGACTCTGCAATTCATATACGGAGCAACCTCCGTACCGAACTAGTAAATGCGATTGAGAACAATTCTGACATAGACACTTTCCTAAAAAATTCTCTGCACCACAGAGCAACTGAATTGGGCCTGGATGACGCGAAACTTCAACTCAAAACTGGCGACCCAGTATCAGCCGTATCTACGCTAGCTGAAATCACCAATAGCCAATTCGTATTACCTCAAGATACCTTAGACCAAATCGCCGCCCTGTCTGATACCGCACAAGATTTGTTGCCCGCGCCATAGGATGAATATCTGATTTCTCATTGAAGATGTCATACCATTTGGAACTATGCGTGTAGAACAAATTTCTTCCCCCTTCGCCACCATCGAGGAAATCCTCGAAGAACTCAAGCACGGCCGCATGGTCATCCTCACCGATGATGAGGACCGCGAGAACGAGGGCGACTTTGTCCTCCCCGCCCAGTTCGTCACCCCCGAGGCCGTCGCCTTCATGCTCTCCGTCGCCCGAGGCTACATGTGCTTGTCACTCACCGAGGCCGACTGCGACCGCCTCGACCTGACCCCCCAATCGATCATCAACACCTCCGTCCGCGCCACCCCCTTCACCGTCGCCATCGACGGGCACCCAAAGCACGGCCTCACCACCGGCGTCTCGGCTCAAGAACGAACCAAAACAATCCAGCTCGCCATCGACCCAAAAACAAATGCCAGCGACTTCGTCCGCCCCGGTCACATCAACCCGCTCCGCTCACGCGACGGCGGCGTCCTCGTCCGCATCGGCCAGACCGAAGGCTCGCTGGACCTCTGCCGGCTCGCCGGGCTCCACCCATCGGCGATCATCATCGAGATCATGCGCGACGACGGCGAGATGGCCCGCGTCCCCGACCTCGTCAAACTCTGCAAAGAACACAACATCAAAATGTGCAGTGTCAAGCAGATCATCGAGCACCGCCTCTCGCAATCCTCCATCATCGAACGCCTCGACCCGATCTCAGGCACCAAGATCCAGACCCCGCAGGGCGAGTTCAACCTCATCGCATTCAAATCAATCGTCGACCCCATGCCCCACCTCGCCCTGACCGTCGGCGATGTCGGCACCCTCGACGAATACCACAACCCCATCGCATCCGAAGAACCCACCCTCGTCCGCGTCCACAAACGCGATTTACTAGGCGACATCTTCCATCAACAAGCCACCTCATCCCACGGCGGCTCCTCCGGTGAAACCCTCGCCAAATCCATGCAGATGATCCAAGACGCCGGGCGTGGCGCCATCGTCTACCTCCGCCCCCACGGCATCGGCGACGCACTCTCCCAGATGCTCTCCCGGCCTATCGACCACGATCAAGAGGACAAACCTGTACAGTCTGTGTCCCCCGCGATGGTCGAGTACGGCACAGGATCACAGATCCTCAGAGGCCTAGGCATCTCCCACCTCAAACTCATCACCAACTCGGGCGCCTCCTACCCCCACCTCGAATCCTTCGGGCTCACCATCACCGAGCGCGTTCAGGTCGCCGACTAGATCAAGGGCACCCGTCACTGAATGCTGTCAGGAACAACGCGATATCAAAGAAGTCGAATGAGCCGTCCTGGTTGAAATCTGCACCCGCCGAGTTGGTTGCAAATGCACTGAGGAACATCGCGATATCGAAGAAGTCCAGCGCGCCGTCTCCACTGAGATCGGCATGGCACATCGGCACGCAGCCCATCGTGGCATCGACAATATGCATCCCCTGCCCGCCGTCGGCAACATAGAAGTCCGATCCGACGGCCACGACATCCTGCGCAATCCCGGGAGTGACCACCGAGTACATCAGCGTTGGAAGCGTCGGGGTGCTGATGTCAACAATCGACACGCCCTCGGTTGAACTCGTCACATACGCCCTTGACCCTTCGATCGCAATACTCTCAGAAATACCCGGAAGCGCGATCGAACTGATCACGATCGGGAAGCTTGGGGCGGCAATATCAACCACCCACATACCAAAGGTGTCGTCGGTGACATAGGCATATTCACCGATCACCACAACATCCATCAACGCAACCGCAGAGGGCAGATTACCCAGTGAAACCGGCGCAGAGACAATACTGACATCGACCATCTCGAGCCCACCAGACCCGTCGGCGATGTACACGATCGACCCGACGACATCCAGCGAATACGCGAACCCCGCGGTGTCATAGGAGCCAAGCAAGAACGGAGCCGATGGATCGCTCACATCAATGATCTGCAATCCTTGTCCAAAGTCCGCGACATACGCCCGGTTCCCCACAACCATCACATTGTTGGCTAGCCCAGGCGTGTTGTAGGTGCCCAGGAAGGCAGGCGATGCCGGATCACTTGCATCAATAATATGCAAACCCTGCGCAAGATCCGTCACATAAGCCATCGTGCCAACCGCGTCTACACCAACCGCAAAGCCAGGCGTGTCATATGAACCCAGCGACACCGGACTATATAGCCCGCTTACATCCATGATCTGCAAACCAAACAGGTTGTCGGCAATGTACGCGACGCTGTTTTCTACATCAATCCCCTTAGAAGCGCCGGCAGTATCAAGCTCGCCGATCAGCTGAGGAACACTGAAATCCCGTGGATCAAAGATCTTGAGCCCCTCGCCCGATGCAGTAAAGACAAAGTCGTTTGTGGCATCAAGACCGTACAAAGGATCCCCAAACGGGTATTGGCCATATCCCTGAACAAAGGTTGGGAACGACGGATCACTTACATCGATCATCGCGAAAGCGCCTGAGTTCCAGACATAGGCAATCGTGCCCTTGACAAAGACGCCTTGCAGTGATTCGCCGGTGTTGAGTGAACCAACATACGAGGGGGCCGTGGGCACGCTCACATCATATATCATCAAGCCATCTCCACCCGTGGCTACATACGCGAAGTCCCCCTTCACATGGACATCGTTGGCCGATAGATTGATCGATGTAGCGAATGAAATCGATGATGGATTACTCACATTGAGAATCTGCACAGATGCATTCTCTGCAACATACACATAGTTCCCCTTCAGCGCAACACCATCCCCAAACCAAGGCGTGTCATAGGTATCAAGCACAACCGGCGAAGCAAAGCTGCTCACATCAAGGATCTCAAGACCAGTCGAATGAACCCCCGCATACACGAGCGAACCAACAACCTCAAAGTCCTTCAGAATCCCCGTAAAGCCATCGCTGAAATACCCCAATAACACCGGGGCAGTCGGGTCACTCACATCAACAAACTCCATCCGGCTTGTTCCAACACCGATATACGCCACCGAGTTCACAACCTTGATCTGCCCGCCGCTTGACCATGACTGGAGCGACCCGATCAAGACCGGCGCCGTCGGATTGCTCACATCGTAAATCTCAAGCCCATCAAGGCCGGCCGACACATACGCCGTGGTCCCGATCACATCCACATCATCAGCACGCCACCCGGGTTCATTTATGAACTCGATCAGCATCGGCGTAGTACACTGGGACCTCGCATCCGATGCGAATAAACCCGCCATAAACACACCAGCCACCACACAAGATTTCATGATCACATTCTTCATTAATCGCCTCTTTTCAATCTCTTGTTACCCTTGCGCCCTGTACTGCACGCACAAGCCTTCCGAGGATACCCGATCGCGGGATATATTCATATATAAATCCTGCAAATCAAGACTCATATCTCCACAAAGCACGCCACCACCGGCCTAGACCCATCGCGGCAGCTCTCCAAAATCTCAATGCAACCTCAGAAGTTGTAATGCAATCTGGCTCAACTACGGACACCCGGCCCCAAACGCAGACAAGAACGCCGCAATATCAAAGAAGTCAAAGGCCCCGTCGCCGGTAAAGTCGGCGATCGGATCGTTGTTTCCAAACGCACTCAGGAACGCCGCGATATCAAAGAAATCAAGCACGCCGTCGCCTGTCAAATCAGCAGGACACGGAGCACACTCGCTCATATCAAGCAACTGAAACAAGCCATCGCCAGTCCGTAGATACCCGGTATTGTTCTCAATGGTCAGCGACATCATGCCGCTCTCTTTGTTGTACATCCCGGTAAACTTTGGCGCCGTCGGATCAGCCACATCGTACATCGTGATGCCGCTCACTGGATCGGTAATGAACAGCATGGAACCAGTTTTGTTGAGCTCGTAATAAGCGTTACTAAACTGATGAAGCCCGTTGGTATCAAACGAACTGATCAACGACGGATTCAAAGGCTGGCTGATATCCACAATGTCCAATCGCCCGGTGTCAAAGCTCGAACTAGACGCGATATACGCAATATCGCCATCGACCAGCACATTCTGCGTGCCACGCCCGGTGCTGTATGCCCCAAACGGCAATGGTTGCGTTTGGTCCGCAACCGATACGATTACAAAGTCGTTCCCATCGATAATGTACGCCACCTTGCCAAAGCCCGTGTCGGCAATCTCGACCCGCTTCACATTCGTACCAGGAGCAATCGCTGTCTGCCCAACAAACTGAGGCGACGACGAATCGCTCACATCAAAGATATGCAAACCCGTTTCACCATTGGCGACATACGCAAAGATCCCATCGCCGAAGTTACCATCAACCCAAATATCATGCGCCGTGCCCGGCGTCCCATGCGATCCCAACAGCACAAGATTCATCGGATTCCGAACATCAATAATCTGGAACCCAGCACCGTCGGCAAGATACGCCGCGCCGCCGTTGACATACACGCCGCCGGTATCAGTCCCGAGCCCAAAGCTGCTAACCAACACCGGCGACCCGCTGCTCACATCAAACAGGTGCAGACCGCTGCGCGAAACATACGCGATATCGCCAACAACAACCGTGTGCTCAGGGAAGTAAATATTCCCATCACCCCACGCGTACAAGTCCAAGAGCGACGAAGACACAAGCCCGTCGAGCTCGCCCATGTCCATCGCCAGCACGCCAAATGTACTGGCCGCGACAAACAAATCCTGCCCGACAATATCAAGCCCGAGCGCCAAATCTGGCACGCCGATCACCCCAAGCCCAACAGGCGAAGCGGGCACACGCACATCAATCACCTGCACGCCGCCCTCTTCATCAGCAACATATGCAGTCCCACCCGACACCTGAACATCAACAGCCAGCCCGCTCGTATTAAACGAACCCACAATCACAGGGTCATTCCGGTCGGCATTCAGATTAATAATCTGCAACCCCGAAGACCAGTCGGCAACATACGCAATGTCACCAACCACTTCAATGCTCTGAGCGAAGCTTGGCGTATCCGTCGGCATGCGAGGAGTAATCGCAAACCCAAAGAGCAAGCGGTACATCTCAACACCCGCACCCGCAGCCGCGACATACAAATAATCCATGCCATCAACAACATCGGTCGTTACATCGTTTGCAAAACCCGCGGTCGTATGCGAATCCTTGAACACCGGCGAAGACGGCACACTCACATCGAGCACAATCACACCCTCGCCACCCGCCGCGATCGTCAAGTAAGGCCCATCGCCAAACCCGCCATGATACGACAACCCCATCGCCTGCCCCAAGGTCGCGTACGAACCGATTTGTGTAGGAGCTGAAGGATCATTCACATCGATCACAACCAAACCACTAAAACCATCAGCGATATAGGCGATCTTACCTGCGAACAAATCATTCTTATACAGCACATCGTGGGCAAGCCCGGTATCAAGCGAACCCAGCAAGACCATCGCTGATGGATCACTCACATCAAAGATCTTCAAACCTTCGCTGCCGTCAGCGACATACGCGATGTCCCCAACAACCTCGATCCCCTCGGCCTGCCCGAGCGTATCAATCGCCCCGTAGTACCCCTCGCTATTGCACACCACCCCATCAGCAAACGCCCCAAACGAACACGCACCGATAGCACACACAACGACAGCAAAAGTCTTCAACATACGAAACCCTCTCAAATCTCAAACTCAGATCACTCAGAATCGAGTGGACTGAGTGTAATCCGTCAAAACCCCATCCACAAGCCAAATAGCCCGGATTCAGGACTGATTCTACAATTCTCAATCCGGACCTGATTATGCATGTTTGGTTATTTTACGGTATTTCCGATAATTCCCGTGACTCCGGACCATAAACAGGGGAAACTACACCCAGAACCCCACTGGCACTACCCGCCGCCACCCACAAACCACACAACAGGAGCACCCCATGAACCGCACATCAATCCTCACCTTCGCCGCAGGCTCGCTGGCCACCGCAGGCATCGCCATCCTCATCGCCGCAGGACCAGACCATGATCATGGCCACAATCACGACAACGGCATGGACAAAGTCACCGAGCATGAAATGCAAGAAATGATGGAGATGTCCCCTGAGAAAATGATGGCCGAGATGATGCGCCTGGGAACCCCAAACGAGCACCACGCAGAACTCGCCAAAACCATCGGCAACTGGAACGCACACACCAGTTTCAAAATGGATCCGAGCCAACCGCCAGCCGAAGGCCCCGCCACAATGACCGTCGAATCCGTCCTCGGCGGACGCTACATCAAATCAGAGTTCAAAATGGACTTCATGGGCCAACCCTTCGAAGGCTTCTCATACACCGGATACGATGTCGCCCACGAGCAGTACATCGCCATCTGGGCCGACACCATGTCCACCAAAATCACCTACATGACCGGAAACAAAGACGACGACAACACCATCACCATGCACGGCACCGCCACCACACCCATGGGCGACAACCCCATGAAAATCGTCACCACCTGGACCGACGACAACCACTTCACAGACATGTTCTACGACCAAATGCCCGACGGATCCTGGTACAACTCAGGCACCATCACCTACTCACGCGACTGAGCGACTTAGCCCGGACCAAAGAGCATGTCATACAGAACCTCTGAAAGGTTGGCTGCGGTCTGGAAGTTGGCCGGATGAACATGCGGGAAGGCAAAGATGTACGACTTGGGATCAACAAGATCAGGACGGATGTCGTTAAAGTACTCCAAATAGCTCACCACAATATCAGACCGCCGTTCACCCGCCAGGGTTTCAGCCACGGCTTCCAGCGTGAGTAAATACGAAGATGCAGTCTCTGTATGGATCGTCCAAGGCACGGCATAGATTACCCCGGGTCGATCCCGCCCGAGCGTATCAAAGCTCCCCTCCCATTCATGCACTAAGGCACGCATATTTGGCTCAATCGATTTCTCGCCCCCGCTCTCTTTATTGTGACCAAGCATGATCAGTAGATAATCGGGATCAAACATTTCGATCATCGCCACCCTCGATGCCGGGCTAATCAACGACAAATGATCCTCGATCGCCCACCCACCGCGCCCCTGATAGCCGATCAGTGTCCCGTTGAGCCGCTGCCCATTTTGATCAACGCGTTCAATAAGAACCCCCAGCACCTGAAGGACCTGCCCCGCCGTTTCTTGCGAACCCTCAGGAAAGAATAAAGCGACGCCAACATCATCACCGTTCGGATTGAACTCTATAGGGATCGATTGCTCAATAACCTGCACCCCCCAAGTCTTGTTGAGTTTGTGCACAGTGCCGCCGCCAGGATCAAGCAGCCCCCCACGCTCTCCGCGCGTCATGACCGCATCAACACTATCAGGACTCGTACGCACAGCAATCCTGGCAACGAGTTGCTGATTTATCCCCCAAGCCTCATCCCACGGCGCATGGGTGTTGGGCCATCCAAACCGAATCCTGTACCGACCTACGATCGAGTCCGGCGCGTCAATGTCCCCATCGCAGGTCCAGTTCGCTCCAAACCGTGCCATAAAATCTGGCGGGCCCCCATTCGGCCAGCCCACATTCAAATCAACATTCTGATACACAAGCCCGCCGATGCCGGCACTGCTGTTGTTGACAAGAGTCCCGCTATCACTATTGCCAGATGAAACAAACTCACCAAGAATCGGCGCATCCCAACGATGAGTCTGCGTGCGGACACCGTTGGAGTTCGGATTGGTTGTCTGTGAATCCCCAATCAAGATGCATCGAAACTGATCGGGAGATAGCCGCGGCTTCGCCTCAAGGGTCTTCTCACGAACCCCCTGAAACACCGGGCCACCCATGCCAATAGCCCCCAGACAGACAACCCCAACGGTTAAAGTAAAACGATTGAACATGCAACACTCCATTCTCTCAACTGTCTTCGACCAGAATAACTGATCGCCCGAGCCAAGTCCATTGTTTTTATCCGAATTGCCCTCCCCCGCTGCCTCTCGTCTTTGATACGATGTTCACCATGCCAAACCCCCAGTTCATCTGCTTCCTCGAACCAACCCGCACACAAATGCCCGACAACCCAACCCCCGAAGAATCAGAAATCATCGCCCAGCATTTCAACTACTACAAACATCTCCACAAAGCCGGCACCCTCATCCTCGCAGGCCGAACCCAAGAACCACCCCACATCGGAATCATGATCTTCGAAGCCAAGGACAAAGCCGCCGCACAGACAATCGTTAATAACGATCCCGCCATCATCGAAGGGGTCTTCACCGCGCGCCTGCAGCCGTACAGTATTGCACTCCAGGCCAAGTAGAGACTCTGAACAAACATACTCTACAATACAGTTATGGATAACAACCCATCAGCAGACCCGGAGTTCTCCGTAAACGATCAAATTGCGTCGCTCTATCTCCGAGGAAAGAATGTTAACTGCCTCAGCTGTGGCTACAACCGAAAGAACGGCGCCGGCTCGGCGTGCCCAGAATGCGGCAAAGACCTCGTCCTCACGCTCAGTGACCGTCTCGATGAGTCCCAATACAAAACGCTCGCACGGGTTTGCCTTATATCAATCACAATCTTGGCCAGCTTTCAGGCCCTCCAGTTGCTCTACTGGTACATCATGTATATCCAGTTCTACAACTCGCTTCAACTAGACACAACAGTTGTCATAGCAGGGCTCAGCTTCATCGCATGGTCGCTGCTTGCCGCGACACCGCTTGTAATATTGCTCAAAGCAAGAAAGCACAACAACCGCGTCTCACTTCACGCCACAATCACACCACTGATCAGTTTCGTACTTCTGACATTTGTTCTCACGCTGTTCTGGGGGATCTTCACAGCATTCACTTCATAGTCCAGCAGAGTACACACTTAAATCCGCTCGTACAACGGAAGCTCCCCAACCAAAGGCCGGCAGTAGTCCAAAAACTTCTGCGACACATTGTTGTGACCCTCGATAAACTCCGCGGGCATGTGCTTGGTCTTGGCAGCCACATCGCTCAGCTCGATCCGCTGATACTTGATCGCATACGGCTGACCCTCACCAATCGGGCTCGTCCGGATGATCGCCACCGACCCATCAACATCCCCGCTCGTCGCGAGCCGTGCCGCGTACCGCCCGACCCCGCGGGCCTCCTTCTGATCCACGGTTGACTGATCCGGGAAACACCGCTGGACATAGCCGAAAGTATCAGCACGCACCCGCACCGCCTTACCACCCACAGGTTTAAGCTTGGCCTTGAGCAAATCCGACAACGCATCGCCGAGCGCACCAGACCCCGACAACTGCAGGTTCCCGTGGGCATCGGTCTGGCCATTCTTAATCAGCATCCCACCGATCGAGTTGCCGTCCTTATCAGCGATCCCTTCAGAGACCGCGATGTGGCACCGACCGTGCCGATCAAAGATCGTCGCCACATCTTCGACAAACCGCTCGGTATCAAACGCCACCTCAGGCAGATAAATCAACTGAGGCCCATCCGTCGAGCTCCCCTCATGCTCATACCGGTCGTCTCTACGCGCCAAAGCAGACGCCGCCGTCAAGAACCCGGCGTGCCGACCCATGATCACATTGATCTTGATCCCAGGCAGCGAAATATTGTCCAGGAAGTCGGCCATGCACGCCTTGGCCACAAACCGTGCCGCGCTGGGGAACCCAGGCGTGTGGTCATTGATCATCAGATCGTTATCAACCGTCTTAGGAATATGGAAGCACCGGAGTTCGTACCCCTTCTCATTAGAAAGCTCATTGACGATCCGGCAGGTATCGCTGCTGTCATTGCCCCCGATATAAAAGAAGTACCGGATGTCGTGCTTCTGGCACGCCTCAAAGATCCGCTCGCAAAACGCCGCATCTGGTTTATCCCTCGTCGAGCCCAAACCCGCGCTCGGTGTCCGGGCCAAAAGCTGCAACCGGTCGTGCGGATAGTCGGTCAGGTCATAGAGATCGTCGTTGACCAGCCCGGTCACCCCATGCCTCATCCCCAGGATTTTCTTGATCGGATTCCCAGAAGTCCCAGCTCCAGCGGTCCGCAATCCCTCGATCACCCCAACGAGCGATTGGTTAATGACCGCCGTAGGCCCCCCAGATTGCCCAATTACCGCGTTTCCTGTGATCAAATCAGACATTTCAGTCTCTCCTGTTGAAGTTGGAAAGAGACGGTAGCGATGATCAGCCCACAAAGCAGACGAGTAAAACCGGTTTTTCTTGACACGCCTACGCCCGGCCATGTAGCATAACTTAATAAACCATCCGGACGCGGATGTAAACCGAGAGAAAGAGGATTAGGGAGAAAGGGAATATTATGAAAAAGATTTTCGCTATCAGTGCGCTCGCGCTGGCATCAGGCACAGCACTCGGAGGGGCAACCGTCACCCACGAGGACTCGTTCCTCGCATTCGGTGCAGAAATGCCCTACGGCGATGGGAACATGAACTCCAACTTCACCATCGCCCGAAACAGCGATGCATTTGGCGCCCTCGAAATCGGGCTCAAAGCCAAAGAACGATTCATCGGTGATCTCACCACTGATGGCGCGGGACGCTACTTCGCTAATGCCGGATCTCCCGGAAATGACGGGCTCGCCTCATGGAACATCGACTACGCATTCGCCTTGTCACAAAACGCAATCCCTTCAAACTACAACCTCGTCCTCTCGATCGACTTTGACGCCGGCGTCGGCACCCAGAGCTGGGTCACACTCAATATCACCAACGCCCTCGCCGCTGGCCCGTTTACCCCCATTGGCGGAGACAGCCAGAACCTCGGCTTCGGATTCTGGGGCACAGACATTCCCTTCGTCATCGACGCCTCGGGACACATCGTCTTCGATGCCGACGCTATAGGCGAATACGATGTCAAACTCACACTCCACGACTCGGCAGGCGCATTCCTCGCTGAATCCGCCATCGTCATCGATGTCGTCCCGGCACCAGGCGCCGTCGCCCTGCTCGGTTTCGGGGGCCTCATCGCTACCCGTCGCCGGCGTGGTTAATCGGCTGTATCGAAACACATCGCAGAGTTCAGAAATGGACCCCGCGGGATAAGAGCGCCGTTGGTATGGGAACAACGGATCAGCCCTTTGTCACACACCTCCCAATTAGAATGAGAAAATTATTATGAAAACTGTATACGCAACACTCGCTCTGTCCATCGCATCACTAGCCACCGTCGCAGGCGCCGATGTGTTCACACAAACCTTTGATACCGCAGGGGACATCACCCTGGGCGCTTCACAAGCCCCAGGCACCTGGTACACCGACCGATTCGCTCCAGCCGTCTTCGAGTCCGGCTTCATGTTCGGTGGCGACGCCCGTCTCCACCAGGGCGTCAGCTCAGCCGACTCCGAGATCAACCGCCCAAGCGGATTTGACATCCCCTTCTACAACTACCAGGGCCGTAAGTTTGATGTCAACTCGGCGGTCAACTCCTCCGTCTCGATCGACCTGTATGTAGACAGCGCATGGAACTCCGGCGTCCGTGCTGGCATGTGGACCACCATGAGCAACGGGAACCTCACCTTCCCCATCATCGAGTATGTCGTTGATGGCGACAATGGCGACGCGGTGCCCTACACCGGTTTCCGTTATTGGCAATCCGGTATCGGCTGGACCGGGACTTCCTTTGCCAACGCGGCACTAGATGAGTGGTACACACTCGATATCGAGCTCACCGAATCCACCGTGGAGTTCTCAATCAACGGCACCAACATCGGATCGGTGGGAAACCAGGGCGCCCACATGATCGACAATGTAATCCTCAACGCCCACAATCAGGGTCCCGCCGGTAGTTACGATGTGTACTGGGATAACTTCAACGCCGTCCCCGCACCGGGTTCGTTTGCCCTGCTCGGTCTAGGTGGCCTCATCGCCACCCGCCGCCGGCGATAACTCATATACCCGATAGAAATACCATCAAAGACCCGCCCGCTTCTGGGAGGGTCTTTTTTCTTGCCCGTACCGTGAATACCAAGCCGACCAAACCACTTGTCTATCAGATTGGTGCCACCAATGCCCCCCATTCCGGTACCATCTACACTCAGTAGCACAAATTACGCCCCACAGTCGTGGTCGGCAGGAGTCTCCATCTTATGAAATCAGCTATGAAATCCGTATCCCCAGCCCTCGCTATCGCCGCACTGGCACTCACCTCGGCAACAACCACCGCCACCGACCCCCTCGCCCCACGCCCCAACGGCATGGCCTTCGACCGCCCAACAAGCCACATCCTCATGGGCGCCACCATCCATCTCTCCCCAACCGAAATCTACCCCGCAGACTCCAACCCCGCCATCCTCATAGAGAACGGCATCATCGTCGGCGTCTTCAAATCCACACACACCATCCGTCTCAAACCCGGATACCAAGTCCACGAACTCGGAGCAGACCAGCACATCTACGCCGGATTCATCGACGCCTTCGTCGAAGTCAACGCCCAACCCCTCGACACAACCTCCGCAGGCACCCACTTCAACCGCTTCGTCACCCCACAACGCGACGCCCTCGTCGGCCCAGGACTCACAGACAACAAAGCCAAGTCCCTCCGCGACCTCGGATTCACCACCGCAATGATCGCCCCAGACTCAGGAGTCTTCCGAGGCTGGACTGCCACCGTCTCCACCGCCGAAAATCTCCCCGACCCATCCATGGGCACCACCCCCGTCTACCAATCCCACACCGCCCAGATGATGGGCTTCGATCGCACAAGCTGGCGCGACGCCGACTACCCAACAAGCCACATGGGCGTGATGTCCCTGATGCGCCAATCCTTCATCGACGCCGAGCACTATTCAAAAAAGAATGCCAAATCAAAGTCAGACTCCCCCTCTGCCCTGGCAAGCATCACCCCTAAAGACACCACCCTCTTCTACGACACCGACCACGAGCTCGAAGCGCTCCTCGCCGGCAAGGTCGCCAACGAGTTCAACCACAAGAACCTCGTCATCGTCGGCTCGGGCACAGAACACCGCCGCTTGTCCGCCATCGTGGAAATGAACTACCCCGTCATCGTCCCAATGACCTTCCCCGAAGAACCCGAAGTCTGGACCATCAACGACGCCGACGCGGTCACCCTGACCGCCCTCCAGCACTGGGAACGCACCCCCGCAAACGCACGCTGGCTCAATAACTCAGGGCTCACCGTCGCCCTCACCTCCAGCAAACTCCGCGACGACGAGAAATTCTACAAAAACATCCACACCGCCATCGAACGCGGACTCCCCGCAGCAGACGCCCTCGCGATGCTCACGACAAACCCCGCCGAGATCCTCAACCTCGACAACCAAGGGACTATTGAAACCGGCAACATCGCCAACCTCGTCATCACCTCCGAAGACCTCTTCGACCCAGATGCAGACGCCAAAATCATCGACACCTGGATCGACGGCCGCAAGCACCACATCAACGACCAAAGCCCCACCAACTTCGACGGCTACTGGGAAATCTCGCTCGTAGATGCCGACTTCACCATGTGGATCGACATCGAAGGCAAAAAAATCACCGCCCACGAAGGCGAGGGCGACGACCTCGCCACCAACAAAGCACGCAAGGTCGAGATGAACGACAACGCCATCTCCTTCATCCTCGATGACGACGACGACGGCTCCGGCTCCGGCTCCGGCTCCTACATCATGTCCGCCACACTCCTATCCGACAACACCATGCGAGGCACCGGGCTCGGCGCCAACCAAACCCCCTTCAACTGGACCGCAAAGATCGTCGAGGCCCCACTCACCATCAACGACTTCGTCGGCACCTGGGACGCCGTCCTCAACAAAAAATTCAACCTCACCTTCAAAGTCACCAAGAAACGCATCACCATCATTGAGTACACCGACGGAGACGACATAACCCAAGAAACCGAAGCCTTCAACACCAACAACAATCACCTCGAGTTCGCCTTCGACCACACCCCCTTCGGCGCACCAGACATCTTCACCATCGTCATCAACAACCCCCACGGCGAAGATTCAATCAACGGCATGGGCGGCAAAGGAACACTCCCAAACAAAGACACCTTCGGAATCTCCCTCACTAAAGCCGAGGACACAGAAGACGACACCCAAGAACCAAACCTCCTCCCAGACCTCCCAACAACCCCCTTCGGCCCATACGCCACTGCTCAGAGCCCACAACAAGACTCCGTCCTCATCCACAACGCCACCATCTGGACACAGTCCGATGAAGGTATCCTAGAAAACGCCTGGATCATCCTCCGCAACGGCAAAATCAACTCCATCGGCACAGGCCCACACCCAGAAATCGCCGTAGACCACGCCATCGACGCCAAAGGCAAGCATGTCACCCCAGGCATGATCGACGCCCACTCCCACACCGGCCTCTTCCGCTTCGGTGTCAACGAGTCCGGCCAAGCCGTCACCGCAGAGTGCCGAATCGAAGACTCCCTCGATCCCGGATACATCGGCTGGTACCGCGAACTCGCCGGCGGCCTCACCACCGCCCAACTCCTCCACGGCTCAGCAAACCCCATGGGAGCCCAGTCCCAAACAGTTAAAATCCGCTGGGGCAGCGCAAAGCCACAAGACATGTTCTTCCAAGACGCCAAGCCCGGCATCAAGTTCGCACTGGGCGAGAATGTCAAACAATCCAACTGGGGCGACGACAAAACCACCCGCTACCCACAAACCCGCATGGGCGTTGAAACAATCATGCGCGACCGCTTCACCAAAGCCCGCGAATACGCAAACCGAGGCATGAAAACAATCGAAGGCAGCCAAGACCTCGAACTTACAACCCTTGCCCAGATCCTCGCCGGCGATCGCCTCGTCCACTCCCACTCCTACCGCCAAGACGAAATCCTCATGCTCTGCCGCATCGCAGAAGACTTCGACTTCACCATCGGCACCTTCCAGCACGGCCTCGAAACCTACAAGGTCGCAGAAACCGTCAAACAACACGCCCTCGGCGCCTCCATCTTCTCCGACTGGTGGGCCTACAAAGTCGAAGTCACCGACGCCATCCCCTACGCCGGTCCAATCAACCACGAGGTCGGATTGCTTACTTCCTTCAACTCCGATTCCGACGACCTCGCCCGCCGCATGAATGTCGAAGCCGCCAAAGCACTCAAGTACAGCCGGGCCTCAGGCATTGACATGACCGAGCAAGAAGCCTTCGCGTTTGTCACCACCAACCCCGCCATCCAGCTCGGCATCATCGACCGCGTCGGCACCCTAGAACCCGGCAAAGACGCCGACCTCGTCATCTGGTCCGGATCACCACTGTCTTCAATGTCCAGAGCCGAAGCCACCTTCGTCGACGGCCGCAAGTACTTCTCACTAGAAGACGACGCCGCACACCGCACCGCCATCGACAGCGAACGCACACGCATCATCCAAAAAATCGTCTCCAAAGACGCCAAGGGAAACGGCGACAAGAAAGCAGAATCCAAAGCCGACAGCCAACTCATAGACGACCACGACCCAGACCTCACCGCCCACGACTGCGAACAACGCTTCCCACACTGGCACACCAACTACTAATCCACCCATCATGAAAGTACCCACCATGAAATACATACCAGCACTCATCGCCGCCGCATTCGCATCAACCGCCGTCGCCCAGGACCTCACCCCCACGGCCCCGGCGCAAGACCACCCGATCTTCCTCGTCGGCGCAACAGCCCACACAGTCTCAGGCGAAACAATCGAAAACGCAGTCGTCTCCATGAATCACGGCAAGATCGGAATGGTCGGAAAATCCGACGACATCATGCCAAAGATCTCCCTCTCAGTAGACACCGAGATCATCGACCTCACCGGCATGCACATCTACCCAGGACTCATCGACTCCGTCACCCGCCTAGGACTCGAAGAAACCTCCGCCGTCCGCGCCACCCGCGACTACAACGAAGTCGGCCCAATGACCCCAGAGGTCCGAGCCTATGTCGCCGTCAACCCAGACTCCGTCGTCATCCCCGTCGCAAGAACCAACGGCATCCTCACCGTCGGAGTCTTCCCAAGCGGCGGAACAATCCCAGGACGCGCCTCCATCCTCTCAACCGATGGCTGGACCACAGAAGACCTCGCCCTCGTCCGCGACGCAGGACTCATCATCTCCCTGCGAGACAACAACACCGAAGATCTCAACACCATCTTCGCCCAAGCAGTCGCCTACAAACAATCCCACTCCACAACCGACCAACGCCTCGACGCCATCTCCACAGTCCTCGAAGGTGAAAACCAAAACCCGGTCTTCATGCGTGCAAACTCCTTCGACCAGATCACAAACTCAATCAACTGGGCAGTAGACCACAACCTCAAACCAATCATCGTCGGCGGCCGCGACGCGTACCTCTGCACCGACCTCCTCGTCTCCACAAACACCCCCGTCATCATCGGTGGCACCTTTGGATTCCCCAAACGACCAGACGCCCCCTACGACGAACCCTACACACTCCCACAAAAACTCGAAGCCGCCGGCGTCCAATGGTCCCTCACCATGTCCTCCAGATTCGGACACGAACGAAACCTCCCAGACGCCGCCGCCATCGCAGTCGCCCACGGCCTATCCCCAGACGCCGCCCTCAAAGGCATCACACTCAACGCCGCCAAAAATCTAAACATCGACCACCTCATCGGTTCAATCGAAAAAGGCAAACACGCCACCCTCATTATCACCGACGGCGACATCCTCGAAACCACCACCGTCGTCCAGTCCGCCTATATCCAAGGCCGATCAATCGACCTCACCAATAAGCAAACCGAACTCCGCGACATCTACAGAGAAAAATACCGCCAGTTGAACCTCATCGAATCCAACGACAACTAGTCTCAATTCCCGCCATCAACTGGAACACTCAGAATCTCAAAGTCGTCCTGCAACGACTCGATCTCCCCATCAGCACGCGCCGTCCGGAACAGCACCCGCATCTTCCCCCGCCCCTCAGCTTCGAACCAATCAGGCAATCCCGTAATCACAAACCGGTAAGTCCGCGTCACCGAATCAAAGTACGACACATTGGTCGCCAGATCCCGAAGATCAATCTCCCACTTAACCCCGCTCTCCCCAATCGTCGACGCCCCGGACTTCCGGAGCCGCACCGTCACCCTCCCGACGCCCTTGATCGTGTCGCCCCACCCATCACGGATCTCCACATGCAGCACCACCCGAACCTGACCATCAACCATCTCGGCATGCGTCAACGGATGAACACGCATCCCCGCCGGAGCGAACGGCCCAGGAAGAACCATCCCCTCCTCAGCACGCACAACCTCCTCGCGGATCACAACCCCCCGCTGGCACCCCGCCGATGACACGACCGCAGAAACAACCGCCGCCAGTCCCAAAGCCCCACGAAATATCTTGCCAATCCGCATCACCCAGTCTAGCCCCGCCCCGATCCGGACACCGATCGACCAGACAACACATCAACAAGCCCCCGCTGGCCCGCCTCAAGCAAAGACAACGCCCGCGTATTCTCACGGATCACCTCAATCAACACAGACCGATCCTCGATCCGCCCGATCAACTCCGTGTGTGCTTCATTAATCTGCTGCTCCCGTTTAAACGAAGCCCGCCGCTCGATCAACCACATCGCGCACACCATCCCCGCGACACCAAACTGGGTCAACGCCCCAAGCACTTCAGTTTCCATGACCCCTCCAATCAAACCCCGGTCAACCGCCCAAACACCGCCACATACCCAACCGACACATCACGCCCGCGCTGCGCCGGTCCAGTCTCTTCATAGGTTAAAAACTTCATGTCAGCCCATTGATGCCCATGCTCATCGACAAGCGTCCCCGCAGCAACATTAAACTTCGCCTCGGCCAATATAGCGTCCCGCAAACTCCACAACGAAGTATCCGAACTCGCAACAAGCCGCCCGCGAACCTCCAGCCATACTTCCCAGTCCCCAGACTCAAAGGTCCCCGGCGTCACCGGATCATTCAACACCGCCGCGAACGAAACCACCCGCCGCCCCATCCGACGATTCACAAACCGGTGCCCGCCAGACCCAAACAAGTCCTGCCCCTTAAACGAAGACGCCATCACCCACCCCCAATCACACTCACCGGCTCAACATCACCCCGGCTGCTCACCGCCACCAATCGGATCTCCCGCGTCGCCCGTGATCCCGAGAACGAATACGAAACCGACTGCACAACAACACTCATCAAAATAACCCGGCTATCAGCATCATTCCCCCGATCAACATCAATCCGAATCGACGCCTCCTCCCCAGGATCAGGCGACGCCAGATCATCCCCATCAATGTCCTGATACACCCGCACACTGGTCTTGCGCCGGGTCGAATCCACATACATCAGGTTCGGGCCCTCCTCGTCCCACTCCTCGGCCATTTCCACACTCGACGAATCAATCGCCACCCGAGAAACACCGACCCACTCCGTCCCACCAAACCGCACGCCCTTAGGCCGCAACACAAGCATCACAACCCCCTTATCCCCGAGTCAAAACAAACGAGTTGGGATGACGCCGCGTCTCAGCAATCCCATCCCCATCCAGATCAATAAACGCCACCACAGAACCACGCTGCATCGAGAACCGCTGCTGATACAGCTTGGCCCGATCTAAAAACGCCTCGCCCCCGCGGCCAGGCGCTCCCGCCGATGCATAAATCAAATGCAACGCCCCGAGCGCCTCAAGCACCACCATCGCGCCGGGGTTCGTCACCGCCGCATCTCCGAGCCCGTCAGGATCATCAACATCAATCCCGATCATCGAAAGAATCTGCCGGTGCACAATCCCAACCTGAGGCTCAAAGGTAAACACCTCCACCACCCCAGACACCAATTCCTTACCAGGCAATGCATTGGACGCCGGGTCACTCCGCATAATCGAAACAGTCGCCACCGTCGCGCTCTCAACACTCACAACTTCCATAGGCACCGAATCAATCAGCACCACATGCCCCGTAGCAATCCCAGAATCAATAAACGACCCCGTCAGCAGCGTAAGCGTCGTCCCGCTCAACCCCCCCACACCACTCAGCAGCCGCTGCCCGTTCCACACAACCTCCCGGAACAACCCCGGCTCAATAATCAACAAATCCCTGTCCTTGGCAAACATCGCAGTCCTCCCCAAAAGCAAACACATTCAAACCCAAACCCGGGACGGATGTTTCCACCCGCCCCGAGCGTTCCAGCCCCCACCAGAACCCCGCAATCCATATTCAAAATCCGATCAAACAGCAAGCCCCGAGATCAGACCATGCGCATTCTCGTTCTTGAACTCCATCGTGTACTCGCCGATCACCTGACCCGAAACAGAATCACCCGTAGCCGCCAAAGGCTTGTAATGGAAACTCCGACCCTGCATCGGCATCACCGATACACGCGACGAATCAAGCAGCATCACCGTATCAGTCGGGACCCACCGCGAAAGAATCACCCGGCACACACCAAAGTCACTCTCGTACACCGAGATCATGTCAGAATAAGTCTGATCCTCAGGCAGATACGCCCGGCTCCCCGACGCAAACCCATTGATCTTCCGTTTCTGAGCACCGCCCACAACAATCGTGTCAATACCCCCAGAAGACTGATCCCAGATCTGCTTGAGCGCGGCATTGAGCACCAACTCATTGAGCTCGTCACCCGCACCATCACCAAGCGGGATCGCCCCCGCACCAGGAACAAACTGATTCGTATTCATCGAATGGATCAACCCATTCATCGAACGCCGAACCGCACCAGTCCCCTGCTGATCACTCGAAGGCGCAACACCATTGATCACACAGTTCTCAAGATCCCGCAGCAGCTCACGCATCCGCTCCTGCTTCTGATAATCAACCTCATCAGAAATCCCGTACGCCCGCGATGCCTGGAGCGAACCAGAAACATCAATCCCAGAAGTAAAGATCTGCGTGTAGTTGCTCTTGCGAACCCGGTTACTAAACCGAGCCCCAGGCGAATCATCACCCTCAAGAGCCGCGTTCCCCAAAATATGCAGCTCCATATCGTCCGCAAGCGCAACTGCGGTCGTCGCCCCATACCCACGAACAACACCAAGCACCGAACCCCCAACATCAACCGCCTCAACAAGCATCACCTCACCGCTCTGCCCAGGACGAACCAGATCACCGATACTGAAAATACTCGCGTCATCAACAATAATCCCAACCGCTGTCAACGGATCAGGGTTAAAGGTCACCTGATTAATTGTCCCCTTGTTGGGAAGCAACGCATCCTCGATCCACTCGTGCACCGTCGACATCGCCGAACGCTTCGCATCACCAAGATGATCCAGCAAAGGCGTCTCAAACGGACTCACAATCCCAATAATGTCGCTCACATCCTCAACCAACTCAGGAAGCCCCGCGCCGCCCGAATAACTCGCCTTACCTGTAAATGCCATTTCTAATCTCCTTTTCTATTCCTGTCATCCCGACCCAAAGTCCATCCAACTCTTCAACCACCTCGACGAGCCCGCAGATACCGCAACAACTCGTTCCGGTCCCCACTACTCCGCGCCGAGGTCGCCATCTTCCCCAACCCATTCCCGCTGCTCCCGACCTGCGAACTCATCGCCGACCCACCCGTCCCGCCGCTCCCATGCGTACCGCACGAGAACAGGAACGGCTTCCGAGATTTCAACTCCCGAACCGCCACCGCGACATCGGGATCATCCATCTCCGAAATCGTCGCCTCAGTCAACAAACACGCCGTCTCAAGATCCACAGCCCGCGCCGCCGTCAGCTCACGCTCAATATCCCCGCGCCGCTGCGTAGAAACCACCGCCGAATTAGCCGATTCAAGCTCCTCAGCAAGCTCCCCAAGACGCGCCTCACACGCCGACAGCTTCTCCTCGGCCTCTATCGCCCGAGACTTCCAAATCACATCCTCACTAATCTCAACCGCATCCACCTCAACTGCTGCGGGTGGATCAGGATTCATCCCATCACCACCAAACCCTTGTAATGCCATATCTGTTCTCCTTTATGAAGTCTGTTCCATCAATCCAATCACACAATCCCAGGGTCCGCCTCATCGAGACCAAGCTCATCAAGAACCTGCTCCTCAGGCACACCCAACGCAACCTTCGCCTGCGCCGCATCCAGAGACTCCTCATCCCCGATCGGACCAAGCACACCCCACACCACGCGAACGCCCCGCTCCGCCTCAGAAACCCGAAGCACCCCCGCCTCATCAAGAGCCCGAAGCACAAGCGAACTCACCTGCTCGATCCCACGCCCATAAGTCACACGCTTCCGCATCGTCTTAGCGATCAGCCCCATCAGCGTCACCCGGAGCGCATTGGCACTCGACAGGTTCCCAAGCTTCGCCTTGACCACCCCGCCCGCAAGCGGAGGCACCCCCGAAATCTTGTCCATCGCCTCACGGATCTCACCAATATGCTTATCCTCACTCGGACTGCTCGCATCACCACCAAAGCTCACAATCGACGCATCAGGATTGTCCGTGCTCCACACAGTCCCAGGCCCAACCCCCGAACCATCAAACCCCTCGATCCCACGAGCCAGATACATCTTAAAACTCTGCAGCGTCACCCGGTTGGCACGATCACTTAACCGAGTGTTCAGCTCGTCCTGCAATCCAATCAACGCTTCCACTTCCCCAAGCCCCGAATACACAAACGGCTGGCTCATATTCTGAATATGCACCACAGGCACCACAGACCCAAGCACCGATCGAGTCCCACCCGATACCCGCTCCCCGTCTTCATACAACGCCCACCCATCCTCAGTAATCAACTCCGTCACCGTCGACCGCTTCCGGACAGTCGAATCCTGACCGCCCCCGATCAACCGACCAAACCGATTCCGGATCGTGTTCTTCGATTCAACCGACTCTTCAAGCTGATTGAGCTCCCGCTCAAAGTGGATCGCATATCCATCAAGCACCCTGTAATCCGAATCGCTCACAATCGGCACCCCACGCCGCGGCTCGATCGGCTCAACCGAGATCGCCTCATGCACCGTCTCAATCGTCGCTCCAACAAGCCGGTCCTCATCAATCCGAACCAGCAGATCCACATACCCATACACATGCCCGAGCGTCGCGATATCCTGCATCAACGCAATCCCCCCGCTCCGCTCCCACACCCGCTCAAGCACGCCCTCGATGATCTCCTGCCTGCCCTCATCATCAGACAACGACTCAATCCGCACCGGCGACCCAAACATAAAGTCAACCATCGTCCCGACTCGCCACCCGATGTCGTTCTCAATCACAACCTCCCGCCGACCACTCGCGGCAGACACTCCATCAACACTCGTCCCCGTCACCCGTGGCGGCAGCCCACGCTCCTGCGCCGAACGGTACCACCCATTCTGATTGGCACCCTGCGCCATCCCGCTCCGCCCAACCAGCTCGAGTGGGTTGCGGTAATACGCCCACAACTGCTCAAGTCGAGGCAACGCCTCGTTCTCGTGCGTATCGATCAACGATCGCACAAGCTCCCATCGTCTTTGAGCATTTCCCGACAACCCACTCGAACTCTGGTCAGACATAATCCCGCCTCCACTTCCCGGCATGCATTTGAATCACACGCTCACCCAATGGACCATTCGGACCCCAGCGTGCGCACAAAACAAGTCACTCCGCGCCCCCGCCGACGCGCAAACCCTTGAAAACAAAGACCGAAATTTTTTATAGAATTCCCGGACTGATTAAATAAACTCGACCGTTCTGTGCGCACAAAAACGGCACTCCAAAGAGTGCCGCATCAAATCACATCTGTATCCGCGTCAATATCAGCCGATCACTTCGACCCGCGAGTACTGATCAAGATTCACAACCACAATCTCCCCGTCATCCTTCCGCAGCTCCACCCGATCAAGCCACAGCTTCTTGTCCCGCCCGTGGGCAAACCAAGACCCCGTCTTCTGTTGCCCAACCCGCTGAACAATCCCCTCAACGCTCGTCACATTGGCAGAATCATTCAGCATCACCTGCTGCGACACCCGAACCCGCGACCCGATCTCGTAATCTGTAGCTGTATCACTCATGCCCAAAGTATACGCCCATCCTTCACCCGCTTCCTTCCTCCCACTCTTGCCCCTCCCCGCGCCCCGCGGGGAGGTGTCGCGCAGCGACGGAGGGGTCTTTCTTGATCTTCTCTTCCCCAATCGCTAGTAGTTCGTAGCCATTCCTTTGATCTCCCCCTCAATCTCCCCCGCCACCCGCTCGGCCTCCGCCTCACTCGGTGCCTCCACAATCACCCGCATAATCGGTTCCGTATTACTCGCCCGCACATGCGCCCACACCCCCCGCTCATCCCAATCAATCCGGATCCCATCCTGTAAATCCACCCTACAGCCATCCATCTTCGAGTAGACCCCGTCAAGATGCCGCACCACAGGCACCGCATCAGATTTACTCACCAGATCCGACTTCGCCTTGAGGATCGTGTACCCGTTCTCCTGAACCTCAGTCGTCGGCCCCATCCCATTAACCATCTCCACAAGCTCGCTCATCGTCTTGCCAGTCCGAGCCATCAATGCCATAATCAATGCCATCCCCGACAGAGAATCCCGCACATAAGTCACCTCCGCCCAGATCACCCCGCCGTTCCCCTCGCCGCCCATCACCACATCACGACCCTCAGCCGACAGCTTCTTCATCTGCTCAACAACATTCGCCTCCCCAACCGCCGACCGCACAACCTCCGCCCCGTAATGAGCCGCCACATCGTCAATCATCCGCGAGGTCGAAAGATTCACCACAAACACCGGCTTCTGCCCCCCAGCCTTCCCCGCCCGATCCTGCCGCGCCTCCATCAACGCCATCGCGCACAACACCAGCGTGTACTCCTCACCAATATAGCTCCCAAGCTCATCAACAATCGCCAACCGATCCGCATCCGGATCCTGCGCAAACCCCACGCTTGCCTTCTCCCCAACAACCACATCGCACAACCCCCCCTTGCCAGACAAGTTCTCCCGCGTCGGCTCCGGAGTATGCGGAAAGTCCCCAGATCCATCACACGCCACCGGCAGCACCCGCCCGCCGATCCGCTCAAAGAAAGGAACCGCCATCGTCGATCCAGAACAGTTCACTGAATCCAGCACCGCCGAAATCTTCCCAACCTTCTTCTCAGGCTCATCACCCATAATCCGGTAAAACGAATCCACCGCCCAAGACACATGCACCCCGATCTCACTGCTGTGCGCCACCACAACCCCGCGCTCCCGCGTCTGCTTGGGTTCCCCTTCGCTGCTCTTAAACCGCTCAACAATCTCCTCAGCCTCCGACGCAAGCGGCGCCCGAGACGACGATCCCGAAGCCCCCTGGTCATTAACAATACATTTGATCCCGTTCCACTGAGCCGGGTTATGACTCGCCGTGATCACAAGCCCCGCTTCGCAACATGGCCCAGACACCGCCACCCCCACAGATGGAGTCGTCGCCACACCCATCCGCACCACATCACACCCCGCCCGCAGCAACCCCTCAATCGCCGCCTCTTCAATCACTTCCCCGCCACGCCGACCATCACGCCCCACCGCAACAACCATCACCCCGCCATCCTTATAGCTCTCCCACAGCCACTCCCCGAACGCCGCCGCGTACCGCACCGCCAGCTCAGAAGTCAGACTCTCCCCAACGATCCCACGAAGCCCACTCACACCCAATATCAACGGCGAATCACTCATATCAACACTCCTAAACCAGTTCCCCCACTCTATGCCCCAATCCCCCCTACCCTTCCCCTCATGCTCGAATCAATCAACCATTTCCTCTTCTCCTACTACGGCCTCGACTGGGCAGCAGCAGTCTTCATGTTCCTCTCGATGCACAGGCTCGGGATCCACAAAAAAGACGGCTTCATCTTCGCCGCCGCCGCCTCCATCTGCTGGGTCGCCTTCAACATCATCGCCCACTCGGCCCCGGGCGCCGTCGCCAATGTCATCATCGCCATCATGGCCCTCCGCTCACTCTCCACCTGGAACAAAACACACCCAAACCAAACCCCTCCAAAGCCTACCGAGTCCTGACATGTTCACCATTCCATCTTTCCAAATACAGGTCACCCACGAGTTCTGCGCCGCCCACTCCATCATCCTCAATGGCGCCCCTGAGCCAACCCACGGCCACAACTTCAAAACCACCGCCACAATCTCCGGCTCCCAGCTCGACGCCGAAGGACTCCTCTGCGACTTCCACATCGTCGAGCAAACCCTCATCGAGATCTGCAAACCCTTCAACAACCAGAACCTCAACGAGTGCCCCCCCTTCGATCAGCTCAATCCCACCGCAGAGAACATCGCCAAGCACATCGCTGATGAGTTGGCAAGCAAACTCGACGACTCCCTCGCCCCAAACGCCAAGGTCCACTGCGTCTCCATAACCGAAGCCCCAAACTGCATCGCGACCTACACCAGAGCCCCATAACGATCGCCCTGCGCACATAACGCGCCGGACCAGACTCAACCTCCAATTCCCCCACATTCGGGCATCTCCAACAAAACTTATCCCCCATCCCCGCCGATCACTCCCAACCGGTCGCGAGCGCGGTCACCACACACCAACACCCAACCAAAGGGAAAAATTACATGTTCAACACACCATTTGCTTCAAACTTCCAAGCCACACCATTCGGATTCCCCGGCTTCCAGGGTTTCCAAGGATTTAATCCATCATGGAACCAATCCTTCGGTGGCCAGTTCTCACCATCCGCAAACTTCCAAGGCGGGAACGACTGGAACACCTCACCATGGGCCGCATCTAACAACTGGTCTAACAACTCATGGAACACTCCATGGAACGGGAACACCCCAAACTTCAACAGCTGGGGCAACTCATCCAACGGCTTCGAAGGCTTCAGCCCTTGGAACCAGCCAACAAACCAGTGGGCACCAACCCCGTGGAACTGGTTCAACTCACCATTCGCTTCCCAGTTTGGTAGCCAGTTCGGAAGCCCATTCGCCAGCCCATTCGGTAATCAGTTCGGTAACCAGTTTGGTTCACAGTTCGGCTCACCATTCGGTGCCCAGTTCGGCGCTCAGTTCCAACCACAAACCCCATTCGGTTTCAACTGGTGGAACGCAGAAGGCCCGCAAACCGAAGCAGGAACCCCAGGCACACCATTCGGACACAACCCTTTCACCGGCTTCAACCCAGCGGCAACCACCCAAGCCGCCTAATCAAATCCGACATCTCAACAAACAAATGCCCCGGCAATCGCCGGGGTTTTTTAGTCTCATCACCCACAGTTCACCTACCGCTCCTCGTTGACAATCTCCACCCGAAAATGCTCCCCATCCCGATACCATTTCCGGAACACTTCATTGACCCCCTCTGCGTCCAACTCCTGGTACGCCTCGCGGATCGACCAGATCGATTCCACATCCCCATCCCATCGCCCAAGCCTCGATAACCTTGATGCCCAGAACTCAGAACGATCAAACCCCTGCCCAAACATCCCGCCGATCCGCCCAATCGGCCCAGCCAGTTCTTGCCCGCTTAATCCCTCTATAGCCATCTGCTCAAGAACCCCACCAATCACCCCCGCCCAAGATTCAATCGATTCTGCTTCGCTGTCCACCTGCCCAAACATCACCACACGCCCCGGAACCAAATCCAGCGTCAGCAATCCTCCAGACACCCGGACACCATGATCGATACTGTGAACCGCCGCTTCAAGCCGCCTCTCAAAGACCATCCCCGCAACAGTCAACGCCCGCAACTCATCAAGATCCTCAACCCGGCACGCCCCAAACCCAACCATGACCCCCTCGACTCCTAAAGCATCGCACACATTAATGGTCTCTTCCCCGCCGACCCCCTCGTTGACAAAGACCGCTTCACCCTCATCATTTTCGACCCCCTCAGGAATCCCACCGAGGTGAGCTTCGCATACCTCAATCGTTTCCTGAGCACCAGCCCCCCCCGCGATCCCAACTTCGATGCCCCCGCCTCGTATTTTTTCAGCGATCCAGCTCCGCATCGACCGCGCATCAAGCTCATCGCCAAACACCGCTGGATCCCTCAGCTCAAACCCAACCCCGAACGCCTTGGCAATCCCAGACTCGGTCGCCTGCACAGGAACCCCAAGAACCCTGGCCCCTGTTTCCCCTTGGTGTGCCAATGAATCAATCATCGACTGCTCAATCCGCAGATCCGTCAAGAACGCCTGCACCAACTCCACAGCCCACTCAAACGATTCCTCCGGAGCCCGCACACCGATCTCCATCCCCCATGTACCGCGCTGAAGCTCAACCTTGATCCCATGCTCAATAAAAAACCCACGGAGTTCCTTCTCTGTCCGAGACCTGATCGCCCCCTGCTCGATCGCCGCCACAAACACATCACCGGCTCCGCTCATCTCAGTACTTTCAATCGAGTCAAACTCAACCCGAACCACCATCGTCATCAGTCCAGGCCTCTCAACATCCATCATCTCCCGGTGATGCACCACCACCCCATTACTGAGCACCGCGGTCACCACACCCGAATCCCGATGCACCGTGATCTCATCAACAACCCCCCCGCTCCCCGGCCGGCTCAGGATCGCCCCCTGGAAATCTTCAACCCAATCCTCCCAGCCGCCCAATCCGCCCAGAGTATCAAGCGATGCCCCGCGAGCATTCGCCAGCACATCCCGCACCGCCTCGTCATCGACTTCATCATCCGAATCAATCAGCAACAGCGTGACCGGTTCAACCTCTCCGAACAACCTCCCCACCAACTGATTGATACGCGCAGAGTCCATCTCTTCAATCCAACCCTCGGCCTGCCCCACCCACTCATCAAGATCAACCAAAGGCCGCCCGTACGCCATCATCCAGTTCAGCGTCCGCGCCCGCTCGCGTGCCGTTGACCCATTCCATTGATCAATCTCGTACCCAAGCTGCTGAATCAACCACCCCCTCGCCCGCTCAATCTCCCCTTCGCTCAGCCCATCACGCACCAACCTCCGCCGTTCAATCTCAATCCCCGCAAGAACAGCCCGCCACTCCGCCTCCCCATCAGCCCCCACCTCAGCCCCCAAATCTGATTTGGTCTCCACAAAGATCTGCCCATACCCGATCCGACCCAATAGCTCACCCGCGTCCACGCTCGCAGACTCAACACCATCAATATCACGCAGCATCACACGATTGACCCGGTGACGGATCGCCTCGCCGGCCAGAGAAAACATCAACGCCTCCTGATACCCCGCGTCATCCCACACCCGCTCAGATTCATCCCCAAACCAAACCATCCCAATCCGCGATCCCTCAAGCCGAGCGTCACTCATCGTCACCACCCGCCCGCCGATCCCCTCCTTGATAATCGGAACCACACTCTGTTCAGTCGCTCCCAGCCCTACGCATCCATCAAACACACGCCTCGCCTCAGCGATCACCGCCGCAGCATCCACATCCCCAACAACAAGCACACTCGCCTGCCCCGGTGTCCACTCACGAGCCACAAACCCTCGCACCATTTCCGCATCAAGCCCCCCGCACTCTTCAAGCGACGCCAAAGGCACCCGGCTATACCCACTATGCCCAAGCAGCTCCGGGAGCCACACCCGATTCATCGACTGCTCAACCCGATCACGCTCAATGGATTCAATCTCCCCGATCATCCCCCCCCGCACCTTCTCAATCGCAGCATCCCCCGGCCAGTACCCATCAACAAGCCCCCGAGCCAGTTCAAACCCAACCCCGACCTCACCAGCAGACCCAACCTCAAGCATAAACGCCACATGGTCCTGACTCACGATCACGCCACCCCCACCAATCGCGCTCTCCTCATCAAGACCGAACATCTCCAGCATGGATTCATTCGAAAACTCCCCCACCCCCATCATTGCCGCGCGAGCGGCCATCATCGATGCCCCGCGTTCATTGTCTCGCTCGCTCATCGACCCCCGATGCATCCGCACCCACACCTGTGTCTTCTGATCATCCCCACCAAACTCGTCTTGCGAGAATACCACCACCTCAAGCCCACACTCAAGGACAACCCGATCAACCAACGCCGGCCCGCCAAAGGCACGCGACCCAAAAGCCATCAAAGTAATAAATATTGAAACGCGAATCCACTGCACGAGCGCGGAACTCCAAAGGGCAACCTTCAAATCCACCGGGCCACACACCCGGCAACAAGAATATACCGCCTCAACCCACCCGCGATGCAGAACGCATAAAGACTGAATCCCGATCTATTGGTCACTCTTCCGCATATACAAATGGATCGCTGTAGACCCGTACACATGCGTCTCAGGGCCATCAGCCCCCTCCATCTCAAGAGAAATATCCCAAGTCCGATAGTTCGGCTCTCCCCCGTCCTTCTCCTCCACTGTCTCAGCGATCCACTCTTTCTCCCAATCCCCATCGAGATCGATCTCCACCATCGACTCCCCCTCGATCATCTCCGTCTTCTCGACCGGCTCCGGTGCATCGGTCGCAGCCGTTTCTTCATCCCCATCCTCAACGATCTCCTCGCGATGATAAAAAGGCCAAGGCGTACGAATAATCGCGTACCCGGTCTCATCGAGCATCTCGATCAACCGCTCAAACTGCTTCTTGACCCTCGGCCACCCCTCTTCGTCCCGCACCATCGGATAAGGCGGGTCCATAAACACAATGTGCGCCGGCTTAGGACACCTCGAAAGAGTCGCAGGCCCAAGCGCATCACAACACGCCACCTCAACCCGATCCTCGCACCCAAGCATCTCGATATTGTCCTCCAGCGTCTTGACCATCCGCCGGTCCCGCTCGATGCACACCACCTGAGACGCCCCATGGCTCGCCATCTCAAGAGCGACCGAACCGGACCCAGAGAACACATCAATCACCCCGAAATCTTCGAAATGACCACGCAACAGGTTGAACATCGCCTCCTTGACCATATCCGGGATCGGACGAGTCTCCACCCCCTTGGGCAGAGGGTGCAAACGGCGACGACGATATTCTCCACTGATAATCCGCATGCCCCAATCAAGACAACCCCAGCCCCAAAGTCAACCCACCCCCCAAAGTAACCCCCCCAAAATAAAGCCCCACTGAAAACAACAGGTGCCCGATCTCGCCATCTTCGGCGCAGTCGGGTTCATACCGAGCATTATTCTTCTTTTTCCCAATTCTTTTTCCCAATGCCTAGTGGCCAATCCCCAATCCCTTCCCCACTCAATACCCAGAGTCAGCAAGCAGTCGATCAATCGCACAAAGCGTCGTCCGAGGCGTAGCCTGGCCGCTCACAAGCTCCCAGAACGGGATCTCCCCAGAAATCGAATCCCCCCAAGAGTTCAGCCGAGAATCGACCCGCCGGGCTTCACGCTCGATCGCAGAGGACCCCACATAAATACATCGCTGAACCAGCACCGCGCCCTCATCGGCGTATTCCATCTCAGCGCTCACACCCGCCATGACCTCGGCCATGTCTTGGAACAACGCCCGATCTCTCCGAACCAGCAGATCAGCATCGTGCCACACAAACACCCGCATCCGCTCGCTCCGTCGTCCGGGCATGGTGCTCCGCTTTCTGAGAAGCGACGAAATCCCCCAAGGCCCATCCACAGAACGATTCAGTTTGTCCACAGGAATCAGCCGTTCAAGCTGATCACACAGATCATCAATCGACTGAATCGCTCGACCATGAATCACACAAACCTGTGTGTCAGGCATGCTCGAAAGATACTGCTGAAAGTTGGCCGCAAACCGAATCCGCACCGCGACATCATCGCCCCACGCGACCAGATGCCGATCTTCAAGCCTCGCGAGCACCTCGGGCTGCCAGGTGATTGGCTCAAACACAAACCCATGATGTCCAGGAACAGCAGACATATTCGATCCTTAGGAGCCGTGAGCTACCAATCGGTAGTCCCGGCTCATGCAGCACAGAGGCCTCCCCTGTACTGAAACGCCATCCCATTTCGAGTACTGACACCCCAATATGCGCCAAAACGACCTGCAAACCAGCAAATCAATCAGAATTAACTCGATATCAACTCGCCTAAAGATACCCAAAAACTGTGAGGGGCAATCCTGATTTTACCCTCAACTATGAGCCGCTTACGATCCAAGGGCCGCAATACCCATCGCTCAGACTGAGTGGGTTAGTCAACCCAATTCTCACCGTCAACTCAACATACCCCCCCTAAATAACAGATACTAAACAGTGTTAAATACCGTATTATCCTGTTTAGCATGAATCATACAAAGGGAACCATTATGAATAGAACGACAGAAAATCGAAGCCCGCAGGCGATACCCAATCAAGGGATCCTGAACCTCGCCCGCTCGGTACTCAAAATCTCGCGACTCCCCGCAGCCCCAACCTTTGACTGGACATCCCAAGCCGCCAAAGCCCTCGCCCCCCTCAACCAAGGCACCTCCACGGGCGTGGTTGTTCTTCAGCGAGACAAGAACACAAACAAATACACGGTCGAATCGTCAGGGGTACACATATCCCAAGCAGCGCAAGATTCCATCGAATCCGGCCAGGCACGATGTCTCATTGAACGGATCAGTTCCACACCCATCGACCTGACCGATGAAAACAAAGATACAGGCTACATCGGTTCGATCTCAAGACTCTTCCCACAATGGGTCGCTTCCAAAGCCAGTCTGCCTTGGGCATCACCGCATCCTACCCAATCACTCGCCGCCTACGCCCCGATGTCAAACACCACAAGCAAAGACCCAAACACCGCCCTGGCCCTGCTCGTATTTGCGAGCCACGACCAGCCTTCCATACCCCCAATAGACTCCGCTTCACTTGCCGCCGTACTCGCCGTAATAGCCGACAAAGCCTCAACAGCAATACAACCAGACAGATCCGGCTCCGTTCTCTGGCTCACCCAGCGAGAACAAGCCATTCTCGATCTCCTCATCGATGGGAACTCTGTACGGGAAATCGCTGAATCCATCGCCCGCTCACCCCACACTGTACATGACCATGTCAAAAATCTGCACCGCAAGCTCGGCGCATCGAGCCGGGGCCAGTTGATCACCAGAGCACTGGGGCACCACCAATCCACCGAAAAACTCCGGCTCCTCACACCAGCGATCGACCCACAGCTTTTCCATTACTCAAACAACTCCGCCCAAAATCAGAACGCACAACTCAAGGGTATTTCCGAGCTCAAACTCACCGCTCCATCCGCCGCCCGGCAAGCGGTGCCGCTTAACCCGACGACAAACGCGAACTAATCTCATCACCGATCTTCTTGGCAAGCCCGCCATCAAGACCGATCGGCGTCACCATCCGGCTCGGTTCTCGTTGACCATCTTCACCGATCACCGTTGTACGCGACGACCGTGAAATACTCTCCGTCTCGATCCGCCACCCAGGACGATGCACACGCTGGACCACAACCGAAACCACGATGGCACCATCGTCCTTGATCGTCACCCGCACCGCCCGCTCGTGCTGATTGACAAAGTCCGCAGCCTCTTGTTTCACCGAGCTCTGCTCGGAATCCCAAGGCGATACGATCCCCTGCGTGGCTTTAAAGGCCGTCGTCACCACACCACGCCGGCCATCGACCCGGTCGATCACAAACCGGCGATCCGAGAGCACCTCGCGGATCACTTTGACGACCCGCTCCCGATCAGCACTCTGGGCATCAATCGTGTATTCATGCCCGCTATACACAGCCGATCCGCTGCACCCGCCGGCACCAATAGCCAGCAGCAGGCAACCAATCACAGCACTCACAACCCGATGGGTATTGATCATCATGCCCTCAGTTTATGACCCACAGGCAACACGATCCAACCCCAATCCAATCTCCTCGATCAACACCTCAATATCGGCCAATCCAACCCCAGGCGTCCCCACACTCACCCGAGCAATCGACTCCATCGCCCCGCCAGCACCGATCGGTACCTCCGAGTGCGTAATCATCACCCGGCCTACAGAATTGACCTCCTCAACGAGCCGACTGGTCGATCCAGATCCCTGAACCGCCCGAAAGCACACCAGCCCGAGCATCCGGTCGCACACCATCTCCACCCGAGGCTCCCCAACCACCCACCGCTCAAAGACCTCAGCCAACTCGATATGACCGCGGATATGCGACCTGAGCCCATCAACCCCGAAACACCGGATCACCATCCAGAGCTTGAGCGCCCGCATCCTTCTGCCGAGAGCCACATGCCAATCGCGGTAATCAATCACCTCGCTGGTATCGCTCGCCTTGTCCCGCAAATATGCGGGTGTGATGCTCATCGAATCGGTCAACTCATTGCGATCACGCACCCAGAACAGGTCACAATCAAAGTTCGTCAGCAGCCACTTGTGCGGATTGATGCACAACGAATCGGCCCGCTCGTGACCATCGAGAATTTTCTGATGTTCCGGGCAAACGCAAGCCGCCCCCGCCCAAGCCGCATCCACATGAAGCCACCCCCCAAAGTGATCGCTGCCCAAACAACGCTCAATCACATCAGCAATCTTTCCAACTGGATCAACCGCGCCTGTTGAAGTACTCCCCACCGTCGCCACCACAAGCGCCGGCACCAACCCCGCCTCAATATCGTCTCTTATCGCTTGTTCAAGCACCGCAGGATCCATCCGAAGATCACCATCCGATTTGAGGACCCGAACCCGGCTTCGATCATCGGCATCATCAGCCAACCCCGCGATCATCGCCGCCTTGATCACCGACGAGTGCGCCTGATCACTCGTGTACACCGTCACCATCGACCGATCAACCCCTTGCTTAGTACACCTCCGCCTTGCCGCCACCATCGCGGCAAGCACCGCCTCTGATGCGGTTCCCTGGATACAACCACCCCCCTGCTCCGAACGGTCAAACCGGAACCCGTCATCGAGCCCGAACATGTCGGCGCACCAGTCCATCATCCGGACCTCAAGTTCTGTACACGCCGGGGATGTAGACCACAGCATCCCGTTGACATTCACCACCGCGCTCATCAACTCCCCCATGATCGCGGGCACCGAGTTGGAACACGGAAAATAAGCAAAGAACCGCGGCGAGTTCCAGTGCACCAGCCGATCCACAAACTCCTCGTCGGCCTCCCCGATCAACCCACCAATATCATCAATCCCCAGCCCTCCCATCGGCGGCCCATCATCAAGGCCTTTCAGTACTTCTCCCCACTCAATCTGCGGACACACCTCCCGCTCATCAAGCGAACTCAGATATTCCTGCGCCCACTCAACAACCCTTTCGACGCCCTTTCCAAGCGTTTCTACGCCCTCTGGGGTCTGTGCGATCCACTGGCGATGGTTTGGTTTTTTCTGGCTTTCCATATCGGTTCCCTTTTTCCAATTATTTATGAAAGATAGCCCTTGCACCAGAAAGGGTATTCTGGTAGGGTAGATAAGTTCACTCGAACGCCGTGGGGGTGTTTGAAGTGCCTGTTTGTTTCGGCAAGTGAGTGCAAAGGTCTCGCATTTACTACTCAAATCCCCACAGCGTTGTTTCTGGACGCGTGCGCCTTTAAATTGCACGCCTCTAGGACCGGGCCGGTGTCGTGTGCTTACCCGCGAACAAACTTCTAGCTGTCTCTGCGCTCCATCGGCCATGCCGAGGGTTTTTGCATGGGCATTCTGAGGTGTGAGATATGTCTGGGTCTTCATTTCGTTCGATCGTTTTATTGGTATCTTCACTGACAATCGCGAGCACTTGCTCTGCGGATCAGCCCGTTCTGGACTTTTCTGACCTCACAAATCAAGCCGGGCTCGCCTCGGCCAATGATTTTTCTCCAGATCAAAACTACACCCCCATGATTGCCGGCGGCGTCACCGCAGACTTCAACAACGACGGCTATGACGATATCCTTCACCTCGGATCACTCAATCCCAACAGCCTCTTCATTAACAACAAAGACGGCACCTTCACCGATCAAGCCGCCAACTGGGGCATCGCCGGGCCGTTTCACTCCTACGGCGCCTCGGCCGCCGACTTCAACAATGACGGGTACATCGACATCTTCATCACCGCATTTGGACCCGCAGACGGCCCACCACAAGCCAATGCCCACATGCTCATGAGAAACAATGGTCCCGACAACAAAGGACAATGGTCCTTCACCAACATCGCCCAGACCGCGGGTGTCAACCAACTCTTCGACGGCAATGTCAGCAAGGAAGGCACAGGATCAAGCTGGGGCGACTACGACCTCGACGGCGACCTCGACCTCTTTGTCTGCGCCTACTCCGCCCTCCTCCCAGGAAACCGCCTCTTCCGCAACGACGGGCTCGACCAGAGCAACAACTGGAAGTTCACCGATGTCACCGCCGAGGCCGGGCTCGAACAAGTCGGGCTCGCGGGGTTCCTGCCCTCGCTCGTTGACATGAACGACGACCGTTACCCGGACCTCATCATCATCGGCGACGCCGGGAGTTCCAAGTTCTACACCAACAACCAGGACGGTACATTCACCAACACCACCAACAATGCCCAAGGCCTCAGCACAGTCAACGGCATGGGCATCGACACCGCCGACATCAACGACGACGGGCTCCTCGATTTCTTCGTCTCCAACATCCGATTCACAATGCCCAGCGCGGGGGGCAATATTCTTCTCCTTCAAAGCCCTGACCACTCCTACACCAACACCGCCGCCGCCAGCGACTGCCGCGACGGATTCTGGGGCTGGGGCTCGCTCATCAACGATTTCGATCACGATGGCGATAAAGACATTCTCGAAACCAACGGCTTCTTTGTCAACGGCTTCAGGAACAAGCCCGTCACGCTCTATCTCAATAATGGCGACGCAACACAGTTCACAGAATCCGCTCTCGCCTGCGGCATCGCACACACTGGACAAGGCCGAGGACTCGTACGACTCGACGCCGACAACGACGGTGACATTGATTCGGTCATCTTCAACTTCAAAGAAACCACCGCATTCTACAGCAACAACCTCATCACCTCAATGAAGACACCTCCAAACGCACACTGGGCACGCATCAAACTCGACACCTCCGCACGCGACTCGCTCGCTCCCCAAGGGTTCGGAGCCATGATCACCGTCTCGACCCCATCCAAAGACTACATCGTCCCGATCCACAACAATGTCTCGTACTGCGGGACCTCCCCCGCCGAAGCTCACTTCGGCCTGGCAGATGAAGCCGCTATCAGTTCCATCCGTGTAGCATGGCCCGACGGCTCGTTCACCACTTGGACGGATCAATCCGCGGACCAGATCTTCACACTCAGCGCCCCGGCCTTCGCCGCCGACTACGACGCATCGGGCACGGTAGACATCAACGACATCTTTGCGTTCATCGGAGCAATGGGCAGCCGAAGTCTCACCGCAGACCACAACGGCGACGCCCAGGTCGACTTCTTCGATATCGCCGCATTCTTGACCGATTTCCGGCAAGCAACGGCTCCGTAATCACCAACTCGACTTCTTAAGCCACACGAGCCATGGGCGCTCAGCAGATTTATCTGTTGAGCGCCTGGTGGTTTTTTTAATCGGCTGATCTTTAGTCGTCTGTGTCTTGAAGAGGCCTGATCCGCTGCGTTACATCTTTGGGCTTCCCGCCCGTCCGGAGCTCCTCGAGCAGCCTCAAGTAAGTCTCGTACCGCACCGGCGCGATCTTCCCCGCCGATACCGCCGACTCGACGGCACACCCAGGCTCATGATCGTGCGAGCAATCATTGAACTTGCAGTCGTGCGTGTACTGCACAAACTCGGGGAACATCCACCGAAGTTCCTCCGGTGTCACATCAGCAAGGCCAAAGAACCGAACACCGGGTGTATCAATAACCCGAATGCCTGGCTCAATAAAGTGCATCGAGCTCGAAGTCGTCGTGTGCCGGCCACGCATATCCCGCTCGCGGACACGCCCCGTTTCGATCCCCAGCTTGGGATCCATCGCATTGGCAAGCGAACTCTTCCCAACCCCAGAGTGCCCCACAAACGCGCAGGTCTTCCCGGCGAGCAGTTTGCGGAGTTCTTCAACACGCAACCCTTCATCGGTCGCCTCGCCATCGCCGCCAACACCGCCGCCGGGAACAGCCGCGCACACCGCAATCGGGATCCCGGCTTCTTTATATGGATCGAGCTTGGCGATCTCGGCATCAAACTCTTCAGCTTTGAGCAGGTCTACCTTGTTGACCGCGATGATCGCCTCGCATCCGCCCGATTCAATCGCTACTAAATACCGATCAATCAGCCTCGGATGCAACGGCGGCGACACCACCGACACCACCACAACCACCACATCGACATTGGCCGCCACCACCCGCTCGGCCCGTGGGTCATGGGCATCAGGACGAGCGAGCTTTGATCGCCGCTCAAGGACACTCACAATCTCAAAGATTTCCTCGCCATCATCGGTCGCGTCGAGCTTGGTGTACACCACCCGGTCCCCGATCGCGATCCCCGATTGCTGCCGTGCTGCGAGTTCTGCGCTCAATCGGCAATGAAACGCTTTTTCAACATCGGTCTCACCATCAGCAAGCACCGTCGCCCGCCGGCGCGTCAGTTCAACAACCAGCCCCTCGGCTAGATTAGAGTCGTCGTCATCCCCATCCTTACCCTTGACCCGCTTGGCATGCGAAAAATCCTTCTCGACGATTCTCAGCACCCAATCTATCAGTGGGTCGGCCCGGCGTTTGCCGCCGATCCGCTCGCCGTCCTCGGTCTCGCGGGATTTGGATCGCCTTCGTTTCTGAGCCGCCGACCGCTGCGTGCGGGCTTCCTCATAGACCCGATCCTTGTCCTTCTTGGACAACGACTCCAGGATCGATTCAAGTTTGGTGCGCTGGCGTTTGTTCACTATGCCAATGGTACGCCCGCAGAACGATCACGCTCAGTGAATGATCCCGCCGGGCAGATTCTTCTTTACCCATGCCTGTGATTCCGGGGTTGCATTCGCGCTCCCCTGCCAAACACTCCCGCTCGGATACCAAGGCGTCGGATCAGTCCATGCTTCTTCACGAGTCAAGAACTGCAGCGATCCATCAAACATAGTGACATACATCCCCTGCCCGCCTTTCTTGCGGAAGGATAAATCAAGATTTGCCTGACTCGGTGACCAAACTGCATTACGCCCGTATGCAGGGGAGATATTCATGATCGGCCCTGAATCCGAATCCTCGGGAAACTGAAAGGAGAGTGTGTCGACACTCATATCCAGCCCACGGTCATCAGTATAAAATCGAGTCCCGTCGGCAAACATGACTTTGTTGGAGAGTTGAACACCGACATTCGCTATGTTCGGCGTGTACCCCTCAGGGGACAGTGCCAGTTCGTTCTCACTCTGCACCGAGTACCGTTCAATAAAACCAATGTCATTCACGGAATCTATCACAAAATTGAACTGGGAATGCTCCATCGAAAAATGGGAAAAACTCCGCATCTGTAAGAAACTTCGTTGCCGATACCCAAGTTCTTTGAATACCGTCTCAAACTGTCCAACATCACTTGGTTCGTCACCAACGAACAAAAAATCCACCATCCGATCCGCGGTCGGATCACCGACCACATCAAACTTCTGCTGTGTACGCAGCGCCCGGTTGGCCGAGAACCCGTAGGCATCTCCGACCAATGGGGTGACCCAGTCCCCCATCGAAGTCGGGTTCCCGCCAGCGGTATCAAACTCCAGCGTCTCGATCCCCTTATTGGCGAAACCAGGCAATAAGACTTTGTTCCAATCCGCCCCGGAAGTATTCGGCCCCGTGAACGCCCCGTCATGATCCCCCATATACACAAACTGCCGGCGTGCCAGATCGTGGTGCACCCACTGTGATTGTGTATCAAGATTCGCTTTCTGCACCTGATTGCCGATCGGAGCCATCACGGCCGAGAGCGAGCCGCCCACCACCACCAACGCCCCGAGTTCAATAACCGTAAACGCACGCCGTCCCGCATAATTTGTCATGATGAGTCCCTTATAATTGGATGATTCCTCAGATAGATTCGGCTCTTGCACCCCTAAGATCCCACAAAACAAACATAATATAGAGAGATAACCCTATGCCAACCACATCGACCCAATCCCCCTTCGCCATCCGTACCAAAGAAACCTTGGGCACCCTCGCCGCCGCGGGGCAGATGAAGATTCTCCAGACCCTCGACTCCCCCATGGACGCGACCGTCACCATGATCGACGAGGACGGGTCCCGCCACGAACGCATCTGCATGTGCTCCAACAACTACCTCGGGCTCGCCAACCATCCCGATGTCGTCGAAGCCGGGATCGAAGCACTTCGCACCTACGGAGCCGGCACCGCATCGGTCCGCTTCATCTGTGGCACCTTCGCCCCGCACCACATCCTCGAAAAAACCATCGCCGAGTACATGGGCACCGAAGCCTCCTACACATTCGTCTCCTGCTGGAACGCGACCGAGGCACTCTTCCCGACCTGCTGCGAAGCCGGGGACATCATCATCTCTGACGAACTCAACCACGCCTGCATCATCGACTCGATGCGACTGACCCCCGTCATCAAGAAGGGCGTCAAGAAGGGCATCTACAAACACTCCGACATGGACTCGGTCAAAGAAGTCCTCGAAAAAGCAAAGAACAATCCAGAAGTCACCGGCCAAATCTGGCTCATCACCGACGGCATCTTCTCCATGGAAGGCGACATCGCAAATCTCCCAGAACTCCGAAAGCTCTGCGATGAGTACAACGCACTCTTGGTCGTAGACGACTCCCACGCCCACGGCGTACTGGGCACCACAGGCCGAGGCACACACGAACACTACAACATGTGCCCCGGCGCACCCGGATTCGACGCATCGCTGGGCACCATCGACATCTTCACAGGCACCCTCGGTAAAGGCCTCGGAGGCGGAGCCGGCGGGTTCATCGCCGCGAGCCAGCAACTCATCGACCTCATCATCCAACGCGGCCGCCCGACGCTCTTTAGTAACGCCCTCCCCGTCACCGTCGCGGCGAGTGCCAACACCGCTATCCGCACGCTGATTAATGAGCCGCAGCGTGTCCAGAAGCTCAAAGACATCACGAAATACTGCCGCGAGCAGATCAAGAATGAAACCGATTTCGATGTCCTCGAATCCCCAACCGCCATCTGCCCCATCATCGTCGGCCCCACCGAACGAGCCATCGCGATGTCCAAACAACTCCTAGAGCACAACATCTTCGTCATCGGCTTCGGCTTCCCCGTCGTCCCCGAGGGCGAAGCAAGACTGAGGATCCAGATGTCCGCGGCACACACCAAAGAGCATGTGAGTCAACTCGTTGAGGCATTGAAGAAGTTATGAGCATCTGCAAACTTTGCAATGCTAACGAGTGTAGTGTTGACGCACACATTGTGCCTAGGTGGGCTTACGGTGAAGTTTTGAATGACGGACCTGCCCTAGTCATACCAACTAGCCAAGATCGATACATCGGTACATCTCGCAAAGGGGAATTTGATCGCAACTTAGTCTGCTTGCCTTGCGAGCGATTATTCACGCCTTCAGACACCTTTGGTTGTCAATTTTTCCGAGATTCTGATTGGTCACAAGTAAATTTTGAAACACTGGGGACCACTGCTAGGAAAGAATACTTTATAAAACATCTTCCTGGGCATGATTACGATCAGCTCCATAAATTTGTCCTCTCATTGCTCTGGAGAATCTCCGCCACTGACCGCGAGTACTATGGAGGCGTCAAGCTTGGACCAAGAGAGCAAGTTTTAGGAAATCTAATCCTTGAAGACAGATGCCCTCCAGATTCATTTCAATTCAGACTAACACGGTACTTCACCCCGAACGATATTCCGGTGCTCAATCCTGAACGCATCTTAATGAATCCTCAATCCACTAAGATTTCTGGACACTCCATAACGAGAATCCCACTTCACGGATTCGAAATACTTGTCTCCGCTGATTCACGCAATAACCCTAATCTGATACCAGAACTCACAGCAACTTCTGAGTCAATCCCTGTTCTTGGAATGTGTTTCACAGGAAGCCCGGACATTATGGCGATTAATCAGGCGATCCAAAACTGTAAATAGCCGGGTACCGTGCTTCGACCACCTTGGGCAACCTCGGGTTTCAATCCTCTTTCAACCACCGATTCCAACTCCCAGGCCGCCGGTACACCCGCACCGAATCCCACGCCCGCATCGCATCAATGCCATTGATCCCCCGCCCGCACTCGCTGCACACATGCTCCCCGTCCGCATCCTCAACCCGGCACAACTGATAACAACAGTTCGGGCAAGGCACCTCACTAAGATTCTCAAGCAGCGTCGCATTGGTCTGCCAAAATCTCAACCCGGCTCGACGCTGGTGTAAAGCCAGCGAACTGATATAGTAGAAGAACCACACTACAGCCATCAAAAAAAAGACCAGATCCGGCACCGGAATCACGCCCTGTGATTGCAAATACCAGAACCCATAGAGTGGAATAGACAAAAAAGTAAAGATTAGCAATATACGAAACTGCAGCCAACGCCACCGCGGCTTGCCCCACATAAGCGGACTCTTGATTTTTTTACCCATATTCACCCTATGCACGCGCCTTAGGAATCGCCGCAGCGGTCAACCCAAGAGTTGTCCGATTCATAACCAAGCTCGATGAGCGCATCGCCCGCGAGCCGATCAAAGACCTCGGCGGATTCCTTGGTGAAGTGATTGACCCAGTCGCCGACAACACCCTTCCGGATGAACGACCCCTTGTCTTCTTCACCAGGGTTCCGGCCGGTCATGCGTTTCATGGAAAAATGTTCCACAGCATGCCCAACGCGGTCTTCGTTGAGCTTCTCCCCGACCAGCGAGGACACGAGCGTGTTCATCGAAGAAACGCAATCCACCCGCAGGTCTTCATACTTGATGTAGCTGACATTGGGATGGTTGAGCCATGACAGGTTGTAATCCCGCCAGTTCTGCCGGCAACCCACCGGGTTCTCAAATAGATACTCAATAAACACCGGGAGATGGGTCCTGACATCCAGCGGGTCGGCATCGGGACCGATGAGGTTCCGCAAACGATCGATAAAGATGTTCGAGTTCTTCTGGTTTGGATTCTGGACCTGGCGCGTAAAGTGAAAGTAGAACGAGACCATCACATCCCGCCCATCACGCATCAGGAAAGTCATGTTATTGAATCCGGGGTTGTACTTCCAGTGCCCGTGCACAACGCAAGGCATCGCCACGGGCAAACGAGAATACTCCGCGAACGGGAGAGCCAGCGACTCGGCAAGCATCCGGCTCACCCAGGTCCCCCCACACTTGGGAAACTCCATCACAGGATACATCGGCACCGTAGATGCACACTTGATCGCGATCCGACGCGTCACCTGGTTTGACACCCGCTGAAGATAAGAGTTGATGTTCATGGTTCGATCCCAAATCCAAACAGCTAATATCGGCCATATGCCGCCGATTCGTTGTCCGTGTATTCAAAAAGCTTCAAAAACAACCCATCCAATACCGTCAATATCGGCATGAACATGTCAGTCTCAAGAGTATACCACACGCCGGGCGGGTCACTCAACCCAGCTCGTCATCCGCCACATGATAATGCGGGTCTTCGAGCACATTGACCTCGACCATATCCCCTGCCTTATGCAGCAGCATCGCGCAGTCCTCGCTCAGGTGCCGGAGGTGCAGGGTCTTGCCGGCCTTTCGGTATTTCTCGGCGACCGCATCGATCGCTGCGATCGCGGAGTGGTCCGCCACCCGCGAGTTTCGGAACTCGATCACGACATCATCCGGGTCATTGGCCGGATCAAAGAAGTCTTTGAACTCGCTAATGCACCCAAAGAACAACGGCCCATTGAGCTCATAAGTCCGCCAGCCCTCAGGACCATCGCGTTTGACAACATGGATATGCCTGGCGTGTTCCCACGCGAAGATCAGCACCGAAACGATCACGCCGACGACAACCGCCATCGCAAGATCGTGGTACACCGTCACACCCGAAACCAGAATCAGCACAAACGCATCCTTGAGCGGGATCTTGTTCATGATCCGCAAGCTCGACCATTCGAAGGTCCCGATCACGACCATGAACATCACGCCGACGAGCACCGCCATCGGGATCATCTCGATGTACTCATTCGCAAACAGAATGAACATCAGCAAGAACCCTGCTGCGGACAATCCAGAGAGGCGTCCGCGCCCGCCCGAGTTGATGTTGATCATGCTCTGCCCGATCATCGCGCAGCCGCCCATACCACCGAAAAAGCCACAGATGGAGTTGGCGATGCCCTGCCCGATGCACTCACGGTTCCCACGCCCGCGCGTATCGGTCATCTCATCAATCAGTGTCATGGTCAGCAGCGATTCAATCAGCCCAACCCCCGCCAGCGTGATCGAATACGGCAACACCACCCAGATCGTCTCCATATTGAATGGCACCAATGGATAATGGAACTTTGGCAGCTCACCCTTGATCGACGCGATACTCCCAACGGTCGATGTATCGAGTTTGAACCCGATCACGACCAGCGAGATCACCACGATCGCCGCCAGCGACGACGGGATGATCTTGGTGATTTTGGGCAGGAAGAAAATAATCGCCATGGTTGCCGCGATTAACCCGAGGAACAAGAACATCGGCGAACCGGACATCCACACCTTTTCCTCGCCGCCTTCGGGCATCACCTTGAACTGCTCGAGCTGGGCAAGGAAGATCACAATAGCCAGCCCATTAACAAACCCAAGCATCACCGGATGAGGCACAATGCGGATGTACTTCCCGAGATGCAACACCCCCGCAAGAATCTGAATCAACCCAGTCAGCACGACGGCCGCAAACAAATACTCCACGCCATGTGTTGCGACCAGCGCAACCATCACCACCGCCATCGCCCCCGTCGCCCCCGAGATCATCCCGGGACGACCCCCAAACAACGAGGCGAGCAAGCCAACCATAAACGCGGCGTACAACCCGACCAGCGGATCAACCCCCGCGATAATTGCAAACGCGACCGCCTCGGGCACAAGCGCCAGAGCAACCGTCAGCCCCGAGAGCACCTCGGTCTTGATCCCGCTGCCCCAGAATCCCTCATGCGAGAAGAACCCGTGCAACATCGAAGGCGTTGCAATCTTCAGTTTATGATCATCCATGTGCTATGTATTCCTACCCAAGAGGGACGCCCCCGACGAAAACCGACGAGATCCGTAATAAATGCCACACAAAACAACGCAGCATCAGAGATGCCCATCTTAGTCGCTCATGCACAGTGTTCGCTTGATTATTCGATTACCTACGAGGATTCCGGGGGGTTCCCTTCGCGTTGGGCTGCCCAACGACCGTCGGCCCCTTGATCTCTGCGGGCTTGATCTCATGATGGGAATCATCATCCCCATGATCATGATGCCCGCCCCCATGACCGCCGTCGTGGCCATATCCACCGCCGTGCTCATCGTCAGGATGGTGCCCGCGGTACCCATGCCCCTGCCCAAATCCAGGATCACCCGGGAGCTCCCCCTCATACCCGGGGTCAGCCATATCCACGCGTGCAAACAACAGCCGCCCCGCAGCCGTCTGCATCGAACTGGTGATTACCAGATCGCGGGTCTGGCCAACAAACTCAAAGCCGTCCTCAGCAACAACCATCGTTCCGTCGTCGAGATACCCGACCGCTTGGCCGTGCTGCTCGCCCGGCTTGATCAGATCCACACGGATCAGCTTCCCGGGGATTACCGTTGGCTTGAGTGCATTGCTCATGTCGTTGATGTCAAGCACCGGGATCTTCTGGATCGACGCAACCCGAGACAAGCCCGAATCGAGTGTCACAAGCAGCCCCTTGGTGATCTCTGCAAGCTCAACAAGAGCAAGATCCACCGCTTTCTTCTGTACAGGCGTCGAATCGATTACCACCTCAATCGTTCCCATCCGCTGTAGCTTGGCCACCATGTCGAGCCCGCGCCGCCCCTTGTTCCGTTTCATCCGGTCGTGGGAATCAGCCAGTGCTTGCAGTTCTTCAAGCACAGCGGTATGGATCAGCACCGCCTGCTGGATCAAACCCGTTGCAGCAATGTCCACGATCCGGGCATCGATCAAAACCGAAGTGTCAAGAATCAACGGCCGAGCCCCACGGATCTGCTTGGCAAACTCCACATACGGAATCACCAGCCGGAAATCATCCTGCGATTGCAGCACCGTGGTAATCCCAAGGTACGACAGCGACACACCGAGCAGCACCTTGATCGCCGACACAAACGCCCCGGCCTCAAAGTCCCACGAACGAACAACCAGATCAATCACATTCGAAAATACCCACGCGGCCATCAATCCCGCCATCAACCCGAACATCACCCCAGAGATCATCGAGATCTTCTTCCGAGGCATCAGCAGGTCAACCGCCAAAAATGCCCCGGCGAGAATCAACGCCGTCATCACAGGTGCCCACCAACGCTGAGCAAACCCGACCTCAAGATCACCGTCCGCCTGATTGATGCTCAGCACATACAGCATCATCACAACCAGCATCAGGCCAACAAATCCGATCCGTACAAAACGGACCAGCATCCGAACATCTCGATCTTCTGAAATTATCATCTGTGTGTCCCTTGTCAATGTAAAGAAGTGGGGTCCAGTCCCACTGAAAAATTCGTAGCCTGTGTCCAGATAGACACTTTCCCTCTAGAACACCCCACTCTATCAACACCTAGCACAAATTGCACGCATAAAATGAACGAATCAGCACCGTATTCTCTCGCCCATGATAAACGCCCGGACCTTTCTATCCAGATATGATCTCCTATGAATAGATCCGTAGTCATCACCGGGCTTGGCCCACTGTGCTCAATCGCAGACTCAGCCGATTCCTTCTGGGATTCCCTATGCGCAGGGTCTAGTTCCATCACCCCAATCGAGACCTTCGACGCTTCGGGCTTTTCTTGCCCGATTGCCGGACAGGTCACCGCAAAGGTCCGCGATTGGGTGCCAAAGTCCTACCGCAAAGCCACCAAAGTCATGGCCCGAGACACGGAACTGGCAGTCATAGCAGCCAAAATCGCCGCAGACGACGCCGGGCTCCTCACCTCAGGATCTGATGAATCCGACACCGGATTCAAAATCAACCCGGCACGCACCGGATGCCAGATTGGCGCGGGCCTCATCGCTGCAGACACCGCCGAGATGTCCAGAGCCGTCGTCACCGCCACCGACGACAAAGGCACTTTCAACACCCAAAGCTGGGGCACCGAAGACTCAGGTAGCTCGGGAATGAACAACCTCCCCCCCCTCTGGCTCCTCAAATACCTCCCCAACATGCCCGCCTGCCATGTCACCATTATCCACGGGCTCTGCGGGCCTTCCAATACCATCATGGGCGCCGAAGCCGGTGCCCTCCTTTCAATCATCGAATCCACCCGCGTCATCCAGAGAGACTCCGCCGATCTCTGCCTGACCGGGGGCGCAGAATCCAGACTCAACCCACTCGGGCTCCTCCGCTGGGACTACGCGGGAAGGCTCGCCAACCTCAAAGACAACCCGGACATCGATCCTGCCGACATCCTCAAGCCATTTGATCCAGATTCGATCGGTTCGATCATGGGCGAAGCCGGGGGCATGCTGGTCGTCGAAGAAGAATCACACGCAAACGCAAGAAACGCCCGCCCCTACGCACGGATCTCTGGCTTCGGATCGACCCAATCACTCAATCCGGTTCTCCCAATATTCAATGAAGAACCCAGCACCACCGACGACGCCCTGTCGCGAGCAGTGACCATCGCGCTTTCCAAAGCCAACCTAAACCCAGAGGATATCGACGCTGTCCTCCCTCTGGGCATCGGGCACCCATCGCTCGATACCCGCGAAGCCAATGCGCTGCGGAGTTCCCTTGGATCTCACGCAGAATCTGTTCCACTTTTCATCCTCACCAACCGCCTGGGCAACACGCTTTCTGCACACGCCGGAATGATGACCTCCGCCGGGGCACTCATGCTACAGAAACAGATGCTGCCCGCCAATGCAATATGCCTCTCAAACTCACAGGATTATCCCAAAAAAACAACCACACCACTCAATCACATTCTAATTTGTACAAGTTCACTCGCTGGGCAGTGCGGTGCGCTTGTCCTGAGCAAGATTTGATCCAATAATCTCTGAACCATGTGCTTTGGCCATAGGGTTCGGCCATTGCCCGGCGAGCTGTTTCTAAGCCGCTTCAAGATTCTGTTTATAGGAAAGCTTCATTATGACACACAACACCCAAGAACGCCGCCGCGGTCGCTCCACCCCACTCTCAGACCTCGACCCCGCACTCACCGAATCATCACGCCGCCTCATCGGCTGCGCGATCGAAGTCCACAAAGAACTCGGCCCAGGCTACCCGATCGATATCTACCGCAAAGCACTCATCAAAGAACTCGAAATCGAAGAAGTCCCACACACAACCGAGCACAAGGTTGATGTCGAGTTCGACGAAGAAGTCATCGGCACCGTTGGTTCCGACTTCTTCATCGAAGAACGCTTCCTCCTCAATATCATTGCAGACTACCACGATGTCTCGGGTGCAGATCGCAACGCACTCCGCGCGACCCTCCGTGCCGCAGACCTCGAACTCGGTCTCATCATCAACTTCGGACAACGCCGCCTCAAAGACGGGCTCGTCCGCGTCCTCAACCCAGACGCCCTCCGCAAGGACGAAGACGAAGATGAAGGCGACTACGAAGACGGCAATGACAGCGAATAAATCACAACTCCCAGACTTACAACGCGTTGTCATCACAGGCGCAGGGTGGGTCACCCCCCTGGGCGCCGATCTCGACACCGTCTGGAATCGCCTCATCAAAGGCGAGAGCGCGGTCGCTCCGATCACACACTTCGACGCCTCCACATTCGCGACCAACTTCGCCGCCGAGGTCAAAGACTTTGATCTCGGCGATTTCTTTGATGACGGCGGACTCCATGACACCGCCGGGCTCTCCACCCGCTACGCCCTGGCAGCCTGCCATAACGCCTTCAAACAAGCCGGTATTGATTCCAACTCAACCGACCCCGCCCGGATCGGCGTTTACCTCGGTGCCGGCGAAGGCGTCCTCGATTACGAACCCTACATGGCCGCGAATGTCGCCGCATGGGACTCAGACAGTCGATCCTTTGACCCAAAGACCTGGGCAAAGGTCGCCTATCAAGGCATGACCCCCGCCCCAGAACTCGAACAAGAACCCCAGCTCACCGCCCTCCACCTCGCCAAACGCTTCAACGCCCAAGGCCCGAACCTCAACTGCATGACCGCGTGTGCCGCATCGACCCAAGCCATCGGCGAAGCAACCGAACTCATCCGCCAAGGCGACGCCGACATCATGATCGCCGGCGGATGCCACTCCATGATCCACACCCTGGGCATCACCGGATTCATCCGCCTCACCGCGATGTCCACCCGCCGCGACGACCCCGCCACCGCATCACGCCCATTCGATGTCTCCCGCAACGGATTCGTCATGGGCGAAGGCGCCGGCATCGTCATCCTCGAATCGCTCGCCTCGGCCAAAGCACGCGGCGCGACCATCCTCGCAGAAGTCGCCGGGTTCGGATCGACCGCCGACGCGTACCGCATTACCGACATCCACCCCGATGGACAGGGCGGCGCGGGCGCAATGCAGATGGCACTCGACCAAGCGGGCATCGACCCAGAACAACTCGATGACAACGGCAAGCCCCTCATTCAATGGGTCAACGCTCACGGCACATCGACCCAAGAAAACGACAAAACCGAATCCAACGCCGTGCGGTCAGTCTTCAAGGACAACGCGATGGATGTCCCGTTCTCATCAGTCAAATCCATGCTCGGACACCTGATCCAAGCCGCCGGTGCTGTCGAACTCATCACCTGCCTCAAAGCGATCGAGACCGGGATCCTCCCCCCCACCGCAAATCTCACCGAAGTGGACCCAAACTGCGGGCTCGACCACATCCCAGGCGAGGCCCGCGATTGCAATCCAACCGGCGGCGTCTCCGCCACCCTCTCCAACTCCTTCGGCTTCGGAGGACAGAACGACTGCATCTGCCTCCAAAGATACACGGGCTAACCGCTCTTCCTCAGTCAAATCAGCCAATTCGAGCAAACCCCCCTTTCCCGCCGATACCAAGGGTGTATGTCCAAACTCGGCGCCATCCAGACCACCATCACTTCCCTCGCCATCCTCAGCGCTGTCGCGATCACTGCCGTCGTTGGCCTCAAGATCGCCAAAGCAGAAGCCGCAAATCAGGTTTATCAGGAACGCATTGCCGATCTTTCGCACGACTACGAATCACTCGCGGCCCAGTACAACCAGGCCGTCCGCCAAACCGCCGTCACCGAACTGGTCGTCAAAGATCGAAAGATCACCGTTCAGATCCGCACCATCGAGGGCGAGCAAGAAACCATCCAAACCCCCTGCAACGCGGATAAAGAGATCTATGTCGATTTCGCCCTCATCGCAGGCCGTCTCTGGATCCGCAGAGTTTTCGACGCCGACACCCCGCCATCGCAAGCCACCATCATCAATCCCAAGCTCGCCGATGTCGATTGGGACTCAGATGGTGCGTTGGTCGGACAAGCCGTGTACCGCCGGCTTGATGAAGGCCGCTGGGTCGTCAACGCATCCGGCGACGGTGCCCTCGCCCTGACCAAGGTCCCCGAGGACCAGATCGTCAACCTCTCCCCCCCACCCTCAATCAAGAGCTACGAAGAGGTCCAATCACAGGTCGATGAGCAGCTCGAAAGCATCACATGGCGTGATGTTCTGGCCTCGGTCTTTACCGACTAGCCCTCCAGCCACCACCCTCCATCCCAGCCCCGACCTACACTTTGCCTCACTCAGCAAAGGACTTATCAAATGACCGAAACCGCTTCAGACAACACCACTTCCGTCAAATCCATGGACGACATCATGGCCCTCTGCAAACGCCGAGGATTCATCTACCAAGCCTCCGAAATCTACGGCGGGGTCAACGGCTTCTGGGACTACGGCCCGCTGGGCGCACAGCTCAAAAAAAACCTCCGCGACGCGTGGTGGACCGATGTCGTCATGAAAGGCTGCAACGGCAAACTCGGCCCCGACGGCAAACCCGTCTCCATCGTCCCCCTCGACAGCTCCATCATCCAGAACCCCAAGGTCTGGGAAGCCTCAGGCCATGTCGGCGGCTTCAACGATCCGATGGTGGACTGCCGGGAAACCAAATCCCGCTACCGCGCCGACCACATCCTGTGCATGGGCGTCAAGGGCGACGACTCAGGCCAGATCTACGCGTTCATCGAGAACGACGACAAGTCATTCGACGGTGCCCTCAAGAAACTCAGCAAGTACAAGAAGGCCGACATCGCCAAAGACGGCGTCGACATCTGCTCTTTCACTGATCTGGGACCAGATGAGATCGCCATCACCGTCGGCCCCGACGCCAAAGAAGTCGGCACCCTCACCGAACCCCGCGCCTTCAACCTCATGTTCAAAACGGTCCTCGGCGCGACCGGCAACGCCGAAGACAACGGGGCCTACCTGAGGCCCGAAACCGCCCAAGGCATCTTCATCAACTTCAAGAATGTCGTCGACACCACCCGCGTATCCGTCCCCTTCGGCATCGCCCAGACCGGTAAAGCCTTCAGAAATGAAGTCACCCCAAGAAACTTCACATTCCGCAGCCGCGAGTTTGAGCAGATGGAAATCGAGTTCTTCTGCCATCCCGACGAATCTAAAGCCTGGTACACCTTCTGGCGCGACTGGCGCATGGCATGGTGGCAAGAACTCGGACTCGAAGGCGAAAACCTCATCCTCCGCGAGCACGACAACGACGAACTCGCCCACTACGCCAAAGAAGGCGCGGGCACCGCAGACATCGAATACATGTTCCCCTTCACCGCCCCCGGATACGGCGAGCTCGAAGGCATCGCCGACCGGACCAACTTCGACCTCAAACAACACGCCGAGCACTCCAAAACCAAGCTCGACTACTTCGACAACACCCGAGGAGAACTCGCCAAGAACGGCCAGCCCAAGGGCGAACGCTACCTCCCCCATGTCATCGAACCGTCCGCGGGTCTCGACCGCGGAGTCCTGGCGCTCTTGTGTGAGGCCTACACCCCGGATGAAAACCGCCCATCGGGTGTGTTCATGAAGTTCCATCCACGCATCGCCCCGATCAAGGCCGCGGTCTTCCCGCTGGTTAAGAAGGACGGCATGCCAGAGATCGCCGAACCTTTATACAACGAACTCCGGAATCGCTTCGGCCACCTCGGGACCATCGAGTACGATGTCAAGCAATCCATCGGCAAACGCTACGCCCGCATGGACGAAGCCGGGTGCCCGTTCTGCTTCACCATCGACTCGACGACCCTCGAAGATCAGACCGTCACCGTCCGCCACCGCGACACGCTCGATCAAGAACGCATCGCGATTGATAAGGTGGGCGATTTCCTCGCCGAGAAGCTCGGATTCTGATCGCCCAGTGCGCTGATTCTCGCCGGGTGTTCCATAAATTTTGCTATTCCTGCGCCGATTCTATGAATTGGCCCTAATTCACGAAACCTCCGCCCCCCAATCCCCATAAAACCTCACGCACAGATCACCACTTTCTCTATTCACCGCAGGGGTTATTTCAATGGGTATCGGCAAAATCATCGGCGTTTCAGTCGTGGGAATCGGTCTCCTCGGAGCGACCGGCTTCATCGTCGCTCAATCACCAGTCGGCAAGAAATTCGCCGACTCACGGAAACAAGCAGACATCTCGGTCCCTGTTCTCATGGAATCCGTCATCTTCGGCGACCTCGAACGGACAGTCTCGGCTCCGGGTTCCATCGAGCCCAAGCGACTCATCAAAATCTCCTCGCAGGTCTCGGCCAAAATCCTGGCCCTCCCATTCGAAGAGGGCCAAATTGTCGAGGCCGGCGATGTCGTCATCCGCCTCGATCCACAGGCCCTTGTCGCAATCCTCGACAGCTCTAAAGCAGGTCTCAAACAACAAGAGGCCTCGCTCCTCGGCTCCCAGGCATCGCTCATCAATGCGAGAATCCAATACGAACGCCTCCAATCCCTCCAAGAAACCGGCGACGCCACCAAGGCCGAGCTCGATTCGGCTGAGGCCAACTATCTCAATGCACAATCAAGCAAAGCAGTAATCGAGGCCTCCATTGAGCAGGCCCAAGCAAGAATCGTACAAGCAGAAAAAGACCTTGAGAACACCATCATCTCCTCGCCAATCACCGGCATCATCACCACGCTCAACGCAGAAGTCGGCGAAACAGTCATCGTGGGCACGACCAACAACGCCGGCTCGATCATCATGGAAATCGCCGACCTGTCCGAGATGCTCCTCAAAGCGGCTGTCGATGAAGCGAACATCGCGCCCGTAGAAATCGGACAAGAAGCCAAAATCTATGTCAACGCCTACACCGACCGCCAATACCACGGCACCATCCAACGCATCGGCCTCAAACGCCAAGTCGCCGGCGACGGCACAGGCACCTTTGAAGTCGAGATCCTCATGGACCTCTCAGAAGGCGAAACCCTCTACTCAGGCCTCTCGGCATCGACCGACATCATCGTCGAACATTTCTATGACGCGATGATCGTCCCATCACAAGCTGTTGTTGACCGCCGCATAGAGGACCTCCCCAAGGAGGTCCGTGAGGGCAACGAGATCATCGACCTCAACAAAACCTTCACCCGCATCGTCTACCGCGTCGTCGATGGCAAAACAGTTGCCACACCGGTCAAGGTTGGCCCATCGGACCTCACCCAAACCGTCATCACCGAAGGCCTCTCCAAAGACGACGTCCTCGTCACCGGCCCGTTCCGCCTGCTCGTTGATCTCAAGCACGACAAAGCCGTTAAGGATCAGAACGCTGTAGACGAACCCGAAGAAAATTCTGATTCGGATATCGAAACTGATTCAGAAACCGAAACGGATTCTGAAACTGAAACTGAAACTGATTCCAACGAAGAAGCCGAGGAAACTCCAGCAGATGAAGACCCACAGGAGTCACCATAAACATGACTCCCAGCAGTTCCAACCGGGCAACGATCCAGATTAAATCGCTCAAGAAGCACTTCCGCGTCGGCGATGAACGCGTCCGCGCGCTCGACGGCGTTGATATTAGCATCTACCCAAACGAGTTCGTCGCCATCATGGGCGCCTCAGGCTCGGGCAAATCCACACTCATGAACATCCTCGGGTGTCTCGACAAACCCACCGCCGGACAGTACATCCTCAACGGCCACCCAACCCACCGCATGGGGATGGGCAAGCTCGCACAGGTCCGCAACCAGGAAATCGGATTCATCTTCCAGAGCTACGAGCTCCTCTCCCGCGCCACAGCACTCAAAAATGTCATGCTCCCGATGCTCTACTCCAAAAAATACCTCTTCACAGCCAAACGCCGAGCCAAAGAAAAACTCGACCTCGTCGGCCTCTCCGACCGCATGTCGCACCGTCCAAACCAGCTCTCAGGCGGTCAGCGACAGCGCGTCGCCATCGCACGCGCACTGGTCAACGACCCCTCAATCCTGCTGGCCGACGAACCCACCGGGAACCTGGATTCCAAAACCACCGTCGAGATCATCGACCTCTTCCAGCAGCTCCACCAAACAGGCCAGACCATCGTCATCGTCACCCACGAGGAAGATGTCGCGGGCCACGCCGAGCGGATCATCCGTCTCCGCGACGGCCGCGTGATCTCCGATTACCCATCGAACGAAGACCCCATCCACCTCGACTGGATCGAGCGCATGGCCTCGGGCAGAGCAAGCATCACCGAAGCCGAGCTCGAAATCAACGCCGAGGCCGACGCCAAACTCCAGGCCCATCGCCTCGAAGAGAAAAACAACGCCCGCTCCTTCTTCTCGCGCAAGAAGAAAGAGCCGGTATCCTCAGAGAGTGAGATCAAATAATGCTCAAGCTCCTCCTTTCCCCGGTCATCTTTATCCTCCGCCTGCTCTGGCAGACCGTCTTCCTTGCCATCGGTCAGGTCTGGGCCAACAAGGTCCGTGCTGTGCTTACAGCGTTGGGCATCATCATCGGTGTCCTCGGCGTCACCGTCGTCGCCGCCGGACTCGACGGGATGCAGGGCTATGTCCTCACACAGTTCGAAGGCATCGGCGCCAAAAAAATGTGGCTCTGGGGCGATGTCCCGGATTCAAAGCGATCCGTCATGAGCTGGACCGATGTCAAGATCACCACCTACGAAGCCAACCTCATCCTCGAAAACGCAGAGACCATCGAAACCCTCACCCCCGGCTGCCGCGCAAGCTGGAATGTTACCAACGGCAAGAAAATATCCCAAGGCGTACGCGTCACCGGCATCTGGCCGACATGGCACGAGATCGAAAACCGCCAAGTCCTCTTTGGACGCCCCTTCTCAAGAATCGACGATGACGAGAACCGCCAGGTCTGTCTCATCAATGAGCAGGGCATCGAAGAGCTCGAACTCGACACCGACCCCGTCGGCGATTACATCCTCGTCAGCGGCCGCCGGTTCCTTATCGTCGGGGTCGTCGAAACCAAAGAGGCCTCCATGTTCGAAGGCGGCCAGTCCCGCACCGAGCTCTACATCCCCTTCGCCACGCACAAAATGATGAACCCCTACACCTGGACAGACCTTACCCTTCAGATGTACAACCCGGACAAGTCCGACGAGTCTAAATCAGAGATCAGCTTCATCCTCCGCAACCACCGGAACCTGAGCCCCGACGACGAAGACACCTTCGATATGTTCGTCGTTCAGAGCGCCATCGAAAACTTCAACAATGTCGCCCGCGTCATCGGTTTCGTCATGGGCGGCGTTGTCGCAGTCTCCCTCCTTGTTGGTGGTATCGGCATCATGAACATTATGCTCGTCTCCGTATCAGAACGCACCCGCGAGATCGGGCTCCGCAAAGCCATGGGCGCCAAACCGCCTGTCGTGCTCCTGCAGTTCCTCGTCGAAGCCATCGTCCTCTGCGTCGTCGGCGGACTCGTCGGGCTCCTCATCGGCAATGTCCTAGTCATGGGCGTCCAGTTCATCCCGGACTTCCCCCTCAAATCCATGGCCATCCCGCGATGGGCGGTTATCCTCTCGCTCGGATTCTCCGCAGCCGTCGGCATTGTCTTCGGGATGTTCCCCGCCATCAAAGCATCCATGCTCAACCCCATCGACGCCCTCCGCCACGAGTAGAACAAGTCATTACCCAAAGTTGGACACCGTTGCACTTGGACGGTTTCAGTCATTTACCAAAACGCAAAGCACACGACAAACACAATGACCAAACCACACCACACGCCATCCATCCACACGCTCCTCCTTGCCGCAACGCTCACAGCCCTCCCACTCTTAGGCGGCTGCATGTCCAACCCCTTCAAGCAAGGCCCCCTCGACACCCACCATGTCGCCACCAAAGAACGGCTCCACAACATCGGAGTCTTCCAGCTCCAGCGTGCTCCAGAAGACACCACACGCGACACCCAATCGCAACTCGCCCAGGCCCAGACAGACTACGCCGATGTCGAAAGAATTGATCTCGCCCTCGGCGACGCCCGCACAGCCGCGCTCTCAAACAACCTTGGATTATCCGCGACACTCATCGCCCCCGAGATCGCCGCTCAGAATGTCAACAGAGAACTCGCCGCCTTCGAATCCGTCTTCACACTCAGTGCCGCATGGAACGAAACCGACGCGCCCACCGCCTCAACCCTCGTCGGGTCCCAGGCCCGCAACCAATCCCTCACCCCCGGCATCCGCATCCCCCTCATGACCGGCGGCAGCGTCACCGTCTCGGCACCCATCAACCGCTCGGCAACCAACAACTCCTTCTCGACACTCGATCCGGCATGGACCAGTGACCTCCAAGTTTCTCTCTCACACAACCTCCTCCGCAACGCGGGCCGCCGCGCCACCACCCACGCACTCCGTCTGGCAGATTTCGACCGCCAGACCTCCCTCGCCCAGACCAAGCTTGAAGTCATCCGCGTGCTCGCAAATGTTGACCGCGCCTACTGGCGTCTCTACGCCGCGACCAAAGCACTCGAGGTCGTCGAGCAACAGCACACCGTCGCCCAGTCCCAACTCGCAAGCGCCCAACGCAAAAGAGACGCCGGCACAGGCACCGAGGTCGACATCGTCCGGGCTAAGTCTGGCGTCGCTGACCGCATCGAATCCATCATCCGCGCACAGAACGATGTCAAACTCCAGCAACGCACCCTCAAGCAGCTCATCAACATGCCCGGACTCACCGTCGACACCACCACCAGAATCCTCACCGACTCGGCCCCGGACCCCGTCGAGTACCTCTACGATCTTAATCAGCTCACAGCCGCGGCCGTCGATAACCGCATGGAAATGCTCGAACTCGAAATCCAGCTCGCAAGACAAGCCGCCGCAATCGGGTTTGCCGAGAACCAAAAACTCCCTCTCGTTGCCCTCAACTACACCTACCGCATCAACGGCCTCGCCGGATCGCTCGGAAACTCCGTCGATGTCTTGGCCCAGAACGAGTTCGAGGATTGGTCCGTCGGGCTCAACGCCGAGTTCCCATTGGGTAATGAAGCCGCCAAGGCCTCGCTCGCCCAAGCGATCCTCTCCCGCCTCCAATCCCTCGCCTCGCGCGATGCCAGAGAGCAAGCCATCACCACCGAGATCCTCAACGCGGTGGACAATCTCCAGAGCACCTGGCACCGGATTCTCGCCTCGCGGGACTCCGTGCTGTTGAGTGCTCGGCTCCTCGAAGCCGAGAAACGCCAGTATGATGTAGGCCGCTCGACCTCAACAATCGTCCTGGACGCCGACGCCAACCTCGCCGATGCCCGTTTATCGGAGATCAGAGCGATTGTTGACTACCAGATCGCCCAGATTGACCTCGCCGTCGCATCGGGAACCCTCCTTGGCCAAGCCAAGGTCGAGTGGAACTCGGATCCCAAAGTTCTGAGCGACGACAACCGAGCCAAAGCAAACGAGGGTGTCACGCCCTACAAGCCGGGCTCGGGAATCTGGACCAAGCCCTAACCGCGACACAGAATTTTACTTCAACAAGAATTCAAGCATACAAAGTTTGCTATCTTGCGCGCCTGCTATCCAATCACTCAACTCAACGCTCGCGATCACCGATCTGGGCAGCATGGACCGTTCACAATCCAATCTCGCCAACCAAACAAATAATGGCGAGCCCATTGAACCTGATCATCCCATGGAACTCAAACCCCAAACCCCGGCTTCAAGCATCGAGTCTGCCTTCCCCACCGCAAATGCGAACCAGCTACTCGAACTCATCGCCCAGGGCCACGACCCCGAAGACCTCCACGAACTCATCAATCAATCTCAGCGTGCCGCCTAAACCATCAGGCACCCCAACCCAATTCCCGTCTCCTTCTCAAAGCAAGAGCCGTGAACCCACTGTGTTCACGGCTCTTTCTTTATGTACTGATTGATAAATACCGTGTTCTTAGTTGCACCCACCAGAGAACGCCGTCAAGAACGACGAAATATCGAAGAAATCAAACGAACCATCACCAGTCAGATCCGCCTGTGGGTGCTGGGCTGTAAACTGGCCTAGGAAAGTTGCGATATCAAAGAAATCAAGATCGCCGCTCGGGGAGAAGTCCGCGATACACACCTTGGCCGTGATCGTGTACCTGCCCGGGGAGACCGCGGCAAGCGATTCAACTGAGCCGTCGGCGTAGTAAATTACAAGATCGGCCGCCGTCTCGTTCCCGATCCCGAAGTGAACAGACAGCTCCGACTGGGCCAAGAAGTTCGAGCCCGCCGACAAATACCGCACCTGCGTCATCCCGCCCGCGGTCAGTTCCACCCGCGTTCCGATCCCATCAGGAGCAAGCCCAGGAACACCATTTGTATTGAACGCCAGCGTGATCGCTGATCCGCCCGCCGAATCATTCCGCAGGCACACCATCGGCTGCCGGTTATTGAAAATCAGCACATCCTGATCACCATCGTTCTCGAGATCAACATTGAGGAGCCCACGCCCCTGCCCGACATCTGTGATCCCGCTGGCAACAGCGCTCTCGACAAAGTTCCCGGTCCCGTCGTTGGCAAAGAAAACGGTCGGGTCCATCTCGAAGCTCCCGGTGAACCCGTTGGTCGCGATGACATCGAGCCACCCGTCCTGATCGAAGTCCATCGCCGTGGCCCCCCAGCCCCAGTACCCCTCGTTGCATCCGGTCGCCACCGAGACTTCTTCGTATACATGATCAACCGCGGTCGCGCGATAGAACATATTGCCCGATCCGCTCGATCCATCGCCATTAATCCGGCTTGTCGCGTACCAATCGAGACGCCCATCATTGTTCAGATCGCCAAAGGTATTCCCCATCCCGTTGGAATCAAGACCGGTTCCAGAACTCACGGTCTGGTTCGTAAAGGTCCCATCCCCGTTGTTGACGAGGTACCGAGAGGTAAAGAAATCGGCGACCCACAGGATCTCTGGATACCGATCCCCGTCCATATCCACGAACTTGGGAACAAACCCACGCACCAAGGTCATGTCGGTATCGATCGCCGCGATGGTCACATCGGTAAAGGTCCCGTCCCCGTTATTGCGATACAGCTTGTTCCCGCCGAGCCAACCGGCCACGGCCATGTCAAGATCGCCATCAAGATCGTAATCCCCAAACGCCGCCGAGAACGCATCTCCAGCCGCCGGGTTGTTGGTCGATACGCCGGCAACGGCAGTCACATCCGTAAATGTGCCATTCCCGTTGTTGCGATAGAAAACATTCTGCCCCGGCTCCATGTTCCCCGCAACACTGCCGGTTGAAGTCACAAAGATATCCAGATCCCCGTCATTGTCATAGTCCCCCACCGCTGCACCCGAACCCCGGTGCGCCCGGGCGATTCCCGCGGCCGCCCCGCCTTCAGAGAAGTTCCCATTCCCATCGTTCCAATACAGCAAATCGACCCCCGCCGACCCACCAATCACAAACAGGTCCTGGTCCCCGTCCCGATCAAAGTCACCAACCGCCCCACCCGTGGTCATAAACTCCATGTCAGGCCCGGCCCCAACAGTCATGTGTGAATGCGTCAAACCCACCGCGCCGGTCTGCTCAACGAAGGTTACCGGACCAGCCATTGCCGAACCAGTAATACCGAAGATCACCCCAGCAGCCAACCCACTAGCCGACACACAAATAGTTCCACAACGAATCGTCATCTCGATCTCCTCCTCAACTCCTGGCCAACACTTCAAATGTTCGGCCTCAGAGCCCTTTATTCTAACAGAGATTCGTAAAAACACCTACATCTTTCTGCCACGAAATCTGCAAAAAGGACTAGAAAGTCCGAATACCTGTCCAACCTTGATTAATGGACAGTACAGATGAGTGCCGAGGGTTTACCGAACTGGTGACACCCCAGGACCCGTTCACACCATTGATTCCAATCAACAAAGAGCCTCTTCCAAGGCACACCTACCATGTCATTGCGTCCAATCTGGAGCATTTCTGTGGAGACAGGCTATGAACACGGGTAGCACAATCCTGCCTCTTATGAAGCGAGCGTTCGTCCCGCTGGGGCTCCGCCTGGGTACATTTGACGCCCACGCCCCAAAGCCCATTTCGACACCTATGCGATCCCCCGTACAAAACCCCGGCCCCACACTCAAAGTCTCGATCGTGACCCCTTCCTTCAACCAGGGCCGGTTTCTCGAAGAAACGATCAGCAGCGTTCTCGATCAGGACTATCCGAACTTTCAGTACATCATTCAAGATGGAGGCTCAACTGATCACTCCGTCGAAATTATCAACCATCACGCCAAGAACCTCAAATACTGGACCTCGGCACCGGACAAAGGACAAGCCGATGCGATCAATCTTGGATTCGCTCAATCCGACGGCGAGATCATGGCCTGGCTCAACGCCGACGACATACTGCTCCCCGGAGCGATCTCGATTGTCGCTCAATACTTCCAGGATCACCCTCAAACGGATGTCGTCTACGGGCACCGCGTGGTAATCAATCAATCCTCAAACGAAGTCGGACGATGGATTCTCCCCAAACACAGAGCCTCGGCCCTGCTCTGGAGAGACTATGTTCCTCAGGAAACAATGTTCTGGCGCCGCTCGCTCTGGGACCGGGTCGGCGGGCAGGTGCGTTCTGATTATCAGTTTGCCATGGACTGGGAACTGATCAGCCGTTTTCATACAGCGGGCGCCCGGTTTGATCGCCTCCCCCACTTTCTTGCATGCTTCCGCACACACGACACCCAAAAAAGTCTCACGCAACGCGTTGAGGTCGGAGAGCTGGAGTTCTCACAGATCCGCCAGACGCTGTTGCAACGACCCAACGCACGGCTAGCGGCTCAAATCTCAGGACTCGGATACCTCGCCGAATCGATGCTCTGGCACTGGGCGTACCGATCCCGGGGCTTGTGCAGATAGAGCTTAATCTGTAGTCAATATGCCATTCTGTAGAATGGTGCTTCACCGCCACCAGCATTCGCCGCGCTCTTGAAGCACCGCAAAATGCCAGTTGTACGCCCGCAGCCTTGTCCGCCCGATCAATACCCTGAGCGTGCCCCAGCACACACAAAACACCCCCATCCGGATCTTGGACGCCCGCGGCGGCTTGTCGCAGCACCCCTTGCGATCAAAATTCAGATACAGGAACCTGTAGATATCCGCGATCCATCCACCAAGCGGGCCGTGATCTTTGATTACACGGTAAGCCTCGACGGAAAACTGATACCCCATACTCCCGCTCTTGTTGTCATCGGAAAAATAATACCGAGAAAGCGTCTGATTAGTCGTCAACAGTTTCGCCCCCGCACCCCGCATCCGCGCCCAGTAGTCCCAATCAAAGGCAAGGTTATAACTCCGATCGAGCTCCCCGATCCGCTCATGCAGACCCGCCCGCCAGAAGGTCGCGGACTGCTCGACCACATTCTGCATCCCGATGATGTCCCAGGTATCGTCTCTGGCCTCGACAACAAACCTCAATCCATCGGCAAAGACCCGTTCGCAGTCGCCGATGACGACATCGGCATCCGGGTTCTCCGCCATAACCTTACCAACCTGCAACAACGCGCCGGGCAGCAGCTCGTCATCAGAGCAAAGCCAGCAGTGGATCTCGCCGTCCGCCAAGGAAAAGCCCTTGTTGATCCCGTCGGCCTGCCCGTCGTCGGGTTCGTTGATCAGCACATCGATACTCGAGCGATGCCTCTGGATCGACTCCCAAGATGAATCTTTACTCCCCCCATCGGCAACAATAATCTGCAGATCCGGATACCCCTGCCCGAGCACACTCTGGATCGCGCGCTCAAAGCCGTCACCCGAGTTGAGGTTCGGGATAACCAGACTGATCCTCGGAAGAATAACCCGATCCGTATAGTCATTCACGCCCACCGGCTCTTGATTTGCTGCTGAGATCATCCCCATCGATTGCTCTCCACGATTGGGCTTGAGCTGCAGACAAAGACAAAATCCGCTTGGCCGAGATCCTCTTGGAACGGCCTCCGCAAACTTCCTGCAATGTCGAACATGATGAACCCGAGTGATGCCATTTTCTCTATGATCTCGTGCACCAATGGGCACTCGGGCATGAAGCGGAAGAAGTTGACCTCGAGTATCACAACCTCGGCATTGGCGATTGTATTGAGCCCCCCATTGAGGACTTTCATCTCGTAGCCTTGAACATCAATCTTAATAAGATTCGGCTGTTCGAGTTCACCGCTTTCGACAAGAGCGTCCAGCGTCTTTACCGGAACAGTCCTCGCTACCTGATCAATATTGCCTTCGTAATAATCGAGCAGCGTGCTGCCATCAAAGTCTGGTGTCAGATTGATAACACACTGCCCCGCCTCATCACCGATCGCGCATAGATCGTACCGATACCGCTTACGAGACTTGCATAACGCACGGAGATTCGGCTCGCTCTCATCAAGCGGATCGAACATATAGAACTCAGCATCACGAAAGATCTTCCCCGCTCCGAAACTCCAGTACCCCTTGGCGGCACCAATATCAGCAACCACGCCCGGAGCAAAGCCCTTGCGTCGAAGATGCACCAGTGCTTTATGCATATCCCGATCAAAGCTCGGCGCAATCCCACAAACACTCGAGAACTTTCCAGTCAATCGCCTGATCGCGGGATGGATGACTTGCGTAATACTCACGCCTCACCATTTTCTGAATCGGGATTTGAAAGCGGTGTCTCCGACGGACAGCTTGACTGATCCGATGCCGCACGCATATAGCCGATATCCCATCGCCAGTGCACAAAGCCGTGCTTCAATGCCCCGATCAATCCAAACTTCTTTCTGCTATACAACGACTTTGAAAGCCGAAAGACCGCTCTTTGAACGAGCCACAACTGCCTCTTGAAATACGGGACCGCATTGACCTCTCGCCCAACAATCCGCTCCAAGGCAACAAACGCCTGCCCATGACCCTCGAGTATTTTACAGAGATACTTCCTATTGAACCGGTCGGCTTTCATGAAGTGCTTCAGGCAAAGCGATGGCTGGTACGAGCAAGCGTACCCCTCGTAGTTTGCGCATCTGTTCATGAGCGTGTCTTCCCCGCTCGAGAGCACCTTGCCTCGACGCCCGAGCACCTTGTTCAGATCGTGGTCCTCGATCGTACTTGCAAACCGTTCGACAATCGGCCGCCTGACGACCATACCGGCCCCGATCGGATCCCACTCCCCCCAGTGCGTCGCCTTCGAGGTGTTGGGCTCGTCGCCATGATTGCGAACACCCAGATGAGGGAGCAGATCAAGAATCCAGATGGGCGGGTCGGTCTCAAGAACCGCCTCTGATACCCCGCCAAAGCACCCGATCGCCGGGTCCGCCTGTGCGATTGAAATCGATTGAGCCAGGTAGTCTGGAGCAAGCGCGTTATCGTCATCTACAAAGAGAATCAACGGGCTGGTCGTCGCCCGCATCCCCGCGATCCTTGCGAATGAAAGACCCGCGCGGGATTCCTGAACCACCCGGAGCCCCAGCACCCCGCCTGGATCCAGCTCGCCGGCATCAATCGCTGGTGTCGAGTTGTTATCAACAATCACAAGCTCAAACCTCGAAGAATCAAGCGTCTGAGCCTTGATGGAATCGAGCGTCCATTTCAGGAGATCCATCCGCGGATTGTGTGTACACAGAATCACTGAAATACAGGGTGCATCAGAGACACACTGATCCGCCCCATTCTCCGCCCCCAGATCAATCCTCATGGCCTCGGGCCAGAGTCTCCGGACTCGCCCCAGATCGGCACGGAGATCAGACAGCCATGGCGCTTTATCAGGCACCAAAGTCGCGATCACACCGCGACCCATCGGGATCCGGATCAACCGCTCAAGAACCCCCCCGTACTGGCTCGCCAGCGAAGCCGCGGCCGAAAGATTTGTATTGGACAGATCCAACTGTTGGCGGAGCGAGCCATTGAGAAGACGGGTTGATTGAAGCTCATGCGCCATATCGCGGCTTGACTCAATAAGAGCTTCGCCAATGTCCTGATCTGCCCCGAGCTCCTGGCCATCACCAAGCGTGGTCGCCACCGTGCTGATTGTCTCACGCAGTTGTTCGCTCTTTTGCTCCGCATTGCTAAGCCGGAGTTCGGCTGATGCGCGTGCCTCTTGCTCGTTCTTTCGGTCCGCCTCTACCTTGATAATGTCCTGCAATGAATGGGAAACTGCTTTACGCAATGAGTCCCGATCGCTGTTGGCTTCGTTGACCCTTGCCTCAACTTCAGCGATCGCATCACGCAGGTCGCTACGATCTGCATTGGCTTCCTGCAATAGATCGTTGAGCCGTGTGTTGGATTCTTCTTGCTCGCGAAGGGTAGAGGCGTTCTGCTCTGATCCCCAAGCCTTCTGAACCAATGACCCCGCCCATTTGGAGCGAAGCGCCAGATCCTTAGCAATCTGCAGGCGGGATTGATCCGACGAATCAAGCCGCGCCTGGACCTCCTCTGGATCGCGTACCGCCAGCACATTGTCGTACCAGAGCGGACCTGAAATTTCCAATGGCTCGATCCGGTTCTTCTCTGCATCAAACCGGAACAGCCCAAGCCCCGCATCAATAAGCATCCCCGCAAGCTCTTGGGTGGAACTCGAGCATCGCTGGAGATTCTTCTCGTCGAACTCCATCATTACGATGTCAATCTTCCCACTCTTGATTGCCCCAGAAACTCCCGCAAGCGCCTCGGGCTCTGACCCTTCAACATCCAGCTTGAGGATGGCAACACGATCAATCGCTCGCTCGGAGATCAATCCATCAAGAGTGATTATCTTGGTATCAAAGCCAGGGGCACTCTCATCGGACAACGCGGTTGTATAGGCCAGCCGCCCAGAATCCTCAACTGAGAACCGGGCCTCGCCCTCGTCTTCCCCGAGTGCACAGCCAACAATCTCGACCCCTGTAAACTGCTCGGTATTGATCCCTATCAGATCGACGAGCTCTTCGACCGGCTCGACAGCGATCACACGCCCACCCTGCCCGACAACTTGAGCGGCAAGCCTCGAATACAGCCCGCAATGCGCCCCGCCGTCAATGACCACATCGCCATCTCTCAGGTACAGCCACCAGAATGCCTGCTCGGCGTTCTCGTACCAACCCTCAGAAATAAACCGAGCCACTTCGTCGTTTTTGGGATAAGCCATCCATCCTACATGAGGGACAAGGATGTCTGTTCGGGTTTCCATAAAACTCACTCTGTTCATACCACGACTCGTCCCGATGATAAAAGACTCGGCATCCACCCGAAGGTCCAGGCAGACCCTTTATCCAAGCAGCGGACATTTTGCACAAGCCGAAACTTCATGCCTGCTCGGGATCCGGGTCCGCAGGCGTCGGCGTTCGGGGTGATTATACAACTCCAAAAGTGTGCTGTCTTGGATATTCCCAAAGCCGTGCTCGGCGTCATGGTCGATACAGCAGTACGCGTCCCGCCCGTTTGCAAGTATCTGCAGCGTGAACCATTGCATGCACGGGACATCCGGGATATCCGTGTAAAACCCGCACTCAACCTTGCCCATCCAGTCCATCCTCGGATTGACAACCGCCTCAAACCCGGGCCACCGAGATCCGCACCATTCAAGAAACGCCCCATCGGCATCGGTCCCGTCCCCCACCCGGCTAATCCGCGGAGCAATCGGGAACTCGCCGGATTCAACCGCCCCGTGCAATCGGTCGAGATTCTTGACCGTGCGATCAAACGGGATCTGCATCACCCGCTCGTACTCCTCGGGCCGGTGGTCGTTGAAGCTCACATTAAACAACTGAAACCGCTGGATCTCCATCAACCGATCGAGCATCGACGCGTTGAGCGGCGAGCCATTGGTAAAGAGTATGAGGCTCGCATTCTTGAATCGTGTATTGATCTCGCCCAGGAACGGCAACAGCCTCTTATCAAGAAAGGGCTCATTGATCCGCGATGGATTTATAGCAAACGGAAGATCCGAAGGGATCTCCTCCAGGTCCGTCATGATCTTCTCGAGCAGTTCGTCACTCATCCGCTCGTTCTTCCGCTCCATCGTTGGGTACGGACAAAAATCACACCCCGCATTACAAACCGCCAGTGTCTCGATCCCGATCCGCATCGGAAAATCAACATACCGAGATTTCGATTTTTCCAAGACATCAAGCCCGTATGCCCGTTCTGATTCCGACAACTCCCGGGATATTTTCTTCTCAGTGAACTCAGACACAAGGGGCTCCGTATCTCAAACCGTGGCAACGCAATATCGTAGTACCACCGGCCACAATAGACCCAAGGCCTCTAGGCCGTAACACCCAAATGAGGCATAGACTGGCACTTGGGTACCCGCAAGCAGAACATCCCGAACCTCACAGCCGCATTTATGATGTCCAAGCTCACCGCGATGCTCCGACCGCCACCATCGCCCGAGTCGTTCGTGCTCTTCATCGGCTACCCACGCAGCGGCCACTCGCTTCTCGGCGCCCTGATCAACGCCCACCCACAAGCAATCCTCTCCCACGAACTCGACGCCCTCCGCTATATCGAAGCGGGATTCTCTCGGAAACAAGTACTCTCGATGATCCTCTCCAGAGACCGATGGTTCCAAAAACGCGAACGAGAGTGGGAAGGGTACAGCTATCAGGTCACGCCCGATCCAGATCGCCGCACGAATCAAACACTGGTCATGGGAGACAAAAAAGGCGCGGGCACCACCGCGAGGATCGGGAAGAACCCAGAACTCCTCGGCCAACTCGATAACAGGATGCAATGTAGAGTTAGATTGATCCACTACATCCGAAACCCGTTCGACACCATCTCAACCATGTCCCGCAAAGGCCCGCATCCCTACGGCCAAGGCATTGACGGCGCAATGAAGTTCTTCAGCGAACTCCACGCGATCAATACCGACATCTCTTCAAGCAGACCCGGCAGTGTGCTGACCGTGCATCATGAGAATCTCATCGGTTCACCAGAGAGTGTGCTGCGAGAGCTATTCGAGTTTCTTTCACTTAAAACAACGCCCCCCCAGATTGATCGGATGAAAGAGCTCATCTTCCCAACCCCCTCTTTGAGCCGGGACAGTGTTCAATGGGACTCTTCTCAGATCGAGTTCGTCGATCGGCTTATTGACTCAAGCCCCGCCCTTGCCCGGTACGCCACATGCGCAAGGCCCACACCCGTATAGAATAATCCGCAGACATATCCCCTCCCAAACACCCCGCATCCGAAGGTCCAACCCCATTCTTGATCAACAAAAGAATCTAGAGAGCCAAAGCAAGCTGGTCTTGGTTGCCGGGATCCAAAGATCCGGGAGCACCTGGATGTTCAACGCCGCCAGACTCCTCCTCGAGCAGTGCGGCCCCGTGACCTCCGGCTGGATCCAAGACCTCGACCCTACCACAACACACCCCGGGGTGACCCTGATCAAACTCCACGAGTTCGACGCGGATCTAGCAAAGATCGCCGATGTTGTCCTCACATCACGGAGGCATCTTGTCAATATCGCCGCGTCCGTTGAACGCATGGGATGGACCACAAGTGAATCCGAATCCCTCGGCTTCCTCGACAGCGCAGTAGCCCAGCACCAGCACTGGGCTCCATTCTCCAGCTTCGAGATGACATACGAAAGCCTCAAGACCAATACCGCCACCCAAGTCATCGAGATCGGAAAAACATTGGGTCTAGAAGTAACAACAGAGAATGCCGAGCAGATAGCCAAGGACATCAAACAACTCGGCACCTACACCGGCCCCCCCGGAACCTACGACACAAAGTCACTCCTCCATCCAGAGCACATAGGGGAATCACCCGCCGATCTCACCGCAGATCACCGTCTCGCAATCGAAACCAGATTCAACTATTGGCTCGTTGCCAACGGGTACCCAACCCCACCGCGCCCCGCAGCCTCATAATTCCCACACTACTGAATGTGCCGGGGATCCTTTTCCGCCTTGCCATGATCCTTGCAGAAACGGGCGTACATCTCGATCACTTCTTCTGCCGGACCAACACACCGGATCTGCCCGCGATCGATCCAAACAACCCTCCGGCACAAACGCCGGATCTGCATGATCGAATGGCTCACGATCAGAGCCGCGCGGTCTTCTCTTGATACAAACTCATCAAGAAACGCGTAGCACCGCTGCTTGAATGCCTCGTCGCCCACCGCCAGTGTTTCATCGATCAGCAACGCATCGGGATCAAGAAAGACCATCAGCGCAAAGCTCAGCCGTGCAAACATGCCCGAAGAATAGGTGCTGATCGGCTGATCAATATACGGCCCAAGTTCTGCAAACTCGATGATGTCCTCTTCGCGATCCCTGATGTACCCAGAGTCATACCCGAGCATCCGCCCCGCATGACGCACATTCTGGCGACCGTTCAGCCCCGATTCAAAGCCCGCACGCAGCTCGATCAAAGCATGAATCCGCCCCCGGATCTCAACCTTACCCTCGGTAGGTGTGGAGATCCCCGCGAGCATCCGGAGCAGTGTTGTCTTGCCGGCCCCGTTGGCCCCGATGACCCCCAGTGTTTCACCACGCTGCAGATCAAGGGTGGCGTTCCGCACCGCCCAGAACGAGGTGTGCTTGTGCGCCTTGCCCAGTGACAACCACTCAACCATCCGATCTGCGGGCTTGGAATACAGCTTGAATCGCTTGCCCAGAGACTGAGCGCTGACGATCGGCAATGACGCCGGATCAATCAAACTCGCGCTCTCTGCCACAGATTGATTCTTCTGATCAATGCTCACACAACATCCCTAATCTCATGCCGGAGTAATCGGTGCACGGCTACACCGATCACCATAGCCCCCACCGCCCAAGCAAGCATCTCAGCCCAGATCCAAACCGATGGCCAAACGCCATCAATATAAAGCAAACGCATCGCCATGATGGCGCTCGTCGCGGGATTCACACGAACCAGCCAACCGATGGAACTCTGAGCATAAAACGCGAGCGGGAAAATCACCGGGGCCGTCCAGATAGCCAGCCTCAAGATCGCGATAAGCGCCTGGTGAATATCAGGGAAGTACGCATTGACGGTCGCCAGCCCGAGCGCAAACCCAAAGCCGGTGATCCCAAGAATAATGATCGGCAGTGGCATCCCGATCCATGTCCAGCTCGGAAAGATCCCAAAGAATGCACCGAAGCAGATCAAGATCGCGAACTGGATCAAAAATGTAGCAACCGAACTCAGCACAACCTCGCCAACAAACACCTGCTCGGGGATCGCCAGTTTCCTCAGATACACCCGGTTTGACCGGAACGCCGATGTCCCCCGACTCAAAACCTCAGCAAAGAACATCCAAGGCAGAAGGCCCGCACACAAAAATACCGGGTAAGGCACCGACACGGCCGCGAAGTCACGCCGCACGAGCCAACCAAAGACTATCGAATACATACCGATCAAAATCGCAGGATGGATAAAGTGCCAAAGAAACCCGAGCGAATGCGCCGCGTACCGGGCATGAAAGATCGCCTTAGAACGACGAAACATTAATCGCCATGGTCCCACGACTACATCACTCAATGACACACCTTCGGTTCATGAGCACACTCCATCTCTTTGGCGTGTTGCCAAAGAACACGGCTGATCCTGACCGCGTCCCAGTCCAGGTACTCTCGGAACTCGGGCAAATCCCGGGCTTCGAACTCAGCGTCCTCGTTTTCGGTTGTCCCGTTGATACGCTCGGGGGGTAGAACCGATTCAACATCCAGAGCGGGATCAAACCATTGGCACAAGCGTGAAACAAGCGCCTCGCTCCGACCGACCGTCCCAAGAAAATTGATTTTCGATAGATTGGCAACCGCTTCGCTCTGATCTTGTGTCGCACTGAAATGTCTGATCGACAAAAAATGCGTGACAAGACCGGGCCGTTGTCTAATAAGCTTTGCCGCCGCATCAGCCAACGACATCTCACCGAGCCCCTCGGGAAGTTTCGTTTGAAACCCACTCTTGAATGTCCCATAGCCCTCGATTGAATACCGAAGAAAGGAGAGCAACTGATCACCCGGGTCTCTGAGCATACAGACATACTTGACCGGACGCCCCCCAAGCTCAGGGGGAAACTGATGCATGAACTTCTGGCTGCTCACCACCCGAACCCCACGCCGACTCTCGATTTCACGGTCAAATGCCTCGATATTGGCTTTAAATCGAGGATCTTCAAGCATCAACACCCCAGCATTCGAACCGGTCTTAAATCTGCCCGACCCCCGTGCCTGCTCAAGAATCCGATAAAGCACCGAATCGAGCCACTGGCCCGCACACTTTGGAATGTGCATGTGGAGCACCACCGGAACATCTATTAATGCTGATTCTCCCATGAATCCAGTATACGGCCCCCCCACCTCGATTCGCCATAGACAACCAAAGTAATCTCCCCGCCCGGCCGCCTATCTCTCGCCCAGCCAGAGCAATAAAACGACACCCGATGAACCTCGGCAGCACTCCTGGCTCCCCCAGAACACACAGAGACCAAACCCGCAATCTCGATGATCTTGGCAAAGAATACGCTTCGCTCTACTGATTCAAGCCCGGGCAGCCCGAGTTCTAATCGCCAGCCAAGAAAGCACCATCATCAATATTACCACGGCGTTTGAAGTACTCGTAAACCGGCAAACCCGACACAATAAACGCAATCCCCCAAACCGCCCGCCAAGGTGTCGCGACAATCGTATTGACCAAGAGATACACAGTCACAAGCACAAAGAGCCCAGGCACAACAGGGTACCCCCACACCCGGTACGGCCGGTCCACATCGGGACGAGTCCGACGGAGTACAAACAGCCCGACCGCGGTCATCCCATAAAAAACCCAAAGCACAAAGATGTAAATGTCCGTCAAAATATCAAAGGTCCCAGACAAGGTCAGCACGATCGCCCACAAACCCATCGCAAGAACCGCATTGGTCGGTACACCTCTGCTTGACAGGTGCATCAACCACTTGGGCAACAGCCCACGCTCGGCCAGTGCGTAGGGCAGCCGGGGTCCAACAAGCACCCCCGCGTGGAGTGTCCCGTAGGCAGAAAACATCAACCCCGCCGACATCACCGCCGCAACACCCGCCCCCATAAACCGCGCCGCCACCTCATACGCAACCGAGGACGACGCGGGAATCCCCGCGATCTCCGCGGGCGAGAGCACATAAAAATACGCCACATTAATCAGCACATACAACACAATCACCAGCACCGTCCCCCCGATGAGCGCCCTGGGAAGTGTGCGCGACGGGTCCTTCACCTCGCCCCCAATCCCCACAATCAGATTCCAACCGTTGTACCCCCACAACGCCCCGAGCATCGCCGCACCAAATCCGGTGATTCCCCCCCGGGCGCTCTCGTTAACATCCTCCACCACAACCCCAGCGGCGGTGCCATCAAAGTGCATCCACGAACCATCCCCAAAGACAAACGCCCCGATCGAGATACTCAGCACAAGCACAATCTTCCCGATCGTCAGCGCTGTAGCGATCGACCCATTAGCACTCCCCGAAGCAAAGTTGAGCACCATCGCCAAAATGATCACCGCCACAGGGAGCGCCTTGATTGCCATCGGCGAGAGATTCCCTCCGAGTAAATCATTCAGAAACAAAACAAAGAGAATCGCAACAGCCGCGCCCCCCGCCCCACCAACAAGCATCCGTGTCCACCCATACAAGAACGCCCACCTTCGCCCGTACGCCGCCCCAATAAAGTGAAACGCCCCGCCCGCCCGAGGCATCATCGTGCTCAGCTCCGCATACACCATCGCCCCCGCCAGCGACAACAACCCCGCAAGAATCCAGACCACCAGCACCATCTCCGCCGAACCCACATTGGCGGTCATCACCCGGGTCTTGACAAAGATTCCCGTGCCGATGATGTTGGCGATAATCACCGCCGCCGCGGGCACAACCGTAAATGAGCGTACAAGTGCCAATCAAGACCTCCTCAAACTTTCAAATACCACTGATCAACGCCCCGTACACACCACGCGGCTCATCAACACTTCTAAAAAAGAATACCAGAACCCAAGCACCGGTGCAGAGCTCATCCAAAGCACACTCCAAGTGCCAAAAGAATTATTTGTACGATTTCTTGCCATAAGAATGGGCAAGTTGTCGCCATCAATGTCATTCTTATTCAGAAGATCATCGACATAGTGAAACTCGGTGCAACCCGCCCGCGATTGTACGGAGCATGGGGCAAAGGGATCAACCTAGGCGAATCCGTGAACACAGCGAGTGGACAAATCTGCCCCATCGTATCACGGGATGGTAAGCAACTGTTCTTCATAAGCTCCGGCACATTCTGGTGGGTCTCAACCGTAGAAATCATCACAGAACGGCTTGCTCACGCGGACACAGGATCAACGCACATCAGTTGGTCTTCGGCGAGACTTCATGCTCTGCGAGCACGCCATCCTCAAGATACATGGTTCGATCAAAGACATCGAGCGCACGCTGATCGTGCGTAACAACCAGAACCCCCGCCTGGTTTTCATGCCCGATCTCTCGGAAGAGCTCCATCACCTGCCGGCCAAGCTTGCTATCAAGCGCCGCGGTTGGCTCGTCGGCCAATAACAAGCTGGGCTTATTGGCCAGTGCGCGAGCGACCGCAACGCGTTGCTGCTGCCCGCCAGAGAGTGCCGCAGGGAGATTCTTTGCCCGATCAGCAACACCCAATGAATCCAGCAGTTCCATCGCGCGCCGTTTGGCTGGGCGTCCTTCGACACCCGAAATCGAGAGCGAGATGAGCACATTCTCAAGTGCCGAGAGAAATGGAATCAAGTTTGATTTCTGAAAGATAAACCCGAGCCGCTCACGCCGGTACCTCTGCAGATCAACAAACGACTTGGGACCATCCATCACAACCTTGCCGTCGATCTTGATCTGCCCTTTCGTTGGCGGATTGATCAATCCGATCGCAGAGAGAAGAGTCGATTTCCCCGAACCGCTGGGCCCAAGCAGAGCAACGACCTCCCCGCGCTCAATCTTCATCGAGGCATCTCTCAGAGCGACCACCTCGGTATTCCCGCTGCCATAAATCTTGGAGATGGCGACGGTCTCAATCGCCGGAGCATGCGTTCGATTCTTCATGACAGCACCTCGTTGGGACTGACGCTCATCGCCTTGCGAATCCCAAGCAAGCTGCCCACAACACAGATCACGGCCACGGCAAACGCGAGCCAGATCAACATATCAGTCGTAACAATTACCCGCCTTGGAAAGAACGGGAACAACCGCTCACCAATTAAATACGCAATGCCGTACGCGATGCCGCCGAGCAAGAACGCCTCTTGAAGCACAAGCCCGATGACCACCCGATCCTTGGCGCCCATAAGTTTGAGCAGCGCGATGTCATGCACCTTGTCGAGCGTCATCGTGTACAGAATAAGCGACATGATGATCGCCGAGATCGCAACAAGAAGCACACGAAAGAGCCCGATCTGCCGCCTCGCCCGATCCACCGGCCCCTGAAGAAGAAGCTGCCGCTGATCTTCAGCGGTGTAGACCGTCACATCCGCCCAGCCCTCCATCACCGATTGAACACGCGCCGGATCGACGCCGGGTTTAAGGTTCACCATTATCGCGCTCACTGTGGACGATCCCAATGCAGGAATCATGCCAGCGGGCAGGCTGGCCCGCTCCAGCATCCCCGGCTGCGATTGAACAAGATCCGTATGCTCGGCGCGCCCCTGGCGAGCGGCCCGCTCCAATCGAGTCGCTTCCCCAGTCGAATCGAACTGAACCGCAAGCGCATCGCTCACGGTCAAGAATGCAAGACCATCGCCCCCGCTGCTGATCATATTCTGGGTCACGCCGACAACACGATATGAATCCTTGCCCAGTGTCACCCGTTCCCCAACCGCAAGCCCAAGAGTCTGGTCGGCAACCATCTCAAAGTGCCCCTGGCTCAAGGTTCGCCCGGAAATAATCGGGAGCCAATGCCCCTGATCACCCGGCCAAGAAAGCCCAACAATCGAAATCCGAATCGATCGCCCCTGGTGCTCCCGCTGAACCGTGTGTGTAATAAACCGGCGCGCGTTGGATACTCCAGGAACCGTCCATGCCCGATCTTCCACACTCGACGCCAACCGAGAGAGTTCAGCGAACGGGCCCCGTGTTTCATTCTGCACAATCCAGATGTCCGCATCGAGCTCATCAATAAGAAGGACGGCGTCCTCCTCGATCCCCTTATAAATGCCGCCCATGCCCATGACAATCATCAACAACAGACCGAGCCCTACAGCCGTCAGCGCAAAGCGCCCAAGATTATGCCTGACATCACGGATCGCAAGATTCATTGAACCACAACCTTCTTCTGGTCTTTCAGCGCAGCCTTCTTGTCCGGATTGGCAGCCCGAACAAGCTCATCACCAGCCTCGATGCCAGATTTGATCTCGATGGATTCTCTTCCCTGCGAACCAAACTCACAACGCGTCCACACGGCACGACTCCCCTCATTCCGATAGACCCCGCGTTCACCATTGACGACCGTGATGTAAATCATCGGGATAACCAAAGCGTTCTGCAGCCGGTTCGTCTCGATGTACACATCCGCCCGCTGACCGATCGCCCAGTGCTCGGGCAAGCTCTCGATCGCCACATCAACCACAAACTCACGAGTCTCAGCATCCGTCTCTCTTCCTAAGCGAACAACATGACCAGCAAATGGTTGATCCGGTTGCGAGCGGAGTAAAACCCTTGCAGGCTGCTGAGCCGAAAGCCCGGACATCGCCGTTTCATCCACCCAAGCCGAAACCCAAATCTCATCAAGCGCAACAAGCCGATAAATCGACGACCCAGGCACAATGATGTCCCCGGGATCACGATCCCTTCGGATAATGAGCCCGCCAAACGGTGCCGTAATGACCGTGTCCTCAAGCTTTGTTTGTTGATACTCAAGCGTTTTCTGAGCCGCGATCAGAAGCATCTTGCCTTCGGCAATCGCCGATCGGGACCGTGCCAAATCCGCCTGAGCGATGGCGACCTGCTCATGGGCCTTGTCAACTTCCGATTCATTGGCCGCACGCTGAGCAAATGATTCTTCGATGCGCGATAGATCCCGCTCAACCTGACGGAGCACAGCCTTGGATCGCAACTCATCAGCACCCAACCGATCAAGCCCGGCTTGACTCGCCATCGCATTGGCCTCTGCAATCTCTACCTGCCGTATCAAATCGCGATCATCGAGCCGAGCAATAACCTGACCCACAGTGACCAACGAGCCCTGATCAACCACCAACTCATTGACTCGCCCCTGAATCTTAGACGAAATCACCGCCGAAACCCTCGCCTGCACCGAGCCGGTCCCCATGACCTCAATCACAAGATCACCACGGACCACCTCATGCCCAATAACTGGAACAGGCCGGAGCACCTTGGTATACACAAGAAACCCTACGGCTCCAACAAGAATGATGAAGAAAAGGACCTTTCGAATCAATCGCATCATACGAACTCCCTTTGTGGCCACAAGCAGTGAGGCTGGCATAGCCCTAATCTCTGACCACCCCCAACTTTTGTATACCACTGCCTATGTTAGGTTCGAAGCATCCGAAAGAGCCCGATACAAAACCCAACGAGTCAACAAAGTGGGTCAATGCCAATTTCCCTGCAACTTCTCTCCTTAAAAAAACGCCACCCGATTAAGACCAGAAGTACTTTCTAGTCATCCAAGAGCAATGGGGCATATAGAGGCACGCTCCATGTATGAACAAACTTGATATTCACAGTCTTTCAATAGCCCCGACTTTATTGAGTCATCTAGCGGGCCCAATGTGGGAGACCCCACTCGTTCGAGCATGGCAATTTTTGATTGTCCTCTTGAGCATTGATTGAGTTCACCATTTCTTGTGCAACACCCGCTGCCGATGCCGGATTCTGACCTGTGATAAGCAAGCCATCGACAACGACATGTTTCTCAAACGGATCAGCATAAGAATGGATCGCACCCTGGTTTATCATCTCTGCATCGAGCATGAATGGGACATCATGTTCTGAGTGTCCATCCTCCTCAGCAGTTGTGAATGCCGCAACTCGCTTCCCATTGAGCAGCCATGTTCCATCAGACAGCTTTACATTGAGTAACGCAACAGGACCATGGCAGACGGCACCAACAACCCGACCCGTTTCATAGAAATAAGCAATAGCGTTCTTGACGACCGGATTGTCAAACATGTCGCTCATCGGGCCGAGCCCACCGGGGAAGAAAATAGCGTCGTACTGGTCAAGATCTACCTGATCGAGCGCCTTTGAATCATTCAGATCATTAAACCCATCGGATTCGCGGAAAATGACACTTGCAGTGTCTTTGCTATTGAACCCGTCCTCAGGCGGGCGACCGCCTTTGATACTGGCAAAGTCCACCCGGATTCCATTGGCTGTGAATACAAGATACGGATGGGCGACCTCAGAGAACTCGTATCCGCTGGGGCGATTGTTGGGGCCAATGGTCTCGGTGCTGGTGATGACGAATAAAATACGCTTGGATTGATGAATCATCTCGCACTCCGCTGTGAAACCGTAATAGACAATATGGAATCCACCAACTCTTTGGGCATCGATAAAGCCGGGAAGTGACCGGACTCAAGCGTCACCACTTCTTCAACTGCCCAGTTCTCGATCATCCGAGTTTGGAACTCAGGACTAAAGATCCGATCTGTTGCCGTGCGAATGATGTATTTGGGAATCGATCCGAACCTCTCGCTGCTCAGTTCAAGCTTTGCCATAAATGGCTCTGTTGCTTGTTTAGTAGCCAGCTTGGTTAACACATCAGTGATGGCCTCAGGCTGGGCATCATGGAACCCGACTTCACGCCATACTGACTCGGGAACCTCTGCATACAACTGATCCTCTGAGAACTCAAGCCGTGAAAGCAACTGCCCGCCCGGGTCGCTCTGCATCGCTTCGATCGCACTCCCCCCATTCTTGAGCAAGAACGCAGCGACATAGATGAGCCTTTCAATACGATCAGAGAAACGCTCGGCTACCTGAGAAATCACGGCACCGCCTAAGCTGTGGCCGACAAGAATGACCTGATCATTACTCCTGTCGAGTGCTTCCTTGACCGCGGAAACATAGGCTTCGAGTGTAACATCCTCGACAGGCTTCATATTGCTCAAGCTCCCGGGGAGTTCGACTACCGAAACTCGGTGCCCCTGCTCTTCAAGCCTTGGCGCAACATTCTCCCAAGTCCAAACGCCTTCCCACGCTCCGTGAACGAGTATGTAGTGACTCATGACGCCACCACCTTCGCACCGCCGGCGATCGCTTTGCCGAGCTCTTCGTTGCTCATAGCTATGCCGTCAAGATTCCACGCACCGTCGACTGTGTGAACGACATTGAAGTAGATGTTGTCCCGCGAGACCTTGCCGCCGGCTAGTTCAAAGATGATGCCCGTAGCGTCCTGGCCAAAGCCCTTAAGGATCTTGGACGAGGCGAATGCAAACGATGGAACTTTCCATTCAACCCATACCGCTTCGAACTCATCACCGCCGGAAAAGCTGAGCCCTTCAGGAACAATGTGGACATTTGCAGTTACATTGGGGGTCATAACGGAGTTTCCCGTGAGCCCATGCCATTTGAGCATGGAATCTGTGAGCTGAACAACAGCTTCCTTTACCTTGCTGCTTTCGATGACGCCCTGGCTGATTGTGAGTGTGAGTGGCATGCGATTTCTCCTTTCAAGAGTATTGTTTTGAAGCGAACACTTCAAATATATTCTTTATTCAGTTGAAGTCAATCATTTTTTGAAGTAAAATGACTAAAACTGGAGAGACACATGTCACGACCACGATCAATACCTGAAAAAGAGGCCATAGAACGATCATTAAGGCTGTTTTGGGAAAAAGGTTACAATCGAACATCAATCGCAGATTTAAGCGAAGCCATTGGTGTTGGCCCATCGAGCATCTACAACGCCTTCGGCAGCAAACACGAACTCTTTGAAAAGGCCATCACTCAGTACATGAGTACACATGCCGATTTTGTTGGCGAACTATTTGCAAGATCAGAAAGAATGAATGCGACTGAGTTCATCGGAGAACTACTCTCCAAACTGGTCGCCCTCTATACAGACAAATCAACCCCGCCAGGATGTGCCATGATGCAAGCGGGCGGCACTGGTGTTGCAAACGACTCACAGGCGTGTGCCGTTACGCTCGCGATAAAACTCAATCTGGAATCTGCCCTGCATGATTTCTTCAAAGCCAAACTCGCCGATGGCGAAGAACTCAGTTCCTCGCCAAAGATTCTCGCCAAGTTCATCGTCGGCACCATCCGAGGCCTCTCCCAACTCGCATGCGACGGAAGCTCAAGAAAAGACCTTCTCGCCGTCGCAGACCATGCCGCTACGAGTTGCTCTCAACCTGTTTGAAGTCGTTTGGACTCAAAGCGGGTCAGCGAGCGGTCAAACCTCAAATCTCCAATTCCATCACCCCATAAAAAAACGCCACCGGCTCAATACCAGCAGCGTTTGTTGAAAGTGGAGATGAAGAGATTCGGACCCTCGACCTGTAGTATGTATTATGGACAACCAGCAGTGAAAGCTGTTAAGAATGCACTGATATCGAAGAAATCGAATACTCCGTCACCGGTGAAGTCGGCGATTGGATCGCCGTTACCAAAGGCACTCAAGAAAGTGCTCACATCAAAGAAATCAAGGCTACCGTCGCCGGTGAGGTCGGCTGGGCAGCTTGCCGATGGACTACAGTCGAAGTCCAAGAGTTGGACCGCATCGATTGCCGCATCGACCGTGGTGCTAAATTCTGGCGGGTCCGTTGCGATGAATCGTATCTTGAACTGACTGTTTGGCGTGAATCCTAGGATCTTGCTGAATGGAAACTGTTTAACATACCATCCGCCCGAAACCTCTGTCCCAAGAGGCCCAACTGTTTCGAGGATTGTCCAACTAACACCGGCATCATCGGAGACTTCGGCCACAAGGGTCCCGTCTTGTATGTTACTCGCACTGAATACATCGTTAGAAAACCAGCGGGCGTAGCTAATGAACTCGGTTCCGGTGGCATCCATGATCGGTGAGGTGAGAGTCGTTGAACCGCGATTGACATTCCTCAATGGAAGGTTTTCGGTGACAAAGCATTGTCCAGAGCCATCGTAATCCAATGGATTGGAACCATAGAAATCACCGGGAATGGCCCGCTCCCACATCCCCTGTGTGGCGTCTCCTGAAACAGTCCAGCCCTGATCGGTCTCAAAGTTGTCTTCAAAAGCGATCGCTGGCGAGTTAGCGGAGGCGATGGCTGTAAAGATGTTGTCTTCCGGAGCCAAGAGTGGGGAGGTATGGAAAATCCCGGAGGATGTCAGAGAGGTGAAGTAGTAGTCAATCAACGATCCGCAATCCAATGGAGGGAATGTGGCTTGGAAAAGTGTATCGGTGAGTTGTGCCAGTGAATGGGCAATAAATCCGGATCCAGAATCGACCATCATGGTTGGGGATGAAAGATCGACGGAGTAGCCCGAGACAGGAGAGAAATCAACCAGCAGTTGTGTGCTCCCATCGGGGCTGATGAGCTCTGGTCTGCCCGAGGGGTAGGTTGTGTCGATGAGGATCCGTGCTGGCGCGGGTAAGTTGTGAGCACCGAATCCGGCGTTGATCTCATTGTAATGGGGCGTGCCGTTGGTGATGTCCGCGTCGTCGTCGTCGAGGGTGAGCCAGTCGATGGTGAGCTGCGGATTGATTACCGAACCGGTATGAATCAAAACCGAGTTGATCGCAAGGGAGGCGAGGATATCGCTGTAGTTATCGGGCTCGGTGACCTGAAGTTGGACGCGTGTGTCCCAGACAGATCCGGAGTAGATCTGCCCGCAGGCGTGAATCTCATTATCGCATGGGTATTGACGATTGTTAATAGCACTGCGGAGCGGTGTACTACAGCCGCCATCAAACCCGAGAGCGAGGCGAGGATCATCGAGCATGAGAAGGCTCATGACATCACCAAAACCCTCGCCGAACTGCCCTTGTCCGGAGGATCCGCCGATCGAAACCAAGTGGTGTCCGTATTCATGATAGATCACCGATGCGAAGGCGGTGTTTGGCGAACTGGAACTGCTAGAGAGACAGAAATTGAGGGAGCGGCCATTGAATGTGGAGTACCATGCGTTGTTCGGACAGAGCTGATCTTCACGGTTGACAAAGATATCTAGTTGTTGATCGATACCCGGGAATGCGGGGTTTACACCAATGACGAAGTCTCTAACGCGGTTTGCGTTAACATAGGCATTGACCTGAGCGCGAATGACCTCCTCGTTATTGGCGGCGTTAAATATGAACTGCGCCTGATTGGGCGGGGTGATTGTGGTTGAATCTGTGCTTGTGGATCCCTGTGAGTTGATGATGTTAAACCATTGGCCTGTTAATGATGCATCAACGGTCACCGGATCCGTCCCGGCGTAGGGAATGGTGAAATCACCATTGATGTCGGTGAAGAACGATCCGACACCCTGGACCGCGACGCTGAGGTATGGGAGCGGGACGAAAACTTCCGGTCCGCAGAGCTCTGATACGAGTTCCAAAGTGGCCAGGGCGGAGCTATTCCCGGTTATGTCAATCGTGTGTATCAAGCTTTCTTTGTAGAGAATTTCGCCAGTAACGGCGCTGGTTACGATGAGGTAGCTTTCCGATCCGTTAATGGTGAGTTGTGATTCGTCTGCCAGTGTTGGCCGATGCGGGGACGCATCCACTCCCGCGAAAATGACGCGGCGTGTGGAATGGATGAATGCACCGACATTACCAAAGTCTTTCGAGGCGAGTCTCTCGATTCGGGCTCGGTCAACAGGCAATCCCAGGAGCTGGGCACCAGGATTAAAGCTGTTGAGGTCGAATAGCTGTGATGAGGCGAGCACAAGCGGGTTGTTTGGTTCGTTGCGGACGAGTAGGACGAGCTTTGAGCGGAATACCGGGAGCCCTGCCTTAGATTGCTTGTAGTAGTACCCTGTGAATTTGTAAGAGTTGGAATCAGGGAGATACCCAATTTGCTGGGTGTGGCGCCCGTCATCAAATGGCCCCTCGGCAATAAGTTCATTTGCTTCGACTCCCCAGATTCCGAGATTCTGATCAAGAAAGCTTTGGGCTGAGGCCTGCCCTACTTCCCCAGTTGAAAATGCTTTGCCATAAATGCGGGCGACTGAACCATCGGTTCGGATTGCAACTGATGAGCGTTGGTTGGTCGACTCAAAGCTTGCGATTGATTGAGCTTTGGTGAGCGGCTCAGCTTGTCCGCTTGAACTTGAAATATCGGAAATCATTGCGTACGAAAATGTTGCACTAAGACTTGTGGCTATAAAAAATGGCGATGTGTGCTTGAAAACGGACATGGAAAACCTTCCAGATAAAAACTCTGAACAAAATTGCCCGGCAACAACGAGTGCCGAGCGATGAGATTTCCTGTGCGCTGAATGTCTAGATACGGATCGTGTCCTCACGGCGTTTGAACTGGATCTGAGACTCCAATCAACACTGGATGCCGCAGGCGATAAAACAAGGCATTAAATTTGAAAATAATATCAAAAAACCATGAGGGCAAATATATCCGTTATGAGCATGCTCACAATTCAGGCATGCAACGAAAACCACTTGTCTCTCGCTGAGTGCTATACGGTTGCCATGGAGCGACTTTGACCAACCCCCATTGTTTGTTTCGACCTACATGCTCAAAATATCATGCGTGTTCGCATCCGTATCAACCCTGGCACCGAGCGGGTCAATACTCAAAACCCGTGTTCGTCTCCACTTACACACAACACCACTGACTCAATACCAGCGGCGCTTTCTGTAGTTAGAGACAATGAGAATCGAACACTCGGCCTCTTGTGCACGCCACACAATGCACATACCCCTTAATCAGACTTTGAAGCCAGTAGTTGATGATCCTGACGGACTCAATTAGACATATGCGGACCCAAAGCAAGTTAGAAAGCAGGGCAGGATTTCGAGCTTTGCATTCACACCACACAACGCTTTCAAACTCTACAGAGTCGATAGCTGAATCGTCTCAGTGGAGATCCGCTTCACCCATTGTTTATTTGACCCAATGAGGATCAATCGGGCCCCTGACTGTTCTTGAATCCGACACCCTTGAATCCAATCCTCATACCCGTTGCATCATAAGGCACAGATGATTCGCCCAGCCCCGCCAGGGTCAACCCATTGATCAGCGCGAACGCAGCGGTAGTCTTCCCAGAATCCATCGCAGAGCCAACAACGCACATAACCTGCGTACCTTCGGTACAGGCTATCCGCTTAGGCAGAGCGAAATCACCAAGCCTCAAAGCAAGCCCACCTTACCAAAGCGACTCATCGCCATTGGATAAAACTCATCTGGCCTGAAGCTGCATCAAGTTTGGCCCGGCAGTTGCTTAAGCATTCACTTCACAAATCACACCCCTCTGATCTACACGCAAGGGAGCAGAAGAGTGGCTGTCAATAGCCATCCGGCTTCACTTGGCCATTCACAATACCCAAGGATTGTCTTTGCATGAAAAATTGTTTCCGTAAAATCACCATGCCAACAAGCAGGACTGCACATGGGCTCAGTGCGCTGGCCGTACTCTCAATGTGTTCTTTGAATGCCTTGGCCGATAACAATCAGCGGGACTACTGGTCAAACTTTGCTGAATACAGACACGCAATTCGAAACGATGCCGCCAACAGGGTGCTCGAAGACAATCGCAAAGGATTGCTTGATCTCAGCTTTCATATTCAAACCCGGTACCTCATCAACTCACGATCAAATATACCCGAGGGTGATCTTTCGCTCGGGTTTGAGACCAGGCGAACAAAAATAAAGGCCTCAGGACGGCTCGACGACACACCTTTGAGCTATTCGATTGGCATGGCATTCTCGCGAAAGACCGGGGCTATGGAACTCAACGAAGTCTCTACAAGATTCAAAATCAATAAAGAATGGACACTCAAAATTGGCCGGATCCGCCCAACAGTGATGAGAGAACAAGATATTTCGAGTAAGTCTCAGCTCGCCGCCGAACGATCGCTCATCAACGCCGCATTCGGACAATCCTACGGCAATGGCCTCTCCCTGAGATACTCAAACAAAGACTTCCGCGTATCAGGCTCCGTGGTTGACACCAGCGATGGCCTCGACGGCGACAACATCATGGAATACATCATCCGAGGGGAGCTGATGCTTGTTGGCGATCGCTCGGAAATGAGCGATTTCACCAGCTTTCGTGATGATTCCCCCGCCCTGATGATCGGGGCAGGGCTTGCATACCGCGACTCAGACCCCGCCGATCCCTCCGACGAAGATTCCAGATTACTGACATGGTCGGCGGATCTCTCCGCCGAGTTTGGTGGATCAAACCTGTTCCTATCAATCACCGGGAGCACACTCGACGAGGCCGGCTCAAGCCCTGTTGATCAGTTTGGATCCTTAGCCCAGGGCGGCGTCTTTGTGAGCGACAAGGACGAGCTCTTTATCCGCTATTCCTATGGCCACAAACAAGGCGGACGAAACCTCAACCTCATAGAGCTCGGAATCAACCACTATATCCACAAGCACTCCGCAAAGATAACCGTAGACTTTGGCTACAGCTTCGATGAAATGGGCTCGCCTTGGAGATCCACGGGCGCCGGATGGCTCAAAGATACCAAAGGCGAAGAGGGCCAGTTTCTCCTCCGGACTCAGTTTCAAATCCTTTTCTAGATTCACCAAACAACGCCAAATTTTTCAACTCGAACTGAACCTTCACGCATGATTGCCTGACGGCTCATAGAAAAATCTACTCGCCTGCTTGTAACTGCTCAAGAACCATGTTCCAAAATCACCGCAGAAATTAACCTACAAAGGTTGCTTCTGGCCAACCATGACACAACTGGCCAACGAGACACTCATGGCTTGTCAGTAACAGCCCAAAAACAACGAAATCGATTGGCATGGTGATTGCTTTCACACATCGATCAATGGCACATTCAAAATAAACAGAACGAGCTGCCAACCACATTACTCTGAGAAAACAAGATCGCCCACACATGACCACACTCCAATCCTCACCACACAAAAACAAAAGTAGCTTGATCCCTACGCTCCAAGGCTTCCCAACAGCAAGCCCAGGGCTCCTCAAGAAACGCAGCCTGACATCCCGTTCGGATTGGAAGTTCATACTCCCATCGGATCGCATCCCATCGCTTCTTTCGAGCATGCACCAAACGCACGCCCTGCTATTCGCCGGCAACGCTCCCATAGCCCACTACCGCTCACGATACTACGACTCCTCAGAAATGCAGTGCTATCACGATCACCGCCGGGGCAAGCCATGCCGCTTCAAACTTCGGCACAGACACTACTTCGACCGGAATCTGTCGATGTTCGAAATCAAAGCCAAAACCCCCCGTGGAGACACCAAAAAAGGCCGAATTGAGGTCCCGTTCAGAACACACGGCGGCGATCTCGATGCCAGATGCCTCGCATTTGCAGAGGATTACTTGGACATGAGCCTCAGCGGCTATGGACCATCTCTAGACAATAGTTTCAGCCGAATCACCTTACTGGGCATCGAAGCCGAGGAGCGAATTACCGTGGATACAGATATTTCATTTACACACCAAGGACGCCATACGAGCATCCCCGACCTCGCTATTGTTGAGGTAAAGTCAGCCTCGCCAAGGCACCTGACACCGACTCTGATGAGTCTCAGCAAAGCCGGGATGCGTCCACAAGGATTGAGCAAATACTGTGCTGGGATCACGCTGTTAGACGATGACCTGCTCCCGAGTTGGTTCGCTGGTATGCGGCGTAGGATTGACTCAATGACTCACCGCTCGCCACGCTTGGTAGGAGGTCAACATGTTTGAGATCACACTACCAACAACCCTGTATATCCACCTCGCTCTCAACATGCTCTCCGCGACCCTGCTCGTTGTCGGTATCTACCGAAGGTTCCGTCCAGGCGGAGGCGCGATCTTCACCCTAGTCATGCTCAACATTGTCACCTTCTGCCTGACAACGCTCCTCTCGAGTGTTTCGATTGATCTCGGGGTAAGCCTTGGACTGTTCGCAATCTTCGGGATCTTGCGCTATCGAACCAGCGCCCTCGAAATTGGCGACCTGACCTATGTGTTCATCGTCATCGGTATCGCCGTAATCAACGGGATCAGTATCCAATCAATCGCACTTGGCGATGTCCTGCTACTCAACGCATTGATTCTCGCGGCCGCCGCCTCACTCGAGCTCTTGCAAAGACAAACCCAGCTCGAATCCGTCAAGCTCCGCTACGACCGTATCGATCTGATCGTACCATCCAAGCGGGCAGAGCTCCTAGCAGACCTCTCAGAACGGCTCGGTTCCCAGTGTGCAACCGTAACCATCCGGTCTGTGAATATGCTTATGTCAACGGCCGAGCTTACAGTTGAGTTCGAGAGCACCGATGACGCCGAATCGGCCTTCTCATCAAGGCCCCACAGTTCCTTCTCCCCCTTAACTGGATCGGATACAGGGCAATGACCCAGAACCCGCTCGAAACCGCCCGCCTTGCCTTCGCTGACTCAAACAGCATGGCACAAAGGGCAGTCTCGCGCCTCCGTAAAAACGGGTTTGACGAATCAGTCACGCTCGATCTCAAACCACAACAAACACACACACTGGAAGCAAAGAGCACACGCGTCCCACTGGGACACCACGCCTTTGAGCTTGAGATCGGAAATCAAAGAGTTCATATCTATCCTGACTTTGGAATCCAGAGCAAGGATGCCGAAACAACTGATCTGATTGTTCTCGATCCCGATCGCTATTTCTCTCAGATTAGCAACTACCAACGCCTCCGAAAGAATCGAACGATCGAGGTCCGCTACAAAGAGAATGGGCAAGCGAGTCAAAGCATGATTCCGTTTCGAAATAATACATTCTGTGTGAAAATACAGCACGAAGGCGGTTCTCTCACATTCACATGCTCGGGAACGACAACCCAAGCCAAGCTCACCCTGCTTCCTCAATCAAGCGGCATCAAGAGTGCGATTAATCACCGGCAACAAGCACTCGATCGTGTCGCCACTATCTTCGGTGGACCCATCGAAATACTCCCACCGATTGACGGCATGGACTTACTGCAATCTGTTAACGACCAGATGGGATCCTCTCGTAATCAAAGAACAGCCAGCGATGGATCACCAGGCGGAGTCGTAGAACTGCCCGAATCGATCACCCCAATTATTATTGGTGATTTGCACACTCGCATCGATAACCTGCTCAAAGTCCTGAGCGAAAGCGCCGTGATAAATGATCTCGACAACGGGACAACAGCGCTCGTCTTTCTCGGTGACGCGGTCCACGAAGAAGACCGCAACTCGCACGCATCCATGGACACTTCACTGCTGATCATGGATCTCATTCTGAAACTGAAACTGAAATATCCAAATCAAACTTATTACCTCCTCGGCAATCACGACAGCTTCTCAGAAGAAGTCACCAAAGGCGGCGTCCCCCAAGGCCTCCTCTGGGCCGAGCACCTCAAAGCGACCCGCGGAGAAGCCTACTTCCAAGAGTTTCAGCGGTTCTATCGGCTATCACCACGGGTTGTACTCTCAAATGACTTTGTTGCGTGCCACGCCGGTCCGCCCCGAGCGCGGGTTACAAAAGAGCAACTGATAAATCTGAGAGATCACCCGCAGATCGCCGAGGACATCGTATGGACCCGGATGAAAACTCCCGCGTCCCCATCAGGGTACGGGCGTCCAGAGGTTCGCCGTTTCCGCAAAGCACTCCGCCTCGAAAAAAACACACCATTCATTGTTGCCCACACACCATTTGCACCCGACAGCACCGTGTGGCACAACATCGGACGGATACCTCACCACCATGTCGTCTACAGCGCAAGGCCAGATAAAGTCGGAATATTCATGCGGGTCGACGGCCAGATAGTATCCCAAGTCTATTCGACCGAACCACTTCTTGAATGGGTGAATCAGCGTGCCCGTTCTACAAAGCAACACACACCCGAACAGCCCAATAGTTGCCCAACATCATGCGTAAATAATCATCTAGGGTCACAACTTCCTGAATAAGAAAGACAGTGTCATGGCTAAAAAAAATGTATTCCGAAGACTCATCCGCACATCACCCCTCAGGCCACTCCAGGATCACATGAGGATTGTGTGCCAGTGTGTACACGAAATCCCACTGCTCTTTGAGGCCTTAATTGAAGGCGACCAAGCCAAAGTCCAAGCCATCAATGAAATAATTAGCGAACGCGAATCAGCCGCCGATGAGATAAAGAACCAACTCCGCGGGCACCTTCCCAACAGCCTGTTCCTACCGGTCAACCGCACAGATATCCTGCAACTCCTCAAAACCCAAGACGCCATCGCAGACACCGCCGAGGACATCGCCGGCCTGCTCGTAGCAAGAAAGATGGATGTCCCAGAGTTTCTACGCGAAACACTAATGGCACTAGCAAATCGATCGGTCGACGCATGCAATCAATCGGCCAAAATCATCGAAGAGCTCGATGAACTCCTCGCGGTAGGCTTCCAAGGCCAAGAAGTAAGCAAGGTCGAAGACATGGTCAACAATCTGAGCCTCGTCGAATCCGAAACCGACGAACTCGGCCAAGAACTTGTCCATACATTGTTTGAACACGAAGACGAAATCAATCCAGTCTCAGTGGTATTCTGGTACCAACTCATCAAATGGATCGGCAACATCGGTGATTACGCCGAAAATGTTGGCGACCGAGTCCGACTGTTGATCGCCCGTTAGCACACTCTACCCGATGCCTTAACTAAAACAATTGTAGTATCAATCGGCATCCCCAATGAAAGCTATTCCACATGGACCTTATAATACAGCATGAAACAGCGATCCTGACACTCGCGGTCCTCTTTGGTCTATATATGACCTGGGGAATCGGAGCCAACGATGTCGCAAACGCAATGGGCACCTCCGTCGGTTCGGGCGCCATCACAGTCCGCCAAGCAATCATCATCGCCGCGATCTTCGAGTTTGTCGGAGCATTCCTCGCCGGCGGGCATGTTACATCCACAATCCGCAAGGGAATCATCGATCCCTCATATATCGCAGACGACCCAACAACGCTCGTCCTCGGGATGCTCGCCGCGCTCCTCGCTGCAGGGATATGGCTTATGGTCGCTTCAATGCGCGGCTGGCCCGTCTCAACAACACACTCAATCGTCGGCGCCATCGTCGGCTTTGCCATTGCGGGGATCGGTGTTGAAGCAGTCCAATGGGGAAAGATCGGCCAGATCGTCGCAAGCTGGGTGGTCTCCCCGGTTCTCGGTGGGCTGATCGCGTACATGCTCATGATGAGTATCCGCCGCCTGATTCTCAACACCGAGCACCCATTCCTGAGCGCAAAGCGATGGGCCCCCGCATACATCTTCTTGGTTGGTTTTGTGATCTCTCTCGTCACGCTCTTCAAAGGCCTCAAGCATCTCAATATCAACCTCTCGGTCCCGATGAGCTTCATCGTTGCTGCTGCGATCGGACTTCTCGTTGCAGGGGCAGGATGGCTGCTCGTCCGCAGGGTTAAGATCGATCTTGAAGCCGAGCGTGACTTTCAGTTTGCCAGCGTGGAAAAAGTATTCGCACCCATGATGCTCTTCACCGCCGCCGCAATGGCATTCGCCCACGGCTCCAACGATGTAGCCAACGGCATCGGCCCACTCGCCGCCGTCGTTGGGATCGTTCAATCCGGGGGTGAAGTCACACAACAAGCCGCCCTCCCAAACTGGATACTCATCCTCGGCGGCGTTGGGATCGTCGTAGGACTCTCCACAATGGGCTACCGGGTCATGAAAACAATCGGCACCAGCATCACCGCCCTGACACCCAGCCGAGCATTCTGCGCCACACTCGCCGCGGCATCAACAGTCGTCCTCGCCTCTCGCACGGGAATGCCCGTCTCGACCACCCACATCGCCGTCGGCGCAGTCATCGGCGTGGGACTCGCCCGAGGCGTTGGGGCAATCGACCTGCGTGTCATCGGCGGGATTGTGGTATCATGGCTCGTAACACTACCAATCGGCGGCGTGCTCGCCGCTCTGATCTTCTTCACTCTGAAAGGCATGTTTACTTGAACCCTGATCCGACATCCTGCTGCCTCACCCAATGCAACACCACACAGATCGAGGCTACCACAAACATCAAGGGGGTCCCCTTCCCCTCAGGGATCCCCTTCCGCCAGATCCTCATCACCGGCCCGCTCGGGAGCGGTAAAACGACACTCATCGAAAGAATCCATGGCTGGTCAGGCGAGGGCTATATCGACCTCGAACATAAAAACTGGTGGCGCAACCGAACCCTTTCCGTCAGGCCACGCGAGATCCACTTCGGAATCCCGTTCGTCGGACACAAATCCGTCACCACAGGAGCATGGCCTCAGTCGCCAATCGATTTCAATCGGATCCAACTACCACCACCAAAGACAAGGTTCTACAACACCAACTGGAAAGCCAAGTTCACATTCAACTTCCAACTCCCCCCGGCCCTGCTCATATACGAAGGCCGGATAGCACGCGCCAAACTCGAATGCCACCCGCCCGACCAGCATCTCTCAATAGAAAATATCAACCGAGAACTCATCGCCTACTCAGCCCTGGCATTGTACTTTCATCAGAACGGCCTGAATGTCATCATCCGAGATTCATACGCAGGATACCCAAGATATATCAACGCAATCTGAATAACTGCTTTGATTGATTCAACTAGTTATGGAGAAACACTAGGGCCAAATGTCTGTAACCCGGCTCCAAGTTCTGCGCCTCCCTCAAGGATTCGTTAAGGGTGCAAAATTGTCCAGCATCAAATCCAAGACGCAATGATCCAGAGTAACGACTGAACTTTAAGCCCTGCAACAACCTCTTCAATAGACAACCCGCCGCTGGCCAATATGAAGACAAATGGGATTCCAAAGAATTCAGCGACAAATGCGATTTGGCATTCGATTGACTCCTTGTTCTTCAAAATATCACCAACCCGTGTCCTGCACCCCTCACTCCATCAGAAAAAACCATGGCATCGTGCCAGCGGCGTTTTCTGTAAGTAGAAACGAAGAGAATCGAACTCTCGACCTCTTGCATGCCATGCAACGCACATACCTCGTATTCAGCCTATGAAGGTTATTATTGAGGATTTGCAGGGACTGTGATGGACTCGGTTGGATCCAAGGCGGGTCAGGCAGCGGGTCAGGCCGGAGGTTGCTACCGACACATCATTCTACATTCACAGGACGAACTGCAATAGTAACCCCGACCGGCTCGACGCCCTTTCGGCCTTGTTCGCCGCCTCGCAGAATAGCGTGCACCTCTCGAAACAGCACATTGATTTCACTTAGCTCTGACTTGGTGAGCCATGCCACCCCATTCATGGCATAAAGATTCTTTGCCTTGCCCGTTGTTCTCGAGTCGGGGCTCTTGAGGCCTTGAATGAACTCTTCTTCGCCTTTGCGGAGCAGGACTTTATACAGATCGCCCAAGCTGTCCATGAGTTCTGGATGATACTTATTTGAAGGAAATGAAAGCCGCCTGGCGATGGGCACATAGAGTTCTGCCTTTGATGGGCCCTCATTAATTTTACCATCCACACAAACCAATCCGCACTCAACGAGCAACGACATGTGGCGGTACAACGAAGCGGCTGATCTATCCATCTCGTCGGCAACATGACGGATCGTCGCTCCTTCTAATCGCGTGAGATGCGTGTAGAGCTCGTATCGAATAGGTGACACGAGGGCTTCGAGCTGATCTTCTCGATCAACAACATGCTTTTCCTTTATCTTTACCGCCATATCCCAAGCCCCTATTTTGCGGTTCTGATTCGTATAGCTTACTATCTGATGCCTGATTGTAGCCGAAAGTGGGTGAATCGGATTGCCGTTCATACAAGCAAGCAACGATTTAAAAAAGAGCCCCACTCAAAGCAAGGCTCCCTCTCAAATGCGAGTTCATACAACATGGCTCGTATTAGCGACGGCGACGAGTTGCAACAAGCCCAGTCACAGCAAGCAAAGACATCGTTCCCGGAGTTGGCACAGGGGTATAGGTGTAAGTTGCTTCAACAGTGAAACCGGCTTCGCTATCAAGGCTAAACTCGGTCAACGCTCCAAAGGCAAAGACTGCGAACGCGGCCCAGTCAACGATTTCAAAGTCCAAAGTTCCATCCCCAATGAACTGTGAAAACTCAGAATCGCCAAAGCCGTACGAGTCAGTGAAGTCCAAATAGGTACCAAAGGTCTCGACTGCTGTTTCGCCGGCACCAACACTGATGAAATCAGGGCCGGTATTAAAATGCCCAGGTGCTGATCCGAACGGATCGTTTGGAAGAGATGGCACGGTGACCCAGTCTTCAAAGAGGAGGTTTCCGCCTGTTCCTCCAAACCCATTGACCTCGAACGAATAATCAATCCACTGGATTTGATAGCTGGCGGTGTCGCCTAAGTTCGTAAACTCGAAGACACCATCATGCCAAGCGTTAATAGTCAGGTCAACGCCCGTCAGAGTGCCTAGGGACGAATCAAACTGCTCTAACCCTGCTGTGTGTATCGCTGGAGACTCAAAGGTTGGCGTTCCGCCCACAATGCCCGCTGCCCCCGCCGATACGGTCGTGGTATCAGCGAATGCCGCTGAAGACGCTGCTGCCAACAATATGCCGATAACCCGTTTTCCATTTCTCATCTCAATCTCCTCGTTTCGTTGTTTATGGAACCAAGCCAGCATGATTTGAGATGCCAGATTACTCAACTCCTCTGGAGCAGACTAGTGGAAAAATGGATGAAATAAAAGTGTTATCCGTTCTATTTTCACATTTTTGTCTGTTTTGTTAAAATTTAACTCCCCACACACTCTCGGCATACATAAAAAACGCCACTGGTTCAATACCAGCAGCGTTTTCTGTAAGTGGAGACGAAGAGAATCGAACTCTCGACCTCTTGCATGCCATGCAAGCGCTCTACCAACTGAGCTACGTCCCCGATTTCTACAAATCGTTTATCAAGTTGTCCCCCGACAAGAATCCCGGGATCACCATCGTAGTGATCCTGCCCCAAAGGTCAAGCCCATTGGCCACAACACCAGCAGACCCACCGCAATTTCTCGCCTCCAACCGCTCAATATCGGCCCATTGATCACCCAATCTGCCCATTATGAACCTTCAACAGCATCAAGTCTCCAATCACACTTGATCCCTCACCCACATCGACCGATCCCATCAGAGGAAAGGTCCGAATATGGTTTCTGCAAATCAACTCATCTGGTGGATCGACGCAGCAGGAATACTCCATTCCTGCGCCGTCATCGCAACCCCCCCTCCAAACGCACAAGCCCAAGGCATCTACGCGCAAGGCCTCCTGGATCCCACAAACCGCACAGGCACCATCACACACATCCACAGCAAACCCGCATCACTCCCTGCAATCCCGCGCGAACTCTTCGATGTCCTCGATGCACGCTTCCCCAAAACACGCTGGTGGATCTCAGACCACACAAGCCAGACCACCCCTCCCGTCACCACCCCGGTCGCTCAGCACTCCTAGCAGATCGCACCCGCAAGCACAGCCTTCCGCACCAGCACACCATTGCTCACCTGATCGAGAACAACAGACCGATCACCATCGGCCACCGCCGCCGAGATCTCCACCCCACGGTTCATCGGCCCAGGATGCATCACAATCCCACCCTCTTTCATCACCCCCGCACGCCCCTCGTTCATCCCATACCGAGCGGAATACTCCCGCGTAGAAGCAAGCACCCCACCACCCCCACGCTCAAACTGAATCCGCAACATCATCACCACATCCACACCCCCCAAAGTGAAGTCAAGATCGTGCGACAACGAGCACCCCAACGATGACAACGACCCAGGCACCATACTCGGCGGCCCAACCAGCACCACCTCAGCACCCAACGCCGTAAGCAACCCAACATTGCTCCGCGCCACCCGCGACGAAACAACATCCCCCACAATCGCAACCCTCAAACCCCTAAAATCCCAGTCCAATTCGCGCCTGAATGACCGCCCGATCGTCATCGCATCTGCAAGCGCCTGCGTCGGGTGCTGATGCGTCCCGTCCCCCGCATTGACCACCGCGCACTCCGTATGCTCATCAATCAACGCCGCCGCCCCGGATTGTCCCGCCCGGACAACCATGCAATCAACCCCCATCGCCTCGATTGTCCACGCCGTATCAAGCAGCGTCTCACCCTTAGCAACACTCGAACCCTTGCTTGTCAGATCCACAACCGTCGCGCCCAAAGCCTTAGCCGCAATAGAAAAGCTCACCCGAGTCCGCGTCGAATCTTCAAAGAACAGATTGGCAACAACCTTCCCATCAAGCTCATCCCCCCGCCATGCATCCCCGTGCGCCAATGCAAGCAACGCCCGCGCCTCACCCGCGTCGGCCTCATTCATCGAAAGCACACTACGCCCAGTCCACATTGATCAACCGTCCTGCTCTTGAACCTCTTCAGACTCTTCAACCTCTTCCATCACCCCAACCTCGCCATCCAATGGCACATAAATCTCAGGCGTAGGAACAGTCCCCGGGGCCCAATACTGCATCCGCTTGACATACCAAGGCCGATCCCCGCCATGCACCCAAACCGTCACACCACCATCGACACTTTGCCCAAGATCACCCCTAGATGGATACACAACATCAACCTTCCCGCTCGATCCCCGCAGCCACACCCGCCCGATGTGATACACAGGCACCGACTTGCTCATCCCCTCATAAGGCAGCATCGCCCCAACAGGCAACCGCGAAATAATCGTCGCCGCAGTCTCAGGAGTCGTCCCCACAGGCAGATTCACCGCGTAGTTCCCCTGGTCATCCCGCATCGGATGCCGAAGCACCACCCGCTCAATCGAGGCCACAATCGTCTTAATAGACCCCCCAGAGTTCGTATGCCCAAGAGCAATCCCCTTACTCGGCTCAGGAACACTCGTATAACTCACACACCCCCCCACCCCCCAAAGTAAAGATAGAGAAGCGGCCGCAACCGTGATTTTCATTGCCTTGAACATGTTGCCTGTTGATCCGCGCATAATCATCTCCATTCATCCGCATGCCGGTCCCGAGCCGCGGAGTTTCCTGTACCTATACCCATTCTAACCCCAACACCATACCATTGCCCATGCCCGACCCCCTCACCCCAAGACAAACTCCCCCGCCCCAAGCTTTCCCCGCCTCAACCGGCAAAACCTTCGTAGTAGGAATCACCGGCGCCTCCGGAGCCGCCTACTCTGTCCGCCTCCTCGAACAACTCCTCACCCTGGGAAACACCGTCCACCTCATCGTCACCGACTACGGCAAACGACTCCTAAGCGACGAACTCAACATCACAAGCATCTCCCTAAAAACCCTCTGCCCACACCTCGCCAGCTTTGATCAAGACAACCAGCACGCAGATCAATACGCCGCCCGCCTCATCATCCACCCCAACAAAGATGTAGGAGCCCTCCCCGCCACCGGCTCCTTCCTCCACCAAGGCATGGTCATCCTCCCCTGCTCCTCCACCTCAATGGGTGCCATAGCCACCGGCGCCGGCTCAAACCTCCTGACAAGAGCCGCCGCCGTCACCCTCAAAGAACGCAGGCCGCTCATAATCTGCCACCGAGAAACCCCCCTGAGCCTCATCGACATCAACAACATGCAAACCCTCACCCAAGCCGGCGCCATCATCGCCCCCTGCAACCCAGGCTTGTACCTGAACCCCCAATCCATCAACGACCTCATCGACTTCATAACAGGCAAAGCCCTCGATCTCCTCAAAGTAAAGCACACCCTCAACACCCGCTGGCAAGGCTCTTAATCCTCGTCAACAACCATGTGTATTTCAGGAGCCATGTATACCTTCGTTTTTGCACTGCGGCCGAACTGTTCTAGGATCCCACATTCAACCATCAGGTCAACATAGTTCCGTGCTGTCTGCTCGGTCCCACCAATCTGATGATGAAGCATCTTAACCGTGAACACAGATTGTTCAAACAGATAATCTACCGAATCTGTAAACCTTTTCCCAAGTGATTTATTACCAACCCGCCCTAAATAATCTTGCCTGAGTTGGAATAATCTCTTTATACGATTGATCGTTCCCTGAGATTCTGAAATTACAACCTCAAGGAAAAACTCTAACCACGCCCCCCAATCCCCATCTGTTGAAACCCGCAACAACAAATCGTAATACCGCTGCTTGTGCTGATTAATGTATCCACTCGGATAAATCAAGGGCTTTGATAGCAGTGAGTCATTACACAACGAAAGCGTAATGAGCATCCGCCCGAGCCGCCCATTGCCATCAGCAAATGGATGGATCGCCTCAAACTGGTAATGCGCGATCGCCGCCACAAACAACACAGGCATTCCCGCAGGCGGATTTCTCATATACTCAACCAACTGCTGCATCAATACATCAACCTCGCCCGGAGGCGGCGGCACAAACCTTGCATCCGAAAAAGATTGATCATCATCGCCAATCATGACCTGCAACGGTCGATACTGACCCGGAAAATATTTCTTTGCATCAGATATTCCGCTGAGTAATTCCTTGTGCAACGCACGAATCATCGTTTCATTCAACGGGCTTTGACTCTGCGCTCCCATCTCGATTGCCTGAAAATAATTTTGTACTTCTAGCGGCTCATCCCGTTCCGTCGGAATGACAACTGCCGATTCAATCTCTGATGCACTCGCAATTGTGTTCTCGATCTTCGATGACAACCTTGCCTCACGCAAACGCAACGGACGATACAACACCCATGGATTGATACTCAACCCTCCAGGCACATTCTCAAAGCTTCCATCAAGCCGCCCCAGCATCGCCGTTGCTTGCTCTTGCAATGACCACAACGAACCCGTATGAGCAAGAATCTCATCCATGTCAGGCATCGGACCAGGAACGAATGCCCAACCCTCCTCATGGATTTCTTCCAATCGCCCAGACCGAGTACCAACTTTGTGAAACTGGGCCTTTACAAGCCGACCAGTCTTTGATTCTGGATGGAACATGTCAGGGTTCATGCCCAAAGCATATTGGTCCAAACCCGCACTAACCAAAATATCTCAATAATTTTTGGTTAGTGTCCACTACAACCAAATCCCTTTGGGTATCCCAAGCCCCAAAATCACCCCTTGGCGTACTGCTTCCGCCGATCATCCTTATTAAGCTCAATACTCACCCCACCACTGAGCCGCACAGAATCCGCCCCAAGCTCCTCCCCAATCGCCCGCACAAGCTCAGGCCGCATGTGCGTCATCATCCGCTTCCCATCTTCCCCCTCACCAGGCTCAACCAAAACCCAAGCCCCATCAATCTCCACAATCACCATCACAGGCCGAGCACTCTTCCCAATAGACAAATCACTCGCGTCCGCAGGCGTCTCCAAAATCCCACGCACCCGATCAACCACCCCCCCCAAACCCTTCGCATCACCATTCACCCGCGACTCCCGCACCATCACCTGAATCGTCCCCTGCTCCAAAGGATGCCCATCAATCGGCACCACACGATCCAGAATCACCTGCGCATCCCCCCGCGAATGATCCAATCTCCCCATAAAGAACTTGGGCATATCCGTATCCGTCAAATGCCCAAACTGCGCGTACACATTGGAGAACATCACCGCCTCAGCCGTCCCCGTCGCGTCCTCGATCGTCAGGATCGCCATCTTCTGACCCGCGCTCCGACCATTCTTGGTCACAATCGTCCTCGCCCCCTGCACCATCGCAGGCACCATCACCCGCTTGTCCTGAGGCAACGACTTCAACTTCCCAACAGTCTCCGATGTAAACACCCGCACCCAGTCCCCCCACTCCTCCATCGGATGACTAGAAACATAAAACCCCAGCGTCTCCTTCTCCAGCCGCAGGGTCTCCGATTCACTCCAAGCGTCTACCTTTATAAGCGGAGTCTCGGGCAGCTCCTCAGCAACCGCCTCTTCCCCGCCACCAAACCCAAACAACGCCCCCTGCCCCGCCGCCTTGTCCGCCGCGATCGACTGCCCCGCGCCCACCGCCGCTTCAATACTCGCGATCATCGACGCCCGCTCATCGCGACAATGCACCGAATCAAACGCCCCCGCACGGATCAGCGCCTCGATCGTCCCCTTATTGACCGACCCCGTAGGCACCCGCTCACAAAAATCAAAGATACTCGCAAACACCTTCCGCTCCGGAGATTCAGGATTACTCCCCAGATCCCGCTCCTTGACAAGCCCTTCGATCGCCTTGGTCCCCGCCCCCTTGATCGCCCGCATCCCAAACCGAACCTGCCCCCCATGCGCCGATGGCTCCTCCCCATCCTCAAACACAACACAGAAATCAGTCCGCGAAAGATTCACATCCGGCGCATTCACTTCGATCCCCGTCTTCAACACCTCACCAGACTTGGGATCAATAAACCGAGTCCGTTTGCAATCCTCAAGATACGGAATCCAATCGCTCACCTTCTGCGCCTGCGATTCAAAGCTCAAGAACGCCGCCATGTACTGGTTCGGGAAATAGGTCTTGAGGTACGCCGTCTGGTACGCAACAATCGAGTACCCCGTAGAGTGCGATTTATTAAACCCGTAGCCCGCAAACTTCAGGATCAAATCAAACAGCTCCTCGGCCTTCTCCTTCGCAAGCCCCTTCTCAACCGCGCCCTCAATAAACTTGGACCGGTTCGAATCAATTACCGAAACCTTCTTCTTACTGATCGCCTTAATCAACGAATACGCATCCCGCAACGGGATCCCACCAAGCTCATGCACAATCTGCATGACCTGTTCCTGATACACCATCACGCCATAAGTCTCAGCAGTAAACTTATCGACAATCGGATGCACCTCAGGCACCTGATCGGTCCCATGCTTCCGCTTGTTGTAATCCGGAATCAGATCCATCGGCCCAGGACGGAACAACGCGTTGGCCGCAATAAGGTCTTCCAACCGGTCGGGCTTCATCTCAGTCAGCAGCCGCCGCATCCCCCCGGATTCAAACTGGAACACCCCCGTCGTGTCCCCCCGCTGGAACAGATCAAACACAAACGGATCTTCAAACTTGAGCCGATCCAAATCCAGCGGATGGGCCTCCGCGGTCTTGCCCTTGCCAGGTTTCTTCCCCACCGCATCCCAGATCGCATCCTCAGGCAGCGTATCGCGGATCAGCTTCTTCGCTTCCTCAATAATCGAAAGCGTCCGCAGCCCCAAGAAATCCATCTTGAGCAGACCCATCATCTCACAAGTCGGCCCGTCCCACTGCGTAATGAGATCCTCAGACCCAGACTGCTTATACAAAGGCACAACCTCATGCAGAGGACGCGTCGCCACGATCACCCCCGCCGCGTGCACCGACGAGTGCCGAGCCTGCCCCTCGAAGGTCCGCCCCGTATCAATGATCCTCTTGACGATCGGATCTGAGTCATACCAGTCCTTAAGATCAGGCTCCTTCTCAAGGGCCCCATCAAGCGTAATCCCAAGCTCCTCAGGCACCAGCTTGGCCAGCTTATCAGCATCCCCAAGCGGGAACTCCATCACCCGCGCCACATCCCGGATCGCCGCCCGGGCTTTTAATGTACCGAAAGTAATGATCTGCGCCACATGCCCGTACTTCTCGCGCACATACTGGATGACCTTCATCCGCCCGTTCTGGCACAGATCAATATCAATATCGGGATACTCCGTCCGGTCCGGGTCCGTAAACCGCTCAAACAGCAACCCATAGTGCACCGGGCACGCGTTACTCATCCCCAGCACATACCCAACCATTGTCCCCACGCCCGAACCACGCGCAATACTCGGAATCCCCCGCATTCGACCCCAGTCAACAAAGTCCCACACGATCAAGAAGTACGCCGAGATCAACTTATCAGCGAGAATCTTCAACTCACGATTCAGCCTCGCCCACTTGTTCCACCCATCAGCATCCACGCCCTCTAAACCCTCGGGAAGCTCATCAATCCCCTCGATCTTCTTGTGCTGATGCTCCAGAATCCAAGGCCCATACCGCCACACCATCCCCGCCTCACACAACAACCGAAGCGTCTTATCACACTCCACCTTCAACGACGCCTGATCCATATCCGGGTCATTTGCAGGATCCAAAGAGAAGCAATCACAGTACGCCTTGTACCACGCCGTCAGATCCCCACCAAACTCTTTCGCCGAATGCTTGGGCAGCTTGCTCTTAACCGGCGCCTTGACCACAACAACCGGCGCATGGTTCGCCCCGATCGGCAGCTCCACATCACACCGATCCGCGATCGCCACCGTGTTATCCAGCGATTCGATCCCCGCGTCCCCGATCTCATCGTTGTTGTACTCTTCTGCTTCAAAGATCGACCGCATCTCCGCCGCCGACTTAATGTACAGCTCCGTCGGGTAGTGCATCCGGTCCGGATCGTTCTTCGACTTCCCAGTCGAGATACAGATCAGCGTGTCGTGCGCATCGTGATCCTCTTCCAAAAGGAAGTGCGAGTCATTGTCACACACCAACGGGATATCCATCTCCCGCGCCAGCTTGATCACATGCGGGTTAATCGAGTTCTGCAGCCCAATATGGTGCTGCAACTCCAGATAAAACCCAGGGCCTTTGTCCGTGCCTTTGAATGTATCTCGGTGCCAAGTCGCCACATCCCGCGCCGCATCCCAGTGCGACTGATCCCGCGTCTGCTCATACTTGACCATGTGCCGAGCAATCTCAGACCCAAGGTGCCCATTGATCGCGATCAATCCTTCGCTGTGCGACTCAAGAATCTCCCGGTCCATCCGAGGCTTGTAATAGAACCCATTGATATACGCCTCTGAACACAGATACAGCAGGTTGTTCCACCCCGTAATGTTCTCAGCCAGCAGCACAAGGTGATGCCCCCCATCAGCAACCCCTGTATATGTCCGATCCTTCCGATCCCCCGGCGCCACATACGCCTCAACCCCCAAAATCGGCTTGATCCCAGCCTTCCGCGCCCTGTTGTAGAACAACACCGCCGCGTGCATGTTGCCGTGATCGGTGATCGCGACAGCATCCATCCCCAGCTCTTTGACCCGGGCCACCAGCTTATCCGTCCGGTTGCCCCCGTCGAGCAACGAATACTCCGAGTGTAAGTGCAAGTGCACAAACGACCTAGCGGCCTGTTCGTCTTTAGTTTGCAGATCATTATCCAAACCAAACCCTCGATCCAGCACAATACCAGACCCTACATCCTACACCAATCCCCTCCCCCCGAAACCCCCAACATGCCAACAGAATTGATGAATTTTCTAAGTCTATTTCCCGCAATTGCTTGCATACCCCATTTTTGGAGGCACATTACATCCGGTAACACACGGGAAATCTCCTTACCAGAGATCCACCCCCTCACGGGAGAGTTCAAACATGAATAACAATCACACCATTATCTTGGCACTCACCGCAGCCCTTGCCTCAAACGCAATGGCCGGCGATCCGCAGTTCACACTCGAAGACCGCAACTCATCGGCAACCTTCGATGTCAACAACGGACAGATCTCTTGGGATGTCGACGGCACCTCGCAACTATTCGCTCAAGAGTTCTACTTCCGCCGCGCTACAGACCAAAGCGAGGTCCTCCTGAGCTCCGCAAACCTCAGCCTCGACGGCGTCTTCGCATCCGACACAAACCCCTTCCGCGATGACAGCATCGACACACTCGCGCAACTCTTCTCCGACGACAACGGCCTCCAAATCGAAACCGTCTTCTCACTCAGAGGCGGCACCGACGGCTCGGGACGCTCAGACCTCGCAGAACAAATCATCATCCGCAACCTCTCCAACGAAACCATGTCGCTCTCGTTCTTCCAGTTCGTAGACTTCGACCTCGGCGGAGACTTCAGCGACGACTCAGGCGAAATCATCAACGGCAACACCGTCCGCCAAAGCGATGATGAATACTCCATCTCAGAAACAGTCGTCACCCCACAGCCAACAATCTTCCAAGTCGGCGACTCCGCATCCATGACCGCCATGTTCAACGACGGCAACGCAGACGACCTCGACGGCAACGCAAGCTGGCAAGGCGATGTCGCCTGGGCATTCCAGTGGAACATCACCCTAGAGGCCGGCGAATCCTTCCTCATTTCCAAAGACAAATCAATCGTTCCAACCCCAGGGTCATTCGCACTTATGGGACTCGCAGGACTGGTCGCAACAGCCCGCCGTCGCCATTAACCCTGTAGTCCAGACGGCTCTGCCCATTTCACTGGCACCCATCAAACCCCAACGCACAATCATGAAGACACACATAATCAGACCTCGACCAAGAGGACTTCTCGGAGAGACCGCAAATGAATAAGTTCAACATTCTCGCACTCGCTGCTATCACCGCATCATCATCAATCACACTCGCCGGACTCGGCGTCGAACTCGGCGATGGAAACTCCACCGCCACCTTCGGATCCTCGGGCCAAGACTCATGGATCGTTGACGGCATCGACCACCTCTACGCCCAAGAGTTCTACTTCCGCCGCGCCGGAGACAACGATGAGCAAAACATCAACTCCCTAACTCTCCTCGGGCAAGCCCTCACCGACACCAACCCATTCTCAGACACAAGGCTCGACACCATCAACTCGCTCTACACCGATGGAAACGGAATCGAAATCGAAACCAACTACAGAATCCGCGGCGGAACCGCAGGATCAAACAACTCAGACATCGCTGAACAAATCACCATCTCCAACACAAGCAACTCCACAATCTCCCTCTCATTCTTCCAATATGTAGATTTCGACCTCGGCGGCGACTTCAGCGACGACTGGGGCCAAATCACCGGAGGCAATGTCGCACAACAGTTCGACGACGAGTTCGCAGCCTCCGAAACAGTCGTCACACCCATCCCCACACTCTTCCAAATGGGCGATGCAGAAGACATGTCAGACCTCTGGATCAACGGACAAGCCGATACCCTCAACGGCGACAGCTCATACCAAGGCGATGTCGCATGGGCATTCCAATGGGACATCACCCTCCAAGCCGGCGAATCCTTCCTCATCTCCAAAGACAAATCAATCGTCCCAACCCCAGGCTCAATGGCCCTCATGACCACCGCAGGCCTCCTCGGCACCCGCCGCCGCAGAGCATAATCACAACGACAACCCAACACGACACACACCAACACCCCGATCACAGGGGTGTTTTTCTATCCACAATTTATTCCGGCTAATATTGGCCATTATCGCCGTTCAACAACCCAAACCCGATAATGACCCACTTTTAATTCAAATTACCCAAATCCCCCTTGAATTGGGCTTTCTTCACACAGTACACTTTCTCTAGAGAGTTAAATAACGCGGCTCAGTTCTGGCCGTTCATTTGAGAAGAGAGAGAACACCATGAAGTCAAAAACCGTTATCGGTATCGCGTCGTGCGCCGGATTTGCATTCACCGCAATGGCCGGAGGCACATTCACCATCGCTGACAGCAACACCTCAGCAACCTTCGACCCAGGCGCAGGCCAGGTCGACTGGATGATTGATGGCGTCAACCAACTCTTCACCCAAGAGTTCTACTACAGACGCTCAACCGACACCCGTGAACACCGCATGGACTCCTTCAATCTCAACAATGTCGGAAACTTCACGCAAGACACCAACCCATTCATCGACACCCGCGCAGACGCGTTCGGCTCTTTGTTCACCGACAACAACGGGCTTGAGTTCGAAACACTCTTCACAATCCGAGGCAACGCCGCAGGATCAGGGAGCGCCGCACTCGCCGAGCAAATCACCATCCGCAACACCTCCAACGCAGCCATCACGCTCTCCTTCTTCCAGTTCGTAGATTTCGACCTGGGCGGGGACGCATTCGATGACTTCGGCCAAATCGTCGGCGGCAACACCGCCCAACAAAGCGACGATGGCTCAGCCCTCTCAGAAACCGTTGCAACGCCAACACCAACAATCTTCCAGATGGGCGATTCCTTTGACATGACATCCATGTTCAACGATTCAGCCATCGACAACCTCGATGGCACATCCTCCCACTCCGGCGATGTCGCATGGGCATTCCAATGGGACATCACCCTACAAGCCGGCGGCTCCTTCCTCATCTCAAAGAACAAAGCTGTCATCCCCACACCAGGATCATTGATGATCTTGGGATCCGCTGGCCTCTTTGCCAACCGCCGCCGAAGAAGCTAACAAACCTCAACATATTTATATCACACCCCAACAACACCCCGGCAAAAATCGGGGTGTTGCCCTAATTATCAAGCCTTAAAAAAGCCCCTAAAAGCCTAAAAATACCCCTATTCTACAAATTGAAAATATTATGATCAATTCGTTTGCAAATTCAAAAACACGCTTGCAATGAGGCTTTCAACCAAGGTACACTACACTTTAATGGAAAAGGGTTATGCGGTTCCGTTCTGACCGCTACGAGAGAGAATCAGAGTTACCAGAGAAAGAGAGAACAACAATGCGTAAAAATATCGCTATCACTCTTGCGTCGTGCGCAGGACTCGTGTCAGTCACAATCGCGGATGTCAATATCATCTCCGATGCAAACAGCACCGCTACATTCGATACAGGCTCAGGCCAAATCGACTGGATGGTAGATGGAGTCAGCCAACTCTTCACACAAGAGTTCTACTTCCGTCGTGCATCAGACACCAGAGAGTTCAGGGTTGACGCAAGCAATCTCACACTCGATGGCCTGTTCACATCAGACACCAATCCATTCTCGGATTCGGATCACGATGCGATCGCCCAGCTCTTTTCCGACGGAAACGGCCTGCAGATTGAAACAATCTTCACCATCCGCGGCGGAACCAACGGCTCAAGCGCCGCCGACATCGCAGAAACCATCACAATCCGGAACAACTCCGCATCAACGATGACCCTCTCGTTCTTCCAGTTCGTAGACTTCGATCTCGGCGGAGACGCCTCAGACGACAACGGCCAAATCGTCAACGGCAACACAGCCGTACAAAACGACGACGACATCTTCATCTCAGAAACAGTCGCCACCCCAACGCCAACACACTACCAAATGGGCGACGCACTCACCATGGCCAACATGCTCAACGACGGCCTCATCAGCAACCTCAACGACAACCCATCAGACTCCGGCGATGTCGCCTGGTCGTTCCAATGGGACATCACCTTGGCAGCCGGACAGCAGTACATCATCACCAAGGACAAATCCATCATCCCAGCCCCAGGCTCAGTGATGCTCCTAGGCGTTGCCGGACTCGCAGCAACACGCCGCCGTCGCGGCTAAACCGATCCCTGTTCAAACTCTGAACTCCACAAGAGCCCCCGCTTCCCGCGAGGGCTCTTTTTTTGCCCCAGCCCCAGATCCCTGAAAGCCACAACCCCAACATCCCTACAATCCAAAGATGGAACACCTCACCTCAACATCCTCCCAGACCGTCAAGATCCGCACCGCCGGCCCCTTCGCACGACTCCTGTTCCTCTTCCTACTCATCCTCTTCATCATCCTCGGCATCCTCATCGCCATCCCCCTCATCCTCCTCGCCACCATCGTCGTCCTCATCTTCATGCTCTACATCAAAATCAAAAACACCCTCACCAGAGCCAAATCCCCCAACGGCCCCCTCGACGGCCGACAAAATGTCAAAGTCATCAACCGCGATGACTAATCAAACTCTGGGTGCCACGGCTTGACCGTCTTCGGCAAGCCGTGTCTTCCCTTCTCTGGGTGCCATGGAGACGCCGTCTTCGGCTTCTCCATGTCTTCAATCCACCAACCCATCCGGTGCCGTGCTTCGACCGCCTCGGCGAAGCACAAACCAACCGCCCCCGCATACAATCCTCCAGTGACCAACAAGATACCAAACCTTGCCTGCCCAAGCTGCACCTACGAACTCGAAGGCCTCCCACTCTCAAACGGCACAACAACATGCCCCGAATGCGGAAGCACGGTTCACCCTATCCCCGCCGATCGTTTCTTCACAAAGAAACAACTCCACAAACACCTCGCGATCAACCTACTCACCCCGACCGCGGCCCCATTACTCTTCATCCTAATCGGAATGCATATCTACAATCCGATTGCATTGGGAGGATGCCTGATGACTGTAATATTCCCGGTGCTTACACTGTGCTTTGGATTCTACCAGCTCAGCACTGTACTAATACTCAACGAGAAGTCGCCAAAGAAGACGAGCCAAGCCTTGCTTGCTCTTTGGATCTTGCTCTACTTGGTGCCCGGAGTATTTCTATATTTCCTAATTATGAGCTTTTTTCTTCCTCAGGTAGCGTAGATGATTTAACCCAAAACCCCATCCCGCAACCCCAGCGTCAAAGCCCCAGGCTCCCCGCTCCCGATCACCTCCGCCTCCACCTTCACCACAGGCAGCACCTTCCAGCTCGAGTTCGTCAAAAACACCTCGTCCGCATCGAGCAGATCATCAATCGACATCATCCGAGCCTCTACAGAAACCCCCATCTTCTTCGCCTGCTCCATCACCCGCGCCCGCGTAATCCCCGGCAGCACAGGGCTCGGCAGCGCATGAGCCTCCCCGCTCTCCTCCCCCCGAGCGATCGGCGTAATCAACTTCCCACCACTCACCACAAACAGATTCGACACACACCCACCTGATAAATGATTACTCACCTGCAGCACAATCGACTCCCCCGCACCCTTCCCCGCCGCCGCTTGCAGCTCCCGCAACCGCCACCAGTAGTTCAAAGTCTTATGCCCCGCCGTAGGATCAAGCGGATTCGCCCGCGCCTCGGCAATCGTCGCCATCACACCATTCTCAAACATCTCATCAGGATAATCAGTCGCCGGCTGCGCCTGAATCATCACCGTAGGACGATGCCCCCCACCAGCACCACTCTGCAACAGATTCAGATCCCCACCAGTCACCGTCAAACGAACCCGCGTATTCTTGTACCGAGCCCGCCGGACAGTCTCAACAACCGCCTCCCCGAGCGCACCGGTCTTGAGATCGTCACTCAACCCCAGCTGAGCCGCCGACGCCTGCAGCCGGTCCATGTGCTCATCAAGATCCTCGACCACAACCCCGTCAGGGGTCGTAAACGCGTGCATGGTCTCAAACAGACCCACCCCATGCTGGAACGCCGCATCAAACGCGGACACCTTCGCATCCTCGCGCGTCACCATCTCCCCATCAATAAACACGCTCTCGCACGAATCGCCAAGAGATTCCGCCCCGCCGCCGCTTGTTTGGTCATCAGTCATGCCAAAAGGGTACCCCCCCCAGCCAAGCAATTCCCGCCCCAGTATCAGTCTTCGCTCTCGCTCAACGCCACCCGCGCCTTATGCCGACGCATAATCGACACCGGGGCATACAACGCGATCACATGCAACAGCACCAACCCACCATTCATCACATACTTGATCATCCGCACATTCTGATCAATCCCAAAGTTGATCCGGTCCAGAGCCTTGAGACACCCGCACCCAGACTCCATCAACACCGCATCATCCACCAATGACAAGTAGTAAGTAAACCCAATAATCGCCCCCATAGAAAACAAAAGAACCATCCGCCCAAACACCTTGTTCAGCTCCGACCCCATCACAAACACCAACAGCAACCCAACCACAAGCTCCCCAGGCCCAACCCACCACATCATCCCATACAACTCCTGAGGCAGCACCCGATGCTCAGCAATCGTATCGACAAACCCGCTCATATCTGAAATCTTCGAAAACCCCGCCGCAACCCACATCAACAGAATCAACCCCACACACACCCGAGGCACAACCATCCGAGGCTTCATCACCCCAGCCCCATCACCACCAGCATTTATCGGTTGCTCGCCCATTACCTATATTCTCCATTACTCAAAGACCAACGACCGTTTCACAAAATCAATCTTCATCGCTTCCTTGGCAAGATAGAGCGTCTCTTCCGCCGCGTTATTCGCCTGTTTGGTATGCTCCCTCAATAACTCCAGAATCTTCGCGTCCCCCGCCTCCCCCTCATAAGGCAAACGACGCTCACGCATCGGCTCTAGCAACTTGTCAATATGCTCTGCTACCTCCACCTTCACATGCCCATCACCGATGTTCTCACCCTTGCTATACGCATCTTCAAGCTCACGGACGCGGTCTTCATCATGAATAAACCCACGCACATAATCAAACAACGCATTCTTGATATCCCCAGGCTCATCCATCGTCTTCCGCCCCGTATACAACCCACCCATCTTCTTCTTGATCTGCTTAAATGTGTCCGTGAGGTAAATGCAGTTGTTCAGCGACTTCGACATCTTGTTGACACCGTCAGTCCCAATCAGCCGCGCCACGCGCCCAACCTTCCCCGCCGGGATCGGAAACAACCCGCCCGCCTTCACATAGTCCGCATCCTCAGTATGCGGATCAACCCCGCAGTACATCTGATTAAACCGACGAGCCACCTCTCTACAAGGCTCAATATGCGCCAACTGATCCTCACCCACAGGCACAAGCTCAGGACGGAACAACAAAATATCCGCGCACTGCCCAACCGTGTACATCGGGAACCCAAACGAATAGTTATCCCCCAACCCCTTCGTCTCAAGCTCCGTCTTCAATGTCGGATTCCGCATCACCCGATTAAATGGAAGCAGCATCGCCAAATACCAAGTCAGCTCCGCAATCCCAGGGATCTCCGTCTGCAAAACAAAGGTCGACTTCTCCGGATCAATCCCCGCCGCGATCCAGTCCTTGACAATATCAAGCGTCGATCTTCTGATCTCATCAGGCTTATCCGCCCGCGTCGTAAACGCGTGCATGTTCGCAATCAAAAAGAAGCACTCATACTCATCCTGCAACGCGACCCGGTTCTCAAGCGAACCAACCCAATGCCCAAGATGCAGCTGCCCCGTCGGCGTATCGCCCGTCAAAATTCGAGCCCGATGTCCAGTTTGTCCTGTTTTAATCTGATCACTCATAGACCACGATCGTAGTCCAATATCCCCCTTTCATGCCCCGTATCTCACAGATCACACCACATTCTCCTTGTACCCAACCCCGATTTCTGCTACATTGCCCCCTCAAGGAGAGGGACCATGACAACCAACACCACAAATCTCAACCGACGCGAGTTCGTCGCACTCACCGCGACAGCCGCGGCCACCTCCGCGATCTCCACATCCGCCCTCGCCGACTCAATCTCCCCCACCAAATCAACCAATCCCCTCCGCATCCCCTCCCCATCCCTCGCCCGCGTCATCCCCTCCAAAGACGACCCCACCAAGGCCCGCCTCCTCCCAAACTCCCTCCTGACCACCCCCTCCCAGCAACTCACTAGCAACCCCCTCCTCACCCTCACCCCCCTCCCCTGCGTCGACGGCCGCCTTAACCGCGACGCCTCCATCACCATCGAACTCCACTACCCAACCCCAAACCTCTACGCCAACATCTACACCGCCCATAACATCACCATCCCAAACCAAAGCATCCCCGTCTACCCAGCCTCCACAAAGCTCCTCGCCCCCCGCAACACCCTCGGCAGAACAACCCTCAGAATCACCCAACGCATCAACGACCGAGCCCAAACCAAACTCATCACCCTCAACACCACCTCCCCAAGCCAATACCTCCTAGCCATCCCCACAGCTACAAACTCCAGCAACACAAGCTTCCGCTTCACCTCCGCCCACCGCGACACCCAAGGCCACATCACAAACCTCACCAACCCAATGCCAGCCGCATCATCCCGCTGTGCATATTTCAGCATCACCATCAGCGACAAGAGCACAGGAGAATAATCATGGGATTCGGACAATTCATCGGCGATATCAGAATGGTCGGCTTCAACTTCGCACCCCAAGGCTGGGCCAAGTGCGACGGGCAACTCCTCCCGATCAACCAGAACTCAGCCCTCTTCTCCCTCCTCGGCACCCAATACGGCGGCGACGGCGAACAAAACTTCGGACTCCCAGACCTCCGAGGCCGCGTCCCCATGCACGCAGGCAACGGACCAGGAATCCCAAACCACCCAATCGGACAAAAAGGTGGCAACGAATCCACCACCCTCTCCCTCGCACACCTCCCCCCACACAACCACCCCGTCACCATCGCCACCTCCTCAGCCGAAGGCGACACCGCCCTCCCAGGCGGACACAGCCTCGCCAAGTCAGGCTCCGGCGGCTACACCACCCAAGCCACTGACTCCGCACTCGGTGGAGTCACCACAACAAACGCAGGCAGCGGCCAATCGCACTCCAACATGCAGCCCTACGCAACCGTCAACTTCATCATCGCACTCGTAGGCATCTTCCCATCCCAGTAAGGAACACGATGATCAACCCCAAACACCTCATCCCACTCCTCCTCACCGCCTCCGCAATCGCCGGCGGCGGCCAAACCCAAATCGGATCCATCACCACCGATGACCCAACATGGGACCGCCCAACACCCACCGGCACCACACCCGACGGCACATGCAACATCTTCGCCGCAGACTCACTCAACGACGCCGTCCACTACGACGCCTACTACATCCGTGGCGATTTCACCGCAGACTACTTCGACGCCAACATCATCTCACTCGAACCAAACCCCATCGACCTCGACCCCATGGCCGTCGTCTACTGCGGCGTCTTCGACCCCATGCAACCAAATCTCAATGTCATCGACATCGACGACGATTCCAACGGCTACCCAAACGCCCTCATCTTCGCCGAAGAAATAATCGACATCACCCAGCTCTACACCCTCGTCGTCAGCTCATACTCAAACCACCCCCCATCACAGTTCGGCGACTATCTCATCGAACTCCGCCCCGGACTCTACTTCTCCACCGCCTGCCTACCAGACTTCTCAGGCGACGGCACCCTCGACTTCTTCGACATCGCAAACTTCCTCACCCTCTTCAACAACAACGACCTCGCCGCGGACCTCAACAACGACGGCAACCTCGACTTCTTCGATATCTCAACCTTCCTCACCGCCTTCGCCAACGGATGCCCATAAAGGCACCCAGTCAGACCCCGGTCTGCGACGCATTCGAATTGATCATCAACGCCAGCATCACATTCATCGCATTAAAACAAATATGCATCATGATCGGCACCCCCACCCGCTTGGTCCGCTCATACGCAACCCCACAAGTCAGCCCCACCGCAAAGATCGGCAGCAACGCATGCCAAGGCACCGTCCCCCCGACCCGGTGCATCCCCGCAAAGATCATCGAAGAAAAGATAATCGCAAGCCAAGGACTCTTGAGCCACTTGATAAACGCCCCCTGCAAAAACACCCGATACACAAGCTCTTCCCACACCGGCGACCCAATCACCGCCGCAACAACAATCGCCCACACCCACTTATTCTCCGGCTCATCAACCAGCAACTGAAGCGTCCCATGCCCAATCCCATCAGGCGACGCGCTCTGTGTCTGCGTATAGATCCACACCCCCAACATGTTCATCAACTCAATAAACGGATACGCCAGCACAAAGCACCCAAGCCCCACAGGCAGATCCAACAAACTCAGCCCCAGCCCGCTCTCGCTCTTCTTCTCACTATCCATGCAGCTCCACTTGAGCATCAGCAGCATCCCGACCCCCGCGATCATCGCAAGCACAATACTCCCCACCGTATTGATCGCAAGCATCTCCGTCTCGCCGTACTCCTGCTGACCAAACCATTCGATCTGCCCAATCAACTGCGGCCCAGAGCTCATCGCCAAAAAAACCACCAAAATCGCAAACACCCACACCACCCCAGGCAGCGTCCCCACATCCCGCAGCCCCGCCTTGGCAAACCCCCCAGGCCTCAGCAATCCACCCGCAAACATCAACGCGATCACCAATACCATCGATACCGAAAGCATCACCAGCTTCCACTGCTCCATCGTCTGAAGCAGATCCCCCACACTCTGTTCCTGCACCGGAGCAGAATCCACCACCTGAGCCCCCGCCGCCGGCGCAACCCAAGCCAATACACACGCAATAATCAACCACATGAGCCCCCTACCTGAAATCCCCGCCGTCCTCTCCGAGATCATCGAATCAAAGCGCGAGCAAGTCACCACAGAGCAATCCGCAACCCCGCTCGCCGATCTTGAAGCAAAGGCATCAGACAACGAGCCCCCCCGCGACTTCTTCGCCGCAGTCACTGAGAACCCCCGCCACCCAACCATGGCCGTCATCGCCGAGGTCAAACGGCGCAGCCCGAGCGCAGGACTCATCAGACCAGAATACGATTCAGATAGCTTTAAACCAGAACTCATCGCGCAGGGGTACTCCAATGCAGGCGCATCGGCCATTTCGTGCCTCACAGACCAAAACTTCTTCGGAGGCAGCCCCGCCTTCATTCACCAAATCAAACAAACCGTCGATCTCCCCGTCATCCGCAAGGATTTCATCATCCACCCCTACCAGATCACCCAAGCCAGAGCCATCCACGCCGACGCCGTCCTCCTCATCGCCGAATGCCTCACCGACACCCAAATCACAGACTTCATCGCCCAAATCACCGCCCTGGGCATGACCACCTTACTGGAAATCCACTCCGAATCAAACCTCCACCGCGTCCTCCCCATCATCGAATCAACCCAACCCCACCACCACAACCGCATCCTCCTAGGCATCAACAACCGCGACCTCACCAAAATGACCACCGACCTCCACCACTCCGTGCGCCTCAAAGCCCTCGTCCCCGACCACATCAATCTCGTCACCGAATCAGGCATCAAAACCCCAGCCGACCTCCAAACCCTAAAGACCGCAGGCCTCAACATCGCCCTCATCGGACAACACCTCATGGCCACCAAAAACCCCGGCCAAGCCCTCGCCGACATGCTCAACTCCCAATAACCCTCCTGCAGGGTGCCCCGATCTCGCCCTCTTGGGCGCAGTCGGGTCTTCTAAACTCCACTCACACAAGTCGCCCAACCCAGCCAATCCCCTTCAATCCACCCCCCCAAAAACCCCGATACAATCAAGCAATATCCCACCAACACCCCCGTTGAGCAATAGACATGTCTAAACCACTCCACATCCTGATCCTCCTCGCACTCCTCTTCACCCCAGCCCTCGCACAAGACGACCCCCCAACCGACCCACGCCAAATCCTCCAAGACTCCGCCCAAGCAATCCAATCCACCCCAGGATTCTCCGCAAAGGTCACACTCTCAGGCGACGGCTCACAAATGATCCTCGCAACCCTCCCATCCATGACCGCACGCTTCACCCTCGGAAACCACCCCGACCACGGCCCCTCCATCCACCTCATCGGCGAACTCAGAGCCCAAACCACCGCACCACCACAGTCCTTCGACATCGTCTATACCAAAGACAAACTCTTCTGGGCAGACCACGCAAAGCAAACAATCAACATCCGCCCCCCCTCCGTCTCCATCCGCATCAAACCCCCCGCCTTCAAATACATTCTCCTCGCTGAACTCCTCAGCGACGCCCCCTTCCAAGCCGAACTCGACAACGCCCAGTCCATCGAACTCCAGCCCCAACAATCCATCGCAGGCACAAACTGCAATGTCATATCCATCACAAGGGCCAAACCCGCCAGCGGAGCACAACGCTCAGGCGTCGGCGCACACACACAGGAACGCTGGTTCATCGGCGTCGACGACCACCTCCCAAGACGCGTAGAACACATCACCGACGCAGGAATGATCAAAGCCTCCCTCATCATGGAACTCACAGGCCTCTCAGTCGCCCCCCAATCCGAATCAGACCTCGAAGTCTTCGCCCCAGATTCCTACAAAGTCTCCGACACCACCCGCAAACAAACAACCCCCACCCCCACCATCCCAGACCAAGACCAACCCTTTACCAAGCCAACCCAATCAGACACCCCCACCCCCCCCGCAACCCCAACCAACCCCCTGGCTCCCAACTACTCCTTCACCGACACCACAAACACAACAGTCTCCCGCGACACCCAAACCGGACGCGTCACCGTCCTCTATTTCTTCGGCTCCTGGTCCATCCCCGCCAAACAAACCACCCCCCTCCTCTCAACCCTCGCCACCGACCTCAGCACCCAACCCGACAGCCAGCCAGCCACCCAAGTAGACACCTTCGCCATCGCCCTCCGCGAATCAGACCCAAGCACCGTCACCCAAAGCCACCAATCAAACGCCTACGCCCACCGCCTCGCCATCAACCCAGCCACAAACCTCCCCGCCCTCTTCAAAGTCCGCGTCTACCCAACCATCATCGTCATCGACGACACCAACCGCATCATCTTCAAAGAGCACCTCAACAAAGACCGCACCCCCCAAACCCCCCAAACCCCCCAACAACTCATCGACAACGCCAAAGCCGCCATCACCAAAGCCCTCAAATAACCCCACACCAAAGGGTGCCACTACTCGCATTCTGATGCGCAGTAGTGTCTTCTCTTACTTTGGGGGGTCTTCACTTTGGGGGGGGTCAAATCACCTGAGGCACCCGCCTGCACTCGGGACACTCCTGCAACAACTCAATCCCCTCCCGGCTATACCCACACCCCCGACAATGCCCCACACGAAGCCTGTCGGTCTCATCCATCGACACCCCAAAGAAACCCATCTTGGCTCCCGCAAGACGAAGGATCGTCCCCCCACTCGAAGCCGATGAAATAAGCACTAAAAAACCGAAGGGCAACGCCAGAAGCCCATGAAGCACCATCGAGAGAACCCCGCTCCCATTCGCACGCTGCATCATCACCACAAGCACCACACTGGCGATCGAAATGCCAATATAAAACACCCACATCACCGCACCGATCGCAACCGGGAACGGGCTTATATTGACCGCCAGCAGAATCCAACCCACCCAAATCAAAATGGTCCCCATCGCGACCATCATGCACCGCCGATGCCATCTTGCAATCCGAACCAAATCCAACTCAAATATTGTCTTCTGCGCCATCAAAATCTCCTTATCACATCAGTCTAACAAAAAACCCGGCCGAAGCCGGGCTCTCAAAAATCTTATCTGGGTGCCATGGAGGTGTCGTCTTCGACTCCTCCATGTCTTCACACTCACATATCAAGAATCGCAGCCTGAGCCGCAGCCAACCGTGCGATCGGCACCCGGAACGGCGAACAACTCACATAATCAAGCCCAACACCGTGACAGTAATGCACCGACTTGGGATCCCCCCCATGCTCGCCACAAATACCGATCTTCAGGCCAGGCTTCGCCGCCCGACCCTTCTTGATCCCCATCTCAACAAGCTGACCAACACCGGTCTGATCCAAGCTCTGGAACGGATCCTCAGGCAGAATCTCACGCCCAATATAATCAGGCAAGAAGGTATTGATATCGTCACGCGAATACCCAAACGCCAGCTGCGTCAGGTCGTTGGTCCCGAAGCTAAAGAAGTCCGCGTGCCCCGCGATCTCATCGGCGGTCAGTGCCGCGCGTGGGATCTCGATCATCGTACCAATCTTGATATTGAGCTTCTTCTTGAACCCGTGCTCACGCTTCACCTCCGAAATCACACGCTCGGCCTGATCACGGAGCAAACTCAACTCCTGATGCGTCCCAACAAGCGGGATCATGATCTCAGGCATCGCCTTGATCTTCTTATCGCTGCAAGACATCGCCGCCTCAACAATCGCCCGCACCTGCATCGCCAAAATCTCAGGATAGGTAATCGCCAAACGACAACCACGGTGGCCCATCATCGGGTTTGACTCATGCAGCATCGCCACCCGGTGACGCACCGCATCAACCGAAAGATTCTGGTTCGAAGCAACCCGCTGGATCGCCTCCTGCTCGTGAGGCAAGAACTCGTGCAAAGGCGGATCCAACAACCGGATCGTCACCGGGAGCCCCTTCATCGCCGTGAAGATCCCAACAAAGTCCTCACGCTGGAAAGGCAGCAGCTTGGCAAGCGCACCCTCGCGATCCGTCGTGTTCTCCGCAAGAATCATCTCCCGCATCGCCACGATCCGGTCACCCTCAAAGAACATATGCTCGGTCCGTGTCAGCCCGATGCCCTGAGCACCAAACTCACGCGCCCGCAGAGCATCAGCCGGCGAATCCGCATTGGTCCGCACGCCAAGCTTCCGGTACTTATCCGACCACTTCATGATCTTGGAAAAATCACCGCTCAGCTCAGGCTCAACCGTCGAGATCGAACCCGCAAACAACTCGCCCGTCGAACCATCAATCGAGATCAGATCACCGCGACCAAAGGTCTTCCCATTGACCGCAAAGGTCCCGCCCTTCTCGTCGATGTGCACCGCACCCGCACCAGCAACGCAGCACTTGCCCCACCCACGAGCAACAACAGCCGCATGCGAGGTCATCCCGCCGGTACTCGTCAGAATACCCACAGCACTGTGCATCCCGTCAACATCCTCAGGACTGGTTTCCTTCCGAACAAGAATAACCTTCTCGCCCTTGTGCGCCCGCTCAACCGCTTCATCAGCAGTAAACGCAGGATGCCCAACAGAAGCACCCGGTGACGCCGGAAGCCCAACAGTCAACGCCTTGTTCCGGTCCTTGGACTTGGGATCAAAGCTCGGCAGCAACAGCTGCGTCAGATCACCCGCCGGGATCGAAAGCAACGCCTCGGTTTCCGTAATGAGTTTCTCGCGAACCATATCACACGCGATCTTCACCGCCGCATTACCGGTCCGCTTGCCGCTCCGTGTCTGGAGCATCCAAAGCTTGCCGGCCTCAATGGTGAACTCAATGTCCTGCACATCACGGTAGTGATCCTCAAGGATACCCTTGATCTTGATCAACTGTGTGAACGACTTCTTGTCCCACTTGGACATCTCAGACACAGGCGAAGGCGTGCGGATACCCGCAACAACATCCTCGCCCTGAGCATTCACCAAAAACTCGCCAAAGAACTTGTTCTCGCCAGTAGACGGGTTCCGCGTAAAGGCGACCCCCGTACCACAGTCATCGCCCATGTTCCCGAACACCATCGTCTGAACATTCACAGCAGTCCCGTTAAGACCGGTCATGCCCTCGATGCGACGATACGAGATCGCCTTATCAGCCATCCATGAACCAAACACAGCTTCAACAGCCGCCTTGAGCTGCACCATCGGATCCTGCGGGAACTTCTTGCCCACATGCATCTGGTACACAGCCTTGTACGATTCGCAAAGCTCACGCAACCCGCGAGCCGGGACCTCGTTGTCCTCGGTGGTGTTGTAGCGGGATTTGATAATGTCAAACGCCTGCTCAAAGTAGTGGTGATCCACACCCATCACCACATCGCCGAACATATTGATCAAACGACGGTACGCATCAAACGCAAACCGCTCGTTGCCCGTCAGCCGAGCGAGTCCTTCAACAGACTTGTCATTCAAACCAAGGTTCAAAATCGTGTCCATCATCCCAGGCATCGAAACCGCAGCACCCGAACGAACCGACACAAGCAGCGGATCGCCCTGATCCCCAAACTTCTTGCCGTGCTGACGCTCCAGCGATTTCATGTTCTTGGCGATCGCTTCCATCAACCCCTTAGGGAGCTTCTTATTGCTTGTGTAGAAATCAGCACAGGTCTGCGTCGTGATCGTGAACCCCGGAGGCACAGGCAGCCCGATCGAAGTCATATCAGCCAGGTTCGCGCCCTTGCCACCGATCAACGCCTTCATGGTGGTATCGCCCTCGGTCTTGACACCGAACGCATAGATCATCTTCCCCTTGATGATCTTCTTGGTCGTCTTCTTGGCCGGCTTCTTGGCCGGCTTGCGCGCTACCTTTTTCGCAGCTTTCTTGACCGATTTCTTAGCAACCTTCTTGGCGACCTTCTTGGCAACCTTGCGGCCCGCCGCCTTCTTAGCGGTCTTCTTGCCGGCTTTCTTGCCAACCTTTTTAACAGCCTTCTTGTTCACCTTCTTAGCGACTTTCTTGGTCACTTTCTTGGTCGCTTTCTTGGTAGCCTTCTTAGCAACCTTTTTGGCAGCCTTCTTGATCGGCTTCTTCGTCGCCTTCTTGGTTGTCTTCTTGTGCCCGCTCCGGACCGACTTCTTAGCGATCCTCTTGCCGGCCTTCTTCGTAGATTTCTTTGTAGATCTTCTGGTTGCTGTTGCAGACACTGTGTTAGAACCTTTCGTATGGGCCACCGCGCACCCGTCCCAGCCAAATCCAAAACTCGGCCGTTCAAAATCATTCAAAACGCACGAAACACCCGCGCGCAAGCAACTGTAAGTGTAGCAGTCAACTCTCCCTCCCTCCAATCATCACCCCTCAACCCCCACAAAAACCACCCCTCAAAACAGTGAATACCCACGCTAAAAACAAGACATACCATCCACCGTGACCCAATCCCCGCATCACATCCAAAACCTCCAAACCACCACCGAGCACAGCCCCACCGCCATCCTCGCAGGCCTAGGCCGCCACCCAACACAAACCCCCCTCCAAATCCTCCAAACGCACATCATCCCATCATCAGACCCAAACCCACTCCTCGCCCTCCAATCCCTCCTCGACCACCACCCCAACAACCATCCAGACAACCACTGGCTCCTCACCCTCTCCTACAACCTCGCCCCCACCATCGAACCCTCCATCAATCAATCAGTACAAGCCTCCACCACCACCTTCCCCCACATCATTGCCCAACGCTGCACCCCAATCTCCAGCCCCCAATCCTCGCACCCAGCCCACTGGTCCATCGACCCAACCAAACTCAACCTCATCCCAAAATCAAACTACATCGCAATGGTCAACCGCGCCCTCGACTACATCGCCGCCGGCGACATCTACCAGGTCAACCTCACACACCCAATCACCCTCCCCTTCCAAGGCTCAGCCCAATCCCTCGCAAACCACCTCTTCAACAACACAAAACCCGCCCAAGGCTCATTCACCTACTTCGACGAAGGCAAAACGAGACACGCCATCATCTCCCTCTCCCCAGAAACCTTCCTCACCTACGACTCCAAAACAAACTCCCTCACCACCGAGCCCATGAAAGGCACCAGCCCCGCAACCGATGACCCCCAAATCCTCTACCACTCCAAAAAAGACCGCGCCGAACTCAACATGATCATCGACCTCATGCGAAACGACCTCGCCCGTGTCTCAACCCCCGCCTCCGTAACCGTCACCAACCCAAGACAAATCACCACCCACCACAACTCCGTCCACCAAGCCACCGCAACAATCAAATCCACCCTCAAGCCCAACACCAACCTCACCCAAATCCTCCAAGCAACCTTCCCCCCAGGCTCCATCACCGGCGCACCCAAAATCCGAGCCATGCAAATCATCAACCAACTCGAATCCACACCCCGAGGCCCCTACTGCGGCTCAACAATCGCCCTCTCCCCAGACAACTCCTTCAACGCCTCCGTCAACATCCGAACCCTCCACATCCAAGGCTCCCCAGACCCCAAATCCCCAGACGCCTTCAAAGCCGCCACCCTCACCTACCACACCGGCGCAGGCATCGTCGCAGACTCAAACCCAGAACAAGAATGGCAAGAAACCCTCACCAAAGCCGCCATCCTCGAACCCACCCTCAACATCACGCTCCCTATCCATTAACTCTTCCTCCCTCTCCCATTCTGATGGGAGAGGGCCGGGGTGAGGGCTCTCCGACTTCTCTCCACCCCTCTCCTTCTTCATCTTCTTTTTTCATGGTTTGACCCCCCACAGGGCCTCAAAAATACACAAAGTCCGATGATTACCGGCTTTACATCAATCTAAGCTCAACTCCCCCACCCCAGCCAACCGATGATAAATCAGTACGAACCCAGCCCAAAGCCGAGTTCGCACAACTACTTACATATCCCATCCGTTCAAAGGGGCCATACACGATGACAGCAACAAACCGACGACGCCACGAACGCACAGACGCCGAAATCGCATGCAAATGCCGCCGCAGTGCCCACACCCTCTTCGCCGCCGCCCAAACCATCGACCTCTCCGCCGGCGGCGCCTCCCTAGAAATCACCTCCCCAAGACAAACCAAAATCGGCGACCGCCTCGCCCTCGCCTTCAACTCCCCCACCTGCCCAATCCTGAGCGCCTCAAAGATGATCGGCGCCACCGTCGTCCGCGTCACCCCCATCGACTATAACCACCAGCATGTCGCCGTCGAGTTCGACGCCCCCCAGTTCAGCCTCACCGAACTGGCCACCCACCAGGTCATCCCCCAAAACAAAGCCGCCTAATCAATCGGCCCTAGAAAATCGCCCACCCCGGGCGCCACTACTCGCCGTCTGCGGCGCAGTAGTGTCTTCAATCATCTCAGAAACTCACAGCAGGCGCATCCCGCACAGCCGCATCCTCAATCTCGAAATACTCCGCCTTCTCAAAGTTGAACATCCCCGCGATGATCACACTCGGAAAGGTCTCCACAGCAGTATTCATGTCCCGCACATTCCCGTTATACAACCGCCGCGATGAAGCAATCCGGTTCTCAGTCTCCGAAAGCTCCTCCTGCAAACCCGTAAACTGCGTATCCGCCTTCAGGTTCGGATACTGCTCAACAACCACAGCAAGCTGTTTCAACGCACCAACCAACATCCCCTCATCCTTCGCCTGCGAAGAAGGCGACCCGTTGTTGGCCGCACAAGCATTCCGAGCCGCAATGACTTTTTCAAGCGTCTCCGACTCATGCGTCGCGTACCCCTTCACCGTATTCACCAGATTCGGGATCAGGTCATACCGCCGCTTGAGCTCGACATCAACCCCAGACCAAGAGTCCTTCAAGTGCTGCCGGATCCGCACAAGCGAGTTATAAATCCCAACAACCCAGCCCACGATCACAAGCACCAGCACGCCAGCAACGATCAGCCCAATCATCAAACCACTCATACGATTTTCCCTTCTTCTAAATCCTTGACCACAAACTCAGGCCACTGTTCAATAAACCGATCCACCCACCCGAGAGTGTACTCGAAACGCTCAACCTTCCACACCCGCGCCCCCTCGGTCATGCACAACCGCCCCCGCTCCATATCAACCACAGAAGGCTCAGTCTCAAGCAACCACTCAATCATCCGAGGGTGACAAATGTCATACGCCAACTTCTTATTGGGAGATTTCACAAAGTATTTCTTCGAGAACTCACTACTCTCAAAGTCAATATCGTCAAACCCAAACGCCGCCCCCACCTTATCAAAGAACCCCTCCTTACGAATCAACACCCCAGGCATCCCAACCCAAGGCAACATCACAATGCAATACGAGAACCGATGCGTCACCGTCCGCCGATTCTTCCCCGAACCCTGCCGAGTCTTGTATTTGTAATCCCCCATCTTCACCCGCATCGGATGCCCCCCAACCCCCCCAATTACTATCTCTCCGCTCAGCGTGTTATACGCACTCCGCCCAAACCCCCGCGAGAACAACTCAAAGTGCCCAAACTCCTCATCATGATTCATATCATGCCCCTGAGAAAACGACAGCCCCAACCGCCCGCTGAGCGCCAGCAAATCCAACCGCCGCTGCTTGGCGGCCTTATTCCCATAGTAAATACCAACAACCGCGATGATCAAAAAGACCACAATCATCAGAACCTGAATAGCACCGCCAGCAGCAATCATCTCCACACATCCTACTTCTTCCCAACCCCCCCCGCACACTTTCACCCCAATCTTCTCCCATCTTGCCCCTCCCCCACCCCGTGGGGGAGGTGTCGCGCAGCGACGGAGGGGGTCTTTCTTATCTTAATCTGGGAGTCGGGTGCCACGGCTTGTCGTCTTCGCAAGCCGTGTCCTCTCCCCCTCTGGGTGCCCCGATCTCGCCGTCTTCGGCGCAGTCGGGTCTTCTCTCCTCCCCCGGGCCTCCGGGGGAGGTGTCGCGCAGCGACGGAGGGGGTCTTCCTCTCCATCCGGGTGCCCTGCTTACGCCCGATGTCTTCATCGGGTTTAAGCAGGATCGAGAGTCGCCAGCCACCCAAAGCCCTGCTTAAACTACGCGTAAGCAGGCCACTCGGCTATTGTAAGGAATGACACTTGCCCGCTACAACCCAGAAAGACGATTATGAAAACACGCCATGCTCGCCGTCTTATAGCTGTATGTATCGCAGCAATTACGCTGTATGCTCTCGGAATCTGGCAATGGGGTTTCCCGTACATATCTATTAACCATTCACAAAGCACGCGGCTAGTTCCGCACGCTATTCCATGGACAGAGTTAGGGCTGGCAGTGACCAATGAGAGAGGCGAAGCGAAGATACTAGAACTGATTCACAAAGACCCCGCTCAGTTAACGATACTGCAACCCCCGTCGGGACATCTCCCGTTAGAGTTTGCCCTCACAGATGGAGCAAACAATATAACAGCTTTATTGTTATTTGAAGTCGAAAATGTTTATGGTCCGGAAGATTTGATTCGTATTGCCAAGCAATGTATTCGTTTGCAAAGACATGACGGCTTACGCATGCTACGGCGTGTAGCTCCTAGCGAGCGTGCAGACTGGTACACCGCTGAGCTTGAGGAACTACTCAAGCAAGCAGGTTTAGAAGATATAGGCACATGGCCCACTACAAATGATCCGGCTCCCTAGACCGGTGCCCCGACTCGCCATCCTCGGCGTTGTCCGATTTTCGCCCCCTCCCCCTCTCCCCCCTACAATAAATGATGCTCTGGCAACCCTCCATCCCCGACTCCTACCACACCCTCCCCGAACAAGAACTCTTCGCGCGCATACAAGACCGCCGAAAACAACTCGGAACCAAACTCCTCATCCTCGGCCACCACTACCAAATGGACTCCGTCGTCCAACACGCCGACTTCACAGGCGACTCCCTCAAACTCGCACAACTCGCCGCCTCCGTCGTCGAAGAACGAGCAGCCGCAAACACCCCCGTAGAACACATCGTCTTCTGCGGCGTCCACTTCATGGCAGAAACCGCAGACATACTCACACCCGACCAAGTCAAAGTCATCCTCCCAGACCTATCCGCCGGCTGCTCCATGGCCGACATGGCCGACTACGAACAAACCGTCGAAGCATGGGAACTCATCCATGAATCTTTAAAGCAGCAAAACTGGAATGGCCGCATCGTCCCCATCACCTATGTCAACTCCACCGCCGCCATCAAAGCATTCGTAGGACACCACGGCGGCGCCTGCTGCACCTCCTCCAACGCCGCCCAAGTCTTCGAGTGGGCAATGGCCGGAGGCACCGAACCTCGCGCAGAAGGTGAAGAAATCAAAGTCCTCTTCCTACCCGACCAACACCTCGGCCGAAACACCTCCGCCGCCTTCGGCATCAATGTCCAATTAAACACCTGCGTCTACGACCCCAAGAAAACAGAACAAGGCCACCCCCTCGGCGGCGCGTCCGCAAAAGAGTTACACGATGCCGCAACCATCTTGTGGGCAGGACATTGCAGCGTCCACATGCTCTTCGCCCCAGAACACTGCGCCCAGATCCACGAAGACAACAAGAACCTCAAATCAGGCGAAGAACCGGTCCAAATCATCGTCCACCCAGAGTGCGCCAAAGAAGTCGTCGACCTCGCCGACCAAGCCGGCTCCACCGAGTTCATCATCAACACCATCGCCGATTCCCCCCCAGGCTCAAAGTGGGCCGTCGGCACCGAAGTCCACCTCGTCAACCGACTAGCAAACGAGCACAAAGATCGCGGCGTACAAGTCAAAATGCTCTCCGACTGCCAATGCCTCTGCACCACCATGTACCGCATCAACCAACCCCACATCCTCTGGATCCTCGACGGCCTCTGCGGCACCCCCCAAAGCAAAAACGGCGAAAATCAAGCACCCGGTAAACCTGTAGAGCACAACATCATCGCCGTCCACCCCGAAGCCCAGACAAGAGCCATCCTCGCCCTCAACCGAATGCTCGCCCACACAGGTTCCGGCGCCGTCAAAGTCTAGCAGCAGGGGTGCCACTACTCGCCGTCTTGGGGGGTTCGGCGCAGTAGTGTCTTCTCTTCGGTGCCCTCCTTCGACCGCCTCGGCGAAGGAGGTCTTCCCCGCCCGATGCCGCGATCTTGGTCTTCCAAGAGCACAATCCTCAATCCACTAACAACCATCTCCGTGCGCACAAACACAGTTGTTAGTACGATTTGAGTCCCGCCCCCCAAATCGCCGATTGTTCCACGTGGAACAATTGAATCCAAAATCTCAACCCGCCCTCCAAACCGCCGACTGGGCCTCCGAAATCTCCCGCTGGGGATTCTTCGCCTGCGGCATCGTGCTCGTAGTAGCCGCCGCCATCCTCCCCCTCAACGCCGACCTCGAATGGACCCGCCACCAAGCCGACCTCGCGCTGGTGATCGAGCAAGAAAATATCGCACGAAACGAGTCCTACGCCGGGATGGTCGCCGCCATCGAAAACCAAAACCCCGACACCCTCCGCCTCCTCGCCCAGGCCAACATGGGCCTCATCCCCGCCACCCACGACGCCCTGCTCATGCCGGGGCAGCGGGCCGATCCGATGATGTTCGAGCTCCTCGAGCCGGCGGCTCTGGAGCAGCCGGTGTTTGCCCCGCAATACTCGCGGCTCGAAAAACTAGTCATGACCCCCAAGTCCCGGCTCTGGGTCATCGCCGGCGGGATGCTGCTGGTCCTGATCGGGATCCTCCCGGCCGCCAAGCCGAAATGATTTGAAATTTGAATAAGACACGGCTTGCCGAAGACGGTCAAGCCGTGGCACCCGCTAGAGTTGCCGATGAACAGCGTGCAAAACTATCCTGTGATTGTTGGCCCTACGGCTGGTGGGAAGACGGCTCTTGCTGTGGCGCTGTGCCAGGAATATGCGCGGCGGGGATTGCCCATGGGGCAATGCGTGACGGCGGATGCGTATCAGATTTATCGTGGGATGGATATCGGGACGGCTAAACCCACCGCCGAAGAAATGGACGGCACTGTTCATCATCTGATCGACATTGTTGATCCGGAGCCTCGGTTTACGGTTGCGGATTGGTTGGTGATGGCGGATGATTTGGTTGGGGGGTTGATTGGGGATGGTGTGCCGCCGGTGGTTGTGGGTGGGACGAATCTGTATATTCAAACTTTTCTTGATGGCATGTTTACCTCGCCTGAGCCGAGCGATTTGGTGATGGCGGAGGTTGAGGCGATGGATCAGCCGGGGCGGCGGGCGAAACTTTTAGAGATTGACCCCGAGGCACACGAACGGATTGATTCCAATGATCTTCGGCGGACACGGCGTGCGCTGGCGGTGTACTTGCAGACCGGCACGCCGATCACGGAGTTGCAGCGGCAGTGGGATGCCGTTGACCACGCGCGACCCGGGGCGGTGCTGGTTGGGTTGCACTGGGCGAGTGAGGATATCAACCCGCGGATCAATCAGCGGGTCAAGATCATGATCGAGATGGGACTGGTTGAAGAAGCTCGCGCGTTGTGGGAATCTGGCGTGCTGGGCGAACAGTCCTCGCAGGCGATCGGGTACAAGCAGTTGATTGAGCACTTTGAGAATCGGTGTTCGCTCGATGAGGCGATCGAGCGGATCAAGATTGATACGCGGCGGTTTGCCAAGAACCAACGCACATGGCTCAAACGCTTCCGAGGCCGGCGATCCGGCGGCGGCTCGATCTGGATCGACGCGGCGGGGGTTGGGACTCAAGAGTTGTGCGAGCGGATCTTTGAGCGGATGGACGCCGTGTAGGCTGTTTTTATGATACCGAGCACTAACATCCGATATTGGCTAGGAATAGTGGCGACTTTGCGAGTATTTGTTATTGAAGGGGCGATATCACTGGAACGAATTGGCGTTTACACCGTATAATACAAGTACCAGAGGAAATTTGTCATGAGCAAGCCAGACACAATACCAACTGCGGCGCAAGTCGCAAAAATTCTGCTGCGATTCGCAGAAGAGGATGGTGTCCCTCTAACTAATCTGCACCTCCAGAAGCTTTTGTATTATGTGCAAGGTAAAGCCTTGGGGCGAGAGAATCGTAAGGCGTTCAGTGATGATATCGAGGCTTGGAAACTTGGGCCCGTCGTTCCAACAATTTACCATATGGTGAAGAATCCACAAAAAACTTCTATCGACTCGGAAGTGTTCCATGATGTAGGAGAAATCGCTCCCATGCAGGAAAAATTCATCGCATGTGTATGGGAAGAACTTCGACATCTCTCCGCATGGGGACTTGCAGGTCAAACTCACGAAGAATCCCCTTGGAAATCTGCGTGGGAACATCGGCTGACTGATAGGCACGGAACCGCTGAGATATCTGAGGACAGTCTTATTGAATTCTTTAAGCCTGAGCCTCGAAAAATCAGCTTCCGAGGCCAACAGATAGAATTTGCTCCTCAAGAATGGCTAGACGAGGCCGATTGCTACGAGGCGTGAAATGACTATAATGGCTTAGATGTGCCATATTCCTCACCCTGTCGTAGCTTCTATTATTTGGGTTCATATTTTTGATCCTAACAATGAAAATCCTAAAATTCGCCCTGCCGTCGTTCTTGAAGTCTACGAAGACGAAGAACGGTTTCTTTACTGTGGGATCTCAACAAGACTACCAGACCCTCTTACAGATCAGTACTACATGATGGAGTCTACCCCAGTAGGACACCGCAGGTCTGGCCTAAAGCAGGAGTGTGCAGCCGTTTGCACTTGGGTTATTGAAGGCTCCTACGACATCATCGTAGATCCCTCAGGCTATATGACTACTTATCATTTTGATGAGTTGTTAGGGCGTATAGATGCTCACAAACCACCCGCAACCTAGTTCTATCGCACCAGTCCACGGGGTGGTTGGATAGACGTATAATTGTCGGATATGGAACCCAGAGATGTACTCTTTGATATTATGGGTTCTACTTGGCGGCGGGCTCGGTTTTCTGTTCATCGGGAGATGATTGTGGTTGCGATTAAGAATGATCATGTGAGTGGGCGACCGAAACCCGAGAGCCGCTTATGAAAACTGTTTCTGTTCAGATTGCTTCGGTGCTTCAGCACCGGAATGCCAAGCGGAATATTGGCGCGTTGGTGCGTTTGTTTGTTGTGCTTACGGCGTTGATCTGCATCTATAGCGTTTTGTTCCATCTGATCATGATGCGTGAGGGGCAGGATCACAGTTGGCTTACGGGGTTCTACTGGACGCTTACGGTGATGTCCACGCTTGGGTTTGGGGACATTACCTTTCACAGTGATCTTGGGCGTGTGTTTTCGATCTTTGTGTTGCTTACTGGTGTGGTCTTTTTGCTGATCTTGCTGCCGTTTACGGTGATTCAGTTTTTTTATGTGCCTTGGGTTGAGGCGCAGGCGGCGGCGCGGACGCCGAGGGAGCTTCCTGAGAATACGCGGGGGCATGTGATTCTGACGAATAACGATCCGGTGTCGTTGTCGTTTATTAAGAAGCTTGAGAAGTTTAACTACGAATATGTTTTGCTTGTGCCTGAGATTGAGGAGGCGATGCGGCTTCATGATTTGGGGTTCAATATTGTTCTTGGGAACTTTGACGATCCCGAGACATTTAAGCGGGTTCGGGCGGACCAGGCGGCGTTGATTGTTTCGGCACAGAATGATTTTGTGAACACGAACATCACCTTTACCGTTCGGCAGGTTGCTCCTGAAGTGCCTTTGGCTGCGTCTGCGGATAAGACTACTTCGCTTGAGGTGCTCAAACGCGCTGGTGCGACCGAGGTTCTGAATCTATCGGAGATGATGGGCAAGGCTCTTGCGCGGTGCATGGTCGGGGGGAATGCGTTTACGCATGTTGTCGGGTCGGTTGATGAGTTGTTGATTGCTGAGGCGAATGCGAGCCGTACGCCGCTGGTGGGCAAGACGCTTCGGGAGAATAACCTGAGCGAGCTTGGCGTGAGTGTGATTGGTGTTTGGGATCGCGGGGACTTCCAGAACGCTACGCCTGACACGGTTGTTGGGGAGCACACGATCATGTTGCTGGCGGGGTCTGCCGAGCAGTTCCTGCAGTATGACGAGCACTTTGCGATTTATAACAACTCGGTGAATCCGGTGGTTATTCTGGGCGGGGGGCGGGTTGGGCGGGCGACTGCCAAGGCGCTCGAAGCACGCGGGGTTGATTACCGGGTCGTCGAACACGATATCGAGAATGTGCACGATACCGAGCGGACCATTGTTGGGGATGCGGCCGATCCTCGGGTGCTTCGGGAGGCGGGCCTTGATGATGCGCCGGCGGTGATTATCACGACGCATGACGACAACCTGAACACATACGCGGCGATTTACTGCCGGTCTGTGCGTCCTGATGTGCTGGTGATTTGCCGATCGACGCTTGAACGGAACGCGGAGACTTTGCACCGTGCGGGGGCGGACTTTGTGTTCAGCTATGCATCGATGGGGGCTACGAGTTTGCTGAATCTCATCAAAGGGCGGCGCATTATTTCGATTGCTGAGGGTCTTGATGTGTTTCGGTTGGGGGTTCCGAAATCTTTGGAAGGGAAGACGATTGTTGAATCTGGAGTTCGGCAACAGACGGGGTGCACGATTGTGGCGGTCCGCGATGCCGATGCTGGGCTCATGATCAACCCGCCGGCGCATATGGTCTTGGAAGCTTCCCATGAGATGGTGCTGGTGGGGAGCATGAAATCTGAGAGTGATTTCTTGAAACACTACTCTGAGGGATGATTGTGGGGTTGCCGAAGACGACACTTTTATGGCACCCGAAAGCTGCTTTGCTGGGGCATTTTATATAAACAAGATCCCGGCGAAAATTAGGATTGCTGAGATGATTCGGCTCTTGCGGACGGGTTCGCTTAGGAAGATGATTGCGATTGCGCTTGCGAAGAGGACGGAGGTTTCTCTTAGTGCTGATACATAGGGGATGGGTGCTTGGGTCATGGCCCAGAGCACTATGGCGTAGGCGGAGAAGGACATGAGGCCGCCGATGAAGCCGTGCTTCCATTTCTTTTTGATGTGCGTAATGCATTGCTCGCGGCCGCGCCGGTGGAGCACGACTCCGATGTAGATTATGGATTGGAAGAGTGTGAACCATACGAAGAAGCTGGTGCTGTTGCCGCTGAGGCGGGCACCTAGGGCGTCGACGACGGTGTATGCGGCGATCATGACTGCTGTTGCCAGCGCGAAGAGGATGAGTTTGTTTGACTGGCGTTTGTTGCCTGCTTCGAGTGCTAGGACTCCTGCTCCGATGAGAAGCACGCCGAGCACGCCGGTGAAACTCAACGGTTCGTTGATGATTAGCACGCTGACCAGGGTCACGATGAGGGGGGGGAGGCCTCGGACGATTGGGTAGACGGCACCAAAGTCGCCCATGGAGTAGCTCTTTGAGAGCAAGAGGAAGTAGGACACATGGATGAAGATTGTGACCAATGCGTAGGGCCAGCTGCTGCTGTCTGGGAGGGGGAGGATTGGGATCAGCGCTAGGCAGATTATGATCCATGCGGCTGAGATGAGCATGCTTTCTAGGAGGGGGTCTTTTCCGCTTTTGATGAGGGCGTTCCAGGTTGCGTGGAACAGGGCCGCGATAAGGACGATGGCGATGACGCTTATTGGCATGCGTGGCTACCGGCGGAGGCGGGGTTTGGTATCCAGTGGACTTCTGTGTTGAATGTGCCGTCGGGGGCGAGGTCTAGGATTCTGTAGCCGTGGCGGGATGGGTCGAGGGTGTGTGATGCGTTGAAATCTATGAGGTCTTTGCAGGTTGTGGCGGGTTGGTGTACACACTGGATGCTTGTGGCGGGTGTGGTCATTACTTCGATGTCTTTGTAGCGGGCTGCGCATTGGGTATGGGCGTGGCCTGCGATGACTGCTCGGACATTTGGCCATGACGATAGTTCTTCGAGGAACTCGCTGGCGCCGACGAGTTGGCAGTTGAATGATGGGCAGGGGGTGATTGGGGTGTGGTGGAGTGCTACGAGGATATTGCGGGATTCGGATTGTTCGAGTGCATTTTTGAGGAGTGATTGTTGCTGAGTGGAGAGTTGGCCGTAGCCTTGGCCTTCTACTTGTGAATCGAGGAAGATCAGTCGCCAGCTTTCTTGGTCGTGGACATCTGTGAAGTGGATATTTTCTCCGCAGAGATCTTTGGTGATGTGCTCTGGTGAGTCGTGGTTTCCCGGCAGTACGAATACTGGGAGGCCTGTTGATTGCAAGAGCTTACCAACGCGTATGTATGACGCAGAGTCACCGTGCTCGACAAGATCGCCGGTTGCGATGATCAGGTCTGGGGCGGCGGCGAGCCCGTGTTCGAGAACGCGCTTTAGGGAGGCCAATGGGTTGATGCCACAGAAATCGCCCTCTTGATCTGGGACGATATGAAAGTCTGTGATTTGTAGTATTCTTATGCTCATTGAGAGGCTCCCCGGCTAACTGACCATACCCGCCTCTGTACGATTATCTATTCTAGACGAATAAGTTGAATGCGCGTCGGGAACCGTTTCATCTTTTTTGCCACAAGATTTTATCTTTGAGGCGTGCAAGTGAGGCGGCTGTCATGTAAAAAGGGAGCCCGGGGGCTCCCTTGGTGTTGATCAATATTGGGCGAGAAGATTATGGACGGTTTGGGTTTCCGCCGCCATTGCCGCCACCGTTGCCTCCGCCACCACCGCCGCCGCCGCCTGCTTCGGTGACAACGACTTCGACCCATGCGCTCCACGCGCTGTTTCCAGCGGCGTTGAATGCGCGGACGCGGTAACGGAAGGTGCCTGTGCCTGACCCATCGGTGATCTGGGTTACATTGGCGCCGGTTGTTGCGACGGTGGCTAAGCCGCGCCATGTTCCGTTGCGTTTGGCTTTTTCGCGTTGGACTTGGTAGCCGTCTTCATCGTTGGCGTTGTCGTTCCAGCTTACGGTTGCTGAGCCATCGGTGTTGTCCGAAGCTCCGATGCCGTTTGGTGCTGCTGGGGTGGTTGCGTTGGACTCGACGGTGATGCTTACCGTGTCGCTTCCGGAGAGTCCGCCTGAGTCATCGACGCTTGCGGTGATGGTGTGGTTTCCGACGCTGAGTGATGAGGTTGAGAAGGAGGCACCGGTGCCGATTTGGCCGTCGCGGTTTGAAGTCCATACGAGTGATGCACTGATGTTGCCGTCTTCGTTATCACTTGCGGTGCCTGAGAAGTTGACAGTGTCGCCTTGGGTGACGGTTGAGCCGTTGGATGGCGAACCGATGGTTGCGGTTGGCGCTGTGTTGACCGGACCCCCGCCGCCACCGCCGAGTGCGGCATCGAGGTTGAGTACGCCGCCGGTTGTTGTGACGCCGTTCATTGAGTTGGTTGGACGCGCGTTGGAAAGGATGCTGTCGCGGAGCTGGGCGTAGCTCCAGCCTGGGTTATGAGCGAGCAGGATTGCTGCGGCACCGGCGACATGGGGGGCGGCCATTGAGGTGCCTGAGTTCCAGACATATCCGTCGCCGGTGTAGGTACTGGCGATGTCAACTCCGGGGGCACCGATGTCTACCGAGTTGCTTCCGTAGTTGGAGAAGCTGGCCATGCCGTCGCGGTTGTCTGATGCGGCGACCGAGATGATGCTGTCGTTGTTGTAGGAGCTTGGGTAGTGTGGGGAGTTGTCGGTGTTTACGCCGTCGTTGCCGGATGCGGCGACGAAGAGGTGATCCGCTGCTGCGGCGTTGGTGATCGCGTCACGCATTGCTGTCGAGAAACCGCCGCCGCCCCAGCTGTTGTTGGAGATACGGGCACCGTTATCGACCGCGTAGTTGAGTGCTGCGATGGCGTCGGAGGTTGAGCCGCCGAATGGGCCGATGAATCGGAGTGGCATGATTTGGACATCCCAGGCGACGCCTGCGACACCGATGCCGTTGTTGCCTTCGGCGCCGACGGTGCCTGCGGTGTGTGTGCCGTGGCCGTCGGAGTCATCTGGGTTGTTGTCGTTGTTGTAGAAGTCCCAGCCACGGATATCGTCGATGTAACCGTTGTTGTCGTCATCGATTCCGTTGCCTGCGATTTCGCCGCTGTTGGACCAGATGTTGTCATCGAGGTCTGGGTGATCCCACTGGGTTCCGCTGTCGATGACTGCGACGATGACGCCTGCAGCGTTTGTGCGGGTGTCCCATGCTTCGAAGCCGTCGATGTCGGCGTCTGTGACACCGAGTGTGCCTCGGATGTCTTGACCGGTGTTGTTGACACCCCACTGGAGCGAAATGAACTCATCGTTTGGTTGGGCAACTGCGTGGAGGACATAGTTTGGCTCGGCGTACTCAACGAAGGGGAGTGCCTGGAGCATTGCGATGGCACGATCGACTGGCATGCTGACTTCGAGATGTTCGAGTCGGTCTACGCCTTTAAATGTTCGGATGAGTTGCCCTTGAACGAGTGCCTTGGCGGCGTTGTTGATTGCTGCATCTTTGGTCGTGAAGCGAACGAGAATTTGATTCGGAATCTGATTGATTGTTGGGTCTTGCTCGAGTGCCAGTCTGCCTTTGGTCAGGGCTTCGGCAGCGGCTTGGGTTGAGCCCGCTTCTGGGGCTGCGGCGGCTATACCAGAACTAAGCACGAGTGAACATGCTCCCAATAGGAAATGCTTTGGCTTCATTTTTTCTTTCCGAACCAGTGCCTTCGAACACACGGCGTAGATTCATTTTTTGATTTGAATGCAGATGCATCGTTGTGAGACCATGGCCGGAACCGGCCATATGAGAAGTTTGCAGTCTACCAAAGATGCCGTTCTGATGCAATAGTGATTCTGGGAATGTCCAGCGAATCAAAGGAGCCGTTTGAATGGTGTTGGTTGGTGCAATGGGGTTTATACTGGTACGATGTGTCGTATGGTTGTTTACGGGCTGATGATGGCCTAGAAGGTTGTTATGGAACTCTGGGATGTATTGTTTGATATTTTAGTTTTGCTTGGCGGCGCGCTTGTGCTGGGGGTTTTGTGCGAGCGGCTTAAGCAGAGTCCGATTTTGGGGTATCTGGCGGCGGGGACATTGCTTGGGCCCAATGCGTTGCAGGTTGTGTCGAGTGCTGATGAGGTTTCTCAGCTTGCCGAGCTTGGGGTGGCATTGCTTCTGTTTACGATTGGGCTTGAGTTCTCTTGGCCGAGGTTGAAACGGCTTGGGGCCGCTGCGCTTGGGGGGGGGACGGGGCAGGTGCTTATTACGATGGGGATTGGGGCGGGGTGTGCTCTTGGGTTTGGGGTTTCTTGGAAGACGGCGGTGGCGATTGGAGCGATTGTCGCGCTGAGTAGCACGGCGGTGGTTTTGCGGCTGCTGATCTCGCGGGCGGAGATTGAGAGTGCCCACGGACGGCATGCGCTTGGGATTTTGTTGATGCAGGATGTTGCGGTGGTGCCTTTGGTGCTGTTGGTGACGGTGCTTGGGGGAGAAGGGTCGGCGCAGCAGGTGGGGACGGATGTGCTTTTTGCGATCGCTGGGGCGTTGGTGCTTGTGGCGGTGCTGTATGTGCTGCTTAATAAAGTAGCTCCGAGGGTGATGGGGCTTGGGGTGCTGCAGAAGAACCGGGATTTGCCGATTTTGCTTGCGATTGTGATCGGGCTTGGGTCTGCGTGGGGTTCGCACAAGCTTGGGTTGTCTCCTGCGCTTGGTGCGTTTGTGGCGGGGATGATTTTGGCGGAGTCGCCTTTTGCGACGCAGATCCGGGCGGATATTGGATCGATCCGGACGCTGCTTGTGACCTTGTTCTTTAGTTCGATCGGGATGCTTGGTGACCCGGCTTGGTTTGCTTTGCATCTGCCTGAAGTGCTTGGACTCGTTGCGGCGATTGTTGTGGGCAAGAGTGTTGTGATCTGGGTTGTGCTTCGGGTGTTTGGGCTGACGCATCGGAACGCATTGGCGGCGGGGATTTGTCTTGGGCAGGTCGGGGAGTTTTCGTTTGTGCTTGCGGCCGTTGCGCGAGGGACTGTGATCAGTGAAGAGGTGTTTACGCTGATTATATCGACGACGATTGTGACGCTGTTCTTGACGCCATACTTGGTGGCCAAGGGGCCGATGGTTGCGGGGGTTGTTGTTGGTGTGTTTGAGCGGCTTGGGGTGCTTAAACCGAGTTTGGTTCGGGGGGATGATGATTTGAGTTTGTCGTCGGGGAGTTTGATTGTGATCGGGTTTGGGCCTGCGGGGGAGGCGATCGGGACGACGCTGGAGGGGTATGGGGATCGGGTGTCGGTGATTGATTTGAATCCGGTGAGTGTGCGGCGGGCGCAGCGGCTTGGGTTTACGGGGCATATTGGTGATGCGGCGCAGCCTGAGGTGCTTGAGCATGCGGGGATTGGGCACGCGAGCGCGGTGGTGGTGACGATTCCTGATCCTGGGGCGGCGCGTGGGATTGTTGAGCTTGTGAAGTCGATGACGCCCGATGTGCACATCATCGTGCGGGCGCGGTACCACCGGTACTTTGCGGATCTGCAGGCGGCGGGGGCCGATGAGGTTGTGGATGAGGAGCGGATTGTGGGGGCGATTCTGGCGGCGCGGATGCGGGGTCAGTTGCGGAAGGATGAGCCTCGGGAAGAGGATTCTTTGGTGGATTGAAGATCGTGCTTCGCCGAAGACGGCCGAAGCACGGCACCGGGCGCCATAGTGAAGAGATAAGCCACTACTGCGCCGCAGACGGCGAGTAGTGGCACCCGGATTTTGTGATGGGTATGATCTTTAACTTTTGGGGGTTAGTCGTCGAGGGAGATGGACTTTGGTCCTTCTTTTCCTGCGGTGCGTTCCATGTAGCCGTCGCCTCGCTTTTCGTATTTGGTGAATCCGAGGCGGTCGAGGTTTTCGTTTGAGAGCTGGGATTTACCCTTCATGTCGGACCATTTGCCGGCGATGTTTGGGGGCTGGATGACGCGTTCTACCGGTTTGCCTTCGTGTTCGGTGAGGGCATCATCGGACATTTGTTGGATGAGTTCGAAGGTTGGGTCGCCGGTGGGCTCGCCGTTGTCTTTGAGGTATTGGTAGACATAGATGGGCATTTGGTGGTCCTTTGGGTGGCTGTATTGTAGGTGGTTGACCAAGAGAAGAAAGACCCCCTCCGTCCGCGAAGACGCGGCCACCTCCCCGCGGGGCGCGGGGAGGGACAAGAGCGGGTTAGCCGAAGATTTGTCCGGAGTCGGTGTCTTGCATTTTCCAGCCTGTGGTTTGGCAGATTCTTTGGAGGACTGGCCAGGCGAAGTCTGTGTTGTAGACGACGACCATTGCTTGGTTGAGGGTGTCGTGTCCTTGTGCGTATTCGACGGTGTATCCTGGGCCGTGGAGGACCATGGTGCCCATTTTGGTGAGTTGTTTGCCGTCGGGGAGGGTGTTGAAGGAGCCGAGCTCTTTGCAGACCTCTTTGGGCGAGCCTAGCGGGAAGTTTCCGGCCATTGGATCGTCGGTGTTCTTGGGTTTGATGAAGACGAGGATTCGTTTGGAGGATTTGGCCATAGCTTGTTATTGTAGGTGGGTAAGAAGAGGTGTACGCAGAGGGGGCAAAGAGCGCGGAGGACGCAGAGAAGAGGGGGATTGGGGAAGATAGAGCAGGCAGGGGGAATGAGATGAGAAGGCAAGAAGTGGAGCCCTCACCCCGGCCCTCTCCCATCAGAATGGGAGAGGGAGGAAGAGAAGACATGCTTTAACCGAAGACGGCGAAAGCATGGCACCCGCGAACTTTGGGGGGTTAGTCTTCTTTGCTCTGCTCGTCGTCAAGAGCATCAAGGGCGTCGTCTCTTGCGTCGAGGAGTTCGACGGCTTTATCGAGGAGGAGGGTAAGGGGGACGGGTTTTTGGAGGTAGGCGTCTACGCCGAGGGATTCGCCGTAGGCTTGGTGGCGTTGGCCTTCGTTGGCGGTGACCATGATGACGATTGGTGAGTTTTCGAGGCCTTTGATGCGTTCGAGGACGAGGAACCCGGAGCGTTTAGGGAGCATCATGTCGAGGATGACGATGTCTGGTGGGTCGTCTGCGCAGATGCGGACGGCCTCGTCGCCGTCGGCGGCTGTTAAGGTCATGGCGTCTTCGGACTGGAAGGCGGCGTCGAAGGATTCGAGGATGTCGCGTTCGTCATCGACGATGAGGACGCGGATATCGGCAAGGCGGCCCTCGTCGTAACTGTCTTGTTGGTCTTGTTGGTCGTCCATTTGATCTCCTGCTGGTGATTGGTAGGGTTTACTTGAAGTGGGTGATGTTGTGTTCTTGCATGTAGGCACGGTCGCGGTCGCTGCGGTCGATTATTTTGGCGAGTTCTTGGTCGGTCATCCAGGGGAGTGCGGCGAGTTTGTTTTTGAGGTTGTCTGGGAATGGTTTGTTGAGTCTTTCGTGCCTTGGTCGGCTCTTCCAGATTCGGTGCATCCAGAGGTACTGTTCCGGGCTTTTGCGGATCATTTGTTCTAGAGAGCGGCGGTAGCGGGCTGTGATGTAGAAAAGGGGGTCTGGCTGGTTGTTCCAGTCTTCGGATGAGAACTGGTCTACGACCTCGATGCGGTATCGCATGGACTGGTTTGAGCCTGGGGCGACTGGGAGGCGGCGGGCTTGGCCTATGAGGATGTTGGCGTTGTACTGGAGGGCGGTGAGGCCGATGGATTTATAACTGGACGCGAGGCGTCCGAAGTAGGGGACTTGGAGTCCTCGGTCGCCGGCGTTCTGGTCTGCGACGAAGGCGACTGCTTCGCCGTTGCCCATGAGCTTTGGCATGGCGCGCATGGCGCCGAACTTGTCGAGGAGATCGAGGCCTCTGCGGGAGCGGGTTTGACGGACCCAGTCGTCTGCGGGGCGGAGGTCGAGGGGGCGATAGATGGCGTGCATGTTGAAGCCGAGGAGTGCCATGGTGTAGCCGACGATTTCCCAGTTGCCGCAGTGTCCCGTTAAGAGGAGGGTTGGGCGGTCGTTGAGGAGTGGTCGCATGACGGACTGGAGGTTTCCCAGTTCGACATAGTCGGTCCAGGCGTCTTCGGAGAGGAGCCTTGGGGTGACGGCGAGTTCGACGGCGAGCATGACGAGGTGCTCGTAGGCCTGCATGACGAGGTCGCGGCGCTGGGACGGGTCCATTTCTGGGAAGGCGACTTGGAGGCGGTCTACGGCTTGGTTGACGCGTTTGTTGTTGAACTTCGCCCCACCAAAAGAACGGCCTAGGACTTTGGCGGCGCGGAGGACCGAGGGGAGGGGGAAGAGGTGCGCCGGTATAAGGGCCGTGCGGAGTGCGGCGTAGGCGGCGGGCTGGGTGATGTATTTTTGTACAGGGGTAAGGGTACCCCTTGGATCACGGGCCATGTCGTCCTCGATCTATTCCTTCAATGCCCACAATCAATGCCTGCAGCGGGACCGAGGATTAGTTTGGGAAGTCGCCGATGAGTGTCTGGAGACGGTTGGCGTTGAGCAGGGGGATCGAGGCGTCTTCGGCACGGGCGAGGAGGTCGTCGTAGCGTTGGATTTCTCGTTGGAGGCGGACATATTCCTGCATGGTTGCGATTGGTGCGCCCGGGCCTGGGGGCGGTGGGAGGATTGGTTTTTCGCCGAGGATGACGAAGTCGATATCACCGACGACATGATCTTCGAGCTTGCCGCCCCACTGTTCGATGAGTGCTTCGAGTTCATCGGTTTCGTAGCCTGTGGCGATGCCGTCGCCGTCAACATCGAAGAGTCCGTCTACGACGAACTTGTATGTCTTTGAGGGGTCGTAGACGGCGTTTGCGATGACATTTCCTCGGATGATTGGGTTGCCCTGCGAGGAAGAGATGATGCGTGCTCTTGAGAAGTCGTTTTCGACTTCGATGATTTCGATGACTGCTTTACCGGCTGGGTAGGTGCCGGTGTCTTTGTTGACGCGGATTTCGGTGGCGTTGTCGTAGACGGCGAAGGTCATGCCGAGGACTGCTTTTTGTTTGCGTCCGATGGAGAGGAGTACTTCTGAGTCTGAAGCGATGACCTGGTCGATGCGGCCGTCGATGAGTTCTGCTTCGTTGAGGGGCTGGAGGCGTGTGGACTTGCCTTGGCCTCTTAGGCGTGCGACGAGGTCGCGGAGGAGGTTGTTGTCGCGGGTTGCGTCGTCGAGGCTGGTTTGGATGGTGTCGATGGATTCGGTGGAATCGGCGATCGTTTCGTCGATTCGGTCTGTGTAGCGGCCTTCGATTTGCGAGAGGGTGTCTTCGAGGTAGACGACGCGGGTGGAGTATTCGTTGAGACGGGCGTCCATGTCGGAGGCCGTGTCGTTGAACTCTGATTCGATGGCGGCGACGCGGTCTGCCTCAAACTCGGCGGCTTCTTGTGCGGCGCGGCGTTGTGCGTCGGATTCATCGAGGCGGGTGGTGAGCGAGGCGATGTCTTTGTTCTTTTTGTCAACGAGGTCGAGGAGCGAGCCTTCGGAGATGTCTGGGAGGAGGTTGAGCTGCTCGCGGTATCTGGTCATGGAGGTTGAGGTGTCGCCGGTGACTGAGGCGAGGAGTTCTGAGCGGTTCCCGGCGAGGTACTCGACGACGGTTTTGTTGCCGTCGGAGCGTGCTTCTTCGAGGATGGCGCGTATGACTGCGTGCTCGCGTTGTTCTGGGGAGACGAACTGCTTGTAGTTGTCGTTGGCGGCTGCGAGATCGCCGCTTGCGCGCTGTGCCTGACCATAGAAGACCATGGTGGTGACGAAGAATCCGAGTGCGAATGCGCCAAGGACTGTGATGGTGACGGCGACGCCGACGCTTGCTCCGGTGCGAGCTGCCATAATGACTCTCCTGTTGGGGGTGAACCCGCCAAAGATGAGTGAAAGATCGAGATTGGCCCGCAACGATCGCGGGCCTGATGTATCCGCACGCGGGCGAAGATGGTTCGATCGCGTGGGCGTTATAGTAGAGGGGTTTTTGGGTCTGGGGGGCGTTTGGGGTCAGAAACCGGGCGGGTTGGCGTGTAGGGGCGGTGGGAATGAGAGAAGTCTTGACTTTTGTGGTCTGTTCGTGTCTCATATGTAGATAGTCATCATTTGGAGATCATTATGTGGAATTTGATTGCTGGGGTCGTTTTTGGGATTGTTTTTGGGGTGGGTGCGTGTGGGGCTGTGGGACAGGCGTTTCCGATCCGGGCGATGGGCGAGGCTGTGTATCCGGATGATGCGGGGGTTGAGTACTTTGAGTGGTATTCCGGGACGCTTGATCGGGTTGGGGATGTCAATGGGGATGGGGTGGATGATTTGGTGGTGCTGTTTGCCGAAAGCAGCAAATTCGCTTCGAATCGCTCGATGTGGCTGTATGTTGCTGTGCTAGCAGAGGATGGGTCGATTTCGTTTGGGGCTCCGGAACGGCTTGTGGGGTTCGATCTGGAAGGTGGCTACATCAGCGACTTTGTGATCCATGATCACAATGGCGACGGGCTCAACGACCTGCTCCTTGTGACCGATCAGCGGCATGATCTTGAGGTTTGGATTAACTCGCCTACTGGGTTTGTTCTGGGCATGACGCTTCATAATGGGCTTGATGGGACGACTGAAGGGCAGCACATTTTGATTAAGGATATTGATCAGGATGGGGATCAAGATTATCTTCTTACAGAGGGCGGAATTTGGACCAAACAGACCAATGAGAACTTTACCTTCGAATCCGTCGATTTCTATGGGTCATTCTTTGAACAGCCAGCGGTGATCAGTGATCTTGATGGCGATGGAGATCTTGATCTTATCAATCTTTTTGAAATCTATATCTATGCACTTAAGCCCACGGCGGACGGCTGGGCAGTAGAAATGGTGGAATCGGAGCTCCAGGCAACAAACTTTGAACTCAGCCACAGGGGGCAAACTTTTGCGGATGTCAATGGTGATGGGCTAGAGGATGTCGTTGTACTTGGATGGAGCGATGATGACAATGGAGAAGAAGGATGGGGGTTTGGTTTCTTCCTTGCCCCGTTCGAAATCGGCGACTTTGATCCGGACACTTATGAATATGATGAACTCGAACCTCGCGAGATCCCGTACTTCGTATTTCAAAGATTTGAGAATGATTATTCACAATCGTTCTTCGAAGATCCGGATTCTTGGGAACGAACACTCAGTTCTCCGGGTGATCTTGATGGGGACGGCACGGATGATCTGATTTATTACCCATTTGAGGGGAAGACTTCCGGATGGCAGATCTTTGATCCGCTGAACCAGAACGGGCGGCGGGCGGTTGTGCCTGCGATGTCTGTGCATGGGGAGGGGAAGCTTACTAGGGATATGGACATTGATTTTGCCCGCTATATCTACCGGGATGCGTATATGGACATCAATGGCGATGGCGTAAAGGACCGGCTTGTGCCGACCATTGCTGAGCGGGGTGTGGCGATGGATGTGTGGGATGAATCTGACTTTGGGTTGATGGTCTGGGGGGTGCTTAGCAATCCGTTTGATAAGCGGGTGGTGCTTGATGAACAGGACGCGATGACGAGATGGAATATGGGCAGTATGTCGCATGTTATTGCCGCGGATCTTGATCTTGATGATGATCCCGAGATCCTTGTGAATGTCGGCAGCCTTCGGCTCTTTGATCGGGATGAAGCGGGCCTTTTCCGTAGCCCGGACTTCCCACGGTTTCGGAATGCGCGGGGTGGGTTTTTGACGATTGTTGCTCAGTTCGATAGCGATCCGAGGCCTGACATTGTGACGATGGGACTCAACTTGGGGCGAGGATTTCCGGGGGTTCACCAGAACCCTGATATGTCTGAAACGAATATGTTTCCGATTGATACTGGACCGAACCCGGACAGGTTTAACCATTGGGATGAGCTTGAGAAGCTTGGAATCAATTTTCAAAGCGCGGACAGTTCGGTTGCTGTCGGTGATGTGGATGGCGATGGCTGGGATGACATTGTGATGCGTGGCGAGGTGGGTATCGAGGACGGGTACCATGGGGACGCGGTGCTTGTGTGGCTCAATGACCCGGATGGTTATTTTACGGTGGGGCCGATCACGCCGATCCGTGACTTGTTCTCGATGCGCACGCTCAACATCGGGCTTGTTGATGCTGACCATGATGGGGATCTTGATCTTGTCAGTGTCGGGGATGAGGACATTGAGGACGGGCTTGTTCTTGGGGTGCATCTCAATGATGGGACGGGGGCGTTTGTGCTTGATCGGGAGATTCCGATCCATGATGTATTTGGTGGGGTGCCTTACTGGTTGACGGTGGAGGATCTTGATGGGGATGGGTTTGAAGATGTGATGGTGCTGCTGCAGGACACGAGTAATCTGCATGAGGTGGCGGTGGTGTATGGGTCGCCAGCCGGGCTGGCTTTGGAGCCGGTGTATCTTGTTGGGGGGAACGCGGCGGAGGTGCTGGCGGTGGATCTGGATGGGAACGGGCTGCGGGATGTGCTGACTTGTTCGTATCAGAGCGGGCGGGACGGGTCGGCCAAGAGTTCGGTGTCGATACTGTTTCAGGTTGAGCCCCGGGTGTTTTTACCTATGGTTTCGATTGATGATCTTGATTTGAGCGGGGTCAATGTGGCGGATATGAATCGGGACGGGGTGCTTGATCTGATTGCGTGCTCGAATCGTACTTCTGGGCCGGATATTGATAGTGTTGTGCGGGTGTTTTACAGTGTTCCTGGGGTGTGCCTGGCTGATTTGAATCTTGATAAGCAGCTGGACTTCTTTGATATTTCTTTGTTTATCAAGATGCTCAATGAGCGGCGGCCTTTGGCGGATTTGAGCGGGGACGGGGCGTTTGATGTGCAGGATTTGATCGCGTTTCTTGAGGCGTTCGGTGATGGGTGCATTGGCAGCGAGTAGAGTTTGATGGAGGATTTGATATGACGAACTTGCGGACTGGATTTGGTGTCGGTGTTGTTTCGGTGGCTTGCGTGATGGGCTCTGCTGTCGCAGCTATGGGGTGCCCTGGGGATGTTGAGTATTTGCTTGATGATGGGTCTGGGACCTTTAATATTGGGCCTTCGCAGTTTGATGCGAACATGATCTGGATGAACAGCTTTGAGGCTGTGGGCGGCGGGGAGTTGATTACACGGGTGCGGGTGTCGTTTGGTGGGCTTGAGGATGACAACGGGGTGATGGGGTCGACGGCGGTTCGGATCGGGATACTGAATGATCCGACTGATGATCATGATCCGAGTGATGCGGTGCTTGTGGGGTCTGGGTCTGGGGTGTGGGTGGATGCTGGGTTTTCTGAGTTTTTGGAGTTTGATGTTGAGCCTACGGTTGTGAGCGGGGTGTTTTATGTTGCGGTGGAGATGGATATTTTACAGCGTGCGAATCCGGCGAGGATGGACCCGGATTCTGCTTCGGGCGGGGGGCAGAGTTGGTTGTTCTATCACGACGGGATGAATCTTGATGATGTGGGGTCGTCATTGTTTGTGCTGCGGATGAGTGATTCCCCATTTCTGGGTGCTTGGATGATCCGCGGGGTGGGAACTTCGGTGTGCCGGGCTGATTTGACGGGTGATGGGGTGCTGGATTTCTTTGACATCACTACATTCTTAACGGCATTTTCTGCGCAAGAGGCGTGCGGAGATGCGAATGGGGATGGCGGCTTTGACTTCTTTGATATTGCTGATTTTTTGGGTCGGTTTGGAGCGGGGTGTGATTTGTTCGTGGGGCAATAGAACAAAATTACTTTTGTATACTGTTTGATTGCGTGTTCTGATTTTTCACTTGCACAGCGCGGGTGATTTCGGTTAGACTGCGGCGTTGATTGTGATGAAATAGCAGGGACACTGTACATATGTTAAAAAAAACGCGGGCAATTCGTCCGGACGACTTTGAACTCTTTGCTCAGATTCCTGAGATTGCATGCATTGCTCGTGATGATCAATCACGAGTGATATGGCATACGCCTTTGTTTTATAGATGGCCTGGGGTCATGCTCTCGGATGACCAGATCATGGGGACGACTGTTGAGGAAGTCATTCCTGGGGCGGCGGCTCAGGAACGGATCAAGATTAATAATCGGGTGATGGAAACCGGAATCTTTGAGAGTCACTACCAGTTGAGTGCCGATCGTCGTATTTTGTGTTCGATCTTTCCATTGGATACCGAGGCCTTTGGGCACAAGGGTGTTTTTGTAGTGCTCAAGGAGTCTCCTTACAAGATTGAGTCGATTAATCTTTCGGAAATCCCTGTGATTTCGACACCGAACCTTGATCGGTTGAGTGCTTTATCGGGGCGTGAGCTTGAGGTGTTGCACTTTGTGGCGTCGGGGATGACGACTCATGAGATTGCCGAACGAATTTGCCGGGCTGATAAGACGATCGAGCATCATGTCAACTCGATCCATGGGAAGCTCGGCACGCACAGCCGGGCGCAGCTGGTTCGGTTTGCTTCTGAGCGGGGGATCCAGTCGTTTTCGGATGAGGAATGGGCTTCAATTGTGCAAGGTGCCCGGCTGGTGCGAAAGTCGGGATCGCGTGCAAAATCTGAAATAGAGATCAAGGCAACTGCAAAAACCGAGGTTGAATCGGGCTGATTCGGGTCTTTTGGGGTGCGATGGGTGCTGATTGGTTGCGAAGTGCTGGTGGAACTCTTATGATGACGAATGGACTTTTTGATAACTTTGAGTGACTCTGGGTGGATGCCTGCCCTGACCTTTGGACAGATTGACTGGAATGTGCCTTACGACGAGAAGGTGAGCGTGCTGATGCGGCTTGTCTTGGCGGCGGTGTTTGGTGCGCTGCTTGGGTGGGAACGCGGACGATCTGAGAAGCCTGCGGATATCCGTACGATGATTTTGATCGGGACCGGGGCGGCGATGTTTACGATGCTCGGGGAACGGATGATAGCAATTGGAGGGGATGAGGCGATTATCCGAGCGGATCCGACTCGGGTGCTCTCGTACATTATCTCTGGTGTTGGCTTTCTTGGTGCGGGGGCGATTCTGCACTCTAAGAAGTCGATTATCGGTTTGACGACGGCGGCTTCGATCTGGGTTGTTGCGGCGATCGGGGCGGCGTGCGGGGTTGGGGAGTTTATGGTAGCGTTCTTTTTGTTTGCGATTACCTTTGTGACGCTTTGGACGCCTTGGGTGCTTGCGTTGATGGGCGGTGAGATTGATGGGAATGGGAATGGGAATGGGAAGAAGAATGGCGACGATGGTGGGCCGGCGCCTTTGGCGTAGGGGTATGAGAAGACATGGAGGAGATGAAGACATCACCTCCATGCCACCCAGATGGGTGTTAGACGCCTCGGTCTGCGCTTCCGAGTGAATCTAGTTCATTGCTGTACCGCTCTTTGAGTGGCTCGACGACTTCTTTGAGGAAGCGTTCGGTTTGTTCTACGCTGCGGCCGATGAAGTTCATGGGGTTGAGGATTTGGTCTTCGGTGAGCATGTGGTGGATGTTGTTGAAGGCGGGGTCGGCTTTTAATCGTTCGATGAGGTCGTTGTCTAAACCCTCTTGCTTGACGCGGTGGCCGGCTTCTTGGGAGTGGACTCTGATTTTTTCGTGGAGGTCTTGGCGGTCGCCGCCGGCTTTGACGGCTTCCATGAGGATATTTTCGGTGGCCATGAATGGGAGTTCGAGCATGAGGTTTTTGCGGACCATGGCTTCGTTGACGACCAATCCAGACGCGACGGTGTGCATGAGATCGAGGGCGCCGTCGAGGGCGAGGAAGGATTCGGGGAGGGAGAGGCGGCGGTTGGAGGAGTCGTCGAGGGTGCGTTCGAGCCATTGGGTGGCGGCGGTGTCGTAGGCGTTTGACACGAGGTTCATGACGAAGCGGGTGAGGCCGCAGATGCGTTCGCACTTCATGGGGTTGCGTTTGTAGGGCATGGCGGAGGAGCCGATTTGGTTTTTGCCGAATGGTTCGTCGATTTCTTTTCTGTTGGAGAGGAGGCGGATGTCGGTGGCGATTTTATGGAGGACGGAGGCGATGGAAGCGAGGTCTGCGAGGACAAAGGTGTCATAGACACGGGGATAGGTCTGGCCAGTCAGGTCGAAGGTTGCCTGTCGGGCAATGTCACTGAGTGGATTGTCTGACAATCGTGAATCAAATTCATTACAAAGTTGATCCGGTTCAACTTCAACGCCATCTCCGTAGCCAAGCTCATTGCGGGCAGCAAGAAACTTAAACTCCAATCGATCAACCTGACTAGCGTCATCGTTCAGAAGTTTCAAGAATGATGCTTGTGTTCCGGTTGCGCCTCTCAGCCCGCGCGTGTCGGCGAGTGGGTATCCGGTTGACATTCGGTCTTCGCAAAGAGAGAGGTCATACGCCCAACCTGCAATGCGACGGCCAACGGTGGTCGGTTGCGCTGGTTGATAGTGTGTGAAACCGAGTGTAGGGATGCTTATGGACTTTGCGGCTTCGGTTCCTAAGCCGTGGATAACTCGTTCAAGTTTCTCAACGATTAAATGATGAGCTTCTGTTAATGTAGCCAAATCCCCATTGCAAACAATGTCTTGGCTGGTGCAGCCGAGGTGGATGATGCCCTTTGCGGTTGGACAGCGGTCGGCGAAGGCGTGGACATGGGCCATGACATCGTGGCGGAGGTCGCGTTCGTATTTTGCGGCGTTGTCCATGTCCTCGTCGGTGACATCGAGGGCGGCTTTCATTTCGTTGATTTGTTGGTCGGTGATGTCGAGACCGCAGGCTTGCTGGGCTTGGGCGACGGCGAGCCAGATTTTGCGCCAGGTGGTGAACTTGTGGCGTGGGGACCAGATTTTGCACATCTCGGGGGATGCGTTTCTGGCGGCGAGGGGGGAGGTGTAGGTGTCGTGGGGGCTGGTGGGCGTGCTCATGGCTGATGGTAGGGAGTTGAAGACATGGAGAAGCCGAAGACGGCGTCACCATGGCACCCAGATAAGACACTACTGCGCCGAAGACGGCGAGTAGTGGCACCCGGATAAGAGTAAGAAGACCCCCTCCGACCTCGAAGACTCGGCCACCTCCCCCGCCGGGGCGGGGGAGGAGATGGGAGGGTTAGTTGGCGACGATGTTTACTAGGCGGCCTGGGACGACGATTACTTTGCGGACTTGTTTTCCATCGAGGAAGACGATGATTTTTTCGTCTGCTAGGGCGGCGGCTTCCATTGTTTTGTTGTCGGCGTCTTTGGGGAGGGTGATCTTTGAACGGAGCTTGCCCATGACCTGGACGGGGATCTCGATTTCGTCGTCGATGAGCATGGACTCTTCGTAGGTTGGCCAATCGGCATGGGCGACGCAGGGGGGGTTGCCGAGCTTGGCCCAGAGTTCCTCGGCGAGGTGGGGGACGAAGGGGGAGAGGACGCGGACGAAGCGGTCGAGCTGGCCTTTGGTGAGTGGATTGGCTTTGTTGACGAACTCAAAGATGGCGGCGATGGCGGTGTTGAAGGAGAGTTTTTCGATGTCGGCGCCGGCTTTGGCGATGAGGCGGTGGAGGTTTTTTTCGGTTTGGTCGTCGGCTGTGTCTGAGATGGAAATAGTCGCGTCTTCGTTGGTGGTGAGCCTCCAGATTTTTTGGAGAAGGCGCTGGAGGCCGATGATGTCTCTCGTGGACCAGGGTTTACCCGCTTCGAGCGGTCCCATGTACATTTCGTAGAGGCGGAAGGTATCGGCGCCATACTCGGCGATGACATCGTCGGGGTTGATGACATTCTTGAGTGACTTGGACATCTTGGCGACGACCTCTTGCACAGGACGGATTTTCTCAATATCTGTGCAATCTGTAATTGCTGAACTAATAACTTCCAGCTCGGCAATCAACCAATCCAACTCCTTTGGAAGCGATGGCTGCTTAAAGATAATCGAGTTGTCGTAAATAAGCTCGGCAACATACATGCCATCGGCGATCGTCCATTGAAGCACTTCGTCGCGTGGTACGAGTGTTTTGTCTTCTCTTTGATAGGCCATGGATGTGATCATGCCTTGGTGGAAGAGTTTGCGGAAGGGTTCTGGGGAGTCGACGATGTTGAGGTCGTGGAGGGCTTTGTGCCAGAATCTTGCGTAGAGGAGGTGGAGGACGGCGTGTTCGTTTCCACCGATGTAGAGGTCTACGCCGCCGTCGCCCATCCAGTAGGACTGGGCGTCGTCGCCGATGAGTTTGTTTGAGTTTTTGTTGTCGCAGTAGCGGAGGTAGTACCAGCAGGATCCTGCCCAGCCGGGCATGGTGTTGGTTTCGCGCTTCATTGGCTTGTCGGCTTCGAACCCCCCAAAGTTTGCTATTCCTACTTCTCCCGCGGTGACATTGACCCAGTCCTCGGCTTTGGCGAGCAAGGGTTGGGGCTCGTTGGATTCAACGGGCGCGTAGTCGGTCAGGGGTGGTAGCTCGACGGGGAGTTGGTCTTCTGCGATTGGGTAGTGGTTTTGCCATTCGTCGAAGACGATCGGGAAAGGTTCGCCCCAGTATCGCTGTCTTGAGAAGAGCCAGTCGCGGAGTTTGTAGTTGACTTTCGATGCGCCTGATTTGTTTTCGAGGAGCCAGTCGATGATCTTGGGTTTGGCTTCTTCGACTGAGAGGCCGTCGAGGAAGCTGGAGTTGATGGCGGGACCGGTTCCGGTGTAGGCGTCGCCTTTGAAATCTTTGGGTGGTTCAACGGTGCGGATGATGGGGAGGTCGAAGGCTTTGGCGAAGTCCCAGTCGCGTTGGTCTTGACCTGGGACGGCCATGATGGCGCCGGTGCCGTAGCCCATGAGGACATAGTCGGAGGTCCAGACCTGGACGGGTTTGCCTGTGACGGGGTTTCTGACATGGATGCCGAGATAGACGCCGGTTTTTTCTTTGTTCTCTTGGCGCTGAATGTCGGAGCGGTCGCGGGTGATTTCGACATATTCGGTGAGGGCTTTGGCGTCGAGGCCTTGGGGGGCCATGTCGAGGGCGAACTCGACGAGGGGGTGCTCTGGGGCGACGACCATGTAGGTGGCGCCGAAGATGGTGTCGGGGCGAGTGGTAAAGACGCGGAGGGCCTCGCCCATTTCTTCGGCGTCGCGGTCGAGGATGGGGAAGTCGATTTCGGCGCCGACGGATCTGCCGATCCATTCGGCTTGTTGTGTTTTGGTTGAGCTTGGCCAGTCGAGATCTTTGAGGCCGTCGAGGAGGCGGTCGGCGTAGCTTGTGATGCGGAACATCCACTGGCGGAGTGGCTTGCGGTGGACTGGGAAGGAGCCGCGTTCGGAGAGGCCGTTGATGACTTCTTCGTTGGCGAGTGCTGTTCCGAGCTTTGGGCACCAGTTGACTGTTTGCTGGGAGAGGTAGGCGAGTCGGTAGGAGTCGATGATTGCTTTTTTGGTTTCGCGGTCGAGTGTTTGCCAGTTGCCTGCGTCTGTGCCGTCGGGGAGGTCGCCGGCGCCGGTGTATTCTGCGGCGTTTGGGTTGAGCTTGGCTTTGCGGGCGCCGGATTCGAGGTCGGCGATGAGTTCTTCGATGGGGCGGGCTTTGCCGTTGCCGTTGTCGGCATCAACATCGAACCAGGAGTTGTAGATTTTGAGGAAGATCCACTGGGTCCATTTGTAGTAGTCGGTATCAATAGTCCCGAACTCGCGGGTCCAGTCGTAGCAGAAGCCGAAGCGTTTGAGCTGGCGGCGGAAGTTGTCGATGGCGGCTTTGGTGGTGACCTCTGGGTGGACACCGGTGGCGATGGCGTATTGCTCGGCGGGGAGGCCGAAGGCGTCCCAGCCCATGGGGTGGAGGACATTGTGGCCTGTCATTTTTTTGTAGCGGCAGATGATGTCGGTGGCGGTGTAGCCTTCGGGGTGGCCGACATGGAGGCCTGCGCCTGATGGATAGGGGAACATGTCGAGGCAGTAGTATTTGGGTTTGGTTGCGTCGAATCCTGGGTCGCCTGGATTGGGGGCTTTGTTGGTTTGGTGCTCGTCCCAGTAGGTCTGCCAGCGCGTTTCGATATCGGCGGCGAGGGAGGCGTCGTAGCGGATGGCGGTTTGGTCTTGAGATTCTGAGGGCATAGGGCTGTAGTTTAGCACATTGGGGGCGGGTTTACCCCGAATTACAGAGCTGATAAGGGCTGGAAGAGAAGGCAGAGTGGTGAAAGGAAGAGGAGAAGGCCGGGAGCCCTCACCCCGGCCCTCTCCCATCAGAACGGGAGAGGGAGGAAGAGGAAGATATCGAGACCCAAGAGAAGACCCCCTCCGTCTGCTGCGCAGACACCTCCCCCGCAGGGGCGGGGGAGGGGCGAGACTGTGTGGTTGGGATCGGGTATGGTTTGGGTATGTGTGGACGGTTTGCCCAGGTATTTACGGAGAAGGATGTGTCGCGGATCGAGGAGATCCTGCGGGCGGCGATGGGTGCGGAAGACTTATTGATCGATTCGTTCAATATTGCTCCGACGCAGGAGGCGGTGATTGGGCGGGTGGTTGATGGCGAGCGGAGGGTGGATCGGGCTCGGTTTGGGCTGGTGCCTTCTTGGGCGAAGGATCGGTCGCATCAGGCGAACATGATCAATGCTCGGGTGGAGACAGTTTCGGAGAAGCCGGCGTATCGGGAGTTGGCTGGGACGCGGCGGTGTGTATTGCCGGTGAGTGGGTTTTATGAGTGGGAGGCGGTTGCTGGGGCGAGGTACAAGCAGCCTTGGTATGTGGCTCGGGTTGATGAGGAGCCGATGATGCTGGCGGGGTTGTGGGATCGGTGGGCTGGGGGGACGCATCAAAGTGAGGTGATTGATTCGTTTACGCTTCTGACGACCGAGGCGCGTGGGTTTATGGCTTCGATGCATCATCGGATGCCTGTGGTGCTTGGGGGAGAGGGGGGTTTGGTTGATGGGTGGATGGGGATGGAACTGGGGGTTGTTGATATAGAGAATCAAGAGGATGCTCTGGGGGGGAAGCGGGTGAGCCGGCGGGTGAACTCGGTGGGGGCGGGGCATGATGATGCGGGGTTGGTTGATGAGGTGAGGGAAGGTGAGATCGAGGGCGAGGGGACGCTCTGGGGGGGATGAGCTTTAAGGCGTGGTTGCTGCGTCGTGTTTGGATTGCCAGTCGGCGGCTTGGGTGTCGTGGCCGGCGGTTGGTTCTGCTTCGTGCCACTTGGTGTAGAGGTTGACGAACTCTTTCATAATGAGTGTTGTGCGTGGGTGTGTTGGGCCGAAGGTTTTATCGAAGATGGTGTGGGCTTCTGTAAGTTCGGATTCGGCCTGGGCGTATTGACCTTGTTTGATGAGGATCTGGGCGTGGTAGCCTTGGAAGTTTGCGATGTTCCAGTGGCCTGCTGGGAGTACTGCTCTGGCTCTGGTGATGGCTTCATTTGCGAGTGATTCGGCTTCTTCGAGTCTGTTCAGTTCGTTGAGGACACGGGCCATGTTGCCCATGACGATGAGTGTTTTGGTGTTGTCGTCTCCGAAGAGTGTGCGGTGTCCTGCGAGGGCTTCTCTGAGGAACTGTTCGGAGCTTTCGAGGTCGCCTTTGGCTTGGAGGAGGAGCCCGATGGAGTTGATGGTGCTGAGGGTTGTTGGGTGCTGACCTCCGAGGGCTTGGCGTTGTCCGGCGAGGGCTTGTTGGAGGTAGGGCTCGGCTTGGTCGAGTTTGCCTTGTTCTCTGTAGAGTTCTCCGATGCCGAGCTTTGAGCTGAGGGTTGAGAGGTGGTTATTGCCGTACATGGCGGAGATGGATGTGAGTGATTCGATGAAGTAGGGTTCGGCCTGGTCGTATTTGCCTTGTGCCTTGAGGAGGATTCCTAGATTGCTCTGGAAGCTCCAGGTGTCTGGGTGGCTTTGTCCGAAGGTTTCGATGCTGCCGGCGAGTCCGTCGCGCCAGTATTGCTCGGCTTGGGCGAGCTTGCCTGACATGTACATGAAGCCGCCCATTGAGCTCATGGTGTTGAGGGTGTCTGGGTGGTTTGGGCCGAGGACTTTGGTCATGCCTTCGTAGGCTTCATTGAGGAGAGGTCCGGCTTCTGGGAGCTTGAACTGGTAGAGGTAGAGATCGCCCATCACGCTGATCGAGCGGAGGGTTGCGGGGTGGGAGTCGCCCAGTGAAGCACGCTGTGCGTTGAGTGCTTCGGTGAGGAGTGGTTGTGCTCCGGCGAAGTCACCCATTTGGCGGAGGAGATTGCCTTGGGCGCTGATGGATTCGAGGGTGTCTTGGTGGGCATTTCCGAGGGTTTGGCGGCGGATTTGGGTGGCGCGTTGTTGGGGATCGGTTGCGAGGGCGAAGAGGCCGAGCTCGCTGGCGGTTGAGGCGATGGACTGGAGGAGCTGGGCGTGGACGGCGGGCTGGGTTTGGAACTGCTCGTCGATCGCGACGATGGATTGGTTGATGATGTTGGCTTCGAGTGAACCCAGGGCGAGGGTGGTGAAGTTGATTTTGGCGATGGACTCGTTGAGTTGTTGCTGTTGATCTGCCGGGATGCTTTCGATCAAGGCCTCGCGGAGGCGGACGCCCATGAGTTCTGGGTCGATGTCGGAGAGTTGTTTGGACTGAAAGTCGGCGACGACTTTGAGTTCTTCGGCTCGCTGCTGGGCCTGGGCGTTTGCGAGGCGTTCTGCATCGAGGGCTTTGTCGCGATCGGAGAGTGCTTCGACGGCTTGGGCTCGCTGGGCGCCAGCGATGAAGGAGAAACGGACGCTGACGGCGGTGGCGGCGACGAGGATGGCGGCAAAGAACACAGCGGCGGCGACGGCGCTCTTGTTGCGCTGAACGAGCTTGCTCATGCGGTAGGTTGTGCTTGCTGGACGCGCGAGGACGGGCTCGTTGTTGAGGTAGTGCTCGAGTTCTTCGGCGAGAGCAATGGGCGTTGCGTAGCGGCGGTCGCGGTTTTTTTCAAGGCACTTCATGACGATCCAGTCGAGCTCGCCTCGGAGTTTTTTGGGGAGTTCGGCCATTTCGCGCCGGCGGGATTCATTGAAGGGGGAATCGGTCCCCGGTTTCTCGGCTTGGGTGAGCACGGATTGGAGACGGATGCTCGGCTTTGGGGGGTTGACCTCTTTGATGAAGCGCTTTAGGTCGTCCTGGGTCTTGCCTCTGATTTCGGAGGATTCGAAGGGGCGCATGCCTGTGAGGAGTTCGTAGAGGACGACGCCGAGGGAGTAGACATCGGTGCGGGTGTCGATGTCGAGGCCTGATGACTGGGCTTGTTCGGGGCTCATGTACTCTGGGGTGCCGATGAGTTGGCCTTCGGCGGTGTGGACGGCGTTGTCTGTGAGATGGTCGTCGAGTGCTTTGGCGATTCCGAAGTCGATGACGGTTGGGGTGGCCTCACCTTCGGCGTTGTGGCCGACGAGGATGTTGCTTGGTTTGAGGTCGCGGTGGATGACGGCTTTGGCATGGGCGTGCTGGATGGCCTCACAGACGGTGATGAGGAGATTGAGGCGGTCGTCGATGGAGAGTTTGTTTCCGGTGCAGAAGTCGGTGATTGGCTGGCCTTTGACGAGGTCCATGACGAAGTATGGGAGGCCGCGGTCAGTGACGCCGGCGTCGAGGACTCTGGCGATGCTTGTGTGGGTCATCAGGGCGAGGGCTTGGCGCTCGGCTTCGAAACGCGCGACGACCTTGGTCGAGTCCATTCCGGGCTTGATGATTTTGAGGGCGACTCGGCGTTTGATGGGTTTTTCTTGCTGAGCCTGGTAGACGATCCCGAAGCCGCCTTCTCCGAGTTTGGAGAGGATTTTGTAGGGGCCGATCTGGTCTGGGGTTTGGTCTGGGGTTTGGGAGAGGATCGACTCGAGGGAGTCTGAATCGTCATCGAAGGGCATATCGAGGGTTTCTGCTTCGCTCATGGTGACATGATACTGGATAGGAGACGGTGAAGGTAGAGGGTTGTTGCCTAGAATGGGGCTTGATTTGGATTTGCGGTTGCCGCAAGTTCGTCACTGTGCTCGGTTTACTGCTTTATTACCGCTTTTGCGGGGAGACCTAAGGATGACGACCATGACTCTGGAACGGAACCTGACGATCGATGTGGCTTCGGTGCTTGAAGATGATGCGCTGTTGAGCTTTAACACCCCTGCGATTTCCAAGGACCAGCTGCATGTGCCTGGGCCGGACTTTGTTGACCGGATCTTGGCGATGAGTGATCGGAACCAGAATACGCTGAACAACTTTCAGCGGATCTTTAATACCGGGCGTCTTGCGGGGACCGGGTACACCTCGATCCTTCCTGTAGACCAGGGCATCGAACACTCGGCGGGTGCTTCGTTCGCTCCGAATCCGACCTACTTTGATCCTGAATCGATCATCCAGCTCGCTATCGAAGGCGGCTGTAATGCTGTGGCTTCGACCTTTGGCGTTCTTGGCGCGACGGCTCGGAAGTACGCACACAAGATTCCGTACCTTGTCAAGTTCAACCACAACGAGTTGATGACTTATCCGAACACTTTCAACCAGGTGCCGTTCGGCTCGATCAAGCAGTGCTGGGAGATGGGCGCAGCTGCGGTCGGGGCGACGATTTACTTTGGTTCCGATGAATCCGAGCAGCAGATCCAGTATGTTGCTGATATGTTTGCTGAGGCCCATGAGTACGGTCTGGTGACTGTGCTCTGGTGTTACATCCGTAACTCAGCCTTTAAGGTCAATGGCGTGGATTACCATTCATCGGCGGACCTGACCGCGCAGGCGAATCACCTCGGCGTGACCATCCAGGCGGACATCATCAAGCAGAAGCTCCCGACCAACAACGGCGGGTACTCCGCGCTTAACTCGGGCGATTCCTCGTACGGCAAGTTTGATAACTCGATCTACACGAACCTTGCTGGGTGCGACGAGAATGGTGGCGGCGGGCATCCGATTGATCTCTGCCGGTACCAGGTTGCGAACTGTTATATGGGTCGGTCACCTTTGATCAACTCCGGCGGTGCGAGTTCTGGTGCGGGTGATCTGAAGGAAGCTGTGACGACTGCGGTGATTAACAAGCGTGCTGGCGGCATGGGGTTGATCTCTGGTCGTAAGGCGTTCCAGCGTCCGATGGGCGAGGGTGCGGCGTTGCTGCAGGCGATTCAGGATGTGTATCTTGATGAGTCGGTCACGATCGCGTAACTGGAAAGTTTTTGAAATACAAAAGGCCCGTGCACTATGGCACGGGCCTTTTTCATGGATGATACAAGTTGCTTATCCGTCTTCGCGGTTGTTCCAGAGTTTGAGGACTTCTTGTTCCTTTACTGGATCAAGACCGCCCCGGATGCGCTTGGCCCATGTTTCGTAGAACTCGTGGCCTTTTTCGGCGCGGATTTCTTGGCCTCGGTTCATGTAGTAGTCGACGGTTGATTGGGTGGTGTCGTCGATGTGGCGGGTTTTGAGGCCAGCCTTGATTGATTTGGTGGTGGAGATTTGGCCTTGGCCTTCGTAGCCCTCGGCGGAGTTGGGGACCCATGCGGGCATGTGCTGCCAGGCGTTTACGCCGTTGGCTTCTAGGAAGTCGGCGTCGATCCACTCGACTTCTGATCCGCCGCCGAATTTATTGGCGACGCGTTGTGCGCTCTCGACCATGTCGCGGGCGGTGCGCTCGCCGGAGGGTGAGATGGCGTTAAACGCGCCCATGTGTTGTTGCTCGATACAGTGGATGGTGAAGTCTCCGAGGTCGCGGACATCGATGTACTGGATGTAGTCGTCGCCGGTTCCTGGGGCAATCATGGTGCCGCCTTCGGTGGCGCGTACGGGCCAGTAGGTGAAGCGGCCGGTGGTGTCGCGCTCGCCGACGATGAGTCCGGGGCGGATGTTGCAGACCTTGCCGGGGAATCGCTGTTCGGCGGCGACTTCTACGCGCCGTTTCATCGCGCCGTAATGCGCGCCGACCTCGCGGTGGGTTTTGATGCCTGCGGCGATTTCGTCAGAGACCATTGCTTTCTCGCCGGACTCGTCCATGCCTACATTGGTGCGGTTTGCGTAGACGGAGGTTGTTGAGATGACGATGTACTGGCCCATGTTTTTGAGGAGGATGTCCATGGTGTCTGTCACGGTTTTGGGGACATAGGTAAAGGTGTCAATGACGGCATTGAAGTGGCGGCCGTCGGCGACGAGTTTTTCGAGGCCTGAGAGATCTGTGTAGCGATCGCCTTGGATGTGTTCGAGGTCTGGGAACATATCGGGGGCGGTTTTGCCACGGTTGAAGAGGGTGACGGTGTGCCCGTTGTCGAGGGCGCGTTGGACCATTTTGGGTCCTGCGAATCCTGTGCCTCCGAGCATGAGGATGTTGAGTGGTTTGGTTTTTCCCGTGAAGAAGCCACTGGCTAAAGCGGAGGGTGTGAGTGCGGCGCCGATGGTGATTGCACCGGCTTGGCCGATGAACTCGCGTCTGGTGGTCATGATTTTGATTCCTGTTCCTGTGTGGCTATTGCTTTGTGGTGCTGGGTTTTTGCGAGCATTATGGAGAGTGCTGTCCAGAAAGCCGCGATGGGGGCGACTGCATAGACCATACCCATGACCCCGACAACGGTTGCGGCGAGGAGGGATTCGATGGCGGTGCCTGCGACATCGCCTCCGCGATAGAGGAAGACATCGATGATGGGTTTGGATTTGTATTTTTCTTGGCGGGTAACGACGGAGAAGAGGGTTTCTCTTGCGGGACGAATGATCGCGTAGCGGCTGGCGCGGTGGATGGCGTTGAAAGCGGCGAAGACCGCGAAGATCTGCCAGGGTTCGATTTCGGGGCGGCTTGATACCCATGCGAGAATCGAGAAGCCTGCGATGGTGACGATGGGGAGGACGGATAGGGCGACGGCGATGCCGAGGCGTTTGATGATGTGGGCGGTGATGAAGAGTTGAACGAAGAGGGTGGCGAGCTGGGTCCACATGTCGAGTTGGGCGAAGAGGGCGACGCGGGATTCGAGTTCGTCTGCGGCATCGGCGACGATGTTGGCCTGGGTGAAGTAGATGAGGGTGGAACTGATGGCGATGAGGATGATGTAGAGTCCAATGCCCATGAGGTATGGGGAACGGAGGAGTGTTGTGGCGCCTTCGTGCCATGAGCCGCCGATGGGGGTTGATGCTGGGCTGTGTTCGACTGCGCAATGCGATGGCTTGATGCGGCGCATGGTTTGGATCGCGAGCTCGAAGCAGATGCATGCGCCGAGCATCTGCCAGATGGGGCCGATGATGTCGGCGGTGTTCCATGCGGTGAATGAGCCGAGCAGTGCGCCGAGTGTCCCCCCCACTCCGATCATCGGGTAGAGGCGTTTGGCGTCGACCAAGGTCCAGGTGTCGGCCATGAATCCCCAGAAGACGGAGACCATGAAGAGATTGACGACCGAGAGCCAGACATAGAAGACATAGCCGGAGTAGAGCTTGAGGTCGTCGGGGAGGGTGAGCATCGAGACGACAAAGACCAGCAAGCACGCGATGACGGCTCGGTACCCGGTCGCGATGAACCGGCGCGGGTTTGTTCGCGCGACGAGAGACCCAAAGGCGAGGGTGACGATGAGGGAGACGACCGAGGTGATGATGAAGAGCGCGCGGAGGTCGCGCATGGACCGCTCGACACCCATGGCTTCTCGGAGGGGGCGGAGGAGGAAGTAGCCGTAGAGGAGGAAGAAGAAGAGGAGGGCGGAGAGGATGATGGTTGGGAGTTGGCTCGGCTTTGATTCTGTCTGTGGATTCCCCTGCTGCATGTGATTGGTGTATATCTACTGTTTATTTTGGTTGCAAATTCTGAATGTTTACTCGTCTGCAATATTTTGAAGCTTTCTACGATCAAGACCTGATAGCTCCAGCTGAATCACCTTTGGATAAAACAAACTCATTTCCATATCCCAGAAAGCAGCGAATCCGCCTTCTCCCACCATGCTGTCATTTGGAATAATTTCAATCCATATCGAATCAATACTTGAGTCATTCGTGATATAACGAAAGCCAAGACCAGTCCTAGAGTCGCTTGAGAATGGGACCCATTCGTGATCACCATCGAAGACTCTCTTCCCCTTTTGATCAACATGATCACGCAAAGCCCACCAAGTCGGATTCAGTTTTTTTACATATACATGGTCATCCCTGTTTCTCAGTTTTGCAACAAGCCAGATAGATCCACCGAAAGTAAAGCCTGGAATCTCAGTTGCCTTTAACTCTCCAGCGGCCACGCTGATTCGTACTCCTCTCGGCCATCCGAGATTGGCCCCGAACTCATCATGGTCCCATTTGAATGTAGCAATAAGGTTTTTTTTAATCCATGAATCGGCCTGATCCAAATCCTCGACGAGATGGCATCCCTCAACACTTTGTATTTCTCCATTGCTTGTGTATGTCACCTTTGCAATATCTATAACCTGCTCCTGCCGGATGCTTGCTACCGGCCACCAAATGTCGGCGTAGGGATCCCCTTCATAGATCACGCCTTCGACAGCGATAGCCTCGCTCGGAGATGAAGAAATCATGTTTGGCCATCGCACTAGGTCTTTCAATCGAATAGTCCCATCCCAACGCTCGCCATACTGACGATCAACCGGGACCAACCGACTGCCAAATGGTGTGGTACCCGTCGACTTGAGTTCATAGACCTGTTTGTGAATTCGAACACGGGTACGGCGGTCGTCAAGTAGTCGCCTGAATGCAACAACCTGTGCGTGCACTGGGGCCATCTGAGGCATTTTGTCACCGGTTTCAAGTTCGAGGAAATACACCGATCGAGCCCAATGCTCCTCCTCACGCGTCATCCGTTGCTGACGCGCCCACGCGTTATACACATACGAATATGTTTCACCTCGAATCGCCGTTTTTTCTGTTAGTTTCGCACTTGACTCGCGCTCGGCAAACTTTCTGAACAACCAATGGTCAAGCCGGCTTGTATCCTCCACCTCATAAAGTCGGATTTTGAGTTGGTGTGCGATGCGTTCAGACATCGGGCGTTTGTTGTATGGGATCGCTGCTGCTGGGTTGCTGTTGCGATCAACCTTTGTTCCAGCTTCATCGGGCAAAGTCGGCAGCGCCAGAATCAATACCGGAGTAGGTATCGCGCCGAGCACGCCGCTTGAGTAGTTGTACCTGCTCACCCTTGGCCATACGCCGGCTGTGTATGAGCTCATCGCGAATACAACTGCGACCATGATCCATTTCTTGCTTCGGCGGGTCTTCCGCATTGATTTGAGGCTTGGGTGTTTCTTGCCGCACTCTGAGCATTGGATGGGTTCGATGCGGAGATCGCCGGGGGATTCGGTAAGGTCGTAGTAGCATTTTTTACAACGGAGCTTGGGACGGCCTCGGAAACCCGGGCGGTCCCAGAAGAGGGCGTAGAACGCTGTTGCGATGGCGAGGATTAAGAATGTCCAGTATGCAATAGTCCAAAACATACTCAAGTATACCGAACTGCACTGTTATCTGTTCCAAATTCTTAAGACGGGAAGCACTGGCCAAAGCGGAGCATGAGTTTGGGGTTGCCTTTGATGCGGATGCCGAGGGTGAGGAGGCCTCGGGCTAAGGTGCGTTCTTTGCGGACGAATCCGATCCAGGCGGCCTCTGTTGCAATGAGCTTTATGGTGGGTTTGCCTTGGTGGCCTTCTTGGATTTCGAGGGCTTGGTTTCGGATGGTGATGGTTGATTTGAGGGTTTCTGATTTTGGTTTGGGGCCTTTGAGGGTGAAGTGGTAGACGCAGTCGAGGCCTTTGGATTGGTCGCGTTGGAAGAGCCAGGGGAGGGCTTGGATGAAACTTACTGAATCCTTTGGGCGGAGTCCTGATCCGACGGGCTTGATGGTTTTATTTCGGAATCGTTTGGCGGCGTACTGCTGGGCGTCGGAGCCCTCGATGACATAGATGGTTTCTTCTTTTTGTTGCAGGGGTTTGACGATGTCTTTGACGAACTGTTTTTTGTTTTCGAGGAACGGGCCGATGACATCGTCTCCGGCGGGGCAGACGGCCATGCAGTAGGCGGCTTTGTAGTTTGGGCCCCAGCCTAGAGATTGCCACATGGAGGTGGTTTCGGAGTCTGTGTATTTGCTTCGGTAGTCTTTGGCGGACTTTGAGGCAGCTACGCCTTCGACCCAGTCGCCGAATCCTCCCATGAACTCGCGGTAGTTGTGGGTGTAGCACGCGGCGAAGTCGAAATCGCCGTTGGGTTTGACGGCTCCGGTCGGGCAGGCGGCGACGCAGAGTTTGCATTCCAGGCATGGGTTGAAATCGAGGGGCTCGGCGTGGGATTCGACCTCGGCGTCCATGATGATGGTGCCTAGGAGGATGTGGTTTCCGAACTTTGGATGGATGACGAGGCGGTGGATGCCCATGACGCCCATGCCGGCTTCTTGGGCGATGAGTTTGTGGCTCACGACCCACATGCGTCCGGGCCAGCGGTCGGCTTCCATGGGGAAGCCGTGGGCGGGGTTAATGGCGCCGATGCCTTGGCGTTCGAGCTGGTGGACGATCTTTCGGGCGACCTCGTTGGCGTGGTCGGCTGCGTGGTGGAACTCAAGGTTGGAAACCGAACGCATGGGGGTCCGCATGTTCTCTCGGCTGACGCGGATCACGAAGCTGATGAATGTTTTGGCTCTTGGGAACGCTTCGAGTGCGCCGTCGCGTTCTTCTTCGATGCCTTGGCGGTCGATCTCGACGAACCCGACATCTTCTGCGCCCGCGTCCATGCAGAGTTGTCTGAGTTTGTCGCGGGAGATTGTTGATGAGTCGTTATGACCGACGCGGAGTTGGACTGGGTTTGATTGGATTGCGGTCATGGGCTGACTCCTATGCATTCTTTTATTGTGTTGTATATACAACTTTCTGGACGGTTCTTTGGATCGGTATGAATTGGGATACTTGCTAGTGCGTGTGGGCGGTTCCCATGGGGATGCCTTGGATGATGGAGTTGTAGAGGTCGTCTCCGAGTTCGGTTTCGACTTGCTGCTGGGCTTCTTGCCATCCGGGGTAGGACTTTGCGAAGACGCGGCGGCCTGATGGGGTGACGGAGAGGGTTTCGGTCCGGCCTTGGGTTGGGGTGTGGCGGCGGACCCAGCCTTGGGCTTCGAGCTTGTCGAGGTTTCGGCTGACGGTGGATTTTTCCATGCAGAGCGCTTTGCTCAGGGTGCTTGCGCTGGCATTTTGGGGTCCGATGCTGATGGTGGCGGCGAGCATGTTGAGCTGTCCGATGGTGAGGCTGGAGTTTCGGATTTGTTTTTCGTAGATGCCTGAGACCAAACGCGAGAGGAGACGCACGCGGACGGCGAGGCAGTTCTCGGCGAGTTCTGCGGCTTGGGACTCGACTTGGTCGCGTAAGGACATGGGCATAGTGTATATACAACTCGGCACGATTCAAGGATATTCGGAGCGGGGATCGAAAAACTTTGGGGCTTTGATCGCGTATCCTCTGTTTATGCCCAGCAATGACCATTCTGAGGGATTGAGAGCCGCGATTTTTTTAGATCGGGACGACACGGTGAATATCAATGCCGCCTTACCTGAGGGAGCTTGGGAGGGTGTTAAATGGGGGGATCTGCTCAAGCCTGAGTTTGCGATCTTGATGGAGGGGGCGAGGGAGGCATTGGTTGCTTTGAAGCAGGCGGGATTTGTGCTTGTGGTGATTACGAATCAGGGCGGATTGGCTCGGGGCGGGGGGACGACTCGGGATGTTGAATGCGTGAATGATGCGCTGCGGCGGAAGTTGAATGAATCTGGGGAGGGCGTGTTTTCTGAGCAGTTGATTGATGGGTGGTACTTTGCGCCGCATCATGCGGAGGGGACGGTTGAGCCTTACAACTGTGATCATCCCTGGCGGAAGCCGCATGGGGGGATGATCCGGGCGGCGTGTAATGAGCTTGGTTTGGATGCGGAGAAGTCGTGGATGATCGGGGATAAGCAGCGGGATTTGGATGCTGGGATGGATGCGGGGATTCCTGAGAAGCACACGATTCAGGTTGGGCCCAATGGCTCTCATGCGGATTTGATGATGGCGGCGGAGGAGATTCTGACTGAGCCGGAGGGGTCTGGCTCAGAGGTTGTTTCGCATCCGAAGATTGTTCCTGGGACGAGGGTGGTGTTGAAATCTACTGATGATGCGTTTGTGCCGATGGCGGATGATCGGACTCGGGAGATGGTGGAAGCCGTGGCACGAGGAATCGCGGAGCGGACGGGGATTGTGATCCATGAACTGGCGTGCGATGAGAAGATGATTGAGGTCGTGATTGGGGTGCATCGGCTGGGGGCGTTGGCGTTTATGGCGCAGTTGCGTCGGGATACGAATCGGTGGCATGAGCGGCAGTTTGGTGCGGCGTTGTGGTCTTTGAGTAGGGATTGGTGATGTCTGATCGGCCGTTGAAGTTGTTGATTGTGTTGCCTTCTTGGGTGGGGGATGTGGTGATGGCGACGCCTGCGATTCGGCGGATCCGTGAGGCGATGCCTGGGATCTTTATTGGGGCGTTGTGTCGGGGTGGGATTGATCTATTGATAGACGGGCAGGGTGAAGGAAATGATTTGTTTGATGAGGTGCATGTGTTTGTGCCTCATGGGATGATGGCGACTAAGAAAGCAGCCGCGAAGGTTCGGCCTCGGCGGTATGACACGGCGGTGTTGTTTACGAACTCGTTCTCCACGGCGCTGACGACGCGGCTGGCGTTTATTCCGAGGCGGATCGGGTATGACCGGGACGGGCGGGGGATGCTTTTGACGGACAAGGTGGTGCCGCCGCGGAATGGGGATGGGTCTTGGAAGATGGTGCCTGCGGTGGATTACTATTGGAATCTGGCGGGGTATTTGTTGGGTGAGGAGCTTGTTGATTGGTCTGTGCATACTCCGGTGGATTGTGTGTCGATGCCTTTGGCGCTTCCTGATGGTGTCGTGATGGAGTTGCCGATTTCGGATGCTGACCAAACCAAATGTAATGAGATACTTGCGAAGGCGGGGGTTGATAGGGATTACGCCATATTGAATCCTGGTGGGAACAACGAGGCGAAGCGGTGGGCGGCGGATCGGTTTGCTCGGCTGGCGGATTGGTTGAACGATGAGTGTGGATTGAAAGTGCTGATCAATGGGTCGCCGGCGGAGAGTGGTTTGGTTGATGAGATCTGCGGGTTGTGTGAATCGGATCCGGTGTCGCTGCCTGCGATGGGCAACACGCTGGGGGGATTGAAGGCGATCTGCAAGGGGGCGCAGATCATGGTGACCAACGACACGGGACCGAGGCATATCGCTGCGGCGATGGGGACGCCACTGGTGACGCTGTTTGGGCCGACGGATCCGCGGTGGACGACGGTGCCGGTGTCGAAGTTGGACAACGGGCTTGATAGTGAGGTGGTTGTGGTGGCTGATCCGACGCTGGAGGCGGGTGAATCGGCCAATGACCATCCGGAGCGGTGCGGGATTGACCAAATTGAGGGCTCAAGGGTCTTGGAGGCCGTAAAGTCCTTGCTTGGACAAAATTAGAACAATTCTATAGAGGATAGGGTTGTCTTATATTCCTGTTTGGCCATATGCTTTGCGGCTCTATGAGAACTCAGCGATTCCATCTTGCGGCAACAATGCTCTTTGCGATCGGCTTTCTATTGGCCGGGTCGGGGTGGTCGTTTGTGTTGTCTTCGATGGCGAATGATCGGCCTGAGTGGTCGGTGTGTGGTCAGGACATGTGTTCGTGTGTGATGCCTACGGCTGATGCGCCGGATTGTCCATTGTGTGAAGCCGGGCTCATGAATCCGGAAGACATGGCAGATGATTCTGGGAATCCCGTTCGGCGGATGCCTCAGAAGAACAAGTCTGTTGATGCGATGGGCGGGGCCGGGGCCAATGTCGCGATCGCGTTCTTTGTGGGGACGATGACTGGGCGGGTGGATGGATTGAGTTTGACCGGTGCTGATCGGGTTGTGATTCTTGCGACCAATGATCGGGCACCGAGATCACGCGGCATCGAGCTGGCGACACCTCCGCCGCGCGGGTGAGTTGATCGCTCGAACCGTACACTTTACATTCCATAGTTAATTATTTCGATGCGCCATGTGGTGCGTCGGGAGGTTGGATATATGCGATCGTTTCGCAAAGTCCATGCTGGCTTTACGCTCATAGAGTTACTTGTGGTCATCGCAATCATTGCCTTGCTGATCGGGATCCTGCTCCCGTCACTCAGCGGGGCGCGTGATAGCGCTCGCTCGGTGCAGTGTTTGTCGTCGCTCCGTTCACTCGGGATGGCGATGAGTATGTACACCGAGGACAACAAGGATGTGCTGCCACGCTCGAAACATTCTGTAGGGTTTTCCGGGATCCTGCCCTGGGGGCCTCAGATGTTTGAGTATCTGACTTCGCAACCGTTTGAGAGCGAGTCGGACCTGTGGCAGAGCGAATCTTGGTGGAACGCGAGCAACGATTTTTATCGTTGTGCTCATGACCAGCGGGAGAGCCCTATCGAGCAGCCTGGATTGCCTTTTTCTACAGCGGCGATCAGCTATGGGATGAATGCGTACTTTGAGCTCCGGCGCGAGGAGATTGACCCTGAGAAGTTTATGGGGGTTCGGTTTGCGCCTTATAGGAAGCGTTCGGCATCGCCTCACGCATCGGTCACCATATTGCTTGGTGAGATGCGTGAGGAGTTGAGCGCGGATCACATTATGTCCCATTTCTGGCGTACACGCGATGTGGCGCCGGGGTCGGAGGTCGCTGTGGAGCGGCACGGGGACAAGGCGGGGTACTTGATGCTAGACGGACGCGCTGTTTCGCGCCGGTTTGCGGATATGTACGACGCGGACAATGGCCGGGACAACTGGCATCCGGCGATGGCGAGGTGAGTTGTTTGCCTGGCCCGATTTATAACAACATCGCCGCTTCTGTGAGGAGCGGCTTTACAACGAGAAGAGAATTTCCAATGAATACGACAATGACTTTGACAACCGTGGCTTTGATGTGTGGCTCTGCAATCGGTGGCGTGAGCCTGCCCAATGTGTGGGGGCCGATGGAGCATGTGATGATCTCGCTGGACAACGGCGCGGTCCATGCGCATGTTGGGACCCACGCGGGGAACGCTGTTGAACTTCAACGGTTTGCGGGCGAGAACTACGATGGTGCTGCGGCAGTGCTTGATGATTCGTACTACTCGAGCCAGTACGGCTGGGTGGCTGACGGGTTTATCAGCCTGGATGCTGGAGAGTTCATGTGGGTCGAGCGTGTGAGCTCGACGGCTGGGCTTGATGTCTACGAAGGCGGGATGCGGATGATGCGCGAGATGCACACCTACGACGCGATCCTCGGAACTGGTGGGTCTGATGACGCGTGGATGTGGTCGGGCATGATGGTCCATAACTGGTACAGCGCGGACGCTCTTGGGAGCTACGAAGCGACCTATGAAGTGTTTGTTGGCGATGCAAGCGGCAACGCGGTCCTTGGGTATGACAGCGCGATGGTGACGCTGAACTTCAATGCGGTGCCTTCGCCTGCCGGGCTTTCGTTGCTCGGGCTTGGTGGTTTGGTCGCTGCTCGCCGGCGGAGGGCATAAGCCATGCGTAATCGATCAGTCTGCTTCGCTCTTGCTGTTCTTGCTGGTGCTGCCTATGGGGATATCCCGCAGATGGGCGGGTCGATGAGCCATTTGATGGTGTCGATCTTTAACCAGCAGGTGTTTGTGACCTTTGAGTCGCCGTCGCTCTCAACCGTTGAGATGGTCGAGGGGTCCGGTGTCTTTAGCGGTTCGGCCTCGGTGCTTGATGGCCTGGGCCACAACTCGCAGTTTGGTTGGCTTGCCAATGGGTTTATCTCGTTGCCACCGAGCAGCGGGGTGTTTGTGCGGACGCTTGGTGGATCGGAACACTTGTCGGTGTACTCGGAGTTTGGGTATGACCCGATTCTGGGGACCGATGGGTCGGATTCGGTCTGGCAATGGGACGGGACCATGGTCCATAACTGGTACGCCAGCGATGTCAAGGGCCCCCACTCGGTTCGGTATGAGGTCTTCGTTGGTGACCAATCGGGCAATCCGCTCGATGGGTGGATCGGCGGGGGCGTGGAGCTCAACTTCACCTACGGGGCTGATCCGAATGATCGGCTTGGCGTGCTTGGTGATGGCTTTGTCTCAACGGTGCCGGCGCCGGGGTCGTTGCTTGTCTTGAGTGGCGTGCTTGTAATGGGTAAGAGGCGGCGCTGCGGCTGATCTGATGTGCATAAAGATTGATCAACGAGGGCGTCCCGGTTCCTGCCCGAGGCGCCCTCTTTCATTTTTTAAAGGTCTTTGATACGAAGAGCCCCTAACCCGGGAGGCTCTTCACTTTGGGGGGTATGCTGGTTCGTATGGAGATGATCGCAATGGATACCGGCTACCCACGACTTCCGACAGACACCGACAACGGGCTGTTGTTGATCCTTTCTGGGCCATCTGGCGTAGGAAAGACAACCATTACACGCGGTGTTGAGCGGGCGATTGGGGATTCTGTATTCTCGGTGAGCTACACAACGCGGGCCAAGACAGAGGCTGATATCGAGGGAGTTGATTACCACTTTATTCCAGACGAAGAGTTTGATGACCTGGTGGAAAAGGGCTTGTTTTTGGAATGGGCCGATGTGTTTGGGAAGAAATACGGCACGCGACGCAAGTGGGTCGCCGAGCAGCTCGCACGCGGGCGGCTGGTGATTCTGGAGATCGATGTGCTGGGGGCTCAGCAGGTCAAAGACAAGATGCCCGAGGCGTTTGGGGTCTTTATTCTGCCTCCGAGCGAAGACGAACTGCTCAACCGGCTCCGGAACCGCAAGCGGGAGTCCGAAGAACTGATCCAGAAACGGTTTGCAGAAGCCAAGCGCGAGATCGCGTTTGCCAAGGAATCGGATGTGTACGACACCTTTGTGATCAACGAGGATGTCGAGACCGCGATCGCCGAGGCGATCACGAAGGTCGCGGCGGCTCGCCTGAATCACGCCAAATAATCAGATAATCATGCTCAGCAGCCGTCTGGACACTGGTAACAGAACTCTTCTTTGGTGATCTTGCCGTTTTCTACGGTGTAGTTGGCGACTTCTTTCATGATCATTCGTGGGAATGAGCCGTCTTTGGACTCCATGTCCAGGTCGAAAATGACGCTGAACCCGGATTGGCCGACGAACGGGCCGGTGACCTCGCACGAGTGGCAGATTACGCCGGCTTGCCATTCTTTGTATTTGGCGATGACAGCGTCGCGGCCAACGAAGGTTTTGCCGTCGCCTTCGATGCTGGTCCAACTCTCGGCGAAGTGCTTGTCCCAGATCTGGGTGTCGTGGGCGCACATGTCCTCGGATTCGATCTTGCAGTGGGCGACGAGGTCATTGGCGATTTGGGCGATGGTGGTTGTTGCGATGGTCATGGAGTTCTCCTGCGTTGCGATTTTGTTTGCTTTCTGTTTGGAGTATACCGCTGGAGCCCGGCGACAGATGCGGGAAGGTCCGAAATCATCGATGAATTGTAAAGAGCGTGTGAAATCGGTGGTTTTGGGTTGAGTTTAGAGAGCAATTCTGGTGTACTGGGTGTGGAATCTAATCTGTATTGAGGGCGAGATATGTTTTTGTTGTGTACATCTTTGTTTGGGGCGGTGTTGTGTCTTGGGCCCGACGGGGCGGTGGGTTCTACGCGTTCGAATCTGGACACGATCGAAGCTGTTCCGTACGCACTCCAGTTGAGCGATGTTGGCAGCGCGATCGGGATCGGGGCGTTGAATCATGGGATGGGGATGGGGACGGGGGTCATCGCGGCGGACTACGACAACGACGGCGATGTTGACCTATTTGTGCCCAGCGGGGTTGGGTTTGCTTCACAGTTGTATAGAAACGACGGCGGGGTCTTTACGGAGATCGCTGTGGCGTCGGGGATTACGGATCTGGACAATGCGCGCTCGGCGTTGTGGTTTGATGCTGATGGGGATGATTTGCTCGATCTGGTGGTCCAGTACGACCAGTTTCAGATGCCAGGCGTGATCGGAACGCGGACGCTGGCGTTGTTTGCCCAGCAGGCGGATCATTCGTTTGTTGAGGTGACGGCTGGGTCTGGGTTGGACGGGATGCCATTGCTTGTGCCTCAGACGCATGGGGGGGCGATGAGTGCGGGGGATCTGACGGGTGATGGGCGGCTGGATTTGGTCGTGACGACCTGGGATCAGGGGGTGTGGATCTTCCGGAATGATGGGGGGATGGTGTTTACGGATATCACGAGCGATTCGCCGCTCGATGGGGTGGCGAGCGCTTTTTGGCAGCCGGTGATGTTTGATCAAGATCTGGATGGGGATCTTGATGTATTTGTGGCGCATGATTTTTCGCCCAACTCGATGTTGGACAATGATGGGACGGGATCATTTATCGATACGGCGGCGGTTTTGGGATTGGATAGTGCGTTCAACGAGATGGGGGCGACGCTTGGTGACTGCGACAATGACGGGGATCTGGATCTGTATGTGACAAACCTGTATGGCGTTGCGGAACACAATGTGTTCTTTACCAAGTCCAATGTCGGGATCGGGTACGACGAGGAATCCGTTGCGCTCGGTGTGGATAACGGCGGGTGGGGATGGGGGACCGTGTTTGTTGATTACGACAATGACGGGCGGCTGGATCTGGCTGAAGTCAATGGATCTGAGTTTGGCGGGGCCGATGTGCCTTGGAAGCTTTGGATGAACCGCGGGCCGATGGTCGGGACGCCGGTGTATGCAGCGGAAGAAGGGTCGATCGGGTTTAACTACGGGGACTCTGGATCGGCGATGCTTTATGCGGACATTGATCGGGATGGGGATCAGGACTTTATTGCAACGGTGATGAACGGCCCTGTTCGTGTGCTGGAAAGCAATACGACCGATGCTCGGCCCAACAATCGGTGGCTGGTGGTGCGTCCGAGGATGCCTGGGACGAATAACACTCGTGCGATCGGGGCGGTGGTAACGACGCGGACCGGAAGCGTGACGCGTACGCGGCTGATCAGCGCGGGGACGAGTTTCATGGCTCAGGTCCCGGCCGAGGCGCACTTTGGGATCGGGCAGAGCACGGTGATTGACGAGCTGATTGTCAAGTGGCCCGACGGGACGCAGACGGTGCTGATTGATGTTGCGCCAGGGCAGGTGCTCGATGTGGTGCCTGTGATTCCTCGGAAGGGATCGGCGCTGCGCGATCGGATCAGGACTTGGATCCGCCGCTGATTCTGAGTTCTTGCTTCAGGGCTCTTTTGAGTACCCTTGCTTTGTTTTTGTGGCCTTTGGCGACGAGCAGATCAAACCAAGAGCCGTCGGCTAGGCGGGCCCGGGCGGTATGGGTGTACCAAGCCTCTTTATTGTTTTTCATCTTTGTCTTTGAATCAACTGCGATCGAGCGGATGTTGTCGATGCCGAGTGTCTTGTCGCTGCGGGTGAGGATGCCGGTATCGAAATCGATGGTCAGCTTGTAATGCGGGTTAAACTTTCTGCTTGCCTTTAGAGCGGTATTGAACACCGCAAGAACCAGGCAACTGATGAGTGTTGCCAGCACGGTGGTCGCCGATGAGTTAAAGCCCCTGTCGACTAATAGAAGCACGAAGGTCATGATAAAGCTGGTGACCCCGAGTGTTGATAGGAATATGAACCAGAGGGGATAAGCATGGTCACGGAGCACGGTTATCGATTGGCTCCGGGAAACCATGTATGGCTCGATCCATCGGGCATCGCCGGTTATGTTTTTGCGCCGCCACATGCGGAGAAAGAAGCAGACCCCGATCAGGCCGAGGCAGTGGAACGGGAGAAGAAGAATGCCGACAACGGCCGGGAACTCATCAAAGGATCTGTCGATCACGGATACCGATGGATCGTCAGGATCGTGATAGATTGTGATCGCTGAGTTGGCCGGGTACTGGGCGATGAGTGCTTTCGCGTAGTCGGGGGATCCTCGACCCCAGATGACAAAGGAGTATTGCTCGCTTGTGTACTGCTGGCCGCCGACCGTGTATTCATACTCAATGACAGGTTTATAGTCGGCTGTGGTCGTGCCTCGCCCGCTGCCTCCGGTTCCGTGGTATACCTCGCTGACATAGGAATCCGTTACGACCGCGTCTGCAGCGATGTAGCTTTGCTTGGCATTCTGCTGCTTGGAGAGCTCTCGGAGAATCAATCCGTCGAAACCAAGAACAAACGCATTCCAGAAGATCACGACGATCATCAGGCATCCGATACCTTTGCTCTTCGGTTTGTCTGCCATTGATCCTCTGATTCTTCTTGGGCTAGCTGATGCTCAGCGTTGGTGCTTGGCTGCTCTTGTTCATCGATGCGAGGGTGACCTGTGCGATGAGTTGGTCGGTGAGCTGCTCTAGGGCCGCGGGGAGTTGTGGGCCGCCTGCGGAATCGGCTTCAAAGTTCTTAGTGGGATTTCCGTCGTCCATGTTTCGGCGGAGGGCGGTGTTGATTGGGATTGAACCCAAGAACGGCAATCCGAGGTTCTGTGCCATCTTTTGTGCGCCGCCTTTGCCGAAGATGTCGTATTCTTTGCCGTCGTCTCCGATGAAGTAGGACATGTTCTCGACGACACCGAGGCGATCTACACCGAGGGACTCGAACATCTTTGATGCGCGGACGGCGTCGTCTTGCGCTACTTTTTGTGGGGTGCAGACGATGACGGCTCCGGTGAGCTGGACGCTCTGAGCGAGTGTCAGGGGGACATCGCCGGTGCCTGGTGGGAGGTCGATGATGAGGAAATCAAGCTCGCCCCATTGGGTGCGTTCGATGAGTTGGGTAAATGCACCGTGGGCCATTGGGCCTCGCCAGATGAGTGGTTTGTCTGCATCGACGAGTTTGCCCATGGTGATGGATTTGATGCCGTGGACTAAGAATGGCTGGAGTGTTGATTCGATGACGGCTTGGTCGAGTGCTTGGAGTCCGAGCATTGTTGGGAGTGATGGTCCATAGATGTCGCCATCGAGGACGCCGACGGAGTGGCCCTTGCGTGCCAGTCCAATGGCGAGGTTGATGGCGACGGTGGATTTGCCGACGCCTCCCTTGCCGGCTCCCACTGCGATGATGTGCTTGACACCTGGAACACCGGCTGCGTTTGTGTTTTGGGGTGCTTGTTCTGGTTGTTTTTCTTTTGGTGTTTCAGCACTGGTCTTGGTATCGCTCTTCAACTTCAAAACAACCTGTCCGGCGTGGTCTACGAAGTCGATGATGAGGCCGAGGCTTTCTACGCCTTCTGCTTTGGCGGCTGCGCGGATGACTTGCTCTGCAAACTTGCCCATGTTGGAGAGCGCGTTGCGGTCTGGTTGTTGCTGGTCTGGGTGGCCTTGGGTGTAGCAGATGCGGACGGAGGCGTCGTCGCTGCAGAGGGCGATGTTGAGGACGCAGTCGCGGCTGACAAGGTCGCCGCCGTCTGGGTGGGCGACTCCGGAGAGGGCGTCGTTGATGAGTTCTTTGGTCAGTGGCATGCGGGAATCTTCCGTTGGTGGGTGGGTAGGGATTCGCTTGAAATACAGTCTTTGTGCAGGAATAACCGGCACAATCGGAATCGGTAGGATCATAGACCTAGGAAGATTTGGATGGGGGTGCAATACAAGGAAACGAGCGGCGTTTGGCTGGTCGATAGGGACTATTAGAACACACCGCCGGGCCTGACGCCCCGCCTCTATGGGAGAAACTTACGAATGAATACTTTGTACACAAAACGGTTTGGGATTACAGTGATGATCGCTGCACTTGCTGGTGGTGCTGTTGCTGCAGAACCCAAGAGCGAAGACTCGGGATTGCTTCGCGGGCCCAAGGTTGTTGACGCGTCGGGACCTGATGCGGGGGATTCAATGAGTGGTTCTGGAGAGGCTTCAAAGCGTGCCGGGGATATGCCGCTGCGTGCGTACCTTGGTGCGATCCGCGGATTGAATAAAGCCGCGAAGGATAATCCTGAGTTGGCACTCACCGATGAACAGAAGGAACAGATCAAAGAGATCGCCAAATCGCATAAAGAAAAGATGGATGCGTTTATGGAAGCGAACAAAGACGAGATCGAAGGGGTGCGTGGTCAGCGCGGGCAGCGTGATGGCGAGCAGAATCGCGAACGCGGAGAGCGGGAGGCCAAGGGCGAACGCAAGCAACGCGAAGGCGGCGACGACCGGCAACTCCAACGACAACGACCCGGCGGGGAACTCGGTGAAGAGAAACGCACCCGCCAAGGCGAGCGGCCTTCGCCCGAACAACAGCAGCGGATGCGCGAGAAACGAGCAGAGTTCATGAGCAAGGCCCCGTCGGATCAAGCGGCCAAGAAACAGTTGTGGGCGGTGCTCACGCCGGCACAGCAGGCGGCGGTCAAAGAGAATGTTTCCAAGTTGCGTCAGCAACGCCAAGAGCGTGTTGACAAGGCGATGGAAGGACGAGGCGATAGCAAGGGTGAAAGTAAGAGAAAGAGCAAGGGCGAACGCAAGCTCAAGGGCAAGCCTGAGCAAGAGGGCATGATCCCGATTCAATCTCCGATTTTCGGGATTGACGAGCCTCTCCCAGATCCTGAAGACTGCTAAATACAAGTCCAAACAAACCACACCATCCTGATTTCTTCAGGCGGGCAGCGGGCGGGAACGCTCGCTGCTTGTTTTTTAGGCGTCGGGGCCAGAAGCGTCAGCCGCGAACTTGGAGCCGATGATCGGGAGCTGGGCTCGGCGGACGGCGAGGATTCCGAGTGCAGAGAGGAACGCGACGACGGCCATGACGAACATCATCGGGCCTTCGAGGTCCGGGTGAACATCAGCGGAGATCGAGATACCGAGCTTGGTGATGTGCCCCATCATCGCCCCGGCCATGAGCCCGGCGGTGAGCAGTGCACCAAAGATGGTGGTCTTGGGAACAAGAATCAGGATAATCGCGATGGCCTCAAATGCGCCCACGGCGTAGCGACCCATGGGCTCGGCTCCGAGCTCGGTGAAGAGGGCGATGGCGCCTTCTGCTCCGGTGAGCTTGGGGATTGGACCTGCCATGAGGAATATCACGACGATGATCACTTGAAGAATCCAGCTGACGATTGGTTTTTTGGCTTGGGCCACGAGTGTCTCCTTTGAAAGCGGACCGTTATGGCCCTGTGAACAAACATAACACTCCTGATGACCAGATTATTCGATCAATAGACGGGGATCTGGCAGGATTCATTGTTCTGGGACGAAACCCTGCTGAATTAGGCCAAACCGGCCATATCAACGGTCACAGGAACATATGTCCGCTGGACACGGCCTTGGAACTCTTCTGGGAATTTTTCCATGATGGTGCGGACGGCCCAGCTGTTGCCGTCGGCCAAACCGCAGATGGTGGTGCCGGGCATGGAGCCCATGGAGTTGGCGATTTCGAGAGCGAGATCGAGGTCTTTGGATTTGGCGTCGCCGGCTTCGATGCGGGTCATTATCTGGTACAACCAGCCTGAGCCTTCTCTACAAGGTGTGCACTGGCCGCAGCTTTCGTGCTTGAAGAATCGCGTGATGTTGCGTGCGACGCTGACCATGTCGGTATCCTCGTCAAATACAGTCGGGCCTGAGGTGCCGAGCCCGAGGACGCCGTGTTGTTTGCCGATGTCGAAGTCTAAACAGGCTTCGTACTGATCGGTCCCGAGGATGCCCATCGAGACGCCACCTGGGATGGCGGCTTTGTATTTTTTGCCGCCCTTGATGCCGCCGCAGTAGTCTTCGATGAGTGTGCGGAGGGGGACGCCGAGTTCGAGTTCGTAGCAGCCCGGTTTTTCGACATGCCCTGAGACGCCCATGAGTTTGGTGCCGAAACTTGGCGGCCCGCCAATGCTGGACTCAACGCCGAGCTCGCAGAAGGCCTTGGCACCATCGGTCAGGATGTATGGGAGATGTGCGAGGGTCTCGACATTGTTGATGATGGTCGGGCGACCGAAGAGGCCTTTGATCGCGGGGAATGGCGGTTTGATGCGTGGCCAGCCGCGCTTGCCCTCGATGCCTTCGAGGAGCGCGGTTTCTTCGCCGCAAATGTACGCACCGGCTCCGCGGTGGACATAGCACTCGGCGACGAACGGATCGCCCGATGGGTTGGACTGGTTGATCAGCCCCTTCTCACCGAAGATGCCGTTGTCGTAGGCTTCTTTGATTGCGTTTTCGAGGACCTTGGCTTGGTGGTGGTATTCGCCGCGGATGAAGATGTAGGCCTTGGTGAGTCGGCAGGCGTACATGCAGATGGCGATGCCTTCGAGCATGCCGTGGGGATCGAAGTCCATGAGGAGGCGGTCTTTGAATGTGCCTGGTTCTGATTCGTCTGCGTTGATTGCGAGGTAGCGGTCTTGGCCGTCGGCTTCTGGGAGGAAGGTCCATTTGAGACCGCATGGGAAGCCCGCGCCGCCGCGTCCGCGGAGGACCGCGTCTTTGACTTCGCTGGTGACATCCTCGGGTTTCATGGTGAGGGCTTTGCGGAGTCCCTCGTAGCCACCGGTCTTGACGAACTCTTCGTATCCGACGACATGGCGGTCGCGGATGTGCCCGAATGGGGCCGTTGGGATTCGTTTGAGCAGGATGTGCTCGGAGAGTGTGTTGTCCCAGACTTTTTTCGGCATTGATCGGCTCCAAGCTGACTAGAGGGCAAGTTGGTCGATTCTAGCCGGCTGAGGGGTCATTTGTGCATCGGGTGGGGTCTATGACGGTATGCTGAAGCATGAAAATACTTGTACTCGGCGGGACTCAGTTCAGTGGCAGGGCGTTTGTAGAGCAGGCGAGCGGCAGCGGTCATGATCTGACCATTTTGCACCGATCCGCGGCTGATCCGGGACTCCCAAAGTCCGTCCGGCGGCTCATTGGTGACCGTGATCCCAAGATTGGGGATGGATTGGGTGAAATCAAGGCATTGATCGATGCCGGGGAGCGGTTCGATGCGGTGGTTGATATGTGCGGGTATGTGCCGAGGGTGGTAACCGAGAGCTGTGAACTGCTCATGGACCACACGGATATGTACCTGTTTACCTCCACGATCAGCGTGTATCCAAGATACGGCAACGAGGCCTCGCCGGATGAGGATTCGGAGCTTATTGATCTTGAGGACAAAGCCGTCGAAGAGGTCAACGGCGAGACTTATGGGGGATTGAAGGTCCTGTGCGAGCAGGTTGTGACCAAATACTTCCCCCAGAACTCGTGTATCGTGCGGCCGACGGTGATTGCTGGGCCGAATGATCCGACGGATCGGATTACTTGGTGGACGCGGATGCTTGGGACGCAGGAACGGATGATCTTCCCGATGGAGCCTTGCGGATTGGCTGGGTTTATTGACGCGCGTGATCTGGCGGAGTTCTTTCAGCATTGCATCGAGCAGAAGACATTCGGGATTTTCAACGCGGTTGGCCCGGAAGCGGGGTTGCCATTGCGGTCATTTATTGAGCGGACGCACAAGGCACTGGGTTCCAAATCCGAGCTTGTTGAAGTCGATACGGCTCGGCTTGCTGAACTCGAAGTGAACCCGTGGACGGATATTCCGACCTGGATTCCTGAGGACGGACAATCGATGTACCGGATCTCGTGTCAGCGAGCGATGAACGCGGGGCTCACGATGCGGCCGCTTGAGGAGACCATGCGTGATGTTCGCGCGTGGGATGTGGGGCGTGGGGAGCCGGAACTCACGGCGGGGATGTCTGCGGAGAAGATGCAAGAGGCGATCGGGAAGGTCTAATCACGGGTCGTTGCGGTATTCGACTTCTTCGATGGTGGTTTTTCGAAGGATGACTTTGTTGCCATCGATTTGGGCATCGGCTTCTTGGGTCGTTTTGGAGATGGTTTCGGTGCGGGAGGTTGTATCGACGGGTTTGGCGGTCGAGTGCCAGAGGTGGCCGAAGAACTGGCCGATGGCTCGGGTGATCGGGATTTCTTTGTCGGGCTTCACGCTCTATGGTAGTGCCTTATGACCAAAAAGAATGAACATCGGTGCGAGTGGGCGAGGATGGAATCTGAGATTCTGTACCACGATACAGAATGGGGGGTGCCGAACCGGGATGAGCATCATTTGTTTGAGATGCTGACGCTTGAAGGGGCCCAGGCGGGGCTGAGCTGGTCGACGATCCTGAACAAACGCGAAGGGTACCGGAAGCTCTTTAAGAGGTTTGATCCCAAGAAGGTCGCCAAGTTCACGCAGGACGATATCGAACGGCTGATGCTTGATGCGTCGATCGTGCGGAACCGGCTCAAGATCGAATCAACCGTCAGCAACGCCAAGGCGGTGCTCGAGTTGTACAAACAAGGGACGAGTTTGAGCGAGTTGATGTGGTCATATGTGGATGACACGCCGATGGTGAATCGGTTTGAGACTCAGGATGATCTGCCGGCGCAGACGGAGTTGTCGAAGTTCATTTCGAAGGATCTGAAGAAACGCGGGTTTCGGTTTGTTGGGCCGACGATTATGTATGCGATGATGCAGGCGTGTGGAATGGTCAATGACCACACGACCAAATGCCTGAGGCATAAAGACTGTTCGCAGATGAAGTGAGAACGAAGTCTCAAAGGTCTTCTTTGACCGCTCCGGTGCCGCCGGGTTTGTAGGAGCCGTTCTGGATCTGGTCGATCATTTCGACGGCTCGTTCTGGGGTCAGGTTCTCATGCAGATCTTCGTTGTAGAGGGCTGCTGGGGCGGTGCCGCAGGAGCCGATGCATTCGAGTTCGACGAGGGTGAACTTGTTGTCGGGGGTGGTCTGGCCGACATCGATGCCGAGCTTTTCTTTGATCGCTTCGGTGCATGCGGTCGCGCTGCAGAACTCGCAGGCGATCGAACGGCAGACGGAGATCAGGTTCTCGCCCTTGTTGTGCTCCCAGTACTCTTCGTAGAAGGAGACGGTATCGAGGACTTCGCCTGGGGTGATGCTGAGAACCTCGGCGATTTCTTTCATGGCTTGTTTGGGGACCCAGCCGTAGTGGTGCTGGACGAGATGGAGGGCTTGGAAGAGGGCACCCTTTGGTTTCTGGTAGCGCGGGATGTACTCGTCGCGGAGTTTTTTGACCATGTCGGCGGTCAGGTAGGGCTCGTCGCGGGTTTCGATGGTTGCGGAGCCGGAGTTTTTGGTGATCCAGGGCATTGATGGAATCCTTGTGGGTTTAGGCCGGGGGATCGTAGGTGCTTGGATCTGATTTGGCCCATTGGCTGGGGTCAGTCCTTGAGGAGGCTGACATCGTATGGGGTCCAGCTTGTGGAGGTGCCTCTTGAGATTCTGGCGGTGTAGGAGCCGCGTTTGATGACGAACTGCTCTGGGTCTGTAATCGAGCTGCCTGATGCGCCGATCAGGAGGATGACGCGTTCCATGGGTGGGGATTCGACGGGGCCGAGGGTTTGTTCCTCGCCGGCTTTGATGGCGATGGACTCAAGAATAATGGCATCGGCAAACTTGGGACGGTGCTCGATGCGGGCGTTGAGGTTGGTTGTCGAGTCATTGATGACGCGGACGGTGTAGGTGGGGTTGATCGAACAGCCCGTGATGGAAATCAGCGAAAGAACCGAAATGACAGAGATAGCGATTGATCTGATTGCTTGCTTCATGCTTGGACTGTACGCGGCTGAACGCAATGGGATTGATCAGGGACAGCCTGCTCCGAAGATCGTGAGGAACTGGGAGATATCGAAGAAGTCGAGTTGGCCGTCGGCGTTGAAGTCGGCGGGCGAGCAGGGCTCTGTCGGCGGCGGGGTGTGTGTCGTGACGGTGTACCGAACTGCCGAACCTGCTCTTCCTCGGAAGGCCACGGTCGATGCGTTGACCGGCCCCCCGCTGTTGATGGCTTGGATGTCAAATGCGCCCGGCTGGATCAGTCGAACGAGCACTTCGTCGACTTCCTCGTTGTCTGCGTTGATTGTGTAGTCGATTGCTGTGTCTGGTAGCGAGGTCATCGCCAGAGAGAATGGGCCTTGGAGACCTTTGAGGGCGAGGGTGAATGTCATTCCCCCGGCTGGGAGATCAAAGAACTTCATGATTTCAAGAGTTCCGTTTCCGCCGTTGGTGTTCGAATATCGGAACTCGAGTTCACCCCCAACATCTGAGGTAATCACAATATCGTCGTTGGGATTTGGTGTGAGATCGTGGTAGATGATGGTGTAGTCTGAGACGGGGAAGTTGGTAAAGGAGCCACCGTTGAGTGTTGGCGGGGCGTCGGTGTCCCAAACAATCACGCATTCGAGAACCCCGTGGGTTGCTGGTGAGACTGTATCAAATGGGATACGGTCAGCAGCGCTGCTGGAGCCCATTGAAAAAAGCCTGAGTTCGAGGAGTTCGGCGTTGGCAAAGTTTGAGGCTGCCAAGAGGGTTGCGATAGATATGTATATGCGGTTCATGTGTATGTCCATTATGTTTGAATGATCCAATCGTTCTTCCAACAACGATCGAAGTATAAATGAATTCTGGCGTGGATGCAAGAACATTCTTTCATGCCGTATAGAACATGAATACCTGGCGGATAGAGCGTGCCGAGGAATGAAATCTTTTCTACCGATCCAGCTCGCCCGCGACGATGTTGAGCGAGCCCATGACCGCGACGAGGTCGGCGAGCATGTGGCCTTCGAGCATCTTGGGGATCATGGAATAGTTGATGAAGCTTGGCGGGCGGGTCTTGGCTCGGAAGGAGCATTTGGAGCCGTCAGCGACTATGTAATAACCCAGCTCGCCGTTGGCGGTTTCGTGGGCGCCGTAGACCTCGCCGATGGGGGCTTCCCAGCCGCGGTTGGTCATGATGAGCTCGAAGTGCTGGATGAGCCCTTCGATGGAGCCGTAGACATCAGACTTGGGTGGCTTGGTCATTTTTTCGTCGGCGAAGACATCGGTCGGGCCATCTGGGATCCGGTCGATGAGCTGGTCGATGATGCGGATGGATTGCTTGATCTCTTCGATGCGGACCAAGAAGCGGCAGTAGCAGTCGCCGTCGCGTGCGATGGGGACATCGAACTCGACGGCCTTGGCACCATTGCCGTCCCAGTTGTCGGCGTAGCAGAGGTAGGGCTCGTCCTTGCGGAGGTCGCGGCGAACACCTGAGCCGCGAGCGATCGGGCCGGTGGCGCTGTAGGCGATGGCCTCGTCGTGGGTGATGACGCCGATGCCTTGGGTGCGGTCCATGAAAATGCGGTTGCGTTCGACCAGGTTCATCAGATCATCGACGGCTTCTTCGAGCACGCCGTGCAGGAATTTTTTGGTCATACGGGCGAAGACTTCTTCGTCCGGGATTTCTTTGACGATGCCACCAACGCGGGACCAATCCGGATGGAATCGCTGGCCCGAGGCGTAGTCCATGATGTCATAGATGTGCTCGCGGGGATTGAACGCGTAGAGGAAGCCGGTGATCGCGCCGACATCAAGACCGGCGGCTCCAACGCACAGCAGGTGGTCCTGGATGCGTCCGAGCTCGGCCATGATGGTGCGGAGGACTTTGCACTTGGTTGAGATTTCGATGCCGAAGAGTTTTTCGACGGTGTGGTGCCAGCAGATGCCATTGGAGATCGAGGAGAGGTAGTTCATCCTTGAAACAATTGTCACATACTGGTTGTAGTCCATATGCTCGGCGAGCTTCTCGAATCCAGAATGCAGATACCCGATGTGTGGCGTGCAGCGCGCGACGCGTTCGCCGTCGAGTTCGAGGACGAGGCGGAGGGTGGTGTGGGTCGCGGGGTGCTGGGGGCCGAAGTTGAGGACCCAGCGGTCGCCGGTGTCGACATGGTCTTTGAGGTAATCGACCTTGTCGGTGTTTGGGTCGATCCCGGTGTCCGGCGTGAGTGTGTATGGCATCTTCGATCCCTTTAGAATGATCCCGAGCAAGTGCCCGGGGCGTGCTGGGCGATGATAGAGCGAAACTGGCACTTTGGCACTCTCGGAGGTGGGAATGCGTACGATCTTGGCTCATGTGGGAATCTTTGAGCCCTCGGGCGGGATATTGAACTATGGAAGCTTTCTTTACAGAACTGTGGATGATCCTGACCGAATCGTCGGTCTGGTTGATCTTTGGATTTTTACTCGCTGGGGTGGTTCATGTGCTGGTGCCTCGGGAGTGGATGATGAAGCATCTGGGAGGTAAGGGGATCGTTCCGATCGCCAAGGCCTCTCTGCTTGGGATCCCGCTGCCGTTGTGCTCGTGTGCGGTGATCCCGGTCGCTGCCGGGCTCCGCGAACAGGGCGCGTCCAAAGGGGCCAGCGCGGCGTTTGCGATTTCTACGCCTCAGACCGGTGAGGAATCGGTCCCGTTGACATGGGGGTTGTTCGGGCCATTCTTCGCGCTTGCTCGTCCGGTGATCGCGGTGTTTACTGGATTGCTGGCGGGGATCTTGATTGATTTGACGCATCGGAATGAAACCGAATCCAAATCTGAAACACAAGCCGACTCGATCGAGGATCCCAATGCTATTGGGTTGTCGATCACCAACGCGGACGATGCGGGTGCTGTCGTTGCTCAGACGGAGAAGAAAGCGACCGGTTCGTGCTGCTCATCAAAGCCCAAGCCCGAAGCAAGTTCGTGTTATTCCTCTACCAAACCCAAGGCAGAACCTGCGAGCGGATCGTGCTGCTCGTCCACGCCTCAGAAGACGGGGCTCGGGTTTGCGGGCTCGACCAAGGAAGCATTCCGGCATGGGTTCGGGGTGATGCTTGTTGATCTGGCGATGTGGCTCGCTCTCGGGCTGGTCATGGCGGCGGTCATCGGCTCGGCGGTGCCTCCGGGGTGGTTCGAGGAGCATGTCGGGTCTGGGCTTTGGCCCAAACTGGTCATGCTGGTTGTGGGGATTCCACTCTATATCTGCGCGACGAGTTCGACGCCTTTGGCGTTTGGGCTTGTGTCTGCCGGGCTCTCGCCGGGGGCGGCCCTTGTACTGCTGCTCTCTGGACCAGCGACCAATGTGGCGACGATGAGTTGGCTGATTAAAGACCTTGGTGCCAAGGCATTGGTGATCTATTTGAGCGTGATTGCAGGTGTGGCACTTGGTGCTGGGATCATCTTTGATGCGTTCTTCCTCAACATGGTGACGCTGGCCGACACCGCATCCAAGCATGAGCACGGGATGGGCGGCTTCGGGTACAAAGAAGTCGCGGCCGTGATCTTTGTGATGCTCATGGCATGGGCGCTTGGGATCAAGGCCCGAAAGTGGCTCGATGCTCATAAAGTCGGAACACCAACCCCCCAAAGCAGCGGCGGATGCTGCTCGTCGACCGGAGCCTCTTCTTGCGGGTGTTCATCGCAAGAAAAACCCGCTCCAAAGAGCGGGTGCTGTGGGTCTTGATGGATTAAAGCGATTAGCTCCGCTCGACTACTTCAGCAAGCAGGCGTGCACCGAATCCGGTTGGGCCCGGGTTGATCGGGCCCTTGGTGGACTTGGTCGCGTGGGTGCCTGCGATGTCGACATGGGCCCACTTGACGCCGTCTTCGACAAAGTGCTCGAGGAACGCGGCACCCTGGATTGGGTGCGCCTCACGGACTGGAGCGCTGTTGACGATGTCAGCGATCGGTGACTTCATAAGCGCCGTGTAATCTTTATCGAGCGGCATGCGCCACACGCGTTCGTTCGAGGCTTGACCCGCGTCGCTGAACTTCTCGAAGAGTGCATCGTCGTTGGACCAGCACCCGGCGTATGCAGAGCCCAGCGCGACGACAACGCCGCCCGTAAGCGTGGCGATGTCGACGACGAACTCTGGTTTTTCTTTTTCGCACGCCCAGCAGAGCCCGTCGGCCATAACCAATCGCCCCTCGGCGTCGGTGTTGGTGATCTCGACGGTCACGCCGTTGCGGAACTCGATGACATCGTCGGGGCGGTAGGCCTCGTCGGAGATCGAGTTCTCGGCTGAAACGAGCAGTGCAACGACCGGGCGGTTTGGTTTGATGACATTGGCGATGATGTGCATCGCGCCGATAGCGCCGCAGCCGCCGTCTTTGTCTCGTTTCATGCCGACCATGCCGCCGCCGACTTTGATCGAGAGGCCGCCGGAGTCGTAGGACATGGTCTTACCGACGATAACGATTGGTGCTTTGGACTTGCCGCTCTTGGGGGTGTACTCCATGCGGATCATGCAGGGCTTGTTCTCGCTTGCTTTACCGACATTGATAAGCCCGTTGAGGCGTTCGTCTTCGAGTTTCTTTCCTGAGAACACGGTGCACTTCATGCCTGTCTTGCGAGCGATTTTTTTGCACTCGCCAGCGATCCACATCGGGGTCGCGATGTTTGGCGGGGTCTGGGAGAGCGTGCGGGCGATGTTCGAGCCCTCGGCCATCCCGAGTCCGCGGCGGAGCCCGTCTTCGAACTTGGCGTGCGAACCTGATAGGGTAAGTGTTGGTTTTTTGGCGACGGTTGTTGCCGATCCGCGGAGGCCGTCGTAGGTCCAGCAGACCAATCCGAATCCTTCGCCGAGCATCGCGCCGACATCGAACGGCTTGACCTGTGCTTTCTTGGAGAGCTTGGCCATCGCACCGCTGAGGGCGAACTGAACCGAGTTGATCCCGGCGGCACTCAGTGCACGACCGAGGGCACCGCCTGAGTTTCGGAGCGTAGCAATGTCGAAGCTGGCTTTGTCGCCGAGCCCGATGATGAAGACGCGGTCGTAGCCCTTGGTTGGGTAGGCTTGGACGATCGAGCCGGCGTCGCCTGTGGCTTCGGATCGCTTGGAGGCGGCGGCGATGGAGCCGTCGGTGTCGAGTGCTTTGGTGTCGGCGTCGAGGGGCTGACCTTTGAACATGCCGACGACGAGGGCTTTGGATTTGGAGCGGGAACCGACTTTGATTGGATCGAACATTTCAGAATCTCCTGTTTTTCTGAATAAATATACAAGGCTCAGAGGGGAAAGTTGCCTGAATGACGCTCAAAGCGGGATTTTGATCAGGAATCAGTCCATTGTAATGTAGACCGGTTTTGGCACAATGGCGCGAAATTGGTCCAATACATGCTCTCCAACAAGGCGAGGGCCTTATGCCGGGGCAGCAGCCTTGGCTTCGAACAAAGATTTGGTTTCGCCCGCGAGATAAAAACTGCCCAAGATCAGGAGCAGGTCGTTGGGGCCCAATGACATTCCTGCGGATTTGATGGCCTGGGTTGGTGTGGGGTAGGACTCGCAAGATCTGCTGAACCGTTCGGTGTATCGCTTTGAGAGTTCATCGGGATCCATGGCCCGCGCGTTGGATGACGACTTGGTAAAGATGACCTTGTCGGCACGGGCCTTGAGTTCTTCGAGCATCGCGTCGGATTTTTTATCAGCACCGCATCCGAAGATAACAACCATCGAATCAAAGGTGACTTGCTGTGCTACTGCTTTGAGCGTTTCTTTGACACTTTCGGGGGTGTGGGCACCATCGACATAGACCTTTGGGCGATTGTTGATTTTTTCGAGTCGGCCTTGGCGAGGGGTGTGCTCGAGTCCGGCGATGATTTGTTGTTCGGGGAGGTCGAAGCCGTGGTTTCGGAGTTCAAGAATGACCGCTAGGGCCAGGCCGCAGTTGGCGCCCTGGTGCTCGCCTAGGAGCGGCACGGACATGTGCTCAAAACAGTCCGGGCCTTGCCCGACGCAGACCTTTGGGTGTGGGCCACGGGATGTTGCGGATTGGAATCGGGAGGAGTAGAGAATATCTTGGCCCAGGACCGCCAGTTCACACCCGACTTCTTGAGCTTTGGATCTAAAAATCTCGATGACATCATCGGACTGGGGAACACTGACGGCCGCGGCCCCGGGTTTCATGATGCCCGCTTTTTCCGCAGCGATCTTTTCAAGCGTGTCTCCAAGGACATCGGTGTGTTCGAGATGGATACTGGTGAGCCCGATGACGACGGGGCTGGCGACATTGGTGCAGTCGAGGCGTCCGCCGAGCCCGGTCTCGAGAATCACGATATCGACCGCTTCTTGGGCAAAAACAACGAATGCCAGGGCGGTCAAAAGCTCGAAATAGGTCGCCTGGCCGTGTTCTTTGGCGATGGAGGCCGCGGCGTCTTTGCACTGACTCAGAGCGACGCCGAACTGTTCTTTGTTGACCAGAGAGCCGTTGATACGGACGCGTTCTCGCTCATCGGTGAGGTGCGGGCTGGTGAAGAGCCCTGTGGTGTAGCCGCTGGACCTCAGACAACTTTCGAGCATGGCACAGGTCGAGCCCTTGCCTTTGGAACCCGCGATATGGACGACGGGGACCGCCAGGTGGGGGTCGCCGAGTGCCTTGACCAGGGCATGCATGCGGTCGAGTTTGAAAGAATCTTGTGTGAGCTTTTTGGAATGAATCTGCTCAAAGTTGACACTCGAGTTGAGGAAGTCGAGGGCGGCCTGGTAGTTCACAAACAGACCCGGAGCGTGGCTTGCTTTGGCACGACTCTTTGATCGTGATTCAACTTGTTTGGTGTCTCCACGGCGCGGCATGGGGAGATCATAACAGACAATCTCAAAATACAAAGCACAAAATGAGTGAACTTTAGAATGTCAGGGTACTTACCTACTCGGTTAAGAACTGGCTTGATTTAAAAGAGCTTTCATGTCGGCGACCGCTGTTCGCAACCCGACAAACACGGCGCGGGCCACGATCGAATGCCCGATGTGTAGCTCGTTGAGATTCGGGAGTGCCGCGATGTGATGGACATTGTGAAAGTTGAGCGCGTGGCCGGCGTTGAACCGCATGCCGAGCTCGTTGATGCGGCTGCCGGCACCTTGTACTTGCTGGAGAGCTGAGTGCAGATTCTGCTGATGAAGATCACCGCCGCATTGATGGAACGCGCTGGCGTATGGGCCGGTATGGACCTCGCAGATATCAAACCCAACCTCTTTGGCGGCCTCAACTTGTGCGATATCTGGATCAATGAACGCGCTGACAACGAGGCCGCTGTCTTTGAGCCGGGCGACCGCGTCTTTGATTTGTGCTTGCTGGCCCAGAACATCGAGCCCGCCCTCTGTGGTGACCTCTAATCGCCCCTCAGGGACCAGCATTGAGGTATTTGGCTGAAGATCACACGCGATGGCCACCATTTCGTCGGTCGCGGCCATCTCCAGATTCAGGCGGACATTGACCAGTTGGCGCAGGAGCTGGGCATCGCGGTCCATGATGTGGCGGCGGTCTTCGCGGAGATGGATGGTGATTGAATCGGCCCCGCCGAGCTCGGCCTCGTGGGCGGCCCGGATTGGATCAGGCTCGGCGCCGCTGATTGCGGGGTCGGGCTGACCGCGGTAACGGGCGTTGCGGACCGTGGCGACATGATCGATATTGACTCCGAGCTGGATCATGGTCGATTGTAGGGTTCTCGCCTGCGAGGCGGATCGGGCCTGATTATCTCCTGACCCGTTTGATGGCCTTATCCAGAAGCTTCCGCTGGCCCTCGGTGAGCCCGGGACGGAGAGATTCGAGGAGCCCGATTGCACGGGGCATGGATTCTCGCCTGATGATCATCGCGAGTTGCTCGGCGTCCTGGATTTCCTGCCTGGTGCGTAGGTTACTTTGCAGGAGTCCCAATGCACGCTGGTCATCAAAACGCATAAGTTTGTATCGGGCCGCAAACCACATCGCGTCTCGGGTCATGCGGTCGCTCCGCGCATCGAGCGAGAGGTGCTCGAATGCATCGAGCACAAGGTCTCTTTCCCCCTGGCGGAATGCGGCCTGGACAATGGCTTTGGCCCCAAAATCGTCTACCGCTTCTGGCTTGTCGTGGATGAGTGCCTTGGCCAATCGGACAACGGCGTCGTCGCGATTAGAGAGAACGAAGTCCTCAATAGCATCTGTGTACCGCCCGGCTTTGAGCGCGTCCTTTGCTCGCTTGACGAGTTCTTCCCCGCCTTGGGTTTGGATGAACTCTTTGATCGGATCGGGGATAGAACTGAGTCGTGTCCCACAGGGAGTGATTGTTTTTAGCGGGTCGCCAATTACGGCGATCTTCCACGCCTGACCATCGTCGTAATGGGCCGCGGCGGCAAAGGGGAGCTGCCCGAGTAGGCGGCGTGCGACCAGGGGTGTCGGTACAAATCCAGAAAGGAATGGTTCGTCCACCGAGCCCGCATAGAGATACACGCCACGCTGCAGCCATCGCCCCCCCACCGTGTCTGGTTTAAATGGCGTGCTGAGCGAGAAGGAATGGACCATGTGGAGCGCACTGGGGCGGGCGAGGAACGGTAGATCGCCGGGTTTGCCTTGGCCGTCTGGTGATTGGGGGAGGTCGTAGTAATACGGCGACCCCTTGGAGTTCATTAGGATCAGCGAAGCGTCAACGGGCCTTGAATCACTCCGCCCCCTGAAGCTTGCTTGGGAGTTTCTGGGCTCGTCGTAGAGCTCGGTTGTAAACCCGGCCTTGGAGAGGATCGATTCGGCCTCGGTCCCGTCGTATCTTTTCCAATCGCCATCGCTGGGGTATCCATCCCAGATGAATGCGTTGTCGAGAGGCAAGAACAAAGAACACATGGCTTGGTAGACCGTTGATGAGGTTGAGCCGAAGAACTGCCCGCACCAGGCCCACCGCATGCCTCCCATAGATGATTCGGATCGGCCGATCCGGTCTGTTGTTGCTAGGCGGTCGCGGGGCTGGGGGCCTGTATTGATTTTAACCCCGGCGCGGAAGGCGAGTGTAACAGCATCGATCTCATCGCCGATTTCATCGAAGGAGAGGTTGAGTCTGAGGAGGCCTTGCTCGATGGCCTGGTTGATCACTTGTGCTTGCGATGGGCTGAGATCTTTGTTCTGGTTCTGCGGCCCCTTGAGGTAGATGACCGGCTGGAACCGGCCCGCGGCGATCGCCAGACCCGCGGCCCAGTGATGATCCATCGGATCGAGCACCACCACACCCGAAGAGTGCACCCCGGTTGCCTTGAGTTTGGCTAGGGTGGTCGCCCAGTCAGGCTCTGGTTCATAGAAAGATGCGGCAAGCGCACGGTTGATGGCGTCTTGTCGCTGCTGAGCGTCTTTGCCCCATGCGATCTGACCGGCCCCAGAAATCCGAACGACCTGCTCGGGTTCGAAGGCACGCACAAATCGTGCGATGTGCTCGCGGCTTGTGTCGGTGCCGTCGTCGTAGAGGATTGGGAACTTGAGCGGGCCTTCCCACTGGCTGATGGCGTCGAGGTAGGCCGATGGGCTGTCGACGATGATGACCACCGGGACCACCTGCATGGTCCGGGCGAGGAGCGATGAGCGGATCCCCGCGCGGCGGTTGGGATCGGCGGTCGCAACGGAGGCGAACACCTGACTTATGGTCATCGGGGCAATCTGCTGATCGACGACGGGCTCGGGGGCGGGGATATCTGGTGGGATTTGCGCAGGCTGAGAATCTTGAGCTGTCACCTGAAAGGCGAATACGCCGAGCAGGATTGAATGAAAGATATTGCGAATGAGGGGAGAGAATGGTGGCATCTCTACACTGTACCGCCCTAGCGGCTCTCGGGTTCGTTGGGTGGGTTCATCGGCTTGACAAATCCGCACGCATAGACTGCTCGACATGCCCTCCTCAATACTCCAAGAGTTTACAGACACCATCGACAATGCCTGCAAGAACGGGCACGGGGTTGTTGTGGTGCCTGTCGGTATCCGGGTGCTTGCTGACCAGCTCACACCGGTGCTTGCGTACCGGAGATTGGTGAGTGCTGACGATCGGACCGCGCCTTCGTTCCTGCTTGAATCGGTTGAGGGAGGGACGCACCAAGGGCGGCACTCGATCCTTGGATCGCGGCCGGTCATCGAGGTCAGCGCTCGTGATGGGGAAGTGACTATTTCGGATCATCGGAGCGGCCAGACTACGACTGAGCCTTGCGCGGATCCACTGGCCAAGGTACGGGAACTCTCTGACGGCTGGCAACTGGCTCTGCCCAGCAACGCGGTTGATCAGGGGCTGATCCCGGAGTGCGTTCTTGGCGGGTGGTTTGGGTATGCGGGGTATGACTCGGTGCGGTACGCTGAGCCGGTGAAGCTTGATCCAAAGCATGCGCCGAGGGATGACCGGGGATTACCTGAGATCGCGTTTGGGTTTTATGACACGCTGGTGATCTTTGATCATGTCGAGAAGCTTGTGCATCTGGTCCGGCTGGCGGTTGTCAATACGGGCGACGATCCTGCTGCTATTTATGAACAGTCGCTGATTGATCTTGAGGCCCTTGCGGTGGAGATCCAGCATCATGCGAAGCCTTTGGTGCTTGGGCGGGTGGCACGGAAGCCGTCGGTGAAAACCAAGGCGATGCCGGCCAATACGACGACCGCAGAGCACGCGGCGATGATCGAGAAGGCTAAGGAATACATCAAGGCTGGGGACATCTTTCAGGTGGTGCTGGGGCATCGCTTTGAGCGGCGGACCAATGCGGACCCGTTTGATGTGTACCGATCTTTGCGAGCGGTGAATCCGTCGCCTTACATGGTGTATCTGCAGACAAGCGGGTGTATTTTGGTCGCGTCGTCGCCTGAGATTCTTTGCCGGGTTCGGCGGGGGGATGATGGGAAACTTGTTGTGACCAATCGTCCGCTGGCGGGGACTCGCCGGCGGGGGCGGACGCCTGAAGAGGATTTGGCCCTTGAGCAGGATTTGCTTGCTGATCCTAAGGAATGTTCTGAGCATTCGATGCTGGTGGATCTTGGGCGGAACGATGTTGGGCGGGTTGCGGTGCCGGGGTCGATCAAGCTTGATTCGATTATGGACATCGAGCGGTACTCGCATGTGATGCATATCTCGTCGACTGTGACTGGGATTGTCCGTCAGGGGCTCGATTGCTGGGATGCTTTGCGTGCGGCCCTGCCAGTGGGGACGATTTCGGGGGCACCGAAGGTCCGGGCGATGCAGATTATTGATGAGCTTGAGAAAGTTCGGCGTGGTCCGTATGGCGGGGGGCTTGGTTGGGTGGGGCTCGATCAGGAGATGGACATTGCTCTTGCGCTGCGGACGATCGTGGTGCCGATTGATCGAATTGATGAATCGAATCCTGACGGGGTCTGGGAGTACCACATCCAGGCGGCGGGCGGGATCGTTGCGGATTCGGTTGCCGAGCTTGAGTTTCTTGAGACGGTCAATAAAGCGGCGGCTCTTGGGCGGGCGATCGATCTTGCCGAGGACGCTTTTTCTGATTAAAGACATGATTGGTCATATTTAATCATAAAAAACCCCGCCAACTGCGGGGTTTAGAGATGCGTCGGTCGGATCAGCGTGGTCGGCGATGAGTGTGGGTCAGGCCGCGTGATCCGGTCGAGCTGTTGCTTGTTGCACCGGCGTTCAGGAGGACTGAACGCCGTTGGTGTGCAGGTTTTCTTTGAGCTGCTGCGAGGGTTTGAACGAGCAGGTTGTTGATTCAGGGATCTGAATCGGCTGCTTGGTCGCTGGGTTCATTCCTGTGCGGGCTGATCGGTGTTTTTTGGTGAAGGTGCCGAATCCTGAGATGGCGACCTTCTGTTCTTCCTGAAGCCCATGCGAGATTGATGCGATGACCGCTTCGATTGCTCGCCCAGCATCTGCTTTGCTGGTTTCGAGCTGGGAAGCGACGGAGTCTACGAGATCTGATTTGTTCATTTGTGCGCCTCCAAGAGCTTGGTGCTGCGTGGTGTATGTTCAGATCGGGTCGTCCATGGCCCGGCCTCTGATTAATACTTATTCGGACATAAATGTGACATAGCATGAATTTCCCCGTATGCCGGGGCTATCCCACCGGGCGGGGGCTTGTGTAGAATCAGTCTCTCTCGCGTGACCAGCTACCCTTGCCAAACACCGCAATTTCTTTATTTTCAGCAGTTTACAACCATGGACAAGCCACTAATCCTCATCACAGAGCCGATCGCATGCGAACCAAGTTTGTGGCTGAATGAATATTGTGATGCCCAAACAATCGGGATCGGCGATGAAGGGTTTGACGATCTACTCTCGGGCACCCAGGGGCTGGTTGTCAGAACCTATACCAAGGTTGATGGGGCAATGCTCGACCGGGCTCCGAATCTGAAGGTTGTTGGACGGGCGGGGGTTGGCCTGGACAATATTGATCTTGACGCGTGCGCCGATCGTGGCGTTCGGGTTGTTCATACGCCCCGCGCCAACGCGATGGCGGTGGTTGAGTACACGATCTCGATGCTGCTCAATACACTGCGGCCGATCAATGCCATGTCAGAACACCTGGATACGGATCATTGGCATGCGGCTCGTGAAGCGGCGATCACGCCGGGGTCTGTAGTCGGCACATCGCTTGGCATTGTGGGCATGGGGCACATCGGATCTCGGGTTGCCCGCGCGGGCTTGGGTCTTGGGATGGAAGTCTCGTTCAATGACCTGCGAGAGATCGAACCGAAAGATACACTTGGCGCTTCGTGCAAATCGTTTGAGAAATTGCTTGGGCAGAGCCGGTGTGTGAGCGTGCATGTGGACGGGCGGGCAGAAAACCGGGGGGTGATCGGGCAACATGAGTTTGGCTTGATGCGTGCTGATGTGATTCTGGTCAACGCGTCGCGTGGGTTTGTTGTTGATCCGGATGCGGCGGTTTGCTTTGCCAAAGCCAATCCTGATGCGCGATTGGTGTTTGATGTGCATGATCCTGAGCCGATCGATCTAGGTTCTGAGTTGATGGGGCTTGGCAATGTGATCCTGACGCCACATATCGCGGCGGCGACGAAGCAGGCCAAGCTGGCGATGAGTTGGGTGGTTCGTGATGTTTGGGCGGTGCTCAACGGGCGGGAGCCCGAGTTCCCGGCGAACTGACTGTTTCGGGATGAGAATGGGGCCATTAGCCCGATATCTGCAACCATTGGGCGGTGTGATACGAAGAGTAGAGCGGTGCCGAGTTTGCGTGGTGCCAGTTGCTATCAGTTCTGATGGCAACAAAAGGTGAACTGATCAATACAGAGAAATTAGACAGGTTCTTGGACCTCGATGGTGTGGACTCTCGGGCTCTTCAGGATGGAGCGTCCGAGATGATCTCAAGCAGGCTTGAATCGTGTGATTCTGGAGTGCTAAAGGGGTTTTTGCCTTGATTTTGAGGCAGAATTCGGGCATTGTGTGCATGGTCGCTCAGTTTGTTCTGGGTGGATGCGCATTGTTGTGTACACGGCTTTTTATCGGGCCATGCTGCGCACCCAGACTTGATTGATCGTGCTCGAGCTCTTTTGGCTCGGCCAACTCAGAAGGAAAGAGATATATATGAACCACTCGACTCTCCACAAGGCAATGACAAATACCGCAGCAGCGGCTGGGTTGGCAATTGTACTCGCTAGCGGCGGCGCGGTCGCCAATGACTCGTTTGTGAACCCGGGTGTCAAAGCGATTGACGGGACGATGATCACCGGATCGGCGGCCCCAGTTGTTCTGAGCAACGCCCAGAAGCGGAACATCAGTAAAGCATTCAACTGGGAGGTTCGTGATGCCGGATTGCTCGACGGGAGCATTGTCCCTAGCGAGCTCTTTATCGAAACGATCGGGCTCAAAGAACGGACCAACCGACTGACCGTCAAAGTCAAGAGTGAATCCCAGATGTTCCAACAGATCAGCACAGATCTGGCGGTTGCAGAAGCCACGGGTGAACAGACTCGCGCGGCTGCGGCGGTCAATGATCAGAACGGGATCGAGTTTGATGCACAGGTCCAGGTACGGATGCTCGAAGCGCGGTCGCGGCTGGCGCCGTCGCTGATCGAGGCGTTTGATGATGTTGACATGCACACGGTTCAACTGCCCGCCGGCGTGAGCGCCGAGACAATGGCCGAGGTTTTGATGCAGACCGGTGATTACGAGTTTGTTTCAATCGACTGGCTGTGCTACCCGGTTGACACGGTCCCCAACGATCCACGGGTCAACCTTCAGTGGTACCACCCTTCGACAAGAATCGACACCTACGGCGCATGGGACCTGACAACAGGCTCGGGCGAGATTATCGCGGTATGTGATACCGGCGTTGACCAGGACCATCCTGATCTGCAGGCGGCGCTTGTGTCTGGGTTTAATGCGGTGACCAATACCTCTCAAGCCGATGGTGGGATTGTTGACGACACCCTCAATGGCCACGGCACAATGGTTGCGGGATCCGCGGCGGCGATCGGGAATAACGGAGTTGGGGTGTCGGGGATCGGGTGGAACTTCGGGATCATGCCTTGCCGGGTATCAACAAACTCTGGGGGCACCGCTTTCTTGTCGGACATCTTGCAGGCCGCCCGGTGGGGATCGGACAACGGGGCTTATGTATCGAACTGTTCATACGGCGGAGCTGAAGACAACGCCACCAATACCACCGGGATTTCAATGCGATTTCAGGGGCATCTGCTTGTCTTTGCGTCGGGCAATGACGGGATCGGCAATCAAACAAGCGACTGGGAGAAGGTGACCATTGTTGGTGCATCAAACTCGAGCGACAACTATGCTTCGTTCTCGAACTTTGGGGTCGGGGTTGACTGCATCGCTCCGGGCGTCAATGTCCAGACAACGACAAGAACCGGGGGCTATGGGAATACCACCGGGACCAGTTTTTCGTCACCGATTACAGCCGGGGCACTCATGCTTATTCACTCGGCCAATCCAGCACTGAGCGCCGACGAGGTCGAGGCGGTTTTGTTGAACTCGTGTGACGACAAGCAGGCAATCGGCGAGGATATTCAAACAGGGAATGGACGGATCAATGTTGGGCGTGCGGTTGAGGATGCAATCTTTGGCCCGTCGACAGTATCTCTTCCGTATCTCGATCAGTTCAATGATCCATCGCTTACGCTGTGGCGGAACCCGACGGGCGATGTGGCGGTTAACTCTGACGCATTGGCTGAGCCCAGCGGTCCAGATTCTTTGAATCTTTCTGGGGCGGCTCAAATTAATACTGTTGAGATCAGGGCCGCGGAGTTTTTGACTACAACCGGGCAGATCAGTTTCTACACGCAGCACTCGGGCACCGAGGCGGGTGAGGATCTGATCGTTGAGCACACTAACATTTCTGGCACATGGCTCCCGCTGGCGGTCATCCCTTCAAGTGGTGTTGACCAGGGTGAGTTTGTGTCTCATATGATTGAGATCCCCTTGTTTGCGATTCATAACCAGCTTCAGCTACGCTTTACAACAGCGGGTGACCAGATTGATGACAACTGGTATATCGACGATGTAGAGATCAAGTTCTTTGAGGGTAACAGCGTCCCTTGGAGCGACGACTTTGAGTCTGGAATTTCGATGAACTTCAACTGGGAATCGAGTACCGCAACCCCGAGTACTGCCGGGGACAATGAGCCATCGGGCACCCAGAGTGCGAACCTTGATAACTCTGATAGCATGACCACCAAATCCATCGATGCGACTACGGTGTTTCCGATCGTGTATGTCCAGTTCTACACGCAGCACAAGGGTGTAGAAATCGGCGAGTCGTTGTTTGTGGAATACAAGGATATCTTTGGAGCTTGGAACGAACTGGCGACCGTTGTTTCTGACGGGATTGACCATAGCGGGTTCAATTTGAATCAGCTTGAACTCCCCGTGTTTGCGTTTGGGGCTGATCTCCAGCTTCGCCTGACGGCTCTTGGTGATGAGGCCGACGACGACTGGTTTGTTGACAACATCGCGGTTACAAAGGACTTCATTGACGAACCAGATCCATGCCCGGCGGACATGAATGGCGATGGCGCTCTGGATTTCTTTGATATTGCTGCATTCCTGAGCGCATTTAGTGCCCTCGATTCTGTGGCTGACTTTAATGGTGACGGGCAATGGGATTTCTTCGATATCGCATCGTTCCTGTCCGCGTTTAGTGCCGGGTGCCCGTAATACATCGTACTTGACAACACACTCATAGCCGAGACCTAAGACTCACCTCGGCAACTTCTTGGAGACGAAGACCTATGTCAACTCATTCGAAGCTCGGTCACACAGCATTGGTGTGTTCAATCATGTTGTGCTGTGGATTGCCCGTGGGGGTTTCCGCTGCCGCCCCAGCACATGGTTCTAAGACTCTCGGGGTTGAGAACGAGAGCAGTGCTCAGAAGGTCGACCGTGTCCGATCGGTGTTGGTTCTTCAGCCTGGGGACCAAGAAGCTATGGGCGTGGCGGTTCTTGAGCCGCTTGTCTTTATCGAGTCCGCTCAGAACAGGGAGTTCACCGGAGAGGTTATTGTTCATGCCAAAGGTGGCCGGGCCCCGATCGCACGGGCTCGCCTTGGGGTGATGGTGATCAAGTCGAGTGCCTTTGTCGACGAGTACACGATTGCGGTTCCTCAGGGTTTGAGTGAGGGTGAGTTTGCAGCAATGCTGATGGCTACGGGCGATTATGAGTTTGTTGAGCCCAACTGGATGCTCTTCCCGAACGAGATCCCGAACGACTCACAGTTTGGATCAAGCTGGCAGCATACCAGAATCGAGTCAGCAGCAGCATGGGATCTGCATACCGGCCAAAGCGATATCGTGGTTGCGGTTTGCGATTCAGGAGCGGACACGAACCACCCGGATCTTCAGGACGCCCTTGTATCTGGTTTCAATGCGGTCAGTAACCTGGCCCAGGACAACGGCGGTGATGTTGAAGACATCAACGGGCACGGGACCTTTGTTTCAGGGTGCGCCGCGGCCCAGGGCAACAACGGGACCGGGGTCGTTGGAGTCGGGTGGAACTTTGGACTCATGCCGGTTCGGGTTAGTAATCTTGCCAGCGGTAATGCCGGCTCGTTTGATATTCTTGAAGGCGCCCGTTGGGCGGTGGATAACGGGGCCAGCGCGATCAATGTCTCATACTCCGGGGGAACAAGTTCTGGTAATCAGACAACGGCCAAATACATTATTGATCGAGGCGGCCTTCTTTTTTGGGCGTCAGGGAACGACAACTCCTTTGTTGGATTCGACGGGCAGGATCTGATTATGGTTGGATCAACAACCTCGTCTGACAACAAGTCTGGGTTCTCAAACTTTGGACCTGCTGTTGATCTTACTGCCCCGGGATCGAGTGTCCGATCGACACGGATTGGCGGGGGCTATGGGAATGGATCGGGTACGAGCTACGCTTCGCCGATCGCTGCGGGTGTAGGAGCGATGGTCTTCTCGGTCCGATCGGATCTCAGCGGTCATGATGTTCAGGACATTTTGTACTCCAGCGTTGATGATCTTGGTGCTCCGGGGCGTGACGACAACTTTGGCCGCGGAAGGGTTAATACATTCAACGCGATTCAGGTTGCTCTTGGGTACACACCAAGGGTCCAGCTCCCGGTTGTTGAGTCCTTTGAAAGCGGGAGCTGGATGGATCTGTTGACCGTAACATCTGGGGATGTTTCAACGGTCGTTGATGCCGACTCATCTGGCTCGGGATCAGTGCTACTTTTTAACGGAGCAGCCCAGGTCACCAGCGCCCCGCTCGGTGGTGCGATGATCCCTGCTGTGACAGGCTTGAGCTTTGGGTTGAAAGTCGCCGGGGCTGAGCCGGGAGATTCACTTCTTCTTGAGATGCTTCTGCCCGATGGAGAGTGGCAAACTCTGGTTGACTACACCGCATCAGGAACTGATACAGCGGGATACCTCCCGTTTGCAATACAACTTCCCAACGAGTCGAGGTGGCATGGGCTCAAACTCAGGGTATCGACGGATGGATCGGCGGATTCGAGCCAGTGGCTGATCGATGATTTCAGTATTGGCATTCTCGAAGGTGTGCCTACGGCCCCGTTTGTTGACTCCTTTGAGGCTGGGGTGATTTCACCACTGACCTGGGCAAACGATACGGGGGTCGGGGTCAGTATCTGGAACTCTACACATGCTGCTGAGTTTGTAGGTGTCCAGTCAATCGAATCACTCGATATCCCTATGTTCCAGTTTGGGATTACGCCGGGCTTTGTCCGTGTTGATGCTTGGACCGATGACAACTTGGATAACAGTGACTTTATTGATGTCGAGATCAGGAATGTAGTTGGAACCTGGGTTCTTCTTGGCACGCTTTCGGGCGAGTCGCTGAGCCAAACTCCTGAAACCTTCGAGTTCCAGACCCCGATCACCGCGTGGGCAATCGACACCCTGCGTGTTCGGCTGACCTCGGCTGGCGAAAATCCGATCTACATCGACAATGTGTATGTTGGCCCTGACCAGTCGCCTCAGGCGTGCTCGGCCGCGGACTTTACCGCAGACGGCATGCTAGATTTCTTTGATATTTCGGCATTCCTCACCGAGTTTGAGAGTGGAAATCCGATTGCAGATCTCAGCGGGGACGGCGACTTGGACTTCTTCGATATCTCGACATTCCTGACAATCTTTGGTCAGGGCTGCCCCTGATTGAGTTGGGTCATTTCAAAAATAAAGACCGGGCACGGATCAGATCCGTGCCCGGCTTATATTAACTCTTGAGGATTCTGATTATGGACAGCCGGCATTGAATGCGGCGATGAACGCGGATATATCAAAGAAGTCCAGTGCCCCGTCGTTGTTCATATCGGCTGACAAACTCCCGCTTCCAAACGCACTCAGGAATGCCGAAATATCAAAGAAGTCCAGCTCTCCATCTCCGGTAAAATCTGGGACGCAGCCTGTTGTGTCGTCGCACACAAAGCGAGTGATCTGGACATTGTCGAGGCCCGCTTCGATGACATTCTGGGTGCCTACATCGTTGGCGATGAAGCGGAACCGCATCGTCGATGAAGCGGCAATCTCTTGGCCAACAAGAATGGTGTCGCTTCGCCATAACGGAGAGACTGATACCGAGGTCCGCAGGCGGGTCCAGTTGTTGCCCGCGTCTGTTGAGCCCTCGACGGCCCATTCATCGCCGTTGACTTCACCTGTGGCGATGTCAGAGTACCAGTAATCGAAGGAGAACTCTCCGCCGCTGGAGATGTCGTAGATCGGGGATGTCAGGGTTGTAGTGCCGTTGTCTACATCGGAGTTGCAGGAGTTACCCGCGTCGTTGTCGGTGACCCAGCATTGTCCCGAGCCGTCGGAGTCGCTGGCTGGCGCGCCTCTCTCTGAACAGTTTACGGGCATGCCTCGGGTCCACTCGCCATCTGTGGTATCGCTTGAAACGGACCATCCGTTGTCGGTCTGGAAGTTGTCAGTCAGGACAACTTTGACTTCACCGATCTCGGTGTGGGTCGGGCCGCTGGCACCGAGCGGTGGCGAGAATACCGAACCAGCGACTACGCCGTTTGCGGAAATATAGTACTCGACAACCTGCCCGCAATCGGCTCCGGGAACGGTCCCTGAGAAGGAGCCGTCGCCGTTGTCGATCATCGGGACTGAGATGAATCCACCGGGGGCGAAGTGGTAGTTGAGCATAACTGAACCAGGAATCATTGTGTCAACTCCTTCGTTAACGAATCCGAGTACATCGATCGGGGTGCCGGGCAGAACAAGCGCGGGCGCCGACTCTGCCAGTGAGATCGATAGAAGGCCTTCGCCGAGATCAAGTGATGAGGTGAGCGCGAATGATTGAGGGCCGTCTGAGATCGAAGTACCAAGCACCTGGATCTGCCATGTGCCCGAGGCCGGATTTTCGACCATGACCTGCTCAATATTGTTGAGGTGATCTTCTTGCGTACGGACAGCCCCGGCACTTGGGCTGGCGGGGTTGAGCGTCCATGGATAGTGGCGGGTGCCGCTTGGATCGGTCACGATCAAGTCTAGATCGTTCACGAGAGCGGGCGACACATTTGGTGCACCTGCGGGATCATCCCAAGCGATTGTGACGCGGAAGGCGGGATCACCCGGATTGACATTGACTGTGAAGGTCGATGATGTTCCTTGGTCGACTGTTTCTTCTTTGAAGTTTCCGGTGCGTAAGAAATCGATGCTGTTGACCGCGCGGATCGAGCCATAGCCGCTCTGGAAATCTGGACCGGCGTTGAGGATGTCTACCGACCCCTCGATCAAGATGGCTTTCATGAGTTGATTGGATGGGTCGCCCCAAGCCGGGAACTGCGCCCTGAAATCTTGGAGGATCAAGGCCCCGACGCCAGCGGCGGTTGGCGAGGCCATGGAGGTTCCGCACAAAGTGATGTACTGGGTGTTTGAGCCATCGCCCGTTGAAGTCACGCCGTTGTCTGAGCCGCTCTGACAACCGGGAGCTGATACAACGGGGCGGATACGGCCATCATCGGATGGGCCCCAACTCGAGAAGCTGGTCATCGAGTCGTTGTTTGAGTTGACGGCACCGATGGAGATTGCGTTTTTGTTGTTCCCGGGAGGTGCTGTGGTGCCATAGCCTGTGCCACAGCGGCCGCTGCCTCGTTCGTTGCCCGCCGCCCAGAAGATGGTGATGGGATCTCCGAGTGAACCCCGGATGACATTATCGATGACGCCGGCGGTGATGCCGTAGTCACCTTGCCAGGTACAGGGGTAGCCGTTCTGCGCGACATTGGAGCCGATGGAGTTGTTTGAAATGGATGCTCCAAGGGACAAGGCAAGCGAGTAGTCGGATTCAAGATCACCCGGATCGGTGTACAGGAACCCCGCGCTCAATCCGCCCGGAACTTCGAAGCCTGCGCCGAGGATATTGACACCGGGCGCCATGCCTCGATTATTGATGTTGGTGCTCCCGTCACCACCGATCGTGCCGGCGACATGGGTTGCGTGGAAGTTCACTGGGGTCGAATCAATGTTTGTAGCGCGGCCCGAAAAATCATTGTGCGTCGTGCGGACCGAACCCCCGTCGTAGACAAGAACGGTGACGCCTGTGCCATCGAGCGAATACGGGGCCGACTGCGCGGTGTTGGCTTGTGTGAGAACGCGGTTCGAAGAGTTTGTTGCTTCTAGCGGCGGGAGCGGCGGCTCGATCCACTGAACGCGACCGTCATCTGCGAGCTTCTTGAGCTGCTGGTAGGGCATCTCGACGACCAGTGTGTTCATAGACATCACGACCGAGCGGATTGTGCCTTTGTATGATTTGAGCAGCTTGTCCATCTCTGGGGAGGCGACATCGACATCGGGGTGCATCATGACATAGGCCGCGACGGTGTAGTTCTCTGTGGTGCCACTGATTGCTTTAACGGTGTCGCTGCCGACGATGGCCCATGATGGCATCTCGTCGTTCTGGATTAACGGGTGAAGTTTGTGGCCGCGGGTGATCTGGCCTGCATCGATTAGGCGTGTCTCGAGGACAACGGTATCGGCATTGACACTGACGCGGGCGAAGTAGGTGTTGTCACCTACCGGACTGAGTAGTTCAAGACCATCGTCCTTGAATGCTTGGCGCGATGCTTTGTCTGGTGTTTCAGAGAGCTGGACCAAAACATACCCGCCGCTGCTGGCCGGGGTGTTGAGGACGGCGGCGGATTGCAGCACCGACTTTGGTGATTGGTGGCTCAGCCGAGCGTTTCTAGCTGCTGGATCACTGGTATTTTTCCATTGCACGGGTGCGGCGGTAGCCTGCCCGCTCGATAAAATAATCGTGGTCGCCAGAGTCGTTGAAAGAACCGATCCGTTGATAAGCTTGAGCCGCATACCGACCTCCAGATGTCAAACAATCTGCAGCACCCAAACAACTCGGGCGATTTGCGGACTGTAAAAACTTACCCGGACCCTTTGGGGCCCGGATAAGGAAAGGCTGTTATGGGCATCCCGCGCTGAACATAGTCAGGAATGCCGCGATGTCGAAGAAGTCCCACTGTGCATCGCCGGTGATGTCCGCCGATGGGTGTTGGCTTGAGAAGGCGGACAGGAATGCCGCGATGTCAAAGAAGTCCGCGGCACCATCGCCGTTGAAGTCTGCGGGGCATCCGCCGGTGATTTCGATGGTCATGAAGTCCATCTCTACGATCGGGCTTTTGCCGTGGAGCACCCACTGGGTGTAGGCGATCTCGCCGGTACTCGGATTCAAGGGGTCAAGACCTGTTTCGTCATTATCGTCGCGGAGGAACTCGATGTACTCCTTGCTGACGAGTTGGAAGTACACCCGAACCTCGGCCTGGGTCGCGCCAGCTGGGATGGCGAAGTCTGTATCGTCCCAGTACTGGCCATCTATATATGAGTATCCAACGGGTGCGGCCTGCACCGATTCAAACCCGGCGTTTGTGAATCCGCGGGGCGGGATGCGGTTGTCTTTGATCCAGACATTGTTTGCTGCGAAGTGGAACCCGACGCCTTCGGGGATCCCGGTCGCCGCCGATACCGCGGCATCGACACCCAGATGGGCCTCGTACACCTTGGTGTCGCCCTGCGAGAGCACGGCTGTTGCGTTGTCGTAGGCGCCAAGCTCTTCGACGAGTGCGCCGGATCCATCAAGGAAGCGGACATTGATCCACATCCGGCGGCCTTCTGGGTAGCCGGTCGGGAGCTTGTGCCCGGTCTGATTAATGATCCGTGTTGTCAGTGTTGAGCCGTCTTCGGAGAGCTCAAGGTCAGAGGCGTTGGTAAGCATGCCCTCGGCTCTCGTGATTGAATCCGCGGCGGATGTCGCATCGAGCCCAGTCTCGATGTCGGGATAGAGCGACCGAACCGCGTTGATGACCCAGTTATTTCCTCCGTTGAATGCGTGCTGTGGCATGTCGGGACGGGGTGTCGGATCAATGCGGCATGCGTTGGCGTTCTGATCTGGCATATGGCAATCTTGGCAGGTCGAAACCATCGGGTTGTCGCCGCCGAATCGGCCGCTCATGTCGATGGGTGCGATTGCAAAGGCACTCTGCGACCATTCTGACGAGGTGCGTTCAACGGGGAACATGTCGTACTTGTCGAATGTTTCGTGCGGGGTGCCGATGGCGTTGAGTGCGTAAGTGCCGTCTGGTTGTTTGGAGAATGCCGGATTGGAGACATCATGGCAGGTCGCGCACATGGCTGAGTCTTGGTGGAAGGGTGAGAGCTCCCAGACATGGTAGAAAAACTCCGGACCAAGATCGAACGGGCCTCTTCGGCGATCAAAGAAGTCCATCACAAATGCACCCGAGTGCGGGTTTGGTGTAGTTTCGTCGATGCCTTGGTTGGTGCCTTTGACGCCATTGAAAACTTCAAGGTCAACAACGGGGCTTACTCCGGGCTTGTACTCCGGGTCGACCATACGGTGACAGAAGTTACACGACACACCCTGAAAGTCGAGTGGTTCGAGCAGTGAACCGTCAGATCCATCGGGGTCATTAGGATCACCCGGGTTTGTATTTCCAGCGCGTCCTGCGAGCCAGCCGCCAGGGGTATGACACCGCAGGCAAAGATCGCCGGCGAAGGCGACATCCTGGTTTGCAACGGACATGGCGGCGTGGAAGATTGGGTCCCGCATCGCCTGGCCCATCATCGAAGAGACCCAGTTCTCATAGGGGTCAAAGTCGTGCTCTGGAACTGAATGGCACGCCGCGCAGTTGTTTCCGTCTGCGATCGGATGATTCATTGTTTCGGGCTGGGTGCCGGGTAGGAAAAAATCTTCAATGGTTGTTGGGACTGGTGCCCCATACGCGATCGACGACGATCCGGCCAGGACCATCGCTCCTGCTATCACACATGACCGCTTTAAAAATGCGGCGATACCGCTCTGGTAACTTCTCATTGCACAACCTCCAAGATTTTTCGTGCACTCATCTCTCAGACCCGATCGGGTCTTTCCACATAACTATTGTCCCCAGACCAACAACTGGATGCAAGAAATCGCCCTTAATTACGGGATATTCTTGCCTGTTGGATTAGTCAGGTCTGATCGTGTTATCAGCGTCCGATACTTAAGATAAGCGACCTGTATATCTCTTATGGACACCCGGCACCAAACGCGGCCAGGAAGGTCGCGATATCGAAGAAATCCCATGCTCCATCGCCGTTCATATCGGCGGCGGGATCTTGAGCGCTGAACGCCGTCAAGAATGCGGAGATATCAAAGAAGTCGAGTACGCCATCGCCGGTGAAGTCCGCGGGACAATCTGGGATGTCTGCGGTGGCAACCATTGTTGCTGTGCCGCTGACAATCACATCTCCTATTACACTCCCGTTAACAATCAAAGGCTGAGTCGCGGCGATCTGGATTGAGCTGGTCATGGTCATTACACCATTACTCGAAGCCACCGATCCTGAGTAAGGCGCACCTGATGGGCCCAGGGTTGATAGATCAATCACTTCCGACCCTGAACCGAATAAGAAAATGTCATAGTTGACTGTCATCACACCACCAAGAATGACCGGGACGCTTGGAAAATCGAAGTTACCACCGACAACAGGTACTGGGCCGAGAATAACACCCGGGTTTGCGTACTCAACAGTCCCGCCAACAAGGCTTGCATCGGCAGTAGACAAGAACCCGAGCGACCAGTTGTAGATCAGGCTTGAGTCCATTGAAGCAAAGAAGTCGTGAAGCCAGAGCGAGGATGCCGCCTCGGGATCATCGGCCGCGGCCTGGACGAGTCCTGAAAGAGACGATGTGCTGGTGTCTGTATCTCCGCCCAGTCCGCCCAGATCTATCTCGATGATTAGATCAACCGAGGATTGCGCCGGGTCGATCGTAAAGTCCAAAACTGACTGGGCTGAGGCTGCCGAAACAACACCGGCTAGACACAATACACAAACTGCTTTCATCGACTCTCTCCTGTACAAAGTTGGATTCGAGAACCCTGACGAGCCCTCTCAAAGTTTTAGTAAACACACACGGCGCGATCGGCTTTGATTACAAACAATCCCCGCTAAAGATCTGCAGGAACAGTGCTATATCAAAGAAATCAAAGTCGCCGTCGCCATTGATATCTGATCTGACATCATCCGAACTGAAGAAGTTTAGGAACTGTACTATATCAAAGAAGTCAAGCACATTGTCCCCTGTCAGATCCGCCACACAAGTGAGGACCACGAAAGCCCGGTCCGGTTCGTAGATCACCCGGTACACTAAACCGATCCCGGGTTCAGGAACGATTACCGAGGCAAACTCTCCGGACACCGATCCTCCAGAGACGATGTCCCAGGTGTCTCCAAACATAGGGGAGTATCCGTCGTCGAGATTCACCGTCAGTGTTCCATCAAGACTCACGACTGATCCGTTCCCAATAGTCAGCCGATCAAACTCACCGGCGAGCAATCCGCCCAGGTCCGCGATCATGCCTGAAGTCGCTGAGAAGTTCAGGGTGTCAACATCAATCTGCCGCTGGGTCGAACTCGGATCGAATGTCCCGTCCATGTTCATTTCGCCGACCACCAACCCAGAACCGGTAATGGTCTGGCCCGCGCCGATTGTCCCGATGAACCCCTGGTCATTGAGAATCTGTGCATCACCAAAGTTCCCGGCCAACTCCATATCAATCGTGCCCGTCCCGTCGATTGTTGTTGCCGAAAGGAAGCGGAGATGGGCGTTGAACACGGCGTCATCGGAGTTCACTAAAATTACACCGTTGTTGGTTAGTGGCCCCGCCAGCCCGACAATCCCACCCTGGCCACGAATGCCAAGTGTTCCAGCATTGGTCATATTCGAGAGCGTAGCTGTGCCGTTGGTGACCATGTCCACGATGCCCGCTCCCGATGAATCAAAGGTGCCGCCATCGAACGAGGCTCCATTGATCAACGCAAGCACACCGTCGTCTGAGCGATACACACCACTCCCGGTGTGATTCCCGCGGAGTTCGAGCGAGAAAACCGGATCGTTCCCGTTGATCGTGCCATTGTTGATGATGGTTCCACCACTGCGGCCATCAACCTGCCCCGAGCCCTGAATAGTCTGGCTCGCCCCAATGGTACCGAGGAACACGCCATCGGTGAACAACTGCGCATCACCCGAATTCCCGGCACTCACCATCGTGACCGTTCCCGATCCGTTGATGGCAGTGTCGGCCGCGAATCGGAGGTGTGCATTGAATACCGCTCCGTCTGAGTTGAGCGTGAGATTCCCGTCATTGGTCATCGGCCCAGCGAGTGTGATCGACCCGCCCTGCCCGCGGACACCCATCTCTCCAACATTGGTCACATCTGAGAGCGTCGCAATGCCGTTGGTTGTTGCGTCCACGATCCCGGCGCCTGTGGAATCAAAGATCCCGTCCTGCAACACAAGCCCGTTTCCGAGCGAGAGGATCCCGTCATCGGAGCGGTACACCCCAACACCATTGCCGTTGTGGTTCCCACGCAACTGGAGCGAGATCGCAGAAGCCTTCCCGACCGCTGCGTGATTTCCGTTGATGACACCATTGTTGATGATGGTCCCGCCCGATCGGCCATCGATCATCCCGCTGCCATTGATTATTTGATTGGCACCGATCGTTCCGCTAAATATTCCATTGGTATAGAGCTGAGCATCACCGAGATCGCCGGTACTCACCATATGGATGGTGCCCAAACCACTAATCGAAGTCGAGGTATCAAACCTCAGATGAGCATTGAAGATGTTGGTGTTTGAGTTGATCGTAAGGGCGCCATCGTTGGTCAGTTGACCTGTAAGACTGATCACGCCCCCCTCGCCAACGATCCCCATCTGCCCAAGATTCGTCACATTTGAAATCGTGGAGATCCCGTTGTGATCCGTCCGAACGATCCCGGTTCCCGATGAATCAAAGGTGCCGGCGTCAAGATTCAGCCCGTTGCGAAGGAGCAGAGTCCCGTTGTCGGAGCGGTATATCCCGCCGCCGTTATGGTTCCCCGCAAGCCCGAGCCCGAAGGCCGCATCGTTGCCGTTGATGGTGCCCAGGTTTACGATCGTGCCCCCGCTTGCACCGGTGATCAGCCCGCTGCCTTCAACGGTTTGATCTACACCGATGGTGCCATTAAACGCCCCGTTGGTCAGGATCTGCGCATCGCCAATATCTCCCGCCGCACTTTTCATCAGCACATTCCCGGTCCCGCTGACTGTGGCCGCGGTTTGGAATCGGACATGGGCGTTGAATATAGCGTTGTCGGAGTTGATGGTGATTGTGCCGTTGTTCACGACATCACCATTGAGCAGCAAGAACCAAGCCTGCCCAGGGATATCGAGATCACCAAAGTTTGAAATAGCCCCGATCGTCGCGTTGTTCTGGACCTGTATATTCCCGCCATTAATCGAGATCAGTTGCCCGCCTGTCGTTACCGAGCCATTGCCCAACAGCAGCGTCCCGCTATCGGCACCCGCGCGACCTGTAGCTGTCTGATTCAGGGTTCCGGCCAGTCGCAATCCTGCTCCCGCTGGATCGTCAGCAATGATGTCGCCCGAGTTGTTCATGATTCCCGAGATCTGGCCCGAACCGTGAATCGTGTGCCCGTTGGCATGCGAAACTGTGAATCCGTTGGGCACGATTTGCGCATCGCCTGGTTCATTCAGTGTTGTCAAGAGAATCGAGCCGCTTCCCGAAATCGTGGCATCAACACCAAAGGACAGGTGCGTATTGAAAATAGTCGACGGAACATTAATAGAAATGGATCCGTCGTTGAATAGGTCACCATTCAATGTCGTTGTGCTGCTCCCGCCAATCTCAAGAACCGCCAGCGGGTTTGTGACAGTCAGCGATCCATAGTTAAAGTGGTTGGTCACACTTACGAGATACGAACCAGCCAGCCCGATCACAGCGTCCTCGCCGATGGCGTTGGGAATATTGGCCCCGGCCCAGTTGCCAGCAAGATTCCAGTTCCCGTCAACCGCCGCAGCCCAGTCAATTACCTGCGCTCCAGCACTGGTCCCAGCCAAGGCCACGATTGCACACGCCGACAAACTCAGATTCCGTTTCATTGGTTTCTCCTGTACAAAAACCAAAACCACATAATGTCCAAGTATGCAGAATAGCATACTCGATCCGAATTCCAAAGACCAAAATGAGATATACAACCTAGTTTACAGTTCAAATACAACCCTCTCAGTTTCTAAACCGGATTCAAAAAAACCGGCCGCACTGATGCGGCCGGTCATTGTACTTTAAATCAACAAAGGGCGAACAAACTGCTTATGGGCAGCCGGCAGAGAACGCGGTCAAGAACGCGGCGATATCGAAGAAATCAAACTGGCCGTCGCCGGTAAAATCCGCACTGAGATCCCCACCGGAGAACGCGGTCAGAAACGCGGCAATATCAAAGAAGTCGAGTGCCCCGTCGCCGTTCATGTCTGGAAGACACGCGCTCTCGCACGCATCAGAGACCCCGTTGCCGTCGTCATCTGGCGCGGCCGGGTTCACGATTTTGTACACCACACCCGCAAAGAGGTCGGAGATGTACAACTCGCCGTCTTCGGCTTCCCCGAATGACGAGAGTCCGAAACCGAAGTTGAACTCGGTTGATCGGGCGTAGCCATTATCTTGGTCGAGTGTCCAGACATTGCCACCGCAGTAATCACCGAAGAAGTAGAGCCCTTGGAATGCTTCGCCAAGCTCGCAGCCACGGTAGACATAGCCACCGGTGACCGAACAGTTCCCGCCGGAATGGTTGTAGACATGCTGGGGATCGGTCCAGCCCGTTGCGCCACATGACAATCCTGTGGCAACCAGGCCTTCGCGGCAGCGCCAGCCGTAGTTGTTCCCGCCGGCGTTACCGACATTGTGATTAACCTCTTCCCATGCGTTCTGGCCGACATCGGCGATCCACATGTCGCCGTTGTCACGGTCGAAGCTTGTCCGCCACGGGTTACGCAGGCCGTAGTGCCAGATCTCGGCGCGTGTTCCCGCGTCGCCGTCGTCGGCCCACGGGTTACCGGCAGGGATCCCGTATTGCAATCCGGCGTCCTGGGTGTCGACATCGATGCGGAGCATCTTGCCGAGCAGTTGGCTGAGGTTGGCCGCCCGGTTTCCTGGATCGTTACCCGAGCCGCCGTCGCCCATACCAATGTAAAGGAAACCGTCAGGCCCAAAGCCGATCCAGCCACCGTTGTGGTTGGAGAATGGCTGGCTGATGGTCATCAAGATCCGGGCTGAGTTGAGATTGGCTGTATCTGGATTGCCCACCGAGACCTGATATTCAACAACGCGGGTTGCCCCACCGCTGCCGGTGTAGTTCACATAGAACTTGCCGTTGTTTTCGTAGTCTGGATGGAACGCGAGGCCAAGGAGTCCGCGTTCGTCACCGCCGCTGTTGCCGCCGGTTACGAGTGGATCGATATCCATAAATGGCGTGGCCAACAGATTGCCGTCTGCGTCGATGATACGGACCGCACCCTCTTGTTCGATGACAAACATACGGTTTGAACCGTCGCCGGCATGAGTCATAAACACCGGACGGTCAATGCCGTTGGCGTACACCTGTCTGGCCAACTGACCATGAGCACTGGCTGCTCCGACGGCGAGAATACATGTACACAAAAGATGCTTCATTGGATGGTCTCCCTACAGATCCATTTGGTTTCTTTGATCAGACTTCAGATTGACTGCCGATTCAAAATCTCGGCATGACAGCGTATGCAAGGGCGAGTGCCCACCCTATACCTTCGGGCCAAAAGCCCCACGGTTGCAAGGAAATCGCATACTGCCGGTCCTAAATCAATAATGAACCGGACCAGACAACTTATGGGCAGCCCTGTCCAAACGCAGACAGGAATGTGGATATATCGAAGAAATCCAACTGTCCATCACCACTTAGGTCCGCAGATGAATGACCAGATGAGAATGCCCCGAGGAAATTCGCAATATCAAAGAAGTCCGATAAGCCGTCGCCGTTGAAGTCCGCGGCACAAGCAACCAAACACGGGACCGCTTCGGTGCAGAACAAATCCAACTGAGCAGCAGGCGAACGGACAAACCCATCACCCCCGCCCTTAATCCCGGCAGGGTCAGAGATGACCCACTGCATGTAAATCCGCTGCCCATCAATCGCCGTGTTGTTGGCGATCGGGTAGGCGAGTGTTCCGAACCCTCCGCCGCTGCCCATACCAGCGAGCGTGATCGGGCCGATCAGTTGATCAGCAGGCACCACACCACCAACCGGTGGATCCTGTGAAACCGCGACCCATGCTTGGGCTCCGCCGAGCGCGAAATCAACACCGATCTTAAAATCATCGTTGCCCAGGTTCGGGGGGATCACCGCGATCATCTTGGGGACAAACCCGCCCGAGCCAATATCGCCGCTCCCGACGATTTCCGGATTGGGAACAACCCGCTCGGCGTAGAGGCCGGGACGATCAAACGGGAATGTCTCGTTTGCCACTCGTGGATCCGTGAGGGCGTTGACCAAGAAATCCTTGACAGCGACCTCGCCTGATTCACTAAACAAAATCGGTGATCGAACGAGGAAGTGAGCGTTGTCAAAGAACGGCTGCCGGCCGTTGCGGTGCCCATAGAAATCAAAGATGTCATCAATATCACTGAGCCCGCCGGTGTGCATCAACCGGTTCCTCAGAGCAACATTCCGTATAGACGGGGTCTTAAACTTCCCACGGTCTGCACTCAATCCCGTCACCCCTTGGCGGCCGATGTCTTCGAACACAGGGCGCACCCCGTCAACCATGAGGTCAAAGTTGCTGAAGGTCGGAGCCGCGTGGCAGAAACCGCACGCCGAGGCCTGGAACAGGCTAAACCCGGCCTTTTGTTCGAATGTCATCGCACCCTCATCGCCGTCATTCCACAGGTCCCAGGGGGTTTGGTTGGGGATCAATGTACGCTGGTAGGTACCCATCGCAAAGGCAATCCGTACTGCAGTAATATCTGGATCGCCGAATGCGAGTTCAAAGAGCTCGGCGTAGGTCGGATCGACAGCGATGGCCGCGAGCATGTCTGGCGGGATTGAATCCGAAAGCGCCAGCGGACGCACACGATCGAGCTTGTCGCGGACCTGGTCCCATGTCCGCCCGGCATGTCCCATTTCAACATCGCTCATGATCGGGCCGGTGGCCTGGATTTCAAGACCGGCTACCCCAGATTGGAATAACAGCTCGCCTGTTTCAGGGTCTATAAAGTTCAGTTCCGCTCGCCCGTCCCAGAACAGACTCCCCGCGAACATCCCCATCATGTTGGACTGCGCCACGCGGCCGGTCACCTGTACATCAAGACCGAATGAATCGCTCTGCTGGTACACATCCATCTCGTCCATCCGGATCACACCCGGAGAGCCGAGCACATCGTCAGCGGTCAAGAACGATTCGTCGAATCCCGGATGCAGGCCCGGGCGGGGGTCAGCCCCACCACTGGCAGGAATATGACAGGTGCCACACGAAATCGTGCTATCGCTCGAAAGTTGTTCATCCCAGAACAGGATCTTTCCCAGCACACGCTTGGATTCTGAGTATGGGTTCTGCATCGGGGTGCTGGGTTCCCACAAAGAAGCCCCCGCCTGGGGCAGTGGGACATCGAATGCCTCCATACCCGCCTTGGCTTGATCGATCCCGAACTGGTCTTGAGCGTGCACAGGAGTTGACAGCAAAAATGCCATGATCCCGAACCGAATCGGCGTTGCGATACCCTTCAGTGAAGATGTGTTCATCATCATCTGATACTCCTGTGCGATTGTCACTGGACACCGATTCTGCGCCTCTACACAAGGCCGAGAATGCACCAGCACTTATTCGATCGTAGGAGCTATGGACACCCCTGCCCGAACGCCGTCAAGAACGCTGATATATCGAAGAAATCAAACTGGCCATCACCTGTGAAGTCTGCGATTGGGTCTTGGCTTGAAAATGCGGTCAGGAATGTTGAAATATCAAAGAAATCAAGCACGCCGTCCATGGTGAAATCCGCGGGGCATGATGCGACGCACTCGGTGGTCCCCGGTCCAAACCAGTCGCCAGCAACCAAATCGCATGTTTGCAGATCCAGTTGGAGACACGCCCCGGTTGCTGGGATCTCGCAGGCTCCAAGACACTGGACCTCTGCACATGTAGATCCGGGGCCGCTCCATACACCACCGAGCAACCCCGCCTCTTCTTCGGTCATCCCGTCAATACACCCGCCGTTCTGGAGGCACACCGAGCCAACAAGACCGCCGGTGCAATCAACGATGACGCGAATGATCCAATCTCCGGTCACGCCGAGAGATTCGGCTGATCGCCATTGGCTGCCGTTGACCTTGACCGTGTTTTTGCCTGGGGTGATACCGGAGTCATCAAAGAGGATGCTTGGGCCAGAAACGGTAGAGCTGTTAAAGAACTTAAGCGAAACAACGAACTCTTCGCCCGCTGTGACCGGGATATCGATCGGGATTGTCTGGTTTTCGTCGGTAAAACGGAACTCGTTGAGCCCGCCGTCTTGAAGGGCCGGGCCGAGTAGTTCGCTTTTGATTGGGCCAGCATTTGGAAATGTCCCAGATTCATATACGATGATCGAATCTTCCAAGGAAGTTTGTGCCCCGCCTGCCAGCGATCGCCAAAATACCTGGATCGCTACTATTGAGCCGTCGCATGGCGATGTTAACCAGACAGCCGCCTCTTCGCCGGCAATAAAGCAGGGACAGATACTCGCATTATCTCCGGCGGTAAGACTGTCGTTCTGAAGAACCACCTCGTCACCAAGGACACTCATAGCACTCAGCCCTATCAGGGCACACATCGAAGCAAACTTGATAGGCATAACAAATACTCACTCTCATGGTTTCATACAAACACAACCAACGCGCCATTTAGGCGTACTACCCCATGCCCACCATACCAGAATCGGTGTCAAAAGCGAGAACAATTCCAACATTTCCAGATTGACAACATACAAATATCGGACCCAAGAAGCCGGTTCAAAGGCCCATTGCTGTTTGCCAGCAAGCTATGACTCCAGACTGCTATCGCGCCAAGTGTGATACACTTAGCATTCACTCACAGAATCGATTCCCAAAATTCCAATCAATACACAAAACATCATGCCACAAACAACTCCGCCAGAAACCATCCCATTTTTCATTGTTGAAGACATCGCAACCATGGAGGCACTTGCCAATCCTGTAAGGTGGGAGATCCTCGAAGCCGCGGCAGCTCTCGGGGACTGCTCTGCCGCTGACATTGCTGAATACACGGCCCGCGCACGCACCTCACTCTACCCCCATATCCAGGACCTTGTTGAGTGCGGGCTGATCTACGAGACGGACACCCGCCTAATGGGCAAACGGTACGAACAACTCTACCGCCCCAAGGCGTTCATGGTCGGCACCCGGTTCAATCAGGACGATCCAAAGAATCTTGACTACCACACCACCTATTCAAACGCTCTAGCCCGGCTCCTATCTCGAAAGTACAACCGCGCATCAAACGAACCCGGCGCCAACCCACGCACCGATAAACGAAATCACCACTGTGGAAGCCACAGCATCTGGGTCGATGACAAACAACTCGCCAAACTCAATACAATGATCGATGAACTCTGGGATTTTTGTGAGAGTTCACGCCCCGCCGAAGGAAAGAAGCTTTTGCATCTCGGGCTCTTCCTCAGCCGGCACATCCCCAAATCCAAATAGACATCGGCAGGCAGCCGAACTATGGGCATCCTTTGGTGAATGCTGATAGAAACGCGCTGATATCAAAGAAATCAAACTCGCCATCGCCGGTAAAGTCCGCGACAGGATCGCTAGAACCAAACGCTGTCAGGAATGTGGATATATCGAAAAAGTCCAGTGCGCCATCGCCGTTGATGTCGGCGACACAACCCATCACGGGGGTTGCGACAAACACGCCGATGGTCCCGTTGCGTAAGAACGCGCTAAAGGCAACCTGGCCCGCGTCGTTGATGTCAATTACGCCACTGGTCACTTGCTTGCCATCGAGCCCGCCGAAGTCAATCCCCATCGCAAGTGGACCCAGATCGGTGTCAATGACCTGGTCCCACCCGACAAGCTTGACCAGACTGTCGCCATCGCCGACCCAGATCGCGGTTGAGTCATTCGAAACATCGCTTGCCCGAAAGGCGACCCAGCCGTTTGAACTGATTACTGGTGGAAAGTTGGCGAATGAATTATTCTGAATATCGGCGTTATCGCCGCTTGCGATCATCGTTGTTGCTGACCCGTCCCAGTGATTGACTTCCCAGATCGAACCGGATGTCCGGCGTGCCGAGAACGCGACATCGCCGTTCTGCGCGATCGCTGTGGAGTTGACAACCGCGTTCCACATCGACCCGGTCTCGGCCACTGTTGTCGGGACGCCCATCGCGTCAAACCGGACTACGCGTCGACTCGGCCCGCTTGCCGGGATTGTGCTCGTCACAATCTGGCGCGCATCATTCATCTCTGGCGAGAAGATGAATGTGTAGTTCCCTGAGAAGGTGGTGGCGATCGTTGTTTGGGTACGGATCCCACCAACAAAGTGATCTGTCACAAGTTTATCTTCAGAACCGAAGTCCCCGCGGTAACACACCGCACCATCGCTCGCAAGGGTCACCGAACTTACACTCGACACGCCCTCGGACCCACCGCCTGAGAAGTTCTCAAGCAGCACCCCGGAGGTGTCATAGAGCTGCGCCCCATCGCCAAAGCTTCCAAGCTCGATAGCGATCATCCCGTTTCGAAGATCCAGCGTTGTGGACCAGATTGGATCGACCGGTGCCGGTGCTGTAAAGATCATGCCACCGATACCGCCCTGTCCATAGAACACACCTTCTTGTCCGCCAAGAACCACACGGATCGCCACATCCCCATCATCGCCAATCGAAACATACTGCGAAGACAACAGACTGGGAAATGGCAGGTTAAACGGAACAGTGGCCTCGTCAAGGCTTGATCTGCACTGGAGTTCAAAGGTCCACTCGGTTGGAACCTCGGCCTGGGCCACACCAACAAGACAAACAACAAAGGCCAAACCACAAGCAGGGGCATTCAAACGGATCATATGGATCTCTCCGGGTCAGTAGGATAAAGGCTCGCGAATCAAACGCGAACCATGAAGCACGAAGATACCCGATCATCCACAGAGTTCAAAGCGAATTCTGATCAAACTAAAATTGTGTTGCGATCCAAACGAAACTCACTCGTGCAGCCTAAGACTTGCCGACCAGACCCTCGTTGGTCTCAAAGCGAGCAAGCGCGGTGAGCAGTTGCTCGACCTGCTGCGGCGGCGGCATGTTCATCATGCGGCGACGCAAAGCGGTAATCGTTTTAAGCGGCTCGGCACCGATAAGCTTCTCGTCCTTCCGGGTCCCACTGGCGGCAAGATTGATCGCAGGGAACAACCGCTTCTCAGCAATCTTCCGATCAAGGATCAGCTCCATGTTGCCCGTGCCCTTGAACTCTTCGAAGATGACCTGGTCACCCTGCGAGCCGGTATCGACAAGACAGGTCGCGATGATCGTGAGTGATCCGCCCTCTTCGGTATTGCGAGCGGCACCAAAGATTTTTTTGGGAACCTCGAGCGCCTTGGAATCGATCCCGCCCGAGAGTGTCCGCCCAGAGTTGGCGTGCCTGCCAGAGCGGTTAAACGCTCGGCCAAGACGCGTCAGCGAATCAAGCACCACCATGACATGCTGCCCGTTCTCGACCATCCGCTTGCAGCGGTCGAGGGTCTGGGTTGAGATCTCGATGTGCCGCTTGATGTCGTGGTCGTTGCTTGATGCGATGACCTCGATCCGGTCGCGGTCCCATGGCTTATCCCACTCCGCGTCGCCCTCGCGCTGTGCCAGGTTCCCAAGGAATGCCCTTGTAAAGTCGGTCACTTCTTCGGGGCGCTCATCGATCAGAAGGGCGACCACATGGACATCGGGGTGATTGATGAGAATCCCGGTGGTAATGTCTTTGAGCAGCGTTGTCTTGCCGGCTTTGGGTGGCGAAACGATCATCCCGCGCTGGCCGCGGCCGATCGGGCAGAACATATCAATCAGCCGGCATGATGGAGCACATCCGGGATATTCGAGTTGCAGGATCGGCTCGGGGTCGATTGATGTCAGGTCCTCGAACTTCTTGCGATTGGCGAACGCTTCGGGAGTCATCCCTTCGATACTGACAAAGCGTTCAACGACCGGCCTTGGTTGACGCGGGCCGTTGTTCTTCCCGCGCCGGCGGCGGCGGGGCTTTTTCATTTCGACTTCGACCTCAACCCGCAAGCCATCGCGGAGGGGGAGCTCGTCGCCGAAGTGAACCGGAACAAACGGATCGTCTTTAATTTCAGAGCCCTCTTGCGCATCGACTACCGTGCCGTTGATACGAACACGCCCCTCGGTGCGCTGTGACCATTCCAAAATGCCTGTGAGCATAGTCATCCAAACCCATTCTTCAAAGTGAAGAGTTCTGCTGCCTAGTTCTAGTACCGGCAATCCAAAGCTCGGGGGCAACGATCATCGCCTCGCACAAACCGTGGATCACAACTGCGTGATGAGCAAACTCTGCCCTCAACGCTAAAAGTATAGTCCATCATTCCGATCAATGTGTCAAGCACCAAATCCGCCTTTCTGCCGAGAGAAACAGGTAAGCGTCCGATAGCTACCCTTGAAACCTTCATTGCGCTAAGATAGTCACCGAATACCGCTCCATATGAAACGCATCACAGGCATCCCGGTTTCCAAAGGACTCGTCATCGGGCGTGTCTATCTATTGGAAGAAGACCGCTCGTTCCGCGTAGGTCCCCAGGCGATCAACGCCAAGGACGCCCCCGCACAAATCGAACGCTTCGAACTCGCAAGAAGGGCCGCGATCGCCGATCTCGATGCCCTGCACGAAGAATCCACCGGCGAGATGGGCACCGAAGCGGCCAAAATCTTCTTGTTCCATATCGGTGCCCTCAACGACCCCACCATTCTCAAGCCCATCCGTTCGATGATCGAGGATGACCATGTCTCGCCCGAATACGCGACCAGCTTTACCCTCAAAAAACTCGCCGACCGCTTCGCCAAGCACCCCGACTCCACCTTCCAGTCCAAGGTTGACGATCTCCGTGACCTCGCCTCCAGGCTCCTCCGCAAACTCAGCGGCAAGTCCGCCGCCTCGCTCTCGCAGGTCGGAGAGAACACGATCGTCATCGCCCGAGACCTGACACCTACCCAGACCGCAGGCTTCAATCGGCATCACATCACCGGCTTCGTCACCGACCTGGGCGGACGCACCTCGCATACCGCAATCGTCGCGGGAGCCTTATCCCTGCCGGCTGTAGTGGGCACAAGCAACATCACCGCCCAGTGTCATGATGGCCAAACGATCATCGTCGACGGGAACAAGGGCACCATCATCCTCGATCCCGACGAGGAAACCATCGCCCAGTACAAATCACTGATCCAATCCGCCGAAGAGGCCCGGATCTCGCTCCATGAGCTTGCAAATCTCCCCGCCATCACCACCGATGGTGTAGAAATCGAGCTCTTGGGCAACATCGAGTTTGCCGACGAAATCACCCGTCTTCTCGATGACGGCGGCCAGGGCGTCGGGCTCTTCCGCACCGAGTTCCTCTACCTCACCGGCAAAGCACCGCCCACCGAAGACGACCACTTCAACGCCTACAAACAGTGCATCGACATGCTCGATGGCAAGCCCTTGACCATCCGCACCATCGACCTCGGGGCCGACAAATATACCCAGGAGCAAGAAGAAACCCCAGAACGCAACCCGTTCCTCGGGCTCCGCTCGATCCGGTACTCGCTCCAGAACCAAAAAATGTTCCGCACACAGCTCAGGGCCATCCTCCGCGCCAGTGCTCTGGGCCCCGTCAAGGTCATGTTCCCGCTGATCACCAATATCAGCGAGTTCCGCTCAGCGCGGTACTTTCTCAATGAAGAAATGGAAGAACTGGCCGAAGACGGTATCGAATATAACCCAAACATCGAGGTCGGGATGATGGTCGAGGTCCCCGCCGCGGCCCTGATGGCGTCCGCATTTGCGCGAGAAGTGGACTTTTTCTCGGTCGGAACCAATGACCTCGTTCAATATACTCTTGCTGTGGACCGAACCAATGAACGGGTGGCGTCGTTATATACACCGATTCACCCCGCTGTCCTGCGTCTGGTCCGCGATGTGGCCCGTGCCGGGCGTAAAAGGGACATCCCCGTGTCCTGCTGCGGGCAGTCGGCAGCAGATCCTGCCTTTGCCGCGTTGCTGATCGGTCTGGGCGTGCGTACCCTCTCAGTAACGGCATCGAGCCTCCCGCTCCTCAAAAGGACAATCAGAGGACTCGATACCAAACGATGCGAACGGATCGCCAAACGGGCGATCGGGTTCGATTCCGAAGCCGAATCTTCGAGCTATGTGTTCAATCGGCTAAGAAAAATAGTCCCCGAGGTCTTCGACGGCCGTTCCGTCCTCTGATCCTCGGTACCAAACCACCGCGCCGTGTGCACACCAGCGCCGCCGGGACACGCCCTCCGCCAGCCTCCTGAACTCTTTCAGATCGGCTCTGCGACCAAGACGGCTTCCCGGCCCTGCACGACACGCACCGCGCATAACCAGTGAGCGAGCGAAGCGTTTGAAAAACCGCACGCGCCTGACCAATCCGATCACACCAGTCACCCTCACGGATGATTCAGCATCGCCATCGCGATGCACGCTGATCGACCAACCAGCCGCCTTGCATTCTACAAATACGCTTCCTTCGCCAACGACTCAGGAATCTATCAATGACCGACGAACCCAAAGACGCAGCAGCGTCCACTGAATCCGAATCCACTTCCAAGACCACCAAGAAAAAAACCACTCGCAAAAAAACCACAAAGAAGACTACAGCGACTACCAAAAAAGTAGCCAAGAAGCCAGCTGCCAAGAAAGCCGCTTCAAAGAAGGTTACTAAAAAAACGACCAAGAAAAAGGTCGCCAAGAAAACAACCAAAAAGACGGCATCAAAGGAAGCCGCCGAAGAAACGATCGTTGAGGACACCACCAGCGAAGCTGTTGTTGTAGAAGCCCCCGATCAGGATCAGCCCGCTGATACCCAGAATGAAGACGCCCAGAGCGAAGACGGCCCGGCCGAAGAATCCGAAGCTCCAAAGAGATCTCGCCGAAGATCCTCCAAAAAAACCTCCAAGATTGCTTCTACCAAGAAGTCTGACGATTCCAAGCCAGCTCCCAAATCGGCACCCAAATCAAGAACCAAGCCCAAGGCCGAAGAAAAACGGCCATACACCGAGATGATCGTCAACTATGTCCCCGGAGAGGACTGCCGGATCGCCATCGTCGAAGACGGGCAGCTCGAAGATGTGTTCTCTGAGAACACCAACAAGGTCTCCCGCGTCAACAACATCTATGTCGGCCGCGTGACCAATGTTGAGGCCTCGATCCAGGCCGCATTCATCGACTTCGGAACGGAGTTCAACGGCTTCCTCCATATCTCCGACATCCACCCGCAGTACTTCGCCAAAGGTGACGATAAAACCGAACGCGTCGGCAAGAAAACGCCGCACCGCGAGCGTCCACCGATCCAAGAATGCCTCAAGCGTGGGCAAGAGATCATCGTTCAGGTCCTCAAAGAAGGCGTCGGGACCAAGGGCCCATCGCTGACCTCGTACCTCTCGATCCCGGGCCGCTTCCTTGTGATGATGCCCGGGATGGACAAGGTCGGTGTCTCTCGCAAAGAAGAAGACGACGACAAACGCAAAGCAGCCAAGAAGGTGCTCAACACGCTCGATCTCCCCGATGGATTCGGGTTCATCCTCCGCACCGCAGGATTCGACCGCAACAAAACCGAACTCAAGCGTGACCTCGCCTACCTCCAGCGGCTCTGGTCGGACATGGAAAAACGACGCAAGGGCGGCAAGAAGCCACGCCTGCTCTACTCCGAATCTGATCTACTTGTCCGCACCGTCCGCGACTTGCTCTCATCTGAAATGGACCGTGTTGTCATCGACTCCGAGGCCGCCCTCAAACGCGTCGCCCGGTTTGTCAAGATCGCCGCACCGCGTTCGCACGCCAAGCTCGCCCACTATGTCGGGACATCGCCGATCTTCCACGCGTTTGATATCGAACGCCAGATCGAAGAGATCCACGCCCGCGAAGTCGTCCTCCCATCGGGCGGCCGGCTCGTCATCGACCAGACCGAAGCACTGGTCGCCATCGATGTCAACTCCGGAAAGAGCCGCGGCGCCAAAGACGCCGAGACCAACGCGTACAGAACAAACCTCGAGGCGGTTGATGCCATCTGTCGTCAACTCCGGTTGCGAGATCTCGGCGGGCTGGTTGTCAATGACCTGATCGACATGCGGTACATGTCGCACCGGAGAGACATCGAGAACCGATTCAGAGAACGCCTCAAACGCGACCGGGCCAAGACCTCTGTCGCGCCGATCTCTGAGTTTGGGCTCCTAGAAATGACCCGCCAGCGTATGCGTGGCTCGATGGAATCACAACACTTCGCGGACTGCCCGATCTGCCGCGGCCGCGGGCTCGTTCAGCGTCCCGGTTCGATTGCCGATGCCGCCCTCCGAGACCTGGCCTCGCTGGTTGACCACAAAAGCGTCCACCACGCCGAGCTTGTTGTCAATCCACGAGTCGCATCTGAGCTGCTCTCGACCAAGAGATCAACACTCATCCGTGTGGAGCTCAGCTCCGGCAAAGCGGTCGATGTCCGCGTTTCTGATTCGCTCCCGATGGACCGATTCGCCTTGTACGCGTACGAAGCCAACGGCAACGATCTCGATACCGAGAAACTGGCCAAACTCACCAAGCCCAAACCAAGTGTTGTCGATTGGTCCACGATCGATACAGATGACACCGGGTGGGCGATCGACATGACCGAAGAGAGCGATGAATCCACGGTCCTCAAGCTGGCCGAGGATTATGCGCGGAAGGCCGAGAAGGCCGAGAAGGCGGATCTCCCGATTGATGATTCCACACCGCTTGTAGATGAGAACGGCGAACCGGTCAAAAAGAAACGCCGCCGCCGTCGTCGTGGTCGCGGACGCTCCGAAGGGGACGAAGGAACCCAAAGCAGCTCAGAAACCGGATCCGACGACAGGCCAAGCGACAGATCTAGCAACAGGTCGAACTCCGAGAAGCCGGATACACCGAGAGCGGATACCAACGAGGAGCCGGAATCCAAACCGGAACTCGACGAGAACGGCGAGCCTATCAAAAAGAAACGCCGCCGTCGCCGCGGTGGCCGGGGCCGGTCGCGCTCTGATTCAGAGACTGAAAACACCGAGGGCTCAGGCTCTTCGTCCAAGCCCGAATCAAGGCCCGAGCCGAAACCAGAACCAGTCGCCGAACCCAAGCCACGCCGAAGGGGTTTGTATTCCGGAGGCCGCAGAAAGCTCTCGAGCGCCGAAGTCGCCGCGATCGATCGTGACACATAAACACAAATGCCCGCCGACACGAGCAATCCAGTACCCGCCCCCCCGCTGCTGCGGGTCGCTATCCTCGGGTCCACAGGATCCATCGGCACACAAACACTCGAAACAATCGAGCATCTCAACACACTCAACGCGCAGGGCAAGCACCCGACACGCTATGAGGTGGTCGCGATGTGTGCCCATCAGAATACGGCAAAGCTCGCCCAGCAGGCCGTCGCCCATCCCGGAGCAACACTCGGCCTGACCAACCCGGATTCTGGCACTAAGGATACCGATCCGTCATCGCTGATCCACCATCCAAACGCAGCAACAACGCTTATCGAAGACACCCGGCCAGATCTGGTCATCGGTGCCATTGTTGGGATCGCGGGACTCCCATCAACCCTCCGGGCCGCACAGCTCGGCATCAACATCGCGCTGGCAAACAAAGAGTCTCTCGTTGCGGGCGGAAGGATTGTAACCGGCGCGCTCTTTGAATCGGGTGCTAAAATCTATCCGGTTGATTCGGAACATGCGGGGCTTTGGCAGTGCCTTTTGTCATTGGAAGGCCCCAACTACGCACCGCCTTCAAACGCCCTGGAATCAATCCGCCGTGTGACACTCACCGCTTCGGGTGGCCCGTTCCTTGACAGATCGCTTGCAGAAATCCAGGACGCCACAATCGAGCAGGCCCTGAACCACCCGACCTGGACAATGGGCAAGAAAGTATCCATCGACAGCGCGACCCTCATGAACAAGGCCCTCGAACTCATCGAGGCCCACTGGCTCTTCGGGCTGAGCGCCGACCAGCTCGACGCGGTGATCCATCCACAATCTACAGTCCACGCGATCGTTGAAACTATTGACGGATCGACACTTGCTCACATGGGCCCGACAGACATGCGGTGCCCGATCCAGCACACACTGACCCATCCAAACCGTGCCCAATCCCAAGCACGCCCGCTCGACATCACTACCCTGGGGTCGCTTGACTTTAAGCCCATCAGCAGCACACGCTTCCCCGCGATCAACATCGCCAAAGAAGTTATCAGGAACGGAGACAGCGCGGGCCCCGTCCTCAACGCGGCCAACGAGGCCGCTGTCGAAGCTTTCTTAAACAAACAGATAGCCTTCGGTGCAATCACGACCATCGTTCAGAGCACCCTTGAAAGATTCGACCACCGCGCTGCCGATTCGCTTGAAACGGTACTGGGCATCCACGACCAAGCCAAAGCAATCGCGACCGAACTGATCAACTCAAGCGCCGCGGCCACCCCATGAACAAGCCCTCTCCACAATCAGCCGCAAAGCACAACCGCCTGCTCACACAGATCAAAGAAATCTATGCCCTCTACCAGCAGGGCCAATTTGACAAAGCCGAGCCTCAGGCCGCGCGGCTTGTCGCCAAGAACCCAAAGTCCTCCCACGCCCACACGCTGGCCGCCATGATTGCGGCGGCGACCGGCCAGCAAGACCGAGCCCTGTATCACGCAAACACCGCGATCAAAATCGACCCACAAAACACAGACGCCCTCACTACGCTCGCCTCCATCCACGCCCTCGCATCGGATCACACCAAAGCACTCGGCTTCTATCAACAAGCCCTCGCAATCCAGCCTGATCACCCCGGCGCTCTTTCTGGCCTCGGCACCACACAATCCGAGCTCGGGCAATACCAAGCCTCGCGAGAGACGCTCAAGAAAGTCCACGAGCTATCACCGAATCTTCCTGAGCCAGTCGTCAACCGCGCCCTCCTTGAACTCGACACCACCCACGCTCATCGTGCGATTGAAATTCTTGACTCGGCACCACCCGAGATCCGTAACCACCCAGCAATACTCGATCTATACGCTCTCGCCCACTCGTACGACGATACCAAATCCCCCGAGCAAGCCTTCAAAGCCCACAAAGACTACGGCACACAACTCGAAACAGACATCCGGCCAATATCAAAGCACACCAACCCCAAAGACCCGGACCGGAAGCTCAAGATCGGATACCTATCGGGCGATTTCCACCAGCACTCGATCACCTACTTCCTAGAACCAATCCTCCAGAACGCCAAAAAAGCCGAGTTTGAAACACACATTTTCACTACCTCAGCCCACAGAGACCATGTCACTGAACGGCTCAATGAGCACGCCGACCACTGGCACCAATGCAACGCGATGACCCTCCCGGTAATCTCAGAGTTCATCAAATCCCAAGGCATCGACATCCTCATCGAACTCACCGGGCATTTTTCGGGACACAAGCTCCCAGTCTTTGCCGCACGCCCTGCGCCGGTTCAGATCTCGTTCATCGGGTACGGCAACACCACCGGGCTCACGAGAATCGATGCACGATTCATCGACGCCATCACCGACCCAGAACCATCAGCAGATTCGCTCGCTACCGAGACCCTTGTTCGCCTCCCGGGCTGCTTCCTTTGCTACCAGCCCCCAGAATGCGAAACCCCTCCCACAAAGTCTCCCGGCGAGACCAGGCCGTTCACCCTCGGCTCGTTCAACAACCTCAAAAAACTCTCGAACTCATCGATCAATGTGTGGTCTCAGATTCTTGCCCAGCGGCCAGAAACAACCCTGCTGATCAAATCACCAAAACTCGCTAATAAAGAACTCAAGGATGAACTCATCAAACGCTTCGCAAAGAAAGGCGTCGACGAATCCCGCCTCGACCTCCGCACCTTTGCCCCCACTACCAAAGACCACCTCGACACCTACAACGAACTCGACCTTGCCCTGGACACCTTCCCGTACACAGGAACCACCACCACCTGCGAATCGCTCATCATGGGTGTCCCCACGCTCACCCTTCTCGGCCAAACCCATGCCGGGCGGGTCAGCGCGTCGCTCCTGACCGCTATTGATCACGGCGAGTTGATTGCCGAATCAGAGTCGGATTACATCACAAAGGCTCTTGATATCATCGACCAAGGAACCCTCAGCAAGGACGCCCGCGACACACTCCGCGACCAAACCCTCAACTCCCTGCTCTGTGATGCCAAGGCGTACACCCTCAAGGTCGAGGATGCATACCGTACCCTCTGGACGCAATGGTGCTCCAAATAGAACCGCCGAGACACGCAATGCCCCCCACTTCCCCAGTTGTATGGATCGCCTCATACCCCAAGAGCGGCAACACCTGGCTCCGCTTCATGCTCTACTCCGCCCTCTACGGCCCACCAAAGAGCTCGGCCGATGTCCCCACAAAGATCCAGGACATCCACCGTAAAATGCCGACCAACCCGGATTCGTCTGGCCCTACATACATGAAAACACACTTCGAACTCACGAGCCAGCATCCACGATTATCAGAAACCGACCGGGCGATCCACATCATCCGGAACCCGCGCGATGTGATGTTGAGCACAATCAACTACCGAAAGCTCACCTCCAGCGACACCAATCAGGTTCTCAAAAAGCACTATGCAAAATCCTTCATGACGCTCAGAGGTGACCCGGATTTTGCCAAAATGGGGTTTGGTACTTGGGCCTCACACGCTCGCTCTTGGCGGAACACCGACCGCTTCCCGGTCCTCCCGCTGAGCTACGAAGAACTCAAGGCCGATCCTAAATCGCAGCTCATTAAGATTCTTGAGTTTCTTGAAATACACAAAACACCGGATGAGATCACTGAGGCATTAACAGCGAGCTCGTTTGATTCCATGCGTGCCTTAGAAATCCGCGAGAAGAGTGCCGACAAATCGAACGATCTCACCAAGCGACTCTTTGTGGGTTCAAACGACGCAACCCGCAAAGGTGTTTACTTCATGAACCAAGGGAAATCAAACCAGTCTCTTGATGGCATTACCCCCGGACTCAACGCCCAGTTCAACGCCGCCTTCAAGGACGACCTCGCCGAGTTTGGTTACGAGAGTTCGTCGTCGTAACCGAGCAAGGAGCAGGTTTCGTGGTACCGCTCATCGGAACCAAATCGCTCCATCAAAGATTCATCCACACCCTTTTGAGTCAGTGGCCGGATTTCTGATTTCCTTGTGCCCTCGCTCCCACCCCTTGCGGTGTCCCCAGTCACATGCTCATAATCACCCCACCGCTGAGCGTATCCGGGATCAAATCCGATCTCCAGCATCGCGCACAGCTTCTCTAGCTCCCCATCTGGATCACGCGTCAGGTCTTCGTACCGGACATAGCCGCAAGCGGATGCATACTTGGCAAATGCGAGATTGCCGTCGAGAAACAAATCCCAATCAATCTCCCCGATCACCGCCACCTTACTCAGCGAACAGTATTGGTCCACAGGATGCCGAACGGTGCACGCCTCGACAAACTCGTAGGCCTCGCCAAGCGAATCGCGGAGCCCGGTTCCCATCCCCGCCTTTGCGTACGGCAGCCCGTAATAATCTAGATGTGACCAATCCCGAAGCACGAGCCAATCGCCACGCCCACTGGCGCGAGTCTCGCACATTGATATAAACTGCAGCATCGTGGGCCCCCCACTGACCCCGCCAAGCCTTCTCCATCGCGACACCTGTTTCTTATCAACTAGCCCGAACCAATCAACAGCCTGTGTCATGAGATTCGACATCGCAAGATTCGCTGGATGCACCTCAGAAAGCATCACCACCTTGTCCATCGACCCGAGACACTTGGTGATAAGCGTCCCGCCCGTGCGGGCAAGGTGTCGCAAAATCCGAATCTTTGGCTTTCGAGATTCCATCAACAACCCTTACCGGCAACCAAGAGCATCGGCGTGCTCCTGCATCCACACCCACTGCTGAGCGATCCCATCTGCAATCGAAGTACACGCTCTATACCCGAGCTCATCTTTGGACCTCGACAAATCCGCCCATGTCCGGTCCACATCCCCAGGCTGCATCGGCAACTGGTTAACCACCGCTTCGCGGCCAACAACACGCTCGACCGTTGAAATCAACTCTCGGAGTTCCATCGGATGATCGCTCCCGAGATTCCAGATCCGGTACCCGTGCGAATCAATCCGCTCGTAAGCGGCCATCACCCCAGAAACGATATCGTCGATATAGGTAAAGTCCCTGCTCATCGACCCATCGCCAAACATCTTGATCGTCTCGCCCTTTGAAATCTTCCCAAGGAATATGCGGATCGCCAGGTCCGGACGCTGCCCGGGTCCAAAGACGGTAAAGAACCGGAGCATCGCAATCGGAAGCCCGGTCAGATAGTGGTGTGTATCGGCGATCAACTCGCACGATCGCTTGGTGGCCGCGTATGGAGAGATCGGGTGCTCGATAAAATCAGTCTCTGCAAACGGGATCTTCTCGTTGTTCCCGTACACCGATGATGAAGATGCCGCCAGCACTCGCTTGCACCCCGCACCAGTTGCAGCCGACAACACCGATTGTGTCCCCATCACATTAATCTTGGCATACCCGACCGGGTCAGCGATCGAGGGCCGAACGCCCGCCTTGGCCGCCAGGTGCACAACACCGGTGACCCCATGCTCGCTCATCAATCTTTCAAGAGAACCCGTCGAGCAGATATCCAGCTCGGCAAATGCAAAATCTCCGCCGGCATCGCGGACCATCTGGAGATTGTGATCTTTGAGCTCACGGCTGTAGTACGGGTCAAAATTATCAACCCCCACAACCTTGGCACCCCGCCCGAGCAACTCGCAGCACACATGTGACCCAATAAACCCGGCGGCACCGGTGACCAATATAGATTCGTTCGAGTAGTCCATTCATGCCTCTCTCTACTACCTAGAGCTACAACGGAACTCGATGCTAGGTTCTCTTCTGTCTCACCTAACCCGCGATACAGCGTGCGCAAAAAGAAAGCAGGGTGCCATGGGTACACGGCACCCCGCTGGAGGAGAGAGAGATCTGTATAGAATGATCGAAATAGACGCCTTTCAAGTATTCTTATCGGCAATTTGTCACAAATCCTTGCCTATCTTGACACAATACCATGTTTGTTTGGCATTCGTTTGTGTTTATTCTGTGAAATCATGTGGATATCTCGGTCCCACTCTCCCAACAATGTCGATACACTAGCGTGCTTTTTCAACACCCAAATAGAACAAGATCACGCCCAATAGAGATCACCAGCCCCAACTGCACACCCACCATGACCCCGACCCAAGACGACGAACCCCACTCTGCACCCAGTAATCCTCTGGGCCCCATTGAACTCGAGCTTATCGATCCGCTACATCTTTTGGATCATGCTGACCATACCAATATTAAAAACTGGGCGGCCGCGGTCTTCTCACAACTCGCCGCCACGGGATCTGTCAGAGCCAAAATTGTCAATGACCATCAGATGTCCGCTGCACATAAACGCTTCTCAAATATCGATGGCACCACCGATGTCCTCACCTTCGATCTCTCCCCGCAAGGTTCAACAAAATGCATCGAACACAAAGTGCTCGATACCGATCTCATCATTTGTTTTGACGAAGCATCCAGACAAGCCGAGCAGCACAACCACTCGCCGGCACACGAACTCCTTCTATACATCATCCATGGCACCCTCCACTGCCTCGGGTATGATGACCATACCGACGAAGACTTCAAAGCAATGCACAACAAAGAAGACCAACTCCTGACCGCCGCCGGCATCGGACCACTCTTCGGCCGAGGTACACACTCATGATCCCCACCCCAGGCTGGCTCTTTATTATTCTTTGCGTGCTGCTCGTCATCTCAGGCGTGCTCGCATCGATATCAGTCTCCCTCATCACCATGTCACGCTCGAAGCTCGCCTCGCTTATTCAACGCGACGAATCTTCCCCGCTCGCCCGGCGCCTAGCCATTATTGAGCAGGACCCGGACGGGCACGCGGCGGCGATTAAAATCATCGGAATCTTCGTCAACCTACTCATCGGATTGGCGAGTATTTACTGGATCTCGGGTATCCTCACGCTCCCGTCTCCCAACATCGGATCCATAGTCGCTGGTGTCCTGATCGCCACTTCTATTACCTGGCCCGTCACCATGCTTGTCCCTATCGGCGTTGCAAACCACGCCGGCGAACGCTTCGTCGCGATTTTCTCTCGTCCGGTCCGCGCTGCCCATGCTGTTTTCTACCCGCTCCTCTTTGCCATGAGGTTCCTCGACGAGGTCATCCGCAGACTCGCCGGCACCGACCTGACGCCCGCCGAAGACGCGATCAGCTCCGAGCTACTTTCAGTCGTTTCCGAAGGCCAGCGCGAGGGGCACATCGACGAAACCGAGCGTGACATGCTCGAAGCGGTTGTTGAGTTCCGCTCAACACTCGCCGAATCCGTCATGACACCCCGCACAGAGGTCGATGCCCTCGAATACACCGACGACCTCGACGCGGTCCAACACTTCATCGACGAGCACGGCCACTCCCGCGCCCCCGTCTACGAAGAAAACCTCGATCACATCGTCGGCATGCTCTACGCCAAGGACCTCCTCGGATGGATCATGGCCAACGGCTCTGACAACAGCGAATCGTTCAATCTCAAATCGATCCTCCGCCCACCCTCCTTTGTCCCCGAAACCAAAACAGTCCGCGAGCTCCTCGCCCAGCTCTTGGCAGACAAGGTCCACATCGCCATCATCATCGATGAATACGGCGGCACCTCCGGGCTCGTCACCATGGAAGACATCGTCGAAGAAATCTTTGGCGAGATCCAAGACGAATACGAAGACCCCGAAGACGACCCCTCAGGCGTTGAAATAGATGAAGCCGCGACCTCCGCAGAAATCGACGCCCGCACAGAAATCGACGATGCCAACGACGATCTCGAACGCCTCAACATCCAGATCCCAGAATCTGACGACTATGACACCGTCGCCGGCTACATCAATACCACCCTTGGACGAATCCCTGAACAGGGCGAGCAAGTCACACAGCACTGCATGAATATCACGATTCTTGAAGCCGAACCAACCCGCGTTCTTCGCATCGCTGTTGAGCCCGCACCCTCCGATACATCGAAAGACTAAAAACCAAAGCAACTGCCGCCTTGTAAGCAGTGAATATATTGTGGATATTTTTGTCCTATTTTGTTGTAATTGAGATCTCTTCGCAATAACCTCACAGCTCACCCCTCTTTATCAGTGAGTATTGCCATGTCCGAGCTCCTCAACAACACCACCCACCGCATCGGGACCCTCAAGTCCATCATCAAGGATCTCCACAAGGGCCAATCCCCCGAGGCTACCAAAGCCAAGCTCCGCGAGTTGGTTCAGCACTGCGACGCCACCGAGATCGCCCAGATGGAGCAAGAGCTCATTGACGACGGCATCCCGGTCTCTGAGATCATGGCCATGTGCGATCTCCACGCCCATGTCATCAATGAGATCCTCCCAGACCCGCAAAGCCTTGATCCCTCAACACTCGTCCAAGACAACAACCCCCTCCCGCCCGGGCACCCAATAAACACCTTCAAACAAGAAAACGCTGCCATCGACCGCCAGCTCGAACTCCTCGGCGAGTCCTTTGCAAAGCTCGCCAAAGCCCCGGAGGATGGCTCGCTGACGCCCGCAATGGAAACACTCATCGAGACCCGCACGCTCCTCAACGAGCTGATGGACATCGAGAACCATTACCAGCGCAAAGAACACCTGCTCTTCTCGATGCTAGAACGCCACGATATTGCTGGCCCCTCCACCGTCATGTGGGCCAAGGACGACCAAGCCCGCGAGTTCCTCAACCAACTCCACCAAGCCGTCATGCAAGAAGGTGTCACATGTGCAGAGTGGAAAACCATCATCCCCGTCGTCGCCCGTCCCGCGTTCGTTGCCATCACAGAAATGGTCTTCAAAGAAGAGCACATCCTCTTTCCCATGGCACTTAAAACGCTCACCGAAATCGAATGGGGTGATATCTGGACCCAGTCCCCCCAGTTCGGCTGGTGCCTCGTCGATCCCCAAGCCGGCTACACCCCACCGAGTAATCAAACAACAGGGGAACCAACTCTTCCAGACGACTTGCCAGACCCCTCCGCTGTTTCTCTGAATCTGATCCCCCCTTCGGCCGGACGCGCCAAGCCGCTCCCCGGTGCCATTATGTTCCCAACAGGCGCGCTCACCCTTGAACAGATGATCTCGATTTTCTCAAACCTCCCGGTAGATCTAACCTTCGTTGATGCTGATGACCGGGTCCGGTTCTTCAGCGAGGGCCCGGACCGGGTCTTTATCCGTCCAAAGGCGGTCATTGGCCGGAAGGTCCAGCACTGCCACCCGCCCGGAAGTGTGCACATCGTCGATGAGATCATCGAGGACTTTAGATCAGGAAAGGAATCGGTCGCCGATTTCTGGATCGAGTTCCAAGGCAGGTTCGTCCTGATCCGGTACTTCGCACTCCGCGACAACGATGGGAAGTACCTGGGAACCCTAGAAGTCACGCAAGACATCACCAGAGAACGCGCCCTCACCGGCGAACGCCGCCTCCTCCAATATGACGAACCCAAACCCGCGTAATCCCCCTACAAGACCCAGCTGCAGCCCTCCGAAGAGGGCTTACACATCCGAACCCGCATCGAATCATCAACCGTCAGCCCGGCATCGCGGGCCATGATCGCCAACTCGACCTTGTTGGTCTTATGAAGCTTGGCCCCAATAGAGATCCGATGATTCTCGACGGTTTTGACCGAGCGATGCAGCAACGCCGCGATTTCTTTCGCCGTCAGCCCTTGCCCGATCATCGCGAGCACTTCGAGTTCTCGCCTGGTCAACACGCATAAATCCCCGAGCCCCATGACCTCCGATTCAATCACAGGCACCTCCGAATCAAACAAGAGATCAGCCTCCTCGCCAGCCCCAATACGACGAGTCACCACAAGCACTTGAAAGTCTTGCTCACTGCCTGGATTTGTAAATGGTCTCATCCAACCAAACTGCTGGCGACCCTGCCAAATCGTTCGCATGACGCACGCTTGACCTGTCTGCTCCATCCGTCGGTAGAGCTCTATCCGTTCATCGGCCCACTGCTTTGGGAACCCGAGTTCGTGGAGCGTCTTGCCTAGCACATCCTCAGACCTTTGGGGTTCTGAAAAATAAAACCGCAAAGACTTTTTATTGACATACAGCAGCAACCCATCACGATCTAGCACAGACACCCCGGTCAATGGATCACTGCTTAGTACTTTAAGAATTTCACTATTGACAAGTTTCAAAATCAATGCCTCTATTCAACCCGCTCCGCCAGCCATAAAATTCTGAACTCACTGGGTGGTGAGTTCGCCGCAAAGCATAGCAAAACCACACGACCGTACTTGTGATTTGAGATTGAAAAAATCAACCAGAAATACAGAACCATCTGTTCCACCGAAATCAGCTTCGCCTTATTTTTCATGCAGATTAACTGTGCAAGACGATCTATATATCAGGATATCCGGGCTGTTGTTTGTCGAAATATTGTTGCTCACGCAAGCCAAGAATTTTTTCGAGACCAATGCTCAATCGCCCCTGCCCTTTAAAGCATTTTGTAAACGAGATCTTGCCGAGTCATCTACCATCAGCCCTGCCTCTCGCGCAATCAGAGCCAGCTCGACTTTGTTTGATTTATGCAGTTTGTTCCCAATTGAGATCCGGTGATTCTCGATGGTTTTAACAGAACGGTGCATAATCATCGCGATCTCTTTGGCCTTCAACCCCTGTCCGATAAATACCAACACTTCAATCTCACGCTTAGTGAGCACCTGAAGATCTCCCAAATCGGCGACTGATGATTTTACGACCGTCATCTTTGAATCAAGCAAACGATCCGCCTCTTCCCCACCACCTATCCGGCGTGTCACGACCAGTACGCGGAAATCTTCTCCGTCCTCTTGCGACAGCGGGCGGAACCAGCTGAACTGTTGCCGGCCCTGCCAGATCGTTCGCAAGAGTTGTTCTTCGCCAGTCTGCTCAACCTCACGGAGAATTGCGATTCGTTCATCTACCCACTCTTTGGGGAACCCATTTTCGCCCCCTGTCTTTCCAATAATATCCTCCCGAACAATCTGTTCAGGAAAGAAAAACCGAATCCCGGTATCATTGATGTAGAGCAACACCCCGTTTCGGTCCGCTACATGAATCCCGGTTCCGGGATCACTGTTCAGAAACTTAAATATTTCGTCGTATCTGGCCATTCGTAGAGTATCCCCTCAGACGGGAATTATATACAGTACCCAGTGTCAACGCGCCCTCCTACGATGACACAATGACATTTAAACTCTACAACACAATCACAAAAAAACAACAACCATTTGTTCCCAACGATTCAACTCGCATCACTTTCTATTCCTGCGGCCCAACGGTATATGACGATGCACATATCGGAAATTTTAGATCCTTCCTCGCAGCTGACCTCCTCCGCAGATGGGTCGAATCCCCCCTTTGCACACTCCAACTAACCGACGGCGGCACCCACGCCGGTCCACGCGAAGTCATCCATGTCATGAACATCACCGATGTCGGGCACATGACCGACGACGACAATGCCGACGGCGCGGGCCAAGACAAAATGGAACTCGCCGCACAGAGGATTACAGAATCAAAGAAAGACGGTTCTATTCACAAAGCCGCTAATATTGATCCAAGCGACCCAAGAGCCATCGCAGATTTCTACGAAGCAAGATTCAAATCAGACGCTATCAAACTCGGGCTCAAAGTTGCAGTAGAAGCAGAGTCTGATTCAACACTCATGCCCCGCGCCTCCGATCATGTCAACCACATGAAACAAGTCATCGTTGATCTCATCAACAAAGACGACGCCTACGCCGCAGGACAACCCGGCGCCCGCGCCATCTACTTCAACACCCAATCCTTCCCAAACTACGGCAAACTCTCAGGAAACACCCTCGAAAACCTCAAAGGCGGAGCAGGCGGACGAGTAGACGACTCCCAACAATCCGAAAAGAAACACCCCGCCGACTTCCTCCTCTGGAAAGAAGACGACACCCACAAAATGAAATGGCCCGCCCCAAACCACCCAGACTGCAAAGACTGGGACCAGGGCTACCCCGGCTGGCACATCGAATGCACCGCCATGGCCCTGACCCGCCTCATCCCAGGCGGGCTCGATGCAGCAGCCGCCAAACACAGCACCATCGACCTCCACTCCGGCGGCGAAGACAACATCTTCCCCCACCACGAATGCGAGATCGCCCAGTCCTGCTGCTTCACTGGCAGCGACTCCTTCGCCAACCACTGGTTCCACGCGCGGTTCTTGAAAGTCGAAGGCGAGAAGATGTCCAAATCCAAGGGCACCATGTACACTTTGTCGGATTTGACCGACAAAGGCATCGATCCGGCGGCCGTGCGATTAGAGCTCATTAAAACCCACTACCGCGCCAACGCGGATTTCTCCATGCAAGGGCTCGCTGACTCAGCCAAACAAATCACCCGCTGGCGCCGCTTCAAAGAAGCCGCTCATTCAGGACCCCAAGGCGAAACAAACACACTCGTCCAAGACCAAGTCACCAATGCCCTCAGCGACGACCTCAACATCGCCGGCGCAATCGGCGCGATCAACACATGGATCAAAGACACCGATTCCCCATCCAAAGCCGACGCCCAGACCTTTGACATTTTCGACCAAATCCTCGGCGTCCTCTCCCTCAAACAACCCGAAGCCGAAGAATCCAAATCAGGCATCGCCCTCTACCAACCCGGCGTCACCCCGTCGCCGGAAATCGAATCCCTCCTCACCCAGCGGGCCGAGGCCAAAAAAGCAAAAGACTTCGCCGCCGCCGACGCGATCCGCGACCAGCTCGCCGCCATGAACCTCTCCATCATGGACAAACCGGGCGGCAAAGTCGAAGTCGCTCCGTCCAACTAACCATCTACTCCCACCGGGTGCCACTACTCGCTGTCTTCAGCGCAGTAGTGTCTTGGAATCGCGGCCAGAACCGGTGGTGAACCGAAGACACTACTGCGCCCAAAGCGGCGAGTAGTGGCACCCATTTTCGCCACGCCTTCTCTTTCCCATTGTCTATTGCCCGCTGCCCATTGCCCCCCTCCTCCCCCTATCATCCCCTCATGCTCTGGACCCTCTGGCGAGCCATCCTGTTTGAGTTCTGGCGGATGCTGATCATCTCCACTTCTGTGGTTGTGGCTGCGATCGCCTTTGCCGCCACCGTCAAGCCTCTGGCTGACGGGTCGCTGACCGTCGATCAGGCGTTCAGATTCCTCGGATACGCGATCCCGCCGATGCTCGCCTACGCGCTGCCGTTCGCGGCGGGGTTCTCGGCCACGATGACCTACAACCGGATGGTCTCAGAGAACGAGCTCACCGCGGTCTTTGCCTCGGGCGTCTCGCATAAACAGATCCTCTTTCCGATGCTCCTCTCGGGCGTGATCCTCTCGGGCTCGCTGGTCACACTCAACAACCGCGTCATCCCGCACTTCTTGCAACGCATGGAAGAGATGGTCACCCGCGACTTCGCCAAGATCCTTGTCAACTCGCTCTCTCAAGGCCACTCGGCAATGATCGGCAACACCGAGATCCACGCCGACCGCGTCGAAGAAGTCACCCCAGAACCGGACTCGCTCATCGAGCAGCAGTTCCTCCTTGGCGGCGTGGTCATGATCGAAGCCAATGAGGACGGCTCGATCCGAATCGACGGCACCGCCGCCCGCGCCTGGATCCTCCTGCTCCCCGCGTGGGCACTCTCCCCAGAAGACCGGGCCCGGATCGCGGACGACTCCTCCATGGCGGTTGTCATGAAGTTTGTGGATCTGACAATTAATGAGCAAGGCGATGCTGTGTCTTGGGAATCGGTCACATCCCCCGCGATCCCGATCCCGCGTGTGTTTAAAGATGACCCGAAATACATGACCGCCGGCCAAATGAAAGAGCTTGAGGCGAACCCGGACCTCATGAACTTTGTCGATCGCAAGCGTGTGGCACTGGGCCGCTCAATCGCCTCAACGCAGACCCTGGCCGACCTTACTAGCCGGGTCAATAGCGGGCAACCCATCGAGCTCATTTCAGGTGCCAACCAGACTATAACGCTCCTGGCTGGTTCAATATCCAACAAAGGCGGCCAGTGGATTCTGGGCCCGCTGCAGTCAACAGATTCGATTGAGATCGAGATTCGTAACAACCACAGTAGTTCGCACTCAAGCACCGAGCGTTTGAGCGCTGAATCAGCGGTACTCAACCCAAACTCATCTGGAACTGTTGACCCATTCGACGCACAGTCCTCACCAAATAGATTGGCCTTGGATCTGAGCCTGACCAATATCACGATCCTGGGCGACACTCTGACGCCACAGAATCAGATCGCCCAGACGCAATACACCTCGCTCCATATCGACAACGACCCACTCCCCGATCTCCTCGCCAAGCCGAGTTCGAAAATGCTCGAAGCCGCGACCAACTATCGCCACCCGGACTCCATTCAACATAACGGGCACATCGAACACCTCTCAAATCAACTCGAGTTCGAGATCGCCCACCTCGGGCGCGAGGTCCTCTCAAAGACCCACGAGCGATGGGCCTTCTCGACCGCAGCACTCATTATGGTGCTCGCCGGCGGGGTCACCGCGATGCGTCTTCGTCATTCCCAGCCCCTCATGATCTACCTCTGGTCCTTCTTTCCAGCACTCACCACAATCCTCTTTATCTCTGGCGGACAGCAAGCCGTGCACAAATCTGGCTCGATCGCACTCCCGCTCCTTTGGTCTGGGATACTTCTCATCACCGGTTATACCCTCAACGCGCTCCGCAAAGTTTCAAAGCACTAACGATCAACATGTCCACCACCGACCAACCATCCAGCTCGTCATCATCGAAATGGTGGATGCGTATTGGCTCAAAGAGTTCGGCAGGACTCGCGCTGATCGCGGCTCTCTTTCTCCTCAGGCTCCTCTGGCAGTTTGTCTCCCCGTTCACCCTCGTCGAGGACGAGGCCCACTACTGGGAATGGTCCCGCCACCTTGACTGGTCCTACTACTCGAAGGGTCCGGGAGTCGCGTGGGCCATCTATGCATCGACTTCAATCCTCGGGCACACCGAGTTTGCGATCCGCCTCCCTGCACTTGTTGCATCCATGCTTGGATCATGGGCGATTCTCAGAACCGCGAAGGTCGCTTACAACGACCACCTCACCAGCTTCACCGCTGCCCTTCTCTGGCTTTGCGTCCCCGGGCTCGCTATCGCAGGGATGGTTATGACCATCGACGCCCCGTACACAGCGTGCTGGGCGTGGGCCACCTATTTCGCCGCAAAGGCACTCATTAAGGACTGCCCAAAATCATGGATCGGATTCGGGCTCATGATCGGACTCGGGTTCATATTTAAATACACCATCCTCTTGCTCGTCCCGGGCGCTCTTCTGGCCGCTCTCCTCATCAAACCAAACAAGCTCAACCCCAAGTGGTTTATCCTCGGGCTGCTCGTTGCTTCGATCGGTCTCCTCCCTGTACTTATCTGGAACGCCAATCATGACTGGGCCACCTTCCGCCACCTGCTTGGCCACCTCGGTGTCTCGGGAGGCGACACCGCAAACACCAACGCCGGCCATGAACCCTGGACCCCGTACTGGGCGATCGAGTACATCGTTCTGCAACTCGCCATCGGTGCCGCGGTTCTTATCCTCGCGTTCTTTGCAATCCCAAACACCAAGAAGCACGCCGACCAACCAGAACGAAACGCCACCGCCACCCTCTGGCTCTTGGCCCTTCCGATTTTCGCCTTCTACTTCATCGTTTCGCTTATCACCCAGACCGAGGGCAACTGGGCTCTGGCGGGATTCGTCTCTATCATCCCCGCCGCGGCATGGGCTGTTATCGATGGCGTCAAACGGAACGACTACCCGGTTCGATTCGCCTGGGGCACCGCCATCTTCTTGGGCATCATTTCACTCCTCTTATTCCCCGCAGCAACATGGCTCTCCAACCGCGCCATCGTCGGGCAGTACATTCCGCTCTCCCGCATGACCGGGATGAGAGAACACGCCCAAGCCGCCCAAACCATCCTCGACGATCTCGAATCCCAGACCGGCCAGCAACCCCTCATCATCACCGAGCACTACGGCCGCGCCTCCCAGCTCGCCTTCTACCTCAAAGACCACCCCACCACCTACTGCATCTCCGCACTCGTTGGCGGGCGCAAAACCCAGTACGACATGTGGAGTTCAACCGACCTGGGCAATCCACAAACCCTCGCACCGCTCCAAGGCCGCCCGGCTCTCCTTATGGGCGGACGAATTGACCAGTGGACCCCCGCATTCGACCAGGTCAAAGACATCGGCCAGCTCGAATCCGAACCCGTTGACAACAGAACCACTTATATTGGCTACAACTTCACAAACTTCGATTCATGGCACCCCCCATACAAACTCGATAAAACAACTGACCAACCATGACCTACCGAAGCCCTCAACAAAAACGCCAACTCTGGCTCACCCTCTACACACTCGGGGCTGTCTTTATCATCGCCTTTGTGATTGTCTCCCTCTTTGACTTCATCCTCCTCCACGCGTTGACAACCTCTCACCCTGAAACCGGGCTTGTGGATCGTTCATTTGAATCCGAAGACTGGTACACCTCGCTCCGAAACATCGGCTTCGTGGGCACCTGGGGCGTCGCCGCACTCGCGTTTCTACTGCTTGATCGTAACTGGGCCCGCGCCCTTCCGGTATTCCTTGCCCCGCTCTTGTCGGGCGTTGCGGCAGAACTCCTCAAGCTGGTCTTCACCCGTGAGCGTCCTGTTTCAGACGCCATCATCCAGCCGGGCGGGTACCACTTCCGCTTCCCGTTCTCCGGATTCATCGACGGCCAAAACCTCGGGCTCCCGTCGAGTCACACCGCTGTTGCCTTCGGGGGCTGCTGCATGCTTGCCTGCTTCCTCCCCAAACTCCGCCCGCTCCTGCTCTTGCTCGCAATAGGCTGTGGATACTCAAGAATGATCACCGGAGCCCACTTTGCCTCCGATGTCTTCCTCGGGGCCCTCGTCGGCTGGGCCATCGCCTACTGGTTCGCAACTGCACTCCCCAAACCGGACCGCAAGTTCACTATCTGATCGCCCGCAGAGGGCATATCATCTCCCCGATGTCCCTGATCGACCGCTACATCGCGCGCCAGTTCCTGACCAATGTGGTCCTGCTCTTTGTCATTCTCTTTAGCTTCATCGTGGTCATCGATGTCTCGCTCAATATCGACCAGTTCCTCGAAATGGCCAAGCGATTGGGTGCCCAGGCCGGCGAGCAGGACCCGGGGACCATCCGCAAATCCGTCCTCTCGGTTCTCCTTATCGCCGATCTCTGGTGGCCAAAGCTCCTCCAGCTCTACAACTTCCTTCTGGGCATGATCATGGTCGGGGCGATGGGCTTTACCTTCTCTCAAATGTCCAAGAACCGCGAGCTCATCGCACTCATGGCCGCCGGGATCGGGCTCCACCGGATCATCAAACCCATCATTGTCGTCGCTCTGGGACTCACCGCACTCCAAGCGATCAACCAAGAACTCATCATCCCACGAATCGCCCCCCTGCTTGTCCGGGGCCACGAAGACGCCGGCGACCACCGCCTCAGTGTTGATTCGGTCCCCCTCACGCTCGACGGCCAAGGCCGACTCTTTCGTGCCGCGGCCTTCGATGCCAACACCAATACCCTCGAAGGCGTCTATATCCTCGAACGCGACGAAAACGGACACACCTCTCGATCAATCACCGCAGAGTCCGCCACATACCGCGACGGTGGCTGGGATTTCACCAACGGCACCGCACAGCTCCGTAGCCAATCCTCTGTAAGCCAAGAACTCTCCATCGACCGGATCGAATCCTCCCTAGACCCCAACGAACTCCGCATCAACCGCTATGAGTCGTATTCGCAAGCCCTGAGCTTCGCCCAGGCCCGCGAGATGCTCAACCGCCAAACCCTCAAAGACCCCAAGAAACGCGCCCGCTACGAGCGCATCGCGCTGGGACGCTTCTCCATGATGATCTCAGGGATCCTCACGCTCATCATCGCGACGCCGTTTTATGCGACCCGCGAGCCCAAGAACATGGTCATCCAGTCCATCCGCTGCGCCCCCATCGCGATCATCACCCTTATTGCGGGCGTCATCGGCGCCACCGCCGCGATCCCGGGACTCCCCGCCACCGTCGGCGTCTTCATCCCGGTCATGATCTTGTCAGTCGTCGCCGTCGCCCAGTTCAGCGCACTCAAGACATGACAAAGTTTACAGAAATTCTGATGGCCCTAACTCTTATCGGTATTGCTGTCGGCGGCGCGGTCAAAATCACCCTGAGACAAGAAAAAGAGGCAATGCTAATCCTTTATCCAGGAAGCGCCTTTCTTGTCATTTGTGGAATATGGCTGATTGTCCATTGTCTTCGAAGAGATAAATCTAAAGACTGATCCCAATTTATTCTGGGTGCCACGGCTTGGCTTTGGGGGGTCTTCGGCAAGCCGTGTCTTCGCATTACCCTATCTACAATCCCCTACCCGATTCCCCTTGCATCAAGCAAGAAAATCGGTGACAATCGCGCCAGCGAAAGGACATCACCATGGCATCAATCAACTTCTACTTCCAGGTCCACCAGCCCCACCGCCTCAAGCCCTACTCCGTCTTCCACACGGACCCCTTCTACTTCGACGAGGACGCCAACGGCACCATCTGTAAAAAAGTCGCCGACAAGTGCTACCGCCCGACCACCAAGCTCATGCTCGATCTGATCAAGAAGCACGAGGGCAACTTCCGCATCTCGTATGCCATCACAGGCACCGTCATCGACCAGTGGAAGAAGTTTTGCCCCGATGTCCTCGACCTCTTCGTACAACTCGCAGAAACCGGCTGCTGTGAGTTTGTCGCCGAGACTTACTACCACTCCCTGAGCTACATCTATTCTCAAGACGAGTTCGCCCACCAGGTCGACATGCACACCAAGCTCATCGAAGAACACTTCGGACAAACCCCAACCGTCTTCCGAAACACCGAACTCATCTACACCAACGAACTCTCCCAAGCCTTATCGAAAATCAAAGACAAAGACGGCAACCCAAGATTCCTAGGCACCATCTGCGAAGGCACCGATCGCCACCTCGGATACCGCTCCCCAAACCACATCTACCGCCCGCCCAACGACGAAAACGATCAACCACTCATGGGCCCCGACGGCCGCCCATTCGGATTGCTTTTAAAGAACTACAAACTCTCCGACGACATCGCCTTCCGCTTCTCAAACAAAGCATGGGAAGAATGGCCCCTCACCACCGAAAAATTCGCCAAGTGGGTCCACAACATCAACGGCGACGGCTACCTCTGCAACCTCTTCATGGACTACGAAACCTTCGGCGAGCATCAATGGGAAGACACCGGCATCTTCAACTTCCTTAGCAAGCTCCCCGAAGCGGTCTTCGACATCGCCAAAAAAGAAGACGGCACAACCGAAAACCACTTCATCACACCGTCCGAGGCCCTCAAAAGATTCGACCCCGTCGGCGTCTACGATGTCCCCGAGTTCATCTCATGGGCCGACACCGAACGCGACCTCACCGCATGGCGAGGCAACGACATGCAGCACAACGCCCTCGACGAAACCTACAAAGTCGAAGAAACCATCAAAGACCGCCTCGTAGAAATCAAAGCCGTTGGCGACCACGCGCGTGAAAAAGAGATCGAATACATCATCGACGATTGGCGCAAGCTCACCACCTCCGACCACTTCTACTACATGTGCACCAAATACTGGGCCGACGGCGATGTCCACAAATATTTTTCACCCTACGACTCCCCCTACGACGGCTACATCAACTTCATGAATGTCCTCGACAATGTCCGCACCCGAATCGCCAAGGCTTAGAATAAATTACGCTGACCTTTCTCATCGATTGCCCTCGCTTCATCCCAAAACTTCAGACCAAGTGGGTGCTCAGTCGCGTACAGCAATGTGTAGATATCGCGATTGCTTGTGTTTTGCACTTGTGTAGTCTCAAAAAATTGATATCCGAGTTTTTTAAGTTGCTCAATGTATCTCAATCGAAATTTTTCCGGCAATCTTTCAGTTGGCGAATTATTGAATGCATCCCTCCAACCACTTTCGCCAATAAAACGATCTAGGTTCGATTCGGGATTTGATTCATAGTATTTTTTCCAGTTCCGCATCGCGTCCATGTTATCTGCCAGCAAAACAATTAGGTCAACTTTACGAGTGGACAGCTTTCGTGCTGTCTCGTAGTCAAAATGAAGCCCAAACGGATCCACAAAGGCCACAGCCAGACAATTGCGCTTTGGAATTCCGTCCATCACTTGATCAATGCAATCATTTGCATCACCTTGGTAGATTTTGAACTTACACTCAGGAGAGTATCTTCTTAGCCTGGATTCCAGTGCAATACAGTTTTCTTGATCCCTCTCGCATAAATGTAAAAAACTGAACTGATTGTCGACACTTGCTGCAATCAGCGAACTTGTCATTACAAGTTCTCCAGTTCCCTTAATCCTTGCGATTCCGGCCCCACTAAATAGATCTAAGTATTGCCGATGGGGCCATTTGTCTTTCATCGCTTTGGAAACGATCTTTAAATAATTTTCTAGAAAATGATACTTCTTCTTTGCCCACCAGCCAATGTCAGGTATAACCAGTTTGTCATCTTCGAGTTCATATTGTTGCATATGGCATTTCGTCCCAAATTTTCCCATCAAGCTCACGCCCAGCATCCTTCTTTCGCACACCGCCCCACTGCTTAAAGAAGAATGGCACATCCTTCGCCTCACACTGCTCCTTGATCTGCATCACCCAAGTCCCCGCCATCGGCCGAGACCCCGGCCCACTCTCGCCGCCAACAATCACCCAGTGAATATCTTTCAATGGCATCCTCGGCAACGGACCAAGCAACGGCTCGCACGAAAGGAACCGAACCTTTGCAGGAATCCTTTGCAACAACCGTATGCGTTCATAGTACTGCTTTGATTCAACGCTTGTGCCCATCCATACATTATCAGGCCAATTTAACTTGCCTGCATACTTCAATGCTATCTCAGGCCGCTTCGTTAATACCTGAAAAGTGTGTTGTGGACACCGCTCCATCACATCAAACACTTCACGAATGAACCGCAATGGCACATTTTCGTGGAATAGATCACTCATTGAGTTGACGAAAATAATCCGAGGCAATCGCCAAGACAGCGGTACCTTGAGCGCCTCGTAGTCCAAGTTGATCTCGCCATTAAAGACCGGAAGCCCTGCGCGAGACTTCTGAGCAAGCCCACGATACTTGTCACCTGTTTTGTTTGGCATTGACCCAAGTCGTATAGCCATGCGAGCTGCATAACAGTTCAGGCATCCAGGCGACACCGGCGTGCATCCAGCAACCGGATTCCAAGTAGCCTCTGTCCACTCGATTGATGAGCCAACTGACATAATGAGCCTCCTAGTAAATTGAGTGTACCACAATTGCGGACAAATACCAAACACTTGCCCTTTATTTATCTTCGCATATCTCGTGCCGCATTTTCACCACAAGCACCCAGAGCATCTAATACCACCTAACGCGGGCCGATTTCGCATAATTTTCCCTTGTGCCTCCCAAATCAAACCGATAAACTGGACACCAAGTCTAACAACAAAGGGAAGCCATGTTCAAATCAATCACCGCCGCCGCCATCGCCGCGATCTTCATCGCATCGACCACCACATCCGCCCAAACAAGCGCATTCACCTACCAAGGCACCCTCGACGACGCCGGCACCCCAGCCAACGGCTCTTACGACATCCAGTTCTTCCTCTTCAACCACCCCACATTGGACTTCGACACCTTTCTTGTAGCCGATACCGTACTCGGAGTCACGGTCACCGATGGGCTCTTTTCAGTCGAAGTCGATCTTGGTAACAACCACTTTTCCACAACACAGGAACGATATCTAGAACTCCGTGTCCGCCCCGCCGGAGGCCCAGCCTACACAATCCTCACCCCTCGCCAGCTCCTCACCACATCCCCCAGCGCTGTCCGGTCCCAGTTCGCTGATCTCGCATTCAGCGCCGACACCGTAAACTTCCCGGTCGTCGAGTTTGTTGATTCCTCGGGCGCATTGTTACGGCTCGTCAATGACCACCCCTCCGGCATCGGGATCGTCGGCCAAGGAACAAACAGAGGCCTCTCCGGAATCGGCGGCGCCCCAGCCTTTGGTACCCCGTCCGCCCCAGCCCAAACCGGAGTCTCTGGCTTCTCAAACACCGTCGGTGTCCAGGGCTCTTCTATGGCTGGCACTGGTGTCGTCGGCGCCTCCGCAATCGGCACCGGCGGGCACTTCACAAGCGACGCGACCACCGCAAACTCAATCGCACTCTTCGCAAACATCACCACTACCACGCCCGGCTCCTTCTCAACAGCAATCCGCGGGCACAACAATGGTGAAGGCGGCTCCGGAATCGGTGTCTATGGATCGCAGGCCGGCTCGGGCTGGGGTGTATACGGAACGACAAACGGTACCGGTGTTGGCGTATTCGGAGACGCCGGCGTATCCGGGATCGGGATCCGAGGCGATGGCGGCGGCGGCGGCACCGCGGGGTGGTTCAACGGGCTTGTCAACATAGTCGGAACCCTCACCAAATCCGGTGGCTCATTCAAGATCGATCACCCTCTAGACCCCAAAAATATGTACCTCTCCCACTCCTTCGTTGAATCACCCGACATGAAAAATATCTACGACGGCGTAGTTACACTCAACAAACACGGACAAGCAATCGTCACCCTCCCTTCCTACTTCAACGCACTCAATCAAGAGTTCCGCTACCAGCTCACCACCATCGGCGGCTACGCACCGGTCTACATCGCCGCGGAAATCGAATCTTCAATAAACGCACAACAGTTCGCCATCGCCGGCGGAACCCCGGGGCTCAAAGTCTCATGGCAGGTCACCGGCATCCGTCATGACGCGTGGGCAAATAAAAACCGTATCCCGATCGAAGAATACAAAGCCGACAACGAGATAGGCCTGTACCTCAACCCAGAATCCTTCGGCCAACCCAAAGAACTCGGTATCGGATACATCCAAACCCAAGACTAATCAAACAGTTTACTTACCCGCATCCCCGCGCAGACCCATCGCACGCTCGATGATGCCCTCGCGGTCATCGGTTTGGCTCTCTACAAACTCAAAGTGCCACTCGTTGGTCGACTTGAACTTTAACGGCACCGCCGTGGCCGCCAAATCAATAATCGGGTATTCATACAACGGGGCCTTCATGACACGCCCCTCATGGATCGGCTCGTAGCCATCGAGGGCGAGCCGGACATCGTACTTGCCGTAATATTTAAAGCCCGCCTCACAAGGGGTCACCCCGATTACCTCATCATTAAGCCACACCCGTGCCCCGCTGGGCTGGCTGGTCACCTTAACCCGCCGCTCCACACACCCCACCGACCCCATAAAAAAACCAGTGAAGAGCAAGGCTAGTGACGCGATTTTTGTACACTGTGCATACTTACCCATTGCTTGCCCCTGCAACTTCTGTTGATTCGTCAAACTCGTCGCCGCGAAACATTGAACCAAGGTACGCCCGGCGGACCAGCTCGGAGTTGATCAACGCTTTGGGGGTTCCTTCAGCAAGCACCCGGCCTGAATCCAGAATGTACGCCCGATCGCACACATTGAGAGTCTGCTGCACATTGTGATCGGTAATCAGAATCGAGATCCCGCGCTGCGTAAGCGACCGGATCTCGGCTTGCAGGTCTTCGACCGCGATCGGATCCACACCTGAAAACGGCTCGTCGAGCAGAATCAGCTTCGGATTGGTTACCAGTGAGCGTGCGATCTCAAGTTTACGCCGCTCGCCCCCTGAGCATGTCCGGGCCGCGTCGTTGGCTTTGTGGGTGAGCCCGAACTGATCGAGCAACTCCGACGCTTTGAGTTTCCGCTGCTTCCGCGACAGGTCCTGGGTTTCCATTATCGCCAGCAGATTCTGTTCGCAGGTGAGCCGCTGGAACACCGATGGTTCTTGCGACAGGTATCCCATTCCGAGCCGGGCGTGACGGTACATCGGGAGCCCGGTCACTTCGGTATTGTTGAAGATCACCCGGCCCTCGTCGCGCTCGATCATCCCGATCGTCATTCGAAAGGTCGTCGTCTTCCCCGCTCCATTTCGGCCGAGGAGCCCCACGATCTCAGAGTGCTCCACCTCTAGCGACACACCATTGACCACGGCTCGTCCGCCGTAGGACTTCTTCAGGTTAATCGCTTCGAGCAATGACATGAACCAAGTTTAGCACCCCCACCCTCAAACTACGGACACCCATCCCCAAACGCCGTCAAGAATGAGCTGATATCAAAGAAATCAAACGCCCCGTCACTATTGAAGTCCACCACCAGATCCCCGGCCACGAACGCTGTTAAGAATCCACTGATGTCAAAGAAATCCAACGCCCCGTCACCATTCATGTCTGCAGGACAACTCACAACTACCTGGAGTTCATACGCCCCCATATCAACAACCGGCGAAGCCGAAGGCCCCGTATCAACTGTGTTTGGATCATCCACAAATCGATTGTCTCCGGATATATCCGTCAACAATCCAGTCCGGACAAACGCATTGTTTCCCGCATCAACACAAGGCGACCCAGACAGGAACCCGTAATCACCGCTGGCCGCATTGACAAATAATGGATTGGCTTGATGGCTCCCTGGGAAATCATCCGGATTGGGCGGATCTTCGCCCGGGACCCCAGTCAACAACCCTTGCATACAGCTGTACTCAACACTCGCTCCTTCGTTCTGCATCCGAGATACCGGGAGCGGGTCCTCGCCACAGCATGGCTGGGGCGACCAGTTCCCCCACAATACTGAGTTCTGGATCATTCCTTGCCCGGCAACCACACCGGCACCTGATTTATCAGAGGTATTGTCCACGATCGTGCATTGATCAATCGTCGCCGTCGAGAATCCATTGACAAAGATTGCTCCGCCAAACCCGCTTGCAATATCAGGCACATCACTTGGACAATCAAACCCACCACAAGTCCCCGCAACAACCGCTCGATTGCCTGAAAATACGGATTGCACAATCTCGATATCCCCAGCACTGTAAATCCCACCGCCAATGTTCGTATACCCATTCACAAACGAGCAGTTCTCAATATACGCCCCGTCCCCAAGCACCGCGATCGCCCCGCCGACAACCGCGTTTCCGAAGGTCCCGTTGTGCCAGCCCGAGTTGTTTGCAAATGAAGTCCCGATCACCGTGAGTACGATCTGATCACTCGAATAAATACCCCCACCATTGCCAGTCGCCCAGTGACCTTGATCAGCAGCATTAAAGCTGAACTCGCTGTCATAGATACTCAACGCCTGTCCCGGCATGCCCTGAGACACCGTCGCATAGATCCCGCCACCCTCTCCAGAACGCGTTGAGACATTGCTGATGAATCGGCATCCGTCAAAGACCGGGCTCCCGTCTTCTACATACACACCTGAGCCAATCCGCGCCGCGTTGTTCCTGATTGTGCAATCAACAACCGTCGGGCTCGAATCAAGCAAATACATCCCCCCGCCCGCTCCGCCAAGACCCGCAAACCCATTATCACCACCATACCCATCACGGATCGTGAACCCATCAACCAGCGTGCTTTGGCCCACCCCTTGCGCCTCAATCACATGTAGAACCGAGATTGACGCACCGCTCAGGGTGGTGACATGCGCGGCCGAATCACGCTGGCCGCGAACAGTTTCTGATCCATCAAACCCGCCATAGATCGCCACGCCATCACGGAGCAAGATCCCCGCACTCTCACTCCCCGCGGCTGTACTGCTGGGTTGATACATTCCTTGACGAACCCAAACCTCATCGCCTGCAATCGAGGCATCAATCCCCGATTGCACATCCCGGAAGGCCGAGCCCCAACTTGTGCCATCTCCGCCAACAGCAGCACTAGAACTCACATGCCACACCGTTCCAGCAGTCGCCAGCCCAGAAGCCAAAGCCAGCACACCAATCATCGAAACACAACACTTCATACCATTCTCCAGAATGCAACCTACCTCACCCGGCAACAACACCAAGCATCGCGAAACGATTCGCCAACACACATTGCAACCCACATGCCAACTCAAAACATCCGTTATAGCCGATGAACAATAGATTTAATACAGACTTGTCTTCTATTGGTGGCGTCTGGCCAATATCACTGGCCAATAGAAGCCAATCACTGCGATATGCATCACTCGCAACTTCAGCCCTAACGGAAATCCCGCTTCCCAATCTACACCTATCAGTTCGCGCAACTCTCATACAAGACAATCCTTCCTGTTCGCCCCATACTGAGAGAGACACACAGACAACCCTTCAAACTGCATAGGAGTTCCAGATGCAAGCCAGAATTCAATCCACACGATCAGTCGCCATAATGCTCGCTCTCGCCGCTGTCACAACAGCACACGCCGAGATCGCTTACAGCCAAACCCTCGCCGACCTCGATTCCACCGACTTTGGATGGTTCAGCCACTCAGAACCCAGAGCTACCAGAAACTTCAAGCACGCCGACAACTTCCAACTTTCAACAAGCACCCAAATCAACCAGGTCAACTGGTGGGGTATGACCGAAGGCGTCGCCTCGACGGACCTCAAAAACTTCGACACCTTCCAGATCGAGTTCTACACATCACGCACAACCAACAACAACCGCATCAAACCCGATGTTCTCATCGCCACTGAATCATTCGACATCAGCCAGACCAACACCACCGACACCGGCCACCGCACCGCAACCGGCGCCATCAAATACAGCCACCAGATCACACTCACCAACACCCTCTCATTGGATGCAAATACAACCTACTGGATCGCCATCAGCGCCCGCTCAATCGACGGCTCCGCCGACGCCTGGCAATGGCTCGACTCCGATCTCTTTGGTGGCGCTTCAAGTAGTTGGGACTACGCAAACAACCGCTGGCTCGCCCTACAAGACACAGACAGCGCCTTTCAGCTTGTATCAGTTCCCGCCCCGGCATCTTCACTGGCAATGGTATTGGGACTCGCCGCAACCACCCGCCGTCGCCGCGGATGATCTAACCCCGAAGCACCGCACGAAACACCCCCGGAGTCTGCCCTACATGGCTCCGAAACGCTCTGGTAAAGTGCGCCTGATCTACAAACCCAGCGCCGCACGCGATGCGTGCGATCGACGCGTTTGTGTGCGCCAGCGCCTTTGCCGCTCGCGAGATCCGGATGCGCCGATGATACTCACCAATCGTCATCCCCATCGCCCCCCGGAACCCCCGCGCCAAATGTCCCCGGCTCACCCCCGCAGCATCGGCAAGTTCATCGAGCGAAACAGATTGGTCGTGGACTTCATAAAGATAGTCACGCACAACCCCAATCCAACCCGCCCGGCGGGCCGGACGACTCGCAACACCAGCCACCTCATCAAGCAGTTCGTAAGCCAGCGATTCCATCGCCAATCCAGAAGACCGATCCGGATGCGTCAGCTCTACGAGCACACGCGACGCAAGCCCCACCACTCTGGTGTGCTCAAGTTCTTCAACACCGGTATCCCTCAGCCCAGAAATCTCATTGAGCATTTCAGCGGGGATCACCACATGCATCGTTCGGATCCCGGTTGCCCCAGACCGGAACCGGTGCCTCATCCCATCACGAAAGAATCCAACAAGCCCAGGCGAGGACTGGACATCTCTTTTTCCATAAGTCCCATCGCCCCCCCCACCAAGAACAAAGTCGATACTCCCGACCGGGTGCTCGTGCCATGATTGCTTGAAATCGTTCGTGTATGTCTTATGTGTGATGTAAAAATCACCCGCGCGGGCACTGTCGATCAGACACGCACTCCCACCAATATCGGACTCTCTTTGTGGCAGAATCATCAACCATTATTCGATCAACCACCCCCAAGGGTTGCACCCGAGTTGGACTTCTACCCGCCAAACTGCTTCCGCATGCGTGCAGTCGGGATCCCCAGTTGATCGCGGTACTTGGCGACCGTCCGCCGAGCGATCTCGATCCCGCGTTCTTTGAGCGCCTTGACCATTGCCTCATCGCTTAATGGCTTGGCTTTATTCTCGCTCCCAATCAACTCCTCGATCGCCGCCCGCACCGCATTGGAGCTTACATCTTCGCCGGACTCGGTCGCCAGCCCGCCGCTAAAGAACGACCGCAGCGCCACAACCCCCCGGGGCGTCATGATGTACTTCTCACTCACCGCCCGCGACACCGTCGCCACATGAATCCCCAACCGATCAGCGATCGGCTGCATCGGCAAAGGTTTCAACGCCTCGGGCCCAAAGTCAAAGTAGTCCCGTTGTTCATCGACCACCGCGTTGACCACGCGTAATAAGGTGTGCCGCCGTTGCCCGATCGCGTCGATCAGCCACTGCGCGTTTGAAAGATTCTTCTTAAGAAACTCGCGGTCGTTCTTCTGGACCCCTTTGTCCATCGCCATCTTCGCGTACTCGATATTGATCTGCACATCAGGCAGTCGCCCGTCGGTTAGGTACGCGAGGTACCGGTCCTCGTCCTCGTCATACTCAACGACCGCATCGGGGAAGATCGCCGTCTCAACACCGGCCGACATCCCGCGCCCGGGTGCCAAAGACAACTTCCTGAGTGTCTCGATCCCCATATTGATTTCATTGAGCTCAAACCCCGCCTTGCCCGCGATCTTCGGGAGCCGGTTCTTCATCATGTCTTCAAAGAACTCACCGACCAGCCGCCGAGCGATCAGCAATCCTTCGCCGTCCATGGGCTCACCGTCGTCTTGGTCATCGAGCACAACAGCTTCCACCCGATCAAGACGCCCGTCGATCTGAATAAGCAAACACTCCCGTGCATCACGCGCCCCGATCCCGACGGGTTCAAGGAGTAACTGCATCGCCTGGAGAGCCATCTCCCAGTCTGCTTCGGTCGGTTCCGTCGATTTGATTGATTCAGGCGCGGTGTCGGCAACCTCTTCAAACGATGACCGGAGATACCCGTCGTCATCGAGAGCCGCGATCAGCACTTCACCCAGCACCCGGACATCATCCTCAACATCCGTCAGCGACCATTGATCGAGCAACTGCTCACCCATCGAAGCACCCCGCGCCGGTGCCTGGGCCATCGCGTCCATCTTCGCGTCCCGCTCGCCGGCCGATGACCGGGTCCGTGGCCCCAGCTCGTCATACTGCTTCGTCCGATCCTTAGACCCCGAGAACTCGTTGTCTGCTGCTTCTGGATTCGCCTCGGTGTACTCATCAAGCCGAGCAAAGTCCGCCGCGCTTTCGGGCACAATATCCAGCGCCCCGTCACTAACCGCACGATCTGATTCCCCACCAACCTCAACCCCGCCCTCGCCGGCTACCTCGGTGATCTCCATAGTCGGATTCGACTCAAGCTCCTGCTCAAGCCGCTCATAAAGCTCTGCCAAAGGCATCTGCAGGATCTCCATCGACTGGATCATCCGAGGCGACAGCTTCATCTGCTGCCCGAGCTTCATATGTTGTGAGGTATCAAAACGCATAGAAAATATTCACCAGACCGCCGAGTGCATGCAAACCACATGCCACATTGAACTATCCCATTCTAACACATCGGCAACAACCCATCCCCAGAATAAATCCCCACAATCAACTCTTTCTCTCACCCCATCGATTGCCGCCCCGCGATCGCATCGGCAAGCACCGCTTTATTGGCAAACTCCAAAGAACTCCCCGTAGGCACCCCACGCGCCAGCCGTGTCACCTTGACCCCAAAGCTGCTCAGCTCCTGAGCCAGATACAACGCCGTCCCGTCCCCCTCAAGCGTCGGATTCAATCCAAGCACGATCTCCTCGATCCGAACCCGCCCGTCCCCGTCCCCCGCTTCTTGAGACGCTTTGACCCGCCCAATCAAATGCGAAATCGTCAGATCCTCTGGTCCAACCCCGTCCAATGGCGAGAGCCTCCCCATCAGCACATGAAACAACCCCTGGTACATCCCTGTCTGCTCTAATGCAATCAGGTCCTTGGGCTGCTCAACAACACAGATCAACGACCGGTCCCGCTTGGGATTGGCGCACACGCCGCACACATCGTCGTCCGACAGGTTGAAACACACCTTGCAATGCCGCACCGATTCCTTGACCGCGCGGATGGCGCTCGACAACGCCATCGCCTCGGCCGGATCTGATTTGAGAATATGGAACGCCAACCGCTCGGCCGACCGGATCCCGATCCCGGGCAGCCCGCTGAGCCGCTCGATCAACTCCCGAACCGCGCCGGGATAACCGTGCCCAACCCCTCCCAGCTTCCCGTTCCCGTTTGATCCGTTTTTGCCCATGCCACCATCCTATGCGATCCTCCCCTACCCTTCACCAATGCCCCGCATCCTCGCCCAACTCTTCCTCCTTCTGATCCTCTGTGCCTTCATCACCCTCCCGAACCTCGCCTCCACAGGCCTGTCCGACTCCGAAGGCCACCGCGTCATCCCCGCCCTCGAAATGGTTCGCTCAGGCGACTACCTCGTCCCCACCATGTTCGACCAGCCCTATGTCCGCAAACCCCAGCTTGTCCCCTGGCTCTTCGCCGCCGCCCTCAACATCCACAACGACCCAACCCTCACCCCAAGATTGGTTTCGGCAGCCGCCTTCACCCTCATGGTCCTCGGCTCATTCTTCTTCGCCCGCAGGTGGTTCGGCCATGATTCAACAAGTGCCGGATTCCCCGCCGCAGCGGCCCTTGCCCTCACGCCTTTGTACTGGGCCCCTGCACGCGCCGCCGAGATCGAATCCATCCACAACCTATTGACCGCCCTCGGCGCCTGGATCGCGATCGACCTTATCATCAACGCCTCAAAGCCAATCAAACACAAACTCTCCGCCGCCCTCCTCCTTACCCTCACCGCCCTCCTCATGATCCTGACCAAAGGCCCCGCAGGATTCCCGATCCTCCTATCCCTCTTATTCACCACCGCAATCCTCAACCGTTCACTCAGATCATTCTTGAATCCTTTCATCTGGACCCCGGTCACAATCGCCGCACTCATCTTCGCATGGCATTGGTCAAACACCCTCCAAGCCGCCGGCCCAGACGCTATTGTCCAATCCCCCAACGCCTTCATGTTCGAATCTGGCCGAGTCCTCAAACTCGCCGCCTTCATCCCCGTCTCCCTCCTGACCGCCCTCCCCATCACCGGCGCCCTCCTCTTCCCTTGGGGTTCCGATGCCAAATCAGAATCCAGCGATTCAGAACCGGCCGCCCAACAACTCAACACCGCCAAACTCATCGCCCTCTCAATCCCCCTCGCCCTCCTCATCATGATGCTCACTGGAGTCTCCAACGACCGCTACGCCCAGCCCATCCTCGCCCCGCTCGCCCCACTCGTCGGCTGGCTCCTCATCACCAACCTCCAACCCCACCGCAAAAAAATCCTCCGCGCCCTCACCCTCGGCTCCCCAAAGATCCTCGCCACCATCCTCTGTATATTGGCCGCGGTTTATATCACCATCATCGAACCCGCCAAACGAGAATCCTCAGGCAAACTCCCCGCCATCCAACTCGCCGAAGATCTCCAATCAAATCTCCCCCCCGCCCCCCATGGCACCAGATACACCCTCGTCGCCGACGCCATGATCGAGGCCCGCCCCGAAACTCTCCTGTACCTTAACGCCGCCCTCCAAGGCACTGACCACCAACTCACCATCCTCTGGATTCCAAAGCTCTCCACCGAACGCCTCGCAAACCTGGCCAAGACTAACCACCCCCCACTCCTGGCACTTCTTCGAACAGATCAAAACGGGGACGAGTCCGATAAAGTCTTGATAGACAAAGCGATAGCTACAGGAAGAGTCCACGAGTTCGACTTCACACTTGTCACCCTCGACTGATTTAAAATCTTAATCCCACAAAAATGCGGTTTCTTCCGGGTATTTACCCCCATCACTATTGCAACGAGTCCCCGATTTAGGTAGTCTGTCCGACACAAGCTGGCAGCGTTGGGACTCTTTTGTGGAGAGAGGTTCGTCCCAGAGCTGCCAGTTTTTTTATACCCAAACCGTACACAATCCAGAATCCTCCCATCTACACCATCGCCAATCACCAAAGGAATCCCGTTTGCGGTCTATCATGACCTCTTAAAACATTGGGAGATCGAAACATGCGTGCAATAGTGACTGGACAGGTTGGGATGGAGAAGAAGTCATACCTCAATAGGGTGGCTGAGTTTGCGGGAACACAGGGGGAATCGGTCCCGATGTACAATGTCGGGAACATGATGTACGGCGAGGCCCCAGACATCCGGGCAGGCCGGATTCTCGACCTCCCGATCTCACGCCTCCACTCGCTCAGGCGAGCAGCGTTCAAGGACATCATCGCTGAATCCCGCGATGAAGAAACTATGGTCGTCAACACGCACGCGACCTTCCGTTGGCGGCACGGGCTCTTCTCGGCCTTCGACTTTGATCAGATCACCAAGCTCGGACCCGATCTGTTCATCTGCCTGGTTGACAATATCGAGGTGGTCCACCAGAACCTTCACAAAGCACACGACATCGACGCGACCCTCAAGGATTGCATGGTCTGGCGCGAAGAAGAAATCCTCGCGACCGAACTCATGAGCCAAGCGGTGCCCGGGAGCAAGTTCTACATTGTGTCGCGCGGACGGCACAGCTCGACAGAACGAACAATGTTCCGTTTGCTCTGCCGGCCTGAGATGAGGACGGTCTACCCGAGCTTCCCGATGAGCCATGTTGTTGACATGCCCGAAGTCATGGCAGAGATCGACGCGTTCCGCGCCGAACTCGCCGAGCACTTTATTACCTTTGATCCGGGTGATGTTGATGAGAAGCTTTTGCTCGACCGAGCCCTTGATGCGGCCAAAGAAGGCAAAGACTTCTTTGACCACATGCCTCACCAGCTCGGCGGTGTGCAGTCAGACATGGAACCAATCCGCATGAAGACCCGCGAGGTCCTGGACATCGCCGGCGACATCGACGGCCAGATCTACATGCGTGATTTCAAGCTGATTGATCAATCAGACATGATCGTGAGCTTTGTTCCAGAGCTCAAGAGCGAAACCGGGAAAATCATCCCCGGGCTCTCGTCGGGTGTTGAGCGTGAACTCCAGCACGCCTGGGAACACGCCAAAGAGGTCTATGTGGTCTGGAAACCGAGCAAGCCACCATCACCGTTTATTACCGAGACTGCGACGAAGGTGTTTACATCGACCGAAGAGGCGTTGAAATACTTTGAGGAGCAAGGGATGTTCTCACAACAGAACTTGTTTGGGCAGTAAACCCTGCTGCAGGCGGTTGAAATTATCTCAGCATTCATCCCAATAAGCAGTTGCGGGGATGGTCTCGCGATGGGATACTGGTGTTATGAGCGACCAACAAGTACAGAATGAGCATCCGGCCCCTCCAATCAACGAGCAAGGTCGGGCGTACGATCCGGATGTTACGAGCGAAGAGCGGACCTATGCGATGTTCATGCATCTGACGCTCCTGCTGAACCTGACGGGGGTTGGGGGACCGATCTCATTTATCGCTGTGCTGATCATGTGGATGATTAAGAAGGATGAATCACCGTTTCTTGATGATCACGGGCGCGAAGCGGTGAACTTTCAGATTTCACTCTTTGTGTGGATATTGATCTTTGGCTTTGTTGGGATCTTGACTTGTGGCTTAGGATGGCTGGTAGCGATGGGTGTTCCTGTGCTCGGGGCGGTCGGCATGATTCTCGCAGCAATCGCAGCAAACAAGGGTGAGTTCTACCGTTATCCGATGACAATGCGGTTTATCCATTAAATCGATTGGTTCCAAAATAGTTTTCAATCGAATCCCAATGATCGGTTGCGGGGATGGTCCCGTTGTGGAATACTGGTGACATGAACGATCAACATATGCAGGGTGAACACAATGGACAGGCTGGGCATCCGAATCCACCGGTGAACGAACGGGGGCGGGCGTTTGATCCGGACGCGACAGCTGATGAGCGGTCGTATGCGTTGTGGATACACCTATCGCTCCTTGTGCATGCGGTGCTTTCAATCATCGCGATCGCGATCCCGATCATTATGTGGCAGATGAAGAAGGATGAGTCGCCGTTTTTGGATGATCACGGTCGTGAGGCGGTCAACTTTCAAATCTCGCTGATGATCTGGTCGGTGGTATTTTTGGTGATCGCGATCCCGGTCGGTTTTTTAACATGTGGGGTAGGCTTTGTGGTTGCCTTTGTGCCTTATGTCCTTGGGATTGTGGGGATGATTCAGGCATCTTCGGCTGCGAATCGGGGCGAGTTCTACCGATACCCAATGACAATCCGGTTCTTTAAGTAAGGCTCGGGATCATCAAAAAATGACAGAAGAAAGCCGCAATTTGTCGTGGTTTTTTTATGATTGGTTTAGCTTGTGCCTGCGAGCTTTCGAACGGTGGTGTCGAAGTTCTTGACCAGGGCACTGATGACAGCATACACAATCCCGATGTAAACTCCCGCAGCAATCAAGGCACCGGTCGCAAGGGCGATGCGTGCGGTGGCGAGCCCACTGGATCCGCTATCAACCGTTTCGGCTAGGCGGCTAGCGGGAACAACCAAAGCATCGAGGAGCGAGGCTGGGGAGAGCGAAGCCAGGGCAGGGCCGACGACAGGCATGTCTGAGGCCGAGGCCCAGCCGCAAAGACCGAGAATTCCTGAAACAATCGCCACAATCGCGACGGTGCCGATGACAGCAGCGAGTGTGCCCTTGCTTTTGAGTGACCATTGCAAACCGATCATGACGCAGAATGCAATGAATGGAACAAGCACGAGTGGCGCAAGGAGCCCGGCTTCTGGAAGAACAACAGGGACGGTTATTGCGTTCCCTGAAACTGTTGAAACAGAGATATTGGCAAGGGCGTCATTTCCAAGCCCTCCTGAGAGTGCGTATAGGCCAGCGATCCCAATAGTAAATGTCGGAACAGCGATGAGCGGGAGAAGATACGAAACCAATCCCCGAAGTTTGCCCGTCATGTACATACGAGGGGTGATCGGTGTGGTAAGTATGAGATCAAGGGTGCCATCTTCACGCTCGCCGGCAACGGCCGTGGCGGCCATATTTATAGCGATGAGCGCGATGACAAAGACCTCTGTGAATACGACAGATCGCAGGATGAACTGAAAATCAGAGGTGTTGATGATGGTCGTGTGGTAGAGCACGGTTAGAGCAAGACCGAGGACGAGGCCTCCGATGACGAAGGACCAGCGGGCGACGATACGCCAGTAGGTGGCATTTCTTGCGGCGGCTTCGCGCCATGCGATCGGGTTCGACCAGACAGTTCTTGGCGGGCGGTGATCGATCACGGCACCCTTTCCAAGAAGCTTCCGGTGGAGGGGAACGCCGCTAGAGGTTTGAGCGATGTTCTTGAGACCACCGGTTCGGACAGTGAGGGTGGATGCAAAGACGAGGAATCCCGAGAGGAGGAGTGAGCCGTAAACCCATGCTCTTGCGGGTGATTCGAGCATGATTGCTTTGATGCCGGTGTAGGTCCCGGGGATCGCGGCGGGGTACGAGGCCGGGGAAAGGAGGGACCGGAGTGCAAGGAATGGGTTTGCAGCCGAGATGATGGTCACACCATTGCCAGCAGGCCCGGCCCCCATCCCTCTTGTGCGGAGCCATGCATCAAGTGCGAGGGTTATGGCGAGATAGGTGATAACGGAAACATAAAAGGTAAACACGGCACGCTGGCCGACGAGCCTTGAAACTGATAGTGCAATGGCAATCGTACCAACCAAAATGGCGGCCCCAGCACTGACGATGTAGGCCGCAAATATTGAACCCCCGGGAACACCTCCAAAGAACTGGGTGAGCGCGAAGAGCGGCAGAGAAGCAAAGAGGAGCGCGAGGACAAAGAAAAGACGCCCAAAGAGATTCCCGAGAACAATCTCGAGTTTGGACATCGGAGTGGTGAGAAGGATGTCCCAGGTCTTGGGATTGGCCTCATGAGAAATGGCCCCGGCCATGAATACCGGGGAAAGGATGCAGATGAGGGCAACCTGGAGATAGGCGATCCCGGCAAAGGAGGAAGCACCCGCCGCGGCGAGCTCTCGGTAAGAAACATCGCCTGTTGGGGTTGAGCCGAGCATCGCCCAAAGGAGGACAATAATGAGAACAGCGAGGTACCCAGAACGCGCGTAGTTGTGCTTACTCCGTCGAGATGCGTTTTGGACAAGCCGTACAGCGATAGGGTTTGTTGGACCCAATCTCAGGAGCCAACGGATAAATATGGGCATAGGAAGAGTGTATCGCGGAATTCAATCGAAGAACGACCGGTAACACAAACAAAACCCAAGTTTCCATTAATGCTATAAATATGTGAAATTGCTAAGTCTTTTGCTTGAATTCGTTTACATAAATCTGTTATGCTCCAAGGTAGAAGGTCAGGTCCCTGACCTTTTAGAGAGAACGAGAGAGCCCTGAGACAACTTGAAAGCAGCTCTGTTTGCTGGTTTTTGCTATGGGGATTTCTCATTTATGTACACCTAGAGAAAGGGAATTACAATGAACAAACTCGCAACAATCACAGGCCTCGCAGTCGCTGCAACCGCAATGACCGCTTCGGCAGACCAACTTCTGACATTTGACCTTTCGGTCGTCGATCAGATCACCATCAGTTCCACTTCCGGCAACGCAAGTACTAGCGCAAACGCCAGTAACTTCACTGGTTTCTACCTCGCTAACTTCTTCAACGCTGCAGGTGTTGGCCCAGCTATCGCTGATGGTGTTGGCGATCTGTCCACCGCAAACAACGCTTCAGACTTTGGCCCATCGATCTTCAACGGCGGTACCAGCTTTGGCCTCAATATTTGGTCATTCTCCACCGATTTAGATGTCAGCGTTACCGCTGGTGCACAGGCATTCAGTGGTTCGGCTACATGGAATGTCACATCGATTGAGTACGCTGCAATGCTCGCCGGCAACATCAGCGGCGACATCTACATGGGCGCTGATACCGACGATGACATCGGTGGTCCAAGTGCCATACTCATCGGAACATGGGGCACAGCTATTCCTGCTCCAGGTTCACTAGCACTCCTCGGCCTCGGCGGCATGGTCGCTGGTCGTCGTCGTCGCTAATCGAAGATTTCCTCATCCAATGAGGTTCGATTTCTGACCCACTCTGCTTAGCAGAATCCGCCGCACACCTCCGGGTGTGCGGCGTTGTTTTTGGTATGGCAATAAAAAAACCCGAGGCGGATGCCTCGGGCTCGGAGTGGTTCACAATCAAATCAGGTGGACTGTGTGCCGGCTGATTCCGTCGGGGTACTCGATTCAGAATCGCCCTCGTCTTCATCAATCGTATCAGACACCTTGACATCATCGTTCTCGACAAAGGTATTGACGAACTTAAGTTCTTCATCTTTACCGATCCGTGTTGCGCTGATGACATTCATCTCATGAAGATCGCCGCTCAACAAGAGTTCTGACAACGGATCCTCGATGTAGCTGCCGATCGCTCTGCGGAGCGGGCGGGCGCCAAAGTCGGGGTTGTAACCTTTGTCGATAAGGAAGTCTTTAGCAGACTGATCGATGTTCAGGGTGAAGCCCTGCATTTTGAGGCGCTCAGCGACCTTGGCGACCTCGAATTCGACGATCTGTACAAGATCCTCCTTCGTCAATGGCTTAAACACAATGACATCATCAAGACGGTTGATGAACTCAGGACGGAAGAACCGTTCGATTTCTTTCATCAACACAGACTTAATCGACTCGAACTTATCATCGGGTGCGTGCTTGCCAAAGCCGAAGCCCCCGCCGCCCTTGATAAGGTCGGCACCGATGTTCGAAGTCATAATGATGATCGTGTTCCTGAAGTCCACATGACGCCCGAACGAGTCGGTCAGGCGACCTTCTTCCATGATCTGGAGGAGCATGTTAAATACATCCGGGTGCGCCTTCTCAACTTCGTCGAGGAGGACAACAGAATATGGACGCCGACGGATCGCTTCGGTAAGCTGCCCGCCTTCTTCATACCCAACATACCCGGGAGGCGCGCCAACCAAACGGCTGACGGTGTGCTTCTCCATGTACTCGGACATGTCGAGGTGAATCAGTGAATCGGCATTTCCGAACATGAACTCAGCGAGTGCCTTGGAAAGCAGCGTTTTACCGACACCTGACGGCCCGACAAAGATAAAGCTGCCCATAGGACGCTTGGGATCTTTGAGCCCGGCACGCGCCCGGCGGATCGCCTTGGCGATGACCTTGATGGCATCGTCCTGCGAGATAACGCTCTTGTGCAGCTCGTCTTCGAGACGGAGTAGACGCTTGGCCTCTTCCTTCTCGAGTTTCTGAAGCGGGACGCCGGTCATTTTGGAGACAACCTCAGCGATGACCGCCTCATCAACAAGCCCGGAGGATTCTTGCTGCTTGGCGCGCCACTCGGTCTGGATGTCGTCCTTCTTCTTCCGCGCCTGCTCCGCTTGGTCGCGGAGTTCGGCGGCCTTTTCGTAATCAGCATTCTTGACCGCGTCGTCCTTGGCAACCGAGAGCTTCTCGATGTCCGCCTCAAGATCAGCCAAGTTTGGTGGCTTGGTCATGGACTTGATACGGATGCGAGCACCGGCCTCATCAATAACATCAATCGACTTGTCCGGCTGGACACGCCCGGTGATGTACCGGCCCGAAAGCTCAACAGCGGCGCGGATAGCCGCGTCGGTGTACTTCACACGGTGATGCTCTTCGTACTTGGGACGAATCCCTTTAAGAATTTCAATGGCCTGCTCGTCGCTCGGTGGTTCAACAGCGATCGATTGGAACCGGCGATCAAGCGCAGCGTCCTTCTCGATGTACTTGCGGTACTCGTCAAAGGTGGTCGCGCCGACACACTGGATCTCCCCACGAGCCATCGCTGGTTTGAGGACATTGGATGCATCAATAGCACCCTCGGCACCACCGGCACCAACCAAGGTGTGGAGTTCGTCAATAAAGAGGATGATGTTGCCCGCACGGCGGACCTCGTTCATGACCGCTTTGATCCGTTCTTCGAACTGACCGCGGTACTTCGTTCCCGCGACCATCATGGCCAGGTCAAGAACTACGACACGCTTGCCATCAAGAATATCAGGGACTTCCTGTTCGACAATCCGCTGGGCGAGACCTTCAACAATTGCGGTTTTACCAACACCCGCCTCACCAAGAAGAACAGGGTTGTTCTTGGTACGACGGCAAAGAATCTGGGTCAGGCGCTCGATCTCATGAGACCGCCCGATGACGGGATCTAGCTGACCATCTTGAGCGAGCTCGGTCAGGTCGCGGCCGAAGGAATCGAGAGCTGGGGTCTTGGATTTACCCTTCGCCTTTGCTGATGATCCCATCGGTGCATCTGAATCAGATGGACCCGTGATGGATTCAGCACTGGACTCAGCACCCGCACCGAGAAGATTCAGAACCTCCTCGCGGACCTCTTCGAGCTTGAGTGAAAGATTCATCAGGACCTGAGCGGCCACACCATCGTGCTCGCGGAGGAGCCCCAGGAGGATGTGCTCGGTGCCGACATAGTTATGATTGAGATTACGGGCCTCTTCGATCGCGTACTCAATGACCTTCTTGGCTCGCGGGGTCTGGGGAAGCTTCCCCATCGTGACCATTTCTGGCCCGGCGCGAACGAGTCGCTCCACCTCAAGGCGAACCTTACGAAGATCGACTTCGAGGTTCTTGAGGACATTGGCGCCGACGCCTGAGCCCTCTTTGACGAGCCCGAGCAGAACATGCTCGGTCCCGATGTATTCGTGGTTGAAGCGTTGAGCTTCTTGATTGGCCAAAGCCATGACTTTGCGGGCACGATCTGTAAATCGTTCAAACATGCCTGAATCTCCCGCCCCCGGTCAATGAGTCCCGGGTGCTTATTGGCGTTTTGAGGCGCCGGATTGTGTATCCCTGCTCAATAGTTGAACAAGGGATCTGAATGAATTGTTCGTGCCTGCGCTCGTTTGGATCTAAATCCTTGACAACACCGTGCACAATCAATCCGTATTGTCTATATCGGGTGCATGGGGCGTGCCAGTTCGGCAAGACCTGAAAATCGAGCATAGATCATCGTTTTGGGTGTAAGGTCGTGAATTTACAACAGGTTGGGGCAGTTTTATCCACCCAGAGCCAATCGGGAGGATGAAAATCTGGCGTGTCAATCGGGTGAATCGGTGCCGTTTTGGCATGAGGCGATGAGGGGGCGAACCTATAGTGCCGATGCAGAAGTAGAAATAGACTCAAATCTTGCCTCAGGGCGATTTATAAAGGATATTGGCGTGGCAAACAAGCACTTTGATGTTGTGGTAATTGGTGGCGGTCCTGGTGGGTATGTCGGGGCAATCCGTGCCGCCCAGCTCGGATATAAGGTCGCGATCATCGAACGCGCCCGTCTCGGGGGCGTGTGCCTCAACTGGGGATGTATCCCCTCAAAGGCCCTGATCGCCAACGCCGAGCTCATGGAAAAACTTGCCGAGCAAGAAGAATGGGGCATTACCACAGGCGAAGTGAAGTTCGACTGGAACAAGGTCATCGGCCGATCACGCGATGTCGCCGACAAACTCAACAAGGGCGTTGAGTACCTGATGAAAAAGAACAAGATTGAGTTCATCAACAAGCACGCCAAGATTGTCAAAGCCGGTGGCGGCTCTGGAGCGAACGGGGTCCAGATCGAGCTCCGCGACTGCAAGCTCAATGAAGAACTCACACCTTCACCTGTTGAAGTCGGCAAGGCAACCGAAACGATCACCTGCGACAAGGTCATCGTCGCGACCGGTGCTGTTGCCCGCGATCTCCCATTCGCCAAGTTCGATGGCAAGAAGATCTGGGGCGCCCGCGAAGCGATGAACAACTCGGACCGACCGGAACACTTGATCGTCGTCGGAGCCGGCGCGATCGGAATGGAGTTCGGGTATGTCTACAAGAACTTCGGCTCAAAGGTCACCATCATCGAGATGCTCGACCGTCTCGTCCCCGTCGAGGACGAGCAGGTCGGCAAAGAGATGACCAAGGTCTATAAAAAGCACGGATATGATGTCCGCGTCAAGACCGGCGTCATGGACATCGACGCCAAGGGCAAAGGCGTCAAGGTCACTGTCGCCCCGATGGGCAAAGACGGCAAGCCAGACGCGTCAAAGAAAGAAGTCATCGAGGGCGACAAGGTTCTCCTAGCAATCGGTGTAGTTGGCCGGTTCGACGGGTTGTTTGATGACTCGCTCGGTCTCGAAACCGTCAAGGGCCACATCAAAACCGACTATGTCCCACTGAGCGCCGATTCGCCAAGCGATCCAAAGGCTCTTGATTACAAGACCAATCTCCCAGGCATCTACGCCATCGGTGATGTCATCGGCCCGCCATGGCTGGCCCATGTCGCCGGCGAAGAGGCGGTGCTTTGTGTCGAACGCTTCGCATTCAAAGAAGGCAAAGACAAACACGACCCGATCCCGATGGATTACACCGTGATCCCGGGCTGCACCTACTGCCACCCACAAGTCGGCAGCGTTGGGTACACCGAGCAAGCACTCAAAGCCCAAGGCATGAAGAAGGGTGTCGATTACGACATCGGTGTCTTCCAGAACCAAGCACTCGGTAAAGCCATCGCCACCCGCCACACCGACGGCTTCGTCAAGATCATCCGGGGCCTCCCCCGCGGAGAAATCCTCGGCACCCACATTATCGGCGATCAAGCCACCGAGCTCATCGCCGAGATGACCCTCGCCCGCCGCCTCGAAGCGACGACCGAGGAAATCATCGCAACGGTCCACGCCCACCCAACCATGCACGAAGCGGTCCACGAGGCAGCACTGGCGTCTGAGGGGCGGGTTATTAACTCCTGAACATATCCACACTGGAATTTAATTTTTCATTGCGGAGCCGACCTAAATGCTGCACAATGCAGGTATGTACATTGTAAGGCTTGCAGACACTCGCTTTTTCTTGGTATTCTTTGTTGTGAGTATCACGATCATGATTCCCGGGTGCAGCAACCAAGAACGACCAACTGTCTCGACCGATGCAGATGTTGACCGCGTCCTCATTCCAACAGCGGTGTTGTACATCCAAGCCGAGGATGAGATTGTCATCGAGACCCACTCCATAACCTTGGGTGCGTCGAGTCTCTTTCCGTCCCAACTCCCGGTGCGCACAAAGCTCCCTGATGGCCAACTCGTGGATGGGCTCTACCCGCCGAAAGAATCTCAGCTCAGGACGCCGGGAAGGCCGCCGCCGATCTGGGACATCCCGACGATGATTCGATTCGACAATGGTGCATGGATCGCCGTGAGGGTCCCTGGCAACTTGTACTCAGACGGCACCATCACGACCGCCTACCAAGCAACTGCCAAAGTTGATTCAATGCTCTGGGAGGGACACACTCAGTTTCGTGTTCTGGTCAACGGCGCGGTGTTTCCAAGGGGGCTCATACAGAGACGGGAACTTATAAAAAAACAAAGGAGAGAACCATGATTATCCAATCGATCGTCGCAGCACTCGTTATCCAGCAAGCTCCTGTTGATGAGTACTCAACGATCCCCACAAAGGTGGTTGTAGACTCTGGCGGAAAGACACATGTTGATTTCATAGAGTTGCACCAGGTTGAGCCCGGTGATTTCCCTGACGAGATTCCGTGCTATAACCTTTCATCTGACGGCGCTCTTGTCTCCGGGATCACCTACACAGGCTCCAGCCCAAGCGGTGTACACAACCACGAGTACCCCTATCAGTTGATTCAGAATCAAGATGGAAGCTGGGAGTTAACTCATGCGAGTTGGACCGTATATCACGGTCCAATAGACAAAGCTTAGACACATTTGATTCCAGGATCAGAGACGATACCAGTCTACTCGCTTGAGCGTATTGAGCGATTGGAGCGCGAGCATGCCGAGAGGGAACTGCGAGGCGCCGGACCTGCGTTGACATGGTCTTACGATCACAACACAAACATTCCAAAAAACCACCTGAGTGAAGATCAGGTCAAGAGTGTGATCAACGAGGCGGTCGAACGCTGGAAACAAGTGCTAATCGACGAATCGCTTGTGTTCCACTTCCATTTCCGATGGGATAACGATCCAGAACTCGGAGCAACTCTGGCTTACGCTGACGCGATGGCGGTGCCCCGAACCTTTACAAGCACAAGGGTTGATCTCGTCCTTGCATACGAATCAAAATCGAATGACGCAGACGCGTATGAACAAACCATCATAAATAACCTAACTTCTTCGAGTAATTATAGTTACACGACCGACAGCAGCACATTCAGTTCCCCTACGATCTATGTCAACGAAGCGGTTGTTTCCAACTTCGGGCAGATGACTCCTCCGGCGAATGATTTGGTCATTAATCTGGGGCAGCAGTGGTTTACCAACTTCGGTATCCCCCATCTTGACCCTTCCGTGCCCGTACCCGCTGGCGAGGACGATCTTCTCGCGACACTTATCCATGAAATCGGTCATCACCTGGGGATGACATCCAGGGTAGAAATACTCGCGGAAGACCAACTAAAGACTTCGATCACATTGTGGGACTACTTCAGGGTTGATTCAAGTGCGGGATCCGTATCCGGATTTGAGTTTCGAACCCTCCCTCGCGAAATGCGGCTCTCGACCATGGCGGAGCCGGTCGGAATCCTGGCAATTAACAGTGGTACATGGACCAAAATACTCTCACTTGGATTTGATCGCATTCCCCCCTTAGACCAAGGTGATGACAGAACCTCTCCCCACTGGAAAGATAATGATCTGCTTGGTGGTAAGTATGTCGGGATCATGGATCCAACTCTCGGCCCCGAAGACTCATATGTAGTCAACAACTGATATATCCAAGAAGCGGATATACGGATGCTCGACATCCAGGGCTACAACATCGACCGCAATGACTTCCTTGTTACATACGGAAACCCATCCCCTGACTCACCGATCGCCGATACTGAGGTCGCTCTCGGGAGTACGCTCATATTCGATTGGACCAATGGGTCCGGCTCCATCTACAGCGACTTGATCGTTTACGATCTAGGATCGAGCACCACCGGTCCTGCACGCGGTGCTTTGGGAGATCCGGTGTATCGCGCAGAAGACCTCTCAGGGTCATCACACACTGTCGATCCCATGGAATTCAACCCCCTCGCGGGTCATCAATATCAGTGGCATGTCGCGTCTTGGAATCCGCTCGGTGTATCGTTCACAACCCCAGAAACCTTCGTCGTCGACTGTCCGCCAGACCTCACCGGCGACGGCACACTGGACTTCTTTGATACTTCTGCATTCCTCACCGCGTTCGAGGCACAGGAACCTGTCGCCGACATGACCGGAGATGGATTCTTCGATTTCTTTGACATCGCTGCATACATGACCGCATTTTCCGCTGGTTGCCCATAAAGCAAAATACAGAACATCCAAAGCTTAAATAGCCTGCGCAATGGGGTTTTTAGGGTTGCAATCCACTTATATTCTGGTACCATTTCAACCAGTTCCCTTCTGATGCTTTGAAGAGCAAGCACCTGTAGCGCACTCTGAAGAAATGCGAGTCCCACCATGGTCCGATATGTTCCGTTGATCGTCGCCGCAGGCGCCATTGGCTGCGCGCAGGCGCAGGATGTCCTCTTAATCCCAGATTCTAACTCTGATCGAGTCTGGATGTTTGACGCGTTTGATGGATCGATGATTTCAAACTCATTCATCACTGACCCCGGTACTGATGGCGGGGTTGATGTGTTCGATCGTCCGATGGAAGTTCTCATCGCGGCCGATGGTACGCTGCTGGTGTGTGATCAGTTTTCGGATCTTGTGGCGCAGTTCAGCTCAGATGGATCGACTTATCTTGGGATATTTTCACTTGGTGGGGCTGTTGATAACAACATCATGCAGAATATCCGGGGCGGGCATGTGCTCACGCAGGGGGCGGGGGCCGGGGATGTGCTGGTAACAAACTCTGGGGCGTTTAATGATCTTGTGGTCTCGCAAAAAAATATCAAAAGACTCGCGCCGACCAACGGGAGCGAGTTGACAGACTTTGCGTTTAATCGCTACGGCGGGATCCGCGGGCCGTTCGATGTAATCGAATACAACGGGCAGGTGCTTGTAGCTGATGAAGGCCAGGACAAAATTGTGCGGTACACGCTAGACGGAAAGTTTGCAGAACGGTTTACCAGTTCGCTTGCGGTACCTCAGTTGGACTTTCCCCAGCAGATGGCTGTGGCAAGCAACGGAAACTTGCTTGTGTGCGCTTTTTCGAGCGGATTTATTCTGGAGTTTGATTCTTCTGGATCACTGGTTGGCCAGTACGACCCAGGGACCCTGGAACTGTATCGAGGGATTGCCGAACTCGGAAACGGGAATCTGTTGGTGACAACAACAAGCGGTGTCTTTGAAGTGACCCGGACAGGGCTGGTCCTAGATACCGAGGCGGCCGGGAGCGGATTCCGGTACATCACCCCGTATTTGACTCCAACGCTGCGTTCAGATGAACAACCAATGAGGTTGCGGGAGATGCCTGTTGCTGTTCCTGACACAAGAGATCGGGATGAGATTCTGCGTGACGAACTCGGATTGATGGAGGAAGGCTCATGAATCTCAAAGTTACAACAAGAGCATTGATCGGGTCATTGGTTGCGTGTGCCTCGACTGTAGCCGCCGGTCCTACGGCTCCGACACACGCGTACATCATCGAGGGGTCTGGATTCTTTGGAGCCCCAGGGATCGAACTCGCTTCCATTGGACGGGTGAACTTGTCGGACCCGAGCGATGTCGAGAGATTCCCAATCGCGGGTGAGTTTTTACGCTACGGGGGAGCCGATACCGCGGGTGATGGCTTGATTGCCTTTGAGAACACCACCAACTCGCTGCGTGTGATTGATCCATCTCTCGGTGGTAACACCTTGGTTGATTCAATCGGGTACATGGATTCTGGGGTCGCCGGGTTGTCGCTTGGCAATGACGGGAGAACCACATTCATCACAACAACAGTCGGCGCCTTTGTGCGATTTGTAGTCGCCGATGCGGTGACAGGGGAAGTGTTAAGCGTCCACAATATACTGACCAACCCGATCTCATCGCTGGCAGTGGTTCCTGTCGGCCACCCGACATTAACAGCGGGTGACCTCTACGGCCTTGCACTGACATTCGGCGGCGGGGTTCGGCTGGTTCGTATAGATCTTGATACCAACTCGATTGCATCGGAACTGTTTGTATCAGGGGTTGGATTTAGTGCCCAGTTTGAAACAGGGTTAAACTTTGCTCCTGACGGCACGCTCTACGCAACTATTCAAGGATATGACGAGGTTTCTCCAGATGTGTTTGTTGAAATTTCGAGCCATCTCTTTACAATCAATCCTGCGACAGGCGTTGGCACAGACCTGGGTGTGATCGAGTCGGACCAGACATGGGACGCTGTTACGCTGGTTGTTGACACTGGGGTTGTTATCACAGAATGTATCGCCGATCTCACCGGCGACGGGACGCTCGATTTCTTCGACATCGCTGCCTTCTTGACAGCCTTTGCATCGGGTGACATGATCGCCGATTTTTTCGATGACGGATCATTAGATTTCTTCGATATCAGTACTTTCTTGACTTTATTCAGCGATGGTTGTCCATAACGAAGCTCAGTAAAGCCTATGTGGCTCACAATACCACTACTCCCTTGCGTTCAAGATCCCAATACGGTAAATTAATCGGCGTCAACCGTTGGTTGTTCTGTGGTTTAAACGAGCCATGGCCTGTATTTGCTGGACAACATGGAGGGAAGATATGTTTGGATGTGCTAGTTCTATAAAGTGGGTGGTTGCTGTTTTAGCTGGATTCGGTTGTATTGCAAACGCCCAGTGGGTTGATTTCACAGACGAGACACCAACAAGATTGTTGCTTAGTTCTGTTTCAACAAACGATGCCCAAGAGAAAGATATCACCACCGCAGATATTGATCGTGACGGCGATACCGATGTGATCATCGTCCGCAAGCGACCCTTCTCAACACCGGGGGGCAACGACGATGTACTGCTCATGAACGAGGGTGGTGTGCTCGTTGACCGCACTGTTCAATACGGATTTGACGCCGGTACCAGCGACGCCCGCGATGTGATCTGTGTTGATGTTGACGGCGACCAGTGGCTCGATATCGTGATCTGCACAACCTTCGAAGACCCCATCCGGCTCTACATGAACCTTGGAAACGATGGCGGAGGGAACTGGCTCGGGATGGTCGACGAATCCGGATCCCGGCTCGGGACCGTCTTTGAAGATTCAAGAAAGTACTGTGCCGTCGGCGCTGGCGATGTCAACGGCGACAACTCGCCGGACCTCTTCTTCTCAAACTACAACGGCGGAGACGACCTGTTGTACATAAATGACGGCAACGGAAACTTCACCGATCAAACCCAATCACGGATGGGCCAGAACGCCAACAGCGCCTTTGGAACATCCAATGCCATTGTTGATATTGATGGCGACGGCGACGGCGACATCATCAAACTCACAACCTTGTACAATGAGCCCCCGTTCGATCGTGGGATATTTGTGCTCTGGAATAATGGATCTGGTGTCTTTGATGCGATCCCTTTCCAACGCGTCAGCAACCCGAACGAGCCCTACATGTTCATCCTCGAAGACTTTGATGGCAACGGATCACTCGATATGTATGTCGTCAACGACGGGGCCGACCAACTCTATCTCACCACAAGTGTCGTTCCAAACTCACAATGGAACATGACCATTTCAAACCCCTCTCCGTCGCCCAGAACCGGTGGCTTTGGTGGAAATCTTCGTGCTACTGATATTGACAACGATGGCGATATTGATCTTGGAGTCGGTCCGATTGATACAGATATCCAAAACTGCGGCGAATCAAACGGCTTCGCTTTCTTGCGGAACAACGGTGGGTCTCTGGGTGACCCGATCCCCAACAACAACCCACAAAACTACAACATCGAACCCCACGACTTTGCTTTCTTCGATATCAATGGCGACGGGTGCGATGATGTTTTCATGGGACTGTGCACTGGATACCGAGTCTTTATTCAGAGCAACTGTGTGTCTGTGTGCTTACCGGATTTCAACGACGACGGGCAACTGGACTTCTTTGACATCTCCACATTCCTCACCGCATTCCGCAACCAACACCCAGAGGCAGATTTCACGGGCGACGGCCAGTTCGACTTCTTCGACATAGCCGCCTTCTTGTCCGCATTTGCGGCCGGGTGCCCTTAATAAGACCTGAGAAATGCTCGTTTTCATATGAGCACTTGATTTTAGACTCTCGTTCTGCGAAACTGTGGAACAGGAAATGGGAGATCAAAAAATGAGTGTTCATATGAATCTGGCAAGCGTGATCGTTCTGGCCGCAGGATTAAGCGTGAGCGCGTCAGCCCAGCCCACGACATGGGACGGGGACGCGGGAGACGGGCTCTGGATCTCGCAACAGAACTGGGACACCGACACGGTCCCCAGCGGGTCATCACAAGTCATGATCCCGAGTGATGCGGGGAATGTACAGATCAGCCTTTCATCTGAGAACTGTTCTTCACTCGATTGCCTGAGCAGCTTTCAACTGACCTCCGGATCAATCGCGATCACGGGCTCGTCGAATGTGAGCAACATGATCTTTGATGGCGGCGGGTTTACGCCGACGGTTGACACGGGAGGGCTCTTCACGATCTCCGGAAACAGCTCGTGCAATGTTGGGCAGGTCACCGGAACGGGGAGTTTTTCCAACGCGGGGATCTTTGATGCGATGGGATTTGGGGTCAATGATTTGAATGGGAGCAACTCGGGGACATGGAATATGCAGCCTGGCGGAGGGTGGCTCGAACTGGGTGATGGGGTTGTCTTTACAAACTCGGGGACCATAAACCTCACAGCGGATTCACAAATTCAGGGCGAGCAGGCGATCTTTATCAACTCAGGAACAATGTTCCGCAACGGCGGGGTTGGGACGACAACGATCAGCTCCGGGTATTCGCAGACCGCCGGGCTGCTATCCGTTTTTGGAAATGGGGCGGTGGTTTCGCTGAACAGTGATGCGTGGGATCTATCAGGAGGGTCGCTTGTAGCCAATGGAGGCGGGCGGCTCATGCTTTTCGGGACAGACCTCTTAGGGACACGCACACTGGGCGTATCCGACATCTCAGGGCACGGAACGGTCGACCTGTTCCCTCTGAACGCCACCATCAACTGGACCGGGACCACCACAACCAGTGTCACCAACGGCGGGTTTGTCTCTTGGGCGGGGACGATCAATCTAACCGGTGCGATCACCAACACTGGGGTCTGGGAAGGCCGGGGGACCACACTGATAGGAGTGGGTAGTGGGTTCACAAACACCGCGGGGGCGACGCTGTTGATCCCGTCTGGAAACGGGTTTGATGTCAGGACGGCCTTAGCCAATTCCGGGACTGTAGATGTGCTGGGCTCACTCTTTACGAGCCAAGGGGCGAGGTTTGTGCACTCGTTCGGAAAGATCAAACTCCAAGACCAGAGCGTAATCGGCACGCTGACGCCGGAGAATCACGGGCTGCTTTGGATGAATGCGCTCGTTGAAATCAACGGGAGCGCGAGCGGCGCCGCGGCGTCAATCTCGGCCCCAATCGAGATGCTCGAAGACAGCGGGTTCAAAATCGAGAACGGATCGCTTTTCCTCAGCGGCGGTGGGATTATCAATAGCTTGTTCTCAACAACGCTCAAGAGTGACCTCTCATCGGCGTTCCTCCTGTTCTATGGCGGATCTGGGAAGACCTATACGGCCAACGACTCATTCTCGGTAAACAGTTTGGGCGGTGCAAATGCTCGGGAAGTGCATTTTGGAGTTATTAACGCGGCCGGGCCCGAGATAGTTCTAGATGCGAGCGGATCGTTGATCATCGGAAGCGGTATCAAGGGCAATCTGCTTTCGAGTAACTTTTCGGGTAGTGGAACACTATGGAACGAAGGAGACTTGTATTGGTTTGGCGGGTCGCTTGGCTGCAAGGTTGTGAACGATGAAGATATATCAATCCAACCGGGAATCTTTGGAAAGATTCTCAAGGCCGAGCTCAAAAATAATCTCTTTGGGAGTGTTTTCCAAGGATCTTCGATCTCGCTCGATGGGGGAACGATTGTCAATAAGGGTGTCTGGGATATGCACAGCGGAGCATCGATCAATACAGAGGGGAGCGGTGGGACGGTCCATAATGAACTCTTGCTTAATGTAGTTGATGTCAACGGACAGAGCCATGGGATCAATGTTGACTTCAACAACACGGGCCGTGTGCATGTCATAGACGGGCACCTGGCATTCACAGGCAGTGTACTTCAGCTCAATCAAACCGACGGCACGCTCTCGGGCGGGGACTGGGATGTGGACCCCGGTTCGAGCATCACCTTCCCACGATCACTCTTTTCGCTCCGTGGGCCGGCAACGCTCAAAGGTGGATCGTCTGAGTTCCCGGATCTTGGATCACTCGAGAAAATTGAAGGTGCCGCGGCGGCCGAACTTCTTGACACCGTCATTAATGGTGATCTCAATATGTCGCAAGGCTCGACGCTCAAAGCCAAAGGAAATGTAACCATCAATGGGAAACTGTCCTCAACCGGTGGTTCAATAACAACCATCGATCCGGGCGCAAAAATCGAAGCGACCGGCGGGATGGAAGTCGGAGAGCTTGACAGCGCAGCCGATGAGATTCATCCAATCGTGGTTCTGGCGCGTATCGGCATGCCTTCGCCTTCGATCGTCACCACATTGCTCGAACTTTGGGGCGGGATCCGCGTTGGCGAGACCGGAACCAGCTTGGTAGAAATGGACGCAGATGTCGTTGTGTACCCAACTGGTCGCGTGCATGTCAATGTCCTCGGAACAGGACCGGGCACCAATACGAGCGACCAACTCGCCATCACCGGAGCGGTAACGCTCGGTGGAACACTGCTGATCGACGCAAGCCAGGCCGATTTTACGCTCGGCCAAACACTGACCGTGCTCTCAGCAACCGGCGGGATCACGGGAATGTTTGATGATGTGCAAGTGGCCGGGCTCGGGCTCAATCAAACGATGACCGCCTCGATCGTCGGAAACGAGGTCCGAATCACTGCATCAACAAACTGCTCGGCCGACTTCACAAACGATGGAGTACTCGACTTCTTCGATATCGCAGCGTTCCTAACCGCATTTTCGGCAAATGATCCAACTGCAGATCTCAGTGGTGATGGCCAGTTTGATTTCTTTGATATCGCAGTATTCCTTACCGCATTTGGAGCAGGATGTCCGTAAACATACGAACACAGCACTAACACAGATCTGTCTGTATCAGTAACCCTCTTATTTACAAAACCCTGCATTCTGTATGCACAAGTGTGCATACACAAAACTCATTCACTTCAACAATCTAACTCGTTTCCAGTACAAAGAATTCCTTCATGTCCAGTAACAAGTGTTGCGGCTGGCCTTGAGAATTGATACCATGCGCTGTGGGCCCATTACGGGCCAATCTGAAGAGGGAAGCGGAATATATGCAGATCTACAGGACCCACCAAAGCTGAGGCGTACTCGGGTTTAACGGGTTATGGTGCGCTTGTGCGCACACGAAACCGTGTAACGATCACGGCCTGCATATGTACCCTGAAACTATCTAGGACTCCGATTCGTTAAACCACAGGAGATAGCAATGAAAATGAAAGTCTTAACCACAGTCAGGCGGCTCGTTATTACCAACGCTGCCGCACTCACAATCGCGGGCTCTACTGCTTATGGAGGGCCATTGATGAACGAGAATCTAGAGGGATTCCGGCCAATGGCTGTAGATCGCAACGCGGGTCTTCCAAACGCGGGCGGAGCTGCCCAAGAACTGTTCCGCGATCTACAAGAGTTCGATCGTGCCGCACCGCGACCAGAGCACCCACCGATCGACCAAATCCCTTGGATGCCAATGCCAGATTTCAATCAAGCACCAGGCGTCCAACCGGTTGTGAAAGACAACCGTATGGTCATCCATGATTCAGAAACCGGGCTCACCCGGATCCTCCCTGAACAAATGCCATCAGGATTGTTAGGTGCCGAGAGTATCGAAGGTGATTACAAAGGTGTCATGCCTTACGACGGCCTGCAAGAACCCGCTGGATTCGGGACCATGACCGCCGCAGGCGGGCTTAGCACCTGGCCACGATCTGGGAATGTCAAACTCGTGATGCGTTTCACCGATACCGGCGGAACACAACGCTGGTTTGTGTGCTCAGGGTCTATGGGCGATGCAGGTGTTGTTGTAACCGCGGGCCACTGTGTCTACGCCAGAACCCCCAACGGGCTCACCATCAACGCCTTTGCCGATATCGTCTATGTCTACCCGGCATGGGACGGCGTTTCCAACAACGGACAGTTCGCCGCCCCGGACAGTTCTGAGGTTATTCAGAACTTTGGGTATGCCTTTGGGACCACCTTCTATGCAGGAGCCGGGTACATCAGTACCGGTGACTGGGACCGCGACGCCGGATTGATCCGTCTCACGCGTGGGTCATCCCGAAATGTCGGCATGCTCACCGGATGGTTTGCTTGGGCATGGGGCGGGAGCTGTGCAACGATCCAGTCTCGCGTCTACAACAACTTCTCATACCCCGCAGAGAACTGCCCGACAGCGGGTCTCCATACAGGCGGGACAATGTATCACTGGAGCGGAACAATCGATTCTTGCCCAGACAACCAGATGAGACTCAACACCGGCGGCAACTGCCTCGACACACTCTGGGGCGGGATGTCCGGCTCTGGCATGTACTACATCAGCGGAGACAACCGCTACACCCACGCGGTTGCCTCAACCTCAAACCGAAACGACATCGGAAACTACTGTAAACTCTGGGAACAATATGTCCTAGATATGCAAGCCTTTGAGACCACAACACGCAGCAACAACGAAGACTGGGAACCCCTCATGATGCGGGCGCGAGGTTCAACAACGGTCCAAGCTGGGACCACAATGAACGACTCATTCGATGTCAAAATGATCAACGCGACCAACGCCAACCCTGGGGTTCAAGATTATCAGTTGAAGGTTTACCTTTCAACCAACAACAACATCTCAACGGCCGACACCCTACTCGGGACTTGGAACTGGAACGCCCGCGACTTTGGCGCTATGAACAATGTCAACTTTGTTGTTCCAGCTCCAAACATTCCTATTGACACCCCGGCCGGGACATACTGGATCGGCGTGATCGCAGATTCAGGACTCCCAGGGACAACCTCAAACGACGATACCGACACCTGGGACGCCCAGCAAGTCACCGTCACTGTAGGATTGCCAGCCACAGCAACAATCGTTTCGCCATCAAACGGCGCATCGGGTGTTAACTTTAACGCCAACCTTGATTGGACGACAGGAACTCGCGCGTCGAGCTCAAACCTCTACTTCGGGACAGACCCAACACCAGATGCCGGTGAGTTTGTCACCGGAACAGTCGGCTCATCATGGTCGCTCCCCCCACTCGCCTTCAGCACCACTTACTTCTGGCGTGTAGATTCGATTAACTCTGCGGGCACAACCACGGGATCTGTCTGGTCGTTTACCACCGAGGCCGAACCAGTCCCCGATCTCAATGCCACGCAATGTACCTACAACGCGGTGCCCAACTATTACCCGGGCCAAACCATCAACCTCACGCACAGAACATTCAACGACGGAACGCTCACAGCCTCCGCAATTCATATTGATTTCTATGCATCAACCAATACCATCATCTCGACTGGAGATAACCTGATCGACACCCGTGATTACGGGCCGCTCGCCCCTGGAGCATCGGTCTGGGTGAACTCGATCATCAACATTCCCTCTGACCTAACCCCAGGAACTTATTTCCTCGGGTTTATCTCATCGGAACCTGATGCTGTCGAAACCAATCTAGGTAACAACTGGATATCAGGTGTTGATTCCATCACAGTGCTGAACTGTGTGCCGGACCTGAACAATGACGGCTCGCTCGACTTCTTTGATATCGCAGCGTTCCTCTCAGCGTTCGGAAATCAAGACCCGGTTGCCGACTTCACAGGTGACGGATCATTCGACTTCTTCGACATCGCAGCATTCTTAACCGCCTTCGGAAACGGATGCCCATAATCGATCTCTGAACACCTTTATTACACAAACAACCCCGGGCCAAACCCGGGGTTGTTTTTTTAATCTGATTGATTAAATCCTGTTTAGACAGGAACACCCAGTAGTTCCATGACCTTGTTCATGATGCTCTGAGCATCAAGCCCGCACATCTGAAGCATCTCGTCTGGTGTCTTAGCGCTCTTAGGAATCCGCTTAACGAACATCTGAGTAAGCTCGAAGCCGTCGCCGGATTCCATAAGGGCATCGGCGATGGCTGATCCGAGCCCGCCGCCATAGTTGTCTTCGAGGGAGACGACGAAGCCGCCGTTCTCTGCAACGATGTCCAACAGCTTGTCGGAATCAAATGGGATGGAGTACATATCAAGCAGCGTCGCTGATACACCAGCCTTATCGAGAAGCTCGACCGCCTTGTTGCCTTCGTGGACCATAATGCCCGATGCGGCGAGCACAATGTCGCGGCCCTGAGCAAGAGTCTCAAACCCGCCAAGGTTAAATACATGATCGTCTGAGTAAAGCAGCTCGGTGTCGGCACGCAGAGTACGCATGTAGCACATGCCATCGTATTCGGCCATAGTGGTGGTCAATGCGTAGGCGGCATAAGCGTCTGATGGCTGGAGAACATAGCAGCCAGGGTTACCGTTGTGATCAGTAGTTTGCGATAGTGAACGGAACCAAGCAACATCGGGGAGCGACATCTGCGATGGACCATCAGCAGCGAGCGTGATACCAGCATGCGAGCCGACAATCTTCAGATTTGCACCAGAGTTCATGCCCATCTCAATCTGGTCATAAGCACGAGTAAGGAACTTGGCAAAGGTTGAACAGAACGGGATCTTGCCAGCAGCAGACATCCCAACGCCAACACTCATCATGTTCTGCTCGCCGATTTTGCATTCGATGAAACGATCAACATTGTCCTTGTTCTTGGCAAAGGTCTCTGAGAATGTAGAGTTTGATACATCGGCATCAAGGACCACTACATCCGGGTTGGTGGCACCCAAAGCACGCAGGGCCACGCCGTAAGCTTTGCGAGTAGCAAACTTACCTGTATGAAGAACACTCTCCATATCGAGATCTTTCATAGCCTCAGACAAAGTGAGCAGCTCATCGGTCGCCACAGCACGGTCTGGAGCTTGTGCCGGCGGATCGATTGTGAACTGATCAGTTCCTGCGAGAGTGGAAGTAAGCTCAATACGGGTTTCGTTAAGCTCGGCGTACGCTTTTTCGAGTGCATCACCCGAAGCAGGTTTGCCATGCCATCCGCCGCCTTGAAGCGATGAGCAGCCCCAACCCTTAACAGTCTTAGCGATCACCGCAATCGGTTTCGCATTTTGATCCGTCGATACTTCTGCAAAGCGGTCGAATGCTGATTTAATCTGATCCGGAGCATGCCCATCGATGCTGATGACCTCAAAGCCATACGCAGCAAACTTGGCCGCCATAACCTCAGGGCTCTGCTGGTTGGACACACGATCAGCCTGCCCATACTCGTTGCAGTTGACGATTGTGCACACATTGGAGAGCTTGTGATCGACAATAAAGTCCATCGCTTCGGCGACCTGGCCCTCGCGGACTTCGCCATCACCACAGATGCAGTAGATTCGGCGATCAAGATTATCAAGCCGTGCCGCCTTGGCTACACCAGCGGCAACACTCAAACCTTGACCAAGCGAACCAGTCGCGGCATCAAAGAAATCGACGCCTTCCATCGGATTGGGATGCCCATCAAGCACCGAGTCCCACTGACGGAGCGTGCTCAGATCATCGGTCGTCAGCTTCCGGCGATCATCAGCCTTGCCGACCATCACCCCAAGGGTCGCCATCGCGGCATACACAGCAGGAACAGCGTGACCCTCAGAAAGCACGAAACGATCGCTCGTCGGGTAGTTTGGGTAATCTGGTGACCAACGCATCGACGAAAACATCAGCGTGGTAACAATATGACCGATGCTCATCGCACTGGTCGGATGACCGGTGCCAGAGGCGGCGGTCATCTCCAGAGAGAGGCGGTCGATTTCGATTGCTTGGGCGTGGACTGCGGCTTCAAATGACATATGGATGACCTCCAAAAACGACGATACCGCCCTTCCTGGACCCCTCTCACCGGCCTCAACATGAGGAAAAAAGGGGTCCGGAGCGCGGCGGTCGCGAGTAAGTTGTTCTTAACAGCATCAAGTCTAGCGCCAATTGCTCCCAGCATCACGCTTGCTCTGCCCCCCCAGACTGAAATTGATGGATAATCACCAAGAATCAACCTCCATTCACGGATGAATCCAACCCTCTCAAGCGCAAACAATAGAGGGCTCTGCTACCATATCAAACACTGAATACTGTCCATAACGGACGGGTTGGAGCGAATCTATGAAAGTTATCTGCGAACGGGCTGCGCTGCTCGAAGCGGTCAATCAGGTCTCAGGCGTGGTCGCATCAAGATCACCAAGACCCCAACTGACCTGTATCAAACTCACCGCCACCAACGACGCCCAGGGTGCCGAACTCATCCTCTCAGGCACAGACGCCGAGATCGCGCTCTCGGTCCGCATTGGCCGCGTTGAAGTCGAGCTCGAAGGCAGCTGTCTGGTCCCGGCCGACAAACTCCGCCAGATCATCTCCGCAGAAGACAACGAACCAACCCTGACGATCGAATCAACCGGCGAAACCACCCACATCCGCGGCGCTGATGCACACTTCCAGCTCCACGGATTCGATGCGGCTGATTTCCCGCAACTCGCTGACTTTAAAGAGGTTTCAGCCGGATCAGCAGCTTCACCAGCCGCAAAATCCATCTTTAGCCTCGATGCCGGAACCCTCGACGCGCTCATCGCCAGAACACTCTTCGCAGCTGCCCGCGAGAACTCAAGGTACGCGATCAACGGCGTACTCCTTGTCCGCGAAGGCAAAAAACTTGAACTCATCGCCACCGACGGCCGTCGCCTCGCCAAAAGCAACGCAACGATCGATTCCAAGGGTGATCCCGCACAGTGCATCCTCCCGTCAAAGGCACTCTCGATGATCCAGAAGCTCGCCGCAGACGAGAATGAACTGGTTCATATCGCCGTGACAGACAATCAAGCGGTCATCGTCTTTGGCGAAGACCCAACCGACGCAAGAGCGACCTTGTCGACCAATCTCGTAGAAGGCACTTTCCCGCCATACGAGGATGTCATCCCCAAAGACCAAGACATCAAGGTCACCTTCAACCGCGATGTGCTCGCTTCGGCGGTCAAAAGAGCGGCCTTGCTGACCAATGAAGAGTCCCGAGGCGTCCGCCTCGCGTTCAACGGGGGTGAAAAATCACTCGAACTCTCCTCGCGAGCCCCAGAAATGGGTGAAGCGACGATCAATGTTGAACTCGCTGGGTACGACGGCAGTGATATCGAAATCGGGTTCAACCCCGCCTTTATCACCGATGCCCTCAAGGTTATCAACGATTCTGAGGTTACCATCGAGCTTAAATCCGGAAACAAGCCCGGCTTATTCAAAGCCGGGGGCGATTTCGTCTATGTTGTCATGCCAGTCAACCTGAGCTAACTCTTTAATAGACAACGCATTATCAAGAAGTGGACACACGCTTTCGCTCGGGATTCGTGCGGATAGTGCGGTGTGTGTCTAGATTTGAATCATGCGGCTGGTGAGGCTGGTGAACCACAGCCTGCCGAGGACATCGCCCATCACATGTATTCACGGTTTGGGTATTGGGGTCAGCCTCAACACCCGTCACGGCTTTGCGGTGTCGCCGCTCAAGCATCAGTACCGGTACAGGCACGCATAGCAATACCAACACACAAACCAATGTGATCGTTGGAACTGAACGGAGATTCTCAGGACTCATCAGCGCGATAAGGATCCCGATACCAACCAAAATCGTTGTGGCACCAATACCAACGAGCACACACCATTGCAAACACGCCGAAAGATTACTCTGGCGGACAGATACCGGATGAGAAACAGATTCACGCATCATCTTCAAGTTTGATCTCGTTGTTTTTGTCGAGTCGATCCTGACCCGAATACCAGCACCCCAAACAAAGCGGTACCAAGGACGCGTCCATACGCCAGGGACCACAATATCTATGGTAATACCCTGAGACCATCTGGTAAGGAAAATATTCAAGGGTCACGCCGCTCCAAAGTCTGTTTTTGATCGAAACGAACATGTTTCTTGTGCGATTCCTCTGCTCAGACGATGGTGTTACGCTACTCGATGGTGTATCGTCTTCCTCAAATGATCTCATCTGTGTTCCAATCTATATCACTCGCCAAATCCGTAACCAGCCGGACCCACCAAACCCTCAGCCGGGCGGCGATTGTTGCCATTGCCTGTGGCTGCACTTTCGGGATCACGAACACCACGGCTACAGCCCAGGAAACCACCGAGAATCTCTCAGACTTCTCGATCTATGAGAACCGACCGATCGCACAGATCTTGGTTCGGGGATCAATGACCGCCGAAGGCGTCCGCACCCCGCTCAGCCCAGAAGGCCGCCAACAAGCCAGCAATGTCTTGGTTTCTGCAGCGGGGTCTATCTTTGACGCCCAGCAAGTCCGCGACGACATCCGACAACTCAACAGACTCGGGCTCTTCCAACGCGTCGAGATCTACGCCGGGCTCACAGAAAATGGCGAAGTCGAACTCGCATTTGATCTCTACGAACGCATGCAGGTCGTCGATGTACAGGTCACCGGGAACACCGAAATCAATGACACCGAAATCCGGGGCGTAATCGATGTCATCTCTGGAACACCGATCGACCGGTTCCAGATCGACCGCTCCGCTCGCAGAGTTGAAGAACTCTACCGTGCCAAAGGCTACTACTTTGTCCGCGTCAATATCGATGAAGACGAGCTCGCCGAAACCGGCCTGGTGATCTTCCGCATCCTTGAGGGCAACCGCCTCAAGGTGACCGGGATCAGATTCTCAGGAAACGAAGCCTTTGATAGCAAGAAACTCCGTCGAGAAATCAAAACCAAGAAAGCGAACATCTTCAGACGGGGCCAGCTCGATGATGAGATCCTTGATGTTGACACCGCCAATCTGATCGAGTTCTACCGCGACCGCGGGTACCTCGATGTCCGGACCGACCGACTCGTTCAGCCCGCACCAAACGGACGCGAAGCAATCATCACCTACCTCATCGAAGAGGGTCCGCTCTACACGATGCGTGAAGTGCAGGTCGATATCGCTTCACCCGACGGATCAGAACCGATTTTCGGACGAGCCCAAATCGCGGGGCTCATGACGATCAAACCCGGGGATGTGTACTCTGTTCGTGATCTCGCCGATTCCATCGAAATCATCAAAGACGCGTACGGCCAGATGGGATATGTGGACGCCATTGTTGAACGCCTCGAACGACGCGATGAGAACCAACCACTAGTAGACCTCGTCGTCGCAATCTCTGAGGGTGGACGATCACGCGTTGGCGAAGTCATCATCCAAGGCAACGATCTCACACGCCAAGAAGTAATCCGCAGACAAGTAGAACTCAAGCCCACCCGCCCGCTCGATACCATTGCGATGGATCGAACAAAGACACGCCTCCGCCTGCTCCGACTTTTCAATGACCGTTCGGGTGCCAAAGTCACCCCCCAAGAATCCGGCGTCGAGTTCTTTGCAGAAGTATGGGACGACGAGTTCCTCCCACGAGCAAGACGGAGCGATCAATCCAATAACTCGTCGCAAGACGATACTCAGAACGATCCGATCTCTCTCACGCTCACCCCTCCCGATAAATCATCCTTCCGTGATGTGTTAATCGAGATCGAAGAAACCAACACAGGTAGTTTCGATCTTGGCGGTGCGGTATCCTCGGACTCTGGCGTCGTTGGCCGGATCGCGATCACCCAGCGGAACTTTGATATCAGAGACACTCCCGACTCATTCGGTGAGTTCTTTGCAGGCCGCGCCTTCCGCGGCGGCGGCCAAACATTTCAAATCGAAGCACTGCCAGGCAGTGAGGTCCAGACTTACCGTATATCACTCTCTGAACCATACCTGATGGAATCAAACTATTCAGGATCGGTCAGCGCATTCTTCCGCAGACGCAACTTTGATGAGTTTGATGAACAACGCGCCGGATTCACGCTCGGACTCGGGCGACGATTCGGAACACGCTGGACCGGTGCCCTGAACTTCCGGCTCGATCAGATCGAGCTGGGAGACATCGACCCAACACGCCCGGTTGATGTCTTCAAAGCCGCCGACCCAACAACACTCGCAGGCCTCTCCGCATCACTCTCACGGAGCACGCTTGATTCTCGCGTCCGCCCAACCAAAGGCTCCCGCTCATCAATAAGTATCGAGCAAGTTGTCGGCGACTTCGTCTATACACCAATCAGCATCAAGCACAATACCTTCGTCCCGATCCGTGAGGATTACCTCGGCCGGTCAACGATCCTCAAACTCAGCTCAAGAGCTGGTTATATCCCCCAAGGCCGAGACGAAACCCCAACATACGAACGATTCTATTCTGGCGGCCAAGACTTCCGTGGCTTCGAGTTCAGGACCATCTCCCCCAAAGGGATCAGAAACGACAACGGGCTCCCGTCCGACGACCCCGTCGGGGGCACCTTTGAGTTCTTCCTTGGTGCTGAAATCCAGCAGCCAATCTACGAAGAACTCCTTTCTCTTGTATTCTTTGTCGATTCAGGAACCGTCGCGTTTGATCCAGGATTCGACGAATACCGTGTCGCGGTTGGTTTCGGCTTCCGGATCTTCATGCCCGCACTCTCACCAGCCCCGCTGGCGTTTGATTTCGGCTTCCCGATCCTCAAAGAAGACGGCGATGAAACCCGCCTATTCACCTTCTCAGTCGATCTGCCGTTCAACTAAGTGGTGTTTCATGTCAACCCCATCACGCAGGTGACGGTATACCATTGAGAACACCACCAAATGTCCGATTCATGGAGACTACCTCAATGCAGACCAGTAAGAACACCCTTCTGACACTCACAAGCCTCGCAATCCTCATCGGCGCCGCGTTTGTATTCCAAGCAAACGCGACCTCTTCGCGTCCACCAGCCCAACCAACCGCCATCGCTGTTGTTGATATCATGAACATCATCGACGGTCTCAACGAACGCACAGTTCTAGAAGGCCAGCTCGAGGCCCGGATGGAAGCCCGCCAGGAACAACTCAATGAAGTAGTCAAGCAGCTCGAAGCTATTGATGCTGATATCCAGGTCCTCGAACCCGGAACCGACGCCTACCGCGAGAAATTCCGCGAGGGTTTAGAAAAGCAAGCCGTCGCCAAGGCCCGCCGCGAGGCACTCTCACAGATCGTCTCGATCGATACCGGATCAGTCATGGCCGGCCTCTACACAAAGATCGAAACCGCGATCAGCGATATTGCAGACCGCGAAGGGTACGACATTGTCCTCTTCGACGACTCCTCCTTTGAAGTGCCCGACGGAGCACCAAACCCGGATGTTGTCCGTGCCATTATCTCAAAGAGTGTTGTCTATCGCCATGACTCGATCGACATCACCCAACAAGTCATCACACTGATGAACAACGAATACAGCGCACCATAAGCCCCGTCCGTTATTATCAAAACAAGCGATGAGTTCAATGGCCGCACCCAAAGCAGATACTGTGTTCAAGACCCAAGATAATGACGGGGGAGTTTCCTCGATCATGTCCCTCCCGGTGCGAGCCAAAGATCTAGCAACACTGCTCGGTGGTGAACTCGTAGGGAACCCAGATGTCCCCCTCAGCACACTCGGCTCTGTCGAAGACGGCTCCCCAGAAACCTTGACCTTTATCAGGTCTTCAAACTACGCCAAGTTCTGGGCTGATTCAGCCTGCGGCTGCGCACTCGTTACCCAAGATATAGAAGTACCGGGACACAACCAAGATACACGAGCATTGATTTTCGTCAAAGACGCCGACGAAGCAATGGTTATGGTTCTTGAAGCGGTCAACCCAAAGCGAGCCCGCCCCGAGCCCGGCATCCACTCGTCAGCAGTGATTGACCCCGATGCCAAAATTGATCCAAGCGCAGCCATCGGCCCGGGATGCACAATCGGGGCGGGAACCTCGATTGGTGCCGGTGTGGTGCTTATGCCCAATATCACCATCGGCATCAACGCCAGTATCGGAAAGAAAACAATCCTTGAACCAGGTGTTGTGATTGAAGACCGCTGCATCATTGGTGACCGATGCCACATCGGAGCCAACTGTGTCATCGGGGCAGACGGGTTTGGGTATCTACCCGCCAATGAGTTACGCCCATCAGTCAAAGTCCCACAGATCGGGATCGTCGAACTCGGGAACGACATCGAACTCGGCGCCTGCGTCACCATCGACCGTGCCAAGTTCGGTGCAACAACCATCGGCGACCGAACCAAAATCGACAACCAGGTCCATGTCGCTCACAACTGTGTTGTTGGAACAGATACCCTCATCGCAGGACGGACAACACTCGGTGGATCCGTAGTCATAGGCGACTTTGCCATGATCGGCGGGGCGGCCGTGCTCAACGACCAATCAGTGGTCGGCAAGCACGCGAAAGTCGCCGGTGGAGCAGTGGTCCTTGAGAAAGTCCCCGACGGCGAAACTTATGTAGGAACCCCTGCGATGCCTGCCAGACAAGCACTTTTGAACTACAGCGCCTTCCGCGATCTCGCCTCGTTCGTACGCAAGGTCGAAAAACGATTAAAGAAACTCGAATCCGAATAACCCTCCTACCCACCCAATGATGATGCAATCGTCAACCCAAAATACACCTCAACGCACCCTTCGGTCACCAGCGATGATCAGTGGGACCGCTCTCTTTACCGGGCTCCCAAGCAAATGCGTAATCCATCCAGCCGGAACCGACCATGGGCTGGCCTTTAGCTTCAACAATATCAACATCCCGGTCAACTCAAATAATATCAGCCATGCCCCGGTGCACCCCGCCTTCGCAAATATCCCGCCCCGTTGCAGCGCCCTGAGCAATAACGCCTCAACCGTGTGGCTCGTCGAACATGTGCTCTCCTCGCTTGTTGGGACAGGCGTGACCAACGCGCTGATCGAGGTTGACCATTGCGAACTCCCGATCATGGATGGCTCATCTCTTGCGTTTACTCAGGCGATTCAAAAAGCCGGGGTCGAAACCCAGAACACCCCGATCGACCCGATCGTCATCGACCAGACAATCCGCGTTGAGCAAGGGGACTCGTGGATCGAGGTTTCTCCCGCCGAGTGCTGCTCCTACCAGTACACCATCGACTACGGCAAGGATTCCCCGATCGCTCGAGCAACGGTCGATTGGGATAATGATACAAACTTGTATATTGATCGCGTTGCACCGGCGCGAACATTCTGTCTTGAGCATGAAGCCGAGGCTTTGATCAACGCCGGGTTATTTGGGCATCTCATCCCGGGCGAAATGCTCGTACTCGGAGATTCAGGGCCGATTGGTTGTACACTCCGAAACGAACACGAATGCGCCTACCACAAACTGCTTGATCTGATCGGGGATGTCGCGCTGGTCGGCCGCCCTATCCAAGGACATGTCCGTGCGCACAAATCCGGTCATGCGCTGGCCCATGAACTCGCGCGAGCCATCGCCAAATCACTATGACAGCATTTGTGCGCATTTGAGCATCTGATCTTGATGATTCTTGATCCGGAGCCCACCTAGATCGGATACTATTCAATCCCCCCACTATTTCTTGTTCCCCGCGGTGTACGCCCACTGCGCTCTGTGTTCGTGCACTCAATGTAGAGCGTAGGAGAACTGGTATGCGGAACTTGATGGTAATGGTATTGGCGTGTATAGCTATCTTTGCAGGCGGATGTGCCGGAATCGGGCAATCAATCGAGCAGCTCGGATCAATGCGGGACCAGGCAACGGAGATCCAGAGTGATCTCCAGAGCCAACTCGATGAACTGGCGCTCATGCGTGAATCAATCCCAGATGACAGCGCTCAAGGCAACTCAATTGACGCGTTGATCTCGCAGGTTCATGCAAAACTGGCAGTCGTTGAAGCGGCGATCATTCATGCGGACCAAGTAATCCAAGCTGCATCCAACCCGAGCGATCCGCTCACGATCGCGGCGGATGCGGTGTCGCCTTGGGTACCCGCACCGATCCAGGCACCACTCGTGCTTGGTGCGGCGCTGCTGGCGACGATTATGCGGTCGCGGTCATTGAACACGGGGACCAAGTCAATTGTTGAATCAATCAACTATGTGCTCAAAAAGGATGATTCGTTCAAGGCGGTGTTTGCTGCCAATGCGGACACAATCCGAACGATCCAGACCCCATCGGCTCGGAAGATTGTGAATAAGTGGACACCCTGAGATTATTCTGATGCTTCGGTTCGGAGTGCAAACTCCAGGCGTTGATCGCCGGTGCGGAGGGCGCGGATCAGCACAACACGCCCATCGCCGAGATCCACCTTTGCGTCGCCGAGGTTGTCTCTGGTGAGGTAATCAGATGCAAAGGTCTTCGGGACTCTCGCTGAACCGATGCAGACGCGGTCTGCGGTTATGGTAAACCGGTTTTGATCATCGGTGCCCAGTTGAATAATCGCCCAGATGATGGTGGAGCCATGGGCGTGCGTTAACTGGGCGCCGATGGTTATGCCGGTTTCGCTGATCGCGATACGGACTTCTCCGATCTCATCGATCCAAGTGTCGTCGGTAAACGAATGAACAGTCTCTCTGAAACGGTGAGTGAGCCAGCTGTTGAGCTGGTCCTGATTAATCGCGGCATTCCAGTCGGAGTCTTCCGGCAATCGCACCCGGGTTAAGGCGGTGGTGATGCGGTTCTCGAGTTCAATCCCTGACTGCTCTGTATTGAGCGGGTTGTTGTCGAGTGCTTTCCACCAGCCCGGGGTATTGTCGAGCCCGCTGAGTTGCCAGATAATGAACACCGGAGCGATGGCGGCCACTGCCATCGCAGCGAGCAATCCCAGCACGACACGGTCGTGGGGTTGATCGGGATGTAGGAGTGATCGAAAACTCATGTCAACACTATAGAAAAACAGCCCGGCGAAACCGGGCTGCTGTGAATGAAACTGTTGAAAGGGTAAAAACCCTGTATTAACGCTTCGAGAACTGGAAGCGGGCGCGAGCACCTGGCTGGCCGTACTTCTTGCGTTCGACCTTACGAGCGTCGCGGGTCAGGAACCCGGCGTCGCGAAGGGCTGGCTCGAAGTTCGGATCGTATCCAACCAATGCACGAGAGATTCCGAGACGGACAGCCTGGGCCTGGCCCATGTATCCGCCGCCGTGGCAGCGGACGATGACATCGAGCTTGCCGGTGGTTTCGGTGAGCTTGAGCGGTGAAACGGCGTCGGAGCGGTCACGCATCTCTGAGAAGTACTCTTCGATGGTCTTGAACTGCTTGCGTGAGATCTGGATCTTGACTTCGCCCTTGCCTTCGGTGGCGGCTGGACGGAAACGGACGCGGGCGACTGCACGCTTACGGCGTCCTGTGCCCCACCACCAGCCGTGCTTGTCAGCGGGCTTTGGGTCTGGGAGGACGCGGGTTTGAATTTCTGCGGGTCCGGTGTCAGCGACGGTTTCGCCGGCGAGTTCCGGATTGGTGATGGTGGTTTCATATCCAGCCATGTGTTCACTATCCTTTTCGTATCTGTCCGCATCCACGAATCTTGGTACACCCAAGACCGCTTTGGACAGAGATAAGTAACTTGGGGGGTTAGATCGCCGTTGGGTTCACGCCGGCGTGCGGGTGATCCGCTCCGTCGTAGACCTTGAGCTTCTTGAGCATCTGACGGCCGAGGCGGCTCTTAGGGAGCATGCGACGGACGGACTCGGAAACGAGTACATCCGAGCGACGCTCGCGGAGATTGCCAAAGGACTCTGCCGACTGACCACCCGGGTAGCCCGAATAAGTAAGGCGAAGTTTCTGGTCGGCCTTGCGTCCGGTGAGTTGGACCTCGCCGGCATTGATGACAATGACGAAGTCGCCACAGTCAACATGCGGGGTGTACTCTGGGCGGTGCTTGCCCATGAGGTACGGTGCGATCTCTGCAGCCAGACGGCCGAGTGAGACGCCCTTAGCATCGATGATGCGCCATTGCTTAGCGACATCGCCGTTCTTGGCCATGTATGTTTCGCGACGCAGGTGGTGGCGGGTTGCTTTAATTGCCATGACGATCTCCTAATCCGGCGTTCGGTTCTGACCCTTCTGACCTATAAATGGTCGGGACGATGAACCAGCAGCCGTTGTTTGGTGCTTGACACGCTGCCTACCGGGCAGGGCGGGCTGGAAGAGTGATCAACCAGCAGATTTGTGACATATACCAACGGACAAGCCGTTGGGGACCAAGAATTTAGGTCCTTGCCTCCGCCGTGTCAAATTGTTGGGCAAATCTAGGGACCAATAGCGTGAATTGGCCCGATGAATGGGCATGGACGAACCGAACCAATCGATCGAGCTACCTACCCAATCAAATACCAATCTTAATCAGAAGTCAGATCCAGGGACCCTTGTTTCTAGACTGATTGCCCTGATTTTGGCGGTGGTCTTTGCCAGCGGGATCATTCTATGGCAAAATCTATCTGAAAGTATGCAGTATGCGTTGATCTATGCTGAGCATCCTGAGCCAGCGATTGGTGCTGATATTCCAGCATCAGGGAGATTCGGACAGTTTGATCTCCCTGCCCGGATTTTCATCCGAGGCCGACAGTTGTTCATGAGCGAATCCAGTGATTTCAGCACTGTGGTAATGGAACAGTTCGAGTTGGTGTATACCCCGGAAGACCAGATCCGCGCCATCATTATGAGCGGAGAATACGAAGGAAACCAAGAAGCACTCGACCGGCTCCGGGCCACCAGGATCGAGGTCCAAGGCAATCTGGTCAATGATATTGATAGCGATGAAACCGATGAAGAATCGTATGAATCAATAAAGAGCCGCCTCCTGCTGGCAGAACTCGACGCGCTCGAATCCATTTACACCGACGGCCCAGACTCCATCGAACAACCAATGCGTGATCAGCTTGTTTCACGCTATGGCGTCCTGGGACAAGTTGTGCTTACACATGGGCTCGATGATGATGACCCGCTACGCAATCCAATCGTCACCGGATTCATCCCAATCGGAGTGTTGCTCTTTGGGGTTTTCTTGGTTGTTGGGATCAGCACGATGGCGGGGATGGTGCTTCTAGTGCTGGGGATTGTCAATCTCGCGATCGGAAAGATGCGGCTCCGGTTTGAATCGCCGGCCCCGGGTGGTTCGGTCTTCCTCGAAACCTATGCACTGTTCCTCGCGGCCTTTGGCGTGCTCTCGATCGGGCTCTTTGTACTGAGTGTAAAGGTAAACCCAGCACTCGGTGTACTCTCAATCCCATTGCAATGGGTATTGATCATTGTTCCCGCATGGGCGCTGCTCCGTGGGATGAAATCCAAAGAGTGGTCAAAGGCGATCGGGCTGCATCGCGGCGAAGGGATCATGAAAGAAATTGGGTGCGGGTTCCTTGTGTACCTCGCGAGCATCCCGGTCTACATGGTCGGCGTGGCGATCACCGTCATCGTGCTTCTTATACAGGGTGCAATTGCATCAACAAGCGGTGAAGAAATCAAACCAATGTCCAACCCGATCTTTGATCTCATCAGCGACGGCAGTGCATGGGTTATTCTTTTGATCTTCTCGCTCGCAACCATCTGGGCACCAATAGCTGAAGAACTCATCTTCCGCGGCGCGTTGTTCCGCCATATGAGCGGGCGGCTCCACTGGGTATTGGCGGCGTTCTTTAGTGCCCTACTCTTTGCATACATGCACTCCTACGGCCCATTTATGGTCGCCCCGCTCATCGCACTCGGGTTCATGTTTGCGTTTATGCGTCAATGGCGCGGCTCAATCATCGCACCGATGACCGCACACTTCATTCACAACGCGACGCTGATCGGGTTCATGATCATCTTCATCAACCTGCTCAAAGACCCAGTGATCTGAATCGTTTAATCACTCGGCGATCGATAGTTTCTTAAGCGTCGATGCCGCGATTTTGCTCACGACGACCAACAGTACAATCGTCGCGGCGATCCCTGCAGCGATGACCCAGTGCGGCTGGCTGTATTCGCCGGTCCAGTTGGTGATTGATACCCCGACAAGCACCGCCCCAAGAGTCCGAGGCAGCATACCAAGCATGGTGCCGATTAAGAACACCGACCGTGAAACACCAAGGCTTACCAGCACAAGATTCGTCAACGCAAATGGGGCACTCGGTGATGCGCGGAGCAAGGTAACGATCAGGATCGCCCGCTTCGGGCTGGCCGTCAGGAGCGCGTGACGGACCATCGAGGTCTTTGGTGATCGGTTGAGTTCGTGCTCGATGCGGTCGCGGGCGAGGTGTTTGACGACCTCGTATCCGATGAGTGCCGCGCCGCCGAACCCGATCATCGCGGCCGGGAGCCCGAGGGTGAATCCGAACGCGTATCCAGCAAGCACGGCCTGTGAAATAGTGGGCAACAGTCCAAACCCCGCAAGGACCACGAAGCAAACGGTGTAGATCCCGAGCCCGATGACGAGCTGGGATATTGAGCCGGCGTCGCCGATCAACAACAGACTGATGGGCTCCATATTGAGGAGCAGGATCACGCCGGCGATACTCGGAAAGAGTGACCACGCGATCCCCAGAGCCGTCGCGGGCGCAAGACGCCGGAACCTCGATTGATGAGGAGAGTTAGGTGTAAGAGGGGCCGCAGAAGGAACTTTGGCATTGGTATGAAGATCCAGAACCACTGGCTTGGCTGGAGTTTCTAGTTGAGACTGTGTGTCAATAAGGCTCATAAGGGTAGATCGTAGTCCACTCAACCCCCCAAAGTTGATTGTTCTCAATCCTTTGCGTCGGATTCAGATTCAGTCCCCATGGCTTTGTCGATTGCCTTATTGGCCATGTGTCCCAGCAGCATCAGGACGGCGAACATTATGGCAATACCCCCGATGATGAGCCATTTGGGTTTGTCGTATTCGTCCCAGCTGGTGACCTGGTGCCCAATCCAGACGGCCGCGAATGTCCGCGGGGCCATGCCGACGACGGTGGCGATGACATACGGGACGAGCTTCACACCCGAGACCGCCATAAACCCATTCATGAGTGAGAACGGGGAGGCGGGTGAGACACGGAGCAAGACCAAAATCCCGGTCGCCCGCCAGAACCCGTGGCGAATAAACGCGTCGCGGACGATCTGGGCTTTGGGGTGTTTATGGATTTCGGATTCGACACTTTTGCGTGCGATTTTGAGTGCGATGTAGTAGCCGATGACCGACGCGCCGGTAAACCCGATGAGCGCGGCGGGGAACCCGATACCGATCCCAAAGGCAAAGCCCGCGAGGATTGCTTGCGAATAAGTCGGGAGGAACCCAAGCCCAGCGGAGACAAAGAAGATCCCGATATACATCGCGACGCCGATGGCGAGCGAGCCCCCGCCCTCCTCGTTGCGTTGAAGAAGGATGTCCGAGGCCTTAGACATGTTGGCCAGGAGGAGGAAACCTGCTATCGCAGGCATGACAGCCCACGCGATGCCGAGATACGCGGCGGGGCCTAGGCGGGAGAAGATCGCCATAGCAGACTGGCTTTGGTCTGGATTTGTAACTGGTTCGTTGGTGGTCATGGGGTGATGGTATGCTATTTGATGGGATCAAAGAGGACTTTGTCTCGTATAGTGGCGTATGAAGAAAGTGTTTTGCATTAGTTGGATTCTGTGCTTTTTAATACTGATTGTGGCAGGGACTTTTGTACCACAGGTTCGAAACTCGTCGCATATATGGGTATATGTCATTGAAAACGATTCAGGCATGGAGGTTTTATCCAAAGCTGATTACTTCGGCCAGCGGGTGCGTGAAAACAGATCAACAGATGCTATCGCTCAGGCAATTTACGAACCTGTAATTAAACAAGGGCCGATCAAATGGGCATTTGAATGGTCGACTACAGAATCGATCTTTCATATTCCATCAACCAGATTGGTTCAAGATAAACTGATGAGCCAAGAAAAACTTGATGATGTGTATCAAGCATTGATCGATTACGCAAATGCTGATCCCAACATGACAAAGTACCGGCCTGGCCTGCCGCCCCAGACCCGATTTTCATGGTCACTGTTGGGCAATACGATAGTTCGATTATTCATCATCACTGCTATCTCAACACTCGTTTCGTTTGGCGTGAAGTTTGTTTGTGATATGGAACAATCTATCCGCCGCAGAGGAAAGAGAAATCGTGGGCTGTGCGCTTGGTGCGGGTATCCATGTGCTGATCTTAAATCGATGCGATGCCCTGAGTGTGGGAAACACCACACAGTGTCATATTCAGAGGCTGATTCTGAGAAGCCAGAAGACGCCTAAACTACCTCTGTTGCCCGCTGATTCGGGTGACTACTAAATACTGTTTCCACCCGCGCTAAAGCTCGGGTTTGAGGAGAATTGGCCATGATCCCGCGTCCGCCGCCCCGTGAGGGCTCACTTGGATTTCTGTACCTCCCACCTTTCCGCGTTCAAGGCTTCTCCGTCGCCGGCGAAGCGACCACGATCTCGATCCCCGAGATGGATGTCTGCTTCGATATGGGCAAAGCACCACGCGCCCACCTCGCTCCCAAATACTGCGTCCTCTCACACGGCCACATGGACCACATCGGCGGGCTTGCCTACTGGTGCTCGCAGCGGAATTTTCAGGGGATGGGCCCGGGCACCATCGTCTGCGATAAACGAATCGAGAATGATGTCAAAGGCATGATGGATGGGTTCCAAGCGCTCGAACGACAAAAAACCCCCTACGAACTCATCGCCCTCGATGATGGGGAAGAACTCGAAATCAAGAACAACATCATCCTCCGCCCGTTCCACACCGAGCACACCTGCCCGTCATCGGGCTACTCGATCATTGAGAAACGGACCAAGCTCAAGCCGGAACTTGTCGGGCTGCCGCAGGAGAAGATCAAAGATCTCAAAATGCGTGGCGAGGAAATCGTCAATACCTTCGAAGTGCCTTTGGTCGCCTACACCGGCGACACACTCCCCGGGCCGCACCTGCTGCGCGACGATGTGATGAACGCCCAGATCATCATCACCGAGTGCACATTCTTTGAGAAGGATCACGAGCAACGCGCCAAGGTCGGGATGCACATGCATGTCAACGACATCGCCGAGTGGCTCAAGGTTGCTCAGTGCGAGCACATGGTCATCTGCCACATCTCACGCCGAACACACCTCGGTCAGGCCCGCAAGGCACTGATCGATGTTGCCGGCAAAGAACTGTGTGAAAAAGTACACTTCTTGATGGACCACCGGACCAACCGCGACCGGTACGACATCCAGGCTGAGGAAGCACAGAAGATGGAAGAAGAACTCGCCAGCCGGGCGTGATCTGGGTGCCACTACTCGCATTCTTATGCGCAGTAGTGTCTTCTAAACAAGCTAGAGTTTATGACGAACCAAGACACTACTGCGCCGAAGACGGCGAGTAGTGGCACCCCACAAACAGGTTAGTCTTGGACCCCAAGATCATGCTTGGTAAACAACGCATGAAACACAACATCCGCACCCTCGATATTCTCGCGGGCGCCTTCTTGACGATCGATCACACTGATAATCGCGGGCACCGTCGCGCCCATTGATTTGAGGATCTCAACGGCTTCGAGTGCCTGCCCCCCGGTGGTCGCGACATCTTCGATAAAGATCACCACATCACCCTTGTTCACTTCGCCCTCGACCTGCTTGGCGGTGCCGTATTCTTTTTTGGCGTTGCGGACAAAGATCGCTGGCTTGCCAGTTTCCATCGCGGCGATCGTTACCAGCGGGATCCCGCCGAGCTCTGCCCCGGCCAGGCGTGTAACCGATCCGGACTCTTGCTCGATCAATTTGATCGTTGAAGCGAAGATTGGTCCGAGCTTGGCGAGGATCTCAGGCTTGGTGGAGAACTTGTATTTGTCGAGGTAGTAGTTACTGATCCGCCCGCTGCGGAGGGTGAACTCACCACGCAGGAGCGAAGCGTCGGCGATTTGGCCCGCGAGTTGGGAAGTTGGATCGGTTGAATTGGACGGGTTCATGGTAATTCTCGCGGGTTGGGATTGGTAAAGTCCGGGAATTATGCCATTCAACATACGAAAAAGTATGATTTGAACGGTTTTTTACGCAAGGCGCGTCATAATTGGCACCCCTTGGCGTTTGGCTGCGTGAGCCCTGCCTTGGGATGAAGCATCCCTCTTGGCACGCCGATATGTGAATATTCGGCCAGGGATGGTGAATGGATGGACCACCAGTACGGCAATCGTGTCGCAGGTCCAAGTTGAACAAACATAAACGCTTGAAGGATTCGGGAGGATCTACAGATGAAGTTGAATACACGCCAGTGTTGGTTGATGGCCGGTCTTGCAATGGGAGTACTTGGAAGCAGCGCGGTTGCCCAGGTTGCCCCGCCTCCAACCCAGCCCACTAAAGAAGAGACTGAATATGTTCCGCCCGTCAAACAGGTAGCACCAGCGCCTACAGCCAAGCAAGCGAAGCCTCAGGCTGTTCCCCAGAACAGAAAGGCTGGACAAGAGGGCTTGTCGAAAGCGTCGCTCCCCACCGATACCCCATACCCCAAACTCGCCGTCAAGGGTGCGGATGGCAAAATCAAACGCCTGACTATCCTCCCTGATATTCTTGCATTAACTTCCAACCCAACTGTGGGTCAAAAATCTGTCGAAGCAATCATGCCTGTTCTTTATGGGCGACGCGCCCGCTTTGAACGGATCATTATCGACAACCTCGATCTCTACTGGCTCGTTACCGATGGCCGGATCGAGAGTATGAATCTCAACGATATCCAGAACATGGCCGAGATCGCCGAGATGATCAAGCCGCTGGTTGGCCGCACAACTCTTTCACAAGAACTCCTCAACCGCGGGATTCTCACAAGAACCCAGGGCGGGATGAATGAATACATCGTCAATGAATACAAACAAGCCATTACCGCTGAGATTCAGTTTGATACTGAGGATCCCCTGAGTGAAGTCATGCGATTTGTTCTCAAAGACTCTATCCACGAACCATCCCTTGCATATAAAGCTTTGATCGCAGAAGCCTCGATTAAAATCGGTGATCTTGTCAATAAAGCCGGGTTAACATCATCTGCAGCAACCCAAATCGCGAAACTCCAGCGCCCGCTCGGCACAGAACTAGCAACCCAAAATGCTCAGCTCGTCGAGTTTGAAAACGCATTCAGAACATTGAGTGTCGATGAAGCTATGGCTATCTTGACCCAGATGCGAAACCTCCGCAAAAACCCCGACATTTCCCCGGCCATCAAAAAACCAAATGTGATGCACTCCCGAAAGGTAGATATCAGCGACTCGGATATGATGCAGGGCACTGTCACTTATAAAGACGGGCGTGTGATTGATACTCAAAAATCAGCCGAGGCTCACAACAAAAAAATCAGTGAGCAAACGGATCAGCTCGAAAAGCAAAAGCAGGGCAACACTACAAAGTCTGATGATTAATCATCGCTCATCAAAGTAAACCACTTGGCACCCGGAGTAATCCGGGTGTTTTTTATATCACGAGTTCGCCTGTGGCCGCATCATCGGGAATGGGAGCACATCGCGGATTGTCCGCGAGTTGCTCAGTAGCATCACAAGCCGATCAATTCCAAGCCCGAGCCCACCAGCCGGAGGCATCCCAACCTTGAGTGCGTTGATGAAATCCTCGTCGTAGTTTCGGAAGGTAGATTCTTCATCATCAACCCCCGCGAGCTGCTCACGGAACTTGGCTTCTTGGATATCAGGATCGTTGAGCTCGGTGTACGCCGGGCCGATCTCCATGCCACCAATAAACAAGTCCCACCGCTCAGCGAGCGGGATTGTGTTGTTCAGTGTGTCGGCTTTAGGTCTTGTGAGCGGCGATAGTGCTGCAGGGTAATCAACTACAAAGGTTGGTTTGGCCGGATCAATCAACGCTTCGGCAACTTCTTCGAAGAGTTCGTTGATCACAAAGATGTCCGCGATCGGTGTGCCATCTTCTGACTTGGTCTTCATCCCGCGTTTGGTTGCTTCCTGGCGAGCCTTGTCGATTTCATCAATCTCAAAGCCCATAGCTTTTTTATAGAGTTCACTGTATGAAATCTTCTCAAAGCCGCCAGCATAATCAATCGACAGATCGCCAAACGGCATCGAACCCGCCTCGCTTCCGGTCTCACTCCCGGCAAGCACCGCAAGCTCACGGATCAACCCCTCGGTGATCTCCATCATGGTTTCGTAGTTGCCGAACGCCTGATATAACTCAAGGCTTGTAAACTCAGGATTGTGAGATTTATCAAGCCCCTCGTTCCTAAAGTTTCGGCTCACCTCATACACCCGAGGCATCCCCCCAACAAGCAGCCGTTTGAGATAGAGCTCGGGCGCGATCCGGAGTGACAGCTCGATGTCCAGTGCGTTCATATGGGTAAAGAATGGCCTGGCCGCCGCCCCGCCCGCCTGGGTCTGAAGAACCGGGGTCTCGACTTCCACAAACTCCATCTGATCGAGATACCGGCGAAGCGTCTGCATCATCTTCGATCGCAGCATAAACACACGGGTCGTCTCAGGATTGACCCACATATCCAGATAACGCTGACGATACCGGAGCTCGGTGTCGGTCAGTCCGGCATGTTTTTCTGGTGGTGGGATCAAGCACTTGCTCGCCGGGGTGAGTGTATCAACCCAGCAGGTAACCTCGCCTGTGTTGGTTCTGGTGAGCGGACCCTCAGCAATCACGATATCACCAACATCGAGCTTCTTGCCCAGTGCGAAGCCCTGCTCCTCACAATCACGCTTCGATACCGCGAGCTGAAACGCATCGCTCGAATAATCACGCAAGTTGAGCCAGATCAGTTTGCCGTTGTCGCGCGCCAGAACCACACGCCCGGCAACCTTCACCCTCGGGCGATCATCAATCACCGCTGGTAAATCAGCATCGGCGGCTTCAGGATTCTCCCGTTTAGCGGCCTTGCGCGCCTGATTCGATTCTTTGTTCGCTGAATCCGCCGATTCGTCGTAGGCTTTATGAGCATCAGCGAGTGATATTAATCCATCAGTACGCTGCCCGTAGGGGAGCAAACCGAGCTCGGCAATATCATCACGATTCGATCGCCGCTGGAGCTCAAGCCTGTGCAAGTCTTGTGGCTCGTCGGTCGTTATGCTTTGGGAAGATTCGATCTTTGGGGTGTCTTTACTCATCGCTGCGATGATATTCAGCCGGATGGGTGTGGTCTGGTTTCTATACGAATCCGTGTGTGACCGTGCTTATTTCTTCCCACTCATGGTGAGTTCCACCTGGGTAGTCATATCTTCATCACACAACGGACGGATATCCCCGAGCTCGCCAATCATGTCAGCCATCGTAATACCAGAGAACTGATTAATAAGCATCTCAATCGACTCATCGAGTTTACGGTGCAACGGACAGAGTGTTCCAGAGTGGTTATCAAGGCCCAGCGGGCATGTCTTGATGCGATGAATTGGATCAATCGCGTTTATCACATCCAGCATCGAGATCTCTTCAGCAGCACGCGTGAGTTTGTATCCACCACCAACCCCACGCCGACCGGTCACAATATTTGACCGTGCCAAAAGCTGAAGAACCTTGGCCAGATAGTTCATCGGAACCTTGGTCATCGTCGCAAGATCTGAGGTCGAAACCAACCCCTCTTGTCTATAAGCTAAACAAATCGTGGCGCGAAGAGCGTATTCAGTGGTTTGAGAGAGCAAGCGGACCTCCATGTCTAGATTAATACCGAGATTACATGATCCACGGCCATTTGACAAGTCTTCCCGCCATTCTATTCTGGGATGATTCTGAAATGCAGTTAAATACTTGTTTTTTTCATCAATTCAATCTGTTAGTGGTCAATTACACTCTGTAGGGCACTGCGAGATCGATTATCAAGCCCATCGACTGGGACAGTCTCAAGCAAGTTGTCAATTACAGTCTCCGGCGTCACCTGATCCGCCTGGGCATTGAAGTTAAGCACAACACGATGACGGAGCACCGGATGGGCGATTGCACGGATGGTGTCGACCGTCACCAATCCGTCGCCCACAAGCATCGCGTGGGCCTTGGCAGCATGCACAAGTGCCTCACTCGCTCGAGGACCGGCACCCCACGATACATAATCACGGACCATATCAGGCACTGGGCCATCCTCATTGGCCCGTGTCGAACGGACCAGCCGCAATGCGTATTTGCACACATGCTCAGGCACCGGCGTGTGCTTGATAATTTTCTGAACCTCAAGAATCCGATCTGTATCAATCACAGGCTCAACAGCATGTTCACCCTTGGTAGCACTCCGCTTGATGACCTCGAGCTCTTCTTCTTCGGTGGGATACCGCACAAGAATCTGGAACATAAAGCGATCAAGCTGGGCTTCAGGAAGCGGGTAGGTGCCCTCTTGCTCGAGCGGGTTCTGGGTTGCCAGAACGAAGAACGGATCCGGGAGCGGATGCCGGGTTCCACCAGCGGTGACCTGGCGTTCCTGCATCGCTTCGAGCAGAGCCGCCTGGGTCTTCGGTGGTGTGCGGTTTATTTCATCAGCCAGAATCACACTTGCAAAGATCGGCCCTGGGACAAATCTGAGCGACCGCTTGCCGGTGGCTTTATCTTCTTCGATGACCTCGGTGCCCGTAATATCGCTGGGCATAAGGTCAGGGGTGAACTGGATGCGTGAGAACCCGAGTTCCATCGTCTGAGCAATCGTGGAAATCACAAGTGTTTTGGCCAATCCCGGAACACCAACGAGCATCGCGTGCCCCCGAGAAAACACACACATCAGGATTTGATCAATGACCTCATCCTGTCCAACGATCACTTTACCGATCTCGGATTTGAGCAGTCCATAGCTCTCGCGGACAAGAGCGATCATTTCTTCGCCATTCTTCGATTGGTTCTCGGACATGTATCAAGCTCCATATGGACGATTGACAAACGCACGCCCGTGATTCATCATACCGGATCACCGAGGTAAAGTTGAAAAAAAATGGCGGCTGCACGGGGTCTCATCGCGCAGCCGCCGGGGGACGGTTCCACATAAATGCGAAACCGGCGTCGTGGTCAGCATTGGGTACCTTTCGGTACATCGTCTTGATTGGGAAACTCCCAACCTCTCTTTCAACCGATGAGCTTCAAATAGGTTGCTCATCAAAGAAAGTTTTTCAATCATCTTCATCGAGCCGATCAATCAATCGCTCGATGAGCCCGGTTAAGCTCTCCATCCGGGAATCAAGCACCGATTCGAGTTCGTTGAGGCGTTCTTCGAGCTCGCCAAGACGCCCGTCGAGCTCTGCTTCGATCTCTGGCATGGACCCGTGCAGTTTCTCGGCCATCTCGTGGAGCTTACCTTCAAGGCCTTCGAGGCTCTGAAGGCCTTCGAGCCCTTTCAGTTCAAGGCCTTCGACATGCCGTTTAAGGAGCAACTGCCCATCCTTAAACTCCATCGTCATCCGCTCGGCGTCCTGCATCGCTTGTTCAGCCTTCATTTGCATGCGATCGATAATGAATCTGCGTTTATCTTCGTCCACTTGTGATGCATGTTCGTCTGTTCTGAACTCAAACTCCATAGCACCACCCTTTCCGAAAGCGGACCAAACATTCTCATCGAGCGACGCGATGATCTTGGCCTCGATTTGGGCAATCTGATCTTTATTGATTCCTTGGTTTCGGAGTGCATCAAGAATCTTGGCATGCGTTTTTTCCTGGGCTTCAGGGCTGAAGAAATAACGGTTCGCTTGTGGAGTTGTGCGGACATTGCCGGGGAATCTATCAAGTGTGGCCCATTGCCCGCCGTCCTCTGTTATATCGACGACATGACCAAGTGCCTCGGCGTTGTAGGCGTGGAGTTTGGTGCCGATATTCATTTTCTCGCCGTTGCGAATCACAACGATTTTAAGCTCATCACCCGGGCTGTGCTGACCGAGAATTTTTGTCAAGTCTGCCGGTGAAACACCGTCGGATCCATCAATCGAGATGATGATGTCATGATCCTTCATCCCGGCTTTATCAGCAGATAACCCTTTGATTACCGATTCAACGATGATTGCTTTCCCATGGATCCCGAGCTGCTTACGGAGTGATTCGCCCGGTTCGTCGGAGTAGATCCCGAGCATTACTTTTGGAGTCATAAGTTTACCGACAAGCAAATCACCTTTACTTTCATCACTGACAAAAACATGAAGCGGCTGAGCACTCTCTTCTGTAACAAAGACAGTGTGTGTCCCGTCGTGCTTGACATGTTTGGCGTGCTTGGCATCGGTGGTAAACTCGAGTTCAAACTCGTATAACACGCCGCCGTCATCTTTGAAAATGACCACCGCGTTGTCATCTTTCTTAATCAACTTGTCGGAAACCCGATCACCATCAACAACAACGGCTACTACCTCGCCGCCTTCCATACGGAGTTCGTAGGTGTGTGTCCCATCAGCGATCTTCTGAACCCAAACGGTATGTTCTGATGTTTGTTTGCCGTCATGTTCAGGATGAACTGTGCTCTCGACGACAAAGCCGTCGGTTGCGGCCAGTGCCGATCCAGATAATCCGAAGAGAATCGCTGCAGTAAGAAGTGTTCGTTTCATTGTGGTTGCCTCCATGAGTGGATGTGGTGTTCTGATTGGTGTACAGAGTTGTGGTTCTATGCTTTATGGTTCTTGAGTGCCCAAATAAATAACAAGGGCCCGCTTATACAGATGCGCTCCGGCTGTTAACCCGTCGCTTCATACTTAAAATAGTGATATAAACTCAGAAATCACTGAGATTTTCGTGTCTTGAGCAATTGAATATCAACCGGGATTACTACTGCATTGCCAAACTCGTCGACCGCCTCGCGGTATGCTTTATCAAGCACCCGACGCTCGACGACCTGACGGATAAAGGTCACCTCGATGGTTCCATCCTCGAGTGGGAGTGTCTCAATCACAATCTGATTCGGCATCTCCCCAACAACCTGTCCGCTGGTTTGGCCGGCGTTGAGATACTGACCAAACGCCTCATCAGGGCTCGCCTGTTGAAGTGCCGGTAGCATCCCAGCCGTCGGTCCTGTATTTGTTTGTCCTGGGTTCATCGAGATCGTTCCGGTAAACCATCCGAGCAGCACAACCCCCGCGATCGCCCAGCCGCCCCACCGCGATGCCGTTGTCACACGGCTCTCAAAGACCAATGGCGAGCCCGATCCGCCCGGAAGATCAACGCCATCAGCAATCGCCGTCGCCGCGTGCATCACTTCGCACAAGGCCTCGTGCTCGCGCTGAGCGTCGCTCAGATCCGTCCAAACCTCCGCATCACTTGCGGCCAGAATTCGGAACGAGGACCAGTCCTCAGGACTCGCTGAGCCATCAATCACACGCGAGATCAATAGATCACGCAGGTGTGCCGAGTTTTCAGGGCTCATATTCGATTGGTTCTGATCATTGTTCATCAAGCACCTCCAACACGGATTACCCGTATTCCTTGCTTACTCTTGGCTTCGAGTTCCTGCTTTGTCTGCAGTTCAATAGTCTCGCGGAGCATCCGTCGCCCCCGTGCGATTCGTGTCTCGATCGTTGTCTCTGGGAGTGAGAGCACCTCGGCGATTTGTTTATAACTCATCGATTGTTGACACCGCATCAGTACCGGCTCGCGGTATTTTTCGGGCAGACTCAGTGCCGCATCAAGTACACGCTTGGCGTCTTCTGAGAGCTGCATGTTTCCGATCTGCCCCCCAAAGTTATTCGCGTCTCTCGCCCGGCCAACCAATCGCAGCATCCCGACGCGCCGGCGCGACGCCTTGCGTCCCTGCTCGCGGGCGATGTTGATCGTTACTGTTCGCAGCCAAGGTTTGAAAAGCGACGGATCCCGGACCTCGTGCACCTTCCGGCAGACTTGTAATGCGACCAACTGCAACAAATCCTCCAGATCCGCTTCGCGGGGTTTATGAGCTATCAGGATCACCGCAACCCAACGGCGCACGCCAACCCACACCTGCGACAACGCGTCGCTGTGCCCGGCAATCGCTGCCTCGATCGGCAGTGTTTGATCCCAGCGTTCGTTCATTTCAAATCACGCACGACCCGAAGTCCCCTTCCATAATCAACATATCGACACCTACCCAGATGCGCCTCAAAGTTCATTCTGTCATGATCTGTACGAATTAATGTCAGAATTGATCGAATTCTCAAAGCCGCAAATGCCTATTCCCATAAGTATTACTGGTCAGATGCCCCCTAGAGTTGCACCGCATGCCCAGATCCAGTTCCACATCCCAGTCAATCGGCCAAATTCCGGGCCGCGTCGAAGAACCGATCGGGACCATGTCGCTGGGTGATCACCTCGAAGACCTCCGTAAACGCGTTTTTTGGGCTGTAATCGGTGTTGTTCCGATCTTTGTCATCGCGTTTGGGTCAGGCCGCTATCTGCTCGATCTGCTCATCACCCCCGCCCGCAAAAAGCTCCTCGACGGCGGGCACGGCTCATCGCTCCTCGCAACCGGACCCTTCGAAACCTTCGGCACCGTCGTTCACCTCGCCGTCGTCGTCACCTTGCTTCTGGGATCACCCTGGATTCTGTACCACCTCTGGCGATTCGTCTCCCCTGGGCTCTACAAGCACGAACGCCGGGTGGTGTATTTACTCATCCCGTTCTCAGGTCTGCTCACCGTCCTGAGCATGTTGTTCCTGTACTTCGTGATCCTCCCCGTCATTCTCTCGTTCTTCATCGGCTACGGCTCAAAAGTCTCAGGAAACGATGCAATCGCCACTGCACCTGTCCCTTCCGGGATCGTGATCCCCATGATCCCGATACTCAAAGCCGACCCAGTATCCCCAACCGTCGGCATGACCTGGATCAACGAGCCCCTCATGCAACAACGCGTCGTCGTCGGAATTAATCCTGTTGATCAATCAGCTCTCATCCGTACCGTTCATCTGACCACCGACATTGGAATCATCCAGCAGTACCGGATCAGCGAATACATCAAAGCCGTACTCAATATGGGTCTCGCCTTTGGTATCGCGTTTCAAACACCCGTCGTCGTCGTCATGCTCGGCTGGGTCGGGATCCTCGATCCAAGAGCCATGGGCAAATACCGCAAACACGCCATCGCGATCTGCTGCATCTTGGGTGCATTTCTCACCCCGGCTGATCCGCTATCGATGGTGCTGCTCGCCGGGCCGTTGTACTTCCTGTACGAGCTTGGACTCTTCATCCTCCGCGTCTTCCCGATCTCCCGCGTCATCGGCGATCTCAAAGAACAACAAGATGAAAACGCCATCACCCCTGAAGATCCTTCCTGATGTCCGTACAGACTGATCAGTCCAACCAACCGACCAAGGTCGATCTCGAAATGATGACCAAGGCCCTCACCCTCGCCAAAGAAGCTGGCGATAGCGGCGAGGTCCCCGTTGGAGCTGTGGTGTATGAAACCGATACCGGGAAGATTCTCGGAGCCGGGTCCAACACCCGCGAATGTGACAAAAACCCATCGGGACACGCCGAGTTCACCGCGATCCTCAACGCCTGCAAATCAATCAATGACTGGCGGCTCAACCACTGCACGCTCGTCGTCACCCTCGAACCCTGCCCGATGTGCAGCGGACTCATCGTCAACGCCCGGCTCGGGCGAGTGGTGTACGGAGCGGATGATCCCAAAGCCGGTGCTGTCCGCACGCTGTACCAGTTGTGCGATGACGACCGCCTGAATCACCGCTCAGCGATCATCCCCGGCGTCATGGCTCCCGAATCCTCCGAGCTCCTCAAGTCGTTCTTCAAGCGTCTGAGGGACGCACAAAGCCAATCGTGATTCGTTTACCAAGGTTCTTTATCCCACACCTATCCACACAACAATGAACCAGTCACTTGATTCATTGGATTCCTCTGGATGGTCTTTCTTTCTCTTCTACATGATCAATTAAATTAATTAGGTGGTGGTAGTAATTGACGCGCCTATTTGGTGAATAAAACCATCTCGGACGAACGCAATCTGATTATCGAAAGGGACTTATGCAATTATATAACTCAGGGGTACCCTGTCGGTTAGCTGTCGGTAATTCATCACTGCGCTCGGACTTTCTGCCAACTCAATCAAGCCGCTCGATCGTGTCATCTGAATGAATTGGCGCCCCCGCGCGCATTTATGCGCTTATCCACCGGTTGTCCCCAGAGATATTGGGCGCAAAAGAGAGCAGTTCAAGTGTGAACAATACAGCTTTAAAAGATTGGATTATGAGTTGGAATCGACACGCAACCGGGACTCGATCGCGAGCACATCGCTGTGGAGTGACTCGTCGGTTTTACTGCGATTGGTGATCGTCTTGACTGCGTGCATAACCGTGGTGTGATCGCGTCCACCGAAATGGGCACCGACTTCTTCGAGCGAGTGGCGTGTGTATTTGCGTGACAGATACATCCCGACCTGGCGGGGCAAGGCAATGGATTTGTGCCGGCGTTTGCCGAGAACCTCGGTCCGTTTCACAGAGTAGAAACTCGAAATTTCGGTGATGATCCGGTCGATTGTTGGCTTGGTGTTCTGGGCGCTCACAGCGGCAGCGAACTCCTCGCCCAGTGCTTCGCGGGCAAGATCAAGATCAATCTCCCGGTCCTCAACACTAGCATACAACTGGAGCTTGGTGATGTTGCCTTCGAGCTCGCGAATATTGGTATCGATGTAATGGGCAATCTCGGTGACCACTGGTTCTGGGAGCGATATTCCTCGCGCCTCAGCCTTGCGTTTAAGAATCTCTACCCGTGTCTCAAATCCGGGCTTCTCGATTTTGGCAACCAATCCCCACATAAACCGCGAGACCAATCGTTCTTCAAGATCAGGAATCTCTTCGGGCGGGGCGTCCGAGGAAAGGATAATCTGTTTATTAGCCTGATACAAAGCATTAAAGGTGTGGAAGAACTCTTCTTGGGTCCGGTCGCGTTTGGCAAGACAGTGAATATCATCGACGACCAGCAGATCTACATCGCGGAACGAATGCCGGAACTCGGCCATGCGCCCGGACTGAACCGCACTCATGAACTGGGTCATAAACCCATCACACGACACATAGTGCAGGTTAATATCCGGGTTGTCCCGAAGAATTTTGAGACAGATCGCCTGGAGCAGGTGGGTCTTGCCGAGCCCAACCCCACCATGAATAAAGAGCGGGTTGTAGGCATAACCCGGGTTTTCAGAGACCGCGACAGACGCAGCCTGAGCGAGCCGGTTGTTGGGACCGATGACAAAGTTATCAAACCCGTAATCAGGATCAATCGGCAGTGCACCACTAGACACCAAGCGAGATCGTTCGGATTTGGCGTGAACAATCGGTGTTTCGATTCGTGATTGATTAAGTTCCTGAGACGACACACCGACTTCGTCGGCCCAGATTGTTGATTTAGAACCGGCCCCGACCGGAATCTGTGCCATGCTCTTTGCCGGCGGTGCAGTCTTTGAGATACTCTTTGCAGTGACGATCGGAGATTCCCATACATCCAGCGGGCCCAGAAAGCGGACAGCCAACAACTGTTCAGTGACATCGCGCAACGAATCATTAAACACCTCAAGACACGCACGACGGAGATAATCGCGGTGCATATCAGATTGAGCCCGGATACCAAAGGCACCAGAAACAATTCCCAAGGGTTCGAGTTCTTCGAACCACTTCCGGGCGTGTTGTGGGTGGAGACTGCGAATCTGTCCGAGGACATTTTCGAGCACACCGCGATCAAACTGGCGATCCTGAATCCCCATTTTCGTCAAATAGCCTTTCAAAATGCTCACCACGCGATCGGAACAGGATTCGATGCATTGGGCGAACAGTGTGTCCCGGGCAGCACTTATTTCACACGGGGTGTGAAATAAGTGCATTGCCTACTACCGTACAAAGGGCACTGGGTATTTGTCAACCATGAACACGACAAACGGCACATAGTCTATCAGAATTCAAAGTAATTTCTGAAAGACCCTCCATGCTTTCATGTCCCGGCAACAACCAAGTGCCCGCAATGTGTCAATACGCTATTGTACATCTATGCCTGATCTTGGATTACGATTGTCCAATATGAATCCCGAAGAACGAGCCGCGACGATCGAACGGGCTGCTGAGGCATTGCGCAATGGCCAATGTATCGTTATTCCTACCGATACGCTCTACGGGTTAGTCACCCAAGCCAATAAGACCGGTGCCGCACTTCTCGATGAAATTACAGGGTATCCAGAAACCACAAATCAGCCAAAGATGACACTGCATCTTGCGGATCTTGACGAGATAATGGAACATCTTGTGCTTGAACTCCCCACAATTCGCCGGCTTGTGGATCGCCTGATTCCCGGTCCGGTTCGGCTTGTGATTGAACAGCCCGAACAAGCAATTGACTCAGTATGCCAAGCATTGAATATTGAACGCGGACTCATCGACAACGGCAAAGAATTAGCGATCCGTGTTCCTGATCACCCACTCTTTCGGCAAGTGCTTAGGAGTTCCGGGGTTGCGTGTGTTGCCCGCCGGCTCGGCGCTGCGGCATGGACACAGGGTGAGAACTCGGGAACCGACATCACACCGATTCCTGAGAGTCTCGCAGAAGATTCTGCTATCCAAACACCCAAACCAGTTCTAATACTTGATGATGGTCCAACACTTCACCAACAGAACTCAACAACCGTTCGGCTCACACTCGACGGCCGCATCGAGGTCAGCTCTGGCGGTGTATTCTCGGAGCGAGATGTCTTGGCCAATCTAGAACGAACCATCCTCTTTGTCTGTACCGGGAATACCTGCCGGAGCCCGATGGCCCGAGCGATTGCTCAAGACCTGCTCGACAAGCAAGAGCCCCAAGGGATCACTACCCACATCGCCAGTGCCGGGGTTGCCGCAGGCGATGGCTTGCCCGCAACAGAAGAAGCGATCGAGGTGCTCAAAGGGATGAATATCGATCTTGGTGATCATCAATCTCAAAATCTAACACTCACAATGATCGATCAGGCAGAAGTTATTTATACAATGACCCCATCACACGCCCAGGCGGTGATGACCATGGCGCCCAACTCGGTTCACAAAGTCTTTGTGCTCGATGAGCACGGGGGCGTGCCTGATCCGATCGGTCAGAGCATCGAAGTGTACCAGCAAACCGCAGACCGGCTCAGCGAACTCATCGCCCGCCGGTTCGAGGAGATCCGGATATGAGTGAATCAAACAGCACACACATTATCGCGATCGGATCCGATCACCGAGGATCAGCGGCGGCCAATCAAATACTCGAAACTATTAAAAATCTCGGACACGACGGGTTCATCGTCGGTGCCTGCGATGATCAGCCATGTGATTACCCAGAAAAAGCCTGGCAGGTTGGGCATGAAGTTATCTCAGGAAAGGCCGATCGTGCTGTACTCATCTGTGGCACTGGGATCGGGATGTCGATCGCGGCCAACAAAATCAATGGACTCAGAGCCGCGCTCGTTCATGATGAACTAACCGCCCAACTCTCCCGCTCGCACAACGATGCCAATGTTCTGTGCCTCTCAGCGGATTTACTGGGCGCGCGGCTGATGGATAAGATCATTGAGGTCTGGATCAAGACACCGTTCGATGGTGGGCGACATGAACGCCGCATCCAAAAAATCACAGAAATCGAGCACGGACGCGATCCTTCATCGGCCAATATTTAGCAGTCGATCAACCGAGCCAAGAATCGATTCGAGAACTACTCAGTCTTAAGCAGTACGCTTACTTCTCCAAATCCAATCACAACCACGCCGTTGGCCGTTTGTACATTGGTCGGCTGGCGCTGAATTGCATTGGGGAGGGTGAGATCGATTGAATCTGTGAGCCGGGCGTTGCGATGGTCATAGAGCCGAACAGGAATATGCGTTAGTCCATCATCACTCCTGCCCGCCCGCTCGATAAACACAACCCGATCGCTCGACCACGCCTTATCAATATACGGACGCCGGGGCCGTTCAGAATCAAGCCCTAGCACACGACCATCGTTGTCAAATATTCCAAGACCGCCAGATGCACCGATGACAAAGTGATCGTTGTGCACACGCACATCAACCCATCCCCGTTCAGTTACCCGGCTTGGCATACGGAAGGCTTCGTCTTGAATCTGCCCATTATTGAGATCGATTAACCACAACCCAACAAACTCATCGAGCATAACGAGCGATTCATCGAGCACCCAGCCCGCGTTGGTGTTAAACAAGCTGGTGTTGCGTATCACCCAATCAAAGGTGCCTGTACGAGAGGACACCGAAAGAATCCGCTGGCTCGTTCCCACAAAGAGACTTCCCGACGGCGCAACCCGGACCCATCGAGGTGTTGAGGTCTGGCTATGAAGCTGCTGAATTGTTTCCCCGGTTCTGGCATCAATCGATACGATCCGTGGGGCGCGCTCAAGCACCGCTCCGCGTTGCGCATTGTGATCAACATACCAGAGCCCGACAGCGCCTAAAACCCCGGATGATAGATCAATATCATGGACACGATTGATCGGGAGATCCCCATTCCACAACACCGCGCCGGTCAAGATATCAATCCCGATACCCCGGCCGATCCGATCAACCAACACCAGCACAGAACCATCGCACACACTCAAGATCTGGTTGGGTGTGACGACACCCTCGGTGGGAGATACAAACTGGCCGTCGATCTGAACCATCTCATCGGGTTCTCGCGTTGAATGTTCAACTAATCTTTCCCCTATCACCTCGAGTTTCCAGCGGGTTTCTCCGCTGATGGTATCAACCGATTCAAGAGAACCACCTGAGTGGTCTACACCAGACGGGGCCCACAATAAAATAGTCTGAAACTCGTTGTGTACCACCACAACCGGCGGCTCTACACCCGGAGACCGGCGAGTCCACAAAGTCTCGGGAACCGAATCAACAAAGCGGACCATCCGTGCCTGAGCAAGCTGGGGCGCAAAGAACATCATCGTGTCATACTGAGTTCTGATCAAAGCTTTCACCGGCGATCCTGTCAGGAGCGTCGGCTGATCATCAAACACAAACCGGTTTCCGAGAACAGGTGCCAGATTGACCGATGAAAGCCCAGATAATAAGGTGCTGGCATCAATCTGCTGCCCATGAATTGTAAGCGTGATCGATGGATATTCATTTGTAAGTTTGGCGGCGACACGGGCCGCTTCACCCGGTCGTTGTGAGTCCAGTAAACCGCCAACCCAGACTGATCCGAGTCGATCAAGAACTTGTGGATCTATCCAGGTTCCATGAACACTCAGGCGGGCAATCGAATCAAGCCCGGATTGTGCCGCGCGGGCCGCCGCAGGTGCGTTGTCAATATTCAACCATTGATCAGAGGCAGTCACCCACACACCCGGTGTTGAAGTTGCCCAAGGGTAGTTGCGAGCGAGTTGTTCGAGTTGTTCGGCTGATCCAGTTTCAGCCATCGCGTCACGATCAGCAATCGCAAGGTCATCAAATAAAGCGCACGCTTCGCGTCCATGCTCAGAAACAATCTCATTTAGCTGTCTGGTTGCCTCAATCTCTGCTCTGATAGCAACCCCACCGCCTTGCCACATACCTGACGAGAATGATTCATTATGCAGTATGCCGTGATAGATCCGTACTGCCTGAGGAATCTCACCCATTGCCTTGTGCCAAGCCCCTCGCGTCATCTGCTGGGCGAGTGTCTGTTGGGTTGATCGAGCCACCATGGCTGATCGCTCAAGGAGTTCACTCCTGATTGTTGAATCCAGCACCCCGCCCGCGGGTAACCCCAGATCCCCAGGGAGTCCCACCATATCAAGAATCACAGAAAACAACCGTTCACCAGCATCGTCCCGATTATTTATTCCGATCATCGGGCTACGCAGTAAATCAGTTGCTAGGTCGATTGCCGGAAGAATGTGCCCATGGTGATCCGATCGGAACGCCAGATCTCCGAGTGTGATTGCTGCGTGCACATCACCGAATGTTTCGATTCGTGTGTTGAGAAGCTGCTGCGCAATGTCCCACGAAAGATAACTCGATATTTCGTCTTCATTGGTAATCAGAATCTGTCCGTCAAGAGCGACGGCTATACCGGTCTCTTCGAGATTGATCATTTCACGAACACCGACCTTGTTCGTATCAAGCACCACCACTCCGCCCAAAATCGGGACAATCAACGACGATCCACTCCCGATCACCCGCCCGCGGATTGAACCACGCCCATCATCGGTAGGTGAAATGAGATGTGGCCTGAGAACACCGAAGTGTTCTGTTGAATGAACGGTTATCCCAGTCTGATTCACACACGCGATCTGGGTTGGCGTATCAATTAAATACAACCCTTGCCCGGAGATCGTCGATCTTGCCCACCCAGTTTCTTCACCAGTATATTTATTGAGCCGGTCAATCCGTTGCCCATCAACCCCAAGAATATACACATGATCCCCATGGATGACCGGGGTTGATACGGTCCAAGGCTCCCGCTCATAGCGCGCATATATATCAGAAGTCGGCATCGCCTTGGCCCAAAGAATATCCCCGGTCGCGGTTTCCACACTACACGCCAACCCCATCATATCGGTCCAAAAAATCACACCATCGTCGGCTACACCAGAATGCGAAATCTGTCCGATCTGCTGGAACGGGAGCGACCCAGCGCTTCCAATCTCCCGTGTCCAGAGATGCTTAAATGTATGCCGGTCTATCCCAACCAGGGCCAACGCAACGAGCCGTTCCCTTCTCAGATTCTTGCGGGCCGCGACGATCAAGGTGTCCCCATCAACAAAGACCGATCCGCGGATAGTCGACCCCTCCAGCGATGGGTCGAGTTCTTCTAGGGTTGTCGAATGCAATGTCGCGCCATTGTGAAGATCCAATGCGAGCAACCGATTATCCCCGGTCCTCTTTCCTGTCCGTGCCAATCCCGCGGCCACATACACCACATCATCAACGACCGTCGCGCTCGACAAATCCTCAATCGTTCGAGCAATCCTCGCCCGCACATCCCTGCTTGTGCGGTCCATTTCTTCGGTCTGTGTAGATGTCGTGATCACCCGCCACCGGGGACGCAGTGTGAAGCGATCAAAGCACGAAACTGTAATCCCATCATTGGTGATCAAAGAATCCCCAAACACCACCGGCATCGTCCAAGGCTTAGGCTGGGTCACCGCCCCAGAACGGGGTTGATCACCTACCCCTACCAGTTCATCTGTCGATGGCGGGGGTGAAAGTTTGGTCGAGGCAATCGGGCGGGGAACGATCCCGCCAAGCCGGAGTGTCGCTGCATCTGGGTCTATCGGCGCAGATCTGAGCGATGTAATCTGCCCCACTGGATCGAGCGGCCGATCAAACGGCGGCTCATCAAGAACAATAATCCCGCTGATCGCTGACCACTGTTCAAGTACTCCGCGTGACCAATCTCCAGGCTGTGCCCGATGCACGATACCGGCAAGCCTGGTTGACCGTCCGCTATTGATCCCGGCATCCGGATGATCAAGCAGCCGCTCAAGGACCCGGAGCCCGCTCGAAAAATGAGCTGATTCGATCATGACTTGTGCGTGGTTTAGTGCGCTCTGACATCCTGCAGGTGTCAACCAATATCGACGCCAGGCTTCTTCATACAGTCCATCATCGAGTAATCTTTGGGCCTTTGAAGAGTTAATTCTCCGGTACACCTCGAGCAGTTGAGGGTCAGTCAAAATCACCGATTGAACCCTTCGGGCAATCGGAATAGAAACCTTTCCTTCAAAGGTTTCAGGTATTAACCGATCGCCATGTTCAATAATAAGTTGACTCAGCGACCGCGCTGCTTCGGTGTAACTCCCTTGAGCCGAGAGTACCATCGACCGTTCGATAGTTTCAAGAGCCACCGGCGCATCGGCCAGATAGACCGGATTGGTCGGATTCGAGGTTCTGGTTCCTTGGGCGAGGGCTTGGCCTGTTAGCAGAACCATCACACCTGCGGCCAGAACACGGTTTAGATTTGCGTAGCCATGCTTCAAAAGATCGATTCTCCAAACTTCTACCAGTTGAACATCCGAGAACTCTTCGTGTTGCGTTCCATCAAGCCGGAATAAGTGTAGTAAACCCCAGCACCAGATCCAATAACACGGATTTGAACGGTTACCCACGGATACACCGGATACACAAATCAATCTATCCGATCCAGTCAACATGGATACAGGCGCTCAATCTGCATGTTCAATCATCAGAGCCATCCCTCTCCCGTTTCTAGATCGCTCATTTAGGGTGATCGTGCTCATCACCCTGATTGCCGCGATGTCGATGGTGGATCTATACCTGACCATCCTCTATATCACCCATTGGGGTATGAATGAGGTCAATCCGTTGGCCCGCGCGATGATGGAATACCAATCCCCAGCGATCCTCGGAATCTGGAAAGTCGCCACTGTGACCCTCGGGATCGGGATACTGGCCATGATCCGGCGGAAGCGGAGCGCCGAACTCGGGGCCTGGATCGGATGCCTAATCCTCGGGCTCCTCATGACCCACTGGGTTTCTTATATCAACGAACACTCCAGAATCACCGATGGCCCAATCCATATCGACGCGATGGGGGACCCCAGCTTCGTCTTTATGGAATCCGATCTGCTCGGGCCATCATCCGTCATCCCATAAACAATCCCTCCCGGCGCGCATACGCTCACCCATGCGCATCACGACACAACTTCTATCTGTAATCCTGCTCGGCTCAAGCATCCTCACTTCGATCGGATGCTCGAGTGTGCGCGAACCACGATTCGAGACCATGGGTGTCCGTCAAGTCGAACGCACCGACTCGCGCACGGTTTACGCGTTCATCGTCAAAGCAACCAATCCGAACAAAGAATCAATCCCGCTTCGGGAAGTGACCTACACCGTCACACTCGACAAAACCCACAAGTTCTCAGGCGTCCGAAGCCCAGAGACAACTCTCCACACCTATGGCGAGCACATCTTCGAACTCCCGGCGGTCTTCGAGATCGCCCCGGGTGAAATATCGGGAATCGTGGACTACAAACTCAATGGCTCCGTCAAGTATCTCCGCCCTGGAAAGCTTTCAGAAACCATGTTTGAGTCCAAGCTCATCGTGCCCAAAGCTGAGTTCTATCTCCGCGGCCAGGTCAATGTAGACGAACCCAACCAAGAGCAGTAGATCTCAACCAACCACTTTCAACAAGCAGCTCTCAACCAACAACAATACAGTCGCGATCCATCTCAGAGATAATCGTTTCAATATCAGGCAGAAACTCGTGGAGTCGGTCTTGTAACCGGGGCAGGTACCCGCGTTCGGTATTGGTGTGTCCCGCAAGCAGAATAGAGATCCCAGACTGACGCGCCGCCACAATCTCGTGATGGGTCATCTCGCCGGTAATCAGAACATCGCACCCTTCGGTCCGAGCAAGATCTACAAACGAAGCACCAGACCCGGGCACCACGCCGATCGTCCGGAATGGACGGTCGTCTCCGGACAACGCATACCGCATCCGTGAGCGGCCCAGGTGTGATTTGAGCCGATCAATCAGATCACCCATCAACACCGGCTGGTCAAGCGTTAACCTCCGCCCGGACCCAATCCGCCGCAGCGGCTCTGGAACCAGATCAACAATGTCGTAGGCTGGCTCTTCGTATGGATGCAACTGCTTGAGCGTTTCAATAACCAACGGCAACGCCCGCTTCTCACACACCATCTCAAGCCGAACCTCGTCGACCCGTTCAAGGTTCCCAGGGGTACCAACTGTTGGGTTGGTGTCATTGCCAGGCAAGAATGTTCCCTGCCCGGGCGTGGTAAACGAACACAGCTTGTAGTTCCCCAACCCACCAGCCCCAGCGGTTCCCAGCGCATTGCGGACATGATCGATCTGGTCCTGAGGCACAAAGGTAATCACCTTCACCTCCCGGCTCGGGTCCCCACCAATCGCCGGCGCCAGCGCCCGGCAGTCCCCCGCGATCACCCCGGCCTGAGCCTCGCCACGCGGCGATCCGATCCCCTCGCACAACCACTCGGTCATCCCGCCGGGTGCCGCGTCGAGCGCAGTATGGGGCGAATAGATCGCGATCCCCGCCTCGGCGGCCCCGCGGATAATCCGCTCGGTGTGCGTCGAGTCGGTCAGTTTCTTCAAGGGCTCCCACAGCGGAGGGTGGTACGCGATGACCGCGCCGACCTGTTTTTTCATCGCCTCAGCGAGCACCTCTTCGGTCAGATCAATCGTCAGCAGTACCGGCCCCCCAATTGCCCGGTCCGCAACACCCAGCTGCAGCCCCACCTTGTCCCAAGATTCGGCAAACTTGAGCGGGGCAATCCGCTCCATGACATCGATCAGATCTTGCACATTCATGGTGAATCTCCTATCCAATCGTAGGGTGCTTGGTTCGGGTCTACCCTTACCCGATGCCCCCAATCGACACCATCCATACCTACGCAAAGATCAACCTGATCCTCCAGGTCGCCCCGCCGATCACCGATCCCTCAGATCCTAACTGCGGCATGCACCCCATATGCTCCTGGATGCACGCGATCACGCTCTCCGACGAGATCACGATCGAGCAAACCCCCGGCAATCAATCCACATTCGACATCCACTGGGAGAAAGATTGGAAGAGCGGCCGCCGACCTGTTGAATGGGACACTGCATCAGATCTGATTTTCCGTGCCCACGCCCTGCTCGAATCCGAAACCGGCCGACCGCTCCCGGTCAAAATCACCGCCAGCAAATCCATCCCCGCCGGCGGCGGGCTCGGCGGCGGGTCTTCCAACGCCGCCGGGGTTCTGATGGGTCTCAACGATCTCTTCGATCTGGGCTACGACGAACTGCAACTCCAATCCATCGCCCTCAAACTCGGTTCCGACATCCCGTTCTTCATCGATATCAACTCACACCGTGTTGGGGTCCCTCCGAAGCCGGCGGTTGTGAGCGGCCTCGGTGATCAGATCCAGCGCACGCCCCGCCTCGGTGGTTCACTGTATATCTTCTGTCCAAAGTTCGGCTGCCCCACCGGCGAAGTGTATAAAAAATTCGATGCTATAGGATCAAAACAGGCTCTAGATCCCGAGCAGGTGCTCAGGGCTGCGACTTCGATGAAAATCGACCCATCCGATCTCCTCAACGATCTCACCGAGCCCGCGATGAATGTCCGGCCCGAACTCAGGACAATCTTTGGCCGGTTCAAAGATGTCCAGGTCGAAGCCCGGCTCTCAGGGTCGGGGTCGTCAATATTTGTATTTGGGAATCAATTCCCTTCTAAGGCAAGTGATTGGGTGACCATTATGCATGCCAGCGATATGGTGTTCGAATTCGCATCGCTCAGTTAAATAAAAAACGCGAACCATCCGGTCCGCGTTTCTGATTCTTTATGATCGAAGGACTAGAGCGTAAACTCTAGGTCTTCCTTGATCCCGTCGATCGCGGCTTCGAACCGCTCGGGTGTATCGTACTTGCCCGCATCGATGTCTTCGCGAACGCGTGCGATCAATTCTGCTCGTTCCGGTGTTCCTGCCTTGAGCACTGAAAGATGCCGAGCGACTTGTGATAACTCGACCTGATCTTTGGATCGTGTGGGTCTGGTACGCGTATCGTTGATTGCCGCGTCTGGACGCGACACTTGTTCAGAACGAACACCCTGAACTCTCCCGACACCCGCCGAAGCGTTGGTGTTGGTTGGTGAAATATAACTCATGAGAACGACTCCTTACTATTGCCTGCCTGTTGTGTCTTGCAATGCCCACCACTCGGACACCACTACATATAGTTGTTCGAAGGAAAGTTCCACCATCCTTCAGAGTGTGTATCGTCAGGCACTTGAACCGAAGAACACAAATGGACAATAATTGCAATTTTCATCTAATGCCAAGCCTTACAACGGCTTACACAGTATAACACAACAAGGGACCAGCGAAAAATGTTCACTCAAAAACAACCAAACTCACAAATTGCCCATCACAAGCCGGTTTTCTGTTTGTTCGGTTGCCGCGCAATCTTTGCGCCCCCCCTCATCAAGGCGGTTATTACGGCTGTGTTTACCTTCTCATTGGTCGGGTGTGGGTCGGGTCAGTCGAATGACAAGCGGGATGTGAGCCCCTACGCCGAGCAAGGCCCCGGGGTCTTTGATCAAGACACACCACTCAATATCCCCCAAGCTTCCTCTGAGTCCGGCGAGACCTATCAATGGTCAATTATCCTCGTCACCGTCCCAAATCAGCAGCTTGCCGGGCAAATACTCTCAAATATTCGAGCCAATCATGGGCTGATCAATGCCTATATCACCAAGAGGGCAGAAAGAATTACCATCGCCTACGGGAGCTACGATGGTCCGAACGATCAACAGGCCGTGCTCGATCTGGATCGGATCCGTGAAATCCGATCCGACGGATCTCGCCCATTTGCCAGCGCGTTCCTTGCACCACCTTCTGGAGAGTCGCTCCAAGGTATCAACAAAGAATATGATCTCAGGACCGTCAAAGAGCGATACGGACGAGGCGCGCTCTATACCCTTCAGCTTGGTGTCTATGGAACAGATGACAACTCGATCCCAACCCCTAGTGAAATCAAGGAGTTCCGTGAGGCAGCAGAACAAGCGGTCTTGGGGTTGCGGGTCGAAGGAGAACGGGCGTTCTATTATCACGGCCCGTTCCAAAGTATGGTCACCGCGGGAGTCTTTGGCACCGGGGATTTTGATGCTTCGACCATGCCCGCGACCGAATCCGGACGCCTCAAAGAACTCCGTGACCGCTTTCCACACAACTACCTCAACGGCATGGGAATCAGAGAGACAATCACCACCGACACGGGTCGGCGTGTCACCAGGCTCCAGCCTTCAAGTCTCGTCGAGATCCCCAAAAAATAACACAACCCTTTGTATAATATCTAGTTATCGCCAGATTCGCCGATGCCTTGGATCCAGATCGGCTCGATATAGATCGCGACCCAATCGTCGCTTGATTCATTGGCCCGTTCCCAGTGGACCATCCACCAGCTCGATGTAGTAGGCAGGTGGGAACTCTGAGCCCGCACCTTGATCATCGTCCGCCCAACACGAGGGCCGGGCAAGTCGGCACGAATTTCTGGGATGGTGAACCCTTCCACCAGTCCAGGCACACGCGATGAAGCCAGCGTGATAACCCGGTTCTGGCCCTCAGCATTCGCAAATCGGGATTGGACCTGTACATCGGCCCCCATCAACAGTTGCATCGCTTGCTGATCGCCTACAGCGACGGCCTCAACAAGCTCTGTTGCCCGCGATGAGATTACTTCGCGGTCTGTTTGAACTAAATGACTCGTCAGATACAGGCCGCCAGAAATCAAGGCCGCCAAACCCAAAGCCAATAACCCTTGTTTGGCTTTGCCTCGTGTATGCAGCGCGAGCAGCAATAGCACCCCCACCAGCCCAGCACCGATCATCGCCAGTATTGGCTCCTCAAAGATCGCATGGCTCAACGGGCTTGCCGGTTCGATCTGTGGCAGGTTCTTGGGTTCAAAGAGTGGTGATTGCATGGTGTCCCTCGTGTATGGAATGAAAGAGCAGATATACCACGCGATCCGGATGGGGTCGTGGATTGGATTCATACATCCGCTGGCCGGAGTCAATTGGTTGATATTCTGGGGCAATTCGGGCTGTTGACCCGATACCAATCAAATGTATATATACAGAGAGAACTCCACCGGAGCGGTTCTATGACACAAGATCCGAATCAAACCTCCCAAACCTCCTCGCAGCAAGACACCGGCTCGCTTCCAAAGGTGTCGCTGACTCTGGATACAGAAATATTTGAACGGAATCTGACAGCGATCGCTGTGCGTTCTCCCAAAGCCGCGGATCAGATCCGGCAGGCTGCATCAAGTACCGAGATCGAGTTCTCTCTTTCGCCCGCCGGCGAGCTTGTCGGGATTTTTGACGGCCGCGCCATGTGTTCAAAGAGACGCCCCGCCGACGAGGCCAACTCTTGGGCCAAGCAGTATGACCCCCAAGCCTGCGGCTTCCTGGGAATCCAAGGCTTCGGGCTTGGGCATCATTTACGAGCCTTGTTCAAAGATCACGCGGGCTTCTCGGTATTCATGTGCTTTGAGCCCGATCTGGGGTTACTCCGGGCGGTGCTCGAACGCTTCGACCATTCCGACTGGATCAATCAATCCATATTCTTGCTCGTTACCGATCCTGAAGATGCCCCGGCGATGACTCAACTCATGACCGGTGCCGAGGCGTTCCTGGCGACCGGTGTTGAGATCGCCACCCACCCGCCGAGCGCCAAGCGGCTCGGCGGAACCGCGCCCAAGTTTTCGGCCACACTATTGAATGTTGTGAAATCTACACGGACCCACCTGGTCACGATCTTGGCGCACTCAGGGTTCACGCTCCGCAACATCCTGATGAACACAGGGACCTATGCGACAAGTTCCGGGATTGTCCCGCTCAAAGATTCCTGCGAAGGGCGGACTGCTATTCTGATCTCCGCGGGCCCGAGTCTACAGCGGAACTTACACCTACTCGACGATCCATCAATCCGTGAGCGGGCTGTGATTATTGCGGTTCAGACGATGTTCAAGCCGTTGCTTGAGCGTGGGATCAAACCCCATTTTGTCACCGCGTTGGATCACCACGAGATCAGCAAGCGTTTTTATGAGGGTCTTACTGAACAAGAGGTCGAGGGTGTCCGTCTCGTCATAGAGCCCAAAGCCAACGCCGCGATCGTCCAAGCCTTTCCGGGCGAGATCTTATGCGCCAAAGAAGCCCAACTTGACGAGCTGCTCGATTCCAAACTAGCGCGAGAAATGGGTTCTATCCCACCCGGCGCAACTGTTGCCCACCTGAACTACTACCTCGCTAAATACATGGGTTGCACCAACATCATCCTTATCGGCCAAGACCTTGGCTTTACCGATGGCCAGTACTACTCCGCCGGCGCCTCGATCCATCAGGTGTGGTCGGGTGAACTCTCAGAACACCGCTCCCTTGAAATGTTCGAGTGGGAACGGATCGCGCGCATGAAATCATTGCTGCGGACCAAAGAAGATATTCATGGAAGACCCATATTCACTGATGAACAAATGTCCACCTACATCGCCCAGTTCGAGAGTGACTTCCAAGAAGATACCCAAGGCGACAACGCTATCCGTGTCATCAATGCGACCGAGGGCGGCGTAAAGATTGCTGGTGCCGAAGTGATGACATTCTGTGATGCACTCTCAGAGTGTTTGACAGATGATCAGATCAACTTGCCTGAAACGCAATCTACAACTCAGAATGACCCAGAGCACAATAATAAACTCAAAGCCCGGATTAGAACGATCCTCGGGCAACTCCAAACGATCGAACGCAACTCAAAGCGCACCATCGAACTCAATAAAAAAGCACAAGAATCCGTCGATAATCCGGACCTTGTCGATCGCCACATTAAATCAATGCACACGATCCGTGACCAAGTCCTTTCCCTCCAGCCCGCCTTTGATATGGTTAATTTTTACAACCAGAAGGGCGGCCTCAACCGATTCAAGATCGATCGGGGTATCAAACTACTCAGCGATCTCACGCCCGAAGAAAGAATGGTTAAACAGCTCGACCGCGACGCGCACAATGTTACCTGGATCAAAGAGTCTGCGTCTGAGGTTGCCACTCTTTTAACCCGGGCACTGGGTGTTATTGAAGGCACTGTGCTGCCGATGACCCGCGATGAGTTTGCTGACGAAGATCCAGATATAGAATCCGAATCAACAACCGACAACGCGCCCCCCCGCCGCGTCGAGGCGGTAATCTTCGCAGACACATCGCTCGGTCCGCTGGGAAACCGCCGGGACCTCGCGCTACCTGTTCACAATGAACACAACGCACTCGAACTCACTGTCGCCCGCCTTCAACAAGCCTCAGAGCTTGACGGCATCATCATCATCACGCCGCAAACAGATACTGTGCAGTCGATGATGTTCGCCGATTCTCCATGCAGCGTTCGAGTTGTCCATGTCAATCAAGCAACATTTCACTCGCGTACAAAGGCTATCGGTGTCGCCCGCTCCGCATCGAGCGAATGCTGGCGGGGCTCGCTGGGTTCACTGGGCTGTTATGACGAAAGCTTGATCCCATCAGTGCTCGTTGCTGTCATGGAAGAACACAAAATCGATGCCGCCGCGATGGTTGGCCCGGACTGGGCGATGGTTGACCCGTTGCTGGTTGATCGTATTGTTGCCCGCCACCGCGCAAGCCCTGACCGTTGCCGAATACCTTTCTCCCAGGTTGTTCCTGGGATCGGCTGCTGCGTGCTTGATCGCAATGCCGCCGATGCTTTGAATAAAGCCACTCAGGTGTCAAGTGCATTCGGTTCCATCGGTGCCATGTTTGGATATATTCCCATCGGTCCGCAGGGCGACCCGATCGCTTCGCCATTGTGCGTTGGGGTTGATCCGTCAATCCGCGACGCTGGAGTCCGGGTAATCGCGGATTCGCCAACCCGAAAGCAAGCCATGTCGGCGCTCTTTGCCGGGCTTGGAAACTCGATCGAATCGGTCGATACCCAGGCACTCGTCAAGGGGTATGCGAGAGAACTCGAACAACTCGAAAGCATCGCCCCAAGACGGATCGAACTCGAACTCACAACCGCCCGCAACACCGCAGGCCTCTGGGGTCAACGGAGTCAGTGCCAATCGTCCGGTCATCAGATCACACCCGATCAAGCCTCGGCACTCTTCAAAGAGGCAGTATCCCTCCGCTCTGAATGCTCAATTCTTATCTCAGGACGCGGCGACCCACTCGCCCGCGCCGACGCGCTCTCGTTTGTCACCAGGGCCAAAGAGCTCGGGGTCAGCAGTGTTGAACTCCGAACAGATTTCTTTGATGACACACACACACCAGAACAGATCGTGGCCTCGGGTGTCGATGTGGTCAGTGTTGATGTGCTCACCGATTCGCATGATGGCTATGAAGAAATGACCGGGTCCAAAGACTTTGAATCTTTCCTCGATCGGATGCAATCACTCTTCAATGCACGAACAACCAAGCCCGGTCAACTCCCGACGCCCTGGATCGTCCCGCGGATCACCCGCAACCTCGAATCCTATCTCGCGATCCAACCCTTCTATGACCGCTGGCTCACGGTTTGCGGCTGCGCAATCATCGACCCCGACCCAACCGCAGGCCCAGGCGGCCGTATCCAGCCGCTCCCGATCCCAACCAAACGCGCCGCCCAACTCGCCGCCCACACACTCCGCGTTCGATGTGATGGTCAGGTGGTTGATCACCAAGGCCGGCCGATTCCAAACACCAATGCTTTCGAACTCGGTATCGAACTGTCCTTCAAAAACTTCCGCCGATCACTCGCTCAATCATCTGGCGCGCACATTGAACCAAAGGCATCCCCAGAACCCGCGGGAACCCTATGACCCACCCCTTAGCCACCGCCATCATCCTCGCCCGCGCCGGATCGAAAGGCCTCCCCGGCAAGAACCACGCAACGGTCGGGGGGCAGCCCTGCATCCAATGGACCATCGATGCCGCCAAGAACGCGAGCACAGTTTCACAAATCGTCGTCTCGACCGATGATCTTGATGTCATCAACATCGCCAATGCTGCCGGCTGCACCGTCGTCGAGCGACCCGAAGAGTTTGCCCACGACACCGCAACCATCGACAGCGCCGCGCGGCACGCGTATGAATCCATTGACTCGCCCGACACGCCGATCGTGATCTTGTATGCCAATGTCCCGGTGCGTCCCAACTGGCTTATTGATGAAGCAGTGAACCTACTTGTTAAATCCAACTGCCACAGCGTCCAGTCCTACGCCCGCGTCGGCAAGCACCACCCGTGGTGGACTGTCAAGATCGATGATGACGGCACGGTCCAGCCATGGCAAGGCGATGTGCTCTACCACAACACTTTCCGCCGCCAAGATCTCCCCCCAGCCCAGGTCCCCGACGGCGGTGTCATCGCATTAACACCGGACGCACTTCTCTGTAAACTCAACGCCCCAGAAGGCCCCCACGCATTCCTCGGCACCGACCGCCGAGGCATCATGACCAGCGAGGGTGAAGTCATCGACATCGACAGCCGCATCGACCAAATCGTTGCCGATTCGATTCTTAAAGAGCGGGTTGTCCAAGAAAGAACAGCCCATGCGCATCGGTAATCAAGAGATCGGGCTCAATCATCCGCCCTACATCATCGCCGAGATCGGCGTCAACCACGATGGCGATGTTCAACGCGCCCTGGAACTCACCGACGCCGCAGCAGAGGCCGGTGCCGATGCGATTAAACTCCAGTTCTTCGAGACCGACCGCTTGATGAGCAAGGCCGCCAAACTGGCCGCTTACCAGAAAACCGCCGGCGAAACCGATCCCATCGAGATGCTCCGAAGATTAGAACTCACCATCGACGAGATGGCGTTGGTCGTCGAGCGGGCGCACAGTAAAGGCATCCACGCCATCGTCACCGTCTTCTCCGCCGAACTGGTCCCCATCGCCGAGACCCTCCCGTGGGACGCCTACAAAACCGCCAGCCCCGACATCATCAACAAACCCCTCCTCGAAGCATTGATGCACACCGGCAAACCACTCATCGTCAGCACCGGCGCAAGCACAATGGACGAAGTTGTCCAAGCAGTCGATTGGCTGGACTCAGCACGCGACCGACTCGCCATACTACAGTGTGTGAGCAGTTATCCGGCACCTGAATCCTCGTATGAAGGTATACCGGCAATTGCAAAAGCGACGAAACTCCCAACAGGATACAGCGATCACTCGTTAGCAAAGGACTATGCCCATTTCCCAGTTTGCGCAGGAGCATGTATCCTTGAAAAACACATTACGGATGATCGAACAAGGCAAGGGCCTGATCATCGAGCATCAATTCTGGTAGGACAACTCTCGAGATACATTGAGAGTGCAAATTCAGGAGTTCCAGCCCGAAGTTGGGTCGAAAGAGTTCGCAATAGCGATGTGTTCAATTACAACAGTGAACAATCTAGGATTTGGGCAGCAGAATCCGAGTTCCCTGAAAGGTCGCACAAGTGTCTTGGCTGGGCAGTTGCAAAAATCAATCCTAAAAAAACCATTCTCGACTGCGAACAAGATGTCCGCCAAGTCGCCCGCCAATCCATCACCTCCACCCAAGACATTCCCGCAGGCACAATCCTCACCAAAGAACTCCTCACCATCAAACGCCCAGGCACCGGCATCCTCGCGTTCAATATCGAAGCCGTCATCGGATGCACAACATCGCAGCCTATCGAAGCTGATGTCCCGATCAACGAATCTGACCTCGTTCAGTTTGAGCCGTTGATGGCGATCAGGTAACGCTCGTACATCGCCTCCAACGCCGCCGGGATCACGCGGATCCCCCCCACACTCGAAATAAAGTTCGTATCTCCGCCCCACCGCGGGATCACATGCACATGCAGATGGCTCGGCACCCCCGCGCCCCCGGCCTTCCCCTGATTGATCCCGATATTGAGCCCCTGAGGCTCAAGTGCTTTCTGCACCAACGCCGCCGCCCGATCAACAAGCGACCACAACGCCGCCCTTTGCTCTGGTTCATAATCCAGAAGCGTCGGCCGTGCATCGCCAAGAGCGATCAACAAGTGTCCATTAGAGTACGGGTACCGATTCAAAAGAATCATCCCGTCGCTCGTCCGCTCGATTACATGATTCGAAGCGTCACACTCCGGCGTGTTCCAATAATCAAGCAGAAAGCTCCCACTGGAATCCGCACTCTTCTTGGTGTCATTACCGGACGACTCCCCCTCCCCCGATAACGACTCGATATACGCCATGCGCCATGGAGCCCATATCGCAGACGGCCCAAACCCTACACCTTCACGACCAGATTGGTTATCGCTCATACCAAAGTGTAGCGTCCCCCCCCATCACCCGATCAATGAATCATGCCAGCACTCATTGTCAGCGATGTAATGACCCATCCGGTTGAGATGATCTCGATGGATGACACCATTAAGACCATCCGTGGTATGTTCGAAGCGAATCGCTACCACCACCTTATTGTCCAGGGTGACGATCACCAGTGCGTTGGTGTCGTCTCGGACCGTGACCTCCTCAAAAACATATCCCCATTCGTTGGTAAGCTCCGTGAACGAAGCGAAGACCGGTCACTGCTTGACCGCCGGGCACACCAGATTATGACCCGCCAGTTGGTTGCTGTACGGCCAAATACCGCATTGCGAGCCGCGGCACGGGTTATGTTGGATCACACCATCTCATGCCTCCCTGTTGTTGATCGGGGCGGGCATTGCATCGGGATTATCACCCTGCGAGATGTGGTCAAATGGGCCGTCGAAGAGCTCGAGTTCCCTGCCAATGCCGCGGCCTAACGGGTTCATTATCCAAATTAGAACAATTTTACTATCTCATAAGTAGTTGCTGAGATTGTGGTTGCGAAATATCCCGCTGTCATACGCCTGATAATCGGGGAGTTTGGTGGCATCGAGCCATATCTGTGCTCTAGTACACCCGGTAGGAAATCGGGCTCTATGGCCCATTTTGGGGATCGAAAGTTTCCCGAGAGATGTTTGAAATGCCTTCGGTAGCGCCGGAGGCATTTCAGTTTTTGCCCCCACCCCCCAAACCCCCCAAACCCCCCAAAGTAAGACACCACTTTGATGCCTCAGTTTTTCGTAGTTTGGGTGTACACCTCTTCGAGCGTTTCGATCATCCGCTCGGTGCTGAACATCCGCCGGCACATCTCACGCCCCATCGCCCCGATCAACATCCGATCCTCGGGCCGATCATGCATCCACCGGACCGCCTCTTTGATCCCATCGGGATCGCCAACACCCACCAGCAATCCGGTCCCATGCTCAGGATCAACCCGAGCATCGATGCACACCTCGGGCGTCCCATCGGTATCGCTCGCAATCACAGGCACCCCGCACAACAACGCCTGAGGCACCGTCCTCGGTAATCCCTCGCGATAACTCGGATGCAAAAGCACATCCATCGCCCGCATCATCGCCGCCACCCGAACCTGAGGCACTAGCCCTGTATGCACCACCTGGTTCTCTAATCCCATTTCCCGAACCCGCCCCATCAACCGATCCGTCCACCACCCGTCCCCAACCCACAGCAGCTTCCAGTTTGGATTCTTCTTGAGATCATCGCCGAGCCCATCGAGGATGTCGTCGTGCCCCTTGTGCTGCGCCAAACGCGCAACAGTCCCAATCACAAAGTCGCTGTCACGAAACTCCAACTCCCGGCGCATCGATTCCCGGTCTTCATTCGGAAGTGGATGTAGATATTCCTCAACATTCATCCCCGACCGCACCGTGACATACTGATCTTCCTTCCCGATCTTCCGCGTTAAAAACTGATCGGTCATCGCATCGGCAACGGACGCGATCACATGACACCGCTTAGCCGCGAACCGTTCAGCGATGGTGTAGATCCAGTTTTTGAATCCCACTTTCGCTTTGTTGATCACTGACCCTTCGATCGGCATAAACGGCGGCCCATGAATCGTGTGAATCACACAAACCCGCTTCCCCGATTTCCCAGCCTTTTTCATATACACCCACGCCGCCCACCGACCAAGGATCCCCGCCTTGGACGAGTGTGTGTGCACCACATCGGGCTCAAGCTCTTTCATCAATCCCTTTAAATCCCGATGAAAGCAAAAGTGATCCTTCCACAGATTGATCTCCCGCACCATATGCGGCAGTTCGTGCATCCCCACCTCCGTCGCAAGCTCCCCCTCCAGCCCATCACGCACCCGAGCATTAAACCGCTCGATTGTTTCCTTATGCGATCCCTCTGGCCCAAAGATCGGCCCATACGCCAGATGCACTTCATGCCCTAGTCGGCTCTGACCCATGCACGACAACACCGTGTTCTCCTGAGAGCCACCCAGAATCAGCCGCGTCGAGATATGGAGAATTGTCAGAGCCATTGGGTCATCGTACGCAATCGTTTGTGTTCATCCGATGCACAATCGTTGGTACCCCGTAATACGCATCCGACTCACCAACCTCGGTAAACCCGGCTTTGATCAACACCCGCCGCGATGCCAGATTTTCCGGATAACACACCGCAACCAGATCCGTCAATCCAAGGACCCCGAATCCATAGGCCGCCGACAACCCGGCGATCTCCGTCGCGTACCCCTTCCCCCAGTGTGCTTTGCCGAGCCGATACCCGAGTTCAATCTCGTCGCCAACAAACGCGATCGGCACCAACCCCCCCTGCCCGATGATAACGCCGGATGCTTTCTCTACCACGGTCCAAAATGTCATCCCACGCTCGGCCTGTACTTTGATCGCCCGCTCGATCCGCTCGGTGACCTGCTCATGCGTCCATACCCCACCACCCCCGAGGTACCGCATTGTCTCAAGATCGCTCCACAGCGAAGCCAATGAATCAATGTGACACATTTGAGGCGCGCACAATGCGAGCCGGTCCGTTTCTGTAATTATAGATAGAGCATCCATCGTCCAAGTGTAGCAGAGTGGCTTGTGACCATTCTTTACTTTGGGGGGCTAGCTGGTCTCGCCGAGGATCATCGCCGCGCCGACCGTGTTGTTGGTCTGCTCATCAACAATGATAAAGCTCCCCGTAGCCCGGCACTGGCGGTACGGATCAAAGAACAAAGGCTTGGTCATCCGGAACGACACCCGGCCGATCTCATTGAGCTTCAGATCAGTCGCGCCCTCAACGCGGTGCAGCGAATCAATATCCATCCGATACCGGAGTTCTTTGACCACACATCGCGCCTCATTTGAGGTATGCCGGATCGTGTACTTCTTGCCCACAACCATCGGCGTATCAGTCATCCATACCACCATCGCGTCGATATTCTGGCCTGAGATTGGTTTGTTGTGAGGCCGGCAGATCATGTCCCCACGCGACACATCAATATCCGTCTCAAGCTGGATCGAAACACTCTGCGGCGGAGACGCATACTGGAACGACTCCCCGCCAATATCAATCGACTTGATCTTGCTCTCCATCCCAGACGGGAGCGCAACAACATCATCGCCAACCTGGAACACGCCCGAGGCAACCTGCCCGCCGTACCCGCGGTAATCATGATGCTCATCGCCCTGCGGCCGAACAACCCACTGCACCGGGAACCGAGGATCAATCATGTCGCGGTCGCCGGCGATGTGCACATTCTCAAGATGGTGCAGCAGCGACGGTCCCTGATACCAATCCATATTCTCTGAGCGGTTCACAACATTATCGCCGGTCAGCGCGCTCATCGGGATAAAGGTGATGTCGGTGATCTCAAAGCGAGCCGCGAACTCTTCGAAGTCCTCGCGGATCTTATTGTATTTTTCTTCCGACCACTCGACCAGGTCCATCTTGTTCACGCAAACCACAAGGTGCGGGATGCGGAGAAGGCTGGTAATAAACGAATGCCGACGCGACTGCTCGATCACGCCGTGGCGTGCGTCAATCAGGATCAACGCGAGGTTTGCTGTTGATGCACCGGTCACCATGTTGCGCGTGTACTGGACATGCCCGGGGCAATCCGCGATGATGAACTTGCGTTTCGGGGTCGCGAAGTAGCGGTACGCCACATCGATCGTGATCCCCTGCTCCCGTTCGGCGCGGAGGCCGTCGGTGAGCAGTGCAAGGTCCATCCGCTGATCACCACGCGAGAGCGATGCCGATTCGGCGGCTTCGAGTTGATCCTCAAAGATCGATTTGGAGTCATAGAGCAACCGCCCGATCAGCGTTGACTTGCCGTCATCGACCGAGCCGCAGGTCAGAAACCGCAGCAGGTCCATATCGAGGTACGCATCGGTGGAGAACTCCATGCCCTGACTGGCATTGACGCTCGTCGAAAGGTCTTGGGCTGTATTGGTAGATTCTGAAGCCATGTGCTAAAAGTACCCTTCTTTTTTGCGGTCTTCCATTGCCGCTTCATTGGTCTTGTCGTCCATCCGTGCGCCGCGTTCTGAAGCGCGAGCCGCCGCGACCTCGGCGACAATCTCTTCAAGGTTCGATGCCGGCGAGTCCGTCGCTGCGGTGCAACTCATATCGCCAACCGTCCGGAACCGGACAGTCTGGTTTACGACAGTTTCGCCATCGCGAGCCTCAAACGGCGAATCGCCCACAGGCACAAGCTGCCCGCGACGCTGCACAACATCACGCTTGTGCGAGAAGTACAGATCAGGGATCTCGATTTCTTCCAGCATGATGTACTGCCAGACATCCATCTCCGTCCAGTTGGAGATCGGGAACACGCGGATATTCTCGCCCATCTGGTGACGCCCGTTATACAGGTTCCAGAGTTCGGGTCGCTGGTTCTTGGGGTCCCACTGGCCAAAGTCATCTCGGAACGAGAAGATGCGTTCTTTGGCCCGCGCTTTCTCTTCGTCACGCCGGGCACCGCCAAAGAGTGCGTCAAACTCAAATTTTTCAATCGCATCAAGCAATGTCGGGATCTGTGCCCGGTTCCGCGATGGGTAAGGCCCCGGATCCTCGGTCGCAATCCCACGATCAATCAGATCCTGAACCTTATGGATAATCAGCCGCTCGCCAAGTTCTTCACACAACTGGTCCCTGAAGTCGAGTGCCTCGGGGAAGTTATGGCCGGTGTCAATATGCAGCAGCGGGAACGGGAACTTCGCAGGGCGGAACGCCTTCTTGGCAAGGTGGACCATCACGATCGAGTCCTTGCCCCCAGAGAACATCAACGCCGGCTTCTCAAACTGAGCCGCCACCTCGCGCATGATATGAATCGCCTCGGCCTCTAAAGCTTTGAGGTGAGTCAGTTTATAGTGTGCATTACTGTCTGCAGTCTGGGTCATACCCAAGGCCTCCGCCTCAAAATCCCGACAGTGTTCCATCGGGCGGTAAAGATTCAACAAGCACGGCCAAAATGGCCGCCCGTCCACGCTATCGGCAATCGAATCGAGTCCCTCTAGCAAGAATCCACGATCTAAGCCGACAAACGGTCGAAGTATAGACACAGCAATAGATTCCGAACCACAATTATCAGGACCAAACACCCCTTTGGCCATATCCTCACAGTGCACACCCACCCGCATGCAATGCCAACCGGAGCGAGAACAGTGTCCGAACCGAAATCAGAAAATATCGTCTGGCACCAAGGCCAAATTACCCACCAAGACCGCACAAGGGTCCTTGGGCACGCCGGATGCACCCTCTGGCTCACCGGGCTCTCGGGCTCAGGAAAGTCCACCGTCGCCGTCGCCCTCGAACATATCCTCATACAAAATGGCCACCTCGCTTACCGACTCGACGGCGACAATGTACGCCATGGCCTCAACAACAATCTCGGATTCTCCGCCGACGACCGCCAAGAAAACATCCGTCGGGTGGGCGAAGTCTCAAAGCTCTTCGCCGATGCCGGGGTCATCACCATCTCCAGTTTCATCTCCCCATACCAGTCCGACCGCGACCAGGTCCGCAAGATCCACGAGGACGCCGGGCTCAAGTTCCTCGAGGTCTTCGTCAACACCCCCATCGAGATCTGCGAATCCCGCGACCCCAAAGGCCTCTACAAAAAGGCCCGCGCCGGCGAGATCAAAGGATTTACTGGCATCGACGACCCCTACGAAACCCCCACCTCCCCAGAAATCGACCTCAAAACCGACGAACTTACCCCAGATCAATCCGCCCAAAGACTGATAGAACATCTGCAGAGTGCAGGCATTGTGTGCCGATAATCCCCCATTGACATAAAACAAGCCCAATTGTCGAACTTGAGACCAGCGAAACCGTATAATTTCAACAGATGAGCGAACGAATACTCAATATCCTGAGAGGTGCCGGAAGCGTGCTGGATATATTGCCAGCAGAGTTGCCGAAGCAAAGCGACTTTGATCGCGAACTCGATCAGTTTTTAAATGACCGCCCATCAAGCTTTGAGTCATTTCTCATGGACTTGCGCCGCTCAATGATCTCGCAACTTGATACACTACCAGAAGATGAACGATCAATCCTCCAACGAAAGCTCAAACCCGGATACCGATTTGACTACGAACAACAAATCGGACTCGGAGTTGAACCTCGATCCAAAGATGATCACCAACTCGAGTTCTCCTTCGCAGACTCCTGATTCCCAGATCACCGCCTTCACAGTCGAGTTCCAAGGACCTCTTCCGAGCCCAAATATGCTCGCAGAGTTTGATCGTGTAGTACCCGGCCTCGCACGAAAAATAGTTGATCGCTCAGAAATTGATTTACAGCATCGACACCAGATGGAAATGCAAGCGTTGACCGCCCGGATCCATGACCGAAAAACCATGTACGCTGCACGCAGGCAAAGCCAGTGGATGGCTTTCATCCTCGCCATCGTCTTTAGTAGTTTCGGAGTGTATCTCGTAGTAAACGGACACCCAAAGACCGGCGGTACAATGGCAACCGTCACCGTTGTCGCACTCGTCGGCGTATTCCTAACCGGCCAACTCATCCGCCCAAAGCAATCCACCCCTGAGCAAGAAGAAACCGAATCATGATCGACCACGCCCGCTACGCCGCCGCCGCCAGAGAAGCCGTCATCGCCGCTTCGATCGTTTGCAAGGAAGTCCAGGATAATCTCGACAAAGTCTCCGCGATGACCAAGGACGATAAGTCCCCCGTCACCATCGCAGACCTCGCCTCCCAGGCAATCGTCGGCATTATCCTCAAGCAAAAACTCGGCGAAGAGCTTCACCTTGTCGCCGAAGAAGATTCCGCGTTCCTCCGCGACGAGGACAACAAGCTCTACCTAGATGCAACCCTCGCCGCAGTCAAAGGCGTCTGGCCCGAAGCCACCGAACAAAAACTACTCGACGCCATCGACCTCGGCGCCGGCGACACCGACCACCACTCCTTCTGGACCCTCGATCCAATCGACGGCACCAAGGGCTTCCTCCGCAACCAGCAGTACGCCGTCGCTCTCGGGTTCATCGAGAACGGCACCCCAACCATCGGCGTCATGGGCTGCCCGAATCTACCAGTAGATCTCTCCGAGCCCTTCAACATCCGTGCCGAGCACGGCTGTCTCTACATGGCCATCCAAGGCGATGGTGTCTACGAATCCGCCTGCGATGATGTCAACTCCGAAGTCATCCGTATCACCCGCCTTGACCATGTCGCAGGCGAAGAAATATCCGTCTGTGGCTCCGTTGAAAAAGCGCACTCAAACTTCTCCGACACCGACCGCATTCTCGAATGGATCGAAAGTAACGGTCACGGCCACCCCGGCGAGCCCGCACGCCTTGACTCCCAGTGCAAATACGCCGTCGTCGCCAGAGGCCAGGCCGACGCCTACCTCCGTCTGCCGACAAAGAAGCCTTATGTAGAACGCATCTGGGACCACGCCGCCGGTGCATGCATCGCCTCAGAATCCGGCGCATTCGTCACCGACATCTTTGGCCGCAACCTCGATTTTTCCTGCGGCAGAGGGCTCGAAAAGAATAAGGGCATCGTCTGCGCCCCCCCGCGAGTCCACGGCCTCCTGATCAGGGCGATCGAAGAACTCGGTATCGGTAAAGACTAACCCGCATGATTGCCACCCTTCAAGATAACTGGGAACCCATCCTGACCGGGATCCTGATCGTCCTCATGATCGGCATCATGGCCACAGGCCGATTTGGCGCAGACATCATTATGATGGGTGTCTTGCTCGTTCTGCTCCTTACAGGGATTCTTCAGCCCGACGAGGCCATTGCCGGTTTCGCAAACCAGGCTGTCATCACCGTCGCAATGCTCTACATCGTCGCCAGCGCCATGCGCGAAACCGGCGCCATGGCCCGCATCACCGCAATTGTGCTGGGCCGCCCAAAGTCTGAACGCAGCGCCCAGATGAAGCTCGCCCTCCCCGTCGCATTCATGAGCGCCTTCATCAACAACACCCCCATCGTCGCGATGTTCCTCCCGACCCTCTCAACGGTCGCCCGCCGCTGCTCCTTCTCCCCCTCCAAACTTTACATGCCACTCTCTTTTGCGTCCATCCTCGGCGGTGTCTGCACACTCATAGGCACCTCCACCAATGTTGTTGTCGCCAAACTCCTCGATGACCAGCACATCCTCGGCCCCGCCGGTGAACAACTCCGCTTCGGAATGTTCACCCTCGCCAAGGTCGGCCTCCCCATCGCCATCGCCGGGCTTCTCTACATCCTCATTTTCGGCCGCAAACTTCTCCCAGACCGTATCTCACCCATCGACGACGCCGAATCACACGACGAAGGCTACCACGCCGCGCTCCGAGTAGAAGCCAACTCCCCGATCGTTGGTAAGACCGTCGAAGAAGCCGACCTCCGCGATCTCCCAGGCCTCTTCCTCGCCCGCATCGAACGCGAACACTCCACCCTCGGTGCCGTCTCCCCGCACGAACGCATCAACGCCGGCGATGTCCTCGTTTTCGTAGGCCAGCTCGACTCGGTCGTGGACCTTCAGCAAATCAAAGGCCTCGTCCCCTCCACACTCCCCCAGTCCGACGAATCCATCGACGAACAGCAGGACCCCCACTACCGCCCAAATCTCTGCATCTCCGAAGCTGTCATTTCAAACAACTCCTCACTCGCAGGCCTCACCATCAAAGAGTCCGGCATCCGCACCCGCTATGGTGCAGTCGTTGTCGCCGTTCGCCGCCAGGGCCAACGCCTCACCGGCAAGCTGGGCGAGATCCGCCTCCGCTCGGGCGACACCCTCCTTCTTGAAGCCCCTCCCGGATTTGGTAACAGATTCTCCACCACCGGCGATTTTTACCTCGTCAACGAACGCATTACCCCCGCCGCCCTCCGCCACGATCGCGCATGGGTGGCTCTTGGCGTCCTTGCATTGCTCATTGTGATCCTGAGCTTCGGCATCCTAGAACCCATGACCGCCGCGATGCTCGCCGCCGGATTGATGGTTCTGACCCGCTGCTGCACCGGCCCCCAGGCCCGCCGCGGCGTGGACTTCCAGATCCTCGTCGTCATCGGATCAGCCTTCGGCATCGGCACCGCGATGACCAACACCGGGCTCGCCGCCACCATTGCCCACACCATCACCATCGCTGTCTCGGCCCTTGGTCCATGGGGCTTGCTTGCGGCGATCTACGCGTTAACCTCTATCTTTACGGCCACCATGACCAACAACGCCGCTGCTGTCCTTATGTTCCCCATCGCCCTCGCCGTGGCCGCCGAGCAGCACTACAACCCCATGCCATTCATCGTCGCCATCACCGTGGCCGCCAGTTGTGAGTTCTCCACCCCAATCGGTTATCAGACCAATCTCATGGTCATGGGGCCCGGCGGCTATAAATGGACCGACTACACCCGCTTCGGCGGCCCCCTCACCATCCTCTGCGGGATCATCTGCGTGCTCCTGGCTCCAAATGTCTTTGGCGGATTCTAAATCAAATACTTAGGCTTTACCAAGAGAGTATTTATTCAAAAGCCGATCATAGAAAGGCATTGATTCACGATACGATTTTTTGTACTATGATCGAGTTGAAGAGCTGCTAGAAGTTTCACCAAAGGACACCATATGAAAATCCTCATCACCGGCGGCTCCGGCTTCATCGCAGAATACTTCCACCGCGACCTCTCGGCACTCGGGCACGATCTCGTTACTATCGACCTGATCGACCCAACCCCAAACACGCCTTCGGCAAACTCAACCTACATCAAAGGCGATATCCGAGATCCCAAAGCCCTCGACAAAGCAATGGTCGGTGTTGATATGGTCGTCAACCTCGCCGCGGCACACCACGACTTCGGCATCGAGCACGACACCTATTACTCCGTCAACGAACAAGGCTCACAACAAGTATGCGACGCCATGGACCGCGCTGGGATCAAGCAAGTCGTCTACTACTCCACAGTAGCAACCTACGGCGACGCCCCCCCGCCACACTTCGAAACCTCGCCAACTAAACCAAACTCCCCCTACGGCGGATCCAAACTCAAAGGCGAAACAGTCTTCAACAACTGGGCCAACCAAGGCGACGGGCGATCAGCGCTCATCATCCGCCCAACAGTTACCTTTGGTGTTCACAACTTCGCCAACATGTACTCCCTCATCCGCCAGATCGACTCCGGAAAGTACGCGCGCTTCGGCCCGGGCACCAACATTAAATCACTCAGCTATGTCGAGAACATCGTCGATGCCACACTCTTCCTGGCGGGCCTTAACGAAGACAAACCAAACCGCGACATCGAGCCCTTCGAAATATTCAACTTCATCGACAAGCCCGACCTTACCAGTACCGAAATCTCCGACCATGTCAGCAAATGCCTGGGCAAAAAACCAGCCCTCGCTCTCCCGTACACCATCGGGATGCTCCTCGGTTTCCCCTTCGACATCATCATCAAACTCACCGGCAAGAACCTCCCGATCTCTACTTCGCGCGTCAAGAAAATGTTCAGATCAGAAACCAAGTTCGAGGCCGACAAACTCCTCTCGGTTGGGTACACACCAAAGGTCCCCCTCAAAGACGGCATCGACCGCATGACCAAATGGTACATGGAATCCGGCAAAAAAGAGAACGCCCAGTGGCACCAGCCCCCAGCCGATGCCGTGATGAGCTAAGCAGACCGCTCAAGGGATTCAGATATAAAAAAACGACCCGTTTCCGGATCGCCAAAAGAAAAGTACTGATGTAATCCCGCGAGAACTTACGGGCATCCCGCCGAGAACTCGCTGAGGAATGCGGCAATATCAAAGAAGTCAAACAGCCCGTCGCCGGTAAAGTCGGCGCCGCTATCCCCGTTGCCAAAGGCGGTCAGGAAGGCGCTGATATCAAAGAAGTCGAGCGCGCCGTCTCCATTGAGGTCGGGCAGACACGCCGCGGTGTCGTTCCGAGTGATCGTAAAGTTATCAACCGAGAAATCAAAGAACACCTGCAGATAGAACTCCCCAGGCACAAAGGTGCTAAAGGAAACTTCATCAACGCCGGAAAGAATATCAGCGAATGTAGCACCCGCCGGGAGGATTGGGTCGCCGTTAGAATCCTCGCCCCCGCCAAACCCGATCCATCCAGCCGGGAGTTCTGTCTGGTTAGGGTCAAAGGTCACGCTGAATGTTTGCCACTCTGGGTTGTTGGCCGATGAGAGCTGGTTGTCGAGCACCAGAATCACCGCGCCATACTCAAATATCCCACCATTGCCAAAGCTGGTGTTCCGTAGGTCCATCACCAGCGACCGGACCTGCGGGGTGCTGGTGAAAAAATCAGGGACATTGGATGTATCAATCTTATCGATCCGCACATCAACCGAGAGCGTGATGGTCCCGTGGGCTGTGTAGTCGCCAAGAAAATTATTGTTCGTGTTGTTTGTGTAATGAACCCCAAAGGTCTCATCTACGGACCGCAGGTGCTTGTTTCCGCTGGTCTCTGTGTCAATAACCGTGCCGTTTCCCCCAGTCCAGCCCCCGCGACCATTATCAAAGGTCACCGTGGTTGTGGTGTCGGCTGCCAATGATTGCCCGCTCAAAAGAGCGAGTGCCGCCGCTGCTAGTGTTGCTTTGCTGTAGTTCATATCGATGTAGTTCCTTTTTAATGCGTAAGTGTGTAAACAGTAAATAGACCAAGGGGCACAAATATTTCACAATAACTCGATTGCTGAAGCACCAGAACCCCACTGATACCTCCTAGATTCAAAGAACGAAAGACACACCCAAACCGAAACCTGAGTGTGCCCTTCCCTAAACAAAACCACCTGAGTAGATCAACGACGGCGACGCGTGCCGACAAGGCCCGAGAATCCAATCAACGCAAGGGTTGAAGGTGCCGGTACAGTGAAGGTCGAAATCGTGATATTGTCGAGCGTCATGTCGTACTGGTCAGCGGTAAAGAAGTACCCAGGAAGGAATGTCGAAAAAGCCACTTCATCTACATTTGCCAGAATGTCAGCGACCGTGACGCCGCGAGGAAGTGCAGGCTCAAAGGTATCGGGATCGAACGAACCGTTGCCGCCCCAGCCGATCGGGAGTTCGGTGGCGTTGGTGTCGATCGTCGCAGAAAAAGTGCTGAACCCGTTAAATGAGTTGTCCCCAACCCAGTCAAACAAGAAGTAAACACTCGCCCATGGAGTCCCAGGATCGCCCAGCCCAAAGCTGCGGAGCTCAACCATAAACGGACGAGTAATCCCCTGCTCAAGAGGTCCGATCTGATCAATCTTGAGATCAACAGAAAGGGTGACCTGGTCGTACTGGGTGTAGTCACCAGTAAAAGCGTCCCTGGCGTTATTGCTAAAGTCGATCCCAAAGTCATTGAACTGTGTGCGGAACCCGGCACCGCCACCAACGCCGCCTGTTGGGTCGATTGCTGTCCCGCCACCAAAGCCCTGCGGGCCTGTCCAGTTATGGGTGAGTCCGTCTTCAAAGTCGATCACGGTTGTGTTGACGCCCGCAAGCGAGACCGCCGCGGCGCCTCCAAGTGCAAGGATCGTTGCTGCAATTTTCATCTCTATCCCTTTCTCGTATTTCATGCCGAAACTTCAATCCCGGCCTCTTGTTTCAAATGGACGCCCGGGCTTTCTAAAGGCTCGATTGCGCACCAAGTTCTCAAAACCCCGGCATGCCTACACCCTCTTTCTTGGCCATGCCGTTTGGCTCAATCACTGTTGTATCATTCTTCATCCCGAGTTGCAAGGAAGTTTCTAGGAAACCGCAAAGAAATATTGTGCATTTCCGTAAATATTGATGTATACTCTAGAAATGGCGATAATTACGATCGCCATTTCGTATTTTCACGCAGAATTCAACACTTATGCCCAATAGTCACACCAATACAACCCCGCCGGACCTGAATCATTCCAAGGAATCCTCAATGGGTACCCTCGAAATTCAGATCAATGCCGCAGGCAAAGACCTCCTCGACGGGCTCGCGCGGGTTATTGGCCAGGTCCCAGGCGGTGACGCAGGACCACAACGACTCGCCAAAGAACTCGGGATCGACAAGGTCCTGGCATCCAGGATCCTCAAAGCCATCCGCGCCCCTGACCCTATGTCTGTCGTCCACAGAGTCCCCGGGCCAGAGCCTATGCGACGCCTCCTCAAGGCCTCATCCAAGCTTGGTGTCAATCCAGAGGACCTGATAGCCGCACATTCGGCCGTTGACCGGTTCGAATCACTCATCCGCACCGAAATCGGCGACCGCAGTGCCCTGGACGCAATCCTCAGCACATGGGTCCCCGAAGCCCGAAGAGAGTTTGAACTCCGCAGAAAGCAGGCCGCCTTCCGCGCCATGAGCCAGCTCAAAGGCGCCCAGGCCGATGTCTACGCTGAGGCGGTCATTATATACCCCTCTAAAACCGACCCCGACCAACTGGACATCGTCTGGATCAAATCGATCGTCGGCCTCTACCGTCTTCGACCAGGAGTCACAGTCAAGTTCACCTCCCGCCGCAGGGTCGAACACCACGAGAAAAGGGTCACCACCACCCTCGACGGCAGGCCGATGGACGGACTGGCCAGCTCGACACTCAACTCATACTGCTCATCACCAGCCCCAGAACTCGACATACAGCACGCCGGCGAATCGATCCACTACCTTCTCAAAGAAGGCTCCATTGGGGCCTCCTCGTCAATCAACCTCGTCACATGCGATGTCAACCTCGCCGAAATCCCCAGGTACATCCCAGCAGAGCTTAACCGGAAGTTTTGGGTTGCCAACGATATTGATCTCCCATCGCGACAGATGCACTTCGACATCTTTGTCCACAAAGACCTCTACACACAGTCATTTCCAGAGCTCAGAATCTACGACACCGCCATCATCGGGCAAGCAGATATCAACGACCCCTCCCGCGATGTAGATCAGTTCGATCTTCTCGAATCCATAGAGAATCTCGGTGTAGGGATCAACCGCTTCGGATCATCCTCTGTCCCAAACTACAGACAACTACTCGACGAAGTCTGCGATACTCTTCATTATGACACAAACGCACTCAGGGGCTACCGCTGCACCTCAGACTATCCAATCTACGGCTCGCAATATGCCATGACATTCCAGACCCAAGAACGAGAAAGCTGACGAAGAAAATCGTCAGTCAACCTTACACAGATTTCGGATCATCAATATTCACAACCGCCGCACCGCCCGCAAGCCAATCGGTCAGTCTCGCGCGACGCTCAGCCGTCTCAGACGCACTGAACCGTGGATCCGCAAGCTTGAGCACCTCGGCATACTTGGCCGCACAAACCCCACGCGTATACCCCGCCTCAAAGACCTGGCGGGCGCTCTTAGCCATCATAACTGAAGTCTCTTTATCACGAATCAACACCCGGATCTTCTCGGCCAACCCTTCAGAATCGCCAAGCGGAGACCAGATCCCGCAATGATTCGTCTCGACAATCTGGCGCAGCTCAGACCAATCCTCAGACAACGCAACAATCACTTTCCCCACCGCCAGCGATGTGTACAGCTTGCTCGGAAAGCTAATCCCCTCGATCCCCTCGGCGATCGTCACCAGCGACGCATCACACGAGTTGAGCGCCTCGTTGAGTTTCTCAAACGGCTGGTAAGGCATCATCACCACATTGTCCAGCCCATTCTCTTTGACATACTTCTCGATCGCGTTCCGCTTCCCGCCCCCGCCCGCAAGCACCAGCCTGAAGGGCTCGTCTTTCAAGAGCTCTGCCGCACCAAGCACCGTGTCAAAGTCGTAGTACAACCCCATATTCCCCGAATACAGCAGCACAAAGTCATCAATCAAATCATTATCCCGAGCGATCTCAGAATCTTCCTTCGGGATCGGAAACAGATCCTCACCGTCGGCCCAGTTGGGGATCACATGAATATGCTCCGGAGACACCGGGTACGCATCGGCCACAAGCTCCTTGGCCGCGCTGCAGAGCACGATCGCCTCCTGCGTCCGTTTGTACTTCCGCCGATTGAGCGCCATCCAGGCCCGATCAATAAATGAACCCTTCTTGAAGGTCCCCACCCACACACCCATCTGCGGATACGCATCATGCAGAAGTGTCACATAGTGGTGCGTCCGGAACAACGACACAAACCACCCGATCGCGCCAAGGAACGGCGGGTTCGTCGTATACAAATACACCGTGTCCCGCCGGGATTTGAGCAGCACAGATAAAATCATCGGCACCACAAAGGTCAGGTAGTTGAACGCCCGCCCCGGTAAAAAATTCTTATCAAACCGCGCCACTTTGAGCCGGCGGATCTTCACCCCATCAACCACTTCCTTGAGCGGGCATTCCTGCCAAGTTTCCGGCGGCCCGTAACTCGGACGCCCGGTTAAAACCTCGACCTCAAAGCCAAGTTCAACAAGCTCAACAGCCAGTTCATGCAACAAGTGACCCGTCGATGCGACATCGGGCACATAATACTGATTCAAAATGACTACTCGAGTACGATCCACTGCCATTGGCCTCACTCACAAAGATTCACATTCTCGGCACCAATGCCGGGGCATAAATGTATCGCCGCCAAGATCAATGAGCCATTCCTAAACTACGGAATTCTTGGCCAGGCACCAATACACCGATTACACAACCTCCACTATCGGAGGTTTTACCGCCAAATCCCAACCAACTCCCCAACTCGACTCCAATCATGCCAAGAACAATCATCCACCCCGGAACCCTCAGAATCTTCCCTCAATCACAGATATCTGCGTTGACCACCGCCCTCCAACGACCGATAGTGTTCATATACACCGACACGCAAGGCTGCCCAGAATGACAACAGCAAACACAAACCAAACACAACCAAATACAGATCAGCCCACAAGTGTTTCCACCGCCGAACCTGTCCGCCGGACCTCGTGGACCCTTAAAGCAAGGATTACCCGCCTTGTATGGGCATTTTGTGAAATCCTTCTCTGGCGCATCTCCCCCCCATTCATGACCGGGTTCCGCAACGCCCTGCTCCGCCTCTTCGGTGCCAAGATCGGCAAAGGCGTCCGCATCCACCCCTCCGTCAAAGTCGTCATCCCTTGGCACATCCACATTGACGACCAGGTCACCATCCACCAGCGCGCCATCCTCTACGCTCTGGGCAAAATATCCATCGGGGCCAACTCCGAAATCGGCCCGATGGTCCATCTCTGCGCCGGCACCCACGACCACACAGACCCCGTTTTCCCGCTCCTCCGTGAACCCATCACCATCAACGGGCGTTGTATCCTCGGGGCCGCTTCGTTCGTAGCCCCGGGCACCACCCTCGCCGCTGGAACCGTCCTTCACCCAAGAGCCGCCCTGTATTCAAACTCAACCCCAAACACCCAATACCGCGGCAACCCCGCTAGGCCATTGGTGTCCCAAAGCGATCAAGCATAATCACACTGATGTCCACGCTCTGCACCCCATTCTCCCCCCCAAACACCGCGATCTCGCCTGAGCGTCCACTCCGCGCCCTCCTCTGGAAAATCGTCTCAGCCACCGTATTCAAGCTCCTCCCGAGCCCCGCCTACAAACCACGCCGCGCCGTCCTCGTTGCCTTCGGAGCCACCCTCGACCCCACCACCAGAGTCCGTGGCGGCGTCGCCATCTCCCACCCCTGGAACCTCGTCGTCGGATGGAAAACCGCCATCGGCGAGGGGACGACCATCTACAACCCCGCAACCCTCACCATCGGCAAGCGATCAGTCATCAGCCAGTACTGCCTCATCAACTGCGTCGCCCACCAAGACAACGATGTCTCCAAACCCCAGCACCCAAGCCCGCTGACCATCGGCGACGATGTCTGGGTCGCCACCGAATGCCTCGTCGAAGGCAACCAAACAATCGTCAATGGCGTCGTCATCGGCGCCCGCTCACTGATCACAGGAGCAGACTTCACCCCCTGGACCATCGCCACCGGTCACCCCGCCGTCTCAAGAAAAGAACGCCACTACACAGGACCCAAAGCATGACCGGGCCCACCCTCAATCAACCATCGAATCCAAAGGGCCTCCCCAACCCGAGCCCACACTCGCTCAAAAACCGCATCATGCGCATCACCTGGGGATTCGTCCAAGCCACCCTCTTCCGCTACTCTCCAAGACCCATGCTCCGCTGGCGGGCATTCCTCCTCCGTCTCTTCGGAGCAAATGTCACCAGCAAATCACGCGTCTACCCAAGAGCCAAAATCTGGGGCCCGTGGAACCTCACCATGGAAGACCACGCCACCATAGCCGACGATGTCGATTGCTACTGCGTAGACCGCATCACCATCGGGGCCCACACCACCATCAGCCAGTATTCCTATCTCTGCGGCGCGACCCACGACTTCGAAGACATCAGCTTTAAACTCCAGCCCATGCCCATCACCATCGGCTCACGCGTTTGGATCGCCGCCGATTGCTTCATCGCACCGGGCGTCACGATCAACGACGGAGCCGTCATCGGTGCCCGATCGAGTGTCTTCTCTGATGTCAACCCCTGGACCATCAACGCCGGCTCCCCCTCCAAAGAACTCCGCCCACGCAACCACCCACTCAACCCGGACAATCAACCATGATCCTCCGGCACCTCCCCATCACCCAACTCTCCCCAGACGACCAGACCCACTACTGGGTCGGCTATTACGACAAACAACCCTGGTCCGCCGACGGCTCGCAACTCCTCACCCACCGCACCAAGTTCCTCGATCACTTCCCAACCCCCGGCGAACCGTGCCAAATTGGCACCATCGTCGACGGCGAGTTCATCCACGCCGCCACCACCGACGCGTGGAACTGGCAGCAAGGCGCCCACCTCCGTTGGTGCACACTCACCGGCCAAGAAGCCCTCATGTTCAACGACCTCGACGACGACGCCAACCCCATCACCCGCTGGGTCACCACCCAAGGCGATTTCCTCCATTCCATCGATTCCCCTATCTACGCCGTCACCCCGGACGGCACCACCGGACTCACCCTCGACTTCGGCCGCCTCACAAGGCTCCGCGAAGAATACGGCTACCCCGCGATCTCAGACAAACACCCAAACGACCCAGCGCCCAAAGAAGAAGGCCTCTGGAAAGTCGATCTCATCACCGGTCAGCAAACACTCCTCGTCTCCATCAACCAACTCGCACTCATCGATCCGGGCGAGATCGACCTCACCGCCGACTCCGCACCACACCAGCACATCAACCACATCATGATCAACCCCGCCGGCACCCGCTGCTGCTTCCTCCACCGCTACGACCGCGACGACGGCATCCTCCAATCACGACTCTTCTCCATCGGACTCGACGGCACAGACCCCCAAACCCCCCGCCTCCTCATGGAAGGCATGGTCTCCCACTACGATTGGCTCGATGATGATTCCATCCTCGCCTGGGGCGGCAAACGCAAACTCCTCGGCTCTGGAACCTCCAAAAAATCTCCCAAAGCAAGTGTCATAACCCTCGCAAGAAAGACCCTCAAGCCGATCTACTACGCCATGGGCAAACCAAGGTTTCTCATGAACAAAGTCATGGGCGACTCCTACCTCGTCATCCCAGATCAAGACGATCCAGAAACCACCACCTTCGCCAAAGGCCAGCTCACCTGCGACGGCCACAATACTTTCTATAGAGGAAATGACACCGTCGAGCCCAACCGCTGGATGGTCACCGACGGATACCCAGACCTCAAATCAAAACAACCCCTCTACCTCTGGGACCTCGCCAAAGACACCGGCTACGAAATCGGCCGCTACCACACCCCCAAACACCTCGACGGCCCCACCCGCGTAGACCTCCACCCAAGGTTCTCCCCAGACGCCAAATCAATCTGCATCGACTCGGCCATGAACGAAGCCCGCGCCATCTACCGTGTGGATATCGCCGAACTCACCGAAACCCAAGAAAGCAACGAGTGAGTACAGAAGATCAACAACTTGTTCCAGTACCAAAGGGCCACATCCCCGCACTCGACGGCATCCGCGGGATCGCCGTCCTTATGGTCATGCTCTTCCACTGCTCCATCGTTCCAAGAAACGAAAATCTCACCGCCCGCATCGATGACTGGTACCGATCAATCGTGTTCACCGGATGGATCGGCGTAGACCTCTTCTTCGTGCTCTCAGGATTCCTCATCACCGGGATCCTGCTCAAAACCAAAACATCATCAAACTACTTCAAAACCTTCTACGCAAGAAGAGCCCTCCGCATCTTCCCCCTCTACTACGGCTTCCTCGCCATCATGATCTTCGCAATGATCCCACTGGCAAAGTTCACCTCCCAAAGCTCAGGCATTCTGGACCCCATCCTCACCCAGATGGGAGCTCTTGAAACCAAACAAGCATGGTTCTGGCTCTATTCATCAAACATCTACACCTTCGTAAACGACGGCGCCAAAGCCGTCAACGGCATGGGACATTTTTGGTCGCTGGCCATCGAAGAACAGTACTACATCGTCTGGACCCCCCTCGTCTTTGTCCTGAGCCCAAAGCGGCTCGCCATCCTCTGCCTCGCCCTAGTCGTCACGATTGCCGCATACAGGATCCACCTCGTCGGCCAAGACACCCCCGCCTACACACTCGCCACATTCACCCTCACCCGCGTCGACACCATCATCTTCGGCTCACTCGGCGCCTGCCTGCTTCATATAGGAATCTCTGATCGGGCCTGCAGAATCATGCGTCGCTCGATCTTCCCCCTCTGGTTCATCGCCTTCGCCGCCCAGATCGCCCAAGGCTCAGGCTTCGATTCAACGGCTTGGTCGATGATGGCTACGCCAACGGTCTTCGCAATCATCTTCACAATCACCATCCTCGCCATCGCCACCGCAGACCGAAGCAACCCGGCCCCCCTTATCAAAGCACTCTCATTCAAACCCCTCGTCCACCTCGGGACAATCAGCTATGGGCTCTACATCTTCCATGTCCCGCTCCGCGGCGCACTCCTCCCGCTCTACGAACGGTTCGTCCCCCAAAATCTCATCGCCGGATCACAAATCCACTGGACACTCGGCTTCGTCGCCCTCTGTTTCATCGGCTCCTTCATCCTCGCCCAGTTCAGCTGGTGGTTCTTCGAATCCCCTATCCTTAAACTCAAAAAGTACTTCAGCTACACCAGCCCAAATCCCGCGGAGCCCAAATGACCGTCTCCATCTTCATCCAAACCCTCAACGAAGAAGACAACCTCCCGGGTCTCTTGGAATCTGTCGCATGGGCCGACGACATCGTCGTCCTTGATTCGCTTTCAACCGATCGCACCCGCGAGATCTCCGAAGCCGCCGGTGCGCGTTGGTTCGAGCGTCCCTACGACGGCCGTGGCAACCACCAGAACTGGGCCATGGACACCATAGAGTTCAAGCACCAATGGGTCTTCTACCTCGACGCCGACGAACGCATGACTCCAGAGCTGAGAACCGAAATCGAAGCGATCATCGCCGACTGGGACTCTGGTAAACTCACCAAAGACAACGCCCCCGTCGCCTACTACTGCGGCCGAAAAAACATCTTCCGAGGCAAATGGCTCAAGCACGCCATGGCCCCCGGCAACATCATGCGGTTCTTCCAGCCCCCAAACATCCGCTTCGCAAGAGACGCCAACCCCGTCCCCACCGTCGACGGCCAGACCGGCTACCTCAAAGAACACTTCATCCACTACAACTTCTCAAAGGGCATCCGCGAATGGATCGAACGCCACAACCGCTACTCCACCTACGAAGCCAACGAAACCGTCAAAGCCCTCAAAGACTCCCCCGTCAAACTCGGCAATCTATTCTCCTCAGACCGCAACACCCGCCGCCTAGAGCTCAAAAACATCTCCTTCCGCATGCCCTTCCGCCCACTCCTCAAGTTCCTCTACATGTACATCGTCGGCCTCGGATTCCTTGACGGCCGCGCCGGATGGACCTACTGCCGGCTCCAGGCAATGTACGAATATATGATCGTCCTCAAAGTACGAGAACTCAACAACCCAGACCTCACCGCCGCCGACCGGGGAGAATAACAATCCCCCGCCCGCCAAGACTCATCACATAGGATAAAGCATGGAAATCGTACACTTCATCAAGACACTCAACTTCTCCGACGGCGGACCCGTCCGCGCCATCATCGACCTCAGCACAAAGCTCGCTGAACAAGGACACAATGTCCGCATCCTCACCTACGAAGACACCGACGCTCCAAAAGAATGGCGGTCAAACCCAAAGAGCAACCCGAGCACCATCACCCTCGGGACCCCGCACCTCAGAGGCCTCCGCGCTTCTGCAGCACAAAAGAAACTCATCTCCGAAACCATCGCCACCGCAGACATCGTCCACGCCCATGGCATCTGGCAACCCGTCACCAAAAGAGTCGCAAAGATGTCAAAGGCCGCGGGGATCCCCTATGTACTCTCCCTCAGAGGGATGCTCGACGACTGGTCCATGGAACAACGAAGAACCAAAAAACTCATCTATCTCAAACTCGGCGGCTCAAAGATGTTCGACGACGCCGCAATCATCCACTCCACCGCAGAAGGCGAACTCGCCCAATCAAAGAAATGGTTCCCGAACACAGACGCATTCGTCATCCCCAACCTCCTCAACCTCGAGCCATTCGAAACAATGCCCGGCAAAGAAATCGCCAAGAACGCGTTCCCCATGTTCGATAAAGGCGAGCCCGTCCTCCTCTACCTCTCGCGCCTGCACTACAAAAAAGGCATCGAGCACCTGATCCAAGCAATCAAAATCCTCAAAGACTCCGGAAACCCGCACCGCCTCCTTATCGCAGGCGATGGCGACAAAGCCTACGAGTCCATGCTCAAATCACTCACAACAGAACTCGATCTCGATTCCCATGTCGCCTTCCTCGGGCTCGTCGTCGGCGATGAAAAAATATCGCTCTACCAAGCCGCCGATCTCTTTGTGCTCCCCACAAGCCAGGAAAACTTCGGGTTCGTCCTCTACGAATCCCTCGCCGCCGGCACACCGCTTGTCACCACAAAGGGCGTAGACACCTGGCCAGAACTCCAAGGCCAAGCCCAAGCCGTCATCTGTGAACAACAAGATAAAGCAATCGCCGATTCAATCGCAGGGCTCACGGCAGATACACAGGCCCTCGAAATCCGAGGCCAAGCCGGCCGCAAATGGATCTTCGACAACCTCCACCCCGACAACATCATCAAGAGCTTCGAAGCCATGTACAATCAGGTACTCGATACCTGATCGCCGGATTCATCGCTGTATCCGTCGTCGTACCCCTCGCCGTAGTTTTCGTAATCCTCATACTCAGAATCTTCATCGTACTCAGGGTTGTCATCGGCAAACTCTTCGGCATTGTGATACTCGCGAGCAAACTTTCTGAACATTGCCCCCGCACCGGCCATCGAGAAGTAGAAGCACATCGACGCACCCACCCGAGAAATCATGTACCCTTCGAGCACGGCGCCTGCAAAGTACATGGTGATTATCCCCACAATGAGATCCGAGTGCGGGCGGTAACACTTAGGAAGCCAGTACCGCATCCGGATGAGCTGCAGGCATTCAAAAATACCCGCCATCAAAAACAGCACCGCCAGAGACAGCATCCCGATCCCGAAGGCCGCAAAGCTAAACAGCCAACTGTTCTCGCTCTTCTCGCTTTCCATCGTCCCAACACCGATGATCGGGTTATCCATCCCGATTGTATAAAGCGTTTTCCACGCGTAATCACGCGTGTTCTCGGTACTGGCAATCCGGTCCACACCCACATCAAACCCAAGCGTGTTAATCACAAACTGAATCCCGATATACGCCGCAATCCCAGCAACAGGCAGGAACAAAATCGTCTTCCCCGCCTTTGTATACAGCACCGCACTCACCCCGATCGTGAACATCCCAATCCCCGTCCGAGACCCGGTCCACACCAAGAAAAGAGAGTTGGCAAACATCAACCCCATATACAAAAGCTTGAATCTCTTCTGTGGATCATTAAACAACAGCCACAACACAATCACCGACAAAAATGCCAACAATGTCCCCGCGTGCTGAGGATTGCCCAATATACCCATAAATCGGAACTGATTCCCAAGGGTCAGGAACTTCGGGTTGACCAACATCTGGGCCCCACACATCCCCACCCAAACCGCATTCACCAGCGCCACCACCCGCGCAAGCGAGATCAAGTCTTCGGGCTCATCGATCGATATCGCCGCTACCAGCAACAAAGGCACCAGCGTACTCACAGCAAACACCACCGAAGAGGCCCCCGCACTCGGGCCGTCATGGACAAACCGTAACAGCGCCGCATACAACCCCATCATCAACAGCAGCATCGCCGAAACCGAGAGCGTCTTATTCATCGTCCGGCCGAACTGAATGACAACAAAGCTCAGGCCGACTATCCCCATAGCCAAGAAAATCTCGGAACGAACATTCTGAATCGGGAGCCAAACCGTTTGAATGATCCGCCCGTTCGCATCCATCGGGGTCGCCATCGATCCAAAGAGAAGCATCCCCCCAAACGGGATTAGTATCCCCCACTTTTTGCCCAGCCCCACCACATACACAATCCCCCCAATTAACAACAGCACGGCCCCGGCAAAGAGAATAATCGGTGATACACTCATAAACAATCCTAGCCAAAGACTCCTGAAACGCACGCATACCCCGCCCCGCACCCGTATTATCGGCACAGCACCTCCTGAGGTTCACGCCTTTACCCAAATCAACGACAGAATCCCCCCACAGGCGAGAAAACAATGAGCCGAGAACTCAAACGCGGACTGGTTCGGATTCTCACAAACTATACCCGCCTCCTCTCCACCCTCGCACTCGGAATCGCCGTCGTCCCCCTCACCATCCACTGGCTCGGAGACCACGCCTTCGGGCTCATCTCCCTCCTGGGCGCAAACATCGGCCTCGCCGGTATTTTCAGGCAAATCATCCAGAGATCCTTGGTCCGTGAGCTCGGGCAGGCTTACCACGCCGACGATCAAACCTTCGCCAAGAGCTACGCCGCCATCGGCCAGGTCGCAGTCGCCTGCGCCCTCTTCTCGATGGTCAGCTTCGCCATCATGATCGCCGTCCTCCCATTCTTCAAAATCCCACCAGAGTTCCTCGTCCCCGCGCGTTGGTTCATCGTTGGGCAGGGTCTCCACGCCTCGGCCACCATCGTCTTGGCCCCAATGCTCAACATGTACCTCGTCAAAGAAAAATTCATCGGGTACAACATCTGGTATGTCGGGGTTCGTGCCTCAAACATCCTCTCCGTTCTGCTCCTCGGATATGTCATCGTCATTGACGACCCCGCCCTAGGACTCACGCTCCACGGGATCACCTGGGGTGCATTCTCAATCCTCGGCATGATCATCGCCTCGTTCTACATCGTTTCAAAGGACCACCGCCTCGTGCCCCGCTACACCGGCAGCGACAAAGAATCACGCTCCCAGGTCCTCTCGACCTTCTCCTGGAACACCGCCGTCCAGGTCGCGATGAATCTCCACGAACAGCTCCCCCCCCTCCTCCTCAACCTCTTCTCAGGAACCCTGGCCAACGCCGCATGGGGAATCGGCTTCCGCCTGGTCGCCTATATCAGGATGGTCACCACAGGAATCCAGTTCGGATCAGACGCCGTCAGCGCAAGAATCGCATCCGGAGAAGACAGCGACAAAGCACGAACCCAGCTCCAACGCCTCGTCAATATCCAAACAAAGCTCACCGCCATGACCGCCCTGCCGGCCGCCGTCGGCGTCTTTATCTACGCGTTCCCCATCTTCCATCTCTGGGTCGGGAGCCAGCTCAACGACTACGACGCCGTCATGCGCCCCGCCGTCATCATCGCCCGAATCCTCTCCCTAGCTCTTCTCGCAAGAGCCGTCTCTGACACCTGGATCATCATCCTCTACGGCGCAGGCCATGTCCACCGCTACGCCAAACTCATTATCATCGGCGGGGTCATCGCGCCGTCCTCGTCAATATTCCTCATGTTCCTGCTGCCAGACAACCTCAAAATCTACGCCCCCCCCGCGATGTTCACCACGATCTTCGCCACCTTCCATCTCATCGGGATCCCCATTATCACAGGCAGGTGCCTCCACCTCTCAGCGTCAAAGCTCATCTTCTCCCTCACCCGCCCCGTTATCGCGATGCTCGTCGCTGTCGTCCCCGCCATGCTCTACCTCAGCTCCCAAAGCCAGCTCCAATCCCTAGGCTTCAACACACCGATCACCAAAGACTCCGCCCAAGCGATCGACATGCTATCAATCCTTATCTCGATCATCATCATGGCAATCGTCTACGCGGCCGTTTCCTTCGCCATAGTCCTCAACGCCCAAGAACGAGCCCGGATCTTCGGACTACTCGCCTCAATCAAGTCCCGATTCATCTAAATCAACATCACAGATGACCATCGCGGATCACAAGCTCGGCAATCACAAGACGATGGTCACTCACGCCAATATTGATCGTTTCCCAAGACGATACCCCCACACCATCTGACACCCACAGATCATCAAGCTGCACCCGGACAAGCGGGCTCCTGCCCGCCGGGAAGCTCCCCCATCGAACCGGGAGTATCGGCTTGCTGGCACGCATCCCCGCCTTTCGCAACTCCCGCCCGCGCACCTGCCCATACCCCGCATTGAGATCCGCACCCACAATCACACCCAGCCCAGTTTCTTGAGCGACCCGTCTAATCTGCCGCCCGTGCGCCACCACCGCCGCATTCCCCGCCTCCCACCGATCAACAGTCCGAGGCGAAAACGGATGCACCAGCCCAGCAACAAACCGCTTCCCCGGATACTCCACCACACACATCAACTGATGCGCCCCCATCTCGTCCCCAGCCTCAACCTCAATCAACTCCAGCGGATACCTCGAAATAATCAAACAAGGCGAAACCTCCCCATCCACAAAATCCCGCTTGACCCAGTACGGCATCTCCGACCCATCAAGATACCCCCGCCGCCCAATCGTCCGGTTCATATCAGGAGAGATCTCCTGAATCACAATCACATCGAGCCCAAAGTCCATCAAAGTCTCAAGATCCTGCCGCCAGTTCTCATTCTTCGGATAGATATTCCACGAACCCATCCGCACCACAACCTCGCCAATCAATGCATCCCCCACCACCAGCGATCTCCCCGCAAAGATCGGATACACCCCCATACCCATCCCAACTACACACACAAGCACCGCCCCCCACCGCCGTACAAGACACAAGCCAACCCCAACAACGCCACTCGCCAGCACGATCGCCCAAAGAAACCCGCTCGCGATATCCACCCAGTACAATCCTCCACCAACAACCCAGCTGCAGCACAGCCCGCAGCACAACACCGAGGCCACCCAAGCACACCCCGACACAACCCTCGACCGCTTCTTCTTCATAGCCAAACTATCGACCATTCACCCTCCCTCATCAAATAAAAAAACGGGCGGCTTCGCACTCGAAGCCGCCCGCAAAGAAGTTATATCAATCAGTCATTCAAGGCGTTGGCCGAGTTTCCTGACCAAACAAGAACATCGGCATCCCGCCACCAGAAGAAATATCCTCGGTGTTGTAGATGTAATCCGCATCAAGCGCCTTCTCGATCCGTACCGAAACCTCCTGCAAGTGGGCCTTGGTGTACGCGTCAATTCTTGTGCCGTTTGCGAGCGCCCCATCGGCAGATGCCTTGAGGTCGCGCAGGTGCATCGCAGCCAATGTCTTGACCATCATCGAAGCCGAGTTGAACCCGTCGTTGTTCATCGACATATCAATCAAACGATCAAGATGCTCCCGCTGAAGATTCCGACGCAACGACGAAACCATCGGCTTGCGATTGGTGTAGCGGCCGCCCGTCCCTTCAATAACCTCGGACCATACCGACTTAGTCACCGACTCCATGAGCTCGGCAACAGTCAACGCATCCTCATCGGCAGGCACAAACATCTCATAGTCATACACCCGAGCAACAGTCTGCGGGTTCAGCAGCATCGTCAACGCCGAGGCCTGCATCCCCATCACGCGGTCGTGAATCTGGAACGCCGAGTCCGACATGATCCCGCTCATATTGTCCCACCACTTATCAACACTCGCGTGTGAAAGCAGCTCAGGAGTAATCCCGTAGGCGTCATCTTCAAACGAGTTGTCCATCACAAACTCGATCGCAGCACGCTGCCGTTCAACTGGAACAACCTGGATCGGGGCTTGCCCATTGGGATCGCCCTTTTTGGACCGCGAAACATACGCCGATCCAACCCAGTTGCCCATCATCGAGAGCGCCTGCATCTGCGAGCCAAGCGTGATCGAGTACCCACGCCGCACGCGCGACCACGAGTCCCCGTCCTTGACAAATCCATCGAGCAAGCTGCCGCGGATCGCCTTGACAAGTTCCATCTGGTTGTTCGCATAATCAATCGGATTCTCAGCAAGATCATACCGGCGCGACCGTGGATCCGGGCCCCAGGTGTCCTCATCGGTACCGTAGTCCAAAATCGGCTCAGCAGCACGGCTCAAGACCTTCTTGAGATCACCAGAACCATACCCATACTCGATCGCCCAGCGGTCATACTCGCCGATCCCGACCACAGAGTAATCACCCTGGATCTCACCGCTGCCGGGCATCTTGATATTGATCCCGTTGTAATCCATTACCGAACTCGACCAGGGCTCAACACCCTTGACCTTGTCGGAGTTAATATCTTCAAGCGAGTGAGCACTCGAACCCTTAAAGTTGTGACGAAGGCCGATCGTGTGACCGACTTCGTGGGCAACAAGCTCAGCGAGCATCGGGCCAACGAACCATTCTGGCACGCCGTCGATCATGTCGCCCTGATCCTTCTTCTCGCCGGCATCCTCAGCGGGCTCATCACCCTCGTCGTCGCCAGCCTCGTCCTCAGCCGCGGCATCCGCCTTCTCAAGCATCGCGAGCTGCTCGGCAGGAATCATTTCACGCATCTCAGGATTCGCGGCCAGCATCTTGCGGACCATGTCGAGCATCTCTTCGTCAATATCTGGCTCAGCAGGCATCTCCGCAGCCAGATTCAACATCCCGACCATCGAAAGATTCATCCGCATCATCGCAAGATCAAGAGCTTTGCCGGTCGCGGCCTGACACATCCCAGAAACCTGGGAAGTACGCCCGCCAAGACCATCAAACTCGTCGTCGCCGATCATCAGCGCCGATTCATCACTGATCCCGCGTCCGCCGTACATACCCATCGAACGATGCTGCGCACGCTCGACAAGGATCTGCTCGCGGCGCGATGGTGAGGCCAATCGCAGACGAGGATCCCACTTCGGGTTCGCCTCAAGCCAGCCCATGGTTTCAGGGCTCATGCCCTCCAGAGCAAGGTTGCTCAGCAAATCTTCCCACCGGTAAGTAAACACACGGATCCAGCCATCGGTAAGAACAACATCCGCATCAAGAATCTCGCCCGTCATCGGGTTCACCCGTGATGGACCGATCGCCGTAGCGATGTCGTTGGAGATCCACCGGATAAAGTTGTACCGCACATCCTCAGGATCCTTCTCCATATTGGCGCCGGTTGTTTTGTCCTGGTACTGAACCTGGATCGCCCCGTCAATCCCGATCTCGCGGAACGCCTCGTTCCAGTATTCAATCCCCTGCTTGACATACCGGCGGTACCGCACAGGAACAGTGTGATCGATGTAGTAAATGATCGGTTCCTTCGGCGGACTCAGAGTCAGCTTCGGATCGGCCTTCTGAATATTCCAACGGTTAATCATCCGCTGCGAAGTATCCGCCCAATCAAACTTCCCGAGGTCCGTGTAGTTGGTCACAAAGTATCCAACCCGCTCATCAGCCATCCGAGGCTTGAACCCCTTGGATCCCTGGATATTGGAGATCGAATAGTGGAAGGTCTTCATCGTCCCACCGGCTACCGGACCCTTGATCTCGATTTCTATGTTCTTGGGGAATGCCTTCACCGAACTCAAAACAGTCAACGAAGGATTCAGCCCACTGGCCGAACGACCAAAGAACTTGCTCGCCTGTCCAACAAGCAAAGCATCAAGATCAATCACAGGCTGACCGCCAGGGCCCATCGTTACGATCGGCACATCAAGAATCACACGATCCGTCCAGATCATCTCAACTGAGTCACGCGACTCCTGATCTCCAGATGACCGGTACGAAATCTGAGGCTGCACAAGCATCAACCGCTTGCCGACCTTCCTCCATTGCGTGTAGCGATCGCCAGCCTGCAGACCCGCAAAGATCTCGCCCCCAGCAACAGTCATCGCAAAGAAGTGATGCTGTTTCTCATACCCACGAGGCAGCTCAGCGAGCGCCTGATTTGTTTTCTTATTCACATACACCGAGTAGAGCGAACTCCCGTCGGCAGTAGACACAACCTTCGTAAAGCCCTTAGAGACTTCCTTCCAGTCCTTGTAATCCTTCGCAGGAGCAGACGCCCCGCCACCACCACGGGCCGCGGCCATCGCGGCCATCGCAGCAAAGTCAATCGACTCCTCAGGGCCAGCCCCGTTTGGTTCAACCGCCATCGCCATCGAAGATCCCGCAACCAAGGCACCAAGCCCGATCACCGATCCAACCAGTCCGCTCATTGTTCGTAAGTTTGCACGCATCTAAAAACTCCGTTGGTTCTAAAGGGCGGGAAAATCCCGCCGGACCTGCCTCTTTTTCTCTTGAGTCGACCACAGGCCAACCTTCAATGCACTGTCTCACAACAGTGCGCTGACAATCGGCCCAAGCCACCACAACCTCGAACGGTATCGGTCGCTTACCGCGCCATACCAAACATCGCACAACTCTGGTGCGCACAACCTGCGCCAGAACTGGGACTCCCTCTATACAACCCAAAAACACTCAGGTTTCATCAATCCCCACCAATTGTTCGCCCCCAAACCCCAAACCACACGATCCCGTCACCCCGCCAGCATCACCGCACCAACAGTCAGCCCCACAAACGCCACTCCAGACCACCGCACGACCGGGTCCTTCATCGCAAGCTCCGTCGGATCGTCATACTTCCCGTCCATAATCAAAGTAATCGTCCGCAGCAGCCCCAGCATCGCAGGCATCACCGTCACCCACAACAAGTTGAACGCAAATCCCCCACCAACTCCAGCCGCCAGCATCACCGACAAATCATGCTCGCGGCTCTGCACATAACCCGTGTAGGTCAAAAGAGTTGCAACGCCAACCACCACCACCAGCATCCGCAAAATCTGATCCGAATACCGCTGCTGAACCTCCCTCGCAGACGCCACATCGGCATCCCCCATCACCCGCCGCTCGCCGAGCCGTTTCCCGAACGCCAGGAACATACTCAGGAACAGCGTCGCATTAAGCAGCCAAGTCGAAGGCGTCACCGCCACGGCAGCACACCCCCCAAGCACCCGGATCACAAACCCGCTCGACAAACTCAACACATCCAGAATCACCATGTGCTTGAACACCGCCGTATACACCATCACATTGGCGATATACGCCCCCACAAGGCCAACAACCCACCATTTGAGATCCCCAGGAATCAAGAACCCAAGCCCGAGTCCGATAATTAAAAGTGCCACACCAAACACCTTGGCCTGCCCCTCACTCACCCGCCCAGAAGCGATCGGCCGCTTGCACTTCCTCGGATGCGCCCGGTCCACCTCCACATCCCCAAGATCATTAAAAACATAACACCCCGAGGCCGACAAACAGAACGCAAAGAACACAACCGCCATAGTACCAACAAGTTGCGCCAGCCCAAGCTCGTCAAGCTTCCCATCCCCATACGCAAACGCAGGCCCCGCCAGCACAAACACCCCCTTGACCCACTGATGAGGCCGAGCCAGCTTAATCAGCCCACCAACCAATCCCCTCTGATCGGATCCCCCATCAGCCGTTCCAGTATTCACAGTTGTATCAGCATCACTCATAGCATCTCCGCATCGACACAACGCCCCCCACCACTCAACAGTTCGCATCAATTCTTCTCTTCCTCGTTCTTCCTCCCTCTCCCATTCTGATGGGAGAGGGCTGGGGTGAGGGCTCCCCGACTTCTCCTTTTCCTTCCAATCCTCATCTTTCTTATTCCCCCTCTTCTCTTTATCTGGCTCCTCCCCCGTCCCGACGGGGGAGGTGGCCGCGAAGCGGTTTGGGGGGCGGAGGGGGTCTTTCTTCTCTTCATTCTTCTCATGCCCCATTCTTCCCCCCATCCCCCTCTTCTTTGCGTCCTTTGCGTTCTTTGCCACCTCTGCGTACAAAAATCTTCTCTTCTTCTCCAAACACGCCACCAACGCCGATACAACCACTCACCAATGCCTTCAAACCCAACCTCATCCAAATCAGCAGCCAAATGGTGCCTCATCACCACCACCCTCCTTCTAGTAGCCATCACCTACCCCTTCATCCTCACAGGCAACCAATCAGGCCGCGGCGCCTCCGACGACCTCATCTACCACTGGCCCACCATCCAGTCATTCGCCAACCAGCTCCCCACACCAGACCTCTCAGACTACCAATCCGCCACCACCCCAGGCTACCACCTCGAACTCGCACTCGTCAACCGCCTCGGATTCTCCCGCACATTCGTCCAACTCTACGCCAACCTCTGGACCGTCCTCCTCCTCGGGCTCATCGCCTACTGCGCCGGCAAATCCTTCGGCAAACAAGGCCTCCTCATCACCCTCCCCTTGCTCACCTCTATGTACATCCTCTTCCCCGCCATCTGGCTCCTCCCCGACAACGCCGGCTGGCTCGCCGTCCTCCTCATCCTCATCCTCGCATTGGATTACCCACTCTCTACCAAAACCATCCTGACTTCAGGCATCGTCCTCGCTTTCCTCGTCCTTATTAGGCAAGTCCACATCTGGGCCGCCGCCATCATCTGGATCACCGCCTGGATCGGTTCTGATAATCAAAAAAATCAAACCCCCACCCTCACCAAACTCTTCTCCGATCCAATCACCCGCACCCGCCGCCTCATCCTCGCCCTCATCGCAACAATCCCCGCAGCCCTCCTCCTCATCTACTTCCTCCGCCTCTGGGGAGGCCTCGTCCCCCCTTCCTTCCAAGACCACCACCAGGGCCCAAACCCCGCAACCCCCGCCTTCATCCTCACCCAGATCTCAATCCTCTCCGTCTTCTTCGCCCCCCTCCTCCTTCCCCAACTCAAGAGCATCGCCAAATCCCACCGCAACTGGATCATCGCCGCCCTCACCCTCGGCCTCCTCATCGCCATCATCCCCGAGTCCTCCTATTCCACAGAAGCCGGCCGTTACTCCGGCTGGTGGAACATCATCGACAAACTCCCCGCCATCGCCAACCGCTCCCCAATCATCCTTTTAGGAGCCCCCGCCGGCGCCCTCGCGTGTGTCATCTGGTCATCGCTCATTTCCCGCCGCGACACCTGGATTTTCGCCACAACCCTCATCGCCTTTACCGCCGCCCAGACCGCTAACCACGCCAGCTGGCAGCGATACCACGAACCCCTCCTCCTGATCCTCATCGCCCTCATCCTCACTCGAGCCCCCATCGCCATCCAAAACCCAAAACGGGTAATCTTCAGTTCCCTCGCCCTCGCCGCCCTGCTCGCTGCCATCACCATCCCCACCTTGCTCAACGCCAAACCTATAAATCCGCCGAGCCCAGCCGCCCAAACCGCCACAATTACACAATTCACGCCTCCTATCTCCCAAATTCCGTGATCCAACCACCATCTGGCAGCGTAATCATCCTCCCGGGTCAACAAACCCACAAATCCCGCCGATGAAACGCCATCGACGGGTAATATGTACACCCGCTGGTCTCTATCCAGTTATCACCCAGTGACCACAACAATCGCACCAAAGGAACAGGCGCTATGACCGACCAAAAAAGAGCACTCATCACAGGCATCACCGGACAAGACGGCTCATACCTCGCAGAGTTCCTCCTCGCCAAAGGCTATGAAGTCCACGGCATCATCCGCCGCGCCTCCTCCTTCAACACCGAACGACTCGACGAAATCTACCAAGACCCACACCTAGACGGCGCCAAGCTCAAACTCCACTACGGCGACCTCTGCGACGCCAACAACATCAACAAAGTCATCGACACCGTCAAACCACACGAGGTCTACAACCTCGGCGCACAGTCACATGTCCGCGTCTCCTTCGACATGCCAATCTACACCGCCGATACCGTCGGCATGGGTGCTCTTAGATTGCTCGAAGCCATCCGCGACTTCCAAGACAAATCCGGTCAAGAAGTCCGCTACTACCAAGCATCCTCCTCCGAAATGTACGGCAAGGTCCTCGAAACACCGCAAACAGAAAGCACACCATTCTGGCCACGCTCCCCATACTCCTGCGCCAAAGTCATGGCACACTGGGCAACCGTCAACTTCCGCGAGTCCTACGGCATGCACGCCTCCTGCGGCATCCTCTTCAACCACGAATCACCACGCCGCGGCGAAACCTTCGTCACCCGCAAGATCACCCGCGCCGTAGGCCGCATCAAGCTCGGCATGCAAGACAAGGTCTACCTGGGCAATCTGGACTCAAAGAGAGACTGGGGCTACGCCGGCGACTATGTCAAAATGATGTGGATGATGCTCCAGATGCCAGAAGCAGACGATTATGTCGTTGCCACCGGCCGCACCATCTCCGTACGAGAGTTCGCCGAGATGTCCTTCAACTCCGTAGGCCTCAACTTCGACGACCATGTCGAGTTCGACCCACGCTACCTCCGCCCTGCAGAAGTTGATCTCCTCCTGGGCGATGCATCCAAAGCCAAGGAAAAACTCGGCTGGGAACCCGAAACAACCGTCGAAGAGCTCGCCGCCATGATGGTCGAGCACGACATGGAACTCGCCTCCCGCGAGAAGACATTGAAAGACGCCGGCCACAAACTCCCAGAGTTCACCGGCCACGATCAGTAAGCCATCGGTGTAAGCACACAAGGCCGGGTCAAACAAGATCATCCGCTTCCACACTCGGGAGATCTTTCCAGAGAGAACACGATGAGCCAGGACACGACACCTCAAGCACCGATCACCGATTTCAGCAAGCTCGCGTCCTCACGCAAGATCAGAATCAAAGATAAAAAACTCCACCCCGGCGCATTCGAATACTGGCCAGAGTGCATCAAGATCGACCAACTCCCGCGCCAAAAACTCCTCGAACTCCAGCAATCCCGACTCCAAGACCTCGTCGACCATGTCACGGTCCATGTCCCGTTCTACAAGCAATGGGCCAAAGACTCCGGATTCAAACCCGGAGACCCAATCAAAATCACCGACCTCCCCGTCGTCACCAAAGCCGACTACCTCCAAGACATCGAGCTCTTCCAGTCCGACGCCTACAACCCGTCAGAACTCACCCCACTCAAAACCAGCGGCTCCAGCGGAATCCCATTCAAGTTTCGTAGGCACCCCCGCAACGCAGACTATGCCTACTGCTGCATGTGGCGAGCCCTCCACCGCTTCGGCCTCCGTCCCGGCGACCGCCGCGTCTACCTCTGGGGCCAGAGCTTCAGCTTCAACAGCTCCCCGCTCAATAACGCAAAGATCCGCGCCAAACTCGCTCTCCGTAACTGGCTCAACAACACCCTCGCCATCGGCGCCTACGACCTCACCTTCCAAAATGTAAAGCACAACATCGAGCGCATTGAACGCTACAAACCCGTCTACATGCACGGCTATGTCTCCGCCCTCTACACCATCGCCAGAGCACTCGTTGAAGAAGGCAGAACACTCAACGCGCCAAATCTCAAAGCGATCATCACCGAAAGCGAAAAAGTCTACGACTTCCAGCGGGAGACCATGGAAAAAGCATTCAACTGCCCGGTCCTCGAACACTACGGCTCCGTCGAGTTCGGAAACATCGCCCAGCCGGACCCAGACGGGAACATGCGCATCAACGAAGACATCTTCATCGTTGAAAAAAACAACAAAGACGAAATCCTCGCTACAGGGCTCTTCAGCCAAGCGTTCCCATTCATCAGATACAACCTCGCAGACCTCATCGAACTCCACGACGAGATCAAGCCCGGTCTCCCCTTTGCATCATTCAAAAAAATCGTCGGCCGCACCGTAGACATGATCCCTGTCCTCGCCGGTGGACATGTCCACGGCGTTGCCCTCTCCCATCTCATTAACCCGCACCTTGATCACATCCTCAAGTTCCAAATTCACCAAACCAAACTTGACCACTTCATCGTCCGCCTCGTGCCGCACACAACAATCCCCGAATCGACCATCAAAACAATACACAAAGACCTCGCCTCTCTGGTCGGTGATCAAACAACCATCGAGATACTTTCGGTTGACCACATCACCCCCGCGCCCAGCGGCAAGTTCCGCTGGGTAATCTCCGATGTTAACCTCTCAGCACCACCAGCCCCCGCCGATTGACTCCGCAACTCTAAGCTACTCTTTCATCAACTCAATATCCACCACTTGAGCCCGGTGCGACACGCCCTCGCCCCACGACGAGCCATCAGGCATCACCAGCTCATACCCATGAACCCCCCACCCATTGCCCACCAGCGACAGATCAATGTGCCAGCTCGACCGCGTAGCAATCCAGCCCCTCAAACCCGTAAGCCCATTTGGCCGCCAAGACCCACCAAACGCCCCCCGCTCTTCAAACGCATCCACAAACCCGTCCCCATCCTCAAACTCATCAAACAACCCAAGGGACGCCGACCCCCTCACCGTGTTAAAGTCCCCAACAACAAGTGCCGGCCTCAGTCCCCCCTTCGATCCCCGCAACAACTCCACCACCTCACCCATCGACTCCATCCGATGCACCGTAGGCTCGCTCGGCAAATCCACAAACCACACATCAAACACCCCGTGCTCTTCCCCCCCATCAAACTTCAATAAACTCACCCAGCCAAACCCCCCTGTAGCCCGCAACGAATCTCCCTCAGCATCATGAGCATTGAGAGACACCATCGACACGCTCAAAAGCTCAAACCGCGACATCACCACCGCGCGCGGCAGCCGTCGCACCGTTCCCCCCTCATCAACAATCCCTTCCAGACCATCAACAAGTTCCTGCCGTTGCTCGTTCCACCTCGGATTCGCGATCAACGCGACATCCACATTCGATTCTTGAATCCACGCAACCGTCCTTCCCACATCAATCTCCCCCGCTGAGAGATTCCAGTGCATCACCCGCACCTTCCCATCGTCAACAGCCCGAGCCCAATGAATCCCATACATCGCGATCCCATTCTGCCACCGCTCCGCAAAGAACATCAGATTCAGCACCATCCCTACACACCCAATCAAAAGCACCAGTCGAACCCCCCAAACCCCCCAAACCCCTCCCCGCTTCTTCCCCCCCCGCCTTCGGCTCATCCATCCAGCCAACGCCGAACCAACCAACAGCCCGGATCCCGCCAGCACAAACCAACCCACAGGCACCCACCACACCCACTGCGACCAACCAAACCGATCCGTCAACACCCGCGACACAATAAACACCACCACCACCCCAACCCCAAGCACAGCCAGCAAAAACGACAACCGCCCCAGCCGCCCGCCGGGCACCCGTCTCCTCTGCCGTATTCTTCGCCGTCTGCTCACACCCAACGCTATCGACCAACCCCGCCCCAGTCATCCACCCCACAAAAAAACCGGGCACAAAGCCCGGATTCTAATTTCAAATCAACCCGCCATCCTACTGCTCTGCCACCGGCTCATTGTCGTACACAATGACCTGAAACGGCCCCTGCACTCTGTTGCCCGAAAGATTTGTCAAATACACAAGCAACTTCCCAGAGAACGAACCCGTCGTTGCAATCAATGGCGTAAGCCCCTGTGGTGTCACAAAAGCAGAATCGTCTAAAAACGAAATGCTCTCACCAGCAATAGTCAACTCATACCACTCGCCGACCGCATTCCACACCGCCGTAATATTCGGCGTCCCAGAATCCCGAGTACCATTCTGCCGGAACACCCCATACGCCGTCGGCGAAACATGACGGTACTGATTCGTCCCATAGTCCTTGGTCATCACACCATCAATCTGCACATCCTCCCCAACCACAAGATCCGCAGCCGCCGTCACCTTCGAATCCGCTACAGATAAACTCGGTGCAATCGTGCCGCTGTTCCACAGATTCATATCACCCGTCACCGAACTCATATCAATCCACCCGATCAAAGCATTGTCACTGGAGAACCCATAAAACGGACTCCCCCCAGAGTTTTGCGAGTTCATCCACATCCCCCCAAAGGTCGCCCGGTCAAAGTTCACCTGGAACACCCCATTGGCATTGAGCAGCGACCCCGCCGTCAGATCAGGATTAATCAGCACACGATCATTCGTATCCCCACTGCTCACAATCTCCCCGTTCCGCGCCCACTCGTTGTCAAGCGAAACCCCCGCCTCCAGTGCATGTGTTGAATACGGCGTTGGGAGAATCAAGGTCCGAGGACTCAGCGTTGTAAAGGTCGTGCCCCCCGCTTGGCGAATCCGAACCTCAAGATGAAGACGCTCCCCCTCTGAAAAAAGCTCGCCCAACATGACTGTTACACTGAACAATCCATCGCTCACCAACACATCATTATCAAGATAAGTTGGGCCCACCCCCGCCCCAGCGTCATCAAACAACTGAAACGCTATGTCATACAACCCATTGGCCCGAATCCCACCATCATCAAGCACCCCCTGATACTCAAACGATGTCTCAACCGGTGCCCCCATCACCAACGAAGCAACCCCAAAGACAGCCAAAGCAAACACACTACGAAATGAAAATAGCATCAGATATCTCCCGTAACAAACCAGACCGGGCCCACATCCTCGCAAGCCGCAGAACGCCAGTCTAACCCAATCCCAGCCCATCACCCAGTCAATTCCACCCAGAACCAACAAATCACCCCCGCCCCTCTAGTATCACCCTCACCCCCATTCAGGAACCCAAAAAATGCCCTCAGCCACCCCCGTCAACTGGAAAGACCAACGCATCATCATCACCGGCGGCTCAGGCTTCCTCGGCAAACACATCGTCCAATCCCTCCACGCAAGAGGCGTAGACGACAACCAAATCTTCATCCCAAGATCAGCAAACTACGACCTCACCGAAAAAGACGCCTGTGTCTCCCTCTACAACGACTGCTTCGGTTCAGACAAAGCCACCATGATCATCCACCTCGCCGCCGAAGTCGGTGGCATCGGTGCCAATATGAAAAACCCGGGCCGATACTTCTACGCAAACATGGCCATGGCCATGCACCTTATCGAACAAGCAAGAGTCGACGGCCTCATAGAACGCGACGGCAAGTTCATCCAAACAGGAACCATCTGCGCCTACCCAAACCTCACCCCAATCCCCTTCAAAGAAGAAAACCTCTGGAACGGATACCCAGAAACCACCAACGCCCCCTACGGCATCGCAAAGAAAGCCGCCTGGCAAATGCTCGACGCCTACAAAAACCAATACGGCATGAAGTCCTGCTTCGTCCTCCCCGTAAACCTCTACGGCCCCCACGACAACTTCGACCTCGAATCCTCCCATGTCATCCCCGCCCTCATCCGAAAATGCGTCGAAGCACTAAAACGCAACGACGACCACCTCCCAGTCTGGGGCACCGGCTCAGCGAGCCGCGAGTTCCTCTACATCGAAGACTGCGCCGAAGGCCTCTTGACAGCCGCCGAAAAAATGGACGACCCAACCCCCATCAACCTCGGCACCAACATGGAAATCACCATCAAAGACCTCGTCCACCTCATCGCCAAACTCACCGGCTTCGCCACCGAAGAAACCATCGAACAAAAAATCCAATGGGACTCCACCAAACCCGACGGCCAACCCCGCCGCTGCCTCGATGTCTCCAGAGCCAAAGAACTCCTCAACTGGAACGCCAAAGTAACCTTCGAACAAGGCCTCCGCCAAACCATCGACTGGTTCACCCAAAACCAATCCAACCCCAAAGCACGAATGTAGGCACGAGATGAATGTCCAGGAACGATTGAAAAACGCGGCGGGTTTGGTTGAGAGCGGCGAGTACGCTGAAGCAACCAGTGAACTTACCTGGCTCTGGAACCACATGCTTGAAGAAAATAAGGCATTTGGCGGCGTACGCTCGTCATACGTCGTCTCATGGATGAAGCGATTAGCAGAACTCGATCAAGAAGCCCATCAAACTTTCAAGGCACTCCGTGACAAACTCACTCCTAGATTAGAGCCGGGCTCAACAGATTATGCGCCGATTATGGATTGGTTCACGCTTAGCAATAAGTTGCTCGAAGATCACAGCACTATTGGTTCGTGGGTAGACGGTTTGCTAGCCAGTGAAAATGAACCATTTGAGTTGCGGATCATGAAGGGTACGATTCTCAGTTGGTTGACCAACCAAGGACGATGGGCAGATGCAGGGCGAATCCTAGAGCCAGGAACAATTTTTGTGGCGCGTGCACGACTCCGCATTGAGGAAGAGAAGCACAATGATCAACACGACGAAGATATGCGTCAGCGACTTGTAGACATGCAGCTAATGGAACTGGTTCGCACCCACGCTTCTTATCTCGCCGCCAATCGCGATGATGAAGCTTGGGAAGTCGCGGATCTTCTACTAGGCCACTTCGACAAGAGCCAAGCATGTACCGCGATCCAAGAGATAGCACGAATCGCCGGCGTTTTTTCTGCAAAGCATGATCAAATGGTGCGGGATCGCATGACGAATGACAGCGACGACTGATTCGTTCCACAGTGACAGAACTTCCTCAAATGAAAATCACCCCCTACACAACCAACCACCTCCCCGCCAACCTCAAAATGCCGGGTGCCACGGTTTGGCCGTCTTCGGCAAGCCGTGTCTTCCAAACCATCAACCAAAAACAAAAAACCCCCGCCAAAAATAAATGACGAGGGCTAAAAAATATCCAATCAACTCAACCCCGAACATCCTTCATAGACGCCCCAAAGTTGATATGAAACGGCTGCCCATCAATCACAAGCGCAGGCACAGACTCCACACCAAGCTTCTCCGCCTCATCAATCCGAGACCGCTCCTCGCCCAGATGCACAAACTCAACATCAAACCTCCCGGCATCCAAAGACTTGGCCACCGTGTCCTCGGCCTGCACACACACAGGGCACCCGGCATGATAAAAAACTGCTTTCTTCATTTCAATTCTCCTTTATACCCATTCCCTGCTTGGTTCGATTAAAACTCACCGTCATTCACATACGGGTAGCTCCACAAAATCGTCTGCATCAGCACGCTCTTGACCCAAGCCGCCTGCATCTTGTCCACCTCTTCAGCAGAGTGCCCGCCCTTGGCAAGGAACGGGCGGATTGTCGTCGTCACCGGAATCGTCAGTGCTGACAAATGCCGGAAGTGAATATGGTCCACCGCCTTGGCGTTGTCCGTCTCGTTCTTCCCGACCCGGTTGTGCCGCCGCCCGATCTCAAACTGATAATCAAGCCAGTCCTGGTCATACTCCGCAGCAGCCGTATCAAGCACCCACTGCATAAACCGCGACCGCACCCGCCCAAGATACTCCATGTCCGGCTCACCCGCATCATTCGAAAAGTACTTCAGCAAGTGCGGATTCCCACCCACAAACCCGTACCACACATCCACAAGCTCCCCAACATTGGGCTCAAGCACATCGTGCGACATCCGAAGATATTTAATATCCTCATCAGACATCAACAGCGAAAGCTTCAACTCCTCAAGCTCCCCAAGCGAAATCGGAGCCGTCGCAATCGCATGCGACCCATGCGTATACCCCGCGATCGGCTCCTCACCATTCTCAACATACTGAGTCCCAGCATACGCCGAGAGCGTCCCCAGCAACACAACGCCGCACCCAAGGGTGCAAGAAATAGTTCTACGAGTAATCATCAGCTTTCTCCTGTTTTGAGTAGGAATCGTTCCTGCAACGATCCTGTGACACGCATATCATCCACACAAGCACAGCCGCTATTTCACACAGCGAGAGAAGTACCAAACGCACTTTCTGGTAACCATCATCCATGACCCCCAAACCCACTCAACAACAAGCAGAATCCGCCCCCCCAGCAAACGCACGCAGCGGCTACGAGGTCACCGAGTCCTTCCACCGCATCACCGATGTCCTCAAATGCAAATGGACCATCGCCATCCTCAAAAACCTCGACGCCGGACACACAAGACCCTCAGAACTCCAACGCGAGCTCCCGGGACTCACCTCAAAGGTCCTCAACGAACGACTCAAAAAACTCGAATCATTCAACCTCATCAACCGCCAGGCCTTCCCCGAAGTCCCCCCAAGAGTCGAGTACACCATCACAGATCGCGGAAGCGAACTCACACTTCTACTCGGCAGTCTCATCCAGTACATCGAACGATGGGACCCAATAAACAATACATAAAAATCACCCCATTCACAACCAACCACCTCCCCGCCTGGCTCACAATGCGAGCCGCCCTCTTCCACGACGAGGACCCCAAACTCCTCCAAGAAGAAGTCACCCAAATAACCAAATCAAACACCCTCAAGTCCCAACCCTTCCAATGCCTCCTCGCATTTGACGACAACGGCCTCCCCATCGGATTCATAGAGCTCACCATCCGCTCCTCCGCCGAAGAATGCATGACCTCCCCAGTCCTCTACATCGAAGGCTGGTTCGTAGACCCCGCTGCCCAAGGAACCGGAGTAGGCAAAGCCCTCATGAACGCCGCCTTCGACTGGGGCCGCCAGCATGGTTGCCAAGAAGCCGCCTCCGACACCCGCCCTACAAACACCTCCGCAAAAAACGCCCACCAAGCCCTCGGCTTCCAAGACGCCGGCATCATCCAATGCCTCCGCCGCGACATCTAATCTCCTGAATCTCCCTAAATCCCTACACAAAACCAGCCGATCCATCCCCCGTACACCAACCCACACGGAAAAGGATCAAAAGATGCAAAGCCTCCCAGCCCTCACCGCAGCACTTCTTCTCGGACTCTCAACCACAGCAACCGCGACCCTCGCCCCAGAGAGCACCGCACCGGATTCCTTCCAGCAACTCTCCACCCAGTTGATGGCTATCGACGACGCCGTCGAAGCCACAAGAGACGACCCCAAAGCCCTCTGCTTCGTCGTCGTCCTCCCAGAGTTCTATGACGACGCCCGCGACATCCGCGACCAGTGGACCAGCGCAAAGAAACGATTCAACAACTCAAAGCACCATGGCCAACAAGTCTTCTTCGTCCGAGGCCAAGACGCACAGTTCGTCCTCGAAGCCTCCTACATCAACCAAGCCCCCGCCGCCATCGCCTACCGCAACGGCCGCCCCCACCATTCACGCACCGGCACCATGACCGAGAAAAACATCCAGGCCTTCCTCGCCATCTCCTTCGATAACCACGCACCAACAACAAGCGCACCAGACCAAACCGCGTTCCTCTTCAGCTCCATGAACGAACTCGCCTTCGCCGGCCAGCAGACCCCCGCCGCAAAAGGGGCCTGCCAGATTATGCTCAACCTCCACGCCCTCATCAACGGCCCATACGCCTCCACCTACTCCGCATCAGACCTCGCCGAGATGACCGCACTCTACAACCAAACTCAGATCACCCTCTCATCCTTCGACACCACAAACCAGTCAGTCCTCGACGAGATCAACGCCACCCGCGCCATCGCCATCAGAACATGGAACAAACGCACAAAATCAACCTTCGGCTTCGGCATCTGGTCAGACCTCGCCATGATCACAGGCGACACAAACGAAGTACTCACCTGGATCGACCAAGGACTCGACAGCCCATCGAACCACAAAAGAGTCGCCCAATCCCTCGCAGACTACGGCCAGCCCCTCGCCCAACTCCTCATCGACTCCCACCGCTACCAAGCCCTCGCCATGACCATCACCTCTCCTAACCAAATTCAAAGCCAGCTCGCCGCCGCCGCACTCCTCGCCGATGAGATCGCCCAGATCGACCCAGACTCCTCAGATTCCTACAACACCCTCGTAGACTCAGCAACAAACAAAGCCGCCGCCTCCCACGCCGCCCTGCTCTTCGCAGGCCGAGACTCCGAAGCCTGGCAGATCGCCCAGTTCACCCAAGACTTCGCAGGACTGCAACTCGCAAGCGCAGCCCTCTGTTCCGCCGCGATCAACGCCGCTGTCCTCACCGACCAGCACGCCACCCTTGCCCACAATCTCGACCCATCAACCCACGCCTCGCTCATCAACGCGATGAACACCACCTTTGCAGTCGTCCCCACCGACGATTGATAGCAGTTAATTTCCTTTGAACACTATTGAACACAGGCTCTAGCCCTGTGTTTATTTCGTCGGAAAAATTGGCAACTTCATACTTGCGTCAACCCTCCTGATCTGTGACAATGGACCCATATTCCCCAAAGTCTGTTTTATACAGAAAGGCATATTCAATGCGCCATGATCTATTCGCCGCCATGCTCGGCACCGCCATTACCGTATCAACAGTTATCTCCACCCCAGCCCACGCCCAAACGGCCACCACCTTCACCTACCAAGGCCATCTCACCCAAGCCGGCACCCCCGCCGACGGCCTCTACGAGTTCCAAGTCCGCCTCCTCAACAACCTCTCTGTACAAATAGGCATCACCGAAACCTCAATCGCAACCGTCTCCCAAGGCGTCTTTACCATGGACCTGGACTTCGGCCCCGCCGCATTCAACGGCTCCCAACGCGTCCTCGAAATCTCCGTTCGTTCAGTCATGGACGGCGGCGCCTTCACAACACTCGCCCCAAACCACCCAGTCACCTCCGCACCCATCGCCCAGTTCGCCCTTGCCGGAAATCACGGCCCAAAAGGTCCCCAAGGCTCAATCGGGACACAGGGCGATCCGGGTCCAACCGGACCGCAGGGGCCCATAGGTCCTCAGGGACCAGAGGGGCCTCCCGGTACGACGAGCTGGTCTGGATTGACAGACATCCCCAGTGATATCAATGACGGCGACAACGATACCTTGTACACCGCGGGCCAGGGGCTCAATCTTTCGGGGACGATCTTCTCGATCCCAACAAGCTCGATCGGCGCTCTGCTGCTCGCCAACGATCGGAACTCATTGATGAATGTTTCCGGAGGAGCCATGAGCATCAATCTGAGCGGCGATGTAGGGATTGGAACGCAGACGCCCGAACGCGACTTACATATTGATTCGACCGGCCACAATAATCCCGGGATCATGTTGAGTGAGGGCGACCTCGGGTTGAGACTGAACATCAGCGAGTTAATCACAGACTCGCCCGATTTTGATATCATCGGTGCCGCTGATGTAGGCCTGATCGCCTACGACGACTTAAGTGCCAGTGCAATGGGCGCGATGGAGATATTTGGGAATGTGATGACGATCAGGAGCAACAATGGGATAGACCTGATCGCGGAGGTAGCAATCGGACTCTCGACCGACCGGCTCGTTTTAGACGCACACGACATCGTCGAGGTGTACACAGATGACATAATGATCGAGACCAAGGGCCTCGATCTCCATGCGTTCCAGCCGCTAAACATCCAAACAGAGAGCCTGGACGGCGTACAAATTGAGGGCACCAAGATTGCCGGGAACAAACTCGAAACCAGCTGGGTGACATGTTCGACCGGGCTCGTTTCCACCAGGCTTACGGTCGGACAATCCACCGCTTCGGGATCATTTACCCTTGCGGTGAACGGCTCAGCCGCCAAAACCGGCGGCGGCTCATGGGCCGTCTTCTCAGACCAACGCCTCAAACAAAACATCCAACCAATGACCGGCTCCCTCAACATCATCTCCGCACTCCGCCCGGTCAACTTCCAATACAAAGCCACCAACCACTTCTCCTTCGCCCCAGGCACCCAACGAGGATTCATCGCTCAAGAAGTCCAAAAAGTCATCCCCCAATGGGTCCACACCGCCGACGACGGATACCTCTACCTAGACCAAACAGGCTACGAAGCCCTCATCGTCGACGCCATCCAAGAACTCCGCGCAGAAAAAGACACAGAGATCCAAAAACTTCAAAACGAAAACAACCAACTCAACGCCCGCCTCCAAAGGCTAGAAAAAATAATGCTGATCCTCTCAGAGCATTAACCTATCCTTGGAGCATGGATTCTCCAAAGCCCAATATCCGCTTCTGCATCAACAACCCCAGAAACCTCGCCGAGCGACAAGACCTCATCAATCAAGGCTACCCCTCCCGCGACTGCCTCGGAAACTGCACCCGCTGCTTCGAAACCCGCTTTCTCGAAATCAACGACGAGCAAATAGAAGGCGAAACCTACCAACAAATAATCGATTCCGCAAAGACCGAATAATCCGGCCCCAACCAGGTTCTCATCTTCATACCTACAACCAACCCACAGGAACCCCCCAATATGAAGAACCGCACCCACGCCGCCATCCTCCTCGCTCTGGCCGCCCCGCTCGCCCTCTCATCACCCGTCCTAGCCCAGGCAAAGCGAGCATCCAAGCCCATGAACAATGCCAAGGCCGCTCAATCCAAAAGCTCAGAAGTCACCAAATCAACCGATCTACGGTCCAAACAAGAATCTAAACCAGAGTTCAAAACAATGAATAGACCCGGATCAGTAGACATCGCCACCGAGTACGATCTCTCAAACCTCACCATCCCAAAAAACGAGATCCACACCCTCCTCCCGCGTGACGCCATCCCCGCACTCACAGACCCAGAACTCATCGCCCTCGATGCAGCCACCTACCTCAACGACGAAGACCGCATCATCGATGTCACCGTCGGCGACGAGTCCGTCGCAGTGCCACTCAAAATCCTCAACTTCCACGAGGTATCAAACTTCACCATCTCCGGCAAACCCGTCGCCGCCACCTACTGCCCCCTCTGCGACTCCGTCACCCTCGTCAGCCGCACAGTCACAAACGCCGATGGAAAAACAGAAATCCTCGAGTTCGGAGTCTCAGGCGCCCTCTACAACTCCAATGTACTCATGTACGACCGCACCTACAAAGCCCTCTGGTCACAGCTCGGACTCAAAGCAGTCTCAGGCCCAATGGCCGGCACCGCACTCGACCTCCTCCCAGTCAAAATCATCCCATGGTCACAGTACAAATCAGAACACCCAAACGGCCAAACAATCTCCATCGACACCGGACACGACCGCCCATATGACGGCAACCCATACGAACGCTACTTCGACGACCAAGACTACCTCATGGTCCCACTCGCCTCCCACGGCGACACCCTCCCCAAGAAAACCCTAGGCCTAGGCATCAAAGCATCTGGCGAGTCCTACTTCGTCGCCGCAGACACCATCGGCGAACGCTTCGTCGTAGAAACCAAACTCGGCAAAGTCATCGCCGTCTCAACAGAAGCCGGCGTCCAGGTCATCTCCGCACCAAACGCCGTCCAGACCGTTCAATCATTCTACTACTCATTCAGCGCCTTCCACCCAAACACCAAAGTCCTCACCGATTCCGCAGAAGATTAACCACCCCTCTCTTATCTGGGTGCCATGCAGGTGGCGTCTTCGCCTCCTGCATGTCTTGACTTCCCAAAAAAACAACCGGCCCATTCAAGGGCCGGTTGTTCTATAAACAGATAAAAGCGTTAATCAAGCAGCGCGACGGCGGACCGTCTTGCGAGCCGTAGTCTTGCGACCGATCCGCCCAGCAACAGCCTTGCGTGCCGTTGGTTTGCGGGTTGTCGTCTTACGAGCGGTCGTCTTGCGCGCAGTAGCTTTCCGCTTGGTTGCGGTCTTCTTTGCTGCAGGCTTGCGAACGGCCTTGCGAGCCGTGGTCTTCTTAGCAGCCGTCTTACGAGCAGCAGTCTTCTTCGCAGTGGCCTTACGCTTCACAGCAGTCTTCTTGGCCGCTGGCTTACGAACCGTCTTGCGTGCGGTGGTCTTCTTAGCAACCTTACGCTTGGTTGCCGTCTTCTTCGCTGCTGGTTTACGCACAGCCTTGCGAGCCGTGGTCTTCTTAGCAGCCGTCTTACGAGCAACAGTCTTCTTCGCAGTGGTCTTGCGCTTCACAGCAGTCTTCTTGGCCGCAGGCTTACGAACCGTGGTTTTCTTTGCAGTAGTCTTCCGCTTGACAGCGGCTTTCTTCGCTGCAGGCTTCCGGGTTGCGGTCTTCTTGATGGCTTTCTTTGCCGCTGGCTTGCGAGTCGCTGTCTTCTTAGCAGTCGTCTTACGAGCAGTGGTCTTCTTGGCAGCGGTCTTGCGTGCCGGGCTCTTCTTGGCCGTAGTCTTTTTAGCAGTGGTCTTCTTTGCGGTGCTCTTGCGAGCTGTTGGCTTCTTTGCTGCTGTCTTCTTGGCAGCGGGTTTCTTCTTCGCTGTGGTCTTGCGTGCCGCAGGCTTCTTGGTAGACGCCTTGCGGGTTGTTCGTTTGGCCGTTGATTTCTTGGCCGGGTGTTTCTTTGTTCGAGTTGCCATAACAGTTTCTCCGTAGGCCCAAGCATTCAGCCGGGCGGGTGTTTCATCAGCCGGGATTCCTTCCCCAGCAGTAACGCCCGCCGACACCGACAGGCAACGCACCCATAACCGGGTACACACGCCGTTTTCGACCGTCCAAGGTACTCGTATAAAGAACTCATGTTAAATTCAATGAAAAACGCGCAACAAAGACCCCACATCAGCAAAATTCATTTCAACACACAACCATGGCGCAACTTCAGCGCAGCACCACCAATCCATGAAAAATCAAACCATCAATCTCTCAAGGCCCAGCAGGATCAGCAACCAACCCCCCCCGACGCTCCGCCTCATCAACCCACTCCTGTGTCTTCTCCGCCTTCCCATACGCAGAATACATCCCCGCAACCTTCTGCGCAATAGCCACACTCCGAGTATCAAACCCCGCGGCCATCTCCATCGCCGCGATCCCCTCATCAGCATGCCCACCATTAAACATCAGCGTCGCGTAATCCACCATAAACACAGGCACATCCACCCGCCGCTCCGCAAGCTCCTTGTAATGCGAGAACCCCATCGCAAGCGCGCTCTCATGCTCAAGCATCATCCCCACCCGCACCATCAACTCAATAATGTACTTCCGATCAAAGTCATTCTCCGCCCGCTCCTCAGCAAGCTCCAAAAGCTCCAGCGACCGATCAACCTGCCCGTCATCGGCAAAGACCCCCGCCGCACGCCGCAACACCTCCGACCGATGCCCCCCCGCCATCGAGAGCGCAATCTCAGCCCGCTGGGCCGAAACCTCAATCTGCCGCAGCGCGTTGGCAAGCTCAGCCGCGCTCAACCAGGTCAGCCCCGTCGCGTCCGGGCTCTCGATCGCCTTGGTCGCCATCGCCTCCATCAGATCCCGCATCCCGAACGCCGAAGCCCCCCGCGCAATATCAATATACCATCCAGCCTTGTTCCCTTCCAACGCCGGCACCATCTCCACCGCCTCGTTATACAACGATTGAACCGCCTGCATGTCCCCCATAAACGCACTAAACGCAGCCTTGGCCATCAGAAACCCGATCTCGTTCTCCACAGGTTCATATTCAAACATCGCGATCGCTTCATCCTGTTTCCCCCGCGACCACGCCGCCTTGGCCAGCTCGCTCCGGATCAGATGCAAATCCGGATGCGCATCGAGTCCCTCCTTATACACATCAAGCAACCCGCCAACATCCGACGAAAGCTCCGCAAGCTGCCCCGCCTGAATAATCAAACTATCAGTAGGATTCCCATGCGCAATCACATCCCGAAGCGCGTCAAGCCCCGCCCCCGGATCACCCATCACCGCCTGCAGATACGCGATCCGCACCCGGTGCTCCGCGTGGAGACCCCACCCATACCCACCACGATCAAACGAATCCCCACGCTCATACCAACCAATCGCTTCCCGAGCCCGCGCCTGCATCTCAGGCGTACCCATAAAGTCTCGCCGCATCATCGCATTACTCGGCACATCAAAGCTCGCATACCCCATGTCCCCACGCCACCGCGCGAACTTCGCATGCCCGCTCCAAACAGACCCCGCCATCATCACAACAGCCAGCAACCCAACAACAACCCCGCCCAACCGAATCTTCCCCTTCTTCTTGAGCTGCAACGAATGCATCGACACATTCTCTTTGCCAATCATCCACCACACCTGCACAACAAGCATCGTTACAGTCGCCGCCAGCCCCCCCGCCATCAGCATCGGCACCCGATCAAACAACCCACGAGTCGCATAAAACGCCCACGCGAACACCAACACCGCAACCACATCCTCCCCAAAGCTCAGGTCATACCGCCGAGCCTTTTTCGCCTTGTGCGCCGCACCGATCTCCGCAGTCTTCGCTTTCCGAAGCACCGCAGGCCCACCAAACCCAATCGAAAGCGCATCATTCGGACACGCGCTCACGCAATCCAAAGTCTTCATACACCCCGAATCAATCACCGCCCCGAAATCCCGCACCTCTTCATTGACCCGCACATTCGATGTACACGCCGCCGTGCAATACCCGCACTGATGACAGTTGTCATTGACCACAACCCGAACCGGTGCGATCTTATCGAGCGGCTTAAAGAACCCCGCATACGGACACGCATAAGTACAAAAACCCTTCGCACCCAAAAAATACACCGTCACAAACCCACACACAATCAAGAACACAACCGCCACAGGCCAAGTAGGCATCGTCGCCCAGTAATCCGTCACAATCAACTCTTCACTCAGCTTGTGAATCTCCCCAACAGGCCGCAGCCACACCGGCCAATCAACCCCACGCCCCTCAAGCATCGGCTTGAGCGCAAGCCGCTTGAAAGTCGGCCACACAAACATATACGAACCCAAAATCAAAGGCACCCACATCAACAACCGCGACCGAAACGCCTTGGGCCGAACCCCAATCCGCGACATTGTAATGGCACAGAAATCCTGCAACGCCACCATGTGGCACAACCACCCACAAAAGAACCGCCCAAAGAACACCGTCGCCAGTATCGCTGCCAGAAAGAAAATAGCCCCCGCATTGACCACCCCAACCTCAAGCGTCTCCATCGCCTCGCTGGGCTCAATCGGCGACACCGTCACCCCCATTATCAGCCACTGAATCAAATGCACCACCATCAGCACATTGACCATCACCAGCACCAAAGTCCGCCAGCGAGCCATCCGCGTCCCCCCCATCTTGGGCGCCCCCCCCTTTGACTTCGTCTTGATCACCGGCAGTTCGACCGTCCGACCAGCGTTATCATCCAACCCATTCGATTCATCTTTGTGACTCATACCCCCACTCTAGTCAGGTGCCACGACTTGGTCGGGTGCCACGGCTTGACCGTCTTCGGCAAGCCGTGTCTTCTCTTCCTCCCTCTCCCATTCTGATGGGAGAGGGCCGGGGTGAGGGCTCCCATCTCTCCGCTCTTTCTTTCTCTTCTCACCCCCTTCTTCTCTTTCCCCATTCCCCATTCCCCATTCCCCATTCCCCATTCCCCACTGCCCATTGCCCATTGCCCTTATTCCCATTCTGTTCATCTTTATCGCTCATACCCCCACTCTATCATCAACTCCCCCCCCAACACACCCGATTCTCTTCCTGACCTATCCTTCATACAAACACCATGGCCAATAACCCCCCAAAAAACGCCGACGCCGTCCCCCTCCCCTACCCAAACTGGACTCCAACATCCTGGAAATCCACAAGCTACACCGCGCCCTACAAGTACCAAGACCCCGCCGCCCTCAAAGCCGCCACCGACCGCCTCGCCCAACTCCCCCCCCTCGTCACCTCAGGCGAAATCGAAAAACTCAAAAAACAAATCGCAGAAGCACAACTCGGAAATAGATTCATCCTCCAAGGCGGAGACTGCGCCGAAACACTCGACGAATGCCGCCCCGAGTTCATCGCCAACAAACTCAAAATCCTCCTCCAAATGTCCCTCGTCATGATCCATGGCCTCTCCCTCCCCGTCACCCGAATCGGACGCTTCGCAGGCCAGTACGCCAAACCAAGATCAAGCCCAACCCAAACCGCAGACTTCAACGGCCAGTCCATCACCCTCCCCTCATACTTCGGCGACCTCGTCAACCGCGCCCCGTTTACACCAGAAGACCGCGCCCCAAATCCAAATCTCATCGTCGAAGGCTACAAGCACGCCTCCATGACACTCAACTTCATCCGCTCCCTCCTCGACGGCGGGTTCGCAGACCTCCACCACCCAGAATACTGGGACCTCTCCTTCTTCCACAACGCAGACCTCGACCAAGACCGCAAAGCCCAGTACCAACGAATGTCCCAAACCCTCGCCGACGGCCTCGCCTTCATGGAAAACCTAGGCGAACAACAAGTCCACGAATCAACCCGCGTTGACTTCTACACCTCCCACGAAGGCCTCAACCTCCACTACGAACAAGCACAAACAAGGACAGTCCCCCGCAAAGACGGCCACTTCGACCTCACCGCCCACCTCCCCTGGATCGGCGAACGAAACCGAAACCTCGACGGCCCCCACATCGAGTTCTTCAAAGGCATCCAAAACCCAGTAGGCATCAAAGTCGGCCCAACAATGAACCCCGACGAGCTCACCAAACTCATCGACACCCTCAACCCACAAAACGAACCAGGCAAAATCGTCCTCATTGTCCGCATGGGTGCCGGCAAGGTCGCCGACAACCTCCCCCCACTCCTGAGCCACATCAAAAACTCCGGCAAACTCGTCCTCTGGATGACCGACCCCATGCACGCCAACGGCACAACAACATCCACCGGAATCAAAACAAGAAACTTCAACGACATCCTCACCGAACTCCAGCAAACCGTCGAAGCCCACAAACAAGCCGGAACCGTCCTAGGCGGCGTCCACTTCGAACTCACCGGAGAAGATGTCACCGAATGCCTAGGCGGCGCCGCCGGCATCACCGAAGCAGACCTCACCAAAAACTATGTCTCCTTATGTGACCCAAGACTCAACTACCAACAATCCCTAGAACTCGCCTTCCTCCTCGCAACTGCAATGCAGCCCTGAGTTCTATTTGAGCCCATGATCCCGCTCTAGGTAGGCATCGAGTTCTTTCCACCCTCCAAAGACGATCCCTTCCAGATTGGTGTACTTCTCCCACTTCAAACCCTCACAGATTTTCACAACCTTTCCACCCGGTTTTTCTCGCGGCCCAAGGCGATACAGCTGAAACACACTACTGGCCATCGCGTGGCACCATTGGTTTTTTAGCGTCGGTTCCCAATGGTCATCATCTGTGACACGAGGCCAAGCAGATTCTTCCTTACGCAATCGACGGATTTCTTCGCGTCGAGCTTGCACAGCAGCAAGATCGACCTTTGAAGAATAGTTTAAGTGAATGGAAGCATTCTGCATTTCTTTAGCCGTTGGCATCGATTTCTGATAAATATCGACAACTTCATACAAAGCCTCCAGACGCTTCGGATCGCGAGTAACAGATCGAACCTTCAACCCAGTCCACATCCCCGACGGCAACTGATACGCAAGCCCATCCCCCGATTCCCACTCAATCGTGTCCACAAACTCTTTCTTGATCTTCGTTGGCTTTTTCTGAGGCCCAAGAATCTTCTTCTCCAGCCGCTTAATCGCCCGCTTGCGTCCAGATAGATCCTCAGGACAATCCCGCGCAAACGCCTCAAGCCCAGCCCCATTCTCGATCACTCCAAGAGCACGCTCTTTCACAAGCTCGGTCAATCTGCCGACCTGCACCTGAGTCGCGGCAAGAGTCAACCAAAAATCCGGCCCCTCATCAGGATCATCAGTGTCGTATTCCTCAATAAGTCGAGAAACCGCATCCTCAGCAGAAACCCCGTCCGCGATATACTCACGAAAGGTTGCCTTGACATCTAAGCCAAGATCACAATCAAATATACCTGCGCCCCATGCTCCCATACGCAATCATAGCCGATATATTTTTCGCAATATTTCATCGCCTCCCCCGGGCCTCCGGGGGAGGTGTCTGCGCTTCGCAGACGGAGGGGGTCTTTCGTTCTTCCATCTCTTTCAATATATATATCTTTGAAACCCCACACCCCCATCCCCGTACACTCTCACAATGCGAACCAAACGCCTCATCACCGCCCTCCTTGCAGGCCCGCTCGCAATCCTCCTCGCCCTCGTCGCCTACTCCTCCGCCAACACAATCCTCTGGACCCGCTTCCTCGACTTTGTCGCCCAAACCCGCCAAGGGTCCACCAAACTCCGCGACCTCTCCCCATGGTCCCACGACCTCGCCTCCGCATGGGACAACGACTACATCCAGTTCGAAAACAACACCACAGACGCTCCCACCGCCAATCTCCCCCTCGGCCTAACCATCAACGCCGACCTCTTCCACCAACAAAGCTGGCCCCTCATCCTTCTCCTCCTCGCCGCCGCCATGTCCATCGCCATATTCGCAGTCCCCCTGATCGCCACACGCCTCTCCGCTTCCCCTAAGTCCACAGGCCTCGCCAAAGAGTTCTTTCAAGAACCCACCACACGCAGCCGCCTCATCTCGATCCAGTCCGTCGCGATATTCTTCCTCGTTCTATCGACCCCGCTGTTCGCAGCCGCATCGTGGTACCTCACCTATGACCGCATCCAAAGCTCATTCGAAACCTCGCCGGGCATTACACGGTGGGCACGCTACATCCACAACTCGTTCTCGCCCCAGCCCGCCGAATGGCCCTTCCTCATGCTCCTCCCCATGCTCGTCGCGTTCCTCTATGTCCACTTCCAATCAAAGCGCTTCATCAAAGCACTCCCCCAAGAAGCCCGCCTCAAACACCAGAAGCACTGCCCAAACCGCAAGTGCCGCTACCAGCTCGACCCCAACATCCACACTTGCCCCGAATGCGGCCTCCACTGGAAAGACTCAATCACCAAAATAAAGAATACCCACCCAAAAATATCTCGAAAGAAACTCACCCTCATCACACTCGCGATCCTCGCCATCCCAGCCATCACACTCCCGCTCCTCACCAAAGACCAACGCTACGAAATCCACAACTGGCTCACGCTCAGAGATGACCAATGGCTCATCCAATATCTCTACCTCTCCCCATTTCGCCCTATCCGTCTGCAATGGGGCAGCGACACCGTGTGGATTGTCACAGTCGAAAACCCAACCATACAACCAAAAACCCTGCTCCACTTAGGCCTTACGCTCGACACCGTCTACAAGATCAACAACCAGCCACCAATAGTCATCCCCTACGACTTCCGACAGTTCACCCAATACATCACCTTCAACAACTCTAAAGTCCTCGATGTCTCCCCATACACCCAATATGATAGATTAAGCCCGTTCCCTTCCAACACTATCTACACAACATTTCAAGTCATTCAATCACCAGACTCGATCCTCGGATTCCCAGAGCACCAACCCCTCTCTTCTCAAGCGAAAGACTTCCTCAACCAAGCCCGCACCCTCATCGCCCCCTAATCTTCCCCCATGGACATACGAATCCTCTCAATCGGCACCCTCTCCGCAAACCCACTCTGGAACGAGCGATCCCCCGTCCGCACCGGGCACGCCACGACGACCTTAATCCAGACACAAGACGCCAAAATAATCGTAGACCCCGGACTCCCCCCCCAGATGGTCCAAGCCCGCCTAGCAGAACGCGCCAACCTAACCCCCCAAGACATCACCCATGTCTTCCTCACCAGCTTCAACCCCGAAAACCGCCGCGCCCTCGAACTCTTCGAAAACGCCACCTGGCTCATCTCCCCCACCGAACGAGAATCCGTAGGCATCCCCCTCGCCCAGTCCCTCGCACAGCTCGCCCAATCCAAACAAGCCGCCGATGCCGAGGGCCGCGACCTCCCCGAAGACGAACAACTCCTCCTCGATCACCTCACCAAAGACATCCAACTTCTCCAAAGAGTCCAACCCGCCGAAGACACCATCACCACCTCCGTAGACCTCTTCCCCCTCCCCGGAGTCTCCCCCGGAACCTGCGGCCTCCTCATCAGCGAACCCACAACAACCACCCTCATCTGCGGCGACGCCATCCCCACAATCCAGCACCTCAAAGCCGGACAAGTCTTAGAGGGCGCCGACCGCAAGGCCGCCCAAGCAAGCTTCCAAGAAGCCATCGAAATCGCCGACACCCTCATCTGCGGCCGAGACAACATCACACAAAACTTCACCGCAAACACACCTCAAAAACACTGAATAAACCAGCGTTAATCGCCGAAATACAGCCAATGGCCAAACAAAAACAACCATCCACACTCGACAAACAACTCCACATGGCCTCCCAACAAATCAAAGCCGGAAACGCCAGAGATGTGTTCCTAGGGCTCGTAGACCTCTCCAAAAAATTCACCAAAGACGCAAGAATCTTCGACCTCCTCTGCACAGCACACGCCTCCCTAGGCCGCCACGCCGAAGCAATCGAAGCCGGCAAGCGAGCCGTATTTCTCAGCAAAGAAGACCACAACACCCGCATCCGATACGCCATGGCCCTCCAAGCCGGAGGCCACTACGAAGAAGCAATCACCGAGTTTGAACGAGCACTCTACCGCTCCCCAAACAACATCCATGTCCTCCGCTCAAAGCTCAGCGTATACACAGACATCGGCGATCATGAAAAAGCCCTCGAAGCCCTCGCCGTCCTCGATCGCGTCGTTGAAAAAACAACCCCTGAACGAAATGACATCATCAGCATCGCCCTCAGCAGAGCCCGACTCTCGCCAAAGACCCTCCCCGCCCAGCCCGTCATCGACCTGCTCCTCCCCCTCGCCCAAGACGAATCAAACCCAAGCTCCTTCCGTGTCAGCGCATACCACCACCTCGGACGCCTCTGCGAAACCCTCGAACAGTTCGACCTAGCAATCCAATACTTCACCACAGGCAACGAAATCGACAAGCCAGACTGGAGCCCAAACACCTTCACCGCCTACATCACCAAACTCATCAACTGCTGGAAAGGCGCCCAAAAAGTCCCCACAGCACAACAAAGCACACCAGATCTCATCTTCATCGTCGGCATGATGAGATCAGGCACCTCCCTCACCGAACAAATGATCTCCCAGCTCCCCTCCGTCACCCCAGGCGGAGAAATGAACGCCGTCGCACGCTCAGTCCAAACCTTCGAGTCCTACCCAAGCCCCTGGGGAGCCCAGCCCTTCCCAACCTCCCGCCTCATCTACAACCAACGCGTCATCAACCAGATGTCCAAGTCCGCCACCGCCTACTACAAAGAGGTCGCAACAGAAGGCATCGTCACCGACAAACAACCCTACAACACCTTCTATGTCCCCATGATCACCCGACTCTTCCCGAACGCCAAGTTCATCCACTGCTGCCGCGATCCACAAGACATCTGCCTCTCAAACTTCATGCAAACCTACGCAAGGCCCCACCCCTACACCCACGACCTCAAATGGCTCGGCCGATACTCCGCCGATTACAAACGCATGATGGAAGCCTGGCACCAGCTCCCAGAAGTCAACATGCTCGATGTCCAATACGAAGAAATGGTCTCAGACCCCGAAACCCAGTCCAAACGAATCTGCGAGTATCTCGGAAAACCCTGGACCGAGGACATCCTCAACTTCCACAAATCCTCCCGCACCGTCCGCACCGCCTCAAGAGACCAGGTCCGCAAACCGCTCTACAAAAGCTCAGTCAAAAAACACGAACACTACACCCAGCACCTCGCCCCCCTCCGCAAAGGCCTAGGCCTAGAAGACTAAACCCACACCCACCCTCGGCAACATCTACCCCTCTTCTCCTCCCCCGTCCTGACGGGGGAGGTGTCTGCGCTTCGCAGACGGAGGGGGTCTTTCTTCTCTCTTTATCCATCACCCCCCCTACCCTCCCTCATGCAAATACTCCTCACAAACGACGACGGCATCCACGCACCAGGAATCGCCGCACTCCACAAAGCACTCACAACCAAAGACGACACACAAGACCCGCTAGGCGATGTCTTCACCGTCGCACCAGCCTCCGTCCAGTCCGCAACCTCCCACGGCATCACCTACCACATCCCACTCATGGTCGAGCAATCAACCATCAACAACAAACCCGCCCTCGCCGTAGAAGGCCGACCCGCAGACTGCACCAAACTCGCACTCACAAACCTCTACCCAGAACACTTCGGCGACGGAGCACGCCCAGACATCGTCATCTCAGGAATGAACTCCGGAGCAAACTGCGGCATCAATGTCATCTACTCAGGAACAGTCGCCGCCGCAATAGAAGCCGCATTCATCGGCGTACCCGCAATCGCAGTCTCGCTCCACATCGACAAAGAACAGCCAGACTGGGACCGCGCCGCACAAGCCGCCCGCAAAACAATCGACACCCTCCTCAAAGGCGGCCTCCCCTCAAACCACGAAGTCCTCTCAATAAACATCCCCGCTACCCAGTACCTCAACGACGACACAAACGCAATCGTCTGCCCCATGAACACCCACGCCCTCGTAGACCAATACGAACGCCGCTCAACACCAAAGAACGCCTCCTACTACTGGTCAACAGCCCACGGCCTAGAGTTCCGCTCAACAGACAAAGGCACCGATGTACACCTCCTCTTCGAACGAAACATCACCATCACCCCCCTCACCTTCGACCTCACCAACCACGCAAAGCTCCCCTTCTGGCAAGACCGCATCGCCAACCAATAAAGACCATCAAAAAAAGCCCCCGGATCACTCCGAGGGCCTCACACATGGAATAACTTTATCTCAAAGAACCGCGTCGGCCTCTTCGAGTTTCTCCTGAAGATCAAACAACAACTCATCAAGAATCTTGTCCGTCAACTTCAGTGACTCAAACACCTCAGGCACAATCTTGGGCATCGGCTGATCAAGCCTGAAGCCCTGATCCAATGTCGCCGCAAGATAATCACCTACATGCACAAGGTACACAATCTTCTGCGTGTCACTCGGGCACTCGGTTGGCTTGTGATGGAAACCAGCAGCAGCCGCGAACGGTGCCGGGAACTTCCACTTCTTGCAAAGCCCCCATCCGAAGTCCTGGTGATTCGCACCAAAGACCTCTTCCTCGCATTCCATCAGATTCTTCTGAGGCACACCATTATGATCAGCATCACAACGATCCACAGCATCAATCAGATCACTCCGGTCATACTGCATCTCAATCATAATACCAATATCATGAATCAACCCAGCAAGATAAGCCTCGTCGCCAAGACCCATGCCAAGGCGATCAGAAAGCAGCTTGCAAGAAATCGCAACAGCATTCGAATGCTCCCACAAATCCTTCGCACTAAAGAAAGGCGTAAGCTCGCCACCACGGAACAACTTGGCAAGCGAAGCCGCAATAGCAATATTCTTCACAGCATTCAAACCAAGCATCACGATCGCACGATTAATCGAAGCAATCTGACCCGGAAGCCCATAAAACGACGAGTTCACAACCTTCAGGATCCGAGTACACAACGCCGGATCATTACTGATCACATCATGCAGATCCTGAGCAGTGCTCGAAGGATCCTCCACCAACTCAATAATCTTCAAAGTCACCTCAGGCAATGTCGCAATATGCGAAATGTCCCGAAGTGCCCCGTCCACGGCCTGTTCACGCTGTTCCTGGCTAACCGTCATAGTCGATGCTCCATCATTGTTGGCGACGACCGAAGAAATCGATCGTTGATGTATTGTTTCACAATCAGCATCGACCCATCCATCCCCCCACTTGCGTCCCATCCCCACATTCCAACCCCCACCACCAAACAACCACCCGCACACCCAAACCCGCCCGATAATCCCTCACTTTCTTCCTCCCTCTCCCTTGGGGAGAGGGCCGGGGTGAGGGTCTTTCTGAATCTTCATCTTCCCCAATGCTGAGTGCCCAGTCCCCAGTCCCTCCTCAATACACACAACGCTTCCGAACAAACCCATCAACACACGGATCAACCTCCGCAAGCACCCTCGCAATCGCCACCCCCGCCTTCCCATCCCCATACGGATGCCCATCTCCCCGCTCAGTCCGCCCTTCCGTCCGTTTAGTTATATCTTCCAAAGCACCATCCACACCATCAGCTTCACAGTGCACAGTCCACCCACTGCACCGCTCACGCCCAGACTGCCGAACCCCAACATCAACACTCGGGCACCCAATCACAGAACACTCAATCAACCCACTCGAAGAGTTCCCAACAAGAGCCCCTCCCTCGCGCCCAACCCTCTTGAGCAACCCAACAAACGCATCCCGCACCAAATGCTCCAAAACCACTCTTCCTCCCTCTCCCATTCTGATGGGAGAGGGCTGGGGTGAGGGCTCCCCACCCTTTCTTTCATCTCCCTCACCTCCCTCTTCTCCCCACTCCCCAATCGCATCCACAATCCCCCGCCGCCCCGCATCAAGATTCGGCATCATCACAAGCACCCGCTTCCCCGCAACGCCTCTCAAAACCTTCCGCATCTCAGCCCCCTCAAAATCATCCCCCCGCCCGCAAGGATGCATCATCACCACAACCTCAGGCGATCCCAACTCCACAAACTTCTCGTCCGACATCTCGGGAATCGCCCCAAGCCCATCCACCGCAGAAGACCCAACAACAAACACCCGATCCCCAGGCTCCCCCATCCTCAATATCCGCTCCCCGCTCCCCTTCGTCGCAGGCAGATGCAACTGCGCCAGCTTCGTAATCGCATGCCGCATCGCCTCATCAGCAACCCCCTCCGCCCGATCCCCACCATGAATATGCGCCAGAGCCCATCCACCAATCGAAGCCGCAGACGCCGCCGCAAACGCCTCAATCCGGTCCCCCAAAACCACAACCCAATCCGGCTCAAGCATCGTAAACGACCGCCCAAACCGACTAATCCCCTTCCCAACCGCCTCAACATCCTCCCGCCGCCCAACCCTCCCCGCCGTCTGCATCGGCACCGAATCCGCCACCGCAAACTCCGCCTTCACTTCCCGATAAGTCACCGCAGGCTGCACCAAATGCGACCCCGCCGCCACCACAACCAACTCCAGCTCCCCCCGATCCAAAACAGCATTCATCACAGGCCGCAAAAGCCCAAACTCCGCCCGGCTCCCCGTAACCACCAAAACCCGACGCTTGCGTTTCTTTTCACTCATGCCACATCCTAGCCAACTCTCCCTCTTCTCTGGGTGCCACGGCTTGACCGTTTCGGCAAGCCGTGTCTTCTCTTCCTCCCTCTCCCATTCTGATGGGAGAGGGCCGGGGTGAGGGCTCCATACTCTTCTCATCTTCTCCCCACCCTACCTCTTACTCTTCAACCCCATCCCCACACTCCGGACACACCCCACCATCCAACCCTTCCAATGAATACCCACACCCAACACACCGCCCCGACCGCCCCCAAACCCGAACCCGCCGCCGCCCCCAAAACAACCACCCAGACCACACACCCAAAAAAACCACCGGATACACCAAAGGCACATCAACCCCATCACTCAACATCCGAATCCGATTCCCAACCCCAAACCACCGAGGCCCGTCCCACCACCGCAACCCCACAGATTCCTCAATCTCCCCCGCCCCACACCACCCCCCCGTCCACAAAAACCGACTCGAAGGCGAAGGATTCCCAACCCACCAACTACTCACATAAATCGTCAACCGCCCGTCCCGCGCATCAACCCGAAACTCCCCCGCTCCAAACACCACACCCGAATCCCGATGATCCACCCACACCCCAAACCCACCCCGCATCGACGCAACCATCACCACCGCAAGCAACCCAGTACACACCCAAACCCCCCACCGTCCCAACGCCCACAACCGCGTTCGTTCTTTATGCTTCATTAGTCTCCCCACACTCCGGACACACACCACCACCTAACCCCTCAAGCGAATACCCACACTCAGCACAGCACCCCGCCCGTCGCCGCTTCTTCCTCTGTCCCATATACAACCACCCAGACCACACCACCATCACCACCGCCGGATACACCAAAGGCACATCAAGCCCCTGCCCATTCAACACCCTCCCGTTCCCATACGCAAACCGGAACGGCCTCTTCCACCACCAAGAATCCCGCCGCGACCCAACCCCATCACTCCGATCCGCAGGCCTTCTAGACCAATCGACAGACCAATCAGACCCCGTGGCTCCATACAACCGATCCGTCACCTCAATCACAAACCGAGTGCCTTCCAAATCAACCCGCACCATCCCCGCAGCAATCAACCGAGATGGCTTCGCATGGTAAACCGAAACCTGAAGGTCAAAAACCAGCAGCACACCAAGCAACCCAACCAACACCCCAGTACACACCCAAACCCCCCACCGCCCACAAACCCGAAGCCGTGATCGCTTCTCAGCCATACCGAATCCACTCCAGTCTCAACCCCATCGGAGGCAGCGTAGGCCCAGGATTCTGAAACCGATCCGCACTCTCCAAAACCCCACGCACCTCATCAACCGTCATCTTCCCCTGCCCAACCTCCATCAAAGTCCCCGCAAGAATCCGAACCATGTGGTACAAAAACCCAGACCCCGAAACCCGCATGCGTACAAGCTTGACCTTGTCCCCGCCAACCCCAACAACATCGTTCCCCGTATCAAGCTCTTCAACGCTGCAACTAAAGATCGTCCGCACCGTCGTCTTCCGCCCATGATTAATCTGCGCAAAGCCCGCAAAGTCATACTCCCCGATCAACACCTGCGCCGCCTCGTTCATCTTGACCGCATCAAGATCATCCCAGGTGTGCCACACATACCGCCGACCAAACACAGGCCGCGTCTCCCCGCACGCCATCGTGTAGGTATATTCCTTCTCCACAGCCCCCCCGATCACATTAAACCCCGGAGCAACAACCTCCGCAGACCGCACCCACACATCCCGAGGCAGCCTCGCATTAATCGCCCTGGCAAGCCGATCACCCCCCCGATCAGCAGGCCACCCGACTCCTTTGTCTACCTCAGGCCGGCTCACAAAGTGCGCCACCTGCCCATACGCATGCACCCCAGAATCCGTCCGCGACGCCCCCACCAAAACAATCTCCTCGCGCATCACCTCCCGCACAGCGCGCTCTAAAACATGCTGCACAGTCCGGAGCTGCACCCGCTCAATACCATCTTTGACAACCCGCCCCAGAACCCTCTTCTTGATCCCCTGATCTTCGAGTCCCTTGCGATCCTTGCGTTTTTCGCGCTCTGCGCGCTCAAACTCCTCCGCCGGAGGCTCCTGCTTCTGCCAACCACAAAACTCCGTCCCCTCATACGCAACAACCAACTTATACCCAACACTACTCACTCTGAATCCCCATCATCAGATTCATCCTCTTCAAACCCACGAATCACCTTGGGCGCTTCGTTACCACTCCCAGGCCCCCCGCCCCCATGCCCAAATCTTTTATACTCAGCATCCGCCCACTGGTCCCCAACCTTCCACCACACAACCGTAAACACCCCCGCCCCGATCGCAAGCACCAAACCCCCAGCCAGCCACATTCCCCAATGACCCATCACAGCGTCACCATCTCCATATCTGATTCGACGAGTTGGTCTTCAGGAGCACAAACAATCGAGCCAACATACCCACTCAACGATTCAATCCGACCCATCTCTACGCGAACAGCGTCAACATCAAACAACTCCCCCCGCTCAAGATTCACCGACTCACTCGCACCAGAAACCTGCCCCGGCTGCGCATCAACAATCTGAGCCCCAAACGCCGGAGGCCGCCGCGTCAGCTCCCCACCGCTCCCAAGCTCAACCAAGTCCATCGCAATCTGTCCCTCGCTCTTGCTCGCATGCTGCCCAGGAATCGCCTGCCCAAAGTGCTGTACAACCCCATCACAGTTCTCAAAGCTCCCGCTCTTCTCCGCAAAGGTCGACGATGGCAACACCACCCCCGCCATCTCAACAAGCGAGCTATCCAAGGTATCAATCAAAACAATCTCGCATTCCGCAACAGCCTTGGCCAACTGATCCGTCACCCAGTTACTCGGATAGTTCCCCGTAAGCACAACACACCCAAACCCACCAGCATCACGAAGGAACGAACCAAACTCCCCGTCAAGGGCAACCATAGATTCAAGCACCCGCCGCACTCCCCGTGCGTTCGGCGCTTTTTCAGCCCGCAAAACAAAGTCCTTCGCATCCCCCGCATTACTAAACACCCGGTCCTCCCCATCCACAGGCACCGCCCCAACATAAAACTTCGCAGACCCATCAATAGACCGCACCGCGGTCACCAATGCAAACGCCTCTTCAGAAGTCAGCATCGGAGAAACAACAACCCCAACAGTGCCTTCAGCGTTCATCATCTCAATCGCCTGCTTATACGCCCGCGACCAAGACGCCTCGACCATCATCCCGTGCTCGCGCCGCATCGGCCCAACAAGCCGATCCTCAGAGTGCACAAACTTCCACCCATACCGAACCTCATCAGTCATCCACCAGGTATTCATCCCCATGTTCTCGCGAGGCTTCAAGCGATACACCAACCCCTGATTGTGCTCGACCCAAATATTGTCCCCAGAAGAAGTCAACGGATCAACCCCAGCAGTCCGCTTCAAAAACCAAACCCGCTGCGAGAACAAAAAATCCTTATCCAACAACGCACCCACCGGACACAAATCAATCACATTACTCGCCAACGGATTATCAAGGGGCACCCCAGGGAACACATCAATCTGCGCCTGGTTCCCACGCCCATCAATCATCAGCTCAGTAGTCCCCGCAACCTCATCCGCAAACCGCACGCACCGAGTACACAAAATACACCGGTCCGAATACAAGTACACATTGGGCCCAAGATCCTTCTTAGGCTGCTTGACCTTCTGATCCGTAAACCGCGAATGCCCACGCCCATACGCAAACGAAAAGTCCTGCAGCGTGCACTCCCCCGCCTGATCACACACCGGACAATCCAGCGGGTGATTAATCAGCAAAAACTCCATCACCGCCTTCTGATTCGCAACAGCAGAATCAGATTCCGTCGTCACGACCATCCCCTCAGCCGCATCAGTCGAACAAGTCGGAAGCAACTTCCCACCCATCATCAGCTCAAGCTTCCCATCATTCCTCGGATTCGGAGCCGAGATCTGCGCCAAACATATCCGGCACTGCGCAGGAACACTCAGCCCCTTGTGATAGCAATACTGCGGGATCTCAACGCTGCTTCGATTCGCAACATCCAGAATCTTCTCGCCCGCTTCAAACTCACACACAAGCCCGTTGATCGTAATCGTGCCCATAGCTACCTCGTGCCATCAATAAGAACAGCAGATCCAAAACACCAGCCCAAAGCCAGCCAAACCTACTCTAGGACACTTCCCCCCACTTCACCCCACACCAACCACACCAACCCCCCCCTCTTCTCTTGCCCCTCCCCGCGACCCCGCGGGGAGGTGGCCGCGCTTCGCGGACGGAGGGGGTCTTTCTTCACTTCTCTTCTTCTTCCCCATTGCCTACTCCCCATTTACTCCCCATTGCCCCTCTTTCTTCACTCCCCCCTCTTCACTCCCCCGTCTTCCCCGCGCCCTCTGCCACCTTTGCCCCCTCTGCGTACAAAAATCTTCTTTTCATCCCCCCTCTCCATCTCCCTCTTCATATTGGGGGGCACTTTGGGGGGCACTTTGGGGGGTGGGGGTGGGGGTGGGGGTGCCAATAGTCCAAAACCGCTCATCCTCCCATAAATCTTCAAAGTCCGGATCAACCCGCCACCATCCCCCACCAGTATTCAGGTCATACCCCCCCTCCACGCACACCCTCCAGTACCCAATAGCCCGTTCATAATCCCCCGCCAACGCCCAGTAGCACGCCAAGTTATACGCCGATCCCCGTCCAATCTCCCCACTCCCAGCCAACGCCTCACCCTCCGCAACCCCAATCCCCTGCTCGGTCATCAACGCCAACTGCAAAAAATCCGCCCTGGATTCATCAATCAGCCCAACCCCCCGCAACGCCCATCCCCGCAGATACAACGCATTACCCAGCGCATTGCCAGAAAGCGAGAGCATCGACCGCTGCCCCACAATTGCCCGCAGCATCCCCCAACCCTCAAACCCATCCTCCTGAGTATCAAGCCCCATCATCCTGTACGCATACCCCCGATTCAGATGCGCCCTGGCATCCTGAGGATACCGGAATACCAACTCATCGCCCACCCGCATCGCTTCTCGCCCCCGCCCCGCAACCATACTCCCCCTGATATTCCCCACCATCTGCCCCACACCCGCCTGCCTCCCAAGAGCCCCCGCCCGAGGCGACCGCACAACATCAATATCCCCAAACCCCACCACATACCCAAACCCCACCACCGAAAAAACCGAAGCCACCACCACCACATGTTTCACCTGAATTCCCATCGCAATCAATCCTTTCTATCTCCTCCCCCGTCCTGACGGGGGAGGTGTCTGCGCAGCAGACGGAGGGGGTCTTTTTTACTCTTCTCTTCCTTCTTCTCCCATTCTGATGGGAGAGGGCCGGGGTGAGGGTCTTCCTTCTCCTCTCTCCCAATCTTCCCCATTGCCTATTGCCTATTGCCTATTGCCCACTGCCCATTGCCCTCTTCCCCCCCTACCCTACCACACCATGGCCAATCCTTCCAAATCCCAACCCCCCAAACCCCCCAAGGGCACAAGAGACCTCTACCCAGACGATCTCCTCAAACGCCGCTACATCCAAAACGCCTGGCGAGACGCCTCCCTCCGCTGCGGCTTCGACGAAATCGAAGGCCCAACCTTCGAGTCCACAGACCTCTATTCGATCAAATCAGGCCAAGGGATCCTCAACGAACTCTTCCAAACCTTCTCAGGCAAAGGAGGCCAAGAAACCCTCGACAAACTCGTAGAACGAGGCCAAGCCGACTTCGCCCTAAGACCAGAGTTCACCCCCACCCTCGCAAGAATGTACGCCGCCCGCGCCAAACAACTCCCCAAACCCTGCAAATGGTTCACCGCAGGCCCCTATTTCAGAGCCGAACGCCCCCAAAGAGGCCGCCTAAGAGAGTTCCTCCAATGGAACTGCGACATCATCGGCCTCCCCTCCGACGAAGACACCCCCCAAACCCGCGCCCAAATGGATGCGGAGATAATCGAATCTTGTGTAGTTCTGCTTAACATGCTCGGGCTCAAGTTTGGTCCGAACGACATCTACATTCGGAAGAACAACCGTGTTTATGCTGAGTACCTCTTCACAGAAATGGGAGTCGATCCTATAAATATGGCTGCAGCATTTGATTGCGCAGACCGAGCAAAGAAAGTAGGCTTAGACCAGACGGCGTCGAGCCTTTCTGAGTTTGGTTGCAGTGTGGAGAAGGCTCATGCGCTCGCTGATCTCCTAGTAAACCCATTTATACCGGCCTCAGACAACTCTCGCTTAGGAACAAACACAACGAAAGACGATGTACCATTAGATTTTCAAGAACTTGCGAGCGCATTAGTGAGGATTGATATTCAGAAATACACGATTTGGGATCGCTCCATCGTCCGAGGCCTCGCCTACTACACCGGCACAGTCTTCGAAGCAATCGCCGACGGCGAAAGAGCAGTCGCCGGCGGAGGCCGCTACGACAACCTCATCGAACTCATGGGAGGCCCAAAAACCCCCGCAGTAGGATTCGCCATGGGCGATGTCGTCCTAGGCAACCTCCTCGACGACAAACAACTCATGCCCGAGGGCCAAGACCTCATGGAAGCCGTCTCGCGCAAGCAAACTTCAATCCGCCCCGAGGCCTTCATCGCCGTCCCCAACAACGACGAAGAAAACAAATCCGCAGCCCAATCCCTCACCGCCGCCCTCCGCCGAGGACAAGAATCCGAAGCCTACCTCGCCCGCGAAGACCGCAAACCCTGGCAAGCCGACCGCTACACCACCCCCCCACTCCACACCCGCATCTCCTACAAATCAACAACAAACCCCGGCAAGCTCCGCAAAGACGCCGAAAAACAACACGCCAAATACTTCATCGAAATCCACGCCCCAAACAAAGTCGAACTCACCGACATGGACAAACGAGAACCCATCACCTCAAGCGCCGGCTCGTTTTCCGTAAACCCCGCCTCCGAAAACTACATCGGCACCGCCCTCGCAAACCTCACCAAATAATGCATACCCCCCTCCCAATCCTCACCCTCCTCATCGCCGGCTGCAACTCTTCCTCCTTCTCCCATTCTGATGGGAGAAGGTGTCGCGTAGCGACGGATGAGGGCTCCCACCACTCCTCCCCCCCTCCCTCCCAACCCTCTCTTCCACCTTCTTCCCCATCCCCCCTCCCCCCAAACCCACAAACAAACCTCCTCCAAAACCACTCCTTCGAATCTTCATCATCCGACCCCTGGTACGACTTCTCAAACAAATCCACATCCTGGCTCCCCTTCACAATCTCAAACACCACCGCCCACACCGGCACCCACTCCGCACACCTCCACATGGACTCAGCAGACACAACAAACCCACAACCACAAACCACCGCAATCCACGGCATAGTCCAAACCCTCACCACCCCAGACAACACACTCCCCACCTACATCTCAGGACACTACAAAGTCACCAACTGGAACCGCTCTACAGAAAAGCAATACCTCCAGCTCGTAGTCATGGCCGCAAGACCAACAAACAAACCCGCAAACTCCAACTACCCCACCCACCAGCTCGCCATCCCACTCGCAGGCATCACCGAGCCACCACTCAAAATCGGCAACCGCAGATTCGCTTTCGACCAAGCCGCCCTCCCCCCAAAAGAACCAACCCAAGACACCTGGGTCTTCTTCCAATACAACCTCCACGACCTCTACCAAAAACACTGGGGCTTCATCCCAGAAAACTCAAAAGATTTCCGCATCTTCTTCGAAGTCCGCTACGACAACCGCGACCCCGCCGCAGACCAACAAACAGACAAACCCGCAACCGCCGATGTCTACTTCGACACCCTCTACCTAGGCCCAGACTCAAGAACCCCCACAACCCCCACAACCCCGACAACCCCGACAACCCCGACCCCCTAATCTCACCGCATTCCCACTTCTCTTGCCCCTCCCCCGCCCCGCGGGGGAGGTGTCTACGCAGCAGACGGAGGGGGTCTTTCTTCTCTTACTTCCCACGCAAAATCCGCGCCGGATTCCCCGCAACAACAACCCCGTCCCCAACCCCCCGAATCACAACACTCCCCGCCCCAACCACCGCTCCATCCCCGATCACCATCGTCGGCAAAACCGTAGAACCAATCCCCACCAAACTATTCTCCCCAACCGAGCACCCCCCACCAATCACACACCCCGGCGCAACATGCGCATTCCGACCAATCACACAATCGTGCTCAACAATCGCCCCCGTATTGATAATCGCGTGCGCCCGAACCTTCGCCCCCGCATGCAAAATCGCCCCAGGCCCAACAAACACCCCCTCCTCAATCTCAACATCCGGCGACACCAAAGCATCCGGATGAATCATCGGCCCACCCGCAGACTCGCTATATTTTTCAAGCACCCGCGCCCGCGCACCAAGATCACCAATCGCAAGCATCCACCCGCCCGCCTCAGATTCAACAAACTCCCCGATCGTCCCCAAATACTCAGGCACCACCGGAGGCGGAGGACGATGCAAAAGCTTCGCCCCCGCATCATCGTCATACACCCCCACCACCACAACCCCAAGCTGATGAGCACACTGCGCCACCACCGCCCCGTGCCCCCCGCCACCAACCAAAATAATCGAACCTTCAGCCATACCCAACCTATCGACCATTCCCCCCGCCCCACCACCAATTGCACCGAAATGAACCCACAAATAAGTACCGACAAAAAAAGACCGACCCCAAAAGGGATCGGTCTTCTAAATGCGACGCCGGGCTGTAGCGCAACCCGACGCCGGGTGGGTAGGAAAGCTGGTGCTCTCGCGACTCGGGTAGGGCAACACAAGGCCCTGAAATTCTGATCTCACTCCCGCCAGATCGAGTCACTACCCAAATATATCAGCCTGCCAGAGAGAGAACAGACCAGAAACATCAACCAGACGACTGTGTGCAGCACAACAGTAACCAAAGCCAATGGTGAAGACATTCGCATGCCATCCACAACCAAATGTACAGATTTTGACCACCCACGCCACCCAATCCGCCGGTTTATAGGGGCTTTTTTTCCGATCTCAACCATTTATCACCCCAATAATCAACCCAGACCCTCGCAGACCTCCTCAATTCAGGATAACTTTATGAAAATTGCCGCAGTCAGCTACCTTAATACCGCCCCCCTCATCCAAGGCCTAGACGCCTGGAACGACTGCCAACTCATCAGAGCCGTCCCCTCACAAATCGCTTCCATGATCCAATCAGCCCAAGCAGACATCGGCCTCGCCTCCATCATCGACTACGCCAAAGCCCAATCCACCCAAGACCCCCTCGTCCTCATCCCCGCAGGAATGATCGGATGCGACGGCCCAACCCTCACCGTCAAACTCCTCTCCCAAGTCCCCATCAACCAAATCAAAACAGTCCACGCCGACACCGACTCCCACACCTCAATAGCCCTCTGCAACCTCATCCTCCAAAGACAGCACGCCATCAAAGCCAACTTCATCGACCACAACATCAACGCATCACCCGCCCAAACCAACCCCCAAACCCTCCTCATCATCGGCGACAAAGTCGTCACCAACTCCCCCCCCGCAGACCTCTACCCCCACCAAATAGACCTCGGCCAAGCCTGGAACACCCTCACAAACCTCCCCTTCGTCTACGCCACCTGGATGTGCAAACAGTCCGACATCACAAACCCAGAATCAAAAGCAAGCATCATCGCCGCCGCCCACATCCTTCAGCGCACCATGCTCAAAAACCAAACCAGAATCGACTGGATCATCTCCACCCACGCCGAACCCGCTGGCTGGCCCATAAAGCTCGCCCAGCACTACCTCGGCGAGCTCCTCCGCTTCAAAGTAGACGACCGCGCCAAACAAGCCGTCCAAACATTCCTCACCATGACCGCAGACCTCAACATCACCCCCCAAGTCAACCCAAACTGGCTCGACCTCTCCACCTCCCCCGCACCAACTCCCTCACCCGCTCTCGCCTAGCCCATATATAACCCATATCTGACGGCTCATGATTCCCACAAAGCACCCCATCCTTGTCCCTCCCCGCGCCCCCGCCGGGAGGTGGCCGCGCTTCGCGGACGGAGGGGTCTTTCTTCTCTTTACCCCTCCCCCCCATTTCTCCTTCTTCCCCCCCTTTCATTCTTGCTTTCTCGCCGGGTGCCACTGCTTGACCGTCTTCGGCAAGCAGTGTCTTCTCTTCCTCCTTCTCCCATTCTGATGGGAGAAGGTGTCGGCCTTGCCGACGGATGAGGGCTCCAAACCCTCCTCCTTCCTTCTCTCTCTCCTTCCCCTTCCCTCCAATCTTCCGAGAGGGCCGGGGTGAGGGTCTTTCCTCTCTTCTACCACCCGCCATTCCCAACCTAACATCCACAAATGCCCGCCCTCACCTCCATCAAAGCCCAAGCGATCGAATCCCTCGCCGCCGAGCTCTCCTACGCAGGCAAACAAACAATCATCCGCCACCTTCAGCGCATCGAACAACTCGCCCCCGCCATCGACCCCGAAGGCCTCTACCCACAAGACTTCATCATCTTCCGCGTCACCGGCTACCGACCAGACATCACAAACCCAGAAATGCTCCCCGGAGAAACCCTCCGTGCCGACCTCTCCGCCCTCGCCGAACACCTCTCAGAATCCGCCAACCTCACCCGAAACGATCTCCCAAAGGACCAGCAACACAACTACGAAACAATCGACTCCCTCGCCAAACGCTGGGCCGTCAGCAGAAAATCCATCGAACGCTACCGCCGCCTAGGACTCGTCGCAAGACGCATCGACACCGGCTCAGGCCACCGCACCATCATCTTCCTAGAAGGCCCAGTCTCCTGGTTCCAAGAACAGTTCAAAGGCCGCCTTGGAACCGCCGCACAGTTCACAAGAATGGACCAAGCCCTCACCGAAAAAATCATCCGCGACGCCCGCCGCTACCACAACCGCCTCGGATCAAGCCGCACGCAAATCGCAGCCCGCATTGCCAGCCGCATCGCCCGCTCAACAGAATCAGTCCGCCGTACCCTCATCGCCCACGACGACGCTTGCGCATCTTCCGGAACCGCTTCCGGCAACACACCCATCTTCTCCATGACCCCCCCCGCCGATCAAGACCAACAGCTCGCCATGCTCACCCAATCCCTCCAAGGCAAACGCACCGGCACCATCGCCGCAAACTTCAACCGATCGCCCGTCTCAGTCAACAGAGCAATCAACCGCGCCCGCCGCACCCTCATCCAAAACGCAAACTTCCAAACACCCCCCAAAGTATCCCTAAACACCCAAACACCGCGGCCCTCCGCTCTCAATGAACCCCCCGTCATCACAAACCTCACAACCCAAGGCCCATCAAACCTCACCTCCCTCCTAGAACAACTCAGAACAAACAACCCCGCCGTCATCTACGAACAAACCACAAGAGCCGCCGCCATCATCGAGCTCCAAGAAAGCTCCCAGCTCCTCACCAAAGAACTCCACCCCTCAACCCCCTCAGGCCGAATCCTCGACAAAATAGAAACCAACATGCGATGGATCACCCTCCTCAAAATCGAACTCGTCGCCACCCAGCTCCACCTCATGCTCGCCACAATAGAACAACACATCGGAGGCCCAGTAGACACCCTCCCCCCATCAAGAGCAACCCAAATCCTCAACGACGCCATCGCCGTCGTAGCTGCAACAATCACCACCGCCCTCAGCCGCCACGCCCCAACGTCAACCGCCCGCCTCGCCGCCCCCGTAAGCCTCGCCATCACCCACTGGGCCGCCCGCCTCCCAGACATCGCAACCCCCCCAACCCAAGGCAAAGCCGGCCGAAGAATCAGCCAAGGATACCCCGTAGAAAGCTGGACCAACCAACTCTGGAACCACTGGCACTGGCTCAAACCCCAAGCACTCCAACAAGGCCTATCCCCCGAAAACGCAAGCCTCTCAGCCAGCCTTGCCGCCAACCTCTCAGACAGAGACAAAGAACTCCTCACCCGCCGCTACGCCTTATCCGGAAACAAACCCCAATCCCTAGAAGAACTCGCTACATGGTTAGGCACCCCCCCACTCCACGCCACAAGAATGGCCCAAGCCGCCCTCAAACGCGCCCACCCCCCAAAGTAAAGATCACGCCCAAAGAAACACGCCGAGTGGCCAGCCGGGTGCCACTGCTTGACCGTCTTCGGCAAGCAGTGTCTTGGGCTACGGAGGATTCTAAAAACCGTCGTGGATCGCGCGTCCCACCTGTGATCTTCATCCTTTCTTTCCTCCTCCCCCGGGCTTCCGGTGGAGGTGGCCGCGCAGCGGACGGAGGGGGTCTCTCTTCTCTTCCTCCCTCTCCCTCGGGGAGAGGGCCGGGGTGAGGGTCTTTCTTATTCTTCTCTTCCCCAAGTGGCCAGTGCCCAGTCCCCAGTCCCTTCTTTCCTCACCGAACCACCATCCGAATAGGAATAATCATCTCCCCAACCTTCCCCTCAACCAAATCCCGCATCACCACCTTGAGGTGATACCGGCCAACCCCAAGATTCGCAGGCAGCGAAATCTTGTTAATCAAATAATAATCCCGCACCCGGTTCCGCGAAACACTCCGATCAACCTCCGCCGCCCGGTTCCATGTATTCAAATCATCCGCCACATGGTACAGCTCCAGCCGCTGGCTCATCTCCACCTCAAACCGCGGCTGCCCGTCCGTCCCCGTTAGTTCCCGGTGCCCAAACCGATCAACCTCCACATACACAATCACCTCGTGATTCGACCCCGCAACAAACTCATTGCTCCCAAACGGCTCATACTTCCCAAACCCATCCACCCGCGTGCACAACAACGCCCGCGCCACCCGGATCCCAGAAGCCCGATCAAGCTCATCCTTCACCCGCGCCAACACCTCCGCCACCGCATCCGGCGACGCAATAGACCCAGAACTCGAGATCGAATCCAAAACCTCCCGCGCCGCCCGCAGCGTGCTCAGCTCCGCATCAGACAGCACCCCCTCATCACGCAGCCCATCGAGCACCGCAACCGACATCGAATCCATCCCCGCAAGCGCAACGGCCGCCTCCCCAGGATTCTCACTCGTCCGCGCAAGCCCCGTCAGCACATCAACCAGCTCCGCAACCAGCTCCGCCTTCCGCTGCTCAGCATCCACAGGCACAACCTCAACTTCAACCGGATCAGCCTCAGCAAGCTCCACAACCGATCCATCATCTTCGGGCAGATCCTGATCAACGCTCTCAAGCTCCGCCGCCGCCGCAGATAACGAGAACAACCCATCATCAACAACCTCTTCGCTCCTCCCCCGGCCCTCCGGGGGAGGTGTCCGCGCTTCGCGGACGGAGGGGGTCTTCTCTTCTCCCCCATCCTCAATAACCGGATCCCCACCGCCATCATCAACCACCACAGATTCTTCCAAATCCTCACCCGCCGCCATCCCCGAAAAATACTCATCCATCATCCGCGCAGACTCAACCACCTGATCCTGCGTAGACCCAAACCCCCGATCCCCATCAAGAGCCACAACAGGATCATTATCCCCCGACAACGCCGTCAACGAAGTATCAACCCCAGTCGCCTCATCACCGCCCGTAATAGGCTCATTATTTTCCTTCCACCACCGATCCCCCTTCCCGCACCCCCCCAACCCCAAAACAAGCCCCCCAGAAATCGACACAAGCACCCCCGCGCTCACTACCCCAACCACAAACCCGCGACTTCCAGTCTTCCGTGTCATTTCGAGCCTCCTGCTCTATAAACCAGTTGTTCTCAAACTATACCACACCCCATCACCCCAAGTTCTCCCCCAATCACCACCCCACAAAAAAACCCCGAGCCAGCAACGGCCCAGGGCATGCAACACCATCACCCCAACCAAACCTTTACAGACACCCAAACGAAAAATCACCCAAGAACACGCTGATATCAAAGAAATCAAAGCTCCCGTCACCCGTAAAATCAGCCACAGGATCCCCCGCCGCAAGCGCCGTCAAAAACGCTGAAATATCAAAGAAATCAAGCACCCCATCGCCAGTCAAATCCGCCAAGCAGGTATTGCAAGGGATGCTCAAATCGGCAACTAAAAAACCTTCCGAAAGAGTACCGTTGGCAAAATACCCAATACCCCCGTCCACCATAAAATCTGCTGGAGTATCTTCAAACAACAGCGAGCCCATCAAACCCATTGACGAAAGGTTGCGAGCATCAATCACAAGCATCTCCGACAACCCATTCATCACATACACAACATCCCCCTCAACCGACAAAGAGTTGCCAACACCCGCACCATCTGCCGATGGATTTGGAATCACAAACGAACCAACCAAAGCCGGACTCATCGGATCAACGACATCAAACACATAGACCCCCTGCCCGCTGCTGACATACGCCGTCGTCCCAACAATCACAATCTCGCGAGCCTGGAATCCGGGATCGTTATACACACCCATCAACCGCGGATTGGCCGCGTCCTTTACATCCCAAATCTCAAAACCAGAATCGCCATCCGCAGCATACAGCATCGTCCCAGCAACCTCATAATCAAACAACATCCCAGATGTCATCGTCTCGCTCACCAATGACATCGCTCCAGGATCACCAACATCGAAGATGCGGAATCCAAAAAAATCCAGCCCTCCTAGCCCGCCATACCGCGTATACAAGCGGTCCCCCTCGACTTTTAACTTCCCGTTTTCGCCAACTCTAATCGTTCCATGTGTGACGACTGATGACAAATCACGAAAGTCGCCAGCCCAAATCCCCTGGAACCCAAACCCATCCACAGCAATATACACCGTCGTATCCTGCACCAGGTGCCCAGTGGTAAAGACATATGGCCCGTCAACCTGCGGATAGATAAACCCGACCGAAACAGGATCGCTCGGATCGCTCACATCAAAGACATCAATGCCGCCCAAAAGAGTAAATACAAAGGCAGTAGTCCCGTCAAGAGATACCTCAAAGCTTCCAAACTGCAAGCCCCCAATATCATGCGACCCCACAATCTCAGGCGATACACACGGTGTGTCACCGCCAATCGCCAAACCACCCAACATCCCAACCGTCAAAACGAAACTTATCAAGTTCTTCATATTTAGCTTTCGTGTTTGCCCACGAATGAATAATTAAAAGAGACCACACAACCCGATCCCAGAGCGAACGCTCACGAATATTAACATTCTGCCACAATCCATTATTCCCACACCCACAAACCTAATTCAGAGAAATTGCGGCCACTATGAGCCAGAAGCCGCCACAAACGACAGCATCAACCGCTCACAAAGCATCCCCACATCCACCCCAGTCGACTTGCTCGCCGTATCCGCCGCCACGCACTCATCAAACAACGCCCTAGCCCGCTCAGGCCCCATCCGACCCGCCGTCCGCAAAATCACATCCTTGCTCGCCCCCCACAACTTCAACTCCTTACTAATCACCTGCGTATTCACCCCCTGCCCCATCGCCTCGCTCGCCCCCATCAGCTTCCGCGATAAATCACTACACGCAAAAATCACAGGCACCGCATTCCCCCTCGGAGAGTTCCCCAAGATCACCTTGAGCTCAGTAAGCGTCCGCCCCGCATCCCCGCACAACAAATACGACTGGATCGCCCACACCTCTTCCTCCCGCGTCAGCCCAACAAGCTCGCTCACAAGCTCGCCCGTGATCGGATTCCCAGCCCCCGCCGCAGTCGCCAGCTTCCCAAGCTCCGTATCAATCCGCCCAAGATCAGCCCCAAGCCGCTCAACCAACCCCGCCGCAACACGCATATCAATCGAAGACTCATACTCCCTCTGCGCCCGGCCAACCGTCCACCGGCACGCCGCCCCCTCATCAACAGTATCACACTTCAAAATCAACCCAACTGCACTGATCGACTCATCCAACTTCCCCTTGTTCCACTTCCCCCCCCGCAACACCAGCGTCGCCCCCTCACTCGGATTGCTCGCATACCGCTCAAGCATCGCCCGTGTCGTCGCATTGACAAACGAATCCGCCTCATCAACCACCACCATCTTGTGGCTCGCCATCAACCCAAAAGACCGGCACTCATCAAGCACCTCAGCAAGATCAACCCCGTCCCCATCAAACCGGAACACCTCAATCTCCCCGTGCTCCGCCTCAAGCTTCTCCTTGAGCATCGAGGTGTACTGCGTCCGCAAAAACAACTCCTTGCCCACCAAAACAACAATCCGGTGCTCCGCACCAGGAACCCGTGCCCCCCCACCCCCTCTACCGCCAGTTTTTGTCGCTGCTTTGGCCATCCCCCCATTGTACGCAACCCAAAACCACACTATCCTGAACCAATGCCCAAACTCACCGTCATCACAGGCCCAGACGAGGGCAAAGAGTACCTCCTCCCCACAGATCAGCCCCAGCTCCTAGGACGCTCAAGTGAAGCACTCCCAATCACAGACAACACCGTCTCAAGACGACACGCAGAACTCACCCCCGACGGCTCCATCTGGTACATCCGTGACCTCAAATCAAACAACGGCACCCAAGTCAACGGCGTACACATCAAAGACCGCATCCGCCTAGAACCAGGCGACGAAATCTCCGTAGGCATCACCACCCTCCTCTTCGGCATCTCCCCACACGAACGAATCTTCTCCCCAGTACTCCTCACCGACGACGACCAACAAGAAATCGATGTCGAACTCACCCTCCCCTCCTCAGGAGACTCCTACATCGGCGACGCCCTAGACCCCACCGCCGCCGCCGAAGACCACCTCAGAGTCATCTACGCACTCACCTCCATCACCGCAAAGATCGTCAACAAAAGAGAACTCCTAGACGCCGTCATGATCCTCATCTTCAATGAGTTCAGACCAGAACGAGGCGTCATCATGATCCCAGGCGCAACCCCAGAAGCACCAATGGTCCCAGGCATCATCCGATACGCCTCGCCACCCGCAGACGAAGACGCCGCAAAAATCAGAGTCTCCACAACAATCCTCAAAGCCGCAATGGACGGCGACGGCGTCCTCTCAACAAACGCAATGCAAGACCCAAGATTCGCCGCAGGAGACTCAGTACAACAATACCAAATCCGCTCAGCAATCTGCTCCCCCATCACCTTCGGCGACCACCCCTTCGGTGCCATCTACATCGACTCCTCAACAATCCACCACGCCTTCGACCGACAACAACTCGCACTCCTCAACGCCATCGGACAGCACACCGGCCTCGCCCTGGCAAACGCAGACGAACACCTCAAAAGAGTCAACTCAGAACGAATGGCCGCCATCGGCGAAACCGTCGCATCCCTCTCCCACTCAATCAAAAATATCCTCCAAGGCCTCAAAGGCGGCGCCGATGTCGTCGAAATCGGACTCCACAAAGGCGACCTCGACATCTCAAGAAACGGCTGGGGAATCCTCCGAAGAAACCTAGACCGCATCGCCTCCCTCACCATGAACATGCTCACCTTCGGACGCAAACTCCAGCTCGACCTCGAACTCACACACATCAACAAAGTCGCCCGCGACTGCGCCCAGCTCATGGAAAAAATCTGCACCGAAAAAGGCGTCGCCCTCATCGTAGACGCCGACCCAGAAATGCCCCCCATCAGCGTGGACCCCTCCCTCATCCACCAGGTCCTCATGAACCTCATCTCAAACGCAGTAGAAGCAGTCGAACCAGATACAGGCGCCGTTACAGTACGAGTCTCATTCAACGAGTCCCGCCCAGACAAAAAAAACGCCGGCGCAGTCCTAAGACCAACAGTCGTCATCTCAGTCATCGACAACGGCCCAGGAATCCCGCAAGACCGACTCGCCTGGATCTTCGAACCATTCAACACTACAAAGGGCCTCAAAGGCACCGGCCTAGGACTCGCCGTAACCAAACGCATCGCCTACGAACACAAAGGCAGAATCCGCGTCGAATCCACACCCGCTTCAACAACTGAAGGCAAAAGCTCAGGCTCAATATTCAAAGTCATCCTCCCCGCAGACCTCGACGCCCAACTCGACCCAAGCGCAACCTCAAACCGCCAATCAAACAACTCCGAATCCATGGGCCTCCTCCCATAAACCCGGCTCATTCATCAGCCCAAAGATTCACGCCGCCCGATGCCCCCGGCTCCGCTCAGGATCAAGCAAACGCTCGATCGTCCGCAACAGCCGTGCCCGATTCAAAGGCTTACTCTCATACTCATCGCACCCGCACCCAAGACACCGCTGACGATCCCCCGACATCGCATGCGCAGTCAACGCCATAATCGGAAGCTCGCACCCAATCACACGAAGCTTCTTCGTCGCTTCATACCCATCAAGCACAGGCATCTGCATATCCATAATGATCAGGTCAAAGCCCGGGTTCTTCTGATACAAATCAACCGCCTCTTGCCCGTTCCAAACACCAACAACCTCCAGGCCCGCCTTGCCCAGCACATGCTTAATCAGCCGCTGGTTGTCAGGCCCATCCTCAGCCAAAAGAACCCGCCCCTCCAGCTTAATATCAGTCACCCGTCGTCGGGAACTCTCTTCAGGCACAGTACAAGGCAACGCACTGATCATCTCAACACTGTCCTGCTCAGGAATCTTCAACGGCAGATCGAAAGTAAACACCGATCCCTCACCAAGCACGCTCGTGGCACAAAGATGCCCGCCCATCAAATCAACAAGCTGCCGAGAAATCGAAAGCCCCAGCCCCGTCCCCCGATTCGCATCATTCTGATTCGTTTCGTCCTGCTCAAAGGGCTTGAACATCCGCTCGATCTGATCCGCCTGCACCCCAACCCCCGTGTCATGCACAGCAAACCGAAGCGTGTCCCCATCACTCCCCACAACAATCCGAACCCCACCCCGATCAGTAAACTTAATCGCATTGCCCACAAGATTCAGCAAAATCTGTCGCATCCGGTACGAATCCGCGAGTATCGTCCCAGGGATCTCCGTCTCAAACTCCGCCTCAAGAACAAGCCCCTGATCATTCGATCGGACCTTCATCGTCCCAACAACATCAGACAATATCTCACCAATCCGGCAAGCCCCAGACGTAATCGTCAGCTTCCCAGATTCAATCTTCGACATATCAAGAATATCATTGATCACCATCAACAAGTGAGTCCCCGCCCGTTTGATCCGATCCACAGCCTCGTGCATCGCATCAGGATCAGTATGCTCAGGAACCATCTCCGCAAGAATATCCGTATACCCAAGCACCGCAGTCATCGGCGTCCGAATCTCATGACTCATATTGGCCAAAAACTCAGTCTTGGCCCGGTTCGCGTCCAACGCCTCTTCAGCAAAACGACGCTGCAACTCCTCGCTCTGCCTCAGCGACCGCGTCATCCCGTTGGCAAGCCGAACCGCCCGGTTCCGCCCATACGACACAATCAGCGTCAGCACAACAAGCACGGCCGTCACCCTGAGCCCGACATACAAAGCAATATTCGCCTTGCGCATATTGTCATGGAACTCCCCAAGACTCAACGCGGTATCAGTAAACGCCGGGTCGCTCACCACACGCGTCTCAAACTCCCGCCCCCCGACATGAAATGATATTGAACTCGAAATCCCCACATGATTATTCCCGCAACTTCCACACAGATACGACGGATCACTCTCCGCGGTATCAAAGAGCGTCACCCATTGACCCGTAAAATCCTCGGTCATCATCGCAAGCCGGTCATTATCGTGCTTCCACATCATCGCCTCGACAAAGTAGTCCATGTCAAGCACGATCGTCACCCACCCAATAACCGCCACGCGTCGATCCTCAACACTCTCAATCGACATCTCAGGACTGTAATGAGGCAACGCCATCACAATACCAATCCCCGTCCCCAAACTCTCCTGCTGCTTGATCATGAAAGGCGCAGACACCTGAACAATGCCCAGATCCGTCGCACGGTCATACACATCACGATTCGCAGGGTTCGACGATACATCCAGCCCGATCGCAGACTTATTCCGCGAGTACGGCTCCTCATACTTGATAACAAACAAATCGTCGTTGTCGTCACGCTCAAAGCCCTTGTGTGTCTTTATCGAAAAATCACTCAGCCCCTGCCCACGAACCTCGTCAACAAACGATTCAATCTCCCCCGCTCCCACCTTCTCCACATACCCAAACCCCCAAACACCAGGGTACTGAGACTCAAGCTCCGCCGATTCAATAAACCGTCTCCACTCATCCCGGTCAACATAGTTGCTTGATTGAATAAACCCACGCGTAAAGGTCAACGCCTGCTCATACATCTCAAAGCATTCAACAAGATCAGAGTTACGCTCGGCAGCATGATCCTCCGAAGTCTCAATCTGCGCAAGGTGGGCCGCATCCTTAAACGACAAATACGCAAAGATAGACACCAGAACACACACGCACCCAACAATCAAAACCACCCAGTACCGACGAACAAAATCAAATAGGCGTGAGCCATTTAGAGATTGATAAACTTCAGGATGTAAAGATCCATTGAGCATGCCCACACAAGATCGGCCCACCATATTAAAAAATCAATAAGAACAAGAGTATCACCACGATTTTAAGGTGTCCGGTGCAGGTTATTGCGCAAAATACCATTCCGCACACACAATAATACAGCTCAGTTCAAACCTGCAGCACACCATACTTCCGTTCTGATAACCAACCCATCAAACAGGACTACACGCTCACGGCCTCAAGCTTCATCGCCTTGGCCATCGCAATCCCCATGTCCGCAGGACTCATCGCAACCTCAACCCCCGCCGCCTTCAAAGCCTCGATCTTTGTATCAGCAGTCCCCGTTGGCTTCCCACCAGCACCCGCAGAAATAATCGCCCCAGCATGACCCATCCGCTTGCCCGCAGGCGCAGTCCGCCCAGCAATAAACGCCGCCACAGGCTTCGTCACATGCTTAGAAATATACTCCGCAGCCGCCTCTTCATCCTCCCCGCCAATCTCACCAATCATCAGAATCCCGTGCGTGTCAGGATCCTCTTCAAACATCCGCAAGCAATCAATATGATTGATCCCCCGCACCGGATCCCCGCCAATCCCAACACAAGTCGTCTGCGCAAGCCCGATCTGCGAGGTCTGCCACACCGCCTCATAAGTCAGCGTCCCCGACCGAGAAACAATCCCCACCGCCTTACCAGTCTTGGCCTCAGAAATATGCGTGTTGATATACCCAGGCATAATCCCAATCTTGCACCCATCATTCGTAAAGTGTGAATCAGCGGTATTCTCGCCCGTCTTAGGACCAGGAGTAATAATCCCAGGACAGTTCGGACCAATCAAAGTAAACAACTCCGTCGAATGCTGCGAATCAGCCCCCCGCGCCGCCGCGTTCCGCTCATCCATAATCGCCCGCACCCGGATCATGTCATTGACAGGAACGCCCTCAGTTATACAGCAAATCAAACGCACCCCCGCGTCCATCGCCTCCAATATAGCATCCTGAGCAAACGCCGGCGGCACAAAGATCATCGTCGCATCCGCGCCCGTCGCCTCCACAGCATCCCGAACAGTATGAAAGATCGGCAGCCCATTGGCATCCTTCTGCCCCCCCTTCCCCGGAGTCACCCCACCAACCATCCGCGTACCGTAATGCAAACACCCCCGCGTATGCAGAGCCCCCGCAGACCCCGTGATCCCCTGAGTAATAACCTTCGTGTCCGCATTGATAAGGATCGCCATCGTAAGCTCCAGTTCATGTAGTTCGACCAATCTAAGGCCCTGCACCCATCATAGCGTCCCCCAATCAACACCACAACTTTACCCTCCCACCATTAAACCGGGAACAATCCCCCACCCAAAACTATTCCACCAACCATGCCCTACATCAAAACCATCCAAGAATCAGAAGCCACAGGCCCACTCAAAGACCTCTACACCCGCTACGCAAACCCCGACGGCTCAGTAGACCAAGTACTCAAAGTCCACTCCCTCAACCCCGCCTCCCTAGAAGCCCACTGCCAGCTCTACATCCAATCCTGCCACAAACCATCCCCCCTCTCCAGAGCAGAACGAGAAATCATCGGCACCACAGTCTCCCGAATCAACGCCTGCACCTACTGCCAAACCCACCACGCTGCTGGCCTCAAAAAACTCCTCCCAGAAAACCGCAAACACCTCGCCGACGAAGTCGTTAGCGCCGACTACACAAACCTCACTGAGCGAGAACAAGCCCTCGTCAACTACGCCACAAAACTCACAAAAAACCCCTCTAGCATCACCCAATCAGACATCACCACCCTCCACGCCGCCAACCTCACCGACCTCGAAATCCTCGACGCCGCCCAAGTCACCGCCTACTTCGCCTACGCCAACCGAATCGTCCTAGGCCTAGGAGCCACCCTAGAAACCCCCTCCCAAATCGGCCACGCCCCCAAAGAATCCCAAAAATAACTCTTTCTCCCTCTCCCATTCTGATGGGAGAGGGCGGGGGTGAGGGCTCATAACTTCTCTTCTTTTCTCCTATTCCCTCTTCCACCTCCCCCGGACCTCCGGGGGAGGTGTCGCGAAGCGACGGAGGGGGTCTTTCTTCTCTTACCTATTCTTCTCTTCCCCCCCCCTCTCCCCTATCCCCTCTTCTCTGCGTCCTTTGCCACCTTTGCCCCCTCTGCGTACAAAAATCTTCTCTTCTCTTCCCCCCCTACCATTCCCCATGGGCACCAAAATACAAATCAACAACCTCGTCAAAACCTTCGGCACCGGCAAAAACGCCGTCAACGCAGTCGATGACCTCACCCTCACCATCAACCCCGGTGAACTCTTCTTCCTCCTAGGCCCCTCAGGCTGCGGCAAAACAACACTCCTCAGAATGATCGCAGGATTCATCGACCCCACCCAAGGCTCAATCACCTTCGACGACAAAGTCGTCACACACGAACCACCAAACAAACGAAACACAGGCATGGTCTTCCAGTCCTACGCCCTCTGGCCACACATGACCGTCGCCCAAAATGTCGCCTTCGGCCTCAATGTACGCAAAATCCAGAACCCCCAGCGCGACAAACAAGTCATCGAAGCCCTCGAAGCCGTACAAATGGCACCATACGCGCACCGCAAACCCACCGAACTCTCCGGCGGCCAGCAACAACGCGTCGCCCTCGCAAGAGCAATCGTCATCAAACCCGCCGTCCTCCTCTTAGACGAACCCCTCTCAAACCTCGACGCCAAACTCCGCAACGACCTCCGACACCAAATCCGCGATGTCTGCAAATCCTCAGGCATCACCACCGTCTATGTCACACACGATCAAAAAGAAGCCTTGTCGATGGCCGACAAAGTCGCACTCCTCAAAGACGGCAAAATCATGCAACTCGGCACCCCCGTAGGCCTCTACCGAAAACCAAAATCAAAGTTCGTCGCAGAGTTCCTCGGTGAAACAAACCTCATCAAAGCCAAAGCCTCCGGCTCAGCAGCCAACACCGCACTCAGCATCGAAGCCGGCACATTCAACGCCAACCTCGACAATGACCACTCAGGCGATTGCCTCATCTCAATCCGCCCCGAAGCCATCACCCTCAAAGAACCAGGCACCGCCGGCACCCTCCCAGGCAAACTCCTCCACTCCACATACCTCGGCGAAACCGCCCAGCACATCATCGAACTCAAAGGTGCCCCAAACATCAAAGTCGCCCAGATGAACCCCTTCGCCCCAACAACCATCGCCCCAAGCCCCGGTGACACAGTCGCCCTCCACCTAAGCCCAACAGACATCGTCCCCATCGACCACGACTAACTTCTCTCCTCCTCTCTTTCGGTGCCCTCCTTCGACCGCTTCGGCGAAGGAGGTCTTCAACATACAAACCCACCGGGTGCCACGGCTTGACCGTCCTCGGCAAGCCGTGTCTTCCCCCGCTCCCCGGAAAAAACGCGCCCCACCTTCCCATTCCCCCCACACAATAAAAAACCCACCGGGTGCCCCGCTTACGCGCAGCTTAAGCAGGGCACCCTTACTCCGGACCCTTCGCGATACAAACTCTTCTTGCGCCTCTGTGTTCAAATATTGTCTCTTCCCCCACCACCCAACAAAAAACCCGCCACAAAGACGGGTCTCATTCATTCAATCAAACTCAATCCAATGGATTACTTCGAAGTGTACTGTCCACGCGAAACCTTCTTAAAGGTCTTTGTCTCACGGATAAGAGCCTGGTTCACAATCGTGCGGAAGTTGGCCGCAGTCGTCATGTACCCAGAATCCCGAGCCGCCTGAGCCGCATCGGTTACCGACATGGTCTTGTTCTTCAGAACCTTCTGAAGTGTCTCAACAAGATTCATCTCATTGCGAGGACGACGACGGATCCCGCCATTGGCACTCAGTGCGCCAAAGCTCGAAAGCTCCGCATCAACCTCAGCAAGCTCCGCGTGCAGCTTGGCGCGACGACGCTCAAGCCGACTCACGACCTTCGATCTCCGAGCCATCTCTGCCTGCAGCTCTTCAAACGAAACAGTACCGAGCTTGGTTTCCTTGCGGGCCCCGTTGGCAACTTTCTTCTTTGATGTTCTTTTTTTCTTCGCCATGATACCCACTCCTTCAGTTTTGGGTGTTTCGCCCGCATCGATAAGCAGGCATAAATGTGTGCGGTGTCCAGTAGTAGCAGCCCGAGTTATAAATAAAGTGTCAAACTGCAAATCGAAATTAGTAACATACATGCACAATCGTGCACCGCATCATACTCACATCGTATCTATAAGTCGAGCCTTACCCCTCGTTCTTCACCCCAAGCCGACCGAGCAACCCGTCGAACTGATCAAGGTCATAGAACTCAATCACCAAACGCCCACGCTTCCGGCTCTTGTCCGTCCGGATCCGAACACGCGTCCCAAGCTCGTCCCCCACCCGCTGCTCCAAATCACGCAACACACTCAACGCCCTATCATTCTCGGTAATTATACCTAGTTTTGGCCCGCCGACTCCGCTCTCGATCACGCCATCGGATTCATCATTACACGCCCGTTCGAGCTGGCGAACATTCCATCCCTCCTTTATACACCGCGACGCAAACTTGCGTTGCTTCTCAGGAAGACCGAGCGACAACAAAACCTTGCCATGCCCAGAGCTCAGCGAGCCCTTAGAAATCAAATCCCGAACTTCCACGGGGAGTTCTAATAACCGAGTTATATTGGCCACCGACGAACGCGATACTCCAACCGTCTTTGATATCTGCTCCTGTGTCATCGAATACCGATCAGACAACACCCGGTACCCCTCAGCAAGCTCAACAACATTCAAATCCTCGCGCTGCACATTCTCGATCAACGCAAGCTGCGCGCTCGTCGCATCATCAACCTCGCGCACAATCGCTGGGATCGCCTCAAGCCCCGCCATCCGGCTCGCCCGCCAACGCCGCTCGCCGGCAATCAACTCATACTCCTGGTCTATACCGCCGGCCTTCCCATCCCCATCAATCCGCCGCAGAACCACAGGCTGCATCAAACCATGCTCGCCAATCGATCCCGCCAAACTCGCCAGAGCCTCCTCATCAAAAACTCGCCGTGGCTGATCCTTATTGGCCACAATCATTCCAACCGAGATCTCCAAAACCGCCCCCGCTCCAACCTCACTGCTTGCATCGTGGACCCCTCCCCCGCCGACGAGCTCCCCACTCCCCGATCCCAAGGCTCCAGCTTCCGCCTGACCCCGGGCTTTGGACCCCCTCAATTCCGAGTTTTTGGTCCCCGCCTCCGCAGGCGCAATGTTCGTAGAATGTACGGTAGGCGGCTGGTCCGAAGGGGTTCCATTGTGAACAAGGTTATCGGACTCTTTTGCCCCCGCCTTCTCCGGCCCAGCAACCTCGATAGCTGGCGCATCAACCAGCGCGCTCAGTCCCCGCCCGAGCCGTGACCGCTTTGTCCGAACATTCTTTTTCTCAGTAGCCATACCAGTTTGCCTCCATATCAATCTCAGCCGCCCACCGAATCACAGCAGGCAAAATTCCACTTGCACCAATTCTAGCCCACGCATACCATCCCCCATGCCGACTCCACAAAATCCCGCCAATCATTCCGAGCTCATCGCCCGAGCCCTCATCCTACACCAATCCCATGTATTGATGTGCCGCAACATCGCCGCAGGCTATCTATATCTCCCAGGCGGCCACATCGAGTTTGCCGAACCCGCCTCAGAGGCCCTAAAGCGGGAAATGATCGAAGAAACCGCCCAAAAAATCACCGTCGGCCCCCTACTGCTCACCACCGAAAACACCTTCAACGACGGCCGCCAGGACCACCACGAGGTCAACCTGATCTTCCAGGCCCAATTGTTCCACGTGGAACAATTGGGAAATCCCGGCTCAGACTCTGCCGGCGAGCTCCCCCAAATCGAATCTCAAGAATCACACATCGATTTTGTCTGGGTCGATCTGGCCGCGGCCGCCGACTTGGATATCCGCCCCACCCAAATCAAAGCCTGGCTCGCCTGCGGCGGCCAGACCGCCGCCGCAGATCCTGCCGGTGATCCGGCCTCGGCAATTGCCCCAACTCCCAGCATCGACCACGCCCCGCACCTGACCAGTTTCGAAATTCCAACCCCGCCCAACTCCCCCACTGTATAACCCGCCGCCCAGCTCGGCCAACCAGATCCGCCAGCGGCCCGGCCCCGGCTGGGCCGGGAATCCAAATTGTTCCATGTGGAACAATTTGGATTCCTGATCCCGGCGACTGGGGAGTACAGGGGGCTGCATGCCGGCGGGGTGAGTTGTGAGAGCCGTTGAAAAGTAGATGATCCTCCTCAATTTGGGGATCACATTTCATTGGGTCTTGGATTGGTCCGATACCCAGCAGGTGCCAGGTGAACCATTGCCATCCAGAGAATTTTCGCTCAACCAAACGGTCGGCGGCGATCTTGGTGCGTCAAAAAACGCCGATTTAGGCGTGTCAGGCAACAATAGGTCGGAATCGCAGGGGCAATTGTTCCACGTGGAACAATTGGAACTGGGCGGGGATATTGTGGCTGAGGTTGATCGGGTGTCGGCGTTGGTGGGGGATTTGGGTGCGTTGACATCTGGGACTGGCGGCTCCGAATCGGGACAGGATTCGGGATTGGATTCGGGATTGGATTTAGATTTACGGGCTCGGTACTTTGCTCATGAGGTCAATGGGTTGGTGGCGGGGATTTCTGGGCGGGCGCAGCGGGCGGTGATTTCTGGGGATGTGGATCAGGCTCGGGTGGCGGTTGAGATGGCCGCGGATGTTGGGATTCGGGTGGCGAGTTTGTGTGAGTTTTTTATGTCGGGGGCGGTTGATTTGAGTGGGGACGGGGCGGGCAGTGATGGGTCCGATAACCATTCTATTCAGATGGGTTGCGGCGGGTTGACGGGCATGCAAGTGCTTGCTGTGCATAGGGATGCGGTTCGGTTGGTGGGGGTGGCGATTGGTGAGGAGGAGGTTGAAGTGAGCGGGATGGATGGTGCAAAGGGGGGGGGAGTGTGTAGTGTAATTGGGAGAGAGGGCGGGGTTCGGTTTGAGGTTGATTTGGGTGGTGGGGGTGATGGGCTTGGTATTCCGTTGCCTGGGATTTTGTTGGAGCGGGTTCTTGTGAACTTGTATGCCAATGCGTTGTCGGCGATGGGTGGGGCGGATGAATGCGAGGGGATCGGTGGCGGGAGTGATCGGTTGATTCGGTTGAGCGGGTTTGTGGTTGGTGGGGGTGGTGGGCGATGTTGTGGTGATGCTGTGAATCCGGGGTTTGTATCTTTGGTGGTGGAGGATTCGGGGTTTGGGATGGAGGGAGGGGGCGAGGTTGGTTTGAAATTGGGTTCGGATTCGGATTCGGATTCGGGTTTGGGTTTGGGTTTGGGTTTGGGTTTGGGTTTGGGTTTGGGTTTGGGTTTGGGTTCGGGTTCGGGTTCTTGGAATGGGAATGGGAATGGGCATGGGTTGGGGCTTGGAGTGTGCCGGTATGTGTGCGAGCAGTGGGGGGGTGAGTTTATAGTTGGGGCGAGTGATGTGGATGAGGGTGGGCTTGGCGGGTTACGGGTGGAGATGCGGTTTGGCGGGAAGGTGCAGGGGCGTGCTCGGGGTTGAGGGGTTTTGTTTTTTTGGGTGGCTGTGTATTTGTGATTGTGATCGTGTACTTTTTGTCGAACTGGATCAGTTGACGGTTGGCATCTGTGATGAGTTTTTACGACGAAGACTTTGGATCATGATCTGAATATGAAGTTGGCCCGTGAGATCGATTCCGCGTTTGAGGTGATCAGTTCTGTGGCGCGTCGGTTGTTTGGGTGTGCGTCGTCGTTGTCGGTGGCGGCGGGTGATTATGCGCTGCAGGATGAAGGGTTGTGATCGCTGTCTGGTTTGCGAACGGCTTGGAGTGATTGTATTTGTATTACTGTTTCGCGTTGAGCATGTGTTTGCGGTAGTTGTAGCCTGCGGTTTGGAGGTGGCCCTTTGATTTGTATTCCCAGTGGTGGGTGTGCCATGTTTTTGGTTTGTACCAGATTCGGTCGCTGATTTTTCTTCGGATGACTTTTGCCCATGTGTCTCTGTTGAAGAGGTCGCAGGGTTGGTTGCAACGGGGGCATGTTTGTAGGTTCATTGCGGCGACGATGTGGTCGCCGGAGTGGCATGGGCCTGTGAGGTAGAGGCATTCGTGCTGGGCGTAGGTTTGCCAGGGGCCTGGCTTGTGGTGGGGGGTGGGCATTTGGTTTTCTCCGTGGGGATTCTAGGGAGAAGGGGGATGGGTTGGCGGTTGGTGGTCGTTGTACTACGAACATTTTCTAATGAATCTGTTTGGACAGAGACGATCTATTGATTGAGGTTATTGTATTTATTAAGGAGCTTTCATCATGCGCAGTTATGCCGTCGTTTTGCTTTGGTTTGTCTTTGGTCTTTGTGCGTCGGGGGTGTGGGCTCAGGGGGAGGGTGATTGGTGTGACGATGGAATGGTTGGGGGGTTTGATGATGGGCGCGAGGCTTACCATGTGCAGGTTGAGGGCGGCTTTGCGTATGTTTTGGAGTTTGGGGAGGGTGTGCGGTTCTTTGATGTTTCTGATCCGATGGATGCTGTTGAGGTCGGGTTCTTTGAGGCTATGGAAAGGCCGATGTGGCACACGGTTGAGGCTGGTACGCTGTATGTGGTTTCGATTTTGGGGATTGAGATTGTGGATGTGTCTGATCCTTCAAGCCCGGTGTTGTTGGGTGTGTATGAAGATTTTCGGCTTGGACTGCGGAGGGCGCAGCTTTTGGATGGAGTGTTGTATGTGACGGACTTTGAGCATGGGTTGTCTATTTATGATGTGAGTGAGCCGGGGGTTCCTTCGTCAATTTTGGTATTGGATGGGCTGAACACTGGGCGGGACCATATTGCGTTTGGAGACCGTTTGTACTTTCAATCTTGGGACGGGATGGAACTGCTTGATATGAGTGATCCGGGAAATCCGGTCAAGATTGGGGATGTGAGTGATTTCTGGCTTTGGGATGATTCGGAGATTCGATCGGATCTGTTGTATCAGGTTGAAACGCGGTCATTTCCTTGGTCTGTGGTGGTTACTGAGTTGTGTGTGTATGACATAACCGACTTGTTGTCTCCGGTGCTGATTGGTTCTTGCGAGATCCCGGTTCATCCTGTGGAGATGATTGTTTCTGGGTCGATGGTTTCGATGCTGAACGATGGTGGGCTGGTTCAGGTTGATGTGTCTGATCCTGCGGATCCTGTTGTGGTGGGCAACTTGGGGATTGCGTATGGGAAGGGGTTTGATATTGCTGGTGGGGGTGGGTTGGGCTTTGTTGCCGATGGTTCTGGTGTTGGGGTTTACGATGTGTCTGTGCCTACGACGGCTGAGGTTGGTTCTGTGCCGACGGCTGACCGGGCTTGGAGTGTTGATGTTGAGGGGTCGCGGGCGTTTGTTGCTGATATGGCTGGCGGGTTGCTGGTTGTTGATGTGAGTGATCCTGGTGGTGCTTCTGTTGTGGGGTCTGCCTTTACCGATGGCTTTGCGGTGGATCTGCGGGTGGTTGAGTCTGAGGTGTATGTTGCGGGCGGGTACAACGGATTGCAGATCTTTGATGTTTCGGGTGGTGGCGACCCGGTGATGGTTGGTGGGTTTGATACGCCTCGGTATGCGAATGATGTGGTGGTGTCGGGGCAGATTGCGTATGTGGCCGATGAGCATTCGCTGCAGATGATCGATGTTGGTGATCCATCGAACCCGGTTTTTGCTGGGGAGTTTGTTGGGGGTGTGGCGAGTGTTTTTGTTGAGGGGACTACTGCGTATGTTGTCGAGATTGGGGCCGGTCTTCGGATTCTTGATGTTGCTGATCCTGCGAATCCTGTTTTGATTGGATCGTATTTGCCAACTTGGTTTGGGGCGGGTCTGAATACCGCGGGGATCGAGAAGGCGGGGGACTATGTGTACATAGTTGGTTCTGGATCGAGTTTGCAGGTGATTGATGTCGGCGACACTTCATTGCCGGCTCTTGTGGGTGAGGTTGAGTTTCTTGATCTTAATCATGGGATTTCGTTTGATGGGGATCGTTTGTTTGTGACTGGGGATCGGCTTGGTATTCAGGAGTATGGGGTTGATGGCTTGGGCGGGGTTGAGCTTGTGGCTTCGTATTTGCCGACTCGGGGGGCCAACGATGTGGATGTTGTTGGGGGGATTGCGTATATCGCTGAGGGGAGCGGGGGTGGGTTGCTGATTGTTGATGTCGGAGATTGTGGTGTTTGCGTTGCTGATTTGACGGGGGATGGGGTGCTTGACTTCTTTGATATATCCGCGTTCTTGACGGCGTTTGGTTTGCAGGATCCTTTGGCGGATTTCTCTGGGGATGGGAGCTTTGACTTCTTTGATATCAGCGCGTTCTTGGTTTCGTTTGGGGCTGGGTGCCCGTAGGGGTTCTGGGGGTGTTGGGGGTGTTGGGGAGGTGAGATCGGGTATATTGGGGGGATGAGTGTTGATGGAGCGCGAGTTCGGGTTTGGTGGTGTGTTTTAGCTGGGGTGGTTGGGGTTTGGGGTGCTGGGGTTGTAGATGTTTCTGTGGGGGTTTGGTTTTCGGTTGCTTGTGGGTTGGTTGGGGCTGGGATTTTTGCGCGGGGGGGTTGGCGGTCGGTGGCTTTGGTGCTGGCGGTTGGGGTGCTTATGGGGGGGTATACGGGGGTGCGGACTGGGATGGTTTCTGCTGATCGGGTGGATGTTTTGAGCGGGGTGGTTGATGGGGGGGAGGGGATTGTTCGATTGCGGGGGGTTGTTGTGGGAGGGGTGGAGATGAGGGAGGGGCGGGGGGAGGTTTGGGAGCCTGT
>JAJDDN010000007.1 GCA_029260295.1 Phycisphaerales bacterium
GTAGTTGCAGCTGGCGCAGGCGATTTGGGTGTCGACTTCGGGATGAATTGGATCTTTCATGGATTGATGGAATACGAAGATGAAGAGCACTGCTAGCCGAAGACGGTCAAGCAGTGGCACCCGATTGATACGAAGACACTACTGCGCCGAGGACGGCGAGTAGTGGCACCCTGCTGCTCGAACTGTTTAGGCCGGGCTTGGGAGGGTGTCTGGGGGGGTGTCGGTGTCGGGGGTTTCGGCTGCCGATGGTGTTGAGGTGCCGTTGGTGGGGGTTTTCGGGGGGTCGGCGGCGAGGAGGTCGGCTACTGTGGAGCGGCCGATGGATTCGCCTCGCATGACGGAGTGGACTTCGTCGGCGGTGAGGTTTTCGTACTTCAACAAGGCTTGGGCTACGGCTTCGACTTTTTCCCAGTTTTCGGTGAGCATGGACTCGGCTTGGGCGTAGGACTCGTCGACGAGGCGTTTGGTTTCTTCGTCGATGATCCGTGCGGTTTCGTCGGAGTAGTCTTTGTCGGGGATGTAGCCTTCGGCGTTGTCTTGGCCGGAGTAGTTGACGAAACCGAGTCTTGGGGACATGCCCCATTCGAGGATCATGGCTCTTGCGAGGCTGGTGACTTGCTGGATGTCTGACGAGGCGCCTGAGGAGATGTCGTCCATGGCTTTGGATTCGGCGATGCGTCCGCCGCAGATGACGCGCATGGTGGCTTTGAGCCATTTGAGGGAGTAGCCCATGCGGTCTTTTTCTGGGAGGGAGAAGGTTGCCCCCCCACTGGCACCGCGGGGGATGATGGTGACTTTGTGGAGCGGGTCGGCGTCTTTGAGGAGTGCTTGGAGGACGGCGTGGCCGGCTTCGTGGTAGGCGACCAGGTTGTTCTCGTCTTTTTCGCGGACGCGGGACTTCTTGGCGCGGCCGAACTTAACTTTGTCTCTTGCTTCTTCGAGGTCTTCGTGCTCGATGAAATCCTTATTTTGCATAGTTGCGCCGATGGCGGCTTCGTTGATGATTGCTGCGAGGTCTGCGCCGGAGAACATTGGGGTGCCTCTTGCGAGTTTGGAGAGGTCGACATTTGGTCCGAGCTTGACTTTTTTGGAGTGGACTTTGAGGATTTCGAGGCGGCCTTTGACATCTGGTAGGGAGACGCTGATCTGGCGATCGAAGCGGCCTGGGCGGACAAGTGCGGGGTCGAGGACATCTGGGCGGTTGGTTGCGGCGATGACGATGACGCCGTCTCCGGACTCGAAGCCGTCCATTTCTACGAGGATTGCGTTGAGTGTTTGCTCGCGTTCGTCGTGTCCGCCTGTGGTGAACCCGCCGCCGCGGCGACGGCCTACGGCGTCGATTTCGTCGAGGAAGATGATGCAGGGGGATGCTTCTTTGGCTTGTTTGAAGAGGTCGCGGACACGGCTTGCACCGACGCCTACGAACATTTCTACGAAGTCTGAGCCTGAGATGGAGAAGAAGGGGACATCTGCTTCGCCTGCGATTGCTTTGGCGAGGAGTGTTTTGCCGCAGCCTGGTTGTCCTGCGAGGAGGACGCCGCGGGGGATTCTTCCGCCGAGTTTGGTGAACTTCTTTGGTGTTTTGAGGAACTCGATGATTTCGGAGACTTCGTCTTTGGCTTCTTCGATCCCTGCGACATCTTTGAAGGTGACGCCGGTCATTTCTTTGGTCATGGCTCGGTGCTTTGACTTTCCGAAGGAGCCGAGCATTCCGCCGCCGCCTCCGGCGCCGCGCATGGAGCGTGAGAGGAGGAACCAGATGAGGAGGAGGATGATGAGGATGGGGCCTATTGAGTAGAGGAAGAGGACGAGGCCTGAGGTTGGTTTTTCGATGACCTTGCCGTCGGTCATGGCGTAGATACGCTCGGCGATGACCTCACGGGAGATCGCGGTGATGGGGACGCGGACGGAGGTGGATTCGCCTTCTTGTGCTTCGGAGTCAACGAGCTTTGCGGTGACGGCGGCGTCTGTGATGACGACGGAATCGACCTTTACCTTTTTGGCTTCGTAGTACTGCTCGAGTTGCTGGACGGTGATCTGGCGGCCCTGCTGTTGTGCGGAGCTGAGGAACATGGCGAGCATGAAGACCATGAGCATGATGACGATGAAGCCGAAGGCGCCGCGGGTCTTTTGTGGGGGCTGGGGTGGCTGCTTGCCCTTTTGGTCTTTGTTGGACTCGGTGGGCTTGTCTTTTTTGGTATCTTTGGGGTCGGTCATGTGGAGTGTTATCGGTTTGATGGGGGGCGGTATTCCATTGCGATCCTATATTGGGTTGGATCGGCGGAATTTGCCCGGTTTTGGGGTTTGATTCTATTGTAGGTACGCTTGGGGGTGGTGGAAGGTTTACCAGCTTTGGCGGAGTTGTGAGATTACATCTCTGGCGAGTTCTTCGATTGCTTCTCGCTGGCCGTGCTCGATGCGTTCTCCGACGCCTCTTTGGGGGACGAATGTGGAGGTTGCGGCGAAGCCGTTGCGGGCGACGAGGATCTTGCCTGTGCGGTTGTCACGCCATTCGAAGTTGATGGTGATCTGGACTGTTTGCTCTTGGACGAGGCCTGTGCGGGGGGCCTGGGAGAGTTGGGCGAGGGAATGGGAGGTGATGACTCCAACGAGGGAGGTTTCGGCGCGGTCTGATTTTGAGAGGGTCCAGGGGGTGCGGGCTCTGATTTGTTTGTTGAGTGATTCTGCGAGCTGGATTTCGAGGCCGCGTTGGAGGGTGTCGTTTTGGAAGATGGGGACGGCGATTGTTTTGATTGAGTCGTCAAAGTTTGTGCCGGTGGTGTAGCGGCCTGTGGAAGAGCAGGCGCTGAGCGGGAGGAGGGTGATCAGGATGAGGAGGGATAGGAGGCGGGTCATCATGTATTACTCTGAGTCGTTTGTTGATTGGTCTGAATCGGCTTCAAAGGAGAGCCAGTCGTGCTTGAGCATGAGATCGATGGCTTGGTCGGCCGCGATGGTGGCCGGGTGACGGCGGAGGAGACGGGCGAGGATGAACTTTGCGCTGGGGAGATCGTTTGTTTTGAGGTACCACTTGGCGGTGTCGAGTGCTTGCTGGGCGGCGGATTCGTCGATCCATGCGTCGAGTCCTTCGGTGACGCCCGAGCGGATGGACTCGCCTGGGTAGTCTCGCATGTATTCTTCGATGAGGAGTTTGGCGTCGAGGAGTCCTGAGCCGTCGTAGCGTGGGCCTTTGAAGCGGGCGATGTTGCATTCGATCTGGCGGAGCATGGCGTAGCGGAGGTTGCGTGATTCTGGGTGGTTGATGCGGAAGATGTCGTACATCTCCGCGGCGAGTTTGAGCTGGCGGCGTTCGTAGTAGTGGTTTGCGAGATCGAGGGCGGCGGTTTCGGCGATTTGTGAGCCTGGGAGTCGTTCTTGGGTGCGGATGAGGAGCTCTTCGGCGATTGGGCGTCCGCTTTCAAAGCGCATGCCTATGAAGCGTCGCCTGAGGCCTGCGAGGTAGAGCTGGGCGATGTCGAACTCACGCTCTACGGCTTTGGTGTAGAACTCGGAATCTGAGAAATCGCGGATGACGATTTCGAAATCGAAGAGGGCTTTGTATTCTCTGTCGTTTTCGAGGCGGGCGAGGCCTCGGAGGTAGTAGGCTTGGGCGATGTAGGGAGTGCGGGTGCGTTTGTTCTTTTCGATCCAACTGGAGAGTTTGGAGACGGCTTTGCCTGGGTTGCCCTCGGCGATGTAGCGTTGGGCGTCGGCCATGATTGCGGCGTCTGATCCTGGCTCTGGGGCGGTTGTGGTTTGCCAGAGGCCGTCGTCGTTGAGCTCGGTCTCGGTCTGGGCGAGGGCTGGGCTTGTGAGGAGGGCGAGAACGATCAGAATGAGTGGTGTTTTGGTCACGATGCAAGGATAGGAGGGGATAAGAGAAGAAGGGGAGGGAGGGAAGAGGGAAGAGTTGGAGCCCTCAATGGGAGAGGGAGGAAGAGCACGCCTAGCTCAGGGTGCAGAAAGGTTGATAAGAACCCGAAGGAGCATCGGAATGCTCCGACGGGCCACCCTGGGGAAGATTGGGCTTTGGGTGTGGGATTCATATAGGATGGGGTATGGATTTACGGTCGATGACTCAAATGGTGGAGATTGCTCGGTTTGGGCATATGACGCGGGCGGCGGAGTCGCTTGGGGTTTCGCAGCCTGCGTTGTCGGCGGCTTTGCGGAAGATGGAGGAGGAGCTCGGGACGGAACTCTTTCATAGGACGGGGCTTGGGGTTGAAGTGACCGAGGCGGGGAAGGTGTTTGTTGAGCATGCGAAGGTGACGCTCCGGGCCGGGGAACGGGCCAAGGAGGCGGTGCGGGAGTTGGTGGGTTTGGAATCGGGGTCGATTAAGGTTGGGGCGGGGGCGACGGCGACGGGGTATTTATTGCCTGCGGCGATCCATGCGGTGCGGGATGAGTATCCGGGGTTGAAGTTTTCTATCCGGGAGGCGGGGAGTTTGGCGGTGGCGGAGGGGGTGGTTTCTGGGGAGCTGGATCTTGGGATTGTGACGCTGCCTGTGGATCATCCGCGCGGGGAGGAGTTGATGGTGGTTCATGAGATCAGCGATGAGTTGATGCTGATTGTGCCGAGCGGGCACAAGTTGGATGGGCGGAAGAGCTTTCGGTGGGGTGATCTTGAAGGGGAATCGGTCATCGCGTTTGAGGCGGGGTCGGCGGTGCGGGGGATCCTGGATTCGGCGGCTTTGGCGCATGGGGTGAATCTTGAGGTGGTGATGGAGCTGCGGTCGATCGAGGCGATCGTGCAGATGGTGCGGGCGGGGATCGGGGTTGGGTTTGTGTCGCGGTTTGGGTTGGAGGATGGGGAGGGGATTCGGGCGAAGGATGGACGGCTTACTCGGACGCTTGGGGTTGTGCGGAGACGGGATCGGTTTTTGAGTCATGCGGCGGGGGCTTTTGAGCGGGCACTTTTGATTGGAGATACGATAAAGCGATGAACACACATAATAAATAAGCAGCTAATGTACAGATTCTGTCTAAGCACCGATTCCATGTGGTCTGCTCTACAGTGTGTTTATCTCTCGCGTCGGGTGTATGGGTTTCATTGATACTGAGCCGTGATGATGTATTTGATTCAGACTATTTTATACCCGCAATGATGGGCCTGGGGATGCTATCGATCTGGAATATCGTTGCGTGTGTCCTGTTGATGGTGGCGATGAGAACACGCAAAGAACTGATCGTCCTGGTTGGTTTAATAGCGTATTTTGCGGGCTGGTTGGTTGGTGTCGTGTTGATCATTCGATCAAGTATCAAGATTATCAATTTACAGAATCAGTCGCTTGATTCGGAAAACCCTCATTGCGCCGGGGACGGCGGGTGAGGGCACCCGGCGCTTTTGATGGGGGTGTAGGGCTTTGTGGATCGTGCTTCGCCGAAGACGGTCGAAGCACGGCACCGTGCGTATCGCACTACCAGTCTGTGAAGTCTGCTGGGTAGGTCCAGGGTTTGGCGGGGCCGTGTATTTTGTGTTGTTGTTGGTTGACCATGTGGTTGAGCTCTGACATTTCGTTCATGTATTGCCAGAGGGGGGGGAGGCCGACTTCGGTTCTTCGTTGGTCGACTGACTGGGGGTCTTGGATTGGTTTGGGGTAGGCGCGGGCTGTTTTCATGTTGTAGAGGACTTGGGAGCCGTAGATTTGGGGGCGGTTTGTGTTGATGTGGACGCGGTCGGTGAGCATCGCGAGATTTTCGGCGGGGGCCTCTCCTTGGATGACGGCTTGCTTCATGGCGATGGCGACTTGTTGTTGGAAGGCGGGGTCGGCGTCGGCGTGTTGGACGAGGAGCCAGAAGGCTTGGGAGGCGTCTGTGCCGACGAGTGTGTTTGTGGGGTAGCCGATTTGGTTGAAGATTTCTTTGCAGCGTTTGGCGTTTTGTGCTTGTGCTTGGTCTTTGCGTTTGAAGAATCCTGGCTCGGAGATTTGGGGGTCTTGGTTGACGACGAGGTGTTCGAGTCTTTGGTCGGAGGCTCTCATTGTGAGGAGTTCTTTGGCGATTGATTCTGTTGAGGGGGCTCGGCTTTGTTGGGAAGTACATCCGGTGATGATTGACAGGATGAAGAAGGCTGAGAATCGAATTGTACGATTGGGCATGTGAGACTCCTCACTCGGTGGGATTCTGAGTGTGTTATCTAAGATGGTCCAGATTGGGCTTTCTGTCATTGATTGGGAAGAAAGGCACTGTTTGCCGCCCCCCAACAAGATGGTTAAGCAGTGGCGCCCGCGCCCAAAGACACTACTGCGCCGAAGCGGCGAGTAGTGGCACCCAGATATGAGGGGCGATATATAAATGGCTTCTATTGATCTTGTAAATATGATTGATTTGATTCATGGCGGTTTGGGGCCGATACTTCTTATACACCACCGAATAAGGAGCACAGCATGACGACCGACCAGTTTAACGCACACGATTCACTTGATGTTAATGGGGAGAGCTATTCGTATGTTCGGCTTGCGGCTTTGCAAGAGGCGGGGCTGGGGGATATGTCGAAGATGCCTTATTCGATCCGGGTGTTGCTTGAGGCGATGGTTCGGAATCATGATGAGTTTATTGTGACGGCGGATCACATCAAGGCGTTGGCGGGATACAACGCTGGGTCTGTTGTGGCGGTGGAGATGCCGTTTATGCCTGGGCGGGTGGTGTTGCAGGACTTTACTGGGGTGCCTTGTGTTGTTGATTTGGCGGCGATGCGGGATGCGATGAAGAATCTTGGTGGGGATGCTTCTGCGATTAATCCTGCGGTGGCGTGTGATCTTGTGATTGATCACTCGGTGCAGGTGGATGACTTTGCTTCGTTTGTCGCTCTGACGATCAATGCGGAGAAGGAGTTTGGGCGGAACAACGAGCGGTATACATTTTTGAAATGGGGTCAGGAGTCGCTTGATAACTTCCGGGCTGTGCCTCCTGCGACGGGGATTGTGCACCAGGTGAACCTTGAGTACTTGGCTCGCGGGTGCTTGAGCAAGACTGTTGATGGTGTTCAGTGGGCGTACCCGGACTCGCTTGTCGGGACGGATTCGCACACGACGATGATTAATGGGGTTGGTGTTTTGGGTTGGGGTGTTGGTGGGATTGAAGCGGAAGCGGTGATGTGCGGGCAGCCGGTGTATATGTTGACGCCTGAGGTTGTTGGGTTTAAGTTGATTGGCAAGCTGCCTGAGGGGGCGACTGCTACTGATATGGTGCTGACTGTGACGGAGATGCTGCGGGCGCATGGGGTGGTTGAAAAATTCGTTGAGTTCTTTGGTGATGGGATGGAAGAGCTTTCCATTCCTGACCGCGCGACGATCGCGAATATGGCTCCGGAATACGGGGCGACTTGTGGGTTCTTCCCGATTGATGCCAAGACGATTGAGTTCTTCCGGTTTACTGGCAAGAGCGAAGAGGAATGTGCTTTGACTGAAGCATGGGCCAAGGCGTCTGGGTTCTTCTGGACTGCGGAGTCGCCTGATCCTGAGTTTGGTGCGGTGCTTGAGTTGGATCTTTCGACGGTGAAACCTTGTGTTGCTGGTCCGAAGCGGCCTCAGGATCGGATTGATTTGGATTCGCTGCATACGGCGTTCGGCGAGATGCTGACTCGTCCGATGGGGCCGCAGGGGCTTGGGATTGATCAGGCGGATATTGGTAAGAGCGTGACGATTACGCATACGGCTGAATCGCATCCGGCTGAGGTTGGGATGACTTCTGAGCTGAAGCATGGGTCGATTGTGATCGCGGCGATTACTTCTTGTACGAATACATCGAATCCTGATGTGCTTGTGGCGGCGGGCTTGGTTGCTCGGAAGGCTCGGGCGCTTGGGTTGAATCGGAAGCCTTGGGTGAAGACTTCGCTGGCACCGGGTTCGAAGGTTGTGACTGAGTATCTTGATAAGGCGAACCTGAGCGCGGATCTTGATGCGATTGGGTTCCAGACTGTTGGGTATGGGTGCACGACTTGTATTGGGAACTCTGGGCCTTTGCCTTCTGAGATTGAGGACGGGATTCAGGAGGGGGGCTTGGCCGTGACTTCGATTCTTTCTGGGAACCGGAACTTTGAGGGCCGGATTCATCCGGAGATCAAGGGAAACTTCTTGGCGTCGCCGCCGTTGGTTGTTGCGTATGCGATGGCGGGGCGGATTGATATTGATATTTATAATGAGGCGTTGTGTCAGACTCCGGATGGGAAGGATGTGTTCTTGAAGGACATTTGGCCTACGAATCAAGAGGTTTCCGAGGCGGTGGCGTCTTGTGTGACGACGGAGCAGTTTGTTGCCAAGTACGGTGCGGTGTACACGGAGAATGAGCAGTGGAATGCGGTGCCTGCGTCGCAGAGTGATTTGTTCCCTTGGGAGGACAAGAGTACTTACATTCAGAACCCGCCGTTCTTTGAGGGGATGACGGAGGATGCGCCTGGGTTTAGTAAGATCGCGGATGCTCGGGTGTTGTGTTTGCTTGCGGATTCGGTGACGACGGATCATATTTCGCCTGCGGGTCGGATTGAGCCTGAGACGCCGGCTGGGCAGTACCTCATTGGACAGGGCGTTGATCCTTCGAACTTCAACTCGTTTGGTTCGCGGCGTGGCAATGACCGGGTGATGACACGCGGGACCTTTGCCAATGTTCGTGTCAAGAACCAGATCGCTGCTGAAAATGGGAAGCAGCCGGAGGGGGGATGGACTCGGAACTTTACGAAGGGGGATGATCTTTCGTCGGCTCCTGTTGAGTACATTTATGATGTGGCGATGGATTACAAGAAGGCCGGGACGACTTTGGTTGTGATCGCTGGTCAGGATTATGGGATGGGGTCATCGCGTGACTGGGCGGCGAAGGGGACTTTGTTGTTGGGTGTTAAGGCCGTGATTGCTGAGAGCTTTGAGCGGATTCATCGGAGTAATCTGGTGTTTATGGGTGTGCTTCCGGTTGTGTTTAAGAACGGGGACTCGGCCAAGTCGCTTGGGATCAAGGGCGATGAGACCTTTGATGTGTTGATGCCTGCGGATCTTTCGCCGCGGTGTGATGTGCCTGTGAAGGCGACGCGTCCTGATGGGAGTTCGTTTGAGTTTTTGACGATGTGCCGGGTGGATACGCCTGTGGAGATTGAGTATTTCCGGAATGGCGGGATTTTGCATACGGTGATTCGGAAGAAGTTGAATGAGGCGAAGCAGTTGGCGTGAGTGACCAGTTTACCAACTCAATTGGGCCGCTTACCCCTGATGAGATCAAGCTTGATGCCGAGCTTGAGGTGTTGGGCTATAGCATTGAGTGGATTCGCTGGGGGATACTGACTGCAGATGAGTTTCGGAAACAGTTAAAGGAATATCTTGAGGCAATTCAAGCTCGGAGTACCGATGAAGATTCGGAAGCCGATGACAACCCAGAGCATTATCGATACAAGTCTTTGAACGAATGGTTCAGCTTGCATTCAGAACTTAGTGATCTTGAACTCTAGCGAGTAGTTTGGCTCGATCGGCACGACAGGCACTATTCTCAAGAAGGCGGCATCTGCCACTCGTTGATCCGAGGGACCTATGCAGATCTGACGGACTCGCAGTTTGAGTATGTGGCAAGTATCATGTCAGCAAATGGGAATGGCCAAGTCGTAGATGAAATGATCGCAATTCGAAAATGTTCAAGCGAGCCTTGGTCTGAAGAAATTCGCGATCTCTTACTCACCACAGTCTGCGGACGGTATCAGGTGAGGGTTATTGATGAGTTTCTTGAGGACATGACACGGGATGATCTTGTTGCCTTTGCTGAACGAGGAGCAAGCAAAGCCGCACGGAACTTGGCTAAAGAAAAACTGAACTCTAGAAAATTCAGAGATTGAATGCGAGGTAATGTATGGGGATTGATGCTCGGGTATCGACGGGGAATGAGTGGGAGGGGCGGTATGGGTATTCTCGGGCGGTGCGTTCTGGGAATCTGATCTTTACGACTGGGACGGTGTCGATGAATGCGGATGCTTCGGCGTTTGTGCCTGATGATGGGTTTGCTCAGGCGGGGCGGTGCCTTGAGATTATTGAGCGGGCGGTTGTTGAGCTTGGGGGTGTCAAGAGCGACATTGTTCGGACTCGGTTTTATGTGACGGATATATCGAGGGCGGATGAGTTTGGGCGGGCGCATAAGGTGTTCTTTGGGGATGACGGTCTGGATCATGCACCGGCGCTGACGATGGTTGAGGTGAAGGGGTTGATTGATCCGGGGTTTTTGGTTGAGATTGAAGCGGAGGCGGTGGTTGGGTTTGAGTAAGAGACGGGCTGGAAGCCCATCCCACCAGAAAAGAGAAGACCGCTTCCTTACGGTCGCGGCTCGTTGAAGATTGAGTCTGTTTGTGAAACTGGTTGTTCAAGACACTACTGCGCCCAAATCGACGAGTAGTGGCACCCTCAAACTACCGATCCCTTCCCTACGCGTGATCTTAACTTTGGGGGGTTTGTGGGGCTGGGGGTGTTGAGACGCCGGCGAGCATGCCGCCGTCTAGGTTGATTTCGGTGCCTGTGGTGTAGGCGGATTCGTCGCTGGCAAGGTAGACGGCGATGGCGGCGACTTCTTCGACGGTGCCGAAGCGGTTGAGGGGGGTGCCTTTGGCGAACTTGGCGATGTTGGCTTCTCGGTCGTCGCCTGTGCCGACCATGGCGTCCCACATGGGGGTGAGGATGGCGGCGGGCTGGACAGCGTTGCAGCGGATGGTAAGGCCTTCTTCGGCGCAGTAGAGGGCGACGGTTTTGGAGTGGTTGCGGATGGCGGCTTTGCTTGAGGCGTATGCGGCGGCGCGGGGGATCCCTACGACTCCGGATCTTGAGGACATGTTGATGATTGATCCGGTTTGGGCGGGGCGCATGGCGGCGATGGCGTGTTTGCATCCGAGGAAGGTGCCGTCGAGGTTTGTTTGGTGGACGCTGCGCCAGGAGTCGAGGGTGGCGTGCTCGGGGTCTTGCGGACCGGCGTCGAGGTCGAAGCCGGTGACTCCGGCGTTGTTGACGAGGATGTCTAGTTTTTTGTGTTCTTGTATGATTGCTGCGATGGTGTCGATCCATTTTTGTTCGTCGCAGACATCGAGGTGGGTGTAGGAGGCGTTGGCCCCAAGCAGGCCGGCTTGCTGGGCGCCGAGCTGGTCGTTGATGTCGGTGAGGATGACTGTGGCGCCTTGGTTGATGAATGCTTTGGCGATTCCGAGTCCGATGCCTTGGGCGGCTCCGGTGACGAGGGCGACTTTGTTTTGGAGGCGGGGCATGGGTTTGATCCTGGGTGAGTTGATGAAGTTGAATTCCCCTCGAATGAATGGAATAGTAGACGGTGGATGAAGTGCCTCGATAGGAGAACTTAAAAACCGCTCCCTTACGGTCGCGGCTCGTTGAAGAACTGTGTACTGGATGTTTGTTGGTGCTCAAAGACCCGACGCGCCCAAAGCGGCGGGTCGGGGCACCCTGATTCCTATGTTTTGATGAAGTCTTTGCCTGGGGACCAGTTGCAGGGGGTCATTTCGTCGGATTGGACGGCGTCGATGACGCGGAGGGTTTCTTTGACAGAGCGGCCGACCGGGAGTGGGTTGACATTGACCCATTGGACGATGCCTTGGGGATCGACGAGGTAGGTTGCTCTGTAGCAGACGCCTTCGACATCGTGGGTGATGCCGAGTTCGTTTGCGAGTCTTTGGGTTGCGAGGAGCGGGTAGGGGAGTTCTTTGAGCATGGGGTTGGAGTTGCGCCATGCGAGGTGGGAGAACTCGTTGTCTGTGGAGGCGCCGAAGAGGTCTACATTGCGCTGGTCGAACTCGTCAACGCATACGCCGAACTCGACGAGTTCGGTTGGGCAGACGAAGGTGAAGTCTTTGGGGTAGAAGAGGAAGAGGGACCAGCGGTCTGGGTTGCTGATGGCGCGGTCTGCGGAGCTGATTGTGGTGAGGTCTGCGTGGTCGTTTCCGACGCAGGCCTTGCATGTCCAGTTTGGGAATTGTTGTCCTACACAGAGCATTTTTAGTCTCCTGAATATGGTGATCTGATCCTGCAATCTTTCTTTAGAATGCTTCTAAATCATTGGCTTGATGTCTCTGATTTTCAAGTCTTGACGGCGGATTTGGGGAAGATTGGGTTTGCGAATGGATTCCTTTGTATACTGGTTTCATGCCTATTGATTCCCAAACATCTGTTGCTGAAGCTGTTCACCGGATTTGGGGGTTTGACACGCTGCGTCCGATGCAGGAATCGGCGATCGCGGCGGGTGTTGAGGGGCGTGACTGCCTGACAGTATTGCCTACTGGTGGCGGGAAGAGCTTGTGCTATCAGGTGCCTGCGCTGGTGACGGGGAAGGTGACGATTGTGGCTTCGCCATTGATTGCGTTGATGCGGGATCAGGTGCGGGGGCTTGAACTCAATGGGTACAAAGCAGCGGCGTTGCATTCTGGGGTTGAGCCTGAGGAGGCGCGGGAGATTATTACGGGTGCATTTGATGGCTCGATCAATCTGATCTTCGCGGCTCCGGAGCGGTTGGTGACTTCTGGGTTCAAGGTGATCCTCGGAGAGTTGCATGACGCGGGGCGGCTTGGGGGGATCGCGATTGATGAGGCGCATTGTATTTCGCAATGGGGGCATGACTTTCGGCCTGAGTTCCGGCGGCTCAAGGAACTGCGGAAGGTGGCGCCGGGGGTTGGGATTCAGGCGTTTACGGCGACGGCTACGCCTCGGGTGCGTGATGACATTGTTGAGCAGTTGGGGCTGGTTGATGCGGAGGTGTTGGTTGGGACCTTTGATCGGCCGAACCTGACTTACCGGGTGCAGGCGCGGGGGAAGAAAGAGGAGCAGATCGCTGAAGCGGTGCGTCGGCATCGGAGTATTGGCGATGGGGGCGGGACGATTGTGTATTGTTTATCGCGGAAGGACACCGAGGGACTGGCGCAGGATTTGGTGGAGTTGGGCTTGGATGCCGATGCATACCACGCTGGGCTGAGTGAGAAGAAGCGGCAGTCGGTGGAGACTGCGTTCTTGAATGAGACACTTGATGTTGTGGTTGCGACGGTGGCGTTTGGGATGGGGATTGATCGGAGTAATGTTCGGCTGGTGGTGCATGCGACGATGCCTAAAAGTGTAGAAGCGTATCAGCAGGAGACGGGGCGGGCGGGGCGTGACGGGGAGCCTGCGGAGTGTTTGCTTTTATATTCGCCGAGTGATGCGGGGCGGTGGGAGCGGTTGATTGGGCTGAGTGCGGAGGATTCTGGGAGTGATCCGGCGGGGCAGTTGAAGTTGATCCGGGAGATGCGGGGGCTTGTGGCTTCGATGGGGTGCCGGCATAAGGCGTTGAGTGAGTACTTTGGGCAGGGGCTTGAGATCGATAATGAGTCTGGGTGCGGGGCGTGTGATGTGTGCCTGGGGGAGACGGAGGTTGAGAAGGACTCGGCGAAGGTGGCGCAGGTGTTGTTGTCGGCGGTGGCGCGGACCGGGCAGCGGTATGGGGCGGCGCATGTGTGTGATGTGGCGCGGGGGGCGAAGACTGAGAAGATTTTGAGCCGAGAGCATGATCAGTTGAGTGTGCATGGGATGCTGGCGACGCATAGCAAGGCGCAGCTTGCGATGTATCTGGATCAGTTGATCTCGCTTGGGGCTCTGGAGAAAGTCGTTGAGGATCGGTTTGAGACGCTGCGGTTTGGGGAGCTTGGGGTGTCGGTGATGAAGGGGGCGGCCGAGGTGGTGTTGCGGAATCCGATCGGGACTGGATCTGCCAAGAAGGAAAGAACGCGGGGACGCAAGCAGGGACGCGAGGCGATTCTGCTTGATGTGGATCAGCAGGTTGTGTTTGAGCGGCTGCGTTTGCTTCGGACGAGTATTGCGCGGGAGCGTGGGGTGCCGCCTTATGTGGTGTTCTCTGATGCGACCTTGCGGGAGCTTGTCAAGGACTGCCCTGCTACTCGCAATGAGATGCTTCGGGTCAAGGGTGTGGGACAGGCGAAGCTGGATTCGTTTGGGGAGGCGTTTCTTGAAGCGCTTGGAGCTGAGGATGAGTGAGCGGCTGCCGATTGTTGATATTACTGCAGAGCAGACTCGGGAGGTCCGGCGGTCGGTGCTGCGGCCTCATCAGGACGCGTCGATGCTCGTCTACCCCGGCGATGATGATCGGGAGTCGATCCATCTGGGGGTGGTTGATGGGGAAACCATCGTTGCGATTTTGTCGATGTATCACATGGCTCGCGAAGGGGAAACGAGCGGATGGCGGATTCGGGGGATGGCTTCGGTGCCTGCGGTTCGGGGCGATGGGTACGGACGCGAGCTTGTGGAGGTGGCGCGGGACCGGGCTTGGGGGATTGATCGGGCGGAGATCTGGTGCAATGCACGCGAATCTGCGTTTGGGTTTTATGAGAAGCTTGGGTTTGTTGTGGTGGGTGATCTGTTTGAGATCGAGGGGATCGGGGTCCACGCGGTGATGAAGCTTGCGTGCGATTAAAGATTCTGATTCGTAAGGGGATTTGGCTTAGGCGGAATCTGAGCTTGCAGCGGTGCGGGCTTTTTTGCGGTGACCGGCTTTCATGTTGACGAGCTCTAGGGCGAAGGCGAAGACGATGGCGAAGTAGATGTAGCCGCGGTTGAAGTGTTCGCCGATGCCTTCGGCGACGAGGAGCACGCCGATGAGGACGAGGAAGGCGAGGGCGAGGGTCTTCATGGTTGGGTGGGCTTTGACGAAGTCGGCGATGGGGGTCGCGAAGGCGAGCATGACGATGATGGAGATGACGACGGCGGTGGCCATGATCCAGTAGTTGGTGGTCATGCCTACGGCTGTGATTACGGAGTCGATTGAGAAGACGGCATCCAACACGAGTATTTGGGTGAGGACCGAGGCGATGGAGACGGCTTGTTTGCGTTTGGTGTCGTTGATTGTTTGTTCTGAGCCGTGCTCCATGAGGTGGTGGAGTTCTTTGACGGCTTTAAAGATGAGGAAGAGGCCGCCGACCAGGAGGAGAAGGGATTTTGCGGAGATGTCGTGGTCGAGGACGGTGAAGAGGGGTGTGGTGAGTTTGACGATCCAGAACGCGGCGGCCAGGAGGATGAGGCGCATGACCATGGCGAGCAATAGCCCGATGGTGCGGATTTTGGGTTGTTGTTTTTCGGGGAGTCGTTCGGTCAGAATGGCGATGAAGACGACATTGTCGATGCCTAGGACGACCTCAAGGACGGTGAGGGTGAGGAGGGCCATCATGCCTGCGATGGAGAAGAAGACAACGGTGGTCGGGTCGGCTAACGATAGCGATGGATCACTGGCGAGGGCGAGGGTTGGGAGGAGTTGATTGATCATTCTTCGTGATCGGCGAGGGCGTGCTCAGCCGGTTGATCTTGCTGGGTGTCGGTCTGGTGTGGGACGGGTGCGTTGAAGTCGGCGGCTTTGTGGGCGCCTTCGATGAGAGGCTGGGCAACGACGAGCAGCAGGACGACACCGGCCGCCGAGCAGACGCCGGCAAGGCGGCGGGAGGCGTATGGGGAGAGGGTGGCGACGGTCGCGGGCTTATCGCCTTTATCTAGGTAGGCGACGGCGACGAGACGCAGGTAGTAGACTGCGGCGATGGCGGAGTTGAGTCCGAGGATGATGACGATGGGGATTTGCCCGGCGCTGATGCCTGCAGAGAAGAGGCCGAGCTTACCGATGAATCCGAGGAGGGGTGGGAACCCGAGCATGGAGAGGGCGCAGACGACGACGGTCCATCCGAGGACCGGGTGGGTCTTGCAGAGGCCTCGGAGGTCTTCGATGTCGTCGGCTTCTGATGTTGTGCCGTCGGCGTTTCGTTTTTCGATTGCGCCCAACACGGCGAAGACACCGATGGTCATGACGCCGTAGCAGAGGAGGTAGAAGAGGATGGCGGCGATGCCGTTGCGGTAGAAGGGTGCGCCGTCTGGGCCTGGTCCGGCGAGGATGCCGACGAGCATGTATCCGGAGTGGGCGATGGAGGAGTAGGCGAGCATGCGCTTGACGGAGGTTTGGAGGAGTGCGAGGGTGTTTCCGACGAACATGGTCAGGGCGGCCATGATCCAGAGCATGGATTCGACTGTTGCGGGGAGGCGGCCGAACTCGTTCCAGCCGACGGTTGCGGTGATCGCGATGATCGCGAGGAAGCCCGCGGTTTTGGGGACGAAGGCGAGCATGGCGGAGACTGGTGAAGCGGCTCCTTGGTAGACATCGGGGGTGTAGAAGTGCATTGGGATGGCGGCGATTTTGAAGCTCATGCCGAGGAGGGCGATGAGGACACCGGCGAGGCCGATGGTTCCTAGGCCGTTGTCTGAGAAGTGGACTGCGATTTCACTGAGGTTTGTTGAGCCTGCGGCGCCGTAGATGAGGGCGAATCCGTAGAGGAAGATGGCGGCGCCGAGAGCGCCGAGGAAGAAGTACTTGACGGCGGCTTCGCGGGATTGGTTCTTATGAGTTGAAATGGCGACCATGATGTAGGTCGGGAGGGAGGTGAGCTCTAAGGCGAGGAAGAGCCAGATGAGATCGTCGGCCGATGCGGTGAGCATGAGGCCGGTGATGGAGAACATGAAGAAGGCGTAGAACTCGGCACCGGTTGAGCGGATGGGGAGGAAGGGTTTGCCGTTGTCGACATCGTCTTCGAGCTCGCGGTCTACGGTGCCGGTGAGGTTGATGACCAAGAGGATCGCGACGGCGGCGATGATGAACTTGGCGTAGGGCATGATATTGGGGAAGAGGGCGGCGGGATCGCCGGGGGTCATCGCGGCGACCATGCCGGCGAGGACGAGGGCGATGCCACAGATCCAGGGGGTGAAGTTACGGATGGCGCGGACGGGCCATTGGCCGGTGACCATGACCAGGCAGGTGGCGATGAAGAGGATGAGTTCTGGGATAATGAAGGCGAGCTTTTCGGTCACGGGGTGGCCTCCGTCATTGGATTGCTGATCGTGTCAGTAGGTTCGATCATGGCATGGTCTTCGGCTTGATCTATGTGGTGCTCTGGCTGCGGGGGTTGCTGGCTCGTGGTTGCGGCGGCGACGGTCTGGTTGATTGGATCGGAGATCGCGTCGAGCAGGAGATTGGGCTTGAGTCCGAAGACGAGGCAGGCGACTGCGAGCGGGATCAGGGTCCAGATTTCGCGGCGGCTGAGATCGGTTGGGAGTTCTTCATGGGCGTGGTGATCATCTGGCTCGCGGAGCGGACCGAAACAGATTTTGCCGACCATGATGAGGAGGTACATCGCGGCGATGACCATGCCTGTTCCTGCGAAGACTGCGAACCATGGGCCGAGGGTTGTGCCCCAGGCGCCGGCTTCGTGCGCGGCGGACCATGATGCGTCGGACTGGAATGCGGAGATGAGGCAGAGGACTTCTGATGGGAAGCCGTTGAGGCCTGGGAGACCGACGGAGGCCATGGTGAAGAAGATCATGAAGAATGTCCAGACGGGCATCTTGGATGCGAGGCCCCCTACTGCTCTCATGTCTCTGGTGTGGTAGCGTTCATACATGAATCCGATCATGAGGAAGAGTCCGCCGGTGGAGAGGCCGTGGGAGAGCATGTAGAGGACGGAGCCTGACAAGCCTGACACATTGAGGGCGGCGAGTCCGAGGACACAGAACCCTAAGTGAGAGACGGATGAGTAGGCGACGAGCTTTTTGATGTCTTCTTGGACCCAGCAGATGAGGCCGGCGTAGATGATGCCGATGACTGAGAGCACGCCGAGTGCGGGTGCGTACTGGATGAAGGCGTCTGGGGTGATGGGGATTGCGAAGCGGAGGATGCCGTAGGTACCGAGTTTGAGGAGGACACCTGCGAGGATGACTGATCCTGCGGTCGGGGCTTCGGTGTGGGCGAGGGGGAGCCAGGTATGGAACGGGAAGAGCGGCACCTTGACGGCGAACCCTGCGAGCATGGCCAGCAAGACCCATGCTTGGTGCTCGACTGGCATGCGCGGTGCGATGGCGGTGAGCGTTGCGATGTCGAGGGTCCAGGTGCCGGTTTGCTGAGCGACGAAGTAGACGACATAGATGAGACCGGCGAGGGTCATCATGGAGCCGGTGAAGGTGTAGAGGAAGAACTTGGTGGAGGCGGCGACTCTGTTTGTTGATCCATAGCAGCGGATGAGGATGAACATCGGCAGGAGCGTGAACTCGAAGCAGATGTAGAAGAGCATGAGGTCGCGGGCGGCGAAGACACCGACCATGGCGGCTTGGAGCACGAGGAGCCACGCGTAGTACTTGCGGCGGTCTTCTTTGATTGCTGTCTTGGACGCGGCGATGACGATCGGTCCGAGGAGGACCGTCAGCACGATGAGCAGGAGGGAGATGGCGTCGGTGCCTATGGAGAGTTTGATGCCTAGGTCCGGGATCCATTTGACGCTTGCGGCTCCCTGATGGACAGCACCGAGGGTGAAGTCAAAGTACCAGAGCATGACTGCCGCGGGGATCAGGGTGACGAGCATGGTGCGCATAGCTGCGCCATAGGCGCGGTCTTCGCGACCAAAGGCGACCATGAGTGCACCGATGAGGGGGAGGGCGATGAGGAGGAGTGTCCAGATGGGGTTCATGCGACACCTCCCTGCAAGATTATGACAAAGACGACAAGGAGCAGGATGGTGACCCCGCCGGCCATTGATACGGCGTAGCCCTGGAGGACGCCTGACTGGCTTGGTTTGAGTATCCAGGCGAGGAGTCTTGGGAGGAATCCGAAGATGTTGACGAGGCCGTCGACGAGGAGTTTGTCGATCCAGTGGAAGATGTGGGAGATGATTCGGAGGGGGGTTACGAGGATCATGTGATAGATCTCATCGACATACCACTTGTTCTCTGCCATCTTGGGGATTGGGCCGCACATGCGGGCGATTGGATCCATTCTGCATTCTGCAGCGTTGGTGCGTCCGCCGATGAAGAGACCTTGCCAGCCCTTGGGGCCCTGGAGGAGTGCTGCTAGGAGGATGCCGACGACGCCGAAGACGGCGGAGACATAGTACATGACTTTGTGTGGGTCGCCGCCGATGATTGGCATGGAGAGTTCATGGTCGATGGTGCCTCTTGGTCCTGCGCCGGCGTTTGGATCGTGAGAATCATGCGCGGCGTGGATGGCGTGCTTGGAGTATGGGGACTCGTAGTTTGCGGTTGAGGCCATGACCATTGTTTGGGCGTAGTGCTTGGTGTGGGTGTCTTTGTTGCCGCCGACGAAGTAGAGGCCTGAGGCGGCGATGGAGCAGACGGTGAGTGTCAGCAAGACCGAGTTGACGGCCCAGCCCGGTGCGTGTGGGTGGAAGTCGTGACCATCGTCGCCGTGGTGTTCTTCACCGGCGTGGTATTCGACCGGGCCTGTGAAGACGCGGAAGAAGACGCGGAAGGTGTAGTAGGCGGTGAGTCCGGCGGTAAAGAGGAGTATCCAGCCGATCATTGATGCGCCGGGGGTGACGAATGCTTCGGCGATGATGGTGTCTTTGGAGAAGAACCCGGCGGTGAAGGGGACGCCGGCGAGGTTGATGCAGCCGATGAACATGCCGAGGGTGACGATGCCCCAGCCTTTGACACTGCGGAGGCCTGAGAGTTTGCGGAGGTCGAGCTGTCCGGCGAAGCCGTGCATGACGGCACCGCAGCAGAGGAAGAGCAACGCTTTGAAGAATGCGTGGGTCAGCACATGGTACACGCCGCCGGTTGGGGTGAGGACGCCGAGGCCGGCGAACATGTATCCGAGCTGGGAGACGGTTGAGTAGGCCATGATTCGTTTGATGTCGAACTGGGCCATCGCAATCGTGGCTGACAACAAAGCAGTAATGGTGCCGACCCATGCGACGATGGGGAGGGCGTACTCGCTGGTCAGGAACATCGGGTAGGTGCGTGCGATGAGGTAGACGCCTGCGGTGACCATGGTGGCGGCGTGGATCAAAGCCGACACTGGGGTTGGGCCTTCCATTGCGTCGGGGAGCCAGACATAGAGGGGGAACTGTGCGGATTTACCGAAGGCACCGACCATGAACAGCAGCGGGATCCACTGGGCCATTCTTGGGATTGCGGAGAAGTCGCCGGTCTTGGCGGATTCGATGTAGCCCAGGAGTGTTGGGTCGTTGAAGAGGACGGCGTATTCGAGCGATCCAAAGTGCACAAAGGTCAGGTACACGCCAAGGGCAAGACCAAGGTCGCCGATGCGGTTGACGATGAATGCTTTCTTGGCGGCGGCGACGGCTTCTGGTTTCTTGTAGAAGTAACCAATCAGGAGGTACGAGCAGAGGCCCACGCCTTCCCAACCGAGGTAGAGCATGAGGAGGTTGTCGCCCATGACGAGGCAGGCCATGGAGAAGACGAACAAACCAAACGCGCCGAAGAAACGGCAGTAGCTGGTGCCCAGATCGTGGGACATGTATTCAGAGGCGTACAACGCGATGAGAGTCGCGAGGCCTGTGACGAAGAGCATCCAGTAGATGGTGAGGGTGTCGATGTAGAAGGAGAAGTTGGCGATCATTGATTTGTCGCCCCCCTCTGAAGAAAAGTGGACTTGTATCCAGTCGAATGCGTGGACGGTGTAGGGGGTGCCGTCGAAGGACATGTACATCGCGAGTGTTGTCAGGAATGCGATTCCTGATCCTGCGACGACGGTCCATGCGGGTAGTTTGGTTTTGTTGCCGATCATGGCGTAGATGCCGCACAAGATCGATGTCAGGAAGGGAAGGCCGATGATGAGCAGGATCCACTTGGGGCCTGTGCCGACTTCGGCGATTTGCGTTGCGGCATGGGTCACTGCGGGCGCATGCGTATCGACAGCGTGACCGTCTTGGAGCATGGCAAGCGTACTTGTAAGGAAGGTTGTGTTGATCACCCGTTGAGTTCCTTCCAGGCTTGTGCCGAGAGGGTTTCTTTATGCCGGAAGAGGAGGACGACGAGTGCGAGTGCCATCGCGGCTTCGGCGGCGGCGACGCAGAGGACAAAGATGACGAAGGTTTGGCCGTCGGCACCGAGGTGGTGACGGCCGAAGGCGATGAGTGCGAGACCCGCGCCTTGGAACATGAGTTCGGTGCAGAGGAACATGACGATCATGTTTTTGCGGGTCAGGAACCCGACGAGCCCCATGACGAACATGGCGGCGGAGACGAAGAGGTAATGGGCCATGGTGACGGCGGGCACGGCTTCTGGGAAGGCGAGCTGTGCGAGCTGGGTTGAATGAAGTAGATGATCCATTAGGCGTTCCCCGTTCCGGCTGTTGGGCTCATCGAGTCGCCTAGCTTGCGGGCTTGGGCGGCTTTGAGGTCTTCTTCGAGTTCGATGTGCTTGCGGGCAAGAACCACTGCTCCGAGCATGGCCATGAGGAGGATGATGCCTGCGATCTCGATGGTCATGGGGTGATCGTGCATGAGGTTGTAGCCCAAGCGATCGAGGTTGCCCGCGGCGAGTTTGTCGGGCCATTGATCAGAGTCGAGGAGGCGGACCGTGTGGAGATCGGTGTTCTCGATGGTGATGGTGCGGTTGACGATGTCGATGGCGGCTGTGCCGTCTTCGTTGCGGGCTACGCGTTCGTGATCTTGGAGGACGCCGGCGCGATCGAGGATGCGGTCAACCTTGCGTGGGAGGTTCAGGAGGACGGAGTCTTGGGCGAGGGCCATTTGGGTTTCTGGATCTGAAGGGGTTGGGAGATCGCTCACGCCTCGGAACATGGCGGTGGTGAGGATTGCCAGGAGTACGAATCCGATGACGCAGGAGATGACGGGCTCGCGTGCGACAGAGTCGGTTTCGTCGATGAACTGTTCGGATGCTGAGGAGGGTGCCTGGGTGGCGAGCATGATGACGAAGAGGTAGGTAATAAGGATGGCGCCTGCGTAGATGATGACAAGGGCGAAGGCCATGAACTCGGCCGACAAGAGGAGGTACATGCCGCAGGAGGCGATGATGGTGAGGATGAAGTAGAGGGCGGAGTAGACGGGACGCGGGTGGGTGATCATGCGTGCTGATGCACCGAGCGCGAGGATTGCGAATGGATAGAAGAAGTAGTTGGGGAGGGGTTGTCCTGATTCGGTGGCGTTGAGCCCGAGGACAAGAACCGCGAGACCGATGGCGGCGGCGAAGACGAGCCCGCCAGTGATCTCGAGTGCTTTATTGCGGCGCGGGAGGGCCGCGGCGATGCCGAGGGCTCCGAGGACGCAGATGAGGTAGAGGGCGATCGGGCTGATGATGGTGTCCACCGCGTTGTTCCTCGGATCGTTGGGGCCGGTTTGGGACTCTTGCCACGAGGCGGATGGAGCAACCCCCGGCCGGGGCGAACCATCACTCAATCATTCACAGACGGATACCAATCAAGGCACCCGCGCTGTGACCCTCAGGATAGTTCAATAGGCGGCTTTCTTCAACTCCGAGGGGGTGTTGTGGGTGTCTTTGGTCGGTTTGTTTGATGGTCTTACTTTGGGGGTTTACTTTGAGGGATGGAGGGTGGGACTTTGGAGGGTGGTGTCGATAGGATCGGGTTATGACACAGATGCAAACAATGATGCAGGCGACGAAGCAAGATCGCAAGGTTCACATCCCCAACATACTGACGATGGGGAGGGTGGGACTGGCGATTGTGTTTGTCGCGCTGCTTTCGAGCGTCTCGGCGCCCGTGATGAACGCGGAAACCGCGCTTGGCGATCGGATCGGGCAGTTGTCGTCGGGATCGACGACGATCCTGATTATCGCGACGGCGATCTTCATCATCGCGGCTCTCACCGATGCTCTTGATGGGCATTTGGCCCGTAAATGGAAGGCTGAAACGAAGTTCGGACGGATCATGGATCCGTTTGCCGACAAGCTTCTGATCTTGGGTGGGTTTGTGATGCTTGCGGGGCCAAATTTTGTAAGCCCTTTGATTTCAGGCGGTTCGATGCAGCTCTCTGGAGTCGCGGGGTGGATGGTTGTGGCGATGATCGGGCGTGAGCTTTTGGTCACCTCGATCAGGGGGGTGTTCGAGGGCGACGGGGTTGATTTCTCTGCTGGGTCGATGGGCAAGGCGAAGATGATCTTGCAGTCGGTCACGATCCCCATCATTCTGTTGATGATCGCGTTTGCATCGCCTGGGCCCGAGTCTGGAGAGCGGACGATCATTGTGCTTCTTGTATGGGCGACGGTTGTGGTGACGCTGCTTTCGGGGTTGCCTTATATTGGCAAGGCACTGCAGTTTACGATTGATGAGAACGCGAAGATGCTTGAGATCATGCGTGGGAAAAAGGCCGGGAAGTCTACGAAAACGGCTGGTGTGCCTGGTGCGAAATCTCGCCCCAAGGGATCCGGTGGCGGGCAGGGCAAGAAGCGTCGATAAAGTGGGATAGGAGATCTGTTCATGAACACTATTTCACCGACTGCTGAGGGACTACTGACCACATTCGGGCTTGGGCATTGGAAACCTGCATCGGGGACCTGGGGGTCGATGCCTCCGGTATTTGTGGCGGGAGCGATTGCTGCGATCGGGATCTCAAATCCTGCTGTTCGCGGGATTTATGATGTACTGATGGTTCTGATTTTCGTGATTTTCAGCGCGGCGTGTGTCTTTTGGGGGACGGATGCTGAGGCGCGATGGAAGAAGGATCCGGGTCAGGTGGTGGCTGATGAGACTGCGGGGCAGTGTGTGACACTCATCATGATCCCCTCGGTGATGCTTACGAGCCCGATGTCGGCGTTTATGACGCTTGTGGGGGCTTTTTTGTTGTTCCGGGCGTTTGATATTCTGAAGCCTTGGCCTGCTGGGGCGATGCAGAATATTCGTGGGGGATGGGGGATCCTGCTTGATGACTGGGTTGCTGGGTTTATGGCGGGTGCTGTGATCTGGATTATTCATATCGCGTTGTAGAATCATATCAATTTAATTGATGAATGCTGAAAATCAATCGCCTTAATGGTGGATCTAGAATACACTTATGTGCGCATTGCCTTTGAACTTGACGACGCCGGGTGGGCTGGTAAGTCTTGAGAGCAACCTGATGTTGGCCCCGATTGCCGGGTGGTGCGAGCTTGCGTGGCGGGTTTCCGTGCGTGGGCTCAACGGGACCAACGGCGGGCTGGGGCTCGCGTGCACCGATCTGCTCAACCCGCAGGGGCTTGTTGGCGGACGGGATGCCGCGAGGGATTTGGCTCGCACAAATGATTTAGATCAGCCGATCGGGATGCAGTTGTATGGTGCTGAGCCCGGGGTTTTGGCTGAGGGTGCGCGGTGGTGTGCTGAACACGGGGCGAGTGTGGTGGACATCAATATGGGGTGCCCGGTTGATAAGGTTTGTAAGCGGATGGGGGGATCGAAGCTGATGTGTGACTTGCCTCGGACCTTTGAGATCTTTGAGGCGGTGCGGGATGCGCTGCCTGGCTCAATCCCGCTGACGGCCAAGATGCGGTTGGGTTGGGACGACGAGGCGCAATCAGAAGGTGTCGCGTGCGAACTTGCAGTCGGATTATGCGAACGAGGCGCGGCGTGCATCACGGTGCATGGACGGACGACGGCGCAGAAGTTCAAAGGGTCGTGCGATCATGATGGGATCAAGCGGGTGGTTGATGCGGTGCGCGAATCGACGGGCGTGTATGACGGGACGGCTGATGGGGGCGTGCCTGTGCTTGGGAATGGTGATATTAAATCGGCGATGGATGTGATTGTGATGCGTCGCAATACGGGATGCAGCGGGGTGATGATCGGGCGGGGGGCGTTTGGGAATCCTTGGATCTTTGGGCAGGCGTGGGGATTGCAGCAGCGGATCGATGCGCTGGGGATTGATTGGTTTGATGACGAGGCGATCAATGCGATTGATGTGAGTGATTTGGAGCCGAGCGATGATGAGCGGCTGGACTTTGTGCGTGATTATTTTTTACGGATGATCGAGTATCGCGATGTGAAGCACGCGATGCATGTGATCAGCATGAAGATCCGTTGGATTGGCAAGACGATCAATGGGGGGCATTGCCGAGATCTGAAGGAGGCGGTGCGGGTTGCGGAGAATCCGGAAGAAGTGCTGGGGGCGATTGAGGCGTGGAGAGCGTTGAGTCAGGCTTCGGCTGAGGGAATGGCGTGATGTTTGCGTTGTTGGTGGCGTATGTGCAGGGGCGGGGCGGGGTCTTGGATGACCGGGGGGTTGTGATTGATTCGGAGATGCACGGAGAGTGGGACCCGGATGCTCAGAATCCGTACGACTATGACGAAGACCCTGCCAATGTTGCGGACACCATCGTGACAGAGAGCCGATTGCGCAGACTTTTTACTGCGTGCTGGGGGATTGGGTCTGTATCGATCAGTCTATTGTCAGTACTGGTGGGGATTTATTTCGTATGGAGAATCTCAGGATGGCTTGGACATTCGTTGTTCGGGGTGTCTGGCGCCTTGGGCAACATCGTCGGGTTGGTTGCGGGGGTGATTGTATTTCTTGGGTGCATATTTCTGTCATCACGCTTGCAGGATGCGAGACGAGCAGTGCGGGCTGGGTGTGGACAGCGAAATCTAAATGATTGCATCGACATCTTTGATCTAGTTGATCTCTCAGATCGGTGCGGGGCATGTGCTTTTTTAATCCGAGACTTGGCTCCCAACGAGGACGACGGATATGTGCAGTGTCCTGAATGCGGAGCCGTCTGGGATCGGGTGTTGTGGGTTGGGTTTCTAAAAACCGATCGGGTTGGTGTTTTAATGAACCTGAGGATGAAACAGCGGAGACGGAGTTGTCAGTATGATGGGAGGGGGCAAATGATGCGGGTGATGGCAAGCCGGGATGGGGATGGCCGTGACGAGCAGATCAAGTCGTGCCGAGCTCGGATGGCGATCTGGGATGTGTTCTTGTTTATGATCATTCTCTTGTTTCTTGGTGGAGCTTGCGTAGGTGTGGTGTACTTTGCCTTGTTCACTGTTGCAGATATTGGTGGTCTGATTGCAGCCAGTATCGCGGCGGGGCTGTTGCTGATCGTCACTATCGTGGCGGTCATGGCATTGAATCATGGTGTATGGGTTCGTCGTGTCAAGCAGTTTATTCGGGATCAGATTGATGACCGTGTGTGCCCTTCGTGCGAAGAATCGCTTGGGGATGAGCCGCATCCTGTGGATGGGGCGTTGGTGTGCGAGGGGTGCGGATTGGCGTGGGATCCGGCGACGAAACGGCGGGGGCACCATTCTCGGAAGCGGGTGCCAGACGAAAGATACAAAGCTGATCCGGTTTTTGTTGAGATACCCGCTTAGTTTGTGGGTTTTTGACCGATTACGAATGGGCACCCAGGGAACCCCGCGGGCTCTGGTGCGAATACTCTTGCAGAGGGCACATTCGTTGTCTTGGTTATCCTGACTGCACACATCCCCACAACCGTCTCTGGAGCGTTGTTATGCGTATTGCACTCTCGTTTTCTGTACTCCTCGCCCTTTCTGCTGGCTCGGCGATGGCTGAACCTGTGTCTGTTGACCATGCCGGGCATGGGCATGATGGGGACATGGTCTCTGTGCACGGGTGCTTCGGGGATGCGGCGGGGAAATTGTCTGGGGGGATTCACCAGGTTCCTTTGGATGATGAAGTGCGTGAGTTTCTTGATGCGATGAACACGGCCAATGCGGGGGCTTTGGACAATCGGCTTGACCTTGTGATTGTGGGCGATGGGTACACGGCCGGGGAGATGGGTCAGTTTCATATCGATGCTGATGGGATCGTGGCCTCGTTGTATCAGTATGAGCCGTTCACGAGCTACCAGTCGTACTTTCGGGTGATCAAAATTGAAGTGATTTCAAATGAATCGGGTGTTGATAACGATCCGAATCCGGGTGTGAGCAGGGATACGGCGCTTGACATGACCTACTGGTGTTCGAACATCGAGCGGCTGTTGTGTGTCAATGTTGGTAAGGCGTACAACGCGGCGTCTGCGGCACCGGATATTGATCAGGTGATCGCGATCTCAAACTCGAGCAAGTATGGAGGGGCGGGGTATTCGAGCAACAACCTGGGGACCGCGGCGGGACAGAACTCTGCGGCGGCGGATGTCGCGATCCATGAACTGGGGCATTCGCTCGGGGATCTGGCTGATGAGTACACTTATGGTGGGCCGACGACTTATACCGGGGGCGAGTTGTTCCCGGTGGATGTGTCTATTTATAACCAGAGCGAGCAGATTGCTCAGAGCCGGAAGTGGCACAACTGGATGGGGGCTTCGCTTACAGGTTTTGACAACCCGATCAATGCATACGAGGGCGGGAACTATTCACAGTTCGGCGTATACCGGCCATCAACCAACTCGATGATGCGGTCGCTGGGGCGTCCGTTTAACTTGGTGAGCGCCGAGCAGTTGCTCAAGGAGATTTACCGCGAGGTGAATCCGATTGATGACGGCACAGCCAATGGGGCCGCGCTGGGCCGCGACGATTCGGCTTGGATTATTCCGATGCGTCCGTTGAATCATGACCTGACGGTGCTGTGGTATCTTGATGATGTTTTTCGGCCCGATCTGATCGGTGCTGAGACTGTTGATATTGCATCGCTGGGACTCGATGACAATGAGCACGAGCTGCGGGTGGTTGTTGTTGATGGGATCAACTGGGTCCGCGATGCCGCTATGCGGGATCAGTTCATGACCGGCGAGCGGATTTATTCGATCCCTTCGATCGTGTGCCATGCGGATATCAGTGGGGATGGCGCCCTTGATTTCTTCGACATCGCCGGCTTCCTCACGCTGTTCAGTTCAGGAGACCTGGCGGCTGATTTCAGTGGGGATGGATCGCTGGACTTCTTTGATGTCGCGATATTCCTGTCGATGTTCAGTTCGGGATGCCCATAATTGCGGGTTTTCAGGTTCACGGAGGGGCTGTGATCCCGTGATTCTCAACAATTGGGCCTGGAATAATTGTTTTCGGACTCACCGCCTGCAATATGGTTCATTCAGGTGCGTTTGGCGGACGGATTCAAGGAGACGGTTGGTTTGTATTGGCGGCCCAACCGATATGAGTATTTCTGGATAGCGGGCTTTTGAGTATTGTGAGCCCGCTTTATGATGTATGAATACGGCCAATATTTGTGGGCAGTAGACCTAGTGTTGAGCCGCCTGAGTAAATGCAACCCAGACAATAAGGACAGATGACCATGAAACTGACTACACGACACCTATGCGCCCTATCGATTTCGATGCTTGGACTGATTTCCGGTGCATCCATCGCTCAAACTGCCGGTGCTGCCAAGGAACAAACCAAATCCACTCAGCCAGCGGTTGAACCTGGTCATGAGGGACACAACCACAGTAATGGTGTCGCACCCACGACTGTCCGCCCGATTCAGACCCAGGCGGGGCACGGGGCTGCTCAACCGGTCGCTGGTCCGTCGGCCAGATCGATATTGTTGTTCAAGGAAACGACCGTGAGCACTGGTCAGATCTTGGACAACGAGCCCGCGGTTGTGGAGTTTAAGTTTAAGAACACGGGCTCTGAAGATCTTGAGATCCAGTTGATCAAGCCTGCTTGTGGCTGCACCGTTCCTGATATGGCTCAGAAATCTTACAAGGCTGGCGAGTCGGGTGTCATGAAAGTCACCTTCGATCCTTCGGGCAAAAAGGGTCCTATTTCGCGTCAGATTACGATCTACACCAACTCGACAACGAAGCCGGTTCACACGATCAACCTGACATCGTTTGTGAAGCCTGTGGTTATTACTGAGCCTCGGATTCTGGCGTTTGATCTGACCCAGAAGGGGCACAGTGCCACCAAAGAGTTCAAGATTTACGGCCGTTTCGATGGGTTCAAGGTCAGCCGAGCGACGACACAGGATTCTGATACCTTTGGTGTCGAAATCATTGATGGTGGCAAGGTTGAAAAAGATGGCGAGGAACTGTGGCTTCAGATCATCCGCGTTTCGATTCTTGAGAGTGCCAAGCCTGACAGTCATCGTACTGAGATTACAGTCCGAACAAACGAAGAGCACAAGAAGATCTTCTCGCTGGCGGTTGTCGGCCGGGTGATCGGGGATCTTGAGCTCACCCCTGTGCGGATGACCATGGGACGGCTTGTGGTTGGTGATGAGTTTGAACGCCAGGTAACGATGCGATCCAAGGCTGGAAATGCCTTTGAGATCAAGTCGGTCAACTCGATCAATGTCGTCCTTGACGCAACCTACACGGCTGAGCCAGTGGATGCTAAGAAGCGTGACGAGTGGGTCATCACGGTCAAGGGGACTGTTGCGCATCCTGCCCAGCGGTTCAATGCTCAGATGAATGTGGTGACCGATGTGGCTGATGAAGAGATGATGACGGTACAGATGTACGGTCAGTTGCAGCCTAAGAGCACTCCCTGATATTTGATTCGGCCTAGTTCCCCGGCTTGAGGTGTATTGCGTATGAAGACTCTGCAACGGGTGCTTGCGATTGTTGGTGGTGCGTTCCTGATCGGTACGGTTCAGGCGGTGGTCTTCGGGCCGGTGACGCTTGGGCCTGCCAATCTCACTGCGGGAACAGATAAACCCAAAGGAAATCCCGACCGGCCATCTGCCGATCCGATCCCAGAGAACCCTGATCCGCCGATTGACCGTCCTGTTGCGACCTACACGGGCAAGGCTGATCCGCTGCTTGATGCACCGGTTCCTGAAGGATCGTTAACACTCCGGGAAGCAAAGGAACTCTGGGATGCAGCGGCGTACTTTATTGACGCCCGGCATGAGCATGAGTTTGAGGCGGGGCATATTCAGTACGCGGCATTCCTTGAATCAAAGCTATTTGATACCGACATTGCTCGGGCCAACGCGGTGATGGATTCGATCCCACTGGACGGGACCATCGTGCTGTACTGTGTCGGCGGCGAGTGCGATGCTTCCAAAAACACGGCGGCGTTGCTTGAGCAGTATGGGTATACGGATCTGCGGATTATGGGCGCGGGGTACGAGCATTGGGTCGCGGCTGGGTTTGAAACCGCGACGGGTTCAGATGGGGGGACGCCATGAGTGGCACGAAACCTGGCGCCAAACTCTGGGCCGAATCGATTTTGCTTCAACTCCCTTTGCGGGTTGGGCTTGGCGGGGTGTTTGCCTTTGCGGCGTACAACAAAATCGGGAGCACGCAATCGTTTGCCAACGCGATCAAGGGGTTCCGGATTGTCGATGCTGACAAATACGGTCATCTGATTGTGACGGCGGCGTACACGATGCCTTGGATCGAGATGATCGCTGGGGTGCTCCTGGTGCTCGGGCTGTGGTCTCGGGCGAGTGCGGTGGCGATCCAGATTATGCTGGTCGCGTTCATCGTGGCGTTGATCCATGTGATTCTTGATGAGTCGATCAGCGCGGATTGCTCGTGCTTTGGGGACATGAATCTGGTGTGTGAATCCAGCGTGGGGTGGTGCCAGGTGATTCGGAACTCGATATTGCTGGTGCCATGTTCGTATCTGGTATGGCATCAGGGTGGGCTTTTGGCGTTGGATCGGGTGTTCCGGGATAAATCCGGGGACAATGACCCCCGGTGGACGGTCGACCGGGAATGATTGAGTTACGCCCCTCCGGGCGTAAGTTGGCTCGACAAGCGAGCTTTAGAGGCCTAAACTCCTCTCCGCTAAGTAAATCCGTCGCTCGGATGGCTGGCAGCGTTTGCCAAAAATCTGGGCCTCAACGACCAAGACGGAGTGAGAACAATGAGCCGATTTGACCGATTCCCAACGACCCCGACCAAAGCTACGAAGACTTCTGGCAAAGGGATCGAATACTGTGACTACAAGGACATCGAGAGCCTTCGTCGCATGATGACCCCCAACGGCAAGATTTATGGCCGCAAGCGGCTCGGCACCAATGCTCGCCAGCAGCGGATGGTTGCACAGGCGGTTAAGCGTGCACGCTTTATGGGTATGCTCCCATTCACCAACGCGACCCTCTAACACCGCTTAAAGTTAGATAGCACTGAATACTGAACCGATCGGATCTTCCGGTCGGTTTTTTTATTGAACGGGTTCGTAATCCGTATAGAATACGGCATGGCTGTGTATGACCGAGAGTATGAGCCGGTGGCGATGGCGCTCAATCATGTGGCGGGGAGTCGTGACCGCCGGATGCGTGAGGTTGCCGATACGCTGTGGCGGTTCTTTCGGCATGATGGTGTGTCTTGGGTTGGGTTCTATACGATTAATGATGATCAAGAAGGAATGACACTTGGACCATCACGCGATACGCCGGCGTGCTCGCCGATCGGGTTGCACGGGGCTTGTGGTAAATCGTGGCGGACGGGGCGGCCGATGATTATTGGGGATGTGGTGAATCTTGGGCCTGAGTACATCGCGTGTGATCCGCGTGACAAGTCGGAGATTGTGATCCCGATGTTCTGCGACAAGGGCAAGTGCTGGGGGGTGCTGGATGTGGACTCGCGGGAACGCGATGCGTTCAGCGAGATGGATCTGTTTGAACTGCGAAGGATTCTGGAATCAACGGGGCTTTCATGGCCTAAGGCGCATCTGGACCCGCTGCACTACTGATTTGGGTGGAATAAAGACCGGCCCGCATTGGCTCTCTTGTGTATGAGTACCAATGAGACGAATCAGAAAGCGTGCAAATCCGGATTGTGTTCGACGGGGCTGATGAAGGCGGGGTGCCCGAGTTGTTTGTTGATCGGGCTGGTGGTGTTGCCGTTCGAGCTGTTGTTTCGGTGGGTGCGGGGGTTGATTGCGGGGCCGGTGAGTGAGTCGGTGGTTGAAGAATAAGAAAGACCCCCTCCGTCCGCGAAGACGCGGCCACCTCCCCCGTCAGGACGGGGGAGGAGAAAGAGATAAAGAAGAAGGAAGAGGAGGAAGAATTGGGAGAAGCCATAGAGCCCTCACCCCGGCCCTCTCCCATCAGAATGGGAGAGGGAGGAAGATTAGAACGGGTCGGGGGCTTTGAAGGTGAGTTGTTTGCCTGTGATGGGGTGGTGGATGGTGAGCATTGAGGCGTGGAGCATGAGTCGGGGGGCTGTGGGTGCGTCGATGTTGTGGCCGTAGAGTTCGTCTCCGACAATGGGAGCATCGAGTCCGGCGGTTTCTGAGTCGGTTGGGTCCCCCACTGTGGTCACCGCTGGGTGGGCGCAGTGGACGCGGAGCTGGTGGGTCCGGCCGGTGTGGGGCTGGAGCTCGATTCTGGTAACGGGGTTGCCGTTTAAGGTTTCACGGGCGAGGACGGTGTAGTGGGTGACGGAGGGTTTGCCGTAGAGGTGGTCGACGCACATGAGGGGGCGGACATCCATGTCTTTGCGGATGGGGGTGTTGATGGTGCCGGAGTCTGAGTCCGCTTGTACAGATAGATGGCCTTCGATGAGGGCGAGGTAGCGTTTGGCTGTTTGGCGGTCTTCGAACTGCTTGGAGAGGTTTTTGTGGGTCTTGGGGTCCAGGGCGAGGATCATGATGCCTGAGGTTGAGAGATCGAGGCGGTGGACGGTGAGGGGGCCTGTGGCGTCTGGGTACTGGGCCTGGATTCGCGAGCGGGTGCAGTCTTGTTTTTCGGGTGCGATGCCCGGGACCGACAAGAGACCGGCGGGTTTATCGACGACGACGAAAGATTGATCTTCGAAAAGAATCGGGACTGGGCCTTGCGGCGGGGCGTACTCGAACATTGGTATGGGTCCGGTCTGGACGCGGCGAATTATCGACTCGTCGATCGTTGGCGGATTCCGATATTTTCGTCTTGAAGACCTAGTATCACCCATGAACACAAGTGTATCCGTCTCCGCTGATCGTGCCCAAAACTTGCTAAGTTTGGGTGTTGCTGTTTCTGTTCTTGGTGTGTCCTCGGCTTCGCTGGCCGGGAACCCGAATCCTGAGTGGGACTCGGATTGGTCCGAGAATGAGTCGGTGTTCCTGACGAACCACCTGCAGATCACCGATACGGACCGGTTTGTCAAAGCTGGGGAATCGTACTTCTCGCATGATGGGAAACGGATTATCTTTCAGGGGATCCCGGTGCCGGCCAAGGGGGACGAGGCACTCGAGCACTACCTGATGTATGTGTGCGATGTGGTCCGCGATGAAGATGGCGACATCACCGGCGTTGAACACTTCACCAATCTATCAAACTTCGGATCGTCCAATACTTGTGGATGGTTCCATCCGTCGGATTCGTCGCGTGTGCTGTTCGGTACAACTATAACAGTTCCCGGCGGGAACGATGTTGCTGGGTTCCAGCGGGACACCTCGAAATACTCTTGGCAGTTCCCGCGTGAGATGGAAATGGTCGAGATGACACTCACCGAGGCGGAAGGGATGTGCTGCGCTGAGATGGGGCTGAGCGAGCCAGAGCTCATCTGGGAGCGGGATGGGTACGACGCTGAAGGATCGTGGTCGCCTGATGGGCGGTTTATTCTGTACACACGGCTTGAGCCGGGGGATACCAATGGGGATCTTTGGATGTATGACTCTACGGACGAGTCGCACACGGAGCTTGTTGCCGAGCCGGGATACGACGGCGGGCCTTTCTTCTCGCCTGATGGGAAGTCGATCTGTTACCGGTCGGATCGCAACGACGACAAAATGCTGCAGGTGTTTGTGGCGACCTTGGCGTTTGATTCAGACGGCAAGGTAACGGGGATCAAGCGGGAAATCCCGATCACGAGCAACGAGCATGTGAACTGGTGCCCGTTCTACACGCCTGACGGGAAGTACTTGTTCTATGCATCGAGCCAGGTTTCGCACGGGAACTACGAGGTATTCTGTGTGGACGCGACGGGGGATTACCCGATTGACGAGACGCCTCGGATGCGGATCACCAATGCGCGTGGGTTTGACGGGCTGCCTGTGTTTTCGCCGGATGGGAAATCGATGATGTGGACGGCCCAGCGGGGCGCGTTTATTGATGGATCTGATAAGCCCAGCTCCCAGATGTGGGTTGCTGATATTGATCTCAAGAAGGTTGATAAGGCGTACAAGAAACTCCGTGAGGCGATGATCGAGAAGAAGGAAGCGGATTCCTTTGATAACTACACGCCTTGATCGGATGTATAGTTTATGAAGAGGGCTGCCTGGAGACTCGCGACTCGTAATGGATTCGATTCCAACTGATTTCGGGCTTGACGCGGTGCGGACCTATTCGCATGTGGGCGATCCAACGCCCGGGCCTGAGCATTCCGTGTTCTGGAATGCGTGGTTTGAACGGCTTAGGCATGAATCCCCGGTGCTCAGAAAGCGCACAGAGGTTGATGAGTCTGATCCATCTGCGACGCACGAGTTTATCTCGACGCACGGGGTACGGATCGGGTGCCGGTTGGTTACGCCTCCGGAAGGGACGGCGGTGCGGGCATCGCTGGTCCGGGTGCACGGATACTCGGTGCCTAAGTCACTGGAGCACGAGGAACGCAGTCTGCATGAGATCTGCGCCCGCGGGGTGGCGGTGCTCTCGATACGGCTTCGGGGGTATCCGGGGTCACGGCGGGATACCAATGGGAATTTGATCGATCTTGACGCCAATGACCGGTCCTGGGTTGCTCAGGGGTTTGATTCATATGAGCACAAAGACTGGGTGCTGACCCATGCACTGGGCGATGTGTGCAACGCGGTTCGGGTGATGCGCAACGCGCTGCTCGGGCGGGATGCCAAGGATCTGGATCCTTGGATGGCGGGCGAGGCACGGCGGCCAGATGTATTTTTGCACGGGCGGTCGCTGGGAGGCGGGCTTGCGACGATCGCGGCGGCGCAGTTGTCGGGGCGGATGCTTGGGCGGACGATTGTGGATCGGCTGGCCATCGAAGTGCCATCGCTGGGGGCGTGGCGGTGGCGGCTTAAAAACTCTGGCATTGGTCTGAGCGGGGAGTTTGCTTCGATCATCGAGGCTACGCCGGATCGTCGCGAGGAGTTGATTGATCGGCTCAGGTTGATGGACGCGGTTGTGCACGGGCGGAAGGTTCGGATCCCGACGATCTCGATGCTTGCCGGTCGCGACGAGGTGGCCCCGGCGCCGTCAGCGGCCGCGGTTTTCAACGCGATTGATGCTGATCCGGGCCAGAAATGGCGGTTCTGCATCCCCTACGGGCACCGGCACGGCGACACACACAACACGCGGCGGGTGGCGCTCTTCCAGCAATCGCTGGCGGATTTCTTTGACCCGTCTAGGTGCCCGATGGACTCGATGTCTGACTGGGAACCTCGCATGCGGATGGACGGCTCCTGATACGGGCGGGCGAACGGGAACCTATTGTTGCAGATGAGTGATACAGAAACAAACTTGCGGGCGAGCGTGCGGACGCTGATGGGCGGGCTGATTGATTACGCGGGGTTGTTCCCGCCCAGCAAGCTTGAGATGGGCAAGGCGACGGAGAACTACGCAAAGTACCTTCGCGCCCAGCATGCAGACTTTGTGGGTCGGTTTATCTGCCCGGCATCGAGGCTTGAAGAAATGTCTAAGGCGGCTTCGATTGTGATGCCTGGGACCTACGCGACCAGCGGGTATCCGGAGCATCTTGATGACATCGAGCCTTGGCAGATCTCGGCGATCATTATGGGGGATCTGGAAGAGAATCTGGAGATGATTTATAGGTTCAACGAGCATCATGATGACGAGGCCAACGGGCTGGCGATGGTTGATGCGATCGAGATGCGGGTGTCGAGCAGCGATGATATTGATGAGGCGCTTGAGATTATCCCGGAGATGATTGATGCGGCGTTCGAGATCCCTCAGGATGTGATTATGAATGGTGATCCGCGGGGATTGATCGCGGCGATGTCTGGGGCGGGAGTCCTGGCCAAGATGCGGTGCGGGGGTGTTGAGGCGAGCATGTTCCCGAGCTGCGAGAATATTGCTGATTTCATGATGGCGTGCAAGAATGCTTCGGTGATGTTCAAATGTACTGCGGGGTTGCATCATCCGATCCGCGGGGAGCATGCGTTGACTTATGACGAGAATCCGCCTCGGGGTGTGATGCATGGGTTTATCAATGTGTATGTCGCGGCGGCGTATGTGCTTTGTGCCAAGAAACCAGATTTCGGGACGGCTGTTGGGATTCTTGAGGAGATGGATCCCAAGGCGTTTAAGTTCAACGAGGACGGCGTGATCCACAAGCGGACGCGGGTCTCGACGATCGAGCTTGGGCAGATGCGTGAGGGGTTTGCGATGGGGTATGGGAGCTGCTCGGTTGATGAGCCTGTGGCGGATTTGACTGCGATGGGTCTGCTTTGAGCGATACCAAATCTCGGGCATCCCGGTTTTTTTATGGCTGGGTGATGCTTGGGGTTGCTGTGCTGATGGCGATGGCGACGATGCCATCGCAGACGGTGCTGGTGTCGCTTTTTAATGTGTCGTTTCGTGAGAAGCTTGGGCTGAGTGTGGCGCAGTTGAGCTTGGCGTACACGGTTGGGACGATTATCGCGGCGTTTCCGTTGTCGTGGATTGGGAAGGCGGCCGACCGGTTTGGGATCCGGGCTGTTGCGCTTTTTGTGACGGTTGCGTATTCGCTTTCGTTGATGGTTCTGCATGAAGCTATCGGGATTGTGACGCTGGGGATTGGGTTCTTCTTTATTCGGTTCTTGGGGCAGGGGTCGCTGGGGATGCTGAGTGGTCACACGATTGCGATGTGGTTTGAACGGAAGCTCGGGTTTGCGCATTCGGTGCTTGCTGTTGGCGGGTTTGCATTGGGGTCTGCGATTCTTCCCAAACCTGTCGCGTGGATGATCGGGGAGTATGGGCCGGCGCGGACGATGATGTTTTTGGGGGTTGGGGTTGCGGTGGCGTTGTTGCCTTTGATTGTGTTTGTGTTTCGGAACTCGCCTGAGGCGATCGGGCAGCATCTTGATGGAGATTCAAAGGAACACTCGACTCATGATGTCGCTCATGGCGGGTCGGCTCCGGCTGGTGATCCCGCGTTTAGTCTTGCTCAGACACGGCGGACCGGGGCGTTCTGGATTCTGCTGACGCTCTCGTGTACCTCTGGGTGTATCGGGACGGCGTTGTTGTTTCATATGCAGGAGATGATCCGGGTTGGCGGGGGCGAGGGGACGGCCAGTGAGGCGGCGGGGGCGAATCAGATGTGGGCGATCAGCTTTGGGCTCGGGATGCTGTGTACCGGATGGATGGCCGACAAGTTCCGGCCTCGGGTGTTGCTGCCGATCGCGCCGGTGATGATGATGCTGGGGAGTTTGGTGTGCTGGTATGGGGCGACGGGGCGGTCTGATGATGTGGTGATGACCATGAAGATCGGGATGCTGCTCTATGGGCTTGGGATGGCGGTGTCGGTGGCGGTGGGATCGCCGGCGATTGCCCGGTTCTTTGGGCGGACGCACCACGGGGCGATCCGCGGGTTTATGACGAGCTTCGGGGTCGCGGCGACGGGGCTTGCGCCGTTTCTTGCTGGGGGCTGGTATGAGCTTGCGGGGGATGACTTTGGTCCGGTGTTGATTGCGTTTGTGGCGTGGTGTGTGCCGTTGGTTGTGATGACGGCTATGCTCAAGAAACCTTCGCCGCCGGCGGATCGGGACCTGAATCCTGAGCCTGATCCGGTGGATATGCATGAGGTTGAGTTGTAGGGTTCTTGTCTTATCTTGCCCCCTCTCCCTCGGGGAGAGGGCTGGGGTGAGGGCTCTTGGCCTCCAACTCTCCTATCCTCAATTACTCATGCCCTATCCAAACGAGCCAACCTATCCGACCCAGCGAGCGATGGATAACTCTGCGAAGCTCCGCGCTGATACAACTCCCCCAGAACAAGTCCTTTGGGCACACCTAAAGAATCGGCGGCTAGGCAGTTTCAAGTTTCGCCGACAACACCCGATTGGATCGTTTGTAGCAGATTTCTATTGTGATGAGGTAAAATTGGTTGTTGAACTGGATAGCTCATACCACTCAGGCAGACAAAAACAAGATGCAGAGCGGGACGATTGGATGAATTCGCAAAGTATTGCTGTATTACGCGTCACTGCGTCCCAGCTTGCGAAGAATAAGGATGGTGTGTTGTCGGAAATACTTCTGACAGCACAGGATCTTCTTCAAGATCGAGAGATGGAGAAGAGGTAGGAAGACAGGGAGCCCTCACCCCGGCCCTCTCCCCGAGGGAGAGGGAGGAAGAAAGGATTATTTAGTATGGCCTACGCGATTGATGAGACCCATGATGTGAAACTAGAGTCTTGGGTGGAGAGTGCGAACGATCCAACTACAGACTTTCCGATTCAGAACCTGCCATTGGCGACGATGGTTCGGCCTACGGATGAATCTGACGAAGAGAACGACTACACGCTATCAGCGGTCGTCGCAATCGGCGATATGCTGCTGGATCTCAATCGGCTCTCGATGACCGATCTTGCTCCGGAAGATGATTCGGACTGGGACTTTATTGCGGTCGACCAGATTGTCGCGGAGGGCAAATGGTCGAGCTTGCGGAAGAAGGTGCAGAAACTTCTTCTCAAGGACAACCCGGCGTTGCGGGATCATCCGCAGGTCAATGACATTGTGATCCCTCGGGATGATGCGATGTTGTCGATGCCGTTTGTTGATCCGATTGGGGACTATACCGATTTTTACGCGTCGTTGTTTCACGCGACCAATGTCGGGTGCATGTTCCGCCCGGACAATCCGTTGTTGCCGAACTACAAGCACATCCCGATCGGGTATCACGGGCGGGCGTCGTCGATTGTGCCATCTGGGACGATTATCAAACGACCTGTCGGGCAAACAGCACCGACCGAAGAAGGCGGATCACCTGGATTTGGGCCTTGCAAGCTGCTGGATTATGAGATGGAGATGGGGGTCGTCATGGGACGGGGGAACGAGCTTGGGGAGCCGGTGTCGATTGAGGATGCTGAGGATCACATGCTCGGGATGTGCATTTTGAATGACTGGTCGGCTCGGGATCTGCAGAAGTGGGAGTATGTGCCGCTGGGGCCGTTCTTGGCGAAGAACTTTGCGAGCACGATCTCGCCTTACATTGTGACGATGGAGGCGCTCGCGCCGTTCCGGTGCGAAGCGCAGGAGCGGGATGCCAGTGATCCGCAGCCGTTGGCGTATATGGATAGCGACGGGAACCGCAAGGCAGGCGGGATTGACATCAAGGTCGAGGTGCATCTGTCGTCGGCCAAGATGCGTGAGCAGGGCATGGACCCGGTTCACCTGTCCACCGGCAACTTCAAGGACATGTACTGGACGCTGGCGCAGATGGTGACGCACCATACGGTCAACGGGTGCAATTTGAATCCGGGCGATTTGCTTGGGTCGGGGACGATCTCTGGGCCGACGCGGGATGCACGCGGGTCGATGCTCGAACTCACCTGGGACGGCGACCCGTTTGCCAATCCTCCGATCTCGGCACCGGGAACGCAGCGGACGCCGCTTGTGCTTCCTACTGGCGAGGAGCGGAAGTTCATTGCTGATGGTGACGAGGTGATCATGAAGGCGTATTGCGATCGCGAGGGGTTTAGAAGGATTGGGTTTGGGGAATGCCGGGGGATTATTGAGGCGGCGCGGTCGGTATGAGTGATGCAAAGGCGGGGCAGATTGATGATCGGCAGTTGAGCAGGAAGTATAAAATCCTGCTTGCGATTATCATCGGGTTCTTTTGTGTCGTGACCTTCGAGAGCGCGAGGCGGTTTTTGGAGTTCCCGATGAGCGGGGATTTCAAGCATTTTTATTACGCGGCCTACGGGATCGTGCATGACCAGAATATTTACACCTCTGGGTACCCATTCACCGGGCAGCATTGGTACGCGTACATGCCTTTGTTTGCGATTGTGCTCTCGCCGCTGGTTTGGCTGGGGCTTGGCGGGGCGGGTGCTGCGTGGACGGTGATCAATGCGGGGTTGATCGCAAGCTGTATCTTTATCGCGGTGCGAGAATCCATCACGAGGCTCGGAATGAAAGCGACGCCCAATATGCTCGTTGGCGTGTCGTTTCTTGTGGTGCTGATCTTTATGGACAAGCTCCGGGGCGAGCTTCGGCTTGGGCAGTCGGACGCGTTTGTGATGATCTGGATGATGCTGGGGTTGATGTGGATCGGGAAGCGGCCGATCTTGGGGGGGATCATGCTGGGGGGATCGGTGAATGTGAAACTGCAGGGGCTTGTGTTTTTGCCGTACTTGATTGCTCGGGGGCGGGTGAAGAACTTGGTCGGGTTTGTGATCGGGACGGTGTTCTTTGCGATGGTTGGGTCGCTGATCTGGGGGGTCGAACAGAACATGCAGTACCTGAGCACAATGCTGGGTTGGGTGGGCGATCTCATCGGATTTGAATCAACAACGGCGACGGTTGCCAAGTCTGAGCTCTACCCGCTGGAGTGGGAACGGAGCTTGGCGATCCCCAGCGTGCTGGCGCGGGCGCAGCTGCACTGGGGTTTGAGTGAATCGTTTGTAAAGATCGGGACACTGGCGATGATCGGCGTGATGGTGGCGATGGGGTGGGGGTTGTATCTCAAACGGGGTGTTGGGCTGCTCAAAGGACGGAATGGGAAGAAAGATGACGGTTCGGCAAGAGGCCGCGGGCTCATCGGGATCGAATGGTCCGGGCTCATCGTGGGGATGCTGATCTTCTCGCCTCAATCGACGGTCCGGCATTTCTTCCTTGCGATCATCGTTGTCGCGCTGGGGGCGGCGATCCTGCATGCGGAGATTTCTCGGAAGCGGAAGATGGGTGTGGCGATCGCTATGTTTGTATTCTGGGTATCGATTACTTTCCCGCCTGGGGGTGATGAGTTCGTCACGGCGACTGCTGGCTGGCGTGCGGTTGGCGGGGCGATGTGGGCGCTTGTGGCGTTGTACATGTCGGTGGTGTGGGCGGGGCTTGGGATCGTCCGAGAACTGCCTGAAACCGGGCCTGAATCCGGATGATAGCTGGTGCTGAGCGGGTCTCTTTATGGGTGGCGGGGCCGTGATTGGCTATACTTAGAGCACACTCAGCCGGGGAATGCTCTTTATGAAAACTGTCTCGATCATTGTGCCGTGTTATAACGAGGAGGAAGTCCTCCCGGAGTTCTACAAGCGCAGTGTTGATGCGGCGGCCGAGATTCATGGGTGGGACCACGAATGGATCTATGTCAATGACTGCTCCTCGGACCGGACAGGCAATCTGCTGGCGGCCTTGGCGGTCAACGATAACCGGGTCAAGGTGATCAACCTGGCTCGCAATCGCGGGCACCAGATCGCGGTGACGGCGGGGCTCGACTTCGCTCATGGCGATGCGGTCGTGATTATTGATGCGGATCTGCAGGATCCGCCCGAGGTGATCGCGCGGATGCTGTCGCTGATTGATGAAGGCTTTGATATTGTCCATGCGCAGCGGACGCAGCGTCCGGGCGAGACGATCTTTAAGCTCTGGACCGCGAAGATGTTTTATTCGATGCTCCGGAGGATCGGCGATGTGAAGGTTGTTGAGAACGCTGGGGACTTCCGGTGTGTTTCGAAGCCGGTCGCTGAGACAATGCGGGCATTCCGTGAGCCGCATAGATTTTTACGCGGGATGTTCTCGCACCTTGGGTACGAGCAGTGCATTTTGCAGTACGACCGTGATATTCGGCATGCGGGGGAGAGCAAATACCCGTTTATCAAGATGGCCAAGCTGGCCGCCGATGCGGTGTTCAGTATGTCGTCTGCGCCGATCCGGTCGATCCTGTGGGCGGCGGGGATTACCTGGGGCTTTGGGCTGCTCTACCTGATGTATTCGGTCATCACTTACTTTACGGTCGGGATCAATGAGCCTGGCTGGACCTCGGCGGTGTTCTTGCTGACGGTGTATACGGGGGTGATCCTGATGTCGATCGCGGTCGTCGGGCAGTACATCGGGCGGATCTTTGAGCAGGGTCAGGACCGGCCTTTGTACTGGGTCTCCAAGACGCACAATATCGAATCCGGACACTTTGAGCAGCCGATCCCTGAGGTGAAGCTGGCACGCAAGACGCGGGTCGAGGATCAGGAGACGGTCACATCGAGCTCGATGGCCGAGCCCAAGGTGTTTGTCGCCAAGCGGCCCGCCGATGGCTGGGCTTCGGTTGCGAGCGATTCCTGAGCGTGCCTCTTTGTGAGCGGCCCTGACCTATGATCCTTTCGATCTAGAGCTACTCAACACAGAGGATACGGACGATGGGCACTGACCAGCAGACACTCGATAATCCGGCCAATGACAAGACCGAAACCACCGAATCGGTCCACCAGAGCGAAGCCGCGTTCCACGATGAGTGGGCCGAATCTACTCCGGTTGAAGAGATCAATGTGTTCGAGGCCTTCGAGGCCCCCACCGCTCCTGAGAACAAGTTCATGATCGAGAAAATGGGCGACTTGAAGGGCAAGAAGTTGCTGGACATTGGCGCGGGGCTGGGAGAATCGTCGGTGTACTTTGCGCTCAAGGGTGCACAGGTCACGACCAGCGATATTTCTCAAGGGATGGTTAACAAAGCGATCGAACTCGGGAAGCATCATGGCGTTGAACTCGAAGGACTCGTCGCGGCTGGCGAAACGATTGATGTCGAAGAAGGGACTTTCGATATTGTCTATATCGCCAACACGATCCATCATGTGACCGACAAGCGGGCGATGTACGAGCAGGTTCTCCGGGCGCTCAAGCCTGGGGGCTGGGTGTTTACTTGGGACCCGATCGCGTACAACCCGGTGATCAATGTGTACCGGAAGATGGCGATGGATGTGCGAACCGAGGACGAGGAGCCTTTGACATTCAAGGATGTTGATATTCTGGGCGAGTACTTTGACAATGTTCAGCACCGCGAGTTCTGGATCGCTTCGCTTGCGATCTTTTTGAAGTACTACCTGATTGATTCGGTGCAGCCCAACGACGACCGGTACTGGAAGCGGATCTTCAAGGAAGACCCGAAGAAGCTGTGGTGGTGGAAGCCGCTGGCGAAGATGGACACGGTTCTGGGACGCATCCCGCTGGTTCGGCGGATGGCGTGGAACATGGTGATGTACGGGCAGAAGCCGAGCAAGTAATCACACCGACCTGATACAGACAAATACTTACCCGTTTGGGCAGAAGGTGCATTGCTTGCCCGCGATGTATTCTGGTGCGCATCGGAGTTTGGTAGTTAAAGCGTGACCACAGCCGGGGCAGAACTTGGCGTCTTCGGATGGTGCGAGGTCGTGGTTGACGCCGACGCGTTCGTCGAAGACATAGCAGTCGCCCTTCCACATGGATTCTTCTGCGGGGATTTCTTCGATGTACTTGAGGATGCCGCCTTGGAGGTGGTAGACATTCTCGAAGCCCTGGTCGAGCGCCCATGCGGTGGAGCGTTCGCAGCGGATGCCCCCGGTGCAGAACATGGCGACCTTCTTGTGGACCTTTGGGTCGTAGTTGTTCATGACGAACTCTGGGAAATCGCGGAAGCGTTTGATGTCGGGATCAACGGCGCCCTCGAAGGTCCCGGCGTAGAACTCGTAGTCGTTGCGGGTGTCGATCAGGACGACCTCTGGGTCTGAGATCAGCGCGTTCCAGTCTGTGGGTTTGACATACTCGCCAACATGCTTGTTTGGATCGGCGTCAACACCGATGCTGATGAGCGAGGGTTTGACCTTGACCTTGGCGCGGTTGAAGACATGGGCGGGGGCGAAGCTGGATTTGTAGGGGAGGTCTTCGAGGCCCTCGTGGGCTTGCATGATCTCTTTAATTTCGGCGATAGATTCTGGGAGTCCGCAGATGGTGCCGTTGATGCCTTCATCTGCGAGTAGGATGGTGCCGAGGATATCGCGGTCGAGCATCTGTTGTTTGAGCTCTGGGGCGAAGGTGTCGCAATCGTCGATGTGGACAAACTTGTAGAAGGCGATGATTTCGTAGGTATCTGTATAAATTTCGGTTTGCATTTTGACCCTGCGGGGTTTGTTCGTTTCTACGCAATCTTCCGGAGAAGACTTTGGCAGCCGGGGACAAACCGGCGTGCGAGGATGGATCGCATCCTGCGGAACGAATCTCGGACGAATCCGGGAAGTGGAGGGCAGGGGACTTGAACCCCTAACTTCCAGCTTGCAAAGCTGGCACTCTACCAATTGAGTTAGCCCCCCAGGGCTAATGATCTGACCGATACTGGATCGGCTTGATCGGGTCATGAGTGTAGCCTCTATCAGATGAATCGACGACATGACGGCCTCAGAATATTGCGTGGGATTGAGGTATGATGGGGCACAGGAGATATTCATGATGGAAAATGCCCAATCCGCCCCGTTTTTGATTCGTTCTGCCCTGCTAGCCGCATTGGTCGGTGGATCTGGGCTCGCTTTTGCTCTGGACATTGAAGACAGTGGTGGTCCAGAAAAGCTTATTACGCCCGATGATTCGGAATGGACAGTGACTCTGGATCTGGGGGCGTCGTTTATAAGCGAGGCGGACTTTGATACCACGGCGGGGACGATCGAATCGACCTCGTTTGGGGCCGAACTCGGTATTCTGATCCCGGTCGGTGATCGGGCTCGTTTGCTGCTGAGCTTTGGGGCTGATGTGACTGAATATGACATCACGCCCGCGGTCGGGGCGGTGGGCACCACGGCGGGGACCGTGGGCACGCAGTTTGATACCGTGACCGAATATGGATTCGACGGGCTCTACACCCGCGCGATCGATGGGGACACCTCGTTCTTTGTTGGCGGCGGGATCGGGGTCGCGGCCGAGGGCGGGGCGAGCGATGCAATTGTTTGGAACGGGGTCGGCGGGTTCTCGTTCAAGGTGACCCCGAAGCTTCGGCTTGGGATGGGGGTCGGGGTGTTCTCGCAGATTGAGGACGATGTGCGGATTGTGCCGCTGCCTCAGGTGCACTACACGATTGATGATCGGTGGTCGATCCAGAGCAAGGGGGTCGGGGGGAAGATTGAGTACAAGTGGAGCGACGAGCTGTCGATGGGGGTGCTTGGGCAGTTCGACGGGCGGAGCTTCCGGATTGATGGCGATAACACGCTTGTGCCTGACGGTGCGGTGACGATGACGGGGTTCCCGATTTCGTACTACCTGGATTACTCGGGCGGGGAAGTTGGGGGGACTTCGAATATCTCGATCTTTGCGCAGGTGGGTGTGGTGGTCGCGGGGTCGATGGAGATCCTGGACTCGACTGGAACCACCGTGGTCGATGAGGACATCGATCCGGGTGTGTTTGCTGGGGTTGGTCTCAAGATCGAGTTCTGATCTGATTATCTATCTGGTTCGCCGGGCGTTGTTTGAACCGGGACTTGTTGCTCGATGGTTGAGAGCGCGGGGAGGCGTTCTTGGATCGGCGGCGCGTCGCGGGTTGTGCAGCTCTGCAGCATCGGCGGGTCGAGCGGGCGGTCTTCGTTCCCGACGGGGACTGCTGCGATTTCTTGGATGATGCTCGCCCCCCCTACCGCTTCAGCGAAGGCGGTGTAGCGGCCGTCGAGGAAGCTGGTGCCTTCTTTGGAGAGGGCTACGAAGACCTGGGAGCCGTTGGTATCGGGGTCACTATCTCGGGCCATGGAGAGGACACCGAAATCGTGGGGGAGTGATGAGTCTTCGAGGTCGATCATGTATCCGGGTCCGCCCGAGCCGCTGCCTGAGAGATCGCCGACCTGGATGACAAAGGGTGTGCCATCGGCGCGGGCGGCGACGATGCGGTGGAAGATGATGTTGGTGTAGAACCCGCCCTCGGTAAGGTGGAGGAAGTTGAAGGCGGTGTTGGGGGCGGCGTCTGGGCGCATGCGGTAGATGATGTCGCCCATGCTTGTTTTCATGACGACTTCTTGGTCGACATAGATGCGGAATCCTGAGAACTCGATCTCGCGGAAGTCGGTTTCGATTTTGCCGAGGGCTTTGAGTGAGATGAGGCGGTCGTCTTCGAAGATGACCTGGCCTCTTGGATCTTCGGAAATATCCATCGTGGCGGCGTCGACGATGACGGCACGGTTGGGAGTTACAAGTGGCTGGAGGACAAGGGGGGCGCCGGTGGGGATGCCGTCGAGTTCGAGTTGGGCGTAACTGACGGTGTGGGGCTTAGATTCCCAGAGGTGCGGGAGGAGGCTTGTGAGGTCCACGCGTCCTGCCGCTGCGGGGGCCTCATGGGTCCATTCTTTGGTCGCGGGATCGTAGAGGCGGATGGTGATCTCGCCGGCAAATCCATCGGGGACCTGTATTTTGATGGGGACGCGCTGGCCCACGCCGTAGTAGAGGCGTTCTGGGGCGAGCTGGGCTTGAGAAGACTGAACGGCAGCGAGAAGTGCGGCCAGGACTACGAATATTCTGAGGGATTGGGCTGTAGTGTGCATGTGTACACAATATACGCACAAGAACATCCTTGCAGATGCATCACGAATCTGTAGATTTGGGGGGGAGGGGGTATTCTTGCGATCAGAATCTGCAGATTATGGAGTGACAGTCGAGCCGCCGTCGAAGAGTTGCCATGCTGTGTTGGTATCGTCAACGATTGAATCATCGGTGCGTGACATGACGGATTGCATGATCTGGCTGTCGATATCGTCGTACCAGTTCACCGAAAGGCCCGCGGCCAGGACATTGAGCCCGTTTTCGTGATTGATGTCTTCAATCGTGCGAAGCGAGTCGGTGACAAGGGCGGCGGTGGAGTTCATGGTGTAGAGATGGCGTTGGCCGTCTGGGCCGATGCCTCTGTATTGGTAGTTGGCGATGATCTCGGTTGAAGAATCAAAGTTCCATTGGTCTTCGTAGACTTCGAGGCCGTTGTCCCCGGTGTGGCTTGGGCAGTAGTAGACGCCGGCGGCGCTGATGTAGCCCTTGTAAAAGAGCAAGCCGAGCCCGTCCCACTGACCCCAGACGCGGTCTTCGTATTCTGCTGGGCTGGTGCGGATGGTGTCCATCAGGTGCGGGAACATTGCACGAGCTGTTCTGCCTCCATCGTCGTCGAGGAAGACACTCGATGGGAGCATGTCCTTGTTGTCTTCAGCATAGAGGTTCATGCCTAGACCGATCTGTCGCATGCCTGATGAGCAGATGACTTTGCGGGCTGATTCACGGACCATTGAGATGCTCGGGAGCATGAGCCCGATAAGCAATGAGATGACTGCGATTGAAACGAGCACATCAATCAGAGTGAACGCGCCGGAACGCGATCTTCCGTTGGAGCTGCCTTTGAATTGCGTCTGAATCTGTACCACGAGATAGACCACTTTCTATTTTTCAGTATCGGTCGAGCACCCATCTTTTGAGTAAACGAACCATTCTGAAACCAGACCGATTTCACAGGCCTGTACCATCCCTAACGCGTCTCCAATATAGTGGGTTCGTGAAATTTATGCAAGCCCTATTTTGGGTGTAATTTGACAAGAATGGCGTTATACCACACATATACCGAACCCGTCTAGCGATATTATGCAGAAAATTACTCGTATTAAGGACTTGCAAGCATCCGTAGTGATGTGATAGCGTATGGACTGGTGTCCTGTGGTCGTTACGCAGGCACCGGGCACGCTCGTGGATCCCGGATATATGAATAAAAGAGAATCGGAACAACCCGGAAATACTCAGCCTTCGAATCCCACTCAGGGAGGGGCTGATCAAGACTCACCGCCAATGCGGGCGAGTGATTTTACGGGCCAAGGCAGGATTGATTTCGAGTTGATGCAGCGAGTAGCAGCCAATCAAGAAGCCGGTGTCGGCGAACTCTACGACCGTTTTGGGTCGCTGGTGTATCGCATGGCGATCCAATCGCTCCCAACGCGGGACGAGGCTGAGGACGCGGTTCAGGAAATCTTTGTCCGCTTGTGGAAGACCGCTGACCGGTACGACCCACGCAAGGCGGCACTGGTGACCTGGGTGATGCTGCTGACACGGCGTCATCTTGTGGATAAGTTGAGACGAAAGCGGGCGAGAATCAAAACCTCGCTCTTTGATGACGGGAGCACGGGAGCGACGGGGAACGGGCGCAATACGCCTGCGACCAAAGACATCTCAGCCCGTATGGAAAAGGACGAGAACTTCAGGGCGTTGATGATTCGTGTCGATACGCTGCCTGAACTCCAACGCACAGTTGTTATTCGTGCGTACCTGGGCGGCCAGACGCTCAGGCAGATTAGTGAAGAACTCGGTACCCCATTGGGTACGATTAAGTCCGCCTTGAGCCGAGCACTCGTTCGTCTCCGGGAACGCACAGAAGAAGAAGTACCATCATGAATACGCAAGAACTTATTGAAAGCACAATGCTCCACACACTCGGCTTGCTCGATGATCATGAGATCGAGGCGTATGAAGCGGCCTTTGATGCTGCTCCGGGATCGGTGCAGTTGTTGGTTCGTGAAGAAGCCCTCCGCATGGGTGACTTTGGTGATCTGATGCCAAACAACGAACCGGATCCGGCACTGCGTGAACTCGTGGTTTCTGCGGTCCGTGCTGCGATGCGTGAGCAGGACAACGAGTTGCGGCTTGCTGCTGGCCCGGTTCCAGCCCCAGCGGTTGTTGGTCGGATTGACCCTCAATCAGCCCGGCGCGCTCAGCCCAAGATTTCGACAACTCCTCGCGTGCATCGCCTGTGGCGTGCTTCGACAATCGGTTTTGCGGCCGCGACCATCGCTCTGAGCGTGGTGTGGACCAACAATAACCAGACCTACAACCAGGTATCGCCCGACGCGTTCCTCGGGAAGATCTATGACACCATCGGCGCTGAGTTCCTTGAATCCACCCTGTTTGATTCGACAACCGAGCGTGTATCGATGGTTTCATCCAGCGGCTCATCCAACTCGATGGCTGCTATTTGGCATAACCCGGACTGGGATTCAGCCCGCTTGTTCGTCAAGAACATGCAAGCAAGCGAAGAGAACCCGTACCGCCTGGTCGTGCTTGATGAGAATGGCGAGATCGTCCGCGAGGTCGCAACCTTCGCTTCGGCGGGTGAGCTTGAAAACTTTGATGTTGTCGTCAACCTCAAGAGCGAACGCCGGCTTGCGATTTATCAGGGGATCAACGATGCGATCGAGAGCAACGAGCCGTTGATGTCAACGCTTGATTCCGATCTCTAAAGCGAATATTCGCTTACGGTAGCCAATCACAAAGAACAACAACCGCCGCAACAGAATCTCTGATGCGGCGGTTTGCGTTGGTGTATTGGGCAGTCCGGGGGAGAGCCTTGGCTTTATTTGCCATCAACTTCCCATGAGCTTTCATCAAAGAGCGGTTCGATGCGAGAATCTCGTTCGAAGTTGGCTTTGACTTTGGACAAGCGTCGCCAGAAGAGCCCGCCAAGGGTGAAGGTTGCCAATGAGGAGCCACCAAAGATCATGCCCGCGGTTTGGATGCGAGCGGAATCGAGCGGTGCTTGGCCTGCTGAGGCGTTCTCGACGATCGAGGTCAGGGCGCCGTCGATGCGGCGGGCGCGGGCGGCGTTGGCCTGGGCGGAGATGGTCAGGGCGTAGGTATCGAGAATCCGCTGGGTGCGGGCGGGGCCTTGGCCTCTGTATTCAAAGTGAATTGAACCCGGCTCGGCGACCACGACATCAAGCGACTCGCTCATGTGGGCGCTGAGGACGCCTGGCACTGCCAGATCGGTGATCCCTCTGCGTTTCATGCCTTGGGCGGCTTTCTCGATAAACTGCGGATCGGTCGTCAGCTGCTGGACATAGCCCTGCCATGATTCGATGTCTTCGGTGGTGAGCGTACGCTCGCCGGCCTTGGCTGTCAGGGTGATGCTCGATGCGTATGCACCGGGGGTCACTTGCCCGGCAACGAACCAGCTCATCCCCGCGATGATCATGAGGAGAAGCCCGAAGCCCGATAAACCCATGAGAGCGCCCGAGCGGGCCTCGCCTTTGGCGAGCTTGGCCTGCGCATCGGTCACGGCTTGGTAGGCGTCGACAAGTTCGGTTCGTTTAGTCAATACCTGCTCGCACTGGTCGTAGCGATCACGGAGGGCTTCGGTCGCGCGGCGGATCTTGTCGGACTGGACCCGGAGAATCGATTTCATGCGCAGTAGGCGTTCTCTCCGGCTCACTGTCCATTCGTCGGACTTGATGGCCCCTTGTGATTCCATGCCCTCTAGTAGTTCGTTGAGCTCGGCGATCTGCCCGACGAGCTCGGCTTCTTGTGCGCTGGACTCTTTGAGGAGGCCACCGAGCTTGTCGATCTTGGCTTGGGAGTCTTGGGCGAGGGCTTGCTCCTCGGTGAGCTGGTTTGAAATCTCATCGTACTCGGATCGGATTGTTTGGATCTGCTCGTCGCGTTCCTCTAGATGCGACTGGAGCTGACTGATTTCTGACTGGTGTGTCCCGGATAAGTCTTCGAACTGCTTTCCTGCACGGATTGCTTGGTCGAGCTTGGACTGCAGATCCTGCTGGATCTGATCTCGGGTTGACTGGGCATCTTGGATCCCGGAGCTGGCGTCGCCAAGCTCTTTGGTAAGCTTAGCGATCTGGGCATTGGAAGATCCGAGCTCTTTGGCTGCGTTTGCGCCCTCGGTCTTGAGCTGCTGCTGGAGATTTGAAGCGTGTGATTTTGACTCTTTGAGTTCCTTGATGGAATGGTCGAGCTGGAGCTGGATCTGATCGAAAGATTCTTTGCTTGCTTTGTCACTGCTGCCATGCTTGGAGATTGTTTCGTTGGCGGATTTGAGGTCGTTGTCGAGGTCTGTGGCGATGGATTCGAGTTCGTCGATGCGGTCCAATGCCCGCTTCATTGCTTTGTCGTGGCCGCCGATTAAATCGGTGGCTTTGTCGAGCTGGCTCTGCATATCTTCGAGGAGAGAGAGTGAATCTTCCTCGTCGGCTTTGGACTTGCCTGAGAGTTCGTCCATTTGTTTTTCGAGCTTACCTGCTTGGACAGCGAGGTCCTCGATCACTTTGGCGCGTTCTTTGAGTTCGATCTCTCGGCCGCTGAGTGACGCCTTGGTCTGGTCGAGCTCGGTGGACAACTCGCCGATCTTTGTTTCAAGGGTTGAATCGAGCTCGATGCGTGCCCGTGCTTGCTCCTCGAGCTTTGCGAGCTCGTCTTTGCGGTTAGATATGCCTTCGAGTTGTTTATCGAGTTCTTCGACGCGCTGGTCGATTTGTTTGGACTTGGATTCGACGGTTGCTTCGAGTCCCTCGACAGACTCGGCGTGCTGGGCGAGCTGGGATTCGCGTTGCTCGAGCCCGGATGCACGCCGGGCGATGTCGGCTTCGCGGCCTTCGAGGTCCTCACGCATCTCGGCAAGCTCAATTTCTTGGCCTGAGAGTTCCGACTCTCTTGATTCGATTTGATCGGCGGTTTCTTCGATCTGGGCCCTGCGGACGGAGAGCTCTGCAGATATCTTGCGTTGTTCTTCGTGGGCTCCGCGGAGGGCGTCGAGTTGTTTTTCGACACCTTCGATGGCGCCCAGGACTTCATCCGAGTCCTTCTGAGGCTTAATTTCTGGCGCCTCGGTTCTCAAACGATCGGCCTTTGCGGCCTTGTTTGATTGACGCCCTGTGTTGCGTGTTGACTGGTTGTCGTTACTCATCGTTTCGTATCCTCCCTGTCCCAGCAGCCGATTGCCCGATTGAGTCCTGTAGAGGTTGGGCGCCGGTGTCCGTAGCCGGCGTTCTGTGGCTGTTATAAATGTCTATTACCACGGGGATGAATGCTCGGCACTCTCTCCTATGGCGTGGCTTACTAGGCAGTCTGTTCCGATTGGGTGATCCGGATTGGTAATCGGACTTCATTGGAGGTCCGATCATGGGCCTGAAAGAGTTGTGGTCTAGAGTCTGGCATGGCCCCGATTGAACTTGCCAACCAAACCGTGCGCGTCGTGATCGACCCTTCCAATGGGTGCCGGGTTGATGCCCTTGAGATCCGCGACCCCAACGGCGGATGGCATGGGGTGCTGAGGTCTGGGGCTGATGGTGTAGGAAGCTTTGTGATGGTGCCTTGGACGAATCGGATCAAGGACGCGAGCTTCGGGTTCGATAACCAATCGCACAAGCTCATACCCAACCATCCTGACGGGACTGCGATTCATGGGATCGGTCGGGATCATGCCTGGGTGATCGGGGACCGATCGCCATTTTCGGCACGATTTGCGTTCGACTCTCGGCTTGCTGAGGGTTTGAACTTCCCGTTTGGGTTTGGGGCGGTGATGCGGGTGGAGATCAGCAAGTCGGGCCTGGAGATTGATCTGGATCTGACGAACCTGGGGAGTGTTCCGATGCCTGGGGGGGTTGGGCATCATCCGTATTTCATGCGGGCGTTGTGGGACCAAGGGGACGAGTTGAAAGTGAAAGCTGATGTGGGCGGAAGGTACCCGTGCGTTGATCAGATCCCGATTGGGGCGATGGTGGATGACGATGTGAGTGGCGGCTTGAGAGCGGGCGGGGCGATCGGGAATCCTGGGCTTGATGATGTGTTTGGGGGGTTTGGGGGGAATGCTGAGCTTGTGTGGGACAAGAGCGGGGTTCGGTGTTTGATGGAGTGCAGTGAGTCGCTTGGGCATCTGGTAGTGTTTACGCCTCGGGATGCTGACGGCGACCCACCCCCCCCAATGCCTTGGGTGTGTGTTGAGCCGATGTCGATGGTCAATGATGGGTTCAATAGCGATGCTGGTGACGACGCCACAGGTGTGCGGTCTTTGCAGCCCGGCGAGACGCTTGCAACTCGGATGCGGTTGTCCTTTAGTATGCTTGCTGGGTTTGGCTCAGATTAAATCGATCGAAAACTTAGACAACGCGACTGATCGGAAACTCTGGTGCATCTGGGTTGTAGCACAGGGATGCGAATGACTCGCGGTCCTTCTCCACTCGAACCACAGAATATTTGGAGCCCACCATGTCGATTATCCCAGCTTTCGTAGCCGCTGCAGCCTTTGTTGCGACTTCAACTGTTTCGGTCTTGAACAAATCATCGGATACTGAGTCACTGATTGCTGAGCTTGCTCAGGAGATCCGGGACAACTATGTGTTCCCTGAGCTTGGCCAGAAGACGGCCGACTTCCTGCTCAAACGATCGGATGAGGGCGCCTACGACGGGCTCGACAAGCAGCAGCTCTCGATGCAGGTAACCCAAGACCTTCGCGAGATGACGCACGACCTGCACTTTGGGTTCCGGGCATTGCCTGAGGACTGGGCTCCGCAATCAGAGAGCGACGGTAGCGAACTCGCTGATCCGCGACGCAACACCTCACCCAACGGGTTCATGAGAGTCGAACGGCTCAACGGGAACATCGGGTATCTTGAACTTGAAGGGTTCATGGAGATCGAATCTGCACGCGATAACGCCAATGCCGCGATGCAGCTGCTTGCGGGATCCAGCGCGTTGATTATTGATCTGCGCCAAAATGGCGGCGGGCATCCTGGGACTGTCCAGCTTCTTTCAAGCTACCTGTTTGATCCCAATGAGCCGGTGCATCTCAACTCGCTGTACTTCCGTCCGAGTGATGAGACGACCGAGTTCTGGACACACGACAATATTCAGGTCGAGAACGCGATGCCTGATGTCCCTGTGTATGTGCTGACCAGCGGGCGTACCTTCTCGGCGGCTGAGGAGTTTTCTTATAACCTGCAGTGCCTTGATCGGGCAACGATCATTGGCGAGACTACCGGCGGCGGGGCACACCCGGTTGATGGGTTCATCATCTCCGATCAGTTTGTGGCCAATATCCCTGTCGGTCGTGCGATCAATCCGATCACCAAGACCAACTGGGAGGGCGTGGGGGTGGTTCCTGATATCACTGTGGCCGCGCCCGACGCGCTCGATGCCGCAATCGGGCAGGCACTGCAAACACTGGCCGATATGGGTGATGCGGGGGCGTTGTGGGGTCTAGTTAGTCACAACGCAGAGAACAATCCATTGGTGCTTTCAATGGCTGAACTGGGTGAATACGCGGGTCAGTACACAGACCGCGAACTCATGCTTGAGAATGGCGAACTCATGTACCGGAGGATCGGGAACCCGAACTGGAGCCGATTGATCGCGGCCGAAGAGGACATCTTCGTGATCGACGGGTTCGACGGCTTTCAGATGCACTTTGAGCGTGATTCATCGGGCACGATCGAGCAGATCGTTGGACACTACGAGCAGGGGCGGATTGATTATTCGGTTCGTCAGTAGGTCCGCCGGCAATCAGGCCGCGTGGCGAGATTCATTGTTATTGGCAAGGAACTCAATGACATCGTCGTAGAACAATGGCTTGGCGAAGAAATACCCTTGGACCATATCACAGCCATGGGCGATGAGTGTGGTGACCTGGGTTTCGGATTCGACACCCTCGGCGACGATCTCCATCCCGGTGTTCTTGGCGAGCTCGATTGTGGCGTGGAGCACGGCCCCGATGTCGTGGCTCAGGTCCATATCATGGATGAAGCTCTGATCGATTTTGAGCACATCGAACTTGAACTTGTGCAGGAGACTCAATGATGAGTGCCCGGTCCCGAAGTCATCCATGGCGATCTTGACACCCAACTCGCTGATCTCATTGATTACATCACCCATGCCTGACCTTGGATCGACGATGGTGGATTCTGTGACTTCGACTTTGAGATTTGCAGGGTTGATCCCGGTTGATTCGAGCACCCATTTGAGGTGGGTCATGAACCCGGCATACATAAGCTGGCGTTTTGACACATTCACATTGACCGAGAGTTGCTTATCAGGGGGCAGGTCTTTGTTCCATGATCGAAGGTCTTGGATTGCACGCTCGATAATCCATTCGCCGATCTCGATGATCTTTCCGGTGTCCTCTGCGATCTCGATAAACTGATCCGGTCTAATCCAGCCGAGCTCTGGGTGATTCCATCTGATCAAGGCTTCGAAACCATCCGTTTCCATTGTTTCGAGATTGACGATTGGTTGGTATGCGAGGTGGAGCTGTTGCTTTTCGATGACGCGGTTGAGATCTTCCTGGATTTTGAGGCGGAACTTGGCGCCTTCGAGCATTTTCTGGTCGAAGCGGACAACCCGGCCTTTGCCATCGAGCTTTGCTTGGTACATCGCGGCATCCGCATCGCGGATCATTTCGTCAGCGGTGGTGTATCTTGGATCGGCGGTAACAAGCCCGATGCTTGCTGTGGATGTGATTTCATTCCCGTCTAAGAGATGGTGCTTCTCAAAGAGTTTAAGTAATCGATCGGCGCCTTCCATTGCGTGATCAAGCGACTGGACGGGCGAGAGCATGACAACAAACTCATCGCCCCCGAATCTAGCCGTGAGATCTGTCTTCCGCAGGCTCTCTCGGAATCGATCGGCGATCGAGCAGAGCAACGCATCACCCGCGGCATGTCCGAGAGAATCGTTCACGAGTTTGAAGCGATCGAAATCAAAGAACAGAACTGTGATCAGATTTGAATCATCCTCTTTGTACCGTTCGAGTTCTTGGTTTAGTCTCTGGCAGAAGAGATGGCGGTTTGCGAGTCCGGTGAGTTTGTCGTGATCTGAATCATGCTTGAGTTGTTCGTTGAGCCATGTGAGCTGAGCGGTTCGCTCTTCAACCTCGAAATCGAGCCTGTCGATCTGTTGCTTGAGGGAAAATCGCATGTCATTGACGGCGCTTTGGAGCTGCCCGATTTCATCATTGCTTGAGACTTCAATTTCTCGATGGAGATCACCCGCGGCAACCGCATTGGCCGATTGAACGAGTGCTTTGATAGGATCTCCGAAGATTCGTGCTACAACGACCCCGGTCAAGCCACAGAGTGCGAGGATGATCGCTCCGACTACAGCGAAGCTGAACTGCTGGGCGAGCGTTGGGGCCATGACTTCATCATGATCAATCTCGATGCACAACACCCATGGGAAGATGTCCGACGGGAGGTACACGCCGAGGACTTCTTTCTCTTCGAGCTGATAAAGCCCAGAGACCATCTGACGCTCGTCGATTGCTGCCCTGAGGCCCTCGCTTTGATTGAACTCTTTATCAGATTCGTCTTTGAGATGCACAACAAGCTGGCCTGAGCTGGTTGTCAGATACAGCCGGCCTGAGTCTCCGAGTTTGAAGTTGTCGAGCAGCAAGAGTTGGGTGGTGTCGATTGAGACTTCGATTGCAACCAAGCCAATGACCTCGCCGTCTATCGAGCGGACCGGATGCATGGCGAGTTGATGGAAGTGGTCCCGCTCGCTGAAACCGAAAAAACCGCTGACGGTTGGCCTGAGTAGCGCGGCTCTGAAGTTGCCGGCGTCTGCGATTGATTTGTTGAAGTGCGGGCTCTGGGTATACTGGATCTGGTATGAGGTCAGATCTGGCTTCTCCCAACCTTCCTTTGGCGGGGAGAGAACGACGAGGCCATCGATGTCAACTAAGAAAATATGATGGGTCAGACCCCATGTGGATTGCTGCAGGGCGTTCACATCCTTGGCAACCTTTATCAGATCTTCGCCGCTGAAGTCTGTTTCTGCGTTGATCTCGGTGAGCATTTTCGCAACCGAGGGCATCATCGCGAGCGCCTGGGCATGATTCTGGATGCTCTCGATATGCTCGCGGAGGAGCCGCTCGCGAGAGGTTGCCATCTCAACGAGTTGGCGTTCTGTGTTCTCTTGGGTTTGTGAGCGTGCGTTCTTACCGATGAGCCCGAAGCCAATAATTAATGGGACCGCAGAGGCGACAAAGAATGCGATCGCCATCTTTGTCGAGATGGATTGCACTCGATCTTTGAGTTTCCTGATCTTGCTCATACTCAATAGCCCCGCTTGTCCGACCCGCGGTATGACCGGTCACATGGTGGGTATCGCCTTGTTTCACAGATTACTTATTTCTAGTCTGTGCACGCGGGCAATATTGGCCTTAATTAGGTATTCAACCCCTGTTGTGGAAGCGTTCGACCTGCTGATCAGCGAGATAACTCGAACGGACGAGGGGGCCTGAGACGACGAGTTTAATGCCTGCTTTTTCGCCGACTTCTATGTACTCTTGAAACTCGTCTGGGTGGACCCATCGGTCGATCGGGAGGTGGTTGCGGGTGGGCTGGAGATATTGCCCGATGGTGATGATGTCGCAGGCGTCCCCGTTGTGATCAGTCATGGACACCAGATCGTTGAACATCTCGAAGACTTCTTCTTTGCGTTCTCCGATGCCGACCATGATGCCGGTTTTGGCAATGCCTCCTTGGGCTTTGACGCGGGCGAGGAGTTCCATGGTGCGTTGGTACTTGGCGCTTGGGCGGACTGCCGGGTGGCAGCGTTTGACGGTTTCTAGGTTGTGGGCGATTATTTCGGGCTTGGCATCGATGACCATCTGCAGGGCGGCCTCGTCGCCTTGAAAGTCCCCCACTAACACCTCTATGGACATGTCTGGGCAGGCTTCTCTGGTGCGGACGATGGTCTCGGCCCAGATGCCTGCGCCGCCGTCGGGGAGGTCGTCGCGGTCAACGGAGGTGATGACGATGTGCTTGAGCCCGGCACCTTTGAGGGATTCGGCAACTCTTCTGGGTTCGTCTTTATCAACAGCGGCTGGTTTACCGGTTTTGACATTGCAGAAGCCGCAGGCGCGGGTGCAGGTGTCGCCGAGGATCATGATGGTGGCGACGCCTTTGGCCCAGCACTCGCCCATGTTTGGGCAGGCGGCTTCTTGGCATACGGTGTGAAGGTTGTGGGCATCGATGGTGGATTTGGTGGACTGAAAACCCGCCCCGCCCGGGAGTTTTGCTTTGAGCCAGCTTGGTTTCTTTTTGATGCTGAGATGATGGACCGCGTCGTCCTCGTTGTTGAGGATCATTGAGCTAAGAGAGACAACTGGTTTGAGGGTACGGATCGGATCGCCACCCAGCGGGCGGGGATGGCGTTGGACGGTCCGAGAGAGCCCAGAATCACTGGGTTTTGGGGCGGCGTCTGCGGATTGATCCTTGGATGGCGAGGGGTTGTTTGTCACGGGAGAGTTTATGTCCAAAGAAATGAGTTTGTGAGAACGCGGAGAATCTTGGGGTCGTATATCTCGGTGTGATTTGTAAATATCTTGATCGGCTTAAGTAAGTGATCAGGTTTAGAATCTTGACAGAGCGCAATCGATGTCCCAACGCCCGAAAATGAAGCGTTTTTGGGTGTTGAAATCAACTTAGGGGGGGTTGGTGGTCGATGGAGCGAGACAGAGAACCAAGCGCATTGCTTGGCGGGTGCTACACTGTGGCATTCGAGGCGATTGCGCATGTTCTCGATGTAATTTGTGCCGTGATCTGAGTTGATCATGAGATCAAGTCGATCATGGTTTGAATGAATGCAGGAGCCAGCCCGTGTCCCAGAAGACTTTGAAACCCGATGTATTGAGAGCCCAGAGCCAGCATTGCTCGACCAGTCGAGTATGCAAAATCGGCATGATCGCCGGGATAACCGCCCTGATTGCCTCTCTTGGGGGGTGTATCGGGAATGATTCATTTCTGAATCCGAGTGTTACCGGACGCTGGGAACATACGCCAACTCGTGTACCGATTCTTGAGCATCTGGCGGCTATTGAAACGCCAGCGGATGATTGGGTTGAGATTTCAGAAATTACCAACGAAGATCTGATCCCCCAGTCATCGGTGTATCGGGTGTCTTCGGGCGATGTCCTGACGCTGAGTATCTGGGACCTGATCTCGACCAACCAGGTTGAAATTCTTATCCGGCAGGTGGACCCCAATGGGTATGTCGAGGTTCCTCAGCTCGGTCGTATCTTTGTGACCGGATTGACCGAGAAGGAAGTCGGCCAACGGATCGAAGATTCAATGGTCAAACTGGTCGCCGACCCACTTGTTTCGGTCGTGGTCGATCAACGACGAGAACAATCATTCTTCCTGATGGGCAATGTGTCCAATCCTGGCCCATATGTCGTTCCTAGTACTGACTTTAGAATCCTACAAGGGCTTGTTGGCGCCGGTGGAATTCCCCAGTTTGTTGAAGAAATTTTTGTGATTCGACAGGTGCCTTTAGATGATTCACTGAGCAAGATTCAGCGAGAATCACGGCCGAGTGCCACTCCAGGCAATCTCGATGGTGGCTCTGAAGGCGAGAACTTGCTTGATGTGATTGATGACTTATCAAGCCCTGGAATGATGTCGGGCTCTGGGAACGGATTGATCGCTCCTTCTGCCCACTCGGCACCAGATGGCGATGACCCGCTAATCGATCTGATTGAGCCCAGTGCGAGCAGTGGCCAGTCAGCCGATTTTGCTGATTCAACCGACCAAAGCGTGGACATTGAACCATCTCGGATGCTGAGTCCTCGGTGGCGTTTTGTCGATGGGCGTTGGGTGCGTGAAGCGATCCCGGTGGCTGCTCGACAGACGATCCCGAGCGTCGATGACTCGATGATGCCTGTGGATTCACGCGGGCAGTTATTTACACAGCGGAAGATCCGGATTCCGGTCAAGCCTTTGCTTGCTGGGGATGCCCGGTACAACATTGTGATCAGAGCTGGGGACATTATTAGTGTGCCCCCGTCACCGATCGGCAATGTATATATTGACGGGCAGGTTCAGGGACCCGGGGTGTACAACCTCCCGGTGACCGGACGACTGACTCTGACCCGAGCAATTACCAGTGCTGGCGGGCTCAATGGCGTGGCAATCCCTGAGCGTGTGGACCTGACCCGTATTGTTGGGGTCAATGAACAGGCGACGATTATGCTGAATCTCCGGGCGATCCAGGAGGGGACCCAGCCTGATGTGTACATCAAGCCTGATGACCGGATCAATGTTGGTACGAACTTCTGGGCGACGCCTCTGGCGGTGCTTCGGTCCGGATTCCGGACGAATTACGGGTTTGGTTTCTTGCTTGATCGCAACTTTGGTAATGATGTGTTTGGTGCTCCGCCATCAAATGTCAACCGATGATTTGAGTCATTCTCTGAACCTTGCGATGATCCCTCTCGTACACATATGAGTTGAGATTTCGGAATTCGATCATCTATTCAGGTGAGCATCTCCAACAGGTGTGTTTGTGCGCCAATCATCTTGTCCTTAGGAAGCAAACCAAAGAATCCGGCTTTATTGGCCGATCAGCGTACTACCCGATATGAGCACCCAGAGCACTCCATCGAACCAGATTCAAACCCTCACGACGCGTAGCGATGAGGGGCTTGTCTTTGGGATGTTTACTCGGCGGGGGCTTCTGATTACCGGGGTGCTTGGGGCGTTGTTTGTGATCCTGTTTCATCAGTGGTTTTTGTTCCAGTTCAAGATGAGCTGGGAGAACAAAGAAGACTGGGGGCACGCGCTGGTGATCCCGTTTATTTCTTGGTATCTGCTGTGGCTGAGCCGGGAGAAGATTGCCCAGACAGCGGTACGGGCCTTCTGGCCTGCGTTGGTGCCTTTATTAGTTGGGATTCTTGCGTACTCGTATAACTTGTTCTTTACGAGCAACCCGATGCTGCAGGGTTTTTCGATGGTGCTGAGCTTGGGCTCGATGGTGCTGCTGCTTACGGGGCCTGCGATGCTCCGGTATACTTTTTTGCCGATCCTGTACCTTGTGTTGATGGTGACGATTGCCGAGGCGATCATGCTGAAGGTGACCTTTGGTCTCCAGCAGCTGGCGTCGCAGGGTTCATGGTTGATGCTGAGTGTGATCGGCGAGCCGTTTGAATGGTTCTCGGTGGACCTAATCGGCAACCAGCTTGACATCACGACGAGTTCTGGCGAGTCGCTCCCGCTCAATGTGGCCGAGGCGTGTTCTGGCATGCGTATGGTGGTGGCGTTTTATGCTTTGGCTGGTGCCGTTGCGTTGCTTGGCTGCACACAATGGTGGCAGCGGATCGCGTTGATTCTGCTGGCCGGACCTGTAGCGATTTTGATGAATATGGTGCGGGTGACTGTGCTGGGGCTGCTTTCACTTGTTGATCCGAATCTGGCTTCTGGAGATGCCCACACGATCATTGGGACGCTGCTGCTGATCCCATCTCTTGGATTGTTTATGGGCGTGGTCTGGATGCTTAATCGAATAATTGGCGGTGGCAGTGTTGATCAGGAGCAAACAGCATGACTCAACGCACCGGGAGTATCTTTGCGCCTTTGCTTGTCGGAACGATCCTGATCGGGTCTACCGCGGGGATCGGTGCGTACATCAAGTTCGCGGATCTTCATATGCAGAAGAGCCCGATCTACCCCGAGAATAACCGACAAGTTTCGGCAATCCCGACCGAAACCGAGAACTGGATCCGGATGGGATCTGATCGGATTTCGTCGAGCGAGATCATCGAGACGCTTGGCACACAGAACTATGTTTCGCGTGATTACATCCGCAAAGACTCGCAAGAGACAAAGAGCCCTGTCGTTCTTGAGTTACATGCTGCGTATTACACCGGGATGATTGATACGGTGCCTCATGTTCCCGAGCGGTGCTTTGTGGGCGGGGGTTTGCAACAGAGCGAATCATCTCGGAACATGAAACTGAATCTAGACACGAGCTCTTGGCGGCACGACAACGCTGTTGCCCCTGAACTTTCTGGGCTTGCGGGCAAGTTGTACACGGTTCGTTTGAGCAACAACAGGAAGTGGAGTGATGCGCCTGGGATGCGTGTTCGGCTGCCTCGTGATGTGACGCCTGAGAATGAGTTGCTGATGCGTTGCTCGGAGTTTGTGCTCGGGGATGGCCGCAAGATTTATGCGGGGTACTTCTTTATCGCCAACGGCGGGACCAAGGCCAATGCCAACGAGGTCCGCACTCTTGCGTTTAACCTGACTGATGATTATGCGTATTACCTGAAGATCCAGGTGAACTGTGTTACTGCTGAATCGATGGATGAGTTTGTGGAATATGCGGGGCAGCTCACAAGCGACCTGCTCGGTGAGATGATGCGGTGCACACCCGACTGGGTGGATGTCCAGCGGGGGGATTACCCGCCTGGGGAACAGTGAACTCATACACATGTGCGGGTGTTCCGCGGGTGTGTTGAAAGCCTAAGAACTTGACGGAATGAACCCGTCAGAACGAAGTCTAAACCGCGATGTGCGGGAATAGCAAAGAGGAAATGATCATGGCATCTCGTGTGAATACCAAGTTTGTCGTCATTCTGATTGTGGCCGTGATCGCCATGCTGGGGATGCTGTTTGCGGCGTACTCCGTGGTATACAAGACCGCAGGCGACCTGGCGGCTCTGGGCGACGAGGCCATGGCGCAAGGAGATGCCAACAAAGCACGGAAGCTGTATTCCAAGGCTGTTAATAAAGACCAGACCATTGTCGTGAACATCGAGAAATGGATTGATGCACTCGAACAATGGACTCCCGATACCGAGACCGCGTACTACGACGCGTTCCGTGGTGATTACCTTGGTGCCATCCATCAGGCGGCGATCGTTCAGCGTTCAAATATCGATGCTTACCACAGAGAACTCGGGATTTCGTATGACTCGCTCTCGCGACGATACTCGCGTACGCAAGCGGATCAGTTAATCCGTCGGACGACCGAGGCGCTCGGGTTCTTTGATGGGATCCCTGGTGTTGATCCGGGGTGGCCTACTCTGCGTCGGTATCGCGGGCTTGCGTGGGAACGGGTATCTGCCGCCAATGGTGTAATTGAAGAGTCCCAGTTCGAGATCATCAAGGAAGACCTCCTGGCGGCACTCTCGGTCAACCCTGACGACGACCGCGCTCGGAGCGCACTGATGCGATGGACTGTGTTCCAGTCTGTCCAAGAGATTGTCAACGAAGATACTTCTGGTGTGACTGCGGCGCGGCGTGAGGCGGTTCTGATGGGCCAGAAGCACTACGAGGAGTTCAGCAACTCACCGCTCGTGCTTGTAACGAGTTTGATGATTGAGATGGAACTCGCCAGATCAGAGGCCCGCGAGGCCAACCCTGTCAACGAATCCGCTCGCACAAAGGCTGTGCAGGATGCACTGATCGCTTTTTCTCCTCGCTTAGATGCTATTTACAATGCCTTGACGGAAATACCGGTGAGCAATCTTTCACTGGGTATCGTGAATAACTTTCGGCTTGTAGAGTACCTGGCCGAGCCCCAGAATAACTTCTCCCGGAGCATCATTCTTTTCGAGAAGATGATCGAAGCGGAGCCTGAGGCATCGGATGTATTGCTCGCCACGGCAGCGATATATACAAGCCAAAGGCAGATGGAGAAGGCATCGGCGATGTATGAGCGGATCATCGAGCTCCCTATCCCGCCGGTATCCATTCAAGGCGTTTACACCTTTAATGCTCAGCGTGAGGCGTTGATCACAAAGGCGTCAATGAAGCTTGAGGAGTATCAGCGTCTCGCTTCGAGCGAAGATGCCAAGGAAGAAGAAATTGAACAGCTTCTTGAGCTGGCAATTTCGGCTCGCGATCGGTATGCCGAGCGTGTCACTGAGGACAACACCCCGCTGATGATCATTGATGGGCAGATCGCTTATGCCCATGGCGAAACTGAAAAGGCGCTGCGGCTCTTTAAACAGTTTATTGATCTGAATGACAACCCAAGATCCAAAGCACGCGGGCTGTGGCTCGAAGCGATGGCTGCCAGTGAGTTGAATCAGAACGGTACGGCCCGCACAGCGTTGACGGCCCTGCTAGAGCATCAGCCTTATGATGTCCGTGCGTTGCTGATGCTTGCGGGGATCGAGTCCCGTCTTCAGGACTTCCATCGCTCTAAGACATTGTATCAGCAGGTCTTGATCTATGACCCTGATAACCAGACCGCACGCAATGCGATTGTGAACATCAACGCGATTGATGACCCGTCGTTGCTCAACGATCCCGCGCTTGAGTTGATTATTACTTCGCGTGGTCTTCGTCGCGGAACCGACGACAACCCGGGCGACATGTCCGCGTCGATTTCGGTGCTGACCGATGGGATTGAGTCTGTAAACTATGCACCAAATGTCAGCCGCGAGCTGGCCTCAATCTTGCTGGATCAAGGAGATATTACTGGTGCACGCAGCCTGCTGAAGCTAGCGGTTGCGGCCAATCCTGACGACGAGGGGCTCATAAAGTTCCTTGAAGCCGTCAAGAGCGACGACGAGTTTGAGATTCTTGTTTCGATGATCCGAAACAATCAGCCTGACCCGATTGAACGGTTGGTATCAATCGCCAATATTGCATCGTCGCGTGGAAGGTTTGAAATTCTTGACGATTCGCTCAGTGAACTTGCTGAGATCGCCCCGAATGACCCACGATTATTAAACCTTTCCTTTGTTCGAGCGCTCGAACTTGACCAACTCGACAGAGCCAATGAAATTGCTAAGAATGCTCAAGCCAACAACTCTGATCGGGTAAACGGATTGAGTTTCCAAGCTCGGCTGGCATCGTTTGAGGGCAATAACGAGCAGGCCGCCCAACTGCTCCAGCAGGCTATCTCCGGCGGCGGCGCTGACTCTTCGCTCTACAGGATGCTGGCTATTGAACAGCTCATGCTCGGTCGGATCGATGCGATGATCGAATCCTTTGAACAAGCCTTGAACATTCGGCCCGACGACCAAGCGAGCATACTAACATATATGAACGCGATGATCCAGATGCGCCGTTACTCCGACTCGCTCGATATTGCTCGCCGTTTCCAGCGGTATGCCAACGACAACCCTCAGTTTATGGCCCGCTGGCTCACGCTTGAGGGCGGATATGGCGGCACCGAGGGGCAGGAGTATGCGATCCGACAGCGAGAAAAATTCTTAGAGCTCGATTCGAACAATATCGACAATAAGTTTGCGTTGGCCGATTTGTATGTGCTCACCAGTCGTTGGGCCGAATCCCGCGCACTTATCAATGATTTACGGTCATCGAGCGACAACTTTGTATATGCACAGCTTGAAGCAAGGTGGTACGCCAATCAGGGACGGGTCGGTGACAAGGACGGGCTGATGGCGGCCCGACAGGTATATCTTGATTATATTGAGGCCCATAAAGACGAGGGGTCTGCAACACCTTATATTGGCTTGGCCCAGTTCATGCTTGATCGCGGGCGTCACAATCTTGCGATCCAGGCGGCGATGGACGCTGTTGACCATGAGGACTCAGCCACACTGGAAGGCACGAAGCTTCTTGGCGATCTGTTTATGATGCTTAATCAGTTTACCAATGCCTCAGAAGCATTCCAAACTATTGTTGATGCGGGCATTGATCTGGACGACAGGTATCGCTTGAGGCTGATTGACATGCAGATCCGCACCCGCCAGTTTGCCGATGCGCGTGTTCAGTTTGACCAGCTTGATTCCTCGCGACAGGGTACGATGATCGCGTTGTTGCAGAACTCCGAGATTGAAGAAGGGCTCGGAAACTTGGAGGGGGCCAAGGACCTGCTCGATCGAGCGGTGGCCAACTATTCATCTGATCCTGTGGTGTATGTCAAGCGTGCCGAGTTCCTTGCGGGTTCTGAGGAGAACCTGCCAGATATGCTCGCGGATGTGGATGCGGCCCTGCAGATCAATCCGAATGATTGGCGTGCGTTCCGGGTCCGCGCGGCCGGGTACTTTGCTGTTGACCAGCGTGATAGCGCGCTGCGTGACCTTCAGCGTGCTGTCCGGCTCAACCCCGCATTGGACCAGGCATTGTTCGGGATCATCAATGAGTTTATGATTGATGGCCGGAACGCTGAAGCGTATGACTTTGCCTATGAGATTGTGGGATTGCGGAGCCAGAACGCATCGCTGATCAACCAACTGGGCAATCTTTTCTCATCTCGTGACGACTGGGATAATGCAACCGCATTTTATAAGCTCGCATGGAACGCCCAGCGTTCCCCCTCGGCAGGCGCGACACTTATTGATGCGATTGTTCGAACCCGTAATCCTGATACGAAGCTTGCCAATGCGGTAATCAATGACCTCACGGCTATTGCTGGCAAGATCGACGAAAGCCCAGGGCTGCTTGCGGCCCAAGCACTGGTGCTCAAGGCGCGCGGCCGGGATCAGCTGGCGGTACAACAACTTACAAAGGCCTTTGATCTTTCGTCGAACTCTGATCAATCGCTCATTCAATGGTCCGGCAACATCACCCGCTACTTCGAGGGGCAGTCGATGCAGGATCAGATTCTCTACCTTGAGACTCTGAAACGACGGAATCCGAATCAGGAAGTCTTAAACTGGATTGACCTCTTTATTGCTCAGCGTCTGATTAGTGTTGGGTCGCAGCGTGAGGTCGCGATTGCAACCTTTGCTCGTCTGATTCAAATCGCTAGTCAGCCCAAACTGCAGCTGATCACTTTCCAGAGCTATGGGTCGACCTTGTACTCTGCTGGTGCGTTTACAGAGGCGGCTGATGTTTGGTCGAAAGGTGCAGCCCTTTTCCCTGACGACTGGGAGATGAGCAATAATCTTGCCTATGTACTCTCGGCCAAGATGGGGGAGCACAACCGAGCCTTGAAGCTTGCTGAGAACTCGATCGAGTCGAACCCGAATCGGTCAGAACCTTATGACACACTCGGGAATATTTACACAGCGTTGGGCGAGTACGACAAGGCCGAGGATATGCTCAACGAGGGCATGAAATACACATTATCGGTCCGTGCCCGAATAACACTGATGATCGCTCAGATCGAGATCAACTTGGCCAAGGGCGAGAACTCAGAGGCGGGATCCAAGCTTTTGGACATCCGCTCGCTGCTCCGGGCGATCCCGTCGCGTGATGCGGGGCTCGAAGAACAAGTAGATGCTATTGAAGTGAAGATCGACTCAGCCGGATAACGGAATGGGTCGATAAATAGACAACGCGTAAGCCCCCTATTCGGTCTCTGACCGAGACACAGGACAACTGACTGTTATGAGCAATACACCACCCTCTGCCCCCAAACCCCGTCCCGCAAATCGTCCGCCCCAGAGTTCTGGTGCGCCCGCAGGGGTTTCGATTGATCCGCTTAAGCTGATCCACAAGTACAAGTTTGTGCTCGTGGCCTCGGTGTTTGTCGGGATTGTTGTCGGGATTGCTTCACACTTTGGCTTCCGTCGCTTTGCACCTGCGTTTACATCCGAGATTGTCTTTCAGTGTTCACCGGCTGAAGAATCCGTGGAAGTCATTAGCGTGGCGTCGGTGGACGAAACCGAAATGGACAAGTTTATCGGAACGCAGGTTGCGACGATTAAAGACTCTTACATTCTGAGTAAAGTGATCACCGACCCTCGCCTCCAGAGCTTTGCCCCGAAATGGAGTGAAGGCTATTTGAAAGGCGGCAATATTGACATTGTTAATGCGCTCAAAGACTTCGAGGGCATGGTCAAGGTTTATAGCGTCACCGACACCTTCCTCATCCGGCTTACGGTCACAACAAGGGACAGGAACGATGCGGCGGGGCTGGTGACAATGGTTGGAGACGCGTACCTTGGCGATCTTGATACACGGCACAAACGAAACATTGTCTCGAGACGCAAAGCAATTCAAGATTCGATCCAAGCGACCAATATCGCGATTGCTGATCTCACCGGCCAGAAGGTTCGGCTCGTGCGTGAGGAACGGATTGATTCTATCGAATCTGACCAATCCACCGCCTCGGGACAGCTGCGGCTGATCAATGCCGAGCTACTGGGTATCCAGCAGACGCTTGAAGCACTTATCGTGCTCCGCGCCAACGACGACGCTCAGCTTCAGCGTGACACAGGGATCGAGTACGACTCAGCCCTGCGTGCTCAGGTTGAACAGTCGGTCATGATGCTTACTTTCAAGCAAGAGGTCAAGCGGCTTGAAACCGCGCTCGTTGCCCTTCAGGCATCGGGAATCAAGCCTGATCATCGCCAGTACAAGCAGACTGTCGCGCAGATCGAAGCGCACGAGAGGAAAATCGAGGGTGCTCGCGAGGAACAACTTCGAGAAGCGTTTGAAGCCCGTGTACAGAACACGATCCTGACGCTCCAGCAACTTCGGGCCCAGGAGGCCGAACTCTTCACGCAGAAAGAAACGCTCGAAGAGAAACTCACTGAACTCACTCGGATCGGCGAAGAGATCTCAGATATTGATCGCCAGATCGATGCCCGGATTACGCTCCTTGGTGAACAAGATAAATCACTGTCTGATCTGCAGTCGGCTGCAGACCTGACCAGCGCACAGCGTGTCGAGGTCAAGGTTGCCGCGACTGTCCCCGATATTCCTACTTTCCCAGTACTTCTTATTATGGTTCCTGCGGGCACGCTCATCGTTGTTGCACTGACCATTGGCATGATTGTGCTCTTTGAGATTCTTGATCAGCGGATTCAGAGCCCGGCTGACATCCGGATGATTCCAAGGACCCGATCGCTGGGGATGCTTCTGGATGCTCGCGAGGATCCGTCGGCGCCCAAGTCCATTCCCACCGCATTTTCGGATGCACCCGGGTCGGTATTCGCTGAACACATACGCCAACTCAGAACGGGTGTTGGTAGCTCAATGAATCGTTCCGGGCATCATTCATTGGTGGTCGTTGGTGCTGTGCCTCAATCTGGTGCGACGAGTGTGATTACCAATCTGGCCCACTCGTTCGTGGCTACCGGAACCAAAACACTCATTATCGATGCCAACATTCGGCGGCCCGGTATTCATTCAGCCCTTGGGCTCGATGCCAGTCCCGGGCTCAGTGATGTCTTGGCGGGCGAGAACACCTTTGAGTCTTGCGTCATCAAGGTTGACGATGGGCTGAGTGTCTTGCAGGTCGGTAGCTCAAAGAACCGGATGGCCGAACAGTTGAGCAGTCAGCAGATGAAGAATCTGCTCCAGCAAACCCGAGAAGAATACGACCTGGTGCTGATTGATGTTGCCCCGGCGATTGTCGCGGGTGATGCACAGATCCTCTCCAATATGGCTGATGCCTCGATGCTTGTTGTTCGTGCATTGAGCGAGAAACGCGGGCAGGTTGCCCGGATGTCTCGGGAACTCAACGAGAACAGTGCTGAGTTTATTGGTGTGCTTGTCAACGCGGTCCGGAGTTCGGCAGGCGGGTACATGCGCAAGAATATCCGTACATCGTTCAACTATCGCACCGCAGAGGAGACATCCAAAGGCACTCCCAAAGATACAGCGGCGTAAACTCATCGCTTAGAACCGCTGCGATCGGAAGGAAACCCATTGGCATCTAAACCCCCAGTACCACAGGCTCACCCGAAGAAGGTGTTGATCACCGGCGGGGCGGGGTTTATCGGCTCGCACCTAGTCGATCACCATGTGCTAATGGGCGATGAGATCCTTGTCATAGACAACTGCTCCACAGGCACCGCCAGCAACCTGGCCCATCACGGCGAGCGGGTTGGATTTGCTGAGGGCAACCTGAGTGATGTCCTCAACTCGCTTTCTGGTGACGATGCCAGGTTTGATCAGATCTATCACCTTGCCGCAGCTGTCGGGGTGGATCTTGTGCTCAAGGATCCGATCGGATCAATACGAACCAACTTCATCGAGACCGATGCGATGCTCGACTTTGCGCTCAAGCACGGCTCCCCCCCCACTTTCATCGCATCGTCATCAGAGGTCTACGGCAAGCCCGGGATCAGTGTGTTTTCTGAGGAAGATGATTCGATCTACGGGCCGACCTCGATCAAGAGGTGGTCGTATGCCCACACCAAAGCGATTGATGAGTATCTGGCGATGGCGTACGGGGAGCAGCACGGGCTGCCTGTGGTTGTGGCCCGGTTCTTTAATACCGTTGGCCCGAGGCAGCTTGGGAGCTACGGGATGGTCCTTCCAAGATTCGTTCAGTCCGCGCTCGATGGAGAGCCGCTCCGAGTCTTCGGTGATGGGAAACAGTCGAGATGCTTCTGTGATGTGCGGGATGTTGTTGGGGTGCTCCCCAGACTGCTCGCTTGCCCCGAGGCGTATGGCAAAGTGATGAATGTGGGTTCGGATATCTCGATCTCGATTATCGAACTTGCCGAGCTTGTGATCAAGGAACTCGGCTCTTCATCCACTATTGAGCGGGTGGAATACTCCGAGGCGTACCCATCTGGGTTTGAAGACTTGCGGCACCGGAAGCCCGATCTGACCCGGTTGCGTTCGTTTGTTGAGTTTGAGTACGACTATGTACTCAGTGACACCATCCGGGATGTGGCGGCGTTTGAAGAATCGGGATCGCATATCGCAGAAGGAGCATCGTGATGCTTCTTGGCGTGTTGAATGCCATCCCGGCGGCCGCTGAAGCTCAGCAACCGGTTGCTCAGTCTTCGATGGGGATTCTCCAGGGATACCTTGGTGTCTTTGCGATTGCTTTTTTGGTGACCGTTTTGATCACGCCTTTGGTACGCCGGCTTGCGATTTCTAACGGGATCGTGGACCACCCCGATGAGGCCCGCAAACAGCACAAGATGCCGATCGCGTATCTTGGTGGCGTTGCGGTGTATGTCGGGATTATGGCCGGGATTATGTATTCGTACTTTGCCGACTCTGTCCCCGGACTGATTCAGTACCACGAGATCGGGAGCGAGAACCTGACCGATGGTGTGTTTACGCCTCAGGTCCCGCCCTGGATTGCTTTGGGGATGACGATCATCGTGGTTGTCGGATTGATTGACGATATCAAAGGCGTTTCGGCGCGGGTGAAGCTCGGCGGGCAGTTGATGGCTGCGGCGGCGCTTGCGATCGGCGATGTCGGTGTGAATGTCGCTGAGGGTTTGCTCAGGCCCACGCTCGGGCGACTATTGAATAACCCGGAACTGGTTTATGAGATTCCGCTCCCGATGGATATTCCCGGATTCGGGACATCGATGGAACTGGACTTTATTTACTGGTCCGGGACTGTTGTGATCGCGGTCTTTGTGCTTGGGGCGACCAACGCTTCGAACTTTATTGACGGGCTCGACGGGCTGCTGACCGGGGTGACCTCGATTGCGATGATCGGGTTTTTGTTTATTGCTGCGGGGATGGCGCTTGCCGACAACGGGCCGCTCGATGGGCCTCGGATCATTATTGGGCTTGCGATCCTCGGCGCGTGCATGGGGTTCTTGCCACACAACTTTAACCCGGCGGCGATCTTCCTCGGGGATACCGGGTCGCTGCTGCTTGGATATTGCTCGGCGCTGATGATTTTGTCACTGGGTGATACGGGCCAAACGAGCCTGGTCTTTGCGGGCTTGATTATCTATTCGATCCCGATCATCGACACGATGCTGGCGATTATCCGGCGGAAGCTGGCGGGCAAGAAGATGTCTGACCCCGATGCCGAGCACCTGCACCACATGCTCAAGCGTTCGTTTGGTGTCAAGGGTGCGGTGTTTGCGCTGTACGGAATCGGGATGGTCTTCTGTGTGCTGGGCGTGCTTCTGAGTCAGTTCCAGGCGCGGTCAATCTATGTCTTGGTGCTGATCGTCGGTTTTTACATCGGTGTCTACGCGATCAAGATTGCTCGCAGGTCTCAGCATGAAGCACAAATGAGCACCTCGCCCGGCAACGACGACGCGTGATCAACTTTCCTTCGTCAGATTACACTTATGCCCACGATCATATGGCGATGTCAAAACAGGTTAACGACCGGACATTGTGAGACCCGCGGCGGCCCAAACAGCTCTATGCCGGATTCTAGACTACACTAACCTGATTGAATTGTGACCAAGGATTACCGGGTACCACAAGATCTGGGTCCTATAAAAACTGAAACGAGCGATCCCAATGAGCATTCAACGCACCCCGTTTGTCGGCGGCAACTGGAAAATGAACACCAATGCCCAGGAGGGCTCTGCTCTCATTGACGCAATTGGGGGACTGATGAAGGATGGGGGCGTGGATGTTGCGGTGTTTCCGCCGTTTCCATACTTGATGGGAATCGGCGAGCGGATTAACGGCGGGGTCATGCTTGGGGCTCAGGATCTCTGGCACAGCGGAAACGGGGCGTTTACTGGGGAAGTCTCGACTGAAATGTTGAGTGATTGCGGCGTAAAGGCCGTGCTGACAGGGCATTCTGAACGCCGTCATGTGATCGGGGAATCTGATGAGCTGGTCAACCTCAAGACCAAGCGGGTCTTGGAATCTGGGCTCATTGCGGTCTTGTGCATTGGCGAACTCCTTGAGGAGCGTGAGGCCGGTCAGACCGATGCTGTGAATGAACGGCAGATCCGGGCGGGATTGGCCGGGATCAGTGAGGATCAACTGGGGGGAGTGGTTCTGGCATATGAGCCGGTTTGGGCCATCGGGACTGGCAAAACAGCCACCCCAGAGGACGCTCAGAACGCCCATGCCGCGATCCGGGCACTGGTAAGCAATATGTACAGCCCGGCTGCTGGTGGGACGATGCGGATCATTTATGGGGGATCCATGAAGCCTGGCAATGCTGGGGAGTTGATGGCGATGGCTGATGTTGACGGAGGGCTGATCGGGGGGGCGAGCCTGAAAGCGGACGATTTTTACGGGATTATCGAGGCGGCCCGGGGATCGCTGGTGGGATGAATCTGGGCCCGAATGGGAATACGGATTGCGGCTTCAAGGGACGCGGCTGCCTAGACTTGCCACCCCTTTGATTACGGGACATAATGCCCTATTCGGGTGTTCCTTTGGAGATTTTGAAGCCAATGACCACAGACACCACTTCACAGATGCTCAGCCTCGCTTCATCAGAGCTCGTTCTCGGGCAGATGAATCCATATGTCATCAACCTGCTTGTCGGCGGCTTTGTAGTGGTCTCGGTCTTCATGATCCTGATCGTGCTCATTCAGCGCCCTCAGGGTGGTGGGCTCGGCGGCGCATTCGGTGCTGGTGGCGGCGGAGGGGGCGGGGGTGGCGGCGGAGCCGGCCAGACCGCGTTTGGTACCAAAACGGGTGATGTACTGACCGGCGGGACGATCGCGATCTTTGTGATGTTTGTCGTCTTTGCTGTGATTCTGAACTTTGCGACGCGCCCACCTGAGGCGCGTCCGCCTCAACCGATCATCACCTCACCGGCGGCAGCTGATCAAGCCCCGATTGAAGAGGGCGAAAACGCTCTTGACGCACTGGGTGATCTGGTTGATGAGAATCTCGAAGATACCGATGCAGACACTGCTGAGGAAGCATCCGAGGATGCCGACCTACCAGCAGACGAGACTGTTCCTCCGACCACCCCATAATCGAACTCGTTCGATAAACTCTGCAATACACGCACGAGGAGTCCACACTTGATCCGAAGCATGACAGGATTTGGCGACGCGGCGGGCCAGTTTGATGGTTCGCTGTTTAGTGTCGAAGTACGCAGTGTAAACAATAAGTTCCTCAAAACCACCGTGCGGGTGCCCGAGCGGCTCCAATCACTTGAGCCTGAGCTTGAGCAGATGATCCGCTCGAAGATATCGCGTGGATCTGTTGTGATCACCGTCGGGTGTTCTGAGCAGAACGAGAAGGCCGCGTTCAAAGTGAACAAGGGCGCACTGCGGTCCTATGCAGAACAGATCGCAGACGCGACCGGGACCAAGGTTGACCAGGTGAATGTTGAGCAACTGATAAATCTGCCCGGCGTGCTCCAGCCACCGGGGGACGAAGAGAACCGATTGCAATCGGCACGCAAGGCGCTTGCGCCGCTTGTTGAGCTTGCTCTAGAGCATCTCGTCTCGATGCGGACGCGAGAAGGCTCGGCACTTGCAAGCGACCTAGCGACCAATCTAGAGTTTATCTCTGAGCGGTTGACCACGATTGAAGAGATCGCGCCACGGGTTGCTGTGGATTACGAGAAGCGGCTCAAGGCCCGGATGGATTCGCTGATGAGCGAGTTTGATGTAAAGGCTGATCAGGCAGAAATCATCCGCGAGATCGCTGTATACGCTGAAAAAACGGATATTGCAGAAGAAATCGTCCGGCTCGGGGAACACCTCAAGCACTTCAACGAACTCTTAGAGAACAAGGACGATCGTCCGATCGGCCGGACTATGGATTTCCTGTCTCAGGAACTCTTGCGTGAGGCCAATACGATTTCGTCGAAGAGTCCTGACGCAACGATGAGCCGCTTGATCGTGGAGATCAAGGGCGCGATTGATCGGATCAAAGAACAGGTCCAGAACGCAGAGTAGCGCGTTTGCAAACACCAGCAACCCCATCTCCAACGACACCACCCGTATCACGGGCGAGCTTTGCGCGCAGCGAAATTGTGGCGGCTCTTGAGCATTACTCGATCGGGCAAATCCAGAGCGTGCGAGAAATGATCGCGGGATCAACAGAATCCCCCAAGGCGGTCATCGAGTGTGAACGCGGGAAGCTGCTGCTCAAACGACGCGCACGCGGGCTTGAGTATGCGACGCTTGTTGGGTTTGCTCATGAGGTGATCCTGGGGTGCTTGGCTCAGGGCGTGTGCGTGCCGCCGCTGATTGGGACCAAGACGGACAACAACTCGATGTGCCAGATCGGGGACAAGACCTACGAGTTGTTTGTGTTTATCGAGGGGACGATGTTCGATCAGTCGGTCGGGCACGCGAGGCAGTCGGGGATGCTGCTGGGCGAGTTGCACCGAGCGATGGATTCGATCACAACGAGCTTTGAGGCGACTGTTGAATCCAGTGTGGTCAACCCTGAGCGTGCTGCGGGGTTTGGGCTCCCTGAAGAATCCCAGACGAGCGTTAAACGAATACTCGAATACGGGCTCGATGCCCATCGCGCCAATGCTCGGCCTGCCGCGATTATTCACGGCGACTGGCATCCCGGGAACATGATCTTTGATGGTCCAGAAATTGTGGCGATCTGCGACTTTGACAACTGCCGGCTCGGGTCGCGGGATCGCGAACTTGCCCAGGCGTTGGTGTACCTCTCCATGAAACGCCCAACCATCGCAGTTGGGGGGAGCGATCAGGTCCCGGCTGACCCAAGCATGGAGCATTTGCTTGCTGTATGGGACGGGTATCTTGAACGATCTGGATTTAGGCCAAACCCCCGGCTCATCGGGGCGTTGATGCCTGCGGTGCTGCTCGACGAAGCCTTGGCGGGGAGCCCAGCGACCCAGGGCGAGCCTTCGGCACTGGTCAGCGCGGCTTTGAAAAAAGCCCTGTGGCTCGATGAGAACAACCCTGAAATCATCCGGGCTCTTGAGAGCCGATGAACTGATTTGGGGTTGCGTGCGTATTGGTGTATGATATGTGTATGTTGAATCGGCTTTCAGTTCTTGTTCTTTCGGCGGGTATCGCTGCGGTTGCCATCACGCCATGTAATGCGATTGGCCAGATTGTACAACCAACGACATCGAGTGAACAACGCTTGGTTGGGTTGATTGAACTGCTCGATGATGACTCTTGGGAAGTTCGTGAGCGGGCGACGCGGATGATCGGGGATCCCAACGAAGGATTTGAGCTGTCGATGCTGGCCGAGGTTATTGCCCAGGGGGCGACCACGGATCCTGATTCGGAGGGGTTGGGCGTTGAAGCGATGGAACGGCTGCGGATTGCATCTCGTGCGTTGTTTGGGCAGACGACCAAGGCGGGGCTCGGAGTCGGGTTTGGTGTGGTGAGGGACGGGGGCGTTGAGATCAGCTCGGTTGTTCCGGAAGTTGATCGCTTCCCGGCTGCGGCGATGTTGATGCCTGGAGATTTGATTGTCGGGGCTGACGGGATGGCATTGACGACTTCTGATGAGCTTCGGTCGGTTATTCTGAGTCACGAGCCCGGCCAAACACTCAATCTGCTTATTCAGCGCGGGGAGCAGGTGCTTGATCTGGATCTGCCTTTGGGCTCTTACAGGATGCTGGCCGGCGCGGCACCGATCGGGCCCGCGATTGCTGATCGTGCGATCGAAATCCGCTGGGCGCGGAGAGGGATCATCATCCCTGCGCGTGGCGGTTATGGTGGCGGGATTCATGTGGATGATTGGCTGGGGGCAGGGTATCCGGAGAAGCCGGGCTCATTCCGGGCATCGAACGCGAGGCGAGCACCGACGATCGTGGGTGGTGGAGCATCGCGGAATATCTATGTCGGGGTGGGGACGGTGGTCCGCGGCCGGATTGAGCCTTGGTCGAACCGGACCAACGCCCAGACCGCGATGGACCAGGCACGCCGGATTGAGTTGTCAAAGGATATGAGCATCGCTCGGATGCAGATCCAGCTGTTCACCCATGCGATCAAGACGCTCGAGGCCCAGGCTGATGCAGACAATGGCAACGCCGAGATCAAGATCAAGCTCAGCAAAGCCGCACGCGAACTCCGCAAAGCGCGGAGCCAGCTCGACACGCTCACCGATGAGTTTGAGTCGATTATCCCGACACCCTGATTACATGCAACTCACATGCGATCGATATTAAGTTTCACCTTGGCGGGCGAGGCGCCGTGCTCGTCGAAGATGAGCAGTTCGTTGTTTGCGTCTTCGTTGATCCAGCACGCTGGGATTGCCAGTTCGAGCACGGGTTCGATGGCTTTGCCGTCGACGGTCGAGGCGAAGAAGCGTCCCAGTGCGTGGCCGTTGATGTAGGCCTGGCCTTTGGAGAGCCCGGTGGTGTCGAGCGAGATTGCCAGATCCATCGCGGGTGCTTTGAATGAGGTTTTCCACCAGCTCGGGTTGCCTGTTGAGCTGAGCTTGGCTTTGGAAACCGTATCGAAATCGATCTCGCTTGGGGCTTCCCATTTGGCGAATGACCATTCACATTTTTCGGAGATGACATTGGCACCCTCGACAAATGCGACCTGCTTGGTCAGCGTCTCGAGGACTTCCTGGGCGAGCTCATCGGCTTGCTCGTGGCTCGGGGAATCCAGATGGATCGCGAACTCGAGGACATTGTTACCACGCTTAATGGCCTCGTTGTCGAGCTCGATCTTGGTCCGGCGCATCGCGCCGACGAGGCGGATGGGCTCATCGTTGAGGATGATGATCAGGCGGGCGTTGATCGGGGGGATCTCGAAGTAGATCGAGGATTTTTTGAGGTGCTTGAAGGACCACTGGATCCGGTTGTGGTGTGTTGTCTCGCCCTGGCGCACGCCGAAGACTGGGGTGGTGTACCCGAGGACATCGATCGGTTCGCCGGTGACGATCTTGGATTTACCAATCTTGAATGGGATCTCTTCGACGAGGTGCCCAAAGAGTCCTTTGTGCTCGTCCATGACTGAGCCGCCGGAGATCCGGCCGGTATTGTCGGCTAGGGCGACGAGGTTTTTGGAATCAGGCTTGATGTTCAGGGTGATCGTATTGGTCGCGGCGGGACCTGAGCCGATCATGCCGATCGGATCACCATCGAGGAAGAACTGGAGACGATCGCTGGACTGTGGCGCTGCAAACTTCACTTTACCATTGGCGGCTGATTTGAGATCGATTTTGTACCAGCCGTAGCCGTAGGGTGTGCCGAGTTCTGAGAGGTCTGCAGGACCAGGAATAACGGCGTAGCGGGGGCTTGTCCCGTCTGCGTGTTCTTCGGTTTGGGCGCATTCCCAGTTGCCCGTCGTGATCTTGGGGAGTTTTTCTGGAGGGTTGCGGTCGATGGGCTTGGTGTTGGAAGTCTTTGATTTCCCATCCGGGGTGATGTGGGTATGGGTTTTGCCGTTTGGTGACGGCATTGGGATGCCATCGACGGTGAGGCCATGGACCCCGGCGTAAACCTCTGAGCCGAGCATGTAGGTTTCATCGACGACATCTTCTGATACGACGACGACGCAGATGCCCTCGTGCATGATTGTGATGGGCTTGCGTCCCTTGGGAACCTCAACGACGAGCGGCGAGGAGTTAATCGAGACTTCGCCGATCGCGCCGCCCGGACCGAAGAGCACAAGCGTGTCCTCGGTTGATGAGAGCGCACAGAGTGAGGTGTAATCAAGGGTGTGCTTGGGTGAAAGATTGACTTCTGTCAGGCACCAGTGGACGCGCTGTGATCCGAGGCGGACGGGGAGTGATGACCCGTCGCTCAGGAGGAGGTTGATGGTGCCCGGGCGTGCCTTGGGCGGCGAGAAGATGAAGATGATGTTGCCTTGGGAGCCGTTCATCTGGTTGACGATGTGACCCTGGATCGCGTCTTCATCGACGACGGGGTCGATGACGACCGGTGGCGTGTTGTGTTCTGTGTGGGCGAGGACTCTCGAGAAAGATGAGCCGAAGGTGAGCAAGCGACGGACGGGGCCCATGGCTTTTGTCATGCGGCCGTGCTCGTCAACGAGGGAACCGGCGTCGTAGGTCGGGGCGTAGGCGCATGGCTCGCTTGCACTGGCTTGGCCGGCCCAGAACCCAAAGGAAGTGCCGGACATGAAGTTGGCGAGGTTGAACTGGCCGCCGGCGGACATGATCTCGCCGAGCTGACGCTGGAGGGTGAATCCATCGACGGATTCTTCGAGGTGCTGGCCAAAGATGGGACGGCGGAGGGGGCCGTAGTCGATGACGACGGTTGGTTGGTCTGGGCGGACTGATTTGAGCTGACGCATGATGGCGAACATGTCGCCCTCGCCGGTCCAGCCGTCGATCTCGCCCTCGACACCCTGCCAGAGGTTGTTGGCGTTGACCTTGGGGACGGTGAATCCCGCTTCGCGGAGGTAGCGGGCGAGTTCGCCGAGGTATTTGGTCGCGGCGAGCTGGTCGTCGCAATCCCACTGGGATTCGTTCTGGACCATGATGAGCGGGCCGCCGAGGGTGACGGAGGCCTGCATTGTTTTGATTTGCTTAGCGAGGGCGTTGAAGTACTTGCCTACGGCTTCGAGGAATGGCTGGTTTGGAGCACGGAGCTTAACATCCGCGATATTGAGCAGCCATGCGGGGAGCCCGCCAAGATCCCAGCCGGCACCGATGAACGGGCCTGGACGGATGATGGCGTACATGTTGTGCTTGGCGAGCAATGAGAGGAAGTGCTTGATGTCGTTGTTGTCTTTGAAGTCGTAGGATCCCGGACGGGGCTCGATAAGGTTCCAAAAGATGGGGGTCTCGATGGTGTTGAGCCCGGCGGCCTTGGCGGTGCGGATTCGGTCTTCCCAGAGATCGCGGGGGATGCGCTGGAAGTGCATCGATCCTGAGACGATCCAGATTCGTTTGCCGTCGATTGAGAGGGTGCGGGAATCGAAGTTTGCAGTTGGCATAGGGGGCTCCATTTTTTGGAATTGAATGCGAACCTAGACCGTATGCGTGAATGCTCCAAAGGCAAATTTGAAGCACCCGATCATTGGCCAAACTCTGTATTTGATGGATGGTATCGGCGGGGACAAAGTGGGTCTAAACCGTTGATATTGAAGGCCTAAAGGGCTTTTATGCCGTTGGCATCTGCGATTTGAAGATGTGCTGAATTGCGGTTCGATTGGGTCTGAAAAATCGAAAATTCTTCGCATGAGTCATGCGACCACGATTTATTTGTTCAGGTTGTGGTCGGGTTGACCGTGACTTCGAACTCATTGTGCATGACCAGGGCGTGGTTGATTTTGAGAAGATCGGTGTTGCCCGTTTTGGAGAACCCCAATCTCTGAACCATCCGCTCTGAAGCGGTGTTGTCTAGGCAGATCATCGCGCGGACCTTGTGGAGCCCGAGTCCGACGGGCATGTCGGTCAGGGCGTGGTCGATGATTGTCTGGAGAGCCAATGTCCCGACCCCTTTGCCTGCAACTGTTGAGTCGATCCAGCAGTTGACCTCCGCGGCCCACTCAAGGCCTCGGTCGATCTTGATGAGATTGAACATGCCTACAAAGGATGTGTCATCCAGGAAGACGGCACGGCGGAATGATGATTGACTCTTGTCGCCTTGGATTGTTTTTTGGAGTTGGCTGTGGAAGAAATCGCTGGGTGACTCACCATCGGCCTCAAGCGGGATCCAGCGACGGAGCTCTGATCTGGATCGGTTGAGGGCTTCGATAAAGACCGATTCATCGGCGTACCCGAGCGGACGCATGGTGATCTGATTCGTGGACAACTCGAGCCTTGGCTCGATACACACCGGCTTGCGGCGCATCAACTGGAATGTACGGATGAACTGACTCATAGCGATCCTCTTAGGGGAGTATCGTTACAATCGGTACCATTTAATAGGAACTTGAGTATAGAAGGGTTTTTATGGGATCTTGGGGCGGATCTCGGACCTTGATGGTCCGGAAACCCCGGTTTGAAGGGGGAAATTGGGGTGCCGATAAAAATGATTAAAATCGAGACCGGAGCAGCTTGCACCAGAGACGGGCGCATTCGCGGCGGGGGGTGAAGCTTCCGCATTCTGGGCAGATGTCATTGTTCGATAGGCGGCTGCTCAGATCGTAGAAGCAGTAAACACACACCTGGCAACGAGCATTGACCACTTTGGATTTGAGTTTCTTGCGTCCGATGAATGCCAAGATTGCTCCAGTAATGATCACAGGCGCTGCCAAAAACCCATAGAGCAAAACAAACAATGCGGCCATCAGTCCAAACCCGTCTTCACCGAGAGTTGGATTCACTATGAATATCATCATTACCAAATACACAATAACACTCCAACCTAAAACGGGAAATGAGCTGAGTATTCGACTGCCAATGTCTAACGCACGAGAATGACGCCTAGAGAGCATGCCCACTGACATATTCACCGATGGATTGCTGGCTTGAGCACGCTTGCACCATGGCCTGCGCCTTCCCATCACTCAACCGTCACGGACTTGGCGAGGTTCCGGGGCTTGTCGACATCGTGGCCTCTGAGAACAGCGGCGTGGTAGGCGAGGAGTTGTAATGGCACGACGGCGACCATGGGGCTCAGGCACTCTTCGACCTGCGGGATGTAGAGGACATCCTCGGCGAGTTTCTCGATTTGCTTATCGCCTTCGGTGGCGACGGCGATGACATGGCCGCCTCGGGCGCGGACCTGATCGATGTTGGCAAGGACCTTGTCGTACTGGCTGCCTTGGTTGGCGATGAAGACGACGGGCATTCCTTCGTCGATGAGGGCGATGGGGCCGTGCTTCATTTCGGCGGCGGGCATGCCCTCGGCGTGGATGTAGGAGATTTCTTTGAGTTTGAGGGCGCCTTCGAGCGCTGTCGGGTAGTTGTAGCCGCGGCCGAGGAAGAGCCAGTTCTCGCGGTGGGTGTACTTGGCGGTGATCTCTTTGATTCGGTCGTTGGTTTGGAGGACCTGCTGGATCATATCGGGGACGCGGTCGAGCTCTCGCATGAGCCGAGCACTGGCCTCGGGGGACATCATGCGGCGACGAGCCATAAAGAGAGAGATCATGGTCAGGACCGCGACCTGTCCGGTAAACGCTTTGGTGCTTGCGACACCGATTTCTGGGCCGACGCGGAGGTATACCCCGGTGTCGGTTTCGCGGGCGATTGTTGAGCCGACGACATTGATGACGCCCAGCGAGAGGGCGCCGCGGTCTTTGGCTTCTTCGAGGGCGGCCAGGGTGTCGGCGGTTTCGCCGGACTGGGAGACGGCGACGACGACCGAGCGGTCCTCGATGAGCGGGTTGCGGTAGCGGAACTCGCTGGCGTACTCGCATTCAGCGGGGATTTTGGCGAGGTCTTCTAGGAGGTACTCGCCGATCATGGCGGAGTGCAGAGCAGTCCCTTGTGCGGTCAGGATGACGCGGCGGCTCTTGACGAGTTCCTTCGAGAAGTTCATGAGTCCGCCGAGGACTACTTTGCCGTCGTTCTTGTTGAGTCGGCCTTTGAGGCATCGGGCGATGGCTTCTGGCTGCTCGTAGATTTCTTTGAGCATGTAGTGCGGGAAGTCGCCGAGTTCGATCTCTTGGAGATCGATTTCGAGTTGCATGACCTTCGGGGTCAGTTCTACATTATCGACGGTGGCCGTGCGGAAGCCGTCGCGGGTCAGGCGGGCGACGGAGTAGTCGTCGAGGGTGATGGCTTGGGAGGCGTGGGCGATGATGGCGCTGGGGTCGGAAGCGACGATGTATTCGCCGTTGCCGATGCCGACGAGGAGGGGTGAGCCTTTGCGGGCGCAGACCATGACATCGGGCTCTTCTTGGCAGATGACGGCGATGGCGTAGGCGCCTCGGATTTCGCGGAGGGCGGCCTGGACTGATTTCTCCAGATCCATGCCCGCGTCGAGGTCGTAGAAGTGCGAGATGAGCATGCCGAGGACTTCGGTGTCGGTTTCGGTTTCGAAGGTTTGGCCTTTTTCTTCGAGCAGGGTGCGGAGGGAGGCGTAGTTCTCGATGATGCCGTTGTGGACGAGGGAGATGCCGTGGTTGTGGTCGCAGTGTGGGTGTGCGTTGACTTTGTTGACCGCGCCGTGGGTTGCCCAGCGGGTGTGGGCGATGCCGATGGATCCTTCGATGCCATCGATTGATTCGAGTTCGGCTTCGAGGTTGGCGACGCGTCCGACGGCCTTGACGATCTGGAGACCATGCCCATTGATGGCGGCCATGCCTGCGGAGTCGTAGCCGCGGTATTCGAGTCGCTTGAGCCCTTCGAGGAGGAGGGGCTGGGCGGGTTTGTTTCCGATGTAGGCGACGATGCCACACATAGGCGGTTCTCCTGCTATGGCCTCGGATGAAGCACAGACAAAGGCACATCGTCCAGATCCGAGGCGGCTGAGTATGGTACGAGCCAAGCGGGGCGGAGTTCAGCAATTCGGACGCGGATGATCGTTATGGATTGACGCGATCTGGGGTGAATGTGGGTGCTAGACTTGCCCGGTTTGCGCGGTAACGACGACATTTCCGGACCTTTTATCCCACAGGATCCCCCGAATGCCCAGACGCGATGATCTCAGCACCATTCTTCTGATCGGATCCGGCCCAATTGTCATCGGGCAGGGGTGCGAGTTTGATTATTCGGGCACCCAGGCGTGCAAATCGCTCAAGGACGAGGGGTACCGGGTTGTTTTGGTCAACTCGAACCCCGCGACGATCATGACGGACCCGGCGTTCGCGGATCGGACTTATATCGAGCCGATCACGCCAGAATCCGTTCGGAAGATTATTGAGAAGGAAATCGAGCTTGGGTCCCCTATTGATGCCGTGCTCCCGACGCTTGGCGGGCAGACGGCTCTGAACTGCGCGTGCGAGATGAGCGATGCGGGGGTGTTTGAAGAGTTTGGGATCGAGATGATCGGGGCGGACCGGGCAATTATTCATCGGGCCGAGGATCGGGCGGTGTTCAATGACATCTGCGCGGAGATCGGGCTGCCGACGCCTGAATCCAAGACGGTCGAGACGCTCGCTGAGGCGGCTGCGTATGTCAAGGAGATCGGGCTCCCTGCGATCGTGCGGCCCGCCTTCACTCTGGGGGGATGGGGCGGAGGGATCGCGTACAACTTTGCGGAGCTTGAAGAACTCGTGACGCGCGGGCTCGGGGCCTCGATGATCGGGCAGATTCAGATTGACAAGTCGCTGATCGGATGGAAGGAATACGAGCTCGAGGTTGTGCGTGATAAGAAGGACAACTGCGTGGTGGTGTGTGGGATTGAGAATATTGATGCGATGGGGGTCCATACGGGGGATTCGGTGACGGTGGCGCCGTGCTTGACGCTGACTGATAAGGAATACCAGGTCTTGCGGGACGCGTCGCTTGCCGTGATGCGGGCGGTTGGGGTGGAGACTGGGGGATCGAATGTACAGTTTGCGATTAATCCGAATCCGGCCCCTGCTGTTGATGGGCCCGATGATGGATCGGAGCCTGCGTTTGAGTTTGTGGTTATTGAGATGAACCCTCGGGTTTCGCGGTCTTCGGCGCTCGCGTCAAAGGCGACCGGGTTCCCGATCGCGAAGATCGCGGCCAAGCTGGCGGTTGGGTACACGCTTGATGAGCTTCGCAACGACATCACGGGGACGACGAGTGCGTGCTTTGAGCCGACGATTGATTATGTGGTGACCAAGATGCCACGATGGACCTTTGAAAAATTCCCCGAGGCGGACGAGACCCTGACGACGCAGATGAAATCTGTTGGCGAGGCGATGGCGATCGGGCGGACATTTAAAGAATCGTTCCAGAAGGTCATCCGGTCGATGGAGGTCAAGCGGTTCGGATTTGGGCTTGATAAGAATGACGACTGGTTGAATCACCAGCGGCAGCAAGATGGCGAGATCGAGTGGCCTATTGATACGGACAAGCTGACGCGGAAGCTGTCGGTGCCCTCGCAGGGGCGGCTGTACTTTGTTCGATACGCGATGAAAATGGGGTGGACGATTGACCGGATCAATGATCTGACGGGGTTTGACCGGTTCTTCTTGTATCAACTGCAAGAACTCGTTGCGTTTGAAGACGAGTTGATGGCGATTGAATCACTTGAACAGATTGACCAGGCAATGATGCAGCGGGCGAAGGAAATGGGGTATTCTGATGCCCAGCTTGCGTATCTGTATCTTGGGAAGATTTGCTCTGTGACTATTTTGAAAGTCCGGACGCACCGGAAGATGCTTGGGGTGGAGGCGGTCTTCAAGTGCGTGGATACTTGTGCGGCAGAGTTTGAAGCGGTGACGCCCTACTACTACTCGACCTATCAAGCCGGATCGCGGAAGGTGCTTGAGGACGGATCGGTTGTTGAAGTGCCCGCTCAGTGTGAGCTTCGGGACCGGATGCTTGCGGAAACTGATCCAAAGAAGAAGGTGATTATCCTCGGCGGCGGTCCGAACCGGATCGGGCAGGGGATTGAGTTTGATTACTGCTGTGTCCATGCGGCATACGCGGCCCAAGACCTTGGCTACGACGCGGTGATGATCAACTCGAACCCAGAAACGGTGAGCACGGATTATGACACGAGTGATTTGTTATTCTTTGAGCCGTTGACACTTGAAGATGTACTCAATGTAACCGAACGCCTGAGCACGACGCAGACGACCAGCAAGCTTGTAGATCTTTCACACGCGAGCAAGTCGCTTTCCAAAGAACAAGAGATTCCGGACTCGGCTCGGAATCTAGTTCTTCAGGATCTAGCCTGGCACGGGCATCCGGCGGGCGGGGTAGTACTCAGCAATATCCAAAGAGATCAAGCTGGGCTCACCGTTATGCTGGTCACTGGGCGATGTATTGAGTACTGGTTTGATAAAGATCTCAGTAAACTCTTGAAGGTCGATCGCAATGATGCCCGTTGGCATGTTGATGCCGAGCTAGAGAAACACGAGATTGAGAAGATTGAATCGTTGTTGTGTGAAGCCGCTCAGGATTCGTCTGTACTGGGAACTATTGTTCAGTACGGGGGACAGACGCCGCTGAATCTTGCGCACGGTCTTGATCTGGCGGGAGTCCCGATGCTGGGAACACCGCTGGGGGCGATTGATCGGGCGGAGGATCGGGATCGGTTCGATCAGTTACTTACAAAGCTTGATCTCAAACGGCCCGATTCTGGGATTGCCCGGTCGATTGATCAAGCGGTCGAGATCGCGGGGGGGATTGGGTATCCGGTGTTGGTGCGGCCGAGTTATGTGCTTGGGGGGCGGGGGATGGAGATTTGTCCCGACGAGAAGGCGCTTCGGCATTACATGACGACTGCTGTGGATGTTTCTGGGCTTGATGACGCGCCGATTTTGATTGATCAGTTCCTTGATAGTGCGCTAGAACTTGATGTTGATGTTGTTGCGGATTTCGGCAAGGATGGCGAGGGGCATGCGTTTGTCGCGGCGGTCATGGAACATATCGAGCAAGCGGGTGTGCACTCGGGGGATTCGACCTGCATGATCCCGACGACGACGATCCGTCCGGCGGTGCTTGATGAAGTGAAACAGATCGCTCGGTTGCTCGCTGAGGAACTCAGGGTCTGTGGCTTGATGAATGTGCAGATGGCGATCAAAGACGATGTTGTTTATATCATCGAGGTAAATCCGCGTGCGTCGCGGACAGTCCCGTATGCGGGCAAGGCCAAGGGCGTGGCGTGGGCTTCGGTTGCGGCCAAGGCGATGATGGGGGTTTCGCTATCTGATCAGGGCACGGTCGAGATTCCTGACGCGGGGTTCTATGCGGTTAAGGCGCCGGTGTTCCCGTTCCGCAAGTTCCCAGGCGTGGACTTTGTGCTTGGGCCTGAGATGCGATCGACTGGTGAAGTCATGGGTGTCGATGTGTCGCTGCCTACCGCGTATCTCAAGGCGATGGAATCGGCGGGGGTTTCGCTTCCCAAGGACGGCGGCGTGTTTGTCTCGGTTCGTCAGGAAGACAAGGCCGCGATGATTCCGGTTGTGCGATCGCTGATGGCGATGGGGTTCAAGGTGTTTACGACGCAGGGGACGGCCGATGAGTTATCACGCCATGGGTTGCAGCCCAAGGTGCTGCAAAAAATCCAGGCGGGTGCCCGCCCCAATGTCATTGATCTGATGCAGAACGGGCATATTCAGCTGGTCATCAACACGCCAACGCGGACGGGATGGCAGACGGACGAGGGGAATATCCGCGCAACAGCCGTGCGGCTCGGGATCCCGATGATCACGACGGCGACTGCTGCCGGACAGGCAATCCATGCGATTGAAGCGCTGCGGGCGGGGTTCTGGGGCGTGCATGCGTTGCAGGATTTGGGCGGGCTCAATGTTGAGATAAACTCTCGATAACTATTTTGTATTGAGTTCTTTTGTTTTTCTCTTTGCAATCAAACACGATAATGGTAAGGTGTGTGAAGTTCAAGGCTTGCACGCGTTTGATCGCGTCGAGTCTGAACATTCCGGCATTTGTCTGCGCCACTCTGGAGATGGCGCAGTTCATATATGCACCGGCGGTCCCTCGTGGCTCGCCGGTGTTTTTATATGCGTATGTATGCGAAGGGCTACTTTGAAAGGTTCGCTGAGGTGAACATGGTCGCCGTGGCCTCGCGTCGCCAAGTTGTTGCGGGGCCGGCTTTTGATTCGTAGAAGCGCCAGATCTCGAACCAGTAGGAACGGAACTTGTGATCGCCGAAGGGTTCGTAGTGGGCTTTGAGTTCTTTCATCATCTGGTTATCGGTGCCGGTCATGTTGAGGACGGCTTTGCCGTGGCGGATGGATTCGGTATCGAGGGCGAGGCGTGAGTATCGCCCCATGAGTTGCATGATGTTTCCCGCTGCGTAGGGACCGATGCCGGGGAGGGTGATGAGGAACTTGAAGACCTCGTCGTCGGTGCCAACATTTTCGATCCAGTGGTGGTCGATGTGTCCTTTATTGAACAGTTTGGCGAGGTCGATGATTCGTTGATCGCGGTAGCCGACCCGGCAGCGGCCTCGGAGGGTGCCGACCCTGGTGCGGGCTAGTTTTTTGGCGGTTGGGAATGAGGGGATGCCGGAGGGGGACTTTCGGCCGCAGACTTCGCAGAGGCGGCGGTTCATGTTGACCGTCGATGGCCAAGTGACATTGCAGCTTGTCACGGTTTTGATGACATCCTCAAACAGGGTCGGGGATCGGAAGAGACGGCCGACGCCGGACTTCTTCCAGCGTGGGTCGGCTTTGTGGAAGGATTTGATCTCGGCGTGTGTGGTATCGAGGCAGAGCATGCGTGTGATCTGGGAGCGGGCTTGGATTTGTTCTGCTCGGTTCAAGGCGCGGTCGAATCGGGCTCGGACCTTGCCACCTGCCGGCTGGTCGATGGTACACAAGGATGGGCCCGCATCGAACTCCATAACTCTCAGCATGTGTTGCTTGTCGACATCCCAGTGGTTGGGGGCGAGGAGGAAGTAGCCGTAGGAGCAGACATCGCGGGGGAGGTCGAAGTCTGCGGGTGCTTGGATTTGGAGTGTTGTGCCCATTGTGGGGATGCTAGGGGATCAACGCCAAGCGGGTATGGGCACTATGATGGCTGAGCGATCCGGGGAAGCCGGGTATGCTTTAGGAGTTTGAAATATGCGTCTTATGTTGATGATCGGTCTTGTGTGTCTTTTGAATCTTTCTGCGATTGCATCCACTGATAGTGGCGAAGTCCGCGATTCGGTGGTCAAGATATTTGCAACTTATCGCGGGCCGGACTTTGCGAGGCCTTGGACCAAGCAGGCCCCGCAGGAACTCTCCGGGACCGGGTTTGTCATCGAGGGCGATCGATTTATCACCAACGCGCATGTCGTCGAGCAGGCGACACGGATTTATATCCAGCCCCCGAACAGTGCCGACAAGCTGCGTGCTGAAGTCATTGGGATCTCGCAGGAGATGGACCTGGCGTTGATCCAGATCAAGAAAGTGTCCGAACGCGAGGAGTTCCATGCGAACCATCCGGTTCTTGAACTCAGCGATACACTCCCGGCGATCGGATCGACCGTTCAGGCGATCGGGTACCCGATGGGCGGCGAGCAGGTCTCGATCACCGAGGGTGTGGTTTCCCGCATCGAATACACCGAGTACAACATGGAAGCCCGCGGCTTGCGGATCCAGGTCGATGCGGCGCTGAACCACGGAAACTCCGGCGGGCCTGTGATTCTCGATGACAAAGTGTGCGGGGTGGTCTTTAGCGGGGTGGAATACGCGGAGAATATCGGGTATGTGATCCCCGCATCGGAGGTGCATTTGTTTCTAGATGACATCAAGGACGGGGAATACAACGGGCCACCAGAACTGCACGGGGCCCGGTTCCAGACCTGCGAGAATGACTCGCTGCGTGCGTATTTGGGATTGAGTAAAGACCAGACCGGGATCGTGTATACGCGTCCCGGCAAGGACTCAAAGCTCGCGCTTCTGGAATGGGATGTGCTGGACATGGTTGGCCAGTACGACATCGACAACGCGGGCATGGTGACCCGGGACGACGATCTGAGGCTGCACTGGCGGTACTTTATCCGCGAGCTTGCTGTGGACGGAGATGTGCCTGTGACAGTGATCCGCGGCGGGGAATCGATCGAGGTTGAGCTCGCGGTGAGCAACGATCGTGATGAGCTTGTGCCGTTTATTGGCAATGCGTATCCCGAGTACTTTATTGTTGGGCCGATGATCTTCACCCCTGTCCGCCGGGAGCATTTCTTTAACCTGTATCTTGGGTACGGCATCGTCGATGGCTCCCCGATCGGGATGCATGTCAATGACGAGCGGAAGACTCCAGGGCAGGAATATGTGGTCCTGGCGGCGACCTTCCTCCCCCACTCGGTGACCAAGGGCTACGAGGTCTTCGGCAATCCGACCCTCAAATCCGTCAACGGCGTCATGATCGACTCGGTCTCGCACCTCGTCGAGGTCCTGCGTGACAACGAGGAAGAAACGCTGATGTTTGAGTTCTTTGATCGGAGCCAGGAGTCACTGATTTTCGATGCCCACGAGTTGATCGAATCGACCGAGGAAGTACTCGAAGACAACTCAATTCGTCGTCAGGGGACGGCTCGGTTCATGGATATCTGGGACCAGTAGACTTTCAACAGTATTATTTACGCCGTTTCTGGCTCAGGAGCGGCGTTTTTTATTTTTTGACCGCATCCCCCTTGACATATTTAGATATTTGGCTAAATTACGAATATGAACAAGGTATTCAAAGCATTGTCCGATCCGACCCGCCGAAAGGTGCTGGGGCTTTTGAGAGAACGGCCCATGAATGCGGGCGAGCTGGCCGAGCATTTCGATGTTTCCAAGCCCACCATGTCGGCCCATTTTGCGGTGCTGCGAGAGGCCGGGCTTGTTGAGCCGGTCAAGGAGGGGCGGGTGATCACCTACCACCTGATGATGTCGGTGCTCGAAGAAGCCATGTTCGGGTTTGCCCAGGTCTTCGGGCTTGAGGTTAAAGCAACAGAGACACCTACCAACCCAGATTCCACCGAAACGACCCCGAAGGAGACCCAGTCATGATGACCCCAAAGACCCAGACCGTTGTTTGCTCAACCACAATTGCACTCACCATAGTCGTTTCACTTTCGCTCATTCCCATGAAGCCCGATGCCTCGGCGATCGTGTTGGGCATGATGGCGGTGTTCATTATGGTGTGGAATGGAACAAAGCTCCTCGCCAAACGCAAGAGCCAGGACGGCGACTGGGTCAACTCGAAGGTCCGCCATGAGATTCTCTTTGCGATTATCCTCGCGAGTCTGCTCTTGCTCGGTTCGATCAGCGCCACGCTTGCCAAGGAACTCGAAATCTTCGACAGGGATCTCGTCAAGCGGATCGTCGGGGTCAATATCGGATTGATGCTTGTTGTCCTGGGGAACTACATGCCTAAGAAACTCACCGGGTCATGCTCAACCAGTTGCCAGAGTACCGACAAGGCCCGATCCGTCCAGCGGCTATTGGGGTGGATCTTTGTGCTCGGAGGGATCCTCTATGCACTGGCGTGGATCGCCTTTGATCTTGATCAAGCCGGCATCGCGATCATGTTCTCGTTCCCTATCGCAATCGGGATTGTTGTCATCGCCCGCATCGCATATTTGCGGATGTCACGGGTGAAACCCGCCACTGAACAATCCGTATAACCCTGCTCCCTGTCATTCTCATAGAACACTCTGTAAAGGAATTCCGACAATGAAATCATCTGTACTTACGCTCCTCACCTGCATTCTCTTGGCTTCATCAGCCGCACTGGCCACAGCAGGCCCAGATTCTGTCGCTGGCGACTGGCATGGCGAACTCCAGCTGCCCAGCGGCGGCACCCAGGCGCTCATCTTTGTGATCACCCAGGACGAATCGGGCAACCTCGGTGCCCACATGGAAGTCCCACGCGAAGGACCGAACCAGAAGGTTCCAATATCAGACATTTCTTTGGTCGAGGGTCATCTCTCGATGATCATCGCGATGGCCGGGGCGAGTATTGAGGTCGACTGGGATGATGAAAGCGGGCAATGGTTGGGCACATTCTCGGAGAGTATGGAAGTCCCCATCGTGATCAAACGCGAGGGCCCCGCCAAAACACCTATCATCGAGGGGCTCGATGGCACATGGAAAGCAACCATCAACCGCAACGGCGTTGATCTCCGGATTATCCTCCACATCAACACCACAGAGAATGGCACATCGGCCACGCTTGACGCGCTCGATAGCATGGATATGAATGTCCCGGTTTCTGATCTCACCAAGGACGGCGACTCGATCGGGTACAAAATCGAGGCGATCGACGGCGTATTCGCCGGCACGCTCACCGATCCGGGCACCATCACCGGGCTCTGGACAGTGCCCAACAAAGATGACATCACCATCACGCTTGTTCGTTCAGCGGAGACCGATGCGCCAGCGGTGCTCAATCGCCCGCAGGTTCCCACCGAGCCGTTCGGGTACATTGTTGAAGAGGTCACCTACGAGAATGCACAGGCCGAGGGCGTGACGCTTGCGGGAACGCTGACATTGCCCGAAGGCGATGGCCCGTTCCCGGCGGCGATCCTGATCTCGGGTTCTGGGGCACAGGACCGCGACGAATCGGTCTTCGGTCACCAACCTTTCTTGGTGCTTGCTGATCATCTGACCAAGCAGGGTATCGCGGTGCTGCGTTACGACGACCGGGGGTTTGCTGAATCTACAGGCGATTACTACTCTGCGAGCTCCGCGGATTTCGCGACCGATGCCAATGCGGCGGCGGCCTATCTCCTGACCCGCTCCGAGATCAATCACACCAAGATCGGGTTTGTGGGACATTCTGAGGGCGGGCTCATCGCACCGCTTGCGATCCAGGACAATAGCCAGATTGCCTATATGGTTATGCTCGCCGGGCCGGGGACGAGTTCACTCCAGATTGCGAGTTCTCAGAAACGGCTGCTCGCTGAATCTTTGGGAACACCCGAGGAGGAAATTTCTGAGAGTGAGCGGATCAACAATGCGATTACCCAAACGATCGCCACCACTGAAACGGTCGAGGAACTGGAGATCGAAATCCGTGCGATTCTGACGCCTGAGACCATGGAGGCGATGGGGCTCAAAGAAGCGGAGGTCAAGATGATTATCGCCCAGAGCTCCACGCCCTGGATCCGCTTCTTTATGAGTTATGATCCGGTGAACTTTGTGCCTCAGATCGTGATCCCGATCCTCGCGCTCAACGGCGAGCTTGACCTCCAGGTCCCCGCACAAGAGAACCTCGCGGGGCTCCGAGCAATGCTCAAAGACCACCCCGACGCGACCATCACCGAGCTTCCGGGACTCAACCACATGTTCCAGCACGCCAAGACCGGCGCTATGGGCGAGTACAACGACATCGAAGAAACCTTCTCGCCCGAAGCGATGGGCATCATCGCGGACTGGATCAACGAACGGTTCGGCACCAACTAAAGGAATCGCATGAACGACAAGATTAATATTGCGAGCAAGCTCGGGCTCTTTGATTCGACCTGGACACCCAAGATCATCGGCGAACTCAACGGGCAGCAGGTCAAGCTGGCCAAGCTTGAGGGCGAGCTGATGTGGCACGCGCACGCGGATGAAGACGAGCTGTTTCTGGTAATCGACGGCGAGCTGACGATTCAGTTCCGCGATGGCGAGGTCCTGCTCAAGGCGGGCGAGATGTACATCGTGCCTCGGGGTGTGGAGCATAATCCGGTCGCAACGACTGGGGCATCGGTGTTGTTGTTTGAACCCAAGGACACCAAGCACACGGGCGAACACATGACGAGCCGGACGGTGACGGATCAGGAGTGGATCTGACTAACTGCTCGGCACACGCATCACGATGGTCGCGTCGTGGCCTGCGAGGTATTCATGACGGAGCTGGGTCCGCGTGGTCTTGCTGAGTGCCCAATCGAGCATCTCGGTTGGATCGAAACGGACGGCCGGGGCACTGGCGGGGGTGCGGGCCTTGTCGTGGCGGGTGGAGAGGAAGTTGAAAACTAGTTTGCCGCGCCCGGCTGCTTCGAGGGCTTTGTAGAACTCGGCGAGTACTGATTGGGCTTGTTCCATGCTGAGGGTGTTGAGCGAGCCCGAGAAGATGAAGCACTCGACCTTGGCGTCATTGACCAGTTGAGCAGGGAGCTTTGCGTCTGCTACAAAATCATGCGTCTGGAAGACGGCGTGCTTTATTTTGAGCTTGTCAGACCGCTGCTGGGCGTGCGCGGTCATTTCTTCGACGCCTTCGACGCCGATGAAGTGTTTGGGTAGGCGTTTGATCTCTTTGAGGTAGATCAGCAGATCGCCCTGCCCGCAGCCGAGGTCGGCGATCACTCCGGGCTTGTCACCAAGAGCATCAGCAATGACCCCGAAACGGGTTTTCTGAGCATCTTTAGAAAGCCAGAGCTGGGCCTCGAAGCCGACGCCTTTTTCGGCGACGGCTTCTCTGTATGGATCAAGATATGAAGAGTCGTTTTTCATAAGGGTTTCAATTCCGCATAAGAAGACACGGCTTGCCGAAGACGGTCAAACCGTGGCACCCGATATTGAATATCATTTACCGAAACGCATCATCGATGCGTAGTGGTCGTATCGGGCGTCGACATCTTTGTTGCTGATCCCCTGCATGCGTTCGAGCGAGAAGGACTCGACATTGAACGAGGCGATGATGGTGCCATGGGCGAGGGCTTCGCGGATGGATTCGAATGAACCCAGATCCGCTGCACCGCTGGCGGCCAGGCGTCCCATCATCCCACCCGCGAAGGAATCGCCGGCGCCGGTTGGGTCAACGACATGTTCGGTTGGGTAGGCGGGGAGGGCGCAGATGCCGTCTTTGTGGACGAGGATGCAGCCGTGCTCGCCTTTTTTGATGACCACAAATCGTGGCCCGAGTTCGAGCAGGTGCTTGCCGGCGGTGACCGGGTTGCGGTGGCCGGTGTACTGCTCTGCTTCGTCGAAGTTGAGGACGAGGCCGTCGATTTTGCCGAGGAGATTGGTGAGTTCTGGTTTTGCGATGGTGATCCAGAGATCCATCGTGTCGACGACGGAGAGATCCAGATCGCCGAGTTGTTCGAGCATCCCGAGCTGGACCATCGGATGTGAGTTGGCAAGGAAGAGGACCTTCGAGTCCTTGAACTTGTCGGGGACTGTTGGCGGGGCTTCTTCGAGGACGCCGAGCTCTGTGAAGAGTGTCTCGCGGCGGTCCATGTCTTCCATGTACTTGCCGCCCCAGCGGAAGGTCTTGGAGCCCTGGCGGACTTCCAATCCTGCCAGATCCACGGCTTCGAATGACTTGAGCGTATCCATAAAGGACTCGGGGAAGTCATCGCCGACGGCGGCAACGAGGCGGGGCTGGGTGTAAAAAGACGACGCTGCACAGAAGTAGACCGCCGAGCCGCCGAGGAGATCCTCGCGCCGCTGGCCGTCTGGGGTTTCTATGGTGTCGATTCCGATGGTTCCGGTGACTATTAAGCTCATGGACAATGGTAGGTCGGCTATCGCTTCTTGGCCCATGAATCGCGGAGGGTGGCGGTCCGGTTGAAGACCATTTTGCCGTCGGTGGAATCTTTATCGACACAGAAGTAGCCGGTGCGCTCGAACTGGAATCGGCGGACGCCGTCGGGCCATACCGGTTCGTCGGGGGTGACGCTTGCGAAGGTCCGTTCGAGCTTGCATCCTGTGCGGATTTCGAGGGAATCATTGTTGAGGTCGTCGAGGTGATCGCCGGTTTCTTTGCCGGGCTTTTCGGTCTTGTAGAGGCGATCGAATAAACGGATCTCGGCGTCGATGCAGTCGCTGGCGCAGACCCAGTGGATCGTGCCCTTGACCTTGCGGACCTTGCCCTCTTCGTCGGCTGGCGGGTTGTTGCCGCCTCGGGTGTTGGGGTCGTAGGTGCAGTGGACTTCGGTGACATTGCCCTCGGCGTCTTCCTTGAAGTCGTGGCATTTGACCCAGTAACCGCAGCGGAGGCGGACTTCGCGGTCGATCCCAAGACGGAAGAATTTTTTAGGCGGGTCGATCATGAAATCGGCCCGCTCGATCCAGAGTTCTTTGCCGATAGGAATCTCGCGGGTCCCGGCGTTTTCGTCTTCTGGGTTGTTGATCGCGTCCATCATCTCGACTCGATCTTCATCCCCATGCTCGCCCCAGTTGGTGATGACGAGCTTGATCGGATCAAGCACGGCCATCCGCCTGGGCGTTCGCTTGTTGAGATCGTCACGCAGGGCACCCTCTAAGCGGCCAAAGTCCATCATCGCGTTGAACTTGGTCACGCCGACGCCGACGACGAACTCTTTGATGGATTCGGGGGTGTATCCGCGCCGGCGGAAGCTCGCCAAGGTGATCATGCGGGGGTCGTCCCAGCCGTCGACATGGTTTTCTTCGACGAGTTGACGCATGTAGCGTTTGGACATGTTGGTGTAGCTGATCGACAAACGCGAGAACTCGGTTTGCTGCGGGTGGCGGATCGCGTCGTCTTCGGATTTGCCTTTGTTTATAGCGTCTATGAACCAGTCGTATAAAGGACGGTGATCCTGAAACTCCAAGGAGCAGAGCGAGTTGGTGACGCCTTCGATGGAATCTTCGAGGCCGTGGGCCCAGTCGTACATGGGGTAGATGTGCCACTCGTCGCCGGTGCGGTGGTGCGGGGTGTTGACGACGCGGTACATAACCGGATCGCGCATATTCAGATTTGTACTCGCCATATCAATTTTGGCGCGGAGGACCATCTTGCCGTTCTCGATCTCGCCGGCTTTCATCTGGGCGAAGAGATCGACTGATTCGCTTGCCGGGCGATCGCGGAAGGGAGAATCCGTCCCCGCGGCTCCGACCTTGCCACGCATCTCGCGGATCTGCTCGGGTGTGGATTCATCGACATAGGCGAGTCCCTTATTGATCAGTTCCACGGCCCAGTCGTACATCTGCCCGAAGTAGTCCGAAGCGAAGCAGACCTCGCCGTCCCAGTTGGTGCCGAGCCATTCGAGGTCGTGCTTGATCGACTCGACGAACTCGACTTCTTCCTTGGCGGGGTTGGTGTCGTCGAAGCGGAGGTTGAACTTGCCGCCGAACTCGCGGGCCATCCCATGGGAGATAAAGATCGCCTTGGCGTGCCCGATGTGGAGGTAGCCGTTGGGTTCTGGCGGGAACCGCGTGGTGATGACGGATTGATCGCCGGGGGCTCCCCACTTGCCGGACTCGATATCGGCGTCGATGATCTGCTGGATGAAATGTCGTTGTTCGACGGCTTCGGTCATAACTGGCTCCTCAATAGAGCCAAAGTGTACGCCGGTCCCGCCCCACGCTCACCGCTTGGCGCACAGTTCCTTGAGTGCATTGTCGAGGTCTGGATGTTCAAACTCGAAGCCCTCGTCGATGAGCCGCTGGGGGATGCAGTATCGGCCGTAAAGCGCGAGGTCAGGGTCTGTCCTGAGGATGAGCCTGGCGCCGATCTTGATCATCCACGCGGCGGCCGGGAGCCCGATGGGCATTCGGAGGGCTTTGCGGAGCGACCGCATGAAGACCCGGTTAGAGACGGGGTTCGGGGAACTGGCGATGTATGGACCCTGCATAGATGAATCGGTGATTGCCCGCTCGATAATGCGGCTCATGTCGAGCTCGTGGATCCAGCTCATCCCCTGCTTGCCTGTTGAGATCGTCCCGCCGAAACCGAGCTTGGTGACCAGCTTGAGTTTCTGGATCGCGGCTCCGGTCCGTCCCAGTACAAATGTGGTCCGCAGCACCACCTTGCGGATGCCGTCTGGACACGACTCGTCGAATGCTCCTTCCCATGCGGCACCGACAGTTGGGGCGAGTCCGTATCCGAAGGCGGCGGATTCGGTGCAACGGAGTTCGGAGTCGCCGTAGATGTGGGCGGTGCTCATCTGGACCCAGACGCTTGGTTTGTTCGTGGCGGCTTGGACGGCCTGACCCAACACACGCGTCGCTTCGACGCGTGAGCGGAGGATTTCGTCGCACTGGAGCGGGGTCTTGATGCAATCAACGGTTCGGCCAGCGAGGTTGACCACCGCATGCGCACCGTCAATGACCGATGCCCACTCGCCATTGGTGCGAGCATCCCATTGATGGAACGACCATGGGCCATTGTCTGGCTTGTTTCTCGACACGATGTCGACCGCGAACCCGAGATCTGAAAGATGGCGGGCGAGGTTCATGCCGATGAACCCGCTGCCTCCGAAGATAACGACCCGCTTAGCGGAATTCTCTTGTGACATGGGTGGTTCCTAAACCTGCTCGGTCATAGCGTGCTCGACGCACCCGTCAATCCGCGCGAGGGTTGCCTCCTTGCCGAGGATGGCGAGGGTTTGGCCGAGGGGTGGACTCACGCCGGCGCCGGTGACGGCGACTCTCAAGGGCTGGGCGATCTTGCCCATGCCGACTTCTTTGGACTCGGCAAAGGCGCTGACCTTTGCTTCGATGGATTCTGGGGTGAAGTCGTTGAAATCAGCAAGCTCATCACGGAAGGATTTGAGGAGTTCGAGGCCTTTGTTCTCGCCTTTGATGAGGGCCTTGTGCACGGCCTTGCCGTCGTAGACGATCGCGTCGTCGGCGATGAAGGCAAAGGCGATGACGGATCGGCCGTCAGCGAGGGTCTTGCAACGGGTCTTGACCGCGGGGGCAAGCGAGACCATGTCCGCTTCTGAGAATCGTTCCGCGAGGGGTTGGTCGTAGTTGCTCGCCCAGTTGTACCAGCGGGAAGCAAACTCGGCATCGTCGAGGGCTGCGATGGCATCGCCGTTGAAGCTGATGAGTTTGACGCGATCGAACTTGGATTGGCCCTTGCCCATGCCGGCGATGGAGAAGTGGGACGCGAGGTAGTCCATGTCGAAATGTTCGAGATCGGTGCCGTCATCATTTTTGGTCTTGGGGTTCCAGCCGAGGAGGGCGAGGTAGTTGGTGAGGGCTTCGGGGAGATACCCGGCTCTGCGGAAATCCTCGACATCGATCTCGGGAAGAATAATGTCGAGATGCTTGGCCAGAGCGATCAAAGTGTCGGATTCGAGCTGGCGGGTCTTGTTTTTGAGCCATTCGGTGTAGGCGGCGTCGTCAAGCCCTTCAATCGGTGAGGACTCGTGCCCTGCTTCCTTGCTCGCTTTCTTGGCGGCCTTGTCCTTGTCGCGCTTGGACATCTTCGATCCATCCGGATTAAAGATCAAAGGCATGTGGGCGTAGACCGGCTGGTCGTACCCCAATGCGGCTTGCAACGCCACATGCCGAGGCGTGTTAATAAGGTGTTCTTGTCCACGCAGGACATGGGTGACGCCCATGAGCGCGTCGTCAACGGTCACCGCGAGGTGGTAGGTCGGGAAGCCGTCGCGTTTGCGGATGATGAAATCGTCGAACTCTTCGGGTTTGATGGTGACCTCGCCGAGGAGTTGGTCTTCGACGGTGATGGACTCATCGGGCATGATGAAGCGGACGACATGGGGCTCGCCGGCGGCGAGCCGTTTGGTGCGTTCTTCTTTGGAGATTTCTAAAGCCGCGCGGTCGTACTTGTACCCGATCTTGGCGGCGATGGCATCCTTGCGTTTGGCTTCGAGTTCTTCGGGGGTCTCGAAGGCGGGGTAGGCCTTGTCCTGATCGATGAGTGTGTTGATTGCTTCGTTGTAGAGATCGATCCGCTGGGCCTGGTAGTACGGCCCGACCTCGCGGCTATCGCCACCAATTGTTTGACCGTCGAACTCCAGATCGGGTCCGTCTTCCCATGTGATCCCGAGCCAGGCGAGGTCTTCGAGGATGCCTCGGGTGGAGGAATCGGAGGACCGTTTTTGGTCGGTATCTTCGATACGGAGCAAGAAGCGCCCGTCGGCTTGCTTGGCGAACGCCCAGCAGAGCAGCGCGGTGCGGGCGCCGCCGATGTGGAGGTGCCCGGTGGGCGAGGGAGCGAATCGGGTGATTGTTTGTGGGTTGGTCATAGGACGGAAGTTTAGGGGGCAAACTGAGAAATTCGAGTTAATTCGGCACGAACCGTTCAATGGAAAGAGGATGTTTTTGTCTTCCAATTTCGCGGATGGCTGCTATGATGGATGTTGCCCCGGATCAATTCGATTCTGGGGCAGAACAATCAGACCCGCGGGCTGCCGGCCCGCCGCGTACCGTTTGTGCATGGGGCCGACACGCCCGCCTCACCTCAGGAAGGCGGCCTGCCGTGGCAAACACGCGACCCACTGAAGACATCCGGAATATTGCACTTGTAGGACAGACCGGGAGCGGCAAGACACTCTTATCCGAGCGACTGCTGTTCACCACCGGCACCATCTCACGCATGGGTTCCATCGAAGACGGCTCAACCTTCTCAGACTGGTCCGACGAAGAACGACATCATCAGCACTCACTCCGGACATCAATGCTGCACTTTGAGCACGAGGGGCACATGGTCAACCTCATTGACACCCCGGGGCTGGCGGACTTTGCGGGCCACGCGATCTCCGTCTTCCCCGCGGTCGAGACCGTCGCGGTCGTGATCGATGCCCACAGCGGGATCGAGCCGATGACGCGGCGGATGATGCGGATCGCTAAAGATCGGAACCTGCCACGGATGATTATCGTCAACAAGATTGATGATCCGCGGTGTGATCTCGAAGCGTTGACCGAGCAGATCCGCGAGACCTTTGGGGCTGAGTGCTTGCCAATCAACCTGCCGACCCCCGACAAGAGCGACACAATCTCCGTGTTCGACGACGAGGGCGAGGGCGAAACTTTGTTCTCATCAGAAGAGGATGCGCACCAGGCGATCATCGAGCAAATCGTCGAAATCCAAGACGACCTGATGGACAAGTACCTCGAAGACGGGGACGAATCAAACATCACCAAACAACAGCTCCACGATGTCTTTGAGCAGGCACTCAGAGAAGGTCACCTTGTCCCGATCTGCTACTGCAGTGCTAAATCCGGCGCGGGCGTCAACCCGATGCTGCATCTGTTCGCATCGATCCTCCCCAACCCGCTGGAGGGCAACCCTCGCCCGTTCCTTAAACTAGAAAAAGATGGTAGCGATGAGATCGAGTTTTCTGGAGACGAGAAGGCTGATTCGCCAGTGATTGCTCATATTTTCAAGGTGACGACCGACTCCTTCGTCGGCAAGCTCGGCGTCTTCCGCGTCCATCAGGGCACAATCAAATCCAAATCTGAGATCCTGATCGGCGATCAGAAGAAGCCGCTGCGTATCGGGCACCTGCTCAAGCGGCAGGGCAAGGAATCCGTCGAGGTCGATTCGCTCGGTCCTGGCGACATCGGCGCGATCGGCAAGATCGACGAGGTCCATTTCGATGCGGTCCTTCACGAAGGGCATGATCTGGATTCGGTGCATCTCAAGGCACTCCCGTTGCCCAAGCCAATGTACGGACTTGCAGTTGAGCTCAAGAACCACGCGGACGAAACCAAGTTCTCATCCGCACTGCACAAGATCCTTGCTGAGGACCCGTGCCTCAAACTCGAACGCATCAAGGCCACGAAACAAACCGTGCTGCGTGGGCTCGGAGAACTCCATCTTCGGGTCGTCATCGAACGGCTCAAAGACCAGTACGGGCTCGAGCTGCTCACCGAGACACCCAAGGTCGCCTACCGCGAATCGATCACCGGGACCGCAGAAGCGTCATACCGGCACAAGAAGCAGTCCGGCGGCTCGGGCCAGTTTGGCGAGGTGCACCTGCGTGTTTCGCCGCTGCCGACTGACCATGAAGAGGGCTTTGAGTTTGTCAACGCAACCGTTGGCGGCTCGATCCCACGCCAGTTCATGCCCGCCATTGAGAAGGGCATTCGGCTTGCGCTCGAGCACGGGGCTGTGGCTGGGTACCCGATGTCGGGGATCAAGGTCGAGGTCTTTGATGGCAAGTTCCACGCGGTGGACTCCAAAGAGATCGCGTTCATCACCGCCGGCAAGAAGGCGTTCATCGAGGCGGTCACCAAAGCCCACCCGGTGCTCCTTGAGCCGATTGTGCATCTCGAAGTCACCGTGCCATCGGACCGGATGGGCGACATCGCGGGCGATCTCTCAACCAAGAGAGGGCGGGTCCAGGACACCCAGATGCTCCCGGGCGATATGTGTACAGTCATCGCCCAGGCCCCTTTGAGTGAACTCCAGAACTTCTCGACCGAGCTCAAATCAATCTCAGGCGGATCGGGTTCGTATTCAATGGATTTCTCACACGAAGAGAACACCCCGCCCCATATCCAGCAGGAGGTCATCGCGGCCTTCGCTGGCCACGACGACGACTAACCCCCCAAAGTTAAGACTCGTCCCCATTTAATCCACACTTCCAATCGCCCGGATCACCCATGATCCGGGCTTTTTTGTGGCCCAGTTGAGATGAGCGCAAGAATCGACTTCCGAGAATATTATTTCTTAAGGTCCGCGACGGTTATGGCGGGGATTGTGCGTGATTGACGATGTGTAATCTGGTAGTATGGCTCTGTCGCTCATGGATGGGCGGAAGTCATCGAAAGCACCGGCCGTGGAACGGTTGTGAGTGCATCGCTCGATACCGATTGATCTGTTTCAAAACAGTTTCGTTTCAGTCGGTGAAAGAACAGGCAAGTGAAGATGGACCGGATCAACGCCTCCCAATCAATACCAAATAATCACGCACTGCGGGCTTATGCCCAGAATCTGCGTGTCCAGAAACCACTCGGCGCGCCGGGTGTCACCTCAACATCTACAACTCGGCAGACTGCCCAAACCGCCCCCATTGGTCGGATCGGTCAGCCGGCAGCCCCCAAACCTGCCGCCGACCCGACTCGGCTCGTCGCGGGCAAGGTGAATCCGATCAATCTGAGCACCGATGTGGCGACGATTTCGGGACCCAAACCCATGATGACCAACGCGGGGACCTACTCACTCCATCCATCGGCCGCCGCCCGGAATACGGCTGCGACAGGCGTTGCTGTAGGTCGAGGGCTGGACCTCAAGGGTTGAACACCTATCTGGTATAAACTAGGGGCATGACACCCCCTACCACCACCCAGGCACGCACACTCCCGAAACCCGCCCCGATCATCGATCAGTTTGTGATTGATCCTGAGGTGGTCTTCCTGAACCATGGTTCGTTTGGCGCTTGCCCACAGGCGGTGCTTGATGCCCAGAGTGCCCATCGGCTCGCTGCTGAGCGCGAACTGGTGCGGTTCTATCTGCACGACGCGTGGGGAAAGATCGATCGGTCGCGGGAAGCCCTCGCTTCGGTGGTTGGGTGTACCGCTGAGGATCTGGTTTTCGTCCACAATGCGACGACCGGGGTCGCGACGGTGCTGGACAATCTCAAACTCTCCACCGGCGATGAGCTGCTCATCACCAACTGCGAGTACCCGGCGTGCATTAATAATTTCAACCGCACCGCCCAGCGGACGGGGGCCGAGGTCGTTGTTGCGGATCTTCCCTGGCCGATCGAGTCCGAAGACCAGGTATTCGAAGCGATCATGAGCAAAGTGACCGATCGGACTCGGTTTGTGCTGCTCTCGTTGATCACCAGTTCGACTGGGATCCGATTGCCTGTTGAGCGGCTGATTGCGGAGTTTAAGAGCCGGGGGATCGAGACGATTCTTGATGCAGCCCACGGGTGCGGGTGCGTGCCGGTGGAGATCGACAACTGGGGCGCGGCCTACACAACGGGCAACGCGCACAAATGGTTGTGCGCCCCCAAGGGGGCGGCGTTCTTGCATGTCCGGAAGGATTTGCAGGACGGGTTTACGCCTTTGATCGTGTCGATCAACGGGGACAATCTTGAGGAAGCCGCCGAGCGAACCGGGCGGAGCCCGTTCAATCAGGCGTTTGATTATGTTGGGACCGACGATGTTTCCGCGTACCTGACCATCGCCGACGCGATCGAATGGCTTGAGCACAATATGGACGGCGGGATTGACGGGCTTATGAAACGGAACCACGAGCTCTGTATCAAAGCCCGGAATCTGATTTGCGAAGCGATGGATTGCACGCCGCCGGTTCCGGATTCGATGCTCGGGCCGCTGAGCACGATTGATCTCCCGGCTGGTCATAAGACGGCCGCGGAAGTGAAGGATCGGCTTGAATCGGAGTACCGGATCCAGATTCCGATCTGGGGAACGCCGGCCGGGACGATCGCGGTGCGGATCAGCCCGCAGGCGTACAACTCGATCGAGCAGTACGAATATCTGGCCGGGGCTCTCAAAAATATTCTCGCGAGTTAAGCGGCCGGTGTCAGTTTGACACTGTGAACGCGGTCAGTTGGCGTACGGACGATCGATCAAATAAATTGTCTGGTCCGCGTGTTATCTGTTGAGGGATATGACGCCCGCCCGTCGATACCCTTCATTCACCAAGATACATATTTACATGAGGCAAACAAGTGATCGACCTTTCCACCCCCCAAACCCCCCAAAGCAAAGTACAACTCCGCCCTGAACCCATCGTTAAGTTCATAGCCGATCGGATATCGGAAACCGCTCGATTCCCTGTTCGCCAGGGGCTTACGCAGCTCAACAACGGGTCGTACGGGTGTTGCCCGGAGGTCGTCGGGGCGGCACAAACGGAACTCCGGCGTCGTCTTGAGGGCGACCCTGTTCATTTCTTCAAATACGAACTCGAGTTTTACAACGACGATGCTCGCGGTGCTCTCTCACGCTTTATCAATGTGCCAGGCAAAGACCTCGCGCTGATCCCAAACGGAACGGTCGCTGTGTCAACAGTCTTGAACAATCTCGATCTCAAAGCAGGCGATGAAATCGTCATCACCGACCATGAATACATGGCGACGATGAACGAGCTTGGCAAGCTTTGCAAGGCGACCGGTGCGGTGCTCAAAATTGCACCGATTGACTTTCCACATGCTGATCCGGATCAGGCCGCGGATTCGATTCTTGGGGCGGTGACATCGAAGACGAAACTGGTCTTGCTCTCGCATATCTGTAGTGCGAGTGCGTTGGTGCTTCCCGTTGAACACATTGTTCCCGAACTGAGAAAGAAGGGCATTGATGTGTTCCTTGATGGGGCGCACACGCCGGGGCAAATCCCGTTGGATATCGAGGCGATCAATCCGACTTGGTATGCCGGGAGTTGTCACAAGTGGCTCGCGACTCCCAAGGGCACCGGGTTTATTTATACCTGCCCGGATCGGCAAGTTGGGTTTAAGCCGTTGGCGTTGTCGTGCCGGGTGCATGAGCTTAGAGATGACCGGGCACCGTTCTTGTGCGACTTTGATTATGTCGGGACCAACGACTACACGGGCAATCTCGTGATCCCTGTCGCGATCGAGCACATGGGCGCCCAGCTTCCCGGCGGATGGAATGCTTTATACAAACGCAACCACGATCTCATCGTGGCTGGTGCGGGGGTTGTGTGCGATGCCCTGGGAATCAAGCAGCAAGTCCCCGAATCCATGATCGGGACGATGGTCGGGATTCCTATACCGGGTGAAGTCACCAAAGGCGAGATCTACGACGACTCGTTGTGGGACGCGCTCTATAGCAAGCACGATATTCAAGTCCCGGTGTGGGCGCTGCCGGGGATTCATCCGCGGGTGATGCGGGTGAGTGCTCAGTTGTACAACACGATCGAGGATTTTGAGAAACTGGTGGGGGCGATAAAGAGAGAACTGAATACATGAATGTCTTTGAACTCCTCATGTGGTCACTCGTACTCTGGCTGGTGTGCTGGCTCACGATCATGATTGCTCAGTGGAGCGAGCTTCATTTAGGTCTCGTTTCGTTTTTGATGGTTGGTGGTGGGTGTACCGTATTGGGGTTTGTGCCGCGAAAGTTCAAGGGCGATGCGAAATAGCTTGTGAGTATGATTTTCCTGGGTGCCACGGCTTGACCGTCTTCGGCAAGCCGTGTCTTCGATTACAAATACACTATAATCCATTCTAATGGATCCAATCCGCAAGAAACTCCACCGATACGAGATTCAGGGGCATGCCCGATTTCTGACATTCTCATGCGACCAACGCCGACCGTTCTTCAACAACCAAGCAACTCGAAATATCTTCGCCAGTCAACTGATGACTACAAGATCACGACTCGGATTCAAACTCCATGCTTGGGTCGTCATGCCTGAACACATCCATCTCCTTGTCCAACCCAACCTCCCTGATGTCCCCGTCTCAAAGATATTGATGTCACTGAAACGACGAGTGGCGACGAAAATTCTCAAACAATGGCGCGGTGTGGATTCCAATGCTCCCGCACGATTCTGGCAATCAGGCGGCGGGTATGACCGGAATATCTATTCCTCCGATGAACTGGCTGAAAAAATTCGGTATATCCACGAAAACCCGGTTCGACGGGGTTTGGTTGAACAACCAGAGGATTGGAGTTGCTCATCGGCTCGGGCTTGGATGGGGTTAGATACTGAATGGGATGAGATTGATCGGTGTTGAGTGAAAGCCCAAGACACGGCTTGCCGAAGACGGTCAAGCCGTGGCACCCTCGCTAGTGATATACGGTCGATTCGATCAAAGCCCATACGCTGGGCGGACGCGGCTTTCGAGGTGACGCATCAGTGGATCGGCACCGAGGGGCTTGCCGGTCGCGCGTTCGATGGTTTCGCTGGCGGTGTAGCGGCGGCCGTGCTGGTGGATGTTTTCTCTGGTCCATGCGAGCAACGCGCCGAACTCGCCGGCGGCGATCTGGCTGTCCAGATCTGGGATCTGCTCGTTGATCGTCTCCCACATCTGGGCGGCGTGCAGGTTGCCCAGCGTGTAGGTCGGGAAATAGCCGACCAAACCGAAGCTCCAGTGGACATCTTGGAGGCAACCAGTCGCGTCGTTGGGGACATCGAGTCCTAGGAAATCTTTGAACTTGGTGTCCCATGCTTCGGGCAGGTCTTTGATGGCCAGGTCGCCGCGGATCATGGCGCGTTCGAGCTCGAATCGCAGCATGACATGGAGGTTATAAGTGCTCTCGTCGCTCTCGACGCGGATGAAGCTCGGGGTCGCGGTGTTCATCGCTTTGGTGAAGGTGTCGAGGTCGATGTCCTTGAACGCGCCGTCGAAGTGCTTGTTGGCAAGGGGCAAAGCCCAGGTCCAGAATGCTTTGCTGCGCCCGACCATGTTCTCCCACATGCGGGACTGCGATTCGTGGATGCCCAGCGAGATCGCTTCGGTGAGGGGGGTGCCGTAGAAGTCGCCGGCTTTGGGGATGCCTTGTTCGTAGAGGCCGTGGCCGCATTCGTGCATGGTTGATCCGATGGCGTCTGGGAAGTTATTTGGGCTGTAGCGGGTGGTCATGCGGGTGTCGCCGGCGGCGAATCCCGAGCAGAACGGGTGGGTCGTGGTATCGAGGCGGCCCTTGGAATAATCAAACCCGAGCGCCGCGGTGACGGCCTTACCAAACGCATCCTGCTTCTCAACTGCGATCTCCCGATGTAGAAAATCCACCTTTGGGGGGGTGCCGTTGTCTTTGAGTTCGGCGATGAAGGCGCTCAAACGATCGCGGAGCGGCGTGAAGACTGCTTCGATCTCGGTTGCCTTAGCGCCGGGTTCGTACTCATCGAGCAGCGCGTCATACAGCTCGCCATCGGCGGCATAGCCGTAGCACTCGGCCTTCTCTTTGGTCAGGCCCATGACCGCGGTCAGCGCGGGCACGAATGACTTGAAGTCGTTGTTGGCCCGCGCGACCTTCCAGATGTCCTGGGCCTCGGATTGTGCTTTGGCGAGGTTGGCGACAAGGTCTGATGGGAGCTTGGTCGCTTTGTCGTAGTCGCGGCGCATCTCGCGGATGTTGGCCCCATGCTGGGACTGGGCGTCGTTGAGATCGCTGTCGTCTTCGCATTTGGCGAGGAGTTCTCCGACCTTTGGATCGGTGGCTTGGCCGTGCATCAGTCGGGCGAGGAGGGAGGATTGCTCGGCGCGGGCATGTGCCCCGCCGGCGGGCATGTAGGTTTCTTGGTCCCAGCTAACCAGAGCGGCGACGCTTCCGAGCGTGCCATTAGCGTGCATGAGTTTGCAGAGGTCGGTGTAGTGCTTTGGGAGGGTGGCTGTGGTCATGTTCAATCTCATTTCTATTGGTTAGTTGATTGCGTATTGGAGTGCGGTGAGTGCGAATGCGGTAATCAGGTCCGGGTTGTTTTCCATCCAGCGTTCGTGCTTGACGGCAAACGACCCATCGGGGAGCTGGAGTTCTTCAAGTGTATCCACGAGATCGACCCGCCAGTCACGCCCTCCTACCTTGTCAACGCCATACGCATTAAGGGCCTTGGCCATGACGCAGATGAAGTAGTAGTAGCCCTGATCGCCCATGCCGGGGTTTTCTTCGAGGGAATAGTTCGATTCGATCCATTTCCAGGCCGCGATAATGCGGGGGTCGTCCGGAGAGAGATCGGCGTACACGAGCGATTTGAATCCGGCGTAGGTCATCGAGCCATACGAACGCAGGCGGGTGATCGAGCCGCCGTCTTGATGTGTTTCAACGATGGTCCCGGCCATGGACTGACCGGCGCGCCCGTCGATGGACTCGGCGTTGGGGACCGTCGCGTAGATGAACCCGCCTTGGTTTGATGAATCGGCGTAGGGCATGTCATTGGTGGCGTCGTTCATCTGGACGCGTGAGAGAAACACCAGAGCGCGTTTGAAGGCGGGGTCTTCTGTAGAGACTTCGGCATCGTGCATCGCTTGGAGGAAGAAGCTCATGTTGGACATGTCGGGGCGGCCATGCTTGCCGTAGCCGACCCCGCCGAAGTATGGATGGCCCTCGTCGACGGGCTCGTTGAAGCTCGGGGCTTCGATGCCTCCGGTGTGGTCGTTGTGGTATTGGACGGTGCGTAGAAATGAGATTCCAGAAGCGAGTGCCGAGTCTGCTTGGTGGGTGCGTGCCCTGCTCAATGCGCTAACGCAGATGGCGGTGTTGTAGGTTGGGAGCATGCCGTCGTGGATGGAGCCGTCGTCTTTGGCGAAGGAGAGGATGTAGTCGAGCCCTTGCTTTACCGAAACATTACTCGCATCGATTCGTGGATCAAGGAGCATCGCGTTGACGACGAGCCCGGTGATCGCGGGGAAGTTTGGGCCTTGCGGGCTGGGGTTGTGTGACCAGCCACCGGCTTGGCCTTGATTGGCCCGGAGGAATTCAACGGCACGATCAACCACATCGCGTCCGCGTTCTTTGGTCTGGGCGTCAAGCGGCTCGGCATGGGCCGATCCACAAAGCAACAGTGCAAAGAGCGTGATGAGGATTCGTATCATTTCAATCTTCTCCGAATGGATTGGGTGACTTTGCATTGGCGATCGCAAGCGACCCCGCGACGACGGCCGCGGTTTCGAGGCGCAGCACATGGGCACCGATCCGCAAGACTGGAATGCTTGCACCGGTAAAGCTGGCGAGTTCGTTATCCGTCCAGCCGCCTTCGGGGCCGATGAAAACTCTGGCACAGCCAGTTTCTATTGGCCCGAGCGAGGATTCGCCCGAGCCGTCACACGCGAACATCTGCATCGAATCAACAGGCGTCATGGCTTGGGTCAGGGTCATCGGTTCGTGCAGCACCAGCGACCTCGCCCGGATGCACTGCTTGGAGGCCTCGTTGATGATGCGTTCGATTCGGTCCTGCCGGATGGCATTGGGATCACGCTCAGAGCGGTCGGAGATCAGTGGGATCCATGATTCGACGCCGATTTGGGTCAGTTGGTCGATCATTCGTTCGAGGCGGTCGCCCTTTGGGGCCGGGCAGCAGATCTGGATCCTGGGCGAGACGGGGTCGACCATTTCGACGCGATCGAGCATGATGGCGATCATCGGTCGCTGTTTGGAGCCGGTGATCTCGGCAATTTCACCCAGACCCATCGCCCCTCGGCCATCAAGGACCCCCACCATCTCGCCGACCCGGGCACGCTTAACCCTCGCCAGATGCTGGGCTTCTGGCCCCTCGATGGTGATCAACTGCGGCGGATGGCACCCGGCAAGGTCCGAGAACATGACTCGATGATGGATTGGCTTGGGCTGGGGGGAGGGATTGGTCATAGATACGGGATCGCGGTGAGAGGGGGATGGTGAACGGGAATCTGTGGGTCTCGATATAATACTTTACGGCCGTTATCCCTTGAGTTCGAGCGTTTGCAGGCCGATCATTTCATTGTAGTGCCCAATAGAAACGACCAAGATGCTCAACTGGATCTCAACGAGGCGATCGATTCGCTTTTAGTAGAGATCGAGGAAACGACCAACTCGTACGCCCCGCCCGAGGAGCAGGCGATCGATTCGTCCATGATGATCACGGACGACGGCACCGCTGTGGCCGCACCAGAAGCACAAGTAACCCCGCCGGCCGCAGCCCAAAACACTGAATCCGAGTCTGAATCCGAGCCCGCTGTCGAAGCAACCGATCCAGAATCGGATGCCGAATCTGAAGCAGAACCAGAAATCGTCGATTCCATCGAGAATGCCCAGCAGGCACTTGAAGCACTCGATGAAGTTGAAAGCCAGGCGGAAGATCTTGTTGCACAGAGTGTCGATGCGTTGCTAGAGAGCGCAGACGCGATCACAGAAAACGATGTCTCCGAAGAATCAGTTGATGCTGTCGAAACTATACCTGAAGCAGAGATAGCCGAAGTCCCAGCAGAAGAACCCGTCGCCGCACCGGAACCCGTGGAGACCGCCAAGCTCCAACCCGAACCAACGAGTGAGCCAGACACACAGGCCCCGGATTCTCAAACCATCAATATTGATGAGGCTGAGTTTGATTCCGAGCTATCCGATACTGATTCTCTTGACGATTCGATGGACATGCTCGACAGCGCCTTGGCCGACGCGGCCGACGACATGCTCGACGGGGACTTTGAGACCGAAGAAGGGGAACTCGTCACCGGGGAAGCAGTAGCGACGGCGATTGAAGATGCCATCGAAACCGAGACGAATCCCGATCCAGATCCCAAGCAACCGGAAAATGATCCGAGTGCTGAATCGGATATCTTGGGAGATGCTGTTGATGATCTGCTGGACTCAGACGAAAGCTCTGCAGCTGCAGACCCGGAACCTGAATCCCACCCAACTCCAGCCACGACCCCAGAACCAGCTCCAGAACCAACCAAACCCGCTGCCAATCCAGCAACAGCGGAAACAGCGGCAACGGATGAACCTGTAGCACCGGAGCAATCCGAAGCCGAAACGAACGCTGCCGATACTCAAGAGCCAGACGCTCAGGCCGAGATAGAGAAGCTCGAAGAACTCCACGATAGCGAAGGACTCTCTGTCCCGGCGTGGTTCGAACGGTCGATTGAAACTATCCGCCCAAAGATCGACAAGATCGATCCGCTCAAAGGCAAAACAATGGACGCCGTCGCGATGGTGTTGGGAACCGTTCTTGTTGCGGTCATCACACACGCAACTCCGATTGGTGCGAAACTGGCTCTATTGATATCCAAGCCGCTGTCGAAGCAATCGCCCCAAGTACGCAACGCGCTGGGGTTCATTGCGATGTGGACCGGATTCCTAGCTGTTGTCTTGTGGGTGTATTTGTTGATGTTCAGAACACCAAATGTGCCCCACCCTGACACCGCCCCTTCGCGGGTCATCAATGCTGACGAATCGTTGATCGTCGCCCCCCTGCTCCCCGTGAAACCCTGATTAGGGCGTTTCCTCGGCCTGCTCGGCGATGAGAATCATCTCCGATTCCCACTGACGATCCAGATCATCGAACGAGACTTTGAGCACTTTCTGTGTTGCCTCTTGAACACTTGCGCCGTGGCCCATCGCACTAAACCAATCGTTCCGAGCCCGCTTGCCGAACCGCTGGGTGATGTGCCGAACCATCGACCAGCCCTGCGAATACACATACATCGAATGGTTCACGGCCTCGCCCTTGAAATCACTGAGCTGCTCCCAGCTTCGACGGTCGCCACGCGCCACCTGCTTTGCGATGCTGATCTCTCTGCTTTCAGCCGATGCTGCACGGTACTCGTCGGCCACAAGCTCGGAGATCCCTTCGAGCGACCACCACGGGGCATCGATTATCTCAGGACCAAACTCAAAGCTCACCGCATGCCCGATCTCGTGGGCAAGCAGCGATGAGATCCGCTCTGCAGAAACAGAATCGCGGCCGAGGATCTTGATGGATTCTTCGGGCTCGTTCCAGCCTGAGAGCATGTTGATGTAGCCGGGGGCGATCGAGTATTGGAGTTCTTGAACGGTCGGGTAGATCTTGATGGTCAGGGGCGAAGAGAGTGTGAGCTTGAGTTCCTTCTCGATTGATCTTTGGATACCCGGCACAACATCAAGAACACTGGCGGCGAGTTCTTTATGCTTTCGGTCCGCCAAAACCCGGAGCCCGGTCCCGCTATCGAGCTTGATCTCCCAACCACGGCCAGAGAACAACCACGGGCCATCGGGCTCGTCGCTCATCGGCGAGAAGAGTGCGTTAAACTCGATCGAGCGTTCGATCTGGTCTTCTTTGAGCGTCCAGTGGAAACGAATGTGCATCATCCCGGCACGCCCGGTGATCCCGGTGATGAGCTCTTCGAGCGGCTCGATCCTGAACGCCGAAACCGGATTGCGTGATAGATCCGCGATCCACGCCCGCTGCTCGGTCGCGAACTTCGGATCGTCGATATCGATCTGTGCCATGAAAGCCCCCGAGTCCCCGCTCAGGACCGCGGCTTGCATCGCGTCAAGCGTTTCAGAGACACGCTCGGCCGGGGTATTTGCCCAGGCTGCAGACGAAGCGATGGCCGAACAACACACCAATGCCATGAACCAAGCATACTGCTTCATTTAGAACTCGGCCTGACGCGGGGCGCGTGGGAATGGGATCACATCGCGGATGTTCTGCATCCCGGTGCAGAACTGGACGAGGCGTTCGAATCCGAGCCCGTAACCGGCGTGGGGGACGGTGCCGTACTTGCGGAGGTCGCGGTACCACCAGTAATCGCTGATGTCCAAACCCATTTCTTCGATGCGGCTGTCAAGGACATCGAGTCGCTCTTCGCGTTGCGATCCACCGACCATCTCGCCGACACCAGGCACAAGGATATCGACCGCGGCAACTGTTTGGCCCGGAGCACCATCGGTGCCCTCGTCATTGAGACGCATATAAAAGGCCTTGATGTCTTTGGGATAGTTGATCACCGCGACGGGCTGCTTGAAGTGTTTTTCGGTCAGGTAGCGTTCGTGCTCGGACTGCATGTCCGTGCCCCACTTGACATTGTACTCGAACTTCTCGTTGCACCCTTCGAGGATTTTGATCGCTTCGGTATAGGTGATCGTCTTGACTTCGGACTCGGCGATCATTTTCAAACGATCAATAACCCCCTTTTCGATGCGGAGGTTGAAGAACTCCAGATCGTCCATCCGTTTGTCGAGCAGATCGTTAGCGCATGCTCGGAGCATGCCCGAAGCGAGCTTGACATTGTCATGCAAGTCCGCAAACGCGATCTCGGGCTCGATCATCCAGAACTCTGCAAGGTGGCGGGTGGTGTTGGAGTTTTCCGCACGGAATGTAGGCCCAAAGGTGTACACCCGGCTCAGCGAGCTGCAGTAGGTCTCGACATTGAGCTGGCCCGACACCGTCAGATGAGATTCCTTGCCAAAGAAATCCTTCGAGAAATCAACCTGCCCGTCTTCGGTCTTTGGCATGTTCATGAAGTCGAGCGTCGAGACGCGGAACATCTCCCCGGCCCCTTCGCAATCCGAGCCCGTGATGATGGGCGTATGAACCCAGTAGAAATCCTGTTCGTCCATAAACCGGTGGATCGATTGCGAGAGCGCATGGCGCACACGGGCGACGGAGCCGAAGGTGTTGGTGCGTGTGCGGAGATGCGCGATCTCGCGGAGGTATTCAAATGAGTGCCGCTTATTGGACGCGGGATAGGTCTCGGGGTCTTCGACCCAGCCGATGACCCGAACAGCGGTCGCCTGGATCTCGACGCTCTGGCCTTTGCCCTGCGATTCAACCAATACGCCATCGACTTCGACGGAGCAACCGGTGTTGAGCTTGGCGATCTCTTCGTAGTTGGAGAGGTCATGTCGCGCGACGACCTGGATCGGATCAAAGCATGTGCCGTCATTGACGGCGACAAACGAGAGTCCGCCGTCGGCTTTGGAATCTCGTTTGGTGCGGACCCATCCTTTGATGGTCAGCTCGATGCCGGGATCGGCTGTAAATGCGTCTTTAATCTTCAACCAGGACATGACTTACCTCGTTCGGGAGTCTTCAGAATGAAAGCCAGCAGGCGTAAATCCCAATACATAGGGCTAACCGCTTAACGGCTGGTGTGGATCGTAGTCGTCAGGAGCGCCTTATGTGCGCTTTGGGCTCCACCACTGGTACCATACAGCAAACCCCGCTTACGCGCCCATGACGAGCGCATCGGGCTGATGGAGAACGACGATGTCGAGTGCATTCTTAATGATCGGGATTATCCTTGCCGGGATGATCGCAACTTCCGCCTTCCGTGTCGACAACAAGAGCGCGCGAGGCGGGATAATCCTCCTCGCGCTCATTGTGCTCATTGCCGGGGTCGCGATGTCCTCGGTCCGCTATGTCGGGGCGAACTCCGTAGGTGTGGTCAAGAAAAACGCCCTGGGCAAATCCATGAGCCCGGGCATGATCTTGGCCACCAACGGCGAGATGGGCCCGCAGGCCGATGTGCTGGCTCCGGGCTGGCACCTGTGGTACTGGCCTGTGTTGTGGGATGTTGATGTCAAGCCACTGATCGATATCCCGGCCGACATGATCGGCCTGGTTGAATCGCGTGATGGTTTGCCGTTGGATCCGGGTCAGGTGTTCGCTCCGGAAGTCACCAACGCCGAGTTCAAGAAGATGGTCGAAGACCCGAAGCACTTTCTGACCGCCGGCAAGGGACGCAAGGGCCCGCAGTCCAATATTCTAACCCCCGGAAAGTACCGTTTGAATCCCGAGTTGTTTATGGTGACGATGGTTGGAACCACCGAGGTCCCGCCCGCGGCCGTCGCGGTACTCAAAAGCAACTTTGGCGGCGAACCCACGCTCTCGACCAAGGTGGTTGAGGACGACGAACCCGTCATCCTCGCCAGTTCTGGCGAGAAGGGTATCTTGGCAGCGGTTCTCCAGCCCGGCAAGTACCCGGTTAACACCAAGGCGTATTCGGTCTCGATCATCTCCACACGCGAAACGATTATCCGATTCACCGCCGGTGAGAAGGGCTTTGCAAATCAAAATGTTAAAAATCAAATCCAGGCACTCGGGAGTGAACAACGAGAAATCACCGTCCGCACCAGCGATGGATTTACCTTCCCGGTCGATGTCCGCGTCGAATATAAAATTGAGCCAAAGAACGCACCGATTGTCGTTGCCAAGCTTGGCGCGGAGATCGATCCGCTGCTTGCCAAGCTCAACTCGACGGTTCGTGCGATCTTCCGCAATAACGCCGAGGGCGTGAAAGCGTTGGATTATGTAAACCAGCGTTCGATCCAGGAATCGCAATCCCTCGCCATGATCTCTTCGGAGATGGCCCGCATGGGTGTCACCATCACCGGCGTCCGCATCGGCGATGTCGGTGACGAAGAAACCCTCGGCGAACTCCTCAACACCCAGCGTGATCGAGAGATCGCGGTCCAGGAACAGGTCACCTTCCAAGAGCAGCAGAAAGCCGCTGTCCAGCAGAAGGAACTGTCCAAGACCCAGCAGGAAGCCGAGGAAGAAAAACGGCTCGCGACGGCGGCCTATGAGGTCCAGATCGCTGAACAAGACAAGCTCAAGCGGATCATCGAAGCCAACGCTCAGGCCGAAGCTGTTGAGATCGAAGCGACCGCCCAGGCCAACGCGTACAAGATGATCGCGGATCAGATTGGCAAGGCCAACGCCGCGATGATCGAGGTGCTGAGAGTCATCGGCGAGAACCGCATCGAGATCACGCCTCGCGTGATGGTGACCGGTTCAAGCGAGGGCACCAGCGGCGAGACCGTCGCGCTGATCGGCACGATGCTTGATCAGATGGTCGCAGACGCTGAAGACGAGTAATCGACCCTGATTTCAACCCAAACCCGCTGATTGATTCAGCGGGTTTTTTTGTGCAGATCGTCTATCCTTCTACCCATGGCTCTCGCCGACGAAATCTCGCCAATCTCCCCGATAGGGATGACGCTCCAAGCGTTTGTTGACGCGTGCGCCGATGAAGGCGTCGGGAAGGGCCGCGCCAAAGAAGCGTACCAAGCCGTCTTTCGCGAGGGCAAGACAAGTTCCGCCCCCGCCAAGATCACGATGCCCGAGATCGTCACACGCCAAGAAGAGCCCGTCAACGAGGGCGTCACCGTCAAGTTTGTCCAGCGGCTACCGAATCCAAGCCACAAGCTCGCTCGCCATGGCATCGACTTCGACGACATCGAATCGGTGATCATTCCAATGATCGGTCGCTCCGGACGAAAGACACACACGCTGTGCGTGAGTTCGCAGGTCGGGTGTGCCCTCGGATGCGATTTCTGCGAGACGGCCCAGATGGGACTCATCCGCTCGCTATCCGCATCCGAGATCGTCGCCCAGTGGTGGGCGGCAAGGTTTATAGAAGGTATCGAGATCGACAACATCGTCTTCATGGGCATGGGCGAGCCGATGGACAATCTCGACGAAGTCTTGACGGCAATCGAGTGCCTGACCGATCGCACTGGCGCGAGCATCCCCATGGCCAACATCACGATCTCTACTGTCGGTCGCGTCGATGGCTTACGACGCATCAAAGAACAGGTCCAAAAGCCCGGATGGAAACGGCTCGGGCTCGCGTTGTCACTCAACGCATCCAACGACGAAGTCCGCTCAAAGTTGATGCCGATCAACAAAAAATGGAATATGCAGCAGCTCCAAGACATTCTCCTCGAGCTCCGCGAGGTCCGCGGCGGGCGGAAGATCATGATCGAATATGTCCTCATCCCGGGTGTCAACAACGAGCTAGAGCACGCCGACGAACTCGCGGCGTGGATGAACCCGTTCCTCAAAGACCCCACCCGAGAAAAAGCCAAGGGCCACGGCGGCCTGCTCAATGTCATCCCCTACAACCCTCGGCGTGACTCCCCCTGGCCCGCGCCAACCGAAGAACAAGTCGATGCGTTTGTCGAACGGCTGGTATCCCATGGCGTTTTCGTTAACCGGCGGCGGACCAAGGGGCGTGATACCATGGCCGCGTGCGGCCAGCTCGGGACGGCCGAGATCCGGAAGCGGAAGTTTGTGCCTGTGAAACTCTCAGCGAGCGAAGACCAATCAACACCTGATGCATAAAGACCGACGACCAATCCGGACTGGCACACGCATCGGGCTCGGCCTGTACTGTGTTTTGTTGGTTGTTTCGTATCTGTACCATCCGCTGGCGGCCGATACCAGCGATCTAAATGAGCCAGCGATAAATCGACGGGTTGCTCAGCTTCAAACACTCGATACGCAAAGCCACGCGATCGAAGGCCGGTCGCTGGATCTCGTCTATAGAGGATGGGAACCCGACACACAATCCACCAAACTCCCCGTGCTGCTCATGCACGGAGCCCCAGGCAGCGGCGGAAACTTCAATCAACTCGGCCCAGTGCTTGCATCAGACCGGATGATTTTCGCGCCTGACTTGGTCGGGTTTGGAGAATCTGATCTCGGACCGGACATCTCGTACCGGGTACAGGCGAACTACATGTTCGCGTATCTCGACCAGATGGGCGTGGACCGGGTGCATCTGGTCGGCTGGTCCAACGGCGGCGGGGTCGCGATCCGTATGGCGGATCTGTATCCCCAGCGGGTCGCCTCGATGACCATGCTCGCGTCGGTCGGGGCGCAGGAAACCGAGGGCAGCGGGTCGTACTTCTTCGAGCATGTCAAATACGCGGTTGGTCTGGGCGGGCTCGGGTTTGTACCCGACCTGATCCCCCACTTCGGGTTTCTAGGGACGCGCGAGCAGCGGATCGATTGGTTGTGGAGTTTTTGGGATTCGGATCAGCGCCAGCTCACCAAGATCATGCCCCAGATCACCACCCCAACGCTGATCCTCCAAGGCCGGCATGATCCGCTGGTCGCAGCGCGCGCCGCAGAGCGGCATCATGAGATCATGCCGACATCCCGGCTGGTCATGCTCGATGCCTCCCACTTCTTGCCATTCATGCAGACCCAGGACACAGCCGGGTATCTCAACGCGTTCTTTGACCGCCACGAACAACCCGGCATCGCCCCCCAAACCGATTACCTGAATCTCGCACCGGTTCCTCAACGCTCCGGGGCAAACGCTGCTCTGCACTGGGTCGGGGATCTGATCCTGAGCATCCCCTGGTGGGCCCAGCTCATCGGCATCATTCTGCTGATCCGCCGGCTCCCCCATGTCGGGATGGTGGCGGTCATGATCTTGACGGTGATGATGCGGATCGACTTCGGTGTTGCAATTCTCGGTCTTCTTGTCGGGCGGACATGGTGGCTGATCTGCGGAACCAGCCCACTGGATCGACCGTTCGGCATCTTGCGGTGGATCCGCGGGATCGCCTTTGTGCTCCCCGCGGTCGTCATGGGACTGATCGCCGGCGGATGGACGCTCGCACTCACCGAACAACTCGGTCTCATCGGATTGGTCGGCGGGAGTTGGTTACTGCTGTGCGCGATCCACGCGGTGCGGCTGGTGATCACCTGGAGCGGACGACAACGGATCCGTGCAACGATCGACCGCACCTTCAATCACGAATACTGGCCAACGGTCTTTGTGTACATCCCGGTGTTGTGCTGGGGGCTCATGCGTGTGATCTCGGGCAAGGGCCTTGGGAAGATGACGGCCGTCAATCCCGGATACGCCGACGACGCGGGCGTGCAGGACGAATCCAAGATGGATTTGAATATCAAACTCGGCGACGGCACCGCTGATGACAAATCGGTCCTCCACTGCGTGCTGATCGAGGACGACGATAATACTCAGAACAGAATCAACGCCGCGATCAATGCGATCGACAACGACGATGCATTCGGCGGGTTGCCGGTGATCTGTAAACCAGACAAAGGCGAGAAGGGCCGCGCAGTCCGTCTCGAGATGACCAAAGAAGGCGTGATCGAATACAGCCAAAAGAGCGGCGAACCATTCGTAATCCAAAAATACCATCCCGGGCCGCTGGAACTCGGTGTGCTGTGGGTCCGGCATGTTGAATCGATCACCGACCCGGACTACACCGGCCCATCAGGATTCATCTACGCCATCACCATCAAACATTTCCCTGTGCTCATCGGCGATGGGAAGCATTCGATCCGCAGACTGATCCTCATGCACAAACGCTACCGGGCCCAGGCGGCCGTCTTCATCGAACGATTCACCGATCGCCTCGACTGGATCCTCGACGACGGCGAAGAACTCCCGCTCGGATTCGCGGGCAACCACGCCCAGGGCGCGATGTTCACCGACGGCGAGCACCTGATCACCCCAGAACTCTCCGAAAAACTCTGCTTGATCGCCAACCGTTTCAACGCGCCCGCAGGCGGCTTCGACATCGGACGCTTTGATATCCGATGCGAATCACTCGAACAGCTCCGAAATGGCGAGGGCTTCGGGATCGTTGAACTCAACGGCTTGACGAGTGAACCCACCAATATCTACGACCCGGACCGCTCGCTCTTCTGGGCGTGGGGTGTACTGGGCGGATATTGGAAGCACGCCGAGCGGCTCGCACAGGCGAGGCTTGATACCAAGACAGGCGAACCGATCGATGAGAAAACATGGTGGCGAATGAAACGCGCCCTTGTCCGTGTCATGATCCCGTAGGTCCTGTTTAATGGCTGGGAGCTCTCTTCTCTGGGTGCCCCGTCGGAGCCGTCTTCGGGTCCTTCGGGTCTTCGAGCAGCAGATAAAACTGGTTCTTTCAAGACCCGAAGGAGCATAAGAATGCCCCGTCGGGCCACCCATCAGAACCGTTAGACGCGGCAATTCACTTACGGCTGCAAGCGGGTCGATGACCATGGCCCGTAAGTAAACCCATCGCCGGCTTTAGTGAGTTCCCGATTCCATCGCGCCCGGTCATGGATCCGCCCGACGCCTCCGGCCCAGAGTTCGACGGACTGCGCATGGATCCGGTACCCGCCCCAGTGCGGCGGTCTTGGGATTACGATCTCATCGCCGCTCATCAGAGCCGCGGCATCGAGCCCCAGTTTCTCCATCACCCCGGCGACCTTTTCCATCAACGCATCACGCGATTCAATCGGCTGGGACTGATCACTGATCCACGACCCAAGCCGAGACTCAAGCGCGCGGGATGCGAAGTACGCATCGGACTCGGCTTCGGTGGCCTTGACCACCGGGCCCCGGACACGGACCTGCCGCTCGTAAAAATCCCAGTGGAAGCTGGCCGAGACGAATGGGACCACTTCAAGCTGATGCCCCTTGGCACCGTTGTAGTTGGTGTAGAACACAACCGAACCCGGATCAGGATCAATAAGCTTGCAGAGCACCACCCTCGCATCGGGCATCCCGTCGTCGTGGAGGGTCGAGACGGTCATGGAGTTGGCGTTGGGGGTCAGCCGCTCGTCCCATGCCTGATCGAACCACTCTTTGAAGATCGGGAAGGGGGAATCTGGGAGTTGATCGGGGAGCCGTTCGCCCTCGTCGTAGAAATGGACCGGGTTGGACTCAGGGTTGGACTCAGAATGTTCGCTGCTCATGATCAATCTTATACACAAATATGTCCCCCATAGCCAAAATTCCGGGGGTCAAGCTGTCGGTTATCCACAAGATTCAAACTCCCGCCGACGGTTGCACTACGATGTCCCTGTGAGCGAGACCACCTTCAAATCCAAGCCCTGGGCCGACAAGCGGAAGCCCACGATCGATGCTTCTGAGTTGTTCGATCGGACACCCCCCCACCACATCGACGCCGAGCGGTCGCTGCTGGGATCGATCCTGCTGGATCCGATGGTGCTGACCGAAATCGTCGGGATTGTCTCCAAACCCGACCAGTTCTACAAAGAAGCCCACGGGACGATCTTCTCGTGCCTGCTCGAAACCTTCGAGGCCCACCAGACGGGCGACATGGTCCAGCTCGCCGAAGGATTGCGGGCCAAGGGCGTGTTTGATTCGGTTGGCGGCTCGTCGTACCTGATGGAACTCGCCGAAGCCGTCCCCAGCGCGGCCAACGCGCCGTACTACGCCAAACTTGTTTCTGACAGTGCCCGCCTCCGCAAGCTAATCGACGCTGCGGGCGAGATCATGTACGAGGCCTACACCCAGGGCGGCGGCACACCAGACGCGGCCAAGGATGTCATCGACCAGGCGGAAAAACGAATCTTCGACATCGCGTCCGAGGACATCAACGCGGACCCCGAGACCATGACCGAGCTGCTGATGCAGGAAATGGATCGGGTCGAATCCGCCATGTCGGGCAACATGGTCACCGGGATCCCCACCGGGTTCAACTACCTCGACGAGCAACTCTCCGGCGGGCTCCACCCCGAAGAACTCATGATCCTGGCCGCTCGTCCATCGATGGGCAAAACCGCCATCGCGCTCAACATCGCAGAACAAGTCGCCTTCGGCGGCTCAACCCCGTGGCACAACCGGCCAAACGCGGTGCCGGTCTCGGTTGGCATCTTCTCGCTCGAAATGTCCCGCAATGCACTGACCCAGCGTCTGCTCAGCTCGCGTTCGGGCGTAGACGCCTCCAAACTCCGAACCGGCCAAGTCACCGGCGACGAGTTCATGAAACTCCAGCGCTGCGCCGGCGAACTCTCCGAGGCCCAGCTCATCATCGACGACACCCCGGGCATGACCGTCCTGGCAATGCGGGCCAAGGCCCGGCGGATGAAGCAACGCCACGACATCCGTTGCATCGTTATTGATTATCTTCAGCTGCTGACTTCACCCGGAGCCGCTCGCGAATCACGCCAGGTCGAAGTTTCGGAAATCTCCCGCTCGATCAAGGCGCTCGCGCGTGAACTCAAGATCCCCATCATCTGTCTCGCGCAGCTCAATCGTGGTACAGAATCCCGCGAAGGCAACCGCCCGCGCATGAGCGATCTCCGCGAATCGGGCTCGATCGAGCAGGATGCGGATATTGTCTCGCTGCTCCATCGCGAGTCGTACTACCACCGCGGCGAGCCTTCCTGGGACCCGACGAACCCAGAGTTCGACGAAGACAACCGTGAAAAACTCAACATGACCGAGCTCATCATCGCCAAGCAGCGCAACGGCCCGACCGGCACCGTCAAGCTCCTCTGGGATGCGAACATTGTTCGGTTCAAAAACTGGGACCCGATGAGTTCATCGACCGGCTCGCAAGGGTTCAGCGTCACTAGCTCCATGCCCGACTTCAACCAGTCGCCCGGCGGACATGCAGCCGCCCCCATCGGCGGCTTCGACGGGCCTGATTCTCCGGCACACATCCCCCAGCACTCCTTCGCTCCCGGCGCCAAGACCGGCCCCGAAGCGAACTTCCGTGATGGATCAGGCAACGATGTCCAGTTTGACGACGACCCCGATGTGCCGCCGTTCTGATTCTTAGATATACGCGGGCTGGCACCTGTACTGACGATTCTGCACGCGGACATACTGGATCTGCTCGCGTCGGTTCGCTCGCGCGGTCATCGCTGGTATGAGGACGAGATCGACGATCTGTCCGATGAGGAAGAACCCGCCGGTGAAGAACCAGAGGAGCCCGGTGATCCATTTGCCGTTGTAGAAGCGGTGGATGCCGAAGAGCCCTACGAAGCACAAGAGCCAGAGCAGATATGAGACGCCAGATGATCGCATGAGAATACCTCCGCGATCTTATTGGGATTTTAATTGGCGGCGTTTCGTATACCACACTTCCCAATAAACAACCCCGAAGAGGACAAGAACCAAGGCCGTTACGAGAGCTGAAGTCTCCAAAGGGCCAAATGGCTGCTCATATTCAGGCACCAGATATTGGAACCATGCCGAAACGAGTGGACCCGAGAGAACTCCGCCGCAAAGAAAGAAAAGAAAAAGCTTGTACCCAAACACAGGAGTTTGCAAGATTTTATTACGGACGAGCCATGTCGCACAGCAACTGCTAGGGAGAAGCAACTCCTGCCCTGATTGCGCGTTAACCACATACTCGGCAAAGCACTGATCGATGCTTTCGAGTGTGTCCCATGGATACTTTGATTCATGAGTGATGACCCCAAACTGATTAACTTCGATGATTGTTGGTGCCAATCGTATTCTACGACGCCCTTTGTTAACATGCCAGTAGATTAGCAGCGTAGAAAGAATGATCGTGATAAGGGCGATCAGTATTCCATTCTGATAACGAACACCTAGGTCATTTTCAGGTATGGAAATATACGATTGAATCATTGTGTAAATGAAAAACGCGGAAAAACCGATCGCGTAGAGAGCTAGAAATAGCGTCTCGCCCCTTTTGTTCTTCATGTATGTTCTTTGATCAACTTTGCAGGCGTATTGATTTTCGGCGTTTTCGAGGTAGGCCTCCTGAAACGCGGTTGCTTGCGTCGCAGCATGTGGGTAATCCTTCTGATTTATTCGCAAATACAGGCGAGTTTCTCGGGAGCGTATCTGAATACCTTGCTCGTCTTCAGGTGCAAATACAAGAAACTTGTTCCGAACATAAAATCGGACTCGATGCCAAGGAAAGAACTGTTCTTGGCCATCGGGTTCGAAAAAACGAACACCCTGCTCGTTCATGGATGCATCGGGATAAGTTGGTATTGAAGTTTCTTCCACGCTTCTATTGTATCAACTAATCCCCGAAGCTGGTATACACGCTCCGGGCCGCGGCGATCAATGGGTGATCCTTGGGAACCAGCCGCTGCTTATCCGCAGCACTGGTGATCTCGACATCACCCAACTCCCCGCCCTGCATCACGACCAACCGATTCGTCAGCCCCATCTTCAGAAGCTCCATCGCGTGGTGACCGAACTGCGTTGCCAGCACCCGGTCGCCGGCCGTGGGCGTGCCGCCGCGCTGGACATGACCCAGAACAACATACCGAGATTCGATCTCGGTGCGTTCTTCGATCTCGCCGGCGAGCCACTTGGCAACACCGCCAAGACGGATCGCTTCTGGCGAGTTCTCAACCAGCCGATCGACGATCTGGTCGCCGCCCTTGGGCTTGGCACCTTCAGAAACAGCGATGATTGTGAATCGTTTGCCGCGCTGTGATCGCCACAGGCAGTACTCGGTGATCTTGTCGAGATCGAACTCGATCTCCGGAATCAGGATAATGTCCGACCCGCTCGCCAGCCCCGCGTGGAGCGTGATCCACCCCGCATTACGGCCCATAAGCTCGACGACCATCACGCGGTGATGGCTCGCGGCCGTAGAATGCACGCGATCGAGCGCCTCGGTCGCGATGTGCACCGCGGTCTGGAACCCGAAGGTAATGTCGGTCCCGTAAAGATCGTTATCGATGGTCTTTGGAATCCCGATGCAGTTGAATCCTTTATCGGTGATCTGCTTGGCGATCGACATGGTGCCGTCGCCCCCGATGACGATGAGGGCCTCGATCTTCCGGATCTGGAGGTGCGTAACGCAGACATCGGTGAGGTCTTTGAAAATCGTATTGCCGTCTTTGTCCTTGCCGACGGGGAAGTTGGCGGGGTTGGACCGGTTGTTGGAGCCGATGATGGTGCCGCCCATGGTGAGGATATTGGAGACATCATCAATGCTCAGCGGGCGGATGCGGTCCTCCACGAGCCCAAGGAACCCGTCTTCGATGCCGTAGACCTCGATGCCGTGGTTGATGGCGTCCTTTGTGACCGCCCGGATGACCGCGTTGAGCCCGGGACAGTCGCCGCCGCCGGTCAGGACAGCGATTCGTTTGATATTTGATGCGGGGACGCGGTCTTGGATGGTTGCCATGGTTCGACGATAGTATCATGATGACCGGCTGTCTGCGCGATCGTCGCCAACAGCTCGATGAATCAATATAGAGAAGGATATTTCAATGAAACTGTATGCCGCCGCAATCGCTACCCTCGCCTTTACTTGTTATGCCGGGGAACCAATCGAACTCGAGTACAAGTTCGACAACGACAAACCGATTCCGTTTGAAATGATTCAAGAAATGAATCAGGTGCAGAAAATCCAGGGCCAGGTCATCGAGGTGTCAAGCAGAAATCGCTCTCTTATGAACTCCCAGCTGATCGAAACCAACAAAGACGGCTCGGTCCTCATCGGCAACACCACCGAGAGCATCCACTTCACGCTGTCGGCGCCCGGGATGGAACTGGATTACGACTCAACCATCCCCGCAGACAAATCAAAGCTGAGCAACCCAACAATCGCGTCGGTCGCGGGCATGGTGGGTATTGGCGTACAGCTCTTGATCTCCCCTGACGGTGCTGTGCTTGATGTACCCAATATCGATGAGCTCACAAAGTTTGTTGATGCGATGGAGGACCCGGCCGTTCAAGCGACAGTCCGCCCGATGATGGAGAAAAACACCCTCATCGCTCTCAACGAGATGAACTATAGATTGCTTCCAGAAGAGCCTGTTGAATCCGGCGACCAGTGGAATCGGGTCTTTGATGTCCCCTTTGAGTTCGGGATCATGACCACAAGCTTTGATCTCACACTCGATTCGGTGAAGAATGGGGTTGCGTTGATTTCGATTACCGGATCTATGGCCATGCCTCCGATCAGCCAGCAATCGATCACCGTGACGATGGATGAGACTTCGGTCAATGGCTCAATGAAGTTCAACATCAACGACGGCGTGGCCGATTTCTTCGAACTCACCTCCGTGTCCGGGATGATCGGAAAGATGGACGGCATGCCGGACCCTATCCTCGAGATGACCATGACACAGATCGTCAAGAACACTCGGCTCGACAACTAATCCAGGCAACCAATCGACCGTCCGTGTGGTACCATATATACATGGCCACACCGCCAAATACCCAGAGCGAATCTACGCAAACTCCCACGGATCGCTTCGATCCCCATCTATACCTCCACCCACAAACCCTCGCCCGGCTCACCTCGATGGAACTCAGAGCCAAAATGATCGTCGAGGGCGTCCGATCCGGACAGCACCGATCCCCCTACACAGGCGTCAGCGTTGAGTTTGCCCACCACCGCCCCTATGTCGCCGGAGACGACATCCGCCACCTGGACTGGAAGGTCTATGCCCGCTCCGACAAGTTGCAAGTCAAGCAGTACCAACAAGAAACGAACCTTGACCTTGTCATCATGGTCGATTCTTCGGGGTCGATGCGGTTCGGATCTCGGCTGTTTTCCGATGCCTCGGGCTCGGCGACCGCCCAAGCCCCCGACGGACGGATCAACTGGTCCAAATACGACCACGCCACCGCGACGGCCGCGGCACTCGCCCACATCACCCTCCACCAGGGCGACCGGGCGGGATTGATGGTCTTCGCCGACGAGATCCTAGCCATGGTCCCCCGCACCGCACGCAACTCGGGCTGGAAGCCGATTGTCGATGCGCTGGCCACCCACCCCGTCGAACAAGAAACCGACATCGTCCGCGTCATGGACCAGGCGATGGGCAAGCTCAACAACCGGTGCATGATCGCCCTGATCTCCGATTGCTTCATGGACCCGGCGGATCTCAAATCAGCACTCGCCAAGTGCAAGCACCGCGGGCACGATGTGATCGTGCTGCAGGTGCTCGACCGGGCCGAGCGGACCTTTGAGTTCGAGGACCGGGCCGCGTTTGAAGGATTGGAGTTTGAGCCAACAATCCGGATTGATCCGCGTGCACTCCGCGACGACTACCTTAACGCCTTCAACGAGCACAACGAAACCGTAGCACACGATATCCGCTCCTTCGGGTTCGATCACCACATCATCTCGACCCACGAATGGCTCGGCCCAACGCTCGCGTCGTTTGTCGCGCGTCGCAACTCGATGCTGTCCAAACTCCGGAGCTCAATGCGATAATGGGTTTGTCTGTGCTCCATCCGGGTTTGCTGATCGCTGGATTGTTCTGTATTTCCATCCCTATTCTTGTGCACCTGCTCCGCCGCAAGCACAGGCCGATCTCTTGGGGCGCGATGCGGTTCCTTGAGCAGGCGTACAAGAAACGCCGCCGGCTCATCACGATCGAGCAGTTAATCTTGCTTTTGTTGCGATGCGCCATCGTCGCACTGATCGCCGGCGGGGTCGGGATGCTTGTGCTCGGGTCTGGATCGGCGGGCCAGCGGGCGAAGACTCTGGTCATCGTGCTGGACAACTCCATCCACAGCGCCGCGGCCTGGGAATCCGGAGAGCCCTCGATCCAGTACCAGAAACAACGGGCCCTCGAACTCCTGGGCACCCTCGACGCATCACGCGGAGACCGCGCCGCATTGATCACCGCCGCCGCCCCGGCGATGGCTGTAGCAACCCCCGCCACAAGCGACCTCTTGTTTATCCGTTCAAAGATCGAAGGCGTGCGATCGACCGATGCCGATCGCGATATGAACGGGGTACTGGGACATGTTTCTGATATGACAGAGGGACTTGAAGATGGATCGACACTCCAGCCCGCGCTCTTCATGGGCGATGGAGGATGGGACCGGGACACCCAACGCGATCAGCATCAACTGCCCGGCGTTGAATCAGTCCTCCTCGATTCCCCACCCGGAACAGTCGATACCAACATCGCGATCATCGATGCCCAGCCGCTCCGGCCAATGGTGACCAGAAAGAACAGAGACTCGGCCAGCGGTAATGAGTTTGTACAATCTCAAGACGAGATCCAAGGCGTGCGTGTGGTCCTCCACCGCTCAGACGCCTCCGATGCCCGAACAACTCAGCTCCTCATCGAGAACGCCCAGACCAACACACAACTCGCGGCCCTCGGGGTTGAATGGGCCGCCGGCCAAGGGACACTCACCCGGAGTATCCCACTCGATCCAGAATCTCTCGATGCGATCAGGGGCGGCTCGGCGATCCTTCGGGTTTCTCTTGCCGATTCAGACCCCAACCCAAGGGACAACACCCGCCTCGTTGGTCTACCGATCCGCCAGCATATCGGGGTCGGGATTATCGATTCGTATACTCAACGCTCTGATTCTGCGATCCGTCCCTCTCGATGGGTTCGCGCGGTCCTGGCGGCCGACGACGGGCTGATGTCCGTCCAGCAGATCAACGCGAGTTCCGCCAGTGACCGGATCGATCCGACGCTTGATGTGCTGTTCATCCTCTCGCCTTCAACGCTCGACAACCGCAGCTGGGACCGCATCGCTCGGCTCAACGCTGGGGGCATGCCGATCATCATCACGCCTGATTCTGAACTGGACCACATGGATTGGGTCTCGAATCTCAGTACGCTGGCCCCGGGATTGATTTCAGGAACGATACAAACCCGTAGTTTCGATCCACCGATCGGATTGGCCGGCGAGCTGGACACCGAGGCCAAGTTCCTGAGCGGGATCGCCGACGAGTACCCCGATCTTGCTTCATCGGTCACTCTTACCAGACGGCTGAGTCTTGAGCCTGGGCCCAATGCCCTGACACTGCTCCGAGATTCTCAGCAGCAGCCACTCGTCATAGCCTCGGCCCGCAATGACTCCCAATCTGATATCAACCACGCCGCGGGCAGGGTGGTGCTGTGGGGCGCTGCATTCGATGCCCGGTGGACCGATCTCCCGGCCCGCCCGCTCTTTGTCGCGATGACCCACGAGCTACTGCGTTCGCTCCTTGCCCAGTCCGTATCACCCATGAACCGCATCGCGGGACAATCGGCGTCGGCTCTTGAGTTTGAATCCCTCGAACCTTTGATTGGCCAATCAACCACCCCCACGATCGCGGGAGCCTTTGTGCAAGTGAATGCGCAGGGCACCGCGCAGCGTGCAGTAATTGTCAATCCCGACGCCTCGCTCTCGGCGGCGGACCATTCGATACTCGAATCCCCCGAAGCCGCCATCGCGCGAGGTCTTCCAAATATAGATATCCAAGATGTAAGCCCGATCACCGAACTCTCAGAAAGCAGCCTTGAGCAGGCCTCAACCCCGGGGCGTTCTCTCTCGCTCATGCTCTTTGCCATCGCCTCGGTGCTGGGAATCTTGGAACTCATGCTCGCTAGGCAGTGTTCGTACAAAGCAACCACCCCCCACCCCCAAGCCCTCCAGCCAAGGGGGTCGGCATGAACACTCTCCTTGATTGGCTCTTTGGATTTGACGCCAGCACCTTCGGAGGCCATGATTCCGGACTCGGATTCACGACCACCATACCGGCTTGGATCTGGTCATCGGCGTTCTTATTGCTTGGCTCGCTGGTATGGCTGAGCTATCGCGGGCTACCAGGCCCGAGCTGGGTTCGCGCGACACTCGGGAGTGTTCGATGGTGCGTGGTTGTATTCTTGCTGGTCTTGGCGATGGGCCCCCAGATCGAACGCCGGCGGACACTCATAGAACCGGACCGCGTGATCGTGCTACTCGATGCATCGGGCTCAATGAGCATGCCCGAAATCACAGCCGATGGTTCGATGACCACGCGGGCTGCACTACTCAGCAACATGCTCAGTGAGAATGCTGGAGTCTTTGATACAATTGAACAAGATTCAACCCTCGACATCTACACCTTCACCAACAGAATATCCAAACTCGCCGCCCCACCAACAATAAACCCGGTTGACATCGCCCAGAGCGCTTCAACATCCCTAGGGAACTCGATGCAATCCGCACTGACCAACGCGGGGACCAGCCCGATCTCAGGGATTGTCCTGTTCACCGATGGCCGGTCCAATGACACTCCATCCCAGGAACTCATCGAAACACTGCTCAGCTCGGGCATCCCGATCTTCTCCGTCCCGATCGGATCAAGCGACCCGGTGCGTGATGCCTCGATCCGTCTGATCGAATCGCCCCGTGCGGTCTTCGCCAAAGACCGCGTGCCGGTGCGTGTGCTCGGGGATGTCGATGGATACAACGATGGCGAGGAGATTCTGATCGAGCTTATCGACCAGAGCACCGGCCAGACCCTCGCGTCGGCTACCCAAATCGTCGGCGAACAAACAGGAATCGATGCCAATCTCTCCCACACCTTCGTCGATCCAGGCACGAAAGACCTGCTGGTGCGGATGACGCCGCAGGGAGCCTCGGCTGATCTGATCTCAGACAACAACGAGCAGACGATCGAGATGCGCGTGGTTTCTGAACCGATGCGTATCCTGTATATCGATGGCCATCCCCGCTGGGAATACCGGTACCTCAAGAACATTCTGATGCGTGAAGACAGCATCAACGCGACCACGATGCTCCTCGCTGCTGATAAACGATTCATCGAAGAGGGACAGCCGATGGGCGCCCCCGTGCCCGATTCGCTCGACGCATGGGAGCCCTTTGATGTGGTGATCTTGGGCGATGTCCGCCCGGACCTCTTTTCTGAATCACAGCTCACATCACTCAAAGCCCACATCGAATCCCGAGGCTGCGGGTTGCTCTGGATCGCCGGAGAGGGCCCAACTCCAGATGCATGGGCGGGGTCACAACTCGCATCACTGCTCCCGATGCAGAGCGGGAAGCTCGATTCATTATCCAGCAACACCTCTAAAACCCAGCCCGTTGTCATGTCGATGACCCCGCTGGCGGGCCGCGCAGGCTTGCTGGCAACCAACGACGGGACGACAACCCCCGTCGACAACCCAGACGCCGGATGGACCGTGCTCCGCTGGAACCATTCGGTTGGGCTCGATGATCTCAAACCCGGCGTGGCGGTTCTCGCTCATGCCCAGCCTATTGCGACGCAGAACCGAGAAACAAGCCGGGCACTGGTCACCACCATGCGCTACGGCGGCGGGCAGGTTGGCTATGTCGGCACCGATGAAATCTGGCGTTGGCGCTACGGGCGGGGCGAGGATCTCCCCGAACGATTCTGGCTCCCAATGATCCGCACCCTGGCCCGCGGGACCATCGCAAGGCGTGCTTCTCCGGCCGCCCTTTCAATCACGCCCAAACACATCTCGCCGGGGACCGATGTCCGGGTGACTCTTACGCTCCATGACAACGCGGTCATCGATGATCTGCCACATCAGGTTCAAGCGTCGATCAAGCCGCTCTCGACCGGGCATCCCGGTTCTCCTTTGAACCTATCAGGCAGCGGGGCTCTTCGGTCAGGGCTTTGGACTCCGCATGAGCCCGGGGTGTATTCGTTGAGCGTCACCCACCCGCTCCTAGGGAGCGATCCGGTCACGCAATCCTTCCGAGTCCGCGCAGCATGGGAAGAGTCTAACAACCTCAATATCGATCACATTGCACTCGCCTCACTCAGCGAGCGAACCAATGGGCAGGTACTCGCCCAGAGCCAGCTCGCAGGCCTGCCCGACATCCTCCCCAACCGGACCCGGATCACCGCACTCCCGCCGCAGACGACACCGCTGTGGGATCGCCCGATTGTGCTCGTTGTACTGTTGCTGCTGCTGAGCATTGAATGGATCGGACGCCGCACGCTCCGGCTTGCATAATAAGGAACACATATAGAGAACCAATGACCACCCTTAACGCCCCATCCTCTCCTCAAAAAAGCCACCAGGTACACCGAACACTCCGGGGTTCGGTTGTCCGGGTCCGTCGCAGGTTACTGATGCGCAGCGTGCTCCGGTGGGCGGGCTGCGCGATCGGAATACTCGCTGTGAGCGTGGGGCTCGATGCCGTGGTCCACTTTGGCACACTCGCCCGCTGGATCCTGCTGGGGGGTGTTGTATGGGCCGGCGTTTGGCTGTTCCGCCGGTGGATCGTTGGGGCACTGAGAGTTTCGCCGATGCCCAGCGATCTTGCCCTGAACCTCACCCGCCCCGCGCCAACGCTGGCGGCACTGGTTGACCTACCAACAAAGGAATCCTGCGATCCAATCGAACTGGCGTTGGTCGAAGCGATCGAAACCAGATCTTCAAAACACTTCAACCAGAGCAACGCCGAGGCAACGCTCCGAAACGGACCAATCTACGAGATGGCCTCAATCCTGCTGGGCTTGTCGTTGCTGCTCATCACCGCGTTCAACCGCCCTCACCTGATTACGATCGGGCTGCACCGGGTACTGGTGCCATGGACACAGGTTCAATGGCCGGTCAGATTCGGCGTGAGTATGCCCGATATTGCCCAACACCACCCTTCGGACCGGGCCTTTATCGCCAGCGTACTCATTGGCCCTTCGACCGATGATCCCGACGCCAAGGTCCGATGGCGGCTGCTCGATAGCAACAACACACCTGTAATTCACTGGACCACACTCGCTCTCAACCCTCAGGGCCAGGCCGCTGACCATCAACGACGCTACGAGCAACTCATCCCGATTCACACCCTCACGCCTCAATCAATCCCAGACGGCGCCACACTTGAATACCAGATCCAAACCCGCGATGATCGGAGCCCTATCGAGCATGTCTTGATTGTCCATCCCCCACAGCTTGTCCGGGTGAACGCCCATATATCGATGCCACCATATGCTGATCAACTGAAATCAGCAAGCACACGCTTCCTGCAAGGGCCAAGTGAAATCAGCCCGTCATCGCTCTCACTGGGCCCGGTGCTTGCGGGCTCAAAGGTTTCATTGCAATGGGAGTTTGATTCCCCCGTCACCATCCAGGGCGAGGGTTTCTCGGCGAACAACACAACACAATCCGACCTGATTCTTGAAGAGAGCGCAACGGCTACGACGAATCCCATCGATCAGTACGGGCTCTCGCCAAGAGCGTCGATGGATGTCTTTGTCAGGGTCGTTGCCGATGCGCCACCCGAAACAGTCATTACCAAGCCGGGAAACAACTTGATGGTCGGCCAACGAGCTGTTGTCGAGGTAGTCGCCCAAACATCCGACGATCTCGGGCTCGATTCCGCCTCAATCACTGGAAATCTGATCGATGCCTCTCAAAGCTCGCCCCGCGAGTTCACCTCGATGAACCTGCTCGGGGCCGTAAGCCAACCATTGGCGGCCACCATCGACATCCTATCGATGGGGCTCAAACCCGGACAACGGGTCGAGGTCCGCGCCCAGGCGGTGGACATCGGCGGGCTTGAATCCCGGTCGTCCCCGAGGGTCATCCGCATCGTCGAGGACAAAGAAATCGTTGGCCAGATCGAATCCCAACTCGGATCGATCGGAGAGATCCTCCGCCGCCTCGATGACCAGCAGCGTGAACTCCTCTCACACATCCAAGAGGGGACAGGCGTTGACCCAAGCGACCAATCCTCCATAACTGATCAGATCTACTCCAGATCCCAAGCAGCCAACGGGCTCATTGATCAGCTTGCTCAAAGCCGGATCAACGATCCGCAGATTTCTCCGATGCTTAACGCTCTAAATGATGCGCTCACCGAGGCCCAGCAAGATTCCGAGCGGGCCGCCGACGCACTCGAACGCGAGCAAGATCAGCAAGCCGCCGATCGCATGGAGGATGTCCGTGATGAACTCGGCGAGGCGATTTCAATGCTTGACCGCGGACAGGACACCTGGCTGGCCAGACGCGCCATCGAGGAACTCCGATCCCAGGTCCAATCGCTTCTTGATGACACCAATCAGCTCAACGCCCAAACCGGCGGCAAGTCGCTCGACCAACTCTCGCCAGACGAACGCTCGATGCTCCAGAAAATCCTCGACAAACAACGCCGGGTCGCTCAGGATGCACGCCAAACCATCGACGATCTCGACGAGCAGGCCAATGCGCTCGACGAGAACAACCCAACAGGCGCCCAAGGCATCCGCGACGCCGCGACCCAAGGCCGAAACTCCGGGGTTGAGGAGCAGCTCGATCAGGCCGCCAATGAAATCGCAGAAAATCAAACATCCTCCGCCGCCGCCACCCAGCAGCAGGTCCTCGAAGAACTTGACAAAATGCTCGAACAGATCGAGCAAGCCCAGAAGAATCGGGACTCGGCGCTCCGCCGCAAGCTCGCTTCATTCATGGAATCGATCAAGGCGATCATCGAAGACCAGAAACACGAACTCAATCGCCTCGATCAGGATCAACCCGGTCTCGACGAGCCATTGATCGCTCTGCGAAACAACACCCTGAGTATCCGAGATGAAGCTGACGCCGCGTTCCCAGAAACGCAGACCATCGCCGATTCGCTCACCAGAGCGACAGAATCGCAAGGCCAGGCAATCGCCGCACTCAGAAACGACCCCGCAGATCCAGCAACCGCCCGCCAGTCCGAACTCGCGGCCATCACCCACCTCCAAGCCGCCCTTGATGAGGCCCAGCGGCAAGACGAGCAAGCCGCCGACAGACAAGCACAAAAACTCCGCGACGAGCTCCGCAGCAAATACCAAGAAGCCCTCAAAGAACAATCCAGAATCACGACCGAAACCCAGCCCATGATCGGGCAAGACCTCACCCGCCGCCAGCGGGCCCTGGCCCGAGCGCTCGGCGGCCAAGAGGACGCCCTCCGCCAGCAGCTCGCCGCGATGCTTAACGACACCGAAGAACTGAGCGACGCGCCGATCTTCACGCTCGCCCACGACCAAATCGACCTATTCCTCCAATCCATCTCCGATAGCCTCAACGAACGGACGCTCGATCCGATGATCGTCCTCGACCAACAGAGCGTCGCAATAATCCTCACCGCGCTCATCGAAGTACTCGGAGAATCACAACAACAACAGTCCGATGATTTCGAAGACGGCCAAGCAGGTGGCGGTGGCGGCCAAGGCGGGGGCGGCGGAAACGAACCCGTCATCCCACCAATCGCCCAGCTCCAACTCCTCAAAACACTCCAGCAACTCACCGCAACACAAACTCGGGCCATCAGCGAATCAGACGCTCCGGACCCCCAACGGATCCGTCAGATCGGACAACTGCAGCGGGATTTAGCCGAGAAAGGCCAAAAGCTCATCGAAGACATGAACCAACAGCAGCCGATCGACGAACAACCTACAGAGGAACCAAATCCGTGAGAAGACCCGCCCTCCAAACATGTGCAACGATGAGTGCGATGTTGTTGTGCTTTGGTGCTGCTGCACTCGACGAACCAAAGCGTGTGCCATCGCTCGACGAACTGCTCGGGTTGCCCGAGGTTGAACAAGCCGAGGACACCAGACAAATCGACGAGGCCTTGTCGGCCCAGCAAGCCGGCGAGGCCTTCGCCCAGGCGGTCGGTTTGATGGGCGGCGTTGCCGACCGCATCGACACCAACAACGACACCGGGCTCACCACCCAGCGGATGCAAGAAGAGATCATCAGAAAGCTCCAGCAAGTCATCGACTCCGCCCAGCAAAACCAGAACTCAAACAGCAGCGGCTCATCCTCGTCCTCATCGAGCCAGCAGCAACAACAACCCAACCAACAATCACAGCAGAGCAACGGACAATCCCAAGGATCCGGCGAGCCCTCCGATGGTTCAACCCCGCCGGGCTCGACCGATGTTGGCGCAAACAATCTCAGCGCTGCCCATGCCAGATGGGGCCATCTCCCAGAACGCCTCCGCGACGCGCTCAGCCAGGGGCTCGACGAGCCGTACTCGCAGCTCTATCGCAGATTAACAGAGCAGTACTACAAAACACTCGCGGAGGACGACGAATGATCCCCGCCAAACTTTCCATACTCACCGCACTGGCGTTGACCACCGCCACACTCAACGCCCAGCCCGAGGCGGCAACTCTTCTCACCTCCACAGGCGAAGCCGAGATCACCGCAGAACTCGATCGATCGATCGCAAACGGATTAAACTTCCTCGCAACCACCCAAAGCGACGACGGCTCGTGGGAAGGCGGCCGCTTCGGAAAGAATGTCGCCATCACCTCGCTGGCGTGCCTGGCGATGATGGGCGACGGCAACACCGCATCACGCGGGCCCTACAACGACCAGATCATGCGCGGGCTCGACTTTGTACTTGAATCCACCAAAGAAAACGGGCTCATCGCCTCCCAAGCAAACAACGGCCCCATGTACGGCCACGGGTTCGCCACACTCTTCCTCGGCGAAATCTATGGCATGACCCCCGGCGGCGCGGACACCGCACTAAGCAGCCGCATCCATGAAGCACTCGTCAAAGCAATCCGTCTCATCGAGCAAACCCAAAACGAAGAAGGCGGCTGGCGGTACAACCCCGTTCCGTATGACGCCGATGTCTCGGTCACCATCTGCCAGATCATGGCCCTCCGCAGCGCACGCAACGCAGGCATCGAGGTATCAAGCGAAACCATCGACCGAGCCGTCGAGTATGTCCACTCCTCCCAGAACCCCGATGGCGGCTTCCGATACCAGATCAGCGCGGGTTCGAGCGCCTGGCCAAGGTCGGCCGCGGGCGTAGCGAGCTTGTATTACGCGGGGATCTACTCCGACGACTCGATCGACCGCGGTCTCGAATACCTCATGAGCACCGCGCTGCCCGGGGCGACCACCGCATCGAGATCACATTATTTTTATGGGCAGTACTACGCCGTCCAATCCATGTTCCTGGCGGGCGATGAGCACTGGGCCACCTGGTGGCCCGCGATCCGCACCGAACTCATCAGCACCCAGCTCAGCGATGGGGCCTGGGAGGACCGTTCTGCGGGTAGAACCTATGGCACCGCGATGTCACTCATTATTCTTCAGATGCCCAAGCGCTATCTGCCGATCTTTCAGAAATGAACTACTCAAGCCGTTCCATCCTGCTGCCCTCCATGCTGGCATTGAGCGGTATCGCTCAGGCCGGCTCCGATTGGTACATTTGCAACACAAATCTTGAACTCTCACGAATTTCATCCCCTCGGATCGAATCGGACACCGTGTTCTTTCTCGGCAGTTCCGGATTCGAATCACGCCGATCAGTTGACGATGTCTTCTTCATCCTCCCGTCCTTCAAACCAGAACCCCGCGAATCTATCCAGTCATCGGGATCCGGATCACCGATCTGGCTCACTACCACAGACCTCCAAAGAGCTCCGGTTCACATATCAGACAGCGATGACCCAGACACATTGAGCCTGTCATGGATGGACGACCTGGCCATCCGTTCGATTGATCTTGAGATGGTTCGGCTATTAACCTCCGCACCAGAAACACTCTTCAATCTCGCAGCCATCCAGGATGACTACATCCTCCTCAACAACGGCGACGAGATCACCGGGTTCATCGAGTCCATCGGGAGCACGGTCGTCATCGACACTGATGCGGGCACCCGATCATTCCCGCTTGAACAAAGCCAACTCATACAACTCGCCAACGATACCCGCCCAGCCCCCGGAACCTATCTCCATCTCGATGCACACACCCGCCTCCGTGCTACTGAACTCAATGTCTCAATCGAAGAGTTCGGATCCGCGATCATCACCAGCCTTGGCTCAGATGGTCTCATCGAAATCGCACCGGACCGCTTCGGCGGCATCGACATCGTCCACGATCAACTCCGCCTAGTCCCGCTCACCGATCTGCACATCTCAAGTATCCAACCCACCGGCAACCGGTCCTGGACCCCTACCCCCACCCCCCCAAACACAGCAAGCATGATCCCGGGATCGGGCCTGATCGATCTGGACCTCCGCGCCCCTGTGCGCATCGAGTTTGATCTTGCCCCGGGGACAACCCGGTTCGCCTGCACCGCCGAGCTTGTTGTTGGCCCATGGTCGGACTGCACGCTGATTATCGAAGCGGGTCAAACCCACTCGCAAATGATCGTGATCGAGGATCTACATCTCAACACTGCACAAAGCACCGCCATCGTGCTGGTTGATCTTCCCAAGGACGCAACCGTGCTCTCAATCCGTGTCGAGCCGGGAGCCAATGGCCCGATCCAGGACCATGTCATCCTCCGCCAGCCCCGCCTGCTTGTTGAATAAGAATCACCGCAGCTTGAGCGACGCCATCGCAACAACAACCAGCAGGATAGTAATCAGCCACAACCTCGCCACCACCTGATTCTCGGCCCACCCGCCCTGATGAAGATGATGATGGTACGGCGCGATCCGGAAGATCCGACGCCCGGTACCCGTTTTGATCCGGGTGTACTTGAACCATCCGACCTGCATGACGACAGACAAGATCTCGAAGATAAACACGCCGCACATGAGCAGGACGACAAACTCCTGACGGATCACGATCGCGATGTAGCCAATCAATCCACCCAACGCCAGTGACCCCGTATCACCCATAAAGATCTGCGCCGGTTTGCAGTTCCACCACAAGAACCCCAGGCACGCGCCGAACATCGCCCCGGACATCACCGCCAGCTCATCGGCCATCGGAACATAAGGCACATACAGATACTGGGCCGAGCTTAGCTGCCCAGATACCAGTGTCAGCAAAATCAAAGCAAAGCACACAATCCCGCTGATCCCCGCCGCCAGCCCATCCATCCCGTCGGTCATGTTGACCGCGTTGGACAACCCCGCGACCACCAGCATCGACAGGATCATGAACACTGGGAGCCCGAGATAGATCAACCCGCTAGCAGCAAACTTCGTTTCCGGGTCATAGGTCCGCTGGAATGGCAGGTTCAATACATGCGAGATCGAATCGCCGCTAGTTTGCACCCCGTAACGGTACACAAAGAACCCAACAATCAAACCGATCCCGAGCTGAAAGACCAGTTTCTCCCACGAATACAACCCCTGCCGCCCCGTCCCCCGGCTCGATGCGGTCAGCTTGAGATAGTCATCCGCTCCCCCCACCACCGCCATCCAAAGCAGCGTAAAGAGCCCCAGATAAATCACATTGACCCGGATATCAGCGAGCAGGAAGGTCGAGACAAAGATCGCACCGCAGATCAGAATCCCGCCCATCGTCGGGACATTGGCCTTGGTCGCCGCGTGCTCGCGGAGCAGAGCGGCGTCGGTCTCCCCCGCATCGCCAATTTTAAGCCTGACCAAAATCCGGATCACTCGCTTACCGAAGAACAGCACAATCGCAAACGAGAGCCCCGCCGCAGCAAGCGTGCGGAACTGGATCTCATCAAGCACACGGAAATACGAATACAACCCGTGGTCGCTGAGCCAGCTTCGCAAAATATCGAGCAGAACATAAATCATGGAGCGGCTGTACCCTCGCCCGGCCGTCTGCTACTCGGTCTTGCAAATGGCGTGTGCCGGTTGATGAGGATATACACCAAACGCTCCAGACCAATCCCCCGAGACCCCTTGAGCAACACCAAATCCCCAGGCTTGATCGTCCGCGCCAGCTCGCTCATCGCGTGATCATCGGTCTTGGGACAGATCTCATCCCCCTGCCCAGCCGCATGGGCGTACATCGGGCCAACGAGCACCACCCGCCCGGCATCAATATCCAGATCCGCGACCATCGACTTATGTTCACTCTCTGCCGCGCTGCCCAGCTCGAGCATGTCCCCCAGGACGACCACTTTGTTGGCCTCAGACTGGATCGACGCAAAGAACGCCAGGGCCGCCCGGGTCGAATCGGGGTTGGCGTTGTACGCGTCGTTGTAGATCACGATCGAATCGGTCTTGGTCGGGATCTCGACCCGATCGAGCCGCATCTCGGGGAGTTTGGACTTTGCAAGCCCCGCCGCGATGTCCCCGTCACTCATATTGCACGCCCGCCCGACCAGCACCGCCATCGCGGCGTTGGACGCGTTATGCGCTCCGGGGACCGGGGCTGTAAAGCAGTGCCCATCAAGCTCAAACGAAACGCTCCGCTCGCTGATCGTGACCTCCGCGAGCCGACCATCGGATACCCGTTCAAGTTCACACGAAACCGACGCATTCTCAATCGCATGCTCAAGCTCATTGATCCCCCCGGGCACAATCCCGAGCGTCTGGGTATCACGCAGTATGCTCGCCTTCTCGGCGCACACGCCCTCGATCGATCCGAGTTCTTGAAGATGCGCCCGCCCGATCGAAGTGATCACCGAAATATCCGGCTCGACAAGTGATGCCCGCTGAGCAATCTCGCCGGGGCTCGATGTCCCGATTTCGAAGATCACAAACCGCGCCTCGATCGGCGCGTTAAGGATCGACATCGGAACACCAATCGCATTATTGTGGCTCTTGGACGATACCCAGCTCTCGCCAGCATAGCTCAGCACCGCATGAATGAGTCGCGTTGTTGTAGTCTTTCCATTGGACCCCGTGACCCCAACGATGATCCCGTGCAATAGCGACGCCCATTGCTTGGCAAGCGCCGTCAGCGCACCCGTTGAACTCTCAACAACCAGTGTCGGCACATCGAACCCATCAGGAATCTTCGACTGATCCGTCACGACACACATCGCCGCCCCGAGCCCCTTGGCCTGGTCTAGATATTCATGCCCATCGACCTTCTCGCCGACATACGCGACGAATGTTTGCCCGCGGTGCAACTCGCGTGTATCAATCGCGACCCCGACCGGGGGCTGCTGACCAGAAGCCGGCTCAACCGCCCACTGGCCGCCGGTTACTGAAGCGATTATGTCCCAGTCCATGCCGCTCATGCGTTGTCCTCGCTTTGGGTTCTCCTGGTTTCCAATGCATCCTTCGCGTGCTGTACATCGTCGAACTCATGAGCAACCAGCCGGCCCCAGCGATCGGTCATGACCTGCTCGGGTTCATGCCCCTTGCCTGCTATGACAATAACATCCCCCGCCGATGCTTGCTCGACCGCAAACCGGATCGCCATCGCCCGGTCGATCTGCACCTCAACCTTGGCCCTCTGCGACTCATCAAGCCCCGCCAGCACATCATCGACAATCTGCGAGGGCTTCTCGCTCCGCGGATTATCACTCGTCAGCACCACCCGATCCGCCCCGTCGCACGCCGCCTGACCCATCCGAGGCCTTTTGCTCCGATCCCGGTCCCCCCCACACCCAAAGACACACCACAACGATGCCCCCTCAGGAAGAACCGACCGTACTGCTCCCAGACAACTCCCGATCGAATCGTCCGAGTGCGCAAAGTCCACAAATACACGGACATCATCCTGTGAACTATCAACCCGCTCAAGCCGGCCGCGAGGCAGCCGCAGCTCCCGCATCGCCCCCACATAGCTCTCGATCCGTGCCGATACTTCGATCCCAAGTTTGTCAAGAAGCACATCGGCGAGCCCGATCGCGATCAGCACATTGCTCGCGTTGTAATCCCCAAAGAACGGCACACTCGATTCAAACGATCCATGCGGACACCCAACCGTCATCTTCATCCCATCAAGCGAACGCTCAGTCACTGAAACATTCCAATCCGCCCCGGCGTCTTTCATCGAGCATCGCAGCACATGCACCCCGTCGCCGCACGCATCAATCATGACCTGACCCACCGGATCATCGGTGTTGATCAATACCGTTGCGCCGGATTGAAGCGACGAAAACAACCGGGTCTTGGCCTTGGTGTATTCCTCGATCGTCTTGTGGTAGTTGAGATGATCCCCGGTCAAGTTCGTGAACCCGCCCGCATCGATCCCGACCGCACTCGTCCGCCCCTGATCAAGCGCGTGGCTCGACACCTCCATCGCGCACGCTTTGCACCCGTGCTCCACCATCGTTGCCAGTGTTCGGCTCAGCTCAATCGCCGGCGGGGTCGTCATCGCCGCGACGCCGCGTTCTCGCCCGTCATCAATCACGACGGTCCCGATCAACCCGCACTTGATCCGCGTGTGCTTGATGATCTGCTGGGTCAGATGCGCGATGGTCGTCTTGCCGTTGGTCCCCGTGATCCCCGCGATGGCGAGTTTCTTGCTCGGGTATCCATAGAACCGTTCCGCCAGTACCGCACCAACCCCCGACGCATCCTTGGCACACAACAACGCCGCGTTGAATCCGCTCGGAATCTGAGCATCCAGATCATCGGTCACCACCGCCACCGCCCCGGCATGGACCGCTTGATCAATGTATTTAGCCCCCTCATCCTGCGTCCCAGACCGGGCAACAAACAAAGAACCGGGCATGGCCGTCCGCGAATCCTCCGTCAGATCGCAGATCCGGATCGAATTGACATCAGCACCCCCAAGATGTGTCAGTTCAATCCCGTCAATAAGTGTGTGCAAATCCATCAACTCATCCCTGTATGACTGACATCATGCATCGACAAACCGAGCCCATCTCGAACACATATACACACCATACCACACCCGCCAAACAAATGGCTCAAGGCAGGATCAGCATCGCGTCCCCATAACTAAAGAACCGGTATTCATTGTGGATCGCGTGTGCATAGATCGCCCGAACCCGCTCAATCCCACCCCCCAGTTCTCCATCTCTATCAAGCATGCTCGCCACCATCGCGATCAGCGTCGATCTTGGCAGATGAAAGTTCGTCACCATCCCATCAACCCACCGCCAGTCATACCCCGGCGAGATCAGAATCCGGGTATCAATCGAATCACCAATATATCCCCCCGATTCCTGCACACCCGCAAAGCTCTCAAGCGTCCGCGCGCTGGTCGATCCCACCGCAAAGACCCGGCCCTTGTCTGATTTCCCGCCCTCAAAGAGACCAACGGCCGACCCCATAGAGCATCGCTCCGAATGCATGTCATGGTCTTCGAGCCGCTCGGCGTCGATGGGCTTAAAAGTCCCCGCACCGACATGCAGTACCACCTCGCTGGTCGATACACCCCGGTCGTTCAGTCCCGACATCACCCGATCCGTAAAGTGCAGCCCGGCCGTCGGAGCCGCGACGGATCCCGGATCGTCAAGATCCGCGTACATCGTCTGGTACGCATCCCGATCCGACGCATCATCGATATGCTCATCCCGCGCCTTCCGCTGCGACAAAATATAAGGCGGCAGCGGCGTCCCCCCAACCCTGTTCAAAATCCCCGTACTCCCCATCCCCCCACCACCATCAACCGCCAGCACCCACGCCCCGGGTCCTTCGCTCGGATACGGCTCAACAAACTCAACAACTATTTGAGTCGGATGCCCACCCGCATCCACAAGCCCCGCCCGTCGCCCAACCCTGGGCCGCTTGGTCTTCACATACGCCACCCACATCGGACGCTCATCACTTGATCCCGGCGCATCGTGCAGATACAACCCCTCGACGGCCCCGCCTGTCTCGATATTGCTCCCCCGGAAGCGAGCCGGCATCACGCTCGATCGATTAAACACCAGCAAATCATCAGGCGACAGCAAACCGGGCAGATCCGTAAAGACCCGGTCCTCCATCCGATCAGGATCAGAGATCGACACAACCAGCAGCCGCGACGAATCCCGAGGCACCGCAGGCGTGGTCGCGATCAGCGATTCGGGAAGCTCAAAATCAAGTTCGTCGGTGCGCATCGTGGATGATGGTACGCCACCGGTCATGTTGCCAAGACGCCACAGCCCGCACGATCCGCATCGGGCTCGTCACGCCCGAATCCGACTATTCGACCCCATGGCCACCCACACCCACGCATTCCCGGACCTTGTCAGTCCGCCCGCCCGGGGCATTGGGTTCGCAACTCCTTTGGCATGGCCACCACTGGTATTGAATCTGTTCACCTCATTACACCGATTGTTCGGTGTCTCTCGAGTGTGCGCCCAAGAGATGCCCATGACACACAATTCACCCCGTTCTCCGAGTTTCTCCAAGCCAACCGCCTCGATCGCCCCGGCGACACCTTCGAACTCTCAACTATTCACGATCCTGCCGCACCAAAACCATCACAGTCCGCCGGTCCGATGTCCACCCCGCTGCTCCCGAATCTTGGTGAGGTCATCGATGTCCAGCCTCGTCCAAAGGTTGCGGTGAATGAAACCAAGCTCTACCAACAAATGATCCCCGCGACCGGCCACGCCCTCGATATCTACGCCTAAATCCTCTTTCTAGGGTGCCACTACTCGCCGTCTTCGGCGCAGTAGTGTCTTTAACCACACAGCCAACCCAAGACACTACTGCGCTCAAGAGAGCGAGTAGTGGCACCCGATAAATGAATCTCCTTGCATCCCAGCGCCCCACATACTACCATACACATATCGAACACCCGCGGAGATATGCGTATGGCACTGGCTCTTGATCACAAACTGACCCTCAGAAAATCCGCACGGATCGTGTCATCCGCGCTCGCGATGGTCATGCTCCTGTCCACCACAGGCTGCATCAAACGCATCTGGCTCCGCGACGACGATGCCCAACAACGAATGCAAAACGCCCCACTTATCATGCTCGAAGAGAACGACACCCACCATCTCGTCGTCATGCAAGCCCCGTCGCCCGGATGGTCGATCCGCCTCGACGCGACAGAACGCACGCCATCGGGCAAACGCGTCTTTGTCACCCTCCGCAGGCCTGACCCCGCCTACGAGTACCCACAGCAGATCGTCCAAATGAATGTCCTGACCAGTGTTCGGCTCGAATCAGATATCGATGTCGTTGGCCGGCTCCTCGAACACGACGAAAGAACCAAAGACAAGGGCTACGCCCCGGTTACACCCGTTGAGTCCTTTGATTGATTGCTGTGGATCCGATTAGTGCCCCATCGCGTGACCTCCTTGCCCTGACCCTGATCCCAGGATTAGGCCCTGTCAGAATTGACCGTTTGATCCAAGCCGCCGGCTCACCCGGCGCGGTGCTCGGGATGTCGCAGAGCCAACTCACCCGCATCGAAGGCATCGGCCAGCACACCGCATCACGGATCATCACCAACCGCCCAGATGCCGCCGGACTCGCTGAGAAAGAGCTCCAAACCCTTGCTAACGCGGGTTGTTCGATGGTCACCATCATGGACGACCACTACCCAGACCTGCTGCGGGCCATCCCAGGCTGCCCGCCCGTGCTGCAATACCGCGGCACGATGGATCCCGAATCCCACAAACACACCATGGCGATGGTCGGCTCCCGAAAGTGCACGATCTATGGCACCGAGCAAGCCACCCGCTTTGCGAGTTCGCTGGGGAGTGCCGGGTTTACGGTCGTCTCTGGCGGAGCACGCGGGATCGACTCGGCCGCCCACCGCGGGGCACTCGACGCTGGTGGACAAACGCTCGTCGTGCTCGGTTGCGGGCTCGGGCATGTGTATCCCAAAGAGAACGCCCAGCTCTTCGATCGCATTGTCGAGCAAGGCGGGGCAATTATTTCTGAACTCCCCTTCAAGACCCCGCCAACGAGCGAGAACTTCCCGGCTCGCAATCGGATCATCTCTGGGTTGTCGCTCGGGACGCTGGTCATCGAAGCCGGCCGTCGATCAGGGGCATTGATCACTGCTCGGCACGCGGTTGAAGATCACGGCAGAGAGGTCTTCGCGGTTCCGGGACGGATCGATTCAAGCGCCTCTGGCGGGAGTAACGATCTGCTCAAATCCGGTGCCCACCTGGTGACCGATCCCGGCGAGATCATCGAGATCCTCGAACGGAGTGCCGGGAATCTCAAGCGGGGCGTGCGGACTCAGCCTGCCCAACTTTTTTCACCACTACCGCTCCAGCCAATTGAACCGATCGGGGATATCGATCCTCTCGGCCGGCAGATCCTCGAAGCACTGAGCGAGCCGAAGACCGGCGATCAACTCGCCGATCAGCTCGGGCTTGCGCCCGGTCAAGTCCGAGCGGCGGCAACAATGCTCGAGATCCAAGGGCGTATCCGGAGAACCGGTGCGAGCTTCGAACGAACCCGATAAATCCAGCATCGACCGACTACTGGCCCGATAACCATCCGTTTGTTCGGTTCGCGGCAGGTTTTGCGCCGGGATTTTTCTGCCCCGATAACCCCCATTTCTAGCGTCAATTCCTTTGAATCAACACAGAAATGGGAATTCCCCTTGTCGTCGGGTGAATGATCGGCTATCATTGACCGAACATTAGAAGAGAAAAGGTGTTTGGTCACCCGAGGAAGACCCGATCAGACTGGAAGAACAACGAGCATACTCGGCGTATGCATCAAGAATCCAGACCCTGAAATCGAGCGCCTCACATGACATCGCAGACCCACGCACCTCTTCTCAAACTCGGCCCCGGCGGCGACTATTCATTTGAATATGACGATCATAACGCTGCCATTGGGTCACTCGTACTCCGCCCCGGGAGTTCTGTCATCGGGGAAGATGACCAGGCAACTGGCCTGATCACAGCAGCCCGGCGCCAGCGGATGCTCGATCTTGGCATCCTCGTCAGCAGCCAACAAAAAACGAACGCCCAGCAAGACCTGCTCAGGGCCTCACTCAAGCGGATGTCCAACCTCTCGGGCACGACCAGAACACCAGTTATCGTTTCGAGCGATACACCATTCAGCACAAGCAAGCGGAAGGATCTAAGTCATGAATCTCACTCCAAAGCAGCTCCGAATTCTCCAACTTATCCGCGATTCACGAATTCGCCGTGGCTATTCCCCGACGATGCAGGAACTCGCAGACGAAATCGGAGTCAGCAAAGTAACGGTCTTCGAGCACGTCGAAGCACTGATCAAAAAAGGAGCCCTCGTTCGGGAGGCGAACAAGGCTCGCTCTTTATCGATCGCTGACGGGATCGCGGTTCCTGATGAGTCCCGCCCTATGAAATACCCGCTGGTCGGTAAGATTGCCGCTGGGTACCCGATCGAGAAGGTCGCAGACTCAGACGAGGTGGACCTTGTCGAGTTCCTCGGGACCACCGATGACGCGGGATCAACATTTGCGCTGATCGTCGATGGCGAGTCCATGCGTGACGAAGGTATCCTCGACGGGGACCTCATCCTGCTCAAACGCGCCCAGGTCGCCAACAACGGCGACCGCGTCGTCGCACTCCTCGAAGACGGCTCGACCACACTCAAAACCTTCTACAAAGAAGCCGACCACATCCGCCTCCAGCCCGCGAATCCAGACTTTGACCCGATCCGGGTGCAGTTCTGCCAGATCCAAGGGATCGTCAAGGGTGTCATCCGTCGGTACTGAACGGGTTAAAGAGTAAACTAGCTCTGTTTGCGCTTCCGAACCAAGGGTTCAGTGGGTGGCCCAAACTCTATTTCAACACTGGGTTCCTCACGAGAACCCTCTTTTCTATCAAGAAAAGAAGTTTTGACAATCTTGCGCCCCTCATCCAGTGCCTGTTTGAAAAAATTACTGGAACCATTACCGTAAGACGACCAAACACTGCCCGGCGATTCCTCACCAGAAAGAATTCTGATCAACAATACTGCTGGAATCTGAATCTTCATTACTTCATTTCCCTTAGAATATTTGATATGACCCCAAGTGTGATTCGCCCGATCTCTTGCCGGTGAAATTTTCCTGTCAGGCTTGTGGCCCCATGCTTCCCAACCAGGCCCGTACTGCACACATGCTAACTCTTTATCCATTCGGTTAACTCGCTCCAGTACAGAAGCGGGTAAAGGATCTGCTCTGGAGTCTTGATAACAGGTTGTCTTTGGATAAAGTCGGATCGGTGCTCCAAATCCATCCTGCCTTTGTTCAAACTGGGTCACACATACCATTGAAATTCGATGCGCTCCTGAAACAGGTTCTTGTGGAGGCACCCACCAAGTACCAACCGAGTTGTATTGCTCCGGGACTGACATCTTGCTTGGATCACACAATGCGCCAAGAACAGCTTGTTTCAATGTCACCTTCTTATGACCCTCACCAGGATCAATCTGTGACAAGTCCCCAACTACAGCAATCCAGACAACCAGGGGTTGAAACTTCTCTTCTGATTGATGTATCTTTGTCCATTTCCTGGCCTGCCCTGCCTTTTTTCTAATCGCACGATAAACTGGATGCCCAGTTGGATGTTCGGGAAGAAAAAGCACTGGGCCACCTGATGATGAATACCCATGCGAAACTTTACAGCTGCGAAGCATAATCCGAAGATTTTGATCTTGCAACTCCCATGCTGCAGTAAGATCGTCGGAAGCCACCGCCGCTAAGAACTCATTCCATGAGTCCAATTCAAATAGCGGGTTTAATTGATTCTCTTCTGGCGGATTACACTCTTGCGATGGGTCCAAACAGTCGTATTCCACACTATAGGATCGCTGCGTTTTATCAAACTCCCTTCGGAGATGATGATGTATTTGATCAACAAATCTCGACAACTTCTCAACGGATCTTGCATCCCGATGCGAAACAGTTGTGGCCTCAATCCACATACAGCTATCAGGTGAACCGACTTGTATGTCAGGGGTCGCCTCGTCAGGTTCGTGTAAGGCTACATCGGATTGCAAAGCTGCATAAAGAAGAAGAAGTTCCCATATTCCTGGAACTGGATCTTCAACACGAAGTGCATCATGCATTTTCTGTAATGAATGCCCAGCGCGATTTTCGCAAAACTCCAGCATCTCTCTGACCTGGCTCTCACTTATCATAATATGTCCTTGATGATCTGAACACCTACTACATGCACACTAGAATCTCTTGTTTGATGCACGCGCCTTTGGTGCGTGCACTTTCATAATCGCTCGAAGCACAGGCAGATCGCCTTGGCGGGTGAGCTTCATGTTGCGTTCGTCGCCCGCAACAGTCACCACTCTTTCGCCAAGGCGTTCGATCAATCCCGCGTCGTCTGTGCTTGATAGATCGTCCTGTTCGTAAGCACGAACTATCAAAGCCTTGGCAAATACCTGAGGCGTCTGGACCATCACCGCATCTCGGCGGTCGATCCCTCCCACCACCTCGTGCATCGGGATCGCATCGCCGGCGCCGAGGATCGCAGCAAGCGGATCGGTCTCGGATTTGTCGTCGATTGGTTCTGATGAAACCCGCTTGAGGGTATCGCTGACCGGGATGACCGGGATCACCGCATCGAAGCGGGCCGCGGCATCGAAGACCCTGTCCACAAGTTCTGGCGGGGTCGCGGGACGCGCGGCATCGTGGATCGCGATGTGGGTTGCTTCATCTGATACGGATTTCAGTGCCGCCTGAACGCTCTGCCAGCGGGAATCCTTGCCGCCGGTGACGAGCTCGGCGCCCAGAAGACTGATGCGGTCTCCGTGGCGGAGCTTGAAGCCGCTCATTGCGTCTGGATCATGAGGCCCGGCGATGATTACTTGGTGGACCTCGGGTCTCGTGTGAAAGAGCTCGATGGTTCTTTGGAGGACGGTCTTGCCGCCGAGGTCTTCGTCGAGCTTGGACCGGCCCATTCCGAGCAGGTCCTCGTCCTGTCCTGAGCTGTTGAACCGGGTGGACATGCCCGCGGCGGGGATGATGACAGCGATCTTCATGCAAACCTCGGTTCTGGCCCAACCGGTGCCAACGAGGTACCGATGGAATATGATGGGTGACACCAGAGTATACGAGAGCCGAGATCTGATTGTTTGATCCCACTCAACCAATACCATCGCATGAAAGGGTTTCATGACCAATCCTTTGATCTATCTAGACAATGCCGCAACGAGTTGGCCCAAGGACCCGTCCGTGGGCGAGATGATGGTTGACTTTCTCAACACCAGAGCAGGCAACCCGGGGCGCGGCGGGCATATTTTGGCGCGGGCCGCCGATGACACGATCGAAGAAGCCCGGTTCAAAATTGCCAAGCTGATCAATGCCCCGAGCCCTTCGCGGGTGGTCTTGACCCATGGCTGCACCGACGCCCTCAACCTGGCGATCCATGGGGTGATCCGCGCAGCTCAGATCGCAGGATGTGATGCACCTGTAAAGATTGTCGCTTCTGTTCTCGAACACAACGCGGTGCTGCGGACACTGCACTGCTACCAAGCACACGACGCTATTGAACTCATCACCGTTGAATGTGACGAGTTTGGACGCACGGACCCATCGCATCTCGCCGCAGCGTGCAACTCGGATACCGCGATGGTGTGCCTAACCCATTCATCTAATGCGATGGGCACGATCCAGCCGCTCAAAGAAGCGTTTGAGGCGGTGGGCAAGGTCGCTCCCGATGCGCTCACGCTTGTGGACTCGGCCCAGACCCTCGGGCATGTGCCGGTTGATGTGCAAGCGATGGGGATCGACCTGATGGCGATCGCCGGTCATAAGGGGCTCGGGGGCCCGACGGGAACCGGCGCACTGTACATCAGCGATAAGGCATTTCCTGATTCTTGCCAATCGCGATCTCCCCGCATTTATTGCCATCGCCGAGGCGGCACGGGATCCAAAGCGCCGGGGCTTGAAATGCCCAGCCAGCTTCCCAGCGCACTCGAAGCGGGGACAACAAACGCCGTTGGGTTTGCGGGATTGATCGCAGCGATCGATGCAGCGGATCCAGGCGTCCACGATCACGAGATGACTCTTACTGCACAAATCATCGACGGGCTCAATGAGATCGATGGCGTGACGATCTATGGCATGCCGGGTATCGATGGACGAACACCCGTGGTACTTTTCAATCTCGACGGCGTCCCGTCGCGGCAGGTCGCCGACACGCTGGATCGCGAGTACAACATCGCCTCGCGCGCCGGGTCGCATTGCGCGCCGCTGGCCCACATCGCTCTTGGCAATGGTGATGACGGGGGCATCCGTGTTTCGCCAGGGCCTACAACAAGAGCCCATGAGATTGACCTGTTCTTGCAAGCCATGCGCAAGATCGGATCAAAATAGCCCTTGGCACCACATGATGAGTTTGTACAGTCCATAAAAAACCCGCACGAGTGCGGGTTTGTGATTGGAATGATTCAAGGCCTTATGGGCAGCCAGAGTTCATCGCATTGATAAACGCAAAGAAGTCGTTGACATCAAGCTGATTATCCTGTGTCATATCAGCGATCTGATCGTTATTGATGTACGCATTGATGAACTTGGAGATGTCGAAGAAGTCAACAACGCCATCGCCCTGGAAATCCGCTGGGCATGACTTGAGCCCGTTGAAGAACCGGCGTGCCTCGGTGAATGCTTCTGGTCCGATCACCTGACCCATGTGACGGCCCGGAAGGTCGTCTGCGGGGGGGTGGATCCCGCCCCAGATGCGGGAGAGCGAGCACTGATCCGATGCGTCCTGATAGGTCGCCCACTGAAGGGTAATGTCCATCGAGGGGCCATCTTCAAAGACGAGGAACTCGTTCATCGGTGCTACGAACTCGCCCATCCCACCCGGGAAGTATTCGGTGCCGGTAAGCATGGTCATGATCTCGGCTGCACCGCGCGAGAAAGTCGAGTGGCCCGAGACAAATCCAGCAAACGGTGGAGTCACAAAGCTTGGGCGCTGATACGGCCACCAGTTCTCTGCGAGCATCCAGCCAACACCCGCGATGTCAGAATCAGGGTTTACGATATGGGTTGGTCCGAGCCAAGCCTTGACGGCGATCTTGCCTTCGTTACCGAGCAGATGCTCGTGCTTCTGGCCTGGTGCTGTTGACGCTGGAGTGACGAGTTCGATGATGTCTGGGTACAGATTGATCCCGCCTGGGTGGAAACTGGCCAGTTTCGGATCTGAACATTGACCCAGATCACACATGGCGCGGATCGCTGATACCGGACGGATGTAGTCGTAGTACCCTTTGACCGACCATGCGGCGATGGCGATATCGTGCATCGCGCCGCCCATGATGAGGTAGGACTTCACATCCCACTCCAGATCATCAACAAGTGGACCTTCACCCATGAAACGCTTCTCGTTGAGCGGGTGATCCGTTACATAGTTCAGCAGCGTAAACCAGTGACCCGGGGGTGTCTCTGAGTCAGGACCGTCGGCCCAGAACTCGGCGAGGATGCGGCCGTAATCACCACGAGGGACAATTTGTGGTTCGTATGGCAAGTTGGTCGAAGGATTCACATCGTACCCGGTACCCCAATCGCCACCCTCAAGATGATTGTAGTAAATGGATTCTTCGTTCATCTGCGCAAGCTCGGCGTTGCCGATAGCACCCGGCGAGATATCGATCATGACGCCGTCGGAGGCATCAAGGTGCGCCGACCAAGTGATGACCATTTCGTTTCCCCACTTGTAGCGGGCATCACCTTCTTTGGTGCCGTAGTAGGGTGGTGCACCCGGATCGTGCCAGACGGCCCAGTCGATACCATCACGCTCAATCACCGTAAGATCGTTTGGATTGAGAGAGAAGGATGCCACCTCGCCCCATTCAGGACCGAGGAACTCTGGATAACCAAACGGGATTGGGTTCCCGGACTGGTCAACAAAGAACTCAAGAGCGAGCGGCTGCCAGCGGTTGATATCAAGAATGTCTGGGTTGCCCGGGAAATCTGGGAGCAGCGGCGGGTTGACTGGTTCGTATACCAGGTTTGCATACCCGCCCTGTTCATTGGCGCCGTCGGTCAGGCCAAATGTGATGATTGTCTGAGCAATACGGTTGCCGAGCGAAGCTGGATCGTTGCCAACTGCACCCTCGTAGGAGATGTCATACCCGAGTTCCGCCATCAGGAGGTCGTATTCTGGGAACACGATCGGGGCGGCGGGAGATGACGCAAAACGATGACGGAGCAAGCGATACATCGCGTAGCTCATCGCTTCTTCGCGGGCGGCTTCAACATTCTTAGCTGAGAGCTTCTCATGATGCAGAACCTGGTCAGCCTGGGCGTCGTAGGCTGCCCAAGCATCCCACATCGCGGCACTGGTATGGTACAGGTTGCGTGAGTGAACTGTCGGACGAGCAAAGTCTTTGCGGATCGAGTCGAGCAGGACTTCGTTCCACTGGCGAGCTACAGAATGATTGAGCACGCCCTGGTTCTGACGAATGGTTTCCCGTTTCTCGGCGGTCAACCCTGATTGAACAGTCATTGGAGTACCCGATGGGTCACCTGCTGAAGCTGTTGTAGTGCCCATTGAGACGCATAGAGCCATGCCTGCGCATAAAGAAAGCTTTTGAGTGATATTGAACATACTGATTCCTCCTCTTTGAATCCTGCCAAACCCGAGCATGGAACTGCCGGGTATACGAATCCAATGTACACATTTCTGTCTATAAATCAAGAGTAAAAGCCATTTTCACGCAACCTCTTGGATCAAAGCAGGTCCGGCCTGGTTATTTGATCTTCGGCACTGCCAATAACTTTTGTATAGACGGCGAAAGGATATTTTTATCTGAATGTCAACTTCGCGCGCAAAGCAGCGATATTTGCAGGAACTTCGAAGCACCGCTTGGCGTAGAATCAACAGATGTGCTCTCGAGACGGTCTCGAGGCATGAACTGGGGCCGATATGGCATTCGACCGGATTGGGAAGGCTTGGTGTGGCGAGTCGAGGAGCGTGTTAGCCTCGTAAAAAGTACGCAACTTTATATCTGCCAAACCGCAGTACGCACTCGCAGCCTAATTATTGGCTACGGATCCACCGCTCGACGTCCGATACGGTGGTGGATCACGATCTTCGGACTGGCTAACCCGTGGCGCCTCTTGGCGGGTTAGCAAGGAGGTTTCGAGAGGCTGGATCGAAATACAGGGTGTCGTTGCCCGGTACTAGATCGAGATTAAACCAACGACTACACCCGTAGAAGCGTCTTGCTGACAATCCCGGCACGGGGGTTCGATTCCCCCCGGCTCCATTATTTCCTTACCTTGGACAAGGTAGGGCTCAACGGCACTAAGTGACGCACTGGCGGACACTTGAGTGCCGTTTTTCTATGGATATGGAGAGCACTTCGCTAGGCACGATTTATAACATATTCACACGCGCCGCTATGCACCGGATTTTGCCATGGTTGAACGAACTAGGTACACAGAAAAACCCGCACCCGTAATTACACGGGCGCGGGCAAACGAAGATCGTCATATATCCGCCTGATAAGAGGGTTTTATCGGCGACGACGATTCATAAATCCGGCAGTTCCCATGAGCAACGCCAGGGTGCCTGGTGCAGGAACTGTGTTTACTGTCAGATTGTCCAAAATCATTGGCATCGCTGTGAACTCGTCGCCAAGGGTAGCGAAGAGACGCAAGGTGTCGAACTCACCGCCGCCAACTGAAAGCGTCGTGATCGCCGCGTTATCACGCCCGCCAAGGTTTGAGATCACAAGTTCGACAGAGTCAACGACAACGCCTCTGAGCGTAGCTTCGAAGTGCATCACATCACCGCCCCAGACACCGTTCTCCATGAAGCCGATTTCGATTGACGCAAAGTCTGCGTTTGTGTCGAGCGCCATGCTTACCGTTGACAGCCGGCTGATTGACAAGTTGTCTCCAGGAACAAACGAACGCCCAAAGGTCAACCCGTTGCTCCGGCTCCCAAAGGTCGGGAACTCGTCATAAAAGAATGTTGCATTCTCAACCATTACAGTATCACCCAGTGAATCAAAGCCGGCTCCACCGCCGACAAATCGTACACCATCGGTCTGCACACCATCGACATTGTTCCGGTCGAAGTAAGTCACACCGTTGTAGTGGAAGGAAGGATTGAAATCGTTCGTCTGGAACCCTTCGGTCAGATCGTCGTAAGTGCTTACAGAAATATCAGCCATCGCCGACACGCTCATCAGTGCGACCGCACTGATACATACCATATTCTTTTTCATCTCTCTTCTCCATTCTCAAAGGTTTGTAGCTGCAATCGCTACCTGGTTAAAACTCAGAACAACCCTCTTCAGTTTCGCTCCCCACCCTTTGGAAGCAACTCGTGTTTCATCATCACTGTCGTCGGCATCGGCGGGTACGCCAGCCGGACGCGGTACAACTCGTACTCGCCCGGGTCTATTCCCAACCGGCCAAATATCTCCCCCGCAAGATCGCGATAGCCGGGCAGATCTGGCGTCTGCGCCAGCGTCACCCCGCGCCCGAGCTTGGTCACCGTCTCGTTCACACTGAGCGCATCAGAGTCTTTGAACGAGATCGACGATGCAATATCAGAGAATACTCGGAGCTCGCGGTTCACATCACCGAACAATCCTGACTTGACAAAGAGGTCAAAGTGAAGCATCTCCGCCGGCGTCCGTACAGAAGTACCGAAATGGGCCACCTTGTCGTTTGGCATCGCGTGCGTAGGGGCGATATTGCGGAGCAGTTCACCGGTCACCAATGTCCGCTCGCCCTGAAGCCCAATGGCAGACGATAAAAACTCGTCTTGCATCATCCCGTCATGTGTTTTGGTTCGCATCAATGCAGGCATTGGATCCGAACAATACTCCCGAAGCACCGGGACGCCGTTGTACGCCTTGGCCGCCTGAGGATCAATCGCGACGCGCTGCATCGCCGATTCATGAACGACATCGTCATCAACCGCAACCGACTGGTTGATCACCCAACGCACATCGGGCCGCGTCTGCCGAAACCCCATCAACCCGCGGACCTGGGCCATGTGAAAGAAATCCTCGCGATCATCCGATGGCATCAGCACACACATCGCCATCAAGACTTTGCAATGAGCTCCCCAAGTAAAGCTATTGCCCTCGTAAGCAAGCTGTCTCCACCGTTCCTCGGCCTGCGTGTCTTGCGATGACGCTGAAGACTCGATCAGAATGTCAAACTCCGACTTACTCGAGGCATGCGTGTGAATTAGATCTTGGAACCGAGTGTCCGCGTTGCGGACAGACTCGACAAGCTTACAATCAATCCCACAAGACTCGGCCGCTTGAATCCACACCGCGATGCTCTTGGGCGAGGGCATGTGCTTGGCGGCGACAAACGGATCTTCCGCATACGCCACCTTGATGACCTGCCACGCAAGCTTGCGATGAATCCCGAATGCACTCGAAACCGCAGAGACAGCTTTGGACCCTGGACATTTTTCCTCAATCACCCGTGAATATGCATCACGAGCAACACTGACCGCCTGGATTGTGTCGGATTCAAACCGATCATTCTCATTCGAGATTAGCAGATCTTGCGGAGTCATATGCCCAGTATACCGATTTCTGGCTTTGTTTCAAGGACTATTTCAGAAACAATTTATCGGTGAAATGCCTGTTTTTACACTAAAAATACGGTTTTATTCGGTTGCTCTATTTATTTTGCTGATCAATCACAACAAATTTCGGGGCGCCAGACTCGTGATCTTGCGATTTAAACACCCTGAATGGACTCGTGGGACAGCCGCTTACGCCTGTGGTAGTTTTGAACCTGCTCAATCATGGCCAAGCGAAGCCTGTATCCCAGATACGGACGGCTTCATTTGGCCAGTCACTAAAACCCCCCATGCTGATTGTCTCCATACAAAGAGATATTCAAGCATGGCATGACGGTTGCATGCTGATACATCACACACTGCTCAAAGCAATCTTCTGAGCAACAGCACGCACACACTACAAAAGGACAAAAATGAAACCCGCAATCAAAATCTCTTCGCTCCTTTTTGGGTTATCGGTCGGTTCAACAACCTACGCGGACATCACGCCTCATTGGCAAGCCAATGTTGAGCCTGCTGATCTCTGGCTGCTGCATGATGCGACAGCCGACTCAAGCGGTGCTACATATGTACTCTCCACGCTTCAGGTTGGGCCAGAGGTGGGCGATGTTGATATCGGGATCGTCCGTGTTCACAGCGACGGCACGCATGGGTGGGAGACCTCATTTGCCGGGCCAAGCGGCCAAGATGTGCCCGCCGCGATCACGATGTCATGGGACCAGTCCGCGGTCTATGTGCTTGGGCGGAGCTCGGTGCCCGGGTTTGGCAACACGGACTATGCAATCATCAAATACGATGCAGATTCAGGCGATGTGATCTGGAGCAAGCTTGTCGATGGCGGCGATCAAGGGCTCGACAGCCCGAGAGATATTGCCGCGACTCCAGATGGTGGCGTGGTTGCAACCGGGGGGTTTGATACCGCTAATGAACAGCGTGATTTCGGGACAGTGAAGCTCGACGCAGACGGGAACACCGTTTGGACACGATTGTGGACCGGGCAAGGTCCGTTCCTGTTTGAAAACGATGATGCCATGCTTGTCGTAGTCGACCCCAGCGGCAATGTCGTCATCAGCGGGGACACCTCATCATTTGATAACACCGACATTGTGACTGTTAAATATGACGGGAATGACGGCACAACACTCTGGGAAGCACGCTACAGCACATCCCTCGCGGACAACGCGCGGGACCTGGCACTCACTCCCGATGGCGATGTGGTGCTTCTGGGGAAGGATCCGTTTGGATTTGATCACCAGTGGCTTGTCGCCAAATACGATGGGATTACCGGTGCAGAGCACTGGTTCATGCTGGTTGATCCGGGGAGTGATGATTCTCAGCGTGCCATCACGGTCGCACCCGACGGCACAATCTTCGCAACCGGCGGTACGGACCCTGACGGCGATGACAGCAACGGCAATAACAACCTGATCACCATCGCGTACGAAGGCGATACAGGTGTTGTGCGGTGGCTCACAGAATGGGGCGGCGGGGCGAACAATGAAGCCGAGTTTGGCAATGGAATCCATGTCGATGCTCTTGGAAACCTCTTCGTGGCTGGACATACTTCCACAGCCGCGTATACAAAGGGCCTCTTTGACACCGTTGGCCTCATGCTAAAGCTCGACCCGCAAACCGGGAGCGTACTCGACATGGGCACGGTCACATCGGACTCCGCACAAGGGATTAGCTGGGATTCATTCCGCTTCCTGAATACGGACGGGCAGGGAAACATGATCGCAACCGGAACTTCCAATGGGGGCGGCGGGAATCAGGTTCTGGTTGCCCGGTTTAACAATCAAAGCTGTGCAGCAGACTTTACAAACGATGGGCAGCTCGATTTCTTTGATATCTCCGCATTCTTAATCGCATTCACAGAGTCGAACCCGCTTGCCGATTTCACAGGCGATGGCGAGTTCGATTTCTTTGACATCTCAGAACTCCTCTCGGCATTCCAGCTTGGCTGCCCATAAGCCAACCCATCCTACTTGACTCCACTCTCTACCAAATAACGCACCACACATAAATCGGAGATGACCATGAAACCACTCGTCACCCTATCCCTACTCGGACTCGCTACAACGACGATCGCAATCACCCACGCCGAACCGGGGGATGTATCGTGGGAACTAATCCGTCCGTCCAACACCGGAATACCGGGCGATTTCACGCAAACTATCTTTATTGACGATGACGATTCGCCTTGGATCGGCGGGTACATCACATTCTGGGAAGAGGGCGGGATCGGACACTTTGACGGGACCAACTGGAAGGTGCTGGGCAATGTGGATTGCAACCAGATCCTCAGCCCACGATTCAATGATGTAGTCAAAACAGATGACGGCATCATGTGGATCGGCTCAGATCAAGGCTTGCTCCGATTCGACCCGAGCGTTGAACCCTGGTGCGTAACTCGGCTTCATGCCAACAACTCAGGGCTCATCGGGAATCAGGTTGTCGGCCTTGACATTGCGCCAGACGGGACGATCTGGATCGCTAATCAAGAATCCGGGGGCTCTTCACGCGGTGGTCTCGTGCAGTACGATCCCGCGGCCAACTCATGGAACTCATGGAGCACCTCCAACGGGCTCCCCTGGTGGGCGGGCTGGGATTGGGTGGACTTTGTCAATGTCCAAGCGGATTCAGCCGGCGGGTACACCGTCTGGTTCGGGTCCAACGAGATGGGATTGACAACCTACAAAGATGGCTTGTTCATCTGGTACGGGAGTCCAACACCACCCGATGTCAGCCCGTTTCCTATGGGGGTCATCGGGAACGGCTCGATGGATCAGTTCGGGAATCTGCTCTTTCAGACCGACCAAGGAATGGCACTCCGCGCCAAAGATGGCACATACACCATGATCCCCTCCCCACCCGCCGGCGGGACTTCAACGCTGCTTCCCAGCGGCCGCATCGCGGTAGCAAGCTCGACGAGCACGCATATCTGGGACGGTTCATGGTCGTCGTTTGGTCCTTGGGGCGGGAGTGCGACCTACACAATCGCAGAAGATTCGACCGGAGCGTTGTGGGCCGGCGGGATCGGCGGGGCGGCCAAACTGACCAACGGGGTTTGGCAGCGGCACCGATTAACCAACACCGGGATGCTTGGATACTTTATTGACGCCATCGCACTGGCAGCCAACGGCGATGTCGTGATGAACGGGAACGCCGGTCCGGGCGTTGGCGGGTTTGACATCATGCACCCCGACCGAACATGGACGAATGCCAATGTACTGACTTATGGCATCGGATTGACCTGGCCGTACCCGACCGATGACACCGCAGCGCTCGCGTATCGATCCACCGGCGAACTGCTTTTCTCTCCTTGGGGCAACGGCGTCAAAGAGTACGACGGCGTGAACTACAGAGAGCTGATCCCCAACAGTTGGCCAATCAAGCATTTCGGGATTTCAGAGAGCGGCCGTGCATGGGCGGCAACCGGGAACGGCAACCTGTTCCGTGAGAACGATGATGGGCAGATGCTTATTGATGAGCGGTTCACCGGTGAGAACAGCCCGCTTCCTGCAGGCAACATTTCCGGGATTGTCGCGGATCCTCTGGACCCTGAATCCGTCTGGATCGCGGCGTCATTCGGGCTCGCAAAGACCGACGGCACAAACTGGACAGTCATCCCACGCGAAGCATTCGGGCTCGATCAAGACACACTCGGGTATCACATCGCTGATTTCGATGTCGCCGATGACGGCACACTCTGGGTTTCTTCCGGGATTGGGCTGTTTCACTACGACCCAGCAATCGGCCTCATCGAAACCTTTGACCTAACCAATGCACCGCTGCCCTCTGACGACATCTTTAATATTGAGATCGCGCCCGATGGGTCGGTCTGGTTCTCGATGTTCGATGGCACATTCCCCTACCCCGGCGGCGTAGCTCAGCTCAAGGACGGCCAGTGGCGCGTTTGGCAGCAGCCAACAAGCCCGCTCCCGCATAATCAAATCAACGACATCCAATCGCGGCCGACCGCTGACGGCTACGAGATCTGGATCGCGACAGCGAGCGAAGCGGTCGCGGTGATCAGCGTGGAGGGTGCTGGTGCCTGCCTTGCAGATCTGACCGGGGACGGCGTGCTGGACTTCTTTGATATATCCATGTTCCTCAGTGCATTTACAGTGGGCGATCGTGCTGCAGACTTTACGGGCGATGGCGTACTTGACTTCTTTGATATTTCAGCGTTCCTGAGCGAGTTCATCGCTGGGTGCCCATGAGCACCAGAGAGCCTCTCAAAATGTCAGCGTCGTGGCATGGCATTCACAACTTTAGGAGAATCGGAATGACAACTACTACAACACACAGATCCACGGCTGCTGCCATTACTCTGAGCTTTTTGATTTGCTCGATGTGTATGGGCCAAGCGAGCTTCACCGAAGACTTTGAAAGCAACGGCTTGAACGGAACCGAGATGGGACCCCAAAACCTGATCGACCGTGGGTGGGAGTTCAGGAACGAATCGGATCCTGCTACGGGCTCCGCATTCTTTAATGGCGACGGGTTTGGAGGGGAACCATTCGATGGGACAGGCTATCTCGGGGCATCATCGCTTGCGACTGACTGGTTCGGCGGGGAACTCGACTCATGGGCGATCCTTCCCGATATCCAGAACCAGATCGCCGGTGATCTGGTGACCCTCTGGGTGTTGGGAGGCGGGGCCTTCTCTTCGCAGACCTCCTTTGAGATCCTGTACTCTGCTGGCGTTGACACCGGCACCGGGTTCGGGATCGATGGACGGGGCGACTTCACACAAGAACTCCATGCCACTAGCCTGCCGGTCTCTGAGAGCGGGTACACGCGTATTCAGGTTCCCGTTCCGGGTGACGGGCGGATCGCGTTGCGTTTCCGTTCGCCGTTTATTATGAGCGCGTTTGGCAACGGGGCGTATTTCTCGATTGACACTCTTTCGGTCAATGCTGATGCTTCGGATCCATGCAGCATCTCGATTCCCGATGCCGGCGAGACCGTTGTCTGGGCTGCTGCCGACGGCCCGTTTGTAGTCTGCCAAAATCTGGTCATCCCCGCTGGCGGGCGTGTTGAGATCGAGGCTGGCGCCACCGTGGATTTCTCGGGTGGTACACTTCTAGTTGAGGGGGAACTGGTCGCGGCTGGCACGGATCTCAATCCGATTACACTCACAGGCCAAAGCGGGTTTAGCACCGGCCTCGAGTTCAATCTCGGTGGATCAGGCGAACTCAGCAACACGACAATAAGCACCACAGTCGATGTCAACGGCACCTTCTCGTCGTTGATCCTCACTGATTCGAATATTATTCAATCGGGCCAGATCACAGGCATCGGCGGGCTCGTATCGGTCGATGGGTGTTTGTTTGACGGTGGGTCACTTGGCAACTTCTGGTCAATCGCCGGGACAATCCGGCTCACCAACTCTGACTTCATCAATGGGGGCTCAGCCGCCGTTGCGGGGTTGCTCTACCTCGACCATGTGACAATCGACGGCGGCATGCTCCGCATCGCCGGCGAATCTACAGCACACCCGATCTTGCTAGACAACATCTCGGTCACCAACAACACCGCTGGACCGGGCATCAAAATGTACGGCCCCAACTTCCTGATCGGTGACAATGTCGTGCTCTCCGGGAATCAGTACCCGCTCGAGATGGATTTTGATGGCGCGGGGTTGCTACCTGGTTCCAAGCTCCCACTGACCGGCAACACATTCAACCACATCCCGGTCGAATCCTTCCCATTCGCACAGAACCGTCACTGGGCCGACACCGGCATCCCGTATGTAATCGGCGACTTCGCCGACAACCGTGGCGGGTCGATGATCATCGAAGCGGGTGCGAACCTCAAGTTTCTTCCCAACGCAGGATCCTTCATCATCGGATCGGCAAACCTCGAACTCAACGGTACAAAAGAGAAACCGATCGTGCTCGAATCGTTCTCTCCATCACAACGCTGGTTTGGTCTCAAATGGGTTGATGTGTTTGATGCCAAGGCGAGGCACACGATCTTTGATGGCGGACAAATCACCGCCCAGTCTGATGGCGGCGTGCTCGATCTTGTCCACAGCACTGTGCAGAACTCCCTAGAAGGGACCGCATCGGTCACCGGCGGGATTGTGCGGCTGTACGGATCGAAGATCATCAATAACGATGTTGGCATGGTAACAACCACCTCGGGCCGTATTGAAGCAGACGGTTTCATCGCGCCGAGCATCTTTGAAGGCAACAATGTTGCCGTCGAGTACAACAACACTAACTCGCTGCCGTTCCTCCGGAACAACTGGTGGGGCGACGCGTCGGGTCCAACCAATATCCTTCACCCAACCGGCACCGGCGATTCGGTGATCAATGTCCACCCAGCCGCGTTCTCGCCTTTCCTTTCTGCTCCTCCCGCGATTGATGATGAGTACCCAGATATCGAGATGATGCCGGTGTATTTCACCGCTCAGGTCGGAGATAAAATCATCCTCCGCTGGTCCTCGTCGGATGATATTGATGTTGTCGAACACCGCGTCGAGTTTGCGGCTCACGATTTCCCCAACGAGTTCCAGACAATCGCCGTTCTTGGCGGCAATGAGTTCACCTACGAGTTCACGGCTCCGGTTGTTCTCCCGAACAATCTGTATCCAACACCATCAGCGATCCGAATCGTCGCGGTGGACTCGGCCGGGCAAGAGTCCTGGGACAAATCAGTCCTCCGCATTCCCTACCAGGAAGATTGGACAGTGGTCGAGCAGACCATCCAATCCCCGATCGGCTCGGTCCGCCCACACGAAAGCATTGATGTATGCTGGGGACCAGGCGGGTTTGCCAGCGCGTTCATCATGCTCGACGGCATCGGCCTGAGTGATTCAGCGGGCGGCACAACCACCGGTTGCTTGCCCATCGGGGCGACACTTCCGTATTCGAGCAGCGACACCGCCAGGATCGTGGTCGTGACGACCTTCGGTGCTGGCGGCCGGCTCCATTATTCCTTCGGGGATTACTTCTCGATCCGTCCAGACACACGCTTTGGTGATGCAGCACCTGCTGTTGAGATCCGATCACCGCTGGCGGGGAGTTCGTACTCTGGAGGGAGCACGATCCCAATCAACTGGACCGCTTCGGATGATGAATCACTCCGGTCATTCAGGATTCAGGCAAGCTACGACGGGGGTCGCACTTGGCACTATGTTGCCACCGATCTACCGGCAGAAGCACGGTCATTTAGCTGGGTCCTCCCAAATAGCTCCGGGATCGGTGATGTCCGGGTCCGGCTTGTTGCCATCGATCATCGATTCCAGGATTCGTCTTCCGTCTCGGGATCGTTTGAAATCCTGGCCGGTTCCGTGTGCCCCGCGGACCTCACCGGCGATGGGACACTCGACTTCTTCGACATCTCCGCATTCCTTACGGCGTTTGGCAACAACGACCCAATCGCAGACTTCTCTGGAGATGGCGCATTCGACTTCTTTGACATCAGCGCATTCCTGGGCGCATTCTCAAGCGGATGTCCTTAACACACAAACTCAACAGAATCCGGAAGGATATAGATATGAAAAACTCAACACTCATCAGTGTACTGATCGCAGCCGGGCTCGCTCAAAGCCCAGCTCTCGCACAGTTCTGCAACTTTGACACCCCGGTGTCTTACAACATCCCTTCCCCGTTCGGGAGCTCATCGCCCTCGTATATCGCATCGGGTGATATAGACAACGATGGGGACATTGATCTGATTACCGACTCCAACGGCCCCGGCAATGACCCGACGCAGATCCTCTGGAACGATGGGACGGGCATCTTCTCGCTCGGGCCTGTCCTCACCAGCGGGTGGGGGTTTGGGCAAGTCGCCCTCGGCGATATGGACGGCGACGGTGATCTTGATGTCCTCCGCGCCAACTACTGGAGCAACGGGGTCATGTTCTACCGCAACAACGGGGACGGATCGTTCTCCAGCCCGACCTTCTACGCCGGCGGCGGCGGGTGCGTGGCGGTGCTCTTTACCGACTTTGATAATGATGGCGATCTGGACTTTGTAACTGTCAACAAGTTCGGTAACCAGATCAGGCCATACCGGAATATTAACGGGCTCGGTTTTACATCGGTTGGTTTATTCGATTGCGGGAGCGACCCGCTGGGAATGACCTCTGCGGATGTTGATCATGACGGAGATCAAGATATTGTGGTGACCAATGAAGATTCTGCAACCATGACCGTGCTTTATAATGACGGGATGGGCTTGTTTCCGACGCGTCAATCCTTCCCCGTCGGGCAACGGCCAACGGATGTGGTGCTCGCGGATTTCAATGGCGATTCCCATCTTGATGCGGTGGTGACCGACTGGAACTCGCTCATCGGGATCGGCAACACAGTCTCGGTCTTACTCGGTGACGGATCCGGAAGCTTTGGCACCCGCCAGACCTACACAACCGGTGTAGGCCCGCGCAGTGTTCGCACGGCCGATATGAACGGAGACGGCACGCTCGACCTCGTCGTGGCCTGTGAGATTTCTGATACGCTTTCAGTTCTCTCAGGAAACGGCGACGGCACATTCGATGAGAACCAAACATTCGATGCGGGGTTCTCTCCAAACTTCCTTGCTCTTGACGATTTAGACGCCGACGGCGATATTGATATCGCCTTTGTGTCCAACGGTTCAAACCGACTGGTTACCGTTGGGAATGATTGCTCGACCCCGATCGACCCTCCAAGCATGGTCGTCAACTGGCAGGCGGAGTTCGACAACTTCTTTAATATCGACAAGGGCACGCACATTGTCACCACCAGCACCGGTGAATCAATTGTTGCCGGGACAACCAGCTTTAACTTCAACGAGGAAGATTTCCTGATCCTCAAGTTTGACTCTCAGGGCAACAAACTCTGGGAAGTCACATATAACGGGTCGGGTGACCATTTCGATCAACCCCAGTTCGTAGGGCTCGATTCCAACAACAACATCTTCGTTGCCGGGAAATCATGGGGAACGAACTCGAGTATTCAATGGGCGGTCCTCAAGATCGACCAATCGGGGAACATCCTCTGGACCCGCAGATACGACGGTGGCAACCCATCGGCTCAGCAAAACCCGCTCGGCTTTGCCATCGGTCCAAGCGGGGAGTTCGCGATGTGCGGCTGGACTCAGGATCCGATTCTGCTGGCCGCCCAGTTTGCGGTAGTCAAGTACGATTCATCGGGGAATCAAGTCTGGGATATCGCAATCGGGGGCCAATCATTTGAGAGTGCCCAGGCCGAGGCTCTTGCCTTCGACTCTCATGGAAATGTGTTCGCTACAGGAACCGCGCCCATCATCGGCGCATCCGGTGACGAAATGCTCACCGCAAAGATCGACACCTCCGGCACCATCCTCTGGACTGATCGCCAAGATCTATCACCAGACACTTTTTTTCACACCACGGTCGGTCGTGCGATAACTACAAATGCTGCGGGAACTATTTTCGTCGCTGCGGATGTGAACATCAATGGATTCAGTGACTCAGATGCGACTTTGGTTGTTTATACACCAGACGGATCTATTCAAAGCATAATCTCTGACACTCGGCCCGGCTCCGTGCTGCCATCGAATCTCCTCTGGACTGATACCGATTCCCTGCTCATGACGGGTTTCTCCGGGAGTGGGCAAGTCTTTGCGACAAGCTTTGATGCCGCGGGCTTCGTCCAGTGGACCAGCAATATTGAAGCAGAATATCGATCGGTGAATCGTGGCGGACATGTCGCCCTGGGAACCGACGGGATGCTGTACTTCCTCGATTCCGCGATCGGAGATGTTGCCGTAGAACAGTGGAGCACTGGCGGCGAGTTCATATCTCGGACTCAGTTTGATCTTGGATCAGCCCAAGATATTCCCATGGCTATCACATCAAGCCCCGCGGGTCATGTGTCGGTGGCCGGAGAATATCAACCCCTCATCGTGAGTCGCCAGGATGTATTCGTGCTCGATCTTGTCGGCGCCAATTCCTGCTCGCCTGATCTAACGGGTGATGGCCAGCTCGATTTCTTTGATATCAGTTCTTTCCTTGTATCCTTTCGTACCAACGACCCGTCTGTCGATTTCACTGGCGACGGTGCCTTTGATTTCTTCGACATCTCGATGTTCTTGCAACTCTTTAGCCAGGGATGCCCTTGAACTGAGTCCACCACATCAAAGCCGAGATTGGTTGCACCCGAACGGCACAGCCGCTTCCTAACCGAGCACTTCGGCAGCCTGCTCGATGGCCGAACCAACCCCCTATACTGCTCCTGTTATAAGGAGATTAGATAATATGAGATGGGCATCAGGATGGTTTGGTATTACTTTACTCGGCTTTATTGCCAGCTCGATGTGTGCAATCGCGCAGGACTCGCAGGCGTATCCAACGACCCAGTCGTTCAAAGAGTCAGGATACAACTACCTCTGGACGGCTGTCATTGATGAGACGGATTCGTTTGCCGACCCTGAGAAGAACGATCGCTATCGAGAACTTATTGACCTTTCGATTCGGGTTGGCGCATCGTACGGCAATCCGTTTAACGAGACTGATCTCGGTCTCAGAGAGGCGTATCAACAACTGCTCGCTCTCGACGATACGCCGCCGCTGTATGTTCAGTATCGATTCCATAGTTCACAAATCGACGACGACAGCCCAGATTCAGCGTACCTCAGACACGGAAACGCGCTCTTGGAAGTTGCCTTTCAAATGGATGAAACTGGGTATTCCCCATATCTCGCTGGCGCAACCTGGCTCAAGGCCGCCGAACTGCTCGGGCATGTTGCTCTCAACGAAGACAAATCCGCGATTGAGTTGAGCAGGGAGCATGGGATAGAGCTCTTAGTTGAAGCCGCATCACTCAACGGGATTGACCCAAAGTTTCATGAGTTCATATCGGTTCGGATCGCAAACTTCGGGTTCCAATACATCACACTCCCTCGCGAGGACCAGGAGGTCTTATGCAAAGCACTCCTTGATGACGAGGACGCCCAGCCCTGGATCGCGCGGTACAGCTCGGGTGGATTGCGGATCAAACTCGCGTGGGACGAACGCGGGTACGGCTATTCTCGGGAGGTCTCGGATGTCCAATGGAAGGGCTTCCAACGAAACCTACGAAAGGCACACCTGCACCTGACCGCTGCGTGGGAAATTCACCCGGATTGGCCTTGGGCAGCGACCGAACTGATTACCGCGACAATGGGGCACCAGATGCGGCCCGACCGCGGGACTGATTTCTGGTTTGACCAAGCGACCAATGCTCGGGTTGATCATTACGATGCATACAAGAGTTTCGCCTACGACCTCTATCCAAAGTGGCATGGGAGCATCGAGCATCTGTATTCGCTTGTCGATTATGTCGTTGAACTCTCAGAACACAACCCGAGTATGGGCCGGATTCTGCTCAAGGTTCTCTCGTCGACCGCAGAGCAGCTTGATGATCCCATGACAGTGTTGACCGACGCGCGTTATCTGCCTCGGGTGACCCAGTTGATGCTTGATGAAGTAGAACTCGATCTTCCATACAACAACAATCTCTGGCGCCGCAGGGCATTGCGTGCTGTTGCCTTTGGCAACTTCCAGACCAAAAACTATGCCCAATCTGCCGAGCTGCTTCAGATAGGCGGCGCGATGGTTGGATCCGGGTGGTCAACCTGGCGAGAAACCCAGCGGTTCAGATCAATGGTCCCACTGTTAGCGACACCAGCCTCAGAGCAGGTGATCGCGGGACTCATCGCTCATGATTCAGGTGACACCAACGCAGAGCGGGAGGCCTTGCTCCAAGCTCGGAAAATTCTCAAATCTAACACTGATTCATTGGATCCGGATTTGTCCGAGGACCCGGTTGAGTTGATTAACTATATGATCCGCCAACTCGATTAGGACACCTCGTTGTCCGCAATACAGTTTGCTTGATTCACGAATCATGCACAATTCACTTGTGCTTAGAGCAATGTTCTAGTAGACTCATTAATGCGGTTATCGGGCAGATATTTCGCCCTGACGAACCGCAGCGTCTCGCGCCTTCTGCGTGGGGGCGTTTTCACCACTGGGGCGTTGTATGCCCCAACAACAAGAGGGGTAAGCCATGCGTATATCCAATTGGACCGCTGCTGCTACTACTGCAGCCGTGCTGACATCGATCATCACACCCTCCTTGGCCGATGTTGGCCCGGGAGTGTGTGATGGTGAGCGTCCGCAGTTTACAGCAGACGAATTTCAAGCCTTCGGCGGAGGACAGATCGCCGTCGGAACACAATGGCGTTCAAACGACGCCGAGGGCGTTCTCAATGTGTACGACCTGACCGGCCAAACCGGAGCACCGCTGGGTGTCGATTGGCCCACCAATATCTACACGCACCCGGAATGGGTCCGCTCGACTATTGGAGAGGTCTTTGGGGTCGCTCTGGATGATCGCGGGAATATCTACGCCGCCCACACCGCGGTTTACTTCTCAGACAACATCGGCTCCATCGGCGGACAGCCCGGACAGGTGTACATCATCGATTCGGTCACCGGGGCCCCGACTGTGTTTGCAACACTCCCCAACAACAGCGACCCGATCATCGCGGCTTCACCCTTCGGTGTGGCCGAGTCCTACCCGGGCCTTGGCAACCTCTGCTTTGATGTCGATAAGCAAGCTGTGTATGTGTCCAACTTCGAAGACGGCCGCATCTATCGCATCGACGCATCGGGCACCTGCCTGAGCACATGGGACCACGCGACCGGGCTCGTCTCAGATTGCACCCCCGAAGCCGGTGACGGCGAGGGTGCCGCCCGCTTAGGCGAGCGTGTTTGGGCGGTTCAGTCATTCAACGGTCGGGTGTATTACTCACTCTGGGTTGAGGACCGCGGTGCTCCAGACCCAACGGCTGCAAACGAAATTTGGTCGATCGCGTATGACGCCGCCGGCGAGTTTATTGCAGGCACAGAACAACTCGAAATTTCAGTGCCTCAAATTACACCTGAATATTCGAATCCTGTTTCCGACATCTCCTTCGGGCCTGCAGGTCAAATGATGATCGCAGAACGGACCATGAGGACCGACCCGGCTACAGGCCGGTTCAACACCGAACCGCACCAATCCCGAGCCCTTGAGTATGTGTGTGAGCAACAAGCACAAGGAGTAGTATGGGTCCCTTCGGGCAACGCCTTCTCCGTTGGTGGAGGCACGAGCAACAGCGCCGACTCGGCCGGCGGCGTTGACTACTCATATGCAGCGGCTCCGGACGACCGCGTCTGGGTCACCAGCGATGCGATGATCCTTGGCACTCCGGGCATCGGCCCGAATGTCTACGGCATCCAAGGCTTGCCGCAAGCAGGCGGGAATGTCGCCAGCTCGATCTTGATCGATATGGACGCAGAGATCTTGCAGCAAGACAAATCCGGTATCGGATCGGTCGAAGTCTCTTGCCCGGGATTCGTTCAGGGTCCATGTGCAACCGTTTCAAAAGAAACTATCTTGTGTGACCTCGACAACTCGGGCAACTACACATACACCTTCGACCTGACCAACAACTCTGGCCAGGATGTCGCGTACCTGCTCGTGCTCCCCGATGCCGGGCTCAATGTGGTCCCCTCAGGGCTCATTGTGCTGCCATCACTCCTGCTCGACGGAGACACCACGCAGGTCTCGATCACATTCAACGGCGGGAACCCGGGCGACGAGCTGTGCTTCACGCTCAGCCTCAACACTTCGGACTTCGAAGAATGCTGCGCGATCCGGCCATGTATCATCGTGCCCGATTGTGACTGTGCTCAGATCCACGACGAGAGCGTGGCCTGCGCCCCCGACGGCACCGGGTGCTTCACCTACACCTTCGATGTGGACAACCTGCTCCCGATCGACATCTACTACTCGTACTTTGTGCCGATCTCACCAGCAGGTGTCACGATCGACACAGGCAATGTTGACCCATCCCGCTGGGACTACAGCCCGGTCCCAAGCCTGGGAACCGAGACTGTAACCGTCACCATCTGCGGCTCAATGCCTGGCGAAGAGGTTTGCTTCATCATGACCATGCACAACGAGTCGCTCGAAGAGTGCTGCTCGATTGAGATCTGTGTCATCACACCCGATTGCGGTAATGGGATTGAGTGTCCCGCAGACTGCAACGGCGATGGTGTTCTGGACTTCTTTGATATCTCAGTATTCCTCGGCGAGTTCACAACTCAAGATCCGCGTGCGGATATGAACGGTGATGGCAACTGGGACTTCTTTGATATCGCAAGCTTCCTCACGGCCTTCAACCAGGGCTGCCCGTAAGCCACGAGTGAACTGATCCTCAAAAACCCCCAGCTTCCACCTCGAGAGCTGGGGGTTTTTCTATGCGCCCACACACAAAGAACGCCCCAAGATTCACTGGGGCGTCCGAAGATTACATAAGCAGCGACCTCAAATAAAATCGACTTCGATCAAGGACAGCCGGCTTGGAAATCCGTAAGGAACGCGACGATATCGAAGAAGTCAAAGACCGTATCGCCGTTGTAATCAAGACGAGGACCCAAGAGTGCGACGATGTCGAAGAAGTCGAGGAAGCCGTCGCCGTTGAGGTCCGCGGGACAAGGATCAATCACCCTGTAGCTGCTCGGCCCATGAAGACGACCATCGCCCACCTCGGTGAGCGAAAGCGACGATGAGATTGCCATTGTTGAAATGAAGTCGCCGTTGGCGGTCCAGAGTCCTTCCGAGACGGCCTGGCTGGTACGGAAATCGGCACTACCAACTCCTTGCCCATCAATGTTCCATTGAAGATGATCGGCGATCAAGGTGCTGTTCCCGAAGCTGACAATGCCATTGGTGCCGGGAAAAAAGAGCTGCATCCCGTAGGCATCCTGATCAAGCGGGGTAGCGAAGCTGCCACCGAGTGAAGAGCGGTTCAGGTGGTCCGGATCGACCGGCGCATCATTATTGAAATGAATAAAGACCGATGTCCCCGCCTCGATGGTGACCCCATTGAGACCCGACGCACCCGAGTACCGGCGTGATTTATTAAAGTCATGCGTGCATGTCCTCCACCCGGTCAGGTCCTGATCGATTGAGCCGTAGTTGAAGAACTCGATGGTGCCATTGTCGAAATCGATTCTTTGGATCTGAATATCCCGTGGCTCGGCCATCGCGCCGGCAACAACCTCAATCCGCCCGGTCATATCAAGGTGCCCAGTGATCCGGCAGGTGTAGAAGTAATCCCCGATATCACCAGCAACCAGTGTCCATTCGATAAAATCTGCAGTTGGTGCGGGGTCAGCCGTGAAGTCCGCGATTGGTGCCAGCGTTGCCGCATCCATCACCGCTCCGCTTGCGGTGGTACGGAAGTACGATCCATCTGTCCCCGCCACCGGCATCGAGGTATCGGTGATGATAAACGGATGCCCGCTTGTTGTTCTTGTAAATGTGTAGGTCTGGCCCGCTGTCAGAATGAGTGTCGGGTCAGACTCATTGACCACACTCCCGCTCGAATCGGTCCAGCTGAACAAGTAATCGGAAATCGCGTTGTGACTCAGTTCAAAGTTCACACCGGATTCGACACGAAAGACATTCGGAGCCACTTCAGTAGTTTGTGCATGTCCAAATGTTGCCAGGACCATCGCCAGGCCAACTGTGATTCTGTTCATTCTCATTTTGTTCTCTCTCCGTTGGTACTTTGCTCTGCTTGCTTACATATCAATAAAGATTCGCACAAAAAACTATTGCACAAATCGATCGCACCGAAACAATCCGCAGCATACTCCATCGGGATGCAATCAATCCTAACAATGCGCAATCCGCGCATTCTATTTCAGGCAGTACTGCATTCTGGACAAGAGCCCGTTATGGGCAACCGGCTTGGAAGTCATTAAGGAAACCAACAATATCAAAGAAGTCAAAAGCCGTGTCGCTGTTATAATCAAGGCTGCCACCCAAGAGGGCCGCAATATCAAAGAAGTCAAGGGCGCCGTCGCCGTTGAGATCCGCCGGGCATGGCGCCGCGGTGCTCACCCCGGCCCAGAACCCACCAGTCAACGAGAATGAACCGCCGGTCATCGCAGCACCCGCATCGGGCTGACCGATGGTGCCGCTCAACGCAAATGAACCGCCCGTTGAGTTGATGGAACCTCCGCCATCAATGGTTGACCAAGGAATCTGAAAAACTCCACCCGATGGTCCACCTGACAAGGCTGGCATCGCAGCCACAGCCAACATAGCAATCCCGGCAAATACAGTTGGTGATTGTTTCATAATGCTTCCCTCGCGTTCAAAGTATTCAACAATCCTATCACAGCTTTGGCCTATTTCGCTATCAATTACTCAACTTTGTAGAAGAATCTCTCCGCTGCATCAAGGGCATCCCCCGCCGAACGCCGTGAGGTAGGATGCGATATCAAAGAAATCAAACCCGGTATCCCCGTTGAAATCGACTGCGTTACTCAGGAAGAACGCGATGTCGAAGAAATCAAGGGCACCGTCGCCGTTGAGGTCCGCTGAACATGGGGTCATCGCCGCAATATCTTCAGAATCAATATCAAAGTCGCCGTCCATATCGAAGATTTCTACACCAGGCTCAATCTTGATACCAGGGCCAGTAATCGCGGCTGTTGCGGCTGCGATTTCGGCTGCATCAATAGTTCCGTCGTTATTCACATCTCCGAGTCGAGATTGGTTATAAATCGACCATGTCCTATCAGCGGGTACACCGGTCAACTGACGAACCACTCCGCCAGGCCAAACCACTTCAACCATCAACGCCTCGGTATCTGCCCCAAGACCAAACTGAACAGTCCGCCCCTCGCTTGCCTTGTAGTTCACCCCTGAGCGGGCTTGACCGGCCTGCCACTTGCCGTTTGCAAAGACATTGAAACATGTACCAACACACATGATGTTTCCGGCATCGCCAATCGGCTTGAACCGGACCATATGGTTGCTGGCCGCATCTGGCGAGTTATTGATGAACAACTTGACTGTATTACTGGTGTTCCCAACAAGCATATCAAGCAAGCCGTCGTTGTTTACATCACCCACCGCCACCGCATATGAAGTCCCGCTGACATCCACACCCGCCGCCGGACCATCGTCGGTCATTGGCCAGTCGGCAATGTCTTCGCCCCGGTACAAACGATTGGGGGTCATCATGTTGCACACATACAAATCGGAGAACGAGTCGTTATCAAAATCTGCGAACACGGTGCCCCATCCGATTCGGCCGGAGGTTACACCCGCGGCATCGGTCACATCCGAATAGGCCGAGGCACCATCGTGCATATATAGGACATTGCGTGAGCCATCTGTCATGTACACATCAAAGAACGAGTCGTTGTTGAGATCTGCAACCGCGATCCCCATGCAGTCGATATACGCGAACGCATTGGCCGAAGCGGTAATCTCGGTAAATATCCCGCCATCGTTGCGGTACAGCCGGTTCCACCATGAGAGCGAGGTTCCTTTGTCGGTCCCCAGATAGATATCGTCGTCCCCGTCACGATCAAAGTCGAAGAACGAAGAGAGCAGCGTAGGATCGTTCTCAGCATCAACATTGAGCGCAACAGCGGAATCGGTGAATGTGCCATCGCCGTTGTTGTGGAACAGCATGTTTGCAGTCCAGTTACCACTCGTGCCCGAGCGCGTTGGTACATACAAGTCCATGAAGCCATCTTGGTCATAATCTGACCACGACGGCCCCATCGCTGCGGAAACTTGGTTCACGCCAGCAGTTGCCGAAACATCCGTAAAGACAAAGTTGCCATCATTTCTGTACAGCTTGCTCGATGAGAGCCAACCAGAGATAAAGATGTCTTGATCACCGTCATTGTCATAATCAGCACAAGCAACACCCGATGCTGCGATTGCGGCCAGATTCGAGCCGATGCTGCGATCTGTATAATTACCAGCCCCGTCGTTTTCGTAGATACGAAGCGCCCCTCCAACCATCCCAGCAAGGATAATGTCGAGATCGTCATCCCCATCAAAGTCAAGCAGCCCAAGCCCAGGGCCAAACTGAGTAGCCATCGACGGGGCGATTACATAGTTAATCCCACGCGCAACCGCTTCCTCAGTAAACGAAAGCGGAGCTGCCGTCGCCGACAATGCAACCGCCATACCAACACACACGATAACTGACCGACCCTTCATACTCTCATCCTCCTCAATATCTTCTCTCGTCATAATTCAAAGAACACGACATTCCTAAATCTGAATCTGACCCACACAATCTACCACACTACGAGACCCGTGAGCAAGCAATAAATATCAAATTGAACCCACAATCTGCACCCGCTCGTCCTCTTTGGACCGCTAACCCGCGATTCCAACTCTGTTTGTTTGGGTATATCTTGGAGTGAACTCAGCCCTTACCTCCAATTTTCTACCGCTACCATATTTTTCAATGATCATTTTGCATGTTTATTTTCACCCTCTCTAGAACACCTTGGGAAACGATTTATTAATCACTTACTTGTTGTCGCATTGCTTCATGACTGCTATAGCGACAATGACCCGCCTTGAATTCTGATTCACATGGGATCCGATTCATGCGGGCAACGAACATATTTTCAGAGTCAACCCAACTCTGCATGTTGAAATATTCAGATTCATGAAAGGAAATCAAGAGCCCAGTTCTACCCAACCGTTTCCCGAGTAAAACCAGTACTTATATTTGGACCGTAACTCGAACTGCACAAATCAATCTGGAAACTCACAAGGACTGATAAAACAAATGGGCAACAAATTAGTGGTTTCTGGGCTGGATCGTCAATGTCCCCAACCAGTCCAGAAACCCTCTCCGGCGGGGCTTCCCGCTCCGCCGGGGTTTCGGGAGGGGAGCAGCCAATGTGGCTGCCACCTTCGGACGCGGGAAGGCGAGAGCCCGCGTCCGTTTTTATGCAAACTCGGGTTTGCGGCTTTGCCGGAACCCGCACCGACGCCGGGTGGGTAGAAACTTGGCGCCAATTCAAAACAAACTGCACGGCCTGTCTTTGTGTACGATTAGCCCATGCGATCCGATTCACATCTAGCCTCCTCCTACCTCTCCATTTTGGGATGGCCCGCCGGCTTCCTCCTTGATGACCGGATTGAAGCATTGGTTGCCTCCATCGGGATGGACCCAGATCAGGCCCGATCCGAAGCCATGATGGAGCCTCCGACAGTCGTGGGGACGGTTGACGCGATCATCAGTGACGAGATTTTGCGGGTGCTCCATAATCTCGGAGTGCTTGCGGTCGCGCCGAGCGAGGACGAACTGGCGATGTACCCTGATCCCGAGCCCATCAAAAGGATCGCCCGATTCCCGGAGACCAGCCCCACTGCGTTTGCAGCTGACGACAACGACGAGCCCGCGTGGACATTTACGACCGACGACATCAGGCTCATCGTTTCGGGCACGGCCCGGTATACCGAAACAAAGGTGAGCGCCAAACGGACGACAATGGGGGCCGGGAATGGCACCTCGCGGTACAGCACAGAAGTGGAGACCGTCAGGACCGAACGGATACGCACCAAAGACATGCTTGATATTCATCTGGTCATGAATGGCAAGCCCCGCCTGCTCCGTTTGACTGGACAGCGCACGCTCATCCGATCGCTCGAAGACATTGACGATCCCCCATCGCTGCTCAATCCCCTCGATCCAATCGGGCTCCTCAAGCCCCATATCCCGGGCGTTCAGATTGACCAAGCCTTTGATTCATTCAATCCGCCCCCCAAAATCAGGCTGAAATCTGGCGGGAGCCGCCACAGTGCCAAAAAACGCACCCCTGAAGCGTTTGGATTTTACTCTGTATGGCTCGCCACGATCAACCGCATGCTCCGTGGCGAGGGCTAAGAACCTTCGATTCAATCGTTGAATATCCCAAGCATGTGGTATTATCCTGAAATCAGTTTACCCTCATTCCCAACACTTCTTTACGAGGCTTCTTGCCGCCTGGATTTGAGGCGTGGGTTGACTCATCTGGAGAACCCGAAATGGAAAGCCTAGTTCACGAGTTCATCACCAATGAGGAACTCTTTGTCGTTTCACTCATCACGACGGCCATTGTTGTTATTGTCTTATTCAAAACTGTCGCACGGATGATCACCAACATTCATGTCGAGCACACCCGCCGAGAAATCGCGGCGTACATCGCCGAGGGCTCGATGACCCCAGAACAAGGCGAACGCCTCCTCAACTCCGGCAAATCCCGAGGCTGCAACTAACCCCCCCCACCCCCCCCAAAGTGAAGATCACGCCAAGGGGTAAGCCTTGGAAAAAAAGGATAGAACAATGGACCTCATGCTCGCAACCACCACACTCTGTCAAAATGATGCTTCCGAAATGATCTCGGCTTTGGGCGATAATCTTGTTGTCGCCATCGTCTTTGGCGTCGGAGGTATGATCGCCGTCGTGGCGATTTTGTTTACGACACTCACGGGCGTCGCCAACACCAAAGAACGCGAAAAAACCAAGCGTGAACTCGCGGCCTATGTCGCTGAGGGCTCAATGACGCCAACCGACGCCGAGCGGATCCTGCAAGCCGACAAAGAGGCCTGATCTATGGTCTAGAACTACAGACGCGACTGGGCGTGGGTGTAGTTGGGTGATTCCTTTGTAATCCGGATATCATGCGGATGGTTCTCTACCACAGTGGCACTCGAAACTCTCACAAACTTCGCCTGTTTACGGAATTCTTCGATGGTTGCGCAGCCGCAGTAGCCCATCGCGGATTTGAGCCCGCCGACCAGCTGATAGGCGAACTCGGCGAGCGAGCCGCGATACGGCACCAACCCCTCGACACCCTCTGGAACGAATTTCTGCCCCTTTGTTTTGCCCGGGATAGCAAGTTTATCCGCTTGTCGGTACCGATCTGCTGACCCCGCACCCATCGCGCCTTCTGAGCCCATCCCGCGATACGACTTGAAGCGGCGGCCGCCAGAAATCACCAGTTCACCTGGGGATTCATCGAGCCCGCCGAAGAGCGAGCCCATCATGACCGTATCAGCACCCGCGGCGATCGCTTTGGCGATGTCCCCGCTGAGCCGGATCCCGCCGTCGGCGATAACGGGAATGCTTGACCCGATCGAAGCGATGCCTTCGACGGCGTTCATGATCGCGGTGATCTGAGGCATCCCCACACCTGTTACTACGCGAGTGGTACAGATTGATCCCGGACCAATACCGACCTTAACCGCATCGGCCCCGGCCTCTGCCAGCGCGATTGCGGCTTCGGCGGTCGCAATATTGCCTGCGATGACATCGATTGTGTATCTTTTTTTGATCTCTCGGACGGTGTCGATCACCGCACTGGAATGCCCGTGAGCGGTATCGACCACCAGCGCATCGACCTCGGCGGCGAGCAGTGCTTCGACGCGATCAAACTGGTTGGGACCAACGGCGGCACCGACACGGAGCCGGCCACGCATATCGACGCATGCATCGGGAAACTGGCTGAGCCGCTCAATGTCCCGCATGGTAATCAGCCCAGATAAACACCCGGCATCGTCTACAAGGAGCAGTTTCTCGACCTTATGCTTGTTCAGAAATTGTTCGGCCTGATTCAGGGTCGTCCCGGCGGGAGCGGTGACCAGGTTTTCTTTGGTCATGATCTCATCGATCGGGGTTTGGTGATTGCTGGCAAACTTGAGATCGCGGCGGGTCAGGATGCCCAGGAGTTTGCCCTTGGAACGGAGGGTGGTGTCGCCGTCTTGGGTGATGGGGAAGCCCGAGACATTGTGGGCGTGCATGAGCTCGATGGCTTTGCCGACGGTGTCGGTAGGTCCCAGGGTGATGGGATCGGTGATGACACCGTTGGCCGAGCGTTTGACGGTCGTCACCTCGCGGGCTTGGTCTTCGATTGAGAGATTTTTGTGGATGATCCCGATCCCGCCTTCTTGAGCGAGAGCGATGGCGAGTTCGGATTCGGTGACGGTGTCCATCGGTGCGGACACAAGGGGGGTGTTGATGATGATGGATTTGGTCAGGCGGGTGGCCGTGATCGCATCGGCGGGGAGGACATCGGAGGATTGGGGGATCAGCAGGACATCATCGAAGGTGATGCCTTCCATGACGATCTTCCCGGAACACGGGGAGACGATTGCAGCACAGGGGTTCTTACTTTGGGGGGGGGTGGGCTCCATGGGAGAGTATCGCATGGTGGTGGCGGGTTGTCTACGATTTTGATGTGAAGACCACGACAAATACAGATCCAACTCAAATCCCATCGGTTTCATGGGAACCCAAGCAGCCTATCGGTCTCTCGGTCGGTCTCTCGGCGGATGCCGAGTGGGTGCTGGCGATGGGCAATGGGTCCTTTGCGATGGGCTCGATCGACGCGACCCCCCGCAGGCGGTACCACGGCTTGCTGATCGCGAGCCAATCCCCTCCGGTCCAGCGGGTCAATCTGGTTTCGGCGATGGACGAATGCGTCCGGATCAGTCAGGAACATTGCTGCACCCCTGAACTGGCGATCCGGCTCACGAAGTTTCGGTTTGGCGATGACCAATCTCCGCCGATCACCATGCAGGGGCTGGTTGGCTTTGAGCATTCGCACGACCGGTGCGTCTGGACCTACCACATCCCCACCCAGCAGGGCGCGATCTCGATCCGCAAGACGCTGACCATCCCCGATCGCACAAACGCTGCACTGCTGACCTACGAGATCCAATCCCCAGTCGATGCGGCCATGGATCTGACCCCGCTGCTTGCTATGCGGGACTTTCATGAGTTGAACCATGCAGGCTCTGTCGGGATCGATGACTTTGATACCAGCACCCTCAATGAACCGGCCGTCGAGGGCGTCCGGGTTGATCGTGGATCGCTTGGGGTCAACCTGCGTGGGCTCCATATCAAATGGACCAACCAGCAGACCATTTACACCGGCATCCGGCTCGATCACGAAACCCATCGCGGACAGCCGGACCTTGAAGATTTGTTTGCACCCGGGCACTGGCGGATCGAAATTTCTAAGGGGATTTCGCAGACCATCCAGATCGAACTGGCCGATGTGTCGGTGGGGACCGTTGATTGGAATGGACTGGCGGACACCAAGACCAAACGGATCCAATCCTCGATTAATCACGCTTTATCCTCGGCGAGCAACCCGGATGACCCGGCCGTCCGGGAGTCAATCGCGATGCTCGCGTCGGCGGCCGATGCGTATGTTGTTGACCGGACTGATCTAAAGAATGGCTCGACCTCGATCATCGCGGGGTACCCGTGGTTCAGCGATTGGGGACGCGACACGATGATCGCGATGCCCGGATTGCTCCTTGTGACGGGGCGTTTCGACGAGGCTCTCGATGCATTGACCACCTTCGCCAATGCCCGCCAGGACGGCTTGATACCCAATCGATTCGACGATGACGCGGGGCCGGCACACTTTAATACAGTCGATGCGTCGCTGTGGTTTGTCCATGCGTGCTCGCAGTGGTGCGGAGCGACATCGAATCCGCTTCCCAAATCGCTCGACGCGGCGTGCAGTAATATTCTCACAGCTTATTCCAGAGGCACCATCCACAACATCGGGGTCGATCCAGTTGACGGGCTCGTCACCGCCGGGAGCGAAGATACGCAACTCACCTGGATGGATGCCCAGCGCGGCGGCGTCACCTTCACGCCTCGGCATGGAAAATCGATCGAGATTCAAGCCCTCTGGATCAACGCACTCCGCGCCTATGCCCGGCTTATCAATCCAATGCGGCCCACCGAGGCCACCGCACTCCGGGCCCAAGCCGACCTCGCGCAAGAGTCGATCTCCGCATTGATGACCAAGGGCCCATCACGCGGCTTGGTCGATTGCCTCACGCCATCGAGCCAGACTCGGGCCTCGCACTGGGAACGATCAAACGAACTCCGTCCGAATCAGATTTTCGCGTTGTCGCTTCCAGAAGTTCAGTTGCCGGTAGCGGTTCGGGATGATGCGATTCATGCGGTTTGGGAATCGCTTATAACACCAGCAGGTGTGCGGACGCTCTCGCCGGACGATCCCAGCTACCACCCCCACTACAGCGGAACTTTGATGGATCGTGACGCCGCGTACCACAACGGGACCGTCTGGCCTTGGCTGCTGGGCCCGGCGTGCGAGGCGTTGATGCGGACACGCGGGTTCGATGATGTCTCTCGCGCGACGACCATTCAGCGGCTCACCGGATTGGCCTCGGTCATGACCCGCGACAGCGTGGGGCAGATCCATGAGATCTACGACGCTGATCCAGATTCAAATGGCTCGCATCGCCCAGACGGATGCCCCGCCCAGGCGTGGTCGATCGCTGAGACGCTGCGGGTGCTGATTTTGGCTTGCAACCCCGGTTCTGAGCCGATTTGAACCCTATATTCCTTGGAATTCGAGTCTAAAATGCTCGATCGCCGATCCCAATAAGAATCGGTATTCCAATCCCGTTTCATCCCTCCCCAATCGGAGATCATCAATATGAGAATGCTTCAATCACGCAACCCGGCTATGGGCGCTTTCGGGCAAGAAGGCCGCTTCGGCGACGCGCAGATCGCCAAGAGCGAATCCAACACCATGACCATCGGGGGCACCGTCTCGGCGACCTCGATTCTCCTGGCCATCGTCGCGGGTGTCGGGATCTTCACCTGGCAGCAGATGGTCAGCGGCGGCGCAATGAGCAACTTCGTCTTTCCCATACTCATCGGTGGGTTCATCTTCGGGATCGTCATCTCGTTTGCGATCTACGCCAAGCCAAAGATGGCCCGCGTGCTCGGGCCCATCCACGCCGTATTCCAGGGCGTGTTTGTTGGGGCGTTGAGCTACATGATCCCGATGCAGTTTCTTGGCAGCGCCGTGGATCCCGCGAATCCCGAGTCGGGCAACTCGATGGAGACACTCATCCTCCAAGCCGTCGTCGCGACCTTCGGCGTTGCCGGGGCGATGCTCGCTGGGTACGCGTCCGGACTCTTGCGTGTCGGCCCCTTTATCCAGAAGTTGATCATTACGGCGGGCCTCGGCCTGGTCTTCTATGTCGGGATGCTGTTCCTTCTCCAGATGTTCGGCGTCGGGGTCTGGAACGGGTTCGCTGACACCGGGATGATGGGGATCGGTTTTACCGGATTTTGCGTCGCCCTCGCGTCGCTGTTCCTGCTGCTGGATTTCCAGTTCATTGAGAAGAATGTCGAAGCCGGGGCACCGAAGTACATGGAGTGGGTCGGCGCGTGGGCGTTGATGGTGACACTCGTCTGGCTGTACATCGAGATCCTGCGTCTGCTCTCTAAACTCCAGGCACGCGACTAAGCGGCTCAGGAACTGAGCTTTATAAAGACTGTTATTTGAGCAGGTACTTCTGTGCCTTGGCCATACTCTGCTCGATTTTGAGCAGGCGATCGAGGCGGGTGAGTTTCATGACGCCGAGGATGTCGTCGTTGATCCCGGTGAGGACCATTTTGGCGCCTTGCTCGCTGGCTGACTGTGAAATGGTAATCATCGCACCGAGCCCGGCACTGGCCACGAACTCGACCTCGGTGTAATCCATCACGATCAGCCGCTTGCCGCTGTTCTTGAGGTACGCCTTGAACTCGTCGATGAGCTGCGTGGCTTCGTGCTCGTGGAGTTTGTGGTCCGTCACGCGCACGATGGCACCGTTGTCTGAAAAATCTGTCGCGTTGAGGTGGCCGGTGCTCATATGCACCAGTATACACGAACGGCCTCGGGTCAGTCGAGCTTGAGATGCCCGCGTTCGGGCGGCTCGTGATAGAACCCCTGCCCGTCGTAGGCGAGCATGCCTTTTTTGACCATCACCTTCCAGATCAACGGATCAAACTCCGAGGCTCCGGGGGGCTGCATTGAATCGATCTCGGCCTTCTTGCCGCCGGTCAGGTTCCGCTGGGAGATGCGGGATTCGTCGTCGAGTTTTTTGTATTTGATCCGATGCCGGAACACACGAAGGGCCTCGTTCATCTCGGACTGGGCGAACTCGGGGAGGGGTTCTTCCTTGGCCTTGAAGGCGTCGGGGTCTTCGAGTTTTTTGATCATGACATCGAGGCCGATCCCATCGCGGTCTTTGATGATGCGTGCGAGCTCGGCTTGATCCACGGGCATGCGGCCTAGGAGTCTCTCTAAGAGCTGCCAGGAATCGAGCTGCTTCATGGGATCTGCGATCGCGCGGAGCTTGGTCTCGGTGTCTCGGATTTTTTCGATGATGTTCATGTCTAGATGGTAGCGGATCTTCGGTGCCGTGCTTCGACCGTCTTCGGCGAAGCACGATCTTCTCAGAGACGGTTCATGATCACTAAGACCTCCTTCGCCGAAGACGGTCGAAGGAGGGCACCCGGCTTCAGATATCCCGTTATAGCTCTTCAGAATTTCTCAGGGCTTGTATGTTGTTTGACATCCCTTTTATGGCATTGATTTTCTGAACGATCATCATCCAAAATAATGAATCTACAAAATCTCCTGGAAAATTCCCCCTGAGTTGATCAATCGTTTCTTTTTCGTTCATCCCTCTGTGGTAATGATCTGCATTCAACCATACCTGAAATTGTTTCTCGCGATTTACCACCTCACCGTTATCCAAATGGACAACTATGCCTAGGGATTTCTTTCCCAAGAAAACATCCCTGTGATTATTAATCGTTTGATGGATAAAATCATTCTTGATTCGCCGCTTGATGAGTTTGCAAATTTTGGGGTAAAATGTTCGCTCATTTCCCAGAATAAAAGGCCGTAGTCTGTGCAAGACAATCGCCATATCATCTATTGACACCCCTGACATTTTCGCCTGAGTCTGCTTTCCGAGTACTGCAGATATGTCGAGTTTGATTTTCAAATTCTGTTTTATTGGAGCACAGCTTGAAAGACATTGCTCTTCCTTGACAAACTCATCAAGAACTCGAAGTTCATCTTCAAGAAATTCCAATACAACTCTCTGCTCAGCCGAGGCCTCGCCAGGTGTCTTCAACAAAATCGATTTAGACCAGCTTTCTTGAATTAAAGATTCCCTCTTCGCTCCTGCTCGAGTTCCAAGCTCTCAAACAGGGCTTTGAAGTTGCCTTTGCCGAAGCTCTGGCTCCCGCGGCGGCAGATGATTTCGATGAAGAAGGTCGGGCGGTCCTGCATTGGTTTGGTGAAGAGTTGGAGTAAATACCCCTCGTCGTCGGCGTCTACGAGGATGCCGAGGTCGCGGATGCGTTGGTGGTCTTCTTTGACGGCTTCGTGGCCGTGCTTTTCGAGCATCGCGTTGACGCGGTCCCAGACGGCTTCGTAGTAGGTATCGGGCATGGACAAGAAATCAACGCCTCGGCGGCGGAGTTCGGCGATGGTTGCCAGGCCGTCGTCGGTGCGGAAGGCGAGGTGCTGGACGCCGGGGGTCATGTTGTGCCATTCGAGGTATTCGAGGATTTGGCTCTTTTTGACGCCGTCAGCGGGTTCGTTGATGGGCATCTTGATCAGGTTGTTGCCGCTCGCCATGACCTTGGACATGAGGGCCGAGAACTCTGTAGAGATGTCTGCGTCGTCGAAGTGTTTGAACATCTCGAATCCCATGACTTCTTCGTACCACTTGACCCACTCGTTCATTTTGCCTTCTTCGACATTGCCGACGAAGTGGTCGCAGAACATGAGCCCGCAGGGGTTGTCTTCGTTGTATTTGTTGAGCTGGGAGTCGAACTTTTTGAAGGTCGGCATGAAGGGGCCGCCCTTGCGGAGGTTCTCGTGGTTGTACTCACCAGTGCGGGAGACGAAGGTGTGGATCACGCGGCCGTAGATTTTGATCGAAGCGACGGTGACGGTGCCTTTGTCGTCTTCAAGTGTTCTTGGTGCCTGGGCACACTCGGCGCCGTTGGCGATGGCTTTGTCGTAGGTCGCGGTGGCGTCTTCGACGGTGAGCGCGACTTCTTTGACGCCGTCGCCGTAGAGCTTGATTTCTTCTGCGGCTGGGTGGTCTTTGTTGAGCGGGGTGGTGAGCAGGATGCGGATGTTGCCCTGGGTGAGGAGGTAGTCCGCCTCGTCACGCGAGCCGGTGGTGAGGTCGGCGATCTGGTCGATGCGGAAACCGAAGGTATGGGCGTAGAAATACGCGGCTTGCTTGGCATTGCCGACATAGAAACGGACATGGTCCACATCGATCAGGGTCAATGGATCAGCGGACACCGAGGTGCTGGTCTGGGTGGAGGCGGTGGGGGTGGTCATCTCTGAGTCCTTGTGTCAATCTTGGGCGGTGAGTGTGCCGAGACGAAGTGTTTATAGAGACACCATCGCCCGACGGGAGCCCAGGTCCCGTAGCTCTATTATAGAGCGGCCGAGCCGTACATCCAAAGACTATTTCGATTGGTAATTGCCGCTTCTGATGCCCTAGACAATCGTGCAGGCACGGACCTCGGCCTCATCGGCGACGCGGAAGCCCGATGATGGGTCCCCGATTCGCAAGATCGCGACCGTGCTCTGGGCAAGAATCGCACCCAAAGGTTTACCGGCGACAAGCAATACCGGATCACCCTCGGCAACCAATCCACGGGCCACGAGCATTTCTTCGACCTGATCCGTCCAGCTCCGGAGTTTACCCTTGTGTGGCGGATCGGTGAGAATTGGGGTGACACCTCCGAACAGCGCCATCCGGCGCGAGCCGATGGGCGAGGAGGTGTAGGCGTAGATCGGGACGCGGAAGTTGTTCTGGGAGAGGTACCGCGCCATCCCGCCGGCCTGCGACCAGACGACCACGGCCTTGGCTTCGAGTTCCTCGGCCATGTGCCAGACGCCGCGGGCAAGAGCCGCGGACCGGAATGGGTATTCCTTAAGGTCCGTCGGAGCGCCCAGTGCATGGGCGAGCTCGTCCATCCGGGCCTCGGTGACCTTGATGATCTTCTGCATGGTTTCGACGGCAATATCCGGAAACTTGCCCACGGCCGTTTCGCCCGAGAGCATGACCGCGTCGCATCCATCAAACACCGCGTTGGCGACATCGGACGCCTCGGCGCGCGTTGGGGTCGGGGATTCGATCATTGATTCGAGCATCTGGGTCGCGACGATGCAAGGCTTGCCCTGCTCGTTGCACTTGGCCAAAATATGCTTCTGGACCACGGGCACCTTGGCGACATCCATCTCAACGCCAAGATCACCACGCGCCACCATCACGGCGTCGGTCGCCTCGATGATCGCCTCCAAATTGTCCACCGCCTGGGGCTTTTCGACCTTGACGATCACGGGGATCCGCAATGACAAATCCTTCTCGGCCCATGGGAGATCAGGCGTGCACCATTCGGTGAGTTTGGTTGTGAGCTCGATGACTTCGTCTGCTGTGCGAACAAATGAGAGCGCGAGATAATCCACGCCGTTGTCCACGGCCCAGCGGGCGCATTCCCAGTCGCGGTCGGTGATCGCGGGGACACTAATGTCTGATTCAGGGAGATTGACACCCTTGCTGCTGGTAATCCGGCCGCCGACGGTGGCGGTGCATTTGAGCCATGTACCTTTTTCGTGCTCGATCGCGAGCATCCGTATGGCGCCGTCGTTGATCAGTACGCGCTGTCCCGGGAGGACATCGGTGTACAGCGGATCAAAGGTCACGCTGAATGTTGCAATGCCATCAACCATCGCGGCCTCGCCTTGATCGAGGCGGAACATGACGGTGTCGCCGGTTTTGACCATGATCCCGCCGCCGGGATCAATATCGGGAACCTTGCCAACCCGCATCTTGGGGCCCTGGAGATCGCCCAATATAGCGATGCTGCGGCCCGAGCGAAGAGAGGCCTCGCGGACATTGCGGATCCGTGTATCCATGTCGGCCAGTGTGCCGTGGGAGAAGTTGAGGCGGAAGACGGAAACGCCGTTCTCTATGAGCTTGTCGAGCATCTCTGGAGAATCCGAGGCCGGACCGAGGGTTGCGACGATCTTGGCGTGGGCCGGGCATGTGGAATCTGCGAGATCCCAGATAGGAGTTTTTGAATGCGTCTTCATGGTGGCTCCGATGGAGAATCCGAGGTTGCAACAGCAATAAAGAACAGTTATCGGCCTGATCGGTACCGAGTCTGAGCGTTTCTGAGCATATTTAGACCGATTCAGGCCTCTGAATCAAACATTGAACAAGAAGTTGCACACATCGGCGTCGTGCATCACATAGCCCTTGCCCTCAACACGGAGCTTCCCGGCTTCCTTGATCGCCTTCTCAGACTTGAACTCGACGAGATCGTCGACCGAGTAGCACTCGACGCGGATGAACCCGCGTTCAAAGTCGGTATGGATGACCCCGGCCGCCTGCGGGGCTTTGCAGCCCTCGGGGATGGTCCAGGCGCGGACCTCTTTTTCACCGGCGGTGTAGTAGGACTGGTACCCCAGCAGCTTGTAGGCCGCCCGCGCCAGCTTGCCGAGTGCGGGCTCGTCCATGCCCATGTCTTGGAGCATTTCGAGCTTGTCATCCTCGTCGAGTTCTGACAGTTCGGACTCGATCCGTGCGCACACGGGAACCATGACCGCGCCAACAGTTTCGGCGTGCTCGCGGACTTTTTGGGCAAGATCACCCTCGCCGTTGGCGTCGTCGTCGGCGACATTGGCGATGTAGAGGATCGGCTTGGTCGTGATGAGGCCGAGTTTGGTGAGCGCGACCATGTGGTCTGGGTCGGTCAGCTTGAGGGCTCTCGCGGGCTTCTGGTCTTCTAGTACCGGGGTCAGCAGTTCGATGACCTTCATGCGGGCGATGGCTTCGCGGTCGCCGCCCTTGGCGTTGCGTTTGGCTTTGCTTGCCGCGTTCTCGATCGTTTGGATATCAGCGAGGATCAACTCAAGTTCAATAGTCTCGATGTCACGCAGCGGATCGACGGAGCCATCGACATGGGTGATGTCCTCGCCGCCTGGTGCTTTTTCGAAGCAGCGGACAACCTGGATGATCGCATCGACATCCTTGATATGACCAAGGAACGCGTTGCCCTTGCCTTCGCCCGTCGATGCCCCCTTGACGAGCCCGGCGATGTCGACGAGTTCGAGGACCGCGGGGATGATCTTCTGGGTGCTGATATGGGAGTGGATGATCTCGAGGCGTGGATCGGGGATGGGAACGACGCCGACATTGGGATCGATCGTTGCAAACGGGTAGTTGGCGGCCAGCGCGCCCGCGTTGGTCAACGCGTTAAAGAGGGTCGATTTGCCCACATTGGGGAGTCCAACAATGCCTGCTTTCATAGCCAATCTCCGTATCCGCACGCCTTCATCGGTCGCGGCCACGATTGTAGTCGCCCGGCCCATCAGACGGAATACAATGTCCATGACCAAATCAGTGTCCATTGCCCGGGTAGCTCAGTTGGATAGAGCAGCGCTTTCCTAAAGCGCAGGTCGCAGGTTCGATCCCTGTCTCGGGTGTTCCCACCCCCCAAAGTATGAAGACTCCGAATCAACCATCCCCGAATGTCCCAGCAGCCCCGCCCAATCGGGGCCACCTGCTCACCGAGCAGCGGCTATCGGCATCGGCGGATCTGGATGCGGGAACCATTGGGGATACGCTCCGGACCATCAACGATGCCGATTCAGGGATTGCCCAAGCCATCCGAGCTCAGACTGAGCCCATCGGACGGCTTGTTGAACTGGTGGTTGGCTCGCTCGAATCGGGTGGTCGGCTGATCTATCTGGGAGCCGGGACAAGCGGTCGGCTCGGGGTGCTTGATGCTTCGGAATGCCCGCCGACCTTCAACAGCGATCCGAATCAAGTCATCGGGATCATCGCAGGCGGGGACTCGGCCCTGCGGAAATCATCGGAGCATAAAGAAGACGACCCGACCGGGGTACACGACCAGCTTGATGAACTCGGCGTTGGTTCCAATGACACCGTAATCGGGATCGCCGCCGGGGGGACGACGCCGTTCGTACTTGGCGGGGTTGAATATGCCAAATCACTCGGGGCTTCGACCGGGCTCCTGACCTGCACGCCGATCGAGCAACCAATCTGGTGCGATGTGCTGATCGCTGTTGAATCCGGCCCGGAAGTGGTCACCGGATCAACCCGAATGAAGGCAGGGACGGCGACCAAGATGGTGCTCAACATGATCACCACCGGCGCGATGGTTCATTCTGGGAAGGTCTACGGGCATCTAATGGTCGATATGCGAGCCACCAACGACAAGCTCCGTGACCGGGCCGCGCGGATCATCTCGCAGATTACTCACATTGATCGCATTGAGGCGTTCACACTGCTCGATCGTGCCGATGGATGTGTCAAACCGGCGCTGGTGATGCACGCCAAGAATCTATCGCTCAACCAAGCCATCGATCTACTCAATCAACACAACGGGCGGCTGCGTCCGATTCTTGGTGATCCATCATGAACCTTAGCAAACTCGCCGGCGCGTGCATCATGACCGGGTTCCGTGGCGCATCGCTCGACGACCCGCAGTGCCGAGCCGATGTCCATATCCTCAAAGAGCTGCACATCAAAGGCGTGATCCTCTTCGACAAGCACCTCCCAACCGGTGGTATGCGGAACATCATCAACGAGGACCAAGTCCGCAAGCTCGCCGACGATCTCCGCAACGAACTCGGCGATGATCTCATCATCGGAATCGATCAAGAAGGCGGCGAGGTTAATCGGCTCAGTCTCTTTCAAGACAACGCGGTCAGCGAGCAGCTCAGCGCAAAAATGCAAGGAGCGATGAGCCAGAACCAACTTGCCGCGATAATCAAGCCAGTCGCAGAGGCTTTGTCTGATGCGGGGATCAACCTGAACTTCGCGCCGTGCGTGGATCTTGCAATCAATCCCGACAACCCGATCATCGCACGCAAGGGCCGTTCGATGGGACGCGACCCGAAACGGGTAGCCAATGCAGCAATGACGATCGTACAAACCTACCACGACTACGGCGTCGGATGCTGCATCAAACACTACCCGGGCCACGGATCAACAACAGTCGACACACACCTCGGCCTGGCGGACATTACAGATACACATGAAATCGACGAAACCGAAGTCTTCTCAAAGCTAATCCGGGCGATGCACTCGGGCTCCATGCCAAATGCCGCAGTAATGAGCGGGCACCTCATCGACAAAGGGATCGACACTAACAACCCGGCAAGCCTCTCCAATGCACACACAAGCACAACCCTTCGCAGCAAGCACAAGTTCGATGGCTTGATCTTCACAGATTCCCTGGATATGAACGCCATCGAATCGCAATGGAACGCAGGAGAAGCATGCACACTCGCTATCCTTTCTGGTGCAGACATCGCTGTTCACGGGTTCAATAACCACAACCAAGCCGATCACCCTGCGATCCAGATGCATCACGAATTGATTAAAATGCTCGAACACATGACCCCGGATTCGGCCGAGAGACTCGAAACCACCAATCGTCGGCGACGCCGATCAATGCATCAATAACAACCGATAACAGCTCGCACTGAGCGTTTAACCCTTGTTTTTTAGGATGTTCTGGATCAAGGGCAGTGTTTTGGTAGCGGCAAGCGAAAACCTGTGGTCCGTTATAGGCATGAAACTCCAAAAGAAGACACGATCGTTCGCCATCGGTGCAGCCCTCGCAGGAATCGCACTGTTCTCAGGCTGCACATCCTCGCACCCATCGACCGCATGGCAGGGACGAGGATACGACGCGGGCTCAAGTGGAGGCTCGTCGGCACTGGTATTCATCCCCAGAAATGAAGAAACCGCATCACTGGTTTTCTCCGATGTACGCGGCTCAGAATACGGTCGCCGCGACCACCATATGGCGAGCTTCGATACTTCTCGGCGTGACGAACTCTTCGGCGTTCGCCAGCAAAGACACTCCTCGCTAAGCCACTCACGAACATACCGGAGCTCTCGCAATGCCGATGAGTACCGTTACCCAACCCAAGAAAGCCGGCGGCATCGCGGGTACCGGAGATACACCCGCGACCATTAATAGGGTTTAATGGGCCACGGGCTGATTGAAAAATGGAGAGGGCCGATCCAAGGTCTAGGATCGGCCCATCACCAACACCAACATGCACCAATAAGACTGTATTAATCGTACAACGCGGCCGTAGGGGGCAGCTCAACGGCCCGGAGCTGCAGCGTAGTCTCGATCCGGAAGTTCGATCCGCTGTACCGACGCTCGGCATGGAAGACATCAAGCGTGTAGGTCCGTCCATCCTGGAGCCAATCGAGGCGATCCAGATCGAGGAACTGCTCGCGTGGCGGATGGAGGCCGCCTAAGTCAACGACGAGCTGTCCGTGAATATAGACCCAGACATCATCATCACCGGTAAACTTGAAGACCTGGCCCGTGTTCCGATGGAAAGTAAACTCGGTATTGATCTCGGTCGTGAAGTGGTAGTTGCGGCCATCACGGAAGTCACCGTAGAGTTCACCGTTGATCGGGAAGAACCCATGGGTTCCGTGTTCGGTGTCATTGGTTGAATCAAAGACATAGCGGTCTGTGCCCGCAACACGCTGGAGCGTGAGCTGGATGGCCGTGGAAAGATTCACGCCCGGGACATCGCGGTACCACTGATCGAACCGATCCGATGAGGTGAAGCCATTGCTTGAAGGGCCGTCGACGAGCTGCCCCTCCCGATCGCCTGCATCTGGGTCAAACATCGATGGATTGATGTTTCGTCCGAACTCATCCTTAAACTCGCTGTAGATTTTCATCCCGCGAAGATCACCAGAAGAAACCGGCTTGCCGTCTTCACCCAGAGTGTCAGCAACAAGACCGACGGTGGTGGTGCCGCCAAAGAACTCGAAGTCGGGATGCCCGCCATCCCATTGCTTTGGTTTAAAGTCACGGATTACACAATCAAGCTGGAGCGTATCAGGGAGCGGGTCACCCACGCCATCTTGGGCAGATGCGGTCCAAGCGATTGACATCGCCCCAACACCTCCGACCAGAAACGCGAGAACGCCGGCCCGTGAAAAATCCTTCGTTGTGTTTGCTGTGTGCTGTTGCATGCTTTCATTCCTTCCCGCAGCGAGAGGCTGCGCCCCCGTACTTACCTAACCAACATGTGAACCCGCCGACAAACGGGCTCAGTCCAGGGTGGATTCCGCCGAAGCAACGCTTTGGGGAGAATCCTGCGATGCTGATACGAACGCCGTACCCATCGAAAAGATCATGGAAAGCCCGGATGCGGCGATCGCTGCGATCAGCAGTGCCTGCATGAGTTTGTTTTCATTGGCGAGCGGGGCTCCTGGCTCGCCGAGTGTTTCAGGTGGTGCTGTGGTGCTCATGGCATGCTCTCCTTGCGGGGGGGTAGGTTTGGTGTTGGTCCCGCAAATGAACAGTCCAATTCATCCCCATCGATGCCAGCGATTGGATTGATAAGCCAGCCAATCCTTTCCGTCTGTGCCGGTTATGACGACTGGCCGCCCTCCGGCCGATGTCTGGAGGGTGAGAATTTCAAGATCTAGAATTTGCGGACTCTGCCCCAAATGCCCGATGGAATCAGAGAATGATGTGATACACTGCCTGTGCGGGGCGGTTTATTCAGCAACCTACGCGGGAGAATGGCTCAATGGATGTCTTTGTAATCGAGGGTGGACGACAACTCACCGGAACAATTCGGGTCAATGGCTCCAAAAACGCCGCCCTGCCACTCATGGCAGCCTCTCTCCTCACCGACGAGCCCCTCATTCTGAGCGATGTCCCCAATCTCTCCGATATCCGCAACATGACCCGGCTCCTGACAGAACTCGGGGTCCACAGCGACCAAGAGCCTCAAGATCATGGCCAAACCATCACCCACCAGGTCACCGATCCGAGCTTGTCCCACGCCAGGTACGAGATCGTCCGCACTATGCGGGCCAGCATTAGCACCCTCGGTCCCCTACTGGCCAAACGCGGCAGTGCCCGAGTTTCGCTCCCCGGCGGCTGCGCGATCGGCCAACGCCCGGTAGACCTCCACCTCCGTGGGCTCGAAGCACTCGGAGCAAAAATCACGCTTGATGGCGGCGATATTGAGGCCGTCGCTCCTGGCGGTACCGGCGGACGCCTGATCGGGGCCCCGATCTTCCTCGGCGGCCCGTTCGGTTCGACCGTCCTGGGCACCGCCAACATCATGTCGGCCGCCACCTTGGCTCTGGGCACGACGATCATCGAATCCGCCGCGTGCGAGCCTGAGATCGTGGATCTGGCCAATATGCTCATCGCGATGGGCGCCAAGATCACCGGCGCGGGATCGCCCCGGATCATCATCGAGGGCGTCGAAGAACTCGGGGGCACCAGCCACCGTGTGATGGCCGACCGGATCGAAGCCGGGACTTATATGTGTGCCGCGGCGATCACAGGCTCGGACCTCACTCTCGAGAACTGCCCGCTCGATGCGATGATGAGTGCTGTGGACACCTTCGGGCACATGGGCATCCATGTCGATCCCGTTGGAACCAGTAACGACCCGATGCGTCAATCCTGCATGATCTCCAAATCGGGCCAGATCAAACCCGTCCAGATCACCACCCAGCCCCACCCCGGATTCCCTACCGATCTGCAGGCCCAGTTCATGGCGTTGCTCTGCTTGTCAGACGGCAACTCGGTCATCACCGAAAAAATCTTCCCCGAACGGTTCCTTCATGTCGCCGAACTCTCGCGCATGGGCGCCCAAATCCATCGTCAGGGGGCGACGGCTGTTGTCACCGGGGTCAAAGAACTTACTGGGGCACCGGTTATGGCGTCGGATCTCCGGGCAAGCGCGGGTTTGGTCATCGCTGCGCTCGCTGCCAATGGCACAACCGTCATCAATCGGGTCTACCACATTGACCGCGGGTATGAGAATCTGGAAGAGAAACTGGCTGGGGTTGGGGCCTCGATCCGCAGAGCGGATGCTGAGGAGTTCGCTGATTCAGCGATGACGCTCTAGGCCGAGTTTTCAGTCGTCTTCTTCATCAAAGCCGCGCCGGACCATCTCGCTCAGATGCTCGAGACATGCTTTGGCATCGTCGCCGTTGCAGACAACTTCTATTGAAGTACCCTTGGTAGCCGCGAGCAACATAAGGTCCATGACGGATTTGCCATCGGCGTCCTCTTCGTTGGCCTTGACGCGGACCTCGGCGTCAAACTTCCCCGCCGCGATCGCAAAATCGGTCGCCGGTCGGGCGTGGAGCCCGTATCGGTTGACAATCTTGAGTTTGGCCGAGCACGATTTGGACACACAGTTCTCCGTCAATCACAGCTTTATCTGCTCAACACACACATCTCGCCTTAAGCGGGATGCCTAAAAAAATCATCTCTCGCTACTACTTACAACCGCTCAACAACCCAATCAGAGATTACGCCTCGCCGAGCCGATGATGGTCCGCATCATCGAGCAGCGTGGCGATCTCATCAACCCCTTGCGTCTGACGCATACAGCGACGGAAGGTTTCTTTGGACAGGTTCTTGAAGATCGTTTCCATCGCCTGCAGGTGATCCTCGGGCTGGTCGGCCGGGGTCAACAGCATGACAACGGTGTACACAGGGAGCTTGTCGCGGGATTCAAAGTCGATCCCGCGTTGACTGAGCCCGATTCCCGCCGCCAGTTTGGCGATCTTAGGGTGCTTGATATGAGGCACCGCCACGCCGTACCCGAATCCTGTGGAGGATTTGCGTTCGCGTTCGAGGATCTTTGCGAGCAGCTCGTCGCGGATCTCGGCCGGGGCCGCCCCGCTGGCAACGAGCATATCAATCATCTCTGCGATGGCACCGTCACGGTCGCTCGCCTGAAGATCGCTGCAAATGGCACTGGGTTGAATAATATCGGTCAGTTTCATGTGAGCCCCATACGAGCATTCTGTACGCATACACCATAGCCCCGAACCATCCAAAAGGTGGCCTGAGAGCGACTTATGCACAGCCCGGCGGTTTATCGCACAGACTTGAGCTTCTCGCGGTGGTCATGGAGCTGGCGGTCGGCCTTGACCACAACCTCGTCGATCGCGTCATAGACATCCGGGCCCTCGGTCTTGGCGATGAAGTCCTCGTGGCGTTCAACATCAACCGTCACTTCGACGGCGTATTGCTCCTTGGTCGGGCTTTCTTTCCACACCAGGAAGTCCATCTGCTGAACAAAGCCCTTGTATGTACTGAGTTTTTCGGCCTTCTTTTCGATGTGAAGGCGGATTGGATCGGTGATTTCAAACTGACGCCCAACAATGTTAATACGCATGGAGGTCTCCTTTGGGCTGGGGGCACGCAAACTCACGCGCCCTGTGACTGCTCTATTCTAGGATATCAACCGCCAACTTCCAAGCGGATTTTTGAGACCTCTGGCCCAACCACTTAAGGCCAAGAAACCCCCTAGACTTGCCACCATGTCCGCTAAAGCCCTCCGCAACTTAATTCAGTACAGCATCCTTGCCATGCTCCTCGGCCTTCTCGGGCTTTTCCTCCTCTACCCCATCGGACTCACCGTCCGGGGCGGCTTTGCCACCGACCCGGCAACAGGCACCGGGTGGACACTCGAACACATCCTGTTGGTGTTCCAAGACCCCCTCCAAATTACCGGGCTCATCAACTCGCTCAAGATCGCGGTGATGACCACCTTCTTCTGCATCATCATCTCGCTCCCGCTTGCCACCCTCAGCGCCCGCTACACCTTCCCAGGGAAGAAAATCCTCAACGCCGCGATCCTCGTTCCGTTGATCCTCCCGCCATTTGTCGGCGCGATCGGGATCAGCAAACTCATGGGACGCGAGGGCGCCCTCAACGCAATGCTCGGGACCGACTGGGACCTGCTCGGCAACGGCAAGTTCTGGGGCGTCGTCCTGGTTCAGGCCCTCCACCTCTATCCGATTATCTACCTCAACACCGTCGCATCGCTGGCAAACCTCGATCCCGCTCTTGATGAGTGTGCAGAAAATCTTGGCGCGGGCGGCTGGAAACGGTTCTTCAAAATCACACTCCCGCTGATCCGTCCGGGACTGTTTGCAGGATCGACGATCGTGTTTATCTGGAGCTTTACCGAACTCGGCACACCCCTGATGTTCGACTACTCAACAGTCACCCCGGTGCAGATCTTCTACGGACTCAAAGAGGTCCAGAACAACGCCGAGCCTTACGCGCTGACTGTTGTGCTGCTGTTCTCAGCAATCATGATCTATGTGCTGGGCAAGCTCGTCTTTGGCCGCAAGGGATACGCGATGTATTCCAAGGCTTCGCGAGCCGGATCCGAGATCGCCCTCAAACCGTTCTGGGGATTGATGGCAATGTTCGCCTTTGGCAGTGTCACCGCCCTGGCGTTGATGCCTCACATCGGGGTCATCCTGACCTCGCTGGCCGCCCCCGGCTCGTGGTACTCCTCGGTCCTCCCCGAAACCTTTACCCTCTCGCACTTTAATCAGGCACTGACCGCTGGCGAATCGTTCAACTCGATCAAGAACTCGCTGATCCTGTCACTGCTGGCGATGATCCTCAATATGGGCTTCGGCGTGCTGATCGGCTACATCCTCGTCCGCACAAAGGTCATCGGACGCGGGTTCCTCGACGCCCTTTGTATGATGCCTCTGGCCGTCCCCGGGCTGGTGATGGCGTTCGGGTATGTCGCGATGACACTCCGCTGGCCGTTTGGTGCGGGCGATCCTCTCGAAGGCACGCTGGCGGTCTTCGGGACCAATCCAAACCCGTTCCCGCTGCTGATTATCGCCTATGCGGTGCGTCGCTTGCCTTATATTGTGCGTTCGACTGTTGCCGGGCTTGAGCAGACTTCTGGCGAGCTTGAAGAGGCGGCCGTGAATCTTGGTGCGACGCGGGTAGCCGCGGTCCGCAAGGTCATCATCCCGCTAATCATGGCCAACCTGATCGCGGGCGGCTTGCTGGTCTTCAGCTTCTCGATGCTCGAAGTTTCGGACTCCCTGATCTTGGCCCAACGCTCTGATCACTTCCCGATCACCAAAATGATCTATGAGTTCACCAACAGGCTGGGCGACGGACAGTACATAGCCTCAGCGATGGGTGTCTGGGGCATGACGCTCCTGACCGTCACGCTTGTTGGCGCATCAGTGATGATGGGCAAGAAGCTCGGTTCGATCTTTAGGGTATAGACCAATGAACATCAGATTTACCCATCCCGATGATGTCCCTACCATCACGGCGATGCTCAATTCCGAAATCGCCAATGGCATCGCCCACTTCGGAACAGAACAGATCAACGACTCGGCAACCTCAATTGAACTCGAAGCCGCAGGGAACCGATTCCCGTGGTACACCGCCGAGGACACTTCCGGCAATTTTCTTGGGTTCTGCAAGTCCGCCCCGTGGAGCCCGCGCGGGGGCTACGACTGGACCGCCGAAATCACCATCTACATCGCCAAACACGCCCAAGGCCAAGGCGTCGGCAAAGCCCTCTACACCAAACTCCTCGGCTCCCTCCGCGCCCAGCGGTTCCAGGTTATTGTCGCCGGGATCTCGGAGCCAAACCCCGCCAGCGTTGCGCTCCACACATCAATTGGCATGGAACAGAGTGGATACAACAAAACAATGGGTTTCAAGCACGGCCGATGGATCGATGTGAGCTACTACCAGATGATCCTCGGCGATCTAACCAACCCGCCCTTGCCGGTGCTTGACATAGACGAGGCCATATCAGACCAATCAAGCTGATACACTCAAAGCATGCTTGACCCCAACGCCAGCACCCTGATCCGTTCACAGCACATCATGCGATCCGCGTGGTCGGCGACGCTGCTCTTTGACCAGACGCCATTTGAAACCCAGTGCATGATCGACCCACGGACCGGCGACTTTATCGTCGCGATCCTCAAAGACGCACTCGAAGCCGACGACCTGGTCCTTGCCTGCCCGCGAGACTCGCTCGACACGCTGCTCCGTATTTCAATTGAACTCTCTGAAGATGTCACCGAAGAACAAGCCGATCGGTTCACAGCATACCACTTGCCATCCGCCACCCCGCTGCTGGCGATCGGAAAGTTCGTTTACGCCAAGCTTGATTCTGGTGAGGTTGTCACGCCCGAAGAATGCCCGCTTGCCAATCCGTTTGTTGACTCGATGGGCCCGCTGTGCAGATCGCTCAATGCTGACCGTGGCGTCCTTGCAGGGGTGTGCAAGTTGTTATCCGGGGTCGATCATGAATCGCCGCTGGCGGTTGGTGTTGACCCGGCCGGGATAGACATCCGTGCAAGCTACGGGCTGGTGCGATTGGTCTTCCCGGTGCCGGTTGCTGATGCTGATGAAGCAATGAGCTCAATTGATGCGTTACTGGAATCTTGTAATGCGTGAAGCGCATGCACATCTGTTCCAACTCGGGCGTTCGCTGACGATGCTGGACTGCTCCGGATGCCAGAGCCGGGAGGCGATGCTCGATTCAATCGAGGCATTCTGCCAAAGACTCAAACCAAGCGATTGGGTACTCGCCCACAGTGTACGCCCCGAGGGTTGGGCGGACCCCAGATGGCCATCACGGCAGGAACTCGATCATGCCAGCGACAACCGTCCTGCGTGCGCGTGGTGTTTCGACTACCACTCGATGGGAGCATCATCATCCGCACTCGCACACGCGGGGATCTCCGGGGACACCACCATCGACCGCGGCATCATCGAACTCGACAACGATGGCACCCCGACCGGCGTGCTCTTTGAACACGCCGCGCTCAAGCTGTGGTCGTCCGTCCCCGAGCCCGATGCAACGCAGCGCCGATCGCATGTCCTGAGCGCATGCCTGCACCTGAGCAAGCTCGGGTTCACGGAGGTCCATGATCTCAAATCCCAGCCCTGGCTCGGGCAGGTGCTGCATGATCTCCAAACTGCAGGCGAGATCACTCAACGATTCCAACTCTTCCCGCTCACCAAAGATCTCGATGCGACCATTTCGACACGCGACCAGTGGGAATCTGACAAGCTCGTACTCGCGGGAACCAAGATCTTCACCGATGGTTCGCTCAACTCGCGTACCGCGTGGATGCTCGAGCCGTACACCGACACACACACGACCGGCACTCCAATGATGACCGCTCAAGAAATCGACGACGCGATGCTCAAGAGCAAGGCCCACGATCTCCCAGTTGCGGCCCATGCGATCGGCGACGCCGCCGTCCGGGCGGTGCTGGACTCAATTGAACGGACACAGTGCACGAACATGAACGCACGCATCGAGCACGCCGAGCTGATCCATCCAGGCGACATCGCCCGCTTTGTTGAGCTTGGCGTGATCGTATCGGTTCAGCCGTGCCATCTGCTGCCGGACATCGAGGCACTCAACACGGGACTGGGCGACCGGCTCGATCGGGTGCTCCCGCTCCGTTCATTGATCGAGTCAGGATGCATCCCCGGTAAAACCCTTATCTTCGGATCCGATGTACCCATCGTCCGTGCTGATCACCAAGACTCAATCCAAGCGGCTGTCCACAGACGACGCAACGGCATGCCCGATTCAGAAGCCATCGGCCTCAACCAACGGCTGACCCGCGACGAATCGCTCGCGTGCTTTGGCGTTAACTGAGAACTTCGTCATCGAGCGGGATCCGGAGCTCGAACTCCGCACCGTGGCCACGCTTGCGGATCAATGAAAGATCGCCGCCCATCTCCACAGCCAATCCACGCGAGAGCGCGAGCCCCAGTCCCAGCCCTGAACGGTCACGCAGTGCCGATGAAGAACCACGCACAAACTCGCCAAAGATCTTCCGCCGGTCTCGGCTGGCAACGCCCGGGCCATGATCCGCTACAACAAGCAGCAGCGAATCCCCCGCGACCGATGCGTCGAGATGCACACGAAAATCCGATTCCTGATCCGATTCCGAATCGGCCCCGGCATACTTGCACGCGTTGTCCATCAGGTTCATCACGATCCGTTCAATCGCATGTGGATCGAGAGTCACCGTCCGCTGGGCGTGGTCGCCCGTTTCATCGGACACCATGAGGTCCATCCCGGACTGCTCGCCCAGCCGCGACATCGGGGGGACGATGCGTGCGATAAGCTCGCCGACTGAGAGCCGTTGCTCGCCCTTGGGCTTGTCCTTGCCGTAGCGCTGGCGGGAGATCCGCGCGTATTCGAGCACATTCTCCACGATCCCGGTGAGCCGATCGGATTCTCGTTTAAGAGTATTAAGATAATCTTTGCGGACCGCTTCATCGGTCACCATCCCGTCGGCGAGCATCTGTGAGTACAAACGAAAGGTTGTCAGCGGGGTCCGCAGCTCGTGCGTGACCGCCCCGACAAAGTGCGCCCGCCTTGCAGACATAGTCAGCACCGTCCGCAGCACGATGCCAACAGCGATCATCGCGAGGATCACCGCGACCCATGTCACCAGCATCGCCATCATCGCGGGAGTCAGCCTATCACCTGCGACATCGACCGCACCGCCCGGGATAAACGACACGGGCACAGTGGCGAGCCGGTACGACGGGAGTTGCCGCCCCCGCTTGCCTTTGGTCTGCACAGGATGATCGCTGGTGATCGGGACGAGCGTTGAGGTCGGGAGAAGATCGCCGATCGATCCGAGGAGCTCGCCCGACATGCTTGCCCAGTCGAGCCAGACCCCCTGAACGACTTCGTGCCCATCGCGCTGGATCGTTCGTGTCAGCACAAGCTCATGGGTGCCATCATCACGCAGCACCCAGCGTGGCTCGATCGCGCCGACCACATCCTGGATCTCTTTTGCTTCACGATTCTTTGCCCAGTTTTCGTCATCGAAACTGCCCGAGTTATCGAAACGCCCCGAGTCATCCATTTCTTTCTGATTTACTTTCTGATCAATATCCGCACTTTCAAGTTTCTCTTTACTATCCGCTTTGCGATCATCAACGATCGAGGTCCGTGAAGCACCAACAGCATCACCGGAGACAAATCCAGTAGAAACAGGTGTCGCATCAACAATCTCTTCCAGAGCCGGGCTCGCAGATAGCGACTGGCTGTTTTGAGCGATGTTGGCGATCTGCTGCCTCGCTTCAAAGTCCGCCTCGGAACTGGTAGGAATAGTAACTGAACTCTGAAGGGCCAACGCATTCGAGTTCGTAATCCCACCCTCATAATCCCGCACAGCCATCACCGGCTCGCTCTCGCTCTCCTTCGCAATCAAGCCCCCATCGAGCACCTGCTGCTGCGTATTGGTCAGCATCGCGATCGCGTCGGCCTCGCTCCCCGAGCCCTTGGTCGAACCGAGCTCGTCGATCTCAAAGAATCCGCGTGCATAATCTCTCCCCACGAGCACCTTCTTGGTTTGCTCGGAGGAAACCCTCATGCGGTCACCCATTGCCGACAACGGAACCGAATCCAGCACCATTTCATAATCCTCGATTGGGCGTGCCGCCTCAAGGGCGATCATGGGCGCGAGCCGAGAATCCATGCGCCAGAGCGCGAGCCGGATGAGTTCTTGGCGTTGGTTCATAGCCCGAGAAACGGCGCTGCGGGCCTCGAGCGTGTACACCGTAATGCTCGCCCAGCTCAGCGCGGCGACGATTAATAACACCCCGCCCCAGAACGCCCACCAGAGTTTGCTCCGGCCTTTGGTCATGAACTTTCACCACCGCTGTTGTCGGGAGCCGCAAGCATATAGCCCTTGCCCCGAACCGTCCGGACCACTTCTGGATTGGTCGGATCATCATCGAGCGTCTCACGGATCCTTGCGATCGCCATGTCGACCGTCCGCGTGTGTGTCCCGCGCGGGTCAAGCCCCCAGACCTTCTGCAGCAGTTCGTCACGCGACACCGCCCGACCCGGATTGGCCGCCAGGAACCCGATGACCTCCGCCTCACGCTCGGTCATCGTCCGGCGCGAACCATCTACAAGTACCACCTCGCGGCGTTCAAAATCGATCTGCCTCCCCGCGATCGCCATCTTCTTCCGCTGCGACGGACGCGCAGGCATCCGCCGGAACACCGCCTCGATCCGCGCGATCAGTTCATCGAGCGAGAAGGGTTTGACAATGTAATCATCCGCCCCCAGCTTGAGCCCACCGATCCGGTCGCTCTCTTCGCCCCGAGCAGTCAAGAAAATCACAGGCACATCGGGCTTGGGCTTGCGGAGCTCGCGCAGCACCTCGAGCCCATCCATCTTGGGCATCATGATATCGAGCAGCACAAGATCCGCTTCGATGCTCAGGCACATCGCCAAGCCTTGCTCGCCATCGCTCGCCTCGTGGACCGTGTACCCCGTATACGACAACGCATCGACCAGGCCCCGCCTGATCGAATCGTCGTCCTCCACTACAACCAATACACCTAATGACAAATCAGAATCCTTTCGTCTCTACCTTACCACGAATAGTGAACCGTATAAGTAACAATACCTTCTTCGTCGGGCTCAAGTGTGACCGGGACATGCATAGTTCTTGCATCAAGCATCTCATAGTCGTGCGAGATCTTCTGAATGTCCGCGTTGGACCAGCGGTAGAGCCGTTCCTGCACGACGACATCGACAGGCACATCCTTGCGATTCCGCAGCTTGACCTCGATCGTCTCGGTGATCCATCGCTTGCCACGCTCAAAGCTCACCTGGCGACGCTCGCCAACCACATCAAACGCGTTGCCGAGTTTGATCATGATCGTTTCACCCTGAGGCGTGTGATCAATAACCTCCTCACCAATAAACTCATACGCCCCGTCCGCCTCGTCGAGCTGATTGACCCGCATGCGCCCCGATGGCAGCGGGATCCCCATCCCGTTCTCCTCGGTGTTGTCGAATCGCAGGAACACCGCGACCTTCGAGTTGGACTGTACGCCCCAGTTCTGATCCATCATCGCAGCGTTGCCGTTCCACCGCGCCTGGGCGGTGCCGTCGTACATCATGATTTTTTCGGTCGGTACCCCGTTGACGGCCTCGAAGAGTTCGATCTGCTTGGTCGAACGATCCGGGATCGTGGTCGGGCGACCGAGTGTGTAGAGGTGGTATTCGAAGAATGATTTTTCAACAAACCCAGCGGACTTCCCTGCGGTGTCCATTCTCGACATACCCTCGAACCGTGCGTACTGATTCTGCGGCTGCGCGCGATGCACATCACCCGCGACCAGCTTGAGCTTCGCATCTTCGTAAGAGCCGCCGGATTGATTCAGGATCGAAACCCACGCGCCAATATCAATCGTCCCATGATTCGCATCCTTGCCCTCGGTATAAACTAGGTTGTAGTCTGCCCACCAGGTAATACCAGTAGTCTGATACGAAACCCGCGTCTCGTGTTCGCCGCCTTTATTTGCATCGACCTGCCACATGAGCGTCGGCTTGGTGACCAGCGATTCATCAAGCGACGGGAACACCACGCCGCTATATCCCTGCTGGAACTGAACACGCCCGTCATCGAGCTGCAGCAGCATCCCACCCGCGGCCGTCGACATGAGCGTCACTTCCTGACCGTTATGAATAATTGTCTGATCAATATACCGCTCGAGCATCCGCCCCATCGACAGCAAATCAAACCGGTAGCTCTGTTCGAGCACGCTGGTCCCATCTGGGTCGGTCAGCGACGAGAACCGGACGGTCGTCGGATCGAGCAGCGCCGCCACATCGGTGAACTTGAGCTCACTGAGCCCCTTGTCGATTTCCAGCGTCCGGTCCTGACGGATCACGGCGTAGCCGGGGATCTGGTTGTACCGGTTGTACCCGTACCCCTGCGATTGCCCGGGCACCGGGCGGTACCACTCGGCGGGGATCGCCCCGGGAGCGGCGGTCGAATAAATCGTCAGCGCGGTGTCATCGGCGAGGGCCAATCCGCTCATGCCAAGAAGAGTTGCCGCGATGGTCAGTGCCTTGATCGTGTTCATGGGTTTCTCCTAGTGTGCCGCATGGCTATAGCCGCGGCCTTGGTTGAGTATACAAACCCCGGCACCCGAGCTATCGGATGCCGGGGGGTTCTGGGTCAAACATCGCATCTTTACTTTGGATTCTTCACCAAGATCCGCTTGCCATGGTTCATCAGCTCGATCTCGCCACGATTGGCGATCATCCACTGACGCCCCTGATCAGCCAGATCATCAACGAGCGACCAGTACGCATCGGTCGCAAACTCGACGGTGTCATCGATCGCCTGCTCAACCTCGGCCGTGACCGAGACATCCACCCAACGCCCGGCCTTGCGGTAAAGCGTCGAGCCCGTACCACGCTGGACCGTCGAGATCGTGACATGGTTCATATCGGCATCGTAATACCGGTTGCTCTTGATCATGCCACTTGATTGAACAACCGCATCGGAAGCAACCCGCGATTGCAAGGATGTCACTCGTTGATCCTTGCGATTCAAGGACTGAGATATGCCCCTACTACCAGAGCGTGCCTTTGATTTCTCTTCGGATTCCAAGAACGCCCTCCCATCCATGAGGCTCACACCATTCTCATCCTGTTCCACCAGTGATTCAAACGCCATGTCCTCGGTCGCCAGGAACGCGGTGTACTCGGTCATGATCCCGTGCTCCAATGACAAACTGGTAATCTCATCAACGAGTTCCGTATCGGGCTCCGACCCATCAGCTGTGGAAACCCGGATCTGACTGATCAACGAATCGATCCGCTGCTGGGCCCACAACCGCGGGATAAAGCTGTACTTGGTGGAGGCCTCGTCATTCGAAACATGACTCCCGAGCGTCGCGATCTGACCGTCCCGATCACCCGACAACCGGAGCCACAGGGGCATACCGCTAAGGTTCTCGTATTTCCCAAGTACTACGACACGCGAGCCATTATACAAATCACCCAACCCGTCGTCCTCGACGCTGAACACCTTGGATCTGCGGATTAAATCTCTTGTTTCTTGGGTCATCCCCGTGCCGCAGAACCCGCCTACGCCGCCCGTAAACTCAACCCCGGTCATGACCGGGCCGTTGAGCTTGTCGAACACCCGCCCAACCTTGATCTCGACATCCTCACCGGGCAGCACAAAGGTGGACTCGCCCTTGGTTCCTTGCGCGATGGCATCGAGCAATGGAGCGTTGACATCAAACCCCAGACCGAAGGTGAAGACACGACGGTTCGCCGTATTGTTCTTGATCGCGGCGTCGCGGATCTGCACTTCACCATTCGATGCCAATCCATCGGTCATAAACAAGACCAACGGCAGCACCCCCTCAACGCTCGGCTGCCGCAACGCAACAACAAGCGCATCGAGGAGATGCGTCCCTCCTCCTGATTGAATGCGTTCTATGTACTGAATCAGATCCTTGCGAGAATCCTTGGTAATCACAACAGAACCATCTGCAAAGGAACGAACATCACCGCTGTAATCCACGATGCTGATCCGCTCGCCGATCGCCATGCCATAGACGATTTGCTTTGCGGATTCCTTCGCCTGTTCGATTTTTTCCCCGCCCATTGATCCGGACCGGTCGATCACGATGGTCACCTCGCGGAGCATCGGGCTCTGGTCGGAATCGACCGGATCCGGCGCGTCAGCCACAAACATAAAGTACCCGCTGCTCTCACCGGTTGGGTACATCAGCACCGTTGGCTCACCAGTCAAATCGCCGGTTGATGCGTACAACACAAACGCCCCAGGCTCATCAAGCATCGGCACATCCACGCGCAGCCGAGAACCACCCTCGGGCGTGCTGACGATCGGATGCGAAGGCGAGAACACCGCCCCGAGATTATCACCGGACGACTCGACCGCGATCTCAAGCTCCCACTCGATCGACGAATCAGCCACACCCGCTGAACGCGGGAGCACATACTCCACCGTCCCCCTATGCGCCTCGAGGACTTGTTCATAGGCAATCGTCACCGTCCGCTCAGACCCCGGCTCAACCGGGAACACGCTCGACTGGATCATCGCGTTGCCCACAAACTCAAGTAATCCCGGATCAACCATCTGACGCACGATCTCGTGGTATCTTCGTGTCGCCTCAGCACGCGGGAGCAGCTCTGCGGTCGGCTCATCACCGATCCCATCTATTCCGAATGTATTGATCGCAGCGCCGTCCGGCACCGGGACCACCACCCGCGCCTGGGCACGGCGATTGGTCGGGTTATGCACCACCATAGTCAAAGTGGTCGTCGCGACACTCCCCACGATCCGAACTTCGGCGTGCACAGATTGAACCGCGGTAACCACACCAACCCCCGGCACTGCGATCGACCGCTGAGGCACAAGCACCCGAATCTGATCCGATCCGATCGGCTGGCTGCAAGCTATAGAACTTCCCGCTCCGATCACGATGGCCGCCGCCAAACCAACCGGGACGAATCCCAATCCGCTCAGACTCATTCCCATTCCCAAAACGCTTCGATTCATCAGGTTCATATGTGGTCTCCTTGTGTACATGCTGTACGAATAGAGATACCAACCTATTGCCCGTCAGGTCGTCACACGAATGTCACACCCGCCCCGCATACTTGCAATGTCACACGCGTGTCACGCGGCCGTCACAGCCGTGTCACACCGATCTTGTCCTGTCACTCAGAATCGCGATTCAGTCCGCGCTACGGACAATCAGCTTATGCGGCAATAAAATTGTGACAAATCCCGCAATCGCAAGCACAACCGCGGTCCCCATGAACGCCGCGTCGATCCCCATCCCATCAATCAATCCAGATTGCATGGAATCAGGCAGCCGTTCCACGATCCACATCACAAACCCCGGCACATGTGACTTGGAACCCAGCCCGTTCTGCACCACCTCAGCACCCAGCGGCCCCAAAAACGACAACGACCACGCCCCGCCGAGCATCAGCCCCGACACCAAACTCGTCCGGTGCGGCAATAACCGCTGTGAAAGCGACATACTCACAGGGATCGCCGCCCCGAACCCGACCCCAGACAACACCGACGCCCCCATCACCATCCATCGTCCGATCTCGGGATCCATCGCCGTCAATCTCGGGATCATCGCGATGCACACCGCTCCAAACATCGGCAGAATCACAAACACGGCCTTCTCAAACCGAGCCGCCAGAATAAACCCGAGCGTGAGCCCCGCCCCGCCCATCCCGACCTGCATCGACGCTTGCAGCGTCCCGTTGACCTGCGACGCCTCGATCCCGAGCTGGTCGGTCATCGACTCGGTTCCATTTCGAGCCAGCACATACTGCGAAGCCCACTCGGTAAACAGATACATCAGCGCCATGTTGGTTGTAAACCGCAGCACATTGCTCGCATACAACACCCAGACCGCGAACCACCGCCAGAAGCGTTCCCGCTTGTCCCATCCGTCCTGATGTTCATGGGCCGCGTGATGGCGGTGCCCGGACTTGTGGATCGCCATCGCCAGAACCAACGCCGCGATGAGTCCGATCGGGATGAACCAGCGGATCGCAAGGAGCCCGTCCTTGGCATTGGCACCGTTCTCGATCGCCACCGCATCGGGTGTCATCCATTCAACAAACTGAGGCGTGAACACATTGCCCACGACGCCGCCGATCATCCCCGCGAGGAAGAACACCGCGACATACATCGATCGGCGCCCGCTGAGTTGCCCCATCCGCCCCACTGTTGCCGCTGCGGGCGGATGGAACGCCCCGATCCCCATCGCGCCGATGCTGTACAAAATAGCCAGTTCAGTAAAGTCCCGCGCCATCCCCAGGTTTCCAATACACAACACAGCAACGACAAATCCGACTGTCCCGAACGCCCGCGAATCAAACCGATCACTCGCCCACGCGACGATCGGCTGGACAACCCCGGAGCACACCGACCCCAACGCAAGCAGGAGTGCCTTCTGTTCAGGGCGGATATCGAGCATCACCGCGAGCATCGGCAAGAGCGCCACCCCGATGAACGAGAACACATCGACGACAAAGTGCGCGCCGATGGTCACCGCCGCACGCAGCGGGGCCTTTGATACCGATCCGTCGTTGTTCTGACCAGATTCCATGGCCCTTAGTCTATGCCGCTGGGCCGCCCGCCCTTGCGAGGATCGCTCGCGGCTTCCCAGCCGTCTTTACTACGCATAATCACCTGCACATTGCCCACCGTCGCGTCCCGCCGGCCGAGTTTCTGCTCGTATCCACGAAGCGGGTTCCCAAAGACATTGAGTATATATACGCTGTACCCCTCCTCAAACAGCACCTCGTTGGGCATCCACTGGTGGTGCAGCCGAGGGGCCGCGACCGCCTGGCCCGCGTCCATCCCCGCCATGACATTGAGCAGCACCTGCATCGTCCCCGTGATGATCCGAGGCCCACCAGACGCCCCCGCGATCGCCAGAATATTCCCGTCTTGATCAAGCATAATCGTCGGCGACATGCTCGACAATGGCCGCTTGCCAACCTCAGGCATATTCCGGCCCGACTGCACCAAACCAAACCCATTGGGCTGGGCGTTTGGATTCGTAAAATCGTCCATCTCGTTGTTGAGAATAAACCCGAACTCTTCGACCCCGACCTTTGAACCAAACTCAAAGTTGATCGTCTCGGTCAGTGCAACTCCCCCGCCCCACTGGTCGATCACGCTTAGGTGGCTGGTCCCGTCGTCGTCTACAAGCGCATCGTGCGTGCCGTAGTATTCTGGTTCATGCCCATGGTCATCAATCAACCCCGCCATGCGATCGATGTTCTTCGGATCAAGCATCGCATCCACCGGCACCGGCGCAAACGCCGGGTCAGCCAGATACCGCGACCGATCCGCAAACGCGTGCTTGAGCGATTCGATCACCAGATGCACCCGATCGTTCTTGACCGACGCGTCATCGAAATCGTACCCCTTGGCCTCCATGATCGCCAGCGTCTCAAACATCGTCACCCCGCCGCTCGACGGCGGTGGCATCCCGATCAATCGCTTCCCGGCGACCGTCGTCTCGATCAGTTCCATCTCCAGAACCTCGTATGACGCGATGTCTTCAATCGTCATCGTCCTACCCTTGTATTCCAGCGCCTTGACCACCGCACGCCCGATCTCCCCGGTCCACGCATCGAGCCCGTCGCGGGCGATCAGCTCAAGAGCCCTCGCCTGCTCAGGATTCTTGATCCGGTCACCCAACTTCACCCGCCCCCACAAAGCGAACTTCTCCCACGGCTGCGACATGTGCGAACTCTGCAGCCCCGGATTCATTTTGTACTTATTAATCAGCCCACCAACCGCCAACATGTAGTGTTCGTCAACCACAAACCCATCAACCGCCGCCGCGATCGCCGGAGCGAGCACTGTTTCCCGGTCGAGCGTCCCGTACTTCTCAAGCGTGTAAAGCAACCCCGCCACAGTCCCTGGAACTGCAACCGACATCCGCCCGTTGGTCATCGACAACCCCGACGCATACACCGACTTGTCATACGGCGAGGTCTCGCGGTAGTTGATCGCGGTATGCACTTGCCCATGCGTCGGATCATCAGGCAGATGGATCACCATAAACCCGCCCCCGCCGATCCCGCATGAATACGGCCGAACGACTGAGAGCGTAAATGAAGCCGCGACCGCTGCATCAACCGCGTTGCCGCCGCGGGCGAGCATCTGCGCCCCCGCCGACGAGGCCACCGCGTGATCCGCTGCGACGGCTCCGCGTGCAAAGGAATCAAAGAAGACATCTGAATCGCGCACCGGGGCGTTTGCACACCCACCGACAAGACCAACTACACACAGCGACAAGACAACGAACCGGAAGACTTTGGTTTGAATCATGCCAGAACTATACGGCTGGCTCAGTGATCAAGCGTGCGGTCAAGCCGGCGGCGTTGGACGATCCAGAACCGGTGATCCCCAGCATCAGGCCCCTTGCCGTCCTCGCCCCGGATTGGGCCACGGAACAACGCTCTAAAGAACGCTTTGACGCCATTGGTCACGCGGGCAAACCCGACCCCGCCCTCGCGACCATCGTGGCGTACAAGCCGGTAGCCAAACAAATGAAACACCTGCCTGCGGAGCACGCACGCCAGATCACCATCAACCAAGAGTGTCGAATGTTCGCCCTGATACACTCCGGGCATCAACCCAATGAGCTGATGCACCCAGCCCTGCTCGCGCAACCGCGCCGACAGGTTCACCCAACCGGCACTAATCGTTCGCACGATAAAGAACCCATCATCGCCGATGCGTTTGTGCGTCTGCATATTGGGCAAAAACACCAGACCGTAAATCGGCGAGTACACTTTCTCCCCGCCCTGCATCGCCAGCACGGCTCTGTGCGGATGCACTTCTGTGCCCGTCTCAATGCCGTTGCAGATCAAAAAATCTGTGTCAACAATCGGCTCGCGGTGCCGCACATCGTACACCACATGCCCGCGATCTCTTGATGCTTGTTTCATGTACCCAAGCGGATCGGCGTCATTTGTATCCAGCCCAACAATCCCCGCAGTGTCAAGGGCAATCCAGATCCCAGCCTCGAGCACATCAACCGAAGCCGGGTCATCGTGCTGCCCGCCCTCGATCAAATACGACACGCACCCGAGCCGGTTGGTCACCGCATCAATCACGAGCCCGTCGGCCTCTTCTTCGATCCCCAGGTACTTCGGGCAGGGCATCGCCATCGCGTGAACGCGTGCCGGGAGTGAATCTTCAAATGCAACCACCGGCCGCGAGACCGCGCTGGTCGTGTGCAGATCCAGCACGATCATTTCCTGACCGGCTTCATTGCATGATTCAAGAATCCCTTCGAGAGCCGCGAAGAGTTCAAACATCTGCCCGTGCTCTACACTGGTCGATGCCGGCTCGTTAAATTTTTCACGCTGGCACATCCGGTTCAGGTCATGATCCACATACCGCATGTCCGGATCTTCATGATTGAGCGCCGCCATGTTCCCCGCAAGAACAACTAGCCGGCCTGTCATCGAAGCACCACCCGTTTGAGCCAACCGATCCAGCACCCTCTGCCCCGCGATCAGCCCAGCACGCTCGTTGCCATGAACGCCGCCAAGCACGACAAGCGTGGCCCCAAAAGCACCATTCCCAGCCCGCCCGAGCTCCCGCTCAAGATAGTGGATTGGCACTTCTTGCACACGATCCGTTTCGATCTCGGGTTTGGCTTCAGTCATCGGCACAACACGCTCCGCAACGGCCCCATCCGCACATACTGATATCGGCATATTCACGCCCATCATTCAGTATCATTGCCGCCCCGGAGCTGATCTTCGAGCAACTTGCCCGCGATCCGCATGTAATCGTGCTCGGTCACAATCCCAACCAGCTTCCCGTCCTCCTGAACCACAGGCAGACACGATGCCCCGTGTTTCTTCATCAGCTGGATCGCCTCAAGCGTCGGCATCGAGGGGCTCGCCCAGATCGGATCCTTCTCCATGAGATCCTCGACCGCAATTGAATCACTCTTGCGTTTAATCGGATCCGCCACCAGCCTCAGAAGTGCCCGGTAGCTCACCAATCCAACCAATCTGTGTTCCTTGTCCTCAACAGGGATATGCCGGATTTTTTCCCAGTCCATGATCGATGCCGCCAGATCAATCAGCTCATCCCGCCGGACCGTAAAGAGCTCGGTCTGCATGTACTGCCCGACCGTCGAGTAGTGATGCCTCCACTCCCCGCTCTCGCGGATCTCGGCGACATCCCATTCATGAACCGGCTTCCCCTCCTGTTGCCGCGTGATCGTCCCGGCTGTCAATGTCGAGAGCCGCTCCGATCGCGTCCCGTGGTCATGAATGTGCTCGACCGATGAAATCATCCACCGCGCCCCGTTTCGTCCCGTCTCGGTCCGCTCTGAGATGATGTTCATGTACTTGTCAATATCACCCCCATCAACCCCGGCGTCTTTCAATCCATCGATCGCCATCGGGACGAGTTCGCCCAAGATCAGGTCCCGCACCGGGATCACCTTCTCGTCGAGCCAACGCATCTTGAAATCCAGCCCCGACCGCGCCGAGGCAACAAAATTTGCTTTCGCATCAGCAAACGAGAGCCGATCCGTCAGATCCGGATACACCTTTGGCATCCGCTTCATCAGCCCGAACCAGAATGCCGAGTTGGCCACCTCATCAGCAATCGTTGGCCCCGCAGGAAGCACCCGGTTCTCGATCCGCAGATGGGGCTTGCCACTAGTAATCCCGTAGCACGGGCGATTCCAGCGGTACAGTGTCCCGTTATAAGTCTGCAATGCCGAGAGCTTGGGGATCTCCCCGCCCATCGCCATCTCCAGCGAATCCTCAGCGACATCAGCCTTGAACATATTCCGGAAGCGGGCGATGTCTGATTTAAACAGTTCAACAACGGATTCTTTGACCCATCCCTCACCGAAACGGACTCGTTTAATAATGTCCCGCTGGGTCGGGATGTCCTGGCCAGAGGTATCGACGGTCTGTTCAAAGATAGCAATGCGCGTCTCGTGCCAGAGCCGCTTGCCGAAGAGCACCGCGGAATTGGCGGCTGTCGCGAGCACCGGACCCGTCACCGCCTGTGCTACATTATACGCGATGGCGAAATCTTCCGGATCAACCTGATAATGCAGTTGATACGAAGTATTGAGCGCTTCGAGCATCACCGAATCGTGCGAAAAATTAATCTCGTCGATCCCTTTGATCCGGATGTCGTAGCGACCGCCTCGGGCTTTGGTGACCCGCTCATCGAGGGCGTAGTACCGCTGCTTTGGCGTAATATATTCTCTCGACAGATGCTCTTGCTGGAGCGTCGGGACTATCCCGATCAGAATAGGCATCGCGCCGAGTTTCATCGAAGCGTCCTGAGCAATCGCCATCAGTTCATCGAGCTCTTCGTGGAGATCGGTGAGCACCGGCCCGCCGAACACCTTCGGATCGCAGTTGAACTCCATGTTGAACTGCCCGATCTCGGTCGTCGCTCGCTCTTCATTGATCAACGCCAAGACCTGAGGCCCAAGCGGAGCCGGATGCATCGCCTCGTCCACAAACGCGAGCTCTTGCTCAGCGCCGATCCGGGTGATCCCGGTCTCGAACATGTCATGATCAAGCATGTATTCGAGCGCCCGCAGGTCTGTGAGCACATCATGGGTCGATGCCCGGTGCTCTTGCCCCCCGCTGGATTGGCTCATTTCCTGTATGCCCATAACAACTCCGCGATCCGACCCGGCAAAATGCACTCAACATTCCGCCGGCTCGTCTCCCTATTGGATTGTGACATGTTCAAGCCAAGAACGCAACCATTGATCATCATCTCGTCCCAAATCGCAACCAATTTCCCCACCATGCGTAGAGTTTCTTGCCTGAGCGGAACACCGATCAACCCAATCGTGGCTCTTGATCCATACAGTTCTCGGACCTTCTGTCCACCCACCCGCTCGATCGCCGGATCAGTTCTCGCTGATCGTCAATCGTATCGAATCGCTGTTCTGCCCTTTGCCGATACACACGCAACCTGTTCTCGTTCTTGAAGTTCGATTCAGAGCGACCACCCACCTCTGGAGAAGAGATGCACACCCCCACCCCCCGACTACTCCTTGCCGCTCTCGGCCTGGCAACCACCCTGGCAATGGCTCAGAATGCCAATCAAGTCAAGCAAGCCAAACCTATCGAACGCATCGATCTCCTCACGCACGCTGCACCAACATCCTACGAGAACCACATGGTTGTCTCGATCCGAATTAACACAGTTGAGCAGCTCCAAGCCGCCCTCGACCTTGCCGAGTCTTCATGGACCGAGCGACCAGGACTCGGGCAAGTCACCCTCCAGATCACCCGTGACAATCTCGACGCACTCACCAAGCTCGGGGTCAACCCGATTGTCCAGATCGCGGACCTCCAGACCCACAACCAACAACAATGGTCAACCCTTGTTGCGCGCGAACAGATCGACATCGACAACAGAGCCGGCGCATTCCGTCCCCTTGAAAACTTCCAACGCGGTGCCTCGACCCACGACGAGAACTGGTTCACCGGCTACAAGCAACTCGCAGACATCTACGCCTACATGGATGTTCAAATCGCGGCCAACCCAGACCTGATCACCAAGGCCGACATCGGCGACACGATCCAAGCCCGCGACATCTTCTCGTTCACGATTACCGCTCCCGATGAGCCGGGGAATCTGGCCGCCGATCGCCCGGTGATCCTCTGGAACGGCTGCCAGCACGCCCGCGAGTGGGTTTCACCCATGACCGTAACCTACATCGCTTCCAAGCTCCTCGACGACGCCGACACAGACCCAGAAGTCGCGGCCCTCCTAAGCTCGGTCCGCTTTGTCATCATCCCGGTCACGAATCCGGACGGGTACTTGTATTCATGGTCGAGCGAACGCTACTGGCGCAAAAACCGTCGCGACAATGCGGGCTCCTCGTTCTTTGGTGTTGATCTCAACCGCAACTGGGATTCCGCAGATTTCGGCGGCGCCAGCACATCAACAAGCCCGTCATCAGATGTCTACCACGGCACTGGTCCATTCTCAGAACCCGAAACCGCCGCTCTCAGTAATCTGGCGACCGGCTTTGGAACCGACCTTGCCGCCCACATTGACTACCACACCTTCTCCCAGCTTATCCTTTGGCCGCTGGGATACGCATCCGGACTCGTCACCCCAGAACCCGACCGCACGATGTTCATCAATCTATCAGGCGATCTCTCGGCGCTGATCCAGTCAGTCTCAGGCGAGTTCTATGACCCGATCCAATCTTGGCTGCTCTACCCCGCTGCGGGGACCTGCTCGGACTGGTTCTACGACGACCTCAATGTCCCCAGTTTCACAATCGAACTCCGACCATCGAGCGGTGGGTCTGACGGTTTTTCGCCACCGGCAAGCGTGATCCTTCCGACGGCCCAAGAAAACTGGGAAGCCGCCAAGCTCTTTGCTCAGCGGACCACCCAAGCGATGACCCTCTCCCATAATCCGATTCTGGTTCTCCAGGCCGACACCCCGACACCGATCTCTATGATTGCTGCACCGGGGATCAGTGAGATTGATTCGTCTACCGCTGTGCTCCACACACGGATCGGGAACTTTGGTGCATTTTCACAGGTCACGATGGTCGAGTTTGAACCCTCTACATTCGTCGGGCATCTGCCAGCAACCCCGTGTGATCAGACAGTGGAGTACTACTTCACCGCAGATTCACTCAGCGGCACCTCCATGAGCTTTCCGATCGGTGGCGAATCATCCCCACTCAGCGCACTGAGCCAAGAGATTACCATCGCCTATGAAGACGACATGGAACTCAGCACCGGATGGACCGTTGGGCAAGGTTCCGACACCGCGACCACCGGCCTCTGGGAACGCGCCAATCCACAAGCTACCGGTGCCCAGCCCGAAGACGACCACACCCCCGGAGCCGGCACACTCTGCTGGATCACCGACGGAGCCTCGGGCGGATCCTTGGGCGCCAACGACATCGACGGCGGGGCCACCACCCTCACCTCTCCAATCCTTGACGCCACCAGCAACGGCAGCGATGCCGAGCTCGTCTATTGGCGTTGGTACTCCAACAACGCCGGGGCATCACCGAACGAAGACTCCATGCTTGTCCAGATCTCAGATGATGACGGGTCTTCATGGAGCACGCTCGAAGTCGTAACCGACAATGCGGGGGCCTGGACCGAGCAACGATTCACCATCGCGTCGTTCATCAATCCAACGAATCAAATCCGTGTCCGGTTCATTGCCTCGGATCTGAACGCCGGCTCAATCGTTGAAGCCGGGGTCGATGACCTCCGGATCGAGTCGGTCGGGTGCTCTGGCAACTCAGCCGACATCAACGGCGATGGCCAGTTGGATTTCTTTGATATAGCCGCATTCCTGACCCTGTTTTCAGCCCAAGACCCCATCGCAGACTTCACGGGCGACGGGGCCTGGGATTTCTTTGATGTAGCCGCTTTTCTGACCGCCTTTAGTGCCGGCTGATTGATTTGGGCTATACTTCCATAGCCAGACGAAAATACTGGTGTATACTTAAGTAACTCTTTGACAACTTGAGCCGCTTCAATCGTGCTCACCACAACCTTGCCCCCCAAAGTCCCCCCGATATGGTCCACCCCCCACCCCGGATCGATCGGGGGGCACCTTTTTTTAGACTCGTTACGCACTGGCCATTTCCCCCCGTTTTAAGAACAAGCCTCCAATTTCCGCACACACAATAATGCACAAGACTACCCTTGAGACTTGTTCTCAGCTACTTATTTTATACACTTCAGACGGAGCCTCCTATGAACTCAACCACTCCAACAACTCCGATCACCAGCCGGCTTAAAGACGACAACTGGGATCTCCATCAAATCGCTGAACGCGGCGGAACCCCCGAATCCATGATCAAGGGCACCATGACCCGTGAGCAGTTTGCTGCGTATCTTGGCCAAGCGATCCATGTGCACCGCGCGCTGGACTCAGCTCTCAATCAAGCCACCCAACTGATGGCTGACCTTGACTACCTCGTGACTCCGAAGCATCTCTTTGAGCAGTACTTCGCGCAAGATCTCGAGTACTACCAAACAGGAATGGCCGAAACCCCGGCACCGGGAACCGCACGATTCATCGAGCACATCAACGCACACGCCAACCAACCACTCCACATCTTCGGGCTCCACTATGTCCGCATGGGTGCGCTCAACGGCAACCGCTTCGTCGCACGCAAGCTCCGCCAGGTCTTCGGGATCGACCACCCGTCTGATGGCATGCTAAGCCATGACCCATTCGGCGGTTCACAACGCGGCGATTGGATGAGCTTCAAGCAAGGCATCGACGCCCTCGTCCTCACCAGCGACCAACGCGATGAACTCTTCGGGGGTGTCCGAGCCGCCTATGTGCTGACGATCAATCTGGATCTTGAAGAATACATGAGCGACCAGCAACTCCTGACCGCCCACGAAAAATCACTCGACCGCGAAGTCTTTGTCAAGGGCCACTCGGTCCATGTCCAACCTGAATCTTAAAGGCTCAGCGGATCAGTCTGCCCACAACTCAAACATCGCCGCTATCTCATCGGCCACCTCGCCAAGCGCCCCCGACGGGAGCAACCCGAGCGGGTGATCGATCACCCCGACGCGTCCAGACTCAAACGCGGCGATTGGTAGATCGGCAAGCGGCCCGAATGCTCCTTTAATTTCATCGAGCGTTGGCACAGCCGGCTCGCCAAAGCGATCATCTTCAGTCTGCTGCTGAGGCGAAATCAGAATAATCGAATCCGGATTCAGTGCTATCAGATCCTCGTAATCGAGCTCGATCCACATTGATCCTTCTGCAACAGCAGGAGTTGCCCCGAGCCTCGTGATGAGCTGGTGGTGATACGAACCCGGACCCATGGCGCCGATCGGATCCACCGAACCAAGCACCAGCACCTTCCCGGCTGCATCGGCGATCGGCCCAAGATCATCCCAAGCAAGAGCCAGCCCCTCGCTGGGCGGAGTGCGGTCTTGATCCTGCATCACATCAAACTCGGTCGGCTGCCCTTGGGGAGCACCCTTGAACAGGTAGTACAAATCGTCCATCGCCACCGCGATGTCGTCGAGCGTGTTGAGGGGACGCTCAAAGAGAATCCAGCCGCGTTCATCTGCGATCTGCAACAGCTTGGGTGAACGCTCGGCGCTGGTCTTCTGAAAGAACAGGTGTGTCGGGTTGGTTTCAATAAGAACTTCCAGATCAAATCCCAGCTCAGACCCCGCTGCGGGGACTTGGCCGCTCAGCACCATGTCGTAGTCGTGCTTGGCGACGATGCGATCCTCAAACCCAAGATCACGCAGCATCACCGCGATCGCCGGAGACAGGGCAGCCATTCGGACCTCGAGCTGCTCGGTGTTCTCGCTCTTCTTGGCAACAGGTGTTACCGACGGCGATGGCCCGCATGAGACAAGAACCAGAGCACAGAGAACTGCATAGAAAGAAAGGATGTAACGGGCGGTGGTCATGACAGAGGGTATCAGCCCCCACCGCCGAGAGCTCGGATGACCTCGTCTTTGAGTGATTGGAGTTGCTGATCGGTGTACAGCGGGAACGCCCAGGTGCGATCGTTTGCGATCTCGCGGACCTCCAGGGATTCCAGAGCGGCCCTTGAAGCGGCATCGAATCCATCAATCGCCCCGGCGTGGTTTGATCTGGTTTCAACGAGCAGTTGTTGGAGCTGAGCGAAAAGCTTGGCGGTGTGATTCTGGTTCCCGTTGATCTTGGATTCGGCGATCTCGTCAACCAACGCCAGCTTCTGATCCGCAGCGTCAAAGTCGCCGAGCATCGCGGGATCATGACGGGCGTGGTGGGCGGCCCAAACCGCACGGTCAGGATCTTGGGTGGTTGGAAGTTCAAACTCCAGCCGCATCGTCGCCGTCGCGGCCGCGATGGGGGCAAGGGATAGGCCCTGCCAGTTGGCGATCCATGCTTCGGTAATCTGGTCGTATTCGTAGCCGCCGGTGCCATGGATAAAGAGATCGCAGGCGAAAGCCCGCACGATCGCGGTCATCATGATCCCGCGTGGGATGAGATTGCTGCGATCAAACCCGGAGTCCGAATCCAGTTCAACAAAGACCGGCACGCGTCCGTTCTCGTCGAGCCGCCAGAGTGGGAGCTCGATCCGATTCTCTGTCATCGACAACACGCGAACCCCGGCATCGGGAAACTTCTCAACACTCGCGTTGTAGGATTCGATAGCAGCCTTTGGATCAGCAAGAATCGCATCAAACAACCCAGAACCCGCGTCGGTCGAGAGTAGATCCGATGCAAAGACCAGTGTCGGTTCTTGGAGATCGAGTTGCTCGCAGAGCATGCCAATAGTGGCAATGGCAAACTGGCGGGCGAGCGAGGGTTCGTGCTCGTATCCCATGAGCCATGAGCCGATGGATTCGAGTTCTTCTGGGAGATCGGCATTGATTGCGATCGCAGGTTGAGAAGCGGCCGGGGAATGTTCTATTGATTCCCCCCCGATGCGGACTGTCTCAACTGTGAGCGACTCGCCGTCTTGCTTTGGCAATCGGACCAATGCGGGATCCACGACATCTTGATCAGGCACAATCCAAACCGAGACGGCTCCGGTTTCTTTGGACCAGTGATCCAACGCGATGAGCTTGGCGACGATCCCCGGATGGAAGAGGATGGGCTGGTGACCCGATGCGATAATCGGGCGGTCAGTCGGGAGCCCGAGTTGTATCCGCGCTTGGATCGCCTGCTCAGAGCTGGGCGCCCTGATATCTGAGATCCATGCATCGGGCGCGGGGAGCAGTGCGATCTCGGCGAGCTCTGGGGGGTGCGTGCTGGTTTTTTTGGGGGCCATACACGCGGATTCCTGTGCGTGACAAGGCGGGGTTGATGGGGACATCAACACCGACATCGAGACTCAGCATTGGTTGAGGCAGGGTGCTTCACAGCAGCGAGCTTGACCTGCGCGTTGGCGTTGACGATCTCGCGTGCGAGCACCTGGCGGTAATGCGCAAGGCGGTGGACGGAGTCATCGAGTCCGCCACCGAAGGTCCTGTTGGGGTCGTTATAAATCAGATCGACCTCGACCTCGCCGACGCGGAGGTTGTGAGCCGAGGACTGCGCCCAGAGCTGCATCGGAAATGCGTAGCCACTCTCGGTCAGGGTGATCCGTTGCATCGCGCTGACGCGGTGGGCTTTGAAGCCACAGAACGCGTCGGTGAGTGTGTAGCCGAAGCGGTCGTTGATCTCGTTGGCGAGGGTCATGTTGATGGCCCGGCGGTCGGCGGGGGCGATCTCGGATTTGGCGTCGAGATTGAGATAGCGGGAGCCTGAGATGATGTCGAGGTCGTCGCGAGCAATAGCGTCCATGAATGTTGGGATGTGCGCCGGCTCGTGCTGGTCGTCGCAATCCATAGTGATGACCCAGTCGTATCCCTTGCGGGCACCGTGTTTGAAGCTCTCGCTGATCGCGTGGCCATACCCCATATTGGTGGTGTGGCGGATGATGTCGAGACCCATCGGCCCTTGGAGTTCCTCGAGGATCTCCGGGGTGCCGTCGGTCGAGCCGTCGTCAATCAGGAGGATGTTGTCGGCGTACTGACGCACGCGATCAAGAATCCCGCGGACATAGCCCACTTCGTTATAGACAGGGATGGCGATCAGTACTGACATAAACAATCTCCGGCTCGATGGATCGAATGATAGGTGGACGAACAGTTTATATCTGAACGCTCGTTCGGGAATGATTATTCCCAGCGAATCACGAGATTCCGCAGATTACTGGTTCTCGATCTCTGATTGCTCATCCTCTTCGGATTTCGACAGGGCGGTATAAGCCCCGAATCCAAACGGAAGGCCGCTCCCGCCCTCTTGATCGTCATCCTGGATGTCCTCAGTTGCCGCTTCGAGCTGGCGAACCAAATCCTCGGACAGCGAGTGGATTCCGATAATGTGCGAAATCGGGAGGGTGTAGGTCTCGCCTGAGGGGGTGGTGATCCGGAAGACAGTGCACTGGACATCGGCAGAGCGTTCGCGGTCCTTCTGAGAACCCACGGCTGAGCACGCGAAGACTGGGAAGATGTCTGCGATTGGGATGCGCTGCCCGAGGCTGGTGATGATCCCCATCCGACCATCAAACAGGTCTGCGACCGGCAGTATCGAGTGCTGTGCCGCTGACGGGGTCGGGCTCAGGCGAGAGCTGGAGCTCGCTGCTGCGGTGGCCATGGCCATCAGGGAGTCGCGGACGACATTGGACCAGAACTGATCCCGGCGAGCCTGAACACGGATTGCCTGGGGCATCGCGGATACAGATGCATCGGCCGGGTGTGGCCATTGCGGTGCCGATTGCTCGGCCTTTGACGAATCTTGAGGGTTATTGGATGGATTCATGGTCCATGAGTTTATCCACTCTGCAGGTATAACCCCCGGTGCTGCACCGCCTATACAGGTCTGTTTTTTATATTCCAGAACCCCACCGTCATAATCGGCACAACCTCCGGCGTATTGGCATTTGTCCCATATTCACAGCCAAGTGACATCATCGACCCGCCGATGCATTGTCCACACGGAGGATGAATTATGGATAACAACGGCAAGGCATTCAATGAGGTACGGGCACTTCTGAATAAGATGGATCGCTCCATCGATGACGCCCGCACCAAACGATTGGGGCCAGCGATCGGCTCACCTCAACAGTCTCCAAAGAGCAACAATGCAGGTTCAGTTGATCTAGATCAGGAAGTCGGAGGCTCAACCCCCGCTCGCCCGATGACAGAACTCCAACGCAAACGCGCCTCCTTCGGACGAGCCAAACCGCTCGGACGCAATGAATCAAAGAGCCAATGGAAATCCACAGGCTCCGACGATTCGATCGGGTAACTCAAAATTCAAACACACGACCCTCTCACGGGGTATGAGTCAGCCGCTGATCAATGATCCAGCGGTTGATTTGTTTTTCGAGGAGCGGCAAAGGAAGCGAGCCGTCCTTGAGCACTTCGTCGTGGAACGCGCGAACATCAAACGCATCACCAAGCTCGGCTTCTGCATATGCCCGCAGCCCGCGGATACTGAGCTGCCCGATCTTGTACCCCGTCGCCTGACCCGGCCAACCGATGTACCTGTCGACCTCTGAAGTGATGTTGTGGGGAGCGAGCGCGCTGTTGGCAATCATGTAATCAATCGCCTGCTGGCGTGACCAGCCCTTGGCGTGGATGCCGGTATCAACGACCAGCCGCAGTGCCCGCCACATCTCCATATTGAGCCGACCGAAGTTGTCGTATGGATTGGCGTAAAGCCCGTTGGTCGCCTGATCGCCCATCTCAAGCCCGAGAGCCTCGGCATACAACGCCCAGCCTTCGCCAAAGGCTGTAAAGTTCATGGTCTGACGGATCGGGTGCTGATTCTCAATCTCGCGGACCAGAGCGTACTGATGGTGGTGCCCGGGGACCGCTTCGTGCATGGTGAGCGCGAGCATCTCGTAGCGGGGCCTTTGGTCGAGCTTCGAGCAGTTGGCCATGAAGTACCCCGGGACGGCTGATTTCATGTCGCCGGGGTAGTAGTACGCGGTGGGCGCGCTGGCTTCTTGGTATTGGGGGAGCCGTTTGACGCCGTAGGAGAGGCGTGGGAGACGGCCGAAAAGCTCAACCATCCCAGGATCGATCCGCTTGCTGATGGCCTGGTACTCGGCGAGCAAGGCATCGGGATCGGTGTGATAGAACCTCGGATCGGTGCGGAGGTACTCGATAAATGCGGTGAAGACCGCATCGTCTGACTTCCAATCGATGTCTCCATGATCGCCTGCGGTGAACCAATCTGTTTGCCTGATGACCTCGATCATCTCGGCCTTGAGCCGTTCGACCTCTGCGAGCCCCAAGTTATGAACCGCTTGAGCGGTCACGCGAGGCATGGTTGTGTGGTTGGCGAGTTGGCTGTTGTAGCCAGCGATCCCGTCAACACCGTCGCTGGCACCGATCGAATCCCGGCAGGCCGGGATGTACTCGTTCTGCAAGAACAACGCGAGTTCCAAGAACACTGGGACAATTTCGGCATTGATGATGTCGAGCGCCTCACTCGCCTGCGGGTTCTCGGGATTCATCGAGCGGAACGGCTTATAAAAAGGTGACAGGGCCGGGTCGTTGCGGATCTCGCCTGAACACTGCGCCAGAACCTGGGCGACCGTCGATGACAGGATCACCCGTGGCGGGACGCGTCCCGACTGGATGCCGGCCCGCATGTTGTCGATGTGATCGCCGATGAGCACATCGACTCGTTTGAGCCGCTGGATATACATGGATCGGTGGGCGTTGGTCGTCATCGGGACCCGCGAGCCCATCTGGGGGAGCCAGATTTGAGGGCCTGAAATGGAAGTAATCGGGGTCTGGAATGATTTGAACTTGTTCTGGGCGATACTGGTCATGAGCCGGTACTGGACGAGATCAAAGTCTGTGCGGTCCGCGTCGCTGTAGTTAGACTGATCGAGCACCTGGAGATCTGCGAGCAGCTCCCCTTCCTGATCGATCCAGACCTGCTGGGCGGCGGCCGAAACATCCTGCATCTCGCCGAGCCGTGAATCATCGTTGACGATCTGGTAGTAGCCGCCGGGGTTGTTGTCGTACATCTCAAGGAGGTAGCGGTCCATGAATCCCCAGAGGGCGGGGTCGCGATCGTCTGGGCAGGCTGGGAGATCCGGCTGGGCCAAAGCGGACGAACAGATGGCGAGGACGAGGGCGGCGATTCCGATCTGGAGGGGTTTGAGCATCCACCAGCATAGGAGTCATACAAGAGGAGTCGTATACGATTGCGGGTTGCCCCCAGCGATGGAGCGGATAGGATACCGGGCTGCAGATCGGGCTCTTTGGCCGATCGAGGCGACAATCCGAGGGATTAGTGTAATGGTAGCACGAGGGTTTCTGATACCCTTAGTAAGAGTTCAAATCTCTTATCCCTTACTTTCTTAGCTGACAGGTTGCCCCGCAGGGTGAAGCGGCTCGTCAGAATCATCAGTCAACTGCAAACGAAGCAGCTGGGCGTACCGACCATCGGCGGCCAGCAGCTCATCGTGCGTGCCGACCTCTTGGATGGTCCCGTCTTCAAGCACCACGATCCGGCTCGCGTGGCGGATGGTGCTCAGGCGGTGCGCGATCACGAAACTGGTCCGCGATTTCATCAGCGTGTTGAGGGCCTGCTGGATCAATCGTTCGGACTCGGTATCGAGCGAACTGGTCGCTTCGTCAAGAATCAGGATCTTTGGATCTGCCAAGATCGCGCGGGCGATGGCGATGCGTTGTTTCTGGCCCCCCGACAGACGGATGCCCCGCTCGCCGATGACGGTGTCGTAGCCTTCTTCGAGGTCTTCAACAAACCCATGCGCATTGGCGGCCTTGGCAGCATTGACAATCTGCTCATGGGTCGCGCGTCGCTTGGCGTATCCGATGTTGTCGGTGACGGAGCCATCGAAAAGGAAGACATCTTGTTCGACAATGCCGAGCAGTGCGCGGTACTGCTCGATCAGTAGATCTTTGAGATCGATACCATCGAGGGCGATGGTGCCGGAGGTCGGGTCGTCAAACCGTGCGATGAGATTGCAGAAAGTGGTCTTGCCCGCGCCCGATGCGCCGACGAGGGCGATGGTTTCGCCTGGTTCTATTGACAAAGTGATTTCGTGAAGAACGGGCTCGCCTCGGGTAATGGCTTGATTGGAATCGTCGCGGTTTTTGGTACGGATTGGGTAGGCGTAGGACAGATCGGTGATGGCGAGTTGGCCGGTGACGGTCTCAGGCGAGATCGAATGTGTCGGGATGACATCGGCGAACTCTTGATCCTCAGCCAGTAGATCCAGCACGCGATCGAGAGCCGCGAGGTTGTTCTGGACATTGGTCGCGCTCGAAACGAGCGATTCAAGCGGGCCAAGAAGGGCGAGAATGTACGCGGAAAACGCCATGAGGTCGCCGATGGTGAGCGTGCCGTCGATGACGGCGGTGCCGCCGTAGAGCAGCACGGCGATCGACGCGACGGGGATCATGACCTGCCAGACGATCTCGATGGTCCGAGCCCACCACCATGTGTAGAGCTCTTGGCGGACTAGGAGATGCCCCTCGGTCGTGAACCGGGCGGCTTCGGCCTGACGACGATTGAACGCCCGAACAACACGCATGCCCGCGAAGGATTCGGCGCTCATCGCGTCGATGCCTTGACGGCGGGATCGGATGTCGCGGTACATCGGGCGGATGCGCTGGATCCAGGTGCGATGGCTGATCCAGATCACCGGGAGCAGGATGAGTGCACCGATGACGAGCCGCCAGTCGATCCAGATCAGGACGAGGAGCGTGCCGAAGAACTGAATGATTGCTCGCCAGGGGTTGTAGATCATGGAGAAGACGAGATCGCCGACCCCGCCCGCATCTTCGCGGAGGATCGAGGAGACGCCGCCAGATTTGAGATGGTGGATGCGATGCAGCGGCAGGCGCGAGGCGTGATCAAACACCCGCTTGCGGAGCGCGACCTGGACCCTTTTGGTGATTCGGGTGCACTGCCATCGTCCCCACATGGCAAACGAGATCGAGAACGCGGTGACCACAAGCATGATCGCCCCGAGCTGCCAGATCAATCCAACGCGGTCGGCGCGTGAGCCGTCATGTGTTCCTAGGAAATCGGGGAGCCCGGTGGGGCCTGGGGCGTCGTTGATGATGTAGTCGATCGCGACCTTCATACTCATCGGCATCGCGAGCCCGAAGACCACCGCCAGCGAGAGGGTCACCAGCGAGGCGACGATCGTCATCTGGAACCCGCTCAGGAGTTTCCAAAACTCAGCGAGCAGACCCATCGCCGAGCGTTTGGCACCCTGAGCATGCTTTTTGTCGGTCGCTTTATCAACGCTCTCGTGGACAGATTGCTGGGCGTTCTTGGCGCGGCGGACCTCGAGATAGCGTGTAAAGCGGGCTTTGCTGGATTTATTAGAATTACGCACAGCGGGATGCTACCCGCTGTGCGCTTGGAGAACACATGATTTGTTGAGATCAGCAGTGAATTTAGCCGCGACGACGACGGGAAACCATCAGCATGCCGGTGCCCATCAGTGCGATTGAGCCGGGGGTTGGAACAGCAGGGCTGAAGCTGACCTGGAAGACCGCGTCATTGAAATCGCTGTCGCCGCCTGGGAGACGGATGTCTTCAACGCCGATCCAGACATTGTTTGGGTCCGAAGCGTCGATACTGAACTGAGCCCAGTCGGCGGCGTCGGATGTTTCGAACAGGTCAAGACCGCCTCGGATGACTTCGTAGCTGAAGTCGATCCGCTCGCCCTGCTGGAAGGTCGTGGGGAGGAATACGGACTCGCCGGTGGCTGATTCGTGATTGTTCAGCAGGGTTAAGCCGCCAGATTCTAAATCTGGATTGATCCAGTTAAAGACACCGGTGTAGCCGGCACTGGAGCTGATGAAGGTCACCTTGACCTGGGCATTGTCGAATGGTGAGTAGATGCCTGGATCTGCGATGTCTGCGTGAGCCATGGTTGCTGCGGAGGTGATTGCCAAAGCGATGATTGTGTTGCGATTCTTCATGGTTGTGTTCTCCGTTGATTGTTGTCATTGAGCGACTCGCTCTGCTACAACATGCCACGGATTTGGAAGCCTGCCCTCTGTTCTGGGGGTCACATCTCCACTTCTGGCGTATCAAGGGGGCATGACCATCCCAATCGTTTCAGAGCCACCGGATTTCGGCACTGGCACGCGGGGTCGAGGTCCGGTAAAGTAGATCACCCGGGCATTGGTTATGCCGGGAACTGGATCGAAAGGACACCGATGGGCTCACAGAACGGACTGGCACTGCACTGGAAAATCCTCATCGGGCTCGTCCTGGGCGTCGCCGTGGGGCTGGCGATCAACACCATGTGGGACGCTTCGACATGGAACTCGATGGGCGTCGGCGATCCAGCATCGTGGGTAGACGGGGCTTCGGGCGTCGAAGCGAATGCTGACGCATCGGTAGTTGCTCATGGCGCCCGCTTTGTCCGCAACCTCAACGGCTTCATCGGTGATCTGTTTATGCGTGGGCTCCGGTTCATCGCGGTCCCGATTGTCATCTTCAGTCTGATCGTCGGCGCGTCGAGTTTGAACGATCTTTCGAAACTCAGCCGGATCGGCGGCAAGACCATCGGTATCTATCTGGTCACCACGGCCATCGCCATCTCGGTCGGGTTGCTCTTTGCCAACATCATCAAGCCGGGCAACTTTGTCAGCGAGGAGACCCGTGATGGGTTTGTCGCCCAGTTTGGTGACCAGGCAAGCGCGAAGATTGAGGCCGCCCAAGCCCCGGACATCTGGGACACAGTGCTCAATATCGTCCCAAAGAATCCGTTCAACGCGATCGCTCAGGGGAACATGCTGCAGGTGGTGTTCGCATCGCTCTTGGTGGGAATCGCATTAACACTCATCAAACGAGAGAAGGCCGTTGTAGTAATCAGCTTCTTTGACGCGATGACGGATGTTATTATCAAGGTCGTCGAGATCGTGCTGATGATCGCGCCGTACGCGGTGTTTGCGCTCATTGTCGATCAGATCGCTGAACTCGGGTTGGATATTTTGGGATCACTCGCGGTGTACTGCCTTGTCGTGGTCGCCGGGCTGGCGACGATGGCGTTTGTCGTGTACCCAATCGGGTTCAAGCTCCTCGGCGGGTTGTCTTATGGCCGGTTCTTCAAAGCCATCAGCCCAGCACAACTGCTCGCGTTCAGTTCCGCCAGTTCCTCAGCCACGCTCCCCGTCACCATGGAATGCTGCGAGCAGCGGCTTGGGATAAAAGAAGAAGTCAGCGCGTTTGTGCTGCCCATCGGGGCAACGATCAACATGGACGGGACGGCCCTCTATCAGGGCGTCGCGGCGGTCTTCATCGCTCAGTTGTATGGGATGGATCTGACCATCGCCGACCAGCTCACGATTGTCCTGACCGCAACCCTCGCCTCGATCGGTACCGCCGGGGTGCCGGGCGTCGGAATGATCATGCTGGTCATCGTGCTTGAGAGCGTCGGGATTCCACTGGAAGGGATCGCGGTAATTCTGGGTGTGGACCGGATTCTGGACATGTGCCGGACGAGCTGTAATGTGACGGGCGATTGCATGGTCTGTGCGGTGGTCGCATCGAGCGAGGGGGCGATCGAGACCCCAGAGCAGGTCGCAGCGAGGCTCGCCCTCCCAATGGACGAAGATCCGCGAGATGAGGGCCGATTAGGCAAGTGAGAACCTACACTTGCGTGATGAGTACCAACACGCAAAACCAACCGACGCTCGACCCCGCCGCCACCCTCGATGACCGCTTTTGTGCGGCGATCCGCGTGGTGGTTCCCGATCTGCCAGACGACCAGGTCAAGGCCCACATCGGCCCGTCGCGCCAACCCAAGTTCGGGGACTTTCAGTCCAACTGCGCCATGCCGATCGCCAAGCGCGTCGGGATGAAACCTCGGGATCTGGCGGCCAAAATAATCGAGGCTATTGATGTTTCGGGGATCGCCCAGCCGCTGAGCGAAGAGTCAATCGCCGGACCAGGGTTTATCAATGTGTCGCTGCTCCCAGAAGCGTTGGGATCGGCACTGGGGGCATTGGATTCCGATGAACTCGGGATCACGCCTCCGGCTCATCCAAAGACAATCGTCGTCGATGTCTGCGGGGTCAATCTCGCCAAACAGATGCATGTCGGCCACCTCCGCTCAACGGTCATCGGCGACGCGATCGCAAGAGTCCAGGAACGCCTTGGCCACTGCGTCAAGCGCCAGAGCCATGTTGGGGACTGGGGTCGCCCGATCGCGATGGTTGTTGAAGAACTGGCCGTGATGGAAGACGCGGGGACTGATTTGTCCACAATATCGCTCGCTGAACTCAACGCGATCTACAAAGTAGTCGGGGCCAAATGCAAGGCCGAAACCAAAGCCCTTGAGATCATCATGAAAGTTGGCGGGCACGCCAAGGCGGAAATCGAACTCGAAGAACGCATCGCCGACGCCGACGCAGCAATGGACAAAGCCAAGGCTCGGCTCGTGGCATTGCAGTCCGGAGATGAACGATCCGTCCGGCTCTGGCAGTTGATCTACGACATCACCATGACCGCATGCCTGGCAACCTGCCAGCGGCTCAACACCAACATCACCGACGAACACAGCGCCGGCGAATCGACCTACCGCGATGAACTCGGGCCGCTGGTTCAGGATCTGATCGACCGAAAGATCGCCGTCGAAGACGACGGGGCGTTGGTTGTCCGCTGCGAGGGCATCAAGGAACCGACCATCATCCGCAAGCGGGACGGCGGGTTCTTGTACGCGACGACCGACCTTGCCGCGATCAAACGACGCGTAGGCAAACTCGGCGGCGACGAGGTTGTGTACTGCGTCGATTCGCGCCAGGGGCTTCATTTCAAGCAGGTCTTTGCTGCGGCCCACAAAGCCGGGTACGACAAGAACGCATCGGGAACTGACGCGGTGCTCGTACACACCATGTTCGGGACGATCTTCGGCGAGGACAACAAGCCGCTCAAATCACGGTCTGGCGAGAACCTGAACCTGAGCGACCTGCTCGACGAGGCGGTCGCGCGTGCTTCGGCATCGGTCGCCGAGAAGAACCCGGATATGCCTGAATCTGAGCGTCAACCGATCAGCGAGGCCGTCGCGATGGCGGCGGTCAAGTACGCGGATCTCTCGACCGAGCGGATCAAGGACTATGTGTTCAGCTTCGACCGGATGCTGGCCTTTGAAGGCGATACCGGGCCGTACATGTTGTACGCGATCGCCCGGGTCAAGAACATGCTCCGCAAGGCGGCGGATAAAGGCGTTGATGTCGATGCCGCAAAGAACGCCGAGTTCTCTATGGCCGACCCTGCCGAGCGTGCTTTGGCACTGATGGTGCTCCGCTACCCAACAATCATTCAAGCGACGGGCGACAATCACGAGCCCCACCGCTTGTGCGGCTACCTCTACGAACTCGCCTCGCTGTTCGCCAAGTTCTACGAGCAGTGCCCGGTCCTCAAAGACGGCGTCGATGAATCTACCCGGGACGGCCGATTGCGCCTGAGCATGCTTGCCCTCCGCGTGCTCCAGGACGGATGCAACACATTGGGCATCCCAACTGTCGAACGCATGTGACCGTATGTAAAAAGCCGGCCCGCTTCGATGCGGGCCGGGCTTCCTATTTATTCATATGTTTGATGACTCAGAAAAGCAACTGGATCTGCGCCGTAACCGCGAACTGATCTGTAGTTGAATCCGGGAGCAGGTTCCCCCTGATCGATACGATGGATTCCGTTGTTGCATCTGGGTAGTGCTGGACTTCAAGGGTGAACTTGGCCGCGTGTGATTCGGGGATGATGTAGTGGTTCCAACCAACAGTGAATGTGTTGAAGTCATTGGAACCCGATACACCCACCACTGTGGGGTTTGAATCCGATGGCATGATCAGATCCCAGCGTGCAAAGAACTCGTCGTGATCAGAAACGAACACGCCGCCCTGCAAGATGAAAGCACCATCGGTGAGTGTCATCGCACCGGTGTTCATAGAACGCCAGGTGCCCGCAGCAAAGAGATTCCACCCGTCACCGAGCAGCGACGCGTCTGCGGTGAATGTAGTCATCTCCGTTTGGGGAACTGTTGATGGGTTGGTATTGCCCATCCCCTGGTAGTTGGCGGCGGCCCCGAGCAGCAGCCCGCCGGTGGCACCGCGCCACGAGGTAAACTGCTTGTACTGAGACCATGACGCCTCGCCGAACTTCAGTTCACCGCGTGCGGTTACTGCGTAGTCCGCTTCGACCGCCGAGGAAAAGAAGGTATTGTCGGTCCCGAATCCGTCATTGAAGCTGCCGATCAGCCGCCAGTCGTCATCGGTTATAATTAGCTCAACACCCTGGGTGAAGTCTTGATTGATTGTTTCATTTGCAGCTGATCGGTCGGTCGCGAGCTGCTTCGATGAGGAGATATTTTCTTCTCGGATCAGCCCCGGCTTAAACTGACCCGCACGGAAGGTGACCGTGTCGCTGAGCTTCCATTTGAGGACTGCACTCTCAAGGGCCGCCCCGCCGGAGGACTGGCTAAAGGAAAACTTGATCTTGGCCGAGATGTCATCGGTGACCTTGCCCTCGATCCCGACCTTTGTCCGGCGAGTTGTGAATCCGAGCGTGAGATCGTTCTTCGGCCCCGCCAGCGTGGTGCTGTCATCGCCGCGTTTGTTGATGCTGTACCTGAACTGGGTGTGGATACTCACTTTAAGTGAATCGGGAACTGCCGATCCTAGCAATGAAAGGCTTTCGGATTCTGCTAGAGAATATGCGTGCGTAAGCTCGAGCAGCCGCTCGGATTCATCTCCCGCATTCGCGTTTCCGACCAAACTACCCGCCAGTGCAGCAACGATTGTGGCGTTCTTTAGGATCACATCAGACTCCAATTTCTAAAAGTATCACGACGAAGACCACAACTGACCTTCATGTATTGTTATAGCTCAGAATGAGACTCAAATGATAAAGCATCCGGTTAAATACTCTTAATGATTACCCCGCTGGCGGCTCCACTGATCCCCCCAGAAAGAGCCCGAATCTCAATGGTACTCTAAAAAAGAACGGGAGGGACCCGAAGGTCCCTCCCGTGATTACATCAGATGATGTTGATCGTTGTCAGATTCGCAAACTCAGAAGAGGAGCGAGAACTGGCCACGGATCATGAGATCGCTCTCAGTGGTTGGAGCAGTACCGCCAATGAAGCCGGTTGTCTGCATGTCACCAAAGCCACGGGTATCGAGGCCTGAGGTGTCATCGAGACCGAAGGATACATCGACCGAGAAACGGGCGGCGTATGACTCTGGCACGAGGTAGTAGTTGAAACCAACGGTGAATGTCGAGTAGGCATCGTCGTCGGTTGCTGCGAGTGGGGTGATTGCTGCCAAGTCATCATCAAGAATGATCATGTCGTAGCGAGCGAATGCTTCGAACTGCTCTGTGAAGAACATGTTACCCTGGAGGACCAAACCGTCGTCGGTCTGGTCGGCGGAGCCACCAGCGATGAGGTCGTTGTCAACATTGGTGCTCTGGTATGAAGCAAAGACGCCCCAGCCGTCGCCTTCGTACTGCGCGTCGATTGTCCAAGCAGTAACGGTAGCGGTATCGATAGGAGCGAGTGATGGGTTGGTGTCACCAGCCTGTGACCAGTGGAAACCAGCACCGACGCGGAAGCCGGTGTTTGAGCCCTGCCATGAGGCGAAATCGCTGAACTGGTCCCAGTTGCCTGAGACGAGCCAGTCAAGACGACCGCTGACAGAGAAATCTGATTCTGCACCGGAGGTGTAGAAAGTGTTTGCTGAGGCAGGGCCGTCAGCGAGCACTACGGTGAACTTCCACTCGTCGTCCGAGTAGTTCAGGCCGATGCCCTGAGCGTAGCCAACATCGAAGAACGAGTTGGTAAGTGAACGCTCAACACCCTGAGAGAACTCAGGAGCTACATTTGATTCCCAGCTGAATGGGTTCTTGAGCTGACCGAACAGGAATGTCCAGTTATCATCGAGGCCCCATGTGCCGTATGCTTCGCGGAGGGTTGCACCACCGTCGCCGCCTGCACCAGCTGATGCACCGTGATCGAAAGCACCACCGAAGTCAAACGAAACGTGACCTGTGATGTCAGTACCTTCAACGCCACCGCTCATACGAACCTGAGTACGCGGGGTTGAGAAACCAACAGTTGTGTCAGCGTCACCGAGAGTGGTGGTTACCACTTCGTCACGGCTGTCGTAGGTGTAACGGAACTGGGTAAAGATCGAAACATCGAGTGCCGAACCTGATGAACCGAGGAGGCTCGAACGGGTGTTGGCGTCGGCACGCAGCTCAGCTGCGTATGCACGATCGATGTCAAGTCCTGATTGAGCCAGCGCCGAGCCGCTCATGGTAACCAAAGCGATGGTTGTAATTGTCTTCTTCATTTCAGTGCTCCTTCTCGTTGGGCAGTGATTGTAAATGTCTTTTCAAATGAACGAGCCGTAATCCGTACGACCCGCCTCTGACCGACTATAGGCCAGACTAACCTTCGTGAGTTTCATTATTCGACCTTTTGTTGGCACTAACTATCAATTTTAATCGCCTACAGACAAAATAATCAGCCAATACCCCTTTAAACACTCAAAACAGCCATAAACGCGCAAATCACGCATTTGAGTTTTCCACACTCTCCACGAGCCTCACCCTAAAATATAGCGTACATAGTGTCAAATTTCGATCTTTTCGACCACCTTGCCCCAAGACTGCACGCAACGGGAACTGTTTAGATTCGATGAACTCTGCATTTTCACATTCAAACATCGCTCACACTTCTCTACAGTTGGTTGTCGCGATACGCATTCCTTTACACCGGAGCTCGTCATGCCTCAATCTAAAGCCATACCACAGACACCCACTGAGCCACTAGTGGTGCTTGTTGTTGATGATGAGCCGGATTTGCGTGAACTGATCCAATACAACCTCATTGAGTGTGGGCACTCGGTATTGACCGCCTGCGAGGGGATCTCCGCTCTTGAGCTTGCCCAATCAAAGCTCCCCGATGTCATTGTTCTCGATGTCATGATGCCCGGACTGACTGGCATAGAGGTCGCCAAACGCCTGCGATCACAGACTCAAACGAGTTCGATCCCAATCATCATGCTGACGGCGAAGGCTGAAGAATCCCACGAACTCGAAGGGCTTCATGCCGGCGCCGACGATTACATCACAAAGCCATTCTCGATGCCCATCTTGATTGCCCGCATCAACTCGCTTGCACGCCGGACAAAAATAGACTCTGATACTGGTATAGCCCTCACGGTTGGTCCGGTATCGATCAATCTCAATGAGCACCAAGTCTTGATTGACCGGGAACCTATCCGTCTCACCATCACAGAGTTTCGGCTTCTGGCCACGCTCGTCCAATCCAAGGGCAAGGTCTTGACGAGGGCCAATCTCATCAGCCACGCGATCGGACCCGCTGTTACAGTGACGCCCCGGACGGTCGATGTTCACATCACCGCTCTGAGAAAGAAACTCGGCAACCAAGGCGTACTGATCTCAACGGTACGGGCGGTCGGATATCGGATCGATGAACCTGATACCACTCCGAGTTGATGCTATATATAAGTAGATGGAATCACACAACACCCCAGCACAAACCTCCAGCAGCAGCCCCCCAAACACGGGGGACACGGATGGGTGGCCGCTCCCGGCATCCATTCTGGCCGGCTCGATCATTGTCAGCTTCTTCCAGCCCATATTTCTTGCTGTTTCACTCGTCGCATTGATATGGCTCGGAGTTTTGCACCGAGCTTACTCTCGCCGCTTGGTTGGATTGGGGGCCAGGTATCGTCATTCCCATGACGAGATCAGGCACGCCCAACACTTGGCGGCTCGGATCGGATCAATCCTCGACTCTGCAGATGTCCCCATCCTGGCAACCAATAATGACGGCTCGATAATCCAGGCCAACTTTGCCGCCAAATCTATACTCGGATCCGGGCGCCCCCTCATAGGCGAACACTTTGATTCACTCATCACGCAGAGTGCCGTACATGAACTCGAGCGGCTCGCACGATCCGGTGAGTCCGGGCACGCCCGCCTCCAACTCCCGGTCGGGAGCGACATGCGTATCTTTGATGTCGCGGCCGATCCCATCGCCAGTTCGCGGGGGTCGGTTTGCACATTCACTGACATCACAGAACTCTCGCGATCGGAGGCGCTCAAGGCTGACTTTGCTGCAAACGCAAGCCACGAGCTCCGCACACCGATCGCATCGATCATCGGTGCTGTCCAAACCCTCGAAGGCCCAGCAAAGGATGACCCCGCGATGATCCAGCGGCTGATCCAGATGATTTCGTCCAATGCATCACGGCTAGATCTCATAGTCAAGGACCTGCTTGATCTCTCGAAACTCGAATCGACTCTTGTCCCCGTTGTTCTGAGCCGTATCGACCTGGCCGAGCTGGTCGAGCAGAACTCGTTGCCGTTCTTTTCTGTATGCCAGCGCAGGGGGCTGACTATCGAGACTCGGATTGATTCCGATTGCTCAGTCATCACTTCGGATGAGTCGATGCTCGAACTGATCTTACGGAACCTGATCGGAAACGCGACCAAGTTCGCCCATGAGAACACCACCATTACGATCCACGCCGAGCCGATCACCCTCGGGATTGATCCAGCAAGCCCGCCGCCCGACGGGCTTGCCGGAGCATTAGGTGTTCGCATTGGTGTCCGCGACAAGGGGATCGGGATCCCGTTCTCACAGCAGCAGAGAATCTTTGAACGCTTTTATCAGGTCGATGAAGCACGCGACGGGTCCTCTGCGCGGCGTGGCACCGGGCTCGGGCTGGCGATCGTCAAGCACGCCGCCAGAACCCTGGGAGGGAACATCAGGCTCAAAAGCATCCACCAGCAAGGGACCACCATGATTGTGGAACTCCCCGGTTGCCTGAGCGGCATGGGCGATACCGCCGATTCAACACCCTGAGCGTCGATCACATCCCACAAAGAGCCCACATCAGCGGGTATGGTGGCTTATCATTTGTGCCGGTCAATTTAGTCTGATCACAACCCGGTTCTCGGACCACAGTTGAGTGCCGATTCACCCGATACCTACCTATATACAGATCGCATGGCCAAAGACCCCTCCAAACCAAGTTCAAAGACCGGCCCCAAGTCCACCAGTAAGGCCGGCCCTCGCAACGGATCAACGCCGAGGCGTTCGACTGTTCGCATCGCAAACAAACCGATCCGCCAGCAGCTCGCTGATCTGATCGCATCCCCCAATCTGTTCTGGGGTATCGTGGCCCTGCTCGGGTTCGTGCTCATCGTCGGATCGATCACTAACTGGACACGCGGCCAGCTCCTCGTCTCGGTCGGGCAGGTGATGCAGGACACCCGGACATCGCGGGTCGAGTTCAACACCGAAGATATTCAGCAAACACAGATGCATCAGCAAGCCGCGCGTCTCAATGTGCCGAGAATCCATAACGCGGATCTGCCGGTGCTCGAAGAGATCCGCGCGTCGCTGGCCAACCTCCCACGCACGCTCGGCGGGGTGGCCTCGCTTGACGAAGTAGACCGAGATATCCGTGTCCGATTCGGGCTCTCCGAAGAATCATTTACCACGCTCCGCGAAACCGCGGCTCAAGAAGCGAGCCTCAAACTCTGGAGCGATCAGGTCAACACGCTCGACGAGATCCTCCGCCGTCGCCCGCTGCTCGACCGCCAGACCTGGCAGCGCGCTACGCAAGAAGGACTCAACACACAGATCGAGCTCCGGTTCGGTCCCGCTGAAGAAGGCATCCAACCTCCCGCACGGATCAGCCGCGACGACGCGATCAATATCGACAACACCGACCAGTTCAAAGCCGAGATCGAACGCATGGTCCGGATCGCAGGATTCGCCGGCCCGGTCGATGCTGTAGTTCTCAACCGTTTGAGCTTCGAAACCCGGCCGACCTTCGCCTTTGACGAATCCACAACCGCCGCGACCCAAGAAGCCTCGGCCGATCGGATCCAGCCGGTACGCCGGGCGATTACTGTCGGCCAGCGGATTTATGCACGCGGGGATGTGCTTGAACAAGCCGCCTTTGAACTCGCCAAGACCGAGATCGAGCAGTTCTCAAAGCAGGGCAACATGTCCCGGCGTGTGCTCAAGTTCTTGTCTGTGTATGGCATGGTCGCGATGCTCGGCGTTATCCTCGCCGGTTACATCTATATGTACTGCCCGCGGATCGCTCGGCGTCCCGCCCGGACAGGATGGCTGACGGGGATGATTGCCGCGTGTGTTTTTTCGGCGTGTGTGCTGAGTGTCTTTGATCCAAGGCTCATCTGGCTCGCCTCGATTACCCCGGTGGTTCTTGTCGCGATCTTGGTGTGCATCGCGTACGAACAGCGCACCGCACTGGCGGTCTGCGGGATCACCGCGATCCTCGTAGGGCTCGCCCTCAAAATGCACACCGGAATGTTCGTCCTGATGCTCGTCGGATCGGCGGGCGCGATCGCTCAGCTCAAAGAAATCCGCGACCGCCGAACAATCATCCGCATGTCGCTGGTGATCTCCGGCGTGCTGACAGTCGTCGCGGTATTCGACCAGTTTATCTCGCTGCCAACAGTCGGGGTCGGGGGATCCGAGATCCTGCGTCCATTGGTCGGCGCCTCTGTACAGGCCGGGATTTCTGGGTTGCTCGCGGGCGGGATCGCGTTGTTTATCCTGCCGTTCATCGAAAAAATCTTTGATATATCGACGGGCATGACGCTCATCGAGCTTCGTGATCCAAAGCAGCCATTGCTCCGTGAACTCCAGCAGCGCGCGCCGGGGACCTACAACCACTCGCTCAATGTCGCTTCGATCGCCGAGAGCGCGGCCGAGTCAATCGGTGCAGACGCGCTGCTGACCTATGTGGGTTGCTTGTACCACGACATCGGGAAGATGAATAAACCAGACTACTTCATAGAGAACCAATCCGGCGGACCAAACAAGCATGACAAGCTCAACCCCGCGATGTCGCTCTTGGTCATCGTCGGCCATGTCAAGGACGGCGTAGAGATGGCCCGCGAGAACGGGCTGCCAAAGTCGCTCCACCACTTCATCGACGCCCACCACGGGACAACTCTAGTTGAATATTTCTATCGCCGTGCCAAGGAACTCGCGGCCCAAGCAGACGAGGAACGCTCGCCAGAGCAGATCATCGCCGACAACGACGGCGACCAGTTCCCCGACGAGGTGGACTACCGCTATCCGGGCCCTAAGCCACAGACCAAAGAGGTCGCGATCGTGATGTTGTCTGATGCCGTCGAGAGCGCGACGCGGACGCTGACCGAGCCGACCCCCTCACGCATCGATGCGCTCGTGCGGTCGCTTGCCAACAAACGATTGATGGACGGGCAGTTCGATGAATGCAACCTGAACTTCCGCGAGCTCAAAACAATCTGCGATTCGATTTCCAAGACCGTCGCAAGCATCTATCACGGCCGCATCCGCTATTCCGCCGAGCCCGACGAGCCAAAACGCGGGAGCGATACCGGAACGCCGCAGAAGACCCAAACCGACAAATCCGCCTAGCGGGAGACTCGTTAGCCCTTGCGTTTTTTGGATTGGTTGTGGGTATTGCCCTTCATCTTGCCGCTCGATTTCTTGGTTCCCATCTCGGTGAACATAGCGATCACGCTCACGATGGTAAACAGAACAACGATCCCCAGAACAATCAGCAATATCAGATTCATCGACATATCAGATTCCTTCCGCTGTCAGTATACCAGATATTCTCGCAGCGCCAAGACGCAAATACTACTCGCCCATGAGTTCTTTGTTGAACGCCTTGGTTCCGCCCGGAGCGAGCGTAAACCATTGCCACCCATCGGTCCCCACAAGCTGGCGGGCGACGATGTTGATCTGCCCGATATGGAAGCTGTAGTGGTCGATCTGACGGACAACCGCGGCATGAACCGGGTGCTCAACCTTGCGGATCGTGACGATCTTCGACAAGTCCTCAGCCGTCAACAAATCAATCGCCCCAAAGAGCGTTGACCACCCCAACTCCCACCGCTCCATGATCTTGGCGCGTTCGTCAGCGGTGTGCTGAGCAGGCGGATCAAACTCGGTGTCCCGATCCCGATTTGCTTTCTCGCCGTCGGTGGTCAAGAAATCCGTCCACCGGCTGAGCATGTTGCCCGCGAGGTGATTGGCGATGACCGCGCACGAGTTGAGCCCCGGCGCGAGGATTGTGAAAAACTGCTCATCGCTGAGTTGATTGAACGCATGTTCGCCGAATGCCTTTTGTCGTTCAATGACCTGCCGCCAAGTTGCGAGCTCACCAAGGGGGGCACAAGATGTAAGACTATCAATATTTGGCTTTTTTTGCATCATTTTTTACTCTCGGCTACCCCCACTACAAATTACCCGTTAGCTCTTGCTAACCACAATATGTTGTGTTACCAGAAGCGATAACACCCTTTATGCAGGTGCGTGATTGAAATATTTGAGCAATTCTAGTGGAACTTGTCGCCAGTATACACGATAATGATAATACATAGACAGAGTTGTACCGGGAAACCGGGCAGCAAATCCTACGGCCGCCATGCGGCCGTAGTTGTTTTTGAATACGATAGCTTTCATGTACTTTATGTATTTAGACGAATCTGGAGATCCTGGAACACTTTCACTTGTGGACAAAAGGATGCAACCGACATTCTGTATTTCTGGAATAATAATCCCCGAAGCCCGTCTTCTGCAAATTTCGCATGAATGGGTCGACATCAAAAAACAGTTTTTTCCAAAACTGTGCCAACACGGACGAAGATGGGATTGGCACACTGTCGAAATCAAGGGGAATGGAATCAGGTCAGCAATACGTTCAAATAATCGAAGAAGAAGACATGCTTTTGGATTTATAGACAAGACAATCGATTTATTAAAATCACACAACTGCACACTAGTATCACGAGTTTGTGTAAAGACTCCAGGCGTTGAGTTCAAAGGAAATGCCGTCTATACATCCTCAGTCCAATCCTTATGCGAAAACTTCCAAGAATTTCTTTCGCTTAAAGAGGCGAAGGGGATAGTAGTCGCCGACAGTCGAAATCAAAAACCAAATATTGCTGTCGCACATAGTATCTTTACATTGCGGGTCGGCAACTCTGGAGATTCATTTCCAAACCTAGCAGACATCCCCCTGTTTGGCCACAGCGACAATCATGCAGGTCTACAAATCGCTGATATCATTGCTAGCAGTTTAATCACTCCGATATGCATCAATCATTGCGTACCTAGAGACCAGAAAAACAAACATTCAAACTCTAATTACAAACTATTGGCAGAACGCTACTGTACAGATTTAAACTCTCTACATTTTCAGTATGGACCACCCGACAAAAAACGCGGCGGATTAGTGATTTCAAACCCTGTAAGCAAACTCGGCGCATCAAATTTATTTGATACATATTGCAAGACTATCCATACCACCGTTCCAACACAACCCGCCAATCATCTAAGCTCTTCGCATAAATAAACCCCTGCTTCACCTCGTCTGCGTTGGGGTGATGAGCCGCGAAGCGGATGCCGAACTTCCGCATGTTTCGTGCGGTGAGATACTCTGGATCACGCGTTTTCGCATTGACCGCCAGCAACAACTCAAAATGCTGCTCTAGCACCGCCCGCTGCTCGGTGATTGTTGGCGCCTTGGGATCTTCCCCTGCTAGGATCGCTCTTGCTTGTTTGAAAATCCATGGGTTCCCGATGCACCCACGCGCGACCGAGACCCCCGTCAATCCGGTGTACCCGATCATGCGGAAGATCTGGTTGACATCCCAGACATCGCCGGATCCGAAGATCAATCGGCCCGGGTGGCGATCGACGAGTTCTTTGAGCGGGTCCCAGCGTGAGGGGCCGACATATTTTTGCTCGACGGTCCGGCCGTGGACGGTCACCCAACTGCACCCGAGGTCGTAGGCGGCATCAAACAAATACTCAAAGTTCTTCTTCATCTCCGGGGTGTCGTCGTATGCCATCCGCATCTTGACACTCAGCGGGATCGACCCCGGCAGCACATCACGCACGGCCTTGAGGATCGCGATGGCGCCCTCAGGCTCGCGGAGCCAGTGCCCGCCGCGCGATTTCTTGGCGATTTTTTTCACCGGACACGCGAGGTTGATATCGATCCCGGCAAATGAATCCGAGCCATCGGATCGGCTCTCATCGACGCCTTTGGAGACCATCGAGCGGTATTCCTTATTCGACCGGCTCCCCTGCTCAATCATTTTCAATGCCGACGCCGCCATCTCGGGCGGGTCGCTCCCCATGATCTGTCCGATCAGCGGATTATCCTCTTCTCCGCCAGGGACATTGCCTGTAATATCGCCCAAATCTGCTTTCGCAAACCCTTTGCCACCAGCGAGTAAAGTCCGATCGAGCAGCGCCTCGGTGACGCACATCGGGCACCCATGCCGGCGGGCGATGATCCGCATCGCGGCGTCCGAGTACCCCGCGAGCCCGGCCTGGTAAAACGGGGCGTCGAACCCCGGAATCAGGGCGGTAACGCGGGGATCCATGCCGGTCGGGCCATGCTTTGCGATCAAATCCGTAGCGACAGCCCTGGGATCAATATCCTGCGCCCCCTCGGCGATTGCGAAGGCCGGGCCGGTCGCGTTCTTGCTGGGTTGGTTGCTTTGACAGCCCATGGGGCAAACGATAGGAGTGTGAAAGCCAACCAACGAATCCCAGCCGTAATCTCTGCCCTGTTCCTTGTCTCATGCTTGCCCGCTCTGAGCGGGTGCCAGCTCTTTTCTGAGACGACCCACGCGACGGCCGGGCCCGTCTATCCGGACTCAATTCCCAAGGGCGAGGTCTTCGATGTCCAGGTCTTCCGCCAGTCAACCACCCTCCGCCTGACCAACATCACGACACGCGATTTCGGGCCCTCCACCATCTGGCTCAACCAGCGGTACTCATCGCCGATCGACGCGCTCGCATCTGGACAGACCCTTGAAATGGATCTCAAGATCTTCGTGGATGAGTTCGGAGAGACCTACCGAGCCGGCGGGTTCTTCTCGCAACGCGTCCCCGCACCGGTCGTCCTGTGCCAGCTGGAAACCAACGATGGCAGCGGCCCAGTCATGCACGGCTTCGTTGTCGTCGAAAACGCAATGGACTAGCCCCTCCAAAGTAACTCTTCGTGTCATCTGGCACACAAGGAATATTAACATGGCACGCATCCTCGTTGTCGGACCACACCCCGACGATCAAGAACTCGGCATGGGCGGGACGATCATCAAACTCGTCAATCAAGGGCACGATGTCCTGATCCTCGATGTCACCAACGGCGAGCCCACGCCGCTGGGGTCTCCAGAGATCCGCAAAGGCGAAGCCGCCGATGCGTTCGATGTCTTGACACGAAACGCGACAGGGAGCGTTGACCGCTGGCTGCTTGATTTTCCAAACCGCTTCGTCGAACACACCATCGAGAACCGCCATGCCCTCGCCGGCGTGATCCGCGCCTGGCAGGCGGAGATGATCTTTACAACCTTTGACATCGACGCACACCCCGACCATCGTGCCGTGACCCGCTGCGTTGAAGACGCACGCTTCGATGCCAAGCTCACCAAAATCGACATGCCCGCCCCCACCGACGCGTGGACTGGACGCACCTTTGAACTCGGCGATCCGATCTATCCCAAGTGGCTCTTCTACTACTACGCGACGCACCTGCGATGGGTTGCTGATCCGAGCTTCGTCTTCGATATTTCGGGCGTACTGGACCAGAAGATCGAATCCATCCGTGCATACCACACGCAGTTCGTATTACCACCCAAGAACGCGAAGATCGCCGAGTGGGTCGAGCATGCCGCGAGCTACTTTGGTTCTCGGATTGGGACCGATGCGGGGGAGCCGTTCTTTACGAAGGAACCGGTTGGGTTGAGCGACCTCATGTCACTCGTTGGTGTCTAACGCTCAATCACTTACATTCATCAGCACTTTGATCCCGTCGCCGGAGATCATGGTGCGGAACGCTTCTTGGTATTCGCTCATCGGAAACTCGTGGGTGATGATGTCGTCGAGCTCTAAACGCCCCGACAAGAGCAACTGCTCCATCTGGTACCAGGTCTCCCACATCCGCCGCCCGTTGATTCCTAGAACCGTGCAACCCTTGAAGATGATGTGGGCGTTAAAATCGAAGTCCACCGTGCGGGCGGGGAGCCCGAGCAACGCCGCGGTCCCGCCGTTGCGCAGAGCACGGAAGCCCTGATTCATCGCGGCTGGAGCGCCGGACATTTCGAGCAGCACATCGACGCCCTCATGGGTTTGGGCGCGGACATCGTGAACCCATGAATCATCGCGTGCGTCGTAAGCCGCGTAGGCACCGAGTTTCTTAGCAAGCTCAAGTCTCGGCGGATTCACATCCGTGCAGTAGATCCGCGAGGCCCCCGCCGCCTTGGCGACGGTCACCGCCATCAATCCAATAATCCCGACTCCAGAAATCAGCACGGTCTTGGCGCTCACATCAGCGGACATTACGGTGTGGACCGCGTTGCCCAACGGATCCAGAATCGCGGCATACTTGTCGTCAATATCAGGATGCATGTGCCAAACATTGTCCTCGGGCACCACGATGTACTCCGCAAAGCACCCGTCGCAATCGATCCCGAAGATCTTGGTGTCGGCCGCGATGTGGGCATTGCCGGTGCGGGAGTTGTAATCAACCCCAGCCGTCATGTGCCCCTCAGCACTGACCCGCTGACCGATCTCGCATTTGGTCACGGCCGTCCCGATCTTGTCCACATGCCCAACAAACTCATGCCCCGTGATGATCCCCGGAGGAACCCGCCCGGCGGCCCACTCGTCCCATTCCCAGATATGACGGTCCGTCCCGCAGATGCCCACCTTCTTGACCTTGATCCGGACCTCGCGAGGCCCCGGCTCAGGGATTGGGCGATCGTTGACCAACTGAAGTTCAGGCCCGGCGTGATGCTTAATCAGACCACGCATGGTGGTCTCAGTGGCGGGCGGGTCATCTTGGGTCATTGGAGAGATCGTGGTCATATGTATTTCTCAGGAAAGGGGGATCGCTGGGCACAAATATCCAAATACAAGGCATTCTGGGCGCGGCTGAGGCGTTTGGCCTCTCGGCGGCTGCAATCACCCGCCAAAGCCATTAAATAGGGCCCTCAACCACCCATATCGTATACAGTTGGGCCCCCTGAGCCGCCGATGTTGAACCAAAGGGCGGCGTTATTGGTATTGAATAGAAACAGACTCGAATTCCACGATTTTTGACCCCACCCCCCACCACATGTCCAGAACATCCATCAACAGTTCATTCCTCTATATCGCCAGCAAGCCCAGCGGGGGCAAGGCGATCGGTGTACGGACCGCCCGTTCTCACAGAGCACTCGCAGGAGTCCTCCGCAAGGAACGACAGGTGCTCGTCAAGACCTGGAAACTCCCAGCATGGGCGGTCAATGAGCCCGAGATGTCCCTCAAAGACCACGCCGAGTTCGATGCCCAGCTCGCCCAACTCCTCGATAGAGGCGTCCCCCTCACAGAGGCCCTCGAAGTCGCCGCCACGGTCGTCAAATCCACAAACGAAGACCGCATCCTCCGCCTCCGCTCGCTTATCTCCCAGGGCACCAGTTTCAACGACGCGTGCCACCAGGTCGGGAGCTTCGATGAAGTCACCTGCGCGGTCTACAAAGCCGCCGAGAAAACGGGCGACCTTGCCGGCGCGTGCCGCCAGCTCTCGATCGGCGCCAAGCGTCGATTGGAAGTCTCGGGCAAGGCCGCGACGCTGATGATTTATCCGTGCATTGTCCTCAGCATCGCGTTTGTCGCGGGGCTGGTGATGATGACCCTCGTCGTCCCGACCATCGGTGAATCCATGGCCAGCGCCGGGATCGAGGTCCCGCTATTCACCAAGATCCTCGTCTCGGCCGGGCTGCTGATCCGTGCCAACATTATGTTTTTACTTGGCGCGATCGTCCTGCTCATTGTCGGCGGATTCCTCTGGCGAGGAGCCGTGGCCAAGCTTGCCGTCACGCTTACACGCAATATGCCTTTCGTCCGCGATGTGGTGCTTGAACAGGAACTCACCCGGTTCTTCTCGGTCATGGGCTCAATGACCCGGTCGGGCATCGTGCTCAGCGACGCAATCGCGGTATCGAGCGGCGTGATCGGGCACCCAAAACTCAGCCGTGACCTTCAACGGCTCCAGATGCGGCTCATCGAGGGCGGACTATTCCGCTCGCTGATCGACCAGGTCTCGGCCCTCCCACTAGCGACCCGCAAACTGCTGGTAGCGGCTGATCAAGCGGGGGACCTGGAATCAGCCTTTGATTCACTCGCCAAGGACCACGCCCAGAATGTAGACAAAAAAACCGCACGCCTGATGGCGATGCTCGAGCCGCTGCTGATCGTGATCCTGTTCATGATCGTGGGCACGATGATCCTTGCGATCATGCTCCCGATGATGAACATGACCGGATCGGTCTTATAATGACGACCTATTGACCATACCAGCAGGCACCGATTCCTGTTGTGAATAAATGAATGCAACACACGCCGGGCATCGGCGTTGAACACGGGAGCTATACACATGACCACACTCAACACACAACTCAATGCAAGATCGAACCCACGGATCCGTCCCGGCTTCTCACTCATCGAACTTACCGCGGTGCTTGTGATCCTCGGACTGCTCATGGCCGGTGCCGCCGTCGCGGTACCATCGCAGATCAAGAAAGCCCGCATCCGCACGACCAAGAACAGCATGGTTGTTATCAAAACGCAGGTCGAATCCTTTCGCGCCGAAAACGCGGGCGACTCACCAGCAACCCTCGCGCTCCTGATCCCTTCATTCATGGAAGAAGGCTCGGACTCTGATTCGTTCAAAGAGAAATACTACTACCTCCCAACCCCCGGCGGCGCACACGAATACGAGCTCCGCTCGGCCGGTCCAGACAAAGAAATGGGCACCGAGGACGACATCAATGTCTGGACCATGGATGTCTCCAACGCCAACTGATACCAATGACCCGCAAGCACTCTCCATTCCTGCGACAATACAAAGCGTCACCCAGCCGCCGAGGCAGGGCGTCTACGAGACGCGGCGCCACGCTCATTGAAGCGGTGCTGGCCACCGTTCTTCTGGGGATGGTCGCGGCCACACTCGCCAGCGCGGTCTCGTTTATGACCGCATCGCAGCGTCGCATGCAGCAGCGGCTCGGGGCCGCCGAGCTGGCCAACCGGCTGATGCTGATGTACATGGACGACCAGGACGCGATGCCCAACAAGCTGCTCCCGATCGAGTACGACATGGACCTCTTCCGCTGGACACTGGAAGTCGACCCCGTCGAGTTCACTATGGCCCAGCTCCCAGATGAAGCCGACGACAACGCGATCGGGTCGGGGATCAACTTCAACCGCATCCGCCTGGTCTCAATCCGCGTCTGGCTCAGCGAAGATTCCGGCGGTGCACGCGGATTCTCGACCCAGTTCCCAAACTCGCAGCTCACCCGCCTCATCGACCCGCTCGCACTCTCAAACCCTGACTCGCTCCAGACCATGATCGACTCACCGGGCGGGATGGAACGCCTCTTTGAACGGCTCATGGAACTCGATGCCGCCGGCGGGGGTGGGACCCCATGAGCGGAATCGCCATGAAAAAACGAGGCTTCACACTCGTGGAGATGACGCTGGCGATCGTTGTTGGCGCATTGGTACTACTGGGTGTTTCTGGAGTATTTGCCGCGACTCGGAATATGGATCGCATCTTTGGTGATCAATACGCACACTCCACCCAGCTCCACATCACCCAGATGACCATCCGCAGAGCAATGCTCTCGCTGCTGGTGCTTGAAGACCAGAGGCAAGCCCAGGCCAGCACGCCAGGCAACGACGACCAAGACGAGAACCAACTCCCGGATCGCTCCCGGATCATCCTGGAAACAGACCCGGTCTATGCCGCGATCCCCGGGCAATGGCAGCCCCAACGCTTCGAGGTCGTGCTTTCCACTCCCCCGATCGCGCTGGACATGGCGACCAAGGCCGCCGCGTGGGCGAGGATCAGTGACCGCGACGAGGACTCGCTGGATTTCTCGTCTACAGACGCATCGGGAGGCGTATTGCGATCGGTCTTTGAGCTTCGTCCAGACGAAAGCCGAGAACGGATCATGCGCCGCGCCGGGATTATGGACCCAGACCCACAAGCAGACGAACGGCTCGCGATGAGTAACTCTACCCCCGAAGGATGGACACTCTGGTGGAGACCAATACTCCGGACCGAGAGTAACTTCCTCCGCAGCGGCGGCGCCCCACTCGCTGACTCGGCCGGCACCCAAGACGAAGTCCGGTTCCGCCTCGCCGGCGCGATCCCGCTGGTCAAAAATATCGAGATGTGCTCGTGGACCATTTACAAGAGCGATGAGAAAATCAATGAATACGACGCGCTGGAGATGAGCAGCCTGCCCGCGTACGCCGAGTTTGAGCTCCTGCTCCTCAATGGTCAATACGCGACCTGGATGTTCGAGATCGACTGGGTGCTCGGCGACGACCCGCTGGACATGGTCGATGACGACGCGGCCGCCGATGACGACGATGATAACGACAATGACAACAACGGTGGACCCGCCGACCCCGACATCCCAGGGAACCGTGGCGGCACCGGGCCCGACCGGGATAATCAAAACGGCAACTTCGGAGGCGGTGACACCTAATGCCTATCCGCACCTGCATTCGAACACTTGCCCAATCCGCGACCGCCCGCGGCGGGTTTGTCATGCCGATGGTGATTCTGCTTATGGTCGTCGTTGGGCTGACCATGTCGCTCTCGCTCCGCCGGCTCTCAACCCAGCAACTGGTGGTCACCCGGCAGGTCAACGCGTACTACGAGCACCACTCAGGCCGGGGGCTCCAAGAGGCCATCGGCGCCTGGCTCCGTCAACAGAACGGGCGGGAACTTGACGAGGTTCTCGAACCAAACACCGGCAAAGCCATGGACATCACCCTATCGGGCGGCTCCATTGTTTCGATCTATCTCTTTGATGCCCAAGGGGCCCTGCTCTCGGATCTATCGAGTGTTCCTGGCGCGCAGGTAGACGAGGTCGGCCTTGCTCTCAAGAACCTGTCAGGATCCGTTGGGCCTCGAGAGTTTGCACAGTACACAAGACCATTTGGCCCCGCGGCAGTCAGCATTCATACAGCCCCCGAATCCGTCTTGCGGGCGATCTCAGAAGCAATTGCCGGGGGGAATGGGATCCGGTTAGCCGACGACATCATCCGTCATCGTGGCTCAGGAGAACGGATGACCAGGCAGATCTTGGTTGAAACCGCGACCCGAGCCGGGGTGAACTCCGAACAACGGGCGGCGGTCCTCCGGCGCTTTGCGACCGATGTCCAAATTTGGGGCGTTGTCGTCGAAGTCCGCGGCGGGCGGGGGCTCAATAATGGCCGATTACTGGCTCGATACGGGGGCGTGACCCGGATTCGATCAAACACCGGACGACGATCATCAAGCAATGTGATGGAAATTGGTGCGTTCTATACCTGGAAAGACCTCGGTATCGACAGTCAGAGCATCGATCCAGCCGATCTGTACTAGAGCAAGGGCTACCCTGTTGGAGCCCGGAATCAGTGAATTATGTGATCCTCAAGAGAATACAAAACATGAGCACGATCATTTCAAGAACAAAGGCAAAGCAACTCACCCTGCTCTATCAGGTGACGGCCGCGGTTTGCGTGCTCGGAGCCGTGGCTGTAGGTGTCGTGGGATTGCCAAATTCCAGCTCATCGGCCCAAATCAACGATGTCTCACAGTCCCCTGCGTCGCCCCCTATTCCAGGGGTCGCCCAGAACACCAATGACACCCCACTCAAAACGCAGCAGACCCGGATTGACCCCGGATCGATCAGTGCTCGGTTGTCGATGCTCGACAACGCACCGGCCGTTTCGGTTGTCGCTGATACGACCCCGACCACGAACCCTGAAGATCCAGTCCCCGAAGGTGTCGGAACGCTTGCAAAGCGGATCCGGTACACAGGGTACATCGACGACAGCGACCAGAAACTGGCGTTCATCCGGATCGATGGGATGCAGCGGATCGTTGCCGAGGGCTCGGTTGCTCAGGCGGGATCAATAGGACTTAAAGATCTGACCATCACCGCTGTCCGTCCGAAGTATATTTTGGTAACCGATGGCCAGGCTGAGGATCGGATCACGCTGGCTGCTAAGAACGGCCCTTCGATCACGATGTCCGCAGGCCAGACCGTCATTGCCCCTCCAGAGCGACAAACCCTTGCCGACATGGTTCTTACACCCGAGGAACTCGCCGAGCTTGAAAAACTCCCGGTCAGACAGCGGAAGGCGAGAGAAAATATGCTCCGTCGTCAAAAACTTGGCCGACCAGGTCCGGGCAAAAAAGAACCATTGGCATCGTTCCGAGCCGGGGCCGGCAGCTTATCCGATCAACGCCAACAATCCGAAAATGATTGACCAATCCATCCACCATACCCACCATTCATCCACCATCAACACATAAAGTACATCATTTGAGCGATCGCATCTGTTATCTTGAACGCACCGACCGTGGGCTCGCACTCTCAGGCATCCGCCTGGTGAGTACCCACGCCGATGATCACTGGGACGCGACGGCCGGTGGGTCCCCCGACGCTGTGCTTCAAACTATCGAAGACGCTGCGGTGTGGATCCGCCAAAGACTCAAAGCCGGCGGGGGAACATCAAAGTCCTTCCCGGTTCTTTGCCTTGATACCGATGGCACCATCTGCACCTGGACCAAACCCGAAGATACCAGCCCAGAAATGATCGCAGCAGCGATCGATCAACTCGATGTGGATCAAGACGACGATGCACTCGAAGGTGGGATGCATTCCTCGATGGGCGAGCGGTTCCCGGATCTTCCTCTAGAAGTGAACTATGAATCGCTCAGCGACGAGCAAACTTCTGATGGTTCACGCCGGGCTGTCGTGGCGACTCCAGACATCTCGGCGAGGCTCCTGATCGACCAGCTCGATTCGATGGGCATCCGGATTGGCCGCGTTGAAAACCTATGGACGATGATCGCGATGGGCTGGGACCCTGGCGCGCCGCACAGATCCAGTGCCCGCGACTCCCAGCGGGTGGTCTCGACAGATGATCCTGTCTGCGGGTGTGTGCTCATGGATCCCAATCGCGCCCGGCTCATCTGGACTTGGTCGAAACGCGGCCAGCTGATTGCCGCGGGATCAATGCGGGTCGGTCATGACTCAGAAGGCCCGGTTCTCCATGAAAGCGATATTGCCCGGCTTTGCGCCGATTGGCTTGGATGGGCGGCCCAGCTTGGGGTTGCCCCGATGCGGGTGGTGATGGTCCTGCCTGAAAGCGATCATCAAAGCATCTCACAGAGCAAGACCGAGGACGACACCGAGATCAAACGCGGCTTTGATCACACCAAAATCGGGAGCATGTTCTCTTCGCACTGGCCGATGGCTACAACCGATCTTGTCATCGAGGCCGATCCGATTTTGGCAACACTCCGCGCGATCCACACGATCGAAGATACCACCAAAAACAAGAATACCCGCGACGACCAGCTCACCAACCGTCCCGGTCGATCCCATCGTTCTATGTACCGCTGGGCGGCGGCCGCGCTCATCTTTGCAGGAACAGCCGTTGGCTGGACTGCGATGACGCTCTACGGGCAAGGCTCAGAAACTCTCAAAGAGGCCAAGAGCGCACGGGCCCAGATGATTGATCAGATCATGAAGCTCCAGCCACCGGTCGCGGATCTTCGCCTGCCCACTGCAGAGCTCCAGGCAAGACTCAGCCGGCTTGTGTCCAGCACCGGACCGATGCAAGTGACCGCTCCCAGACCTGTACTCGAAGAACTCGAAACTGTGTCATTTGTGCTCGGGATGTCCGGCATTGACATTGATACGATCTCACTCACCAACACGCTGGCCACACTCAAGATCCGGACCCAAGACCTTGCACTCGCCGAGCAGATCAACGAGGCGCTGCGGTCGATCGAAGGCTCGCATATCCAATGGCGAGCCTCACCAGATCTCACCAAACGAGGCGTACAGATCGAAGCGACATTCACCGGCACCTGGATCAGGGAGGAGAGTTCGTCATGAGCGCCCTGCCCAATGAATCCAGACTCAGTTCGGACGATCGATACGAGCTCGCATCGCGCGCTGTCATGCAAGAACGCCAGTCCCGCCCAGTGCACTTTGTGGTTTTGGGCGTCATTGTGTTCGTTGCCGCCTTAATCTTCCTCGCGGTCGCATGGCGGCATAACACAACCGCCAACAACAAGCTCGTTCATAACCGAGTGGAAGCATCGAGTATCGAGCGGATGATTATGCAAATCGGCGAGCTTGAAACAGCCCAGACCCAAACTACCGGCGATGACATCTTCAAACCCATCCCCGATATCCTAACCAGGATTACCCGCGTAGGAACCCAGGTCGGGCTTGAGAACGAGCTGAATCTTCCAAGAAACACTGCCCCGCGCGTGACCGGGTCCGCCAGGCTTCTGAGCTATCCATACACGGTGCGTGATTCTTCACTCGAACGGATCCTGACATGGATACAGCAATCACAAGACCAAATCCCCGGACTGTTGATCCGGGAGATTACCATCACACTCAATGCGAAGAGCTGGCTTGTCAAGGTCACGCTGGCCCGGTACGAACGGGTCGAATAGGAGTCTTTCGAAATGACGATGAACGGATCAATAGCTCGACCCTGCCGATCAATGGCCACGCTAACGCTGGCAGCATTCACGCTCCTTGGTGCCCCGGCAATGACCGGGTGCTCAAGCCCGGATCGCACCTGGGACACCAACACAACCAAGGCCGCATCGGACCCGGTTGATGCATACAAGCAACGCTCCCGCACCGAAGCCATCACACTCTTTAACCAGGCGTCCCAGCACCATGAGAACGGGGATTTCGAGAAGGCACTGGTCAAGTACCGCGAATCCATCCAAAGAGACAACACCATATTCGCAGCATGGAACAACATGGGCCAGCTGCTGATGCAAGAGAAAAACTACGCCGACGCGGTGTCGGCCTATAAAATCGCTTCGGACCTCCAGCTCACCGATCCACGCCCTGACTACAACATCGGGCTTGCTTACCAGATCATCGGATGGGGAGACGAATCATTTATCCACTTCGATCGCTCGCTGGATCGGGACCCCAACTACCTGCCCTCGTTGCGGGGAATCGTGCGCAGCGCCGAGATGCTGGGTACTGGGGACCAACGAATCCTTGAGTTCATACGCAGCGGACAGCTCCGCGAGAACGATGACCAGTGGCGTGAATACTTCGATCGCCAACGCTTCCGTGTCGAAAAACTGATCGAAGAAAGCACCTAAACTTAGTCTCCAAACAATCAGAGCCGCTCGGCGGCAAGCGACGCCAGCTCGGATCGTTCGGTCTTGGCGAGAGTCACATGCCCGACCATACCCAGCCCGCGCATCCGCTCGACGGCGTAACTCAGGCCGTTGGAAGATTGATCCAGGTATGGGTTATCGATCTGCCCGATGTCGCCGGTCAACACCAGCTTGGTTCCTTCACCGATGCGAGAGACAATCGTCTTCACCTCGTGGGGTGTCAGGTTCTGTGCTTCATCCACAATCATGAACTGGTGCGGGATCGACCGGCCACGGATGTAGGTCAGCGGCTCAAGTACCAGCCGGCCGTCGGCGACGAGCTTCTCGATGCGCTGTTCTGAGGTCTTTGATTCGGGCGCTTGGTTAGGCGAGCCGCGCGTTGAAAGCAGGTACGACAAGTTGTCAAAGATCGGTTGCATCCACGCACCCAGCTTCTCGTCCTTGTCGCCCGGGAGATACCCGATGTCCCTGCCCATCGGCATGATGGGCCGAGCAACCAGCAGCTTGTCGAAGCGTTCTTCCTGGAACACCTTGGTCATCCCTGCAGCGATCGCAAGCAGGGTCTTGCCCGTACCGGCACTACCAAGCAAAGTCACCATCTTGATCTCGTCATCGAGGAGCATATCCAGAGCCATGGTCTGCTGAACATTGCGGGCCATGATCCCGAAGGTGGGTTTGCGTTGTCCCGCAACTGGGATCAGGTGCTCGGTATCGGTCAATCGACGCGCCAACCCAGAATGGGTCTCGTCCTGCGCATCGGTGAGCATGACATACTGATTGGGCGTGATCTCGCGTTGATAGGTCTGCCCGCTGTCAGTCTCGACCTTCAGGTACGGCTCAAGATGATCGAGCGACAGCATACGGTCGGCGTAGAGCTCATCGATGATGTCTCGCCCGACGGCCAACTCCATGTAGCCGGTATAGAGCCGCTCGCCATCTACGCGTTGGTCGCGGACATCCTCGGACTTGATCCCCAGCGCGTCGGCCTTGATCCGGGCGGCGAGATCTTTGGACACAAACACAACCCGGTTGTTGGCCCGGTGCAATGACCACGCCGCGGCGATAATCCGGTTGTCGGGCATGTCCTTGGACAGGATCGGCGGACGGGAATGATCCTCAACATCGATACTGAGCCACCCGGTCGCACCACTGGAATGAACACCGAGTTTTTCGAGCGAGACGCCTTCGATGAGTTTGCCATGGCCTCGCAAACGATCGAGCTGGCGGATCGCGGTCCGCGCGTTGCGGCCCACATCGTCCTCGCGACGCTTCATCGTATCGAGCTCTTCGAGCACGGGGTACGGGATCACGATGTGGTTCTCTTGGAATACAAACATCGCGTTTGGGTTGTGCAGCAGCACATTGGTATCGAGCACATAGTACTTAATTGATGAGCTGGTATTTTTTTTGTCGGTCATATGTAATCGCCTGCTGGCGGCTCAACAATGAGTGCCTTGCGTGGCTGTTCTCCTGAGTACGGGCGTGATCTCGCCCAATACAGCATATCGGCTGATACGAGTTCGTGCATCCAAGAGCAATGCTTAGAACGCGTTGTAAATCACCATTGTGACGAGAACCGCCGAAGCCGCGCCAGCCAGCATGAGCTTGATAACCATTGAGACCAACCGCCCCGCCGCCGCGCCGGACCCGGACCGGACCGAGTCCTTGAAAGATCGATTCGCGATTGACCGCTCAGCAATAAACGCCCCGAGCCCCGCCCCAAGCACGCCGCCTGCGATCGAACCAACGATCGGGATCGGGATCATGAATGTGCCCAGAATCGCCCCAGCCAGCGTCCCGATCACCGACCCGATCGCCCCGGCCCGCGATCCACCCATGCGTTTGACGCCCAACGCCGAGGCAATGAAATCAACAAACTCCGAAGTCGCCGCGATGGCAAACAGGGCCCCCACTGTCCACCAGCCGACATACTCGGGCACCCACAACGCCAAGAGCGTGCTGCAAGCGGCCATCGTCCAGATTCCCGGCAGCGTGATGGCCGTCATCGCCATACCGACGAGAACGACAACAAACACAATGGACAGGACCAGCCAAATCATTCACCGTCTTCTTGGGATCCCAGAGCTTTCTTTTCCATTGCCAAAATCCAGTCCTCGACCAGTGCGTGCTGGTAGGTATCGACCTTGATCTCCTTGCCCGCGTGGGTGCTATGGGCAGCGTTGAGCTTGATGAACACAATGAACTTGTCCCATTTGCGTTTATCCACCTCGTCGATATTCTCGGGCGTGATCGCGATCGATCCAGGCACCGTCAGCGTCATGGAATCGGCATCCCAAGAGAACTTCTGCCCGATCACCTTGATGATATTGACGAGCATCCAGAAACCGATCCCCCAGCAAAGGATCATGATCAGCCACTGCGATGGGATGTCATAGCTCTTGAGCGGCTTAGGATTCGAGAGCGACGATGTCCAAAGAGCCCTGCTCTGGGCGAGTTCGTTGTTGGGGTTGTCAATGGTCGTGTTCTCAGGCGTGAGCTGCCCGATGATCTTGAGCCCATTGAGCCATTGGTAGCGTGTGTTGTACATCGTTGCCCGGAGATGCCGGGCTGACGATTGATTCTGGGCATCGATACCGTTGCGCTGCATTGTTTCTGGATCGCTTAGCTTGGCGTACTCGGCAACCGGGTCGGGCACACTCGATTTGCGTTCAAAGATCCCGAAGTCCTCAGACCCTGCGTTTTTGGCCGCATCAAGATACTGCCACTTAGCCCAGTCCGCGAACCGCTCGCCGCGCGCGGGATACTTGATCAACGCGTCATACAAACCCAGGCCCCCAAAGCCCAGCACAAAGAAAGTGATGATAAAGAGCTTGATGGACCACTTCGGGTTCAGCGGTGCCTTGGCACAATCCTGCGAAACATGCTCCGGCGTGGGATCGGCTACAGGCTCAGTAGCTGAATCGGCGACTGAATCTGTGGCCGGGTCGGTTGTCGGCATCTCATCGGGCGTGTTTGGTGTTTCGCTCATGGAATCCCCATAGATTGGAATCAGTACTCAATACAGCAGAATATGCAGAATCGCTACAGAATCAATCGGTTCATTGATCTTCCGGGCTTCATTTCATCTTCGTTTATGGACAGCCAAGGGGGATTTGTACCGATCAACACGGTGCCGAGTTCATCACAAACAGAAGCTATGGATCAAGTTGGTCCATTTTGCTCATCGCAGCTGCCCACCACAGTGTGGCCCGCTTTTCCCGCTCTGACATCTTCAGGAGCCCAGAATAGCCCCCCTCATCAACCCGCTTGGCGGGAATCCGTGGACATTTCCCCCCAAACCACCCAAGCTTCAGTGCCCGGGTCAGGAAGCTGGAGTGCATAGCCCGGAAGCGTGCGCCTGCGTCGAGTTCTTTTTTGGAGAGTTTCCCGGTCCAGATCATGGAGACATGATACCGGATTTGCCCCGGATCGCCAATGCATTTTCTTGGCCGTGGGATTTAGGAGGTGGCCCCCCTACGATCCGCGTTGTGACCCGCTCTGGTTGACGCCCGGGCCCGATGCACGGGTGGCCTGTGAACCTGGTCAGGGCTTGACCGCAGCAGCCATAAGCAGCCGTCGCCCGGTGCCGTTGGTGTCCTGGGCGTCAACCAAGGCGGGTCAACCAAGGCGGGTCAACCAATGGGATAAATTATGTCAGATTTTAAAAATACTGACTTAGTTCTTGGGCATGATGCCCCTGTTGATTTACAGTATGTTTCAAACTTACGAGATGGTCTTTCCGAGACTTTCGATCTCTCTATGAAACAAATTGAACAACTTCATGAGTACCAAGAGCCAAAGTCTCCCGGGTTTATTTGGGATGAACAAGTTTCTCTTGGAAGAGTGACAAGCATTCGACTCCCAGGATCACGTGACCGGTTTATTCATAGAACTCATAATCTGCTGAGATCACGATTTGATAATGGCTGGATCGCAACTGGGTTTTATGCCCTGCATGAAACAGACAGCTTCAAACATGATGTGAACCAGTATGTACCTGCTTTATTTGAAGCGATAAACAGCTCATCGACATTCCCCACCCCCTTTAAAGGGTGTTCTGCATATCCACTTCAACAAGGCTTATTTGTCGAAAGAACGACCGATGAGTTCTCGAAAGAGATGTACAGCATACTTCGATCCGGAGGTGCGTACGCAAAGCCATTGGACCAAGAAGTCTCATATGAAGAAATTACAGCCTACATGAAAGGCCTTATTGGGCCATATGAAACCAACTCACTGAAATGCTTCGGATTAGATCCTTGCTTTAGTATCTCATTTTTCGATATTGCATGGGATTTTGCCTATCTCTTGATCCATACAACAGAATCATGGGCCGCATTGATTACAGGCACAGATACGGACTGAAACTGTCAAAATCGCCTGAGATTAGGAGCGTCATGGGCCATATAATGCCCACATGGCTTATACCGCGCTCGCTCGTAAACACCGTTCTCTCACTTTCGACACCGTGATCGGGCAAGAACCCATCGCCAAGACGCTGAAGGCAGCGATTGCCTCAGACAGGGTCCACCACGCCTATCTCTTCATCGGTACGCGGGGCGTCGGCAAGACCTCCATGGCGCGGATCTTTGCCAATGAACTCAATAATCCGGATCACAACGATGCGATCGCCGCGGCCGTGTTTACTGGGCAAGATACCGATGTCATCGAGATCGACGCGGCCTCGCACAACAAGGTCGAAGAGGCCCGCGAGTTGATCGCCAACTCCGCCTACCGCCCGATGCGCGGCCACTACAAAATCTACATCATCGACGAGGTCCACATGCTCTCGACGGCCGCGTTCAACGCGCTGCTCAAAACAATGGAAGAGCCACCAGAGCATGTCAAGTTCATCCTCTGCACAACCGAGGCCCACAAAGTCCCCGCGACGATCCAGTCGCGCTGCCAACGCTTCGACTTCCGAAACATCCCGGCTTCACGGATCGCGGATCACTTAACAGCAGTACTCAAGCAAGAAGGATTCAAGGCCGATCCCGAACTCGTCCACACCCTCGCCCGGCTCGGAAACGGATCGATGCGTGACGGCTTGTCGCTGCTTGATCGGCTCATGGCATCGGGCGAAAAATCGCTGACCGTTAACCTCCTTGAAGAACTCCTCGGGCTCCCGGATCGTCAGATCATGAGTGAACTCATCGACGCGATCGCTGGGGGCGACCCCGCAACCGTATTGCGATCCACCGGGCAACTTCTGAGCAAAGGCACGGCTCCAGAACAGATGCTCGCCGTGCTCCTCGAACGCTTCCGCGACCTCATGGTCCTGGGCGCGTGCGGCGTAGACACCGATCTGGTCGAGCTCTCCGACGATGTCCGCCAGTCCGAGTTTGAGCGGGCAAAGCAGTTTGATGCAGCCGGGATCGTCCACATGATCGCGTTGTGTGAATCCGTCCAGCGGGCACTCAAGTCCTCGCCGGCCCCGCGAGCGTTGACCGACGCGTGCATGGTACGACTTGCGATGACCGAAAAAATCGCCGACCTGACGGCACTCGTTCAGGGTGGTGGAGCCGTCGCAAAAAAAACATAAGGGCGGCGTCGGCCCCCGCAGCACCAGCTGCCCCAAGCCGACCGTCGCCCACCCCCCCAAACCCCCCAAAGTTGAACACCCCGCCCGTTCGACATGAGGCCACGCCCGCGCCCCGCACTCCTACCAAGCGTGCTGACTTTGCCAAATCGGCACCAGTGCCCTCAATCCCGAATGATCCGCCGCCGGTCAAAGCATCGGAGCAGATCCTCCCGCCATCGGATCTTCCGACTGCGGAAGAAGCCGCCAACAACCCGCTGGTCAAAGCCGTGCTCGAAACCTTCCACGGCACCGTCAAACAGGTCTACCCCAGAAAGTAGCCCCCAAAGTAAAGACACCACTCATGCTCGACAAACTCAAAGCCATGCAGGCCATCGGCTCGCTGATGAAAAACAAGGAACAACTCGCCGAAGCCGGCGAGCGGATCAAGGCCAAACTCGAGACCATGCGTGTTGATGGCGAAGCCGGCGGCGGCGCGTGCCGAGCAGTAGTCAGCGGGAAAATGAAGCTGATCGATCTGACGCTCGATCCGGCGCTGCTCGCGGGAATGGCTGTTGACGAGAAGACCCGCGAACTGGCGACCGCGCTCATCAAAGACGCGATCAACGACGCCACCGAAAACGCCCAAAAACAAGTCCAGCAGCTCATCGCCCGCGAAGCCGATGACCTCGGGCTTGGAGATCTGGCCCCGCAGCTCACAGGGCTGCTCAGTTGATTCAATCTGTACGCATTGAGCCATTCACGGCTCCGCCGACGATCGAGATTGATAGATCAGCTATTGAGCGTTCGGATGATCAATGCAAAGGCATCGATGCGGCGTGGCAGAAGTTGTGCGAGCACAACCCAAAGTATTTCAATGGCGGCATGCTCGCGTTCACCGGTTTGGATCCATCGACCGGTGTGATCTCGGCGAGCGTCGAGCAATACAAGCACCACGCGGTCCGTGACAGCATCGATCTGGATATCAAACTTCTGGCGGTGACGGGCGTGCTCGTTGCCCAGGACGCTGATGGCCAATCAAAGTTCTTGATCGGCAAGCGATCCCCGTCCACCCATCGCTACGGCAACCAATGGGAGTTTGGCCCCTGCGGCGGGATTGATGTGCCGGGCTTAAATATCGAATCAATGGATTTCGACGCTATTGTCCGCGAGCTCGGGCGAGAAGCGATGGAAGAAGCGGGGATCGATCTCTCACGGACAACATCATCACCGATTGCCCTTGTCCATGATGATGCGGTTGGATCAGTGGATATTGTCATCCGGGTCGAGCTTGCCCAAATCCCACCGATGGAATCAAGCTGGGAGTATGTGGATCACTCTTGGGTCACCCTCGCCCAGCTGCTCCAGCAGATCGAATCGAGCCCCGAAAAATTCATCCCCACGACCATCGCCTTTGCGCAGATACTCGATGCCCAGACCGACTACGATTAACCCGATGACCATACCCGCAGATCAACCTATCGCCTCCCAGACCATCGCGGACTATCTTGGTGCCCTCAACTCCAAATCCCCAACCCCAGGCGGCGGGGCAGTCGCAGGGACGACCGGCGCCACGGCGGCCGCAATCGCGGGAATGGTGATCCACTACACACTGGGCAAGAAGAAATACGCCGAGTATGAGAGCGACAACGACGCACGATTGGATCAACTCACGGCCGCACAATCCGAGTTCCTTTCCCTCGCCGATGCGGACGCCGCGGGTTACGGCAAGCTCAACGAACTCTGGTCGCTCCCTGAAACCGATTCCAAACGCCTAGCCGGTTGGGACGATGCGGTCGCGGGAGCAATCTCCCCGCCAACGGCGATGCTCACGCTGAGCAGTAAGCTCATGCAGACCGTCCTTGATCTGACCATCACAACCAACCGCCACCTCCGATCCGACCTCGCCGTCGCGGCGATCATTTTTAGAGCCGCCGCCCACTCCGCGGCGTGCAATATCCGGATCAACATCCCGCTGCTCCCGGAAGCATCGCGCCCCGCCGCCGAAAACTCGATGAACGAATCTCTCCGAGCGATCGACGCGCTCCATGATTCCATTGTGGATGCCTGCCGATGAGCAATGCATCACCACCGAGTTCCCGCGTGCCCGCCACCCATATCGATCTCTCGGTCAACGAGAACATCCCACAACTCGCAGCAATGCTCCGGGATGCGAGTTCGATGACCGACCCGGCAAAGATGATCGGGCAGTTCGGGCCCTGGATCAGCAAGCGTGCGCCGCGCGACGGGTTCATCTCAATTTCTTGCCGCGGACTTGAAGCGGGTTCATACAAGTTCACCCGCGTCTTGGGGGGCAACAAGAGCCAGGCCACCCCCGGACAGGCATCGGCGGATCCGTGGTCAACCTGGGATTCGCTCGAGACACACCATGGCGGTCTGGTCTGGGAACTGATCAGCACACCCGAGCCTAAACTCCTCAACCATGTTGACTTTACAGCCGATCCCGTGCTCGCAAGGGTGCTGGGGTCTGAAGCGTGCCGGCTGCGGTCACTCGCGGTCATCCCCGCTTATGAAGACGGCAAAGCGATCAACTGGGCGTTCAGCTTCCATTACGATCCCGAATGGAACAACCTCGAAGCTTTCCAGGCCGGTTTCTTGGATTTTAACATGCTCGGCACCGCAACACGGAATCTGGTTTCGCGGCGCAAGATCGAAGAACTCCACGACGAGCTCGAGAACCAGTTCGAGCAGATGGGCCAGATCCAGAGGGCTCTGATCCCCGCGTCCAATCCCGAGCTCGATGATTACCAACTGGCTACCAGCTACAACCCAAGCATGCACGCGGGCGGCGATTTCTATGACTACCTCCAGTTCCTCGATGGACGGCTGGCGGTGATGATCGCCGATGTCGCGGGTCACGGGGCCGCCGCCGGCACGGTGATGGCGATGATGGGCGCGTACCTCAAAGCGTTCGGTGAACGCCAGATCCTGCTGGGCGCTTCGCCCGATCCTGTCGAGGCCGCCAAGTACCTCAATGCCGCGATGTTCAACTCGCCGATGCCCAATGTGTTTATCACCGCGTTCATCGCGATCCTCGACCCATCGAGCGGGACCATCAACTGGACACGCTGCGGGCACAACCCGCCCCGGATCCGAGGCGTTGACGGCTCAGTCCGTTTGCTCGAAGATCCAGGCACCCTCCCGCTGGGTGTGATCGAAGACCTCCCGGCAGAATCCAGCACCAGCACGCTAGCGCCCGGCGAAACCCTGATTCTGTACACCGACGGCATCACCGAGGCCTCGCGACCCGCCGACAATCCCGCCGGGTTTGAGATGCTCGGAGAGAGCGGGCTCGATGCCGCGATGGTCAAATGCTCCGGGCATCCAGAGTGCGTAATCAACTCGATCAATACCGCACTCTTTGAGTTTGTAGGATCGGACAACCGGTCCGACGACCAGACCATCGTCGTTGTCCGCCACAATCACCCTGATGACCAATAGACTGTCCAATCATGAGCCCAAAGATCAAACAAGAACAAGAATGGTTCGACAAGCCCGACCCCACCGGCCAGACCGACACCGGCGAAACCGGGCTCCGCTTCGAGTGCACCCAGTGCGGCAAGTGCTGCACGGGACCGACCGGATTCGTCCTCTTCACCGAAACCGAAGCCAAAGCGATGGCCAAGGACCTTGGGATCACCCCTGGCGAGTTCTACGAGAAGTACGCCCGCGACACCATCGTCGGACGATCACTCAAAGAAACCGTCACCAAGCACGGCTACGACTGTGTGTTCCTCGCTCGCGATGAGAACGGTAAAGCGTTATGCAATGTCTACAAGACCCGCCCCGAGCAGTGCCGGACATGGCCGTTCTGGAGATCGAATCTTGAATCACTTGAGGCGTGGGAAGAAGAAGCCGAGGACTGCCCAGGCATGGATACTGGTCCGCTGCACACGACAAAGCACATCCGGCTCACGCGGGATCGGGTTGATATTTAATCTATAAAGAGCCGACTAAACGAATCAATCTTCAGGAACATTGTCCGAAGTCACAACTTGAGTGAACATCGCACGCAGTTTCTTGGTGATCGGGCCTTCGCCTTCGGAGATTGTGTGGATCTTGGCGACTTCCAGATCGACATGCTCGATCACTTCGCGCACCGCGATCATCTCGGCGGCCGAGCCGGTCAAAAACACCTCGTCTGCGGTAAAGACCTCTGAAAGATCAAAGACCCGTTCCTCGATCTCAATATCACAAGCCGGGCACAGGACATCCTTGACGAACCGTCGCGTGATCCCTTCGAGGATCCCGACATCGCTTGGCGGGGTGAAGACCTTGCCGTCCTTGACGATGAAGATGTTGTCACCAGACCCTTCGGCGACCTTGCCCTCTGTTGAGAGCATGATGACCTCGAGGAGCTGCTCGGATGGATCGGTGATGCCCATCTTCTTGCTCAAATGGATTGCTTCGCACTTGGCCATGATGTTATTGAGGTAGTTGAGTGTCTTAACGCGGGGATCCAAACATGCAATCGGGGTCTTGGGACGGTGGGCCACCACAACCCGCATGCCCTTCTCGTACATCTCTGGCGAGAACAACGAGATTTTATCAGCGATGCAGATCACGCCCGGGGTCGGACATTGGTACGGGTTGAGCCCGAGGGTGCCCACGCCGCGGGTGACGACCAGGCGGATGTAGCCGTTGACGATGCCGTTGGCCTTGATGCACTTGCGCTGGATCTCGATCATTTCCTGACGGGAGACATGGCTTGCAAGGTCAATGAAGATCTCCTCACAGCAGTTATAGAGACGATCCATGTGCTGCTCGCACTTGAAGATTTTGCCGTTGTAGACGCGGATGCCCTCGAAGATCCCGTCGCCGTAGAGGAGCCCGTGGTCATAGACGGAGACCGAGGCCTCGTCTTTAGGGACTAAATCACCATTGACCCAGATATATGGTCGGCGTGATGCATCGAGACCGGCTTGGGTCTTGGCTGCAGATTCAACGCTCGGCTCGCTGGTCAGTTGGGTCATGTTGTCCTCCATAATTCATATCCTTACTCCCTGAATCCTCTCAGGCGTGTGTGTATTCTAGCAGTTGACGGGCTTTCAGGATGCACTTTGGCCGATTTGACTACCCAATCACCCGCACAAAGACCGTGTATTATGTCAATTTATCCGCTTGGAAGACCATGCAAGTCGATAAATATGTTGCCAAGTGTGGCGATATTGCAGCGATTCTGCTTTGATCCGTCGCGATCTTGCAGGGATACCCGTCCGATCAGGTTCGGATCTCAGCGCCGAGGGTCGATTTGGCAATCCCGGCGAGTTGATCCATTTGAGGATCTACCTCTTCGTGGGTGAGCGTTCGCTCATCGTCACGGAAGTGAAGCCTCATGGTGACGGATTTCTTCCCTTCGCCGACCTGTTTACCTCGATATACCGAAACCATCTCGTAGCTGACGCATTTGGCGAGCGATTGAGCCTTGGCCAAAGTCTCGATCGAGCTCCACGGGGTGGCTTCCTCGACGATCAGCGACAGGTCGCGGTCGATGCCCGGATACGCCGGGAGGAGCGATGCACGCGAGATCGGCGGGAACGGGGCGACGACCTCGTCGATCCAGAGCTCGGCAGCGACATACATGCCGGTGAGCCCCTCGATTTTCTTGGCTTTGTCAGACAACAGACCCACTGATCCGAGTTCGACGGCTTGGCCGCCAACCTCCACGCTGATGATTGCATGGGCCTGGTCGTACCCGCCGTGGGCTGGTGGGGCCGGGGTCAGGGTGATGGGGACATCGCCGCCGAAGGTCAGGGCGAGCATGGATTCGATCGAACCCCGCATCACGCTGACAGCATGCTGAATGTCATCGTGCTTGGCGGACTTGCCCGCGAATGGAACATCAGCAAGCATCGCGAGCTGACGGCGTTCGATGGAATCGCGGGTGCCTGCTTTCTGCGCAAAGCTTGAGGCGATCTCAAACAGCCGAACACCGCCGGGCATCGCCGCCCGCGCGTCCTGGTTGGCCTTGCGGCTGTAGATCAACCCAAGCAGCACCGATGGGCGGAGCGTCGGCTCGGCCTTGCGGCGGTCGTCATCGACCGCGACATTCTCTTGCCCGTCGCGGAGGAACATCTTGCCTTTGTCGGGACTGGTGAAGCTGTAGGTAATGGTTTCGTAGAACCCGAGCCCGCTCAGGCACGCGCCGATGGCGCGGACGCCGCGTTCGGACTGCTGGGGCTCGCGGATCTGGACGCTGATGGTCTTGGACGCTGGAATCACTCCCAGCGAACGAGCTCGAACGACCTCTTCGATCAGGTCGATCTCGCGGAGCAGGTCATGGCTCCGGTGCGGCGGGATGGCGCAATGGAGCACATCACCCTTGATTTCAGTGCGGATCGACAAGGCATTGAGCAACTCGGCGATCTCGGCGGGTTCCGAATGCACGCCCAGAACCACATCACACCGTGATGGACGCAGTTCGATGATGACCTCTTCTGGAAGCGGTGAACCCTGGCTGAGCACACCCTCGGCGAGTGTTGCCCCGGCGACCTCGCAAAGAAGCTGCACAGCACGCTGGGCCGCGTAATCGATGGTTCTTGGGTCGATCCCACGCTCGAAGCGGAACGCGGCGTCGGTGCGGATGTTGAGCCGACGGCCGGTGTTGCGGATGGTCACCTTGTCCCAGGTCGCCATCTCAAAGACGACGGTCGTTGTGTTCTCATCGACTTGTGAGTCATTGCCGCCGATGATGCCGGCGAGGGACTGGGGACCATTGGCGTCAGCGACGACAAGATCGGTTGATTTGAGCTTGTGCTTCCCGGCGTAGAGCGTGTTCACTTCTTCGCCGTCTTTGGCGTAGCGGACCTGCAGCTCGTGACCGGCGAGCTTGTCGTAATCGAACACATGGCACGGGTTGCCCAGTTCGAGGGTGATGAAGTTGGTGATGTCCACGACATTGTTGATCGAGCGTTGTCCGAGTGATTCGATTGCCTGAACGAGCCATTCTGGGGACGGGCCGACCTTGATGCCTCGGAGTAACCGCGCGGTGAAGAGCGGGCAGACCTCGGGGACCGAGTTGGTCAGCTTGAGCTCATCGCCGATTGCTGGTCCACAATCCATCTTGGCGAGTTCGGGCATCATGAGGGATCTTCGGTTGTCTGTGTAGCGGGCGGCGGCGATCTCGCGGGCAATGCCGATATGACCGAGGCAATCGCCTCTGTTGGAGGTCACCTCGACATCGAGGACCATCTCCTTCTCGCCATTCGAAAGAACAGTGGGTTTGTACTCCTCGATGGGCATCCCGGCCTCGGTCAGGATGTGGTCGGCCTCCTCGGGCGTGAGGTCCGAGGGGGAGAGGTACAGATTGAGCCAGCGCATTGATATATCCATAGGACTGCAAGGATAGCGCGCCTGCCCTGCGGGCATAGACTCCCCCATGAGACGATTCACGACATTCTTCATCATGAGCCTGACCCTTTGCACGCTGATACTGGCGACCTGCGGGTGCAGCTCTGCTTCCAAGGGCATCCCCAGCCATCGCCCGGGCGACTTTCGGCTCGGCGTGGTCGTCATGAGCGGGGATCAGGTGGGTTCAGCAAACCAAGATTTAGACCTGGCCGGCGGTGACGGGCGGTACATCGTGGATTCTTCATCCGTCCTCCGGGCGTCGTTTGGGGCCGGCTCGACGCTTGACACTTTCCCAGGATTCACCCGCAGGCTGACCCACGACCAGATGGACGCGATCTGGCTGATGACCAAGGACCTGCTCGAGCACAACGAACACCTGGACCGGCTCCACGCGGGCCAGCCTCAGAACATGCTGGGCGAGCAAGCCGGGACCATTATCGAGATCCATCTCAACGCCCATGACGAGGTCTATCTGTTCGATCTGGGTGACCAGCAGGCCGCGGCGATCGTTGATGCCTTGGCCGCCCTCGCATGGGTCGACACCACTCCGAACACACTCCCATGACCGAACGACAAAACCAACTCATCGTCGGGATCGATCTGGGCACGACCAACTCGCTGGTCGCTTTCAACGACGCGGCGGGCTCAAAGATCCTCGGCGATGATTCAGATTGTCCCATGCTCCCCTCGGTCGTCCGTTTCAATCCCGATGGCTCAACAACCATCGGCACCGAAGCACACGACCAGGCGACCCAACACCCACTAACCACCATCCACTCGGCCAAGCGGCTCATGGGGCGATCACTCAACGATGTTGGCTCCGACCTCGCATACCTGAGCTACACGGTTGTGGAAGGCGAGCACAACACCGCCCGTGTTTCGATCCCGACGAACGATGGCGACCGATTGGTTTCGCCGCAAGAAATATCCGCACATATTTTGCGGTCGCTCAAGGAGCGTGCTGAGTCCGAACTCGGGACCGAGGTGGTCAAAGCCGTCGTCACGGTACCGGCGTACTTCGATGACGCCCAGCGGCAGGCAACGCGCGATGCGGGACGACTGGCGGGGCTCGATATTGTACGGATCGTCAATGAACCAACGGCGGCGGCTCTTGCCTATGGCTTGGGCACTGGCGGGACGCAACCCAAGACGATTGCTGTGTTCGATCTCGGCGGCGGGACCTTTGATATTTCGATCCTGCGGATCACGCCGAGCGACGCCACGAACCCGACAGATTTCTTCCAGGTCCTCTCGACAGCCGGCGATACGCACCTGGGCGGGGACGATGTGGACCACATGCTTGTCCGGCTGTTCATGAACGAGATCAGCGAGCTGCTCGGTGTACATGTCGACGCCAACAAACAGACCTTTGATGCCTCGACTCGCACAGCCCTGTCCCAGTTCGCTCGCGCCATCAAGCACACGCTCTCGGAGCAAGACTCGGCGAGCGTTCGGATTGATCTTGGGGATGAGCGTGTCTACGAACGCGTCGTCACCCGTAATGAGTTTGAGGCGTTGATTTCTGACTGGATCAAACGCGCGGTAGACGCGTGCGACCGGGCGGTCCGCGATGCTGCCAAGCAACCGGGGGGGGATTCGATCGACGCGCTCGTAATGGTTGGCGGCTCGACGCGGATCCCGTTAGTTCGAGACAAAGCCGGGGAGTTCTTTGGGATCGAGCCGTATACCGCGCTGGACCCTGACAAGGTGGTCGCGATGGGTGCGGCGATCCAGGCGTCGATTTTGTCTGGCACAACGACTGGTTCGCTACTGCTTGATGTTGTGCCGTTGTCGCTTGGCATTGAAACGGCGGGCGGCGCGATCGCCAAACTTATTATGCGGAACACGACCGTTCCGTCTCGCGCCACCGAGCGGTTCTCGACTCAGGTAGACGGGCAGGTCAATATCAAGTTCAATGTGCTGCAGGGCGAACGCGAGATGGTGGTCGATTGCCGGTCGCTCGGGGAGTTTGAACTCCGGGGCATCCCGCCGATGCCCGCTGGGGTTCCCAAGCTCGTGGTCGAGTTCCTCGTTGATGCCAACGGGATCCTTAATGTCAGCGCGATCGAAGAACGCTCGGGCAAACGGGCATCGGTCCAGATCGTCCCCAATCACGGGCTCACTGAATCTGAAGTAGATCGGATCGAACAAGAGAGCTTCGCCCACGCCCGCGAGGACATGACCCGACACCAAATCGCGGATCTGATCGCCAACTCCTCGCTGGATCTCAAGTGGATCGGCGACCGATTCGAGAAGCACAAAGACGAGCTTGATGACGATCTCAGGTCCGAGATCGAAGCGAAAATCGCAACCCTCAAGAGCTTCATCAACAAGGCCCACGAAGATTGGTCGAGCATTGATCCAAACGCGTTCCACAACGCCAAGGAAGACCTGGACCACGCGTCGATCCGGGTCCAAGAGATCGCGATCGCGGCATCACTGCGTTCTGAACAGTCTTCATAACACTATCGGACGACACACTGTCTTTGGCGAGGCCCAGAACGCATAAAGAGAACTCGAATCAGGGGCATTTTGGCCCCATCCCATTCCAGTAAAGACCGCTCCAACAGTGTCCGATCTCCGTTGTGATGCACCACCAACTCACCACATCGATCCGCGCCCTCCTTTTCATCCTGATAATGGTCTCCACGCCATCGCAGGCACAAGTCTCCCCCAGTTCAACACCCGGACTCCGGGCGTACTGGAATACCAATGCGCGGACTGCAGACCGAGCCGGGCATGTGGACTGGGAGCAGTACGATCTGGTTTCACAGATCGACCAGGTCAACTTTGAACGAACTTCACAGCCGTTCTTGGCCGAAGTTCCTGCCGACTACTTTGCGATGCGGATTGTCGGGCAGGTCGATGTCCCGGAAGATGGCGACTGGAGCTTCCGCGTCCAGAGTGATCAGAGCGCGATCCTCCTCATCGACGGCGAGGCACTCATTGTTGACGACATTGGGCATTCATCCCGATCTAAAACAGGGGTCAAGAATCTGACGGCGGGCGTCCATGATTTCGAGCTCCTCTATTGGGAGGGTTGGTCGGATGCCGAGCTCATCGTCTATTGGAGCGGGCCGGGGTTGCTGGCCGAGGAAATTATCCCGGCCGATGCTTTCTCATCACCCGCCGACGAACCCATCTACGACCCCGGAGGAGACGGGCTCTGGGCATACTGGTACCACAACGCGCGCCATGCGAGCAATGTCGGGCAGATTGACTGGGCCAACTCTGACCGCGTCGAAACCGTACAACGACCGAGCTACCGCACCACAAGCGGCGGCTTTGAGATCGACGGTCCAACCGATTACTTCGCGGCTCGGTTCATCGGAATCATCAACACACCCGACGCCGGGACATGGACATTCGATCTGGGGAGCGATCAATCCGCGATCCTTTTCATCGACGGCACCCCGGTCGTCTCTGACCCGGACGGACATTCTTACCGCTGGAAGAGCGGCGCCATCAAACTGAACGAAGGTGACCACACCATCGAAGTCCGCTACTGGGAAGGATGGTCCAGTGCCGCGCTCCATGTCGCATGGAAAGGCCCCAACGATTCGTACACACAAATCATTCCATCAAGCGCGTTCCGTCCGGGTGACGGCGCGGTCAATCTCCCCTCAGGCGGCGGGCTCCGCGCCTACCGCTACGACAACGCACGCCAAGCAAGCAATGTCGGCGGCGTCAACTGGCCGAACCACGACTCGACCGAAACCATCCAGAATATCTACTGGCCAAAGTCCAGCGGCGCGATGTACACCAACGGCCCCACCGACTACCACGCCACACGCCTGGTCGGACAACTCAACTTCCCGCGAGCTGGCGAATGGACCATCGGGCTCGGCTCAGACCAATCCGCACGGCTCTACCTTGACGGGATGGTCGCCGTTGACGACACCACAGGACACTCCTTCCGCTGGAAATACGGCACAATACCCGCACCACAAGGCAACATGCCCTTCGAACTCCAGTTCTGGGAAGGGTGGTCCGAGTCTGGCTTGGTCCTGACCTGGAAAGGGCCCGGCGATGAGTTTGAATCGGTCATCCCCGCATCTGCATTCTCGCTCAATGAAACCGACCCGGTCATTGGCGCCACATCAGGCGACAACGGTGGGCTCCGTGTCTACTGGGTAGACAACGCGCGCCATGCCTCCAAGGTCGGGCACATCGATTGGCAAAGCTACGACCGCGTATCCCTCGAAGCCAACCTTGCCTGGGAACTCACCTCCGGCGTATTCCCTGGGACAACGATCATCACAGATAGTAGTGATGAGCATGATGAGCATGATGAGCATGATGAGCATCATGAGCATCATGAGGAAGCTTCCACTTCATCCGGCGGACTCAAAGCTGATTATTTCGGGCTTCGTGCCGTTGGATATATTGATATCCCTTCAGATGGAGTCTGGAAGTTCAATCTTGGTTCAGATCAATCCGCACAACTGTTTATTGATGGCCAAATGGTCGTCAACGACGATGCCGGGCACTCATATCGGTGGAAATCGGGGACTGTTGAACTCTCGGCCGGACAACATGATTTCGAGGTCCGCTACTGGGAAGGGTGGTCCAGCGCGGGTCTAACCGTCACCTGGACACCGCCGGGCGGGGTCGAGGTCGTCATCCCACCCAGCGCATTCTCTCATGCCAACATCCAACCGGATTACGACTCCGGCGGCGGGGGGCTCCGCGCCTACTGGAACACCGACGCACGCCATGCCTCCAACGCCGGGCAGATCGACTACGCCTACCACGACCACGCCACGACCGTTCCAAACATCGCGTGGCGGATCACGAGTCTCCCGTTTGACAATAACACCCCGTCAGACTATTCCGGGCTGCGATTGCTCGGACAGATCGATGTCCCCGCGACCGGGTCGTGGACCTTCTCGATGGGCTCGGACCAGAGTGCCGTGCTGTATATTGATAATGAACCTGTCGTCGTCGATACCACTGGACATTCCTACCGCTGGAAGTCAGGCACCGTTCAACTCAGCGCCGGCAAGCACGATATTGAACTCCGCTACTGGGAAGGATGGTCCGAAGCCGGTCTGCACCTAGCATGGAAAGGGCCGACTGTTGACGCGGAGATCATCATCCCACGCACGGCCTACTCGCTCCAAGACACCGAAACCCCGTTCGATCCGGGCGGAGGGCTCCGCGCCTACTGGACATCCAATGGGCGTCACGCTTCCAACGCCGGGCAGATTGATTACGCCGAGCATTCAAGCTCGACCATCGTGGACAATGTCTCCTGGCGCCAGACATCCAGCGCGTTCTACCTCGATGGCCCGGCCGATTACTTCGGTCTCCGGCTCATCAGCCAAATCACCATCCCCGAAACCGGCGCATGGACCTTCAATCTTGGCTCAGACCAAAGCGCGATCCTGCTCATCGACGACGAACCCGTCGTCGTTGATACCACAGGGCACTCCTACCGCTGGAAGAGCGGGCTGGTCGATCTCACCCAAGGCACCCACAAGTTCGAGATCCGTTTCTGGGAAGGATGGTCCAGTGCCGGGCTCAACGCAACTTGGAAAGCTCCGGGCGCTGCCTTTGAAGAGATTATCCCGGCGACCGCGTTTGATGTGTATGACCCAGAACCGGTCTTCGATGCCGGCGAAGCAGCCCTCACTACCAAGTGGTATACCAATTCCCGCGCCTACACACTCGATACCATGGACTGGAGCACGGAAACCAAGATCACCACCGAGCCCCGCGTGAGTTGGAACATCACCGGGAGCCCATTCCAAACGGATATCTCTGCCGATTACTTTGCAATGAACATCACCGGCACACTCGTTGTGCCAAGTTCGGGAATCTGGACATTCAATCTCGGATCCGATCAATATGCCAAACTGCTCATCGATGGCAAAGCGGTCGTCACCGATACCGGGGGCCACTCCTACCGCTGGCGAAGCGGCACCATTGATCTCAGTGCTGGCAAACACCAACTCGAAATCCAGTACATGGATGGCTGGTCTGAAGCCGGACTCTTCCTCTCATGGCGTGGTCCGGATGATTCCTTCGAAGAGATCATCCCCGCCAGCGTGTTTGTGCCCAAGAGTTCCCACATCAAGGTTGTTCAGTGGCGAGAGATTTCTGGGCACCGAGATATGAGCGGCGAATAAACCCGCTTAGCGGGTTTCTCGACCGCATACGCCATATGATTGGGGTCGAGGATCCCATGAACGAAGACACTCGAAATGTCACCCGCCCGCACGCACGCTCCAACGACATAGGACTGATCATCGGGCCGCTGCTCGCAATCGGGGTATACCTGATGCTCGGGAATGCTTCGGGTCTTGACGAGAACGCGCGCCGGCTCGCAGCCGTGGCTGTATTGATGGCTGCATGGTGGGTCAGCGAAGCCATCCCGCTCGCCGCCACCGCATTGCTCCCGATCGTCTGCTTTCCGATGCTCGACATTCTCCCGGTCGGGGACACCACAGTCCGCTACGGGCACAAACTCATCTTCCTCTTTATGGGCGGATTGATGCTCGGAAAGGGGCTCGAACGCTGGGGTGCCCACAAGCGCCTTGCATTGCTCATCATCCTGATTGTCGGCACCGGTCCACGCCAGATCGTTGGAGGGATTATGCTCGCTTCTGCGATCCTCAGCGGGTTTGTCTCCAACACCGCCACCGCGATGATGATGCTCCCGATCGTGCTCTCTATTGGCGTACTGGCCGCGGGAGAAGACTACGAGACTCCCCAAGCCAAACGATTCAGTGTCTGCCTGCTGCTTGCGCTCGCTTACGGCGCTTCGATCGGGGGGATCGCAACTATTACAGGGACACCCCCAAACGGATTCCTCGCGGGGTTCCTGACCCAAGAGATGGGCGTCGAGATGTCCTATGCCCGCTGGCTCGGGCTTGGCATTCCACTAACTGTCGTTATGCTCCCGATTAGCTGGGTCTATCTGGTGTACATCGCGCTTCCAGTGCGCGTTGGCGAGATCCCCGGCGGACGCAACTACATCCGTGAACGCATCGACGCGCTGGGGCCAATGAGCGGTGCTGAAAAACTCTCCGTATCAATCTTTGGCTTAACCGCACTCCTCTGGATCACCCACGGCTGGATAGAACACGCGTTCAATCTCCCTAAAATCGACGACGCGACCATCGCTATCGCAGGCGCAATGCTGATGTTCATGACCCCGACAGACATGACCTTCAAGACACGCGTCCTCTCATGGAAGCACGCCGAAGCGATCCCATGGGGCGTCCTCATCCTCTTTGGCGGCGGGCTTGCGCTTGCCAAGGGCGTCACCCATACTGGGCTCGACACCTGGATCGGCGAGCAGATCGCCGCCTTCGGCAACCCCGGCGAGTTCCCGCTGCTGGGTGGCGTCACCGCCTTGATCGTGTTTTTGACCGAGATCACCTCCAATACCGCAACAACCAGCACCATGCTCCCGGTGCTGGCGGCCGTCGGGGAGGGGATGGGCATCGACCCAACGCTCTTGGTAATAGCGGCGGCGGTCTCGGCTTCGTGCGCGTTTATGCTGCCCGTCGCCACGCCCCCCAACGCGATCGTGTTCGCCTCAGGCCGGATCACCATCAAGCAGATGGCTCTGGCGGGATTCGGGCTCAACCTGATCTGCATTGTCATCATTAGTCTGATGGTCTGGGGACTGGCACCGAAACTATTGAATCTAGATGTGAAGACTCCCCCCCCTATTGACACCCAATCATCCTTCCTGATTGATCGCCAAGATCACACGATCGCCTACGATTCTGTCAATGCACCATAAGACACCATCCGTATCCACCCCGGTCGAAACTGCAACTTCCCCAGAAGCAAAATCAACCACCCAGCCCAAAGGCCTGCGGGTCATTTCTGTACTCTTTCGGATCGCGGTGATTCTCGTCATCCTTGGCGCCACCGCTGGGGTTGTTAAAATTCTGATGGCGACCAAAGAACAGCCTGCGCGAAGCGATGAAACATTTGCTCCGATCCGTGTCCGAACGATCATCGCTGACCTTCATAGCGTCGAACGCACATGGGACGGCTACGGCACCGCACGCTCAATGAATGATGCCAATGTTGTTGCCGAGGTCGCCGGACGGGTGATCGAACGCCCCGTTGGGATTGAGCCGGGCAAGAAAATCGAGATCGGCACGGTGCTCATGCGCCTTGATTCGAGCGATTACACGAATGCCCTCAACGCGGCCAACCAGGCCGCCAGCGCGATCGAAGCGCAACTCAATGGGTTGAGTGTCGAATCCGAACGCGTCGGGACACAGATCCGGTTCGCTGACGACGAGATCAGTGCCGCACAGAATGATCTTGACCGCACCCGCCGTGCTATCGACGCCGGGGCGGGGAGCGCGGGGGAACTGGATGTCAAGACCGCGTCGCTACGGCGGGTGCAGCGGGAGGTTGAATCGCTTAAACAAAAGCTTGAACTCATCCCATCGCGGAGAGCCCAGTTGCTTGCCCAGCTTGCAGGACAGCGTGCCAATGCCTCAACCGCCCAGGAAAATCTCAGCAGATCGGTTATCCGATCGCCAATCGTCGGCGTACTCCAAAGCGTCAATGCCCGCCGCGGAGATTGGGTGGGACTGGGCACCCCGGTTGCCCGCGTCATTGACCTATCGCAAATTGAAGTCCCGGTACGATTCCCGGCCAGTGCCATGAGTTGGATTTCTCTCGGCCACGAGGTCCGGTTGTGGGCCGGCGATCCGGCCGGGGAGCCAGACCAGATCGGGATCATCACACGGATCGCGCCCGAGGCCGACACATCAAGCCGAACCATCACGGTCTTTGTCGAACTCGAGCAAGACCCGAGCTCGGCAGACAGACTCAGCCCCGGGAGATTCGTCCTGGGACGGGTGCGGGCGCCAGATGACAACAAACGCTATGTCATTCCCAGAAGAGCAATCCACAGCGGGCGCGTGATGATTGCTTCCCCACAAGACAATGGCGAGTTCCGCATCGAGGTCCGCCCGGTCACGATGGACTATTCAATCGACGGCCTCATGGTTTCACTCGACGCCAAAGAAGACCAATGGACCGTGATTCGTTCGGGGCTGGGCATAGGCGATCGCGTGGTGATCTCGCTGCTTGACCAGATCAGTCAGGGATTGATGGTCAATGTCGTAGGGGTTGATTCTCCATCTATCCCGGAGCAAACGAAGACCGATCCAGAGGCCCAGCCATGAGCCTAGCCAAGTTTGGAGTCCGGAAGCATGTCGTGGCCAATCTGGTCATGTTCGCCATCATCTTTGCGGGCCTGGCCTTCGGGACCACGCTCAAACGCGAGTTCTTCCCGTATGTTGCTCCGCGGATGGTCTCGGTCATCGCGCCCTATCCCGGTGCTGCTCCTGAAGAAATCGAAGATTCGCTGGGGATCAAAATCGAGGACGCCGTCGCCGACCTGACCGGGGTCAAGGAGATCACCACGACCATCTCTGAGGGCGTGGCCTCGCTCCAGGTCGAGTTTATAGAAGGCACCAACATTGATCAGGCGGTGACCGATGTTAAACGCGAGATCGATGCGCTCCAAGACCTTCCCGAAGATGTGGACAACATCATCGTTGACAAAATCGAACCTAAGCTCCCCGCGATTATCGTCGCCCTCTATGGCGACGCCGACGAACGCACGATGAAAGACTTCATCAACACCACCCGCGACGACCTGCTCTCGCTCCCGGGCGTAACCGACATCTCAACGGGAGGCGTGCGGACCGACGAGATTCTTGTCGAGGTCGATCCGGCCCGAGCTATAGAACACGGGCTGAGTTTGCCCGCCATCAGCGATCTCGTCCGCAACGCGATGATCGAACTCCCGGGTGGGTCTGTCCGCACCAACACCTCGACCATCTCCGTCCGGTCCGTCGGGATCGAAGAACGCAGCGACGAGATTCTCAACATCGTACTCAAAGCAAGCAACAATGGGAGCGTCATCCGCCTTCGAGATGTGGCCAGCGTACACGACGGGTTTGTGGACATCGATCTAACATCACGCTACGAGGGGCACCCCACCGCCAACCTGACCGTCTTCCGCGTGGGCAAGCAGGACATCATCAGCCTCTCGGCATTGGTCAAGGCCTATGTCGCGGGACGAAATGGCGAACCAATCACCCTGACCTGGAAAGAGAAGCTTGGGCCGCCAGGGTCATCCCCACGCACCAAAGCCCACGAACTGGGCGCTGAACGCTTTGCCCTCTCACCGCCCCCCGGTACGCTGATTACCACCACCGAGCTTTCGCGATTTGTGTCGGGCCGTCTCAACCTCCTCCTCCGCAACGCGTTCTACGGCGGCATCCTCGTGTTCCTCACGCTTGTGATCCTGCTCAACTGGAGGATCTCGTTCTGGGTTGCGATGGGACTCGCCGTCTCGCTGCTGGGCACGCTGGCCATGATGGCGTGGATGGATGTCTCGCTGAATCTGCTCACCATGTTCGGACTCATCATTGTGATCGGGATCCTTGTTGATGACGCGATCGTGGTTGCCGAGAATATCGCGACCAAGCACGAGTCGGGGATGAACGCGTACGAAGCTGCTGTCGCGGGGACCGACCAGGTCGCCTGGCCGGTTGTTTCTACGGTCCTGACAACGATCTGTGCGTTCCTACCGCTGGCGCTGCTCAACGGGATGATTGGCGACTTCATGAGCGTATTACCCATCGTCGTGGGGTGTGCGCTCTCGGTATCGCTTATCGAGTCTTTGTTTATCCTGCCTGCCCACATGGCGATGAGCCTCAAGGGCGTGGACAAGAAGCATGAGAGCGGGAAGAAAATCGGACGCTTCCAACGCTTCGAGGAACGATACGACAGTGCCCGTGACCACATCATCAACGGCAAGATCATCCCCGCCTACGCCAGACTGTTGTCGCTGGCGATGCGGTACCGGTACATCTCGCTGTCGATCGTGATTGCGACCTTAATCTTCTCGATCGGGCTTGTCGCCTCGGATCGGGTGTCGCGTATTTTCTTTGAAGACGACGATGCCGAGACCGTCAACATCACCATCACGATGCCCATCGGGACCCCGGTAACCCGGACCGACGAGATCGTCCGCCGCTTTGAAGCGGTCTGCATGGAACAGCCAGAGATCCAGACCACCTTCGCCCAAGCGGGGGCGATCGGCGATCTTGACGGCGCGGGGGGCGACGCCTCTGCGCCGCACATCGGCCAGATTATTCTCGAGCTCTACCCGGCCGAGCAGCGCGAGGTCAGCTCCTCCATCCTTATCGAACGCATCCGCGAGCTTGCTGGCCCGGTGCCCGACGCCAAATCAATCCGCATGGCCGGGATGTCCGGCGGCCCAAGCGGGACCGATCTCAACTACACCGTCGCCTCCGAGCACCCGCATCTGATCGACGAAGCCGTCGCAATGATCAAACACACGATGAACGAGTTTGAAGCGGTTTACGGTATCTCTGATGACCTTGACCGCGGACTCCAAGAGGTCCGCTTTACGCTTCGTGACGGGGCCGCGGAGATGGGGTTCACGCGTGCCAATCTTGGCCGGCAGATCCAGGGGATGGTCTTTGGGCTCGAAGCGTTTACCTTTGCCGGCGACCGCGAGGATGTCGATGTCCGTGTCACCCTCCCTAAATCAACCCGGCGATCAATCAGTGCTATCGAGGGCCAGTATGTGTTTACCCCCATGGGCACCGCGGTGCCCCTCAGCGAGATTGCACGGATCGAAGAATCGCAGTCCTACGCGACCATCCGGAGGATCAACCGCCAGCGTGCGGTCTCGATCCAGGCAGATGTGAACCGGTCAATCGGCAACCCAGATAAGCTCGCAGGCCAAATCAAACCGATCATCGTTGAACGACTCAAAGACATGCACGGCGTAGACCTTATCGAACGCGGACGCCAAAAGGATTTCAAAGAGTCGATGACATCCCTCCCCATCGGGATGCTCGTATCCTCAGGGCTGATCTATGTCATCCTCGCCTGGCTTTTCGGGAGCTTTACCCAGCCCTTGATTGTCATGGCCGCAATCCCGTTTGCGATTATCGGGATGATCTGGGGGCACATGATCCTTGGGTACTCCATCACATTCCTTTCGATGATCGGATTTGTTGCTCTGGCGGGGATCGTGGTTAACGACTCGCTGATTTTCATGGAGTTTTTCAACTCCAAGCGTCGCGAGGGGCTGAGTGTCTTTGAGGCCGGTCATATTACTGGGCAGGCCAGATTCCGCGCCATTATGCTCACCACGATCACCACGGTATTGGGATTGCTCCCGATGATGCTCGAACAAAGCTTCCAGGCCCAGTTTTTGATCCCGATGGCGATCACCATCGCCTGCGGGCTCATCAGCGCCACGGTGATCATCCTGATTGTGCTCCCGTGTCTGCTGATGATCCTCGATGATATTGTCCACCTGATCCGAGTGCTGTGGACAGGGCGGGCGGATATTCCTCGTCGGAATCCATCGATCGAATCGCCCGAAATCGCGGCTTTAAATGCTTCTTCAGCCCCCCCTGTCCAAACCGCTTTAGGGAACGAATAATCAATCATGACTATGGACGCCTTCTGGCACTTTGCCAAACAGATGTTGCGATGGCGCACCCACCTGATCTTCGGGCTCATTTTCGCTGTGCTCTCCGCCGGCGGGATGGGCGCGGGCATCATCGCGATGCAGCCGGTACTCGATACCATCCTCGAACCCGGACACCGCGGCCTCCCCCAACTCGCTGAGGAATACACCTCCAGCGGCTGGGCCAAGGGCTTGGTGTCCGATGAAACAATTGCCTCACTCCCCGAGGGCCCGTTTGATGCGGTGATGTGGATCATGATTTCTCTGGGCATCCTCACGGTCCTGGGTGCCTTTGCCAACTTCATGCATCAATACCTCGCCCTCACTGTGGTCCACCGATCGATCGCGATGATCCGAAGGAAGGCATTCGGGCAGGTCATCCATCTGCCACTCAAAACAATCGTGTCCGAAGGTCCAACCGATGCAATCTCAAGGATCGTCAACGACACCGAGGCCCTCGGGTCCGGGTTTGTTGCGATGCTTTCAAAGTCGATCGCCCAGATCACCAAAGGAATCGTGGCGCTCGCCGTTGCGCTGGTTACCAACTGGCAACTGGCGATTGTCGCGTTGCTCTTAATGCCAATCCTCGCGGTCGTCATCCGCAAACTCGGCAAGCGGATCCGGAGAGCCTCAGAACGGGCGCTCTCGAGCCGGGCCGGTCTCTACCGCGCCGCGACCGAAGCCCTCCAAGGCATGCGTGTTGTTAAGGTCCATACCACCGAGCGATACGAGGCCGGCCGGTTCGGACATATCAACAAAGATGTCCTCCACCAGCAGCTCAGGATCCGCACGGCCCGCGCCGTGGCCGGGCCGCTCATCGAAACAATCACCGTCTTCACACTCGGGGCATTGACACTGGTTGCTGTCAAACTCATCCTTGATGGGCACCTGGATAAATCAGAGTTCATGACCGTGCTCGTTGCTCTGGCAATCGCCGGGGCAAGTATCAAACCGATCACGGGTCTGGTCAATGACATCCAGCAATCCGGGGCCGCTGCTGACCGTCTCAAACGACTCCTCAATGAAGACGCCGAGCCCGGGCACGAAGTCCGCATGCCCAAGCTCGCCCGCCACCACGACTCGCTGGCGTTCGAGAATGTCTCGTTTATCTACCCCGGGGGGAGCTCCCGGGCGGTCGCCGATGTCTCGATCAACATTAAAGCCGGCGAGACCGTTGCCTTTGTCGGCCCCAACGGGTGCGGAAAGACCACTCTGCTCTCGCTGGTCCCCCGTCTCTTTGATCCCGATGAAGGACGCGTGCTCATCGACGGGATCGACATCACACGAGTCCGTGTCCGCTCGCTCCGCAGGCAGATCGGGGTCGTTACACAAGAAGTTGTCCTCTTCAAAGGAACGATCCGGAACAACATCGCCTACGGCAACCCTCGCGCGACCAACGAGCAGATCGAAAAAGCCGCCGAACAAGCCCGCGCGATCCAGTTTATCAATGAACTCGACGAAGGATTCGACACCCCGGTTGGCGAGCAAGGCCTTACCCTCTCAGGCGGGCAACGCCAGCGTATCGCCATCGCACGGGCAATCCTTCGCGATCCCGCGATCCTCATCCTCGACGAGGCGACCTCAATGGTTGACGCCGCATCAGAACGGCTCATCGGCGATGTGCTCTCCTCGTTCTGCACCAACCGAACCACACTTATCGTTGCCCACCGCCTCTCGACTGTACTTGGCGCCGACCGCATCGTGGTGATGAACAAGGGGGCAGTGGTTGCTACCGGGACCCATAACGAACTGCTCGAATCCTGCCCGCTTTACCAGAACCTCGCCCGACACCAGCTGATCTCCCACGAAGAGAACCCATCCTGATGCAAGAAAAAGATACCGACGGCAACCTGGTCTTTCTCTGTGATTTCTGTCACCAACCCTGGTCCGATGAACGCCCGATGGTCGAGGGGCACCGTGGTTCAATTATCTGCAGCAACTGCCTCTCGATCGCTTACACACAGGTCGTTCACCAGACATTCAGTTCGCCGGTAGACAAAGAAGACACCTGCCTGTTGTGCTTGGAACACGGGCGGGATGACCCGCACTGGCGGTCACCGATGTTTGACAAAGCGATCGCGTGCCGCAGGTGCCTCAAGCAATCCGCAGGCGTCTTGCACAAAGACGCCGAAATTCAATGGGAAAAACCGCGTAATCCGTCCGAAAACTGAACCACGCGGCTCTCTCGATTCCTAAATCAACAATCTTACTCTGGGCAGGTCTGCTGGTAGATATATTCAATGTCGGCGATCAGGATGTATGACCCGTCGTCTTGGTGAACCAGTCCCTTGAGGAACTCCGCGTTGTCGGTTGAGTCCGGGAGTGCTTCGATCTTGATGTTTGGGCAATCAAAGACTGAATGCACTTCATCAACAATCAGGCCTATTTTTTGAGTCTCATGCTCGGTAATGATCATCATGCTCGAATGAGCGGTCTTCACTGTTTCAATAAATGTCTTGAAGAGATGCTTCATCTTGGCAAAATCGGTGTCCCAAGCATTATCTAGAATCTTTGTGGCCTCTTGGATTTCATCCCTGCCGACCATGCCCAGCACTGTTTTTGCAATCGAATGAATCCGCTTATGTGGCTCATCAAAGCTATCAAAGATTGATTTGAGTGTCGTGTCGCCCTTGGTCAACGCCTCCAAACAAGCGGGTGTGTTACGGAGATTTGTGTACCATTTGCCGAATGAACACTTGGTCGGATCAATTGCCTTTGTAAACGAATCCCCGTTCACCACACAGGCTCGGAGTTCGGTCAGCCAATCGACATGATCTTTCTCGCATTTGGCAAGCATCGAGCTCAGCTCTTGAACCTCGCCTTCATGGGATCTGAAACTCAGCAATGACCGAGTGTCAATTGCAGGGATAATCGAGCCGCGGTGATTAATTACACCCTGGACATAAGGCGGAGCATGCGACACACGCGTGATCTGAGTCATGGTCGAATCCATGAGCTCAACGGTGCAGTCTGTTGATATACCGTACATGTTCTTGTTAATTTCAACAACAACATACCTGGTAACATCATCGGCAACAACAGAGTTGTTTTCGATGGAATGAGCTACATCCTGATTAATCTCGTCTACGGTCGGTGCTTGTGTTTGTGTCATGGATTGTGTATCGGGCATCATTTACACACCCATAACGCAAACAATCAAGAGATGAACAGAATTCTAGTTCAACCCAGATTACACACGGGACCATCTGCGGTTATCGCTGCTGAGCCCATATGAACTCAGTCTCGTCCTCACCCATTCAGGGCGTATCATGCACATCCATTTATGAGCTTTGTTCTTCAAACCCCCCCTGTGTACGCCCGGCAATTGCCCAAACATGAATATACCCAATATCTGTGACTACTGAAACTTTCTGGCCCAGAGCACATAGAACATATTCACCGCATTTTACCTTAGGAGTCTCAACTTGCCATCTTCTCACTTTACACGACTCGCTTCCCAAGGGGCTCTCTGGACCCCAATCCTGCTGTTCATCTTTGGACTCGCAATCTGCAGTTGCACCACTGCTGCTGCCACGCAGACGCAGCCCCAGGAATCCACACTCTCCCCCGAGCGTCTCCAAGAGCATATTGATTCATTCGAATATGTCTGGAACAGTGTCAAATCAAACCACTGGGACCCCGACCTCAACGGCGTCGACTGGGACTTGGCCAGAACCGACCTGCTCCCAAAGGTCCAGAACGCGACTTCAGACAATGAAGCACGCGCCGCGATGAACGAACTCCTCGAACGCCTCGAGCAATCCCACTTCGGGATCATCCCGAGCACCTCCTACAACAAACTCGAAGAAGAGTCCACCGTCATCAGCGACCCAGACAAACCCGACAAACCTGCAGGCTCCATTTCAGACAACCCAGAACCCGAGCCCGGCTACACAGGCATGAACATCCGGCTCATCGGCGATCAGTTCCTCGTCACCAAGCTCGTCCCAGACGCTCCGGCATCAGAGGCCGGCGTCCAAACAGGCTGGATTATTGAATCGATCCGTGGCCGAAAGATGAGCTCGCTCATCGAAATCTCCAACGAAATCAATGGGGTGATGCGGCCAGAAACACAGGCCGGGCTCATCGTCTTCTCCCGCCTCCGTGGCGATACCGGCGACACCATCGACATGACCTTCATTGACGGGAACAACCAAACCCAAGAACGCACACTCACCTTCGCAAAAGCCCCCGGAGTCATGGGCAGCGTGGGCCAGCTCCCAGAAATGCTCATCGAGGTCGAAGCCGACACGCTTAACGACGGCATCGGCTACTTCCGCCTCAGCATGTTCATGAGCCCGGGAACAGTCCTTCCGACCTACCAGCGGTTCATCAAGGAGCACAAAGAAGCACCGGGTATCGTGATCGACATGCGGGGAAACTTCGGCGGGATCATCCTCATGGCCCCCGGCATGATCAACTGGCTCATCTCCGAAAAAGACATGACCCTGGGCACCATGAAAATGCGTGACCAACTCCGCGGAGCATTCGAGATCCCGCTGATGCTCAATCCACGCAGGAAGAACTACACCGGCAAGGTCGCGGTGCTCATCGACGAGATGAGCATCTCAAACGCCGAGATCCTCGCAGCGGGGCTCAAGGACATCGGCCGGGCCCGGGTCTTTGGCACCCGCACCGCGGGCCTTGTGCTCCCCTCAACCGTTGAGCGACTCCCCAACGGGGACGGGTTCCAGTACGCCTTCGCTTCCTATACCACCGGCGGGGGCTACACCCTCGAGGGCGTTGGCGCGATCCCCGATGTCGATATCCAGTACACCCGCCAGAGCCTGCTCGATGGCCGCGATGTGGTGCTCGAATCCGCCTTGGACTGGATCGACAGCGAAGAGTAATCCAAGAATTTTAGTTAAATCTGTTTCCATTTTTAAACTGATAGAATGCAACACTCAGCATTGATCACCCGCCTTTAGGAGCAATACCAATGAAGTTCACACAACACCCAAAGAACACCCTGATGACTCTTCTGGCAGGCGCAATGATGCTGCCCGTCGCACTCCAGTCCGGCTGCGAATCAAGCCCGACCCCGATCGCCCAATCAACACTCGCCGATCAAATCAATATCATCGACGCCGAGGCCAAGGCGGTCTGGGTCAGAGCCCTTGAAGCATCAATGGGTGGTGCTGCAGACGGTCAGGCGATCCAGTCCCTGCGCCTGACCGGCACCATGTCCATGCCTTCCCAAGGCATCAACGCGAGCATGAACATCCTCATCGCCACAGACCAAGGCGTCCACCTGCTTATGGACATCCCGGGCCTGGGCGCTTTCGAGCAGGGCTTGTCGGGCGATGTTGCTTGGTCTACCAACATGATGGAAGGCCCTAAGGTTCTCGATGGCCCAGAAGCCAAGCAGTTCCACAAGCAAGGCGATATCTACGCGGATCTCCACTGGGACCAGTACTACGAATCCATCACCTTCAAAGGCCAAGAAGCCGTCACCATGCCGGATGAAACCGAGGTCATGACCAACGCCCTTGAGCTGCTTTCCATTGACGACGACACCGTCTCCACGCACTACTTCAGCGTTGAATCAGGCCTGCTTGTCAAGTCGGTCACCGATGTCACCATCGCCGGCGGAGCCAAGATCCCATCAACCGCCTACACCATGGACTACCGCGATGTCGGCGGCATCAAACTCCCATTCAAAACCATCTCCTCAACAGGACCCATGCAGCAGATCATAGAGTTCTCAGCGGTCGAGGTTAATGTCGAGATCGGCGAAGGCGAACTCGATCTCCCAGAAGAGATCCAAGAACTCCTCGAAGACTAAACAACAAAAGCCTTAAGCCTTCACCACGCGAGCGACAATGTTGCTCGCGTTTTTCATGGCATTTCGGGTATCGACAACCAGCGAAGCGTGCCGGCCAATACAGCCCCAATCGATCCCGTCGTGGTCGGTAATAATCAGCACGCAATCGGCCTCAGACAGTTCCGATTGATTAAGCTCAACAGAATCAAGCTCGATCCGGTACCGCCGCATGCTCGGGAACGACGCAATATGCGGGTCATGAAACTTCACGACCGCGCCCTGCTCGGTGAGGAGTTTAATGATCTCGGCCGAAGGAGCCTCGCGGATGTCGTCCACATTGGGTTTGTACGCCACACCGATGATGAGCACCTTTGACCCTGAAAGCACCTTGCCATCTTCGATCAGCGACTCGCCAACACGGGTCACAACATGGCTGGGCATCCGCCGGTTAATCTCCCCGGCCAGCTCAACAAACCGAGTCTCGTGGCCAACTTGTTTAGCCTTCCACGCAAGATAAAACGGATCGATGGGAATGCAGTGCCCGCCCAGCCCGGGCCCGGGATAGAACGCCTCGAACCCGAACGGCTTGGTTTTGGCCGCCTCGATCACTTCCCAGATGTCAATATCCATCCGATCAAACACCAGCTTGAGCTCGTTGACCAGCGCGATGTTGACCGCGCGGTACACATTTTCGAGCAGCTTGGCCGCCTCGCCGATCTCGCTGCTCCCCACCGGGTAGACATGCTCGATACATTTCTGGTAGAACTCGGTCGCCAGTGTTCCGGATGCTTCATCAACCCCGCCGACGATTTTGGGGATCATCGAGGTCACCATCCCCGCGCGGCCCGGGTCTTCGCGCTCGGGGGAATAAGCCACAAAGAAATCAACCCCCGATTCCAATGGAAGACCCCGGCCTCTTGCCGCGTCTTCAAGGATTGGCGCAACAACATCGCGCGTGGTCCCCGGATAAGTCGTCGATTCAAGAATAACGAGTTGCCCAGACCGCAACGATTTCCCAACAGTCTGCGCACTCCCAGACACAAAGCTCAGATCCGGCTCGCGACGCTCGTCGATCGGCGTGGGCACACACAGAATCACGATATCCGCCTGCACCAGGATCTGTTCATCAGAACTCGCCTCAAACCGATCCGACCGGGCCAGTTTCTGGGTCAGTTCATCACCAAGATGCTTGAGGTACGACTCGCCCCGCCCGAGCATCTCGATCTTCGAATGATCCACATCAAACCCGATCACCGAGAACCCGGCATCAAGCACCGCCTGAACAAGCGGGAGCCCCACATACCCGAGCCCAACAACGCCAACGCGAGCGGACTTGTCACGGATCTTGCCCAGCAGTTCACTGCCGGCCTGGCTCATTGGCTGATTCTCTGGAGTCGTCATACATCACTTTCTATTCAACAGCAGGTCCCAAACTCATTCTAGGTCGGATCCTGCTCAACGCCAGTGTTTGGGATATACGCCGGGCACAACGCCGCCAGCACACCCACCATCGCCATCGTGTTGACATTGATCAGCACCGAATCAAACCCGCTGACCAGAACCAGCCCCAAAGCCGCAAAGAACGGCCCCATCAAATAGGTCCCCCGATCGGGCGCAGGCACACACCGCCACCCATTGACCAGCAGCACAGCCCCCAGCAGCACACCGATCAGCACCCCCGGCCATCCGTGCTCTGACCACAGCCGGAGAAGTGTCGAGTGGGGATGCGCCTGGTCATCGGTGTCATCAGCCGTCGACTCAACCATCCAAATTCCAAACCCGCCAGCCCCCAATCCATGAACCGGACGCCCGGCACCGGCAAGGATCGCCTGATGACCCATCGACATCCGTGCTCCCGTTGGGCTCGATATGTCCCCATCAATCGCCCGGGTGATCTCATCACGCGCATTGCCAAGCCGCTGCGAGATTGCATCACCGCCTACAAGGGCCATCGTCACAATCACCACAGCGATCACACCGCCGCCAACCAACACCGCTCTTGGCTTGAGCTTTCCAAGCCCTCCCGCCACAACCAGCGAGATCACGACAAGCAGAACTCCCGCGATCCACGCCCCACGGGTTCCCGTCGCGATCAGTGCCGCGATCGTCACCGCCGAACCTATCAATCCGACCATGCGCCCACGCCCGCTGCCCATCACCGCCGCCGGCAGATGCAGCCCAAGAGCCGCCACGAGCATCGATCCCCCCACCGCCGGGCCCCACCATCCCGAGATCCGTTCGGGCTCATGCCACAACCGATCGGCGAGCCATTGGTTCCCGAACCCATCAAACGCATCCACCACCTGCGCGCCGTACCCGATCACAAACCCGAAACACAAACACGCGATCAGCAACCGCCGATGCTCAATTACTGGAAACACAAAGCCCAGCAACATCAGCCAGCGCATCTCGCTCAAATGCTCAAGCCCCGCGTGGACATCGGGCGACCACAACAAACTCAGCCCCATCAATCCCGCAAGCAGCAAGCTCACCAGCACGAACGGCTGGCCAAACCCATGAATCCAGATCGGGAAGGTATTGATCACCCGGACCATAAAGAACGCCGCCAGAGGCATCACAGCAATGTCCACCACACTCACCGGCCCCGCAATCCCGATCATCGCGATGCATGCGAGCACCAGATGAATCCGATCCCCGATCCGGTCCCGAGCATGCATCCGCTCAAAGGCTAAATCACACTGATCGCGCGTGATGTACGATCCAGTCACAAAACCATTCAAATTTGAGAGCAATCGCTGTTTCAAGGGTGTCACTCTATCGTCACGGGCCGCCAAATGCGGCAACCAGAGCCTTCCCGGCCCGTACAATCATACAGGCATCCGCACAATCACCGATATATTGGGAGATTGATGGACGCCAAGGCCGATGATTCTGATTATTACAAAGGTAACCGCTCATGAATAAAATCCACGCCACCATATCCTCGGCAACCCGTAGGTTGATCCTGATCGACTCGATCCGCACCATCACCATCTGCCTGGCCGCCGTGATCGCGCTGATGGTCTTTGCCCGGGCTGTCCAGAAAGTAGCCCCCGTCTTTGTGGTGCCTTGGAACATCGTCTTCATAGCCGCCCCGGTCGCAGCCATTCTCACCGGGCTCCTCTGGGCGTTTATCAAGCGTCCCTCACAAGCCAAGGCCGCGATGATCATTGACGAGCGTGCTGGGCTGCGAGAATCCATCTCCACCGCGCTCATCATCGAATCCCAGGACGACGGCTGGTCCAAAGCGGTCGTCACCGATGCCACAGACAAAGCATCAAAGATCAATCTCAAATCCGCGCTCCCCATCACCGCCCCCAAGTTCTGGCCAACCCCCCTAGTTGCAGGGCTCGCGCTGCTCGCGGTGTGGTGGCTGCCCGTCAAGGACCTGACCGGGCTCTACGCCAAGCAGCAAGAAAAGAAAGCCGAGTTGATCCAGACACAAGAAGTCGAATCTACGGTCGCCGAATCACAAGAAGCCCTTAAGAAAATCCTTGAGGACACCAAACTCGACTTTGCCGATGACGACAACATTTTCGAGGACCTTCTTAAGCCCGAATCCAACGAGTACCTCTCCCCAGAAGAATCGCTCCGCAGCGCGATCAAGAACCTGACAAGTGTCGCCGACAAGCTCGAAGAGAAACGCAACAACGAAGACGGCGCAACCTTCGACGCCATCAAAGATGCAATGAAGTCACTCAACACCACCGAGGAATCCCCAGCCTCTGAAATGGCCCGCGCCATGGCCCGCGGCGACTTCAAAGAAGCCAAGGAACAACTCGAGCAACTCGCCAAGCAGATGCAGAATGGGGACATGTCCGAGGAAGACAAGAAGAAAGCCGCCAAGCAGCTCCAAAGCATGAAGAAGCAGATGGAACAGATGGCCGAAAACTCCCAGCAGCTCGAAGAACAACTCAAAGCCGCGGGACTCAGCGAGCAGCAGGCCAAGCAGATGGCCTCCGATCCTGACGCTCTCAAAAAGGCACTTGAAGAAGCGGGCGCGACCCCCGAGCAGATCGAGTCACTCTCCAAAGCCGCCCAAGCCCAGCAGAAAGCTTCCGACGCCGCCGGCGCGATGTCACAAGCGATGGGACAGATGGCCCAAGGCATGCAGAGCGACAGCCCACAGCAAATGTCTGAGGGATCAGACGCGATGGGCAGCCAACTCTCAAATCTCGAAAACATGCAGCAAGAAGCCCAGTCGCTCGATTCAGCAATGAGCCAGGCCCAGCAGCAACTCGACCAGCTTTCCCAGTGCTCAAACCCAGGCGGTCAGAATCCGGGCGGAGGCCAGCAAGGCCAGTACCCATCCTCCGGGCAGTACGCCAAGGGCAGTTCACAGCGCCAAGGATCAGGCTCCGGCGGCGGCGGCCAAGGCCTCGGTGCTTCCCCGCAAGAACAGGGTGCCGACTTTACCATCAACAAAGAGCACGCCGAAGTCCGCACCACCGCCGAAGGGCCCGTGATCGCATCAACAATGGTCCAGGGCTCGCAGATCAAGGGCGAGTCCACAGCCGTCTTCTCCCAAGCCGTCGCCAGCGCCAAGACCCAGGCCAGCGAAGCCATTGAAACCAAACGCATCCCACGCGAATATGAATCGGCCGTCCAGAGCTACTTCGGGCGCCTTGACAAGGCCGCCAAAGAAGCCGAGGGAGATCCGGAATCCACACCAAAGCCCGCTGAATCAAATGACGACTGATTCAACCAAACTCTGATACACTTCCCGCATGAAACGAATCGCCCTTTGTCTATTGACAGCATTCATTCTCATTGCGTTTTTTTGGCCTTGGCCTCTCGTGCCACCGGTTGCAAATGACAAACAAACCGTCGTCCTCTACACCTCCGTCGATGACGAGTTCGCCAAGATGGTCGCCAGTGAGTTCACCGCAGAAACCGGCATCACCGTCAAACTCGTAGGCGATACCGAAGCCACCAAAACCACCGGGCTCGTCGCTCGCCTCAAAGCAGAAGCAGTCGACCCCAAGTGCGATGTCTGGTGGTCTTCCGAACCCTTCGGCACCATTGAACTCAAAGAAGCTGGCGTCCTGAACAACACATATTTCAATGGCATCGTCCAAGACTGGCCAGAATCACTGCACGACCCAGACTGGACCTGGATCGGATTTGCAAGCCGCGCCCGTGTCATTGCCTACGCCACCGACCGGATCGACAGTCCCCCCACCACCCTCCGCGAATTTGCCCAGCAGCAATGGAAGGGCCGCATCGGGATGGCCCGCCCGCAGTTCGGCACCACCCGCGGGCACATGGGCATCCTCACATCCCGATGGGGACTCCCGCAGTTCGAGCACTGGCTCACGATGCTCAAAGCCAACAACATCCGCTTGTACGACGGCAACGCATCGGTCGTCCGCGCCATCGCGATGGGCGAAATCGACCTGGGGCTCACCGATACCGACGATGTTTGGGCCGGCCAACGCAACAACTGGAAAGTTGATTGCGTCTACGAATCCTTCGACTCACCAATGATCATGACCACCCAGCCATCCAAAGGGCCAACCCTGCTCCCAAACACCATCGCAATCGTTGAAGGAAGCCCAAACCCGGCCAATGCCTACAAACTTGCCGAGTTCCTCGTCTCCCCGCGCGTAGAACAGCTCCTCGCCGAGTCCACATCCAGAAACATCCCCGGAAACCCAGAGCTCGTAGACCTCTTCAACACCACGGCCCCAGAATCACTTACAGCACCGGATCCCAACCGCCTCGAAAGCCAGAGTATCTACCCAAATTTCTCGGACGCCGGCGCGATGATCCCGGATGCTCTTGACGCATGCGATCGAATCCTTACCCCATAACAAGCCCTGATAATCAACGATTCGGACGGTACGCTCGCGCTGATCGGCGCAAACCGCGGCGATAACTCCGATTCCACAGGATCTCCTTGCCAGAGCTGTATCTCAAATCCTGCTCTCCCGATGATCCATTTGTGAGCAGTAAACCAGCCATCGAGATTGCCTTCAGACCCCGCAGCCGGCGGGCGTTTATGACCGGCGTGCTCATCGCCCAGTCCGGGCTCCTGCTCGGCTCGGTGCTATTGACCGATACCTGGGTCCAGGCAAATGTAAAGATGCCTCAATCCCAGGTCGACAAGCTCTTCGTACTCGAACTCTCGATCGCCCTCAGTGTTGTGATCCTCACAGCGGTGGTGTTCTACCTCGCCTCGCGACGCTACAAGGATGCCTTAGAACAGAATAATCAGCAGCTCCAAGAAGAAGTGAAACGCCAGGTCAGCGGGGGGCTCGCTAAGCGCAACGCCCTCATCCACGGGCTCGCCAAGCTCGCCGACTATCGCGATACAGACACCGGCGAGCACCTTGATCGCATCGGGTACTACGCCCGCGTGATCGCCAAACACATCCAGCCGGCTCACCCAATCATCACCAATGAATGGATCGATCGCCTCGTGCTGGCCTCATCGCTCCACGACATCGGCAAGGTCGGGATCCCCGACGCTGTACTCCTCAAGCCCGGACGCCTCACCGACGAAGAACGCACGGTCATGGAGAAGCACACCCTGATTGGTGGCGAGACACTCCTATCGATCCGTTCCAAGTTCGGGGCCGATGAGTTCATTGATATGGGCATTGAGATCGCCCTCCAGCACCACGAAAAATGGAACGGCTCGGGCTACCCCTTCGGGATCAGAGATGAGAAAATATCTCTCGCCGCCCGGATTGTCGCGATCGCCGATGTCTACGACGCCCTGACCTCCGAGCGGGTCTATAAGGACGCGATGAGCCACGAAAAGGCCAGTAGCATCATCAGCGAAGGCAACGGATCGCACTTTGACCCAGAGATCGTTGAAGCATTCGTAGCCGAGTCCGAGGCCTTCGACCAGATCCGCGCGGGCGCCAACTCCGACAAGCCTCACCAGCTCCAATGCATGGATATTGAGAGCGCGGCCCGTGAATTCTTAGACGAGCATTACAATCGCCGCGCCGCCTGAGCCCTATCCATCGGTCGCTTCTCTACATACACTCCCCCATGACCACATCAGCTACAACATCAGATCTTCATGACCAGATCGAGTCCATCATTGACGAACTCCTTACCATCCGCCACGACCTCCACGCCCATCCCGAACTCAAGTTCAAAGAATCCCGCACATCTTCGGTTGTCCAAGGACACCTGACGGATCTGGGCATCGAGTTCGTCGCCAACATCGGAGGCAAAGAACCCAGCACAGGAACGGGCGTCCTCGCACACATCCCCGCAACCGTGGACAACCCCGGCCCCTGCATCGGGCTCAGGGCAGACATGGACGCACTCCCAATCACCGAGATCTCAACGAGCGATTACAAATCCACCAACGAGGGCGTCATGCACGCCTGTGGCCACGACGGCCACACCACCATCCTCCTGGGCGTCGCCAAGCTCCTCTCCAAACTTGATCATCGTCCCAATCCCATCACCCTCTTCTTTCAGCCCGCTGAAGAAGGCGGAGCAGGAGCGGCCAAGATGATCCGCGACGGCGCTATGGACGACCTCCTTGGACCACCCATCACCAAAATGTTCGGACTCCACGGCTGGCCAGACCAAACCCTGGGCACCATCGCCACCCGCCCGGGACCGCTCCTCGCCTCAACCGACATGTTCACTGTCACTATCAAGGGCACCCAGGCACACGCCGCTTATCCGCACCTGAGCAGCGATCCCATCGTCGCCGGCTCGGCCATCGTCTCGGCCGCCCAGACCATCGTCTCACGCACCACAGCACCCACCGACTCAGTGGTCGTCTCGATCACCACTTTCCACTCGGGCACGGCTTTCAATGTCATCCCCGGAGCCGCGATCCTCCAAGGCACCGTCCGGACATTGTCCGACGATTCCAGAGCCACGACCAAAGCCAGATTCTTCGAACTCGTCGAATCCACCGCCAAAGCCCATGGCACCGCCGCCCAGATCGACTGGATCCCCGGCTACCCCGTCACCAAAAATGACCCCGCCCAGACCGAGCATGTGTTTGAAATCGCCCATTCAGCGGGCAATTGCCTCAATACACAGGTCGTCCCAGACGCCACCCTCGGCGGGGAGGACTTCTCCTACTACGCCCAGCGGGTCCCGTCCTGCTTCTTCTTCCTTGGGCTCGCTAAGGACCAAAACACGCCATTCCCTGGATTACACACCCCAAGTTTCGATTTCAACGATCAATCGATCCCTTTGGGCGTAGAGATGATGTGCCGACTTGCCCTGTCATAAATCACCCCTAAAGTCCACCCCCCAAAGAAATTCACTTTGGGGAGCGGATCATTCAAGCCGACTCGTCCGAGAACCGATGGAGACTCCATGAGCATTCGTTTAACACCAATCGTGATCATTGCCTCCGCACTCGTGCTGGCATTCTCCTCCGGCTGCCGCGTCGAACGCACCACCGGACAACGCCATCAGGCCCGCGCCATCGACACCATCCTGCGTGCCGAAGCCGGTCGCTTGGATGACGAATCCCTCTCCGAGGGCACCCTCGAGGACTACGCACACCTCAACGCGTTGTACATTGATCTGGTCAACGCCGCGGTCCGCTCAGGCGAGGCCGACCCGCTGACCGTCCAAGAAGCCGAGGACGAGCTCCGCCGCATCGCCAGCGAAGCCCGACAACTCCCCGCATTCCGCATGTGGGACCCAGAATCCCAAGCCAACTTCGAAGAAAGCTTCTGGAGATTCCGACTCAAAAAATGGCAGCAATGGCGCGGCCCAGACTACATCTACGAATAAGCACCCAAAACATGTTCGTATTTTCAGTATAGAACAGTACATCTGAAGCTTGGTTTGACTAAATGCTAATCTATGGCGGCGTTGCCAATACGACAACTGGTAGCCGCAGCCCTCCCGGTATGACAAAAATCAACCTACCAAACTTCCCTGCAAACAAAACCTTTTCTAAAATCACCCTTTGATGGACCCATAGAAAGTTGCAACACAACTCTCCGTCATCAACCCCTACGCCATATATCCATCTGATTTGAAGAGATGCCAATGCAATGAGTAAAATCGGAACTTGACTCAACAGATATATCAATATCGTGAGCCAGTCGCTCATCATTGTTGGCAGCCAAGGGTCGCCCAACACGCCAAACGCTTGAAGAGCATAGAGTAGTGGGACTAAAGCCCCCACAATAATGACATACCACTTTGAGACACACCCTATCACAGAACCGCCTCGTTCAAAAGATTCTATGAGATCACTCGCGATTTGATCGGGCTTGCCAAACAGCTTTGTATTGATCCAAAGAAAAACAACACCTGATAACAACATATACAGCAAGCCATTTACACCCATCCAGTATGTCGTTGCCATTAACAATCTCAGTGCAGTATCAGGCACTTCGCCAATAAGGCCTAGCCAAATCCAGCTCATAGACATAATCGCCCCCGCGACAATGATTACCATCGCAGGGGCAACTAAGACTCGTAAAATCAAATTTGTCATCAATTCGGGTCGCCATCGCCATAGCAATGTAAATACGAGTTCATATAAGAACCTATTGGAATTATGTCGCAGAGACCTCTCGTGTCATCATTAAAGTCATCCCAAGCATTATCCCTGGCCTGATTATATGTATCGGTATTATTCTTACTATTTGCAGCAACAGTGCCTACCAAAAGGAATGCTCCGCCAATTACTGTCGCACCCCCCAAGAGAAAGGCGGTAAATGTAGTCCCTGACCCAAGTATTGCGCCGCCTGCAGAACCCGCTGCCCCCCCAACTCCTGTTATTGCGTCTCCATTACTTCCGTTCTTATAATCATCATACGCATCTCGCAGATCTCTTTCCAATTGTGTTTTACGCTCACTAACACACGGTGGATCGTCACAATCATCCGACTGATCAGAATAAAATTTGGTGATGCCTCCAAAACCCGTATTTGATCCATGGTTACCTGCAGACGGCCCTGCCATTGCCAATTCCCCTCCAAGGAATGTCATACCATACTCGTAGTCATGAAGCGGGAAGGCCACACTAACTCGAGACCCTAGCCCGACATCGCCGCTAAGAACCAGAGAAATCACCCCATACCTTGAGTTGTCATCCGTAAACAGATTGCCCAGAACAAGCTTAAGCGTTGAATTTGTTTGATTTAAAATCAATAAATCTTCCGAGCTAACACCATTCTCAAGCGTTGGTGTTAAATCAATAATATCTTCAATGTAGTAAGACACAGATTCGCCCTGTGAACTTTGCCCAGCCACAGTACGATCATCAGGAACTGTCGTTATTTCTGGAAATGTCATATATGACTTTTCGATATCCCATGCATTGTCAAACAAATTCCCCCATAACCCGCCAAGCCATGAACCATAATCACGGTATGCCACTGGGCTTATCTCAATTGCCTTAAGCAAATCGCCGCCACCATTCACAACTGTAATAACATCAGCCACTTCTTGTTCATTCGCAGGCGGCATCTGGGCTGGATCATCTAATGCAGCACTCCCCAGTGCCGCCCCAGTTAAGCTAAGCGACATGGCTCCTGCAACGCATCCAATCACAAACGCACGCGATTTTTCTCTCAGTCGAAACACATTCATTATAATCTCCTATTTATGTTAGAGTGTTATTCGCCCGAACAATACCCCCCCCCCCCCCCCTCGGGTCAAGTTTTCATTTTTGCCGTACAATCCCCCGTGCCCATCGAAGATGACCCCATCCCGTTCAAGCCAAACGACACCCCGCAGGAAATCCCCGCGTGGGGAGCCGAGGATGACACCAACCGCATCAAACGCCTCCACGCGACCGCCCGCGATCTGCCGCTCGTACCCGGCGTGTACCTGATGAAATCCCACACCGGCGTCGTCCTCTATGTCGGCAAAGCCACCAAACTCCGCGATCGCGTATCGTCGTACTTCCTCCCCTCTACAGACCTTGGCCCCCGCAAAAACATGATGCTCGACGAGGTCCACACCTTTGAGGTGTTTAAAACTGACACCGCATGGGAAGCGCTCCTGGCCGAGAACCGGCTCATCAAGGACATCAAACCCAAGTTCAACTCCGCGCAGAAGGACGACCGGACCTACCCGTACCTCGTCGTCACGACCGCCGAGGACTACCCCCGCGTGTTCGTCTCCCGCAACCCCACCGGTGTCAAAGCCGACGGCACGAAAGACCCACGCTTTTCCAACGCCTCCATCCTCGGCCCGTTCACCTCACCGGGCGCGCTGAGAACCGCCATCGATGCGCTCCAGTCCATCTTCAAGTTCCGCACCTGCTCGCTGGACATCGAGGAAGGCGATCCCAAAAACAGATTCTTCCGCCCGTGCCTGCTTGCCGCGATCGGCAAGTGCACCGCCCCCTGCAACGAATCCATCACCAAGGAGCACTACCGCGAGGACATCAACCGCTTCACCCGGTTCCTCAAAACCAAACGCTCCACCATGATCCGCGAGCTGACCAAAGAGATGACCGAGGCTTCGGAGAACATGGATTTCGAGCGAGCGGCCACGCTCCGTGATCAGATCAACGCGATGCAGAAAATCGATCAGCGTGCCAAGGCCAGCGATCAATGGCAGCCCGAAGCCGAGATCAGCTACATCGACCCCATCAAGGGCTGCCAGTCCCTCGCCCGCGCCCTCGACATCACCACCCCCATCCGCTGCGTCGAGGGTTTCGATGTTGCCCACCTGCAAGGCGGCGAAACCGTCGCGTCCAAAGTCTGCTTCATCGACGGGCGACCATTCAAACAAGAATACCGTCGCTTCAAAATCAAATCCTTCACCAACCTCCCCGGCGGACGCGCCAACGACGACTTCCAATCCATGCGCGAGGTCATCTCTCGCCGCTTCCGCGACGCGGGCGCCGGACAAGAACTCTACCCAGATGTCATCTTAATCGACGGCGGCATCGGCCAGCTCCACGCCGCGATGGACGCCTTCGACCAGCTCGAACTCAAACCCCCGATGGTCATCTCGCTGGCTAAAAAAGAAGAACTGATCTATGTCCAGGGTAAAGACGAGCCCATCAAGCTCGGCCGCAACAATCCGGGATTGCGCTTACTCCAACAAGTCCGCGACGAATCCCACCGCTTCGCCCAGCACTACCACCATGTCCTCAGAAGAAAGAAAACCCTCGGCGAATGAACTGACACTAAGACTCTATATCCAATCCGCATTCAGGACATCTCGATACACCATGTACGCTGTATCCACATTGAATACACAGCCGGTTTGATTTACGGTTCGAGATCCGTCTTCTACGATAAATTAAAATACGATCTATTATCAGTTTTTTTAAAATCCACACGAGACCTCCATAAATAACTACATTCAATAGAAATCCAAGCCAAATCGGCCTGAAAACAACAGAAGAAAACAAACGAGATAAGCCCAAAGGCAATAATTTTTTATCTACCTGCGCCACCCCAATGGTACGAATTGTCACTATACCATCGTTTGACACATCCGTATCAACCCGGCATTCGTGAGATCGAAAAGGAAACCCGACTCGATAGACATACACGCTCTGTCTCAATAAACTAGGATTATCTGATGGCTCATCTTGGACTCCCATCCATCTATCTGTTTTGATTGCTCTTATCTGTTCTGTTGTCACTGAGCCGGGAGAATAAAAACTGACAGACTCACCAAGTGACGGCGATTCAATCAAGCTGAGTGGCGAAGGAAGCCCAAGCCCTGACATTCGCAACCTCATCGGGTCTGGACCAGTATATTGCCACACTGTGCCCCCGGATGCAGACGGCGTATTGTTGTACATTAAACCGGGGCGGACAGAAGACACATTCAGTATAACTGAACTCGCAAGAAATCCCAAAACTAAACCAGCTATTCCATAGCAAAGGAGTTTTCGAGTTATTGAATACACTAGAGGCTACCAATCGCAAGACAACGGAACCCAAGGACCTGTTTCGCAATCCCCATCATACCACCAGCTACAAGTGCATGTACCCGCGCCCGGTACCGGTCCAAATGGAGGACAAGTTTGCGCCTGGAAAACGCACCATTAGAGTTTGATCCGTTTGAAATCCCTCTCTAAACATTGTTTGCGTGCATGTCGCTGTTGAACAATTTGGATAGGTATGCTTGCGAATCTTTGTGTTAATGCCAGAAACCGTTCGTTCAAAGTTAAACTTGCAATCCGTGTTTGTCAGACCGCCGGGTTGAATCACTGCCGTTTGAATCCACGGCCCGCAGGTGTAGACCCACCCAGTACTAGACAGCGCCACTGTTTTTTCGACACATCCACAGTTCGAATTCGCCGCAGCCATTTCATCTTCAAATACCTGACTAAAGATATCTATACTGACATCTGTACTCTCAAACGAAATTTCTAATATATTCAATAGCTCAACAGCCGCGACACACTCATCATCTTTACGCACGGGGGGTTGCGAAGGAGTTCCCCCGCCAAATGTACCCCCCGAAATTGAACTGCCTGACAAACTACTCACGGCGGAATAGCCGACGCTTTCCAAAGGCTCGAGCACCTCTGGGTAATCAGATATAAGTAACTCTAAAACATCACCCAAAAACACGCCGTCACCAAATGGGGCTGGATTAACCGGATTTTGCAAATATATCAATACTAAAGCAGGGTCAATTTCAACTGGCCACAATAATGCCAGATTGTCCAATGTTTCTGCGGTCGCCCCGACATGGTCAAAGACAAAAGAGGATATTTCCTCCGGCGACGCCCCTTCCCATGCCAATGCCGACCACGCCCCGTCACCACTTGGCTCACACCACAGGGCATTGATGGACAAACCCGACTCTTGGGATCTCAAACAAACAATGGCTTCGACATCACCTTGATCAATTACAGGAAGATAACTCCAGCCATCCAGTTCAATCGAAATTAATCCCAAAGACTGGCCAAAAGAAGACCCTCCACACATCGACAATGTAAGAAACCCTGATGTAAGTACCGAAATAAATCTGTATGTCATAACATACTCCTTTCAATGCCAAACATACCATGCCCCCCCCCCCCATCTGTCAATACCCTATTCGACAAACTTGATGATATATCTATGATTTACCAAAAACAGGGGCTCATTGTATAAGGCCGATCATCTTTCCAATACTAACATCACCCCTCGTCAAGCACCTGGTTGTACCGCGTCATCACATGCTCTCGCGTAATCAACGCCACAGGCATCATCTGCCCGAACTGATCCAGCAAGCACAAACTCGAAATATCGGCCTTGGTAAACTTCTCCATCACCGTATCCAGATGCTCATCAGCAGTAATCGTCGGCACATCCGTCCGCATCAGCTCGGCGACCAACAACAACGGGATCGCCTCGCGGTCGATCAGCGCCGACCGCATATCCCGCCCGGTCACCATCCCCATATAGCACCCGCTGTGGTCAACCACCACAAAGTCTGGCACATTGTGGTGCGCATGGAGCGTAATGAGTTTGCTCAGTGGATCAGACGCATACACCGGCTCGTCGGGCATCGCGGCATATTTGACAGTCGCAACAGGGACATGCCGAAGCACGCCAAGATCCCGGCTCGTCCCGATCCGCACGCCCGCACGGCGCAGCTTCGCATTGTAAATCGAGTCCGGCATCAGCTTCCGCGTCAATGAAGTGGACACAATCGCCGCCAGCATAATCGGCCCCAGCACCCGAGGCTCACGCGTGATCTCAAACAGAATCAGAATCGCCGTCATCGGCGCAAAGGTCGTCCCCGCGATCACCGCCGCCATCCCAACGAGCGCGTAGCTCGCGGGTGATGAGCCATCAGCAATCAATCCCATTTTATCAAGCAGCATCCCGAACACGCCGCCGATCGCCGCGCCGGTAAACAGGCCAGGCGCAAATACGCCGCCCGAACCACCAGAAGCAAGCGTAAAGGTCGTTGCCAGAATCTTGGCAATCACCAAGAGCCCCAAGACCGCGATCGCTCCCCACAAGAACTGACCATCGGTGTAGGTCACCGGGTCGAGCAGATGGGTGATGACCGAGTAGCCGTTCCCGAAGAACGCGGGGGTTGAGCCGTGGACACCGAGGATGTCACCGTTATCGATCTGCCCGAACACATACATCCCGCCAATACCAAGCACGCCGAGCATCAGCGCGCCAATCACCGGCTTAAGCACCGGATGAACACGCAGCCGAGCAAAGAGCTCTTCGCCTTTCTCCAGCACCATCGTGAACCCCCACGCCCCAAACGCACACAGAATCCCCAGCACTATGTAGCTCGGCAGCTCATACGCGCTGAACACATAGTTGGGCAGGTGCGTCGTAAAGATCGCTTCGTTATCCCCCATCACCACCTGCGTCATCGCCGTGGCAAACACCGAAGCGATCACGATCGGCATAAATGTCTTGAGTGAGAAATCTCGCAGCAAGATTTCCAGTGCAAAGAACACCCCCGCGATCGGCGCATTAAAAATACTCGATATCCCCGCAGCCGCCCCGCACCCGATCAGCGTGATCACATGCTTCCGCGGCACACCCAACCGCCGCGCCATCACCGAACCGGTCACAGCACCGATCTGAACAATCGGACCCTCAGCACCCGCCGACCCGCCGGTACCGACCGTGCAGATCGAAGCGATCACCTTGACCAAACCGATCCGCGCCGGGATCACCCCGCCCTTGCGCACGATCGCATCAAGAACCTGAGGCACCCCATGCCCCCCCGCCTCGCGAGCAAACTTGTATACGAGCAACCCCGTACACAACGCACCGATCATCGGGATCAAAGGCAGCAGCCACCAATACCCAAGATGCGTCGCCCAGTCTTCTTGCATCCCCTCGGTCCAATGTTCGACCGCTTTGAGACCAGTCGCAAAGAGGACCGCGCCGATCGCCGTCAATACACCGATCACCGCGCCAAGGGTATTGAGCCAGCCATCGGGATGCTCGCGCACCCAGCCGTTGAACTTGCGGAACAGTTGCCCGAAGTTGGTTGTCATCAAAAAGCTGCTCATCGCCGCAATGGTACGCCAGCAAAGCGGGCTACCGGAGAAGATCAGGCACTCTTGGCAGCGCGCGGATCATCCTGCAGCACAAGTTCATCGACATTCGGGGCCTCGGCCACCGGCTTACCCTTGGCATCCGTCAGCGCCGTCCCGTCCATCCGCGTGATAATCGGCACCGGGTTGGCCTTCTCCTGCGCCTCGAGCTTGGCCTCAAGATCCGCACGCTCGGCGTCCTCAAGAGCCGTCCACTTCCCGCGACCCCGACATTTGGGGAACCGAGAACACCCGAGCCAAGGCCCACGCGCCCCGTTCCGGAGATTCAGCGGGCTCTGGCAAGTCCCGCACTCCAGCTCAGTAAGCAGCGCAGGCACACTCGGAGCATTGACAAACCCCTTCTTGTCGATGTTGAGAATCATACCGTCATCGTTCGTTTCGCCCTCTTCCAGAGGCGTCGTCAAGAACGGCCCGAACCGCCCCACCTTGCGGATCATCGGACGCCCGGTCTTGGGACACCTGACATCCACAAACTCCGCCATCTGAGGCCGGCCCTGACGATCGCACGGGCACGCCCAGTTGCAATCCGGGTATTTGGCACAACTCAAGAACCGCCCGTTCTTCCCGAACCGGTACACCAGCGACGACTCGCACTTCTCGCATCGGTATTCTTCGGGCGCGGGACGCAGCTCCGCCTTGGCGTGCGTCATTTCTTCGTGGGCGCGTTCGAGGCTCTTGGAGAATCGGCCATAGAACGCTTCAAGCATCTCGATCCAATCAAGATGCTCGTCCTCGATCGCATCGAGCTTGCCTTCCATGTCGCGTGTGTAGCCCAGATCCATCAGGATCGGGAACCCCTCGACGAGTTTGTCGGTCACGACCATCCCAAGATCCGTCGCCCAGAACGCCCGCGCGATCTGTTCGACATACTTCCGGTCCTGGATCGTCGAGATAATGCTCGCGTAGGTCGATGGTCGACCAATCCCCTCGGATTCAAGCGTTTTAATCAGGCTCGCTTCAGAGTACCGTCCGGGAGAAGCCGTGAATTTCTGTGCCGGGTCCATCGCAAACGGGTACATCGGCTGCTTCTCTTCAAGCTTGGGCAGATTCAACTCGTCCCCGCTCGTTGGCACGCCCGATACGCGGTAGTGACCATCAAACGCGAGTGTCCGCCCGGTCGCCTTGAACAACGCCTTGTTGTCAACGCCGCCACGGATCATCACGCTCGTCGCGTCCCATTCGGCCGCGACCATCTGGCACGCGACGAACCGCTCCCAGATCAGCTTGTACAGCTTCCGCTGATCATCCTTGAGCGAACTCGGCATCGATTCAGGATGCCGCGAGACATCCGTCGGACGGATCGCCTCGTGTGCTTCTTGCGCGCCCTTGTTCGAGGTCTTAAAGAAGTTTGGTTTGTCAGGGAGGTAGTTCGGGCCATAAGTCTTCTGAATATGACCACGCACATCGTTGAGCGCACCGCCATCAATATGCGTCGAGTCGGTACGCATGTAGGTAATCAAACCCACCGGGCCCTCGCCGGGAATCGTCACGCCCTCGTACAACCCCTGAGCCGCCCGCATCGTCCGCTGGGCGCCAAAGCCCAATCGGCTCGAAGCCGCCTGCTGCAGCGTCGAGGTAATGAACGGCCCAGCCGCCCGCGACTTGGTCCGCTTGGTCTCGATCGCCTCGATCTGGTATTCAAGATCACCCTTGCACGAACCCGAGATCGACCGTACCCAGCGAGCCGGTCCAACCCCGTCTTTATCCATATGGGATTCACTCGAAACATCGCTGAGCCCGCAGGCCTCGACAACCGATTTCACGCCCCCGCTCAGATCATGCGTCCCGGCATCGGCAAACGCAACATTGACCTTCTCTCGCCGTTCTTCGATCGTGTCGTGCGTCAATACCTCAAGTTCCGGCACAATCGACGACGAGATGATCCGGGGATCAAACTTCTTGCCATCAAACTCGACGAGCTGCGCACGAACAGCATTGTTCTGGCTCAGCCACCCGTTCTGCGCCTTGACCGTCGGCCCCTTGCCCTTCTCGTCCTTGGACTCAATATACGACTTCCACTGAGGCCCCAGCTTCCCCGCCGCCGATGCGTCGAGCACAAAGTTCCCAGTCACCGTCCAGTACTCATCAGGCACAAACGCCTCGATCTGCCGTTCTTTTTCAACGACCAGCCGCACAGCCACAGACTGCACACGACCGGCACTGAGCCCCCGAGCAACCTTCTTCCAAAGCAAAGGCGAGACCTGATACCCAACGATCCGGTCCAAGATCCGCCGCGCCTGCTGCGCGTTGACGCGTTCTTCATCGATGGGATGCGGGTTGTGGAACGCCTTCTCGATCTCCGCCTTGGTGATCGCGGTAAACATCACCCGCTGAGCGTCCTTTGAATCAATCCCCAGTTCCTGCGCGACATGCCACGCGATCGCCTCCCCTTCGCGATCAAGGTCAGTCGCGAACCAGACTTGGCCCCCGGTTGAGAGCGCATCCTTGGCGGCCCGTTTCAGATCCTTCATCACCGTTTCTTTGCCAGAGAGGATCTCATACGACGGCTGGAACCGCTTGTCCAGGTTCACCCCAGGCACCGGGTCCTTGACCCCCTTGGGGTTCTTGGAAGGCAGATCCCGCACATGCCCCACCGACGCGAGGACCACATAGTCGTTACCCAAATATTTATTGATTGTTTTTGCTTTGGCAGGGGATTCGACGATCACCAGCGACTTCCCCTTGGCATCCCCGGCCTTGTACACGCTGGCAAACTTCCGCCCGCCGGCCTTCTTGGTGATCTTCTTAGACGCACCGCTCGCAGCCTTCTTTGCGACCTTCTTGGTCGTCTTTTTGGCTGCTTTCTTGGTGGTTTTCTTCGTGGTCTTCTTGGATGCCGTCTTCTTAGCCATGCACGCCTCTCGTTGGATTCAGCTATTTATATATAGATAGTCTGAGCCGACACGGAACGCGCCGAGTTGCCATTTGTCAAGTCCGTACCCCATCATTCACTCCATCCGTGTCCGATAACCACATTTTAACTTTCCGCTTGCCACAAGGCACAGAAGCTGCTAATGTAGCACTGGCTACATGTAGCATTGGCTACAAAGGAGTGCCGTATGACCTTTAAAAACATCCTTCTTGCACTCTCCGTACTCACCCTCTCAGGCTGCGGCGGCGATCCCGCCCCCTCAGAACCAGCCAAAACCAAGCCCCTCACCATCATTACCACCACTGGCATGATCACCGACCCCGCCACAATCATCGCAGGAAATCACGCTGTCGTCACCGGGCTCATGGGCACAGGGATCGATCCCCACCTCTACAAACCCACCCGCACCGACATCGCCAAACTCATGGACGCCGATGTCGTCCTCTACTCCGGGCTCCTCCTCGAAGGCCGCATGACCGACGCATTCGTCCGCATCGCCACCTCAGGAATCGCTGTCAGAGCCGTCACCGAATCCGTCGATGAAGAGTTCCTCCTCTCCCCAGAAGACTTCGCGGGTCACCACGACCCCCACCTATGGATGGACCCCATCGCGTGGATTCAAGCCGTCGAAGTCATGGCACAAACGCTCATCGACAACGACCCAGACCACGCCGACGACTACCGCGCCAACGCCGACGATTACAAATCAAAGATCGCCGGCCTCGACGCCTACGCCAAGCGTGTCCTTGCAACGGTCCCCGAGAACCAACGCATCCTCGTCACCGCCCACGACGCCTTCAACTACTTCGGCCGCCGCTACAACTACCAGGTCGTCGGGATCCAGGGCATCTCCACAGAATCCGAAGCCGGCGTCCGCGACATCGAACGCCTCGTCGATCTCCTCGTTGACAACAAAGTCAAAGCGGTCTTCATCGAAACAACAGTCTCCGAGCGCAACATCAACGCACTCATCGCCGGCGCCAAAGCAAGAGGCCACGAGGTCATCATCGGCGGAGCCCTCTTCTCCGACGCGATGGGCCAAGAGGGCACCTACGAGGGCACCTACATCGGCATGATCGACCACAACATCACCCTCATCGCCAGAGCCCTGGGCGGAGACGCGCCCGCTCGCGGCATGAACGGAAAGCTCAGCGAGACCACCCCATGACACTCCTTCAAACCCAACCACGCTCCACTCTCGACGCGAGACCAGAACACTCCGCCGACAACCCGCTCTCCGTCCACGCGATGACCGTCGCCTACCACCGCAAGCCCGTCCTCTGGGATGTGGACTACGACGCGCCCCCCGGCTCGCTCGTCGCCATCGTCGGACCAAACGGTGCAGGAAAGAGTACATTCATCAAAGCATGCCTCGGGCTCATCCCCGCCGCCGCGGGCACCGTCGAGTTCTGGGGCAAGCCATACAAGCACGCCCGAGCGGACATCGGCTATGTCCCCCAGCGCGAATCCGTGGATTGGGACTTCCCCGTCAGCGCACTCGATGTCGTCTGCATGGGTCTTTACAGAAAGATCGGCTGGTTCAAACCCATCCGCAAAGCCCACAAAGCCGCCGCGATGGAATCGCTCGATCGCATGGGCCTCGCCGATTATGCACACCGCCAGATCGCCCAGCTTTCCGGAGGCCAACAACAACGCGTCTTCCTCGCCCGCGCCCTCGTCCAGAACGCTGAGCTCTACTTCATGGACGAACCCTTCGCAGGCGTAGACGCCGCCACAGAAGCCGCAATCATCGAGGTCCTCCGCGAACTCCGATCCCAAGGAAAAACCGTCATCGTCGTCCACCACGACCTTCAGACCGTCCCGACATACTTCGACCACGCGATGCTCCTGAACATGCGCATCGTCGCCGCGGGCCCGGTTAGCGAGATCTTCACCGACGAGAACCTCAACAAAACCTACGGCGGCCGCCTCACCCTCCTCGCCGAAGCCTCCGAAGCCGTCGCGCGTGCGCAGCAAGGTCAATCAACCAAGTGAACCTCACCCTCGCGCAATCCTTAACCCAAACCCACGACGAGATGCCATCGCTGCGTGAGGTCTTCGACACCATCACGCTCCAATCCGGATTCAACACAAACGCCGTCATCGTCGCCGCCTCCCTCCTCGGCATCGCCGGCGGGATCATCGGCGCATTCGCACTTCTTAGAAAACGCTCCCTCACCGCCGACGCCCTCTCCCACGCAACCCTCCCCGGCATCACCAGCGCGTTTCTCATCGCGTCGGCAATGGGACTCAACGCCCGCTCCCTCCCCATCCTGCTGCTCGGAGCAACCATCTCAGGAATCCTCGGCGTCCTCTGCATCCACCTGATTCTCACCTACACAAGACTCCGCGAAGACGCCGCCATCGGGATCGTCCTCTCCGTCTTCTTCGGCATCGGCGTCGTCCTCCTCTCCGTCATCCAATCCACCGCAACATCCAGCGCCGCAGGACTCAACCACTTCATCTACGGCCAGACCGCCGCCATGCTCACCGCCGACGCGATCCTCATGGGCACCATCGTCCTCATCGCAATCGCCATCGCAATCCTGGCGATGAAAGAAATCACCATCGTCTGCTTCAACGAATCCTTCGCCAGAGTCACCGGCATCCCCGCCGGACTCATCGATGGGCTCATCCTCGCGCTTATCGTCCTCGTCACCGTGTCGGGCTTGCAAGCCGTCGGATTAATCTTGATCGTCGCGATGCTCATCATCCCCCCCGCCGCGGCGCGGTTCTGGACCGACCGCGTCCGCCTGCTCATCATCCTCAGCGCACTCATCGGCGCCTTATCGGGATTCATCGGCGCATCCGTCTCCGCACTCCTCCCCCGCAAGCCCGCCGGCGCGGTCATCGTCCTGTGTGCCGGTTCAATCTTCATCATCTCCATGCTCGCCGCCCCCACCCGAGGCGTCATCGCCCAGCTCATCCGCCATGCCAAGCTCAAGCTCCAGATCGCGATCGACCACACACTCGAATCCAAATACCAGTACCCAGAACACCACCCCCGCACCACCTTTTCACTCCGCGTGCTCCTTCGCCTCAAGGGATTTACACAATCACTCAGCCCATCGAGCGCACTCTCCCAATCCGGCATCAAGCGAGGCCGCCGCGTCCGACGCAACCACATGCTCTGGGAGCAGTACCTCATCTCCTGTGCCGACATCGCCCCGTCGCATGTTGACTGGTCCGTAGACCAGGTCGAACACATCCTCGACGACGACCTCATTACCCGACTCGAAAACGAAATCCGCGCCAGCGGTTTAGAAGTTCAGGAGATTCAACCATGATCTCCGACACCCTAAGACAATACATCTCCTTCGACCTCTTCCCGCTCATCTCCGCGATCTGCGTCGCCTTGTCGTGCGGGCTCATCGGCAACCACCTTGTCCTCCGCCGCCAGTCGATGATGGGCGACGCGATCTCTCACGCCGTCCTCCCCGGGCTCGTCGCCGCGTTCCTGCTTGCGTCATCTAGATCGCCAATGGTCATGTTCCTCGGCGCGGGCGCAAGCGCACTCGTCACCGTCGGACTCATCGAACTCGTCAAACGCCTAGGACGAGTAGAACCCGGCGCCGCGATGGGCGTTGTTTTTTCCGTCATGTTCGCCCTCGGCGTGCTCATGCTTGAACAAGCCGCCGCAGACCATGTCGACCTCGACGCCGACTGCGTCCTCTACGGCCAGCTCGAAACCCTCTTCTTCGTCGCACCAACGGAATGGAACCAACTCTTCTCTGTCGGCACCCTCAATGACATCCCCACCCAAGTCTCAACCCTCCTCGGCCTCACCATCCTCGTCATTATCTTCAAAGTCGCCCTCCACAAAGAACTCCGCATCGCCTCCTTCGACCCCGGACTCGCAACCACCCAAGGCATCCACGCCGGACTCATCACCGTCCTGCTCATGGTCATGACCGCCGCATGCGCCGTCGCGTCCTTTGAAGCAGTCGGTTCGATCCTCGTCATCGCCATGCTCATCTGCCCCGCTTCAACAGCAAGATTGTGCACCGATCGCTTATCAACCCAAATCAAACTCAGCGCACTCTTCGCCATCACCGCCGCCGTCATCGGCTACATCCTCGCCTCCTTCGTCCCCGAAATGCTCGGTATGCCCTCGTCGCTCAACGCTGCGGGGATGATCAGCGTCGTCGCCGGTTCAATGGTCGCACTCGCAGCAATCGTCTCGCCGAGTCATGGCCTCATCGCCAAATCATTCCGCCAACGATCGCTCCGTAAAACCGTCGCCATTGAAGACCTGATCGGCCTCCTCTACCGAGCCAAAGAAACAGGAACACCCCGATCCACAATCTCCTCCATCGCACCAGCAATGAACACCAAAGACATCAATCAGGTCATCCAAGCCTCAACCCGCCAAGGCCTCGTCACCCAAACCAACAACTCCCTTGAACTCACTGGCGCCGGCCAAGCCGCCGGTGCCAAGATCATCCGCCGCCACCGCCTCTGGGAGGGCTACCTCGTCGACCAAGCCAACATCCGCCCAGACAATGTCCACGACATAGCAGAACAGCTCGAGCACCTCCCAACCGACGAACCAGATTCAGACACCCAAACCGACCCCCACGGCCGCCCCGTCCCACCCCATTCAGACTAAGCCCCTATCCTCTCCTCATGCCTACAGACGGATTCCAAGAAGTTAACTTCGACGGCCTCATCGGCCCGACCCACAACTACTCCGGCTTATCCGCCGGGAACATTGCCTCGCTCTCTAACGCAGGCGGCACCTCCAAACCCAAAGCCGCCGCCCTCCAAGGGCTTTCGAAGATGAAAGCCCTCATGGACCTCGGTTTAACCCAAGGCATCCTCCCCCCGCAACAACGCCCAGACCTCGCCTTCCTCCGCAGCATCGGATTCACCGGAGACGACGCCCAGCTCCTGTCCCAAGCCAACGACGCAGACCCAACCCTGCTCAACGCCGTCTGGAGCGCAAGCTCCATGTGGGCCGCCAACGCCGCGACGATCTCGCCGAGCCCCGACACCAGCGACAACAAGGTCCACATCACCCCCGCCAATCTCGTTTCGAATCTTCACCGTTCAATCGAGCACCCCACCGCCACGCGCATGCTCTCGATGATCTTCAATAACCAGGACCACTTCACCGTCCACGACCCGCTCCCGGACCAGGCCCGCTTCGCAGACGAGGGAGCCGCAAACCACATCCGCTTCGCCTCATCCCACGGCCAACCCGGGATCGAACTCTTCGTCTACGGCGTAGACATCCACGACCCCGGAAACTCCGCCCGCAACTACCCCTCACGCCAAACCCGCGCCGCCTGCCAAGCACTCGCACGCATCCATAAGCTCGATCCAACCCAGGTCATTTACGCCCGCCAGCACCCCGACGCAATCGACGCGGGCGTCTTCCACAACGATGTCATCGCAACGGGCAACGAACGCGTCTTCATGTACCACGAGCAGGCCTTTGCGACCTCACGCTCACTCCTAACGGACCTCAGCTCCCCGCTCGGCGAGCCTGTCATCACCATAGAAGCACACGATTCTGATTTTTCGATCAACGACGCCGTCACCAGCTACCTCTTCAACTCCCAGATCGTCACCCTCCCCGACGGCTCCATGGCCCTCGTCGCCCCGCTCGAAGTCACCGAGAACCCACGCGTCGCTAGGTTCATTGATAAAACCATCGCCGAAACTTCCAACCCAATCAACACCGTCCACTACCTCGATGTCCGAGAATCCATGCGCAACGGCGGCGGCCCCGCCTGCCTCCGTCTCCGCGTCCCGCTCTCAGATCACGAACTCGCAGCCGTGCACCAGGGCGTCATCATGACCGACGATCTCATGGCCAAACTTACAGATTTCGTATCCCGCACCTACCCAGACGAGATCTCCCGCGCCGACCTCCTCGACCCCGCCCTTGCCAAATCTTGCATAGACGCGCTCGACGAACTCACCCAGATCCTGAATCTCCCCAAGCTCTACCCATTCCAGCAATAGGCCGCAAGATCACGCCTCAGGAAGACTAAAACTCAGCAATCAACTCCTGATAAGACTCGATTATCTGCGTGGCCCCCGCTTTGACAAGATCATCCGCAGGCGTCAGTGTTGCCAACCCGATGACCCGCATGTCCGCGTTGCGAGCCGCCAGCACCCCCGATACCGAATCCTCGACAACCACACAATCCTTGGGCGGGTGCCCCATCGACTCGGCCGCGTGAAGAAACAGCCCCGGGTCCGGCTTCCACTTGCCAACCTCATACGCACTAAACATCGTGACCTTCTCAGGATCATCACGATGGGCAAACCGCCCAATCAGATCCGCACCCGTCAGCGTAAGCGTCGCCTTCTTGAGCGGCGCGTTGGTCCCCACACACCGATGCGGCCCGTCATCGCCCATTGCATCAAGAGCGTCGAGTAGCTCATGGATCCCATCAATCGCAGGCACCCCGCACTCATGGATCTCCACATACATCCGTTCGCGGTAGTCATCCATCATCCAAGGAAGCTTCTTCCCAAGATGCCTCTCAACATCAGCCAAGATGTCTTTGAGATCCCGACCCTTGAAATGGTTGATGGAATACTGCGTATCAACCGCCCACCCCGCATCGGTCACACATTGCGCCAAAACCCGGTTGGTGAGCGGCTCGGTATCAACAAGCACACCATCACAATCAAAGATGATCAGTTTGGATTCAAGCATCTATGAATTACGCCCGGTTTCGGGCGGCTGTTCTTTGACATCAGCCCGCATAAACAACGCCTCGCCCTTCAAAATCTCTTGATCAGGCTTGATCGAATACCCGCCGCCCCACGCGGCCAACTCACTTAGCGGAGCCTTAAACCCCGAGTTCGGATCTTCTGGATTGTTCAAATGATCACAGTTCCAGTTCCCCCACAACTCAGCCATCTTTTCAGGCATCGCTGGACTCAGCAGCAGCGATGCAATCCGCAGCGCCTCGCAGCAAGAATACAGAATCGATTCAAGCGCATGCTTGCCATCGCCGAGCGTATCGAGCTGCTTGGCAAGCGTAAACGGGGCGCAGTACGAGATAAAGTCATCAACATGCCGAACAATCGAACGCCCAGAGTCGAGCATGGATTCAAGGTCCATCTTGCCGAGAGCATCCACCGCATCGCTGACCGCCTTCTGAGTAAACTCAGGAAAGTGGTAAGTCCGCGAAGGATCATCCACCGTCTTGCCAGCGTTGTCGAGTGCCGTGAGCGCTGTTTGCAATGATGAACCGTTTGGAAATCCGAACTCGCCGTTGCAGGTCGCGGGGATCGTTCCATCAAAGTATTTATTAATCATGTTCCCGACGCGCGACATCGAGTTACCAACAGAGTTGGCCAGATCGGCGTTGTACACCTCGACAAACCGCGCGTGGGCAAAGTCCGCATCGTTGGCGCCCAGCGGGCCCTGGGTCGTCAGGAACCAACGCATCGCATCAAGCGAATATTTTTCTGCGTACGCCTGGAGCAAATCGATCTCAATAAAGTTGCCCAGCGACTTGGACATCTTCTTGCCCTCTGCGATCCAGTACGCATGGGCATACACAGTCTCCGGCGGCTTCTTCCCCAACGCATGGAGCATCGCCGGCCACACAATCGCGTGGAACCAAAGAATGTCCTTGGCCATCAGGTGAACAACCTCGCCCTCCCAGTATTGACCGCGCTCGGCGTTGTCAACGGTCGTCAGGTAGTTGCACAACGCCTCGATCCACACATAAATCCGGTGCGAATCATCACCAGGCATCTTGATGCCCCAGTCCGCGTCACCCTCCTTGATCTTCCGCGACACCGGAACCGCCCGCAGCCCCTGCTTGAGACGACCAAGCACCTCGTTCTTCCGAGCCTCAGGAAGAATCCGGAGCTCGCCAGAATCAATCCGCTCTTTGAGCCAGGGCTCATACCGAGGCAAATCAAAGAACCAGTTCTGCTCAACGCGTTTTTCGAGCGGCTTGCCCGTAACAGGAGATTTGAAATCGTTCTCTTTGGCGACCATCTCGGTCAGGTATTCTTCTTGAGACGGGTCATACCAACCCTCGTAGTCGCCAAGCGTCACGATGCCCTCGTCTTTGAGCTGCGTGATGTACTCGACGGCCTTGGCCTTGTGCCGCTCTTCGGTCGTTCGGACGAAGTCATCATTCGAAAAATTCATAAACTCAAAGGCGGCCTTGAACCGGTCCGCGTTGATCGTCGCCCATTCCATCGGGGTCTTGTCATGCTCGGCGGCCGTCTTGGACACCTTCTCGGCATGCTCATCGGTCCCCGTGAGGAAGAACACATCCCGCCCAACGAGCCGCTGGGCCCGGGCCGCGACATCGGCGATCAGCGTCGAATAACAATGCCCGATATGAGGGCGATCATTCACATAATAAATCGGCGTGGTGATGTAGTACGGCGTTTGATTGGCTTGGTCTGATCCCATAGTCGGGGATTGTAGATCCAGCGTCCCCCAGAGGGGCACCAAAGAGGGTGGGGTATTTCGGAATGTTCGGTTTGTATGGGCTTACAATTTGTCCTATGGTTCAGTGTTGTAGGGAATAGAGTCTCCCTGGTATTGGTTGTCCTATGTGTCGAGAGGCGGACGAGTTGGAACGAATCAAGTTTGAACAACTCGCTCTGCAGCATCTTGACGCTGTCTATCGCATGGCGTTCCACCTGAGCCGGGACGCAGATGTGGCCGATGAGCTGGTTCAGGAAGTATATGTGCGGGCGTTCCGGCCCGGCACAATCGAGCGCTTCGAGGATAAAAGCGCCGACGATGACGAAACTTCGGGAACAGGTGGCATGCGGTCGTGGTTGTTCGCAATCACACACAATGTCTTCTACTCGAAGATCAAAAAGGACAAACGGCGCCCGATGGCCGTCGAGGAGTTCTTTAACGAGTCGTCCGACGAGCTCCTGCCCGATGAGGCACCGCCCGTCTACGACCGGGCATCGCTCGATTTCGAGCATGTCGATGAGAAACTCAAAGAGGTTCTCATGGGATTGAAAGACGAGTACCGCGAGGTACTCTTAATGTGGTCGGTCGACGGTTTGAAATACCGTGAGATCGGCGAGATATTGGGCGTCCCGATCGGGACGGTAATGAGCCGGTTGCACAGGGCTCGAAAACTCTTGGGTGACGCACTCATGAGCGACGAGAAAGCGGTTGAAGATTTAGGCTTGCGAGCAATGAGCAACGGACGGACCGACAATGAATAATGACCAATCCAATCAGAATCCCGATAACGATCGCGGAAACACCACCGGCATGAGCGCTGAAGACCTCTGCGTCGCCGCGATGCTGCGGGCGTGTGCCGATGACGAGCTCTGCCGTGAAAAGTGCGAGCGTTTGAAGCAATACCTCAAGGACCACCCAGAGGCCGAGGCCCAGGTCGAGTTCGAAAAAGCCCTCAAGGGATCATGCGAGCGTGTGATGAGCACTTCGTGCGGATGCCCAGATACCCTGCGGGCCAAGATCGAAGCGATGGCGTGTGAATGCATGACCGCTTCGGGAATTGATGTATCCAATGAGCGATCGCGCAAGGCGAGTTTCTGGAAGCTCAGTCCGATGATGAGTGCCATGGCCGCCGCCCTTGTGCTTGCCGGCGGCGTGCTGATCTGGCAGAGCGCCTCGATCATCACCCAAGGGAGCGGTCTTGGATTCACTGACACTTCACCGGTTGCCTACGCAGAACGCGTCGGAAACTTTGTCGCACGCGAGCACATGAGGTGCTGCGACGAGAAGGCGGCGTCCAAAAAACTAATCCATGACGAGATGGAAGAATCGATCGCATATTTCTCCCAACAGTTCCAACAGACCGTCACTCCGCCAACGGCGTTGAGTGACAACGCCGAAATCCGCTACTACGGCGGCGGCGATTGCAGCGTTCCCGCCACCGACAAGTCCGGGCATCTCAGATTCGACGCCGTCGGCCCCGATGGCGAAATCGTCTCCCTAAGCCTCTTTATCGCACCCAACCCCGGGCTCCTCGGACTCGAAGAAGGTGTCACCTACATGCTCAACTCGACCCAGTGCAGCGAGCAGGGCGCCAACCTCTTCGCATGGATTGCCGATGGGGTCATGTACCTGCTGGTTTCAGAGGCCAAAGAGGACATGTGTGCCGAGGTCCGCGGGATGATGAACGCCCCAACCGAACTCCGGCAACTCTGAGCACCCAAATCGGCCCGGATCTGTCCAAATAACACAATTTATAACCGACTTTGATCCAAGGCGTCCTGAACGCCGATTGGACTATGGTGCGTGTATTGGGTTAAATTATACCAAATACACGGTTATTCGCATGCTTTGATCCACCTTGGCGCGAACCAGCATGGGGGCGCGACAAGTATGATTCAAGAGCAGAAGGAACTGACCATGAGATTCGACCAACAAAGTACATTTCTGAGCAAACTCGCACCGATCGTGGGTCTCGCTGCCTCTATCGCATTGTCATCCAATGCTATCGCTCAAGACGCCCTCGGCGACGGACGAGGCCTCCAAGCCAACACCCGCGTCGGATCCGCCGGCAAGGTCGATCTCAGACCAAGCTTCGACAAAGAAGTCCAGTTCAGAAACGCGATCGCGACCGGAAACGCCCCCGGAGGAATGAGTTTCAGGGGCGATCTGGGTTACAAAGCCGTCGGCGAGTTCAGTGGAGCCCTCGGATCTGACGCACTCTACTCCTTCCGTCGAGACTCCTTGTATTCGGGACTCGCCGGGATGGGGATCAGAGGCACAGACGCTCTCCAATACCAGTTCGCACTGACCACCGGCTCTCGCGTGACCCGGAATCTGGTTGGCAAGCTGTCCGTCTCGCGTTTGGGAGGCTCAAGCTCGGCTTCCTTCAGCGGCGGAATTGGCGATCCGGGAGCACCGCTCGCCATAGCTGATCCTGAAATTAATCTTCGTCAAGCCAGCGGCGGGACCAGCGGGACCCTCCGATCCACATCTTCATATTCATCAACAGCCGGGCTCATACCCGAGCTTGTCACAGTCTTTGAACGCGGGATCGAGCGTGAACAGTTCGGGCTCGTCGCCTCACCATTGATGGGTATTGTCTCAACACCAATGGATTCAGTCAAGAATCGTCGGGTATTAGCCTCCAGCCCAGAAGCCGCCGAACCTGTCAAGGATTCGTATTCTGATACAATTGAAACCATCCGAGAAAGGGCCGAGGCAATCCGAGCTCGCAATCTCGAATCCTCCCAGGACCCGACAGCCAACACCGATGACCCAAACGCCGCGGGCCAAGCCACCGACGACTGGATCGCCCAAAAACTCAATGAACTCCAACGCCAACTCCTCGATCTGCCCATGCCGCTCGGTAAAGATGACCCCGTCGAGGTCATCCAACCAGGCGAAGACCCCTCCAACATCGACAGGAACGATCCCCTCGAGCTCCGCGATCCACTCAATCCAAATCCAGATGATGAATCAGAACCCGGATCCGAAAATAGAACTCCAGAGATCAACTTCGATCACGGCGAAAATCTTGCAAGCCGCGCCCTCTATACAATCGATCCCGAAACGCTCGAAATTATCCGTGGCGATGGCAACCGGGTCACCTATCTCGTTGACCCGACTGCTAAAAATAGAAACATCTACAGTGAACACATGACCGCAGGCGAGCGCCTCCTCATCAACGGACGATACTTTGATGCAGAAGAACGCTTCACCCAAGCACTCGCCATCCGCCAGGGGGATGTCTCAGCCCAGCTCGGGCGCCTGCACGCCCAGATCGGCGCCGGACTCGTCATCAGTGCTTCGGTTAATCTCCAGACACTCATGATCGAACACATCGAAGTCGTCTCGCGTCAATATTCTGGCGACCTCCTTCCCAATGAGCATCGGATCAGAGAACTCCTCCAGACACTCAGGGAGCGTGCCCTCCTCGAAGAACGCCCCTCCTATAGAGTGCCAGAGACCAAGCAGGTCCGACTCGCATGCGGCCTCCTCATCGCTTACCTCGGATATCAAATCAACGATGAACAACAAATGAACGACGGATTCTCCGTCATCCATGAACTTGGCGACAAAGCCGATCTTCGATTGGCCCTCCTGCTCGACACCGTGTGGAACGCCGTGCTCAATGACCCCCAAGAGACCGCACCATGAGCCCCTCGGGCAACCGAACAACAGGCGGATCACTCAGAGATTACTGGACCGATGGCTCCGTTGCCATGCTCTGCGCAGCCATCAGCGAACTCACAGGCGTCACCGTCCAACTTCGTGATGAACGCGGAATCGTGCTTGATCCAGACCAAGACGCTGAGTTCTTCGGCGGTCGCATCGAACCTATCGAGAGTAACGCGATGGTCTTCCCCATCCGCCTTGGCGGACAAGAAGGCGGAACCACGATCGGATCTGTCGTCATCGGATGCAGGGACAGCGTCAAATCACTGATCGCCGACCCGAACGATGGTTCATGCTCCCTCATCGAGCGGATGGGAGAACTCATCGCCACGATGGCCATCCAGATGTGCACCGATGTCTCCGAGCTCCGCGTGCGGGTCAAAGAGATCGAGGTCCTCTACCGCCTCAACGCCCTGCTCGTCGCCGGAGGTCGGGTTGACGAAACTCTCGAACTCGCCCTCGACGCCGCGATCGACGCACTGGATCTCGACGCCGGGGCCATCATGCTCCTGCCCGAAGACTCCGAGGGTCTCGCAAGGATGGATCTAGAAGACGAACTCGAACGCAGTGCTTCGATCGGGCTCTCTGAATCCTGGCTCAACTGCCCGCTGCCCTTGTCTGATGGCCGGGCCATCGACAAGGCAAGCCTTGACGGCGAAGTCATCGCCATCGAGAACCTGCACACCGACGAAAGAATCCTCGCCCGAGATCAAGTCATCGAAGAAGGACTCAAATCATTCCTCGGAGCAGGCATGGTCTTCGACGGCCGACCCATCGGCGTCATCCGCGTTTACGCACGATCAGATCGATCCTTCACCGGCGCCGAGCGACGCCTCATCCGTTCGATCGGTCAATCCGCAGCCATGGCCGTAGAACAAGCACGGCTCATCAAAATGAAGGCACGCGAGCGCCGAACCCAGCGTTCCCTCAAAATCGCAGCAACAGTTCAAAAGCGAATGATGCCCGACCGGCTCCCCGAAGTACCCAACCTGGACATCGCCGCACGCTTCAGCCCCAGTTTCCAGATCGCCGGCGATTTTTACGATGTCTTCGAGGTCCGCAATAAAATCGGCATCATGGTCGGCGATGTCGTCGGCAAAGGCATCGTCGCCGGCCTCCTCATGAGCGCCGTCCGCGCCACCCTCCGTGCATATGCCGAACTCAGCGACGACCTCTCCCGCGTCATGGCACGGACAAACGAAGCGGTCTGCCGAGACACCACCGTCGCCGAGTTCGCAACCATCTGGTACGGCGTGTTCGACCCCGAAACCAACGAGCTCTGTTATGTCACCGCAGGCCACGAACCTTCCATCATCCTCACCCAAGGCCAAGACGGCAAATGGACCCACCAATGGCTCAAGGGCGAAGGTCTCGTCGCTGGCGTGCAGGTCGGCGAAGAGTATGTGATGGAACGCATCACCCTCGCCAAAGACCAAGTAATCGTCGCCTACACCGACGGCATGATGGACGCTGTGGACTTTGAAGGCCAAAGATGGGGCCGAGACCGGCTCATCCAGGCGGCAATCGACTCACTCGACGAGAACCCGGACGGAGACGCCGACTGGATCGTCGAACGAATCTTCTGGCACCTCCGCCAGTTCCGAGGCCTCCAAGCCCAAGCCGACGATGAAACCGTGGTCGTCATGCGATCGAAATAACTCACGCACTCTGTGTTCAACTAAAAAAACGCTCGCTGCGTCCTTGCAGCGAGCGTTTTGTACAAGACAGTTTAATCAACTAAGCCGCGAATGGGCTGTCGTCATCATCGTCAGTGTCCGCGGTCGTCATCCGAGTGAAGTTGTAAGACTCCTCGATCTCCTCATCAACAAGCGTTGAGAGTTCTTCGAGCTTGGACTCAGCGTGAGCAAGAGCAGACTGGGCGAAGTCGATGGAATCCATCGCGTCCTCCTTGTTGGACTCCCCAGCACGGCGCCATGACGCGATGCTGTTAAACGGAAGCGGCGCCGGGGGATCTTCGATGGTGTCGGTTTCTCTACAAAGTCTCAGGTTCGGCATTGCTGACCTCCTTGAACAGGGGTTCGTCCTAATGAGTCTGCAAAACAGATCGTCATTTGGGGCCTCTGAATGAAGAGCAATCCGTAATCCGGAGTCGGTTTGAGCCGATGAGTCAAGACAGGAAATCCCATGCAAAGAGTTATCGGCACTTAGGGCCATACAAGTTGAGCTTTGACTTCTACGGAATTAGCCCGTCGAATCAGAAGAATCGTCTGGTTCGACGGCTGATCCGACTGTTTCAGCATCCGGTACTGCTTTGGAGTCGCCGATCTTGGGTTCGACCCCCGCGATCGCCCGAGATAGGTTGGGACGGTGCTTGTTGATCACAATCACCGCCAGCAGCGTCGCCGCAACAATAAACGGCAACCCGTGATTGGCCACCATCAGATCAATGTCAGTCGCGGGCAACTCCGAAAACTGCGTCTGGCTCCCAATCCGCCGCTCCTCGAAAGTCTCATACTGGGCAAACGCGTACCAGGTCCACAACGGAAGAGAAGCCGCCGCCACCGAGGAGGCCACCCCGATCATCTTCCAGAGCACAACCACAACAATAAAGACCACAAGAGCCCCAGTCGCCGGCAGCGTCATCGCGGGCATCACCCCTATGAGTGCCCCAAGACCCGTCGCCACACCCTTGCCACCCTTGAACCCAAGCCAAGGCGTAAACATGTGCCCGATAGGAGCCATGAACATCACCGCGAGCCACAGCCACGCATCAGCAGGATTCATCTTCATGTACCCAAGCGTCCCCAGAACCGAGCCCGCAATCAAAGTAGGCATAAGCCCCTTGGTAAAATCCAGGATAAAGCACATCACAAAGTACTTCCGCCCAAGCAATCTCCCAAGATTCGTCGCCCCGATATTCCCAGACCCCTGAGTCCGGATGTCGAGCCCACGAGATTTACCAATCAGGAACCCAAACGGGATCGAGCCAAGCAGAAACGAGAGCGGGATGAGTAGATAAGGGTTCATTGCCTAAAGAATAGGGAATAGACACCCCGAAAGCGCGGCCCAGCACCCGACCCAAGCCCCTATCCAAATGCCATTCCAATCACCTACCACCAGCAACCCCTACGGGCAACCAGCACCAAATGCGGTCAAGAACACTGAAAATCAGAGTGGTGGTAGCCAGAGTCGCCGCACCAATCGTTGTCAGTGTCCCTCTCTGGTATTGGACGAACCCGATACCACCGTCGATAGTGGCACCCTCCTCTCTATGCACAACACGAAACGAGTTAATCGATGCGTCAAAGGCTAGCGCGACCAGCAACTTGCTAAAGAGAGCGGATCCTTTCAACACACCCGAACCATCTGATTCGCAAAATCCATCGATTAGCCCATCTGTTCAGCCACAGCCGGCTCTGTTGGCTGGAAACTAAATCCAAATCATTTACAACTAGTTATATAAAGCTATCCGCCATAGATAAATGTGCATAAGTCTTGCTATCAACATGGGCAACTTTGTCATATATGACTCAAAAAACGCTACTGGCAAACCAATTCACTGACTAACACACAAACTGGCGCCTGACCATTTAAAACTTTGTAGCATGACAACTTGGTTATTGAAAAATTTGCAATCTGACACAAATGCGTATTTGTGCATGTTTGCTATTAAATTGGAGACGATTATGAAACTGTTACTTAGTATTGGCATTACACCACTTATTCTCGCACAGATAGCCGGGGCCTCAGTGGCAGAAAGTCCGACCTTTACAGTCCGTGAATCTAGCCGAAATACTCTGCTCAGGATTAATACCACATACAACTTTCCCGTCGATGCCGCGAACTCGGTAACCTTTGCCAGCGTAACTGCAGGAACAATGGGCAGCTCATGCTACACAGATACCCCAGGCACCGATTCGGACATGGACCCAGATATAGGCGGCACCCCGGATTCGGGCGCCCACGCCTCTGCCAGTGATACATTTCTATATTGCAACCCTGTACCGGGTGGCGGCTGCGTTGCTGGACATGCATCGTCAGTTGTTAATCTTGGATTAGCTCAAAACAGACTCTCTTCTACAATTTCCGTGACAACCTCCGTGTTTAACTCAAAGCTCACAACCTCTGAAGGTTGCGAAATATGCGAGTACCAAGGGATCGGCCAGGTCGGAGCGTCCTGGGTTGCCGCTTGGGCGCAGGGACAAAGCGGATCGATCAGTGGGATCCAGGTCACCATGGCTATGCGAACTGAAGGCGAATCCTTTACCGATTTCTGCAATCAACTCACCGGTGGACCCACCGGCGAACCTTTAGGGGCGGCCATGAGCGATGAGTTCACATCGTTAACCGCTGAATATTTCGACAGCACCAATTCCAGCCTCGGCTCAGAAACTTACCAAGGTGTCGTGTTTACTGACATCGACGAGTTTGGGGTTGAGAATATATCGATCAGCGGAGCTTTGTATAATGACCCCTCAGTTGGCGGCCCATTCCAGCAGCCTTGCCCATTTGGAACGGATTGCGAGCAACGCAACGTCACAATCACCCTAGCTCCACCCCCAGAGACCGCGCATGTTGTGTATACAGGCGAAACGCTCAATACTTCAGAGTTCGAATATTTGGATGTGAACCGAGACGGAGTCATCAACTACTTTGACCGAGTCGACATCGCGCTCTCCTTTGGTGTCGATGTTAATGATCCAGCATACCTTCCTTGGGCTGACCTAACCCGCAACGGCGCGATCGATTCCGCTGACGGCACGATCTTGGAATCGTTGAGCTGCATCGCGGATCTCAACAACGACGGACTCGTTGACCTATCCGATGTGAACATTTATACGGGATGGTTCTCATCGACAGACCCAGATGAGCAAGCCAAAGCCGACCTTGATGGCAATGGCACAAACAACTTTTCGGATATTTCGATTTTCTCATCCATGGCCGCGGTTGGCTGCTCAATCCAGTAAAGCCGAAGAACAACTCAATAACGCGGAACCCCTCGCGGGGCTCCGTTTTTTTGTGCCTTCAGGCACTGTGTGACTACTGTGCTAAGCGAAATTACCCCAAAGTATGAAAGCGATTGCTCAGAACATCAATTATGTTCCCAAAGACTTCGCCCGGCAAGCCGGTAGCGTCCACCCGCAGATACCGCCGGGCCTCAGGATCAGACTTAATAAGCTCCTGATACCCCTGACGAACCTTGGCGTGGAAGGCCGCACCCTTGGCTTCCATCCGGTCCAGCAATGGGTTGAGCCGAGAGGCCGCGGTGTCTTGGTCAACATCAAAGATCAGCGTCGCATCAGGCTCGGTGCCCTGCATCGCGATCTTGGCCGCCGCATGGATCTCCTCAACTGGAATCCCTCCCGCGGTACCCTGGTACGCATAAGTCGAAGACACAAACCGATCGGCAACTACAAGATGCCCTTTTTCAAGAGCCGGTGCAATAAGCTGCTCGCAGAGCTGAGCACGCGATGCCATATACAGAAGCATCTCACACCGCAGCGACATCGTTTCGCGATCAAGATGATCCAAAAGCGCATCGCGGATCTTTTCGCCCACCTCGGTCCCGCCTGGCTCGCGGACCTCGGTAACTGGGATACCCGCATCACGAACAGCCTGCAGGAACATGGTCAACTGAGTGGATTTACCCGAACCATCAGGCCCATCAAAGACAAGAAACTTGCCACGGAGCGCTGTAAGCAGTGCCTGAGGGAGTTCTTGCGGTGGGGTGGTCATAATGGGGGCGGCTTCGATTATTGATTGGGTACTCACGGCTCAGAGTGTAGCGTATTTGACGCTTCGATGAGCCGTGATCGGAACGGTTCTGGACCCAGATTTGGCCCCAAAAGTTTCAGACGCGTCAGGTGGGCAACCGCACGATCGCGGTCCGCAGCGTTCCCCTCAACGACAACAGTTTCAAGAATAAGTGTCCATGCGTGCCAGAAGTGTTTGTTTGGATTGGTGTTGAGCAAACCCGCCAGCGATGTCAATCTCGCCAGAGCATCGTCAGGACGCCCAGCCCCGAGCAACGCACGGGCGTACAACAGTTCAAGATCAGGATCATCCAAGCTCACATTTTTTTGCAGTATACGACCAAGACGCTCAGCCGCGGACCGAGGATCGCTCCCCACCTCAAGCCCGGCCGCGATCCTGTGCCAGTAACTCGCCAACGGCGACCGAAGCCGATCCAATACCAAGGCCGCCCCGCTTGCCTGCCCCAATCGGTCCACCGGGCTCAAGCCCATTTGACGAGCATGGTAAATCTCGGCCCCCATGTCCGATTCCCGCGTCGCCGGGGTCAGGGACTGGATCAACGCAAGCTGTTCCTGCCCCTCAGTAAGCTCAACAAGCTGGAGCCGCCAGAGGTCAATCTCGATCCGGGCCGGGTACTGAGCAACCACCTGCCGGAGCAGCGGGACCAGGTTGACAGACTCAAACTCGTTGGCAGTATCAATCGCCCCCGCAAGAGCATCCGCCGCCCCCTCGTGCCTTGGGAACCGATGAGCAAGCTCAGCAGCCGCCAGCATCAGCACCCCCCCAGATTCACGCGTATTGATCGCCCGCGCCCCGAGACACGCAAGCCAGAGCGATTCCTCAGCAAGAGCAGCATCCGACCCCCCCCCGTGATCCATCAGCATACGGATCGCCCCCATCCGCTGGTCCAGATCCCCCCCGGTCAACTTGGACCTTGCCGAGATAAACCGCGCCAGGTCTGGTAGCGCCTTCAAATCAACTTCATCTCGGTCGAGCAACAAAGCAATCGACGCATCAATAATCGTCTCGTGAGCCGGAAGGATTTTCCGAAGCTCGAGCAGCGGGGAGATCGCGTCGTCACGGCCACCCGAAAGCCGAAACACCGAACGCGCCTGGGCAAGCATCAACGCCCACGCCGGGTCCGTAGTAAACGGCTCCTGATCAAACTCCACCGATGCGGACTCCGTCAGCGAACTCAACACAAGAATCGCGTGCGCCGAGGTCATCACCGACAACCCCAAAGACTCCCGCTCCTCAAGCAATGCCAGCAGCTCGTCCACCGCAGCATCGGTATCCCCATCCAACGCATTGAGCTGGGCAACAACAATCCGCCGCCGGGCATCGAGCTCGGGCGACACAAAGACCGCGTCATCAAGCGCCTCGATATACATCCGGATCTGGCTTTCATCAGCCTCACCAGAAACAAGCAAAGACTCGCCTCCAAGCAACGCCGCCCGAGCATCCTCCGGGTCCGCTTCGCGGAGCATCACATTGATACGAACCAGCGCACCCTCAATCCCTCTTTTATCTGCATCCGTCGCCATCGAAGTCGTCGCCCGGTAGTACCCCCCCGAAGCCTTGAGACTGGCAAGCTGATCCTCAGCAGTCGTCAGCCTTGCATCGGTGTCACTCGAAGGCGGCGCCTGCGGGATCGGGTCAGGACTCACGAGCTGCGAGTAGGTAATCACCTGATGGTCGTTGTGCCCGTCGCCATGAAAGACCCCGATGGTCCGCATGATCCCTGTGGGGTCCTCATTGAGGAGCTGGATCGTTTTGATCACGACCGGACGCGTCCCCTTAATCTGATCAAGCGGATTAAGCTCATCAAGCCGCTTGCGCACCGCCCCAAGCCCCCCCTCCCAAGGCACCTCCGTCCGCTCGATGCCCCGAGAGATCAGCAAGATCATGTCGGGCTTGAGCTCAAGGGCCGCCGCCAAACCATCGACCGGGTTCGATCGCCCCTGTGCCGGCATCCCCTCAAGCCAATCCGCAACCGCCTGCTTGTTGGCCCGCGTCGCGCGGGGCAGTTTGTTCCTCCGGCTCGATAGCTCAGGCAAAGTATGCGTCGATTCACCAATCTGCCGAAAGGCGATCACCTGGAACCGCTGCGTGGGACTCAGCCGGTCGATTGACTGGAGCAGCCGCTGGCGGATATAGCTCAATGAGGTCAGCGTCGCACCAGAAGTATCAATGACATACACAATGGATCGGGCCGCTCCCGTCGAGACCCCCGCAAAGCTGATCGGGGCCGGCGTGCTGCTTGGTTCCGCCGAGAGCGTTGACGACTGCCGAGCGAGCTGCTCAAGAGTCGCCGCACTCATCGCCTGACTGCTCACAGAAGTCGGAGCAGCCAGTTCCATCACGCTCCGGTCAAGAACACTTGGCTCACTCCGGACCACCGGCCGGTCCGCATTGGCACGCTCGGGAGACACGCTCGGCTTCAATACATCCTGAGCAACTGGCGGCGGGGCGATGTACTCAAGCTCGGAAAGCGGGAGTTTGGTCGTCTTGGGTTTATTGGCAGCGATCGCTGCAGCACGGGATCCAACAACAATCAAAAGCACCACAAGCCCCGCATGAATCACCAGCGATACGCCCGGAGGCAAGGCCCATCTCAGTATGGAAGATCGGTTCGACACAAGGGATTCTACGAGAGCTGCTGCCAGAGAGCTTCTAACATTTCACTTACGGGGTTGGATTATTCTGAGGCGGCGGCGGAGACCGGTCAAACTCGGTCCGCTCAGCAACCGGGATCGAATCATGATCAGACTTCCGCTTCGGAGCCTTCTGCGCTACGCTTGGTTTAGCCGGCTCCCCAGACACATACGGGTCCCGCCTACTCGGGCGGAAAAACATCCGATCCAAAGACAAAGGCCCCGCACCCAAAAGCACCACACTCAGCGACATCACCACAAGCGCAAGCTGCCAGAGCAACATCGAATAAGAAGACGGGTCCCAGAGGTCCGCTTTATTTGGGATAAAGCCGAGTATCGAATCAGAATATTGAAGCGACGCCGGCCCAATCTGGGTCGTCCACATCGCAACCAACATCACAACACACAAGCTCAACGAACTGAGCCGGGTCAGAAAACCAAAGAGCAAGAACAAACCCGCGACCAGCTCCGTGATCGCCGTCGCCCACGCCGCGTACACAGGCATCGAACCCGCACCAAGCCAAGATGGCATCGTCGGGGTCACAGGCTGAGAATCCGCGGTCAAATCCGGCGAAACCGACTTATCAAGCAGCAACGCGATCCCATAGACCCGCCTGATCTTGACAGCCTCAGGATAATCCGAACCCACAGCCGGCGAGTTCACAAACGCGACGCTCCGGATTTCGACAGGATTCGACGGGGCATCACCAGCATTCGGGTCAAGCGGAGGATCCACAACCGGCTGCTCCAAAGCGTCTACAGGATCAACAGACCCGGCATCATCACCCGCCTCAGGAACTTGTTCTTCTGGAATCTGTGTTTCTAGATGCTCAGTTTCAGGAAGCGGATTGAGCGGCTCATCAGGTATCGTGGACTCTGGCTCCTCCGCCGAGTCTTGAATAAAGACCACCCCGAGATTGGCCAGCCGAGCGGCATTGTCCCCATCAACGGTCGTTGTCCCAATGATCTTGCCAGCCCCAGCCCAAAGGAAGGTGATCGCCAGCACAAGACGCAACAGAAAGGACGGGAGTGTTAAAGCAATATGGTCACGGCAGCGCATAAGGGCTCTCCCAATGGAAGGGGGATCTGCGGGCGATGGGTGGACGAGCCGATGCCCATGTCTACCATCCCCCTACAACTTCACAATATACCGGATCTATCGGCCATTAGATCACGATTTGGCCTGGATTCCGGTGGTAAAGTGTGACGAATGCCGGGTTTGGGCCTAGAAGTGCAGGCCAACCAATCACGGATTCAACACGCGGGTGTGGCGGAACTGGTAGACGCGCCAGATTTAGGTTCTGGTGGGCATAGCCCGTGCAGGTTCGATTCCTGTCACCCGCATTGACAAAAAAGGCCCCCAGAGAAATCTGGGGGCCTTTGCTCTTTATATAGGTTCCAGACCCAACGCCCTTACGGGCAACCGGCCCCGAAAGCGGTCAGGAATGCGGCAATATCAAAGAAGTCAAAGCTCCCATCCCCCGTGAAATCAGCAACCGGCTCCTGTGAACCAAAGGCCGAGAGGAACGCGGCAATGTCAAAGAAGTCCAGAACGCCGTCCCCGGACAGATCCGCAGGGCAGTTGTTGACAATGTCTTCGCACGAGAGCAGATTGATACTCACCGCATCAACACCAGCCTCGACTACAGAACCAACGCCGGTATCACCAGCACGGAACCGGATACGAACCTGGCTCGAAGGCGAAGCGAAGATCTGGGACAGATCAAAGCTGTAAGTGTTCCAGCCGCCGCCAGCCGCAGGGTCACCCGGGCCGATGGTATCAAGCGACGACCATGAGCCGCCGTTGTTGTTCGAGACATCAACAAACATCGTGTCATCGATCTCCCCGATGTTGTTGGAGTACCACAACGCGTAACTCAGCGTCGGAATACCTACGCCGGTCGCATCCATCGCAGGCGAGGTCAGCGTAGTCGTGCCGCCGTCAACATCAGAGTTGCCCGCGACATTGTCGGTCAGGTAGCACCGGCCAGAGCCGTCATAGTCATTGGCCGGATCGCCACGCCCGCCGCCACCAGCAGGGACCGCTCTTTCCCACGCACCATCGGACACCGACCCAGAAACCGACCACCCACTATTGGTTTCAAAGTTGTCAGCAAAGACCGCATCGATTGACGAGACAACATCCGCAGAGAACACCGAACCGGGGGCACCGGCCGGGAGTGTCTTAACAAGCCCAGCGTTGTCCGTTCCTCGGAAGTAATAACTCAGTGTTTGGCCACAATCGATCTGTGGCGAAGCCGCCGAGAACGAACCATCGCCATTATCATTCATTGGGATCTCTGTAAAGCCCGAGCCCGTATCAGCGAACATTGACACGCCGGTAAGCACCGCACCCTGGCGAGTCACAGTATTGACACTGACCAGATCTCCACCCGCAGGCGAAACAAACGAAGGCTGATCGTCCCGCTCCTGGAGAGCGAAGCCATCAAGCTGGACATCGAGCGTCATCAAAAAGAGCCCACGCTCAATATCTGATACCGCGATCGTGCCCGATGGGAAGAACGGGTAGTTGGACCAGGTGCCATTGAAGTTCGCACTGTCGGATCCGGGGTAAGTATCGAAGTACGCGACCTCAACAGGATTGATCGGATCAAGGCCATCAAAGACCCGCAGGCCGGAGCGGTAGTTGGATTGATAGATCACATGGTCCCGTGTATACAGGTTGTGATCAATCGCCGCCTTGCCCGTCGTAAAGGTCCCGACAAAGTATGGGTTAGCAGGGTCTTCAACATTAATCACCCGCGTGGTCGTCACCGCTACCGAGCTGCCTTCGTCGAGTTCATCATTGAGATACAAGATTGTTCGGTCAGTCGAGAGCCAGCACTGATGGGAATACCCCGCGTTCGGATAGAAGAGCGTTGCGAGTGTGACTGGATTGTTTGGATCAGTCACATCCGCGATCCGGAGCCCGGTCTCTGAGAACCCGCCAGAGAACCCAGACGAAAGGAACGCGATCTCGCGCCCATCAAGCGACCCGCCCTGCCAGGTGACAACCTGCGCATCGTGGACATACATCTCGGTCCAGCCACCGTCGATAGATGGAAGCTCTGGATTCGAGATGTCGATATGAATCAACCCGCCGTTTCCGATATTGGTGCCGACAACCCAGAGCGATCCGGTTTCTTCATTGGTCACGATGTTGTGCGAAGTGGAGTAGCCCCCGCCGGTCCAGTTGCGGACGAGCGTGACACTCCCAGAATCGATATTGGACAAGTCCATAACCTGGATGCCCGAGCCGCCTTCCGAAACGCCGTAAGCGTACTGGCCGACAACCTTCACATCGTGCCACAGCGATACGGGCCCGGTGATCTTGTCAACGATCACAGGATTGACCGGATCGGTGATCTCGACAAACCCGTATCCGCCTTCAACACCCATGATCACATATTCGCGCCCTGACGGCGCGACATACCCCCAGCAGTCGTTGCCGGAAGTAGTGTTGAGCCCAGTAAAGTTGTTGAGCGGGATATTGGCCAGCAGCGTCATGTTCTGAAAATCAAACAGACCGCGTTCTTGGCTCTCGCCATCGGCGGTCCAGATCGGTCCAAAGACCGGTGGCTGCAAATCAAGCAGCTTGCGGTAGTCATCATCATGTGCATTGGCGACCGAGCCGCACGCGAGCGAGAGGAGAAGAGCGGTCGAGAGCGATCGCCGGGAGGGCAAGTGACGCATCGGGTATGTCCTTTCTGGGGGAGCTGGTCGCTTCAGTGGTCGTAAGAACCCAACCAGCGCAAAATATCAGTACTGAAACCTTGAACAAGGCACCAATGTATTCGATGAATCGTCCTTTCAGGTTGCTTTATTCGAAAGAAAAGGGAGAATCTAGGGTGTAATTGAGATACAACTCGTATAAGAAGAAGTGATTGGAGGCCTTGAAATGATTCAAAGCAAAGCTGTTTGGAATTCGTTCGTTTTGCTCGCCTTATCGAGCACCCTCGCCGCCGCTACCCAGCCCGCCACCACCGATAACTCACCCCCCCCTACCCATCATCAAATTCTCCTCGCAGACGACACCATCGAGCCCACCATGATCGTCCGCTGGATGACCACCGATGGCCCACGCGAAATCTCCGCACCCATGACCTACGGCCCGCCAAAGGGCGGCGTCATCCTTCAAAGCAATCTCACAGACCAAAGCGGTGACCAAAGCAAAGACGCCCAGAGCAACATCCGTGCATACCTCGCACTCGGCGGCTCACGAGTCGACACCGGCGCAGGACACTCCAAAGGAATCGTCATCCGAGCCGGGCTCACCAAGGTCGAGAGCGCCAGACCCTTGTTCGCCAAAATCGCCCCCGGGAGCCATATCGAGATCGAACTCCAAGGCGTCGTCCTCTCAGAACCAATCCAGTACCACCAAGGCACCGGGATCATGCACCTCAAGTACGCCATCGGCGACCTCCTCGCATGCTCCCTCCCAGGCACCGCACGGAACCAATACCTCCTCTCAGACCCCAAAGACACACTCGGTGGCCGGGTCGTCGCAGGAGAAAACGCCACACCCGGGGCACTCGAAGGAATCAAAGAATCCGGCGGCTCCTTTGAAATCACAGTCAACCCAGACGACCCCACCACAATGAGCTACATCGTCAAAGTCCCCTATGGCTACTTCAGACACCTCCAAGACCCATGGGACTCAACGCTCCCAGGCACCTTCTTCGAACCCATCCACCTCCACGCCGAAGCCGAGCTCATCCCCGTCTGGGCAACCCCACTCGACCGCGAATGGATCATCGAAAGCAATGACCCCCCAGAAGGCAGCTCAAGCCCTGGCGATTCAGATGAACAAGTAGAACAATCAACCGGCAGCGACGACTGAACGCCAAGCGAATACAGTACCCGCATGTCAACACTCAACCAACTCGACCAACGCGCCCTCGACGCCGCCTATCAACAAGCCCTCAAATCTCTAAGCGAAGGCGGCATCCCCATCGGCTCCGCACTGATGGCCCCCGACGGCACCATCGTCGCCGCAGGCCACAACCTCCGTGTCCAAACCGGCGACCCCACAGCACACGCCGAAACCGCCTGCATCCGCAGCGCCGGACGCCGGCGAGACTGGCACCAGCTCACCCTCGCCTCGACCCTCTCCCCCTGCGCCATGTGCACCGGCACAGCCGTGCTCCACCAGATCCCGCGCGTGATCATCGGCGAGCACGAAACTTTCCTAGGCCGCGAAGACTGGCTCAATCAAGAAGGCGTCGAGGTCATCCTCGCAAACGACCCCCGCTGCATAAAGCTCATGCGCGAGTTCATCGAGAAAAGCCCAGAGCTCTGGAACGAAGACATCGGCATCCCCCCCGCCGACTAACCCTCTTCTATCGGCCCGCTCAAACAGTCCCGTACATCCGATCCCCCGCATCTCCGAGCCCGGGCACAATGTACCCCTTCTCGTTGAGACGCTCATCGAGAGCCGCGGCATAGATCGTGATATCAGGATGATCCTTATTCAGCCGCGCCACCCCCTCGGGCGCTGCAACCAGACAGATCATCCGCAGATCATTCGCCCCCGCATCCTTGAGCATTGTGATCGCCGCCGACGCGCTCCCCCCCGTCGCCAGCATCGGATCCACAAGAATCACAGGCCCCGCATCAATATCAACGGGCAGCTTATTGAGATACGCGATCGGCTCAAGCGTCTCTTCGTCACGCGCCAGACCAAGATGCCCCACCCGCGCCTCAGGCATCACCTCAAGAATCCCGTGAATCATCCCAAGCCCCGCCCGCAGCACCGGGACAATCGTGATGGTCCCAACCAACTGCTCCGCCGTCGTGCTCGTCACCGGGGTCTGGACCTCGACGGGCTCGGTCTTAAACGACCGCGTGACCTCATAGACCATCAGCCCCGCGATCTGAGACAGCGTCGCCCGAAACGGGCGGTGCCGTGTCTCTTGGTCGCGGATGATGGTCATCTTGTGGGCGATGAGCGGGTGGTCAAAGACGATAATCGGTGATGGATCGTTTGTAGCCATGGCCAAGTCTATGACAACCGATCCCGATCGGGCACAAAAAAACCCCGAGGCCGCAAGGGCCTCGGGGTTGAGATGTCGTATCAATCAGCCGGGAGAACCCAACCAATCAAAGATTATGGACAGCCCGCACTGAAAGCGCTGAGGAATGTAGCGATGTCAAAGAAGTCGAACTGGCCATCACCCGTGAAGTCAGCAACAGGATTCTGCTGGCCAAAGGCGGTGAGGAAACCAGCGATGTCAAAGAAGTCCAATGCGCCATCGCCGGTGATGTCTGCTTCGCAGACAGTGTTGGCTGTTGGAACGAGCCCCGCGAAATCGAGGTTGTTTGCACCCTTGAACGAACTGACCGTTGTGGTGCCGCTGACTGGTGGAGAGTTTGTTTCAAACCAGTAGTTGTACATGGTGCCCCAACGGACAGCATTACCCATCGCGTTCTGAGCTTCGCTCTCACTGTTCCAAGTCACACCGCCAGCACCCTCAACAGGTGCCCAGTCGGTTGGATTCACAGCCGAGTCAACCGTTGAGTGGTAATCAACATCGTTGAAGCCATAGTTTGAAGTCGCGGTGCTTACAGGCACGGAGAATGACGAAACGCCAAGATCGGAGTTCTGGTTGTAGACGCCGTAGTCGTATCGCCAGGTTCCGCCACCGAGATCAGTTGCCTTTGATGCAACGATGATGCGGCCTTCGCCCGGGTACTCGTTCTCAGTGATCACGACACCAGACTGATGGGCCTGCCATGCGTAGATCGCTGGGACTTCACGGTGGGTTGTCCCGCTGGTGCTGGCATTGAACGAGGACTGGTTGATATTAAACTGGCGGTAGGTCGCGTTGTTAAAGTTGGTCCCAGCGGCGGCGTCCTGCTTGTGAACATACACGCCTTCAACATAAAAAGTCGCTGTAGAGTCAGCAATGTCAGTCTGTTTGACCTGGATCCGTTTAAAGATCGCATTACCACCCTGGTTGATACCAGTGTATGGATACACGAAGTCGCCGGTGAACCCGTTGACTTCTGTACGAGGACCGAGGTCCGCCTGTGAGCCATTGAGGCCGGCACCGTACGGATCAGAGCAACCAGGGCCGAGGTGAGAGAAATCACCGCCGGGCTGACAAGGCTGACATACCGAACCCTGGAGCGAAGCAAACGAGTGCTTCACCTGGGTCACACCGAGCTGAGTCAAACGCTCGGTTTCGTTGTCGTATTTCCAAATGGTCACAGCAATAACAGGGTGGAACGGCGTGCCGTCGATCCACTCTGCTGGTGTGTCACCGATATTACAAGCTGTTGTACCGACCGAATAAGCCCGGATGCCGCCAATGAGCCCGTGATTCTGAACATCAGGCATCGCGCCACAAATGATGTCAGGGGTGGCCAAAGCGGTACCAGTACATGCAGCCAACATAGCCGCGAGTGCGAAACGATTCATGTTTTATTCCTCCAGATGGATTTTTTTAAGTGGTTTTGCTGATTGAGAATACAGTGAAACTATCCAAATTGGTAGTCAATTCCGAGCAGATTTGGTAGTATTTTACCAAACACTATCCGAACCTGCATAGTTTACGGACATCCAACTACGAATGCTGTCAAAAATGAGCTGATATCGAAGAAATCGACCGATCCATCCCCGTTCCAATCCGCCGAAAGATCCCCGCCAGCAAATGCCGTGAGGAACGCGCTGATATCAAAGAAATCGATCGATCCATCCCCAGTCAAATCCACAGCACATTCGCTCACAAAGAGATCGCACGGAGCCTCGTTATCCAGGTACGAAAGAATCCGATCCTGTACCCGCGAATGGAACCGAAGATCAATATTGGCCAGCCCACCAGAACAGAGGTGGCAGTACGACATAATGGTCGAGTTCAGTGCTTGTGAACAATCTCCATTCCCACAGCCATCAATCACCGGAGTGTACGAAGTGTGGGTATGACCGGTGCCAAAGTTGTGACCCATTTCATGAGCGCAGACCATGACATCCCAGTTTTGCGACGAGTTGTCTTGAAGCGGATTCGGGAAGAACCCGTTGAGGTTCGCGCTCACGCCGATGCCCCACCAGTCGTTGCACGCGCCCGGGAGATAGGCAACGCCCCCGCCAAGCCCTCGAGCACTCAATCCCTGAACCACAGCACGATCAATCAGAGCCTCGGCCCCGGTATTAAACTCGGACTGGACATCATCAAGAAAATCAATAATGTCAGTCCCGCCATACGGATCATTGTTCGCCGCATATGTCCGGAGAAACGGGATCGAGAGTGTCATATTCATATCACGGTCATAGATCGTTGAAATAGCTGCCAGCAGCGACGAGGCATAAGAAGCCGACGCGGTGGTGTTGCCCCCAAAGAGCCACGAAGAGAACTCATAGTCTGTTTCAACCGCGACACCAGCATCACGCTGCCCCGGAACACCCTGCGGCGCTTCGAAACCGTCAAACCCGATGTAATCATCCGCGACCTGCAGGCCAAGCGGGTTGAACTTCGGATTATTCATATCGACCGCACAGTTCTGTCCAAGCGGGGCGATGTCGAGCAGGTTCGCAGGGAAGATCGTCAAATCAGAAGCAGACTTGGACCGACCAGTAAACTTGCCCGCTGAAATAATGTGCGTCTCGTTGCCCAGCTCAAGGAGCCCGGAGGTCCCGTACTGCGTCACCGCGATGTACACAACCTGGGTCTCATCGCCATCGACATACCCACGAAGATGGACATCACCCGACAGATCAATGTCGTGCTCGATACCGCTTGCATCCACCGAAACGATCCGTGCGTCTGGAGCAAACGGCGTAAAGCGTTCGAGCTCAAGGTCAACCGGGGTCCCATCCTGGAGTGTGATCGACATCTCAATAATGTCACCAAGATGAACCTGAGTAAACGAACCCGCGTCGGTCAATGCCCCGCGGCTTGCTTCATTCGAAATCGAATGAGCATGGGTGATCGGCTGGGACTTGGTTTGCTGGGACACTGGGGCGGCAAGTGCCGTCATCCCGATGGCGGCCGAAGCCGCAATGGCGAGTAGCATGGTCGAGCGCATGATTATTTCTCCGGTTCTTGTTGAGAGCAAACTAGAGCAGTCGCTGTATAGGCACCGGTATGCTTCTCCTCTATACAAAAGAGACTCACCGATCAAAGCCAAGCAGACAACGCTCCATCTGCAAATTCAGTTATTGGACACACAACGCGGGGAGAACTCCCCTTTTGATACTGGTCGATTCGTGGATAATAGGTGAATGGTTCCGTAGACAAGCCGTCTTTTTACCACTTGATCTCAGGAAAATCCAGTTAAAAGCCCGCGGCACAGGCCGCGGGCTTCTCAATCAAATCACTCGTATTGAACATTCAGGGCCAGAATCAGTCCTCATTGACCAGCGGACCGATCGTATCAGGCTCAGGCTCAGGTTTCGACTTGCAAGTCAGAAGCAACGCACCGCCGGCAACCGCCGAGATGCCCGAAGCGACCAAGATCGCAAGCTTGGCATGCTCCAAATCCGATGCTGAGTTGGCAAAGGCCAGGTTGGCAATAAAGATCGCCATCGTAAAGCCAATACCACCAAGGAACCCCGCACCAGTAATGTGCCTCCAGGTAACACCCATAGGAAGAGCCGCAATCCCAACCTTGCATGCAAGGAAACAGCAAATCACGATACCTAAAGGCTTCCCGATAAAGAGCCCCAGAATAATACCAATCGACGCAGAGTTCCCGAGATTCTCAAGCACCCCGCCATGCACAGGGATACCCGCGTTGGCCAGAGCAAAGATCGGGATAATCACAAACGCGGCCCAAGGATGCAGCACATGCTCGATCCTATGAAGCGGCGGCAGTACCTGACGCGAGCTCTGCATAATCGCATTGACCGCCGCACGCCGCTCGGAAGATTCAGTCACACATGTTTCCAGATCATCCTCGGCCTCTGCAAACACCTCAACAGCCTTCCGCATCGAGAACACGAAGTTCACCGCATTGACCCGCGCATGGGCCGGGATTGTCGCCGCAAGAAGCACACCCGCGATCGTCGCGTGAACACCCGACATATACACAAAGTACCACAACGGGATCCCAAGAACAAGATACAGCGTGATCCAGCGGACCCGCAACACATTCATAAACATCAACAACGCAACGACCGAACCCGCGTACCCCATATACGCAAGCTCAAGATTCTCGGTATAGAACACCGCGATCACCACGAGGGCACCAAGGTCATCAACAATCGCCAGACTCGTCAGGAAGATCATCAGCGAGTTGGGGATCCGCTTCCCGAGCATCGCCAGGATTCCAACCGCAAAGGCAATATCGGTCGCCATCGGGATACCCCAGCCACCGATCGTGTCCTTCCCGAAGTTGAATCCAACAAAGATCAACGCCGGGCCGATCATGCCGCCCAGCGCACCAAAGATCGGCAGCGCCGCCCGCTTGGGCGATGCCAGCTCGCCGACCAGTATTTCTCGTTTGATTTCAAGCCCGACAACCAGGAAGAAGATCGCCATCAGCAGATCATTAATCCACGCGGCCGTCGAATGCCCCATGTACCAATACGGGTGTTCCTTAACCGGCTCCCAAGCATGAGCATCGGCCGACTCGCCATGCCCGTCATCAGCATCCCCTTCGTATTCAATAAGCTCGGTCACCTCTTGGCCATGACCATCATCCCCTCCATGGGAATCTACAGCAGCATCCTCGCCGTGTCCCTCGCCCCCACCACCATGGTGCGGATTATGAGCAATCGTGATCCGGGTTTCGGCATCATTGAAGATCTCGTTGTAAGAATCAGCGTACTGAGAGTTCGCCCAAATCATCGCGATCGCGGTCATCAACAGCAGGACAATACCGCCAGAGCTCGAAAGCCTTGCGAATCGTTGGAACGGGCGGGCAAGCCTCTCGCCCGGCTCAGGGCTGAGCCCGTGCTTTGCGGTTGGAATGTCGTGATCGTCTGACATAATTCAGTTCTCCGGACCCAATATGGGTGATATGGCTGTATTGACCTCTCTTCTATCGGGCGTTGGACGAAGGCCGGTTAACCCAGAGCAATGAGTGGATGCCAAATCAATCCAGTATCGACAAGCCCGCTGTGGCCATCGCCAGTTTGAGGCGATTTCTGCGCGTTTTTCTCAGAGCCCACCACCCTCAAACGCCCCCTAAAACCACACCAAGCACCCGATGCATTGACATCATCACAAAAACTACGCAAACACGGCCTCTAAATTCCCACAAACCCCCACCAAACCAAGGTTTGTGGCCTGCCAAACTATGAATTCTGAGGTTCGTGTCTATCATCCTCGACTATGCCCATCCCCCGTATCGCCATCGTCGGCCGACCAAATGTCGGCAAGTCTTCCCTCCTCAATCTCATCGCCCATGAGCGTATCGCCATCGTTGACGACACCCCAGGTGTCACCAGAGATCGACTCTCGATTATCGTCGATCTCATCGACCCCGAGGATTCCCTCAACGAAAAAGGCACCGCCAAACAAATCGAGCTCACCGACACCGGAGGCTTCGGCGTCTATGTCGCCGACGGCGCCCGCTACAACGAAATCGGCGAAGACCTCGCCACCCTAACCGACGATATCGAGACCCAGATCGCCGAGGCCGTCTCGACCGCAGACATCATCCTGTTTGCAGTTGACTGCCAAGCCGGCATCACCGCCCAAGACCAAGCCATCTCCCAGATGCTCCGCGAACAAAAACTCGGTCGCCGCGATAAAGACGGCACAAAGAACTCCGAGCTCACCCCCGTCTATGTCGTCGCCACCAAGTGCGACGACTCAAGCTGGGAACCCCACGCCTACGAACTCGCCGCCTTCGGATTCGACACCCCCCTCATCTGCTCGGCCACCTCAAAGTATCTCCGCCGTGACATGCTCAACAAGCTGTTCAACCTCGTACCCAAGTACGAAGGCGACCCAGAGCCAGAAGTCGACATGAAGGTCGCCATCGTCGGCAAACGCAACGCCGGAAAATCAACCCTCATCAACACCCTCGCCGGCGAGCAACGCGTCATCGTCTCAGAAATCGCAGGCACCACCCGCGACGCGATTGATGTCAAAATCGAGATGGGCGAAAAATCCATCCTCGCCATCGACACCGCCGGGCTCCGCCGCAAAAAATCATTCCAAGACAAGATCGAGTACTACGCCCTCGACCGTGCCAAACGAGCCATCTCCCGCTCCGATGTCGTCCTTTTCCTTCTCGACGCAACAACCGAGATCTCGCAGGTCGACGAACAGCTCGGCCAGCTCATCGTCGATTCCCACAAGCCAGTAGTCATCGTCCTCAACAAATGGGACATCGCCAAAGACGGCTCCAACCAAGCCGGACACAAAGCAACACCAAAGCGATACGAAGAGTACATCCGCAAAGAACTCAAAGGCCTCAGCTGGGCGCCCATCGCCATCATCAGCGCCAAAGAAGGCCTCAACATCACCAAGGCCCTCCAGGTCGCCTTCGACATTTACGAGCAGGCCTCCACCCGCGTCGGCACCGGACAACTCAACCGAACCATCGGCTCGATCATCCAGGCGCGTGGCCCGACCAACAAACTCGGTGCCGAGGCCCGCGTCTACTTCGCCTCACAGGTTAAAACCAACCCGCCAACCCTCGTCCTGGTCGTCAACGACCCCGACCGCTTCACGCTCAACTACGAACGCTACCTCATGAACCGCATCCGCGAGGTCCTCCCCTTCGGCGAGGTCCCCATCAAGCTCATCCTGCGAGCACGCAACCGCGTCGAGAAGAGATCCAAGTCCGCCAAAGGCCACGAGCTCCATGTCCCCGACCAAACCACCGGCCGCTTCGACGACGACATGACCCACGACACCATCGACCGCGATGCGTTCCTCCTGGATCTCCCAGACGACGCCGCCGCGTACTTCGACGACTAACCTCCGTTTGAAGGGTGCCACGGCTTGACCGTCTTCGGCAAGCCGTGTCTTCGGATTACAAAAACAAAAACACCCCAGCAATCGCCGGAGTGTTTTTTAATGTACTACGAATGACTCAGGAATTTGCATCCACCGAAGGACTCGCCTCTTCCGCCTCAACCACATGCCCCAGAGCACTCGGGAGCTCGATCCCCGCCTGCTTGGCGAGCTCGTGCACCTGTGGCAGCGAACCGATCATCCCGCTCAGGAAGTTCGCCGTCGCGTTCCCCTTGCCATCGCTGGACCCGCTCCCAGAATCCCACACCGTGATCTTGTCGATCTTCAAATTCTGGATCGCCTGCACCTGCATCTCGACAAGCTGCGGGAGCTGCTCGATCATCAGCAAGGTCGGCGCAACGCGTGGGTTCTGAGCACACGATTCCATCAACTGACGGTACCCCTCGGCCTTGGCCTCAAGCACCTGCTGGACACCCTTAGCCTCGGCCTCATACTTGGCGAGCACCGCATCGGCATGCCCGCGTGCCTCGCGTCGCTCGCGTTCGGCAGACGCCTCGGCCTCGATCTCAACGCGCTTTTTCTCGATCTCCTGCGGAGCTAACTCTTCCTTGGCGAGCTTGGCCAGCTCCTCTTCGCGCTGAGCCGTAAAGATTTTCTGACGCGCTTCAGCAGACGCAACATCCGCGCGCCGGCTCGCCTCGGCCCGGATCTCTGCAAGCTCCGCGTTGGACTGAGCGACCTTGGCCGACGAAGTATTCTCGCCATCAACCGCGCTCGCTTCAGCGCTCGCGACCTGGACACGCTGCTCCTGCTCGGCGCGTTTCTTGGCTGCGATCGTCTCGGCAAGCCGCTCGGCCGCCGCGATCTCCTGATTCCGTTTCGATTCAACTTCACCCACAATCGCCTGCGCTTCGAGCTCCGCGACCGCGACGCGCTGCGCCTGCTCCGCGTTCTTCTGCCCCTGCTCTGCGAGTGATTTTTCCTCAGCAACACGGACATTCCGCTCGCGAACCGCCGCCGCCTCGCCGACCGCGCCCTCGCGTTCCTGCTGGGCAACCTCGACCTTTGCACGGTTGATCGCCTCAGCGGCCGCACGCTTACCGATCGCCTCGATGTACCCAGACTCATCGGTGATGTCCCGGATATTCACATTAATCAGCGTCAAACCGATCTTGTTAATCTCCTCGGCTACATTCTCGTTGACAAGATTCATGAACTTCTCACGGTCCTTATTGATCTCCTCGATCGAAAGCGTCGCGATCACGAGCCGGAGCTGCCCCAGAATAATGTCCTGCGCCTGATCCTGGATCGCGTGCTGATTCAAACCCAGCAGCCGCTCGGCCGCATTGCTCATCAGCACGGGGCTCTTGGAAATACCAACCGTAAAGGTCGAGGGCACATTCACACGAATATTGTTGAGCGACAACGCACCCTGCAGCGGGATCTCAATAACCAAAGGCTCAAGACTCATGTACGCAAAGTCCTGAATCACAGGCCAAACAAACTTGCCCCCGCCGTGATAACACTGCGACGACGAGCTGGACCCCGTACCCCAGATTACAAGGATCCGGTTCGACGGACACCGGCGATACCTGCTCGCAAGGAAGATCGTGACAAAGAGCCCCACAAAGAGGACGACGGCAACAACGATGATGAAGAACATCCCCGAGTTGCTTGAATCTGTTTGGGCCAGTAGCGTTGAAATCTGCATCTATTCTCCTTCTGAGAAATTTTGTTCAAATGTAAGCGTGAAGTAATCAACCATTGATCATCATAAATCGATCGAACCCATCAAGTCTCCGGCTCAACAACAATGGTGTTGCTCCCGGCATCGGCCCGCACAACTCGAACCCGCGTGTGCGATTCGATCGTTTCCGAACCCTCCTGGGTTGCGAAGTAGTTGTGCTGCGACTGGTTGATCACCAGAATAATCTCGCCCCGCCCCTCACCCGACGGCGGCACCTGCACATACACATCGCCAACCAAACCCACGGCCTGATTGATCGATACATTCGTGTCGTTCTGAAGCTTCAGGAATGTCTTGAGCAGCCAGACCATCAGCCACGCCACCCCGAACCCCGCCCCGATCCCGATCACCGCGGCCCCGGTAAATCCTACATCGAGGAACCGGTACGCCCCCACACCGATCCAGCCGTACCCCATAAAGAACGCCGAGATTGATTGGATACTCAGGATCCCAAACTCGGCCCCCGGATGATCAGAGCTTGTATCAATATCGAGATCAAGATCCAGCCCCCCGTCCCCGCCCATCTCCCCCATCAGCAGCTGAATCAATAAGAAACCGGTCCCGAGCAAAGCCGGGGCTGTGAACCAAGGCGCCATTTCACCAAAGAGCATATCCATCATGTCAAAAACTCCTGCGGGCATCGATCGCCCGTACAGGTAGTCTAACACTTCCACATTCCATATGTGCGTATATTGTGACCCTGAAAGGGCACTGGCCCGATCACAGTCTTATTAGGAAAGTGACCAACTCAGTTTTAACTATTGAACAGGAACGAACGCGCCAACGGCCAAAACTCAAGCCGCGAACCCGCCGTAATCGTCAAACCCACCGCCGATATCCAGGTCATCATCGCCAGTATCATCCATCCCGTAATCCCCAGCCAGTCCCCACTCATCGCGTGGCAGGTGCCGGTGGTGCGTCTGGATGACCCGAGCCAGCTGACGCCCAAAGAGCTGCCCGATGATCTCAAGCATCCGCACATCGTCCTCGCTAAAGCTCCGCGAGCGATCCCGGAACAACGCCAATACCGCAAGGCACTCGTCATCCTCCCGGCAAGTAATCGTCATCATCGTCGCGTCCTCGACCCAGTACGCGCTGGTCCCAAGCATTTCGGTCAACTCCACCCGTCCCGACATCGCGCGGACACCCTCAAGGTGCTCAACGGATTCAGGGATCGCATCGGCCAGCTGATCAAGCATGATCTCCGCCGTCTCCTTTGCGATGTCATAGTTCACATACGCCCCCACCGAGTAGTCCCCGCCGCTGGTAGGCATAAACACCGCCGCGTTGGTCGCGCCAATCTTGGACAATGTAAACTCGAGCAGTGTCCGCAAGAGCGATTCGATATCGAGTTCCTGCCGAAGCAGCGTCTCAAGCTCGCTGGTCACCTTCACATCACCGAACTGCTGGGTGAGATCTTTATACGCCTCGGTCAGATCCGTGCACAATCCGCCGATCTGTCCCGATACTTCCTCCCGGGCATTGTTCAGTTTGCTGCAAAGCTTTTTGAGCCGGTCAATCCGTGCATCACGACGACGGACCCGCTGGGCCCGATCAACAGCCTCCATTACCCGTCGCATCGTGTCGGCACCGCGGCCGCCGATCGGGATCAGATCACACGCCCCGGCACGCATCGCACGCACCGCGTCGTCAGAACTGTGAATCGCACCGAGCACCACGCCCACCATCATCGGATGATGTGTCGTGATCGTCTCAAGCAACTCGATCCCGTCGCTCTTCTCAAGAGCACGCTCGATAATTACCATATCCGTCGAGCTTGTATTGATGTGTTCGAGAGCCTCGCGGGCCGAATCAACAAAGTCCAACGACTCAACCTTCCCTCGAAGCATCGAGGATACCCGTCTGCGTACCGACCGCCTCGGGCTTACAGCAAGCACCCGTGCGTTGAGCCCTACAGGCTCAATCAACATCGGCTCCTGGCCACCATGCCCGGATTCAAGCGAGCCGTGCATCAGCGCATCGTTCCCGTCATTTCCGGCGGATTGTTCAGATGGAGTGTCTCGGTGATTCATAGGTTACCAGTCATTTCTCTCTCGTTTATGCCGCCTTACGACGGCCTCTGTTCTTCGTCCGAAGCACGATCTGAATCAGTGCCCCTGGAATTTTCCCGGTCGTATTTCCGATCGAGATCACTCCGCCGTGAAGCTCGATCACACTCTTGGCCCTTGCCAAACCCAACCCCGGACGACGCCCGGCCTTGAGCTCAGAAAAGAACGGATCAAACGCATGATTCAACGCCCGCTGTGATAGCCCGGGCCCCGTATCAACGATCCGTATCAATACTCGGCCATCCTCTCCCGCCGATTCAATTGAAATCTTTACCAATCCAGAAGGATTCGATAAAACCGCATTCAAGATCGGTTCACTAATCGCACGAGCCAGCAACTCCCGATCAACTTCAATCGGATCAACAGTCCCCTCAATATGAAGCTTGACCTTGGCGCGGATCCCCGCACGATGACACTGGCCCTTCGCGTGCTCGATCGCCTCACGAACCACAAGCACAGGATCCGCAAGAATCAGCGAAGGCTCCGGCGGCTCTGCAAGCAGATGCATCGATGAAATCATGCTTGACAACGAGTCAACAGCCATCGTGATTGCCTTGGCCGCCTCCCGATCACGCTGCGATCCCAACCGCTCCAGGAGTTGCTGCGATCGGCCATTGATGACCGAAAGCGGATTGTTCATCTCATGCGCTGCCCCAGCGGCCATCTGTCCCAGACGCAGCAACGATTCATTCTGTGTTCTTTCTCTCTGCATCGCCGCGAGCTCGCGGTTGGCACTGGCGAGTTCTTCTGAAAGCACCGAAGAGGCCTTCGACTTCATCGTCTCACTCAGCGATCTTCCCCAAGCGCGAGAAAGCACCCGGAACCCCTTTGAACTCAGCTCAGGAACCGATTCGGGAGATGCCTTAATCAGCACAACCAAGCAAGACACCCCATCTGAAACCCCGTGCTCATCTCCGCCACAATCACCAACCCCGATCAACGAAGCCGCACCAATTTCACGCACAGCTTGGATCATCTCTCCAAACCAACCCAGCGTCGCCAGCTCGAGCACCTGGTCCCCGCTCAGCCCAGCGACATGCCCAGGGCGGATCTCCCCCGAATCCGATATCGATGGGCTATCAACCCTCTTCCCACGGTCCCCATTGGACTCTTCAACAACCACGCCATCGGCTACCGAATACTGAATCCAAGCGCACCCCGGCGCTTCTTGAACAATCACAACCCCCCGATCAATCCCAGTAAGCGACGCCCCAGAACTGACCATCCCGCCAACAACCCGTTCGAGTTCGGACCCCGTACCAATGGAGTTATAAAAGACATCCACAGCCTTGAGCAGCCCATGAGAACGATCCGCGATCAACTGCTTTGACCGGAGCTCTTGATTCATCGTCACCAGTTTGGCCTTGGCCCGCGTGAGCGACCCGAGCAACAAATCCGGTGCGCTAAACTCGCCGACCCCAAGAATCTTGGCCCGCTCGCTGACCCGCTCAATGATCTCTGTTGACGCCAGCTCGAGCTCATCAAGATCAACCCCGATCTCAGCAGCAATCTCATCAACCTCAACACCACCGCGAACCTCGCCGGACCACCCAAGATGCCTCGCCTCGCACCATGCGCATGCGAGTGTCACCACAGACACCAAATCTCGGCTGCTCCGTTCAGGGAGCGCGCTGGGCAGTTGCCCATGCAACCACACCACATCCCGGATCGAATCCGGTAGCCCCCAGTGCTCGGCCAATCGCTTGCCCGCCGTGTGATGCTCGATCCCGATCGTCGCCTTCTCAGCTGAACTCAGTGCAACATTCTGCCGCTGAGCCATCGTCAGCGCTTTCTCCCAAGACTTCGGGAGTACTTTGTAGAGCGCCAGCTTCCCAAGCCCATGAACCAGCGCCGCCAGATATGCTTCGTCCGACGAAATCTCGACCGACCGCTGCTTGCCCATGACCCATTCGCTCACGCACGCCACCGCGATCGCACGCGTCCAGAAACCTTCAAAATCAAACAACCCACCCTCTTCATCAACGCTCATGTTATCAAACACAACCACGCTCAGCACCGCCGACCGCACCGCCTCAAGCCCGAGCATAATCACCGCGCGCCGCACCGTTGTGATCCGATCCCCAAGCCCCGCATCAGCGTGCCGGCACAACGACAACATCCGTGCGCTCAGCGCCGGATCAGCCTCGATCAGCTCAATCACCTCATCTAGCCGAACATCCTCGGCCGCCCCCATCGAGAGCAGCCGCGCCGCCACCTCAGGAAGCGTCGGAAGCCGTGTGATCCCGGTCAGAATCGCCCCGATCTGCCGAGGGCTCACGCCCTCGCCATACTCGCTGCTCCCAAGATTTGACTCTTCGTTGGTCATACTCACCCTGCACTCCGTTGCTTCATACCCAGCAGCGTCTCTACCCGTTCAATCAACTCCCGAAGATCAAACGGCTTCTTCATAAACCCATCCGCCCCAGAATCCATAAGCCCCTCAACCTCACTCGCCTCGATCACACCAGACACACACAACACCCGCGTGTCCTTGAGCCCCTCATTCTCACGAACACGCTGGCACACAATGTTCCCGTTGATATCAGGCAGCATGTAGTCAAGCACTATCAAATGCGGCCGGAACCGCTCAGTCTCGATCCCCGCGTCGTACCCCGTATGCGCCACCCGCACATCAAACCGTCCGTCATCACCGAACACATCGTTCATCAACGACGCAATCTCGGGATCATCATCAACAACAAGAATCCGTTTGAGCGCACTCTCAAGCACCTCCAGCGGGATCTCGTTGGTCCGCATAAAACGCATCAACTCCTCGCGCGGTATCCTCCGGAATCGAGACCCAGGCACCCGGAACCCGTTGAGACGACCAGAATCAAAGCAGCGAATAATCGTCTGCTGAGAAACCTTGCACACCTGCGCAGCTTCGCCGGTCGTAAAGACCTTCTTGCCGGACCAATCCTTTTGCTGTGCTTTGCTCATCGATAACCTCGGTATCTGTGCCCGTCATAGGCACCTCTACCCCGGTTCATCGTCCCCCAACCCCCCCAACTTCACACCGATAACCAATCAACCCATACTTTCTTGACTTTATAAACCCCCCTCAAACAGCACTTAAAGCCCATCACGCCCCATTCCCATCAGCCGTGCAACGCCCGCCACTGCGTTACCGCATCGGGCTCCCTCGCGTACATCGGAGCCAGTGTCCCCCGATCAACCCCCTCAATCCCTACCGAAGCCTCCAGACACGCCCGCCCCGTCAACTCGATCCCCCGGATCTCCATCCCCGCCGCCTTGGCCGCCTCGATCATCCCAGCCGGCACATGCTCATCCCCAATAAACACCCCCGCCCCGATCCCAGCAAGCCCGTCCCCATCGATCACTCCCAGCACAATCAACTCCCCGCCAACCACCCGCGTGCAGTGCGCCTTCCCGTTCTTGGACGCCAACGCCACCACCGCATCGTCGCCGTCACCCCCCCCCGCAAGCGCAACCCCGGCCACCGCCGCGGTGGGAACCGCAACAACGCCGCACCCGATCGCCGCACTCAACACTTTGGCCACCGTCACAGAAACCCGCAACGCCGTGTACCCCCCAGGCCCAACCGACACCGCGATCCGCTCAATATCCCCAGGCCCAACCCCATGCTCACTACACAACGCATCAACCGCCGCCATCAACCCGTCGCTCCCCCGCGCATCTTCAGACAACCCCATTGAGCCTATAAAATCCAGCCCTCCGTCACCACGCAGCTTTGCAAGCGCAACCTCTCCACGATTGACACCGTGCACACTCGGGTTCGAGCATTCAATCCCAAGAACATACTCTGCTTTACAAATCGTTTGATGTATCATTTCGTGTTCCATCATCCAACTCTAGTCTTCACCAGACGACCCGCGTCGCTTCTTGATCTCACCGCGTCGTTTCTTCTCACCGATCCGCCGCTCAACAGACCCACGAGTCGGCTTGGTCTTCTTTCGTTTCTTAGGGACCACCAGCGATTCGTTCACCATCGCCCGCAACTGATCCAAACACCCCTGCCGATTCCGACCCTGGCTCCGCGTCGTATCACACGAAATTAGCAACTCATCATCCCGCGTAATCGCCCCCCCCGCGATCTTCCGAAATCGCACCGCAGCCATCATCGGCAACCCAAGATCCTCAACCCCAACCCGCAACTGCGCCTTGGTCGCCCGCTTGTTCACATTCTGCCCTCCAGGACCAGAAGACCGCACAAAAGTGAACACCAAAAGACCCCCATCAATGGTCCGTCCACCACCAATTGACACCGCCGCATTGTCCGAAAAACCAGATTCCATACCCAGCCATAGCAGACCTAGCGACCAATTGCAAGTGCTTGTTTAATTTTGAGTTACGATCAAAAGAAGTCTCCCTACCCCGTTGACCTGAGCCCCTAAGTCTGCGATACTGCCTGTGCAGGTAATTCATTTTACCAGCAAACCCCGGCGTCCCCACCGGGTCTAAACGCAGATGCCCAAACGCACAGGACATCGGCAACAAATTCGTTTGGGGCATCTTCCCTGGGACCCCCCAGAGACACATCGAGAACGATTCATCCACCGTGTCCATAACACGGATAGAAAGATAAAATAACCATGAAAACGATCACCAAGAAAGTCCTTGTAGACCAGATCGCACAGCGCACAGGCCACAAACGGGTCGTCGCCAAGCAAATCGTCCAGGAGTTTCTTGACATGGTGATCGACGAAATCGCAGAAGGCAACCGCCTCGAGTTCCGCGATTTCGGCGTCTTTGAAGTCAAGCACCGCGCACCACGCATGGCTCAGAACCCAAAGACCCTCGAACGCGTACCAGTACCAGCAAAAAGAACCGTCAAGTTCAAAGCAGGACGCCGCATGCGTGAATCACTCGAAGCACTCCCCGCCACTCCCAACACTACCGCTGCCACAGTAAACAACGCACGAGCCGCCGAAACACAGAGCGAGCCCAAACCACAGGTTCATGTCAACACCGGCAACGCCCCAGCAATCATCGGCTCCATCACCCGCGAAGAAGCCGTTGTAAACAGCTAACAGCTAAATAAACCAAACAATCTACAAAAAAGACCGAGCCAACCGGCCCGGTCTTTTTTTCTTATCGTGTCTGGGTGCCACGGCTTGACCGTCTTCGGCAAGCCGTGTCTTCAATCACCGACCCCGCGTCCGCGTCTTCCCCCGCATCAGCCGCGGCGGCTTCTTGCTCGGGATAATCCCGCCTGGGAACTTGGCCGCCTTCTCATCGTCACTCAGCTCCGCCTCAGCGGGTGGTGCCTCATCAGCAAACCGGTTCGTGAACTCCTTCTTAGGACCCTTGACCTCGTAGCTCGGACGCCCGCCCGTAGGCTCGTCCTTCCAGTCATCAGGACGCTCCTGCGCCTCAAACTCCGGATAGTCCAGATGCTCGATCTGTGAGTTCACAAGAAGCTCAATGTCCGTCAACAACGCCCCCTGCTGAGGCGTCACCAGCGACCACGCATGGCCCTTGCGACCAGCGCGAGCTGTCCGCCCGATCCGGTGCACATAAATATCCGGATCATCAGGCAGATCAAAGTTCACCACATGGGTAATCCCCTCAACATCGATCCCCCGCGATGCCAAATCACTCGCCACAAGCACGGCCAGATCGCCCGACCGGAACTTGGTCATCACCTGGTTCCGCTTCGCCTGCGTCAAATCGCCGTGGATCGCGTGTGCCGTGATCCCCTTGCGATCAAGGTACCGAACCACAGAATCCACTGTCCGCTTCATGCGACAGAACACCAGCGTCAGAGCAGGCTCCTCATGGGTCAGCAAATGCGCCAACATCCGCCGCTTATCCCACGCCTCAACCGACACATACCCCTGCTTGACAAGATCAACAGTCAACGCACCAGCCGAGCATTCGAGCTTGACCGGATCCTGCATGAACTTCCGCGCCAGCTTCTCAATCTCAGGCGTAAAGGTCGCCGAGACAAAGATCGTCTGCCGATCCTTGGGACACTTCCCAAGAATCCGCCGAATGTCATCCCGGAACCCAATATCCAGCATCCGGTCGACTTCATCAAGCACCGCAAACTCAATATGCTGCAATGACAGAATCCCACGCTCGATCATGTCCAGAATACGCCCAGGCGTACCAACAATGATCTCAGGGTGCTTCCGAAGCTGCTCGGCCTGCACATTGATCGACTGCCCGCCATAAATGGCACACACGCTCAAACCCGTATGCGGGGCGAGTTCCTCGATATCCTGCTTGATCTGCACCGCAAGCTCACGCGTCGGCGCCAGAATAATCGCACACATCGAGTCCCCAGGCTCAATCAACTCAAGCAGCGGAAGCGCGAAACTCGCCGTCTTACCGGTACCGGTCTTCGCCTGACCAAGAATATCAACCTCGGTCAGCGCCAAAGGCACAAGCTCGGCCTGGATCTTCGTCGGGTGCTTAAACCCAAGATCATCCATCGCCTTGAGGATGTCATCAGACAGCCCAAGATCCGCGAAGGTCTTGTCCAAGCAGAACGATTCATCCGACCATCCGCCCTCAGGCTCTTTGATCGTCCGCGTCCGCGTCGGCTCTGGTACATCTTTTTCACGAGGTCCCCGTCCCCCGCCCTTGCCACGGCCCCCGCCGCTGCCTCTGTTTCCGTCTCGGCCCCCGCCGCCCCCACCACTGCGTCGTCGTCCACCACCACCGCCCCCGCGTTCTCGATCGCCCATAAGAATCATCCATTCTGCCCCATCAAGGGCCTTTGCCGAACCGAGCAGCTCAAAAACCACCCTCGGCACCTTCAACCACCCCAGCACATCGCCAAGGCACGCAAAGATCATAGGCCACTGAAATTACAGTGCTTTAAAGACTAAAGGGTGCCCCGACTCGCCGTCTTCGGCGCAGTCGGGTCTTCGTAAGTCATCAACCGATAGAATCAACCATGTCAATCCTCACAATCACCACCATACTCCTAATTGTCACGCTCACTGTCTTGCAGATTATGACATTTCGATTACAACTCTGGTATCGGATTTTACTTCAAGCACTTGTGCTGACACTATGTGCGTATATAGCAAACTCTATTTTGCTTGCCAATTATGCAAACCGAGTAGCCAATGAACATGCCGAACAGATCTATGCGCTACCGAATGACTATTTATCCGACAACTACTTCAAGGCAACTGTTGAATCAGCTAAGTTTGTGCGAAAAGACACCTTTGTCATCTCGCTTCGGTTCGATCCACATGAAATACCAAGCTATAGCGATCCAGCTCCCACAGTCCAAGGCGTACGCTTTGAACTCCTATCACCAAATGATGTCGGCATGATGTCAAGAGCACCAAGGTATATTCTGGGATCGCTAATTTGGATCCCCTCGTTGTTCTTCGGTTGGATGTTCCATACTTTGCTGGCTCGACGAAATCCAGTAAACTGATTGAGCTATCGACCCCGCCCCAGCTCATACAGCATCACATGCTTCATCAACGCCCCCGCCGCGCTCGTAGACGCCGCCAGCCATCCCGCATACCCATCCCGCCAGCAGCCCTTGACCACCACCTGCTTCAAAAACGCCCCGATCGGCGAAGTCACAATCTTCCAAACACTCCCCCGTTTGCCAATCGCGTAGAGCGACTCGGCACTCGTCTTGGACAACCGCAACTGATTCCCCAAATGCTCACCAAAGGTCTCAAACGAATCATGCACCAGCACCCCATCAAGCGATGCCACGCTGATCCCATCTTCAACCTCTAAATAATCATGCGGATCAATCCCCGCAAACCGCGCCCGCCCATCGCGCACAAGCTCCATCTTCACCATCCGCAGCCGCCACTCGGGCTGCCACGAGTGCCTCAAGAGCTTCCCCTTGTACTCCACCACCCGCCGAACCTTCGCCGCATCGACATCTTCCCCAACCTCTTCTGTAAGCAGTCGCCGAACAGACTCCGCCATCTCGCCGCTCACAGGCTCATCCGAATCCAACCACAACGCATACTTCCGATTACAAGAATCAAGCCCCATCCCCTTGGTCGCCACAAACCCCCGCCAGTGCGTCTGCACCAGAACAACCTCGCACCACTCCCTACACGCCTCAACCAACTCCAGAGTCCCATCAGTAGACCCAGAATCAATCACAACGAGCTGCGAACACAACCCCCGCACCGATTCCAGCACCCGCCCGATCGTCCGCGCGTTATTCCGACACGGAATCATCACCGACAAATCTAAAGTTCCGGGTTGGCTTGCGCGATCACTCATGATCCACTAGACTAGCACCAACAACACCACCATGCCCAAACCCACCCCCCCAATCAAACCATCCCACTCCCAAACCCTCCCCAACGGCTCCACCGCCAAAGTCTGGATAGGCGACTGCCGGACCCAACTCCCCAAAATCCCAGAGGTCCAATCAAACTCCGTAGACCTCGTCTTCGCAGACCCCCCCTTCAACTGGAACCGAGACTACAACAAGCACGAAACCCCAAACACCAAATCAAACAAGGTCTGGGACGACAGCGCCATGACCGCAGATGAATACAAATCCTTCACCTACGACTGGCTCGACCTCTGCATCGAGTCCCTCAAACCCTCCGGCGCCATCTGGGTCAACATCCCCGACGACTGGGCCGCCGAGATCGTCGTCCACCTCAAGACCCGCAAACTCACCATGATCAACTGGTGCATCTGGCACTACCGTTTCGGACAAAACACCAAATCCCGCTTCATCAACTCAAAGGTCCACGCCCTCTACTTCGCCAAAGACCCAAACAACCGCACCTGGAACCCGGACCCGATCCTCGAAGAATCAGACCGCCGCGCCGTCTATTCAGATTCCCGCACCGAAAATAAACGCGACGGCATGCCCGCCGGGCTCCGACTCCCCATGGATGTCTGGTACGGAAAGCACCTCGGACGCATCCAAGGCAACAACAAAGAACGCCGCCCACAACACGACAACCAACTCCCAGAAACCTACCTCCACCGCGTCATCGCTTCGACCTCCAACGAGGGCGACACCATCCTCGATCCCTTCCTGGGCTCTGGAACAACAGCCGTTGTTGCCACCGCCATGAACCGCAACTTCATCGGCACCGAATACTCCAAAGACAACGCCAAAGCCGCCATGCAGCGCATCAAACTCGGACCCATCCGCGACCTCGATGCCGCCCGAGGCACCTCCACCGCCATCTCCACCCGCCCCCGAAGTCGCCGTAAACCCCCTATTTCAACGCCCGAAAACCAACCAACCTGACCCCCCAACGAAATCCCCCCAATCTATCCACATTTCCCTTGATTTCAGCCATTTACGCGCCACTCTATAGGCATGACAAACCCCCCTACGACCACCCAGAGCCGCTCCGGGTTCCATTGCTACTCTGTATCCCTCGCTCTCCTTGCGATCGCCTCGGCCACGCTGACCGCGCACGCCGCCCCTCCAAAGTTCATCCTCGCGACCTCACAGGTCGGCATCTCCGCAGAGTCCGTCACCGCCGAGGGCTACCCCGGACAGATGCACCGCATGGCCGGGGGCATCTGCGTCGCCGACTTCAACAACGACACCTACCCAGACATCTTCATCCCCTCACTCGGGATCGCCGCAAACAAACTCTACATCAACAACCAAGACGGCACCTTCACCGACCAAGCCGCTCAGTGGGGCATCGACGAGCACCTCCTCTCCATGGGCGCAACCGCCGCCGACATCAACAACGATGGCTACCCAGAAATTTTCCTCGTCTCCCTCGGCACCCCAGGTTTCGGGAACGCCCAGCCCGGACAGTGCAAACTCTACCTCAACTCAGGACCAGACAAAGCCGGCCACTTCTCCTTCACCGACATCGCCAAAGAAGCCGGTGTCAACAGAATCTTCGACATGCCCGGAGGAATGACCCCCGCCTTCGGAGACATCGACCTCGACGGCGACCTCGACCTCTTCGTCGCCACATGGATGTTCCACGACTCAGGCAACCGCCTCTTCGAAAACCAGTTCATGCAGACCGGCACCAACTCCTTCGTTGACATCACCACCGAATCCTTGTCAGCCCCGGACCGACAAGAAATCATCCGAGGATTCACACCCCACATCGTCGATGTCACCGGCGACCGCTATCCAGAAATCCTCCTCACCGCAGACTTCACCACCTCAGAACTCTTCGTCAACAACGGCGTTAACAAAGACGGCCGCGCCACCTTCCGCACCACTACAAACAAATCAAACATCAACGCAGACTTCAACGGCATGGGCGCCGCCGTCGCAGACTTCAACCAAGACGGGCTCCTCGACTGGTTCCAAACCAACATCTATGTCGCCAATGAGTCACGCGGAAACACCCTCTACATGTGCGAGTCCATCGACGCACTCGGCGATCCCATCTACAACGACCAAGCCGCCACCAGAGCCGTCCAAGACAACGGCTGGGGCTGGGGCGTCGTCGCCGGCGATTTCGACAACGACCAAGATCCAGACCTCATCGCCACCAACGGCTGGCCCGGATGGCCAAACGCCACCACCCGCTTCTGGGACAACGACGGAACCGGACACTTCTCAGACCAACCCATCTCCGCCGGGCTCCTCTTCAACATCAACGGCCGCGGACTCATCACCCTCGACCACGACAAAGACGGCGATCTCGACCTCATCTTCATCGACAACCAAGGCCCCCTCCGCTTCTACCGCAACGACCTGGCCATCGAAGACGGCTTCACAAACTATCTCAGAGTTCGGCTCGACACCTCAACGCACCCATGCCTCGCACCCAACGGCTACGGCACCAAAATCTACGCCACCATCAACGGCCAAACACAGCTCCACGCCGTACACAACAACGCCTCCTACCTCTCACAGTCCCAGATCATCACACACATCGGCATGGCCACCGACACCACCATCGACGAGCTCCGAATCGAGTGGGCCGACGGCAACACCACCACACTCAATAACATCCCCGCAAACCAAGAGATCACCGTCCAAGCTTTCCACCCCATGGACTTCAACCACGACTCGCAGTTCGACTACTTCGACATCAACACCTTCCTGAACGCTCTGCGTGCCAACCAACCCATCGCCGACCTCAACAACGACGGCACCTTCTCAGATGCCGACATCTTCGAGTTCATTGCGCAGTTCAACACCGCCTGCAACTAATCCCAACCCCTATTATTCCGAGTGACCCACATCCTCCTCCCCATCAAAGCAGTCCCCGGCGCCTCCTCCAGCAAAGTCGCCGGCATGCTCGGTGATCGCCTCAAAGTCCGCATCGCCGCCGCCCCAGAACACGGCAAAGCCAACAAAGCAATCTGCGCCCTCATCGCCAAATCCCTTAATATCAAACCCGCCATGATCGAGGTCGCCTCGGGACACACCAACCCCGAAAAAATCCTCCGCATCACCGATTCCACCTTCCCCACAACCCAGCACGCCCTCGATCACCTCACTGCAAAAACCTCCTAGATCTACTCTTCCCGCCTCCCCCACCCCAGTGGGGGAGGTGTCCGCGCTTCGCGGACGGAGGGGGTCTTCCTTATCTTCATTTGTTGCTTTGTTAATTTGTTGTTCTGCTGCTTTATCTCCCCCCTACAATCCGTGCCAACCCAGGCAGGATCCCCAAGTGACCACACCCCCAAAGCCCGACATCACCCAATCCTCGCGCTTCGCCAAAACCCGCGACGCGCACCGCGACGAAACCGCCGAGGACTATGTCGAAGCAATCGCCCAGCTCATCGAGCACCAAGGCACCGCCCGAGTCGGAGCCCTCGCCCAGTGCATGGGCGTCTCCCATGTCACCGTCACCCGAATCATCGACCGCCTCTCGCGAGAGGGCCTCGTCACCAAAGACCCCCGCAAGCCCATCCACCTCACAGGTTCAGGTAAGGCGATGGCCCAACAATCCCAAGCCCGCCACGAGATCATCCTCGCCTTCCTCCTCGCCCTAGGAATCGACGAATCCCAAGCACAGATCGACGCCGAAGGCATCGAGCACCACACCTCACAACAAACCCTCCAAGCGCTTCAAAAGCTCACCAATACACTCAACACCCAGTGACCACCAACCACCCCATCCCATCACCACAAAAACCCGTGGCACCGGCGTCCCGCCTGTGTTCAAACACCATCCCACTCCCCATCCACAAACGCCTCACCCTCGCGCTGGCCGACATCAAACTCGCCCACTCCGTCTTCGCCCTCCCCTTCGCTGTCCTCGCAACCTTCCTCGTCGCCCCAAGAGAAGGCAAACACAACAACATCAACTTCACCAACCTCCCGGGCACCCTCACGCTCATCATCCTCTCAATGATCCTCGCCCGCACATGGGCCATGCTCGTCAACCGAGTCGCAGACGCCAACCTCGACGCCGACAATCTACGCACCCAAACCCGACCCTTTGCCTCAGGTTCCCTGTCCAAACGCGACGGCTTCCTCCTGCTCACCGCCACCGCCACCGCATTCGTGGTCACCACCGCCGGCTTCGGGTTCTTCTACGACAACTGGCTCCCCACCCAGCTCTCCACCCCAGTCCTCCTCTGGATCGGGTTCTACTCCTTCACCAAACGCTTCACCTGGCTCTGTCATGTCTTTCTTGGCGGTGCACTCGCCGCATCCCCCATCGCCGCCGCCATCGCCGTCAACCCAGAACTCTTGCCCGACACCCCCGCAATTTTCTTCCTCGCCGCAATGGTCCTCCTCTGGGTCGCAGGCTTCGACATCATCTACGCACTCCAAGACCTCGACCACGACCGCAAAGCAAACCTCAACTCCATCCCCGCAAAGTTCGGCTTCAAAAAAGCAATCTGGATCAGCCGCATCTTCCACGCCGCATCACTCGCTCTGCTCGTCTACACCTGGAAACTCGCCCCACAACTGAGTACCCTCTTTGCCACCGCCACCGCCCTCACCGCCGCCCTACTGATCTACGAGCACATCATCCTCGCAAAGCGCGGAAAGGCAGGCATCCCCATCGCCTTCTTCACACTCAACGGCATCATCTCACTGCTCATCGGAATCCTCGGCACCCTCGACATCATCCTCTACTAAAAAATCGGACATCGGGTGCCACTACTCGCCGTCTTCGGCGCAGTAGTGTCTTCTCTCACTTCCCCAGTGGTCAGTGGCTAGTGCCCAACCCCTTCTCCCTTACCAAATCCAACGCACCCGCCCAACATCAGGCGCGGGCACCATCCCCTCCTTGAGCATGCTCGGCCAGTACACCACAAATGCCTTCCCAACAACCAAGTCACGATTCACCATCCCCACCCGATCATCAATCAACTCCTCAACCCAAGGCACAATCGAACCCTCCGCCCACAACCGCGAATCAAGCGACCGTGCCGAGTTGTCCCCGCACATAAAATACTCTTCGCCCGTCAGAGTGGGGAAGAACTCCCCGTCCCCCCCGCGCGTCGCTTGCCGCGATGAATCAGACGACATGTTCTTGTAACTAATGTCCCGCCGCACCCGCACATTGTGCAACGCAAACCCGCCACCCCCAACCCCACTAAACCCCCACTCCACAGTCGCAGGCTTGTAAATCTCAGGACGCGACAACACCCCAGGCTGCGTCACACCATTCCCAGCCCCCGTATCGGTCTCAAGCTCCACCCGGCTCATCCCAGTCGCCGCCATCGCCCGCTCAACAGGCGACATCGAGTACCCACCCTTCTCGCCCCCACCGCACACAAGCGATCCGTCAACAAACAACCACAACGCCTGGTCAACATGCCAGAACTCCACCCCAACAACATCCCCGCCAGATCGCTTTGAAAACGATCCCGAATCCAGAGCACCCCAAGCCTCTCCCTCAACACCCACCCGCATCTCAACAACCGCCGTCCCCGCCCCCGCATCAACAACCGCGCGGAACTCATGCCCCCGAGCAGAAATCAAAGGTGTCGCAACAACCGCAGCGTCCCCCATCTCAATATCCGCCGAAAGCGCAATGTCCGAAACATAAAACGATCGGAACTTCCCCCGTTGAACAGGGTCCGTCGGCCGGTCATCCAGATTGATCACCGTCTTGAGCTGGTTATACGCGTTCCGATCCGTGATCGGCTTGCTCCCGTTCCACACAAGCGATGTATCTCCCGCACCCGAATACACAAACTTTGATGCACTCCGGACACCCTCCCACCCGCTACCAACTGAATCCCAAGGCGACCGGTACCCAGGATCAACCTTCACCGGGGCATACCGTGAGTTGGAAACATCCTGAAACATCACCCGCTGGATCCGCTCGCTCTTGCGCGCAACCTCCCAGTCCCCAGCCGCCCACGAGTCCCACCCGCTCAACGCGGTCTGTCCATCTACAAACTTCCGTGTAAACAGATCCCCGTCCACAAACGCAAGCTGCTCGCCAGGCAAGCCAACAAGCCGCTTGATGTAGTTCTCGTGCGTCCCCGGATTCTTAAACACCACCACATCCCATCGCTCAGGCTCATGGAGCATCGGCAGGTATTTGAGCACAAACACCCGATCCCCAGACGACAGCTTCCGGTTGGTCTCATTGAGATCAAGCCCCGTCATCGGGTCCGTCACACGCAGCGGGCTGCTCGCCCCCTGCACCTTGGCCGGAACCTGGCTCCGCCCGATCATGTCCCAAGGCCCAGTCGTCCAGCTGTACCCATTGTGCGGGCTCGTATGCGTGATGTTCTTCCCAAGCAGCGTCGGAGCCATCGAACCCGTTGGGATCTGGAACCCCTCAACAATAAACCCACGAAATATAAACGCAAGCATAAAGGCGATCACCAGACTCGTGATCGTCTCCTTGATCCCTACCGGTTTATGGTGCGTGCTCGAACCCGATCCGCTGGCTGTTGGTGTACTCATTGCCCAACAATACGCCCCTAAGCACCCCAGCGTTCAAAAATCATTCCCCGTCCGAACCACCGCCGGACTCGACACCAGAGCCGCCCCCGGTCCCCGAACCACCGCCACCACGCCGCCTCCGCCGACGACGCTTCTTCTTGGCCCCACCACCCTCACCACCGCCGGCCCCGCCAGCACCCCCACCATCTTCAGATTTCGATTCCCCGCCAGTCTGCTGCGTCTTCTCAGCACGGGCCGCACGCTCCGCCTCTGTCGGCCGAGGCCGCTTGCTCCCCTGACGACGCCGACGCTTCTTAGGCTTGGTGCCCTCACCGCCCTCAACAACCGCATCGCCCCCGCCCTGACCGGTCCGTGCTTCTTGACCCGCCTGCGGAGCAGCCCCGCTCTTCTCGCCCGACCGCCGCCTCCGCCGCCGAGGTTTATCTCCATCACGAGCGTTCTCGCCCCCACCAGCATCACGCCGCGATTCATCCCGAGCTTCATTCCGCGATTCCCGACGAGGCTCCTTGCGAACCGCCCGCTCACTAGGCTCAGGCGCCTTGGCAAGCACCGGCGATGTCAACTCCTCAATCGCCACCGCAACAATCGTTCCATCATCAAGCCGGATCTTCGAGAGCTGCGTCAAAATCTGAGAATCAAGCACCATCCCGTCGCCCTCAGGCGTCCCCACCCGGCTCTTCCGGTGCGGCAGGTTCTTACGAAGCTCGTCATAAGTCTCATCCTCATACCGCAAGCAGCACATCAGCCGCCCGCAACGACCCGAGATCTTCAACGGATCTAGCGTCGCCTTCTGGATCTTGGCACTCTTCATGCTGATCGGCTTGAGTACCTTCAAAAAATTCTTGCAACAGCAGTACTGCCCGCACCGCTCATAATCCGCAACAATCCGCGCCTCGTCCCGTGCCCCAACCTGCACAAGCTCCACCCGCGTTTTAAACTCAACCTGAAGTTCCTTAACGAGTTCCCTGAAGTCCACCCGCTCCTCGCTAGAGAAGTACACCATCACCCGCTCGCCCCCAAGCAGAGGCTCAACTTCCACAAGCCGCATATCGAGCCCGTGCGCTTTCATCTTCCCACGCACAACCGTCCGCATCCCGTGCTTGGACTGCTCGCGCCTTGCAAGCTCATCCATATCCTTCTTCTCAGCAACCCGAAGCACACGCCCCTGCTCAAAGAACGGGTACTTCCGCCCACCAGAGTTCTCGATATACCCAAGCATCTCCTTGCGGCTCACACTCTTGGAACACCCAGAGTTGGCGCAAGTACTCGTCAGCATCTCCCCGATCTCGGTCCCCCGCTGCGTCTTGACAACCAGCTTGCTCCCGCAACCCGGCTTGACCTCCCCGCTGTACGGGAACTCCCCCACCATCATCGAGTACCCAAAACGCACAACAATCGACGACGGCACATTAAGCCGCTCGTACGCCTCCCGGTCCTCCTTCTCTTTGAGATAGGAGGCCAGATCTTCTTCAAACTGTGGTAACGGCTCAATACTCACGAGAAGACTTTAGGGCCCGCCAACCGCCTGTGCCCGCGCCCGCGTAAAGACTCCGCTCAGCGACTCCCGCTCAAGGAGCACCATCGCCCCCCCGCCCTGCCCACCCTGAGCATTCAGATCCACCCGGTACACCATAATCGACTCCTCCCGGGAATCCACCAACACCAGAATCTCATCATTCCCACCATTAGTGGTCATCATCGTGTACCCGTTCTCGCTCACAACCATCTCCGCCATCGCCGGGCTGTCCATCACCCCAGCAACCCGCGACAACATAAACACCACAAGCATCAACAACACAACAGTCGCAAACGGGCTCGAACCAATCGAACGATCAGCCCCAGTACCAGACCCCAAACCTCTATTGCCATCGCTTTCCGTGATCTTCACTTTGGGGGGGGTCATCGGTCGTTCTCCTTGGTGATGTCTTGGACCAGGTCGCGGTATCCGACGCCTTCGAGCTGCTTGGTCGCGTCATTCCACCGCAGCGCCACCATCTCACGATTCGCTGAGTCAAGCACATAGATCACATTGGTGTATCCCCCGAGCGTTTTGCCCCCCACGCAGGTGTACTGCCCCCCAATCCGCCTCGCCTCGGTCGCCTGAGCCCCGGCCATCCCCACAACAGCAAGCACAACAACCCCACCAGCCAAAGCCAAGTTCATCCGGGTCATCATCCGACCCGTCATCCCAAACCGATCAGCACGCGATCCGCTTTTTATTTCAAATCTGTCCATTGCAAATCCCCTTTGCGTGTTCAAAGACTCTTCCGGCACCGCACAACCCAATCGTCGCAAGGCCGCATTCAAACTACTATCCGCACCCAAACCCCACCGGATTCATCCCAATCCCAGGGTCAATCCTGGTGCCCACGCTTGGCCTTGAGTGTCACAACCACAACCGTCGCAGCCAGCAGCACAATGATCACGCCCATCATCAAAAACTTCGGCGAACTGGGCGCATCCTTCGTCTTGGGAGGCTTGAGCCCCTCAACCTGAGCCCACACCGGCGAACTCATCACCGACATCGCCCCCACGATAATCCAACCATAAAGCGACGAAATCCGTTGGTGTACTGCTTGCATCATGCCACTACGCTACACACCCCGCCCCCATCAATCAAACCACGCTCAAAACCCCGCGAGGACAAAAACCCCGCCAGACCCGCTCAAAGTCCCCGCTCGCCAGGTTCACCGTCCTCCACTTGGGCGACCGCACCTTCATATTGGCCTCATAATCCCCAAGCGTCACCGCCCGCACCGTGTACCACCGCCCCTGAAACTCAAACACCTCCGCAAACAGCCCATCGGGAGGCACATCGTCGCACCAGTACACAAACACGAACACCGCCTCATACCCAGCCCCAAACAACCCCTCCCAGACCTTCAAAGCCTCCACATCCCCCATCGTCACCCAAGACTCCAGCCGCGCCTTGGCCGGACGCCCATCAGCCAGCCGCAACCGAGGCAACCGCCGCCCTTTGACCTCAACCAACAAGTTCTCAGCCAGCCCACCTTGATCCCCCATCTGCTCCCCATACACCACAAAGTCAAAGTTCTTAATCGCCCCCCCGCCCACACCGCCGGCCTCGTCCCCCTCCATCACCAGCTTGGCCCCCGCCGGCAAAAGAGCCCGTTTCGCCTCATTGACAGCCACATACGGCAACCTTTGCTCCCGCAGATACCCTTCAAAGGCCCGCTCATAATGATGCCGTCGCTGTGCCACCCACCAAAGTTAGCACAATGCCACGATCTATGGGCGGGTTTGGTTCGGTTTATGTCATATTTTGTTCGGTATTATTCAATATCCGAATTTCGCCCGAGCCGATCCAGAATAATCCCGATCCCCTCGGGCTCTGGAGCCACCTCACGCCCCACCATCGCCCGCCACCCCTCCTCCATCTCCACCGTCCGGATCATGCTCCGATGATTCGCAGTCAACAGCACCACATCGACGCACCCATCAAGCGATCCCGATTCCACCGAAACCACCCCATCACCCAGCGCCGCCGCCGCCTCATCAGCCCCCGCGACCCCACTGGTCATCCCCGGATCCACAATCCGCCCAACGATACAGGTCACTGCTACAGACCCAGGCATCGCCCGCCCGTTGAGAGCCATTAAAAAATCCGACCCTGGAAGCAGATCAATCCCCGCCTGCCCGTCCCCATCCTCGCCCAGATTCCCCAAGATCGAAAGATCCATGTCATCGGATGCAACCCACCGCTGCACCCGCTCTCGAACCTCCGCCACCCCCCGCAACCGCGCCCACGCCGATCCTTCATTGGGAGTCCCCACCAGAATCAGCCGCCCGATCTGTACCCCGCCAATCGTCCCCCGTGAGCCCCCCATCTCAGGATTCGTCAACGCCTCGCGCGACACAAGCCCCCCCATCGAGTGCGCCACAATATCAACCCGTTCAACACCGATTCCATTCAACACGCCCATCGCTTCAACCAACCCAGCCGCGCTCTTGGTCACCGCCTGGTCGTTCGGATAGTCATACCGAGCAACCTTGTACCCCGCATCGCTCAACGCCGGAGCCGCCTCATCCCAAACACCCCCAGGCTCATCGAGCCCGTGCACCAACAACACCACACGATCACCCGGCCATCCCGGAGCACTCATATCCGCCCCACGAATAAAGTTGAATGTCGCGCTCTGGGTTCCAAACCACCCATCCCCCTTGTCATCAGGATCCAGAACCCGGTTCCGCAATCCATCAAACCATCTGAGCTCCCCTGCAGATTCAACCACCCAGTCCGCTCCGCCAACGCCACCCCCAGTAATCCCCGCGAGCCAGATACACAACGCTCCAACCACCCCGATCGCCAGCCCCATCAACTCATCAACATGCGACCCGCCGTCATCCTTCCGATTCATGGCGACTCCGCAAGCAACCCAAGCAGACCACGCTCGGCATGCTCATACCGCCCGTACGCCTGCTCCACAACCGACGCCAGCCGCAACAACTCAGCAGCAAACTCATCCCCACTCGCCTCGTCATCGCTCCCCGACATCCGCACCGCCGTATCGAGCGACTCGCTGGCAAACCGCAGGTCCGCCACCGCACCCGCATAAGCCCGCGCCGCCTCGTACATCGGCTCCCGGCGCAGATCCTTCTTGCTCGGCTTATTGAGCAACCGCCAAGGCTGCGATCGGATCTCTTCAAGGAACAGCTTGCCCTGCAGGCTCAGCTGCCGAGCATTGACCAGTGTCGCCGAGATATCGGTACGGTTCTCAGCAACCATCCCCTGCACCTCGCCGAGCGTGTCCTTGGCCGAACCAAGCGCAAGCGCTCCATCCGCAAGCAGCTCGTTGGCCCTGTCAATCGTCTCAAACCGGATCCGCTCAGTGGACTGCTCCACATTATCCAGAATCCGTCCAACCTTCTCGCGGTTCTCGTCAACGGTCCCGCGAACCGAAGCCATGGTTTCCTTCGCGTCATCAATCGCCGGCCCGATCTGCTCAGAAACCCCCTTCACATTGTCCACCACAACATCAATCTTGTCCCCCCAGCCATCATCCCCGTTGAGCTTCCCAGAGAACTCGCGGATGTTGGCCATCGTCGTCTTCCCGTCATCAACGCCGCTATTAAAGTCCGGCTCAAGCTTCTCGGTCATCCGCCGCACCGTCGCCGAAGTCTCTTTCACATTCTCCGCAGTCTCACTCACCTTGGCCGTCAAATCTGGCAAGGTGGCAATCGTGTCCTTGATCTTCTGTGCCTCCTCAGCACCAAGCCCCATCTGCGTCAAGATCGAAGGCGCAAACCGTCCCATCAGCACCTCGCCCTCGTCGAGCACCCCGCCGGCATCAGTCGCGTATACAACCCGGTCACCACCAGCAGCAACCTCGCCCGTCCCCGCCGATGCGATATTGATCCGCGAAATCCCACCCAGAATCGGAGGCGACAAATCCGCAATCGCATCCTCAAACAACACCAAGTCAGGAGAAAGCGCAATCTCAACATCCATCGCATCAGGCACACGCACCCCCGACGCCGAATCCTCTTTGTAATGCATCCCCACAGATACAACATCCCCAACTGTCAACCCCGCGAAGGTCACCTCCGCGCCGGCCTCAAGACCCATCACCCCCACACTCGTTGGGAACCGCACAACATACGATTTCTTCTCCCCAAACCTCCCCGCAAGATCACCCAAAACAAACGAGATCGCAACCGCAAGCAAGATCCCGCCGATCACAAAGCTCCCGGCCAGCACATTGTTCTGATTCACCGCACGCATGCTCATAGCAAATAACCTCCGAGAAACCGGCAAACCAAACAGATCCGCCGATCAATATCATACAACATTCAGCCCCGCGTCGGCTCCACACTCGGCGTCCGCGTCACCCGGTCCATCGTCATCCCAAACAAATCCTCTGAATACCCCTGCTCATCACGCCGAGCCGCCAGAGGCCCATCAGGATCCCCACGCAAAAACTGACGCACAAGCTGCCGGTCCTCATCCATCTTCTTGGTCTGCTCGTCATCAAGATCCCGCAGATGCTCAAACCAACTCCGCTCATTGACACACAGCATCCGCCCACGATCAAGCATCGCCATCCGATCCGCGATCGTAAACGCCGAGTCCATCTCATGAGTCACCACCACACTCGTCACCCCGAGCTGCTTAGAAAGCGCCATCATCAACTGGTCAATCTGAGCGCTCGTCACCGGATCAAGCCCGGCACTAGGCTCGTCATAAAACAAAATCTTCGGATCAAGCGCAAGAGCCCGCGCCAGCCCCGCACGCTTCTTCATCCCACCAGAAATCTGAGCCGGGAACTTGTCGGCATGCTCCCGCAGCCCAACAAGCTCGAGCTTGATCTTCACCTGAATATCAATAATCTCCTGATCAAGATCCGTGTGCTCCCGCAAAGGCAGAGCGATATTCTCCGCCAGCGTCATCGAGTTAAACAACGCACCGCTCTGGAACAGAATCCCGAACTTCTTCCGCACCTCGTTGAGCCCCTCCTCATCAAGCCCGCAGATACCCTGCCCGAACAGCTCGATCGACCCCCCATCAACCTCGTGCGTCCCGATCATGCAACGCAGCAGCGTCGACTTGCCGGACCCAGACCCCCCCATCACCACCATCGTCTCGCCGGGATACACATCAAGATCAATGCTCTCAAGCACCGTCACACCATCAAACTTCTTAACCACCCCCCGGCAGCGAACCACAGGCTCGACACCCTCGCGGTCAATCCCGTCAACAGACTCACAACCAAGTTTCCCGATCTGTTGATTCAAAGAAAGCCCCGATCAGTTCGATACATCCACAACATCAAGGCCCATCCATCGGCTCATCAACAAGCTCATCGCCCGCATCACCAGTGGCATCCTTAATCTCAACATCAGGAACAACTGCACCCGGATTCGGATTCACCCAGTCCCAAGGCGGAAGCACAGTCTCATTCCCATCCACATCCACCACAATGATCCGGACCGGAGAAATCGAACCAGCGTTCGCCTGGTTCGGATCGATCTGGATAACCACCAATCCAATCCCGTTCCCAAACTTCATCGGCATCGGGATGTGGTTCGGACGCCCGTTGTATCTCTGGATCTGCTCACCAACAACGCCGTACCCCTGGAACATCTCAGTGACACCATGCGTCTCAGAAACCACAGGACCAAGCCCGCCCATATACCCCTGAGCAAACTCAGCAAACATCTCATCTGACACCCCAGCCGCCGGTAGCCCAAGCCCCGCCCGAGCCGCAGCATAATCCCCAGATTCAATATCACGCAGCACCTGTGCCGTCGGTGCAGCCGCGCTCGTCTCCATCCAGTTGAGCCCGAATACCGAAGCCCCCAAAATGCCGCCCCAAAGCGCCAGCGTCAGCAACCCAATAAGCAGCCCCGCGATCGCAAAGCCCATCCCCCCGAGCCGACCCTTGGATCTCGAAATCCCCACAATCCCGAAGATCGAAAGAAAGATCCCGGGGATCGCGGTAAGCCCGCCGCAGCACCCAATACAAGAGCACACCAGCCCCAAAATCGCGGCGATACTCGTCCGCTCAGGCTCGTTGTACATCGTGATATGTTCGGTCCCGTCAAACTGTTGCATTTGTGTCATACAACCACCCTATCCGACTTCCCCCCCACAAACCACCCCTCCCCCCCAAAGTGAAGATCACGCCTACGCAACAAGAACCACGCCTTGACGGGGTTTGCTCTTGCGAGTTCGCTCTAGAAAGGCATATATTTGGGACAAGCTTTAGACCGAAGCAACTTTAACTTGCGTGGGCTTTACTTCGGGGTCTTAATTTGGGGGGGCTTAATTTTGGGGGGGCTTTACTTTGGGGGTCTTTACTTTGGGGGGGGTCTTTTACTTTGGGGGGCTACTTGGTGCCGATCAGCAGATCGTCGAACGACTGAAACACATCAATATTGGTGAACGCGCCGTTGTCGTCGGTGAGCCGCTCTTGAGTAGGCCCCTGCGAAATATAGTTATTCCCAAAGTTCAGACTAAACGCTCCCCCGTCGAAATCTCCGCTCGAAATCCAGCCCTCACCCGTATTACTCAAGAACACGCCATCAGCACCCGCCGAATGAACCATAAACCGTCCCCGAGGAATAGTCGGGAAGACTTCTGTATACGCCGCGTTATCGAGCCCATCAACACCCGGATCGACCAAGAACGACGATGGCGACGCCAGCATGGTCGCCAAACTCCTGATCCGATCCATCTCATCAGCAACCCCTCCCCCGATCACACTCGTTGTTCCGTCGGCAGGATCCCCCGCCATATTGATCCCCCCGCCGCCAAACTCCGTTGCATCCAAAAACGCCGCGTTGGACGCCAAATAAAACCACGCCGGCCCCGTCGGGTCCGCAGGATTGCCCGCGCCATCACTACTAATACGAGCAAACTGGCTATACACATCATTCGGGTCAGCCCCGTCAACCACCAAAATCGACCCACGCGCCGACTGATCCTGCGACCACGCCAGCATCGGGTTCCCCCAAGCATCACGAACATCAGGCATCAACACCTGTCCAACCGACAACGACCCGATCGGATCACTTAACTGCTCGCCCATCGGCGACCCCGCCTGCCCGTCATCGCCATGCCCCGCAGGAATAAACGATTTGGCATCAGGCGTGTAATACGCACCCGTCGACCCGATCAGATTGATATTCACAATCACACGGTTCTCCGCCTCATCCGAAGGACCGATCTCGATAATCCCCTCCGCAGGATTCACCGAAGGCGCGTCCGGGTCGTCGGCACGCGCAAGCACCGCCGCCGATCCACCAAGATCGAGCATCGCGTTCTCCATCGCAGACATACCAATCGCCAGGTTATCCGAATGCCCCATCAAGGCCTCCGAAAAATAACCCGGGTTCCGGCCGGCATTGTCATTCCCAAACCGCTGAGCAGCAGACGAAATATCCGCCATCATCGACTGCGTACTTATTTTCATCGCAGTCTGCCTCGCCCCCGACAACGCGGGGAGCAACAACGAAATCAACAACGCAATAATCGCGATCACAAGCAGCATCTCGACGAGACTAAACCCATCTCGCCGACCCTCGCCAACACCACGCACCAAGCTCATTTCACGATCAGCCATACCCTGCACTCCAATTTCGAACTGAAAAACCCGCCTACAAGCACCACAACCGCGCCGCCCGGCACATAGCCAAACCACCCGATCACAGCGTATCCCCACTACTCTATACGCACCCAATCCCCAATTGGATGCCCAACCCCCAAAGCTACCCAACCCCACTCCAAAAACCAATCAGCCCCACCTACATCACCACAACCAAAAACAGCACGATTAACCCCAATACACCTAAAATCGCCCAAACCGACAGCGACTTCTCCCCCTCCACAACATACTCCCCGCATTCATGGCACACCGTCGCCTGGTCATACATTTGAGCCCCGCACCGCCTGCAACGCATCAACTCATCCCCAAAACGGTCCAGATCAGCCCCGCTAGGCCCCTCAGGGTCCAATCCCTCGCCCAAATCCCAGTCAGAATCAGCATTCATCAACATCACCTCCGCCCCGCAACACTCAGACAATCATAACTCCTTACATACAAACAGACTTCAGAGACACCCATTTATCATCCGATATCCAATCCATGTCCATCTATGGCCTCTCAAACCTGACCTTCGGCATCCCCCGCCTCAACCAGCACCGGGCCGACATCGCCCAGTCCCTCCAGCGACTCTCCACAGGCAAACAAATCAACCGCGCCGCAGACGACCCCACAGGCCTCGTCGTCTCCACCAAACTCCACGCCTCCAAACTCTCCATAGAACGCCGCCTCACCAGCTTCCAGAGAGAATCTACACAACTCGGCGCCCAAGAAGGCGGCCTCTCGGTTCTCTCAGACCTCCTCATCGAACTCAGCGAACTCACCATTTCCTCAGCCAGCACCGCAACAACCACCCAGCAAGAACAAGACGCCAACACAACCAAAGCCAGCTCCATCATCACCTCCATCAACCACATCGCAGGCTCGACAACCTTCCAAGGCTCCAACATCCTCTCCGGATTCGCCGCCGCAAACCTCGGCTCAATCATGGTCGAAACCACAGATCCAGAAACAGGCGAACCCACAACCGTCGAAATGACCCTCGCAGATCTCCCACAACTCCTCGAAACAAACCCCCAAGCCGCCCAAGACCTCGCCGAGCAAGCCGCAAGCAAAGTCACAGGCCGCCGCGGTGCCGTCGGCAACCGGATCAGATCAATCGAATCTGAATCCCGAGTACTCCAATCCGAACTCACCAACACCACCGAAGCCCTCTCAGGCATCGAGGACACCGACTACGCCATCGAATCCGCCAAGCTCGTCCGCGCACAAATCCTCGAACAAGCGACCACCCAAACCATGGTCATCCAACGCAAACAAGTCGAGTCCATGCTCGACCTCCTCACCAACTCTACAAATCAACTCTCAAGCACCGCACCAATATCTTCGCGGTCCTAGTCCCCGCCCCGCTTGATCCCAGGCCCAACAAGCACCCGCGCCAACACCTCACGCACAGAAACCCCATCCTCATCACGCCCATGCCCAGGCACCCCCATCGCCTCAAGCACGCCGTACCCCATCCCGATATTGACCAGCACCCAGCTCAGCACATCCGCACTAAACCGGTCATCCACCGATTTATTCTCCTGCGCACGAACGATCTCTTTGGATATAAACGCATGCAGCGCGGTCATATGGTTCGACACCGCCGCATGAATCAGCTCGTCATCAATCTCAGAAACCGACTGCAGCATCACCCGGTAGCCAATCTGACCATCATTCGACACCATCGGGTTCTCCCCGAGCAATCGAGCCAGCCGGATCGCCGGGTTCTCAGACCGACTCAGATCCGCATCCCACTGCTCAAGCGTCTGCCGGCCGGTCCGTTCAATAAGCGCAACAAACAGATCCCGCTTGCTCTTAAAGTGCCTATAGATGATCGGCTCGGTCACCCCCGCCTCTTTGGCGATCTGCGCAGTCGTCGCCCCCGCGTATCCCTTGCGAGAAAACAACTGAGCCGCCACATCGAGCAACTGTTCACGCCTTTGTGCCGCCGGCAGTCGAGCCATCCGATTCACCTTCCTGATCGCCCCCATCAGGGCTCTGGTCTTCATCACCCGGAATCCGCACCGGATCAAACCCACCCGCATTCCACGGGTGACACCGACATATCCGCCCCGCCGTCATCTTCGTCCCAGCAATCGGCCCATGGAGCCGATACGCCTCGCCGGCATACCGAGAACAAGTCGGCTCAAACCGACACTGCCCACCAACAACCGGAGACAACACAACACGATAGACCCGGATCACCAAAAGAAACGGCACATTCCCCAACCGTCCCAACCAACCAATCTCAGACTCCACCCGCGAAGAAGCCGCCAACCCCATCGACACTTCCCCATTCTTTCTCCTCCCCCGTCCTGACGGGGGAGGTGTCTGCGCAGCAGACGGAGGGGGTCTTCTCTTCTCTTCACCCTTTCCCATTCTCCTTCCCCCCATCCCCGCGCTTCTCCACCACCCGAACCGCCGCCTTGGCCGCACCCGAAAACCACTCCCGCCAAACCTCAAGCCCAACAGATTCATGCCTCCGCACCGCCACCACCAAGTCATATCCCCCACCATTACCCGCCATCGGCACATTGACCCGCTCATGCCGGAACGCCTCACGGATCATCCGCTTCACTTTCCCCCGCACCACCGCATTACCCACCTTCCGCCCAACCGACAGCCCCAGCCGATGCTCGCTCAATCCATTGGGCATCGCAAACACCGTCATCGCCCCGCGAGATTTGCGCACCTTAAACGCAAACACCGCCGCGAACTCATCAGAGCCCTTCACCCGATGCCTCTTTCTGTAAAACAGCCGCTCACCCATATCCCAACAATAAGCCCCCCGCCTCCAATCTTCTCTTCCCCCCTCTCCCCGGGGGAGAGGGCTGGGGTGAGGGTCTTCTCTTCCTCTCCCTCTTCCCCAATGCCCAGTGGCCAGTCCCCAATCCCTCCCAAAAACAAAGAAGGCCCGGTTGAGGGGGACAATCCCAACCGGGCCGGTAGAGCGGATGGTCATCCAACCAACCGCTCTTGTTCTAAGCAGGTGCCGTCTCTCCCCAGGCGGCACACACACTCAGATTTCTCACCCATGATCCAATCAGACGCGGCGTCAAAGAAACCGCACACACAACGCCAAAGCGCCTGAACATCACAGGGAAACTCCGAGAAGTCCTACCCACCCGGAGCCGGATGAAATGACCAATCCCTCTTTCGAAGAACCGATCACACAATGACAGCCGCGATACCCATCCAGACACACGAACGCACATATAGCATGCCCGAGCACCACAACCATCCAAATGTCTTCTTTCAATCTCTGATCCACACCGAACAAACAGACCGGCTTAGAAACGCAAATCAGATCACGACCCGAACGGGCCACGCCCAAACATACGCACCCCAAAACACCCCGGTTGCAACAACTCAACGCAATTTCAACATTGCCAACCGATTTCCCAACACCCAACCCCCACCCCAAGACCCCATAAGCCCATTCCCCCCCAATTCCCAGCCAATCGAGCTATCCCAACCTCACTCCTTCTCATGCCGAACCAACCCCGTCACCGAAACCGCCGCCAGCGTCGTCACAATCCACCCCATCAATATATGAATCGGTAGATAGATCCGCTTGACAGCCCAATGGCTTGGTGTCCAGTAGGTCTCCTGATGTAAGTTCACCAACGGCAAGAACGCATCCGCCGAATACGCAAGAGGGCGGAACGCCGGATACTCATCAAGCCACGACTTGCCCTCATACGCCGCCTCCACCGCCTTGGCCTGCGTCGGTTGCATCACATTCGGATACGACTCATTCGCCCCAAAGACCTCCGACACATCAAGCCCACTAAAGACAATCGTTCCAATCACGATCAGCCAGAACATCCACAGAAACGGCAACCACCGGCGATACCCATATCCAATCAATCGCTCATACACCTTGTACCATACTCGCGCAAGCCAATACACCCACCGATCGCCCTCTTCCGCTTTCAACGCCGCAAGAACAGACGCGGCGTGTTTCTTAGCCGCCACATACATGACTTGTTCCGCAAAAAACACTTGTCCGTTCTGACGAAAAATCTTTGCAAGCTGTTGGTATGGTTGCTGGTCGAATCGTTTATTTTCCCCTCGCGTAGAGTTATCATGCTTGTTCAGCCATTCTAAGCGATCGTTTAATGACCCAACCACACCCGGGTAAATTGCACGATATTCATAATCTGTGAAATTAATATCCGGCGGCCAAGCCCCCAGTTCATCATGCATATACCAGACTCGAGCACTAGTCATATCAACCTTGCTAGGAGCACTGAGAGGGTTGAAAAAGAATGCGCCGTTCACAGATACACGATCAAGATCTAAAGGCCCATCAAATCCTCCACGAGTACAATCAAGATTTTTTTGGATTGTTGCTCCAAGCAGCCGGACTAAATCTGTTGCAAAAAACCCGTTGCACAACATCACGCTCCCAGCAACTCGACTTCCGCTTGCATGTATAGAAATATCTCCTTTTCCATCGAATTTTCCGTTTCCACAATCAAAGTCCCCACCAATGGTCGCACTGGGGAACCAAACCATCCCAATTGCGTGAAATCCATCACGAAACATCACACTGCCACCCACTTGTACTTGATCTGCAAATATTGCACCAGAACTGTTACCATCAAATGTGCCACCAGTGCCACTCAAATTCCCGTTAATCTTTGCATTTAGAAGTCGAACCTCTCCATTTGTGCGAAATCCAGCCCGTAAAGACAAGCCACCATCGATTTGAACCCGCTCTAGACACAGCTTCTTAACAGCTGACCCATCGAGTATTAAATCCTTGAGCATTGCCCCCTGCGCCCGTAGTTCTTCTGGAATTACACATTTATACAACACGATTCGGAATGAAATCTCTACCCCATCTATATCGAGTTCCCCCTCAATATGGGCGTGAAATATAGCAATACCGAACACATCAACCAAAGCTTTCGCCTCACTCAATGAACACATCCATCTAATTATGGTTGACCGTACTATTCGGTGTGATCCCCAAGATTCCCAACAGCCCCAGTCCGACCCCTCCTGATTGGCGGAATCCCAAACAAGCGTTTCGTCACTCGATTTGATTGCTAGATCAACTATCTCTCCCATCGCCGCCCCCCGCAGCATCTTCACCTCCCCCTCCAGCAACTCCCCAAATTCTTCCTCCGCCAAACGAACAAGCTCGTCCGCCCGTTTCCGTTGCCCTGGTGTCCCGCGTGTCTTTGCCATAAATCTATATTACATCCTTACTGAGCCGCATGCTCCGATTCACCCCGCGCAAAGCTAAACCCAGATCCCGAATCATCAACAACAATCCGGTCCCCGCGTTCGAACTCGCCGCTCAAAATCTTCGTCGCCAGCGGGTTCTCGATCTGCCGCTGGATCGTCCGCGCCAGAGGCCTCGCCCCGAACGCCGGATCAAACCCCTCAACAATCAACCGCTCAAAGGCCGCGTCGGTAAGCTCAAGACCCATCCCCCGATCACCCAATCGCGCCTCAAGCCCGCCCAGTAAAATCCGAGCGATCCCGCGCAGGGTTTCTTTCCCAAGCTGATGGAACACCACAGTCTCATCAATCCGGTTGAGTAACTCAGGCCGGAAGAACTGCTCCCGCATCCCAACATTGAGATTCGCGTTCATCCGACCAGATTCCATATCAGGAGTCAACCCAGACGCATCAAGATCCGCCCCAGGCCCGCGCCGAATCAAATCCCGCACCGCCGCCTCGATCTCCCAATCCTCAGACCCATGCTCGGCCATCTCAAGAATCTTCTGCGACCCAATATTACTCGTCATCACCACAAGCGTGTTTTTAAAGTCAACCGTCCGCCCCTGACCATCAGTCAGTCGCCCGTCGTCCAAGACCTGCAGCAACACATTAAACACATCCGGATGCGCCTTCTCGATCTCATCAAACAGAATCACCGAGTACGGCCGCCGTCTCACAGCCTCCGTAAGCGCCCCGCCCTCTTCATACCCAACATACCCCGGAGGAGAACCAATCATCCGCGACACCGAGTGCTTCTCCATGTACTCGCTCATATCAATCCGAACCAACGCATCCTCGGTATCAAACAAGAACTCCGCCAGCGCCTTACAAGTCTCCGTCTTCCCCACACCCGTAGGCCCAAGGAACAAGAAACTCCCAATCGGTTTCGTAGGGTCACCAAGCCCAGCACGCGAACGACGCACCGCATCACTCACCGCCCGCAGCGCCTCGTCCTGACCCACCACCCGCTCAACAAGATGCGCCTCCATCGTTACGAGTTTGTCACGCTCCGATTCAATCAACTTGGAAACAGGAATCCCCGTCCACCGCCCAACAATCTGAGCCACGGCCTCAGGATCAACCTCTTCCTTAATCAACACATCCCCCGACTCCCGCCGCGTATCAATCACCCGCTCCGCCTCTTCAAGACCTTTGCCAAGCTCAATCAGCTCCCCGTACTGAATCCGAGCCGCGGCTTCCAGATCCCCGATCCGCTGCGCCCGATCAAGCTCAATCTTCTTCTGCTCGATCTCGTTCTTGATCGCCCGCGCAACATCAAGATCCTGCTTCTCTTCTTCCCACCGAGCCGTCAGCGCGTTGTTCCGCTCGCGCAAGCCCGCAAGCTCCCCCTCGACCCGCGTCACTTCGCCAGCACTGATTTCCGAAGACTCCTCAAGCTTGAGCGCCTCGCGCTCAATCTCAAGCTGCATAATCTTCCGTCGAAGCTCATCGAGCTCCATAGGCATCGACTCGATCTCCATCTTCAAGGCACTGGCCGCCTCATCAACCAGATCAATCGCCTTGTCGGGAAGGAACCGATCCGTGATGTACCGATCACTCAAGCTCGCCGCCGCCAGGATCGCGCTATCAAGAATCCGCACCCCATGATGCGTCTCGTACCGCTCTTTGAGTCCGCGCAGAATCGCAACCGTCTCCTCAACACTCGGTGCTCCAACGAGCACCTTCTGGAACCGCCGCTCAAACGCCGCGTCCTTCTCGATATGCTTCCGATACTCATCAAGCGTCGTCGCCCCGATACACCGCAAGCCGCCACGCGCAAGCGCAGGCTTCAACAAGTTCCCCGCGCTCACCGCGCCCTCCGCAGCACCCGCACCAAGAATCGTGTGCAGCTCATCAATAAACAGAATCACCCGCCCATCGCTCGCCTCGATCTCGCGCAAGACCGATTTCAACCGATCCTCAAACTCCCCGCGATACTTCGCCCCAGCCAAGAGCTGCCCAACATCAAGCGCCATCACCCGCTTGTCCTTCATCCCCTCAGGACAATCCCCATGAACAATCCGCAACGCCAATCCTTCAGCAATCGCCGTCTTTCCAACGCCAGGCTCACCAATCAACACCGGATTATTCTTCGTGCGCCGGCTCAGCACCTGCATGCACCGGCGGATTTCCTCATCTCTACCAATCACCGGATCAAGTTTGCCCGATGACGCCAGCTCCGTCAGATCAATCGAGTATTTCGAAAGCGCCTCAAACGACGCCTCCCCGCCCGCATCGGTAATATTCTCAACCCCCGACGCCTTGCGGATCGCCGCGATCGCCGATTCAACTTCTTTCGACTCCACCCCGTTAATCTTCAACAACTCTTGCGCCGCCCCCGACATTTGCGTCAGCGCCACAAGCAGATGCTCGCACGACACAAACGAATCCCCCATAGCCTTTGCACTCGCATCGGCCTTCCCAAGAATCTCCATGATCTCGCGCCCGCTGGTCCCCGCCCCCGAACTCGTCGTAGGCAGACGATCAACCTCAGAACCAAGCATCGCCCGCACGCGCCCAACATCAACCCCAATCTTCTTCAAGATCGCATTGACAGGCCCGCCCTCATCTTCAACAAGCGAAGACAACACATGCAACGAACCCACCTCCGGGTGCGACCCCCCAAGTGACAACTGCTGCGCCGAAGCCAACGCCTGCTGAGCCAAACTGGTCATGCGATCCATCATGTGAGCATCCTCCTTCTAAGCGCGCCCGCATAACCGCGAACGCATCACTGCTGCACACACAAGTTGCAAACCGCGCGCCAACCAAAAACCAATCTATCGAAGCTAAAACCGCCCCCAGCCCCAAGAAACCCTGCCAAAGACCCCATCCCTGCCACCCCGGCAGCCCCACCCAACCACTACTAAGCCCCTACTCAAACACCACAGTCCGGCACCCATCCACCAAAACCCGATCCTCAAGATGCATCCGCACCGCAGAAGCCAGCACCACCCGCTCAAGATCCCGACCCTTCCGGATCATGTCCTCAACCGAATCCCGGTGCGACACATGCGCCGTCTGCTGCGCAATGATCGGCCCCTCGTCAAGCTCCTGAGTCACATAATGCGCCGTCGCCCCGATCAGCTTGACCCCCCGATCAAACGCCCGGTGATATGGCCTCGCCCCCGCAAACGCCGGCAAAAAACTGTGATGGATATTAATCACCCGCCCACCAAACCGCTCAATAAACTCAGGACTCACCACCTGCATATACCGCGCAAGCACCACAAGCTCAACCCCGTCCTCCTCAAGCAGCTCAATGATCTTCCCCTCCTGCGCAAGCTTCGTCTCCGCAGTCACCGGGAATACATCAAACCCAAACCCGAACGACTCCGCAAGCCCCTGGGCATCAGAATGATTCGACACCACCCGCGTCACCTCTGCGGGCAGCTCGCCGATCGAAGCCCGCCACAATAAATCCGCAACACAATGCGTCTGTTTACTACACAAAATCGCAACCCGAGGCAGCGACCCCTCCCACCGCACCCGATACCCAATATTCATCGAAGACAGAATCCCCTCAAGCTTGGCCCGATCCTTGACCCCCTCAAACACCAGCCGCATCGAAAACCGCCCATCCTCAGGATCCGCATGCTGATCCGCATCAAGCACATTGCCCCCCGTATCGGCCACCGCCGTCGTCACCGCCGCGATCACCCCACGCCGATCATCACAGCTCATCAACAACCGCGCAACACCGATCCCCGGAACCGCTAAACCTGATAACTGAATCGATGCCAATGGAGATACCTACAAATAAAACAATCAACAACACCAAGTCACCACATCGGCCGTTCGGCCCGCCCACAAAGCCGCCACCCACTCAAAAATGAAAAAAACGACGCGCCGTAGCCAGCAGTAGCATCCAAAGCCCTGATATCAAGGTGGGTGCCTCAGCCCGGATCCCGATCGTCCACACAAAGGAGGCATGATCTTCGCCCGAAATCGCCTCGGCTCCCTATCAGAGGTTCAAAGGGATTGAATTTAACCCCTGCCAGCTACGACGCGTCGTCACCCAAAACCTACCACATCTACACCCCAACACAAGCCCCAAGAAGCCCATTCTGGCACAATTCAGAACAATTAGTGGATAACCACCCAATGGACACAACTCTCTATGCACCATCAGGAAACATCACACCACAAACACCCGTATAGTTGATCAACCCGCATACTCTGCGCTATCGTGACCCCGTCACATTCCATCACACAAAGGGACCCCCCTCAAATGAAAAATTCATCCACCAAAGCCGCCGCCACCATCCTCCTCTCGGCCGCCCTCCTCACCCTCTCGGCATGCACAAGCTCCTCGACCAAGCACGCCGGAAACATCGACTCAATCCGCAATAACCCCTCCCCTGCGATGCACAACCTCTCCCAACGCTACAGCGATCGCTCCAACACACGCGCCCTGGTCATCGACACCGATCTCCGCTCCATGCAAGACGACTTCGATCACATCTTCCACCTCAACCGCCCCTCCCGCCTCCACAGCAACATCAAACCAAACTAACAGCTTCACGCCAACCAATCTGGCAACAGACACAACAATCAAAGACCGACCCCAAAGACCCACGCCCAATGCGTGGGTCTTTTTCATACCCCCCCAACCCACAACCCCCCCAATCAGAACAATCAGAACACACCAACCCCACTTCCAACTTCAATCACCCAACCCACGCGACAAAGCCTTCCCCATTTACCATATTGAATACGAGTCCCAGCGGGCTACACACCCCCGGCGTCCCACAACACGCGGCAGTGCCGAGCCGCCGCGTAGTCCGGGTAAGCCCGCTACTGCCCCGCGTCGATCCCCCCGACGCGGGGCTTTTTCATGCCCTTCACCCCCACCTCAACCACACCACCCTCACTCATCTCATCCGATCAATACCCGCCTGAGCATCCCCGTCATCCGTTCCACATACGCCCCCTGCGTCCACCCGCACTCAACAGTCAACTGCTCCCAGTTCTGGATCGATAGCATCGTCCAAAGCAGTTCCCCAGCTTCTTCCCTCCCAAGCTCAGCACTCAAAGCCCCCTCTCCAATCAGAGCACCAATGATCTCACCGCCCGCAACCCGCAAGCAGCTCATGCATTCATCCCAAGCCCCCGCCGCCGCCTCATCCGTGTCTCGCACCGCAAGCAACGCCTTGGCAAGCCCATAAATCTCAGGCATGTAGTTCCCCCACATCTCAATAAACCGATCCAACGCCTCCCTCGCATCCGCCGCCTGCCGGACACGCGCAATCCGCTCATCGAGCCCCAACGCCTCATCCACATGCTTGGTCGTCGCCCGCATCAACTCAACGCGGGACTCAAAGTGCAGATACACCGCCTGCCGAGAAACCCCCGCCTCCTTCGCGATATCGCCCATACGAACCCCCTGCCCCCGCTGCCTTTCCATGAGTTTCCAGGTGGCATCAAGAATCCGGACACGGGTTTTTACATCTCCACTTGACATAGTGTCAAGTATAGGGTACGCTTTGCCCCTGTCAACTTTACACTATGTCAAGCTGGCGGCGAATTCCACCTACCAACACCCACAAGGAACACCCAATGACCCCAACACCCACCTGGCTCACCCTTCTATGTGGCTCAGCAATCCTTTCGGGAGGAATCGTCGCAGGGATCTTCTTCGCGTTCTCTGATTTCATCATGAAATCCCTCGCCACAATCCCCCCCGCCAGCGGCATCGAAGCCATGACCTCTATCAATCGCAGGGTGTACCGATCCATATTCATCGCAGGAATCTGGATGGTCGCCATTCTCAGCGCGGCACTCATATTCGCAGGCTTCACACAACCAAAATCCCCAGCCTCCTACTGGCTCATCGGCGGCGGAATCATCTACATCCTCGGCGTCATCGCCGTCTCGTTCATCTACAACATCCCGATGAACCACAAACTCGAAGCACTCGGCACAACCAACAAAGAATCAGATTCATACTGGAAACGGTACCTCTCCAAATGGCTCCTCTGGAACCACGCCCGTTCCGCATCAGCCATCGCTTCCTCACTCTGCTACCTCATCGCGTTCTCTGCAATGAACTCCTGACCCATATTTTCAAACTCACCACGACCCAACATGACACAACATGATCCAATAGGACACCACCATGAACATCGCCCTCTTCGGCTCCACCGGCTCCGTCGGACTACATGTCATCACACAAGCCCTCCAACTCGGCCACACCGTCACCGCCTTCTCCCGCGCCCCATCCAAACTCACACAATCCCACGATCACCTCATCCCCTGCAAAGGCGACATCCACGATCACGACGCAGTCGAGCGGGCCACACAGAACCAAGACGCCGTCATCTGCACCCTCGGCATGCCCCTCTTCAACAACGACAAACTCCGATCTATAGGCACCAAAAATATCATCAATGCCATGAACACCACCGGAGTCACCCGCCTCATCTGCCTCTCATCGATGGGCACCGGCGATAGCCGCCAACTTCTCCCAGCCAAATACAAATACCTCATCGCCCCCCTCCTCATGCGACGCCTCTTCGCAGACCACGCCCTACAAGAGCAAGCCATCAAACAATCCAACCTCGACTGGACCATCATCCGCCCCGGAGGCTTCACCAAAGAATCATCCAAACCCACACCCACCACCTACAGACACGGCTTCACCATCGCAGACAAAAAAACTCAAGCACAAATCTCCCGCCCCCATGTCGCCGAGTTCCTCCTCAAACAACTCACAGACACCACCTACCTCCATAAATCACCATCCATCTCATACTAAATCCAACCCAACACCAACCCCGGCATACCCTCACAAACCATGCCCACGCCTACCAGAGTCCTCAAGTTCACCGACACCCTCGCCGACATCAACGGCGTCTGCCGCTTCATACAAAACACCGCCGCAACAGCACTCAAAACAAACCACGACCTCACCGTCTTCACCTCAACGCGTCTCCTCCCAGATGAGCAAATCCCCGACCAACCCAACATCAAAAACTTCACCCCCATCTACGCCCGCCCCATGCCCGGCTACGACACCCTCGACCTCGCCATCCCACCGATCCTCACCATGCTCCGCGCCGCAGAAGACCACCGACCAAATGTCATCCACATCTCAACCCCGGGACCGGTAGGCACCGTCGGACTCATCGCCGCCAAACTCATGCGCGTCCCCATCGTCGGGCTCTACCACACAGACTTCCCCGCATACATCGACGAACTCTTCGGTTCCTCCCTCATGTCCCTAGGCGCACGCATCACCATGCGAACCTTCTACAAACAGTTCGCAACCGTCCTCACCCGATCAACCGACTACGCCACCCGACTCCAACTCCTCGGCATCAAACCAAACCGAATCCATCGCCTCACCCCAGGTTTCGACAACACACAGTTCTCCCCATCCTTCAAAGACCACAACATCTGGAAAGCCAACGCCGTCCCAACCGATGGCGTAAAGATCATCTTCTGCGGCCGCATCTCCACCGAAAAAAACCTCCCCGTTCTCACACAATACTGGCCTTCAATCAAACAACGAATCGAAGCAAAAGGACAACCCGCCCAACTCATCATCATCGGCGACGGCCCATACCGCAAAGAAATGCAAACCAAACTCCAAGGCCAAAGCGCCCACTTCCTCGGATTCAAACACAAACAAGAACTCGCCACCCTCTACGCATCCGCCGACATCTTCGCCTTCCCCTCCACCACCGACACCCTCGGACAAGTCGTCATGGAATCCCAAGCCTCCGGAATCCCCGTCATCGCAACAGACCAAGGCGGCCCAAAGGAAGTCATCCAAAGCAACGGATCAGATCAAGACACCGGCCTCGTCCTCCCCATCGACAACCCAAAGCAATGGACCGACGCCATCGTGGACCTCGCACTCGACCCAACCCGCCGCGCCAAAATGGGAGCCGCAGGCATCGAGCATATGAAATCATTCACCTTCGATTCAAGCTTCAACCACTACTGGTCCATCCACCACAACGCCCGCAAGTTCTAACTCTTCCCCAGTGGCTAGTGGCCAGTGGCTAGTGGCCAGTGGCTAATCCCCAATTAAAAAAGCAGCATCCCACGAAGAATGCTGCTCTTGTCCCGAGCATCAATCACAGAGGAGGATCTGTGATCAAAACGCCCAAGTCTATTTTCGACCGTAATCACATTCCAATCCAAACCCAGCGCAAGAGAAAGACGCCAAGCAAGACCCCGCCACCCAAAGGATGACAGCAAGGGAAGGATCAAACGATCACAAAACCCTGTCGGCCACGACGCCGACGCAACATGTTCCCATAAATCCGCCCCCGTGTCAAAGCCAAAGCCCCCAAAAACAACCAATCGCACCAACACCATAAAAATTAACCCAAAGACTACCTATCTTCACATCATTTATGCGCGTCCCTGGCCAACACCCTCAGCCTTTTTCACCAATCCGAAGCACTACAGACTTAATCCGCACCTTTGCAAGCTCACGAATCATCTCAAGCCCCCCCGACCGCAACCACCGATCCACCTTGTGCCGCGCCCCCGCGTTCTCAACACCAATTTCCAGCCGCCCCCCCGACACCCCCATCACCCATCCAAGATCCCGCAGCTCATCGGGCGCCGCCGTCTCCCACGCCGCACCAACCGCCGCCTGCTCCTTGCTCACCTTGGTCAGCGACCGCATCAACCCCGCGCAATCCTCCCCGATCCCCCGCGCCCGCCCAGGCCACACCCGGAACCCGCGCAAACGAGTCAGCGGATCATGCTTCTTGATCTCCCCGCCGTGCTCATCAATCTGTTTCTGTTCATCGCGCCCGCTCATCACACCATCGACCTCCCCACAACCTCCACCGCCGCGCACACAATCTCGATCCCCTCATCAACCTCCGCATCCGTCGTCTGACGCGACATACTCAGCCGCACCGACCCCCGCCCGACCCGCTGATCAACCCCCATCGCAATCAGCACCTCCGACGCCTCAAGCGATCCAGAAGCACACGCCGCCCCGCCAGATGCACACAACCCCCGCTCCGACATCGCCAGCAAAAGCGCCTCCCCCTCAAGCCCAGGAAAACCAAGATTCGAAACATTCCACATTCTTTGAGCACCCCCACCATTGACGACCACTTGTTCACCCATGATCTCAGAACACCGCTCAACAATCGCCCCCTCCATCCGGTCCCGCATCCCCGACAACCGCGCCCGTTCTCCATCCCCAAGCGACAACCATTCCAAAGCCTCCACCGCCGCGACCCCCGCCCCAACAATCGCAGGCACCCCCTCAGTACCCCCACGCCGCCCAAGCTCCTGGCTCCCAGCCACCATCGGCACCATCCGAACCCGGCGAGCCGAATCCGACCGAGCCCACAAAATCCCAACCCCCTTCACCCCATGAAACTTGTGCGGGCTGCAAGTCAACACATCAATGAGAGAACCCGCAGACGGATCGTTCCCCTCATCGCCTTCTTCTAAACAAGTCTCCATCTTCCCCACCCACTGCGTCCCGTCGCAATGAAACACCACCCCCCGCTCTCTACAAAGCTCACCAATCGCCCCAACATCCTGCACCACCCCAGTCTCATTATTCACCCACTGAATACTGACCATCGCAACGGATTCATCCACCGCATCACGCAGCGCCCCGAAATCAATCACCCCGTCCCCATCAACCCCAACGGTCCTTACCTCAACCTCCCCATCATTCTCCATCTGTGAACACACACCCCGCACCGCCGAATGCTCAACACTACTGGTCACCACCACTCTTTTCCCAGTCGCTTTCATCGCCGACATCACCCCACCAATCCCAAGGGCGATCGCCTCGCTCCCGCTCCCCGTAAACACAATCCCCCGCCCGCCACCTTTCACACCAAGCAGCTTGGCCACCTGCCCACGCGCCACCTCAATCGAGTGCTTCGCCTCTTGCCCAAACCGGTGCACACTCGAAGGGTTCCCCCACCCATCAACCATCGCCCGCGTCGTCGCCTCAACCACCCCAGCCGTAGGCCGCGTCGTCGCATTGTGATCCAGATACACCATCCCCTATTCTAGCGCACCCCAACACACACCCGGCACCCACTCATTCAGGGACACCCCGCCGAAAACGCCGTCAAGTACGCCGCAATATCAAAGAAATCGAGCAAACCATCACCCGAAAAATCCGCCTCCGGACTACCGAATCCAAACGCCGACAAAAACGCGACAATATCAAAGAAGTCCAGCGACCCGTCACCAGTCATATCCGCAGCACAACCCTCAAGACATCCAGTATCCACATCCATCGTCACCAGCGAGCTCAATCCAGGAATCATAAACGCCACCCCGTCCCGCACAAACATCCGATGCGCGGCCACCGGCGACGACGCGACCAATACCGGCAACGCAGGATCCCCCGCATCAACAACCTGGAACCGGTCAACCCCCGCAAGATACACCTTGTCCCCCTCAACGGACATATCAGTGATCACTTCTCCCGTGTCGTATGAACCAAGCACCCCCGGTGTAGCAGGATCACCCACATCAAGAATCGCCAGTCCAATACCACTACCCGTAACATACGCCCTCGCCCCCAGAACCCGGAGCTTCCCGGCCCCCAAAGGCAAGTCATACGACCCAATCAACACAGGCGCCCAAAGATCACTCGCATCAACAATCATCAACCGCGAGTCCCCGTCCAACAAGTACACCAAGCCGCCATCAAGCTCGATCTGAATGTGCTCTCCCCCCGTAACCAGCGAGCCAATCATCATTATGTTGTTGGGATCACTCGCATCTAAAATCGACAATCCCCCAAACCCATTGGCCAGATACACAGTCGTCCCCACCACCTCCAAATCATAAATACTCTCTCCATTGTAAAAATCCGGCAGCCACGCCGGCGACAACGGATCGGACACATCAATACTCAGCATACCCCCATTTTGTAGATCAACTGAATACGCCCGCCCACCCTCAACCTTCATAGAGGCCAGAATCGAATGGCCAAAATCAAAGGTCAGCCGGCTCAACCATACCGGATCAGCCAGATCACTCACATCAAAGACCTCAAGACTCACCGCCCCAACAATCCCCGCGATGTACGCCTTGTTATCGACAACATCGATACCCATAGCGAAAGCCCCCGTCTCAACAACCCCGAGCACCGCAGTTTGATGACCGCTCACATCAATAATCCCCAGCCCCCCCCCAATCGCAACATACGCAATCCCATCACTCACCGCCGCAGAACCACTCGCCCCTCCCCTGAAATAATGGGCAAGCAACACCGGATTCGCCGGATCACTCATATCCACTGCCTGCATCCCAGACCCGCCCAGTGAGAGATACACCGTTGTCCCAACAACCGAGAACCGCGCGGCGCCCGCCTTCTCATAAAAGCCGATCTCAACAGGCGCCAAAGGCACACTGACATCCAGCACGCTCAACCCACGATCGCTCGATACATACAACCGGTCGCCCGAAATCTCAACGAATAACGCGTCGTCCACACCCCCCAGACCAAGCAGCATCGGCGCCGATGAATCCCCGATATCAATAAGCTCCAATCCCCGCAGTCGATTCACAACATACGCAATATCACTAAACACCGCCACAGATTCATACAAACTCGCAGAGTTGAACAACCCGAGCAACACCGGATCCGAGGGATCACTCACATCAACTATCCGCATCCCGCCCGAACTCCGAGATATATACGCTGTTGCCCCAACAACCGTCACACCCGTAGCGGTTTGACCAATTTGGAAAGTGCTCAGCAACACCGGAAAGCCCGGAGTACTGATATCAACAATAAAGAACGAGGACCCCGCCGCAATGTACAGGACCGATCCATGAATCTCCATATCCGAACTCATCCCCCACGCCGCAGACACCTCAGCAAACCCAAGCACGACAGGCAATCCGGGATCACTCACATCAATACCATACAAACCAGGAGGCATCTCAGTATTCGATTCGCCCCCAATCACATACGCCATCGTTCCAGATACCGCCACCTGACGAACATACGGCAACCCGTCAAAGAACTCCAAAAGCTCAGGATCAGCACACAGCCCCGCTTCACCCGCCCCGCCCCCAAAGGCCGGCATCCCAACAAAGCCAAATCCCAACACCAACGCGCACACCCGCTTCATCATCGCATTCATATCTGTATTTCCCTATATATATATTCTGCGCTACAGAGGAATCCCTGCAATCTCATGTTGACACATGTACATTACAACCAACCATCTCACTCCACAAGTTTATTTCACCGACTTCAAAAACACACTCCCAAACCAATGCCCAACACCCGCCTTACCCTTTCAAACGCCGATTGGAATCACCACAAAAAAAAGCCCCGGCAAACGCCGAGGCCTCAATATTCATCCTAAATCTACAACTCAGCTCTTCCGGAGCATCGCCCAACCGATCCCGCCAAGCACAAGCATCAACCCAAACGACCCGCCCATCACCATGTACAGCATGTTCTGATCAACGCCCACAAGCACCGAGTCAGACCCGCCGCTCAAGCCCAAGATCATCACACCCATCGCAAGCATCAGCACAAGCAATGAACCAAGCGCGATCCCGCCAAACAACCCAGACGCAGCACCGTCATACGCCTCGCCCATAGGCATAGGCATCGACATCGCCGCACTCTGTGGCGCAAACGAGCTCGGTGTCGATTCAGCACCCTCAAACAACGCGCTCCCAGCAGGAGCACCAATCGCAGAAGCACCCAAAGCACTCCCACCAATCGCTGATGCACCACCCTGAGAATCCGCAGCAAGATCATCCAAAAGATTCCCGCCAAGCGAAGTATCGTCAGGCTCAAACGCAAGCTGCGCAAGACCAGACCCACTCGCACCCGCGTCCATCCCAAACCCCGATCCGCCAATCCCAGTCCCAGATCCGCCAAGCGCGATCCCGCCGAGCCCGCCGCCCGAAACCAGAGTCTCAGCGTTGGAGTCCGCGTCGTCATCGTCCTCAGCATCAAAGATCGAAACCCCCGTCGCATCACCTGTCGCCTCAAGCGCAAGTGCACTCGCACTCGCAGAAGCCGCCAGCGAAATCGGATCAATCCCAGACTCCCCAGCCCCGGTCCCGCCGAGCGATGTATCAGCAAGCGTGATCGAATCTAGATCATCGTCATCATCCCCGCCCAAGAGATCAACCTGATCAACCTTGAACATCAGATTGTCCCGATCCCGGAACTCCTGCAACTGCCCAGACTCAACCAACGCCTGAACCTCATCAGTGCTCATCCCCAGCTTGGCCGCCGCTTCTTCGAGAGTGTAAAACATCTTCGCCATAGGTCATCCGCTCCGGTTTCTAAAAAGCACAGCCCAAAGCCCGATCAACAGGCCAGCTATGTATGTGTCTATCTATACCCAGACTGATCCAAGTCCAGTCAGCCCAAACAATAGCGCCAATTCCCCGCCAAGCCACCTGTACGCACCCCAAACACCCTTTGTTGCTAGCCTATGACAAAAACTGGGAAATCTCAGAACAAAAACAGAACGGGCATTCCTGCCCATTCTGATGAAATATGAACTCTATTTCTCTTATGCCGGTGGCCCAGACATGCAACCCCCGGAACAGCTCTGGTCCGGTACATCTACAGAGCCCGCGTCTCCCAACAAAGCACTCCCACCAGTGCAATTCGGATAATTACCCGTCCCGCCGACAAAACTTGTGCAAGCCGCTGATCTAGTCCATGGATTCGAAACCTTCTTGTCGGACCTGCCCGTCAAACATCTCCATCCGTTTGGGCAAGTTGTATAACTCTGGCAAGCAGAACTACCAGCAGTCGTTGTGTCCCCTAGCGATCCATACTTAAAGCAAATAGACGCCTGCCCCAACGCAATCGACACCGTCGCTGCTATACAGGTAAACCCACACAATACAGTAACTCTATTTCGCATTACCATCTCCTTATAAAACTGGTTTAACATGACAAATCATTCGTACACACAAACTACCTTAATCAAACATTTTTGCCAATCCGGATTTTGCAATTCTACTTTATGCCTTCACACCAAACACTCAAACAAGCTGTACTCAGGCCAGCATAAATGGCACTTAATGCCCCGTCGAGCCCCTCACTCTCTGTGCAAAACAATCTGACGCCCGCGCCAATAAAACTTTGTATATTACTCACCCTCCCCAACCGGTCCAGCCCCCTTAACAACCAACAGCGAGGGCAGGCAGGCCACCGAAAGCAATGCGTTCCGCCCAATACTCAAAGGGATCGAAGAATCCCACTGCCCGATGCACCCACAATCGGGTGTCTTGCCCCGGATTTGAAGAAAAACCAAGTATGCCGTTAGCACAAACAAGAACGATACCGCCACAGATGCCCATAACTTGACCCCCCTATGAGACAACAGTGCAACCCCAATGACAACCTCAAGCCCAAGCACCAACACCGCTACTACCCCAACAAGCGAAGCAGGCACAACGCCGCCCCGCTCGATCGCCGACGAAAACGCCGCCACACCGGTCTCAAGTCCATGCTGGGTCGTCGTCACATTAGTCAACTTCATCACCACAGCGAATAAAAAGAACGCCCCTACCCCAACTCGTAGTATCCCAGGCATCACGCGCCGCACACCTTCCATCACGCAACCCTCCGACGCAATCCCCACACCGATCCAACCACAGCAACCCCAAGAACCGACAACAGAATCCACCGATTCCTCTTCGGGTTCCCCTTGCCGAGTGCTTTAAGATATTCCGCCGTCATTTTTTCTTCGTTATATAACAGGGTTCCAGCCGAGTCGTACACATTCTGTGTCTTATAATCCCGCCGCGAATACTCCCCCGCTGGGTCAACAAACTGCAAAAGTTTCTCTACCTGAACCGGATCAAGATCAAACTCCAGATTAAAATGCGACTCAGAGTTGACCGCGTTCTCGGCACTTTGGTCAGCAGATTTGTATGACTGAACCATATTTGTTGGGAGATTCAAAAACCGACCTTCCCCATACCCCGAATACACCCACCGCCCGACCAATGCCGTCTTATCCCCGTTCTCACCCCATACCACCTCGCGGATTGCCCCCCTTTCATCAAACACAACTCTCGCATTGACATCCTCGACCAAAAGCGTCCATGAGTTATATTCATTCAACTCGAAAGTACCACGATCCATAAGAGATGAAACCACAGGCCAAACGCTGGACAAAACTTGGATTTTTTCTCCAAGCCTCAAAGGCGCAGACAGCTTGATATCGTCATACATTCCCGCCGGATCAAATGACGCCGATGCCAACATCGACAAACCCCCATCGTAATATACAAAATTCGCGGGGATCTCATCCCACTCCGCGGCCGCATCCCGGTGCTCTCTGTAAATGCGAGCAAAGAGTTCTCTATCATACTGGCGGTATGAAAATGCGCCTGTTTCACTCACGGCATAAACTGAATACGATTCTGCATGCCCGCTCTGAGCACGAAGAACTAACCCGCCAAACGAGTCGTATTGCTTCCGGATTTCTTCAACCGATATTCTTGGCTCATCTTCAATCAATCCACCGGCCCGCACACTCGCAACAGGTGAAAGAAAGAACACACATGAAAAAATAAATAGCATACACCCTGCCAGGGACAACTCCAACGGAAACTTAATACTGATCATGCTGGCGGACCAGACATGCACCCACCTGTACACGCTTGATCAGGCACAACCGCAACAGCCCCCGTCGGGTTCAACACGCCGCCAGTGCAATTCGGAAATGTACCGGTTCCACCAATAAAAAGTGAGCAGCCAACTGTGACATTCCACGGATTCGAAACCTTCTTGTCCGCCCTACCCGTTAAACATCTCCACCCTTTGGGGCAAACTGTATAGGATGAACAATTCGGATCGCCAGCAGATATAGTTGTACCTAACGAACCATATTTAAAGCAAATCGACGCCTGCCCCAACGCAATCGACACCGTCGCCACGATACAAGTTAACCCACACAATGCAGTGAATCTATTTCGCATAACCAACTCCTTGATACATCAATATACTTACCCAATCTAACACCTCCCAGGAACGCTGTCAAGTCAGAAACAAATCTTTCAAAATATTTTGTACCAAGTTCTTATAAATGCCGCAAACCTGATATAATTAATCCAACATGCAACAAATTGAAACTCCAGTGCATCGCCGAGCATTCACACTCCTCGAACTCCTCGCTGTCATCGGTATAGTCTCGCTCCTCATCGCCATCCTCTTCCCTGTCCTCTCCTCCGTCAAACAAACCAGCTCCGAACTCGTCTGCGTCACCCGCATCCGCAACGCCAGCCTCGCCATCACCCAATACGCCGACGACAACCGTGGCTCAGTCCCCTTCGCAGGATACACACCAACGACCATCACCAACCCCGCCCATGAATCCATCCGCGTCGGCGGCCCCACCGGATTCTCATATGGCCAGTGGGTCAACATCATGCCAGAACACTGGACCGGAGACCTCTGGCCAGAATCCATGATGTGCCCAGACCAACCACCATTCGACCCAGAATTCACGAGACAATGGCCCGATGCCGATCTCCTCACCGACGGCTTCCGACGCCAGCCTATGTACGACCTCTCAGGCGCATTCCACATTTCAACTCAATCGCTCGTCAAAAACGCCTCGTTCGAAGACCTCGTCGTCCAACCACAACGCATCCACAATGTTGCCTACCCCTCCTCAAAAGCTTTGCTTTATGAGTTCTTCGGATTCTGCCTAGAAACAAGCCCCGAAGTCCGCTTCTGGCAATCCGCCGCACAAACCCAACTCTTCGCTACCTCCGTCGTCGCAGTCGACGGCTCCGCATACCGCTACGCCACACGAAACGCCCTCGAACCGGCCCACGGTGCCGGATTCGACTACACCATGAACGGCATCCAAGGCCGCGATATCGACCACACCCTCATCAACAAAGACGCCCTCGATCGGCTCCAATTCACCACTTGGAATGAATAATCTTCATTATAATCTCCCCAATTCCCCTACAAAGCACACCCACACCCCAAACACGCCTCAATTTTCCCTTTCAATTCCTCCAATAATATGTATAATAGAAACAAGTCCCAGATCAACGGCCCACTCCACAGGCCCATTCGCCAACCCATCTTTACCCCCCTTTGTGAAGGCAGGCCGCTGATCGAAACCGGAAGGAATCGGTCATGAACACCGTCGCACAGCTACTCGCAAACAAAAAACACTGGAACGAAGGCGATCACGGCAACAGCCGAATCGAACGCGTACACACCATCGCTCAATCCGCCTCCACCCTCGAAGCCGCCCGCCTCATGAACGAGCACCGCGTCGGATCCCTCATCGTCACAGACACCTTCAACAAAATCTCAGGCATCATCACAGAACGAGACATCCTCACCCGCATCGTCACCGCACAACTCGACCCAGCAAAGACCCAGGTCGACAAAGCCATGACCAAAGATGTCATCCACTGCACCCCAGAAAGCTCCCTCACCGAGGTCCGCCACCTCATGACCGACTGCAAAATCCGACACATCCCAGTCACAGACAACGACGAACTCGTCGGCATGATCTCCATCGGAGACCTCAACGCCGCCTCCAACGCAGACCTCACCATCGAAGTCAAATCAATGCGCCAGTACATCACCGCCGGCTAACACCCACCCCCCAAAGTAAAGACTTTGAAAATCACAGTCCTTAATCACGCGCCCAACGCGTGATTTTTTTATGGCTGGAACGCGCTCTGCCCATACGCCCCCGGATCAAGCTCCGCCGCACGCCCCAGGTGATACTCCACCTCCTCAGGCGACCCCGAATACACCAGCAATCGCGCCAGGTTGTAATGCGCATGTGCAAAGTCCGGGTCCCGCTCGATCGCCGCCCGGAAGCAGTATTCCGCCTGCTCATATTGCTCCTTCATCGCAAGCAGATACCCCACATTGTTCCACGAATCCACATGCATCTGATCAAGCTCAAGCGACTGGTCATACGCCGAAATCGCCTCGTCGTACCGCCCGTCCATCGCAAGCAACACCCCCATGTTGTACCGCACAAGCGCAACCTCCGGATACAAAACCGCAAGCTCCTCAAACCGCCCAAGCGCACCCGCGCTGTCCCCGCCACGAGCCATCGACTGCGCCGCCAGAATCTCAAGCTCCCCGAGCTTCTCAATCAGTTCGTCCCCAACATACAACCCCCACCGCTTCGTAAACAACAAGTGCGACAGCGCAACCTCAACGCCCACATCACGCTCATCGATCCCCTCAGTATGATCAACCAGCCCCGCCGCCTTCCAACCAGCATACTCGTGGTACCGGATCACACTGCTGTGCGCCGTCAGCCCGACCCCGCTCACCACAAGCAACCCAAACACCAACCCAGACCGCGAAACCTTACCCTTGATCTTGAGCTGAAACTTATTAAGCCGAACATGAGGCATCCACCACAGCCGCAGACAAGTCACCACCGCATACCCACCAATCACCCCAAGGGCCAGCGTGCAAAGAAACGGCACAAGCCCATACAACCCCCGGTACACAAACAACACCACAAAGAACACCCCAACCAAAATCGCCTCTTCCCAAAGCGTGAAGTCATACCTCGGCCGCTTGATCCCATCATCCCTCTTCAACGATGTAAAGAACGCAGGCATCGTAAACCCAAACCCGATCTTCCCCTCCGGACAACTCGATATACAGTCCAGATCCTTCAAACACGCCGGATCAACAACCTTCCCATACATCGTCAGCTCCTGATGCACCTGAATCCCCGACGAACACTTGGCCGTGCAAATCCCGCACGACGAACAATCCACCATTCCCCCATCACCCCCATCACCCCCATCACCCCCATCACCCCCACCACCATCCCTGCGAGCCACAATCTTCCCAGGCGCAAGCCGATCCCCCAAAGAAAACAACGCCCCATACGGGCACGCATACTTACAAAACGACCGCGACCCAAGCAGATAAATAATCACAAACCCCACCACAAAGAATGTAAACACCATCACCCCAACCCCAGGCAGGTTCCGCCAAAAATCATCCGTCATAAACGAAGCCCACCCGCTCTCATCGGTCGTGATATGCAGCGCAGGCATCGGATTCCCCGCAATCAACCGCTCCACCTGAGGCCACACAAACATATACAACATCGCACCCAAAGGCACCAACACCAACGACCGCATCCGCACCGGCTTAGGACGGATCCCCACCTTCCAAAGCAACCAAGCACTCAAATCCTGCAACGCCAAGATGTGACACCCCCAAGAACAAAAAAACCGACCCACCACAAGCACCGACACCATCGCCACCAGCATCAGAATAAACCCCGCCGTCAGAATCCCAAGCTCAAGCGTGTACATCACCTCGTTGAGTTCAAGCGGCGCAAGCGTCGTCCCATTGAGTTTCCAGTGAGCGATGTGCAGCCCCATCAACACATACACCCCAACCAACACCCCCGCCCGCCAAGGCCCATACTCCCGCCTCCGCACTGGCTCTCCGTCATGTACTTCCAAACTACCCATCATACAACCTCATTGACCCCCACAGCCAAACCCCCTCCAACGCAACCCTCCACGCTACCACCACAAAGCCAGTGATGCAACCAAAATAGACATCTTTGTCCTAAATACACACGCATCCACCCTCCCCCACTCCCATAATAAAAAAAGCCCCGGCAAACCCGGAGCACTCAAGTATCTATATCCATCCGATCAATCTATCCAACCAGACTCAGATCCCAAAGACCCTATCGCCCAAAGTTCTGTGTCACAATATCGATGTCGGCCATATCCACAACCCCATCACCATTCACATCGGCATGACAGATCACACCCTCCGCATGATCACACACACCCCACATCTTCCAGACCAAATCAACATCCAGCCCGTCAATCGATTGATCACAGTTTGTGTCGCCCGGGAAGTTAAACACCCCACCATCAACATCATTGAACAACACCCGGCTGTACCGGTTCGCATCATAAATAGACACCCCACCAGCCTCCCGAACAAAGTTATCCGTCACAACCCCGCAATCGAGCTCAAGCCGAATCCCATCAAGCCATGATCGCTCGACAATATTCGATTCAACAACCACATCCGTATTCCGCCCGTTGGTCTCGTTCAAATAAATCCCGTGCCCCCCCGAATCAATCACAACATTGCCCTGCAGCAACGCACGATTCCCCGTAAAGTTAATCCCCGCAGTCGCAGAATCCGTGATCAAGTTGTCCACAATATCAATCCCGGTCGGCCGCCCGGCATGCGTGCGGATCCCGGTACCACACCGAACAATCGTGTTCCCGCGGACCTCTGCAAAGTTACTCCGGAAAAAACCAATCCCAACATCAGAATCGAAAATCGTATTATCGATCACCGTGATGTCATAGGTCCCATTACTGATATGAATGCCGTCATGCCCCACGCTCTTGATCGTGTTCCCCTGAATCAAAATATCATGCGTCCCATCCCCATCAGCACGCCCCCCAGGATTCAACCCGTCATCAAGACAGTTGAGAACACGGTTGTTGGTCACCCGAACCCCAGAAACCTCATGCAGCGCATACCAACCGTCGTACCCAGAATCTGTCAGCAAACAACTATCAATCACCGCATCTTTAACATACTCACGCATCGCAATCAATGTTGAAAAATGCTCCGAAGGCACACCCGTCCCACGCAAATGCAAATCCTGGATCACCGTATTAACAATCGAATACTGCCAGGTCCCCACATACAAAAATAAGTTCCAGTCGCCATCAGCATACAAAACCGACGCGTCCCCCACACCCTTGATCGTCACATTAGAACGCATGAGTAACTCCCCACCAACACGATACAAACCCGCAGGCACAAAGACAGTCACCCCCTCCGAGACCGACGCCATATCGATCGCCGCCTGGATCGCACCGCGAGCATCAATCCGACCGCCCTCCACCGCACCAAAGTCCTCAATGTTCAAAACCTTAGGCTGCAGTGTCTTTTTCAACAAAACCAAATCCCCATTTGGTACAGAACCACGATCACCAATGCCCACCACAGGCCCACCCAATGCCACACCACCAAGGCCCCAGAACCCCACCAAAACAAACATCCCAATCCACGATCTGAAACCAATACCACTCATAAAAATTCTCCGCTTCTCCAGCTCACAAAAAATACGCGCCCCTCAAATCAAAAAAAACCCCAACCGCCTCCAAACTACCACAATACACCACCAAAAACAAGGAAAATCAACAGGATCACACACCACCAAACCCACACCACGCCCCATATCCCCAAACAACACCCTCACCCGATAACCCGCGTCACCGAAACCCCCGCATACAACCCCGCCACCCGCTCCCGTTCCACAACCATCGGCCCATACGCACTATTCATTGGCTGAATCCGGATCACCTCCGCCCCGTCCTCCCCCTTCTCAAAGTACACCCGCTTAAAGGTCGTCTCTTGGTCAGGCTCCAACCGAACAAAGCAATCCATCCCGCTCTCAACCACCTTGCTCGGCGAGAACACCACAATGTCCCCCTCCCGGTACTGTGGCTCCATCGAATCCCCAACCACCCGAGCCGCAAACGCATCGGGATCATGCACATCAGGAGCCCGTATATATTCATCCGCCACCCGCGCCGGGTACCCCATATCCGTAAACGAACCCGGATACCCCGCAGTCACCTTATTAATCAACGGGATCTCCACAGGCAACCCAACCCGCTCAACACCATCGCCGCTAGAAGCGGGTGCCACGGCTTGACCGTCTTGGGCAAGCCGTGTCTTCTTTATTCTCTTCACCCCATCCTCATACACCTCGATCAACGCGGCCAACTTCCCCGATTTATGTACCCCGTCCAGATCCCCCTTAAGCAGTGCCGCAATCTCCCGCCCAGCCTCATCCCGAACAACATCACGCGCACGCATCGCCTCAACATCAGCACGCACCGACGCCGGCGTACGCGCCCACACCGACATCTCAACAAGCTCACCATCCCGAAACGACAACACCCGCTCAAGCCGCCCAGACAACTCCTCCCCCGGCGCACCCTTCACTCCATTCTCGATCGCAGACAGATACGACTTGGCGCACCCCGCACGCCGCGCAACCTCCGCAAGCGACAACCGCAACGCCGTTCGACGCCGATGAATCACCCCGCCAATCCCAAGTTCATTCTCAGAATCACTCAGCACGACGCCTCCAATCGATTTCGATCACCACACTGTGGACAACTCTTCATCTCAAGCCCATCCTCTCCCCCCAATTTCACATTAGGTTCCCATACTCGGCTTCTGAACGGGATGCATAGACCGGTTTTGTGCGCGAATTAAAACAGACTCCATACAGTACCCTTGCAAATCGTTCTCATTTCGGTATATCATTATCAAATAATCGTTCTCTGTATTGTGAACATATGTTCGTGGAATGTCAAGTGATGACGCCACAAAAAGGAGTTATTTATGCAATCAAAGATCTACCAAGCAGACTGGCTCGACCAGGTCTCCGATGGAATCGACTTCAGACGAAAGCATGATTCCGCTCTCACAGACTCCATCGTCACCCGCGCCCAGCACCTCAAAGGCAACGACAAACCACTCGTTCTCGCCATGTACAGAGACGGACAAACCGCCGCACAGATCGCACGCCTCGGAAACCAAGACCCAAGACAAGTCCGCCGCCGCATCCGCCGCGCCCTCTCCAGAATGACTGACCCCGTCTTCATCTTCGTCATCACACATCAAACCAACTGGTCCACCACCCGCCGCAAGGTCGCCCAATCCCTCTTCCAAGCCGGCTGCTCCATCCGACAAACCGCCAACGACCTCAACCTCAAAATGCACCAGGTCCGCCGCCACCGCGCCGCAATCCTCGAACAACTCAGCACCACACCCTCAACAAACTCTCCCAACCGCTCCTGGCAATACCCCAACCCCCCAAAGTAAAGATCACGCAAACAAAGCATCTGTAAATCATTCAAATCAAACTCAACGGGGTGGGCCCAATGACAACACAACCAAACAAACACACACGCCCCCTCTGCGCACCCCTCACCATAAACACCCCAGCATCAACCACACCCCAATCCCTCAGCGCCCTCCTCCCCTTCGGCCTCCTCCCAACCCCCCAAAGTAAAGACCGCAAAGATCACGCCCATCAATGTAAAATCTCATCTGGGCTCCTTACAAAAATCCAATCCTCACCACTCACCCTCATCACAGGCCCCTCAGGCTCCGGCAAGTCCACCCTCCTACGCGCCCTCCAAACCACACTCCCAAACACCATCACCCCAACCGACCTCCCAAAGATCAACCAATCCCTCCCAATCGTCAACCTCTTCAATCAACCACTCAACAAAACCCTCTCCCTCCTCAGTTCCACAGGCCTCGCCGAACCCAAACTCTGGCCGCTCCCACAACATGCCCTCTCCACCGGAGAGCAAGCAAGACTCCAAATCGCACGCCTCCTCTCGACAGCAACACCAAACACCCACATCATCCTCGACGAGCTCGCCACCCCCCTCGACCGCCTCACCGCAAGAGCCCTATGCGCCTCACTCAACAAAATCATCACCCGCTCATCAACAGCCCAACCAATCAAAATCATCGCCGCCGCCGCCCACGAAGACCTCCCAACATTCCTCGACACCACCCTCCTCATCAACCCTTCAACCCAAACCATCCTCCCAACCCAATACACCAAAGAAACCATCACCTACGAGCCAGGCAACATCAACGACTACCACGCCCTAAAGCACCACCACTACATCCAAAGCCACCCCGTCTCCATCGCCCAGATCAACCGCGCCATCCGCCACTGCCCCGTAACACAAACCCAAACCCTCGCCGGCATCCTCGTCGTCGCCTACCCAACCCTCAACTCCGCCCACCGCGACCGCGCCTGGCCAAACCGCTACACAACAAAAAACAAATCCAAAAACGCACATCGCGTCAACACAGAACTCCGCCGCATCGCAAGAGTCATCATCGACCCAAGATCAAGAGGCCTAGGCATCGCCTCAACCCTCGTCCGCAACTATTTAGCAAACCCACTCACCCAAGCAACAGAAGCCATCGCCGCCATGGGCTCAATCAACCCCTTCTTCAAAGCCGCAGGCATGACCCAGTACCCAATCCCCCACCACCCAACCGATCTCCGCCTCTTAGACACCCTCCACCACCTCAACCTCACCCCCCAAGACCTCCTCCAAACAAACCCTCCTCTTCCCCCCGCTTGCCCCTCCCCCGCCCCGACGGGGGAGGTGGCCGAGTCTTCGAGGTCGGAGGGGGTCTTCTCTTTCTCTTCCCCATTGCCTCCTCTTCTGACCCGCGAACTCAAAACCTGGGCCCGCGCCAAAAACCTCAACCCCAACGACCCCAACCTCCCCCAATACGCCGCCTTCAAGCTCCTCACCAAACCCTGCGCCTACACCCATGTCAATCAGGAACAGGAGCACAACGCATGAACAACCAACCACACCCATCCCCATCTTCGCCCCTCCCCCGCCCCGCGGGGGAGGTGTCGCCGTCTTCGGCGACGGAGGGGGTCTTCTCTTCATCTTCCCCATTGCCCTCTTCATCCCCAATCCCACAACCCATCAAAGAACCAAACCAATCCCACCTCCCAAGCGCACTCACCTTCTTCCTCACCCGCGCCCAGCGCACCCAAATCCTCCGCGCCCTCAAATCATTCGACCAGAACAGAGTCACCGCACTCATCAAAGCATTAAACATGAATACAGAAATCAAATAACCATTCCATACAAGGGGGAACCATGAAAGAACAATCACACAACCACGACGCCGTCTACGCCATCGCCGGAGCAATACCACAAACAGACCAACAACTCGCCGACTGGATCGAAACCCATCTCCACATCCGTGTCCCAACAGCCCCGCTCATCAACACCCACAACGCCCCATTGGAATACCTCGCCCACGCCTTCTTCGAAGACCGGTCGCCCCGAGACTGCGTCGTCTGGGCAAACAGAGGCGGAGGCAAAACCTTCTACGCCGCCATCGCAACCCTCCTCGACATGATCTTCAAACCAGGAATCGAAATCCGCATCCTCGCAGGATCACTCGACCAAGCCAAAAGAATGCACACACACCTCAGAGCACTCCTCGCCACAGAACCACTCGAAGAACTCATCGCAGGCAAAATCACCGAACGCAAAATCAAACTCATCAACGGCTCAATCGTAGAACTCCTCGCCCAATCCCAAACCTCCGTACGAGGCACAAGAGTCCAAAAACTCCGCTGCGACGAAGTAGAACTCTTCGACAAAGATGTCTGGGAAGCCGCACAACTGACTATTCGAGAAAAGATCTGCCCCTCTTCTAGCAACAACAACGGCATCACCATCCCAGGCTCCATCGAATGCCTCTCAACCCTCCATGTCCCCTTCGGACTCATGCACGAACTCGTCACCACAGCAAAAGAAAACAACCAACAACACCGCAAACTCTTCCAATGGGGCGTCGTAGACATCCTCGACCAATGCACCGATCAACACCAATGTCTATCTGATACAAACATCCAATCAGAAAACTGCGATCTCCTCAATGAATGCAAAGGCAAAGCAAAAGCAAGAGACGCCGCAGGACAAACCCCCGGCCACCTCACCATCAACAACGCCATCGCACTCAAATCAAGAGTAAGCCAATCAACCTGGGACGCCGAAATGCTCTGCCTAAGACCAAAGCGAACCGACTGCGTCCTCCCAGAGTTCAACCACCAGATCCACATCAACACCCAACTCCCAGACCCCTCAACAATCACCCAAACAATCGCAGGCATGGACTTCGGAATCCGCGCACCAACAGTCGTCATCTACGCATCACTCGACCAATCAAACACCCTCTGGGTCACCCACGAATACCTCAAATCAGACACCCCCCTCACCGAGCACATCCAATCAATCAAAGAACAACAAACCCTCACGCCCCTCAGCTGGCTCGGCGTAGACCCCGCCGGCAGACAACGCGCCAACCAAACAGGAATCTCCGACATCGCCGCCATGCGCAAAGCCGGCCTCACCATCCGAGACAACCGAATGTCCATCCACCAAGGCCTCGGACTCATCCGCACCCGCCTTAACCCAGCTGCAGGCACCCCCACCCTCATGATCCACAAGTCCTGCGACCACCTCATAAAATGCCTCGAAACCTACCACTACCCCCAAGACCAACCATTAAACCCAACCCCCGAAAAAGACGGCTCCGACCACGCCATCGACGCCCTCCGCTACATGATCCAAAACCTAGACCACCCCTACACCCACAAAAAATCCACCTACTTCAACTAGATACGGGTGCCCCGATCCACCGTCTTCGGTGCATCGGGCCTTCTCTTCTCTGGGTGCCATGGTTTGGCCGTCTTCGGCAAGCCATGTCTTTTCTTCTCAATTCAGGGTGCCCCGGTCTCGCCGTCCCCGGCGCAGTCGGGTCTTCTCTATTCTGGGTGCCATGTAGGTGTCGTCTTCGACTCCTGCATGTCTTCTCTTTTCCCTCCCCCGCCCCGACGGGGGAGGTGTCCGCGCTTCGCGGACGGAGGGGGTCTTTCTTAATCCCCATCTTCTCTTCCCCCCTCTCCCATTGGGGGGTCTGATGGGAAAGGGCCGGGGTGAGGGCTCTATGCCTTCTCCTCTTCCTCCCACCCCTACCTCTTAATCTTCACTCTTCCCTCCACACTCCGGACACACTACACCATCCAACCCTTCAAGTGAGTAGTTGCATAATCCACAAAAACCCTCACGCCTTCGGCGTCGTGCCCGATCTAATAGATATGTAGTCCGACTCAAGGAAGAGAGAAGCACCGAAAGTGAGAGAAGCGGCACACTGAAAGCAGACTGGTGCACCCTGAATGGAATCAAGCTCATCCACACACCTGATGATTCAAACTGAGTCCTTGATCCACTCCAAGCCCTTCCCCAATCGACCTCCCATCTCCAACTGGTTCCTCCCCCAGGCGAAACAGGTACCGGCACGACCATTGAGGGATCATCTTTAACCAAGATTATCTTCCAGTACCCTGTACGCTCATATATCACCGCCCCATTCGACAAATGAATAGTGTGAGAAGTACCTGAAGCCTCATCCCCATCTTGTAGCTCAAATCTCGGTTTCAATACGAATGAGAATGCAGTTGCAACTATCAACACACCTGTAAATGCCCACAGCATCCACCAGTTACTCAAGCGTGTATTCCATTGAACTCCCATACCCTCAATACGCCTCACCCGCCCCAATGTTGCATCCTCACCCCGGCATCGGCGCCAGCATCGGCACCAAAACAGTCACCACAATCGTAAACGCCACCGCAAGCACCGCCAGCACACCCAAAACCTGCACCACAAACACAAACACATTCTTCCAGTACCCACCCATATCACTCACCCGCACCGCCTTGTACCCAATAGCCACAAACAAAACCATCGGCACAATCAACAAATACCACTGCTCATGAATAGACAACGCATCAACAAAAGGCGTATAGGCAAGAGTCAAAAATTCAAAACTCATAACCCCTCCTTATCGCCGGTATTCTTTGCCACTGTGTGAATAAAGTTCGATGGAACCGACCCACCCTGAGCCCATTCTTGATCCTTCCGACCCCCATACCCCGTCGGCAGCAAAGCATCCAAAAAGATAATCAGATTCAGCATCCCCGCAAGCGTGCAAGACAGCATCGCGATCTCATTCAATCTCCCAAGCCCAGGCACATTGGCATCCCCAGTCTCACCCGCCGCGACCCGCTCCGCAGGCAGCGCATCCCAAACCCACCGAGACCCATCATGCACCCGCTCCTCACCCGGATTCCCCGTCCGATTGACACCAGTGGAAATGTCATACGCCTTAAAGTGGTTCTGATGCGCATAGTCCACCCCGAACGCGATCGGCCCCACCATCGACTGCCCAATAAACCAGAACCGGTCCGTCCCCCCCTTGGAATCCACAGCATCAACCCCACCAATCAACAACCCAAGCCCAAACAGCCCCAGCACCCCCACCATCGCCATGAGCCCCCGATGCAGCCGCCCAGAGACCATATGACCCAGCCCAGGAATCAAAACAGCGCATATCCCAGCCACCGCATTCACCCCACCATTCATGTCTCCAGCTTCATCTTTCATCACGGTCATCGTATCCCCCCCAACACCCCCGAGCCCCCCCTGAAACCCCCCGCCACTTTCATGCGAACAAATCAACATCAACTCCCCGCTCACCATTGACAACCTCATAGAACGGGATAAAGTGGCGACAACCGATCTCGTCATCCAACCGCAGCCCCCACACAAACCACCCGCAGACTTGCCCACGGAGAACTGAAGAACATGCAAGCCGTAGCACACCTCATCGAACAGCTCACAACCCAGCTCACCCCCCAATCCCCAGACCAACTCCCCTCCCGGCTAGGCCTCCAGTCCCCCGTTATCGCTCCCTGGGCTCCCTCAACCCAAAGATGGTCCGAGAGCCCTATCTGTGGCTCCGGAGACGATGTTGATGAGGATGAGGCCTACTTTCTCGATGAAGACGACGAGGACGATGACGATGAAGATGACGAATACGACGACGACGATGACGATGATTTAGACGATGACAACGATGAAATAGAGCCAGAGAAGGATCAGGACGAAGATGACTTCTGACCCCCCAAAGTAGTTCGCTTTGGAAATCAAAACGGGTCACCATTTTCAGGAGGACCCGTCCATGACCAGCAACCCATCAAACAACCGCCGCTCAGGTGACCGCCGCAAGAACCGCAACGGCTCCCCACCCCCAGGCACCGTCATCGACCGCCGCCTAGGACTCGAACACCGTGCCGAAGGCTCCAACCCAGACGACACCGCCCAAGCAAGCAACGGCAAACTCGTCTCCTCCAAGAAATCAACCAAGGACTCAAACGAAGCCACCGGACTCGAACGCAAACGAGGCCGAGGACGCCGCCTCTCAGAGTTCACCAAGTCCGCCGAAGAAGGCGAGATGACCCCAGAACAGTTCCTCTTCCTCATGGCAATCGACGCCTTCAAAAAAGGCAACGACCGCATGTTCCCCACATGGACCGATGTCCTCGAAGTCGTAAGACTCCTCGGCTACCGCAAAACAATGGGCAGCGAACTCAACCTCACCAACGCCGAAGACTGGCGCGAGTCCCCGCACTCCCCCGCCAATGTCCGCCCAGACCGCTGGGCCTCCCGCTTCACAGCCGAAGAATCCGACACCATCAAAGTCGGATCCGCATCCAATGGCCCCAAATCCGATGCCGAGCTCACCGACGAAGCCCTCGACGCCTTCGAAGCCGCCTTCGGTGAAGGCGATGAAGACTTCACCGACGCAACCATCAACGAAGAGTTCACCGAGTTTGACGACGACTTCTCAGAAGCCGCATAAATCAGCAACGCCAACTCAAATCACCGCTATAAACCGCTATGAGCATTCTCAATCTCATAGCGGTTTCTCTTTGTACACTCCCCTTGCACCTCGCAGGCTGTGCATCTTCACCGCAACACCAATCGCTCACCATCACCCACACCTTCAAATCATCCCCAGATCAAACAAACAACTACCCCGTTCTCATCGACACCCCCGAGAACTTCAATCCGAACACCAGCTTCGCCATCATCCTCTTCCACGGCGGCTACCTCTCAGACCCACACTGGACCGTCCCCGGCACCTACACACAAGACGGCCGAGAGATCCCCATCACCCGAGACTCCAAACCAACCACCGACGCCGACAACCTCGCCGCCGCACTCCTCAATGCCGGATACGCCGTCGTCCGTTATGGCTCAATCCACACCGACAAAAACCAATCCCAACCACGCCCAATCACATTCCCCCAAACCGTCGAGCTCGCCCAGCTCGTCCTCAAAGCCACCTACGAAAATCTCAGCATCCACCCCGCCCGCTGCATCACGCTCGGACACTCCCTCGGTGCCACCCGCGCCGCCATCACCGCCCCCGATGCCGCCGCCCACATCATCCTCGCCGGCGCCTACATCACCCCAACCATGACCAGCCCACACAAGCTCGCTCAAGATCCCCAGAGCGACACACCCGCCCAAGACTACGACCGCTCAGGAACCACCGACCCCTTCGAGCAAGCCGCCCACCACGCCATCACCAACGACAAAACCAAAACCCACGACATCTTCACAAACAACAACCACACCTACCCATGGCCCTCAGACACGCTTATCGAATCTGACTCCCCCACGCTCGCCATCTGGGGCTCCCTAGACCCCACCAGCTACCACGGCCCAGTCCTCGAGCACCTCTTCAAACAAGCCGACAAACAAAGCCTGCTCACCACCCACTATTTCCCAGAACGCGGACACAACCTCAGCACAGAAGAAAACAACCGCATCGACAAAATCGATCCGGCCGTCGTTCAATCAATCATCAACTGGTTAAGCGAGCATTTCCCAAACTGAACGCCCGCAATAAGCTACTTGTCTTCGTAATACGAGATGTTGATCTGCGTGTACTTCGACCACTCATCAGGAAGATCCTCATCCTGGAAAATCGCCTGCACCGGACACTCATCAACGCACAGCCCGCAATCGATACACACATCCGCATCAATAAACAACTGATCCGCCGTCGCAAAGTCAGGCTCATCCTTCGTCGGATGAATGCAATCCACCGGGCACGCATCAACACACGCGGTATCCTTCGTCGCTATACAAGGCTCTGCAATAATATGAGTCATCCGCTTACTCCTTAATCGGTCCTTCATCGGCACCGCCCCTATCGACAACGCCGTCCATTTCCTGCACTGCACTCTACGCAGCATCACACACATCGGCCAACCCACCCCCTCCACTTCACGACCTATCCTCCCACATGCCCCAATCCACCGAAAAACCAACAAAACACGCCATCCCAACCGACCGAGCCCTTACACACATCCAATGGCTCAAAGAACTCACCGCCATCCCCACCGCCGCAGGACACGAATACCGCGTCATCGCCTGGATCACCAACTGGCTCAACGAACGCCCAGACCTCACCTCCAAAACCGACACCCACGGCAACATCGAAATCCGAATCGACAACAACCCCAAAACAGACAACCCCATCTATTTCACCGCCCACCTAGACCACCCCGCCTTCGTCGTTGACGAAATCCTCTCAAAGGCCGAAGTCACCCTCGAGTTCAGAGGCGGCGTTATGGACGACTACTTCCCAAACGCCAAGGTCCGCATTCATACCCCCACCGACGACCAACCAAACGACTACACCCTCGCCACAATCTCCGAAGAAGTCAAACCGGACCCGGACGCCGACCCAAAGCCACAAAACAAACGCTACCACGCCATCCTCGAAACACCCCGGCCAATCGATCTCAACTCACTCGCCACCTGGGACCTCCCCGAACAAGAAATCATCGAAGACGAAGAAGGCAAACAGATCCTCTACACCAACGCCTGCGACGACCTCGCAGCCCTCGCCGCCGCACTGAGCGCACTCGACGAACTCCGCCACGCCCACTCCCCAAACGACACCCGCATCCTCTTCACCAGAGCCGAAGAGGTCGGCTTCATCGGAGCCATCGGCGCAAGCCGAGACTACTTCATGCCCAAAGCCTCCCGCATCATCGCACTCGAAAACTCAAGAGCCTTCGACGACTCCCCAATCCACGCCGGACCAATAGTCCGCGTCGGCGACCGCATCTCCGTCTTCTCCCCAGACCTCACCGGCGCCGTAGCAAAGGTCGCCGAACAAATCTCAGGCGGCCCGGCATCACCCAAAGCATCCCAAAAAGAATCCGACATGCCAAAATGGAAATGGCAACGCAAACTCATGGCCGGCGGAGCCTGCGAAGCATCCGTCTACTGCGCCTACGGCTACACCGCCACCTGCGTCTGCCTCCCCCTAGGCAACTACCACAACATGGCCAACCTCACCGACGCACAAGCCGGAAACCACGAACAAGTCCACGGCTCACCCCCAAGAGTCGGCCCAGAACACATCGGCCTAGACGACTACCAAGGCATGATCGACCTCCTCATAGCCTGCGGCACAGACCTCCCCAAAACCCCCTCCTTCACCCAACGCATCGAAAAACTCTGGACCGATAAAAAAAGCATCCTCACAACCTAACCCAACTTACAACGGGTGCCATGGCTTGACCGTCTTCGGCAAGCCGTGTCTTCTCATCCTCCCTCTCTCATTCTGATGGGAGAGGGCCGGGGTGAGGGCTCCCCGCTTTCTCCTCTTCCATTCACTCCTCTGTCTTACTCTTCTTCTCTTTCCCCTCCGCCATCTTCCGCCACCCCGCATTCAAATCCTCAAGCGACCACCGAGCCCCACACTCACTGCACCGCTCAAGCCCCTCCCCAATCTCATAACTGCACACAAAGCACACCCTCCCCCTCGTCGACTTCACCCGCTTCTCATACGCCCCAACGCGTGACGCAAGCACCCAGAGCCACACCAATGGCACCGCCCCAGGCAACATATCCAATCCAATAGACAACCAACCATTACCCATCCCCTTCAACGGATTCCAATCCGTCCCAGTCAACAGAGCGGACAACAAATACCACGCAACAACCAATCCACTCACCACCGCAAACGGCATAAACATCCGCACCACATACACCGGAACCCCAAACCAAACAGTCCGCTTCTTCATCCCAAACTATACCCCCCTACCCTACAACATGAAAACCCCCCAGATCCTCACAACACTCCTCCTCATCACAGCCACCCTCCTCACCACCGCCTGCTCCACTCCTCAGCAAAAAAACAAAGTCATCGTCCTAGGCATGATCCATTCCGATCACAAAACATCCGAACCCTACTCCCTAAAAATACTCGCCCAAACTATCAAAGACATCAACCCAGACTTCGTCCTCACCGAAATCCCACCAGACCGCTTCGACCAAGCCATGACCGAGTTCAAAACCACAGGCACCATCACCGAATCAAGAGTCGCCCGCTTCCCAGAATACACCACAGTCCTCTTCCCCCTCACCAAAGAACTCAACTTCCAAATCATCCCCTGCGCCGGCTGGACCAAAGCCATGGCCGACGACCGAAACCAAAAACTCAAAGCATGGCAAACCCAACGCCCAGACCAAACCGCCGAGGTCAACGCCGCCCAAGAACGCATTGAATCAATAATGCAATCAGAAGCCGACCCAAACGACCCCCTCTACATCCACACCACCCACTACGACAACCTCGTAGAACAAGCCCTCGAACCCTACAACCGCCTCTTCAACAACGACCTAGGCCCCGGCGGCTGGGACAACATCAACCAAGCCCACTACAACCACATCCAAGCCGCACTCAACGCCCACACCGGCCAAGGCAAAACATTCCTCATCACCTTCGGCGCCTGGCACAAATACTGGTTCATAAACGAACTCAACAAACGCACCGACATCGTGCTCCTCGACCCCAAACCCTACTTCAAATAAACAATAACTCTGGGTGCCATGGAGGTGATGTCTTCATCTCATCCATAATCTTCCTCTTTCTCTGTCTCCCCCGCCGGGTACCCCGATCTCGCCCTCTCGACCGCAGCCGGATCTTCTCTGGGTGCCGGGTAGCCGGGTCTTCTCTGGGTGCCATGGAGACACCTTCTTAGGTTTCTCCATGTCTTCTCCTCCCTTCCATCTTCTCAACCGGGTACCCCGATCTCGCCCTCTCGGGCGCAGCCGGATCTTCTCTGGGTGCCGGGTAGTCGGGTCTTCTCTGGGTGCCATGGAGACACCTTCTTAGGTTTCTCCATGTCTTCTCCTCCCTTCCATCTTCTCTGCCCCCTCCGCATCCTCTGCAACCTCCGCGTACAAATCTCTTTCTCACCACCCAATAAAAAAACCCGCTCAATAGCGGGTTCTCAAAGCTTTATTCTTCAATCAAACAGCCAAACCAGCTCACGCCTCGTCGGCCTTGGCAATCTGCCATTCCTCAAGATCCACAGGAGCCTGCCGACCAAAGATCGACACAAGCACACGAACCATCCCCTTCTCAGGGAACAACTCATCAACAGTCCCCTCATAGTTCTCAAACGCACCCTCGCGGATCGTCACATTCTCGCCCTTCTCGAACATCAACTTAATCGTCGGCTCGTCCTCAGGCTTGCGCGAATCAAGCAGCATCTTCTCGGCCTCGTGCATCTCCATCGGAGTAGGCCGCCCGGCCGTACCAATAAAGTCACCAACGCCCGTAGTCTCTTTGATCAAGAAGAAGATGTCCTGCGGGATCCGCCCGTCATCCTCAAGCCGCATCTCAACGAACACATAGCCCGCGTACAGCTTCTCTTCCTTGATCTTCGTCTTCCCGCCCTTGATCGTCTTAATCTTCTCGGTCGGCACAAGAATCCGACCCACCAGGTGCGTCATGTTCTCAATCTGGATCTTCCGAAGCAAAGTCTGCTGAACCGAGTTCTCCTTATTAGAAGCAACCCGAAGCACAAACCACTGCATCCCCTCCTGAACCAAAGGCTCATCAAGACCAATCCGACCCTCGATCTGAGGCACATCCTCACGAAGATCAGTCGCAGTCGTCCCAGATACAGAAGGTGCAGCAGAATCAGAGCCAGACGGGGCCGAAGGTGCATCAGCAATCGCCTCAGCAGCAGCCTCAGTCGTCACCACCTCAGGAGCAGACTCAACAGACGCGGCCTCAGTTTCCGAAACCCCGGACGACTCCCCATCGCCAATCTGGCCGAGTCCGTCGCCGAGTCCATTGTTCGTTTCATCATTCATCATCGGCCCCATTTTCCAAAGTGGACAAACCGTTTCCAGGTCCCCAATATCACCGCTCCAGCACGCCAATCGCGCTGAAGATAAACGAGAAACTCATATCAACAAGATACAGAATCCCCGCGATCAAGAAAGTCGCCACAATCACAACAATCGTTGAACCCTTCACCTCGCGGTACGAGGTCCAGTTCACCTTCTTCATCTCGCCATCAGTCGCGATCAAAAACTCCACCGGACGCTTGGCGACCCCAATATACCAAAACAAGAACCCCGCACCAACGACCATGATCCCAACAGCAACACCCGTCTGCAGATACTGCACAGGATAAATCGGCGTGCTCGTCGCACTCCGAACATCAGCACTCATCAACTCTTGTTCCAACTCCCCAACCGCATTACCCGCACGAACCACTACAACACGCTCCGCATCGCCAGCAGTATCACGAGTCAACTCAGAATCAAAACCCATAACAACAAGCGAAGAACGATTCCCGCGATCAGGAACAAACTCCTCAACCACGCATCGTCCGATCTCAACCAACTCGTCGCTCGAGCCAGAATACCCCATCAACACCACAGTCTCATTGGCACCAACACGCCCGTCCTCCGACGCCCCCCCAGAAATCTGCGTATCGCTCAACGAAAATGTCCAGCTCCGAGCAGGAACCCGAACCGCGCTCGTCTCTTTCCAGCCCCAACCAGCACCAGAGAGCACCATGACCCCCACAAACAACGCGGTCATCATCCGCATCCAGTATCCCTGCCCCTGCTTGTATATTCCCAGTGCCATCTTTGCAAGGCCCTCGCAGTTCGCGTCATCGGCAAGCAAACCGTCTACTCCGACGAAAAAACTCACCAATCAACATCTATTAACACGGCAGGAAGGATTCGAACCTACGACCGGCGGATTTGGAATCCGCTGCTCTACCAGACTGAGCTACTGCCGTAACCCAAGAAACAATCTGAACAAACAAGGGGCCGGCCATCTGCCACGGGAGGGTCACTGTTCGCAATGAACACAAACCCATCCCAGGTGGCAAGTGGCCAAACCCCCTGTCGCAGATTACTTCCGCTTGATCTTGTGCAGCGTGTGCTTACGCAATCTCGGAGAGTACTTGCTGTACCCCTCCTTGACACGGTCATCAATACCACCCTTGACATTGATGCTCGTACGGTAGTTCAGATCGCCAGTCTCGCTGCACTGCAGCCAAACATACTCACGCGCTCCGGCTTTCTTCTTGGCCATGATTGGCCTCCTGTTCTCTTTTCAGCCTGCCACCAGCAGACATCTGTTTCATCAAACCGGCCCGAGGGCTTCCGCCTTCGGGCCGGGGAAGTTACTTTCAAAACCGACCAGGCCAAATCAGGCCCGATGCCAAAGCCAATATCAGGCGATGATCTCGGTCACGGTACCCGAACCAATAGTCCGGCCACCCTCACGAACCGCAAACCGCAGCCCGTTCTCCATAGCTACCGACTTCTCACCGAGGTCGATCTCCATGGTCACGTTGTCACCTGGCATGCACATCTCAGCCTTGGCGCCGCCGTCACCAAACAAGTTCAAGACCTGTCCGGTCACATCAGTCGTACGGAAGTAGAACTGTGGCTTGTAGCCAGCAAAGAATGGAGTGTGACGACCACCCTCGTCCTTGGTCAGGACATAGACCTGACCCTTGAACTTGGTGTGCGGAAGGATCGAACCAGGCTTGCAGATTACCTGCCCGCGAGTAATCCCTTCCTTCTCAACGCCACGCATCAGCACGCCACAGTTGTCGCCAGCAATCGCAGACTCAAGAGTCTTGTTGAACATCTCCACACCAGTAATGGTCGTCTTGGTGCTCTCAGTTGCCAGACCAACGATCTCAGCAGCATCGCCAACCTTCACCATACCACGCTCGACACGACCCGTAGCAACAGTACCACGACCCTTAATCGAGAACACATCTTCAACCGAGATCAAGAACGGCTTGTCGTTCTCACGCTCAGGCTCAGGGATGTAGCTGTCAAGAGCATCAAAGAGCTCATCGAGGCACTTGCACTTATCGTTGTCGTCTGGGTTCTCCAGTGAAGACTTCGACTCGCCACGGATAACCGGGGTGTCGTCGCCTGGGAAGTCATATTTATCGAGCAGCTCCCGGATCTCCATCTCGACGAGGTCAAGAAGCTCATCGTCATCAACAAGGTCAACCTTGTTCATAAACACGAGAATGTAAGGCACACCCACCTGACGAGCGAGCAAAACATGCTCACGAGTCTGAGGCATAGGACCAGAGTCCGCCGCCACAACGAGAATAGCCCCGTCCATCTGAGCAGCACCAGTAATCATGTTCTTCACGAAGTCAGCGTGACCAGGACAGTCAACGTGGGCGTAGTGACGACCCTCTGTCTCGTACTCAACATGCGACGAGTGAATCGTCACAGTCTTGTTGGAGTCACGCACCGTACCACCCTTGGTAATATCAGCATATGACTTAGCTTCAGACAAACCCTTGGCCGCCGCGCGAGCAACAAGAGCTGCAGTAAGGGTCGATTTACCGTGGTCAATATGACCAATCGTCCCGACGTTTACGTGCGGTTTGTTCCGCTCAAAGGTTCCCTTTGCCATTGTTCGATTCCTCTATCTTGTTACTTCCGCGACCGACTCAAAAAATGTGTCTAAATGGCCGCAAACTCTGTTTTTCCGAGCCGACCGTTCGCGATCGACCACTGAACAATCTTCAATTATCAGCCCGCCAGTTCAGCAACCAACAAGGGTCATTACACCCGAATCAACCACCTCAGTGCCGAGCAAAAGCCGCTAGAGAGATTTGAACTCTCGACCTCACCCTTACCAAGGGTGCGCTCTACCACTGAGCTACAGCGGCACAAACACCGCCCGGCTGTTCAACCGAGCGGGATGGGATCATACCCCCCCACAAGCCGCTGTCAACCAATTGCCCCCGCTCACCTTACCATCTCCACCAATTCACACGCACACCAATACCCACACGCAAACACCCCCCCAGATCGCCCCCCAACTATCAAATCCTCACCAACCACAAACAAGATACACATATCCCTATTGTAACCCAAAAACCAATCCCAAAATCACTGGCAAACCAGAACTCCTGAGGTACATTCCCCCTGCAGGACCCTCAAAAAGTCCGTTTTTGCAACGCACACACCTTTCACAGCAGGGGACAAACATGAAAATCAGCAATCCACGCCTCAAAATAGCCATCACGGCCACAATCTTAGGGGGGGGGCTCACCGCCTCAACCGCCCAAGCAGAACTCATCACCTACGACCTCCAATGGTCAGGCCTCGAGTTCGGCAACGCCGCCTCCGCCACCGGACAAGTTACCCTCGACACCAACCTCGTCCCAAACCCAGGCTTCTATCTCGGCCAATGGGCAGGCTCCGGCTTCTCAAACTTCTCAATCACCGTCACCGGTGCCCTCACCGGCAACGGCACCTTCTCCACAGCAAACGGTGACTTCGCAGATGTCATCTGGAATATCGGCCAAGGCGGCCCAGGCCTCGGCGGCGGCGGCGACCCAGTAGATCCAATCGACCTCCACACAGAACTCATGGGCCAACTCGGCTTCAGCGATTTCAATGTCTTCAGCAACTTTGACGGCGGCGAACCAGCAGGCCCAGGCGGAGACCCAACCGCACCCAACGGCTGGGCGCCCTTTGTTCTCGAAACCGGAGGCTTCGTCGACCTCTTAGGTGGCGGCCCAGGCTCAGGCGGAGACCTCATCGAACTCGTCTCCATGCGACCAGTCCCCGCACCCTCCTCCATCGCACTCCTAGGACTCACCGCCCTAGCAACCACCCGCCGACGCCGCTAAATCAAACCACCACAATCCAATACACACCCAAAGGCCGTCAAACGACGGCCTTTTTCTTGCACCACAGAAACTCGACACCCAAATATGCATGAAACAAACACATATCCGTGGAATTAAAACCGTTATCCGATACACAACATATCAAACTTGTTCTACAAACTCGATTCCAATTGACATCACCAACTGCACACAAGTAATCAGGCCATTCCACCGATTCCTTCTACAAATACCAACGAATTCCACTCAAGGAGTCGCTCTTGAAAAACCTAAACAACACAATCCAAACCGAGTTCCAACTCACCGACACCGAAATCGCCGCACTACTCGATGCAACCAAAGACCGCAACAACTCCAACAACGACACGCAATCAAACAACCGAGAACACCACCGCTTCACCCCATTCAACAACGAATCTGTCGCAACCTTCCAGCACCCCGGAGACACCAAAGACAAATGCCAAGCCCTCCTCCTCGACATCAGCGCCTCGGGCGTAGGCATCGCAATTAAAGGATTTCTACACAAAGGGACTTCCATCTCAATCAGCATCTACTCAAACGATGGCCAATGCCACACCATCTCAGGGTTCGTACGCTGGTGCGAATTTTTCGATAAACAAATCCACATGATCGGCGTCTCACTCTTCGAGCAGATCGACCCAAGAAACTTCGCCAAAGATATTGGCATGATCACCCTCTCGATCAGCAACGACGACACCGCTTGGATCACCGAACGCCACGCCCTGGCCATCCAAGACGACCAAAATGAGTTCAACGCATTACAATCCCTCATGCTCAACGCAAACATCAAAGCTTCCCAAGCCAACACCGTCAAAGCCGCACTCCAAGGCATCAAAGAAGTACTCGTCGATCTTCTCGTCCTATACGACTCACCATATGACAAAACAGATGCCCACAAAACAATCAAAAAACTCAAAAACAAAGACTACACCGGCCCCATCATCGTCCTCTCAAACAGCTCAGAAGCACGCAAAGAAAGCCTCCTCAAAGCCGGGGCCATCACCGTCATCCAACGCCCACTAGAACTCCCAGTCCTCCTCAACGAGCTCCGTGACATCTTCAATATAAACCCCGCCCCAACTGACAGCACCGCACCCATCCACTCCACGCTCTCAACCCAACACTGCTCCGAATCATTCTTCAACAAGTACATCGGTCTCATCAATGAATCCATTCCACGCCTCGAAATCAACATCAAAGACGACGACTCCGCCGCAGCCCTCAAAATATGCAGCACCCTGTATTCCACAGGAGCAAAATTCGGCTTCCCCCTCCTCTCAACAGCAGCGCACCAAGCCACCAACGCACTCAACACCACAAACTCCACAAAAGAATCCGAAATCCACCTCCGGAATCTCATCCACATTATCAGACGCCTAAAAGGGCCTGTACCCAAACAAACAAACACAAAGCCTCGCAACCTCAAAAAAGCCATCTAACCACATCCCCTCCACATCCACAACACCCACATTCATCTATACACCAATTCTCTTGGAATATCGCCGCATTTCGGGTACATTACCCTCAACATGATCAACACCAAAAAAACACTCCTCAAAGCCTCGATCGCCGCCCTCGCCATATCAGCCAGTCCCGCATCGGCAACCTGGTCCATCCTCATCACCGACACCCGCACCGGAGAGTTCGTCGTAGGCTCAGCAACCTGCCTCACAGGATTCGACCTCGCCATCGAAACCCCCGTCGTCCTCACAGGCATCGGTGCCATCACCGCTCAATCCGCAGTCGACGGCTCAGGACTCAACCGAATGTTCGTCCGCGACCGCCTCCTCGAAGGACAACCCCTCTCCCAAATCCTCGACGAACTCTCAACCTTCGACCCCGGACACAACAACCGACAGTACGGCATGGTCACCACCACCGGCGACACACTCACCTACTCAGGCACCCAAAACGCAGACTGGGCAGGAGGAATCACAGGAAGAATCGAACAAGGACGCCCAGGACCAGCAGACGACATCGTCTACGCCGTCCAAGGCAACATCCTCACCGGACAACCAGTCGTCCAAGCCGCCGTAGACGCCCTCATCGCCGAAGACTCAGACCTCCCAGGCAAACTCATGGCAGGCATGATCGCCGCCCGAGTAACCGGCGGAGACGGCCGCTGCTCCTGCTCACCATCAAACCCCACAAGCTGCGGCTCACCACCCCCCGGCGACTTCAAATCCGCACATGTCGGCTACATGATCGGCGCAAGAGCAGACGACACCGACTCCATAAGAGCCTTCTACGAACTCCCAGACTCCAACACCTCCACCGCCCTCACCAAACTCGGCCAAAACCAATACGCCATCTCCGACACCGCCGGCAACATCCACATCTACACCAACGCCACAAACACCACCGACCAAGTCGCCCACTTCAACCTCCAACAAACCATCGAAACCAACCTCCCAAACCTCACCAAACTCACCGCCGCCGACCTCGACAACAACGGCCTCAAAGACCTCATCGCCCTCTCAGACGCTCAAAACATCTTTGTACTGTTCCAAACATCAGCAAACACTTTCGAGTCGCCCACACAACTCAACATCCAGTTCGCTGAACCTGCTTACAACAGCATCCAACCATTTGATGCGAAAAAAATCGCCGGAGACCAACTCCTGTTGTCATTCAACGGTGGCATTGCCTCTTACAATCTCAAAGGCACAACGCTCGATCAGATCAGAAACAGCATCACAGAATCACCTCAAACAAACTTCCACCTCGAAGATTTCAACAACGACAATATCAACGAGTTTCTCAGTATCCAGAACGATGTATTGGGAAATGTGGCCCTGTACTCCACAAATCCAAACGGCACATTCGCAGAACAACTATTTCTTCGAACCTCAAGTGACCCAATCCAATCCCGCACCGCCGACATCAACAACGACGGCCTCATCGACATCCTCGTAGCCACCGGCTCCTCAAGAGTCATCGACACCTTCATCAACACAGGCACCCCAGAAAACCCAACCTTCGCCGCCAAAATCTCCTCCCCAATCTCAGCCCCCGCCATCGACTTCCAAATCACAGACCTCAACAACGACAACATCCCAGACCTCGCCGTCGTTATGACCGCCGGCGCAAACCTCCGCTACTACCTCGGCGACGCCGCAGGCAACTTCACCGAAACAAACCGCACACGCATCGGCGGAAACGCGACAAACATCCTCAAGGCAGACCTCAACAACGACGGCGACCAAGACCTCATCATCAACGCCACCTCAAAGCTCCTCATCTACGACAACCTCCAAAACGCAATCGTCCAACGCCAAACCGGCTTCGCAAGAGGCGACAAGTTCATGTTCATCAACATCGCCAACCAGAACGCAGCCGCAGACGACCCCGTAGACCAAATGCAAACCCAGTTCGCAGACTTCCGCGCCTCCCTCGCAGGCAAAGTAGACGCCGTCCAAACCACAACATCAATCCCCTCAAGAGTCCTCATCGACGACCCCGCCCTCCCCCAAAGAATCCGCATAGAGCTCCGCGACTACCAATCAAACCTCATCACCGACCCCGCCACCTTCACCCTCCACTTCAACCAACAAAACCTCTTCCCCTCAACCCCAATCAAAGTCGCCCCAGGCATCTACGACATCCCAATCTCCGCAAACTCCTCATCAAATGCCCAGCCCGGCATCCACACCCTCAAAGTCCAAGCCACGGTCAACAAACATCCAGACACAAAGCCAGTCACCCTCATGCCTGTCCTCACCATCTCCACCACAAACTCCCTCGCCGACTTCAACGCCGATTCCTACCACGACTTCTTCGACATCTCCATCTTCCTCACCGCCTTCTCAGCCCAAAACCCAATCGCCGACCTCAACAACGACACCCTCTTCGACATCACCGACATCACCCTCTTCCTCACCGCCCTAAAATCCGCCCCCTAACCCCCCACCCCCCACCCCCCAAAGTAAAGATCACGACAACAGGGTGCCACTACTCGCCGTCTCCGGCGCAGTAGTGTCTTCTCTGGGTGCCATGCAGGTGCCGTCTTCGGCGCAGCAGTGTCTTCTCTGCCTTGCCCCTCCCCGCGCCCCGCGGGGAGGTGTCTGCGCTTCGCAGACGGAGGGGCTCTTTCTTCTCTTCTCTAAAATCGACTCTTCTCTTCTCAGGGTGCCCCGTCGGAGGATTCCAATCCTCCTTCAGGTCTTCTCTGGGTGCCGGGTGCCATGCAGGTGCCGTCTTCGGCTCCTGCATGTCTTCCTCTTCCCTCCTCCCCCAGACCGGGTGCCACTGCTTGACCATCTTGGGGGGTTCGGCAAGCAGTGCCTCCTCTTGCCTTGCCCCTCCCCGCGC
>JAJDDN010000008.1 GCA_029260295.1 Phycisphaerales bacterium
CGAAGAGGTTTCCCAGTCGATCCGCGGAATCCAGACCGAGACGGCGTCGGCTGTTGAGTTGATCGAAGCGGGTTCGGCCCGCGTGGGCAAGGGTGTCGATCTGGCAACCCAGGCCGGCGTGGCGTTGGGCAGCATTGTTGAGGGCTCGCAGAATGTCCAGGGCATGGTCCAGGATATTGCGGCTGCTGCCAATCAGCAGTCTGCGGCAACGGGCGAGATCGCCCGTGCAGTAGAAGGCATCAACTCGGTAACCCGTCAGTCAGCCGAGGGTGCTTCGCAAGCATCACAAGCGGCAGGAGACCTGGCCCATCAGGCCGAGCAACTCCAAGAACTGGTCGGGCAGTTTAAACTCGATTAAGATTCGATCCCATCAGTAGTGTTTAGCACTTGGCCCCCTACCAGTTGGTGGGGGGCCTTTGTTTTTGATTTGAGTATTCGTTTAGCAGTCGAGTGAGTAGTGGGGAAAGTTAATGCCTTGAAGATGGCTTTCATAGTTTTTGTGCCGACCTGAACTGGTTGTGTAGAGCGGGCGGTTGGCCTGGTCGTAGCTGAGGGTTCGGACGGTGCGTTTAGATTTGTGAAAATCGTAGCAGGATGGGTTGAACTCAAGGCCTAGAAACTCGATCAAGCGGGGGAACTCGTTCTCGGGATCGGCGACAAGTTTCTCATAATGGACATCGAGAATCGGGATATCGAGTGTGTCTTTCCAGTGTTGCATCATGCGGTCGGACAACGCCCAGGTGTGGGTGGTCCATTCAACTTTGGAAGTCCACGGGTGCATGTTGTTGTTGAACCCGCCCATGAAACAGCTGATGGCGACATCGCGCGGGTCGCGGATGGCGTGGATAATTCGGGTTTTTGGGAACAGCCTCGCGATGAGTCCGACGAGTTTGTTGTTGCCCAGTGCTTTGTTCACGACACGCTCGCTGCCCTTGGGGGAGACGCTCAGGATGTGCTTGATATAGGCGTCTGCGGTCTGCTGCCATTTATTCTGGCCCATTTCTCCGAAGCGTTTGTCGGGTTCTTTGTCGGGGTCGTAGCTTTGTGAGAGTTGCATCGCGAATCTTTCGATCGCGCTGAGCTCGCCTACGCCGGAGGCTTTGGGATGCGCGTCAATGATTTGATCGATCAAACTGGTTCCCGAGCGAGGCATCCCCGCGACGAACACCGGGACGATGCTGTCGCATGTCGTGATCGGGAACTCGCCGGTATGTTCTTTGGACCAGATATCGATGAGCGCATCGACCTGCTGGGAGTGCAGGTCGGGGTCGTATTCAAGCCTGCCCGGCGCGTTGGCGTTTTCGGCGGCTTCCCATGACTGGTCGTAGAGCTTGCTCCGGTCGCAGGCTTTGGCCTTGAGATGGAACAAGCCGACCTTGCCTTTGTCAGATGAGATTTTATTGAGCACATCATCGATCAGTTCGATCGCTTGTGGGTACTGCTTCCGCTGTACAAGCACGCGTGCCCAGATATCGCGGATCTGAACGGGGAGCTTTGAAAGATCTCCATTGATGCTTTCTATTAGTGGCAACAGAATGGATTCTGCATCATCGACGCGTCCCGCTTCTTCGAGGGCCGCCGCTTTGAGTGCGATGGCCATGGGCTCGTTGGGATTGGATCGGAGAATTTTGTCGGCCCATTGGATGCAATCATCGGTCTTGCCGATGGCTTTGAATGATCGGGCAATGATCATCTTTGATTGGTCATTGGGTTTGCTGGTGTTTGCTTTTTTGGCGTATTCGAGGGCTGCTGCCGCCTGCCTTTGGTGCTCGCAGATGATCGCCATCAGATGAAAGGCCCCAGCATCTGGTTTTTTCTTGTTGAGTAATGGTTTGAGGGTTTCGGCGGCTTGCCCATATTGCTTGGATTTGACCTGCGAGTGGGCATGGAGCAATCGGTCTTTGGTGCTCATCGAGTTCTGGTTTGATTGAGGGGACGCCGCCTGAGGGAAGTTCTGTACATTTCCCACATCGGAGAGGGAGAATGGACGGCTCGGCTTTGGGGTATCACTGGACATGGGGCGGTATTCTATCGTGTTCCAGAAATCGAGTGCTTGGAAGAACCTTGTCCCGGTCAATCTCCATAGTTCTGCTGGGTCTGAGGTTGGCTCGATGCCCCTGGGTAGTTTTCGGGTTGACCCCAAAAACAGCCAAACCCCGCTAAAAACGGGGTTTGTGAAGCACGCGCGGAAGGATTCGAACCCTCAACCTCCTGATCCGTAGTCAGGTGCTCTATCCAGTTGAGCTACGCACGCATCCCGTCCATTACTGAACGAGGGGTACGGTAAGCCCATATTCGGGATTTGGCAAGTTGAATACCGGTTCTGGCTTGATTTCTTTTGCCTCGGGGTGAACAATATCGACCCGGCGTGGGGTTTCACGCTGGTAGGTATATAGAGGCACTTGTTGCCAGAGGATGCAGACTGTATGGCCCACTCCAACTCCGCTAAGAAGCGTATCCGTCAGAACATGAAACGCCGCGCTCTCAACCGCTGGCGTCTGCGATCAATGCGTGTCGCGATTAAGGATTTCGAGGACAGCATGTCCGGCGGCGGGGATGCCGTTGCAGCATTCCGCAAGGCCTCTGCGATTGTTGACCGCACCGCTCAGAAGGGTGTGATCCATCGCAACCAGGCGTCTCGTCGCAAGAGCCGGATGAACGCTCGGCTTAAAGCCCACGCAGGCTGAGAATTGAAGTTATAATCTTTCATATCGAAACCCGACCTTTCCGGTCGGGTTTTTCTATGATACTGATCGAAACTGAACTCTAGCAATACAGAAAAACATCAGCAGGCCATGTCCAAGCCCAACACACGAACTAAGAAAATGCTCCCCAATCAGTTGGGGGTTGCTCAGCGACCTATTTTGGGTCGGGGCAGTTATTTCGCTCTTTCGATGCGTCCGCTTCACATGCTGCTATTTTTGTTGCCGATCGTGATCCTTTACGAACTCGGAACGATGGGTGTGTTCGGGCCTGTTCGTGATTCACTCGAAGCCCACCAGATGCTAGTGAGATTCTTTGATCTCTTTGGGGTTGTTGGGCTGCATTTGCCGGCGCTCGCGTTGGTGACGATGCTTGTAATTCAGCATATTTTAAGCCGAGACCCGTTTAAGTTGTCAATCACCGTTTGGGTCAAGATGGTCTTCGAGTCGGCGTTATTGACACTGCCTTTGGTTGTTATTGTGATGATTCTCAAGCCTGGGGGCGGTACCGAGATGGCAATCCAGGCCGGTGTGGTTGGAGGTAGTGCTGATCCATCGCATACGAGCCAGATGATGCTCGCGTTGGGGGCGTCGCTGTATGAAGAGATGCTATTCCGGCTGGTCCTGATCACCATGATCCATTTTCTGATCTCGGATGTCTTTGGATTCAGCGAGACCAAAGGGTTCGTGATTGGGTTGATTTTGTCCTCGGCGGCGTTTGCTTGGCATCACGATCAGATGTTTTTGCTCGATGGCTCTATTGATTACCGCAAGGGTTTTTTCTACTTTTTGGCCGGGATGTACTTTGGGCTGCTGTTTTTGATGCGAGGGCTGGGAATCGCTGTTGGGGTCCACCTGTTCTACGATTTATTGGTCCTTGTCATTCTTCCGTCGATTGAGTCCTAGCCGGGCTGAGCTGATCTTGAGGGGGCGATTTTGCAGTTGGTTGGTGCAGAAACTTAATTCACCGACTCGATGACTTGACGATGAGAAATCGGCGAATACAGTACCCCCTGTCCGATCGGCCCCATCGTCTAGCCTGGTCCAGGACACCAGGTTTTCATCCTGGTAACGCGGGTTCAAATCCCGCTGGGGTCACTTTCTTTTTTTTAACAGGTACTCGCTCTTCGCTTGAGAACCTGTGATTTGAGCCAATGGCTCAACTCATTCCCATTTTGGTCTTGCTTATCCGGACTGTACCGATGGGATAGCACATCAATTCAGATGACGCACTTCATCTTGGGTTGTGGCCTGCCGATACCACGAGCAGGAGATCATTATGCCACAGTATGACCAGGCACAGTTTTCGCTCGATGTCACTGACGAGGATGATGTCGAACTCATTGAGATGTTCCTCGAAGAACTGCCTAGCAGGATTAGTACCCTTAAGTCCGCGGCTGAGTCGGGAGATTTCTCGCACCTGAACAGGCTTGCTCACCAACTCAAAGGTGCAGCGCCGGGGTTCGGTTTCGATCCAATCGGATCGACCGCGGCGGTTCTTGAAGAACGACTGAAAACCAGCAATCTTGAAATGGTCGAGCTTGATCAGATCCAGAATGAGTTTGATGCACTGTTGAATGAGTGCAACTCATACCTCAAATACATCGATTCGTAAACAGTTATTGATAATCCGATAGTCCAACGGACAACTTGTACGCATGACAGACCCTCATAACAGCCAACTCGATAGCGCCCCTGTCGTCCTACTTGTGGACGATTCGGACTTTGTGCATCGTCTACTCAAGGCTCGATTGAAATACGAGTCGGTCCAGTTGGCGAGTGCCTACAACGGGCTTGAAGGGTTTGAGTTTGCTAAAAAGAATCCGCCGGACCTGATTCTCCTTGATATAGACATGCCAGTGATGGACGGATTCGAGACACTCCGTTGTCTGATGGACGAGCCTTCGACTAGAAATATCCCGGTCATTGTACTATCGGGGATGGACACAACCCAGGACAAGGTCACGGCCTTCGATCTCGGGGCGATTGACTTTGTATCGAAGCCGTTTGAGCTGACAGAACTCCGGGCGCGTCTCCGGAGTTCTTTGCGTATCTCTTCGTTGCTCAAGATGCTCGAGCAGAAGGCTCAGGTGGACGGGCTGACCGGGCTCTACAACCGGACATACTTTGACCAGAGATGGATCGAGGAGTATGAGCGTTGCCTCCGCCATTCCAACGGCCTGACGGTTGTGATGATGGATATCGACAACTTCAAATCTGTCAATGATTCCTTCGGACACCCAGCGGGGGACGCGGTGATCTCTGGGGTTGCGAACTTGATCCAGAGTCATGTCCGGAAGAGCGATATCGCGTGCCGATATGGCGGCGAAGAGTTTGTTTTGATTCTTCCTGAGACAACCCCGGAGCAGGCGTTGGGGCTCTGCGAACGAATCCGTACCGATTGCGAAGCAATCAACTGGCCCCGGCATCCGGATCGGAATATCACCATTTCACTGGGTATCACTGGGTGTGTGGATGGGCCAACCCTGCAGCCAATCCCTTGGATCGAGCATGCCGATTCGAATCTCTACAAAGCCAAGGAGTCTGGGCGGAATCGGAGCGTTTGCGACGAAACCCAAGGCAAACTCATTGTGCTCCCCAAGGCCGGTTGAGTATCGGGTGTGTACAATCTAGGCGATGAGCCCAGATCCTTCAAAAAACACGGAATCAGAACGCTTAAGCAATCTCGAAGAATCGCTCGGGTATCTTGAGGTCGATGGCGGCCGAGCCCGCGAGCAGTTTGATGAGCTCAGCAAGGCGGTTCATGAGTTGAGCGGCCGAATGCAGAGGCTTGAGTCGCGTCTCATGGATCTCAATAGCCGGATTGAAACCCCTGATCCAGGGCTGGTGGCCCCTCCACACAGCGCAGGGCCTGATATTACGCGCGATCCGTTGTAGATCTTGGGCGTATACTCTGGTGATGAAAGATGCGAATACAAAGCGTGGAGTCGGGGTTGCTGGGTTGGCCGGGCTCGTTGTTGTCAGTGTGTCGTTGATCTCGATGGGGGGGTGCCGAGATCTGCAAAAACGCAGGGTCGAGTTGAAGCAGGCCAGCGGGGCGGATCAAAATCTCCAAGATCGTTTCGGGTTGACGGCCGATGCCCAAGATCCTTCTGAACGCGATAAAGAGCTTGGGTATGGTCGATGGAAGCAGAAGCCCGAGGCTGAGGGAACGAGTGCGCCAACCGACCCGGCCCGACGGAAACCGATCGGTTCTCCGTAACTATGATTTGAAAATTCACAACGAACCACAGGGTTCTTGAGCATTCAATACGGAGTCACGATGACAGAACTCTCGGATCGGTATACAGAGGTCAAAGAACGCGTCGCTCAGGCGGCTATCAGGTCAGGCCGGACTCCGGAGTCGGTGTATCTCGTGGCGGTTGCCAAGTACGCTGAGCCTGAAGATATCCGAGAGCTTGTTGAGCTTGGGCATCGAGACTTTGGCGAGAATCGTGTGCCCCAGCTCGCCCAGCGTGCCGGGGTCATCAGCGAGTGGTTTGATCGGATCAACGCGATGCCTCGGACATCTTCGGATACGCACCAGATCGACGCGACCGACCCGGTTCGCTGGCACATGATCGGGCATCTCCAACGGAACAAGGTCCGCAAGATTGCTGATTGTACTCGTCTGATCCATTCGATCGATTCGCTCCGCCTTGCTGAGGAGCTCCAGGTGGTTGCCAACAAGCTCGACCGCGAGGTGGATGTGTTGGTGCAGGTCAATATTTCTGGTGAAGATTCAAAGTCGGGTTTGCCGATCGCGGCTCTGGGGGCGATCGCCGAGCAGATCGACACCATGATTAATGTTCGTGTTCGCGGGCTGATGACCATGGCACCGATTACGGATGATCCTGAGAGATCGAGAGAGCACTTTAGCCGTTGCCGAGAGATTTATGATGATCTATCCAAGGCCGGTGTCGGGGAGGGGCACTTCAATCTGCTTTCGATGGGGATGTCTGGAGATTACGAGGTCGCGATCGAAGAAGGCGCGAACCTAGTGCGCGTTGGGACCGCGATCTTTGGACACCGGGATCTCGAAGACACAGAAGCCAAGCCGGCCGAAGCTCAGGCTTGAGCCGCGCCGCTTAGAAGCATTGCAAGAGAGCCGTTTGGTCTGCGGAACTGGATCATCTGCGATTGCAGGTGGCGTCCCGGGCAGGCGGTGCTGCGGAGTTCGCGGTGGGTGTGGACCCTGCCGAGTGGGACATTGAAGCGGCGCATTTCATGGGCGATGAGGGTGTTGAGTGTTTCGAGCGCCTTTTTTGTGGGCCTTGAGTTCTCGTAGTTTCCGAATACGACGATCCCGATGTTTCCCGGGTTGTGGTCTTTGACATGGGCCCCTTGGAATATCAGCGGCCGGGCTTGCCAAGCTCTGCCTGCGGGGTCAATCGCATAGTGGTACCCGATGTCGGCCCAGCGGTTATTGAGATGACCTCGCCGGATGGTCGTCAGGCGGCGGACTGAATCTGAATAGCGGGTCGATGGTAATGGGCTGATCGCGTCATGGTGGACGGTGATTCTAGTGATCGGCGTCATTGGGTCGGCGAGACTGGCTTTGGTTTTGCCACGCGTCCATGCGGTGCGTGGGATGACAAACTCAGGGAGCTGGGTCAGTTTCCCCGTTTGGGCTGGAATTCGGCCTGGAGCCGGGGTAATTGGCGATGGTGCGTGTGTCGCTACAACCGGGTCTGCGGGGATCGGTTGACCGATCATGTTCCCCGACCGAGAGCGGCGTTTGGGGCTGCTCTCGCACCCTCCCAGGCCTCCCAGGAGCCCGCTGATCGCAACCAGTGAACCGGCCTTGGCTCCGATGTACAGGACTTGGCGCCGGGATGCCGAGGTATTGGGGGTAGGTGTGTCCATGAGCCATCCTTGGTATTCGGGAGATCGATTCTGGTATCTTCTTCGGTCAGATCTCTGGAACTGGTACAATGCTACACGATATTGGTGTGCTTGGTATCGGTTTGATGTGTTTAAAGACCTGTTTCGTGATTGTATCATCTCTTGTAAAGGGATTGATGTTGGTCAGGTTTCATATTTTGGAGGTGGCGTGATATGGCCATCGGACGAGTAATAGCGGGCTTCTTGTCTCTGGTTCTTGCAGGGCAGTGTTTGGCGCGGGTTGATGCAGACTTCGAAGCTGCGGCGGCCCTCGAAGAACTCCATGCTGCTCAGTATGCGTACACGCTTGCTATGGAGCAGGTTCAGATTGCGCGAGTTAATCTTGAGCAAGCGAACGCTCATGCGATCGCAGTGGGAGCGATTTTGGAGCCCGGCGAGCCGGCGCCTGCAACTCCTCCAGTCGCCCAGCCTCAAACACCGCCCGCTGCAACTCCTCCCCCGCCTCCAGAGGTCATCAAAAAGAAAGACAACGGTCCGTCGTTTTGGACAGGCTGGAAGCGATCGGTCAGATTGGGATTCAACACATCTTCGGGGAATACAGAGAATACAAACCTGAACATCCAGTTCCATACGAAGCGGAAGTCCAAGAAGTACCTCACCAAGTTTGATAGTGAGTACCGGTTTGCGACACGCAACGGTGTTGATTCTCAGAACAGATTGGATCTTGATTTTCGGCATGAATGGCTCGCGCCCGAAGGGCACAAGGTTGGGTGGTGGACCACCGCGAGCTTTGAGGCAGACGAGTTCCAAGACTGGGATTACCGAGCATCAGCCCACGCGGGTATCAGTTATCAGTTTGTCAAGAATGACAAGACCAACCTCAAGGGGCGGACCGGCTTTGGTGGTTCGCAAACCTTTGGTGGAACAGTTGACGACTTCCGTCCTGAGGCACTCGTCACCGGTATTGATTTGAAACACCGGTTCAATGACATCATGAATATCGAGGGTGGCTCAGAATACTTTGTTGATATTTCTCAGGTGACCCGTGATCGTCTCAACAATCATTTGAAGTGGAATATCCTCCTCGATAAAGAGAGTAATATGAACCTCCAGTTCAAGCTCACGCACAAGTTCGATTCGGAGCCCGGTGGTACAAAGGACAACAACGATATTTTTTTCGACATAACCGTGGGCTGGCAGTTCTAAACTTCGTTCAAATCAACATGATGTGCCCGGGGACGGTGCATTGCACACAGGAAGAAATATAATGCAAGATGAAACGGAAGTTGTAACACAAGCCGTGAGCGATCTCGATCAGGTCGCCGATTCCTCCGCTGCAGATGGGTTCGGGGATCTCGTCTCCCGAGTTACCAGCGGCGACATGAGCGGAGATACCTGGATATTGGCGTGGGAGACTGTCGGCCAACCGGTCGTGCTGGCGGTCGTGCTGATTTTCGGTGTGCTCTTCCTTGCGGGCTGGTCTCGGCGCATCGCTACCAAGGCGTCTCGAAAGGCCAATGTTGAAGAAACCCTCGCTCGGTTCCTAGGCAACATGATCCGGTATCTCGTGCTCTTTGCCGGCGGGATCGCGATTCTGGGTACGCTCGGGATCGAGACGACCAGCTTTGCCGCGGTGCTCGCGGCTGCGGGATTTGCCATTGGTATGGCGATGTCGGGGATGCTTGGAAATATCGCGGCGGGTGTGATGCTGCTGTTTTTCAGGCCCTTTAAGGTCGGTGATGTCGCCAACGCCGGCGGTACTACTGGCAAGGTGATCGAGATCGGCCTCTTCACAACTACATTCGATACTCCGGACAACCGGCGCATCATTGTGCCCAATGGTTCGATCTTTGGTGGAACGATCGAGAATGTTTCGCACCACGACACGCGCCGTGTCGCGGTCGCGGTGGGGACCGACTACGGCGCCGACATCGACAAGACCCGCGAGGTTTTAATGACGGCGGCCAAGGCGTGCAAGGATGTGCTGGTCGATCCAGAGCCAGGCGTCGTCCTCACCGGGCTCGGCGGATCTTCAATCGATTGGAGCGTTCGCGTTTGGGTGAACTCCGACGATTACTGGGCCGTTTTGGATGAGCTTACGCGTGATGTGAAGTATGCCTTGGACAACGCGGGAATCGGGATTCCGTACCCGCAGATGGATGTGCATATCGACGGCAAGGTCGCCCAGAGCTAATCAGGTCTCTCATTCAAATCACACCAAGCCCACGCTTAGCCGTGGGCTTTTTCGTGGGGTTCGGAGCGAACCCGGTCGAGCCATTTGCTCCAGATGGAGAGCACAAGCATCATGTAGAGCCGCTGGGAATGGTCGCGGCCATGCCAGGGGTTGATCGATTTTTCCCCGGCCGCGTCGTGCTCGCGGAGCATCTGGTTGACGAACTTCATGTTGATGTTGACGCCTGCATCTGCGAGGCCTGGGAATGGGTCGGATGACTGGAGGTGGTCGTAGAGGAGTTGTCGCATGTCGCCGTAGTCTGTGCGGAACCATTCGCCGATGGGGATGGCGAAGCCCTGCTTTGGGCGATCGACGATGTGGTCGGGGAGGTATTTGCGGGCGACTTGTTTGAGGAGACCTTTACGCTCACCGTTGGGCATGAGGATTTCTTTGGGCGTTGCGAGTGCGGCTTGTGCAAGATCTGGATCAAGGAATGGGCAGCGAACTTCAAGTCCAACGGCCATGGATGCGGTGTCGGTTTTGCGGAGGAGATCGCCGGTTAGATATTCCAGAGTGTCCCAAGCGTGGGGATCTTGTATTCGATCCGTGATTGCCTGCGTGCCATCTTGAATCGCTAATGTCCATTTGTCAGGTTTGGATTTGGTTTTCAGTTTCTTGAAGTCGTTGAGAGGAAAGATGGCAGCAAGTTCTGGACCGAAACTGACAGGCGATACCCGCATCAATCGAATCAGTCTTGCGAGCTTCGTGTATTTGGATTTTGGATCGCTTTCTGGGAGCAAACTGGTGGGAAACCATTTGAGGATGGTTGGAAGGGAATCCAGTAGATCGGGAACTTGGTGGCGTTGATAGCCGTAGAAAAGTTCATCGCCACCATCACCTGAGAGGGCTACTTTGACATGCTGAGAGGCGGCTTTGGAGACCCAGTATGTCGGGAGTAGAGAACTGTCCCCGAATGGAAGGCCGAGTTGCTCGATGAGCATCACAATATCCGCGGCGGGATTGGCTTGGCAATCGAGTGTGTGATGGGTGGTTCCTAGGTGCTTGGCGATCTCTTCTGCGGCGTCGGATTCATCGTACTCGGGTGATGGCATTCGAACCGTGAAGGTGTCGAGCTTGCCGATTTCATCGAGTGCGAAACGAGAGATGAGTGATGAGTCGATTCCGCCACTCAGGAAACAACCCAGCGGGACATCAGATTCAAGTCTTCGTTTGACAGCGGTTCTCAGCAGTTGGTCTGTAGTGTCTACATCGAGAGGTGGCCGATCGCCAACACGATTGAGCCATGCGATCACTCCGAAATGACCAGCCTGGATAGGGTCATCGCTTTTGGAAGGGATATCCATAGCTGGAAAGGCATCGCGGAACCAGCCTGTATCACCTGTCAGATTTGCCCAGCCGAGTCGAAGCCATGGGGATAACAAGACATTGCTGGGAAAGGATGGAGTAAATTGCTCTTCGTTGTATTTGTCATAAAACTGCCCCGATGGCAGTTGGGGAAATGGAGCGTGGGAAGAACAGAAAGCTTTGGTTGATTTGTCGATCGAAAAATTCAAGCACAATGGTTTCTGTCCGAACGGATCGCGGTTGACTTTGTAATCGCCTCGCGATCGATCCCAATAGGCGCATGAGTACATCCCATTGAGCCAGCGGGTTGATCCCGATTCAAACGCGCTGTCTCCCCATGATTTGCACGAATGTAGCAATACTTCAGTATCCGAGTGGTCCGTCTCAAACACATGCCCGGCGGCTTCGAGTTCTTTCCGGAGTTCCCTGTGGTTGTAGATGCAGCCGTTGAATACCACCGCAACCACCGGCTTCTCCGGCTCAACCTCACTCGCAATGATCGGCGTCTCGCCGGGTTGGTATGTTAAATCAGGGCGGAGATGCTCGCCGTCGTGGACCATGGGTTGGGAGCCGCCTTCGTGGTCGATGATGCTGAGGCGGCGGTGGATGAGGGCGACATCGACGATGGTGCCGTCTTCTCGCACGGCCCGATCGCGGAAGCGACCTTGGCCGTCGGGGCCTCGGTGCTTGATGGAGTCGTCGAGGATGTCGAGCCAGGATTCGGGGATGGCTTCAAGCGGCGGTGGGGGCGTGCCGTCTTTGGGATCGTGAATCTTGATGATGCCTGCGATGCCGCACATGGTTATTTGGGGTCCTCGGCATTGTCGGTGTTGTCTGCGTCATCGGCGATGGGGTTGTCCTTGAAGGTGCCTGTTTTGTAGCCCCAGATGGTGTGGATGATGCGGGTGATGAGCATGGCGACGATGAAGGCGATCACAAAGGCCCACTTTGGCTGGGTGCTTGCGAAGTGCTGGAGGGCCCACATGCCTGAGATGGCGATGAGGGCGAAGATCGGGACCAGGGCGATGCGTTCGGCTTGGACTTTGCCGACATCGAGGAGAAAGTTGCGGGTCCTGGATTCGGCTGGGGTGGTGACCTTGTCGACGAGGTGGGATTGTTTGAGGGGACGCCAGTGATTGGCAATCCAGTGGAGCCCGAAGTAAATCAGGATGTCGATGACGGTGTCAATGGCGTAGGCGAGAACGGAGATGAGGAGTTTTTGTTCGTGGCCGATCATCCCGGAAATCACGGCGACGGGGTATTTGGCGATCGCGATGGAGAACAGGCCGGCGACGAAGACATTGACATTGATATTGATGACCCGCTTGCGTTGATAGAGCTTGAACACACGCTTGGGCATCGGTGGGTGACCTCAGTGTTCAGTGTGAACGGGAGATGACTGCATCAGCGATGAGCTGGAGCATCGGACGGCCCGGGCCATCGGGGATGTCGTTGAGGCGTTCTTTGGCACTGTCAACGAAGGAGAGGGCCATTTGTTGGGTTGCTTCGATGGAGCCGGTGTGTTTGACGAGTTCGAGGAGTTCTGGGAGTCCTGATTCGTCGCCGTGGGAGATGGCTTCGATGAGTTCGAGCGAGCGGGTCTTTGAAGCGGAGTTTGCGAGGTGGTGGATGAGGGGGTAGGTGAGTTTGCCTTTTTCGAGGTCCTTGCCAACCGATTTGCCAACAGTCGCTTCGGTGCCTGTGAGGTCGAGGACATCGTCCTGGATCTGGAACGCGATGCCAAGGTCTGTGCCGAATCCGAGGAGGGCCTGGACGGTCGGGTGGCTTTGCTGGTCGAAACCGAGGGTACTCAGGGCACCGAGTTCGCAGGCGGCACCGATCAACGCCGCAGTTTTGCGTTTGAGGATTTCGAAGTAGGTCGGTTCGTCGAGCTGGTAGTTGTTTCGGTTGTGGAGCTGGAGGAGCTCTCCGCTGCACATGACGGCCGAGGCCTTACCGACGATGCGGCTTGGGATTGGGGAGTCGAGGGTGGAGCAGAGCTCGTAGGCGGATGCGATGAGGTAGTCGCCGAGGATGACGGAGGTCTCGTTGCCCTTGAGTGCGTTGATGGTCTTGCCCCGGCGGCGGATCTCGGCTTCGTCCAAGACATCATCGTGGACAAGCGTCGCCATGTGGACCATCTCGCAGACGGCTCCGCTGACGGTGTGGGCATTGGTCATAATTTGGTCGCTGGAGCCGGATTCCAAAAGCTTGACGAGATCCGGATTGGCGGCCGCACCACAGAGGAGCACCAGCATCGGGCGGAGCATCTTGCCACGGTATCGCTCGACATGCTCGCACATCTCGTCGACGGGATCAAGATCTGAAACCAGTTGCTCGGCAAAGATCCGTTCGACGGCACCAAAGCCCGAAGCGATGATGTCTTCGAGTGATTTGAGTTCTTCCGGGATTTGGACAACGCCTTGCATCATGAGATTCTATCGGGAATTCCTGTTGAATGCTCAGTCGTAGGCGACAATGTAGGAGATAAACGCTGGATCCGCTTCGCCCTCGAGCGTCGCTTCGTATTCCCCGTTGCCTTCGCCGTCCTCGTCTTCGCCTTCCCAGTAGACATCTACATTGGCGAATCCTGCTTCAGAGAGCAGTTCACGGATCTCGACCATGGTCCAGAGCCGCCACTCGTAGGTGAACGCTTTGTTCATGCGGGTCTTGTCGGGGAACTTGAAGTGGATATGACAGACAAAGTCACCCGTGATCGGGTTGTAGGATTCCTGCTGCCAGACATAAGTAAACGAGCGTCCTCCCCCTGCATCGATGGATTTGGTTTCCTCGGTCTCGGTCATGGTTTCGGAGCCGCCGTAGTGGTCGAGGAAGAAGACGCCGTCGCCTCCGAGGGATTCGCGGACGGACTCGAAGTAGCCCCGGAGCTGGTCGCGGGTCTTGAAGAGCCAGTAGGAGAAGTTCATCGCCAGGACACAGTCGGCACCAGTCGCATCGCCCGGTTCGAGGACATTGCGGTTGTGCAGCTGGACGCGTGATTTTTGTTCGTCGGTCAGCTTGGCGAGGTGATGCTCGGCGCCCCAGTCGAGCGTTGGCTGGTCAATATCGAGCCCAACGGCGGTATTGGTCTTGCGGCGTTTGATCCACTCGACCGAAGTGTTTCCGGTGCCACAGAAGTCTTCTCGGAGAGATTTGGCTTTCTTGCCCCGGATGCTCTCGAACTCCTCTTCGATGAAGTCGATCTCGGCCTCGACATTCTGGACCGAAAGCTGGTAGAGCTCGTGGTGGTCTGCGGTCAGGGCCGTGAGGGCTCCGGTTTTGGCTGCTTTGACGGCGGCCTTCTTCTCGACATTGGCTTTGCGGCCTGGTTTTCGTTCTTTGGTCATGCTGCTCATCCGAACCCTCGCGTGGACTGGTCGTAGACATCTAAGTCCGAGAATCGGACCCGTGACGATCGTAGTGATCGCATTGGCTGTTGTCTCGCAGGACGCTGGATTCTGCACGAATCCTCTGCTGCCAAACCCGATGATTGGGGTCTACACTGCCAGTCCTCGATTATTTATTGGCTTTCGGAAAGCCAGCGATCGGAAAGACGAAGGGATATAGACAATGCATCTGACCATGGTTGGAACCGGATATGTAGGCCTTGTGACCGGCGTGTGCTTCGCCAATACAGGCAACGATGTCACTTGCCTTGATGTTGATCCCGAGAAGATCAAGAAGCTCGAAGACGACATCTGTCCCATCTACGAGCCCGGCCTCACCGAGCTGATGATCAAGAACCGTCAGTCGGGCCGTTTGATCTATACCCTCGACAAGAAGGCCGCCTACCAGAGCGCGGACATGATCTTTATCTGTGTGGGGACTCCTTCGGATGATAAAGGCCACACCGATATGTCCTACATCGACGGAGCCGCCGAGGATATCGGGAATGCGATCAAAGAGCTTGGCCCAGACGCAAAGGCCAAGGTCATCGTCGTTAAATCCACTGTCCCTGTAGGAACCACCTTCCGGGTGCGAGACACGATCAAAGCAATCGTCGGGGACATCGAGTTCCATGTCGCTGACAACCCAGAGTTCCTCAAAGAGGGCGACGCGGTGACTGACTTCAATAAGCCAGATCGCGTGGTCGTCGGCGTTGAATGTGAAATGGTCGGCGAGATGTTCCGCGACCTCTACGATCCATTCGTCCGCAACGGGCACCCGATCTTCATCATGGATGTGCTCAGTGCCGAGATGGTCAAGTACGCCTCCAATAACTTCCTGGCGACCAAGATCTCGTTCATCAACGAGATGGCCAATCTTTGCGAGGCTTACGGGGCCAACATCAACCGTGTCCGCGAGGGCATGTGCTCAGATTCCCGCATCGGGCACCAGTTCCTCTACCCAGGATTGGGCTATGGCGGCTCCTGCTTCCCCAAGGACACGCTTGCGTGCATCATGATGGGCGACAAGTCGGGCGTGACCATGCAGGTCTCAAACGCGGTCCACGGCACCAACGAACGCCAACGCAATCTCTTCTTCAACAAGATCCTCAAGCACTTCGGTGGCGAGATGGGTCTCCAGGGTAAGAAGATCGGTTTCTGGGGCTTGGCCTTCAAGCCCCGCACCGACGACATCCGCAAGGCTCCGGCATTGACGCTGGTCCGCAAAGCCCTCGGTTATGGCGTGACCTGTAGCGGGTACGACCCCGTTGCTGCAGAAAATGTATCCTTTGAAATGGGTGACACCATTGCGATCCATGATGACATGTACGAGTGTGCCCGGGATTGCGATGCGATCGTGATCTCAACGGACTGGCCAGAGTTTAAGAGCCCGGACTTTGAGAAACTCGCCAGCGTGATGAAGGACAAGGTTATCTTTGATGGCCGGAACCTGTATCGTCGCCAGCATCTTGGCGATCTCGGATTTCATTACTACTCGGTCGGGCGTACCCCGATCATGCCTTCATAATCGCATAAAAAAATGGGAAACCCGTCAAAGACGGATCTCCCATCAAGGGAAAGAGCTGATTGGGCGAGCTATCAGCTGCGCCGGCGGCGGGTCGCGGTCAAGCAACCGAGCCCGAGGATGGCCATCCCGCCTGGGGCTGGGACGATCGAAACATTGTCAAGATCGAAGTTCGCAATCAGCGGGGTTGTGAGTCCATCGGGACGGAACGCCGAGACCTGCAGATTGCCCACGGCTTCCATAACAGAGTTGTAGAAGTCTGGTGTTGGCGGGCCTTCGAGTGTCAGGAGTGGATTGAAGAAGCTCAGGTCGTAGCTCAGGCGTACCCATTGGCCTGAAGCAACAAGTGCTGGTTGTTCAACGCCAAAGCCTGGGAAGTTTGATGGGCCCGCGACGCGGAGTGCGATACCAAGGTCGATCCCGGCATCGTGACGGAAATCGAACTCGACGGTGGTGATCCCGCTTGCGAGGTAGTTACCGACGAACGCATCACCTGATGCGTTTTGGTCGTCCTGGCCTCGGAGAAGCGTGAGCCCGAATGGGCCTGCTGCGTTGAGATCTGCCGAACTGCTGACATAGGCACTGCCGTCCATCGCTCCTGCTGCGTTCCATGTGAGTGGAGCGAATGAGCCTGAAATCCAGTTGTTAGCACCGGATTCGAAGTTCTCTGTGAATGAAGTTACCGATGCCGAAGCTGCGAATGCTGTTGCGGCGATGGTGATGAGTGTCGTTGTTGCTTTCATGGTCTTCTCCTCGAAAAAAAGGGGGAATGTCTCCCCGGTGTGGTTTATTAGCCGGTTGTAAATGCTGTCAGGAATGCGGCGATATCGAAGAAATCGAACGAGCAATCTCCAGTGATATCCGCGCTTGGTTCGTTGTTTGTAAAGGCCGTGAGGAATGTCGCGATGTCAAAGAAATCGCGGCTTCCGTCCTCGTTAAAGTCGCCTGGTGAGCCCACTCTGACTTGTATCTGAAGTGTTGGGGCGAAGCCCAAGATCTGTGAGAGCGGGTTCTCTCTGCTGTACCAGACTGGGTAGTTGAGGCCTTCTCCGCCGTCGGGGCCACCGATCGCAGCTTGGAGTGATGAGATCGAGAACCGGACTTCGCCCAGGTCGAGCATCTTTCCGAGCTCAAGGTGAACCCCGAGCTGGCAGGGTGTGAATGTAAAGCTGAATGTGGTGTCCGCCGGGACAAGGTCGCCCGGATTGATCGCGTTGGTTTGTCCGATGGCCAGCGGCACCGCATCGAACTGTTCTTTGAGATTGTTTGAGACATCGGTTGCGATGCCAAGCGTGTCAAAGGTGGCCGCGAATGCGTTACGCATCCCTTGTGATGGTGGGACATCGGCTGTGAATCCGAAGGGGCTGGATTCGAAGTAGGTCGTTTGGTCCTGTCCGCCTCGGTATCCGGTGAGCCAGAGGTTGAGTGGTCGGCCCTGGTCGGTATCGAACGGTTCGCCGAGTACGCCGTAGGTATCGAAGGTGTCATGTGTTGGGTCGTATATGAAATCATCATCGTTGGACATGGTCATTGTGACGGTGACACTGAGAACCTGGTACTGATCTGGACCGAGCCCAGCGGTAATGTCGTTGGCTGTTGTAAAGCCCAGGAGCACCTGCGCGTCGTGGTCGTCGTGCCCAGGAATCTCGATTGCGCCGAAAGATGTCATCTCGAAGCGTGTGCCCGGTGAGCCGTTGAACGGGTAGTTCCAGCGGTCGAGCGTGGGGGTGTCGTACTGGACATCGAGTACTTGAGCAGCAGCGGACTGTGCTAGGCTGCCTAATGTTGGGGCTAAAATGAGGTAGGTGAGTAATCTGTTCATAGTGTGCTCGCTTTCAATAGGCGGATATTGCGCGGTTACGGATAATATAGTGCGAAAACGCTCGTAAACCACTGTGTTTGATCATTTCAATGAGAATCAGATAAGCGGATAAAAATGTATTAAATGTACTGCGTACCACTAATCTCGCTTGCCAAACAGTAGTCATACGCTAATCATTGATAGGCAGTCTCAGTTTCTCAAGCCCGTTTGGGAAAAAATTGAGAAGAAGTCTCAATAACGGGCGATAATAATCCGCTGAGAGAATGGGAACTGGCCCTAGCAGGAGCAAAAATTATGACCGCTCAGCATCAAAAAACTTCCGCATTCACCCTCATCGAGCTTTTGGTCGTCATCGCCATCATTGCGACGCTGATCGGGATCCTGTTGCCCGCCCTAGGCGGTGCCCGGGAGAGTGCCCGGGCGGTTCGTGAGCAGGCCGGGATGTCTCAGGTCTTGGTGGCCTACACGCTCTACAGCGACGATCATCGAGGCAAACTGTTGACCGGATTCCTGTCTGACGATCATTGGCAGGAGATGTCTAGGGACAACGCACTCCCAAAGGATCTCAAGGGTGATTCGGTTGGACCAATTGCTGGTAAAAGATACCCTTGGCGACTCATCCCCTACATGGATTTCCAGTTCGACGGTCTCTACATGGATCACCGCGTGGTTGAGGGGCTCGCAGATGTGCTTGATGCAGACCTAGATAGTTTCCACTCAGGGAGCGAAGACGAGCGGATGCGGTATGTTGCTTCGCTTTATCCCTCCTTCGGGCTCAACTCATACTTTGTCGGTGGCGGTGCCAACGGCGACAATCTGTCCTGGTCAACCGCGGGACGGCGGGTGTTTGGCAAGTTTCATGTTGATAAAATGCACCAGGTTCAGCGTCCGAGCTACCTGATGACCTTCTCCAGCGCCCGCTCGGTTGCTGAACCATCACTCCTTCCTGGGTACGGGTCAGTCGAGGGCTACTTCATTGTCAAGCCTCCGCATCTGTATTCGACCACCGGACGCCAGTGGGAGGATATCTATTCGGCCAATTCCGAGTCGCCAGAGTCTAACTCGGGCGGCGTCTCGCTCCGGCACAATGGCAGAGGAATCGCTGGGATGATCGATGGGCACGCCGAGCAGTGGGGATGGGATGATTACAACGACATGCAGCACTGGTCCAACGACGCGACCAGCGAGGACTGGGAAGTCCGAGCACGCCTGCCATAACGCATTTTCTCCTTTACAAGTGAACCCGGCTCTTTTTTGGCCGGGTTTTCTATGTGCCCTCGGTGGCATCGCTCCCGATTCCGTCCCAATTGGACCCAAGCCGCCCTACGCTCACAGCATGAGCGAACGGATCGATCTTATTAACGAACTGGAATGGCGTGGGCTTCTCAAGGACTGTACGGATAAGGAGGGGCTGGCGAGCCACCTCGCTGATCCTGACAGTGCTCCACGGAAGATCTATGCCGGGTTTGATCCGACCGCGGATTCGCTGACCATTGGGAACCTTGTGCCGATCATGCTGCTGGCTCATGTGAAGCGGGCGGGGCACATCCCCGTTGTCGTCATGGGCGGCGGGACCGGGTTGATCGGCGATCCGTCGGGCAAGAGTGCTGAGCGGATGATGATGACCGAAGAGATCGTCCAGAGCAATGTCGATGCTCAGAAACCAATCTACGACGCAATCCTCAACAATGTCGATTGCGTGGGTGACGGGCATGCCTACATCCCCCTCAACAACAACGACTGGCTCAGCAAGATTTCGTACATCGAAGCGTTGCGTGATATCGGGAAGCATTTCTCGGTCAACATGATGATGCAGAAGGAGTCGGTCAAAGAACGCCTCAACAACCGCGAGCAGGGGATCAGCTACACCGAGTTCTCGTACATGATTCTGCAAGCGTACGACTTTGCACATCTCTACGAGCATGAAGGTGTGACCGTGCAGCTTGGTGGTTCAGACCAGTACGGAAACATTGTTGCTGGGAGTGATTTAATTCGACGAAACGCGGCCGCAGATGGTGATGATTCGAGCAAGTCATTCGGCCTAACCGCCCCCCTCGTTGCCAAAGCCGACGGCGGGAAGTTTGGCAAGACCGAAACCGGAGCTGTTTGGCTGACGGCGGTTCGCACTTCGCCCTACGCCTACTACCAGTTCTGGCTCAATAGTTCCGATGACGACGCCGCCAACTGGATCAAGGTGTTTACATTCCTGACGAAGGACGAGATCGATTCGCTCACCGCTCGCCACGCCGAGAACCCCGGTAAGCGGGAGCTCCAGCGGACACTTGCTCAGAATGCTACGGAGATCCTCCACGGCACAGCGGCAAAAGACAACGCAGAGGTCGCGGGCAAGGCGTTGTTTAGCGGTGAGATCGGCACGCTCGATCAGCAGACGATGCTCGAAGTCTTTGCCAGTGTCCCGACCACGGATCACGCCAAAGCGGATTTCGGTGACGGATTGGACATGGTCGAGATGCTCAAGTCCACCGGGCTCGCGTCATCCAACCGCGAGGCACGCGACTTCCTCAAAGAGGGCTCGGTTTCCATCAACGGCCAGAAGATCGACGGCGATACCAAGATCACCGAATCCCACCTGCTCCATGGCTCGTTTATCGCGATCCGACGCGGCAAGAAAAAATGGCACATGACCCGTTGGAAGTAACGGTGATCATGAGCCAGTAGTGGTGTTCACATATCTGAGAGTACTTAAGGACAACCGGCTGAGAAGGCGGATAGGTATGCCGCGATGTCAAAGAAGTCGAGCTGTGTGTCGCCGTTGAAATCGGCGACGGGGTCCATGTTCGTGAATGCGGTGAGGAACGCGGCGATATCGAAGAAGTCGAGGATGCCATCACCGGTCAGATCAGCAGGGCAGGCATCGACGCCGAGCGAGCCGTCTGGGTTGATGTTGTGGGTCTGAATATCGGCGACACCAAAGTCCCCAATCTGCCACCCCGCGATTGCAAAGCCATCGCTGCTCAATGCTGAGGTGAGTCGGCTGCGTAGGGCGAGGTCTGATGCAATGGCGACCGTGCCGCCAACCCAAGCGTCGGTGCCCGCGGGAGTCACGGCATGGGCCAAGACCTGGTCTTGCCCGAATCCGCCCGCGTTTTCAATCCACATCGCGACCATGTTGCCGCCGACGACCTGTGCGTTGATTGATCCTGACTCATTGGCATCGACGACCGAGAGTTGTTTGCCGGCGTTTGTCCATTGGCGAGTGCCGGTCGCATCGATCCGCTGGGCGTAGATGCCTTGGCTGCCCTGGTTGTTGTCGAGTTCCGTCCATGCAACATACACCGAGTCTGTTGCCCAGTCATAGGCGGCGGTGGGGGAGACGCGTTCGCGTGGATTCGTTGAAGCGGCGACTCCATTGTGGGGGAAGAGTTCAGCACCATTGCTGTCAAGGCGCTGGGTAAAGACATTGAGCCCATTGGCGGTGTCGTACCATGAGAAGACCGCTCCGCCTGAAATATCTGGGACAAACTCCGGGAAGTTTCCGAACTGGAGCGAGCCGCCGTCAAAGACCGCGACGCGAGAGGGCCATGCTTCGTTTCCGTCGCGGTCGATTTTCTGGGCGTATAGATGCTTTGGATCAAAGAAGGCCCCGGACTGGACCCATGACGCGATGATATTATTCCCGTCAGAGCGGTGCATCGATGCGAGGTTCATCGATTGTCCTCCCGGGTCGGTGAAGACTTTCGTCCACATGTGCATCCCGGCGGTACTGATCTTGGCCATGTGCATGTCGTTGTTATTGATCCATCCGATGACCGAAAAATCATCATCTGTTGTTGCGACATCTGGCGAGGCGACGAAGTCGGTACCGTTGCCGAACTGGAAGCCGTTGGGGCCCCACGGGGTTGATCCGTCAGGCGCGATGCGTTGCACGGTGATTTTGGTGCCTCCGAATCGATCGTCGCGGAAGACAAGAATGGCATGATTGGTGGTATCAAGAGCGAGCCCGTAATCTTGTGTTGAGGAGAAGTTGCGATCAGCGACGAGCACCCCGTTGTGCGCCCACATCTCGTTCCCCTCGGCATCGAGCCGCTGAATCCGAACATCGTACCCTGTGGTGCTTGAGAACCAACTGACATAGCAGCCGCCGTCGAAGGTGGCGATAATTTTGGGCTGGACCTGCTCTCCAGCACCATCAGCGACGACCTGGTGCATCGTCGAGTCATCCGTCCACTGGGCGTTGGTTGTCGAAGCAAGGGTCATTGCGAGGGCTACTGAGCCCATTACGAGGCGTGTTGTTTTCATGATCTCTCCAGTGAATTTGGGGGTTACAGACGACAGCATACCAGAATTTGCAAAAAACACAATACTTACCGAAACCAGAACGGATGTTTTATTTACACAATGCAGTGCGTAGGATTGGCCATGGCTGACCACGCTACACATGACGGGACCGAGACGATTGGTCAAGAGTTTGTCGAAGCGGCACGATTGGCGTCCGCCTTTGCATCCGATGGTCAGAACGCGGTTCTCGTCGCTCAACTCGCCGGAGTGATAGCTGCGAGCATCAAGAACGGCGGCAAGGTCCTCGCGATCGGGAACGGCGGCTCATGTGCCGACGCGATCCACTTCTGCGAAGAACTCACAGGTCGGTACCGAGGGGATCGGCCATCTATTCCAGCGATTGTCTGCGCTGACCCCGGGCACATTACCTGCACCGCCAATGATTATGGATTTGATCAGATTTTCAGCCGGTGGGTTGAGGGGCTGGGCAATGAAAATGATGTACTGATTGCGATGTCCACCTCGGGCAACTCGACCAATGTCATCAAGGCTGTGGAAGCAGCCAAGAAGCAGGGGCTTCATGTTGCTTTGCTGCTCGGTAAAGACGGCGGGAAACTCGTGGCACAAGGTGACACCGAGTTCATCGTCCCCGGCAAGACCGCAGACCGAATCCAAGAACTCCACATGCTCGCCCTGCACGCGCTGGTGGGCGCGATCGAGCGGGCACTCGGATACTAGCTTTTCGGTGGCCCGGCTCGCCGAGCCGGTCTTTGTTTCAAGGCAGCGATTCTCGAAAGAACCCGGCTCGGCGAGCCGGGCCACCTGTAGATTCAGTCTTCTGGATAGATCGGGGCGGCACAGGTGCCGCCGTTGCGAAGGTAGTAATCTTGGTGATATGGATCGGCGAGATAGAACACCGAATCGGCGGCCTTGCGGAGCTCGGTGGTGATCAGCCGGCTCGCCCAGCGTCCCTCGGCTTGCTGCGCGGCGATAAACGCCTGTGCTTCGTTGTGTTGCTCATCGGAGGCCGTGTAGATCGCTGATCGGTACTGGGTGCCGACATCAGGGCCCTGGCGGTCGCCTTGGGTTGGGTCGTGGATGCGGAAGAACCAAGAGAGCAGTTCGCTGTAGCTGACGATGTCTGGATCGAAGACGACCTTGACGGACTCGGCGTGGCCTGTGGTTCCTTTGCAGACATCTTCGTAGGTGGGATTCACAGAGTCGTCGCCGCCCTGGAATCCGGAGACGGCGTCGAGCACGCCATCGAGTTTGGCGTAGCGGTCTTCGATTCCCCAAAAGCATCCTCCCGCGAAGTAGGCGGTCTGTGTTTTAGTTGGTAGTGCAGCCATGGGCAGGGTGTCTCCATCTTCAAAGAACTCGAGTGATGCGGAGTTTACACAGAATCGCAGCCCGGTCGGTTTGGGCCCGTCGGGGAAGACATGCCCGAGGTGGGCACTGCAGCGGACACAGGTGATCTCGTCGCGGCTCATCCCCAACGAGTTGTCAGATTCGGTTCCCACATGCTCCGGATCAACAGGCGTAAAGAAGCTCGGCCATCCGGTGCCGGACTTGAACTTCGAATCGCTCCCAAAGAGCGGCAGCTTGCAAAGCCGGCAGTGGTAGACGCCGTCTTTTTTGTTGTCGAGCAGATTTCCGCAGAACGGAGCCTCTGTGCCTTCATTCAAGATGACCTTGCGTTCCTCGGGGGTGAGGTCTTTGGCGAGGGTCTGGATCTGATCGTCGCTGAGCCGGGCGATGTTGTGGCCTGATTCAGAATACTGGTCGGTGGTCTGGGTCATTTTTGATTTCTCTTGTTGTCTCGAAGCGGTCGGGCCTGAGGCATTGGCATTGGTCGCGGCCATCATAGTGGCGTAAAACGCGACGGGGATCGCGAGCCCGAAGAGTGCGAGGGCGACGGCTTTGATGATCTTGCTGATTTGCATGGTGGGGTCCTCTTGATGTACTTTAAGATATACGAATAACCCCTCAGATGTGCCCGGTATTTCATCTTCAAATACGCAATCTTTGTCCGGATTCGTCAGATCGGAATACGCCTGTTATAGCGATTCGGTTTCTGCGGTGCTGAGCTTGGTACGCACGAGTTGGTCGAAGAGTTCGATCGGGGCGGTTTCCCCTGTCCAGAGCTCAAACTGAGCCGCGGCTTGTTTGACGAACATCTGGACACCATCAATGGTGCGGTACCCGCGTTCCTTGGCGGCCTTGAGCATCGGGGTCTTGATGGGGTTGTAGACTGTGTCAAAGAACACGGTCTCGGGCGGCAGCGAGGGCATGTAGGGGATGGGGATCGAGAGGCCATCGGGGTCCGTGCCGCCGGTCATGCCGACGGGGGTGCAGTTAATAAATGCGTCGGCGATGAGGTCTGGGAGTTGCTCCATATCGACGGCATGGATCGATCCGAGGTATCCATCTTCGCTATCAGCAAGCAGTTGCTGAGCAAGCTCGTCAGCACGCGATCGCGTGCGATTCAGAACCCGCACCGATGCTCCGGCACGCATCATGCAGGATGCAGCTGCTTTCGCAACTCCTCCAGCACCAATCAATGCAATCTTCTTGTCTTGAAGATCGCCAAGCGAGCAGCGAAGGAGATCATGGATCGCGGATGCATCAGTGTTGTCAAGATCGATCCCATCCGGTTGCCCATAACCAGGCTCGAGAACCGACCAGCTTTGTTTAATTGTATTTACTGCACCAATACGCTTTGTTTGTTCGAGTGACATTGATGGAATCGCGTAATAATCTAGGAAACTACTGGCGCGTTCTTTGTGCGGAACTGTCACGCTGGCACCCGCCATATGGAAACTATGAGCACCCAGCAGCAGCTGATTAATGGTGGCTTTGAAGCTTGCATCCGATCCTTCTAGATCATTTGGGTCGGCTGCGATCGGCATCGGCACATACACCCCGTCCCACCCAATCTTCTCAAACCCAGCATTATGCACCAGCGGCGACATCGATTGCGTCACGGGCCAGCCGATGATGCCGTAGACCTTGGTGGTCGCTTTGATGGACCGGAAGCGGTACAGACCAAGCAGTTCATCAATCGTCGGCTGCCCCGGCGCGGTCATCTCTTCATCCCGCAAGCTCGCGAAGGTCAGCAATCCACCAAACTTGGGCGCCAGCACCCGGCTCATGAGCCCAAACTCCCCCATACACAGCGCAATCATCGGCTTCTGCCGATCACGCAGGATCTCGAAGATTTCGAGATTGTCGCGGATCGATCGGGCGCGGTACGCGATCTTGACGACGCTGCACGCGGGCTCGTCGTTCATCGCAATGATCTTGCGGGTCAGGTCCGATGGGCGACCAGTGAAATCGTGTGAGGACAGGATGAGGCGGGTTGCGGGCAAGCCGTCGGCTGAGTCGGTGGAGACCACATCACCGATCCGCTCGCGGGTCTCGGCGGTGTGGGTGTAGGTCAGGAGTTCGACATCGATGTAGGCCGGTGGGAACTCGCTGGTGCAGAGTGATTCGTAGAGGTCGATGCGGTCGGTGTCGTCGCCGTGGTAGTCGCCGCCTTCCCATTGGGGCCTGCAGGTGACAATGCAGGGCAGCGGGCTCTTCTCGACGAGATCCAGCACGCGAGCGATCCGGACTTCGAGGGACTCGCCATCGCGTTCTTCGAAAAGTAAATCGACGCGGAACTCGACGAGGTCGGCCCCTTTGGCTTGGGCGAGGGTGGCATCGAGCAGGGCGTTGTTCGCTTCCTGGACCATGATGGGCACGCAAACCATACTCATGCGGTCACGCCTGCGGTCGTAGGGCGGAGGGTGATTCGTCCGGAGCAGGCGACGGGGAGGGCTGATAGATCATCGGTGTGCTGGTCGCCGGGTTCCATGAGGCGGACATCGCCCTTGAAATCGACCGAGCCGTCGTCGTTGCGTTTGTGGAGGTTAACGGCGATCCGGATGGTTGCGCCGGGGCGTACGAAGGCGCCGTATTTGAGTGCCTTGGCTTGGCAGAGGACCCAAGGGTGCTGGGCTTGGTCATCGGGATCGAGGAGCGAGCGTGCGGCTTGGGTCATGGCTTCGAGCATCATGACGCCTGGGAGGACGGGGAAGTCTGGGAAGTGGTCCTGCAGGTATTCCTCGGCACTGCTGACATGCTTGATGGCGATGAGCGAGGTGTCGGTGCGTGTCAGGACGCGGTCGATGAGTGTGAAATGCATGGGTGACGGTAGGCATTGGGAGGTGGCGAGGCATACAAAAAACGGGGTCCTCAGAAGAGGACCCCGCTCGAGTAAAGCTGGATATTCCTGTCAGTTCAGGATTATGGGCAGCCGGCACCAAAGGCGGAGAGGAATGCCGCGATGTCAAAGAAGTCGAATGATCCGTCACCAGAGAAGTCCGCGATTGGATCTTGATTGCCAAAGAGGGTGAGGAACTGGGCAATGTCGAAGAAGTCGAGTGCCCCGTCGTCGTTCATGTCTGCTTCGCAGGTATCAATGACAAGGGTCGTGAAGACCGCGAACATGCTGTAGGTTTGGGTGTTATTGACATTGTCGTTGTCGACGATGACATAGTAGTTTCCTGGTTCAGGAAGCTCGATGAGCCCGGATTCGTTTTCGCCGTCGGGGGTGTCATCTACAGAGAGCAGCGTGGTTGCAAACTGATTGGTAATGGAGAATCGAAGGTCAGAGACCGAATCGGCATCAAAGAATGCGCCGCCGCCGCCGCCGCCCTGCGAGGTGTTCTGGTATGACCCGCCCGAAGGAGCAACGGTTAAACTGAGTGTGACAGGTTCACCCGTAGTAAAGAAGTAGTAATCAATATCGGAGTTGTCATCCATCGATCGAAGTGAGATTGCTCCGACATTTCCGCCAATAAAGGGCGCGCCGCCTGTGGCGAGATCGTTGAAGTTGGTCGGGGATCCGAATGAGTTGTTGTTTTCATCAACATCGCCGTAGCCGCGTTGGGCACCGCGGAGGTCGTCGATCTGAGGCCCTTCGAAACTAATATCGATGAATGGTTCCATAAGGAATCTGTGTGAATCCGACTCGACATGTGACAGTCCAATGCCGTGTCCTGCTTCGTGGGTGACCACATTGCGGAGGCGGATGTAGTTGTTCTGGCTGTTGCCATAGAAGTTGTTGTCACCGGTATCGATGACCATATCGCCCCCGTTGGGGAAGTAGTTAAATGCGAGTACGCCGCTGTTTCCGTCGATGAAGTTGCCACCGATCCGTACATCGCCTCGTTGCCCGAGTTGACCAGCAGCACCGCCGCCGCTGAGTGTGAACCCGTCATCGTTGGGTTCGTGGATGTAGGTGAGACCTGAAACATCGGCCCATGCGTCGAGCGCCGTCTGGAATAGTGGTTCCCAGGTTCCTGAGCCAATTCTTTGGTTCATAAAGCTGATCAGGTTTGATGGCCCTTCGCCCTGGATGTTTGTGCCATCGGGGATGAAGGAGTATGTCAGAGTAGTTGGATCGCCTTGTGAGAGACCTGACCCGCTGGTGGCTGTGCTTGACCAGCGTGTCGAGAGGATGAATGCGTTTGGATTGTTATCGGCAAACCAGAGATCTTTGAGGAACTGCTCAAAGGCAGCTGCAACCACTGGGTCTGTGTCTGGGTGCATACAGACATGGGGGGCGATCTGACCTTCGTATACCATTCTTTCGAAATTGAGAAGCAAATCTTTCTGAGGCTGGCTCAGTGCCTGGATCTGCTGTTCGGTCAGGCGATACTCAAGAGAGTCAACCGGCAAGATCCCCGCCCCGATAAGTTGGCGTGGTTGAACATTTGCATCGGTGCCACAAGTGGAGAAGATATCCCCATGATCACCCGCGATGGCCATTCCAGATGCGACCGCCAGTGATGTGATGAGTAGTGAGCGCGTATTGATCGCCATTATGAGACTCCTCCTGATCAAACAGGTAAATTTGGGCTTTAAAGCCTTTTTTGATGTATTCATTCAAAGACCGTCCGAGCGGACAATCTGCGTAACCATATCACAAACAGAGTGGGTACACAAGAAAAATACGCAATTGACAGAGATCTGTTCCGATCTTTCGATGTTTTTATGCTCTGAGAGTCTTCAAGCCTCGACTGCGTCTCCCTAGTGTATTTTGATGACTTTGATTGAAGACCATGCGATTTGTGTACGGACCTGGGACTGGTCTGAGACTTCTCAGACGGCTGTTTTGCTCTCTCGGGATCATGGGATGATCCGTGTGCTGGCCAAGGGCTCAAAGCGAGATCGCTCGGCATTCTCAGGCGGGCTCGAGATCTGCACCCTGGGGCTGATGACGACCATACTCAAACCCAGTTCTGATCTGGCATTGCTCACCCAGTGGGATCTTCTCGGACCCATGCTCGGAGTTCGGCGTAGTTTGATCGCATACAACGCAGGTATGCTGGCGGTGGATCTCATCCCCAGGCTTATCCAAGACCACGATCCGCACGCTGCGGTCCATGATTCGCTGCTTGAGTTGCTGGTATTCTGCGATGAGCACGGGGCTCGGAGAGATGAGAGTTTAGAATCCGAGTTGATGGGGATGCTGGCGTGGTACCTTTGGACGGTTCTTGTTGCGATCGGGGCCATGCCGATTGTTGACCACGATGTGCTCACCGGAGACCCGCTTACCCCGGCCGATGTGTACGGTTTTTCAGCGCAGCTCGGTGGAATTACACAAGACCCGATAACCATTCAATTAGGGCAGCAAAATCCGTCAAATATGATGGTTGAGGGGGTTTGGAGGATCCGTGCACAAACCGTTGAGATGATGAACTCTTTAGGCCAGAGTCCCCCGGTTCAGCGGTTTATGGAACGGTCAAAGGATCAGAACATCCGTTTAGCGAGGCTGTTGGGTGCCTATATCCGGGAGCGCACGGGGTCCGAGATTCCGGCGATGCAATGGCTGCTCACTGGCATAAAAGAGTAGTCCGGATGTAAAATTGTACCCATCTGAATCCCTGATTCCGTCAAGACTTCGATGAATTGGGTCGATGCAGTCATCTGTAGCCCTGACGGATCAGGCGTAGGTTAACTAAAGAGAACGATTGCGCAATGGACACCGATCTCCTCGCGGACATCCTGAACTGCCCAAGTTTGCCCTCGCTTCCGGCGGTGGCCGCGAAGGTTCTCGAACTGACTTCGGATCCCGATGTCAAAATGACCGAGCTGGCGAGCCAGATCACAATGGATCAGGCCCTTTCGGCCAAAGTACTCCGAACCGTAAACTCAAGTTTCTATGGGCTCCGAAAGCGGTGCTCGTCGATTGAAAAAGCACTCATTATGCTCGGGCTCGGGCCGGTGAAATCACTGGTGCTGGGCTTCTCGCTTGTGTCCGCATTTGAAGGCCAAGAAGGCGACACCTTTGATTACGCAAGCTACTGGAACCGCGGACTCAATACCGCGATCGCGGGGAAGATTGTCGCAGACATCAAGGGCTTCGTTGATGTCACAGATGAATGTTTTTTGGCGGGGCTACTCCAAGACATCGGCATGATCGCGATGTACAGAGCGTTGGGGGAAGAGTACAACCTGGTTGTGTCCGGGGTGGAGAAAGATCATGCCAAGCTTGCTCGCGTTGAGCTGATTGAGTTTGAACTCCAGCACGCAGGGGTTGGCGCGTCAATCGCCGAACGCTGGAACCTGCCGGCTGAAATTGCGGTCCCCATTAACTACCATGAACGACCAACGGCTTGTCCATCTGACTATTCAAAGGTCGCTCGGTGTATCGCGTTTGGAAACTTAGTCCACGCGGTATTGAGTTCTGATTCTCCGGCAGATGATTTACGGACAGCGTATTCACGCGGTCAGACATGGTTGGATTTAAGTGAACCTGAAATTGACGAGATTATTCTCGAAACAGGCAATGCTTCTAAGGAAATGGCCAAGGTTCTGGAAGTCGATGTGGGGCAGCGCGAGAGCGCTGCAGAGATTCTCACCCGAGCTGATCGGAAGCTGATCGCGATGGCGCGTGACAGCGAGGTTCAGAGTTACGCTGCTAGTGAAGTAGGGTCAAAGCCAGAAGGTGCCCAGGCGATCGATCCGATGACCGGGGTGCTGAATCGTGAAGGATTTAAGCACGCGATTCGCCAGGTCTACACCGTGGTCAAACCCGGAGAAGTTGATATTACCGTTATTCAGCTTTCACTCGCTGGTCTTGGTGATGTGAACAAAACACTGGGACAAGAATCGCACGATGACATTGTCATCGGGACATCAATGATGCTGGTGAAGTACTTTGAGCCAATGGGCGGTGCGATCTGCAGGCTCGGGGATCATAACTTTGGTGTTGTGCTTCCAGAGGTTGATCGTACGACCGCTTCCAGGGCTTCTGCGGCCTTTACGAAACAGTTCTGTGAAGCCTTAACCAGGTGGATCCCGGATGTTCCTGATGTGGACAAACTGGTCAAGGTTCATATTGGGCTTGCGACACTCGATGAAGGCACCGCGATGCTGTTTGTGTCACCCGAGAAACTAGTAATGGCATCGACCAAAGCGGTTCAGGCTGCTCAAGTCTGTCCGACATCTGCGATCCGGACATTTGTACCCAAGGCAGCGTGATTATTCGGCTTGTTCGGGGATCATCTTGCCGAGGGTGCACTGATCGAGCGGGTACTGATCAATCAAATCTTTGATCGCATCAACACTGACAGCATTGATTTTCTCGATCTCTTCTTCGAGCGATTGGTACGCACCGCACGCGATCCACAAACGGCCGAGTCTTTGCATCCGCCCGCTGGGTTTTTCGCCTGCAAGGGTCACAGAAGTCAACATCTTGGAGCGGAGTTTGGCCAGGTCGTCCTCGGTGATGGAGTCCTTGAGGCCTTGAATTTCTTTGAGCATCACATCCCAGATCTGATCGAGTGATTCAGGATCGCCCGACGCGTACATGAAGTAATCCCCGGTCCCATCGAGCCCGTCATAGGCGGACATTGCTTCTTCGGCGATCCCGGTTTCGATGAGAGCCCAGTGCAGACGCGAGTTGTCTGCCCCTCCCAAGATCTGGGTCATCAATGTTGCGGCGTAGCGGTCATCGCTGCCGATTGATGGGGCGTCGCTGAGTCCGAGGATATAGCCCCTGTTGACACGGTCGCTGGTCATTGTGAATGCTTTGTGTCCGGTATTGGGACGCGCGGTGTTGCGTGAGGGTTTGGAGGTGTTCCAGTCGCCGCAGAGGGTGCGGATCTGATCAACGGTGGCGTCAAAGTCCAGGTTGCCCGCGAGCGAAACGATCGTATTGTCGGCGCTGTAGCGATTCTGGAAGTAGTCCATCATCTGATCGCGTTGCATGTCGCCGACGGATTCGGGTGTTCCTAGGACCCGGTGACCGAGGCCGTGGGTGTTGTAGTGGTTGGCGACGCATTGCTCGTAGAGCACCCAGAACGGGTTGTCGGCGTACATCGCGATCTCTTCTTGGATGACATTTTTCTCGGTGTCAAAGTCGTCTTGGCGGAGGGCCGGGCGCATCATTTTGGAGAGCATCTCGATGGCTTTGGGCGAGCTGTCGGGGATGACATGGGCGTAGAAGCAGGTCGATTCGCGGGTGGTGTACGCGTTGTTTGATGCACCGAGGTCGTCGAAGGTCTGATTGAGTTCTTCGGCGCTGATCTCTTCGGTGCCCTTGAACATCATGTGTTCGAGGTAGTGGGAGACTCCCATGAGGGAAGTTTCCTCATCGCGGGCACCGGTCTTGACGAAGAACCCGGCCCCGACGGACTGGGCCTTGGGATCGATCTCGGCGAGGATGGTAAGCCCGTTATCGAGCGTCGTTGATTTGAATTCTACTGGCATGGGGAGAGTGTAGGGGCGTTCTTAGTGTGATCTGGCGGGTTGCTGCATGGACTCGACAATCGCTTTGCACGATGTATACGGATCGTCCGCGCTGCACACGGCACTGCTGATTGCGACGCCTGGGAATCCGGTAGCCGCGATTTGGTCAATGTTGTCCGGGGTGATCCCCGAGATCGCAAGCATCGGCTGTGAGCGGAGTTCGGAGTCGTTCATGGCTGCCTGCAAGAGATTTATTCCGCCAAGATTTGGTTTGGACTTTGTAGATGAGGCGAACACCGGGCCGAGGCCGCAGTAGTCGGCTCCTTGAGCGAACGCCTTGTGGAGATGGTCGATGGTCTGGCAGGTCTTGCCGATGATCTTGGTATTCCCAAGAATCGCACGCGCAGCGTGGATCGGGAGGTCTTGTCGGCCCAGATGCACGCCGTCGGCATCGGATGCGTGGGCGATATCTGCCCGGTCGTTGATGATGACGATCATGCCGAGGTCATGGCTAATCTTGACTATTTTTGCAGCGTGGGCGAGGAGATCATCGCTGTCCATGTCCTTCTCCCGAATTTGGATGCACTGGGCTCCGGCTCGGGCGGCATCCTCGATCACCCGCTCCGGGGAATGGTGGAGGCAAAGGGATTTGGTCAATAGCACGCATACGGACCACTTGGCATCTGGGCTTGCAAGAGCGAGAATCAGATCCCGCTCGATGTCGTAGATGGCGTAGCGGATTGATTCAAATGGGTTGCTTTGTTGCCCGAGGACCTTGGCGGATTCTTCGATGACGCGGAGGGCTTCTTGGGCTCGCTTTGCGGCGGCCAAGGCGAGATCGGTCATGCCTTGGCTGCGGTTGTGTTCGTTTTGGGTAGTGATCTGGGTGCCGACATCACCGGCGGTGTCCCTGGAACTCAGGAGAGTTGTATGGGAGAGTCCAAGTGATTCGATTCCGGATCGGAGTTGATGGCGGAGATCTTTGAGTTGCTGGCTGAGGGATTCGTTGTTGAGGGAGAATCGGGCGATGTCTTCGAGGACCCGGAGCCCCTCGCTGGCGCGGTTGGTATTGGCGTCGATCATTCGGGCGATGTCGTTCACTTTGGGTCCAATATCGGTGCGGTGGGGCCGCAGGGTGACGAGTTGGGTGACTATCTGAGGACAATAGCACAATGGGGGGCGATTCTGCTCACAACCCTCGTATTGACAGGCAATAATGCTCCTCAGCCATTTTCAACAGCCATTCTCAACCCCAGGTCGAATCCAATACCATGTCCACACCCACAGGCCCAGTCGAGCCCAATCCACGCATCACCTACCGCACGGCCTATGAGGACGAGCATATTTTGGTGATCGAAAAACCAACCCGTCTGGTCTCAACACCGGGCGTTGGTCACGAGCACGACACTCTGCTCAACGGGCTTATGGCCAACTACAAAAAACAACTGACCAATATGGGCAACGCCCGCGACCACGGCATGCTCCACCGGCTCGATAAAGAAACCTCCGGGCTCTTGGTCGTTGCGCTCAACAACAAGGCTTATGACGGGCTCCGCGAGCAGTTTGAGAAGCGGAAGATTAAAAAATTCTATTGGGCGATGACACACAAGGCGCCAAGGGATACCGAGGGCGTGATCCGCAAGTCGATCACCGATGTGGTCAAGCGTGCCTCGCGGTACACATCGACGCGGACGAGTCGGGTTGATCGGAATGGGAAGACCGCCGTGACTGCGTATCGCGTGCTCCACGAATCTGCACTGGCGGCTTTGATCGAAGCCCGCCCGATCACGGGGCGTTTGCATCAGATCCGTGTGCATCTGAACTCTGTCGGTGCGGCGGTCCTCGGTGATCGGCTGTATGGCCCAAGGATCGTTCGTGACGCTTCGCCTCGTTTGGCACTCCATTCACACCGGCTCAGCTTTATTCATCCGATCACGGGTGAAGAAGTGGACATCCGCACGCAGTACCCGCGTGATTTGCGGACGACGATGAAGAAAATGAATCTGCCCCGCCCGGAACTCAATCCGATCAAGCCGACCCCCTCGGCTGAGTGATTTATCAATCCTCAATCAATGCCCCGATGAGCTCGCGGGCGACGCGATCTGCAAAGTGGTAGCCCGAGTCTGTCAGTGACCAGTGGTCATTATTGAGTCTGGCCCAACCCTGATTTTTACACATGTTCATTGCTTGTGCGATGTTCACTTGCTTTCCGAGTTGATCGGCATCAGTGAAAAGCTTTGTCTGGCTGAGTCCGGTGCTGACCCGGATCCCCATCATCATCCAATCCATTAGCATCCGGCGACGGTCCGGAGTCTCGTGCTCGCAGATTGGTGCGAAACCATTGTCTGAGGTGTTGAGGTACTCTTCGAGTCTCGGCGTGTTCTTCCAGCGGATGCCGTCGAGGTGCCCCGCGGCGCTGGGACCTACGGCGAGCCAGTTCTTACCTTGCCAGTACGCGAGGTTGTGGCGGCATTCACTTCCGGGTTTGGCGTGGTTTGAAACCTCGTAGCGTTTCAAGCCGTGGGCACGGATCTGATCGAGTGTGTGGTTGTACATTTCGACTTCGAGCTCGTCTGGCGCCGCGTCGAACTCTCCTTTTTGAAGCCGGGCGGTCATCGCGGTGTTGGGCTCGTAGGTCAGGGCGTAGGCGGAGAGGTGGTCGATGGGGAGTGCAAACGCTCGACTCAGATCGTCTGCCCATTCATCAATCGTCTGTCCTGGGATAGCGTAGATGAGATCAAGCGAGAGCCTCTCAAACCCGGCGGCTTTGGCCCGGCGTATGGAACGCTCCACAGATTCGGGGTCATGATGGCGTTCTAGGGCTTTGAGATGCGTGGTATTGAATGTCTGGGCCCCCATCGAGATCCGGTTGATACCAGAATCTGCCAAGACTTCGCAGATTTCGTCGGTCAGTGTTTCTGGGTTGGACTCGATGGTCCATTCGGTGGATGGGTTGAGATCGAACTCGGTCTTGATTGCTGCAGTCAGCTCTTTGAGCAGTCCTGGGGCAAGGAGGGTGGGGGTGCCGCCTCCGATGAAGATTGTCTGTAGTGATGGATGTCCTGTCGCTTTCGATTGGGCGCGGAGTTCGGCGATCATCCGGGTGACAAAGGCTTCCTGGCGATCTTGGCGGTCGACGATGGAGTAGAAGTCACAATAATGGCATTTATGGAAGCAAAACGGGATGTGGACATAGAGCGAGGCCACTTCTGGCCTTTGGCTCGCAGCACTCCATCCGGTGATGAGATCCTTGGATGTGCCAGAAAATCGTTGCTTTAGGATCGGAATGGCGATATTGTCTTTCATGCCGTGTTCTCTTGAGCGGTACGATTCCGGGTCGATTGCGTTGGCCGTCGATTGTCATGGTCTTTGAGAAAGGATAGCCCCAGTGCAAGCGTTCTTGATTCGAGTAACAAATGATGGCAAAGCGCAACCCGTCCCGCTAACGCACGATCGTACGCTTGTGGGCCGTTTAGATGATTGTCAGGTCCGGATTCGTTCGGGGAAGATCTCTCGGCATCACTGTGAGATCATCAATGACGGTTCGTCATTGACTCTCCGGGATTTGGGATCGAGTAACGGGACATTCCTCAACCAAGAGCAGGTCAAAGAATCCGAGCTCAAGGCCGGTGATTTGATCGCGGTCGGATCCATGGTATTTCTCGTTCAGATGAATGGGAATCCAGAGGAGTTTGAGCCCGAGTTACTCTTCGAGGATGGGACTCCAGAGAAAGTTGAGCCTGACCCACAGTATGCTGCGGCGCATACGCCCAAGCCTGTTCATCAGCACGCTCCGACTGCGGGGGGTGATGATTCGAGCATGATGGACTTCAACTTCGAGTTTGATCTCGATGATGATGAAGAGCAACAGCCACCGCTCTGAGGTTGATTGTGAGTTCAGGATTTTGAATCGAGATTGGGATCAGACAGCAAGCCTAAGTTTTGGGCGTTGGCGAGTCTTTCCCTTTGGCTTGAGGCACACGGATATTGGTGCCGCATTGTTTGCAGCGAACCGTCTTTCCTCGTGCGACTTCTGGTACCGACAAAACTTTGCGGCAAGTCAGATTTGGGCACATCATGCGAAGCATCTGCTCAGACATTGTGTTCTGGCCTCCAAGTGGTTTAATCGGTGAAACCACGGGTTCAATCCAGTATCAATATCAAATCAGTGTGTTCAAGTCGAAGGGGAATATTGATGAACTTCGCTTACAGTCCGTATATCCTTTGTGTAGATCAAGAACCACCCTATTTGGAGGTGAATCAGGATGGGTCAGAACTCTGGACATGCAGCGGCGGTCGTCGGGCTTCAATGGGGCGACGAGGGGAAGGGCAAGCTGGTCGATCTGCTCGCGGGCAAGTATCGGGCGGTGGTCCGATATAACGGTGGGGCCAATGCGGGTCACTCGGTCGTCGTGGGGGGCGAACGGTATTCACTGCACCTGGTACCATCGGGGATTCTCTCGCCCAGCTGCGAGGCCGTCATTGGTAATGGTGTGGTTGTTGATCCGCTGAGATTGCTCGAAGAAATCGAGACTCTGCGATCCAGAGGTGTTGATACTTCTCGGCTGGTGGTTTCTGATCGCGCCCATGTCGTGATGCCGTATCACAAGGCCGAGGACGCGGCACGCGAAGATCTCCTGAGCGTGACAACAGAAGACACCGAGAGCGACGCGACCAAGAAAGTCGTTTCCGCCATCGGCACCACCAAGCGAGGCATCGGCCCGGCGTACGCGGACAAGATCCACCGCTCGACGGCGATCCGAATAGGTGATCTGACTCGTCCTGAAATTCTCCGTACCAAGCTCGACATGATCTGCGGGCTCAAGAACGCCGCCTTGGGTGCGATGATCGGTGATAGCTTTGAGCCGTTCGATGCAGAGACGATGACCAACGACATGATCGAGTGCGGCAAGTTGCTTGCCCCGATGATCAAAGACACCGCGTACCTGCTCGATGATCTCCGCAAGGAGGGGCAGCCGATCTTGTTTGAGGGTGCAAACGCGACGATGCTCGATGTGGACCACGGGACCTACCCGTTTGTGACCAGCTCCAACTCCTCGGCCCTTGGGATTGGGGCGGGGTCTGGTGTTCCGCCGCAGTGTATTTCTCAGATTATCGGTGTGGTCAAGGCTTATTCGACGCGCGTTGGTGGGGGGCCGATGCCGACGGAACTCTTTGATGCGACCGGCGAGGACATCCGTCAGCGTGGGCGAGAGTTTGGGACCACAACCGGGCGTCCGCGCCGGGTTGGTTGGCTGGATCTGGTTGCGGTGAAGTATTCCGCGATGATTTCTGGTGCTACGGAGCTGTGCATCACGCTGCTTGATGTTTTGGCCGGCGAACCCGAACTCAAGATCGCTACAGCGTACCTTGTCGATGGGCAGACGACGGATCGGTTCTTGCCCGATGGGTTTTTGCTCGATCAGGCCGAGCCGGTGTATGAAACTCTGCCGGGCTTTTCCCAAGATATTACCATGGCCCGTACTTTTGAAGAACTCCCACCCAATGCACAGGCGTACATCAAGAAGATCGAATCATTTGTCGGGGTGCCCGTCGGCATGATCTCGGTCGGGCCGGATCGTGAGCAGACCATCATCCGTGATGCAGTTCTCTCAGAGACGACCTGAAATTCGCACTGCTCTGGTAACCCCACAGGATTACTGATGACCCAACCAGCCACCGATTCATTGGATCCAGCAACGCAGGCGGCGCTCGATCGCATCAAAGCCCGCTATCCAGACGCCGATCCGGTCGGGCTTCTTCCCGGTGTTGATCTGACCAAGATACCCGTCCATATCGCGATGATTATGGACGGCAACGGACGATGGGCACAAGAACGCGGTCTTCCCAGAATCAAGGGGCATCACAGCGGGGCCAAGAATGTGCAGGTCATGCTTGAAGCGTGCGCGGCCATCGGGGTCGAGGTGCTGACGCTGTACTCGTTCTCAACAGAAAACTGGTCACGCCCCGATGACGAGATTCAGGGACTGATGGAGATGTGCGTTGCGTATTGCGAGCATGAACGCGCCGCGCTCAAGTCTAACAATGTCAAAGTTCGTGTTTTGGGGCGGCGTGAGGGGATGCCCGAGCAGGCCTTGGCCGCGCTCGATAGTTTGGTTGAGGCGACCAAAGAGTGCACCGGGATCACGATGTGCCTTGCGGTCAACTACGGCGGGCGTGACGAGATTGTTGATGCGGCTAGGTCGCTGGCGGCCAAAGCGGTTAGCGGGGAGATTGACCCAAATCAAATCGACGCCTCGATGTTTGCAGACTCGCTGACCACCAAAGGGCTCCCAGACCCGGATTTACTGATTCGGACGGGCGGAGATTTCAGGGTCAGCAACTATCTACTCTGGCAAATCAGCTACGCCGAGATTATGGTCACCGATGTGCAATGGCCAGATTACTCCCAAAAGGAGTTCTTTGGCATGATCCGCCAGTTCGCGGGCCGCTCGCGTCGATTTGGCAATATCGACTCTGAATCCTGAGCCTGAATCGGCTATCCTACATTCCGTGTTGAAGCATCGATTGATATTTGGGCCCCTGCTGATCGCTGTGATCCTGCTGTTTTCTTGGCTCGACGAATATGTCGATGGTTTGCCGGCTCCGGAGTTCTTCCCGCAAGACACGATGCCCCCCGGGATCTTCGTAGCGGTGGTTCTGATCACACTCGGGGTGATGGGGGCTCGGGAAGTTGCCCGGATACTGCGTGCCAAGTCGGTCATGATCCATTCGTGGTTTGCGGCTACGGCTTCGATCTTCGGGATTCTGGTCGTTGGGCTCACGCCTTGGGACACTGCTGGGTCGACCGGGTTTGCGGTGGGGGTGTCTTCGGTGGCGGGATCGTTTGTCCTTGGGTTGCTCTATGCGATCCGGTCTAAGCAGGTCGAGGGGGCGATCTTCGTTGGGGCTGGGGTGCTGTTGATCCATGTTTATATGGGGCTGATGCTTGGGTTTATCTTGTTGATTCGGCGGGAGCATTCGATCTGGATGATGATCTGGGTGCTTTCTTGCGTCAAGTCTTGCGATATTGGGGCATTTTTTACTGGGACGGCGATCGGAAAAACCAAGCTCATCGAATGGCTTTCACCAAAGAAAACCTGGGAGGGTTTGATCGGCGGAATGGTGACGGCTGGTGCGGTGGGGGGGCTTGGATTCTGGCTGCTTGGTGAGACGGGCTATGAAAACTACAACCCTTGGTGGGGTGTTCTTCTCGGTGTGGTGTTCGGGGTGATTGGTCAAGCAGGGGATTTGACGGCCAGTTTGTTCAAGCGTGATGCCGGGATCAAGGACGCGGGGACAAGTGTTCCTGGGTTCGGGGGCGTGCTTGATCTGATCGATTCGCCGGTGCTTGTGGCGCCATTTGCGTACTGGGCGATCCGCATCGTGATGGATCTGTCCGAATCGGGTGCTGATTTGGGCATGCTCGGTGGCTAAACTACAGGCATGACCACTACGACGACCAAGGCTCAGGAGAGTTGCATGTCCGTGACCGCTAAGTTGCTCTCTGTCTTCCGTGTTGACCAGCAAATCCAGGGCCTGCAATCCCGGCTTGAAGGGGCTGAACGCTTCCTCGCCGAGCAGACCCGTCAGCTTGCGGTACTCGGAACCGAAAAAGACTCTATCGACACCCAACTCCGTCAACTCCGCGCCAGCGAGGCTAATGCCGAGGGCGAGAGTAAACGCATTGAGGTGCATATCGACGAGCTGCGTGAGAAGATGAACAACGCTGCGACCAATAAAGAGTACAAGGCGTTCCTCAGTGAGGTGAACAACCTTAAAGAGATCCGCTCAACGCACGACGACCAGGCGATCGGGTTTCTTGAGCAGATCGAGGCCTTGGCTTCCAAACTTGAAGTGGTTGCTTCGAGCGTAGCTGAAAAAGAAAAAATCCGTGGCGTTGCTGAAGAGCAGCGTCAGGAGCGGTCCGATGAGATCGCCGACAAACTCGCCGAGCTCAATGCACAGCGTGAAACTCTCGTGACTGAAGTGCCCAAGGACGCGATGGCGATTTATTCTGAGCTACTTACGATGCGTGGCGAAGATGCGATGGCACCGCTTGAGATCGAAGATCGCAAACGCCACGAATATATTTGCGGCTCATCGATGATGTCCGTCCCTGTTGAAGTCGCGGCTTCACTCATGCAGGGCAAGTTGACGATTTCACCTAATGATGGCTGCATCCTCTATCTGACGCCTGAGGCGGAAGATGAACTCAAGGGTGCGTTCAAAAAATAGACTGGGTCTGGTCCGTGTGGATCGGTTTGAGCCCGAGGTGCTGGCACCCGAGCGCGGTGATCTGACGCCCACGCTTCGTGCGGGCGAGGAAGCCGATCTGCAGTAAATACGGCTCAACCACATCCTCAAGAGTCCCTGAATCCTCGTTCATCGTTGCGCTGATCGCTTCGAGCCCCGCGGGACCGCCGTTGAATATATTGTAGATGGTGCTGAGATACGCACGGTCGAGTTCATCGAGTCCGAGTTGGTCGATGCCTTCGAGGGCGAGGGCGTCGTTGACGATCTGGGTATTTATTTCGCCGTCGTGACGGACCTGGGCGTAGTCTCGGATTCTGCGGAGCAGTCTGTTGGCGATGCGGGGTGTGCCTCGGGATCTTGAGGCGATTGTGTTTAGTGCGTCGTCGGCGGGCGTGTTCATCTCGAGCAAACCCGATGACCGGCGGACGATGTGCATCAGGTCGTCGTCGCTGTAGTATTTGAGGTGATGCACGAGCCCGAAGCGTGAGCGGAGCGGCGAGGACAAGAGTCCCGCGCGGGTGGTCGCGCCAAGGAGCGTAAACGGAGCGCATTTGATTTGTACGGTCCGTGCGTTGAGCCCGGTGTCGAGGCAGACATCAATTCTGAAATCTTCCATCGCCGGATAGATGAACTCTTCGACCGCGATGGGCAGGCGGTGGATCTCGTCGATGAACAGCACATCGCCCGGACCGAGCCGGGTCAGCGCTGCGACCAGATCGGTCCCTCTTGCAAGAGCAGGTCCCGAGGTCACATGAAGATTGGTTCCGAGTTCTGTTGCGATGACATGGGCGAGTGTGGTTTTGCCGAGCCCGGGGGGGCCGTGGAGGAGGACATGCTCGAGGTGCTCGCGGGGTTCGCCTTCCTCTTTGGCTTCTTGTCGTGCTTGGACGGCTTGGACCGCGATCAATACCCGCTCGACGAGCTCGGCTTGCCCGATGTATTCGTCGAGTGATTGCGGACGCAAGGCCCAGTTGGTCTGGTCTTCGATCTCTGAAGCCGGGGACGACGAAATGAGGCGTTCGGTGCTCATGGTGCCCATTGTATCGGCGTTTGTTCGTGCTTGGGGTGAATCGGCTGGATCTGTCGAGGAAATGGCGCACAAAAACGGGGATCGACCAGTGCCGATCCCCGTTGGGAGTTCAAATGGTTGTCACGAATCAATCGTGGCTGTGGTCGTGGATGGATCCGATGGGTTCGAGATTCCGCTGGATGCTCGCTTCATCTGAGTAGACCTCGCCGTCACGCGGGAGCAGGGTGGGGGCATTGGCGAGGTTGTAGGCGACGAGGGCCATGTTGGTCGCCGACTGGATCAGGTACTCTTCAATCGCTTGATCGAAGGTGTCGTTTTGTGTGTGCCAGGCGTGGCGGTAGTTTGCTCTGCCTGTCTCGTCCCAGAAGAACCCGGGGACACCCTTGCGGTTGAAGGACGCGTGGTCCGAGCCGCCATGGGTTTCGATCTTTCCGCCGGTGGGGCGGATGTTGACATCGAGATGCCCGGCGTGCTCGTCGTTGTCCGGATCATCGTCGTGCATCGCGGCGTCGTAATCGGTTTGTGAGAAGAACATGCCGTTGGTTGCCGAGCTTGCTGCGGCGAGGTAATCAACCATGAAGTCCGCGGCGGGGATCCCGCCCTGGTAGTTGGTGCCGCCGTCGTCAACGAACGCGGCCGAGATTTTGGACAGTTCTTCTTCGGACAATGAGTTTACATAGCCCTTTGAACCGAGCAGGCCCTGCTCTTCGCCGCCCCAGAGGGCGATGCGGATGGTGCGTTTGGGTCTTGCGCCTGATTCCATCAGGATGCGTGCCGCTTCGGTGACGACTGCTGATCCGGTGCCGTTGTCAACGGTTCCCAATGACCCAGGGCCGTCCCATGAATCGATGTGGGCCGAGATGATGATGACTTCGTCTGGGAACTCGGAGCCCGGGATCTCGGCGATGACATTGTATGTTGGGATCGGGCCGGCGGTGAGTTTGTGATCGAGGTCGAACTCGACTTCGATGTTGAGCCCCTCGCTGAGGCGGGCGGTGATGAAGTCGTAGTCGCTCTGGCGGATATTGACCTCGGCGTCAACTGGGTAATCGCTGATCTCGCGTTTGCTCCAGTCGTTTGCTGATGTTGTCCAGACGCGTTCGTCCTTAGAACTCGATACGAATCCGGCAGGGTTTTCGGCGAGGACCGCGGCGAGGGCGTCGATCTCGTCTTGCTTGGCAAGCTCTTCTTCGGTGATGGCTTTGGAATCGCCACGCTTAAACTCGACTGCGTATGCGTTGCCCGAGGACGCTACGGATTCGCCAAATGCAATGTCGCCATCGAAGGTGATGCTGATATCCGAGGTGCCCATCGAATGGGTCCATTTGAAGTTGATGGTGCCGCCGTCTCTGGTTGCATCGGTGATTGGGCCTTCAGCGAAGCCGTCGATAGACATGTGGCCGTTGATGCCATCGTCTGTTTCGTCGATGACGAGTACCGCGGGGATCTTTGATCCGTTGTAGTCGAAGCTGCCCTTCCATTCGACACCGGCGACAACTTGTGTATCAACGGGCTCGGATGTTTCTGTGCCTTGGCGGAGTTCGTGGCGTTGGTCCATGCGGTCGCGCATCATGTATCCGGTTGAGCGGATGCCGCCTTTACCGCCGTAGTTTGGGTCGAGCATGATCCAGGCACCTTCGTAGCTGCCTTGCATTGATTCGTACTCTGACATGGAGGTTGGCAAGAAGGCGACTTGCCCGCTGACTGGGCCGTCGGTGCCTGGGGACCATGAGAGTGTGGAGAACTCGATGGAACGCATTTCTTTGCTGTCTGTATCGGGATCACCCGAGACGCGGATGACTTTGCCGGAGCTTGGGCCGCGGTCGAAGCGGGTGGCGATTGTGTCGTACTCGTGGAGGACAGCGTTCGAGAGGCCCCAATCGGCGAGTTGGTCGCGGGCCCATCGCTGGGCGGCTTCGAGATTTGACGATCCGGTGAGGCGCGGACCATGATCGACGGCGTATACGCGGAGGATGTCCATGACTTCAGAGTGATCTCTGCCCTGGCTGATGATTGCGTTGATAGTTCTGGAATCGCCCATTTGGATATTTGGGACATCGACGCGTTCCCCATCGACCATGGCGTAATGATCGTTGGCAGAGTTCGTGGATCTGGTGTTGGTTGTTTCGCATCCGCCTATAGCTAGGGCGAGCCCGGCGAGTGTGGTCATTGCGGTGGTGGTGTAACGATGTGATCTGAGGTGCATGAACACTTCTCCTGAGTTGTCTATGAGTGTTGATCGCCACGACGCCCGGGGCTGTGCCGGATGACGGTCAGTTCATAATCATACCAGATCTAGAGAGATATGGATGCACTTATTGGGCGGTGACTGGGATCGTTTGTTAAATGGGCAAGCCCTTGCGTTTCCAGAGCGAGAGCAGGCGTTCGAGCTCGATTGGTTCCCATATACGGCCATTGGTGAGTCGGACACGCATGAGATCGCCATGGGCATCGAAGTGGGTTGTGGTGGGAGGTGAATCGGGCGCGTTTTTGGAGGTCACGCTCCAGAGTCCCGGGGAACTTGCTGGTTGTTCGGAGATATCCCACCTGATCGTAACCGAGTTTGTGACTGGGTTGTATGAGTAGGAAGCGAAGTCGCCCTGGAGTTGTTTGTGAGCGATGAGTGCGCCCATCAGGTAGGACTGTACCTGTGTGATATACCCATTTTCAGGTATGAACGGGCTGATTACGGTAGGTGTATTGTTCCCTTCGACTGTGGTAATGACGAGCTTGCCGCCCTTCCGGGCGCCGGTGATCACGGAATCTTTGCTGTAGGATTGTTCGTCGATCGATGAGTTGCCATCGCTTTTTAGGGTCATCCGGATCGTCCAGGTTTCTTCTAGGCCATCAATCGACATATAGAAGAGGGCTCTGGAGTCGATGCGAAGTCCCGAGTCCATAGCCATCGAATCGATTTGAAGGAGATAGCCCAGTTTCCGATCTTCGGTGCTCCATTTGGATTTGTCTTTGGTTCCCAGTTCGCCCTTGTATCCTGACCATGATTTAACACGCCGGTATCCGTGCTCGGTGGCATCCATTTCGTCGCCGGAGTTGGTGGGGGTGTAGAGGCGTTCCCATCGCTCATTGTTTTTGCCGGTGAGAACCTCGGCGTAGTCATCGAGGGTAATTTGATCGAGGAGTGCATTGGTCGAGCTGAATCCTGCCGCTCTTTTGAGTTTTTGGGTGGTCATTTCTTGCAGATTCATGGTCGCAATTGATGTTTCATAGAGCACGCGAGCGTGATTAAACTGCGATTCTGATCCCGAAAGAGTGAAGTCGAAGATCAGGAATGTGTTGGGTTTATGCCCAAAGATGGTCACTCCTCTGTAGGTGTTGATCCCGGCACGGCCCTTACTGGGCGAGCGAATGTAGAAACGATGACCTGTCCAAATTCCAACACGGAGATCGTGCTGCTCGTCGATCATCATGGCGCCTGGAGTATTCATGAGCTTATCGCGGATGCTAATGGCGGCTGCAGTGGAGGTGAGGTTGGTGTCATTCGTCCGCTGTTCATTGATTATGATGGTGCCCAGCCCCCCGGGGAGCGATATTCCGGTACTCGTGGACTTGCCAACCCGGACAGTTTCGGCTTGGGCATCCTTGGGAAGGTTGATTGTGAGGCCAATAGAATCGAGCGAGATCGGGTCAATCTCCAGCTCGGTTAGGTTTGTGGAGGGGGCGACGGCCGGTGTAGTGTGCTTCGTCTGGGCAAAGCTCATAGTGGCTGAGAGAGCGAGCAGGACGAACATGAGGGGGTTTGTGGATCGTGTCATTATGGGTCTCTGGAGGGGGTCTTGTTGAGTGTACGCAATTGTTGGTTCTGGTGTTGGGAAGTATTCACAGCAAGAGGGGTGATGGAGGTTGACCGGGCGGGGTGGTGGGCTATGCTTCTCGTCCCGCTTGGCGTAGCCGATCGGCAGACCGAGGCTGATATCCAGCCCCGATCTGAAATAAGTGAAGATACGGGCCCCGATTTGGTTAAATCGGTGTGCAAAGAATGACCGGGGCCAACTATTGGTTCCTCTCAACGATGAGGTTTGATCAGCATGAGCAATGGACGAATCAGAATTCGGATGGAAGCATACGACCATATCGCCCTTGATGCATCGGCACGCGAGATCGTAGATCACGCGAAGCGGACCAATGCAAAGGTGAAAGGTCCCGTACCACTACCGACACGCATCGAACGATACACCGTTCTGCGTGGCCCGTTTGTTGACAAAAAGTCACGCGAGCAGTTCGAGATTCGCACACACAAGCGCATCATCGATATCCACGAACCAAACGCACGCACAGTCGAAGCACTCAACCGCCTCGTCGTCCCTGCGGGCGTCTTTGTGAAGATCAAGGCATAACTATTTCAGGCCCGCTCCGTGCGGGCCTGTGTTTGTTTTAGACTGTATTTAGAGCATTTAACAAGACTTCCCCTGTCGAATGACACGAAGCGGTTTCCGCCCGATTGCGGAAATGAAGGAAAACGAAATGACCCACCCAAGTAAAAGTCTCCACCTCGTCGGCCAAAAACTCGGCATGACCCGTGTTTACAACGAAGCCGGCGTATCTGAGCCTGTAACGATCATTAAGATCGATGCACACACTGTGACCCAGGTCCGTACACCAGAAGTTGATGGCTACAGCGCTGTCCAGCTCGGTACCGGTGACATCCAGGCCCGCAACTCGACCATGCCTTTGATTGGTCATGATGCTAAAGCTGGGGTTGCTCCTCAGCGGATCCACAACGAGACGCGTCTTGAAGACGGCAAAGAAGGCGAATACGAGATCGGTCAACAGTTTGATGTATCTGCATTCAACGACATTAAGTATGTTGATGTCATTGGGGTGTCGAAGGGTAAGGGGTTCCAGGGCGGCATGAAGCGGTGGGGCTTCAAGGGCCAGCTGGCTTCTCACGGTGTTGAACGCAAGCACCGGTCGCCCGGTTCGATCGGTGGCCACGCCAATAACGCTGGTGGAACTGGTGGGATCAAAAAAGGCAAGAAAATGTCTGGCCAGCACGGCAATAAACAGATCACTGTTCGATCACTCGATGTGATCCGTGTTGACGCTGAAAACGGCCTTCTACTGGTCAAGGGGCCGGTTCCAGGTGCCAACAAGGGCTGGGTCGAAGTACGTCCGGCAACAAGATTGTACAAATCAAAGGCCGCGAAGGCTTGATTTTGAATGCGAGGGGGTCAATAATCCCCTCCCCATCGAGGATCACTAGATTCTCGGTAATGGTTCGGTAAGTCGCCCTTTGGACGAAACTGCCGAGGAAAAACGAGTCATTGAACCCCAGCACTCAACGCTGGGATGCAATGCCGAGTCGAATCAGAACAATGGACGCTTCATTGAAGTGGCGAAAGCAATATCCAAGGTACTGGTGAGGCATGTGGGCACTCCGATCGGAATCGGAGGGCTGAACAAAGGCGTTCGACGAGGTAAAGACGATGGATGTCCCTGTCTATACAATGAGTGGAAAGTCAGCTGGCAAAATGTCAATTGACGAGATCGCACTCGGCGAAACAGTAAATGTTGATCTGATCAAGCAAGCGTTTGTGATGTACCACGCCAACAGGCGTCAAGGTTCCGCACGCTCCAAAACCCGCGCAATGGGTGCTTTGACAGGCAAGAAACTCTATAAGCAAAAAGGTACGGGCAACGCTCGTCACGGCGACAAGAAGGCTCCGATCTTCCGTGGTGGTGGTCATGCCAAAGCCAAGCGTCGGACCCGCGAGGACTTTCACAAGTCCATGCCGATCAAGATGCGCCGCAAGGCTAATCGCAATACATTGCTTGCCAAACTTATTGACAACGAAGTCAAGATTATTGATGGGTTGCATTTCGACGCCCCTCGCACCAAGGACTTTATCAAGTTCTTGAGTGATATCGGCATCGATAAGTCAGCCCTGCTCGCTCTCTCGGCTGATGCTGAGAAGAGCAAGAACGCTCGCATGAGTGCTCGCAATATCGAGGGCGTCGCAATGTGCAAGGCTGACCAGCTCAATACATTCGAAATGCTCAACAACCGTTATTTGGTGATCGACAAGGCTGATCTTGAAGCGTGGCTCAATGGGCCAAGCTCTCAGACTGGCAAGATCATTAAGAATGAAGAGGTGGCGTAATGCTTGAAGCTCACTACATCCTTCGTAAGCCTTTGTTGACCGAGAAAACCACCCAGAGCATGGAAGAAGCGAATGTCTATGCCTTCGAGGTTGACCGTCGGGCAACCAAGGATGACATCAAAGCGGCCGTTGAGTCGGCGTATGGTGTCAAGGTCGTGAAGATCAATACCCAGGTCCGCAAGGGCGGGGCTCGTCGCTTCAAGTACGGCAGCGTTGCTGAATCGTCTTGGAAGCGTGCTATGGTCCGGATTGCTGAAGGAGACGCCATCGAACTCTTCTGAGTTTGAGGCGTGAAAGGAACCCTGCATTATGGCTATTCGAATCTATAAACCAACCAGTGCTGGCCGGCGTAACGCTTCGGTCAACATGAATGAAGCGCTTACCAAGAAGAAGCCTGAAAAGAGCTTGCTTAAGCCGCTGAATAAAAAGGGTGGTCGCAACCACCATGGCAAGATCACTGTTCGTGGTCGTGGTGGGGGTGCCAAGCGCATGTACCGCCAGATCGACTTCGTTCGTCGTGACCGTGATGGGATTGTCGGCACAGTTTTGGGAATCGAGTACGATCCAAACCGTTCATGCCACATCGCATTGATTGAGTACGCCGATGGTGTTAAGCGATACATTCTTGCTCCTAACGGGCTCACCGATGGTGACACTGTTGAGAGTGCGACCGGCGAGGCAATCGAGCCAACTGTCGGTGCTTGTATGCAGCTCAAGCATGTTCCATCTGGCATGAATGTCCACTGTGTGGAGCTTCGTGCTGGCGGTGGCGGCAAGCTTTGCCGTAGTGCTGGGATGTACGCCCGTTTGACCAATAAAGATGACAAGTACGCGACATTGGTGATGCCATCTGGCGAGACCCGTCGTGTCACAGTCGAGTGCCGAGCAACGATTGGGAATGTCGGCAACTCTGATCATCAGCAGCGTCGGCTGGGCAAGGCGGGTCTTTCCCGTCACCTCGGGCGTCGTCCTAAGACCCGTGGTGTGGCGATGTCGCACCACGCTCACCCCCTTGGTGGTGGTGACGGTCGGAGTAAGGGTGGTCGTGCTCCTATGAGTAAGTCCGGTACTCTTTCAAAGGGTGGCGGTACTCGTAATCGTAAGAAGCCATCACAGGATCTCATCATCCGTCGTCGCAAGAGCAAACGCTACGGGCAGCTTAAGTAAGCCCGAGAGGAACTGACTATGTCTAGAAGTCTTAAAAAAGGCCCATATGTCGACGAGAAGCTCTTCCTCAAGGTAGAGAAGATGGCGGCATCCGGTGCTAAGAAGCCAATCAAGACCTGGGCCCGTGCATGCACGGTGGTTCCCGAGTTCATCGGGCACACTTTCCAGATTCATAACGGGCGAGCCTTCCCTGAGGTGTTCATCACCGAAGATATGGTTGGTCATAAGCTTGGCGAGTTCGCAAATACCCGTACCTTCCGTGGACACACGAACAAGAAGGAAGGCCTCAAGTCCCGCTAACGCGGTGAACCAGGGATTAATCTATGAAACTTAGATCAAACGAACTAAATAAACGAGCGGAACAGGTTGGTGTGAGCGTTGAACAGCTTACTGCCGCTGTGACCCGTGAAGATCGCAACGATAAGGCGGCAACTTCCGCTGTCAAGAACTGGATGGCCGGTCGTGATCAACCACGCTGCCGCAAGGTTGACATCGAAGCGCTCGCAACAGCCGTTGGGTGTTTGCCCAAAGATATATCGAAGTTCACTTCGCAGGTCCGCAATCATCGCGGTAGTCAGAAGAAGGCCAAGCTTGTAGTGGACATGATCCGCGGCAAGAACCTCGAAGAAGCAACTCAGATGCTGGCATTCTCGACCAAGCGTGCTTCGGTCAACATCGGCAAGGCACTTATGGCCGCATCATCGGATGCCGAGCAACTCGGTGCAGATATGTCTGAGTTGTTTGTATGTGAAGCAACGGTCGATCGTTCGACTCACATCAAACGGTTCCGTCCGAAGGATCGTGGTCGGGCACATCCAATCCTCAAACGCACAAGCCACATTACTGTGTCAGTTCAGGAGCGTAGCTAATGGGTCAGAAAAGCCATCCATTCGGACTTAGACTCGGGATCACCGAAGCTCACCGCTCACGCTGGTACGCTCCGAAAGCTCTCTATGGCGAACTGCTCGTCGAAGATGAGAAGATTCGGATCTACCTCGATAAGCGTCTCAATAAGACCCCGCCGAGCGCGTCGGTTTCAGACATTCATATCGAGCGTACCCGTGAAGAGCTCAAAATCATCGTTCGGACCGCGCGTCCCGGCATCGTGATCGGTCCTAAGGGATCAGAGATCGACCGGATGACCGAAGAGCTCCGCTACATGACGGGCCGCAAGGTTGCGATCACGGTCGTCGAGATCCGTGAGCCTGACCTTGACGCACAGCTTGTCGGTGACGGCATTGCTGAACAACTCAAGAAGCGTATGGGTTTCCGACGCGTTCTTAAGATGCGTGCCGAGGCTGTGATGGCCGCCGGTGCTCAGGGTGTGAAGATTCAAGTTTCGGGCCGCCTGGGTGGTGCTGAGATGAGTCGTCGTTTGGATGTTCGTTTGGGTTCGTTGCCATTGTCAACGCTCCAGGCCAATATCAACTATGGGTTCTCTGAGAGCCATACGACATACGGTGTTCTTGGTGTGAAGGTATGGATCTACAAGGGTCTGTACACGACTGCCGAGGAAGAAAATCAATCAAACGCTGCCGGTGCTCGCGCCCGTGCACGCGGTCGTCGCTAAAGAAGCGGTTTATTTGAAAGAAGGATTAGGATATGCCTCCTTATAAAATACCAAAGCGTGTCAAGCACCGCAAAGAGTTCCGTAGAGGCCGTGATCGCAAAGCGACCAAGGGCAACTATGTGGCATTCGGTGAGTTCGGTCTTCAGGCACTCGAGGGCTGCTGGCTCAAGAGTAACTGTATAGAAGCCGGGCGTGTGACATGTCAGCACTTCCTCAAGCGTGAGGGCAAGCTGTTCATCCGTGTGTTCCCCGACAAGCCGATTTCCAAGAAGCCGCTCGAAACCCGCATGGGTAAGGGCAAGGCGGATGTCGATTACTGGGCCGCACGGGTCAAACCTGGCACGATTCTGTACGAGTTGGCCGGTGTGAGCGAGGTCCGCGCACGCGGGGCGTTCTTCCGGGTCGCAATGAAAATGCCGGTCAAGTGCCGGATGGTCCACCGCCGGATCGAGGCATAAGGGGCTTTATGATGATTGGTGCAGAAGTACGAGCGTTAAAAGATGAAGAGATCACTGTTGAGCTCACCCGGCTGCGTAGTTCGCTGCTGGCTATGAAGAGCAAGAGTGTGACCGAGAAGATAGAAGACACCACGCAGTTCGGGAAGACCCGCCGGGACATCGCCCGGCTCCTGACCGAACAAACCGCGCGGAACAACACAGATTCCTGAGGATGACCATGAGCGATACCCAAGTCAAAGGTGCAAAGATTGGCGTAGTGGAAACCGACGGCCGGGATAAGTCCCGCAAGGTCGCGATCCGTTACAAGGTCCCACACCCAAAGTATGGCAAGTTTGTGAGCAAGCGCACAGTGCTGCATGTTCATGATGAAAACAATGAATCGCATAAAGGCGATGTGGTCGAGATTGTGCAATGTAGCCCGATTTCGAAGACTAAAAGCTGGACACTCTCGAAGATTATCGAGAAACGCAGCATTTGACAGCAACACCCCGATGGCAGTACGCCACGGTTAGGAATGAAGGCAGGGCGACATGCTCCAGCAAGAATCCAGATGTGTAGTAGCGGATAACTCCGGCGCCAAGATCGCCTATGTTATCCGTGTATACGGCGGATCGACTCGTCGCGACGGGCAAACCCGTAAGCAGGCGTATGTCGGCGATAAGGTTCTGATCAGTGTCAAAAAGGCATTGCCAGGTTCTGAAGTCAAGACCGGTGAGAAGTACAAGGCTGTCCTTGTTCGGACCGCTAAGTCAACACGCCGTAAAGATGGCTCATATGTGAAGTTTGATTCGACCGCGGTCGTCCTCATCAACGACGATGGCAACCCAAAGGGCACACGCATCTTTGGCCCTGTCGCCCGCGAGCTTCGCGAACGCAACTATATGAAAATTGTCTCTCTTGCTCCGGAGGTGGTGTGATGCCAAGACATGTACGCAAAGGCGATCAGGTAATAGTCACCTCGGGCGACCATAAAGGACAGACCGGCGAGATCCTCGAGATTCTCGTCAAGTCCGACAAGGTCCTCGTCAAGGGTGTTAATGTTAAGGTTCGGCATGTCCGTCCGACACAGGCCAGCCCAAAGGGCGGGATCGTGTCCAAAGAGATGCCGATGCATATTTCAAATGTCAGCCCGGTAGTAGATGGCAAGGCCACCCGCGTCCGGTTTGAGACCCAAAAAGATGGTTCGAAGAATCGCGTAGCGGTTCGTGGCGGTAAGTCACTCGGACAGGTCAGCGGGCCAAAGTCGTAACCAATACACACAGCTTCCCTGGATTGTCCAGGGAATCAAATGGCGGATAAGTCATGGCGAAGAAAAAATTTGATCAAGAAACACTCGACGCGGCAGCCCAGCCAAATGCGCCAAGGCTCCAGTCGATGTTCAATGACACCGTGCGTTCTAAAGTGACCGAAGAGTTCGGGATTAAGAACAACATGGCGATGCCCAAACTCGAGAAAATCACACTCAATGTGAATATCGGCCGGCATCTCGATGGCACCAAGGTCCCGAACAATGTGCGTGAATCTGTGCTCCACACGCTGACGACCATCACCGGTCAGAAGCCTATGAAGATCGCAGCGAAGAAATCTGTTTCGAACTTTAAGGTTCGTGAAGGATACGAGACTGCATTTAAGGTCACGCTCCGTCGCGATCATATGTGGCATTTCCTTGATCGGTTGATCAACATTGCAGCGCCTCGTGTCAAGGATTTCCGTGGATTGAATGATAAATCATTTGACCGTCAAGGAAGTTACTCGATGGGCCTGACTGAGCAGGGTGTATTCCCCGAGATCAACATGGCCGAACAGAACTTTACACATGGCATGAACATCAACTTCTCCTTCAGCAAATCGGATCCCAAGCTGAGCCGATTCGTGCTCGCCGAGCTCGGGATGCCGTTCCAGAAGCCAGAAGAAAAGAAGAAGTGAGAGAGGATCTAACCAATGGCTCGTAAATGTCAAATCGCCAAAAGTAACCGGACTCCAAAGTACCCAACACGCCATGTGCGTCGGTGCGAACTTACCGGGCGTGCCCGGGGCGTATACCGCAAGTTCCGCATCTCCCGCATCATGCTCCGCAAGCTTGCTCTTGAAGGCAAGATCCCAGGAATGCGTAAGGCCAGTTGGTAAGAAATAGCCTGTATTGGGCATACGAAAGAACTACTGCGATGGTGCCGAGGCATCATGAGCAATGGAAGTAAAGGTAGAATACGATGACGATCAGTGATCCAGTCGCAGACATGTTGACCCGAATCCGCAACGCGACACGAAACCGTGCCAAGAGTGTGGTGTGCCTGAACAACAAAGTATGTCAGGGTGTTGCCGGTGTTTTGAAAACCGAAGGCTACATTAATGACTACGAAGTTGTTTCGGACAACAAGCAGGGCACCATCCACATCGATCTCAAGTATGGCCCCCGCGGCGAGGTACTGATCCATGAGATTAAACGGATGAGCAAGCCAGGCTGCCGCGTGTATCGCCCGACTGATAAGATCCCCGCTCCAATGCAGGGTCTTGGCATCACAATCGTTTCGACAAGCAGCGGGGTCCTCTCGGATCGTGTTTGCCGCGAAAAAAATGTTGGTGGCGAACTGCTTTGCGTAGTTTGCTGATTTGAATATTGAATAGTTGACTCAAGACGATATAGATAGTACAGCTGGACTCCCCGGTTCCAAGAAATAACCGGATGACGACGACAGCTCGAAAGGAAGAATAATGTCAAGGCTCGGTAAAAAACCAGTTCAAGTCCCCGCCGGGGTCAAGGTGAACATCACCGGACAGAACATCTCGATCGAGGGCCCTAAGGGGTCGTTGGACTTTGAGTTCCGTTCAGAGGTTGAAGTATCACATGACGAGGGTGGTAAGGTTATCAATGTGACCGTCTCTGATGAGTTGATTGCTGATAGCCGTGCTAACCGGGCGTACTGGGGCACGACGCGTTCACTCATCGACAACATGGTCGTAGGTGTGACCAAGGGCTACGAGAAGAAGCTCAATATTGTCGGTGTGGGTTGGACAGGTAATGTAAGCGGCAACACGCTGTCACTCAAGATTGGCTTTGCCAACATCATTGAAATGACAATCCCGGCTGGTTTGACCGTCACTGCTGAGAAGCAACTTGTTACTGTGACCGGCGCTGATAAACAAGCAGTGGGGCACTTTGCAGCATCGATGCGTGCCAAACGGAAACCTGAGCCATACAACGGCAAGGGAATCAAGTACCTCGATGAGGTCATCACACGCAAACAGGGTAAGGCATTCGGTAACTAATCGAAACGATCGCAACTGATCGCAATGAGCGATCGTGAGGTTTGAGCAATGAATAAAGATAAAGCAAAAGTAGTCCGACGCAAACGACGCACGATCGGTATCCGTAAACGGGTCATTGGTACCCCAGAGCGGCCCCGTTTGGCGATCTATCGCTCGCTCAATCACATTTACGCCCAGGTTATCGACGACATGGCTGGGGTAACCTTGGCCAGTGCATCAAGCATGGACAAGGGTGTCAAGATTGAGGGATCCGCTGGGAATGTTGCATCGGCCAAAGCGGTCGGTGCGGTACTCGCTGAGCGGGCACAAAAAGCAGGTGTTGACGCCGTGGTCTTTGATCGTGGCGGCTTCAAGTTTCATGGTCGAGTTAAAGCCTTCGCAGACGCTGCTCGTGAGAGCGGTCTGAAGTTCTGAACGAAAGAGATACCACAATGGCAGAAATGCTTGACGAATCAAAATCAATCGAGTCGCATACCGTCGGGATCTTCCGGACAGCCGCGACAGTCAAGGGTGGACGACGCTTCAGCTTCGGCGCACTCGTTGTCTGCGGTGATCGCAAAGGCAAGATCGGCTATGGCTATGCCAAAAGCCCTGAAGTGCCAACAGCAATCGAAAAAGCTGAGAAGCACGCCCGACTCAACATGGTCCAGTTCCCAATGACCGGCTCCACCTTGCCGCACGAGACCATTGGTCGCGCCTGTGCAAGCCGTGTGATCCTGGTCCCTGCATCTCCCGGTACCGGTGTTGTTGCAGGCGGCACTGTCCGTGCGGTACTCGAAATGGCCGGCATCACCGATTGCCTGACCAAATCAACCGGATCAAACTCCAAGATCAACATGGTCCGCGCCGTATTCGATGGCTTGGCTCAGCTCCGCACCCGCGAGGACATCGCGGAGCTGCGTGGTGTTGAAATCGAGACATCCGACATCGAAGAACGCATCAAACGAGGCCAACGCTTCATGCCTGTCCAGTCCGAAGGCGACAAAATGGCCGCACCTGTCAACACCATCGGTCAAGACCGTGGTCGTGGCGGACGCGGCGGTCGCGGCGGAGGTGGGGGACGAGGCGGTCGTGGTGGTCAAGGCGGCGGACGCGGAGGTCCTGGCGGCGATCGTGGAGCACCTCAAGGTGCCCCGGCGGCAGCAGCCCCAGACGCCCCAGCACCGGCAGCAGATGCACCCAAAGAATCAGGTTCAGAGAACGCAAGCTAATCACACAAGATTTAACCGATCGTGCTACCACACGATCTCCGGGAGTAACCGGTCATGATGATCCACGAAGTTACCGCACTGGCGGGCAAGTACAAACAACGCAAGCGTATCGGCCGTGGTGTCGGTTCGGGCAATGGCAAGACCTCTGGTCGTGGTCATAAGGGTGCCGGCTCACGCCGAGGCAACTCAAGACTCGCCCAGTTTGAGGGTGGCCAGATGCCATTCTTCCGTCGCATGCCGAAGTTCGGCTTTACCAACGCGAACTTTACGATCAACTTCTGGATCGTGAACTTGGCCGCGATCATTGAGCACAAGGACTTTAAGTCCGGCGGCGTCATTGATCAGAAGTCACTCATCAAGGCTGGTTTGGTCCGTGACGAGTCACGCGTCCTCAAGATCCTCGGCGATCTCCCAGAAGGTGTTGATTCGCTCAAGGTGAAGTTTGATGTCACCGCCAACCGCGTCACAGGTCCAGCCCGAAAGCTGATCGAAGATGCCGGTGGGAAGGTTAACGAGACCGGCACCCGCCGTGACCGTGTCCGTGGTGTCGACCGAAACTCGGACGACCAGACACCTAAGAACCTCACTAAGAAGCTCAAGAAGCAAGAATGGCATCGCAAGCGTGACGAAGCATTCGCTCGCGGCGAGGTTCTCAAGGCCAAGAAATAATCCTCAGCCCGTTTGAGGGCAAGAGGGCTGATTTATACGCCGGGGTCGATCAACCGCTGAACGATGGGAATACCATCCCCGGTCACGGATGATCGGCCCCGTCTTTGATTGTTACATGACTGTTCATACGAGCGGTGATCTGAGCCATACGGAGTTTACGATACATGCTCATTCAGACCATCATTAATGTGTTTCGGATCCCTGAGTTGCGGAACAAGATTCTGTTCACGATTGGGATGCTCGCCGTTTATCGGATCGGGTTCTGGATCCCAGTGCCTGGTGTTGATCAGGGTGCCCTAACTTCGTTCTTTGAACAACAGGCGGCATCAGGTTCAGCTGCAGGTCGGCTCTCGCAGTATGTTGCCATTTTCTCTGGTGGTTCGTTCGGTCAATCCACGATCTTTGGTCTCGGGATTATGCCTTACATTACAGCTTCGATTATCTTCCAGCTATTCCAATCGGTTTCCCCGCAACTCAAAAAACTCAAAGATGAAGGGCCAACCGGCTACGCGAAGATTCAGGAATGGACTCGCTACGCGACCGTCGGTTTGTGTCTTGTTCAATCTGTAGGATGGTTGACCTATATCACTCGTTCAGGTTTGGTATATGAACAATGGGCCAACAATCCACTTTGGTGGGTTATGGGCATCACTGCATTGACCGCGGGCACCGTATTTCTTATGTGGCTTGGCGAGCAGGTTGACCGCTTTGGTATTGGCAATGGCGTTTCATTGATCATCATGGCTGGCATTCTGACCGGGATGCCTGGCGCGGTGATGAGTGTGATTGGCAACTTTGATGCTGCCGACCCGAACAAGATGGGCTGGATGGGGTTGATCCTCTTGGTCTTTGGCTTTATCTTGGTGGTCGCCGGTTCGGTGCTGCTCACTGTTGCCCAGCGACGAATCCCTGTGCAACAAGCCAAGCACACACGAGGGAGCCGCACATTTGGTGGTCAGAAAAGTTATCTCCCACTGAAGGTCAACCATGGCGGCGTGATGCCGATCATCTTTGCCTCTTCACTTATGATCTTTCCGTCGGTAGTGTTTAGTGCACTGACTGATCAGGCGCAGAATGCAAATGCGACGGGATGGTGGCCGAACCTAGTCCAGTGGTTGAGCAATAGCTTCCAGATGGGTGCCTACCCGTATGTATTCCTCTACATTTTGATGGTGTATTTCTTCAGCTACTTCTGGATTACCGTCCAGTTCAATCCTGAAGAGATGTCCAAGCAACTTCGTGATCATGGGTCGTTTATTCCAGGGCTCCGTCCTGGGCCACGGACGGCTGAGTATCTCGAAGCTGTAATGGAACGGATTACCTTTGTAGGGGCAGCATTCCTTGCGATCATCGCGGTACTCCCGATGGTTGTGAATACTCAACTCAAAGTTGATTTTGTAGTTTCTCAGTTCCTCGGCGGAACAGGATTGCTCATTGTGGTGTCGGTGGCGTTGGACTTCCTCCAGCGTGTCGAGGCTAATCTGCTGATGCGGAACTATGACGGATTCCTTGGAGATTCCGATGCTGGTGAAGGGCGATCACGCTCTTGATGGAAAGTTGGGTCCTGTTTGGGCTCAGAATTTGAGAGTTTCTCGACCAATCTGACGATTGGGGACTCTTTTGAAAGGCTCTTGGGATTCGGCGGATGACACGCCGGGTTGGTAGGCCTAATATCGTGACCCGTGATTTTGCCCACAGGCTGGGTCTCGGATGTGTGAAAGAACGGAACTAATCGGGATTTTCCCGGTTTCAGATGCTTCGCTGCATGAGCGGCGAAGGAGGTTAAGATGAAAGTATCATCAAGCGTCAAGCGTCGCTCGAAAGATTGCCAGATTGTTCGCCGTAAAGGCAAAGTCTTTGTAATCAACAAGAAGAACCCGCGTTTTAAGCAGCGTCAGGGCTGAGACTCATTTGAGCTCAGTTGAAACACTCTTTAATCGCGTTTGAACAGATAATGACCGGCTGCATCGAGGTGAACTCGACCGCAGCGCACTGACCGGATAACCCCGGGATGACAGGAGAAGCCAGTGCCACGTATCGCAGGTGTAGACATTCCAGATCGCAAGAAGATCTATTATTCGTTGCAGTACATTCATGGCATCGGCAACAAGTTTGCTGGTGACATTCTTACTGAGGCAGGCATCAACCCAGATACCCGTGCCAATGAGTTGTCGGAGACAGAAGTGTCTACGCTCAACACCATTGTTGACGGGAGCTATCTTGTTGAGGGTGCCCTCCGCCGCCAGGTTCACCAGAACATCGCTCGGCTCCGCGAGATCCGCTCGTACCGCGGCGATCGTCACCGGGCCGGTCTTCCGACCCGTGGCCAGCGCACCCGTTGTAACGCACGCACCCGTAAGGGCAAGAAGCGGACCGTTGCAGGCAAGAAGGGCGTCAAGGGCTAAATAGGTATTACGAGTTTCGGGTTGCCGCCTTTGGGTGGCAACCTGTTTCATTTACTAGAACACAAATTCGCAAGGTTCCAGCCCTTTCAAAGGGATCCAATCAAGTGGAACCGTCAGGAGCGATCGAAACATGGCTAAGAAAGCAAAGAAAATTCGCAAGGGTGTCACCCGTGGCATCGCCCATATTAAGGCGACTCACAACAACACCCTCATCACCATCACCGATACCAACGGCGAGGCTCTCGCTTGGGACTCGGCCGGGACCATCGGCTTTAAGGGTGCTCGCAAAGCTACCCCGTTTGCTGCGACCCGTGCAGGTGAGCAGCTCGGTCAGAAGGTCCGCAAGATGGGCATGAGTGAGATCGAAGTCAAGATCACAGGTGCTGGTTCAGGCCGCGAGAACGCTGTGTCGGGGCTCGCCTCGACCGGACTCCGCGTGACTGCGATCGAAGACCACACCCCGGTACCACACAACGGCTGCCGTCCAAAGAAGAAACGCCGCGTCTAGTCCTTAGACCGGTTAAGAACCCCGGAGTCCACCAGTTGGATCTTTGGGATTTGTATATTGAACAAGTCTTTCGTGGAAAGAAAGAGCGACGCCGACAGCAGCAGGGCGTCAATCTGTGAGCCGCGATAAGAATCTAGTCATGAATGTCTGGGCTATTTGAGTCCTTTGCTGCGGAGAACTGAACTATGCGTGTACGCTGGCGCGGGCTTGAACTGCCCTCACGAGTCACATCTGACAGCAAGTTTACAGCCGATACTTTCGGCCGCTTTACCGTCGAGCCATTCGAGCGTGGTATGGGCACAACGATCGGCAACTCGCTGCGTCGTATCCTGCTCTCGTCGCTTGAAGGTGCTTCGGTTACTGCTGTCAAGATCAAGGGTGCCGAGCACGAGTTTACCTCGGTTCCTGGCGTCCTTGAAGACACCACCGACATCATCCTGAACATCAAGAACCTGATCGTCAAGTCCGACGGCGATGGCCCACGGGTCATGAAGCTCGCTGCTCAGGGACCTGGCGAAGTCACCGCCGACCTTATCGAGGCCGACAGCAATGTTACTATTGTGAACAAGGACTTGGTCATCGCAACCCTCACCGAAGCGGTTGCTTTCGAGATGGAAATCCATATTGATAAGGGCCGCGGCTACATTCCTGTCTCCGAACAAGAACTCCGCAACGATGAGCAAGAGATCGGTGTGATCCCGGTCGACGCGATCTACTCGCCTGTTCAGCGTGTCCGTTACCATGTCGAGAACACCCGCGTTGGTCAGAAAACCAACTACGATAAGCTCACCATGGAAATCTGGACCGATGGCACCATCACTCCTGAGATGGCTTTGGTCGAGTCGGGCAAGATTTTGCGTAAGCACCTCAACCCGTTTGTCCAGTACTTTGAGCTCGGCGATGACCGTGTATCAGAGAATGCTGCGGCGGCTGCTGGTGTTGACGAAGAGTTGATCCGCAAGCTCAACATGCCAACCGAACAGCTTGATCTGTCGGTGCGTGCGAGCAACTGTCTTGAATCAGCACGCTTGGACACCGTTGCTCAGTTGGTCATCATGACCGAGCCTGAGCTTCTCAAGCTGCGTTCGTTTGGTCGCACATCGTTGCGTGAAGTGAAGCGAAAGCTTCTTGATATTGAGCTCGATCTTGGGATGGAGCTTCCTGAAGGGTACACCGTTCATCAGTAAGTCCGTCTGGATTGCTGTTTGAAATAACTCGTGACGCGGTGATCGCGTCACAGATGAAAGAAGGAACCGAGTCATGCGTCACCGCAAAGCCGGATTCAAGTTGGGCCGCACCACAGCGCATCGCCAAGCGATGCTCCGTAACATGGCGGCAAGTCTCTTTGAGCATGGTCAAATCACAACGACCATCCCAAAGGCCAAAGCACTCAAGCCATTCGTTGAGAAGATCATCACCAAAGCCAAGCGCGGTGACCTCCACTCTCGTCGTCTGGTGATCGCGATGCTCGGCCAAGACCGCCGTGCGTTTGCATGGGCGCATATCCCTAAGGGAGCGACCGAAGAGCAACGCGAGTCGATCGAAGAGCAACGCGAGTTTGTTGAAGGTTTCTTTGACATCCCCGATTCAGATCAGATCGAACGGAACCGCTACGGCGAGCTCCGCAAGGCTCCACGCATCGTCAAGCACATCTTTGACAATGTTGCTCCACGCTTCGAAGATCGCGCCGGTGGTTACACCCGCATCGTCAAGCTCGGTCAGCACCGTCTGGGTGATGCAGCCCCGTTGTGTGTGATCCAGTTTGTCGGTAACGAGGAAGGCCCCGAAATCGGCGGCTCACCAAGTACCCGTCGCAAGACCGCAGATCGCCGCACCGCTTTTGCCGCCAAGCTCCGCAAGGACGCTCCTAAGGCTGAGGCTCCAGTTGCAGAAGCTCCAGAAGCAGACGCTCCTGAAGGCGATTCCTGAGCGAGCCAGTCATCTATTGACTATCCTTACACTGTCCATTCTATGGGCAGTGTTTTTTATTGAAATCCATTCCAGACACACGATCAGAGAATGAACTGAATCATGCTTGACACCCTCAATGAGATCGAATCCTCCGGCTTAACCGAACTGGGAGCCGTCGCTGACGCCACCGGTCTTGAATCCTGGCGGATTGCCTACATGGGCACCAAAGGGCGTATGCGGGGCGTGATGCCCATGATGAAGGATGTCCCCAAGGAACAGAAGGGGCTCGTTGGCAAGCGTCTCAATGAGGTGAAGACCGCACTGGAAGCCGCATTTGAGACGAAGCAGGCATCGCTGGGCGATTCCGGGGCTCCGGCTCAGTCTGGTCCGATGATCGACATGACCGAGCCGGGCGTGGTTGAGTCGCAGAATGTGGGACGCCGTCATATCATCTCGCGTGTTCGCGATGAGCTCGTTGAGATCTTCGCTCGGATGGGATTTGATGTTGCCCAGGGCCCGGAGCTTGAGGATGATGAGCACAACTTTATCAAACTCAACATCCCCCCGGCCCACCCCGCGCGTGATCCGATTGACAACTTCTATATCGACAATCCCAATGAGGTCACGACTCCCAGAATGCTGCGAAGCCAGACTTCGACGGTTCAGATCCGGACCATGTCTAAGCTTGTTGCCGAGGGCCAAGAGCCGCCGATCAAGATCGTTTCGCCTGGGCGGGTGTACCGTCCTGACACGGTCGATGCGACCCACTCGTTCATGTTCCATCAGATCGAGGGGCTCTATGTTGCCCGCGGTGTTTCGATGACGGATCTCAAAACAACGCTTCTTCAGTTCGCCCACGCGTACTTCGGTGATGATGCCGAGATTCGTTTGCGTCCGAGCTTCTTCCCGTTTACTGAGCCCAGTGCTGAGTTCGATATGATGATCGCACTCAAGCCCGGCGAAGATCCGAAGTGGATCGAGCTCGGCGGGTGCGGGATGGTCGATCCGAATGTGCTTTCGGCTTGCGGGCTTGATCCGGAAGAATGGACCGGTTTTGCGTTCGGTTTTGGTATCGAACGCATCGCGATGGGCAAGTACGGCATCCCGGATATCCGGATGCTCTTCGAGAACGATGTCCGATTCCTGCAGCGGGTGTGATCGCTGTAGATACAACTTGAGATAGGGGTCTACGCCATGACAGAGCAACTCACCGTACCGGATGAATCCTACGACGACGATTTGTTTGAAGGCCCGCCTCCGGCTTGGCCTAAATGGATCGGGGGAATAGCGATTGCTTGGGGGGCACTGATGCTCACATGTACTGGTATTGGTGCGGTGATGCTCCCGCTTCAAGCCAAGTTCATGGAGCCGTTGCTTGAGGGTGCTCCGATGCCCGATGGTATGAAGGCGTCGGGTGTTGATTGGGTGTTGATGGGGATTGGTTTAGTTTTGACTCTCCTCTTATTGTTTGGTGGGATTTTTTGTGTGGCACGGAATCCAATCAGTAGGATCATGATTCTGATTTGGGGTGTTGTTTCGATTCCACTCTCGCTGCTTAGCTACATGCGTCAGATGGAAAAACAGGAATCGATCCGTGTCTGGGCCGAGCAGTATCCAGATTCTCCGCTCGCACAGCAGATGAATGCGGGAGGCCAAGCCGGTCAGCAGATTGGTGAGATCATTGGCTTGGTGTTGACCATATTATTGGGCGTCCTCATCCCCGCGTTCTTTGTGATTTGGTTCGGATTGATCAAAACCAAGCCAGAGCAGATGACCGGCACCGCAGAAGCCTTCGACTAACGGGCGGACGACTAATCTTCCGATCAGTAATAGATCCACCCGCATGGCGGAGAGGATTTGGTATCATGGTTCGTATGGAGGTTGCATGTCGATAGTCCGGATGATTATTGCGTTGAGTCTGCTTGGCGTCTCGGGCTGCGTGCTCAATGGGTCCGGCAGGTATGAAGATTCACCCAAGGCCGTGGCGATTGAGCATGGGCTCTGGATCACCCGGTGGGATTATCAATCGCCCGATGATGTCCGCCGGGCCATCGCCGATGCGGCGTCGATTGGAATTACGGACATCTACTGGCAGGTGCGGGGGCAGGCCGATGCGTACTACCCCTCGGCCAAAGAGCCTTGGGGGATCGAGCTCCTCAAATACAACGCCAATCCGCCCGGCTTTGATCCATTTCAGATCGCTGTCACCGAATCCAAGGTCCACCGAATCAAGATCCACGCGTGGGTCAATGTGATGCCGATGTGGAGGGGGAAGCTCCCGCCCAAGGATCGCTCGCACATCTTCCACACCCACCCCGAGTGGCGGCTCCGCGATGATGCTGGAAACATGCAAACAATACATGATGGGTATGTAGTCGTCAATCCGGTGCTCGATGATGTCCACGATCACATTGTCGGTGTCATCCGCGACATTGTTAAACGCTACGACATTGATGGCATCCATCTCGACTATGTCCGCTACCTCGCCGATGAGATTAAGCCCGGGCAGCTCATGCCCGGGGACCCGATTAGCCGGGCCTTGTACGCCAAGCAGACGAACTCCAGCAGCGATCCAGATCAGATTGATCGTAAGGACTACCAGCAGTGGATCAGATCCAGAATATCAACGCTGGTCGAGCGGATCGACACGGAATCAATCCGGAATCATCGGGGCGTCCGTCTGAGTGCGGCGGTCTGGAGACGCCCAGACATTGCCAACGATCGCTATTTGCAAGACGCGGTCGGTTGGGTGAATGATGGGTATATGGATGCGGTGATGCCCATGATCTATACGGACAAGAACGAGCAGTACACATCGGATCTCGCCTCGTGGCATGCTCTGGTAGAACAGCGCCGGGTTATTCCGGGTATCGGGGCGTACAAGCACGCGACGAGTTCGCAGACATCGTACCAGATTGCAATCGGTCATCCGAAACGATTCGCAATTTTCGCGTATTCGACACTCTTTGAATCCCCCAATCCTGACCAGAAAAAGGATCAGATCTCTCAGCGTCTCCGAAGCCAGAAGCGTGATGCTCTTGCGGATCTTATCAGCCGTGTTGGATCTCCGTGATGGTGTCGCTCGGTATTGATATTGGAGGGTCTTCGGTCAAGGCTCTGAGTATTGATGAAGGCGGGGGCGTGATCGGTACGGCGAGTAGTGTACGGTATTCTGAACCTGATCGAGCGGGACTTACGCGAGCCATCAAGGAGTGCGTGGCCGAACTTGATGCTGGGGGGGCTCAGTGTGTAGGGCTTTGTCTGCCGGGGCGTGTGAACCCTGAGCGTACCGCGATCGAAACGGCGGTGAATCTGCCCGCACTGAACAACTGGGCGTTTGACAAGTTGCTCGCTTCGGTGTCTTTAGATCAGGTCCGGGTAAGCCGAGTGGTTTCGGATGCCGATGCTGCGGGGTACGACTTTGTGACCGAGTTCCCAGTTGTCGGGCGGACAGCAGCGGTCTCGCTGGGAACCGGCGTTGGGCTGTGTGTTCTCGATGGTGATGAGATTGTGACAATCGGAGATGTAGGCATCGGGCATCTGGGGCATATGGATGTCGGTCGGATCGGGGAAGCCGACCGCATCGGTCGTGATGGTTCACGCAACACACTTGAATCATTCATCGGAGCCCGGGCTTTGGGGCAATGGATGGATGGACAGATCCTGGATTTTGATGGGCTTACGAGTTCAGACACGCCTATCCGAGCGATTGTGCACGCATTAAGAGTTGTCCACGCGATCTACCGTCCACACCGGATCGTGCTTTTGGGCGGGGTCGGTCTGGCACTCAAGCCCCATGCACACATGATGGCCGGCATGATCAGCGACGGGCTCACCCAACTCGCGGCTAAGGGCTGGACGCTCGAGTTTGCGACCTCCGCTCACCACGCGGCATGCGGAGCCGCGAAACTCGCGGCTCAATCATCCTGAACAGCAGCAGGGCTCTTACCCACCATACAGACAGTTGTTGAAATGATGACACCGATGGTGAGTTTCCATGTGAAATGGATGTCGTACCAGTGCTCTAGCCAAGGCGTATGAAGAGCACCAGACGCATTGAATACAAACCGCTGATTAAGCAGCATCCAGACAAACCCAACGATGAGGGCCGCGATCGCAGATCGTGAAGACCCCCGTTTGGTAAACAGCGCGGTGAAGAATACACCAATGAGCCCCGCGTACGCGAAGGTCATCACACTGAGCGCAAACCCGATCAGCGTATCGTTCTCGGCCCGCTGCCAGTAGATGCACACCACCGCGAACAACCCAAGTAAGATGCCCCACACTACAACCGAAATCCGACCGACGACCACATAGTGCCGGTCGGTTTTGGGGGTGCCGGACCGGGCCTCGATCATCGGTCGGTACAGATCAGAAATAAACGCGGCTCCCATCGCATTGATCGCACTGTTTAAGCTCGATAGTCCAGCCGCGAACAATCCCGCCATCATGAGCCCCCGAACCCCAGGCGGGATCTGGGTCAGGATGTAGTGCAAGAACACGGTCACCGATTCACCCGGGGGTGTTTGTGAACCGATGGTGGTCAGCTCTGGTCGTTGATACACGATCCAGAGGAGTAGCCCGACGCTCAGAAAGATCGCGGTGGTGGGGATACCGAGCAGAATGCCTGTGATGATGGATCGGGCTCCGTTTTTTGCGTCTTTGCAGGTGAGCAGGCGTTGGGCGAGGTCCTGGTCAGTGCCATAGGACCCAATCCCCAGGAGCGTGAAGCCGATGATGACGGCAGGGATGGAATAGCGGTGGGTGGGGTCGAGCGACATATCGAAGAGCGTGAGTTTGGAGGAGTCATCGGGGCCTCCGGTTTGGAGTTGGGTGATGATTTCAGAGAACGGGGCGTTGAACGAACTGGTGATCAGCACGATGGCGCACAAGGCGGCACCGATGAGAATCCCGAACTGGATGACATCCGACCAGATTACCGAGCTGATCCCTCCAGCCAGCGTGTAAACAATCCCGACACAGGTCAGAATCGCGATGGCGGCCATGAGGTGCCCGGGGTCGGTTCCCTTGTCGAGTCCAAAGAGCAGGATCGAAGCCGGGATCGCACCGGCATAAATCCGTGCCCCCGATGCGAGCACCCGTCCGCACATAAAGGTCACACTCGCTGCTTTCCTCGCCGAGGGCCCGAAACGAGTTTCAAGCAGGTGGTAGATCGATTCGGATTGAGATTTATAGAAGACCGGGATAAAGAGTATCGCGATGACCATCGCTGCCAAGACCATCCCGATGTTGGTCGCAAGGTAGGTCAGGTTCCCGCTGTACGCTTCTTGTGGTGCCCCAATGAATGTGACGGCTGAGAGCGAGGTGGCGACGATTGAGATCGATACCGCCCAAGAGGGCATCTTCCGTCCACCCAGAAAGTAATCGGTCGCATTTTTCTGCTCCCGTCTTGCAAAGAACCATCCGGTCACCGCGAGGATCAGGAAATATCCCCCAAGAACCACCCAATCCATCCCTCCGAACCCCTGATTGATAGCCTGTGCATTATCCATACCAGTTTGTCGACATCAGCCATCACATCGCACCAAAAAGTCGATTATTCATCAATCAATGGCTTGTTTTGGGTCTATAGTGGGCTCTGGAAATCGACCACTGGAGAGGTGGCTGAGCGGTTGAAGGCGCACGATTGGAATTCGTGTGGAGGAGTAATCCTCTCGGGGGTTCGAATCCCCCCCTCTCCGTTATATGAAAGAACTTCAGGCCGGAATGTCCACTATTTTGGGCATCCCGGCCTTCTTTCTTATATATGGGGAATTGAGTTGTTCGTGTCGAGGTGACGATTGCACTTGGTTTTGAACTGGTATTGAAGCCCAATAGTTCTATGGAACACTCGCCAATCATGACGGATGTGGGGAACAGAACAATATCTTGGACAATTGTAGACTGCAGACTCGAAATCAAGTTTGATTCGAGCGATTTCGAGCGGGGTAGTGTGGGGAGATGGGGGGGGCAAGATTGTATTTCGTTGCTCTCAAGAAATTTGGATTTTCTGAACACAAAGAACTCGAAAGTATAGATTGTTAGAACCCTGTTGAAATTTTGATTGAATCTCGCAAAATTTAGGCGGTTGATTGTTCAGTTATGATTTATACTCTACTGAAAGAGTTTTTAGCTTGGTCGTGGAAAGCTGCGCAAAGAAACGGACTAATTCGTGTCGTGTAAGGCTCAAGGCGTGCTGGATTGAGAGTGTGATTCATGGATGCGATTCGTACAGATCCGAATCTGATTGCTTTAATCAAGAATCAGGATAACCACGAGGCTTGGAGTGAGTTCGAGGGTTGGTACGCGCCGATCATCCGGTCATTCTGTATTTCTCGGGGCATGCTTCGGCAAGACGCTGATGACATTTCTCAAGAGGTGTTTCTTCGTTTATCACAGTCGCCTATTTCTAGTCAGTACGATCCGACGATCGGTCGGTTTCGTTCGTATCTGTTCCAGGTTACCAGGAGTGCGGTTTCATCAGTTGCCCAGCAGAACCCACGCTTGAAAGTATTTGAACTGTCGCCTGAGCAGGCATGCAAGGAGGATTGGAATGCTGCATGGGATAAAGAATGTGTTCGGCGAGCGATCGCAACAGTGGAAAGAACTGTTTCAGAAAGCTCAAAGCAGATTCTAAACTTATCCATGCGAGGAACAACTCCGCGTGTGATTGCTGAAACTCTCGGGGTTTCGGCTGAGTCGGTGTACAAAGCCAGACAACGGCTACATTCAAAGATCCAGACCGCAATACAACGCATTCAGTTTGAAACCTAGGACTGATTTATGAAACTAGATAAAGCCACAGATGATTTCTTTCAAGAGCTGAAATGCACATTGATGCCGAGCTTCAGTCGGGTTGGTCCGTATCAGATTCTTCATGAAGTTGCTCACGGGGGGCAGGGCGTAGTCTATCAAGCAAGTGATCTCCGAGATGGCTCCCTTGTTGCGATTAAACGATCATACGAATCGAGCGGGGATACCTACAAAAAACTGATGCGTGGCACAGAGTTGGCCGCAACTTTGGACCATCCGTATGTTCTTCCGATTACCAGTATTGAGACTCAGTCAGAAACGATTTGGATCGCAACCCCTTGGATTGATGGGAAGACTGCAGATGTGTGGGCAAAGGAGGCCGGTAGAAAGGCCGAAGATGTCATCAAGGTGTTTATAAAGATCTGCTCTGCCGTATCACACGCACACTTTCGTGGTGTCATTCATCGGGATCTCAGGCCATCGAATATTTTGATTTGTGAAGACGGCTCGCCTTGTATTCTTGATTTTGGAATCGCAAAGCGTGTTTCAGTTTCAGATCCGATTTCAATTAAATCCAATACAATTCTCACAGGAAATATCAGGTATCTCTCACCAGAAGTACTGAATCAAACTGACGCTTCACCAGATATTCGTCAGGATGTGTATTCTCTGGGCGTTCTCCTCTACGAGATGCTCATGGGTAAACATCCGATGGACGGGCAGACTCCCAGTGAATGCATCAGCCAGGCGGCCTCAGGAAAGTTATTCGATTCAAATATTGATAGAACGCTTGTAGGCTCGCTAGGCCCAATTATTCGCAAGGCGACCTCCGTTGAGTTGGGTGCTCGGTACAGCACTGCACTGGAACTCGTTGAAGACATAAAGGATGACCAACGGGGGCTTCCCGTCCGGGCACTTGTCCATACAAAGCGGTATCTTCTGTCTCGGTTCGCGATGAGAAACAAGACTCCTATTGCAGCCTGCATGATTTTATTTGTGGCCGTAATGCTCGGGTGGTCATTCGCCGAGGGGGTCGCTCAGACAGAAAGCGATCTGCGTGTGTCGAACTCTCAGACACTCGGTGTGCTCACAGGCTTTATTCAGTCACTGGGGCCGGCAAAGGAACTCGGTCCAAATATGGACAGCGTGGATGTCCTCCAGCTTGTGAGTAACGAGGTCTGGAAGATGGAGTTCTCGGATGATGAGGGGATAGCCGTGGCGATTGCGGGGCTTCATGAATCATTGGGGGATAGTTTTTTGCAAATACGAAGAGAGGATCTTGGTATCCATCATGTGCGTGAATCCTATGAAATCTATACCAGATTCTTTGGGCTTTGGGATGAGAGGACACAAAGGAGTGGGGCGCGGTTGGCACATCATCTCATCGGTACTCATAAGCCGGTGCTTGCCGAGTCGCTCACAAGAACTCTTGTTGGAGACGCAGCGCCGGCTGACATCCTGTTTGAAGAGCATCTGTTAAATTTGGCGATATCGCTTATCAGGCAGCAGAGAATGTCAGAAGTCCGGCCTTATCTAGACGAGTATCTCAGCAGATTTGATAGCGACACTGCGGAATATGCCATTGGATTGGAATCGAGTGTTATTTATTACAATGTCCTTGGTCAAGCTTGGTTTGGTCTTCGTGATGCGGAGGAAATGTACATCGTAAACTACACACTGTTTGGGGCTGAGGATGCGAGGACGCTCTCGGCCCAACTGTTTCAGATCAAATCTTTACAGTTGCTCGGTGAGTTTCGCAAAGAGCGTGAGCTTGTGTTAACGGTTCTTCCATTAATATCCCAAGCATTTGGTGAGAGTGACTCTCGATATTTTAGGGCGATGGCTCATTTAACGATAAGCGAAACTGAACTGGGGTATGGAGAAGAGGCTCTCGCTCGGGCGAGGCATCTTCTTTCAATCAACATACAAAGATCAAGTGTCAACAGCTGGGGATCAACGCAGTCACGGTTTCTTGTGTCGCATGCTCTGTTGGAAACCGGGCGTCCTGAGGAGGTCATTGAGTTGATGACTCCTGAAGTTGATCGGGTGTATTCCATGATGAAATCGCGACCGATTGCTCGGCATAGGCCGCGGTATTGGATTGCTCGCGCTCACAACAACTTGGGGCAGTACGATGCCGCCAAGTCTATTCTCGAGCCGGCCATCGAGGATCTACGCGAGTCGCTGGGGCATGATCATCAGCAACTGCTTCTTTTTGAATATGAACTGATTCAGGCGTCGGCAACGACGATGTCAGTTCAAGAGTTGCGGGATTCTGTTGGTCAGCTTGCAGGTCGCTTTGCAGTAGGTTTCGGGCCAAATCATCCGTATACGGCTCGGGTGTTAAGCCATTCAATGGCAGAGACCTATGAAGCGTTGGTTCGCCCTCCGGCTCGTTTTTCAGAATAATCTTCTTTATTTGATTTTCAATGTCCAATCGGGCATCGAAATCGTCTACCTCTCAATAGAGGACAGATCTATGCGCGTTGTTTAAACGGGCAGGTGTACATTTGCACAATAATTTGAGCTCGACCTATCAGTATGAAGATAGATATCATTATTTCATATTTCTAGTTTCATACAGCCGCCCATTGGGCGGTTTATTTTTCATGGCTCTGGTGTCAGAGATGATTCTCTATGATCTACTCGCAGGAGGCATTTTGCGATGGGATGGTTCTGGTTAGTTAATCAGGACTAGGGCGGGCGTATTGAGTTGGGGGAATGGGGGGGCTGGAAATGGCCCATTTGAACCCATAGGGCGTATCTGAGATTCTAATCAAGGGTGTGTATTTGATTCAGCATCTGAATTTGCTACACTTTGACCAACAGTGAGCAAAGCAATTAATCATTCTGTGCTGGCTTGGGTGCTGATTATGACCCAGCTTGTCGTCGGTGTCTTGGGACACGGGCGGGTGGTGGTTTGTATTGAGAATGATGGATCTTCGCATATTGAGCTTGTTGGAGAAGTGTCATCTAGTTCAACGGAAGACGATCACTGCGGCGTATCGGTTGGCGGATTAGCCGACGGCGTTTCGAGTGTGTGCTCTGAGATGCCTTGCGATGATGAACTCCTTGAGTTGGCCTACACGCTTTCTAATACTCGCAGAAGTGGACATTTGGCACCCACTGCTTTGATGTCTTCACCGATGGCTGTTCATACGGATGAGGTTCTGACCTTTGCGACCAATGACGCGGTTACTGTGCGAACCAGCCTTGAAGATGCTTTTTTATTCAAAGAACAGCGTTGTTCCCTTCGAGCGACTGTCCTGAATCTTTAGTTCTTAGAAATGATTTGAAAATGTAGCGGCCGATGTGTTTCGCTCTTTTTACTCAGTTGTTTCTAGGAAAAATTATGAATATGAAAATTTGGCTAGCTGCCGCTACCGGGGTTGTAGTTTTAACCGGCTGCGCGGGGCCGTTGAGTCAGAAGTGGGATGATCCGCTTTATCGATCCATTCAAGAACAGTACCGTCAGCGCGATCGAACCGCCTCCGGGTTGGCGAGCTCGATGCATGCGATCCCCAGTATTGAACCGATGGTGCATGGGCCTCTTCGAGTTGGTGATGCTATCCGTGCCGCAATTCATCACAACCCAGAGTTGAGATCGGCTGGGTATCTTGTTGATGCGGCTTCCGGGCGGGTGCATCAGGCGGGGCTTTATCCAAATCCGTCGCTTAACTTTGAGGCAGAAGCTGTAGGGTCAGACGCTGGCAGTGGGGGGGAGACGGCTTATGTGATCGAACAGGAGATTGTTCTTGGTGGAAAGCTCCGGAAGGCACGGAGTGTTGCTGAATCAGATGTACTGGCCGCCAGAGCCGGGTTTGTAGCACAAGAGTATGCATTGGCAACTAGGGTAACACGGGCGTATTTCGCGGGTGTTTCGGCTCAAGAGCAACTGCAGAAACGAGAAGAGTTGGTAGCGTTGGCTTCTCAGCTTCGCGATGCGGCTACTTCTAAGGTTGTAGCCGGAACTGCAACGATGGCTGATCAGCTCCGGGCCGAGGTGGTGCACGAGCAGGCGTTGATTGAGCTCGATAGTGCCCGATTCGAGTTGGAGTCTGCAATGGAGGTGCTCGCATCAACTATTGGTGTTGATAGTGGGATTGATTTAGAGCTTGAATCTTCGATAGAGCAGTTTCCGGATCTCCCGAGCCGTGAGAGCCTTCTGTCGGCAACACTTGAAGTCAACAGCCGGATATCTCTGGCCCGTATTGCTGTTGAAAGAGCTAGGCGGACACACAAACTTGCTCGATCAAATGCGGCTCCGGATCTTGTCGCGTCGATCGGGCCGCGGTATTCTGATATTGATAGTGAAACAACTATTGATGTCGGCCTGAGCATTGAAATACCGCTCTTTGATCGGAACCAAGGAGAGATCAGCGCGACGCTCGCTGAAAGACTTTCAGCTTCTGCCAAACTCAGAGGGGTTCAGTTGGAACTGATCGCAGAAGTCTCCAAGGCTTGGTCTCTGTATCAGTCCTCATATGCTGCTGTCCACCGGTTCAGAGATCAGCTTTTGCCAAAGGCAGAGAAAACTTTGGAGCTCACCCGGCAGGCATATCAGAGCGGAAAATCGGATTATCTGCGGTTGCTTGACGCCCAGCAGGTCGTGGTTCAATCACACATTTCGTATATCAGAACTCTGGAGCAGCTGCAGAGTGCAGCAGCTTTATTGAATGAACTTTCTCAAACACAGGCTCCGTGGCGGGGTCCCCGTAATGAAGACCATACCGAGCGGAGATCAAACAACCATGAATAATCCAAGGTATTTACTGTATTGCATTCTTGCATTTCTTGTTCTTGGGATCGCCGGGTGCGGCCCAAGTGGTGATGATCACGCAGGTCACAATCGTGCCGATGAGGAGCATGATGATGGAGGGCATGTAGAAAGTGAGGATGAGCATCACGAGGATGTTGTCATACTATCTGACGAGCAGCTCCGTGAGGCTGGAGTTGTGATTGCACCGTTGGCGGGCGGAGAGATCGCAAGCTATATCATGCTGCCCGCTGAAGTCGGTTTAAATCAGGATTATGTGCTTCATGTCACGCCTCGCGTTCCTGGAATTGTCACGCAAGTCAGTGGGTACCTTGGGCAGCAAGTTGTTGCTGGCGAGTTGCTCGCGGTCATAGAGAGCCCGGAGCTTGGGGAAGCCAAGATTTCATATCTTCAGAAAATACAAGCCAAGAATATCGCAGATTCGGAGCACGCCCGGCAGGAAACTATCAGCCAGAATACTTCCAAGCTCCTCGACATCCTCCGCAAGGACCCAACCCTTGAGAGCCTGCGGAATCAGGTTTCGGATCTGCGTATAGGTGAGAATAAGGGATTATTGCTGACCGCATATGCGAAGATGCATGCAGGAGCGGCGAACTATGCCCGGGAGAGGCAGCTCAATGAAAAGGGGTTATCCACCCAGATCGATCTGCTGGCATCGCAAGAGTTGTACAACAGTTCGCTGGCTCAGTACATGGCCGAGTTTGAAGATGTTGATTTTTCGTTTCGACAAAGAATGCAACAGGCCCAGCAGGGCGCGATGATCGCGATGTCCGGTGTTGAGAATGCGGAGAGAAAGTTGCATTTGCTTGGTTTGAATCATGATCAGATTCAGTTGGTTTCATCTGAGCCTGACATGAATGTAGCCAGGTACGAGCTCAATGCGCCGATCAACGGCCGGATTGTTTCCAAGCACATTACCCCGGGCGAAAGGGTTGGGGTTGATACTTCTGTGTACACGATTGCTGATCTGAGCACTGTGTGGCTCAATATTTCAGTGTACGCTCAATACGCAGAAATGATCAATGAAGGACAACATGTGACAGTGCGGATGGGAAACCGGACCGCTTCAGGGGTTGTTGACTACATCAGTGCCCTGGTTTCTGAAACAACCCGTACCGTTGCGGCACGCGTGGTGCTTGAGAATGCGGACAGGGCGTGGAAGCCTGGCGAGTTTGTCACGGTTCGTGTTGAGACCGACATGGTTCATGCTGACCGGCTTGTGCCCGTGGGCGCTGTCCAGACCTATGAAGGGCATGAGGTGGTGTTTGTTCAGGACGCAGACGGGATTGAGCCTGTTCGTGTAAGGCTTGGTCTGAAGAATGATGATCATGTTGAGTTGCTCGGAGATGAGATCAAGATCGGGACATTGGTTGTCATTGAAAATAGTTTCCTTATCAAAGCAGAACTCGGCAAGGGTTCCGCCGGTCACGATCACTAAAGGGAGGATCAGATGCTTAGTAAAGTAATTGAGTTTTCGATCCGCCAGAGTGCGATCGTACTACTGGCAACCATTGCGATAGCCGGGATCGGTGTGTACAGTTTCACCAAACTCCCGATCGACGCAGTGCCTGACATTACCAATGTGCAGGTTCAGATTAATACAAATGTAACCGCTCTTTCTCCGGTTGAAGTTGAGCAGCAGATCACCTTCCCGATCGAGTGGTCGATGGGCGGATTGCCCAAGGTCGAGCAAGTCCGATCAATTTCACGGTACGGTTTGTCGCAAGTCACAGTTGTATTCGAAGACGGGACTGATATCTACTGGGCTCGGCAGCTTGTGAGCGAGCGTCTTACCGAGGCACGCGAGTCGCTCCCCGCCGGGTTGGCGGACCCACAGATGGGACCGGTCTCCACGGGGCTTGGTGAGATCTACATGTGGGCTGTAGAAGCGGTGGGGCCCAGGCCTGATGGCACCGAATATACGCAACAGGATTTGAGGACTGTTCAGGATTGGATTGTGAGACCTCAACTGCGAACGGTGCTCGGGGTCACGGAAGTCAACAGTATCGGCGGCTTTGAGCAGCAGTACCATATCAATCCGGACATGGCCAAACTGATGGCCTACGGGCTGACACTCCGTGACATCATGCAGTCGTTAGCGGAAAACAACTCAAATGCCGGCGGCGGATACATCGAGCATGCCGGTGAGTCGTACCTTGTCAGAGCGACCGGGCTGATCGGGAGTGTTGAGGACATTGAGAATATCAAGGTCAAAAGTGTTGATGGCATTCCGGTCTATATACGGGATATCGCAAAGGTCATCATTGGAGAGGAACTCCGCACGGGTGCGGGAACGCACGAAGGTGAAGAGGTTGTCATCGGGACAGCGATGATGCTCCTGGGTGCAAACAGCAGGACGGTTTCCGAAGGTGTTCACGATCGGATGCAAGAGATCGGAAAGACACTCCCGGAGAATATTGAGATCACCACGCTGTACAACAGGACTTATTTGGTTGATGCCACTCTGAGGACGATTGAGAAGAACTTGGTTGAAGGTGCGATTCTTGTTGTCGTGATTCTTCTGTTGCTCCTGGGAAACTTGAGGGCGGCCATTATTGTCGCTTGCGCGATACCTCTCTCGATGCTCATCGCTGCCACAGGGATGGTGGAGAACAAGGTCAGTGCAAACCTGCTGAGTCTTGGAGCGGTTGACTTTGGCATTATCGTCGATGGAGCCGTGGTCTTTGTGGAGAACATTGTCCGTAGGGCATCGGAAGAGCAAAAAAAGAAGGGCAGGCGTCTCACCAATGAGGAACGGATCGAAGTGATTTCGGCGGCCGGTAAACAGATCGCTAAGCCAACATTTTTCGGGATTCTGATCATCATGATTGTCTATCTCCCGATCCTCACCCTTACCGGCATTGAGGGAAAGATGTTCCGCCCGATGTCATTGGTGGTGCTGATGGCGCTCGCCGGGGCCATGATTCTCACCTTTACATTCGTCCCCGCTGCTTGTGCCGTCTTTCTTCGTGGGAAGTTCTCGGAAAGGGAAAGCTTTCTTATTCGTGGATGTAAAGCGGTGTACCGGCCGTTACTCATCAAAGCAATCCATATACGATGGATAACAATCGGTATCGCGGTAGTTGTATTGGGGATATCAGGATTGGTGGCATCGAGACTCGGGAGTGAGTTTGTTCCCCAGCTCGGAGAGGGGGCTTTGGCGATTCAGCCGGCCCGTATCCCCAGTATAGGAATTACAACAAGCATTGCGATGCAAAAAAACCTGGAAAGAGCTTTGTCCGACGAGTTCCCAGATGAAATCGAAAGTATTTTTTCCAGAATTGGCACAGCCGAGGTCGCTACAGATCCTATGGGTCCCAATGTCAGCGATACCTACCTGATGTTGTTTCCTCGAGAGCAATGGACACGGGCCAAGACACAGGAGGAATTGGCTGGAGTAATCGAAGAGTTTATAAGCAATATCCCCGGGCAGAACTATGAGATTACGCAGCCAATTGAGTTGAGATTCAACGAGTTAATCAGCGGGGTCCGCAGCGATTTGGCTATAAAGATATTTGGAGATGATCTGGATCAGTTGCTTCAATCAGGGAATGACATAGCTAAGGTTTTGAAAGAGATTCCTGGGGCGTCGGATGTGAAGGTCGAACAAGTGAGCGGGCTATCAGTGCTTACCGTTGATATAGATCGTCACAAAATTGCTCGCTACGGACTGAATGTCAGTGATGTGCAAGAGGTTATTTCAATCGCATTTGGTGGGCAAGAGGGCGGAACACTTTATGACGGTGATCGCAGATTTCCGATTATTGTGCGGCTTCCAGAAGAGATCAGAGGAAAGGTTGATCTTGTTCGACAGGTTCCGATCCCCCTTCCCGAAAGCGCAACCCTGCAAACCGACGATACCGATTTGATCGGCGGAATCGAAACGGGTATCCGGTATATCCCTCTCGAAGCGGTAGCGACGATTGAGATTGCGGAGGGGCCCAATCAAATTAGCCGCGAGAATGCAAAGCGGCGGATTGTGGTGCAAACGAATATCCGAGGCCGCGACATGGGATCCTTTGTTGCACAGGCCAAAGAACTGCTCGATGCAGAAGTCGCACTACCCGATGGATACTTCATCACTTGGGGGGGGCAGTTCGAGAATCTAGCCAAAGCTCGCCAGAGACTAATGATTGTTGTTCCTGTTGCTCTCTCGCTGATCTTCATCATGTTGTTGTCTGCGTTCGGAAATGCAAGGCACGCAATAATTGTGTATACAGGTGTGCCCCTCGCGCTAACCGGCGGGGTACTGGGGCTCTGGTTGCGTGGGATGCCATTTAGTATCAGCGCCGGCGTTGGGTTTATTGCATTATCAGGCGTCGCAGTTCTTAACGGTGTTGTGATGATTACATTCATCAACGATCTCATTAAAGCGGGGAGCCCCGCACGCGATGCGATAATTAATGGGAGTTTGTCCCGATTGCGACCGGTGCTTATGACGGCGCTCGTAGCGAGCTTGGGCTTTGTCCCAATGGCGCTCAATACCGGGATGGGAGCTGAAGTGCAGAGGCCATTGGCAACCGTCGTAATCGGCGGGTTGATCAGTTCAACTGTTTTGACCCTGTTTGTCTTGCCCACTTTGTATTATTGGTTCGGCGCAGGAAAGCAAGACGGCATGGATAAAGAGGTTGGCCGGTCCAGTTGAGTTGCGCGATGATGAGTTATGCTGCAGACGCTGATCGATTCGCATAGAAATCGATGAGTTCAATCAGCTTGGCTTTATCGATTGGCTTCGTGGCAAAGTCGTCACATCCGGCATCAATACATTTCTTCCGATCACTCGCCATCGCATGAGCAGTCAGGGCGATGATTGGGCCGTTGTATTGAGCCGAACGCAACGCGGAAGATGCTTCGTATCCACTCATGACCGGCATTTGCATGTCCATTAAGATGACATCGAATGGGTTGCCATTGGATTGTGCAGCAAGGGCGGCATCGAGTGCAAGCTTTCCGTTTTCAACAACTTCAATACTCGCTCCGGCTTTCTTCAGAATGAATGTAAACAGTCGTTGGTTGTCCGGGCCGTCTTCGGCCAGTAGGATTTTGCAGTTAAGTTTTTTGATGACAGTTTTATCACAAAGTTTTTTCTCAGAACGATTATTAATCATCTGGGCAGGGTTTTTGATCAGTTTGACATCATTTAGATTTGGTGATGCGATTGTGATCCGGAAAGTACTGCCTTGGCCACTGTTGCTAAAGACTTCGATCGTGCCGCCCATCATTTCTGCAAACTTTTTGCTGATATCGAGTCCAAGACCGGTCCCGCCAAACTTGCGAGTTGTTGATGAGTCAGCCTGGGCGAATGCTTTGAAAAGCTGTCCAATTTGAGCTTTAGTAATCCCAATGCCTGTATCAACAACATCAATCTGTATCAAAGAGTTGTGTAGTTTGTCATTGGTAAAGCTTGAAACAATCTTCACGCTGCCATTTTCGGTAAACTTGATCGCGTTCCCGATGATGTTAACCAGAATCTGGCGTAACCGTGTTGGGTCGCTCTCAATAATCTCTGGCAAGGATCCATTAAACTCCAGCTTGAGTGGTAACGATTTTTCGTTAGCACGAATTGTCATCAACTTTGTGACATCGGATACGAGTTCAATAAACGAAAATCGAACACATTCCAGTTCTACTTTCCCCGCTTCAATCTTAGATATGTCAAGGATATCATTGATAATTGTGAGTAGATGTTCGCCATTGCGTTTGATTGTGTCTATCGCATCTGAATTGGCGTTTTTGTTTCTGCATGAATCATCATTGACCACAATTGTATCAGCGAATCCGAGAATCGCGGTCATTGGCGTTCTGATCTCGTGACTCATATTGGCAAGAAAGTCACTTTTTGCTTGATTCGCATTCTCAGCTTCCTTGCGTGTAATTTCTAAATCTTGTGTCAGTGAGAACAACTCGTTCCGCTGGTCTGTGAGCGAGTCATTTGCGACCAGGATTTGGGATTCTGATTCCTTCATCGCGGTGATGTCTGTACGAATTGCCACATAGTGAGTGATTTTCCCTTCACCGTTTTTAAACGGGACAATCGTTGCTCGCACCCAATACGCAGACCCATCCTTAGCCAAGTTCTTGATTTCTCCGGTCCAGACATTCTTGCTTGCAATCGTTTTCCATAGGTCGCGATAGAAGCGATGGTCGTGCTCGTCGCTCTTGATCATACGGTGATTTTGACCGATGAGTTCTTTTTGAGAGTATCCGCTGAGTTCAACAAACTTATCATTGACATAGGAAATAGTCCCTTGAATATCAGTAACTGAAACAATCGCATGTTGGTCCAACGCGTATTTTTGATTGTTCAAATCAGCAAAGGACATCTTGAGATTCCGAATCATTGAGTTGAATGATTCAGCAAGGTCGCCGATTTCATCGTGCGAGGTGACATTGCAAGATTGGTCAAGATCGCCGTTGGCAATCTGAACGGCTATCGCAGAGAGATCAGCAATTGGTTGGACAACTCGACGAGAAGTGCGCTTTGCAATTAGGATCACCAACAAACTTGTTGAAAGAATAATCCAGAGCATCAGATTCCTGAGTTTATCTGAGGAAGCGTACGCGATGTCTTCAGGAATTTCAGAAATAACACCCCAGTGAATGCCGGCGATGGTAAGGTTTGCGTGGGTTCCTAGTACGCGGCCATTATTCTCATATGAAGTTGTATTCTCAGTATCCACTCCGCTCTGCGATCCGAGTTGACCGTGTTCTGCAAGCCAGAGCTTAGCTTGAGGATTGTTGTCCTCGTTAACTGTTAAAAGATTTGGATGTGTGTTCGAACTCAGTTTCGATCGAACTGAAACTCCATCGCCTACTTTGTTTGTTCCTACGATATATGAGTTTATACTGGTGTCATTAGAGAGCGAGCTTTTCGCTGCAAAATCAAGCTGCTCAGGCGACAGTTGGAATGCAAGTACCCCAATTTTCTCGCCATCGGAGTTCGAAATTAGTGTGCATAGGAACCCTGTCGCCTGACCGTTTGATGGCTTGTAAAATTCAATGTCTGAGAACGATGTACGGCCGGTATTACGAGTCTTTATAAACGATTCAGAGAAAAGAGAGTTTGAATAGGTCCCTGTGAGCAAATTGGTTCCAAGGTCGTCCTCTTGCCCGTTGGTGTACAATATATTGCCTTCGAGGTCAATGTATAGAACATCATAGTATCCATACGATCGTTGGAAATTCAGGACATCTGGGCCATGCTCATATGCAAGGTTGTTCCATTGGTAACTTCTTGTGAAGTCGGATAGATTTTGACCGCTATCGGTGTATGAGTCGCTGAGCTTCACCAGAAACGCGGTTGTATTCCAGTTCGATGCCAGCGTTTCGAGATCAAGAATTCTATTGCTGAACCAGTTTTCAATGAATGTAACAGTGTTCCGAACGCTCATGGTGAGTGAATCACGCGCTGAATCATGGAGGCTGGCCTTTGCGGTGGTATAGCTCGCATAGGAAACCACTATCATTGGTATTAATGAGACCGCCAAGAATCGAACTAAAAGCTTTCCACGCAAACTGCGCTTTGTTCCACTGGTGGCGTGTTCATTAATGCCGGCAACTCTTTCTTTGCCAGATGCGGAATGAGTTGTGTTTTTAGTCATTCAGTCACCTTTTTACTCAGTTCTGCATCCGCGATATTGATATTTGTTGTAATTGAAGTTGAAAACTGATTGTCGGCAAAGGCATCAATATCAATCGTGGACTCAAGGATGCCGCTTTCAACAGCATAATCCATAATCAACTTCAGCCCGGGGATATCAAGATTCAAGTTTTTGTAGTTGATCACATTGAGATCGGGGCGAAGGCTCTGGATAATGGCTTGCGGGTCGTGCGCAGGAATATGTTTGCGGATCATTGTGGTAATTTCATCGAGAGGCTCTCCGCCATCCACACGCGCATTTTCAATATCCAAACCAGCTTTATGAATATAGTAGATAACTTCTTTGAGGGCTTTATTTTTTTCAGCGATCGCCTGGTCTGTCGCAATGGCTATGCACTCTACATGGCCGTTTGGCCAGACGATGACATCCTTTGAGTACCATGCCACATGCCCGTAGTTATTCGTTTCAACGACTTCGGCCCATGGGAGTGACTGCTCAAATGCTGCTGGAACTGACCTGGCGTTATTTTTCTTCAGAAACGCTGGAGATTTATTTGGAGCTACTGCGATCGCTCGGACATGCGCCGGTTCCCCACGGTCAAGATCAAGAGTAAGGCCGTGATCTTTGAGATATTTATACAGAACTACAGTATGGGTCGCATGAAGCGAAGGCACTGCACAATGGATTGGTTCGCCACCGTTATCTTTTATGGACTTAATCGCTTCAATTAATGATTCGTCTGGAAGTCTTTGTGTTCTGGATTCGGGGAGTTGAATCATTTCGCTGAGAAGTTGATTGACAGCCATCGCATTCCCATCCCGATGCATCAAGCTCACCCAGCGAAAGTTCTGGCGTTCATTGAACATGTCCATAGCCTGAGGGCTAATTATGTATGCCAAGTCCGCCCCTCCAGACATAAAATTACTCCGGAGAAGTGGCCAGCTTTTCATTTGTTCGATCTGATAATCAGCATGAACCATTTGATCGCGGTATTTTTCATATGCGATGATCCCGGCATAATGATCAGCAAGCGGGATATAGATGGATTTGATAACAGTCCTTGTATTGGATTCTACAGCTTCATCTGCTTGAGAATCTTTGGCGTTGACTGTACCGGTTGCAAGTTGAGAGATAATGCCTACACAGATCAGCCCAACTCGTGTTCGTTCTAATGGGTTGTTGGGTCTCATATGATTTGTGCTCCAGTACGGAAACCAAGATGATTCACGACCCCACATGGGTCCACTGTTGATTTATCGAGCTATTCCAAGTCTTTTAATCGACACATTCATTCACTTTTATAACTCATACCGACAACTTTTGAGAGGTTGTGAAATTTGCTCAATAATCCACAGATTTATCGCGGAGGGCCTTAATCATTTCTGCTGTCGCCTTTTAAATGGTCCAAATAAATACACGAGGAGTATCCACGATTGGAGGAGTAAATCACTTGACACTTTGTTCAAGTCATACTCTGTGACTAGAATTCAAGATGAAGCCAGGTCGCGTTTTTGTGGTTAATATGGATTCAACTAGAAATTATTGAGCGACAGCCGATTCGATAGAAGCGGGCCTATGGGGGTAAAGCTCTAGATGCACAATACCCGAATCTCGTGTTGATTAAACGGCCCCATGGTAGAGGTCGGACTCGGTTTTCAATGCAAACGCCCCCGGCAATGAAAGCCAAGGGCATTTGATCCTGTTTGGAATTTCTAGTTACTTAGATCATGGGCATCCAGCGGCGAATAGAATCAGGAAGCTTGAGATGTCGAAGAAATCAAAGGCTCCGTCACCATTAATGTCCGCAGCGGGTTGGCCCGTTGTGAAGAGCGACAAGAACTCAGCAATATCGAAGAAATCCAGTTCGCCCAGCGGGGCTGCAAAGTCCGCTGCGTTGCATGCGGCTGCTCCGTTTGTGTTCATGAAGATCGAGACCGAGTTTGAATCGGTATTGGCAATCGCGATATCAGTTCCACCATTCCCATCAAGGTCTCCCACAGCAATGTTTCCTGGGGTAGCTCCGGTAGTAGAGACTACACCCGCGTTAAAGAGTCCCGTTCCCGTGTTCTCTAGAGTACTCATGCTGCTTGAATCAGAATGTGATGTGATTAGATCTACATCGCCATCGCCGTCGAGATCAGAGGCTGCGATCCCGCTGACATTCATCCCATTGACAAGTGTGTCAACGCGCCCACCCATCCCGGTGCCGGTGTTGAGCCAGACTGACGCAAAGTTCAGAACGGTATCGCTCGATGCAGCTGCGAGGTCAACAAGGCCGTCCCCATTGAAATCAGCAGCAACCAAGCCGTCGGGCCGATTGGCAGCACTGACGGGTAAACCTTGAACAACAGAGAATCCTGATGCTCCAGAGTGGATATTTACAATCCGGTTGTCTTGATCGCTTACCGCAATATCAGCAATCCCGTCACCAGTAAAGTCCCCAATTGCTGTTGAACGAGGCTCGCCACCGCCAGCAAATGATGATGCTGTAAGTACGCCCGCCCCATTATTTATAAGCACGGTAATATCAGCACTGTCTCTATTGGCTACAGAAAAATCAGGGATGCCATCGCCATCCAGATCTCCAGAGGCGAGGTCTACCGGGCGGCTCCCTACTCCAATGCTGGACCCGACGCTAAATGATCCACCGATGTTGATATATGTCCGTACCGAATCAATTCCTTTGAGAAGGACGACCAGATCGAGATCCCCATCAGCGTCGATGTCTGCTGCGATAATATCATCGGATCCGGTGCCGGCTCCTGTTGGGATTGGTGTTGGTGTTCCAAGTACACCGCCTGAATTCAGGAAAACATTGATCTTGTCGAAGTTGTCTGCAGTGACAACCATATCAATATCACCATCGTTGTCAAAGTCTGCTAGTGCAACACCGCTTGGGCGTTCGCCCGCTGGGATCGGAGAATCGGCATCGAAGGCTGGTGCTGCCGAAGCAATCGAGCCCGCCAATGCCAGTAATATAAGCGGCGCTTTGTGTTGTGTCTTCATGTCTTTGTCCTTTGGGTTGTGTGTTTCACATTTATTGTAAATGTCGAATCGTTGGGTCAGAAACGATAAAGTTCGACATAAGACATATACAAACAGCGTGCCAGTATGATCGGACGGTTTAGGTCGTCTTCTCTGAGTGTGTGGCCAAACACTTGGCCAGCCCGGATGCTTCTGGTGTTAATATTGGCCATATATCCACGGCAATAGTTCAGGATGTAGATGTTTAGATTACGGGCAGCCTTGGGTGAACAAGGTGAGGAACGCAGAGATGTCAAAGAAGTCCCAGCTGTTGTCGTTGGTGAGATCTGCTTGAGAGTCTTGGGAGGTGAAAGCATTCAGGAATGCGAAGATATCAAAGAAATCAAGCACGCCGTCTCCGGTGAAATCGGGGATGCACGGAAGAGCTGGGAAATCAGCGGCTGACACTACGCCGTCGTAGTTCAGATCATAGAAATGAAACTCGAACGCAAAAGATGGGGTCCCAATCTGATCGTTAATGGCTGAGTCGCTGTCAATAGAAGTGCCATCATTGTCATTGATAAAGTCTTGGACAACTTGGATGTCGTTGCTTGTAACCAGATCGTCGAAATCGAAATCCGCATATGACTCATCGAAACCGGTGTCCGTCCATATATAAAAGGATAAAGGTTGCGGCGTAGTGGGGGCGGTTCCGATCAGAGCGGTTACAGACCACCTGGATGGATCGCGATAATCAGTTCTGTCATTCCCTTGCCAGTTTTCGGTGAGGATGCCCAGGTCCCCTGATGTGAAGCTGGCACCAATGATTAAATCGTCGAGTGCTTCCTCGATAGAAGTATGGTTTAATGATGTTTCCAAATCGATGGGTTGTTCAGGCTCATTGGCAGCCAAAGCTGCCCCCGCATTGGTAATTTGATACACAAGCGTAACTGTTGTTTGATCAAAAATAGGGTCGTGCACGAACTGGAGTGTAGTGATCGGATCGAAGAGGCCAAAGTCGGATCCGCCAAACAAAAAACTTTCTGGAAGGAAGGATTCAAATCGTTCGAAGAACCTTCCCTCAACAATCCAGGACTCGCCCCAATCAAAGAGTGAATCCATATTGCCGTCTTGCGAAACTATTGTTGGGGCAAAGCATCCGCACATAATGAGTGTGAACTCTGATCCTGTTTGTTCAAAGGTTGGTCCACTGAAAAAATCTCCGTCAAAGTCATTGCCGCTCTGGACCATGCGTTCAGCAATTGAGCCGGTCGGGTGTAATCCAAACCGGCCGACATTCGCAAGATATCTGCTGCGGGCTATGGGCATGAGTTCTCCGCCCGAGTTCTTTTGGTCATCAATGTCCAGTTCGATAAAGCCGGTAATTGGTCGATCGCCAAACTGGTAGGGATTGTAAGGGAATCCGTTTAGACCGATGGGGCCGGGAGGGGAAACCAGGCCGTCAACAACTATTTGTATTCTGACAAAGTCGGCATCGCCTTGTATGATCGATCCGGAATACAGGTCGGTGCTGGGTGAGACAGGCATCCATCCATCGAGTGAAACTGATAAGAGATCAATCGGATCAAATCCCGCGGGGAGTGGGGCGTCATTGCCAATGTCAGTACGACGAACCACGGCATCCCCTTGAGGATCAGTCCAGATATTCTGTGCCAAAGTAGTCTGAACAGAGAAGCATAAAATCAGAATCAAAGAAGGTATAGATCTCATGATTGACCAACTCTCGGATCAGAAGTAACAATTTCATATCTCTCAACACGATACCGGAAGCTCGACCGTTGCATCCCGATTAGCTTGGCGGCTTTGGATACATTCCCATTGGAATGCACAAGCGCCTGAATCATGAGTTCACGCTCTACAGCAGCAGCAGTATGGCCGCCCGAATGGAAGTCGAATCGAAGGGAACCATCACTGTGATCGGAGTTGTTCTGGGATTCATGAGGTCTTCCAGTATGGATCCCCAAATCTGCAATCGAGATGATGTTGCTCGAAGCGAGCATCGCTGCTCGTTGAACAGTGTTGAAGAGTTCACGGACATTGCCCGGCCACCGGTGCCCGCAAATCATTGCCTTGGCCTCTTCGCTCAGCGACGCTGGGTCCATGCCATATTCGATACGGAGCTGGTCGAGCATTGATTGGGCGATCAGAACGGTGTCTTGGCCTCGGTCTCGGAGAGCGGGGAGTGGAATGGCAAACGCGTTAATTCGGAACAAAAGGTCTTCTCGGAAGAGGCCGTCTTTAACCATTGATTCAAGATCTTTATTCGTAGCCGCAAGCACACGCATACGGACAGGGCGTTCCTTGGTCGCGCCAACTTTGCGGATCAAGCCGTGCTCAATGACAGAAAGAAGTTTAGATTGTAGTGAGAGATCAAGGTCGCCGATTTCATCGAGGAATATAGTGCCCCCATCGGCCATTTCAAAGAGGCCCTCGCGTGTTGCCTTGGCATCAGTAAACGCGCCCTTCTCGTGTCCGAACAACTCAGATTCAATTAATGATGCGGGTAATGCGGTGCAGTTGACATGGACAAAGGGGAGGCTGTGTTCTGGGCTAGAGTCATGTATATGCCGGGCAACGACGCCTTTACCAGATCCTGTTTCACCTGTGATCAAAATAGTTGTCAGCGCGCCGCCGCTGGATTCATTGAGATCGTGAGAACGGTTCAATACTGGTATTTGTGCAAGCCGTTCCGCCATCGTAACGGCATCAACCCAAGCCGGGGATTTACCGAGCGGTTGACGGGATTTTTGTGATGTTTTGTCGAGTCGTTGGTAGAGACGCAATCGGCGGGTTTCGGATTGTTGTTTGATGACTCGATCGGTAATAAGCAGCAGCTCTTGAAGGCGGACGGGTTTGGCAAGGTAATCGTCAGCTCCAAGCTTCATTGCCCGCACGGCATCATCAACAGTCGCAAAGGCGGTCATCATGATGATCCCGCCGGCATACCCAGACTCTCGGACTTCCTGAATGTAATCAATTCCCGATTCCGATCCGAGGTTGACATCAGAGAGGATCAAATCGAAGTGTTCAGCTTTGAAGGCTTCTCGTGCCGATTTGATTGAACCGACCGCGCAGACCTCGTGGCTGTGCTTATTGAGAGCCCGGCCGACTGTCAGCCGTAGGTTCTCGTCGTCTTCTATGAGCAGAATATTGGCCACTTCATCCCCTTAATGGCCACTACTGGCCGGGTCGCTCTCAAGCCCTGTCTGTTGGATCTACTGGAATTCTAAGTGTAAAGGCACATCCAGCTTGCTGAGCATCATTTAATGGCGATTCAACTTCAATCAGCCCATTATGCTGATCAATCACCCGCTGACACATTGCAAGTCCGATGCCAGTTCCTGATTGGCGTGTAGTGAAGTATGGACGAAAGATCGTCCGATGCAAGTCTTGTGGGATCATCGCCCCCGCATTGGCGATCCGAAGGGTCCAATAGGCCCTTTGGTTATCGGCAGTTTGGTTGATCCTGATCTGAACGGTCGTTGAAGTGGGGGCAAACTCAACCGCATTGCTTAATATCGATGTAATCGCGTGTTCGAGATGGTGGGCATCACCAATCGCCTTTTCGGGCGGGTCCTCAGCGGAGTAGTCAAATGTCAAGCCGTTGGCCTCGCCGGCACTGCGATGCGCATCAACAACCGAGTCAACAAGGCTTTGGGGACAGTACTCTCCCAGATGCAGTTCTAGCGGAGACGAGGTACGGAGCATCTCCTTGAGCCAGTTCTCGAATCGATCAACAGTTGAGATAATCCGCGATTGTAAGTCTCTCAGATCAGAGCTGGGTTCGAGTTCATCAAGTGTCGTTTCCGACAACGCCCGTATGCCCGCCAGCGGCGTCCGAAGATTGTGAACAGTCCTCTGGGCCATCTCGCCCATTGCGGCGAGGCGTTCTTGCTCAATCTTTCGGCCTTGCATCTCACGAATCAAAATGCCCATACGATTAAACTCATCACTAAGCTGTCCCAGTTCGTCGTTTGTGTGAACAGAAATTGGCTGATCAAAGTTGCCCTGGGACATCCGCTGGGCACCAGCTCTGAGCCGTTCGATTGGAGAGAATACCCAGCGACGGATGAACAAAACCATGAGTAGCCCAATCGCAAGCGCTCCAACAAGAGTCACCAGAATAATCGAATACATCCGAGTCTTGAGCCCTTGGCCAAAGTCCGCCGCAAGCTGGGCGTCATCAAGAATTCGCCCCTCGATCCGTTCGATCAGTTCGTGCCTTGCATCAATGAGCTCGATTAAATGTTGTCCGTCAGAGTCGTCGAGTGAATCAACCCACTTCAGATTGGCGTTCTTAATGAGTTGAGATCTCGAACGCATGTTTTGAATTGTGGTGATCCCAGACCGCAGCATCACAGTCGGCAGTGAATCCAGTTCGTCAACCATCAGGTTGATGCTGCTCTCAATCGTTGTGAGTTCCAAACTCGTTTGGTGTACAGTTGCTGGGTCAGATTTGCTTTGGGCTATGGCTTGTGAGATGAGATCAATCTCATTCTCTCCGGATCTTTTGATCTCAAAGAGCCGGTGCATGACCAGTTCCATTGATCGCAGCGGCAGGGAGAGTTCCTGCTCAAGAAAGCGGATGCTCCAGACGCTGAGCCCAACATTTGCGATAAGAGTTGATATGAGTAGGGCAAGAACAATAGAAAGCTTTGTTCTGAGCTGCATGGCTTTAGTTCACAGGCTGGTAATCCCAGCGCCATCCCGATTCTTTTGCTGGTGCAGAAGACGAAGCGACATGCCCATCCATAAAGGCGACATTGGCCCGTCCGTTGTGCCGCTTTCCTGGGAACCAGACCCGGTCGCCGGCATATGGGCCCAGCGAATCAAGAGATGGTCCAGTATATATTGGTGAGACACCGAGCTCAAAGGCCCGTTGGCCATCGACATCAAGCATCAGCGGGACACTAGAATGCTGAAGGATCGATGACCCAAGCTTCACGAGTTCGGCCCTTGGTCTGCCGTGTGAATCAATGACTTCCGCGCGATTGAGCCGGGCATTGAATCCGAATGACACGCTCTGGGGCGGGCTTACAGCTCCACTGCTGCAGGAAAAATTATTCCGGAGTACCAAAGGTTCTCGCACGCTCGGGCACCGCATCGGATCGCCCCCGTCGGAATCCGGTGTTTCATGGGCCGATGAATCGTCCCCCCATCTCCAGAACTCATCAACTCCATATTGGCTTTCCTGAAAGGTTTCAATCTGAAAGAGGCGGCCACCTTCGTCATCGCCTCGGTCGCCGTGGAGAAGATCGTCTGCAAAGAGTTGGAAATCAAACGCGACGGTACGCTGCGCCATCGAGCACTTAAACTCGCGTGCGCGTTCGATCGAACTGGCCAGCATCGGAGCCATGATACCGATGAGCGTTGCGATGACTCCCATGACAACAATCAACTCGATCAGTGTAAACCCAGATCGAGCCCGAAGTTGGCAAATATGTGAACGGTGCGATTTCACGGGTAGATAATAACAGGAATTGCGGGCTAGTAAATGCAAACATGAAGATCTTGCGAATAAAAAAATTCGCAGAACCAATTCGCGTTGAGATTCACAAGTATTCATGTGCATGCGGAGTATCGAGTGGAAGTCAAATTTTGCGGGATAGTTGCCAATTGTTCATATGCATTAAATAGATCAATATTGGCCATGTGGGTTTGCGGCAATCTTCGGGTGAATAGTAATCACAAGTGGGCTCATGAATATTTCGGGTTTTTTGAGGTTCTGCACATCTATTTATACGGCGTTGCTCTGGAGAGTTCTTGGGGTCAAAAATACTGATAATTTAATCGTAAAGGTCGAATTCCTACCAGATTTTCGTAGTTTGATTGCAACCCGGCTCAGAGATCGTTGTAGGATCATGTTCGCGACTTGTGGACTGGGTATGGAGTTGAACTGTGGTTATGGCGTCAAGCAAACTAGGGTCAAAGCTAATCGGATTGATGGTCATTTGTGTGATGCTGCCATTGGTCGGATGTCGCTCGCCACAATCATACCGGCAGGAAGCCGATGAAGTCTCGAGCTCAATTCTTGACGAAACATGGCAATCCGCGATGGGGCGTTCGGAGGATGGATTCACAATCGAGCCAGCCAGTGATTCTCTACGCCGTAGGCTCATGCTGGATCAGAATCTGCCCATGCGTGTGCCCGCCAGTGCAAGCTCAAGCGATGATCAACTGATCAAGCAATGGCCTGACGACAGATACTTTGATGAGCGCCCTGTGGTAGAGAACGCCAAGGTCATAGAGATCCCCAGGTTCACCCTTATAGAAGCACTCCAGATCGCGGCGACCAATAGCAGATCGTACCAATCTCAAAAAGAGGCCGTCTTTCAGACCGCGCTCCGGTTAGACCTAGAACGCAACGAGTTCCGAAACACTTGGCGTGGCGTTGCCGACACAATCCTGAGCTCAAACCTGAGTGCCACCGGTGAAACCAACGGCATCCTCAATCAAGACTCGCTGAGCGTATCGAAAAAATTCAAAAACGGCTCCGAGTTCATGGGATTGCTGGCAGTGGATCTGGCCAAACTCCTGAGTGGGTCACGGGAAGGATCCACCGGGATCCGTCTTGAAACAAGCTTGTCGATCCCGCTGTTGAGAGGCTCAAGCCGGTTCATCGTGACCGAACCACTCACTCAAGCGCAGCGCGATGTGGTTTATTCGATTTACAACTTTGAGCGGTTCAAGCGGACATTTGCAGTAGGTATCGCCAGCGACTACCTCTCTGTTCTCCAGCAACTCGATCGCGTAGACAACTCCGTTGAAAACTATAAACGCGTGGTCGCATCAACCCGCCGGGCTCGAAGGCTGGCCGACGCGGGGCGACTCCCCGAGATCCAGGTTGACCAATCTGTTCAGGATGAACTCCGAGCGAGAAACTCATGGATCAGTGCTCTCCAAGCATCGGAACAAACCCTTGATCGTTTTAAAATGGCGCTTGGGCTCCCGACTGATGCTCAGATCGAGCTCGATCCGGGCGAGTTTGATATCTTGCTCAACTCAGACCGGTACGCGAGGTATCTAGAGCCTCGTGAATCCATGGCCGATGAAGAGGTTCCACCCGCCGATGCCCCGGTTATTCTTGTGCCGCCATCAATCGAAGACGCTGGGCCCATGGAGATGCCCGAAGCCGATGCGGTTCTGATCGCACTCATGAACCGGCTTGATTTGCGGGTAGCGGTGGGGGAGATCGTTGATGCCCAGCGGGGTGTTGCCGTGGCGGCTGACAACCTGAGAGCTGATGTCACGCTCCTTGGCTCGGCATCGCTTGGCGAAAGCCGATCGTTGGGATCCGCCGGGTTTGATGATGCCCAGGTCCGAACCGATCATGGATTTTATTCGCTCTTGCTTGGGATTGATCTCCCGTTTGAGCGGACAGCAGAACGCAACAGCTACCGGAATGCATTGATCGGCTATGAGCAGATGGTCCGCCGGTTCCAGGAAGCAGAGGATTCGGTCAAGTTTGATGTCCGCAGCGTGCTCCGAACACTGCTCGAGTCCAGAGAAACGATCAAGATTCAGGCGGAATCTGTGCGTGTTGCTCAGAGGCGTGTTGATTCGACAGATCTCTTTTTGCAAGCCGGTCGTGCAGAGATTCGGGATCTACTCGAAGCACAGAACGCGCTCAACTCCGCGCAAGACGCCTTGACTGATGCGGTGGTGAACTACCGCATCGGTGAGCTTGAACTCCAGAGAGATCTGGGAGTCCTTGAAGTCAGCAGCGCCGGGCTGTGGACCGAGTTTGATCCCAATGATTATGACATCGAAGAAATCACCGCTGTCCTCCAAAGCATGCGGCCAAGCGACAGCAACCAACCAAATACCGACGCCACTAAGAACTGAGGCTTGAGAATGAACCGAATCACAAAGAACCTGATAATCCTGAGTGTCATACTGGTCGTTGTCATTGCCGCTGTGGCTTTGATTGTGATCAAAGGAGGTCAAGGATCGTCCAGTATTGATGCGGGCTCCGCATTTACCGTTGAGCGAGGGTTGCTAGAGATCAATCTCACCGAGACTGGGACGATCAAATCACGCGATCAGTTCGTAGTCAAAAGTGAGGTTGAGGGGCGGACATCGATTATCTATGTCATCGACGAAGGGGTGCAGGTCAAAGAGGGCGAGCTGCTGATCGAGCTCGATTCAAGCGGTCTCCAAGACCGGCTTGTGGATCAGCAGATCAAAGTCGAAAATACGGATGCTGACTTTGTTTCCGCGAAAGAAAACCTCGAAGTTGTCAAGATCCAATCGCAAAGCAACATCGCCAAGGCATCGTTGGAAAACCAGTTTGCCCAAGAAGATAAAGTCAAATATTTAGAGGGTGAATGGCCAAAGACCCTCATGGAATCTGAAACAGATCTCACACTGGCTCGGGAAGACTCTCGCCGGGCAACTGATGAGTTTGATTGGTCGAAAAAACTGTACAACGAAAAATACCTCTCTGAAACCGAATACCGCGCAGACGAGCTCGCGCTCAAGCGTGCAGAGCTTCAGGTCGCGCTGGCGAGCGAGAAGCTGAACTTACTCAAAGAGTTCACACACACTCGGAAGCAGACCGAGCTCGATGCGGATATCGCACAAAAAAGTCTCGCTCTCGAGCGGGTCAACCGTGAATCGTCGAGCGATCTGGCCCAAGCCCAGGCCCGCTTGCGTGCACGCGAGGCGGAGCTCAATCGTCAGAAGAGCAAGCTCGAGAAAATCGAAGATCAGATTTTCAAGACCAAAATGTATGCTCCCGCAGATGGGATGGTCGTGTACGCGACAAGCTCAGAGTTCAGCTGGCGTGGCGATACCCAGCCGCTTGATGAGGGCCAAGAAGTCCGCGAACGCCAAGAGTTGATCCATTTACCAACCGCGGATTCGATGATGGTTGTGATCCGTGTGCACGAATCCGCACTCGGGAAGGTGCAACTCGGCCAAGATGTACAAATCGTTATCGATGCCCTTCCAGATTCAACCTATACCGGCAAGGTTACCAAAATTGCCCCTCTCCCTGACGCGGCATCGGTTTTCATGAACCCGGATCTCAAGGTGTACAACACCCAGATCATGATCGATGGTGTATTCGCCAAAATCCGTACAGGCATGAGCTGCAAAGCAACGATTCTTGTAGACGAGTACGAGGATGCCTATTCGGTGCCCTTGCAGGCGGTTGTGGGCCGAGGCGGGCAAACCGTTGTGTATGTTATCGAAGACAACCAAGCTGTCGCTCGTCCGGTTGAAACCGGCCTCGACAACAGCGCCATGGTTCACATCCTCAGCGGGCTCAGCGATGGCGAGCTGGTGCTGCTGACTCCGCCGCTTGGTGGAGACATGACAAATGGCTCCAGACCTGATTCCCGATCAGCAAGAGGCCCGCGCGCACCATCTTCAAACCAAAAAACACAAGCCTCGAGGTCGCCGGGTTCGGGTATGCCATCAGGGAAGCGTCCCTAAGTGAACCGATCATGACCGAAGCAGCCGCACAGAATCCCGATTCGAATCATGTCATTGAACTCCACGAGGTCTGGAAGACCTATCGCATGGGGAGCCAGGATGTTCACGCGCTGGCGGGGGTATCGCTCACTATCGAGCGTGGTAGTTTCTGGGCAATATCCGGCGCCAGCGGCTCTGGAAAGAGCACCATGCTCAACCTGCTCGGGTGTCTGGATCGGCCAACCCAGGGCAGGTACGCCCTTGAAGGGCAAGACATCGCCTTGACCAGCGATGACGAACTCTCAGATCTTCGATTGAAACACCTGGGTTTCGTTTTTCAAAGTTTCAATCTGATCCCGCAGCTGACTGTTCAAGAGAACATCGAGCTCCCGTTGTTTTATCAGGGGGTTGATTCCGCCATCGCCGCCAAAAGGGCTCAGGCAATCGCCGAGCGTGTCGGGCTCTCAGACCGACTCGGCCACCGCCCGACGGAACTCTCAGGCGGCCAGCAGCAACGCGTAGCCATCGCTCGGGCGCTCTCAAACAACCCTTCTGTGCTCCTGGCCGATGAACCTACAGGGAACCTGGATACGGCAACCGGCGATTCGATCATGGAACTGCTCACCGAACTTCACGAGCAGGGCAAGACCATCATGATGGTGACTCATGAGCCCGAGATCGCGGATTATGCCCAGTTCCAGTTGGTGATGCGTGACGGAAAGATTGAATCGATCACAGAGAATCCGCGATTCGCAATGGCAGGTGCATAGTCATGATGAGTTCGCGATTCATCCGAAATGTTCGCCTTGGGATCAAGACCCTGCTTCTGCACAAGATGCGTTCAATCCTCACGATGCTCGGGATGGTCTTCGGTGTTGGCGCGGTGATCGCGATGCTCGCGGTGGGCGAAGGAGCGAGCAAACAAGCACTCGATCAGATCCGCCGACTCGGCAGCCAGAATATTATCATCAACTCCCAAAAACCGATCGGGCAGGCAGCGTCGGGCTCAATGCAGGTCCGGATGAATATCTACGGCTTGCTGTACGATGATCTCGCAAGAATAGAACAAAGCTTCAGCACCATCGAACGAACCGTCCCGGCCAAGCTGATTCGAGGCCAAGGACGCGTTGGAGGACGGACACTCGAACTCAGGCTCGTCGGGACTACGCCAAACTGGTTCGAGCTTGTGTCGCGAGAACTTCTCACAGGTCGAGTGATGACAGAACTCGATGTAGAAAGTACCGCCAGCGTTGTTGTGCTCACAGAGCACGGCGCGAGAAAGCTGCTCGTGGGTAAAACCACAATCGGATCAAAGGTGCTCATCAACCAGGGCTACTTCACGGTCATTGGTGTGATCAAATCCGAGAGCACCCAGTCTGGCACCATGCAGACACCAGATCAGGAGATCGATGCGTACATCCCGCTCAATGTGGCGATTGAGCGTTTCGGGGATTTGGCCGTCACGCGATCATCGGGTTCAAGGTCACGCGAACTGGTCGAACTCCATCAGTTGATTGTTCAGGTTGATTCAATCGAGAATGTCGAATCCACCGCCGCGGGGATCGAACGGATGCTCTCGATGTTCCACCCGAAGGGTGACTACCGGATGAGCGTTCCTCTGGCATTGCTGCGGCAGGCCGAGGCAACCCAGCGGACATTTAACATCGTACTCGGCTCGATCGCCGGAATATCCCTGCTGATCGGTGGCATCGGCATCATGAACATCATGCTCGCATCGGTCACCGAGCGGACCAGAGAGATCGGGGTCCGCAGGGCTATCGGCGCACGCCGGAAGCAGATCATCGGCCAGTTCCTGATCGAAACCGTCGTCCTCTCAGTCACTGGTGGTTTCATCGGGATCGGGATCGGAATCCTGATCCCATGGCTCATCACAATGTTCGCCGATATGCCGACAGTTGTAACGCTCTGGAGCGTCCTGCTCTCGGTGGTCATCAGTATCGGTGTGGGTGTCATCTTCGGGATGTACCCGGCGATGCGGGCAGCGAACCTCGATCCAATCGTCGCACTCCGCCACGAATGAGCTCTATCGGGGTTGCGAACTTGTCTGTGATACTTGATTGACTACTGGCGAACCATTTCAACCGAGTGATCGAGTATCCACCCCTCCTGGGCATTGTTGAGCCGGACCTGCACCCAGCTTTCGCGTGTATCGAGTACGACCCCCTCGGTACCGATTCCAAGAGCACCGTCATACACCTCCTGATACACCCGTGTCCCGGGCCCGGAGTACAACCCCGTGCCGGGTAATACGACCACCAGTCTCTGGTCATGGTCCGTTGTCCATTGATTCAACCCAAGCAATCCAAAGCCGATCAATGCGAATGCCATGAGTCCAACCGGTATCTTGCGGGGTACTCGGGTGCCAAATCCCGCGGCCCTCGCGGTCCATAGTGCCGATGAGAGACCAAGCATCACAACGACCACAATCCATAATGTCCAGGGATCGATCACCCTCTGCCACGAGAGCAACGCCAACTGGATTCCAAGCCGCTTTCCTTTGCTTGGAACCGTCGGCTCAACAAACGAGCGGGCGTGGGCCAGGTTCTGCCTCAGTTCCTGATGGTTCGGATCAATCAGCAGCCCTCGGTTGTAATGGAGAATCGCTCGGCCAAGATCGCTGTTGATGAAATAAGCGTTCCCCAAGGTCAGGTGGCCCGCTGCGGTTTCAATCTCATCTCTATCGAGCACAAAGGCGAGAACAGCCGCGGCCTGGGTCACTTTGGAATCCCCGCCGAGCCCCGATGTCTGCTGAATGGCATTGTCGAGTTGCTCAATAGCCTCTTCAAGCGATAGTGATTGGTTCACTGAGATCTGAGCCTGGCAAGGCATCCATGCGAGTATCAAACTCAATACGATAAAGATCAAACGGATTCGAGTGCTCATCGCTGCGCCCTCCTCTTGCTTTGGTGTGATCCATGGAGCCGGATATCTCGTCTCATCGCGCGGAGCAAAGATTCATCAGTACGCCCGCCCGGCATGGAACCGAACTGCATACTCTCAGATTCGGCGAGTACCGATGCGGATCGAGTGACGACATCATCTGACACATCAAGATGCTTGAGATCGGCACCGGTCAACGATTCGGGTTCGATTTCAAGAATGGCCCCGCCATAAACCCGGATCGCCCCGACATCATCGCCACGGCTATGAAGTCGCTTGGCTTGCTTCCAGGCGCGTTCGATCGCAGCGGCCCGAGGATCGTTCTTGTGAGAGATTCCCCGAGCGGTCCAGCCCAGTAAAGGTACACCGCAGATGCATGCGATCCCAACAATCCAGCCGGGCTTACTAAGCGTCTTCCATAGGGAAAACTCTTGTGTTGATGAGCGGATACCATCGGCGTCAGGATGCGCCCAGAGTTGCGATGGGCTTTGGGCAAGTTCGGCCCGCTCAGTATCGCCTTCTAGGTTTCTCTCAAATCCGGAGGTCACCGCATCAGACAGTGTCACCGTCCGAACCGACCGGACATCGAGAGCGATCGCTTCTGATTCAAACACCTCGAACTCACCCGTCTCAGGATTAAACGCGGGGAGTCTGATCGCGGGTATTTCAGTAATTGAGTCATTGGTAGCGCGGATGGTGGTGGTAAACAGCCTCTCTCCGCTCCGGCGTCGTTCGACTTCCCGCCATCCATCTGGTGAGACTCTGAACCCATCGGCTTCGAGTGATTGCACACCCAAGGTGCTTTCAAGCCCGACCATTGGGTCCGGACCGGATACAAGCAAACGAAACTCGATCGGATCTCCAACATTGACCTGGCTATTGGACGCATCTGTTTGGGCTTGATACGATCCGATCAATCCTCGGTAGCCATCGGGCTTCCCATCGGTGGGGACTCCTATGACATGAATCGATTCAACATCGGATTCAGCATACATTCTCGATGCCCGGGCAAAGTCGTCTTGCCGAGTGAAGACAACTCGAACGGGCCCAAAGTCGAATCTTCCTGATAGAGTTGGGGTCAGCATCAGATCAAACCTCAGGCGTGTCATCGGCTGTCCTTTATAGATCCCCCGGTCGGAGTAGGCCGAGAACTGTTGCCCGAAGAGTTTGAGCGGGTGTTCTTGCCCCGACATGCCCTGCGGGCTCGCGGGCGTGACATGGATCGATTCGGGGAACTGTGATGTATCAAAGCTGAGTGATTGTGTAGAACTTGACACCCACCATGTCACCTCAACGACGGCCGATTCACCTGCGTAAATAGATCTACTTGGTAGTTTGAGTTCAATGATGTCGTTCTGTGCAAACTCAGGCAGCAGAGCGGTCATCGTGACCGGGTTTGATGTAAACCGATTGGAACCCTGCTTGAGAGATGCAGAAGGAATGGAAATAGCTCCATCTTTCACGACAGTCAATAAATATTGATGCTTGAAGTATGAGTCGGTGAATGTTCGTTGCTGACCGTTGACGGATCGCATTGTGGTAAATTTTTGCGAGCTCGCCCCATGATATTCCGCAACAACCCCTTCAGGGAACTCAACACTCGGAGGCGTCCCATCGCTAGCGCCTCTGACCAGCACCTGGTAGGTGACGGAATCCCCGATATACACCCGCGCCCGCGAGAGCTCGGCTTCAAGAGTGACTTCACTGTTCTGACCGCTGGCACCTGAGCACAGGAGAAATCCGAGCAGCCCAAAGATGTACCAGAGTTTAGGTTTATAGCTGTTCATATTCATTACCAATCCTCCTCGACCTTCACAGGCCGCCCCGTTGCCCGGTACGCCTGCCGGCGTTCTCGTTCGCGTCTTTCCTTATCAAGAAGCTGCTGGGCAACCTCATCAATCTCAGGCTCCTCGCCCTCGCCGGGTTGATCCTGCGGCTGCCCCCGCTGTCCATCTTGCTGTTCCGATTCCTGCTCTTTTTGTGATTCACGCACACGCTCGGCGGCCCGGTCCAGTGCGTCGGCTGCCTCTTGCTGCTTCTGAGCGGCTGTCTCGTTGTCCCCATTGTCGAGTGCCTCCTGCGCATCTTGCTGAGCCTGCATCGCTTCATTCAGATCGTCCATCATCTCTTGATCAGCCCCCGACTCTTCCATCTGATCCTTCGCCTTTTCGGTTTCGTCATTTAGCTCTTCTTGCTCATTACTCCGCTCTTGCTGCTCGCTCTGTTGTTGATTCTGAGGTGCAGATTCGCTCTCTTGCGCCTGCTCACGCTGCTGGTCTGCAAGATCTTGCAGTTCCTCAGCCATGTCCCCCGGCTCGCCCTCGCCGCCCTCTCCCCCTTCGCCCTTCTCGCCGTCCTCGCCCTCTTGCTGTTCCTCAGATTCCTGCTGCTCCTCGATCTGATCTTTCATGTTCTGAAGCTCTTGAATCCGCCTGCGGATGCGTTCGACATTCCGTTTGGATTCAATATGCCCCGGGTCGGCCCGCGACGCATCAAGAAACGCCCGTTCTACCCCGCCCAGTGATTCGATCATCTCTCCAATTTTCTCCGGGTCCATCATCAGCTGTCCGCTCGAATCGATTCCGCCGTTGAGCGCATGGCCAAGATTGAACATCGCATCCCGACGCTGCTGGGCGTTTGTTGCGTACCGCCCCGCCAGCCGGAACGCCTCCCCAGCCCCCCCTAAATCTTCGGCTCCCATCAACAGCACCCCGCGATTAAACGCCGCGATGTTCCGCTCGCGATCAACAACAGACTGCTCCACAACCTCGTTATACAGCTCGATCGCGTGCACCGGGTCAGTCCGCTGCACATTGATCGCCATCTCAAGATTCAAGCTCGGCTGCGATTCTTGAGCAGCCGCAAATCCAACGCACACCAAGAGCACCAGGAACAATTTCATTACACCGCCTCCTTCCGCATCCCCAAGCTGCTCAAAAGCATCTCGATCAGAATCAGCACCAGCCCAGGCGCGAGTGCAACCGCGTACCGCTCATCCCACCGGGTCACCGACGCCGTCCCAAGCACCGTCTGATCACCGCGGGCGATGAGTTCCTGGTAAACCTGCGCCAGATCAATATCCCCGGTCCCGATCTCCAGATACGCCCCGCCCGGAGTCGCGGTCGCGATCTGCGAGAGTGTTCCCGAATCCAGCCGCGAGCGGACTTCAACCCCATTCTGTCGCACCGGGCGATTATTCTCATCAACGACCCGGGCCCCGGATTCTGACCCGATACCAAGAGCGATGATCCGGATCCCCGCCGCCCCCGCAGCACGAGCCGCCTCAATCGGGAGCGACTCCTGATCCTCGCCGTCAGTAATCAAAATGATGTCCCGATGACTCGTAGTCTCCGAATCTTCAAGATCATAAAACACCATATTCATGCACCTGCGGATCGCATCGCCGATATTGGTGCCACCGACATCAACAACCTTCGGCGAAAGCTCATCAAGTGCCAAATCAAAGAACAGGCGGTCAGTTGTTAATGGAGATTGAACGGAGGACGAGCCCGCAAAGGCTACCAACCCCACGCGATCTGTCTTGAGCTCAGAAACCATGTCATTGATCCACAGCTTCGCCCGCTCAAGCCGATTCGGTGCCACATCCCGAACAAGCATTGATTTAGACACATCCACCAGGAACACAATGTCCCGCCCGAGCGTTTCGGTTGTTTCCTGGTGCGGATTCGATCGCGGCCGCATCGTTGCTCCAACAATGAGCAGCAGCCCAATCACCATCACCAGTGCCCGCGTCCATCCAATCAGCCGCCGCCGTTTACCCAGCAAATGCGACAATCGATCCGCATCGGCAAACCGTCCCGCTGCCCGAATCTTCATCCGAGCTGCGATCAGCCCAAGAGCCAGAATCCCCACAACACCCCAAGCCCCAAGCACCCACCGTGGCTCGCCAAACTCAAACGCGGCTCCAAAAAACGATTCAAATAGCTGATCTAAATATCCCATCACACGATCTCCCCCCCGACCCCAAGCCGCCACAGGTACCCAAAGCCAAGCAGCCCCAAGCATGCCACCGCAAACGGGTGGTACTGTTCTTCGTAACGGGTTGTCTCAGAAATTTGCACCTCGGTCCGTTCAAGCTCGTCAATCGTCGCGTAGACCTCCGAAAGATCGTCAAGGGAATCAACCCCCCAAAAACCTCCTCCGGTATGCTCGGCTACCGCCGCCATCCGTCCTTCGTTGACCTCTTGCCCCATCCGCATGCCGAAGCCAAACTGGTTTCTCACCCCGCCGCGGATGCCCACGATATAGATTGTAATTCCCCAGTCCGCCGCTAAGTGTGCCGCTTGATTGGGCGAGTAGTCCCCGGCCCGGTTCTCCCCATCAGTCAGCAGAATAATCGCCTTGCTCTTGATCTCGAAGTCTTGATCGTCCAAGTCAATTCTCATTGAATCCTCAGACGCCTTGAGGCGAGCGCAGGCGAGAACCAACGCATCGCCAATGGCCGTCGATCGTTCACTCTCCTGCCTTGGCAGTTCAACCCGGCGGATCGCATCAACCAGTACATCATGCGACTGTGTCAGCGGCATCATCGTGTCGGCGTAGGACCCGAACACAATCAGCCCCAGCAGATCCCCAGGCCGCCCCTTGAGCTGGTCCCCGTCGCCGAGCACAAACTCCTCAACAACCTTCTTCACGGCTTCAAGCCTTGTCGTCCTGGTTCCCTCGAAGTTCGCCTGTTCATCCATAGACCCGGACCGGTCAACAACCAACTCGATCGCGATCGCGTCCTGCTGGCTCTTGCTATCAGTAATCGCTTCTCTCGGGCGTGCAAGGGCAAAGAGACCCGCAAGCAGCCCCGCCGAGAGCAGCAGGGGGCCAACCCAGCGTACTTTCATCCGCACACTGGAGCCCGCGGCTTTCAATCGCGTTGGCACCGACGAAGCCACCCCATGCCGGCGTCGGTCACCGATCAACTCGATCACCCAGATCAAAGGCAGCACCGCCGCAAACCAAAGCACCCACGGGTACGCAAACTCAGCATTCATAGATTCACCCCACACACTTCAACAGCACGCTGTGCCGCCGCCCGCACCCGATGGTGATCCACAACTCCCCCAGAGAATCGTTCCCGCTCGATCTCATGAGAGATTAGAAGCAACTGCCCATGTTTTTCACTCAATGTATCAAGCGCCCTGTGCAGTGCCCCAAGATCTTCTTCCGACAGGGTCTCGGAGGCAGCGGCCACAGCCAACACGGCTTCTGGGTCAATCGATTCGAGCCCGCCGCCAGCACCACGCATCCGGAGCCACACAATAACAATCCCAGATATACACGCCACCCCAAGCCCGCCCCAAACACCCCAACTCACACTTGGATTGTCCTCGGCAGCAACAATCGACGCCAATCCAATAGCCGGGTCCAGATCCCGTCCGTCGCCCTCTTCAAGCACCGGGGTCACCAGAACTTCAACCGGTGAAAGCCGGGCAATCCGCCTCCCTGCGGCTTCAGATTCCGCACGGATACCGATTGATGGCACTTCATAAGTCCCGTCCAAAAACGGCTCAAGTTCATATTCAATCAACTGCGAATACACCGACCCATCAAACCGGATTTCCTTCGCCCGCTCAGTCGCATACGCCCATCCTGCGCCGAGCCAGTCCGGGTCAATAAGCTCAACAGTCACGCCCTCGCCCCAGAGCACTGTAACACGAAGCGAAACCAATCCCGTCAGATCAATCTCGGTTTCCATGATCTCAACACGCAGCCGGGCCCCGGTCATGGGTTCAGTAATCTCTGAAACAGAATCCGCCTCAAATGCCAACGCGGCCTCACTAGCCTCGCCGCACCCGCAAAGTAGCAGTGCAATCAATCCCAATATGAACAACAAGTATGCTTTCATCGCCGCTTCCCCCGAACCTGAAAGTACCGCACCAACTCGTCGGCATAATCTCGCCCAGTTGAAAGCTCCACATGATCGATCTGCGCTTTCTTCAGCGTAGATAAAATCAACTCGTTCTCCAGCACCGCTTGTTTCGAGTATCGCTCCCGAACCCGCTTGGAGCCTGTATCCACCATAAACCGGTGCCCGCTCATCGGATCATGCATCCGCACCACCCCAGACCGAGGCAGCTCAAACTCTCGCGGGTCCGTAAACTGCAGCGCGATCACCTCATGCTTCCGCGACAGCATCCGCATGGTCTTGCCCCAGTTGGGCTCCGTTTCATTGTTCAGTCCCGACAAGAAATCCGACAGCACGATGATGATGCACCGCCGCTTGTGTGTCCGCCCGATCTCAGTGAGCACCGAAGATAAATCTTCTTGGTTATCTCCAGGCGAAGCATCAATCAGTTCCCGGATAATCCGCATCCCATGCAGCCGCCCCTTAGTCGCAGGCACATGCAGCGTCTTTCCGTCCTCAAGATGGTCCGAACCAAACAAGCACAGCCCAACCTTGTCGTTGTTCCGTCCGGCGGCGAGCGTCAGCACCGCCCCAACCTCGCTCATCAGTTCATGCTTGGACCTCCGGACCGTGCCAAATGCGGTGGAGCGAGAGCAATCCACCGCAAGCACAACCGTCAGTTGCCGTTCTTCTTCAAACCGCTTAATAAACGGCCGCCCCATCCGAGCCGTGACATTCCAATCGATCGACCGGACATCATCCCCCGGCTGGTACTCGCGTACTTCCGAGAACTCGATCCCCTGGCCTTTAAAAGCTGAGTGGTACGACCCTCCGAACATATCGTCCACCCGTCTCCGGGCACGGATCTCGAGCCGCTTGACTGCCTGCATGAGTTCTTCAGTAATCATCCGATTCTCACAGCTCGATTCATCAAGGGATCGCGATCCGATCAAACACTTCCTGCACCAGGTCTTCGGATGTGATTCCCTCGGCCTCTGCTTCATACGAGATCATCACCCGGTGCCTCATCACATCCATCCCAACCATTTTGATATCGCTCGGCGTCACAAACCCGCGTCCTTCAAGGAATGCGTTGGCGCGGGCCGCGCGTGCCAGCGAAAGCGACGCACGAGGCGATGCCCCAAACTCGATCATTTTTTCCATGTCCATCGACCACTTGACACCGACCGCCCCCGGATCACGCGTCGCCTGAACCAGCGAAACAATGTAGGTCTTGAGCTTGTCATCAATGTAGACTTCATTAACTGTCTTCCGCGCTTGGCCGAGTTGATCCAGCGTCAGCATTGCAGAAACAGTGGGGGTCTCAATCGTCGAGATCATGCGATCAACAATCAGCCGCTCATCATCCGGCGTCGGATACCCGACCTTGATCTTGAGCATGAACCGATCCACCTGGGCTTCTGGCAGCGGGTATGTTCCCTCTTGCTCGATCGGGTTTTGTGTTGCCAGCACCAGGAAAGGCTCCCCAGAGGCGACGAGCGAGTGTGTCTCTCCCCCGATCGTTGCATGTTTTTCCTGCATCGCTTCAAGCAATGCAGATTGCACCTTGGCAGGAGCCCGGTTAATCTCGTCGGCCAGGACAATATTGGCGAAGATCGGACCTTTCCGAGCAGTAAAGGTCGCTTCCTTCGGGTTGTAAATCTCAGTCCCGATCAGATCCGCAGGCAGCAGGTCGGGCGTGAACTGGATCCGAGCAAACTTTGCGTGGAGTGCATCGGCGAGCGTCGTAACGGTCAGCGTCTTGGCCAATCCAGGCACGCCTTCGAGCAGGACATGCCCGCCAGTAAGCAGCCCGATCACCAGCGAACGGATCATTTGCTCCTGGCCCACAACCACAGTCCCGACCGCCCCGATTAACGCATTAATTGGCTCGGCTTGTCTTTGAACCTGTTCGTCACTTGGTGCATTGCTCATCGTCGTATTCATTCGCGTGCTCCTCACACAATCCTACATAAAAAACAGTGCCCACGCACAAAACGGGTCACTGTTGTTCTACTTCATTAAGATGTTCAGGTTGACCGATTCGGTCATGAATTTGAAACAATTCTTCTCGAATCACCAGTCGGGTTAGTTGGCACTCGGTGGGGTGCCTTCGGCTGGCGGGGCAGGATTGATATCGATTTCACCGAACCGCTCTTCGTACTGGCGTACAGCCGATCCGATCGACATCGCGAGTCTCTTGGCTCCAGCCCAGTTCATCACAACCCGTGATCCAACCGAGAACACAACGGTCGGTGGCTGGCCGGGTGCCTGCATTGGCATATTGAGCCCGAAATCCATGATCAGCTCATCGCTGGTGTTGGAGGTGCGGATTGTGTTGGCGTAGGTCGTTTGCATCTTGGTTTCGTCGATGCGAAGCTGAACCTGCTGTTGTTGTGGCTGCTGATCGGTCATAATCGGAGAACTCCGTTTTTGTGTGGTTTGTGAAAGAATTTTGGTCAAAATGACCGCAATGCCGGGGGGGGGAATCGAACCCCCACTCTGTTTCCAGAAGCGGATTTTGAATCCGCCGCGTCTACCAATTCCGCCACCTCGGCTGTGGGCCACCATCCTAGCCACCAAACGCCCCCCTATCTGCCCCAAGCCCCTTCTCATCCGTCAAGTACGCCTCATCTATAGCCGATATTGCGTCTACAATATCAGTCCTGCCGAACTGTTCGGTAGGGTCGGACCGGGTCGCAGGCGTGCGCTGGCGGTTCTGACAGCAGCCCCGCACGCACCAACACCTTTCTTAAACGGATAGGTGTCTAAATAAGGCAATTTATCAATGTCCAACACCGTTAAAATCGAAGATATCGGCCCATGTCGCAAGAAAATCTCCATTGATGTTCCGGCTACCAAAGTAGATGAGGCCATGGAAACCGCGTTTGCAGCCGTTTCACACGAAGCATCAATCCCTGGTTTCCGTAAGGGGCGTGCCCCGCGTCGTCTCGTCGAGAAACGATTTGGCTCCTATGTCAAAGACGAAACCCGCTCACGCCTCTGCACCTCGGCGTATCAAGAGGCCGTCGAAGAGAGTGAACTTAAAGTCTTGGGCCACCCACCAGTTGAGTACTTCGAAGATATCGAAGTCGAAGCCGGCAAACCTGTCCACATCGAAGTCGAAGTCGAAGTGATGCCAGAGTTCGATATCCCGGAGCTCAAGGGCATCGAGGTCCTCAAGCCAGAGGCCACACTCCCAGACGGCATGGTTGACGACGAGATCAAGAAAATCGCGATCAACGAGGGCGACCTCGATGAGCAAGACAAGTCCACCAAGGGCAACTACCTCACTGGTAAAGCCGTTATGGTTGACAGCGATGGCACCGAGCATTACAACATCGACGGTGCTGTTGTCCAGCTTCCAGAAGATGGCGACGAGGGAATGATCCTTGGCGTAATCGTTCCGGACTTTAACAAGCAAGTCGGTACTCCAAAGGAAGGCGACACCGTCACCATCAAGGTCAAGGGGCCTGAAAATCACGAGGTCGAAGCACTCCGTGGCAAGGACCTCGTCGTGACCTTCGAGGTCGTTAAAATCTATGCGATCGTCCCCGCACCGATGGCAGACATCGTTGCTAAGTACGGCTTTGCATCCGAAGACCAGCTCCGAGAAATGGTCACCACCCGTCTCGATCAACGCGCAGCTGCCCAGCAGCAGGGCGTGATGCGTCAGCAGGTCCTCCGGTTCTTGTCAGGCAAGATCGAGTTTGATCTTCCCGCCGGTCTCAGTGCCCAGCAAGCCGCCCGTTCGCTCGAGCGTCAACGCATGGAACTCATGTACCGCGGCGTAGATCCAACCGAGATCGAAACCAATATGGCCCAGCTCCGAAGCGCCTCAGCGGCACGAGCAACCGCGGAACTCAAGCAGTTCTTTATCATCAACAAGATCGCAGAATCGCTCGATGTTCAGGTTGAAGAAGCCGAGATTAATGCCCAGATCGTTCAGATGGCGATGCAGCAGAACAAGCGTCCTGAACAGCTCCGCGATGAACTGATCAAGAGCGGCCAGGGTCAGACACTTGTCCAGCAAGTCCGTGAGCACAAAACTGTGGACAAGATCCTCGAGGATGCCAAAGTCGAAGAGGTCTCCGCCGATGACTTCAATAAGAAGATGAAGGACGCTGAATAAGCGGCCTTTCCTCATATAAACTCACACTGAACCCGGCATTTATGCCGGGTTCTTTTTTGCTCAGTGCCTAAGATAGCACGGTAAAAATCTCCATATTCAAACACCGACCGAGGAGCCCAGCCATGACCACCGCACCCACCCACGCCAAAGGCCTCGAAGGCGTTATCGCAGGCGAAACAGAAATCTGTAATGTCGAGCAAACCTCACTTGTTTACAGAGGCTACGAGATCGCAGACCTCGCTGCAAACGCAACCTTCGAAGAAGTTGCCTATCTCCTGATCGTCGGAGAAAAACCAAACGCCGACCAGCTCGCCGCCTTCAAAGCCGACCTCATCGCAAACCGCGCCCTCCCACAACCGGTCGTCGATTTCCTCAAAACCTCAGGCGATCTGGTCAACAACAACTCCGCCGTCCCGATGGACATCCTCCGCACCGCCGTTTCTATCCAGTCCCATGTTGACCCGGACTGCCAGGACAACTCGCCAGAAGCGAACCTCAACAAGTCCAAGCGTCTCCTTGCCATGATCCCGACCATGATCGGGCATATGCAAAACTCCATCGAAGGCAAAGACTTCATCGCCCCAAACGCGAACCTCTCGCACTCGGCAAACCTCCTCTACATGATGACCGGCTCAGAACCAACCCCAGAAGCCGAGAAGGTCATGGATGTTTCGCTCGTTCTCTACGCAGAGCATGACTACAACGCATCGACCTTCACCGCCCGCGTCATCACAGGCACTCTTGCCGATATGCACGGCGGAGTCACCGGCGCCATCGCAGCACTCAAAGGCAAACTCCACGGCGGGGCAAACGAAGCCGCCATGGACATGCTCTCCGATATCCGCACCGACATTGGCCCAGAAAACGACACGGGTAAAATCACCGACTGGATGCACAACGCCTTCGCCGAAAAACGCAAGCTCATGGGCTTCGGTCACCGTGTATACAAAAACGGCGACCACCGCGCCCCGATCCTCCACGCTCTGGGCCGCAAGGCAGCAGAAGCACGCGGGGACGAGTTCGTCAAGCTCTTTGACCTCGGCGAAACTGTCCAAAAAATCATGGAAGACGAAAAGAAGATCTACCCCAATGTCGACTTCCCCTGCGGCATGACCTACTTCACCATGGGCATCCCCGTCCCGCAATACACCCCAATTTTCGTCGCTTCCCGCATCACTGGCTGGTGTGCCCACATCATGGAACAACACGCCAACAACCGCCTGATCCGCCCACGCGTTGCCTACATCGGTCCGGCACTACGCAACTGGAACGACTAACACGACGACTCAAACTAATCCAAAGGCCTATGCAACCGCATGGGCCTTTTTCCTACTATATAGTCAGACGACCACATCTCCGGAGTCCATATGATCACATTCAACTGCGACAACTGCGAAATGCTCATCGAGCTCGACGACGACCAAGCCGGCACCAAACATGAATGCCTCAGCTGCGGCGATATCAATAGGGTGCCAAGTCCAGACAGTGTTGATCCTGAGGCTGCCGCGACGGGTGGTCCTGTTGATCGAGCAGCCAAGGCGGGCTATCCCGCGGACTTCGGGCCTGAGACCAAAATACTTCAGGTTCGTAGATGCTGGTTCCGATCTCGGCCGGTTCGGTTCAGCGTGGCCATGCTCGTAGTCGTCGGTTCACTCGTCGGCGTGCTCTGGTCACAGCTCGGTGACCGGTCGATGCTCTGGTACGCACTCTTTATCCCGCTTATTGTTGCCGGGGTTGGTCTCATTGCATGGTGGTGGATTGATCGACTCACAGCTTCATTTGAAATCACCACCAAACGAACTATCATGCACCGTGGCTTCTTCTCCAAGTCGTCTTCCGAGGTTGTCCATGACAACATACGCAATATTCAGATTGACCAAACATTCCTTCAGCGTCTTGCCAATGTGGGCCGGGTCGGTATTTCCTCGTCAGGTCAAGACGGCGTAGAAATACAAGTCAACCACCTCGCAAACCCGAATAAACTGCGTGAAATAATCGATCTCTACCGTCCGATCTGACTCAGATGCGCAACGGTTCCAGTCAATATTGAATAGCAAAAAGCGTCCAGACCACTGAATGAGACCGGACGCCTTTGGTTGGAATCTCACAGAGTTTTATCTGCAGATCAGTTGGGGTTTAGTACCCATTGATGTGGCTTGGCGAGGTCGGTCCAGTGCGGTCTGGCATGCTATAGCCAACGATTTCAGACCTGTAGCCCTGGAGATGGCCAGGTGAAAAGATCCCGCTTCTTGATCCCGCTTCGACTGCAGAGCCCGCCCCCCGGTACCCCTGGGTATGTCCAGGGGAAGTAATGGAGTTGTTAGATACCTGCATTGAAGCGGTGGGGGTGGATTCGCATCCGGTGAGCATCAGGGCACCAAGAGCGGTAATAGAGCACGCGATTATTTTCTTGCGATTCATGACTTATTCCTTTTGTTGAAGTCTTTGCTGAGATTCAGCTTCTAAAGAAATAGAGCCACAGTTTGTCGTTTGGTTACAAACAAAAACGGATAGAGTATAAAGTATCTTTCAGCCCGCAACGCCACGCGAGTCGATCCGCCCCATCGTTTCGCGGACAATGCGATCACAACGATGGCCCGCAAACGAAAATCGCTCGCATAGCTCGGTAATGGATTGTGTTTCGAGCTTCCCAACAAACTGTGACTTGGCCCGGTGCAGCAGCACCTTGACATTGCTCTCGCTGATCCGCAAGCATTCCGCGGTTTCTCGCGTGCTCAGCCCCTCGACTAAGCGGAGCATCAGCACCGACCGGTGCATGGTTGATAGCTTGTCAAACGATTGACAGATCATCTTGACAATCTCCTTGCGGCGTAATCCTTCGCCCTCTTGTCCCTTGCCCTGCTCATGGTGAGCGGATCCATTGGAAAGTATTTCTGCACCGATCCGTGCTTTGTGCTTTGAATCTTGTGTCTGTTTACGATGGGCCCGGAGCGCCTCGTGGTATGCGATCCGCGTCACCCAGGTCGCGAAGCTCGAACGCCCCTCAAACTTTGCCAGTGCCGCGTACGCACGGACAAACGCTTCCTGCACGATATCTTCGGCCTCGGTTTCGTTGCGAACAATTGAACGGGCCATCCGATAGAGCCGCTGATTGTGCCTGCGCATCAATAACTCATAGGCCCCGATGTCTCCAGCAAGAACCCGATCGACCACCTGTTCATCAGACAGAAGCGTCGCGGGGCACGGTTCATCTTTCATAAAGTTATCCAGCACTCGTAGCACCCTCATTCTTGCTCGGAATTAATCCCTGACCCTTCATTCCCGCAAGCGACGCGAGTGAGTAAGCACCCAGTGCCATTACGAGATCCCGAACCGCGATGTCATAGAATCCAGCCAGCAGCACATTGACCGAGATGAGCACAAGCCAGATCGCGACTACATACGCACCGAGACGAGTGAACTTGCTAAGAACAACGATCCCAGCGATGATCTCGATCACGCCGACCACCATCATAAACACCGCTGGGCTCACCGGACTATTCTCAGAAACGATGCTCGGGAGGTACTTTTCCCATTCGGTGAGTAAATTCAAGAACTTATCGGCTCCTGCAACAATCGGGACCAGCCCAAAGCAGAGTTTGAGTGGTGTGTATACGCCATTGAGTTGATCGCCTGTGCCCATGAGTGTGTTTCCTTTCAGTGATAGACCCACAATCTGGTGATCGGTTACAGCATTCAATCATAAATTACTTCAATCTCAATTCCTGCCCTATCGAATCTAAACCGCGATCGTGAAAAATCGCCCCTCATTGCCCTAGAACGCCGATTCGAGTCGCCATACACTCCCCGCGTGACACTCAACCCCCAAGAACAGAAGCTCGCAGACACCATCGCCCTCAAAGCCGATGCCCTGCTCGAAGACCTCATCCTCCATGTTGGCACACCGACCGGCGGATTCAACGAAACAGGCATCGAGCATACCCGCGATCTGCTCACTTCCCGCCTCATCGAGTTGGGAGCCACCCACACCCAAACCGACCCCGACCCAAAGCCCGATTGGCTCCTCGGCGGTCAACCCGGGGGCTACCAACCCAAAACCTCCATCTGCCAGCGGCTCAACGGAGCGACCGAAGGCCGCGTCCTGATTGCTGGTCACATGGACACCGTTCATGATCCAGATGGCCCATTCCAGAAACTCGACATCTCAGACGACGGCACAACCGCCATCGGTCCCGGATGCGTGGATATGAAGGGTGGGCTCGTCATCGCCGTCGCCGCACTCGAAGCACTCGAAGAGTGCGGCATCGACGCCAACTGGACCTTTACACTGAACGCCGACGAAGAGACCGGGACCTACCACTCCGCCCAAACCCTCGCCGACCAAGCCAAGCTCCACGACTTCGGGCTCGCGCTCGAACCCGCGATGCCCGGTGGAGAGCTCGTCATCGAGCGCATGGGCGCCGGTCAGTTCATGATCGAAACCCATGGCAAATCCGCCCATGTCGGGCGTGCGTTTACCGATGGCATCTCCGCGGTCACCAAGCTCGCGGAATGTGTTGTTGCGGTGGGGGACATGCCCGATCCTGATAAAGGGCGCATCCTCAATATCGGACCCCTGCAGGGTGGGCCTGTGACCAATGGCGTGCCCGATCATGCACGCGCCTGGGGGAATGTCCGCTTCCCGGATCAAACAATTGCCGATGAGATTATCACGATGCTCGAAGCACTCAATACATCTGGAGATTCCCTGCCCGGAGTGCAGGTCTACCGGAGCTTCAACCGCCCGGCTAAGCCGTTAATTCCAGCGACAGAGACACTTGCATTGCAAGCCCGCTCGGTCGCCGAATCGCTCGGCCAGAATCTGCCCTTTGCCAAAACCGGGGGCGTCTGCGACGGCAACATCCTTCAGCAAGCCGGGCTCCCGACCATCGACACGGTTGGCGTACGCGGCGGCGGTCTCCACACACCCGACGAATGGATCGAAATCCCAAGTCTCGTTGAACGCTGCCAGCTCCTCGCGATCCTCATCGCAAGGTTGTCCGCAGGCGGTTCCGAATCACACGCGTAATCAGTAAGTAAAGGAAAACGAGATGACCACCCCCCAAAGTACAGCCACGCAGACCACCGGCAGCGAACTGCTCAATGACCCCGCAATCCACGATGCCTTCAACAACATCGTCGATCAAGTCGCGGCATACTCCGCGCGCATTACCGATGTCCAGCCCCCGACCTCAGACCTCAAAGTCTCCTTCCAGCAAATGCTCGACGATGCGGCCAAGGTCAAGGGGCGTCCGCTCCTCTACCCGTCTATTTCCTCAGGCGTGGGCAACGGCGCACTCGTTGAAATGGCCGACGGCTCAGTCAAGTGGGACATGCTTACCGGAATCGGTGTCCACTTCATGGGCCACTCCAATCCAAAGGTCATCAAGGCACAGCTTGATGCAGCCCTGCTTGACACCACCAAGCACGGCAATCTCCAGACCTCCTACGACGCCGTCACCTTCGGCGAGAAACTCGTCGAGCACGCCTCCAAGACTTCCGATTTGGCTCATGCCTTCATCACAACATCGGGTGCGATGGCCAACGAATCGGCCATCAAAGTCTGTTACCAGAAGCACGCCCCGGCAACACGGGTGATCGCCTTTGAGCATTGCTTCATGGGACGCAGCGTCACCATGGCTCAGATCGGAGACTCCGCTGCTGGCCGTCAGGGTGTTCCGCTTTCAACGCAGGTCGATTACATTCCGTTCTGGAACGACGATCGTGCCAAAGAAATGGGCGGGGCCACCAAGTTCATCGATTACACGCTCGGCCGGCTCGAAAAATACCACGCCCGCTACGCCGGTCAAATCTCGACCTTCATCTTCGAACTCGTCCAAGGCGAAGGCGGCTTCAATGTCTCCAACCCCGACTACCTCAAGGCCCTCATGGAGTTCTGTAAGGCCCACGACATCGCGGTATGGGCCGACGAAATCCAGACCTTCGGGCGCACCCAAGAGATGTTCGCATTCGAGTACTACGACCTCGGCAAATACATTGATGTCCTCACCGTCGGCAAGATGACGCAAGCGTGCGCCACGCTCTACACTGAAGAGTACAACCCCAAAGCCGGCTTGCTCTCTGGTACATTCACCGGGGCAACCGTCGATTTCACCGTTGGAAACGCCCTCATCGACGAGCTCGCCTCCGGGGAAAACTACGGCCCCAACGGCAAGTTCGCAAAGCACCACGCCGAGTTTACCAAGCAGGTTCAGGCCCTGGCCGCCAAGCACCCTGAATGGTTCCCAGAAACCAGTTCGCTCACCGGCGGGCTCGGTGGCATGATGCGGTTTACCCCGTTCGGCGGCGACAAGGCCAAGGTCATCGCGACATGCAAAGCCGCCTACGACGAGGGCGTCATCTGCTTCTGGTGCGGCCACGACCCGTTCCATGTCCGGATGCTCCCGCCGCTCCCTGTCATGAAGATGGAAGACTGGCCACGCGTCTTTGCATGCATCGAAAAAGCAATGGCCAAAGTTGCATCAAGCTAACACACGGAGAGCGTACACATGGACCGACTCAGGCAAGCACGCCCCGAAGACATCGACACCCTGTTGGGTCTGGCCCATACGGGCAACTTTATCAATCTGCCACCATTCAAGGACCGAATTGCCGAGATGCTCGAGATCTCTGCGCGATCGTTTGATGCAGTACGCGATCTGGAAAGCCCGCCGGAGGATCACGACCGTACCCACGATAACTATATATTGGTTCTCGAATCCGACAGCGGCGAATGCCTTGGCACCTCCGCGATCCGGGGTGGGATGATCGCAACGGATCACCCAAATCTTTCCTACCAACTCCTCAAACTTGTCCGCGAGTCCACACTGCTCTCAAAGAAGGTTCACGCACCAGAAGAACCCGACAATGACGACGATCGAATGATTGTCTCGGGGCGCATGGAGCATGTCTACGCGATTCTCTTTCAGGACGCCGCCTGCCCCACCGAACTTGGCGGCAATGTCATGCGTCACAATGCGCGAGGCCGGGGGCTCGGGAAGCTTCTGAGCTACGCACGCTTCCATTATCTCAAGCAGCACACCGATTGGTTCTCTGATCGCATTTTGGCTGAGATGATGGCCCCAATCGACGAGTACAACGACGGTACCCCGTTCTGGCGCGGGGTCGTCCGTAAGTTCATCAACATGTCTTACGAGGACGCCGATCGTCTATCAACGCACATGGACAAACGCGAGTTCATGTACGAACTCCTTCCAAAGTTTGTCAATCTCTCGTTACTCAACGATGATGTGCTAACTTCTTTGGGAAGCATTAATGTTGCCACAAAACCGGCCGCGGAGATGCTACGGGATCTTGGGTTCACCACAACCCATCGGATTGATCCCTTCGACGCCGGTCCCCACCTTGAGATGCGGCTCAGCAACATGAAGGCTCTGGCTTGTGCTCCAACGATTGTCCAGGTCGGTGAACCCGGCCGTGACGCTATCGATGCACTGGTGTCCACAGAAGATTCCCCCGACGGCTTCGTCGCGATCCGCACAAGAGTTGAACACCCGTTCACCCAAGACGCAAGCAACGCACCGGTCATCATCAGTCACGACGCAGCAAACGCACTCCGGATCGCAAACGGAGCCACTGTGACCGTTAGCCCGCTCAAAATCCAGCCTGACCGTCCGCGTCCAGATCCTATCCCCGCGATCCATCTCCGCGATGAGATCCGTCGCCGTCGCCCGGATGTCGCCGGCCAATCACTCGCCGCTCTACCGTTCAATGAGGTTGCGCAGATAGTCCAAGATCGCGTTGATCAGATCGAGCGTGAGCTCCAAGACGATTGATTGCTTTCTGATGGTTATCCAGAGTTCCGACGGAGATTGAGAACAAGCTCAACCTCGCCCACCGCGCGATTGAGTTTGTTGGCGATTTCAAGGGCATTGAGCCCCTGCGTTGCCAGTTCATCGACCTGTTCTGGGAAAGTCAGCGGGTGCGGTGATTCCTCAATCGGCTTGGCGTTTATTCCTCGATCGATCCGGAAAATCGGTTCTTCTTTAGGCTTAGGCTTATCAACCACTCGATCCTCATCAACCCATTGCCGATCTTCGCGGTCCTGGTCAAGTCTTGCCCGGTCAAGGGCTTCGGGCGGAACGCTCGCGTTGGGCAGAGGTGATGGTGCTGGATTGGGAGCTGTTGACTGAGCCGCAGCTTGTTCAAGTTGGGCAATCCGTTCATTGGCCTCTTGGAGTAAAACCTCAATCTTGGCCGCCTTATTGTCGAGCACAGCGCCCATCCGTCTCGTCAGGTTCTCAGCATCAACCATCGCTTGTCGGGCTGGATCCATAGAGCCTTTCGCACGAGTATTGATTTTATCGATCCGCTCAGTCGTATCCCCCATCGTCCGTGTCTGAAGCTTCCGCTTGGCGGAGGATTTCATCACAGATCGCATAATCACGAGCAGTGCCAGCAGCACCCCGCCCATAAACAACATGCTCGGCCCCAACGGCTTGTCCTGGCCCTTCCCCAAGGTCTCAAAGAAGCTCTCCGAGCCCGATTCTTGTTCGGTTTGCCCATCGGCCGAGGATAAATCCTGCTCTTGCGGGCTCAGGACCGGTTCATCGGTCTGTGGGGTCGATTTTGATGGTGTTTCTGGGCCGTGCTGCAAGATCGGTTCCTTCTGGGATTCTACACAATATCATCTCCGCATGGACTCTGCCCGCCAAGTACCATATCAAACAGGGTCAAACTCAGATTTGACCCGCTCGCACCCAACTGTTGCGCCAGTCCTGCGCCGTTGGAGACAACTCACCGGCGGGCTCAATATTCGAGATCACGACCGCCAAACCCTCGTCGCTTGCTCCGGTGGGGCAGATTCCATGGCTCTCGCCGCCATCCTGGCACTCGTGACCCCCAAACCAATCATCGCCCACATCATCCACGATCTCCGCCCCCCAAAACTGACCGAATTGGATAAGGACGCGGCCGCCAAACTTGCACACGATTTCGGGTGCGAGTTCGTTGAACGATCTATCCACATTGCTGATCAACCCGGCAACACCGAGCACAACGCCCGCACCGCCCGCTACGACGCCCTCGAAGAAATCGCCGTTGAACAGAATCTCGACTATATCGCAACGGGCCACCACGCCGACGACCAACTCGAAACCATGCTCATGAACCTGTCCAGAGGCGCGGGCCCAAGAGGGCTCGCTGGCATCCACGACGCCCGCCCATTCCGAGGCATTACCATCATCCGCCCAATGCTCTGCATCACCCACCAAGACGCCCTTGATCTTTGCGATCATGCAAATTTGTGCTACACCCACGATCACACCAACGACGACCAATCCCTCACCAGAAACAAACTCCGTCACCAACTCCTCCCAGTACTCCGAAATCTCGATCCAGATATTGCCACCAAAGCAAGCACCACCGCCGATTCCTGCCGCTCAACGGTCCATGCTCTTAAAGAACTGGTCAATCTCCACATCTGGCCATTTGCGACGATGAACAAAGGCACCATCACCTTCACCCGAGATCAGCTCCGCAACCAACCAGACGCCGCCTTGGTTGAAATATTTCACATTTGTATCGAACATTTACGAGTAGTTGGTCACGATGGATTGACCCAGCAGACGATTCGTGACTCAATCCGGGCCATCACCGATTCTTCGACCGAACCACGCACCTGCCGTCTTGGACCTATCGTCATCACTGTGACCGCCAATCAGATCATCATCACCCCATATATTAAAGAGCCCAAACAATGACTTCACACAAAGTTACCCTTGTCGGCCACTGTCGCCCCGATGTCTTCGCCCTGACCGCAGCGGTCCGTGGGTATATCCCAGGGGCTGAGGTCAACAGCATCAACTCAATCGATCAGATGACCGATCCGACCGATTTGTACCTCGTCAATCGAATCCTCGATGGGCGCTTTCCTAATGAGTCAGGTATAGAGCTGATCCGCAATATCCCCGATGGATCGCCCCCAGCAATCCTGATCACCAACATCGAAGAACACGCACAAGCCGCGATTCAAGCGGGTGCCCAGCCCGGATTTGGCAAGGCCGATTCCCGAACCCCCAAAGCCGAGCAAGCCCTCCGCGGCGCTCTCAAAATGGAAGCCAAGTAAATGATCGATACCGCAATCAAAGTTTCAGAGTACCAAGCCCGCCGCAAGAAAGTCCTCACCGCCCTCAAAGGATCGGTCGGCCTTGTCATGGCCGGCGACGGCGCCCCGCCCCTCCGCGGCGAGTGGTTCCCCAACTTCGACTTCAAATACTTGACCGGCATCGGCGGCGAGCCGGGCGCAATGGTCCTCTTTGATCCAACCAACCCTGACCCCAAGAAACGCTGCATGCTGCTTCTCAAACCCGTCAACCCAGAGATGGATGTCTGGGACGGCTACCGCGATCTGGTCACCGAGAAACTCCGCAAGAGCACCGGGTTCGACGCGATCTTCCGCACCAACTACCTCCCGCGTTTCCTGGGCGAAGCCGTCAAACGCACCAAGTCCATGACCTGCCTGCATCAGCTTTCTAGCTACACCCAGCCCGTTTCCCCAGACCTGGATCTCTTCCAGAAGCTTGCTGCGCGTATCCCAGGCTCATCGATCCACGACCAGTCCCAGCTCCTGACCAGTCTCCGTCTCGTCAAGAGCCCCGCCGAACTCAAGCACATGCGCAGCGCGGTCAAAGCAACCGCCGATGGGCTAGACCGCGTCTTCCGCCAGGCCAAGCCGGGCATCAACGAACGCATCCTCCACAACACCCTCATCGGTGGCTTCACCGACAACGGCGCTAAAAATGTCGCCTTCAACCCCATCGTCGGATCCGGTGTCCGCACCACCATCCTGCACTACAAAGAAAACGACCAATCCACAACCGCCGGCGATCTCCTCGTCATCGACTGCGGTGCCGAGATCAACGGCTACGCGTCGGACATCACCCGCACCATCCCCGTCAACGGCAAGTTTACCAAACGCCAAAGAGAAATCTACGAGATCGTCCTCAAAGCACAGCGTGCATCGATCAAAGCCGTCAAGCCTGGAGCAACCATGCTTCAGGTCGATGCCGCGGCCCGCAAGGTCATTACGGACGCAGGCTTCGGTGACTATTTCTTCCACTCAATCGGCCACCACATCGGCCTCGAAACCCACGACCCGGGTGCCCACAGCGTCAAGCTCAAGCCGGGCATGGTCGTGACCATTGAGCCTGGGATTTATATTCAAGCTGAAAAGATCGGCATCCGCCTCGAAGACGACATTCTCGTCACCAAGGACGGCCGCCAGAATCTTTCTTCAGCGATCCCCATCACGGTCAAAGACATCGAAGCCGCGATGAAGCAGAAGTAAAAAAACACTCCGGGTGGCCCGACGGAGGATTCTGATCCTCCTTCAGGTTCCGTGTGGTACAAACTGGCTAAGACCCGAAGGAACGCAAAGCCGTTCCGTCGGGCTACCCATGTATTCATTTCAATCAACGAGCTTCTTGGCATCGGCGATGAGCTTGTCGACTTCGTCGGGGTCGTCGTAGCGGTACAGCCCGATCACCTTCCGGTCCGGGCCCAGCAGGATTAGCCGTGTTGGGTGGTTGATGAGCCGTCCCGAATCCTCGGTGTCGCTGGGGTCGCCCAGATCGAACTTGAGCCCGTCCATGACCATCGAAGCGACAACCGACGGGTCGCCGGTCGCGTAGTGCCAGCGGTCTTTGTCGCTCCCGTAGCGCGTCGCGTATTCGTCGATGGCTGCTGGGCTATCGACATTACCATCAATCGAGATGCTCATGAACCGGAGCGATGTGCCATAGGTTGCCTGCTGGACCTTTCGCATTGACTGGGTCATCCCCGGGCACCAGAGCGGGCACGAAGTAAAGAAGAAATCCACGACTGTGTACTGCCCATCAAGGACATCATGCGTGATTGTTTCCCCGTACCGATCAGTCAGTTCAAAGTCGGGTACATAGAACTCAGAGTACAAGTTCTCGGGCTCATCCGTAATCTCCACGATTGGTTGGATGCCGGGATCGGTTGCCGCCTGCTTTGCCCCGCCCCGCAGCACGACCATCGAATAAATGATGATCCCCAATACAGTAAAGGTCAGCAAGATCAGAGAACGAAGCAGTGTTTTTTCAGACATACCAGAGTCTAGACATTCATCGCCGCTTGGACGCTTGGCCCATGACTGCTGTCGCCAGCACGATGCACCCACCCGCAAACATTGCTGAGATTAACCAGTCCAGTCCAACAGGAACCCCTTCAATCCCAGGCATTCCCAGCGATCCACGGATCGCAGAATGCGCCCAGCTCAGGGGATTGGCCATTGCAATGATTTTCAGCCACCCAGCCGCATCGTTGATCGGAAACACCGCCCCCGAGGTCAGCCACATCGGCATCAGCACCGCGTTCATAATCCCATGGAATCCCTGCGACGAATCAACAATCCACGCAAGCCCCAGCCCCAGCCCAATCAACGCGATCGAGATCAGCCCCAACCCCACGCACGCCCCGATCGCCCCCAGCACCGACATCTCCACCCCAAGGAACGGCAACGCCGCCAGCACCACAAGCCCCTGCAGCATCGCCACCAGAGCCCCAGCCCCGACCTTCCCAACCACGATGCTCCATCGCGGAGCCGGGCTGATGAGCGCCGCCCGCAACACTCCATCATGTCGATCCTGAATCAATGAGATCGACGCAAAGATTGACGCGAACATTACGGTCAGCGACGCCACGCCGGGGATCATGTATGCCGTCAGGTTCTGGTCAGTATTATTTTGCCCCACAGCCGAAGAGAACCCGCCCACAAAGAACACCCACACCAACAAAGGCGTCACAATGCTCGCCACAATCCGTGACGGTTGCCGAACCTGCCGGATCAACTCCCGTTTCCCAAGCGCAATCGCAGCACCCATCCCGTTCATAGCTCGCCCCCCGAGAAACTCGACCGAGCATGCCACAGATACACATCTTCGAGCGTGGGTGCAGCCAGTGTGATCAATTCGGGTTCGCCCGGGCACTTCCCCGCGTGCTCTGGCTTGGCGTGTGAAATCAACACTTCATTCCCGCGAGATACTGATGGACAACCAATCTCTTTGCTCCACGCCTTAATCGCTTCAGCCTGCGTCTCGTCCGGCAACCGTATGCGGAGCACTGACGATCCCAACCCCTCAATGAGTTCGGCTGGAGCCCCATCTATGACTATTTTGCCATCAGCGAGCAGTACCACCCGGTCCGCCTTGGCCGCTTCTTCGGTCATGTGCGTCGCGTAGATCACAGCCATCTCTGAGCCGTTCCGGATCGAATCAAGCGATGACCACAACGAGGCCCGTGCTTCGACATCCAGACCAGATGTCGGCTCATCGAGCAGCAGTAATCCTGGATTGGGCAACAATGCCCGCGCCAGATCCGCGCGTCGTTTGAGTCCCCCGGAAAGATGTCGGACTTGTTGATCGAGTCGGTCTGTTAGTTCGAGCGATGCGGTTATCGAATTAATCGCAGAACCAATCGCGTTCTTTGTCATTCCGTGCAAAGCCCCAGCCAAAGCCAGATTCTCACGCACCGTCAGCAACTCATCGAGCGCCGGCGTCTGGAACACCACACCTAATCCATTCTCATAGTTCCTGCGTATTGTCCCATCATCTGCAGTCAATGTGCCCGCGAGTGCCCCCATTAGCGTTGACTTCCCAGCCCCATTGGGGCCAAGTAGCGCAATCGACTCTCCCCCAACTCCCAACGACACACCGTCGAGCGCAACCCGATCCCCGTCCTTGTTCGAATATACAACCCGGAGCTGGTCGACCTCGATGATTTTCATCCGGCCGCTCCAAAGAACATCGCACGGACAACCGCTTCAGCGACAAACACCGTCATGTACACAGGCAGATGGATAATCGATCCAAAGAACACCACCCGAGCGGCCCTGTCCGTCCGCACGCGTGCAAACTTGATCGAAAGCCACACCAGCAGCAACCCCAGTAAGATTCCAGTCCCCCCGGTCACCCAGCCGCTGAGTTCCGGGACCACCTTCATCGGGAGCAGCGACACGGGGATGAGCAGCAACGAAGACGCGATCATCACCGTCGCCGTGTGCCCACCAGAAGCGTCCACGCTCGGCAGCATCTTAAACCCGCCCCTTTCATAATCGACTCGGCACATCCAGGCAATCGCAAAGAAGTGGGGCATCTGCCATACAAACATCAGCACAAACAGCATTAGCCCGATCGGTTCAGTCAAAGGCTCAAACCCTGTCCCCGGAGCCACAGCCGCAGTCCCAATCATGGCAGGAAGCGCCCCGGGCACCGCGCCGACTAGGGTATTGGTTATCGTCTTGGTCTTGAGAGGTGTGTACATCAGCACATAACTGATTGCTGTGAAGATTGCAATCAACGCGGGCATCAATCCCATGGCCAGCCACAAAACACCAGACCCCACCGCACACATCATCAAGCCAAACCAGAGCACAAACCGCGGCGACAACCTCGTCGAAGGGATCGGCCGGGTCTTTGTGCGATCCATGAGTGCATCAAGATCCGATTCGTACCACATATTGAGTGCGTTGGCCCCGCCCGACGCCATCGAGGTCCCAATGACACACCCGACAATCAAGAGTATCCAGTTCGTCAGCCCGGTTGTCCCGTAATGCAGTCCACCGACGAGCAGCCCAACCAGAGCCGTGATCGTGACGAGTTTGGTGATCCCGGGTTTGGTGAGTTCCACACACGCCGAAAATACGCCACCAGAATCCTCTGTGGATTCCTCAGCGATTTCCTTGGCGGGTTCTTCTGTCGTATTGAGTGCCTGTGTCACGCGTGATCGTAGCCCCATCCAATCATGGCGAAGGCACAATCAGATCAACCCACACCGGGAAATGATCGGATGCAAACCCTTGATCCATGCCATGCCGCCAGATCCCAGAATCAAGCACCCTCAGATCCGAAGACGGCAGCACATAATCCACCCGCAGCCGGAACGACGAGGTATCAGTCGCGTCGAGCCGGTTGACTTTGATGTCTGACCGGGGTGCTGGGGACTCCCCGACCCGGTCAAACCCGAAGAGATATTTGACAATCGGATCCCCAATGGAACTCCCGTCTATAGGATCCGCGTTGAGATCTCCGAGGATCACAAACGATGCCCCTGCTTCAAGCCCCCCTCGAATACCGGTATCGTCGTACAACGATTTGTTTCCATCAATGTACTCCCGAATCAACCTGATCTCATCACGGTTCCGGTGTTTGTTCTTCATCTCTGGCCCGTCAAAGGCCGGTGGCGTCGGGTGGGAAATCAGCGCATGGACTACCGACCCATTGGGCATCACAATCGGCACATCCGCAAAGGTCTTTGACGACAACCGGAAGATGTCCCACGCCTTGTCCGAGTAATACGCAGATCCGTCTTCATTGGTCGGCGCGATCGCGCCGGGCAGATCCTTCCAGAGAAACGACTGGAATGTCCGGATCCCATCAAGATCGATCTTCAACTCGGGATCAACCAGCAGCGACATCGCATACTGCCCCGGGAAGGTCCCAAAGCCGAAACAATCGCCGCCACTCACCCGTTGCTCTGTGTACTGTTGTGTTGATAGGTGTGGAAGTATGATGTCGGTCGTCCCAGAGTTATCAAGATCGAATCCTGTGGGTATTCCCGTATTTGATCCGAGCAGTTGGCTCGTAAACTCGATCGGTTCAAGCCCCCAGTCCTGCGAGACCATCAGGTAGTTCTTGATGAAGTGCTGAGCCGTGGACATATGGAGTCCTGTGCCATGGAATAGCTCGATTTCGTTGAGCAGCAGAATATTGGGCCGCACCCGCTGAATAACCTCCGCGATCCGCTCCAGCCGCTCATTGCCAGGCTCACTCGCCTCAGCGTGCCGGACATCCTCAATATTAAAGGTCATCACCCGGATCGCCACCTCCTGGCCAACTGCCTGGGCAGAGATCACAAAGACCATCAAAAACAGAGCGAGCGGTTTCAATCGGTGTGCTATCATGCCCCTATTGAAGCCGATCCGGAGCCCCGATGCAACCGGTAAGCCAATCTTGCCCCGATAGCTCAGCTGGATAGAGCAGCGGACTTCTAATCCGCAGGTCGAAGGTTCGAATCCTTCTCGGGGTGTTTGGGCACAAAAAAACAGGCCGAGTCCAAAGACTCGGCCTGTTTCGTTTTTAGATTGGGTCGATCGGATTATTACCGGCGACGACGGGTGGCGACCATGCCGCCCATGCCCAACAGTGCCATTGCACTTGGGGCAGGAACAACCGAGAAGCCGACATTGAGCTTGTACGCGATTGATTCCATATGCCCGAGCCCATCGGCGAGTTCATCTGTATCAACTGAAGAAGCACCAACATCACCGAATCCTGAGAATCCAATGTAGTATGATCCCGCGCTGAGGCTGTCGATCTGGATCGCTGGCATGAATCCAACGCTGCTGTCGTCATCAAACGCGATCACATCGCCACCGGCTGAGACAATTTGCATGATGCCATCACCGGTGCCAAAAGCTGCGAAGAACGACAGGGATGCTGTGTTGCTGAGCGAGAATGTGAACCAGTCAACATCGCCCTCTGAGATGAGGCCTTCGATAGCGATTGAGCCGCCTGGGATATCAAACATCCCAATATCGTTTGCGTTAGCCATTGAGTTGTTGTCTTCTGACTCAATAAAGAAGCCCCCGGCAGAAGCCGAGCAAGAAACCGCGGCAAACGCAGCAGTTACGATTGTTTTTGTAAACATCATGTGATTTCTCTCCAAACACATCTTTGTGATTCTTTGTGTAAACGAAACAATGAATCTATTTCTCTCTGTACTCTATAGTACTGCAAGCAAAGGTGGTTACGCGCATTAAACTGGGGCAATTCAAAAGATAGATAAAATAACACAATTTATTAGGTGGCCAGAATGAACCAAAATTATGTAGAGTATGGACCTATAACAAACTTATTGATGGGCGGTTTCAATATGGGTTGGGGGCAAAAACGCCCGCTTATACAGTTGAATGTGGTTTTATGGAGCAAGAGCCACATTTCAGTGCGTCCGAGTGAATCGTTTAGATTTGAAATTAATGAACGATGAAATCGAGATTGGGAACTTTTTATAGGTCCTAAAGTACTTGCACTAGATTGAGGTTATCGGGCCATGCAATGCGTTTGGCCACAGAATCAGGAGATCAGGAGCTAAGATAATCCGCATCAACTGGCTCATTTCTAATCCGGGACCATGAATGACAAAGACTCATAATGCTGTGCCTCCCGCCCAAGTCGCCATCATCGGCGCCGGTGCATCCGGGCTCATGGCAGCCATCTCCATCGCCCGAGCCCTTCAAGAGAGTGGTCGAGATCCCAAAGCTGCTCGAATCATTCTCCTTGACGGCGCCAAAAAAATAGGAATCAAAATCCTCGTTGCCGGCGGCGGGCGATGCAATGTCACCCATCACTTTGTAGACGAGCACCAATACGCCACCACCAAACCCGCGATCGTTCGCACTGCTCTCAAGCGTTTTTCTGCGGATGATGCTATCAATTTTTTCACAGGCATGGGTGTGGTTCTCAAGCAAGAGCCCACTGGGAAGATGTTCCCAACCACCGACGACGCCCACACGGTTCTCCACGCTCTGCTCGACGAAGCCGACCGCCTCGGCATTTCAATCATCAACCCTTGGCGCGTAGAACGAGTGACTCAGTCCGAATCAGGCTTCTTAATTCATTCCGACCAGAGTCATTATCCCATACAAGCCGATCGCATCGTTCTGGCGGCTGGTGGGAAGGCTCTGCCCAAATCCGGCTCAGACGGCCACGGCTACTCCATCGCTCAATCTCTAGGTCATTCAATCACCAGCGAAGTTCTCCCCGCGCTGGTCCCCTTTATCGCTGCCGATTGCAGCCGATGGATCACCGAGCTCTCGGGCATCGCGTGCCCTGCCACGCTCTCTGTGGTCACTTCCACCGGCAAACGAGTTAAATCCTTCACCAACGACACCCTCATCACCCACTTCGGTCTTTCGGGGCCTGCCCCGATGGACATCTCCCGGTATCTGTCCACAGCCAAACTCAGCGACCGAAAGTCACATCTCGAAATTAACTGGTTACCCAATCATTCATTCGAGCAGGTTGATCAGGATCTCACGAAGCTCGGCAAAGCCCAAATCAGCACTCATCTCCGTACCCTGATCCCTGATCGCCTCGCTCGCGTGCTCTGCGACCAAGCCGGCGGCATCGATCCAACAACTCCCGGCCACACCCTGAGCCGAGACTCACGAAGAGCCCTCGCCCATCTCCTGACGGCAACCAAGATCCATATCCAAGCCGATCGAGGATTCACCCACGCCGAAGTGACAGCGGGGGGGATACCGCTCGAGGAGATCAACCGCAAAAATTTCCAGTCCCGCCAGTGCAAAGGCCTCTACCTCGTCGGCGAAATCCTCGATGTCGATGGTCGCATCGGTGGATTCAACTTCCAATGGGCATGGTCTACTGGTTTCATAGCCGGTACCGCGATCGCCAAATCAATCAGCAGCGACAATCCCAGCGGGTAAATACGGCATCAACTCCCCCGGCACCCGCTTGAGCCCTCGGCGCAGTGCCTTGGCCAGCGCATACTCAAGCGATTCATGCATTCGCTTATGGACCCGGTCGGTCACATTGAGGCCGAGCTCTTCCATCTTCTCGATCGAGAACTTCCACGCGTAATACTCTTCCAGGCACCGGGGCTTATAAGTCCCGAACCCGATCGCGTGATGCCCGATCTCATGCAAAAACACCGCCGCCGACATTGGGCCTCTTGGCCGAGGGGATTCGATTAGTTTGGACATCGTTCCGTCTTTGTAGCTCACTTGCCACGCTACCCCAGACATCGATGACCGCCACTTCCGGACCCGCACTCCGTGCTCGGCGAGCATTTGCCGGGTGATTTCTTCGTACCGCAACTGCATCGGTGTTTCACGATTGACCGCGGTTTTAGCCTTTGGAGTCGGGCGACGACTCGGCTTCCGTTTGAGGAGACGCTTTGGTAGCAGTAGATCCCAGAGTGTGAGCGGATGCAATGTCACTTCGAATCAACCTCGCTCCGCCCGATCAACACTTCGCCATCCTTAACCTGACGGCCATTGGAATACGCCTGCCAGCTCATCGGTTTCTTGCCCGCGGGCTGGACCTCAAGCAATTGCAGAACCCCAGCCCCACACGCCACAATCCCTGCCCCAGCATCCACAATCGTTCCGGGAACTTCTTGGGAATCTGTCCCGGCCGATTGTGCCCGAAGCACCTTGAGCACCTGCGAACGATGCTCCACTGCAACACATGGCCAAGGGCTCAACCCATTGATCCGGCACCGGCATGCTGCTGAATTTGCGAAATCTATCCAACCATCACTCTTGAGCATCTTTGGAGCGACCGTCACCAGCCCCTCATCCTGCTTCTCCATCCGAACCTGTCCCTTGGCGTGATCCGCAAGAACCTTCAGCATCAAATCTGGTCCATCAAGCGACAACGCGTTATGCAGCTCACTGGCCGTCATCGTCGGCTCAATTAACCGCTCCGATTGCCCGAGTACAAACCCCGCATCCATCTCCTTGGCAATGGTGATGACACTGTTCCCCGAGATCGAATCTCCCGCGACAATGGCAGCATTGATTGGTGCCGCCCCGCGCCATCGGGGCAGCCGGCTCCCATGCAGATTGATCGCAAACCGATCCGCGATCAGTTTCGATCCAAGGTATTGCCCGTAAGCGATCACCACCCATGCATCGGATTCCCATCCTCTGATCGTTTCCCTCGCCTCATCTGTATTGATCTTCTCAGGCTTGGCCATCGGCACATTCGGCAGATACTCCGCCGCCCATTGCCCGATGGGAGTGGGGGTCAGGTTCTTGCCCCGCCCGACCCGCCGGTCCGGCTGGGTCACAATCCCGGTAATTGTGTGTTGGGCAGCAAGTCGCTCAAGGGTCGGCACCCCAAATGCCCCAGAGCCCAGAAAGACAATCTTCATAAGTCTCTCCGATCAGCCCTTGGCCGCTCTTTTGAAATCTCGGATTAATGACCGGTTTTTGAGCCGCGACATATGGGACATCTTGTCCAGAATCATGATCCCATCAAGATGGTCGATCTCGTGCTGCCAGCACCGTGCCATGAGCCCGGTGCCCTGGAGCTTGACGGTATTCCCATCAAGATCCATCGCCTGCATCGTCACGGTCGTCGGCCGCCGCACCTCGCCGGTCAGATCAGGCAGCGACAAGCACCCCTCGTCGTACGGTTCCATGTCCTTGGAGAACTCAATAATCGTGGGATTCAGGAAAACCTGGTACTCCTCAGACGAGCACGGGATCTCGGCATCGACCGGATCATCCTCATGGATCGGCACATGGGCCACAAACAGCCGCCAGCTCAGCCCCACCTGCGGAGCCGCCAGCCCGATCCCCTCGGCCTCACGCATCAGCTCGACCATCCGAGCCGCGACGGCCCGGGTTTCATCGTTGGCCTCGATCTCCCTGCCCTTGGTCCGCAGGACCTTGGTCGGATAAATCTCGATACTGAGTTTGGCTGGATCTACGCTCATATCCCCATCGTATGGCCGGCTGATGATCGGTGTCCCCGCCCGATACCATTCGGGCCACAAATCGCATACACTCTCCGGTCAATCAACCCGATTGACAATCAGAGACAGGAGCTAGGTTTACCCGTGGCGATGTTTGGCAAAAAAAAGAATGTGGAAGAGGAGTCGGTAGTCTCCAACCCCGTCGCGGATGAAACCTTCAGCCCGAAGAAGGCCGAGGCGTTCTTCAAGCATGCCCGAACGGTCCACGATTCGGAAAACTACGAATACGCCATGCAGCTCTGGCTCAACGGCATACGCAGAGATCCAGGCAACATGGAGGCCCTTAATGCCTATCTCCGCTCTGCGGAGGTCTTCAGCGTTGAGAACCCCAAAAAAGGCGTCAGCAAATCTACCAAGTCGGGCATCGCCGCCAAGGGCGACATCGGTAAATACATCAACGCCCTGCTCGATTTCGGTCTCAAGCGTATGGATGTCAGCACTGCGATCAAAGCCGCCCAAGCCGCGGGCAAGCTCCAACTCTCGGGGCCAACCCAGCTCATCGGCGAACACGCCCTGACGCTCGCTCAAAAAGATCCCAAGGCTAAGAAAGACATGTTCGTCAAGCTCCTCGATGCATTCGAGACTGGGAATGTCTTTGATCTCGCTGCAATCGCGGGTGAAATGGCCTGCCGGCTGGACCCAACCGATGGCAATCTCCAGGTCCGAGTCCGCAATATGCTTGCCGCCGGAACAATCACAGGCGGTGGCTACGACAACGACGAAGAAGGAGGGTTCCGCAAGAACATCCGCGATGCCGACAAGCAACTCGAACTCGAACAACACGATTCGATTGCCAAAACCAGCGACACTAAAGATCAACTCATCGAGCGATCTGCTGCAGATTATGAATCACGCCCGGACGATCTCGCGGTAATCACCGCCTATGCCAAAGCACTTCTTGAGCGTGGCAAGAACGCCGACGAGCTCAAAGCCATGTCGCTCTATGGCAAGGCCTACAAAGAATCCAGCCAATACCGCTTCCGCCAGCTCGCTGGCGAAGTCCAGATGCGTCGTGCCGATCGCATGATCTCAAAGCTCACAAAGCAGGTCGAGGCTGATCCTGCCAACGCAGAACTGGCCGCCAAACTTGCAGATGGCAATGAGAAGTATCTCAAACTCCAGATGAGCGAACTCAGCCTGCAAGTCGAGAACTACCCGACCGACCTGAGGCTCAAGTACCGGCTTGGCAAGATCTTCTACCAGACCGAAAAATTCAACGAGGCCATCGAGCAGTTCCAGCTCGCCCAGAACGAGCCCAAGCTCAAGCGAGAAGTCCTCGGGCTCATGGGCAACTCCTTTATGAAACTCGGCGGCTGGGAAGACGCCGCGATCCAAACCTTCCGCCAGGCCCTAGAAGGCAAAATGGAAGACGATTCGGATGTCGGCATGGATCTTCGCTACTCGCTCATGAATGCACTGACACACAAGGCCGAGAAGGATTCTGATCTCGAATCCGCGACCGAAGCAGATTCCATGGCCGCCTCACTGGCCATTCAGCAGTTCAGCTACCGTGATGTCCGCGAACGCCGCGAAACGATCAAGGACCTGATCACTAAGCTCAAGGGCTAAAATGCAACGCGATCGCAGCAATGCCGTGGCAGTTATTCCAGCCCGTATGGGTTCCACTCGCTTTCCCGGCAAAGCCCTTGCCGATGACACAGGCATGCCAATGGTTGTTCATGTATGTGAGCAGGCATCAAAGGCGTTCTGGGTAGAGCGCGTTGTTGTTGCTACAGATTCCAACGAAATCTTTGAAGCTGTTAAATCTTATGGATATGAGGCGGTGATGACCTCGGTAGACCACGCCAACGGCACCAGCCGTCTCGCAGAAGCCGCTGCTGTCCTTAATCTCAATCCAGACCAAGTCATTATCAATATACAAGGTGATGAGCCCGAGATCGATCCAGAGATCATTGATGCCGCCGAGCATGCTTTGCTGTTTGCAGGCGATTATGGGGTTGGGTCGGTTGTGTCACCAATTCAAACTGACGCAGAGTTCAATGACCCAAATGTGGTCAAAGCCGCACTCTCTGAAGGATTCTGTGCTCCATCCATCCCGGTCCATCGTGCATTCTATTTCTCCAGAGCACCAATCCCTTACCCAAGAGTGACACCAAACTCCTTGCCCATGCGTCATGTCGGTATTTATGCCTACACAGTCGGGGCAATCAACAAGTATCTCGCGTGGTCACCTAGCCAACTCGAACTCGCCGAATCACTCGAACAACTCCGTTGGCTGGAGCACGGTAGCGACATCATGGTTGCTCAGTGCAACTCTTCCCACACCGGCATCGACACCCCAGAACAATACCGGGCCTTCGTCGAACGCTACCAAGCCGCCCAATCCCAATAAATCTATTCGATCTTGTCCACATTCACCCCTCCGCCCTTGCAAGTCATACCCCACCGTATGTACGATGAGCTATGCCCGCATCCAGTGACGACACACCGGCCATCGACATCCTCGCTCAAGCCGGCAATATCTCCGGAGCCGAACGAGAGTTCTACTCCCCGATGCCCGACGGCTACAAACCAGGAAACCACAAATATGTCGCCGTCCTCGGCACCGTCATGTCCGGGCTCGGTAAAGGCATTTTCTCTTCATCCATGGCCAAAGTCCTCAAAGACAAGGGCTTACGAGTAGCCCCCATCAAGCTCGAGGGCTATCTCAACATCGATTCGGGCACCCTCAACCCGTACCGACACGGCGAAGTCTTCGTCCTCGACGACGGCACCGAATGCGACATGGACCTGGGAACCTACGAGCGGATGCTCGATCAGAACCTCACCAAACGAAACTTCGTCACCGCAGGCCAGATCTACTCCGAGATCCTCGACCGAGAACGCCAAGGCGTGTACCTCGGGCGCGATGTCCAGATGATCCCCCATGTCACCGGCGAAGTGAAACGCAAACTCCGCGAACTCGCACTCCGAGGCGACGGCTCTGGACCAGCAGATGTCATCTTCGTCGAAGTCGGCGGCACCGTCGGCGATTACGAGAACGGCTTCTACATCGAAGCCCTCCGCGAGCTAGCCTTCGAAGAAGGCCCCGGCTCCGTGTGTTTCGTCGCACTCACCTATGTGATCGAGCCCAAGACCCTCGGCGAACAAAAATCCAAGGCCGCCCAGCTCGGCATCAAACGCCTCCTGGAATCCGGAATCCAGCCGCACCTGATCGCTTGCCGTGCCAGCCAGCCCGTCACCCACAAAGTCCGCGAAAAAATCGCCATGTTCTCCAATGTACCCATGGAACGCGTCTTCTCCATGCACGACCGTGAGAGCATCTACACCATCCCCGACGAGCTCCGCGCCCAAGGCCTCGACCGAGAAATCCTCTCGACTCTCGGGCTCCATGACCGAGTAGACGCCACCGCAGAAGACCGCGCCCGCGTCCGATGGGCCACCTTTGTTGATGGCCTCACCGCAGAACGCAAGCAATCCGTCCGCGTCGGCATCCTCGGCAAGTACGCCGAACTCCGCGACGCCTACGCCTCGATCGACAAGGCCCTTGAGCACTGCGAGGCGGCATTCAAATGCGATGTCGAGCAGGTTTGGATGGACACCACCCAGATTAACAACGCCAATATCGCCGAGCGTCTAACTGACCTCGATGCCGTCATCGTCCCTGGCGGATTCGGTTCGCGTGGTGTCGAAGGCAAGATCTCGTGTGTTCAGTACTGCCGCGAGAACGGCATCCCCTACCTCGGAATCTGCCTCGGATTCCAGGTCGCCGTCATCGAGTTCGCCCGCAATGTCCTCGGCATCAACGACGCGTACTCCACCGAGTTCGACCCAATGACCAACTCCGCGCTCATTTCTGAGCTCCCAGACCAAAAGAAAATCGAAGGCCTCGGAGGCACCATGCGCCTCGGTGCTCAAGATGTCCAGATCACCCCCGGCACCCTCGCTTCGTTCCTCGCCGATGGGCACCTTTCCATCCACGAACGCTTCCGCCACCGTTACGAGGTCGAACCCACCTACATCGAACGCCTCGAAGCCGGTGGGCTCATCTTCTCCGGTCGCCACCCAGACCAGCCCATCATGCAGATCCTCGAACTCCCATCTGTTGCGAGCGTCGAAGAGGGCGTTGCCCCAACCGAGCCGATCACTCATCCATACTTCGTCGGCGCCCAGTTCCACCCAGAGCTGACCTCAAGCCCGCTTCGGCCCCAGCCCATGTTCATGGGACTTGTCGCCGCCGCCCTCCAGCACCGCTACTCCAACGACGACCAGTGGCAGAAACTCAAAGCTACCCCGGTCATCAAACGCTGGCTCCGCACCCCCAACGGCCAGCACCAGCCCACCAACTAACTCTTATTCCGGGTGCCATGGTTTGACCGTCTTCGGCAAGCCATGTCTTACATCCGCTTTCTCAACGCATTAGCGCTGTCAAGCAAAATAAATGCACTCAGAATATCAGGCTTCCCAAGCGTGATGCAGCAGTTGTTCGCAAGCGTCTGCGCATGAAGCATCGCGTTCAGCCTGAGATTTACATCTTCGGCTTCTACTGATCGAATCACAAATGCATGCAGCCCCCAGGGCCGGTTAATCCCGTTGTCGGGTTGCAGTTCCCGAGTGTGCCAGTCCACAAGCCGATCCACACGATCACGCATCTCGCCCTCGGCAAGATAGTACAACGCATGCAACGCGCACAACTCAATCAGCGTCCGATGCTCGATCGCATATCCGTGCGGATTCACTAGGCCATCCTCTTTGGTGATCAGCCCATCCCACGCCCCGAAAATCCCGTGAACCGCTTCCCACAATCGAAAGTCGAGGTCTTGGCTCTCAATTCCACCCGGTTCATATCGAATCCCAAGCACTCGACACAGCAACGCCCCGTCCGTGGCACGCCGAGCCCCGAACTCATCACGGAACGATCCAACAAACGCCCGCTTCTCGTCGTCGGTCCCGTTGATCGGCACCCCTTCCAACGGCCCAGTGGCCATCCCGTTAAGATGGGCAATCCACTGTCCAATCGTCGGGATTTGAGAGCGTTGGCGGGGGGTCTCCATCCCCGATTATAGAACAATCCGAGCAACCTGGGTCTACGATTCACTTATGACTGAAACAACATCTCTCCGCAAGACCCCGCTCCACCAGCACCATCTCGACCACGAGGGCCAGATGGTTGACTATGCCGGCTGGGAAATGCCCATCAAATACGCCACCTCCATCCACGAAGAGCACACCCACTGCCGAACCAACGGCTCCCTCTTCGATGTCTCCCACATGGGCCGCCTCTCCGTCAAAGGCAAAGATTCAGCAAAGCTCCTCGAGCGTGTCTGCTCCCGCCGCATGGGAAACATGCAAGAGGGCCAATGCCGCTACTCGTTCATGTGCAACGAATCCGGCGGCGTCCTTGACGATGTCATCGTCATGCGCCTCGAATCCGACGATTTCCTCGTCGTCGTCAACGGCGCAAACCGTGACAAAATCATCGCTCATATGCAGTCGGTCATTGATGAAAGAAGTTTCAAAGTCAAGTTCGAAGACCGTACCGAAAAAACCGCCATGGTCGCCATCCAAGGCCCCAAGGTCATGGACTTTATCGGCTCAATCTCAAAGGAAATCGCCGAACTCAAACGCTTCCGCTTCATCACCAAAAACATGATGATCATGAAAGTCCTCGTCGCCCGCACCGGGTACACCGGCGAGAACGGCGTCGAAATCTTCCTCCCCGCCTCGGCTGTCAAAATGGCCGTCGGTCTCCTCCAGAAGGAATCCGTATCCGTCAAGTCCGACCTCGATCTCAAGCCCTGCGGCCTCGCCGCCCGCGACACCCTCCGCCTCGAAGCCGGCCTCCCTCTCTACGGCCACGAACTCGGCGAACACATCTCCGCCCACGCTGTCAACATGCCCTTCGCCATGAGCCTCGACAAAACAGTCGAAGCCGACGGCGAAACTTTCATCGGACAAGAAGCCCTCGCCAAAGAACACGATGCTGGCGGCCCACCCATCACCCTCGTTGGCATCGAGATTGATTCAAAGCGAACCGCTCGCCAGGACATGCCAATCCTCTTCGATGGCAATCCAATCGGCAAAGTCACCTCCGGCTGCATGTCCCCAACCCTCAGCAAATCAATCGCGATGGCCTACATCAACAAGGCCAACTCCGAGATCGGCACAAAGATCACCATCGATGCCGGGCGTACCCAGCTCGAAGGGACCATCGTCCCGCTTCCATTTTATAAAGCCCCCAAGCCCGCTCCAAAGAGTAGCTAATCAGTCGTCTGATCTCGGTTTATCAACCTCATGCTCCACCCAACCTGCGTTGGTGTGCCGCACGATGGCCCCCGTCACCTGATAAATCACCTGCTCAGCGATGTTCGTGCAATGATCCGCCATCACCACGGCTTGGTGAATAATCGAATGCAGATCAAACGCATGAGCAACCCCGAGTCGCCCATCAGCGATCCGCTCTTCTGATTTCTTCACGATCACATCATAAAACTCAAGCACTGTTCCTTCAGCGCTCAAAACCTGCTTGGCCCGCTTGGCATCATTTTCGGCAAAGCACCGCACTGAATCACGAAGAATCCCCACCACAGAGTTCGTCATCACCATCGTGGTTCTTGGGAACGCCGAAGTCCGGTCACCCAGTGAAACCACCCGGAAAGCAATGTCAGCGGCGGCATCGGCGATTCGTTCAAGCTCGTTGTTGACCTTGACCGCAGAGAGCAGTGCTCGGATCTGCTGAGGGTTCAGCGGGCACCCGTCGTGCGAGGCCCGTTCGAGCAGGTCCACCGCATCCCGTTCGATCTCAAGATCCGCCTGATCGACCTCGTCATCGCGGGTCATCAGTTCGAGGGCCTTATCCGTGTCCATGTCATAGATGGTCTGAAACACCTGCTCGGCGATCTCGGTGACCAATGCCCCCTGAGCCCCGAGCCGGGCCCGGATTGAATCCAGCCGCTGATCAAACTGTTCTGGTGAGATGCCCATTGAAATTCCTCGACCATTTTCTCATCAAGCCACGAATCATGCGCACGATAGCCGATTTGGCATGACCAATCACCTCTATCGACCTATCCTCGATTAATTCAGAACTCTTTTGTCGTTTTCACACACATCAGGAGCATCCAGATGGCTTTCGATATCGATCTAGTCCACGCCCGTCAAATCCTCGACTCCCGCGGCAATCCGACCGTAGAAGTCGATGTCGTCCTCTCCTCCGGAGCCGTAGGACGCGCCGCGGTCCCATCCGGTGCCTCCACAGGCGAGAGCGAAGCCGTCGAACTCCGTGACGGCGGCGAGACTTACATGGGCAAGGGCGTCGAGCAAGCCGTCGCCAATGTCAACGACCAGATCGCCCGCGAGATCGAAGGCCTCGACGCCCGCGATCAAGAAGGCGTTGACCAAGCCATGATCGATCTCGATGGCACCCCAAACAAGTCCAACCTCGGCGCCAACGCCATCCTCGGCGCATCCATCGCCGTGGCCAAAGCCGCCGCTGAGACCTCAGGCCTCCCACTCTACCGGTACCTTGGTGGTGCGTCGGCCAAGACCCTCCCGGTCCCCATGCTCAACATCCTCAATGGAGGCAAGCACGCCGACAATACCGTGGACTTCCAAGAGTTCATGATCCAGCCCTGGGGCTTCGACGAGTTCGGTCAGGCCTTCCGCGCCGGTGTCGAGATCTACCACAATCTTAAATCGGTCCTCAGCGACCGAGGCATGTCAACAGCAGTGGGGGACGAAGGCGGCTTCGCACCAAACCTCAAGGACAACGAGGACGCGCTTAAGATCATCGAAGAAGCCGTGGACAAAGCCGGCTACTCATGGGGCGAGCAGATCTTTGTTGCACTCGATCCAGCAACCTCCGAGCTCTGGAACGAAGCCGAGAAAGATGGCAAGAAGGGCTACAAGTTCTTCTCCTCCTCCCAAGAGATCCTTTCGTCGGACGACATGGTCTCCCTCTGGGCCGACTGGTGCAACAAGTACCCAATCCGCTCCATCGAAGACGGCCTCGCCGAGAACGACTGGGAAGGCTGGGCCAAACTCACCGCCAAGCTCGGCGACAAAGTCCAGATCGTCGGCGACGACCTCTTCGTCACCAACAAGAAGTTTGTCGAGCGGGGAGTGGCCGAGAAATCTGCAAACTCGGTCCTCGTCAAGGTCAACCAGATCGGTACCTTGTCGGAAACCTTCGACGCCGTCAACTACGCCATGGCCAACAAGTTCAACTGCGTCATGAGCCACCGCTCGGGCGAGACCGAGGACTCCACCATCGCCGACCTCGCCGTCGCCACCAACTGTGGCCAGATCAAAACCGGCGCCCCATGCCGCTCTGATCGCAACGCCAAGTACAACCAGCTCCTCCGCATCGCAGAAGAACTGGGGGACACCGCGGTCTACGGCTCCTCCACCTGGAACCACTAACCCCTATTCCGGTACCATCTATCCATGGGTCAACCAGAATGGAAATCCTCATACGACGATGACGGCGACCGCTTCGCCGGCATCAAAAAGGTCCTTGCTCGGATCTTCGGAGACGGCGAGAACCCCCTCGCATGGGGATTCCCCCTCGCCAAACTCGCCGGCGTGCGGTTCAAGATTCACCTTCTCATGGTGGTCTATCTCCTCGCCCAGTTGATCTTCACCATGCCTGGCCACAAAGCCGGCGCGGTGTTCGTCATCCCGAACCTGGTCGCGATGGTGATCCTTGTATTCCTTCACGAACTCGCCCACGCCCATGTCGCCCGTCGTAACGGCGGCCAATCCGATCAACGAATGCTCTGGCCCCTCGGCGGCCTCGAACCCGCACGGTTCGAAGATGAAGATCCCAAAGCAGAACTCCGCACCGCCCTCGCAGGTCCGGCCCTCCACCTCGCCCTCATACCCCTCTTCGCCCTCCCTCTCGTTCTCTTGACGGGTTCATGGGACGCGATTATTTTCAACCCCTTCAGCCCCTCGTCTTCAATACACACCCTGATCCTCGCGACCGATCAGACCACTCCCTGGTGGCTCATCACGATCTGGGCCTTCTATGTTGTCAATCTGATTATCCTGATGGCCAACCTCATCCCGATGCATCCATTTGATGGCGCGACTGTTCTCCGCATCATCCTCGCAAAGAAGCGGGGTGACCTCGCTGCCCGTCATCTCACCGCATTTACAGGCCTCTGGGTCGCGACCGCCGTCGGGCTCGTAGGCATGGTCTTCGTTGACGCCAAGATGCTCCTTGCCATTGCGATCGTCGCCGGGATCGTCTGCACCCTCGAACGCCGCCGCCTCCAGTTCCTCGACTACGCCCTGATGGTCCCGGGCTTCTCAAAGAGCGACTCCAAACCCGATCCAGAGCCCAAATCCGCCTCTGACCAACCAGATCACCCCCCAACCGTGGATTTGGATCAGATTCTCGAAAAAATCTCCACATCGGGGATCGAGTCGTTGACAAGAAGAGAACGACGAACACTCAAGAAAGCCACCGAATCGAGCCGAAATTCGGAATGAGCCGGCTCTTTTGCCCAATCACTCATCGACCACCCCGATCCGACCAAAGGCACCTCCACATGGGCATCCACGACCGAGACTACAACAAATCAGGACACGGCATGGGCGGCCCACCACGCTCCGGCGGCCAAGGCATGCTCGTCCGCTCACCCGGATGGTCGGTCAACACCTGGATTATCGCGATCAATATCGCTGTCCATATTCTCGCCATCACCATCTTCATGCCAGCTCTCTACAACTTTGGTCAGCTCACCGTTCATGATGGATTCCAACGACTCGAAGTCTGGCGGCTCATCACCTTCCAGTTCCTTCATTCCCCGCAATCCATCTGGCACCTCGGCATGAACATGTTCGGGCTCTGGATCTTCGGTTCAATGGTCGAGCAATACCTCGGCGGCAAAAAATACCTCGCCTTCTATCTCATCTGCGGCCTCGCCGGCGGGGTGATGTTTGTTGCTCTCAATGTGCTCGGTGCATTTACACCAATCAACATCCTGAGCGACGGGTTTAATACCCCCTTGGTCGGTGCATCGGCGGGCGTCTTTGGAGTCATAGTCGCCTGTGCCCATATCGCGCCAAACCAGACCGTCCAGCTCATCTTCCCGCCGATCCCAATGAAGCTCAAGGTCTTCGCCTATGGCTATGTCGCCCTCTCTCTCGTCCAACTGCTCGGTGGTGTGAACAACGCAGGAGGAGAAGCCGCCCACCTCGGCGGTGCCATCGCGGGCTTCTACTTCATCCGCAACTCCCACCACCTCCTCGATTTCTTCGATGTCTTCGGCGACTCCCGGAATAAGTCCCGAAAGGCCAAATCCAAAAAAACAAAGCAGCCCAAAGGCACGCCCAACTACGACGAAGTCGATCGGATCCTCTCAAAGGTCGCCACCGAAGGCATTGGCTCCCTGACCGACAAAGAAAAGCAAACACTCAACAAAGCAAGCAAGAACCAGCAGAACAGCGGCTAACCCGTGTCTAGTCTTGCCAAATGACCAAGCCGCTCAACTTCACAATCCACAACAAACTCGGGAACGCCCGCACCGGGACCGTCGATACCCTCCATGGCTCATTCGAGACCCCCGCCTTCATGCCCGTAGGCACCCGCGCCACCATCAAGGGCATCCTCCCGAATCTCGTCAAAGAAACAGGGTCGCAGATCCTCCTCAATAACACCTACCACCTCATGCTCCGTCCCGGATCAGACCTCATCAAAGAGATGGGAGGCGTCCACAAGTTCATGAACTGGAACGCCCCGATCCTCACAGACTCGGGCGGGTACCAGGCGTACTCCATGGCCGACATCAACAACATCGATGAAGACGGCGTCTCCTTCAAGTCCATCCTTGATGGCTCCATGATCCGACTCAACCCAGAGATCGCGATGCAGGTCCAGAACGACCTCGGCCCAGACATCATGATGGCCTTCGACGATTGCCCCCCATCGGTCGATCCCGCAGTGGGCCCAGTCAACCAGACCCGCCTCCGCCACGCCGCCCGGCGCGACGCCACCAAAAAAGCAGGCTACAACCACGCCGAGCGACTGCAGATTGCCAACGAACGCACCGTCCGCTGGCTTGAGCGGTGTAAAGCTTCTCATGCCCGACCCGATGAACAGTCCCTGTTTGGCATAGTCCAAGGCGGCACCGATCTCGACCAGCGAGATTGGTCTGTAGAACGAATCTGCAACATCGACCTGCCGGGATACGCCATCGGAGGCGTAGCAGTAGGGGAGTCTCCAGAAGACATCGCCAAAATCGTCGCCCATACCGCGCCCCAGATGCCCGAGTCCAAGCCAAGGTATTTGATGGGTGTCGGCTACGAACGCGACATCGTCGCCGCCGTCATGGCCGGCGTAGACATGTTCGATTGCGTCCTCCCCACCCGCAACGGCCGAAACGCCAACGCGTTCACCTCAGAACCCGGCCGCAATGGCCAGATCCGCCTCCGCAATGCCCCCTTCGCCCGCGACCCGAATCCCATCGAGCCCGGCTGTGATTGCCACGCCTGCGACCCTGCCCGCCATGGCTGGGACACCCCAGATGGTCAGCCCTTCACCAGGGCCTACATTCGGCATTTGTTCATGGCCGGCGAAATGCTTGGGCCGATCCTCGTCACGCTCCACAACCTCCGATTCTTCCAACGCCTGACCACGGATCTCCGGGCCGCCATCAACGCCGGTGATTGGGCCATTCTGATCGCGCAAAGGCCCCACCTCAAAGAACTCATCGAATCCAATACCCCTCAATCAGACCCCCGCTCAACCCCATAAGCTGGTTTGGGTGACCTACCATCCATGCCCCAACGGGATCCCCCCGTCAGGGTCATGAAAGGTATCGTTGCATGGACATCAGTACTCCCATTGCCGCATGGGCAACCCACACCATGATCGCTCAAGACTCCGGTTCTGCCGGAGGTGTTTTAGGGGCTCCTTCAGGATCACCTCAATCAGGCACCCAAGCCCTCGGCACACCTGCCGACGGAGGTGCCGGCGCAGGTAATGGCGGTGGAGGCATGGGGAGTTTGCTCCCCATCATGCTCCTTATGATGGCCGGCATCCTCATCATGACCTCCCTCTCAGGCCGCAAAGAACGCAAGAAGCACGCCGCCCTCATGGCAAGCCTCGGCAAAAAGGATAAGGTCCGGGCCGCAGGCGGGATCATCGGCACCATCATCGAAATCAAGAACGACGAAGTTCTCCTTGAAACCGATCGGGCATCAAACACAAGAATCCGTGTAGCCCGCTCGTCGATCTCGACAGTCATCAGTCACAAATCGACACCAGTCAAAGAAGAAGAAACGGCCGAACTCGCCGATTCCAAATAAGTATTAATTCCCCGGTTAGCCCCGGATACCAAGAGGCATTGCATGCGTCACTTTACTCGAAACTCAATCCTTGCCATGGTCATGCTCGCCCTCGCGTTCTGGGCCTCCAGTCCACTTTCCGAGAAAATTAAAACGGGCAAAGATCTCCGTGGCGGTGCGTCGCTGGTCTACTCAGTTCAAATTGATCGTTCAGAGAACGCTTCGCAGGTCATCCCAAAGGTCATCGAAGTTCTTAAAAATCGCATCGACCCCAATGGTCTCTACGATATCCTGATCATCAGCCAGGGCCAGGACCGCATCGAGATCACGATGCCTCTCCCGAGTGATTATGTCAAAGAGCTCCGAAAGGCATTCGAAGACGAACTCGACAAACTCGGCGTCGCCTCGATCAAATCCGACGAGTTTGAACGCGTCATGGCGCTCCCAACCGATGAACGGGACGCCCAGATTGTGCGGATGGGCTCAAACAGCCCCAAGGTCCTTGATCTACTCAACCAGGCAGCCGCGGCATTCGATGATGCCGAGCGATTCCGTGCACAGCTTGAGATCTTCTCGCTCAACTTAGACACCCCAGATGAGGTTATCGACAAGCTCGTAAACGATGCCGCCGAAGCAGAGTTGGCTTACGAATCTGCACGCGACAGCGTTTTAGACAGTGCTGTTTCACCGCAGGATGTCCGCCGCGCTCTTGAGCAGTCCAAAGTGCAGAAGACGATCCGTGACAACGCTGCCGATGGCGTGATCACGCTCCCCAGTGAGCGTGAGCGTGCATTGACCCGGATCCGTGATCGCTACCCCGATCTCGCCAATCAGCTCGATCGCGTTGAAGAAGCATACGAAATCTACTCTGAGAACCGAGACTCCCTCGACGACACCGCAGACCTCAAACGCCTTGTTCAGGCGGCGGGTGTGCTGAGTTTCCGGATCACCGCAGAACCCTCCGGTGCGGGTTCATCAATTTACACGCACCCCGAAGAATCACGCCTCCGCGAAAAACTCCGCGATGCAGGCCCCTCGCAGGCGAGCGCCCGTGACGCGCGTTGGTTCAAGGTCAATAAACTCGAAAGCTGGTTCGATTCAGTTTCTGGTTACGAGAGCATGATCGCGAATCCCGCGTCGTACTTTGCATCCCGTTACAAGTATGTCGTCGAAGAGTACGAGGGAAACTATTACATGCTCGCGTGGGACACCCGCGGCCTCCGTATGACCCAGCAGGACGGGCGATGGAAAGTTGAGAACTCACGCCGCTCGGTCGACCAGCTCGGTCGTCCAGCCATCGCATTTACGATGGATGCCTCGGGTGCAAATCGCTTGGGCGAACTCACCGGCCCCAACACCGGTGCCAATATGGCTGTTCTCCTCGATGACGAGGTCTACACAGCACCACGACTGAACTCACGAATCTCGAGCAATGCAATTATTGAAGGCGACTTCTCGCCAGAAGAGATTGACTATGTCGTCCGCGTTCTGACCGCCGGTTCACTCCAGGCCAAGATCTCGGCCGATCCAATCTCTGAAAACACCATCGCACCGGATCTCGGCCAAGACAACCTCGAGGCCGGCGTTCAAGCCGGTGTCATCGCCTTGATCGTTGTGTCGATATTTATGTTCGTGTACTACCTCGGATATGGCTTTGTCGCCGTGATCTGTTTGACCGCAAACGCCATTCTTATTCTCGGTGCACTCGCTCTCTCCCGGGCATCGCTGACCCTCCCCGGTATCGCGGGCATCATCCTGACCTTCGGTATGGCGGTCGATGCCAATGTACTCATCTATGAGCGTGTCCGCGAAGAACTCAACCGCGGCCTCGATCTCAGGCAGGCCGTCCGTATTGGGTACCAAAAAGCACTCTCCTCGATTGTCGACGGCAATGTGACCAACCTGATCGTCTGTTTCGTGCTCGCTAAGGTGGGCACTCAAGAGATCAAGGGCTTCGCGATTACACTCGGAATCGGCGTTGTTTGTACAATGATCAGCGCCCTCTTTATCAACCATCTCATCATGAGCGCTCTGGTTGACAAGCTCCGCATCAAGAAGATGTCCATGCTTCCGATGATCATTCAGCCACTCGAACGCTTGCTCCATCCAAAGGTCAACTGGATCGGGCTCCGCTGGGTATTCCTCATCATTTCGACTGCTTATGTTGGACTCGGCGTCTTTATGATCGCTTACCAGGGCGAAAAAATGCTCGATACCGAGTTCAGAGGCGGCACCCAGGTCACCATGAGTCTCAAGTTTGAAGACTCAAATGATGCTACATCACAAAGAGTTACTTCTACCCGTGCAGAGATCGAAGACCGGGTCCATGAACTCGGCGAGAATGCCGAAGAAGATTCTGCAATCCGAGCGCTCCGCAGTGCAGAAATCATTCCCGTCAACCCGCAAGCTGATGGGATCACTTCCGACAAGTTCATTGTCAAGACCTTTGCAACTGATCGCGAGGCTGTAGGCAACTCGATTAGTGCAGAGTTCCAAGATCTCCTCGATGCCCCGCCTGCCCTCAACTTCCGCTTCTCGCAGAGTGAAACATCTGCGGGTGCTTCGGTCTATCCGATTTTGTCGGCCCGTTTAGGTGAAAATATTGCCCGCCCAGAATACCGAAACTCGGTTTCCGACTACATCGGTGGTGCGGCGATCCTCGTCGAGCAGCTCGAACCGATGCCTTCCCTTGAGAGCATCGAAGAACGCCTCGATATTACAAGACGCAAGTCCGACTTCTCTGACTTGCTCGGGCATAAAACCGAAATCCTCATTGTGCAAGGGGATCCATCCGCTGTCGGCGCATTTGTCCTGTTGAGTGTTGACGAAGGGCTTTCGTACTTCGATAATGCAGATGCTTGGGAAGCCGAGATTGCTTCACGCGAATGGGATCTCATCCGGGCCGCCCTGACCACTTCGTCGGATCAGCTCAGTGTTCAGAACTTCTCGCCAGCAATTGCAGAGAACTTCCGGGCGACCGCGTTTGCTGCGGTTCTCTTGTCGCTCCTGCTTATCCTGATCTACATCTGGGTCCGGTTCGGTTCGGTCCGGTATTCAGCCGCGGCCATTGCAGCATTGACCCACGATGTCCTGACAACCATCGGGCTTATCGCGCTTGCCGAGATCTTGTATGACCACCACATGTTCACCGATCTTGCCAGAACACTCCTCATCGAGCCGTTCAAGATCGACCTCAACCTGGTCGCGGCGATGCTCACTATTATTGGGTACTCGCTCAATGACTCGATCGTCATCATGGACCGCATCCGCGAGAACCGCGGCAAGCTGTCCTACGCGTCCAAGGAAGTCATCAACCAGTCCATTAACGAGACGATCTCCCGTACGGTGATCACCTCGGGCACGACGCTCATGGCACTGATGATCCTGTATGTTTATGGCGGACAGGGCGTCCGGGCATTCTCGTTCGCACTTCTAGTCGGTGTCATGATTGGTACATATTCATCAATCGCTGTCGCCGCACCGCTCGTGTGGTCACGTAAGAAAGATGTGTCCAAGTCAACCCAAGACGAGCTACTCGTCCCAGAGGGATAAACACGGTTCAGTATTTGGTGGTACACTGCCGATGAGGACTCGGCCATGGAAGAACGCTCATCCAAAGTCTACTTAGGGCTCTGCATCTTGGTGCTGATCTGGATCGGTGTCTACTGGGCGTGGGAGCCCGGAAAGTCCGACAATCTTCGGATTTCTACATTCAAACCCGCGGAAGCCCCGATTGATTCGGATCCTGTTGAGATAGAACTGTTGCCTGATCCTGTTGCAAATGAGCAGCCGGTGACCGATATTTTGCCACCAGATTCTTCGCAACCCCAATCTTCCCAGCTCATTCCTCCAGAGTTTCAGGCTCACACGGTAGTTCAGGGCGAAATCATGCAAGATATTGCCAAGAGCTACTACGGCAAATCCAGTATGTGGAATGTTATTGCACGAGCAAACCCGAGGATTGATCCCCTCAGACTCCGTGCAGGCATGAGCCTGAGAATCCCGCTCGACCCCAACAACATCCAAGGGCGCGTCGTAAACACGAGTACAGGCGACACCGATACCGCAAACGCACAGCCTACAGAACTGGTTGTTGACTACATCGTCCAGCCCGGAGACTCCCTCTCCCGCATTGCCCAGAACTATTACGGCTCAGCCCGCCATGCGGATTTTATCTACCAATCAAACCGAGACACTCTCCGGTCTAAGGATGCTATCCGGGTCGGCCAGACACTCAAACTCCCGCCATTGGACCCATAATCAAAGGGATTCGGACTTCTCCTTTATCTCGCAAGCGAGCCCTAGAATCTCCCCATGACCACGACCCAGCCAGTCTATATCATCAGCGGCGGTGCCGGATTCATCGGCGCCAATCTCGTCGCACGCCTTCAGAAAGACGAGCCCGAGGCCCGCCTTTATGTCGTCGATGATTTCTCCACTGGCTCCTATGCCAACATCGTCGAGGCATGCGCCCGCATCAACGCCGGCCCCTTCCGCGGCACCATCATGCCCGACTCCATCACCGACCTCAACTGGCAGCCCGCGATCATGGGGCTGGCTCCAAAGGCGGTGTTCCACCTTGCCGCGATCACCGACACGCTCGAGTTTGACGAGAAGAAAATGATCGCCGTCAACACCGAGCCTTTTATCGACATTCTCGATGCCTGCGTCGAGTCAAGCATCCCCCTCGTCTACGCATCAAGCGGCGCAACCTACGGCACACCCCCTCAAGCAGAACAATGCGTCCCGTTTCCGATCAATGCCGCTGGAAATCCATCCAATGTCTACGGCTTCTCCAAATGGCTCATGGATGTCGAAACCCAGCGTCTCTTCGAATCGTCACTTATTGAATCGGCAGAACTCCCCCATGTCGTTGGGCTCCGCTACTTCAATGTCTTTGGTCCCGGCGAAGCCCGCAAAGGCAAAATGGCCTCGATGATTTATCATCTAACCAACCAGATGCTCGCGGGGAGCAATCCAAAGATTTTCGAGCACGGCCAGCACCAACGCGACCAGATCCATGTCGACGACATCGTCGCGGGAACACTCGCCGCCGCCAAATCAACCGCCAAACCCGGCATCTACAACCTCGGTTCAGGCACAACCACCACCTTCAACGATATTGTAGACGGCATCAACTCTGCACTCGGGACCAACAAACAAGCCGACTACATCCCCATGCCCGAAGAGATGATTGCAAGCTACCAGCACTACACCTGTGCCGACATCTCGCAAACCAAATCGGGGCTCGGCTGGATCCCAGAACGAGTGCCATCAGATGCAGTAACTGAATACGCCGCGCAACTGGCGAAAGAACACCAGAAAGCGACGGCCACCAACGCATGATCGACTCATCAATCCAAGAAATCAAACCGCAGGGCGGCCCACGGAGAACCAGAACAATGCCAATGAAACGCATTCTCGTCACCGGCGGCGCCGGCTTCCTCGGGTCCCATCTTTGCGAGCGTCTCATTGCCCAAGGTCATGATGTCATCTGTCTCGACAACTTCTTCACCTCTCAAAAATCTAATGTTCTCCATCTTCTGGATAACAAGAATTTTGAACTCATCCGTCACGACATCACCCATCCGGTCTGGCTGGAAGTCGATGAAATCTACAACCTCGCATGCCCCGCGGCCCCTGGCCACTACCAGTACAACCCCATCAAAACAATGAAAACATCCGTCATGGGCGCCATCAACACCTGCGGCATGGCCAAGCGATGCAATGCCAAAATCCTCCAAGCATCCACCTCCGAAATCTACGGCGACCCAACCGTACACCCCCAGCCCGAATCCTACCGAGGGAATGTCAACACCCTCGGCCCACGCGCTTGCTATGACGAAGGAAAACGAGCCGCCGAGACCCTCTTTATGGATTATCACCGTAGGCATGGCATCGATATCCGAATCGCAAGAATATTCAATACCTACGGCCCAAGAATGCACCCCTTCGACGGCCGTGTCATCTCAAACTTCATTCTCCAAGCACTCATGAATCAGGATATCACCCTCTTCGGTGATGGCCTCCAGACCCGCTCATTCTGCTACCGTGACGACCTGGTCGAAGGCCTCATGCTGCTTATGAACTGTGATGCGGATGACAAGCATCTCCCCGTAAATCTCGGGAACGAGGGCGAGTTCACCATCAAACAGCTTGCCGAGATGACCATCGAGATGACCGGCTCCAAGTCGGCAATCGTCTACCATGATCTCCCAGAAGACGATCCGATGCAACGCAAGCCAGATCTCACTAGAGCCAAGAAACTCCTCGATTGGACCCCGGCCATCCAGTTTGAAGAAGGCTTGTCCAAAACAATCGAGTACTTCAGAACAGTGGATTTAGATGAATACCGTGAGCCCACCCCGAACCATATCATGGCTTAAATCCACTATGACCTGCCAGGATTGGCCCACGGGTGTCACATTTTCCGATAGTATGTAGATCATGCAGATCCCACGCTACCCCTCCGAACCCTGCCTTCTCATAACAGACGCCGGCCTTGCCTCGCTCGTCTTGACCGCTATGGCCAGCGAGCAACCCGCCGCTGACAATCAACAGAAGACCACCCTGTACCCAGGGTGGTGGACATCTCAGAGCGACATGGATCTTCGTATCCCCGCCATCGACCGGGCTGTAGAAATGCAGGCGGATCTTCTCTCGCTTACCGTAATCCGGGACCACGCTGGTTACCCAGAAGAATCGCCGTCGCGTGGGCAGCAATCATCCCTCGGTGTCCACCAGACTCGAATGCTCCTTGATGCAGCTACCCTGGCAATCCAGCTTGGAATCAAGCGGGTCATTTGGCCAATACAGGCGGATGAAACAGACGACCCAGCCCTGCACTTAGATCAGATCGCAACGGCAATTGACCGGGCACTTCTCACAGCCCGCCTAGCAACGCTTGACGCTCCAGATCAAGGCGGGGTCGAGGTCACCATTGAAACACCACTAATTGATCTCTCAAACCAACAAATCTCAGATCTGGCTGCGGACCTCAATGTCCCGATCAGTTCATGCTGGTGGATTAATACAGGCCTCCCAGACGCCCCGATGCACCACCAGAGGTGGACGAAGCAGCCGATCATCGCTTCGATGCTTGAGCACCTCCCCGTATCTAAAAAACAAATTCCTACTTTGAATACCTAGACTCTAGAATGACAGATTCTTCCTCAATCGTACATCCCGGTGATCGTCTCCGTTCCTCCATGAAATCAGGGACGGTTGCGGCACCCGGCGCGTTCAATGCGCTGGTAGCCAGAGCGGTCGCCAAGGCGGGATTCGAGGCGTGCTATGTCTCGGGCGGGGCGATCTCGGTAGCGGCGGGGGTGCCCGATGTGGGGCTCCTGACACTGGATCACTTCGCCAAGATTGTGCGTGAAGTCTCGTGGGGGTCCGGGCTACCGGTCATCGCAGACGCCGATACGGGATTCGGCGAAGAAGAGATGGTCCGTCGCACGGTAGTTGAGTACAACCATTCAGGAGCAGCGGGGCTCCACCTCGAAGACCAGGTGTTCCCCAAGCGGTGCGGTCATCTGGACGGCAAGGCTCTTGTTTCCATCGATCAAGCGTGCTCCAAGATTCAATGGGCCGCCAAGGCCTCGGCCGATTGCTCGGGCGGATCATTCATCATCTGTGCCCGCACCGATGCAAAGGGCGTGGAAGGATTCGATGCCGCGGTTAATCGTGCCAAGGCGTATGTCCAAGCCGGGGCTTCGATGATTTTCCCGGAAGGATTGACCAGCGAGGAAGAGTTCGGAGCGTTTGCAACTGCGATGGAATCTATGGGCGATTCCAAGCCGTATATGCTGGCCAATATGACCGAGTTTGGGAAGACGCCGATGATCCCGCTCTCGCGGTTTTCAGAGCTTGGATATGACCTGGTTATCTATCCCGTCTCAACGATGCGGATCGCTATGGGGGCCATCGAGCGCGGGCTCGCAGAACTCATGGAGACTGGGTCGATGAAGGGGCAACTCGGCGGGATGCAGAGCCGGGATGAACTGTACAACTTGGTGGGGTACACGCCGGGGACCGCGTGGGAGTTTCCGGTCTAGATCAAGCGATCTCGATCAAGCAAGATCAGAATCAGAATCTTCGTCGAAGCTCGCGAGCATCGGTGGCTGTGTTGAATGCTGATAGGGCTGAGTTGTAGTGCCGCAGTTGCTGCAAACGGTGCCATAGGTGCTCGAGGGCGATTTGGAAAGATCGCTGCCGCACCCAACGCAAGTGATTGCAGAGAGCTTTGTGGTCATGGTATTGACCATCGAATACGCGGCAACAAGTGCAACACCGATCGCGGGCAGGACCGGAACCGATAGAATTCCAACAACGCCAATCACCGCAAAGGTGAGTGCGACAAGGACTGCAAATACGCGGAGTCGTAGTTTCTGAAGCCAGCACATAAGTTGAAAGAACTCCAGTTGAATAGGTGGTGGCCGGCCAGGTCCTTCTGGCCGCATGCACAGATTATATCGTCAATTTGGACCCGAGGGGGGTTTATTTTAGCCGATCTTGGGGCCAATACAGCCAGAGTGATCTAGGAATGCCCCAGAGCACACCGCCTGATATGTATTCGTATTCTGCCTCCCGCCGTTTCGTTCTAGGGCTATTTATCACTTGATTGCCAGCCGTATACTCGTGCATGATTAATCACACAGCCGGACTTCTCGCGTCAGTTGTCGTTTCAGTTTTGTTGTCATCTGCGACCGCTCAAGATGCTGAAAAAACCGAGAAGCCACGCTTCAAGATATCCCAGATCACGATTTCTCCACTGGAGATCGAAGACCCCTTCGCGGGCAACAATCACGACGGCCGCCTCATCTTCGCCGATCAGCCCACCGAGCAACAACTCAGAGATTTCGCCATGCTCGGGGGCAAAGTCGTCATGAACGCCCGCACCCAATCCGAGATGGACAATCTCAAGTTCGACGAAGCCGCTCTTTGCAAAGAGCTGGGTCTTGTCTACGCCCACATCCCGGTTACCGAATCAAAAATCACCAACGCCGAACCCTTCGCCCTCACGCAGCTCTTGGCAGAGCAATCTGGCCCAATCCTCATGCACTGCCGTTCCGGATCAAGAGCCGCAACAATCTATGGCCTCCATCTCATCGCCACCAACCAAATGACCAACGGCCAAGCCCTAATCCACGCACTCGACATGGGCATGAGCCCGAAGTCAGTACCCTACTTTCAGAAAGCACTCATGGACACACCCCAAAGAGCCATCGCCGCCGTAGACACCGCCCGCGTCATCGACAATGTCCACATGCTCACCTCCTTCGGCACCCGCCACACCTTGTCGGACACCAAATCCGATACCAGAGGCATCGGTGCCGCACGCCGATGGGTGTTCAAGGCCTTCGAAGAATCCATTGCAGGACACAACAAGCCAGAAGCAACCGCCCCCTTCGTCACCTTCGACTCCCACACCGTCGAGCCCGACGGCCGCCGCATCCTCAAGCAGGTCGATGTCGTCAATGTCCTCTGCACCATCCCAGGCTCAAACCCTGAATCCGCAAGCCGGTTGTACTATGTCCTCGCCCACCTCGACTCACGCGCCACCGACGCAATGGACTTCACATCAGATGCTCCCGGTGCAAACGACGACGCCTCGGGCGTCTCTGCACTCATCGAACTCGCCAGAGTCCTGAGTAAAGAATCCCTCGACTCCACCATCGTCCTTATGGCCACCTCAGGAGAAGAGCAAGGCCTCTTCGGAGCCAAACTCCACGCCGCCGACCTCGTCGCATCAGGGGCCGATGTCCGTGCAGTCCTCAACAACGACACCATCGGCGACCCGGACGGGGTAGGCGATCTCGATGGATCCAAAGAAGTCCGCATCTTCTCCGAAGGCATCGGCCTCGACACCCTCGACCTCGACGACCCCGCCCAGCTCAAATCCGCCCTCCGCCGCCTCCGATCCACCGGATCAGAGTCGGATTCACCCTCCCGCCAGCTCGCCCGCTACATCAACTTCGTAGGCAAACTCCACGGCGAACTCCCCGTCAAACCCAAACTCGTATTCCGCCCAGACCGCTACCTCAGAGGCGGCGACCACACCCCCTTCAACCAACTCGGATTCACCGCGGTCCGCTTCTGCGAGGTCTACGAGAACTACGACCACCAGCACCAAGATGTCCGCATCGAAAACCAAACCCAATACGGTGACCTCGCCACCTTCGTAGACGCCCAGTACCTCGCAGGAGTTACCAAACTCAACACGGCCGTCCTCGTCCACCTCGCCAATGCCCCCTCGACCCCGACCGATGCGAGGATCATCACCGCCGACCTCACCAATGACACCACTCTCCGCTGGACGGCCAGCCCAGAATCCGACACCGCCGGCTACGAAGTCCTCTGGCGAGAAACCATCGACCACGACTGGGCCCACTTCAAAGATGTTGGCGATGTCACCGAGGCCACCATCGATCTCAGCAAGGACAACTGGCTCTTCGCCGTCCTGGCGTATGACGCGGAGGGCTACCGATCTCCAGCGGCCTACCCAACCTCAGCGCGAGAGTAATCGGACGCCATCGGGTTAGAAATATGTGAATCTATCCAGCATTCCCCATCACACTTTGGACATATTTCCATCCCGGTCTACCATCGCCCATGATCCACCCATGGCACGATGTACGACCCGGTATCCAAAACCTCGACCTCCCACAAAACTTCCGCGCGATCATCGAGATCCCGAAGGGGTCATCGAACAAGTACGAGCTCGACAAAACCACAGGCATGCTCCGCCTCGACCGCGTCCTCTCCAGCGCCGTCTACTACACCGCCAACTACGGCTTCATCCCCCAAACCTACGCCGAAGATAACGACCCCTTAGATGTCCTCGTCTTCTGCACCGAAAAAGTACCCCCCCTCTGCATCTGCGAAGCCCGGGCCATCGGCGTCATGACCATGGTTGACGAAGGCCAGCCAGACCACAAAATCATCTCCGTACTCATCAACGACCCCGAGTTCGAAGATCTCCAATCTATCGCCGACTTCCCAAAACACACCTTCAAAATGCTCAAACGCTTCTTCGAAGACTACAAAAACCTCGAAGGCAAAGCCGTCGAAGTCGATGAGATCCAACCAGTCGAGCGAGCCCACGAAATCATCGAAGACTCCCTGCAACGCTACTCCGAAGCCCGCCGCTCCGGCCACCTCTAAACCTCAACATCGCCTCATTTCCACCCTGCCGATCAACGCCCCCCTGCGTATGATTTCGCTATGACCACCACAATCCAATCAGAACCAGGCCTCTCCCCTCTCACCATCGCAGGCAAGACCTTCAACTCCCGCCTCCTCGTTGGCACAGGCAAATACCCGACTATGGAATCCATGGCTCAATCCTTGGACGCCGCAGACGCCGAGGTCATCACGGTCGCCGTCCGCCGCGAACGGCTCTTTAATGCCGAAGGCAAATCCCTCCTCGAATACATCGACCTCGACCGCTACACAATCCTCCCAAACACCGCCGGCTGCTTCACCGCCGAAGACGCCATCCGCGTCTCGCGTTTAGGCCGCGACCTCCTCGAACAACTCGGGAACTCCGGAGCCGACTGGGTCAAGCTCGAAGTCCTAGGAGACAAAAAAACCCTCCTCCCAGACCCAGTAGGCACCATCGAAGCAGTCAAAGAACTCGTCGCCGATGGATTCAAAGTCCTCTGCTACTCCAGCGACGACCCCATCACCGCCGTCCGCATCAAAGAAGCCGGAGCCCACTCCGTCATGCCCGCCGGGTCGCCGATCGGCTCCGGACAAGGCGTCCTCAACCAAAACAACCTCGTCCTCTGCCTAGAACTCCTCAAAGAAAACGACCCAACCTACCCAGTAGTCATCGACGCCGGAGTGGGCAGCGCAAGCGATGTCGCCGTAGCCATGGAACTCGGCGCCGACGCCGTCCTCCTCAACACCGCCATCGCCCACGCCAAAGACCCCGTCATGATGGCCCACGCCATGCGCAAAGCATGCGAAGCCGGCCACCAGTCCTACCTCGCCGGCCGAATTCCCAAGAAACGCTACGCCACCGCCTCCTCCCCAATGGAAGGTGCCATCTCCTACATCCCAGGCGAGTAATCTGCTAATATTCAACTATGAATGAAGACACATCACCGCTCCCAGACGCGGGCGAAAACATCAACTGTCTATCTTGTGGCTACAACATTGTTGGGCTTCGCCTAGGCGAACGCTGCCCAGAATGCGGCACCCAAGTGATGCAGTTCGCGTCCCAAACCACTCAATCCAGTGGCAAAGCCATCACCTCAATGGTCCTCGGCATTGTCTCCATCGTGACTTGTATGGCCTATGGAATAATTGGGCTCCCATGTGGAATCATCGCCGTTGTCTTCGCAAAGAAAGCACGGCTCGCCATCCAAGCCGGAACCGCTCCCGTGAGTTCGCAAGGCATGGCAACCGCCGGGCGAGTCTGTGGATGGATTGGAATCGTTCTGAGCTCGCTAATGGTTGCCTACCTTCTATTCATGATCCTCGTGTTTGTAGGTCTCTTGGCCGCCGGTGCAACTGGAGCGGGGCCGTAATGGATTTGACAGCCTTCGACAAACACGACCTCTACGAACTCTGCGTCCAAAATCCAGAGGCATGCATCCCCCTCCTCAACGCCATCCACGGCAACGCCCCAAAAATCCTCGCCGAAGACTTCGCAGGCACCGCAATCCTCTCCCATCAATGGGTCGAACAATCCGACCAACACCACGCCATCTGCGTTGACCTCGACCAAGAAGCCTTAGACAAGCACGGCACCCACCCCCGAATCAAAAAACAACTCATCAATGTCAACGACGCAACCGACCAAGCCGACATCCTCTTCGTAGGCAATTTTTCGATCGGCTACCACCACACCAGAGCCGAGCTCGTCACCTACCTCAAACAAGCCCACGCAAGACTCAAAGCCAACAACGGCACCTTCCTCTGCGACACCTACGGCGGAGAAAACGCCTACACCCTCGGAGGCGTCCACCGCCCAACCCCCATGGGCGATGGCAGGTTATGCCGCTACACCTGGGAACAACGCGACGCCAACCCCCTCACCGGCATGGTCACCGATGTCATCCACTTCCGGATCGAACACGCCGGCACCATCACCGAAGAATACGACGATGCCTTCACCTACCACTGGCGCCTCTGGTCCGTCCCAGAACTCAAAGACGCGATGCTCGAAGCCGGGTTCACCAAGGTCCAGTGCTTTGCCAAACTCCCCGACGCCGTAGACGACGAGGGCAACGCCTACATCAACCCCATCGAAGACCCCCAAGAAGAACTCGAAGAATCCTTCATCGTCCTCATTGCGGCAAGAACATCTTGAACAGGGATATCCCAACCCTCACCTGCCACGTCTGCGGCTACGACATGCACGATCGAAAGTGCGGGGACCCGTGCCCAGAGTGCGGGGAACCATTCGACACCCGTCCCGACGGCTATACAAAAAGATGGAAGCTCACGGTTCCAGTGGTTTGTTCAATCCTCACGATTCTCGTGATGCCCTTTATTTCAATATTTTCATTCATCTTCATGTTTCCATCTTTCCAGATTGCCAGTACGCAAAAACGAATATCGTCTGAATACCGAATCCCCTACTGGGCCAAAGAACGACTCACTCAAAACCGAAAGCTTATCTGGATTGCCTACATTGAGTTCTGGGCCATACTGATCATCAGTACATTCTGGCCCCAAGCCCTCAACTGGTGGTAATCCAGCAGAGGAATGTCCCCAAAAGAGTGGACCCGCTCGCCCATCGAGCCGAACAATAACTCATGAGCAGCGAACAGCAAACCAACACCGCCCACGCACCCTTGAGCGTGGTCGTCGACGAGGAACGCGAAACCCAGCGAGGCTGGTCGTATCTGCTCACCCTCTCATGGAAATCCCGAGGCACCACCGAGCACGAAATCACCCTCAGCTGGGTCGATCACGACCAACTCACCGGCGGCTCAACCCCGCCGAGCGTGCTTATAGAACGGGTCGCCACGATCGTCGCCTCGGCGATGGGTGTCGATGAGATGCCCACCAAGTTCGATGTTTCATCGATGCGCCGGGCGATCCCTGAGTTCGAGCGGCTGCTCAACTCCTGAACCCTCCAATCCCCTAGTATGTCGCCTCAGCAACCTTGGCTCTCGGAGACGGCATGGACCTGGATCTTATTGACATACTCATCAGAACCGCACTCGGCCTTGTCGCTGGTGTTGTCGGTGGACTGGCCGGGCTCGGGGGCTCGATCATCATGCTCCCCGCGATGGCGATGATCTGGGGCTACAAGATTGATGGCGAGGAAGACCACCAGCAGACCCGCCACCATGTCTACATGGCCGCGGCGATGTGTGTCAATGTCGTCGTCGCGTTGTCCTCGACAATCATGCACGCCAAGAAGAAAGCCGCCCGCAAGGATGTGCTGATGTCGCTGGTGCCCTCGATGACCGCGGGGATGGCCGCGGGCGTAATGATGGCGGGCGAGTCACCAGGCCGCTGGTCGCTGGTTGCGTTTGCGGGGTTCATCTGGATCTACTGCGCCTACAACATCATCACCACAATCAAGAATATACCAGATCACCCAATCGACGCCCCATCCCCGGCCCACTGGAAAATGATCATCATCGGACTCTTCGTCGGTGGGATCTCAGGGTACCTCGGCATCGGTGGCGGGATCCTACTAGTGCCATTGTTGCAGATTTCAGGCTTGCCACTCCGCCATGCGATCGCTGGGAGTGCCGGCGTGATGTGGATCAGTTCGATCATCGGCGCCTCAATGAAACTCTACACACTCCCCACGATCCACTACCCGCCACCAAACGAGTCGGTTCACCTCATGATCTCCGACGCGATGAGCTTCGCGATCCCGATCGGGGTCGGCGCATTGATCGGTGCGTACCTCGGCGCATGGATCGCTCACAAGATCAAGCTGCCGCACCTGAAGCTGGTCATTGCATTGATTCTCGCAGTGGCATCCATCAAGATGGTGATGCGTTAACGCATCGACCCGAGACACCTATCGACTAGTCGATCGAGGGGCTCGGACCCATCGAGTTCGATAAGTGTAATATGGTCTGGAAGAGTATTTAACCAAGCGGTGTGCGACTTGAGACTCCGCTGCTCTAGCCCGGCGGCATCATATCGACCGGCCCATTCAATAAACTCTCTGCAGATAGTTCCCTGAGGAGTGTCTGAGCTGAAGATGCCCATGCCGTAGCGGCTTCTTTCGCGGGCGAGCAGTCTTTGCTCGCGGATTTTCCAGGTTGTCTGAAGAAAGATGACATGGGTGAAGTTTGGGACGAGAGGGTCTCCCCATGAACACAACGACCCTGAAAGCACCCAGCTATTCTGGTCCTTAATACGCGTTTCTATCATTTCTAAACGCTGCTGTATTGGTCGCTTCTTGCTGAACTTGATTTCGGTAGATTCCCAGAAGAAATCATCAGAATCTAGATGGCTGACGCCCAGCCGAGACGCGAGTGCATTCCCAAGCGTGGTCGTTCCAGAGCCTGATGCACCAAAGATATGAATACGGCAAGTCCTCACATCCGCCGTCCGCGGCCGCGCGTGCCTGGCGATCCATGCTTGCCCTTGGCGAAGAACGCTTCGAGCTGAGATCGTTTGACGAGTAACGGGGTCTCGTCATCGTTGTGCTGGATGAGCAGTTCCTTGACATGGAGCATCTGGTCCCGCAATGCGGCGGCATGCTCGAAGTTGGTCGCCTCGGCGGCGCCCATCATGTCCGCTTGCAGCATTCCGACAAGAACCTCAGCATCGACCACCGGATCAGTAGACTCGGCAGCAAACTTGGCGGACCTCCGCGCCTTGAGTTCAGTGTCAAGACCACGCCGGATCTCCTTGACGATGGTGGTGGGGGTGATGCCATGCTCGAGGTTGTGGGCGAGTTGTTTTTCGCGCCTCCGTGCGGTTTCGGTCATCGCCTGATCCATACCTTTGGTGATCCGGTCAGCGTAGAGAATAACCCGCGATTCACTGTTCCGTGCGGCCCGCCCCATCTGCTGAATGAGCGAAGTCGCCGATCGCAAGAATCCTTCTTTGTCGGCGTCGAGGATGCACACCAGCCGCACCTCGGGGAGATCAAGACCTTCGCGGAGCAGGTTTACTCCAACCAGAATATCAAACTCGCCTGCTCGAAGATCGGTCAGGATTTCTAACCGATCAAGAGTTTCAATCTCGGAGTGCAGATAACGAACCTTCAATCCCTGTTCACTCAGGTAGGTGGTGAGGTCTTCGCACAGGCGTTTGGTCAGCGCGGTGACGAGCACCCGTCCGCCCATCTCAACAACCTCTTCGCACCGCTCCATAAGATCCGGCACCTGCCCGGAGGCCGGGCGGACTTCGACCTCGGGATCAAGCAGTCCCGTCGGGCGGATGACCTGCTCGATCACTTCGCCGCCGGTGGCTTCGAGTTCATAGGGCCCGGGCGTCGCGCTGACGAACATCATCTGAGGGACCAGCGTTTCAAACTCCTCAAACCTCAACGGGCGGTTATCAAGGCATGATGGCAAGCGGAACCCGTGTTCAACCAGTACATTCTTACGGGCCTTGTCGCCATTGAACATCGCTTTGATCTGGGGGAGCGTCACATGCGATTCGTCAACAATGATCAACCAGTCTTTGAGATTCGTTCTAGAAACCCCAAACTTCTGAGCATCGAGTTCGTGGTCGCGCCCGTCATCTGCTATGTCCACAGCATCTGGATCAACACTCCCCGGGGCGTAATCGAAGTAATCCAGCAGCGTAAACGGGCGTTCGCCGGGATTCCGGCCGTCCATGTAGCGGGAGTAGTTCTCGACCCCCGAGCAGTACCCGACCTCTTCGATCATCTCCAGGTCATACTTGGTGCGAGCGATGAGGCGTTGTGCTTCGAGCAGTTTGCCCTCATGCCGAAGCTCCATAACGCGGGCATCCATCTCAACCCGGATGCTATCAAGCACTTCCTTGAGCCGATCTTCTGGCATGACATAGTGAACAGCAGGGAATAAAAAATATCTTGATTCCTCGGCCAGAAGCTCACCACTCGTCGGATTAATTAGCTCGATTCTTTCGATCTCGTCACCAAAGAGCTCGATCCGTACCGCAAACTTTTCATATGCGGGCCAGATTTCGATCGCGTCGCCGCGTGATCTGTATTGCCCGCGTTTGAACTCGATTTCAGATCGTTCGTACCGCATGGCGTTGAGTGCCAGGAACAACTCTCGCCTAGGCAGATCCATCCCCCGGCTGAGCGTATACACCCGCTCTGAATATGCACTCGGCGAACCGAGCCCAAAGATGCATGACACCGATGCGACAACCACGCAGTCACGCCGTTGTAAAAGGTTACTCGTCGTGGCAAGTCTGAGTTGATCCAGATCGTCGTTTTTAGCCGAGTCCTTCTCGATGTAGATATCGCGCCCGGGGATGTACGCCTCGGGCTGGTAGTAGTCGTAGTAGGAAACAAAGTAGTTGACCGAGTTGTTGGGAAAGAACGCTTTAAACTCTTCGTAGAGCTGGGCCGCGAGTGTTTTATTGTGCGAAAGAATCAGTGTTGGCTTGTTGGTGTTGGCGATGACATTGGCCATCGTAAAGGTCTTGCCGGTGCCGGTTGCACCGAGCAGGCATGAGCGTTTCTCCCCGCTTTTGACCGAAGCTACGAGCGCATCGATCGCGCCGGGTTGGTCGCCCGCGGGTTTGAACTTACTGATAACTTCGAATGGGGCGTGTGGATCTATGGGCATCCACAGAGTATACGCACACGACCATGATCCGAACAAAGCAAATAGTTTGAGATTCCCTTGCAAAGATTAAAAGGTGACCGTGCAGTCACATAAAGAATCGAAACAAGGACGATTCGATTCTATGGAGGCACAATGCCACAGATTCAGCATTCAACTGATCCGCTCGACAGCGTCTGGAGAGCTTTGTCGGATCCAACCCGCCGTGGGCTGATGGACCAACTCAGGGGTGGTCCAATGACCACCACTCAGCTCGTTGAATCATTTTCAGACATGACCCGATTTGGGGTCATGAAGCACATGGGAATCCTCGAAGAAGCCCGGCCGGTGGTCTCGGAGAAAGAAGGACGAACGCGTTGGTACTACCTCAATCCCCCCCCCCCCCCCTGCGGCAGGTGTACGAGCGTTGAGTCAGCAAATATAAAGACCAGTGGGCGGGATCGCTCACCAAACTCAAAGCACATATTGAACAACAACACCACAATCAAGGAGAATGACATGTCGGCCAAACTTATGGAACAATCCGCCCGGCTTGCCGAAGCAAAAATCGAAATTGTCATCAACGCCCCACATGAGTCGGTTTACAACGCGTGGTTCAAGGACACCAGTGCTTGGTTCTACCATTCGGAGGAAACCAAAGCCACGCACCCGACCCACTGTGAGCATCGCATGGGTGGCAAGTTCTACACCGCACTCCCTGACGATTGCTTTAATGTCCTCGGGGAGCTCACCATGATCAAGCCCAATGAGAAAATTTGTATCAAGGGTGATTGCACCATGCCCTCAGCAGTGATTATGAATATCACCCTCGCATTCGAGGATGTCGAGGGGGGGACGAAAGTAAGCATCGATCACCGAATGGCTGGGGAAATCCATGACGGAATGGCCGAGGAGTTTGAGGAGGGCTGGCTCGACGGCCTTACCAAACTTAAAGCGGTAGTCGAGTCCTAGGCCTTCACCGGCTGATCGTCACGCATCGACGCAAGCGCCGCACGCAACGCCCCCGATGGTTTCGCACCTTCGGGGGTTATTTCTACAGCAGGCTCATCAACGATCTCAACTGGCGCGTTCTTGACTGCTTTCTCATCAATCTCGCCGTCTTCTCCGACCTGATCGAAGCGGACCTCGACGCGTTTGGACACGCCGCGTTCCTGCATGGTGACGCCGAAGAGTTTGTCGGTGGATTGCATGGTCCGCTTGTTGTGTGTGATCACAATAAACCGGCTCTGTTTGGCAAACAAATCCAGCGTCGAGCAGAACCGCCCGACATTCGCCTCATCAAGCGCGGCGTCGACTTCGTCAAGCACACAGAAGCAACTGGGTTTACTCCGGAAGATCGCAAGCAGCATCGCCACCGCGGTCATGGTCTTTTCGCCACCGGACAACTGGTTGATCGAGCGGGGTTCTTTTCCTGGCGGCTTGGCGATGACTTCGATGCCCGATTCGAGCAGGTCCACCTCGTCGGTAACAACCTTCTCGCCATCGATCTCTTTGATCAAAGGCATCAGGCGGACCTCGGCACGGCCGCCACCGAACAAGCGGCGGAACATCCCGTTGCGGCCACCGAACTCGTCCTTGATGAGTTCGAATACCTCACCGAAGCGGGCGCGGGAGGCGACATTGAGTTTCTCGATGAGCGTGGCGAGTTTGATTCTTGCCTCGTCGATGTCGCGGACCTGAGTAATCAGATCGTCGTTGCGTTGGGTGAGGTTGGATTCTTCTTCGATGGAGTTGATGTTGACATTGCCGAGCTTTTTGATCTCGCCTTTGAGGACATGGACGCTCGCTGTCATGGAGTTGACATCGATTCGTTCGATGCCGCCGTCGTCCATCATGTGGCGGTATTCGGGGTACTCCATGACCAGATCGACTTCAAGGTCTTCGAGTGTGCGTTCCTCGATGGTCTCGCGTTTAACCTCGGTTTCGCGGCGAGAGGTCTCGACAGCGTGCCAATCGCGGTTGAACGCATCGGCCTGGTCTCGGGCGGTGCTCATGGATTGCTGTGCGGCGTTGACCGCTTCTTCGGCGACGCGGACGACCTCCGCGTGTTCGTGCATCGAGGTTTCGAGGGACTCGATGAGCGCGTGTGCTTTGAGCTGGTCGTCGTGGGCTTCTTGGGCGACGCGGTTGTGCTCGTCGAGGTTGGCTCGGGCGCGTTCGATCATCGCTTGGGCCTGGGCGTTGCTGCGTTCGATTTCGTCGCGGCTTGTTGTCAGCGAGGACAGGTGTCGGGTTTCGGAGCGGACCTGTTCGTGCGCTGTCGAAACAGCGACGCGGACACTATTGGCCTGGTCATTGATGAGCTCAAGTGCTTCTTCGTGCTTGCCGAGCCCGCTCTGGAATCCTTCGAGAAGGGCGCGTTGTTCGCCAAGCAAACGCTCAAGCTGGCCCGCTTTAGTGGTGAGGGCCTCGCGTCCAACGCGGGATTCTTCGAGCCGCGTCGCGTGGGTGTGCTGTTCATCAACACCACGCTGCATATCACGCCCGAGGCGTTCGATCTCTGCGGTGTGCGTGTCGAGGGAGTGCTCGGTGCGGACGCGGGTCTCACGGAGTGCGGTGAGCTTGGAGTGGAGCAGGGATCGCTGCTCGCCGAGGTTCGCGGCGTCTTGATCCACGCGGGCAAGGTTGAGCTTGGCACGATCAAGGTCCGTGCGGATGATCTCGATCTGTTCTGCGAGTTCGTGGAGTTCACTCTGACGCGCGAGGAGCCCTTCGGATTCACTTCCGGATCGGGTGCCAGCACAGACGCGTCCATCGGGTTCGAGCACTACGCCGTCGCGGGTGACGAATCGGCAAGGGGTTGATGCAAGCGGGCCCGCTCCCAGCAGGAGCGCAGAGTCGAGGTCCGAGACCAGTAGTGAGTTTCCAAGCAATCGGTCGAGCAGGGCTTCGACTCTTGCGTCTTTGTCCCGCGAGGCAACCGAGTCACGCAGGCGGCTCACGCGCCCGTTGGTTGCGTCGGTCAGCCAGCCCGGGATGGTTGATCCTGCAGAGAGCCCGACATCGACGAGCGGCAGGAAAGTGACGCGGCCGGGGAGTGCTGCGATTTCTTCCGGCGTCGGCATCGCGTCCATGGATTCGACGACGAGTGCTTGGAGGGTGTCCTCGAGTGCCGCTTCGATGTGGCCGGCTTGGGAGCCCGATGTTTCGATCAACTCGGCTAGTGGGCCAATGACCCCCGTAAATCCTTCGCCCCGGTCCTGCATCTCAAGGACTGCACGCACGGCATCATCGAGACCGACGCGGCCTTTGACCATCTCATCAAGGGTCGCGTGGCGGGTTTCTCTGCGGACGCGCTCTTCGTCGAGCGTGTTGACGCGTTTGGCCAAATCGCCACGCGAGGAGTCGAGTGATTCGACTCGTGCATCAAGCCCGCTGAGTTCGTCCTCGTCTTTGTTAATGCTGGCATCAACAAGGACGATCGCCTCTTCGGTCCGGGACTTGAGAAGATTGGATTCTTCGATCTGCTCATCGAGGGATCGGAGACGCTGGGTGAGTTCGTTGACACGCTCAGTGATGGATTCGATCCGGCGATCATCGCTCTCGACGCGGGCGATCAGGGTGGCGTGCTCGCGTTCGACGCTGGCGACGACCGAGCGGGTCTCGTCGACCTTCTGGCGTTGCTCGTTGAGCGTGCGGGCGGCGTGCTCGCGTTGGTCGCTGGTTTCTTTGAGCCTTGACTCGGACCCGCTGAGTGTTTCTTTGAGTTCTTCGAGCTTGGCGGTGTGGCCTTCGATCTGGGCGTCGATCTCAATGAGTTTGGAGCTCGATTCGCTCAGGCGGGAGGTTTCTGTTTCTACAAGATGGGCCGCGTCTTCGATGGCTTTGTGGGTCATCTCTTGGCGCTGGTTGGCCGACTCCGCCTGGTGCCTCGCGTTGGTCAGTGAGTTCTCGGTTTCTCGGAGCACGCGTCCGACGGTCAGGCGATTCTCTTTAGCCAGGTTGTGCGATTCCTCGGCTTCTTCGAGCATTGCCTGGGTCTGATTGCGTTCGTCTTCGAGCGAAGCGATCTGTGAGGTCAGCCCTTCGAGGCGGCGGCGGATGTCGTCGTACTGCTCAAATCCAAGGGCTAAACGCTGGGCGCTGTACTCGTCATCAAGTTCTTGGAATCGCCTCGCCTTGGCGGCTTGGCCTTTGACCATGCGCAAGCGGCGCTCGGTCGAATCGAGTTGCTCACGCGTGACGGCCAGGTTTGATTCGGCCTTGTCGAGTTTGCGCTGCGCTTCGACGCGGCGTTGGCGGTACTTCGCAATACCCGCCGCTTCCTCGAAGATGACCCGGCGTTCCATCGGGGACGCCAGGAGCATCCGGTCGACCTTGCCCTGCTCGATAATCGAATACGCGTCGGCCCCGATGCCGGTGTCGAGGAAGAGGTCGCGGATGTCTTTGAGTCGCGCGAGCTTGCCGTTGATGAGGTACTGGCTTTTGCCATCGCGGTACAAGCGGCGTTGGACCTCGACCTGGTCCGCGTCGATTGGAAGCGGACGCGCGATGCGGCGGCGTTCGGTGATGATCGACGCGGCCTCGCTCTCGCCCTCGCTGGCGGCACGCTCGGCGTCAGCGTCAGATACGAGTTCATCGTGGGCTGGTTGATCGTCGTTTGGAGTTTCAACCAGATCGGAGGCTTCGACTTCTTCGACCTCCACAACATGGCTCTCTTGTGTTTCTTCAGGTGCTTGACCCGCGAGATCCGCGAGCATCAGTGTGGACTTGGGATTGTCAAAGCTCAGTGTGACGGCGGCCATCCCCGATGGTTTGCGTCCGGCGGATCCTGCGAAGATGCAGTCGATCATTTCTTTGCCACGGAGCGATTTGGAGGAGCGTTCGCCGAGGACCCATTTGATGGCGTCAACGACATTGGACTTGCCACAGCCGTTGGGTCCGACGATGCCGGTGATGGGGTCATCGAAGTGGAAGGTGGTTTTGTCTGCGAAGCTCTTGAACCCGACAAGCGTGAGCTTGGTAAGCGCAAGGCCGGCGTTGGCGGTTGGGCCTGGAGTGGCTTTGGGAGGCGATTCGAGCGCGGAATCTGGGCTTGTTGTAGGAATCGTTGTCATGGTCAGCGCAACCTCCGTGTTGGCTGGCAACACATCGCCAAATGGCGAGAACCGTCATAAGTCGATATGTCACCCCGGCTTGGTCTGGGCTCCGCCCGCCGGTTGGGTCGATTGTATCGCATTTAGAACACCTTTGCACGCCCAGATCCATGAATTCACGGCGTTTCCTCCGCTCTTCGGTGCCCTCCTTCAGCCCGCCTTCTGAGGCGAGTGAAGGAGGTCTTTGCACGCCTTGTACCACCAAGACCTCATTTGCCCTCCCCTCAGGTCGGGTCAAAGGAGGGCACCCAAGATGGTTGCCTATCCGGCGAACACTTCTTAGACTCAATCCACCCCATCCACAAGGAACGAAAATATGACCAACCCATCCGACCGCACCTACACCGAAACCCACGAATGGCTCAAAGTGGACGGCGATGTCCTCACCATCGGGCTCACCACCTACGCGGTCGATCAGCTCACCGATGTCACCTTCGCAGAGATGCAGCCTGTCGGCACCGAAGTAGCCCCGGGTGACTCCGTCGGCGAGGTCGAATCCGTCAAGACCTCCTCGGATGTGTATTCCCCGGTCGAAGGCGAAATCATCGAAGTCAACGAATCACTCGAATCCAACCCAGAGCAGGTTAACGCTGACCCATTCGGCGATGGCTGGCTGGTCAAAATCAAGATCACAGCCCAAGGCGCTCTCGATGAGTCCATGGATTCCGAGGCGTATTCGGCCTCAATCAGCTGATCCGACGCAACTTCCCTCCCCCAAACCCCAATACTCTCCCATGATCAGATGCGTCGATGTTAAGAAGTCGTACCCGGCCGGGGAGTCCAGCGTTCAAGCGTTGCGTGGTGTGAATCTTGAGATCACCGATCCGGGGTTCTATGCCGTGATGGGGCGGTCGGGATCGGGTAAATCGACGCTCCTTCATATCCTTGCCGCGATGGACCCACCAGATTCTGGTCAGGTCATGGTCTCAGGCGAGCGCGTCGATCAACTCACCGAGCGCCAAGCGACCAAGTTCAGAAGAACCTCCATTGGGGTAATCTTCCAGGCATTCAATCTCATCCCCACGATGTCTGCACTGGAGAACACGCTCCTTCCAGGACTCCTCGCAGGCGACTCCACCGGAGCCCTCAAAGCACGAGCCCTCGAACTGCTCGATCGTTTAGGTCTGAGCGACCGAACAACGCACAGACCGCAAGCCCTCTCCGGCGGTGAGCAGCAGCGCGTCGCCATCGCTCGGGCATTGCTCTACAAACCACCCGTCGTTTTCGCAGACGAGCCAACGGGGAATCTAGATTCCTCATCGAGCTCGCTGGTGTGGGAGGTCCTTCGGGATCTGGCGCACGAGCAAGAAGTGACAGTGCTGATGGTGACCCATGAGCCTGAAGCCGCCAGTTATTGCAAGCGGGTGTTTGTGATGGCCGATGGGCTCGTCAAGGGCGTTCTCGAATCTTCCGAGGAAGGGGGGTTCGATGCTGGCACTCTTGCGACTCGCACGCAGCATCTGCTTGGGCAGGCCTAGCCGATTGATCTTGCTCTCCGCAGCGGTGTGCATGTCGGTGGTGCTGATTTCTGCCGTCGCGTGTGTGATGGGCTCGCTCAACGCCTCGTTTACCCAGCAGATCAACACGCAGGTCGGGCTCGCTGAGGTCCGGGTTGTCGCGATCAAGGGCTCGACGATGCCCGCATCGGTCGCCGAATCGGTCAGTAAGTGGGACGGCGTGCATTCAGTACTGCCCCGTCTCCAGCAGACCCACTCGCTCATGGTCACCCTCCCGACCGCGATGCCGGTCGATGAAAGCGATCCCAATGGCGAGCACACCGTCGTCGATCACCGCTACCTCACCAGCGTTTTCGTCAACGGCATCAGCCCCGAATCCGAGTTCGAAGCCCGCCCCGTCGTCCTCCTCGAAGGTCGATACCCGATCGAGGACAACGAGATCCTGATCGACGCCCGCGTCGCCCAGCGGATGAGCTGGGTCTACTCAAACGACCAATCCAAACCCGCCGCCGCAAAGGTCTTCGCCGACCCGGTCGGCTATTTGCAGTTTCATCAGCCCTTCACCGGACAACGCACCGAATCGCTTGGCGAGGCGATCACGCTCAATCGGGGCATCGGCATCCGCATCGGTGACCGCGTCGAGTTCGCCAGGCTGTTCCGCAGCAATCTCGAACTCACCGTCGTAGGCATCGCCCAGGCCCCGCCGATGGGCGGTCGGCCGATGGGTTACACCACCATCAACACTCTTGATCAGATGAGCCGCAAGAAGGATCAGATTTCTGATTTGGAGGTCAAGCTCCAAGATGGTGTTGACCCCGACGAGTTTGTCCTTGCCCATCTTGATGCGTATCCAGGACGGGCGATCGTCCAGACCACGGGTAGGATCACCGCTGGGGTTGAGCAAAACCTCGCGGCGGCCCAGATGGGGTTCATGCTGATTTCGCTGATTACGCTGATTTCAGCGGCGTTCATCATCACAACGGGACTGACTACCGGGGTCGCTGAGCAACAGAAAATGCTCGGGGTTCTCCGCTGCATCGGGGCCCACCGCAGACAGCTTGGCATCGCCCAACTCCTCGTCGGATTCACCGTCTCCGGACTCGGAGCAATCGCAGGCCTCCCCCTCGGCATCGGGCTCGCGTGGATCTTGGTCAATGTGTTCGACCAGCAACTCCCCGCCGGGCTGGTCATCCCACCCGTCAGTCTGACGCTGACCCTGATCGGCGCACTTGGAGCTGGGCTCATCGGCGCCCTCTGGCCCGCGTGGAGAGCCGCGACCCTTTCGCCCATCGAGGCAATGACCCAGCAGGCCCAGCCTTCTAAACCCGCGCAGATCTTGAAGGTCACCATCGTCGGATTCCTCGGCATCGCCCTGATGGCCGCCATCGTCATCTCGGGACTCGATGGCCAGACCTTCTTCTGGACCTACCTCTCGATCGGGCTCCCCGCGATGTTCCTCGGATACTTCCTCGCATCAGCGGCCATGATCGTGGTTGTCGCCCGGACCATCGGTCCCGTGATTTCGAGAGCGTTTGGACTCCCAGAATCCCTCCTCGTCCGCACCGTCCGCGCCACCCCATACCGCCACGGCTTCACCGCCGGCGCCCTCATGACCGGGCTCGCACTCCTCATCGCGATCTGGACCAACGGCTCAGCCGCCATGCGCGACTGGATCGACCAGATCCAGTTCCCCGACGCCTTCGCCTACGGGCTCCCGATGAGCGAAGAAGCGATCAATATTCTCAACGATCTCGATGTCGTCGAACGGACCTGTGCAATTAACATGCTCGCAGTGGAGACTGATGCCTTCGGAGTCAAAGCCCTGCAGTCCTACAAAACAAACTACTTTGGGTTCGAGCCCGAGGCGTTCTTTGACATGGTTCATGTCGAGTTCATCGAGGGTGACCCAGAAACCGCACTGGCCAAACTCAAAGAGGGCGGAAGCGTCATCGTCGCCCGCGAGTTTCTCGTCGCCAAAGGCTTAGGGGTGGGCGATATATTCACCTGCAAGGATTCGACCGGCCAAGAACACAGCTTCGATATCGTCGGGGTCGTCACCACACCCGGTCTCGAACTCGTTTCTCAATATTTCGACCTCGGCGAGAGCATGGTTCAGCAGGCCATCAGCTCGGTGTTCGGTTCAAGGGACGACATGATCGAACACTTCGGCGTCCGCGATCCGATGCTCATCCAGATCGACCTCGATGATTCGATCCCCACCAAAGAAGCAATAGACCAGATCGAGCGGGCCCTGATTGGCTCGGGCGTCCTCAATGTGGGATCAGGGGCTCGGATCCGCACTCAGATCGAAGCGGTATTCACATCCTCGTTTGTGGTCGTCTCGACGGTCGCTCTTGGGGCGATGCTCGTCGCGTGCTTCGGGGTTGCGAATTTGATCGTCGCCGAGGTCAGTGCCCGCAAGTACGAACTCGGGGTCCTCAGGGCGGTGGGGGCCTCCAGAGGCCAGATTGTTCGCCTCATCTGTGGCCAGGCCCTGATTATCGCGATCACCGCGTGTGTGCTTGGAACGCTCCTAGGCCTCCAAGCCGCGTGGGGAGGCCAGCAGGTCAACCGGGTGCTGGTCGGGATGGATCTGAGTTTCCGAGCACCACCGATGCTCCCGATCGTGATTTCATGGGCCGCGGCGATCTTCCTGACCCTGTTGGCGGCTGCTCCCAGCGCGATCAGGCTCAATCGATCGTCGATTCGACAGCTGATGAGTTCATCCGGCGGCTGAAGAACTGGAATCGTGCGACGATTCGTCCGATATAACCACTATCCGCTTGCTTTCTGGCATGCAGGATGGTTCAATACATAAAGCCCATTGAGAGGGCCAGCCCAGCATGTCGCTGGGGTCACAACGATCGTTCCACCAGGAGATTTGACATCGCTCGCAGACGCTTCTTCCGCCAACAAGGTCCCGTTCAACGGACACGAATTAATCACATGATCCGCCTCTCCCCGATCCGCTTGATCGGAGAAGAAGGCGAGCAGCTCGGGGTCGTAGAGACTCCCGATGCCATGCGCATGGCCCAGACCGCCGGGCTCGACCTCGTCGAGGTCGTCTCCGACTCGCGCCCGCCTGTGTGCAAGATCATGGACTACGGCAAATACAAATACGAACTCTCCAAACGCGAAGGCAAATCAAAGTCAACCGGCCACGAGATGAAAGAGATCCGTCTCGGTCGGTCCATCAAAATCGATCCGCACGATGTCCAGATCCGAGTAGACCAGTCACGCCGGTTCCTGATCGCGGGCCACAAGGTCTCGATCACCCAAAGGTTCCGCGGGCGCGAGATGATGCACAAGCAGCTCGGCGAAGAACGCTTGTTCCAGATCTGCCAAGACCTGAGCGATGTCGCCAAGATCGAGATGGCCCCGCGTACCGCCGGACGCCAGATCACCCTTGTGCTCGGACCAGACAAAGCGAAGATCGAATCCTACAAAGCCAAACGAGCCCAAGAGGGTAAGGAAGCCGAAGAGGATCTCGCCAAGCTCGAAGCCGAGGTCGCCGCACAGAATGCAGCGATCGCAGCCAAGGAAGAATCCGAAGACAAAGCGGATGATTCAAAGTCCAAAAAGGGCAAAGGCCCCAAGGATAACCGGGCATCAAACCCCGTTGACGATGAGATCGCAGACCTCCTCGGCGAGGCCTAATCTCCTAATCTGAATACTTTGATATGCACCCGCTGCTCACACGAACAGCGGGTGTTTTTTATCGCAAGCTCTCGGCCTGAGCAATCAGTTGCTCGACATGCTCTTGAAGAACACGGATCGCGGCATCAGGGCCTTGGGCAAGCAGGTCCTTGGTATCAATCGGCTCGCCATACACCACCGCGACTGGCCGTGTAAACAGCCGAGGGAACCGTTTGTGTCTCGGCCAAATATCCCACACCCCCGCGATCCCCACAGGGACAACCACGCAATCGGCACGCTTGAGCAGCACCGAGATACCACGCGCAAACGGCTGGATCGCCCCATCATCAGTCCGTGATCCCTCAGGAAAGACGAGCACCGCTTTGCGTTCATTCAGGCGTCTGATCGTCTCCTTCATCGCCCCCGTGTCGCCCGCTCCCTGTTTGATTGGGGTTGCATTCAGGGTGGAAATCAGCCATGCGAATGGCTTGAACTTAAAGAGCCCGCCGCGAGCGAGAAAGTCAGTATCACGCGTCGTCAATGTGCCGCCAATTAATGGTGGATCAAAGAATGATTGATGGTTGGCAACCAAGAGCACACCACCGGTCCTGGGGACATTCAGAGCACCCCGACTTCGGCACCGATAAAGCACAAGAAAGAACGCATGGGCAAACATGCGGAAGCCGTTATAAAACCCAATATGCAGCAGCGATGAGCCCGGGTGTTTGGATCTGATTCTGCTGAGCATGCTATAAATCGTGCTCGGGCAGATCGGCGACATGGGCCATCGTGTGTTTGATCATCAAATCTACGACCGCTTCGATCCCAAGTCCAGATGTATCCACCCGGACAGCGTCATCCGGGCAAACCAATGGTCCGTCGTCACGCGATGAATCAATCCGATCACGCTCAACAATCCGCTGGCACATCGTTTGGAGTGACATAGTTTCAGGGTCGAGACCCAGCTGGTCGATCCGCCGGCGAGCACGAATCTCTGGATCAGCGTCGAGGTAGAATTTTACGGCCGCATCAGGGAAGACCACCGATCCCTGATCGCGCCCCTCGGTCACCAGGTGAGGGTGTTGAGCAAAGATGATCCGCTGCTTGCGGACCATATGCTGGCGGAGTTCCGAGAGCGTCGCAACAAAAGACACCGCATCGGTGACTTCCTGGGATCTGATCCGGTGATCAATCGGGGCATCCCAAGCCAGAATAGTCGGAGGATCTTGAGACCAATCAAAGTGCATGTCCGCACCGATGACCTCGCTGACAAGTTCGCCGGCTTGTTCTTCACTGTAGTTTTTGTCGATCATGATTGCCGCGGCGGCTCTGTACATCGCTCCGGTATCAAGAAAGTCCAGACCCAACCGAGCAGCGAGCATTCGGGCGACGGTGGATTTACCCGTACCCGCTGGCCCGTCAATGGTGATGATGATTGGGCGATTGGTGGGCACGGGGGTCGGTATCCCTTGCGGAGTAATCAGTTCTTCAACGACGAGCGGTTTGACTGTTGGACTAGTGGGCGTGCTCACTGGCGGGACCTCTCATCAAATCAGACTCGGCGGGATTGTTCTCAGCAGTACATTAGCAGGTTCAGTCCTTGAGTGCAGCCAAGGCCTCTTCGATTGCCTCTTTGGAGTGGATAACACCCAGCGATTCGTCCCCATCGCCACGATAATCAATCGAAACCGTCCCGTCGAATCCCACAGCCGCGATCGCTCCAACCAGCGAAGGTAGGTCATATCCCTCATGGACGGGGATCGGGTCATCTTCCATCATCATCCCCTCAAGCTCAGCAGCCAGAGCATCAAGCCCGCTGAGTTCTGGTGCATCATCAGTCGGTTCTTTTTCATTCTGCTTCGATTCTGATGCAGACTCAGGGTCGGGTACAGTGAACCCCAGTGTTGAAGCATTGACCACTGACGCATAAGGCGTCAATTTTTTGAGGTATCCAACCGGGTCCCCAGACTTAGCCGCTGTTTCAAAGTCGGGCATCGTCCCTATACGGAACCCGCCGATTCCCTTGAGCAGGTCGGTTAGTCGGTCGGGGTCTTCGGTCAGGCCGCTCGTTGGTGCGATGAGCACATTGATCTCGGCCCGGTCTGCCGCCTGAAGAATGTGCTTCATGCTCTCGGACGCCTGTTCAAAGGCAGCATCCGTGTCCTTCGCCTTGATCGAGAGTGAGACCGCATTGCATCCCATCAGTGACGCGGCTTTGACGACGCGTGTCATCCGCTCGATCCCCTCGATTGCTTTGTCGCCCTTCACATCGCCCAGTGGCAGCGGGATCGACTGACTCAGAAGCAAGCACGAGCACCCGATCCGATCCCCAGAATCTCGGATGAGTTCCAGATCCTTTGGTGCCAGCCCGGCGAGTTGGTCCGTAGAGAAGTTAATAGCCCGCAGCCCGAACTGGTCCATCGTATATTTGGGCAGATCCATTGGCGACATCGCTCGGGCGCCTCTCCGTTTGAGGACGCTGCGGATCGAGTTGGTATTGAGCGAAAACATCATGTGAACCCACTCTAGGGGGGCCATCATCAAGTGTGTGGAATCTTTTGACTCGATTGCGTTGCCGGCGAGTTACTCGCTCTCGACAAACTCCCAAACCGTCACAGGCACCTGCCGAACGCCCCATTGGAGGGCGATCTCATGGGTTGGATAGAGCAGATCAAGGCGATTCCCCTTGATCGCGCCGCCGCAATCCAGAACTGGAACCACCTCTGTATTGGCGTAACCAGGGATCGAAACCATTGACCAGTAAGGCAATACCCGCGGGTCGGCAGCGACCAGCTTCATGCCATTGGTCCAGACGGATTTCATCGTGGCTGTTTTGCCATCTGCAAACTCGCCACACGACCGGGAATCAGGAGAATACCCGGTGACGGTCATGTAGATTACCCGAGCAGGGCGGACGAGCTTGCCATCAAACCAACGGTACGAGGGATCGATGACCGGCGTCGATTCAGTTGCTGCGTCCGAAGTGATTGCAGGCTCAGGAGTTGGTTGTTTGATGTCCTCAACCAGGACGAGTGGTTCAGTTTCAGTTGGCTCATCAACTACCATTACCGAGCGATCAATCCCGACCAATGCCGGGAGCGTGCCTGTTTGTTTGGTCCATATGGCACTTGTAACAACAAGTGTTAACGCTACCAGCCATGCTGCTCCATCAAGAACACCCATCGCGCGAGCGTGTATGTGGATAGTGAATCTTGAGTTGTTTAGAGTCTTGGGCATATGGGTGAGCGATGATCCGAATCCCGAGCCGGCCTTGGCTAGTAGTGGGAATGTGAGTGAGGGCGCTCCTTGCCCGAGGCTGCAATGGTATCCCCTGAAATAGCAAGGGGGTATGCACAGGCTGCAATGTAAAAAAAGGCAGTGTGATTAAATGATTCCGGCCCAAATTAGGCCCATCCAATGCCTGATAACGCTCAATGGCACATCTTTGGGGTGGGTTTTGGTCGGGTATGCGGATACAGTGTAACCCCATGAGCAACTTCAATCATCCCAACTCAACACCGAGCAGCTTTCGCTCAAAACTGGGGTCCTATGCGACCGGTTTGGCGATCGGATGTATCCTGATGGGATTCTTCTTCTACCAAAAACACCGCGCCCAGCAGCGGAACTCTCAACACATCGAGCAACTCCTCGATCAGCAACAGCAATCACCCAACACCCCGGTGGAATCAACCCCGTGAGCCCGGCTTCCAAAACATCTCAAAAAGCATCCAAAAAAACGACCAAGAAGAAAAAAGTCGTCAAAAAGAAGATCGCAAAGCCCGCGGCCAAGTCTGTCGTTGACCCAACCAAATGCATCCGCATCCGCGGCGCCAAAGAACACAACCTCAAATCCCTCGATATCGACATCCCCCGCGACCAACTGGTCATCATCACGGGGCTCTCTGGATCGGGCAAATCTTCCCTCGCCTTTGACACCATCTTTGCCGAGGGCCAGCGCAAATACATGGAGTCGCTCTCCGCCTACGCCCGCCAGTTCCTCGATCAGCTCAAAAAACCAGACATCGAAGAAATCGAAGGCATCCCCCCGACCATCGCCATAGAGCAACGCTCATCGTCCCACAACCCCCGCTCGACCGTCGCGACCACCACCGAAATCTACGACTACCTCCGCCTCCTCTACGCCCGCTGCGGCACGCCCCGCTCATGGGCACCCACCAAGAAAAAGAAAGACGGCACCGTCACCGCCCGCTCCGGTCGACCCATCGAATCGTCGTCGGCGACCCAAATCGTCGATCATGTTATGGAATTCGGCAAAGGCACCAAGCTCATGATCCTGGCTCCCGTCGTTCGTGCCAAAAAAGGTTTCCATAAGGACACCCTGGAAGACTTCACCAAGCAAGGCTGGAACCGAGCCCGCGTCAACGGTGACATCACCGACCTCCGTCAGGCCCTCAAAGAAGACACCGAGAACCCCCTCAATCTCCACCGTCACAAGAAACACTCGATCGATGCGGTCGTTGATCGGATCGTCATCAAGGACGACGCCCGCCAGCGGCTCGTCGAATCCATCGAAGCCGCTCTGCGACTCGCCGAGGGATCAGTCATCATCGCGATCAACGATCCAAAGGACAAAGACCTCTGGACCGACCACGCCTTCAGCGAGCACTTCGCAGACCCGGACAACCCGGAGATTTCACTCAGTGAGCTCTCTCCGCGATTGTTCTCGTTCAACTCACCCTTCGGCGCATGCCCGGATTGTCACGGGCTCGGAGTGATCCTTGAGTTCGGCGATGAACTCGTCGTCCCCAACAAAGATGTCGCGATCCTCAACAACGCGATCCAGCCCTGGAAGAAGAACGGCCCCGGCGGGATGATCTACCCACGCATGCTCAGGAGATTCTGCCGGGCCTTTGAGATCCCGCAGTCCATGCACCTCAGTGCCATGTCTGACGACCTCTTCAACCTCCTCATGCACGGCACCGAATACGCTAACGATCATCTCACAGGAAAGAAGAAGTACCGCAAGCAATGGGACGGCGTCTACCCCATGCTCCACAACTGGTTCCACAAAACCGAATCAAGCTGGGTCAAGGACCACCTCCACCAATACCAACAAGAAATCACCTGCCCAAAATGCTGCGGCGACCGTCTCAAAATCTCCGCACTCCATGTGACAATTGATTCGACGCACAAAGCCGACATGAACAAAGCCGGCTCCCCGAACATCATCGGACGCCCAACAAGCGACGGCACCACCCTCAACATCTCCGAACTCGCCCGCCTCAATATCACCGACGCGATCGACTTTATTGACAATCTCAAGCTCTCGACCGAGCACGCCCATATTGCAGAAGCAATCTTGCGAGAAATCATCAACCGGCTCAGGTTCCTCGAATCCGTCGGGCTTGATTACCTCTCGCTCGACCGCCGCACCGCGACACTCTCAGGCGGAGAAGCCCAGCGCATCCGCCTCGCCACCCAAGTCGGATCGGGACTCGTCGGCGCGTGCTATGTGCTCGACGAACCCACCATCGGCCTCCACCAACGCGACAACGCCCGCCTCATCCGAACGCTCCGCCACCTGACCGACATCGGGAACGCCGTGTTGGTTGTCGAGCACGACGAGGACACGATCCGAGCCGCGGATCATGTTATTGATATTGGGCCTGGTCCGGGTGTCCATGGCGGGACGGTCGTAGCGCAGGGTTCAATCGACGACATCATGAAAGCGAAGAACTCGCTGACCGGCGATTACCTTGCCGGGCGTAAGAAAATCGAAGTGCCAAAGACCCGCCGCAAGTTGAACATGAAGAAGACGATGACCGTTAAGGGCGCCAAGCACAACAATCTTCAGAACATCGATGTCCCCTTCCCCATCGGGGGCATGATCGCCGTCACCGGCGTCTCGGGCTCAGGCAAATCGACTCTCGTCAACCAAATCCTCCTCCGTGCCGCCAAGCAGCATGTGATGGGCACCGCCGCGTCCCGCAAAACTCAGCCTGGCGAGCATTCGCGCATTACGGGTCTTCAGCACATCGACCGGATTATCGAGGTCGATCAATCCCCGATCGGCCGCACACCACGCTCCAATCCAGCTACTTACACAGGCATCTTCGACGAGATCCGCAAGGTCTTCACCGCCACCAAAGAATCCAAGATCCGCGGCTACAAGCCCGGCCGATTCTCATTTAATGTCGCCTCAGCAAAGGGCGGCGGCCGCTGCGAAGCGTGCTCAGGCCAGGGCATGAAAAAAATCGAAATGCACTTCCTCCCCGATGTCTTCGTCGAGTGCGAGGTCTGCCACGCCAAGCGATACAACCGCGAAACGCTGGAAGTGAAATACCGAGGCAAGAGCATCGCCGATGTCCTGGCGATGACCGTCGAAGATTCCTGCGACTTCTTCGAGAACCACCCCAAGATCCTCCGCTTCACCAAATGCCTGAGAGATGTGGGCTTGGGATATATCACCCTCGGGCAACCCTCAACGACTTTGAGTGGAGGCGAAGCCCAACGCGTCAAACTCGCGACAGAACTCGGCAAAGGCACCAAACACGACGGCACCCCCAGCTCCGAGCACACCCTCTACATCCTCGACGAACCCACCACCGGGCTCCACTTCGAGGACATCAACAAACTCATAACCGTTTTGAACCGCCTCGCCGATGCGGGCAACACGCTGATCGTCATCGAGCACAACCTCGATGTCATCAAATGCGCCGACTGGGTCATCGACCTCGGCCCCGAAGGCGGCGACAACGGCGGCACACTGCTGGCAACAGGAACACCCGAAGAAGTGGCCAAGGTGAAGGCGAGTTATACCGGGCAGTATCTCAAAGGGATGCTCTGAATCCATGGCCGACAAACTCGTCAAAACCGTATTCCTCGACAACCAGCCCGTAGAAATCTACGAGCGGTCACAGATGGTCTGGCTCGGCTCGTTCATGGCCCCGGTCGTCGTCGAATGTTTTTATAAACTCCCCGCACCAAACTGGCCCAAGGTCCAGATCCGCGCCCGCCGTGGCATCGCCAAGCTCTGGTACAAGTTCGGAAGCCGCACCGGGATCATGCTCGACGACGATGCCTTTAACGCCGCCTACAAAGTGACGAGTAAGGACGAAGAGTTCGCCATCATGCTCCTGAGCCCGCAGCTCCAAGCGTTCATCATGGACAAGCCCACCGTCGACTGGAGCGCAGGCAAAGGGGCGATCAAGCTCTGGTACAAGGGCAAGCTCAAAAAGAAACGCATCGACAACGCACTCGATCGCCTAGGCCGTTTCCAATCACTCATTGCTCCCGAACTCTTCGACTGGGATTGATCATCTCGCATACCCTTTGGCATGACCACAACCAACACACTCCCGATCACCAACCGCGTCAACCGGATCAAAGCCGGGAGCGATCCCGAACTCATCTGCGAGATGCCCTCAGGATACGCCATCCTCGGCAAATATCAGCCCGATCCCATCACCGGCTGCTGCATGCTCCTTCCCAAAATCGTCGTCGCCTCCCCCAATGACCTGAGCCACGCAGACCGCGGCCAGTTCTTCAGTGACCTCACACTCCTCGGCGACGCGATCATGCAAGCCACAGGATCGACCCGCATCAACTACCTCGTCCTCTGCAACCAGGTCCCCGAACTCCACGGCCACTGCATCCCACGCTTCGACAGCGAAGACTCCACCAAACGAATGCAAGGCCCCTTCGAGGCCTACGACTTCGGAAACGCCCGAATCGCCGATGCAAGCGGAGCGGATCAAGAACTGTACCAGAAACTCAAACAAACACTCCAATCGTTGCTCAACGGTTGATCCCAAGAAGAAGCAATCCACGAAAAAACCCGCCAGATGAGCGGGTCTTTCTTTGGTTCAAACCAAAGCGGGTGAACGGACTCGAACCGTCAACATTCAGCTTGGAAGGCTGACGCTCTACCATTGAGCTACACCCGCATGCGTGCGTATCCTAGACCTGAAACAAGCCCGCCGCCATTGAAAATCAAACCGGTTTGATCGATCGGATCGCCATGAACATCGGGATCTCTATCCGTGCCTTATTCTCAGCATCGGCGCGTGGGCCGGGCTGGCTCACACGCTTGCTCGACCATTCCTCGACGGCATCAATCATCATCCCGCTGCTGGCCATCGCGTTGATGTACGCACCCATCGGGCGGTGGTGGGTCTGGGTTGTGATTGCTGTGGCACCCGAGCTCACCTGCCCGGGGTTCATCACGATGTCTGTTGTTCGGCTGGTCATGTAGGTGTCGACCCTGCGGAACTGCACCGGCTGGCGGGTGCGTTCATCCAAGAGCCAGCCCCACGCGGTCGCGCCCGGGTTCCGGAATGCCGGGTGGATGATCACGCTGACCATCTTCCCGCCGGGCTTGAGCCGGGCCATTGCTCCGGCGAACACCTCTTCAATTTTATCTATATTCATCAACGCGAGCACGCACACCACTGCGTCATATTGTTCATCTCCAAGATCAAGATCACCAAGTGTCCGGGCATCGCCGACCACATATGAAATGGATTCAGGCGATTGCCCGTGAGCGCGTTCGATGAGTCTTTCGGAGAGGTCGACGCCGGTCGCGGTTGCCCCGGGTTGCTTACCGATCATGTGCCGAGCAACAAGACCCTGCCCGCAAGCAATATCGAGCAGCCGATGGCCGCTCTCAAGCCCGATCAATCGTTCAACGCCAGGAAGCACGAGGTTCTCGTGGTGATCCGACCCTTTGACTGAGAGCAGGTTGTCGTACCATCCTGCGACCCGGTCCCATCCTTCTTCATCAGCATTTTTGGGAAGCTCGGCTTCCTCGCTCGCCATAAGAGGTGCGGGCTCGACACCCATAACACTCCAGAACGACCGAGGCGCTGGCACACGGATCCGCGAAACTTTCTCAGTCTCTGGATCCTCATACCGAATCTCAAAGGCATGCATCCCCAAGCGATACAAATCATCCCGGGTAGACCCGAGATCCTTATCGCCAACGATTGGATGCCCGATGCTCGCCAGGTGCTGGCGGATCTGCCCATCAAGGTCAGGCCTCGCGCGAACCTGTAATAGCGAGAGCTCGCCGTTGGTTTCGAGAACACGGAAGTGGGTAACAGGGTTGGCACCGGTGCTGGTGCTCCCGACAACCTTTCCATTAATCGAAGAGCCTGATTTGGCGATGTCTTCGTCGAACGCGCCTTCAACAACACAGAGGTAGTTGGTCTCAGGCCGGGTCAACTGCCGGGGTGTGTCGGTCTCGTCGCGTGTCTTGACGAGCAGCACAGCGCCCGAAGCGAGCGTGTCGATCTCATGAGCCGGACGCATCTTCTCCCTGCGAACAAACGCCAACTGCCACACCGATTCTCGGAGCGTGTTGTGATCTTCCCCACGGATCGGAAGCCCCGCCGGCTTGTCAACCACGCACACCCAATCGTCCTTGAAGACCACATTGGCCTTGGGAGGCGTCGGAATCTTCTCATCACGCTGATCGCGTGGATCTCTTTGGTCGTAACGCCCGCCCTGCTGATTGCCACGGTCTCCCCCGTAGCCGCCCTGCTGGTCGCCGTACCCGCCCTGTCCTCTGGGTGGTCCACCACGCCCACCGCCGCCACCATACCCGCCGCCGTGTCCGCCGCCGCCATATCCGCCACCGTGTCCGCCACCACCTTGGCCACCGCCGTACCCGCCGCCGCCGCCACCTCCACCAAATGATGGTCGGTCTTGCCCGCGATTATCTCCAAATGAAGGCCGCCCACGATCGGGGCGTGAATCAAAGTTTGACATGAGAGGTAGACTCCGTGTTTGTATGTGCAGGACTGATTCGCTCAGCGACGAGCGAATCGAGATGGCCAAGCAGCCAAGCCGCAAACGCGTCTTTGCTGATCGATCCATCAGTGGTTTGGTCAATGTTCATCCCACGATCCTGATTGCCTATCAGCCGTGCATGGATCGCGTCGGCATCCATCGTTTCGAGCGGGTTGGCAACGATCAGATCGATATTTTTTTCACCCAGTTTCCTCAGGGCAGAGGCCTCGAGTTCATCAGCCGGCTCAAGAGCGAATCCGACGAGCAACTGGTTGCTGCGGGCATTTTTCGAGCATCCCGCGAGGAGATCGGGCGTCGATTCGAGCGAGATACTGAGATCTCCACCGGTCCGCCGTCGTTTGCCCGAGCAGTCCACCTCGCACGCTTTGGGCCGATAATCTGCGACCGCCGCCGCCATTACCAGGCAGTCGCACCACGCAAGGTGCTGCCCTAGAGCATCTTGAAGATCCTGTGCCGATGCGAACCGGATAACATCTACCCCATCCTCTATAGGAAGGACAGCGTTTGGTCCGAGCAGAATTCGGACTTCCCACCCCAGTTCCGCCGCCCGATCGGCCAAGCTGGACCCCAACTTCCCAGACGAACGATTCCCGATAAAGCGGACCGCATCAATGGGTTCATAGGTCGGGCCAACTGTAATCAAAATCCGTGCCATGGGCGGTCCTGCTTAATGGGGTCTTGCTTCGGGGGGTACTTCGGTTGGAAGAGAGAATCTGGTCCAATGGAACAGATCGTGGCCTGTATCGTAGAACCTTCATGTCCAGTAGTCCCCAATTCGTGTCGGTTCAGCCCTTTCTATATACAGGAATGATCCCGATTCAGGCCCCAGCAGGGGGGTATGGGACGCTATAGTGACACTCGATCAACCCCGGCCTCAAGAGCCGGCTCAAAGGGATCTGTTTATCCATGGCCAGAAGTCGCAAGAAACTCGGTGAAATCCTCATTGCCCAAGGCGTCATAGACGCTAAGCAGGTCAACGACGGACTCAAAAAAGCAAAAGAAAGCAGTACCCGAATCGGTGAAGCCCTCGCTGAACTCGGGCTGTGCACTGATCACCAGGTCCTCAAGGCCCTTGCTGTACAGCATGGGATCAAGTATGTGGATCTGGCCAACGAAAAAATTGCCAAGCTCATAGACAAAGACGCCATTGACAAGAGCGTCATGAAGAAGCATCTCGTTCTGGGCATGGGTAAATCCGGCGGCAAAATGCGTGTCGCAATCCACGACCCCAACGACCTCCAAGTACTCGACAACCTCCGCTTTGTCCTCAACTGCGATGTTGAACCCTTGCTCGCCACCAAATCCCAGCTCAAAGACATTATTTCTGGTGGCGAAGCGTCCGATAGCGGCGGTGGGGGAGTCCCGCAGCAATCGCTCGTCACCGATTCAATCGATCGCTCAATCGACCGCTCTGTTGACCGGTCGATGGACAAATCGATCGATGTTTCCTCAGAAGATTCACCAGTTGTCAAACTGGTCAACCGGATCCTCGATGAAGCGGTCAAACTGAGAACTTCTGATATCCATGTAGAACCAATGGGTGACCGCGTTCGGCTCCGCTATCGCGTAGATGGCGTCTGCTCCGAACGCGACAATCTCCCTAAACGCATGCAGAACGCGATGCTCTCTCGTCTCAAACTCATGGCCGGGATGAATATCTCTGAAAAGCGAGTTCCCCAAGATGGTCGCATCAAAATCCATGTTGATCTTGGTGATCCAGAGCCGACCCCTATCGACTTCCGTGTCTCGGCGTGCCCCGCCTACCACGGCGAGTCGATTGTTCTTCGTATTCTCCGCCCAGATGCAGTCCGCATCGGCCTCGCCAATATCGGCTTTGAACCTGAAAACCTAGAAGTTTTCAACCGCATCATCAAACGCCCCAACGGCATCTTCCTGGTCACTGGACCGACCGGTTCTGGTAAAACCACGACTTTGTACTCCGCCCTCGATGTGTTAAACCGTCCAGACAAGAAGATTATCACGGCCGAGGATCCCGTTGAATACAACTTCGACGGGATCAACCAGTGCCAGATCCGCGAAGATATCGGGTTCACATTCCCCAGTGTTCTCCGCTCTATGCTGCGTCAGGCACCCAATGTCATCCTCGTCGGTGAAATTCGAGACCGTGAAGTCGGTGAAATCGCGATCCAGGCGGCTTTGACCGGTCACTTGGTATTCTCCACACTTCACACCAACGACGCACCAAGTGCGATGACCCGCCTTATTGATATGGGCATCAAGCCATTCCTTGTTGCTTCATCCATCCAAGCGGTCATGGCACAACGGCTCGTCAGGGTTCTGGCCAATACCAAAACGCTGGCCAAGGAAGAGGACCTCGATCACAAGTACCTCAAGTTGATTAATCTCAAGATGGAAGATGCTCTGGGCAAAGTCTACAAGCCGGTTCCAACGACGGATATCCCAAACGGGTACAAAGGCCGGAAAGCCATCTTTGAGATGATGCTAATGAATGCCGAGATCAGGGAGCTGACCTTTAACAAGGCTCAGGCTGCCGATATACGCAAGGCGGCTATTGCAGCAGGTATGAAAGAACTCGTCGAAGACGGGCGTACCAAAGTGCTCAATGGAGTTACGACACCAGAAGAAATCGCAGCCGTTAGCCAAGTTAGCGGCGGACACTAACCACACACTTCGATCAAATATTTTCAGAGGAAACTGACCAATGTCTACAGTCCAGATCGACAGATTGCTCGATACAGTCGTCAAAACCGGCGGCTCGGACCTTCACCTCACTGTTGGGCGTCAGCCCACCATTCGTCTCCATGGCGGGCTCCGGAATCTCGAAACAAAGGTTCTTGAGTCCGACGACATGGTTTCATTGATGAAGTCCATCACCCCAGAGCGCAATCAGCAAGAACTCCAAGAAGAAGGCGGGACCGACTTCGGCTTCGCCTACGGCGAAGCCGCCCGTTTTCGCGTTTCGGTCTTCCGTCAGCGTGGCGACATCGCGATCGTGCTTCGGCAGATTCCAAACAGGCTCCTGACCTTTGACCAGATCGGCCTGCCTGATATTTGTAGGGATCTCATCCGCCGTCCTCGTGGGCTCTTCCTGGTCACGGGCCCTACGGGCTCTGGTAAGACGACCTCGCTTGCGACCATGATCGACCATGTGAATCAGACCATGGATCGGCACATCGTAACGATGGAAGATCCAATCGAATACTACCACGAACATCAGAAGTCCATCGTTAACCAGCGTGAGGTCGGGAACGATGTTCCCAGCTTCGCAGAGGCACTCCGTCGTGCCTTGCGTCAGGACCCCGATGTCATCCTGGTGGGCGAAATGCGTGACCTCGAGACGATCGAGGCCGCGGTCCGTGCCGCCGAAACCGGTCACCTTGTGTTTGGAACGCTCCATACCACTGGTGCCGCCAAGACGATTGACCGTCTTGTCGATGCGTTCCCGGTATCTCAGCAGAACCAGATCCGCGTCCAGCTCTCGACTGCCCTGATCTGTGTACTCTCACAGGTGCTTCTCGGACGCGTTGATACCAAGGGGATGGTTGCCGCATATGAGTTCCTAGTCGTGACCCCCGCGATCGCGAACCTCATCCGTGATAACAAGTCGTACCGGATCGACTCGGCAATCCAGACCGGTAAAAAATACGGTATGCAACTCCTCGATGACCACCTGTGGTCGCTCTATGCCCGGGGCATGATCGATGCAGAAGAAATGATCGACAAGTGCAAGGACTCAACTGCGGTCCGTACCAAGGTGCATCAGGCGGGCGGCGTAATCGGTCGTCCAGAGCTCGATGACCCCGATGCCGATGTTGAACCCGAAGATTAAGAGCGAATTAGCCCCGGCTCGCAAGAGCCACTAGCCAGGTGTCGCAACGCAAAAATCTAGTTAACAGGCGGAATCGGGCCAACCGGACTCGGTTTCTATGCGAACATTACCACACGCCGATCATGGATCGGCATTGATCACGGAGTTGGCACATGGATCCTTCTGAACTCAAAGGCCGCAAGATAGGGCGTGTGCTCACCAAGATGGGTGTGATTACGCGTGAGCAGGTCCACCAGGCGATTGGTGTTCAAAAAGGCCGGACACAAAAAATTAAAGTCGGTCAGATTTTGATTGAACTCGAGATGTGCAGCCAAATCGATATTGACCGGGCCCTCGCCGGCCAAGCCGGGATGGAATATGTTGATATAGATGGAATCGAGTTGACCGACGAGATCATCGGATCGATCCCTGCTGAAAATGCCAAGGCTTATCAGTGTGTCCCGATCGAGTATGAGCCCAAGTCCAGAAGGCTTAAGGTCGCCCTCAAAAGTCCGGATAACTTCCAGGCTGTTGACGACCTTCGTTTGCTGATGGGGGCAAAGGTAGAGGCGGTCATCGCTTCGCCGGACTCAATCGATAAGTTGCTCGCCAAGCACTTCGCCAAATCCGAATCAATGGAAGAGGTGATGGGGGCCTTGGCGGCCGATGACAACCTCAAAAATCTTGGCGGCACATCGGACCAGTCCATCGACCTCGACGCGGTTATGGATGCTGCCGATGACAATCAGGTCATCAAGCTGCTCAATATGGTGTTGCTCCAGGCGATCCGCGACCGGGCATCGGATATCCACTTCGAGCCCTTCGAGCACGAGTTCAAAATGCGGTATCGGATCGACGGGGTTCTCTATGAGATGGTCCCCCCGCCCAAGCACCTCGGCGGTGCGATTACCTCGCGTGTTAAGGTCATGGCCAATCTAGACATCGCTGAACGACGCTTGCCTCAAGACGGTCGTATCGAGCTGACCGTTGGTGGGAACCCTGTTGACCTTCGTGTTGCTGTTCTTCCCACTATCTATGGCGAGAGCGTCGTAATGCGTGTGCTCGACCGCGGGAATGTCGAACTTTCATTGGATCGTGTTGGTTTCCGTCCAGAAGAACTCGAAACTTTCCATGGCCTCATCCGCAAACCCAACGGCATTGTTATTGTGACGGGGCCAACGGGTTCAGGCAAAACAACCACGCTGTATGCCGCGCTGTCGGAACTGAACAACATCGAGACCAAAGTCCTGACGGCAGAAGACCCTGTCGAATACGATATCGACGGCCTATGCCAGGTTCAGGTCAACTCCGAGGTCGGTCTTTCGTTCGCAAGTGCACTCCGGTCATTCCTGCGTCAAGACCCCGATGTTATTCTCGTTGGTGAAGTCCGTGACCTTGAGACCGCCCAGATCGCGGTCCAGGCATCGCTCACCGGTCACCTCGTGCTGACAACACTTCACACCAATGATGCGCCAAGTTCGATCATTCGTCTGGTTGACCTCGGGATTGAGCCGTTCTTGTTGACCGCAACAATCGAGGGCATTGTTGCCCAGCGACTGGTCCGTACGCTCGATCCGAAATCCAAAGAAGCCTATATGCCGACAGAGCAAGAGCTCATGGAACTCTCGCTGCGCCCTGATGATGTCAAGGGCAGAAAGTTCTTCCGTCCGGGATCATCCAGCGGTGTCGGGGGCGGATACAAGGGGCGGATGGCGCTCTTTGAGATCATGACACTCGATGACGAGATGAGAGAGCTCATCGTTAAAAACGCAAGCACAACCGTGCTCAGAAACCTGGCACGGAAAAAAGGCATGCGGTCATTGCGTGATGGCGGGATGCTCGCTATTTACGAGGGGCAGACGACGATTGACGAGGTCGTCCGCGAAACACTGGCTGAAGAATAAGTTCTCAATGGGGCACTTCGGGAACCACCCGTTCCCAACAGGATCCTGAGTTGGATCACCGGAAGGATGAAGTCATGGCGACATTTGTATACCAAGCACTCAATGCGGCAGGCAAAGCCCAGAAGGGGACCGTCGAGGCGGCCAGTTCAGAAGATGCGATTCAACGAATCAAATCCCAGGGCTATTTCCCCACTTCAGTACAGCCTCAAAAAGAGAAAAAAAGCAAGGGCGGAGCAAAGGGCGGCTTGGCCGCAAGTGCATCGGCAACCAAAAAGAAGAAAAAGAAGAAGGGCGGCGGATTTTCAATCGGCGGTGTCAGCGCCAAGTACCTCACTCTCTTCACACGCCAGCTCTCAACGCTTCAAGACGCGGGCCTGCCCCTGCTCCGTTCGCTCCAGATTCTTGAAAGTCAGCAAAAACCAGGCGTGCTCAAGAATGTGCTCCAGAATGTGACCGAAGAGGTCGAGGGCGGTTCGTCACTTTCAGAAGCGATGGCTAAGCAGCCCAAAGCTTTCGATCATCTCTATGTCAAAATGGTCAACGCCGGTGAAATCGGTGGTGTTCTTGACATCATCCTCCAGCGTCTATCTGAGTTCATGGAAAAATCCGAACGCCTCAAGCGGAAGATCAAGGGCGCGATGGTCTACCCGATCGTGGTCGTCTTCATCGCACTTGTCATTTTGACTGCGATCATGGTCTTTATCATCCCTCAGTTTGTTGAAATCTTTACCGACTTTGAGGTCGAACTCCCGGGGCTGACCCTTTGGCTCATGAGCACCTCAAACTGGGTTGTCGGGAAACTTCCAGGCCAAGAAATCCCCGGCTGGGTGATCATTATATTTGGTCCGTTTATCATCTTCTTCGGTGTCAAACTCATCCGAAAGACCAAGCCCGGCAAGGCGGTCCTCGATAGGCTCATGCTCTGGACCCCGGTGTTCGGAACTCTTGTCAAGAAAACAACCATCGCACGATTCACAAGAACGCTCGGCACGCTTATCAGCGCCGGCGTCCCCATCCTCGAAGCCGTCACTATTACCGGGCAAACCTCGGGCAACTATGTGTTCGAGAAAGCACTCCGCAAGGTCCATGATTCGATCCGAGAGGGTGAAACCTTTGCCGACCCTCTCCGTGAATCCAAGGTTTGTGATGCCATTGTGGTCAACATGATCGATGTTGGCGAAGAAACCGGTGACATGGACTCGATGCTCATGAAAATCGCGGACAACTACGACGAAGAAGTCGATGTCGCGGTCGAATCACTCGTCTCGCTCCTCGAACCCATTATGGTGGTTCTCCTCGGGGGCATGGTCGGCACCATCGTTGTTGCGATGTTCCTCCCCATGGTCAAGATGATCGAAAGCCTCCAGTAGCCCGCGACTGACAACTCAAGCATCCCAGAGCTTTGATTCGACGACCCAAACGCCAACTGTTCTTTACAACGGAGTTCCAACCAGTGCACACGCACAAATCACATCCTGAACGCCTCGGCAATCCCGCCGCTCAGAGTCGTGCATTCTCGCTTCTCGAGCTTGTGGTTGTGACGGCTCTCATTGTGCTGCTGATCACCTTCCTGGCCTCGGCTCTTGGGCGAGCCTCAATCAGTGCCCGCCAAACCGCCAGCCAGCGATCCGCCGAGGCGATCGCGGTCGCTGTTGAGCACTTCCGCCTCGAGTTTGGGTTCCTCCCGCCATTGGTTCATGATGGCGAGATCATCAATGCCAACGGCGACTTCTACCCGTGGGACGTCATCGCAAACGGCCTTTCATCAGACGATGGTCCTCTCAAGGATGGGCCCAACAGTGTCACCTACGCATACAAAACACTCGTTGTTTGGTCTGAAGGCGCCGACTTTAGCTTCTTCCGGCGTCGTGACTCCAATGACGCCGCTGACCCTGTGGATATTCCTGGCGCCGGCTCGTGGGACATCGAATCCGCATGGGACGACCGCCGCTATTCTCGCTACGCCCTCGCTTACTACCTCACCGGAGCCCTGCCCCGCTCGGCAGATGGTGTCGCCGGGCAAGGGATGGCCAGGCCCATGGCCAACGGTGGCTTTGCCAATGTCGGCTATCCTGTCGGCAGCACACGCGATCGCTATCAGCCGACCATCGACACAAACCGCGCAGGAATCAAGGTCAGAGCCGGTTACGCCCGTCCAATAGAAATCGCCGAGCATGACGCGTCGATTACTGACTTTGATTCTCTCAGCCCCGACATGGTCTACGACCTCTATGCCAACGAAGACCAGGACCTCCTCGTAGCTCTGGTTGATAACTTTGGCACCGCCTACCGCTATTACCGCTGGGAATCGGGGCGATACAACAACAACCGAAGGCTGGTCGTCGAATCGACGCTCGATCTCAATATCCCGCCGATCCTGCTCAACCCGCTCACACTCGTTGAACTCGAAAACAACGACACCGATGCCCAAGAGTATGACCTGACCGAAGGGAACCTGGAACTCAGAAACGCACGGTTCGCCATCGTCGGTGCCGGTGCTGATGGGCTCTTTGGCACCGAGCCAATCGACTATCTGGTCTCTCAACTCAGCCGACGAGATCCCGAAGGCGATCCCGAAGAAATCGCGAGACTCCGCCAAAGAGCGATGGACGACAATGTCATCGCCCTCGGAAAATAAGTTTATAGAAAATAGATTCAGGAAGCACACAAGAAGATCACAATGAACACCAATCGAACATCACAACCCCGCTCGACGAACGCCCTTCGTACAGCATTCACGCTTGTGGAGGTCTTGGTCGTGATCGTGATCGGGCTGATCATTCTGACCATTTCTGTTCCGGTATTTCAGACCATCATCGATTCTTCAGACCGCTCACTGGCGATCAACTCTCTCCAGACTGCCGTGCAAGCCGCCCAGGATATCGCACTTGAAGGCAGAGAAGGAGAGGACGGCGCCATCGTGTTCCTGGTCGACGACAACGGTCGTCTCTCGATGATTCCCGCCGTTAAAATCGGCACCTACCGCGAGCCATACCTCGCCCCGCCGGGCGATCTCGGATCTCAATCCTTCGATTACGATTATGTTGTGATGGAAGTGTTTAGCCCGCTTGATTCGGGCAGTTCGATACAACTTCCCGAGTCATGGTTTGTGAGAGGGTACGCGTCCGTCGGGAGCATGATCGACCGCTTTGTGCCGGCCGACATTAATGGCGGACGCTCGATCGCAATCTGGTACAACTCCCCGCTTTATGGCGGCTCAGATGTGAACAGCGCAATCAAAGATGAAGGACACTGGGTATTCCCAGAAACAAACCTCTTTGCCAAAGACGCGCAGCATGTTGGTGGCGACCCGGTAACGGGAAATCTCGGTGCGATGCAATCGCAGTTCCGTTCACCAAGACAGTCATTCATGATCCGGTTCGATGGCCGAACCGGTGAACTCAGCCGATCGACCGCGCCGGCCCTCTTTATCGATCCTCGTTTGAGCAGGGAACGCCCGTTCGGGGATCAGCCAGCAATCGAAGACCAATGGAAGCGTGTAGATCTCTCTGAAAGCACCCGGCGGTGGGGGATCCGCATGCTCTCTGTAGCAGACACCGATTCAAACGGCTCGCCTTGGACTAACGGCGACCAGTTCACCCGTTCACTCTGGCTGGGCAATATCTCCCACGACACAGTTCTTGTCAAATCGGTCACTCGTATCGCGCTCTACAACGAGCAAGATTTGGCCCGTGATCTCGGAGCCAGAGGGCTCAATCAAGTCACCGGCACACTCTACAAAGACTACGACCAAAGCGACTCCCAATCAGAAATCGAGTTCGATTTCGATCTCTGGCCGACCAACACCCCAGACGCTCAACAACTCCTTACGGCGATCGATCGCTGGATCCAAGGCGACACCGGCGGACCATTTGTGAACGGTCGCCCTTGGCCAGATGGTGTCATCAGATTTACAGATGATACAGATCCAGATAGTGCCGCTGAGTTCGACGAACCACGCTCCCGCCTCTACCTCATTCAGCCATATTCAGGCAAACTCCAAGAGGTGATGCGATGAACAATCAATATTCAGCACATCGTGAATCTCGCCAAAGCGGCTTCACGCTCATCGAGGTTCTCATCGCGATCCTCATCCTCGCCCTGGGATTGCTCGGGCTCGGTGCCGTCTTCCCCGCAGTCATCGCCCAGCAGCGGAAGGCTGTAGGGACCGTCGAAGGCGAAAGCGTCGCCAGCATGGCCGAGGCCATTGTCACATCAAACCCAGAGATTATCGATTTCTCACCTTGGTTCGATCCCACGAGCAACTTCGGTAAGGACAACTTAAATACCGATACATTCGAATGGATCGTTGGTCCACTCGTGCCTTACAACTCCTATCTTGAGCGTCCCGGCTTCTTTGATGATAATGGCGACGGGAACTTCCCATTCCCTGGCTCTCAGGATGGCTTCTGGTATCCAAATCTAGTCGATCTCGATACCAGCCCAACCAGCTCCACGGATCTTAATAAGGCATTATCTGTTGCCGACCGTCTGATCCCTCAGCCATTCTCCGGCAAAGATCCCAAGTATGTCTGGGACATTGTCGCCAGGCGTGCCCCGGGCAGCAACCGTCCTCAACTCGGTATCTTTATCCGCCAGATCGACCAACGCATCAATGTTCCACTCAATAGCACACTCAGCGATGTACTCGTGCGAACCGCGGGCACCGTAGGCGGAGCCCCGGCTCTCCCGGTCGCCATTGACAAAAGCAATGGCCGCCCAACGGTCGACACCACAGCCGATTACGCCGACAGCGACGACATCGTCTACGCGGCCCCACAAACTCTCCAGGTCCAGGTTGTCAGCGATCATCTTGATTGGTTGATCATCGAGGATGCCGGCAACTTCTTCATCGACACCTCGATCTCCTTCGCAACCAAGCCCGGTCAAAAACTCCTCGACAACACCGGCACCGTCCGCACCGTATTGGGGCCAGCAATCGGGGTTGATCAGAGTGATCCCATTGCCACCGATACCAGGATCATCAGGGTTTCTCCTCCCTTCCAGCCAAGCCAAGCCGCCGGTGATTCCGGGTCCTATACCGAGGATCTCAACAACCCCGACACCTCCCCTCTGGTTTCGGATGAAGCTTCAAAGAGGGCGGCCCGCGCCTCGTGGGTCCGCCAGATTGTCTTTACCCCACGCACACCATTCGCTATCCGTGTCGTTACCCTCGAGGAGAACTCGCCATGAGTATGAGCCATCCTCAGCAACATCCACGCCGAATCCATACCAACATTGGATTCACCATCATCGAGGTGCTCGTCACCATTGGCATCCTTGTCATTATCGCCGTTGGCGTTTCGACTATTTTCTCTTCGGTTTCCGAAACGGTCAATAAGGGCAAACGAATCTCCGAGATCAACCGTTACGCAGCGCAGTTTGAACGCATCATGCGCGACGACTTCCAGAACATGACCCGCGACGGGTTCCTCGTTATTGTTCATCAGAACGCTGAGGGTGCCAACTTCGACCGTGATGTCCAGCTCTCGCCCGGGGATATCTCCGGACTCAATAACAAGGGCCGCCCACGCCGCGTTGATGAGATCATGTTCTTCAGCCAGGGCCAGTTTGAATCCTCGCGCCGCGCCATCGCGACCGACATGGTCGCCAGATCTTCCGAAGCCGCCATCTACTACGGCCACGGCCAAAAGCGAGTCCCAGACCTCGTAGATCCGAGCCCAGGAAATCCCAACAACCTATTTTTCAATCCAATAGTCACCGATACCAACTACGAGCCCGACGCTCGTCTCGGGCTCGCACCCAGCGGCATTGTCAACCCCAACCAGTATGCCCGTGATTGGTCGCTCCTCCGCCATGTTACCCTTCTCGCCCAGCCACAATCCGCCGGTCAGGCCCTCCCAGATGATGTCTACGGCGTCACACGAATCGGGACAGATCGCCAGTGGCTCGAAGATTCACAGCGACAAATCGCCCTCCAGCCCGCAGGGCGGTCCATCTTCAACTCGCTATCGCAAACCGGATTCGCCGGAGCCCTTCCAGCAACCGCAAACTATGACCTCCCGAAGTGGTACAGGCAGTACCAACCCGCCGGCGGTCCGATGCCCTTCGGATTTGTTGACCCCGTTCTTCGCTCCTCAGGCCTGCTCGACATCGTTACCGAAGACCTCGCAAGTATTCAAGCCACTTTGTACGGTGTTTCATTTTCCGATAGCCCACTCGACTACTGGACCCGTAACAACCTCAATCAAAACCCCGCTTCCATGAGTAGTTCTTATGACAGGTTCGCTTTGGATTTCTGGGATCCGTTGACCTCACCGAGCCCGGCCAATGCGAACAACCTCAGTCTACCGGTCAACGGCGGATCGTCGCCGCACTTCGACAATGTCCGTGACTGGATGATCGATGCGATGCCTTCCCTTTGGGATGTCAACTTCGACCCGCCGGTTCAACTCTCACGCGTTCGCTACGAGGACATCCCCACGCGTCTCCTGTATGACAGCGATGCATTCGGCAACCCAAGCAATCAAGCAAATCAGCGGTCACGGATCTACGCCGAGGCCGATCAAGAAATGCTCGGTTCTTCTGTATTCATTCCGCAATGCACCGAGTTCGTTATCGAATGGTCATTCGGATTCATTGACGCTTCAATCACTGATCCTACAGATCTGAGATACAAAAAAATGCTCTGGTACGGGCTCGATCGTTGGATCGATTCAAATCAGAACGGCTTGATAGAACCATCAGGCAACGGACTGGTAGCCGGCCAAGATCAACTCGTGGCAGAGTACTATAACAAACGCCCAGCTGTCCCCGCGATCCCCAACTTTGATCGAGGCCCAGACCCAGAACTTATCGTCGGCCACCCCGCGATCGCGGGTGGCTTCGGCACCCCTCCGGCATTAGAAATCTCCACCTTTGCCTACCCAGACCTCAACGGCACCCAGTGGCCATGGCCAAAGTTCATCCGGGTCACCATCTCCATCGCCGATCCAAACGATTTAACCCTCGAACGAACATTCCAGATGGTCTTCGATATACCAGAGGCGTCCAACAACTGACCCTCTCAGACAACACACCGGCATTGGGACACTGCGGGCACCACGCAGCAATGACACGCCGACCCCCCAACCCCAAAGAGGTGCAACGCCCGCATACCAGTTGCGAGCACGGAGCAAGTCATGACGACACAGACCCACAACTCAATCTCAAGCCATGCCCGTCGCGGCTCGGCCATCCTCATCGTCGTGGGTACCCTCGCGCTCATCGCGGTCTTCGCTGCGATCTACATTTCTGTCGGTCAGAGCGATCAGCGCGTCGCCAACTCGATCTCGAACCGCAATAAAATTGATGCAAACGCGGACATCATCGCCAACCACATCCTTGGAATCCTCGGCAGCGACCGCCTCGACTTCACTGTCCAGCACATCGACGACGGCTCCGCCGTTTTCTTCACCCCAGAAGTCACCGACGCCCCTTACACCGGGTGGGATATGCGTTCAGAGTCCGACGACGAGTGGGAACGATTCAACCCCTCCGGGCGTCACTGGCTTCAAGGCAACTCCGCATCCACCGATTATCGCGTCGCCTCAGACCCCTGGCTCGCCTCAACAACCCCGACCTTCCTCGGCGATCCCGGTCAGCCAATCTCAGGCGATGACCTGCGCCCCTTTGGTTCATTGCTCACGCAAGGATGGTCGGGTGATCCTGAAGTCTTTATTGCCGACGCCTACTCATCGAGCTTTCTCGACAACCGAGACTGGCTCCAAATCTCAAACCTCGCGCCCGATGGCCGATTCGTCAACCTCTTTAACCTAAGAGAAAACACACTGACCCCAGCCCGAAACAACGGCTTCAATGACCCATCGGTCGGCGGCTTTGATTCAGAGCCAGGCACAGGAGCCTTTACAAGAGAGTCAGACGGCCGGACGGTCCGTCGCATGAGCGAGTATCTCTCACTCTGGAATCAAGAACAACCCGGAGTCTCAAGCTCACGGATCAGAGCCTTCGACCCCGAAGATGTGGGTGTCTGGCTACCCGGACGAAATACGCCAGCAGATATCGGCCCCGATGTCGCCAATATTCCGGCCGTATGGACCATGTATCAACGCTTCGCGTTGCTCCCGATCGACCAGCCTTTCCTCACGGTCAATCGTCATGATCAAATTTCCACCTGGGCAGACCCAGACTTCATCAACTATCAATGGGCCGACGCCGACGGCAACGGCATGGCCGACTCACGCTGGTTCGAACTCGCTTCGGCCCAGGATACCCAATCGGGATCAAACCTACCCCGCACCGATGTCGAGCGTCTGTACGATTCAGGTCAGAGCCGCATTTTCGTCGCCGCGCGTGTTATGGATTTATCTTCAGTTGTCAATGTCAACACCGCATCAGATCAACTCGACAAACCAGAGCCAGAGTTGGGAGCCCCAATGGGCTTCACCCCCGGCGAGGTTGACCTCCGCCGCCTGCTCACTATGCAGGACGCCTCGGAAAACTCTTCGATTTCCATTAGCGGAAATGGCAGCCTGGCACCGGCCAACTATCACCGGGGTCGGGGGGCGCGAAACAACCCCGCCGGTAACTTCCCAGAACAAATACGCGACGATGACTACCGATTTTATCGCAGTGTTGTCCTAGACGCCGCGGACCCGGCCGACCCTCCCGAGATGCAGCCGCACTCCACCTCGCTCAGTATTGGTCGTTACGCGTACGACTCGATTAAACGAGGCATGCTCGAGGGGAACACGCTCGACGATCGATACTTTGCATGGCCACCAGAGTTTCAACCGGACTTCGGTGATCCTGTTGCACCGTTGACGACGGCCGACTTTGATAGTGTCTTTAACTCACCGGAGCCAATCACAAACGCCCCCTATTACAATGTGAACTCGTTATTTCGTCTTTCGCAACAGTTCTTCCAGTCGCCCCCGGTATCTCCAATGCCAGGAGCACTCATTGAACAGGCCGAGCAGCGGAAATGGCTCTACGAGAACTATGGTGCTCTCGATCCGAATAGACCGTTTATGCAGGGAGTCCAAACAGAAGCTGATTCTGTCGCCCTCTACAACAACGATGATCTTCTCGAACTCCTCTCTTTCTGGGGGCTCAACGATCCGGGCACCACTTCCCGCCTCGAAAAAGCGGCGATGGGCCGGATGCCATCAATCTTACAGAAAAATCAGCGTGCATTTACGCCACTGCTCTCCAACAGACCGCTCGCGATCGATCGCAAGCAGCACGGCTTTGTCGATGAGGACGGCTATGTCAACAGCTACATGATCGCAGACCCAAGAGACAAACGAGCAATCGTTGGAGGCATCGCCAAAGAATCCATGGCTTTCCTCGCCACATCGCCCCGCCAGTTCCTCACCACCATCAACGGTGCCACCCATCTCAAGCCCGGATCGTTCGTCAACTCGGTTTCCCCGACACTGGTCGGCCAGAGCGCACCAACTCTCCAGAGCGTGCTCTCAAGCCCCACGCAACTCTTCAACCTCTACGCCGACGCCCTCGCCGGCGAGCTCAATACTTGGAAAGTCCCAGGCGGAGCAATCGACGACCTCTTCGAACTCGACCCCGCCCAGTCACGCACCAACGAAACCGCCACCCTCTTCTACGGCCACCGAGGCCCTGAACTCGCACTCAGAACCGCCGCACATATGGCGGCCAACATGAAAGACCTCAACGACTCAGACACCACCCCAACCGTCCTCACCCTGCTAATGGACAACTCCAGACGCGACGATTTCGGAATCACCAACTTCCCCGAAGATCTCCAGCCATCAAACGACTGGTACCGTGACTATCCAGGCGTCGCCGATGGAAATCTTCTGGACCTCGGGGACAACAGACTCCCAGGAACCGAAGGCGGCGGCTCGCACATCACAGACGAGCACCGTCAAGCCATTAACATCTACGGCATAGAACCCATGCCCGTCCTGACCGAAACAGTCAGTTTCTATGTCTTCCACGACGCCTCCCAATCAGGCGCCAATGGCGACGATGATTTCTCCCCATTCCGCCCAGCAAGAACCGGCGGCACCCCGCCGGCGCTCCCATTGCCCGGGACTCAACGAAAAATCACCATTGACCCGAACCCAGACTCCACATCCAACAGCGATTGCCTCGTCCAAGGCATCGCCTTCCAGCTCCACAACCCATGGGACGCGCCGATCTCTCTTGGCGGCAATGGCAAGAATACCAACGCCCCGCTGACCCGCCAGCGTGACCCAGATGACAACTCCGTTATCGATACAACCGCAAACTTCGAGTTCGATTACTACATCGAATGGAACGGCTACTTCTTCAAGCTCGCAGAGTACACCCGCTACTACCCGCCATCTTCGAGTGCCTTTGACTATCGCAACGAAGATTCGGATGACCTCGGCGTCTCGAACCCCGGGCTCGATTTTCCAGAAACGGTTGCAAATGACCCAAACAACGGATTGGTGCTCGATCCAGCCGTATACCCAGACTACATCGCACGCAATGTCGTGCTACAGCCCGGAGACACCCGCGTCTTCTACGCCATCGCCGACCCAAGATTTGATGTTGGAAACAGCGAGCTCGTACTCGATACCAAATGGCGTGCGGCCCTCGCCGCCTATGGCGAGTTGCCAGTTGAGTTCTCTGCCGGGGGGATCGATTTCGATTCAGACGGCCTAATCGACGGTGCCGACCGTCGCGGCTGGACCGGGCCTGCCAAAGAATGGATTCAAAACCAGTTCGGGTCAAACACACAAACCCCGTCAGTCCAGATCCACCCAATGAACCCCCAGACCGGTGAGTACGCCAACGAGGACTACCAAAGCTACCTCAACACCCCGCTCGACCATTCAAACCCGACCGGCTTTACCGGCTCATTTACTCAACTCGCATCCGCAGCGAACCGTGAGGATTCGGGCGAGGTTCGTCTCTGGCGCAAGATCGTCACCACCGCAGAGGAAACCACAGACAACACTTCTGATGGTCTGACCAACAGTACCACCGAAAACCTTCTCCACAACGACATGCTTGTAGACCGGATGAGCCTTGAAAGCGGTGTCGCTGAGCCCTTCGACCTCGCCGGAAATGAGCTCCCCAAATCCGCTTCATTCCCAGAAGGCTACCCAAACACCCCCTCAGAAGTCGCCGCCGCAGTCCGCAACGACAACACCGGCTACACGCTCGTCCAGTGGGCATCAACCAGCCGCAGAGATTGGGTTGACGGGGCTCTCGGCGACATCGCCACTCCCGCTGAACCAGGCGTGAGCCAGGTGCGTGAGTGGATCCTCTCATCACGATTGAGCCCCGCTTCGAGTCTGGTATCTGCGACCGACAGGCATATAGAGTTTAACTCAGAAAACGATTCAGCTTTCACCAACGAAGACTTCATCGATGGCGGCGGCAAAGACCTTGATAATGTCACCGAGCCAAGAGGTCTGATCATCAACGGAAATGTTGAGGCAAGATCAGACTACGAAACCCACCGGACCCTCGGCGATATGTACGGACACTTCCGCCCAATCCTCCTGACCGCCGCACTCGAACCATATCGCAAGAGCGAGCTCGAGTTCTTGGCCCCGGACAACGGCGACCTGGGTTCAGAGGTAAAGTTCAACCGCGACTTAACAAATGCCCAGTGGTTCAATCCAAGCGGAGCCTCTCTCCACGAAGATGACGATACAAACCCAGATAATCTCCGTCCAGAACTCCTCACCAGTGCGCAAGGGTTCAACGGGGCCCCCCGCCTTGCCGACCTTCTCATGGCTTGGGGCATTGGTCCAGCCTTTGCGCCGTCACAAGCGGGATCGCTCGGCACAGCCGCTCCCAGCTACTTCAGCCAAGAATGGATGACCTTCACCGAAGCTCTTGCAATCGCTCTGGGCTACGAAGACCCAGCCCCGGCATCGTTAAGTGCTGACAATATCTGGGCCGGTACCCATGCCGCCGGAGACGAGTTCTTCGACAACGGCCACCTCGCACTCGACAAGTATGTCGCGTATTACAACATCGATACAAGCGAAGTCATCCCAGAGTTCGACACGCTTACCGATATCCGCCGCGGCACCGGTATTCCCATGGCTCTCGGTGTCCTCGACCAGGCCCGCCCGCTCGAATCAAAGGACACTACCGCCGATCAACTGACAACCCCGACCTACGGGCTCGTCAACATTAACACCGCACCCGTCGAAGTCCTCCGTCTCCTCCCAGGCCTGAGCCCGAGCCGGACCGGGTACTACCAAGACAACACGAATGCCAGCAGCATCACCGATGAATGGTGGGCCAATGAGTTCTCAGAGCTGGACCTGCCAGATCTTTCCGAACCATTTAACCCCACATCCCCAGAGCTTAGAACCCCTGATGTCGCATCGCTCCTCATTGCCTACCGCGACAGGCTGCAAGCCGATCCAAGGGTCTCGTCTAGATTGGCGAGCTTTGTTGGTGAAGATAATCCACTCAGGTATTCTACAGACACCAGCTTTGCAGATATACACGCTGACAATCTTGTTACAGAACAATCTGCCAGCGAGCAAGGCCAACTCCTTGATTTCAGAGATCGTGCATCTATCTCGGGCGTCAACGGACTCCGCCAAACTCCCGGATTCGGCTCCATGGGTGAAGTCCTCATGGCCACCATCGACCCCAGCATTCAAGGGCAATCGAGTGTTCTAGTCAGTACTTTATATTCCCAGCTCGATATCCAGCAATACGGCTCAGACGAACTCCCACTCGACGGCGGTTCAGATTTCGCAAGAACCGCAATCGATCCCCAACTCTTCAATGGAAACTCGAACGGAGATACCGTTGACGACTACGCCGAACGCCTCGCAATGGCCAACGGCATCCTCAACACCATATCCGTCCGCTCAGACTACTACGCCGTCTGGTTTGTCATCCATGTCTACCAAGAGTCCGATGTCTCCAATCTGCTGCCTGAGGACCCCCTGATCCCCTCAATCGCCAAGCGGTATGTCATGGTTGTCGACAGGACCAATGTCGTAGACCCCGGAGACACCCCAAAAATCATCTTCCTCAAAGAAGTACCCATGTAATCACCCAGAATCAGAATGTAGCCCCAAGTTGACTGGCAGCACGCCCGATACGGGTCTACACTACAGGCCCTACAGGGTGTAGCTCAGCTTGGTAGAGCGTCTGGTTTGGGACCAGAAGGTCGCAGGTTCAAATCCTGTCTCCCTGATTCGTAAAGAACAAGATTCAGCCACAGACTAAAATCTGCGGCTTTTTCTTTGCCCATACCGTTCAGATTGTCAGCTATATCTCTACGCTGCGGTGTGCATCACACCACCAAACCGGATAAGGTGCATCCATGCCCAGCGTGTCGTCTCCAAACACTCAACCAGAGCCAGAATCCGTACCCGCACTCTCGGTCCCGACGCGTCACAGAGACAATCCGCTCACCCGCTCCAAACCCGCCCTCATCGGATTTGCATTCCTCGCTCTCATGTTCTTTGCTTGCCTTGGCTCACTCCCTTGGACACTCTCGGCGGCTGATTCAAGTGTTTCAGGAGTTCCAAGGTATGACACCGGCGAACCCAAATCAGGACGCCTCCCTCCGCAGTGGTGGCCCTACGACGAGATCGATACCAGCCGCTCTATCGCCGCTGTCGACAAAGCGGCCCTCGCTCAAATAGCAACTGCCCACAATTCCACTATCGACGAGATTCTCGATGGCTCAAACGAACCCGCAGCAAAGGCCGCTCTCGCACAAGCCCCTGCATTCATCCTCGGCTCAGATACCCTCGGCCGCTCCCTCGCCGTCCGAATCCTAACCGGCGGCGGAATCTCCCTCACCATCGGCATCTGCGCCGCCTTTATCTCCGTCGGTATCGGGACCATCTACGGCGCCTTCGCCGCCTACATGGGAGGCAAAGTAGACGCCATCATGATGCGGATCGTCGATGTCCTCTACGGGCTCCCCTACATACTTCTGGTTGTCCTTCTCGCTGTTGCTTCCAACGCCATGCTCGACGAATACCAATCCAGAGCCCGAACCAAGACCAACTGGTCGATCAACCAAATCATTGATACCCAGTCCTTGGATTCCGGCGATCCTCTAACAAAGTCCGAAGCCCGCATCATCTTCGAGACCGATGCTGTTATTCAAGACGAGCTCATGCTCCAAGCCGTCCAAATTTATCCCAGACGGGTGTTTTCTGCAGGCACCCGAACCACCCTCGATGTCCTCACGCTTCTGATCGCGATCGGAGGCGTTTCCTGGCTCACCATGGCTCGGGTGATCCGAGGCCAAGTCCTGTCTCTCAAGAATCAACCCTTCATCGAAGCCGCCAGGGCACTTGGTTCGCCGGGGCATCGGGTCTTCATCCGCCACCTTCTCCCAAATTTAGTCGGTCCAATCGTCGTCTACGCCACCCTCGCCGTCCCCCAAGCCATCCTCCAAGAGTCCTTCCTGAGCTTCCTAGGCATCGGTGTCAAGCCGCCACTCCCGAGCTGGGGCAACCTTGCCGCAGAGGGCCTGAGCGAACTCAACACCTTCCGCAGCCACTGGTGGCTCCTCTTCTTCCCGTGTGCATTGCTCGGGATGACCCTGCTTGCGATGAACTTCGTCGGAGAGGGCCTCAGAGAAGCTTTCGACCCAAAGAGATCCCGTTAAGACATCCCCAAACTACCCGCTAGAATGACCCCAAGGCGATTACCGCCACCAAGTATGTGACCCAAAACCGGAACCCAATCTCATGCAAAACAAGTTCGGCCTCAAAGACTTCGTACTCATGCTCCTCGTCTCGATTTCGGTCGTCCTCTCGGTCTTGGTGATGATCCAAGACGACCGAGGCTGGGAACAAAACGAAGCCCTCGCCGACAAAATAGGCACCATCGAACAGCTCGTCGCCCGCCTCGAATCCAAGCTCGATTCTGGCATCATCGTCGCCGGCTCATCCAACGGCAATGGTCACTCAACCGGCACCTCAGCCGTCGCCCACGACGAATCCTGGACCAAGCAGGCCGGTGTCCCGATCCAATGGTTTGATACCTTTGGCTTCGCCGCCGATCCCCGCAACGAGGATGATTACAGGCTTGGCGGCTACTTCAAAGAAACCTTCGAAGCCCAGCCCGTCAAACTCACCCCAGTCCTCGCAGAAGATACCTACGCCCGCCGCGTGGGCGATCAAGTTGTCGAATCTCTTGGCTACCTCAATCCGGAAACCCTTGAACACGAAGGCCTCCTGGCCGAGGCATGGCAGTACGATCCCAACGGCTACTGGCTGCGAGTCAGAATCCGCAAAAACGCCCGCTTCTCCGACGGCATGCCCGTCACCGCAGAAGATGTCCGCTGGTCCTTCCACGACTATGTCAACAACCCACAACTCGAAACCGAATCCCTCCGCTCGATCATGACCAATATGGAACGAGTCGATATCGTCGACGAGAGAACCGTCGATATCTTTTTCACCGAACCAGACGCCTACAACCTCCAAATGGCTTCCGGCTTCTCTATCCTCCCCAAGCACTTCTACTCCCAGTTCACTTCCACTCAAATCAACCAGTCCACCGCACTCCTCATGGGATCAGGCCCATTCAAACTCGAAAATCTTGACCCGGATAATCAGTGGACCCCCGGCACCGATGTCGTCCTCGTCCGAAACGAGCAATACTGGGGGCCAAAGCCCGCACTGGCAGGGATGCGTTTCGACACAATCACCGAAGATGTCGCCAAGTTGACTTCCTTCATTAACGGCGAAACCCACATGATCACGCCGTCGTCGCCTCAGTATGTCGAGAAAAGCTCACAGCCCGGCTGGGACGACGACGCCTATTCACTCAAATGGCTCAACATGCGATCCGGCTATCTCTTCTTCGGATGGCAGTGTGGCGAACGCAACGGCAAGTTCACCCCCTTCCACGACAAACGCGTTCGCCAGGCCATGACCCTCAACCTCGATCGCGAACTCATGATCCGCGACATCTGGGCTGGTCTTGACAATGTTGCAGTCGGTCCAAACAACCCGCCTTCCCCAGCCGCCAACCCGGACATTAGTCCTTGGCCATACGATCCAGACCGCGCCATAGCACTCCTCGCCGAAGCCGGCTGGGTAGACCGCGATGGCAACGGCGTACTCGAAGACGAGAACGGCGTCGAGTTCGAGTTCGAGTTCACAAGAGCATCCGGCGGCCAAACCGGTGAACGCATGCAAAAATATCTTGTAGACCGCTGTGCCGCCATCGGTATCCGTTGCGTCCCCAAGGTCATCGACTGGTCACTCTACGATCAAATCCTCAAAACACGAAACTTCGATGCAATCGCGATGGGTTGGTCCGCAACCTCACCAGAATCAGACCCCTCACAGATCTGGCACACCGACGCTATCCAAAACCAAGGCCACAACTTCATCCAGTGGGACGCTGGTCAAGACCAATACATCGACGGCATCAAAGCCGAGCTCGATTTCAACAAACGCATGGCCATCTTCCACCAGTTCCACTCATTGATCAACGAAGAACAACCCTACACATTCATCCGCTCGGTCCCGTGGAAGCGATTCATCTCCAAGAAGTTCTCCAATGTGCATACCTACCCCAAGGGTATCGAGCAGCGTGAGTATTACATGCCCGCCAACTGATCATCTTCTGTTTCTGATCACCTGAAGCGAGAAAGCAGAACCCATGCTCACATACATCCTCAGAAGATTGCTCTTCATGATCCCAACCCTGATCGGGATCACTCTTCTTGTGTTTTTAATCATTGCATATTCTCCAGGTGGCATCGGTGCTTCGCTCAAAGTTTCGGGCGGACAAATGGAAGCCACTTCGGCGGCAGTTCGCGAGGCCTACCTCGAAGATCGCTATGGGTTAGACGACGCACCAATCGTCCAGTATTTTCGCTGGCTCGGCCGCGTTTCCCCCGTCAAGTTCGGCACCCGCGACCAAATCGATCCCACCGGCGAGTTCGTCCGCTCTCCAAAGCTCCCAAAGGAACCAAAGCTCTGGGAATGGTTCGCAAGCAGTTTGACTGAATACCCCGAAGCGAGCGGCTTCGCCTTTGAGCCCAACGAAACCGACAAAATCAAAGCCCGCACCTACCGCCGCCAGACCAACATATACGCCCAGGCCCGCGCCGGTCTCATCACCGCCAAAGCCGAGCTCGATCAACTCCTGGGTGCAGAAGCAGGCCTCGCAGATCTGCGCGGCTTCCGAGACTCCAAAGGCAAAATCAAATATTCAGTCATCAACAAAAATCGTACCATCTTCGAAGCCTCAGATTCATGGGGCCAGATCAACGCCGCCGGCGAACTTCTCGTCAATAACTACACCACTGCCCAGATCGAATGGACCACACTCAAAGGTTTCTTTGACGCCCAGCCGTTCCCACAAGCGGGATTCGGCGTCATTGGCCCGATCTCGGTTTCCTCGCCTGACCTAGGACGCTCCTTTACCAAGTCCCGTCCCGTCATCCTCCTCATCAAAGACGCCCTCCCCATCACGATCTTGCTCAACCTGATCGCTCTGCCCATCATCTACTTCATCGCCATCCCTTGTGGCATGCTCGCCGCCGTTAAATCTGGCTCACTATTTGACCGCCTCTCTGGCGCGTTCTTCATCGGGCTCTGGTCCTTCCCAGTCCCCCTCGCCGGCGTGCTCGCCATCGGCTACCTCTCCTCAAACGAATATCTCGGCTTGTTCCCGGTTGCGGGGCTCCACGACGCCGCCGCCGATGGTTTCACCTATCTCCCAACTCGGGCTTCAGGTTTCTGGGAACGCGGCTACCTCCTCGACATCATCTGGCATGTCTTCCTGCCCATCATGTGTCTCGTCTACGGCGGCTTCGCCGTCCTCTCCAAACAAACACGAGCGGCCATGCTCGACAACTTCAATATGGATTATGTCCGCACCGCCAAAGCCAAGGGGGTTTCGCACAAGAATGTCGTCTTCGCCCATGTCTTCCGCAACTCACTCCTCCCGTTGATCACCATGTTCGTCTCAATCTTCCCCGCGATGCTCGCCGGCTCGGTCGTCATCGAACAGATCTTCACCGTCCCAGGAATGGGCCGCCTCACACTCGAATCAATTAACCTTCGTGACCGCGAGCTCCTGCTTGCCAACACCATGATGATCTCTGCCGTGAATCTTATGGCGCTTCTGCTCGCCGACATTCTCTACGCTTTCGCCGACCCAAGGATCAGTTTCAAATGAGTAAGAACGCCGACCAACTCCAAGAAACGCTCGAATCCGTCACCGGGGTTCAGCTCGCCCAAGGAATCGGCCATACCGAAGTCAAAGGCTTCTGGGCCGAAGCATGGGGCCAGGTGTTTCGGCGCCCAGCCGCGGTCGCTGGGATCGCATGGGTCGCCATCGTCGCGTTCTTCGCGATCTTCTCCCCGCTTGTTGCTTCGGGACATCCAATCATTGCCTGGCCAATGAATCCTGACGGCTCTGTCGGAAGCATGACCTCGCCCCTGATCAATACGCTCAAATCATCAGATGTTGTGCTGATTTTCCTCGGACTCATGGCCCCAGTTATTCTCTTCTTCCCATTCAAAAAACTAGGAACAGGCGAACGCCTCCGCCTTATCATCGCCGCCGGTGCCCAGTCCGGAATCATGGTCGTCCTTGCGAGGCTCACCGAATCTTACTTCACCGCACGCGACGCCTCCGAATCCATCCGGGACATGGCCCAGTCAGAATACTTCGTCGCCATCGCCGTCACGATCATCGCGATCGTCAGCGCGATCCCCTTCATCGCCATCTCCATCCTCGCCTATTGGAGCGGGGCCCGATGCGCCTTTGTCCTCGCCGGCGCAATCGCGATGGGCGTCATTGTTTCCTGGAAATGGTCGCCTGAGCTCTACCGATACGACTACCGGACCGATGAATCCAATGGTCAGCTCCGCACCGTCTACACCGTTATCCCCTTCTCCCCAGACCAATCCGAAACCGCGATGTTCAACCGGGCGCCCGGTTCAACCCCGATGGATTCTATGTGGGATCGCTTAGAACTTGCCCAACGCATTGCCGCGGATCGAGCCGCGAAATATTCCGACGAAGAACTCGCAGAGATGCCAACAACGGATTTTCACTACGAGCAGCTCGGCGAGATCGCGGTATCCATCGAGCCACTTACTTCCTACCCGATCGCTGGGTTTCTCGAACAACTTGAAGCCCAGGCCCCGGCAACGCTCATAGATCTCCGCGAATCCATCAAAGCCCACAAAGCCCCGTCCCACCATCTCGGAACCGACACCCTCGGCCAAGATGTGTTCTCCCAAATGCTCCACGCATGCCGCCTCGCGATCTCCATCGGATTCATCTCCACAAGCATCGCCGTCGTCATCGGCGTCACCATGGGCTCGCTCATGGGCTACTTTGGCGGCTGGGTAGACTTCTTCCTCTACCGTCTCGTAGAAATATTCATGGCCATCCCCGTGCTCTTCCTGCTCATCGTTGCCGCCGGTGTCCTCCCACGCAACACCTATGTCATGATGGCCATCATTGGTTGCTTCACCTGGACCGGTGCCGCAAGGTTCATCCGCGCCGAGTTCATGAAACTCCGTGAGACCGACTACATCCAAGCAGCAAAGGCAATGGGCCTCCCCCTCTGGTCAATCCTCTTCAAGCACATGCTCCCCAACGGCGTGACCCCCGTTCTTGTTGAATCTTCATTCCTCATCGCCGCGGCGATTCTTATCGAAGCAACCCTCAGTTTCCTAGGGCTCGGTCCGACCGGCCAGGCAAGCTGGGGCTCCCTGCTCCGCAACGCCTCGGGCGAAACCGGAGCATTCGTCTGGTGGCTCGCCATCTTCCCCGGTGCCGCCATCTTCCTCACCACCCTCGCCTACAACCTCATCGGCGAGGCCCTCCGCGACGCCATCGACCCCAAACTCAAGAAAGCCCGCGTCTAAACCACCCAAAGTAAAGACGCTGCTATCAGTGTTCATAGATCAGGATTCACCATGACCCAAGCAACCACACAACCCGCCATGAACACAAACAAAATGACCAATGTCCCATTGATGGAGGTCAAGAACCTTGCCGTCTCCTTCGACAATGGATCGGGCCCACGCATCCAGGCCGTCGATGGCGTCCGCATGACCGTCTACCCAAACCAGACCCTCGCAGTAGTAGGGGAGTCCGGTTGTGGCAAGTCAGTCACCGCTATGAGCTCCATGCAACTCATCCCTCGCCCGCCAGGCCGCTTCGATCGCGGAGAGATCATCTACCGCATGGAAAACGGCGAAAAGGTCAATCTCCTCACCCGCACCGAACATGAAATGCGTTCAGTGCGAGGCAACGAGATCGCTATGATTTTCCAAGAACCGATGACCTCCCTCAATCCCGTCTACACTGTCGGCGACCAGATCATCGAGGCAATCACACTCCACCAAGATGTCTCGGCAAAGGAAGCATGGAAGATCGCCGTCAAATCCATGGACGATGTCGGCATCCCTGACCCAGAAGGCCGCATGAAGGCCTACCCCCACCAGTTCTCCGGCGGCATGCGACAGCGTGTCATGATCGCCATGGCCCTCGCCTGCCAGCCCCGCCTGCTTCTCGCAGACGAGCCAACCACAGCCCTCGATGTCACCATCCAGGCCCAGATCCTCGAACTCATCAAAGACCTCAAAGCCACCCGTGACATGGGCGTGATCCTCATTACCCACGATCTCGGTGTTGTTGCCGAGAACGCAGATGTCGTCTGCGTCATGTACGCCGGCCGCGTTGTTGAATACGCCAATGTCTACGACCTCTTCGACAACCCACGCCACCCCTACACCCGAGGCCTCCTCGCTTCGATTCCCAAGATCGGCACCGAGCACGACCGCCTCATCACCATCGACGAGATTGTCGACAACCCAGAAGAGTTCAAAAAACTCCCGGGTGCAGATAAGGGCGTAACTCCCTGGTGGCCATGGAACGATGCGCCAGACGACCTCGTACGCCTTGACCAACCCGCCGGTGATTACTGCCTGCAGGAAGTCGCCAAGGACCACTGGGTCGGTGTCTGGCACACCAAGGGCGTCGTAGGCGACGAATCCCCAGCACCACAGCTCCACTACCGTGTCGTAGACAACGCCTGAGTCAATACCAGAGACCACCCATGCGTGCACTGCTCATCGTCGACCGACTCTTCGCCCAGCACGAACGCGCGATGCTCGGTCGAACATCAATCGGGCTCCTTGACGAAGGTATCGAAACCCGGCTCATAGTCCCCGACTTAGGCGAAACCCATACAGCAAGCCTCGGCCCTCTCGTTCCCCAGATCAACTACAAAGATCGTGGCCTTTCCTTCACACTCAAAATCCGTGCCGCAAATATCATCCGCAAGCTCACCACAGACCGCGGCCTCGACCAATGGGACATTATCCACGCTTACGGTGGACAGTCCTGGGCCCTCGCCTACGAGCTCGCCAAAATACTCGACACCTCACTCGTTATCGAAGTCTGGCGAGCCGGCCTCATCCCACGCGCGATTCAGTTCCAGCGGCAATCAACCGTCCAATGCATGTTCACAGCCCCAGACCGATCAATCGAACGGGCCGCGGCCGTAGCCGATGCCCGCCTACCAATCCAAGTTGCTCCCTGGGGCGTCCCCGTCCCTTCAAGCCCCCGAATGATTCTCAAAGAGAACAAAGGCATCTCGATCGTTCTCCAATCCTCGGGCCGAGACCGCACAGGATGTACCGCCGCCTTCGATGGTGTACTTGATGCGATCGCTGGAAACGAGAACATTCATTTGTTTGTGAATCTTCATGCCGCAAGACGCTCCGGGCTCTGGGCAAGAGCAAAGAAAGCAAACGCACTTTCGCAGCTCACTCTGATTGACAAAATCGAAGAACAGCGCGATCTTGCCCTCAATGCAGACTTTCTTGTCTATCCCGACACGATCCACGAGCAGCGTTCGCTTCTCTACGAAGCTATGGGCAACGCAATGTGTGTCATCGCCTCAACCACCAAGCAGAGCTCGTGTCTCATCGAGGGTGAAACCGCAGCAATTGTCCATAGAACCAGTAGGACACAGTGGGCTAACACGCTCAGAGATCTCATCGTCGATCCAGAAAAAGCGAGGTTGCTCGGGGTCAACGCATGGAGCCACATCCGTGACCACCGCAAAGTTTCTACCCATATCGGCGCCACCGTCGATACCTATTCTCAGCTGATACCTGTCCCGTCGTGAGACATCTCCCGTCCGGTAATCCGCAAATCTCGACATTGAACAACGCCTTCCCGTCCGCTAACACTGCGTAGCAAGCAGATTATCCGGTTTGCGACGGTCTTTCACTTTGATCCTTCTGTTCCTGTGATACATTAAAACTGGCAGCCCTGTCCTTTCCCCGCGCCGTCCCTCGGCTCATGACTGCCCAGCGCGATTCACACGGAGTTTAAGAAATGAAACCCACTCTCACCGCCGCAATCCTTTCCATCCTCTGCGCAGCCTCTGCAAACGCGCAGAAAATCACACCCCCGGTCCATTCCCCAGAAATCATCGAGATCAACCCCGCCGGATTCCCAACCACAAACACCCGAGGCGTCCAGGTCCGCTTCAACAACCACGAAACCGCAGACCTCGCCGGAACACAAAACGCCAACGGCTCAATCAACTGGGCCGGATCACAACGCGAAGCAATGGGAGGTCAGAACGCCCCCGCTCGAATCCTCCTCAGAGCATTCGACGGCGTCTTCTCAATCGACCCGTTCGTCCCCATCACCAGCGGGAACGAAGACATCGCCAACCTCCTCTTCAACGGCACAACCCTTGAAACCAACCACACGATCTTCGGTCGCAACCGCATAGAACGCGTCGAAAAACTCATGAAAATCCTCGAAACCGCCCGCCACAACTGGCTCCGTAACAACGGCTACTACGGTGTCAAATCCTTCACCAGCTCGCGTTCAACCGGTGAAGCCCAGGGCGAAGCATCCCTCCCAGAGCCCGCCGCCAGCTTCCGCATCCCCGCCGATGTCCCCCGTGGCAAATCCCGCGAGCAGGTCAAGGCAAGTGACTCCAAAGCACGCTCAATCGCCGCAGGATTCATGAACAGCGACGAACCCATCCGGATATCCCTCCCCTTCGGCACAGCCCCAGATGTCGTCGCGAGTGCCGAGGCCCGCAATGCAGACGGTGCCGAGAACACCGAAGAGTCCCAAGAACTCGCTTCGAGCGACTGATACCGGATAAACTACAGGCGTGACCAATCGCCTCCCATTCGATCCCAAAAAAATGACCCGGAAAGACCGTGCCCCGGCTGCTAAAAACAGCCGAGGTCTTTCTACATCTTCATCCAAATCAGACCAGCCCCTCACCGTCACCCAACTCGCCGCCTCCATCGAATCTGCGATCAAAGATTCCTTCCCGGCCAAGGTCCGAGTCATCGCCGAAGTCAGCTCGGTCACCAACCGGACGCATTACTACTTCACGCTCAAAGATGAGTCCGCCACCATCTCCGCCGTCCTCTTCGCCTCAGCCGCCAAACGCTCCCGCACCCTCCCAGCCCATGGCCAAAAAGTAATCGCCACCGGCAAACTCGACTACTACGCCCCAACCGGCCGCCTCAGTCTCATCATCGACAAACTCGAACCCGCCGGTCAAGGCGACCTAGAGCAACGCTACAAAGCGCTCTGCGAAGATCTCCGCGCAAGAGGATGGTTTGATCCCGCAACCAAGCAATCCCTCCCTGTCTTCCCAAGATCCATCGCCATCATCACCAGTGCCACCGGCGCGGCTTTGCAGGATGTCCTCGACACCGCCAGCAAACGCTGCCCCGCCGTCAACATGCTCGTCATCGACGCAAGGGTCCAAGGCGACCAAGCCAAATCCCAAATCGCCGATGCCCTCAATCGCATCTCTGATAAGCATGAATCCCTAGGCATCGACGCCATCATCCTCACCAGAGGCGGCGGCTCCCTCGAAGACCTCTGGGCCTTCAACGAACCAGTCGTCGCCAAAGCAATTCACGATTGCACCGTCCCAATCGTCGCCGCCATCGGCCACGAAACCGATACCACTATCGCAGAACTCGTCGCCGACGAACGCGCCGCCACCCCAACGCAGGCCGCCATGAAACTCGTCCCTGACCGGGCGGCCCTCTATGAACAACTCGATTCACTCACACGAAGACTCACCCGCGAGCTCTCAACCACCCTCGCCCACCACACCAACCACCTCACCCGCTTGGCCAATGCCGGCCCCCTTGCCAATCCCGCTCGCCTCATCGAGCCCTCCGCTGCCAAACTTCCAACTCTCATCCACCGCCTCAAGAGCTCAATCACCCATACCAACATCAACGCCTCCCGAAAGCTCGACGCCCTCACCCTCCGTCTGGCCAAACACCAACCCGCGGCTATCCACGCAACCCGCAAAGAACACATCGCAGGCCTCTCCCGCCAGTTCACCGCCGCCATCAACAATCGCCTTTCAATCCTCTCATCCAATCTCGCCGCCGCCGACCGCCAACTCAACGCCATCGCCCCGCGTCAAGTCCTCGACCGTGGCTACTCCCTCACCACAACAACCGACGGCACCCTCGTCCGCTCCACCAAAGACCTCAAACCAAACGACCAAATCACCACCCATCTCAAAGACGGCACCGTCACATCCACCGTCGCCCTGAAAATAAGTAAATCCAAACCCAAAAAATCAAAACCCAAAACCAACACCGAACCATCCCTATTCAACAAGGACTAAAAATGCCCAAAAAAGCACAACCCGAACAACCCCGTTATGAGGACCTTGTCTCCCAGATCGAAGACCTTGTAGACAACATCGAATCCGGCGAACTCGGACTCGAAGATTCAATCAAAGGCTACGAGCAAGGCACCAAACTCATCAAACAAGCCCGGGCCATCTTGGACCAAGCCCAGCAGCGCGTCGAAGCTATAGATCTCAACGAATCCAAAGAGTCCAGCGATTGACCCGCCATAGCCGATGAAAGTCATCCATGCCCGAAGCCCTGATCATGATCCTCCCAAAGCTCGTCACCCTCGGGTTCGTCATGGCCTTCGGGGCCTCCATCGGGTCCCTCGTCAATGTCCTCGTCTACCGTCTCCCCCTCGGGCTCGATGTCGTCAGTCCGACCTCCCGCTGCCCAAAGTGCAACACCAAACTCACCTGGCGAGAAAACATCCCCATCTTCGGCTGGCTTATCCTTGGTGGCAAATGCCGCTTCTGCAAATGCAAGATCTCGCCCGAATATCCGATCGTTGAAACCGTCGTCGCCGTCATCTTCGGGCTCATCTACGCCCTCTGGTATATGGTCGAGCCGGGCGACACGCTCCTCGGCATCCCCTTCGGAGACATCGCCCCCGAATGGGCACTCAACGGCCCCGCCCTCACCTGGCCATCCCTCGTCATACTCTTCATCCTCATGGGCTCGTTGGTCGCCATGACCATCATCGACGCCCGCACCTTCACCATTCCTCTGGTCCTCACCTGGGTCCCCGCGATCGTCGCATTGCTGTTCCACACCGGACACGCCATCTGGTTCCAAGTCTCCAAAGGCACCCTCACCCCCGTCATTTCAGGATACTGGAACTTCGCGGGTTCCTACAGCCGCTGGTTCACCGCCCCAAACGAAATCTGGACTATCCCAACCCCAGGCCTCAATGGCTGGCGATTCATCGGGATTATCCTCGGCGCCACCGTCGGCCTCATCATCGCCAACCTCCTCCTTAAATACAAAGTCCTCACCCGCTCCTTCGCCGACTACGACCAATGGCTCAAGCAACACAACAAATCTCTCGCCGACTCCCTAGAAAAATCAGAAAAAGAACCCGACCACTCCGCCGCCCATGAATGGATCATGTACCCCTACGCCCGCCGCGAGATGATCCGCGAGCTCGCCTTCCTCGCCCCCGTCGGGTTGTTAGCATTCTTCGGCGGCTGGCTCTCCGTCACCCTCGTCACCAACATCGCAGGCGATTGGACCTTCAACCCAACCACCGGCACCATGATCCCACCAACCCAAGCCCCCCTCTGGCTCGTCGTTATGACCGGTGTGCTGGCCGGCTATCTCATCGGTGGGGGGGTCGTCTGGGCCGTCCGCATCCTCGGGTCACTCCTCTTTAACAAAGAAGCCATGGGCCTGGGAGATGTCCACATGATGGCCGCCGTCGGCGCGTGCATGGGATGGATCGACTCCACCCTCGCATTCTTCATCGCCGCCTTCGTCGCCCTAGGAATAGCCGCCCTCGGAGCCCTCGGCAAAGGCAAACTCTCACGAGCCATGCCATATGGCCCATCCCTCGCAATCGCCACCGTTATGGTCCTCTTCGCCAAGCCAATCATTGAATGGGGCCTCGGTAAAATCATGGGCATGGATACCCCCTTCAACCTGCCATAACACCACACCAATCTCATCAAGCAGCCTGCAATCGACCATCAAACCGGATACAGTGTGTGAGACTGCAAACGCACAGAAAAACAACACATACCCACTTAACCACGGAGGCCAATCCATGATCCGATCAATCAACAAGAAGCTGGGGCTCACCCTGCTCTCCGCCGTCGTCCTCACCGCATTTACAGGCTGTAAAACAGTCTCCCAGCGTGATTACGACGCCGCCATCGAAGAAAACACCACCCTCCGCAACCGCATCACCGCTCTCCAGTCCTCAGCAGACCAAGCCGGCCAAGCCAACCAGTCCTACATCGACCAGAACGGCCAACTCCGCACCGAAAACCAGCGTCTTGCTGACGACCTCGCCGCCGCGCGTGCTAACCCAGCCACCGGCTTCGAAGGCATTGACGGCATAGATATCGGCCGTCGCTCCGGTGGAGAGATCGTTGTTGGCATCGAAGCCAGTGTTCTCTTTAACTCAGGATCCGCCGAGCTCCGCAAGGCCTCCAAATCCACCCTCGATAATGTCGCAGCCGTCCTCAAATCCAGCTACGCCGGCAACCAGGTCCGCATCGAAGGCTACACAGACTCCGATAAACTCGTCAAAACCAAGGCCAAATGGCACACCAACGAGAACCTCTCAGGGCAAAGAGCACTCGCCGTCGAGTACTACCTGGTAGGCAAGGGCGTTGACAACGACCAGACCTATTCCGCCGCCTTTGGTCCCTCCCATGCCAAGGCCACCAAGAAAGACTCCCGAAGAGTCGAAATCGTCATCCTCGGCAACTAAATGACGATCTAAAACAAGAATGATCCAATCTTGCGGGGTACAATCTCCCCGCTTCGGGCTATTGGCGCAGTTGGCTAGCGCACCAGTATGACACACTGGGGGTCACAGGTTCGAGTCCTGTATAGCCCATTGAAAACACGGCCTCGCTTCGCGCGAGGCCGTTGTTCTTCAAGAAGAATCATCCGATTCTTCCGGTAGAACGACAACAAAATACGCCACCTTAGCTCAGTTGATAGAGCAGCTGATTTGTAATCTGCAGGTCCTCGGTTTGAGTCCGAGAGGTGGCTTTCGGGCATTCAAATGAATACCCTAACAGCGATACACGGGCGTGTATCCAAGCGGCCAAAGGGCGGGGATTGTAAATCCTCTTGCATTAGCATTCGGTGGTTCGAATCCACCCGCGCCCATTAGATTAAACCCCTTGCTGGCAACAGTTTGGGGTTTTTCTATGCTTAGAGAGGATTCTAAGTGGCCAAAAATGTATCCAATTAAGTAGCCAAATTGATAGTTCTCTGTTACCGTTGGGTATGGCAAAGCAAATCAACCCACGCTGGTACGCACCTCGCTCCTGCTTCAGGGTCAGAAAAACAATCAATGGCAAGCCAATAACTTTTTATGGTGGGAATGGGGCGCACGGCCCAAATGACCAAGAGGCGAAGGCGAGAGCTGTCCTAGAAATTTATGAACAGATATTGAACTTCTCAAAACCAAAGCCCATCAAGCCTGGGCTTCTTGCCGAGCTTGACGAGCTGGTAGAAGATCAGTATAAAGAAATTGTAGTTGATAGAGATATGACCTACTTGGAGCAAGCAGCCAAGGAAGTCGGTGAGTTGGCCAAAGAGGGCAAGCGTCACCCGGTGTTTGATAAGTTTGATGAGCTTGAGGAACTGAGAGAGGCCAATGCTCAGTATCGCTCCCAGATTCGTTTGGCGGGGGCAACTGCCCTAACGATGGACAGTCCCCTCAAAGCTCTGCAGGAGAGGTATGCGGCTGTTCAAAGGCAGCAGGGAGAAGCGCAGGGTGTCACTCTTGGCACACAGACCTACTACGAACGCACGGCCAGAGAGCTTGTCGAATATCTAGCGGAACAAAAAATAGTTACAGCAGTTCAATTCGAGCAAGCGTCATCTATCATCGCCGGCTATCGAGATAGTTGGGTACAGAAAATAAATAATGGTGATTGTTCTCATTCAACAGCAAAGAAAAGTTTGCTAGGGGCTCGGCAGTTTGTCGATTGGATGGTTGAGAACCAGCACATCAGTAGGATGCCTCCAAGTATCGGGCGAAAGTGGACTGCGGTAGGGGTGGATGAAGTAGACCCCAAGTTCCTAACAGTCAAAGAGTGCAGGACACTCTTCAAGGATGCGCCTCATAAACTCAAATTGCCATTCCTGCTTGGCCTCAACTGTGGCTACCGAGAGATTGATTGCAAAAGCCTAAAGAGAGAATTCATTGACTTGGACAAGGGAGTCATTCTTCGCCAGCGGCACAAATCAAAGAAAAAGGTTGGTAAGCCGCAAGCCCATAAGCTATGGCCAATAACTCTACGATACTTGAAAGAGCATCTAGAACAGGTTGAAGGCGAACCTTTTGCAAAGGGTTATTCCAATCTCAGTATGAATCTAACTGACTACATCAAGGGCAATGTGCCCCAAGATCCTGATATTCGAACAGCGAAAAGTTTGAGAAGCACCGGCGCAGAAGAGATTGGGAAAATTGCAGGTAGTCATAACCCAAAGGTCGTCACTCAGTATCTGGCTCAAGGGGATATGGCAATGGCCAAGCACTACCGAAATGAGGACACTGTCGCCCTCTTTGATGCCTTGGAGAAGCTGGGCAAGCTGTTCAACTTATCCGATTAGTGTTTATTGTGCAGTCAATAGGGCAATCCAATCTTTCGACTGGACGCCCCAACTCAGTTGTGATAGGTTCAGTTCACAACTGGTCTCGAATCACCATTGCCGTCATTTTCAATGAGCCCACGGTGTATCAGTTCTGCCCGCACATTTGAAACTCCAAGGTTGTAATTCTCAGTGTTCGATTCGATGTACAGCCAATCTCGGTCATTTGAAATGGCCTCAAGACACATGCTGGCAGAGCAACCAAATGCATCCAAGACTCTATCGCCTAGGCGAGTCAGTCTTTCGATGAAGTAACGGCACAGGTCGCGAGGTTTCTGAAATGCGTGGACTGATCCAATCTCTGTGGAGTCACTGACTGTTCAGGCTGGCCTTGACTTCTTTAACAAATCTTGATGGGCCGTTTTTGAAACGCCACCCAAAGGCATCGTACCACCCTGAATAGACTAGATGAACCTCACTTCTGGCACGGGTTAGCCCAACATAAAAAAGCCTACGATCCTCTCGTAAAGCAGCGGTGGTTTTAGAACGATGATTTGGGAGAATTCCCTCTTCTAGTCCAATCATGACGACAACATCAAATTCAAGCCCCTTTGCTGAATGCAATGTCATCAAATTGAGATGTGTTGCAGAACCTCTTTGGCCACTGAATGTTGACACAGTGAAATTTTCCAGAGGAGAATTTGCCGAAGAAATGTCCAGCAGTTTTTGAACGGCAATTTTGTCATCTCTAAGCCTTTGTTCATGCTGGAGTGTGTCATCTAAACAGGAGGAATGGAATTTTGTCAGCCATGTATTTAGTGGTTGGGTAGGTAATCGATTTGAATGCAGAAATTTCACCAACTCATTTCGTTTAGTTCGAAGTTCGGTATCACTTGCGATTGAATGGTTAAAGCGTACCCAGTCATGCAGAATAGTAGAAAGCCTTGGTGTTCCCGACTGCCATCCATCAGAACACCAAGCAGCGCATTCTTCGAGCCAAGAAATTACTGGTGATCGAGGGTATGGATTGCCTTGATCAATCCTGATAAAATCCCATCCAATTCTTTCGACTTCTTGAGCGATTATATCACCCTCATTTTTTGTGCGATATAAAACGGCGATGTTCCCAAAATCGAGATTTTCTCTGCGTTTAAATGCGCCAGGAATAATTGAGTCGCAGACAAACTCTGCCTGGTCATCGATTCCCAATGGTCTAGCGTGGAGATCAACAGTTCCCTCTTCGTCAGAGTTAGATTTGAAATCTCGCTTTTCACCGAGTGCAGTTTCCGACGCTTTGATAATTGTTGGGCCGCATCGGTAGTTGAGTTTCAGGTGAACGGTTTCAACAGAATCGGATTCGGACAGATTGTTTAGCAGCGCGGGTTCAGCTCCAGTAAATCCATATACTGATTGGTCCGGATCGCCAACGGCTAGTAGCCGCAAGCCTGCTTTAAAACACAAACACTGTACAATTCTGTGCAGGGCATGACCAAGATCTTGATATTCATCAACAACAAGAATCGGAAATTTTGCTCGAATAGCTTTTTGAATCCACTCGCATTGTTCAACTAGTTGAAGACCATTCAAAACCATTCCATCAAAATCAATAACTCCTTTAGAGTGAAGAGCATTCTCATACGCCTCGATTACATTCGCAGTATCCCCGCCATCCCCGTGCCATTCAGCCTTGTCACGGTCTAAATGAGTACGACGATAAGTCGAGCATCTAAACTCCCAATCTCTTGGATTTTCATCTTTGCTTATGACAGTTGACACGGCATCTGCCCAGCACTTTTTCTGCTCTTCAATTGTTGCAACAGATACAGGATCAGGTACAGGGAGCTCTGTAAGGTGAGCATACGGGAGTATCAAATGCTGCAAGCAGAATGAGTGGAGAGTACCAATGGATACTCTTCTTCCATCTTCAACACCAAGACCCCCAAGCCTGCGGCGTAACTCTCTCGCGCACTGGTTGTTGTAGGTAATGCATGCGATTCCCCGTGGCTTCGCTACATCCTCATGAAGCATTCTTGCCATCTTTATCGTTAGAGTCTTTGTCTTACCGCTTCCTGGCCCGGCAAGCAGAACACAATTGCCTTCAGATTGATATGCTTGCCATTGGCCTTCGTTCTCGCGCAAATCATTTGAAGCAGTTACATATGGCGGCTTAGCTCGGATTGCATTTTTCGAGGACATGTGCAATCCCTTCTATAATGTACTTAGGGCATTTTTTGGATTTGTTTCGATCAATAATCGATGCGAGTCGCTGTGCAAATCTGCCCTTGCCAACTTCCTCGATATCCTTCAGAAATTGAATGGGGTCAAGTTCCGCTGGATTTGTTGACCAAAATTCCATTCTGGATTTCGCAGCACTATTTGAAGATAATTGCTCCATTACTGATTTGAAACATTCGTGTAATCCAGATTTGAACAAATCGATTTCCAAAGTATGATCATTGATAAACACACCATTTTGGGAAGATGAATCTAAGATTGCCTCGTAATCACTTTCCTCCCATAACTCACTTGTGAAGAGATGTTGAAGCATTCCGTTCACAACTCTGTCGGGACCTAGGGGTTCTCGTTCGTTCCCTTCTGAATCGGGTTGGCGTGGGTCCATGTCTGTCAATGCACTAAAGGGAATGTTCAAGCCTAGAGGTCCCATGAGTTTCAGATACGGCGCGAAATTTGTGCCTGAAACGGAACATACTGATACGCCATGTTTATCAAGATTGATACCTTGGTTACTAGCGAGCACTGGAATTAGAAAGCGTTCGGCATCGCCTTCGACGAAAATTACGCCCCTCGCAAAGAGCATTTCGCCCCGATTAACATCTATATACCGTTCTAGATCAGCCTTGTCGTGTTTGCTCAGTTTTAGTTGTGCAGTTGAAACAGCTTCGGTAGCTTTTGAGTTTGGTTTTTTTCGCAGAATTAGAAAATTCCTAATTGGAGCGACACTCGCTATCTGAGGGGAATGAGTGGTCATCAAGACACTTGTGGATTTGACACTCGATGCGCCCTCTTCAGTCCCTATTCGGGGGCGTAGGTAGTTTTTAAAAATCAGACGCTGAAGATTTGGATGGAGATGGGCCTCTGGCTCTTCAATTGCAAGGAAAGTATGATCCCGGGTTCCATCAGCCACAAGCTGATCATACTCTAGAGCTTTTAGTGCAAAGTACAATAAATTCGCTGAGCCAAGGCTTGCGTATTCGACGCCACGCTTGCCATCATCGATGAACAATCGCAAAGCTCGAATCAGTTTGTCAGGATCTGTGGATGATAAACGCAATGCCATCTTGGTTGTCTGTGATGTTCCGACCATTGTTTCAAGTTTATTGGCAATGGATTCGGCGACTTCCTCGATGGGCTTCAACTCAGCGAGAGCAACAGTCGCATCGTCTACATCTTCAGCAAGGCTAACTAGAATTTCACGATCTAGTTCGCTAACAACTTTATCCAACAATGGACGCAATGGGGATCGGCCCCATCTGGCAAGATCGTTCTCGCAATCTCTCAATGCAGGCAATAACTCAAATGGGAGGCGGCGGCGTATTTCATAACTGATTCTGTTCTCTGGACGATCACCGCCATAAACACTGAATTCATAGTCAGAATCTCTTGTAGGTTCGCCTTCTAAATCAGCCAATGGCTGCCATACAAAGGTTAGTCTGGCAATCATTGGCTCAGGACTGATGATGTGTTCAGCTAACAACGCTAACTGATTTGGGTTGTCTTCAAATTTAGCTATGTCAACTGAGATTTTGATTCGATCACTTTTCTTTAGTGGCCGTGGGAGGCCATCCCAGAAATCCTCTTCACGGAGATTTCGTGATGAGTCAGGAAGTGATGGATCTAGAACAAGCCGTAGTGCGTGGACTAAGTTTGATTTCCCGATTCTATTTTCGCCAACAATTACGATATCTTTGCTAACTTGAACATCAACATCGGAGAAGTTTCTGAAGTTTTCAATCTGAATGCGTGAAATATGCAATGCGGTGTCTCCAAAGATACGGCGGCCAACTTACACACTCATGATTGGTTTGGCAAATATTTGTTTAGATCTCTTAGATGCTTGTGATTTTTGTTTGTCAACTACTCGACTTGCTGAGATATTCTTTAGGAATATACCGTCGATTGATTCGCCAGGCCTAGTCGGCATGGGCTCCCAAACCAGTTTTCCATTGTCGGATATTTTTGCCACTTGGCGTTTTTTAGCTTTCATTAAAGCAGTTGTATCGAGCCTAATCACATTTTGAAACTCATTGGTTAATTGTTTTAAGTGAGAGGTGCCACCACGGAGAATGAGCGTTAGTGGGCGTTCCACATTTCGTGCAAGAGTTGCGAGCTGATTGGCATGCCATGCTCGTCGCTTTGCTGATCTTCCAAGAGTGCCCATTTCGTATGACACTGCATAAATCCCAGGTGATTTATTGAGATATTCTGCCCATCGGCGGAAATCGTGTGGAGTACGACCATTGACATGCACCGCAACAGGAAGTCTTTCTGCGGCAAAATCTTCAAAGCATCTAGCAATCCTTGCCATACTCAATAAATTGTCATGTCTTACCGTGTCTATATGCATCGAAAAATTTGGTGTAGTGATCAATACTGGATTCAGCATACGAAGAGATTCAGCAGTTTTTTTAGGCTGCATTTTCTCCCAAAAATTTTCAACATACTTGTCTTCGCCTACAGAGTCGATAATGAATTTGGTTTTAGAACTCAGCTTGTACTTGTCTAAAACCTCTTGCCGTGAAAAATAATTCGCCAAACCTGTTTTGGCATCCAGTAACTTGTAAAGTGAAATCGACACAGTCGGGATGACTAAAGGGCCAGCTAGGCTTCCAATATCGAGCATAGATGGGACATAGCTCGTAGATTTAGTCATTTGGGTAACGGGTCTTTGATATGGTTGAAGTTCATAACCGCCAACTTCATTTAGCATTGTACTGTAGCGACTTTGATTTGGGCAGAAATATCTATCGCATGCATCATGGTTTCCACAGCACAAATCCATGCAGTTAAATATCTGCTCGCTTGTACAAATTCCACCGCACACTTTGCGTTCAGGACATTTGACGCACCCAAGGCTGATTTCCTGATTTGGTTGATGCCATAAATCAGAATCGGCAAATTTCTTTTTGACTGTTAGCTCAACAGCTATATCGCTTCCTTGCATAATGACTACTCCAGCTGGATTTGCGCCTTTCCTGATAGTTGGAAAAGACTGACTACCTTTCCGTTTGCACTTGGGCACGATCCATTTAGTAAATCCATTACACTTCTCGGTGGATCTTCAACATATCCAATCATTGAAACGCCTTGTATAATCACCAGTTGATTATCGTCCAAAGATAATCGGCAAGCTTGTCCTACTTCAAAGGATTGGTTGTGGTTTGGAGTTGCTACGAGTGCGACAGAGAGTTGTGAGAATCCTGAAAACAACCCCATTTGTTCAATTTCATCAACACAGCGGCGTTGTCTTCGTGTAAAACAGTCTGTGACTTTGGCTATCAATTCACAACCCATAATCTAAACCCTCCAAAATTGGCCAATACACCCTAGTGCGACCACGCCGCTCAGATTTAAAAAGTCCTTTTGATTCGATAGCCTTTAGTCTGTTGTTTGCTGCTGATGGAGCGAGTGTGGTTAGGGATGTAGAAACTAGCGACGCATCAAATTCTCGATGGCCTTGGACGACACAAAGAGTTTCTTTTAGTGCAGAATCTAGTGAGCCCAGAAGAACGGGGTCTTGAATATTTATGCCGTCAGAGAAAATAACAGAAACCATGATTTCAGAGGTTGCTTCAAGGGCTATATCGAATTCCTCCTGAACAATGTTCGTCATATTGGCAACGATGAGAACAATGTCAGGGCGCATCGTAGATGCATATTTTTTAAGTGCCAGAACCGATTCTCTGATCCAGCTAACTGTTGCTAGTCGAATGTCACTGAAGTCAATAATATGCAAACCTGGATCTGCCGAATCAATATGATCTCTAGCTTTCATGAACCAGTCAGAGCCAAATGATGCCCCAGCCAGTTCTGTTGTACTGGTCAAATCCTTGACTACGATGGAGCTGCATATCTTCATGTGAACAAGTGAAGATAAGGGCTTGAGATTCCCTTGTCAAGCTCATGGTCACAAAATGTGATTTAATTTTACAGAGATGACTAAGCCTTGATGGCTAGGCCTCTGTGAACCACCAACCTGATTTGCTGTGACGCCGGATCCAACAATATCAAGTACAGCTTTCCCTGACCGCATACGGATAGTGCCTTCTGCGACCCTCAGGGGCAATAAAACGGCTCGATATCCAAAGCCACGACCACTTCCACGGCCATGTCTGGAAACACCTGCAGTAGTTGCCATTTCCATCGCTTCAATGTCATCACGAATAGACTGAAACTCGGGGGCTTGCCTAAAACTGTTCAAAATCCCGATTCCTGAATCAGCGACCACATACTCAAATCCATTTGAAGTCTGAGCAAATGCCGCTATTCCAGAGTCTTCAGCTTTGCTGTGCTGCATAATGTTGTCAGCAAGTTCGCCAATCGCACCGGATAGTCCTATTGCCACTTGATCTTCGAAGCCCGCAGCTAGGGCAGATACTTCTGCTCGTTTGACAAATGCAGTCCAATTTGGTTGGTGAGATAGATTTCTTGGCACTCCAATGGCATCTACTTCTGTTGCTTGTAAGCTGTAGGACTTTGGCGATTCACCGCCATTGGCTAGATGCTCGATTTTGTTTACTATTGGCAAACTCGAATAAGTGGAAAGGCGAGGCAAATCCGCACGATTAAACTTGCGGTGCAATTCATACTCAACAATTGAACCGACGCTGTTGGAAATATTTATTGCAAAGCCTTGTCCTGCTCGATCAACATCGGATTTTGAGGCGAGAGCTAATTCATCCAAGTAGTGTGCTGACATGGAACTCCATACGGGATTAAACACTTTGTCTAAATCGGCAGAACTAGCGAACATGCAGTTTTTATACTGTGGTTTCCTGTTCAGGAATCAGAGCTGTAGTCTATTCTCAGATCGAGATGGTTTCTTCTTAGCCAGATGTCATGGGCAAGAGTGAGATGGGCGGGCTACTTATGTGAGTGATTGATACTCAATATCCTGGAATCGCCCTCCATCGCCTCCCCATACATGCAGCCCAAGTTCTCTGCCATCTGATACGCCATCAACCTCTTGGAGCAACTCGCCGTTGACAAACAACCGAGACTTCATTGAACTCATCTCAACTTCCATTGTGATGTACTGTCCTGCAGAGGGCATCATTGGTCCAGGAAAGCTTCGCCATCGCCCAGCTTCTTCAGGTAGATCTGGTCCCTTCCCGCTCCCAATCCACACATACTTGTCTTCATAGAACAAGAACTGCGAACCGCCTGGATGGCCATAAGTGATGCCAATACGGGCTCGGTCATGACTGGGGGTGACTCGGACTCTAAATCGACCGAATGAATACTTCTGGCGCGTATGGAAGGATTTGAAATGCGAGTTCCGCTGGGCAACCAACTGCCCATCCTGAACCAGCCAAGGCCCATGCTCTTTAGGACTTGGCATGTACCAGCCTTCAAGGGACCTGCCATCAAACAAACTGATCCATTCAGGACTCCCCTGTAGTAACCGTCGTATCCTCGGCCAAATCACCGGGGCCGCCGCCGCAGTCACAATCAAACTGCCACCCGCAATGATCGCTCTCCTGCGGGTCCAGAGTCTTTCTCCAAGCTCTATTTTGTTTCGTGTGACTCGCACCTCAGAGATGAACTCCTCGGTAGTCTGAAACCGTTGATCAGGATCTGGATCACACGCTCGCACAATCAAACCGTTGAGGAGTTTGGTTTCGTATTGCCTCTCTGGTATAAGCAGTTCATCCGGTAATGTCGGAAACGAACGAGCCGGCAGCCCCGTGACCATGCAATACAGAACCCGCCCCATTGCATAAAGATCTGCTCTTCGGTCAATCGGGCCCCAAGGCGGAATGAAGTCCGGTGTTCCTACTGCGGTCATCTCAGTGCGCTCTTCAGCGAGCAAACCGATATCACCCAGTTTCCATTCACCATTCACCGAGAGAATATTTGTTGGCTTGATGTCTCGATGCACAACTCCTGCACCATGGAGACCACAGACCCCTTCAAGAAGATGCTCGACAACATCGAGTGCGTTGGATGCTGAAAATCGAACCGCTGAAGCAATGGCCTTCTCAAGCGTGAGAACATCGGCAGATTCCCCCACCAGATCGGCAAGTTCCATAGTGTACCAAAGCTCGTCATCCGTTATCCCAACATGGAAGATATGGACTAAGCTGCTTTGCTCGTCAAGCTGATTTGCGAGGAGTTGCAGTGCTGCAAGTTCTCGTTCATGGCGAGACCGGCTTTGGTGATGATCGATAGGTATTCGTTTTAGCGCCACCTCTCGACCAGCGGTATCATGGGCAAGCCAAACCTCGCCAATAGCACCTCTCCCAAGGAGGCGTACTGGAATTGGGCCACCAAGGAGAGGCTCTAATCTTGAAGTGTTCATATCATCCATGAACAAATGATAACCTGAGAACTCTTTGCTCTTCCATCGAACCACTCTCAATCTTTGGATTATGGGCAACCATCAGTAAACGCATGAAGAAATGCGCTTACATCGAAAAAATCAAAGCTCCCATCTCCAGTGAAATCAGCAGCTTCGTTTCTCAACTGAAAGAAAACGAGGAAGGCACTTACATCAAAGAAGTCCAGTTCACCATCCCCCGTGAGGTCAGCCGGGCATGGAGGGATGGAGGTGGTAGTAAATCGGTACACAGTCCTGTTATCAAAACCACTCAATACATTTGTTTGTCCCAGCAGGTCCGATTCTGTAGTCGAAAGGAATCGTGCTGAAAAAACAACTTGAAGGCGATATTCGTGGTCAGGCTCAAGAACTGTCGTGTCGAATGTTCGTGACATTCCACTATCTGATCCAGGCCCCGAACTCCAAACATTTGTCCTGGTTTCCCAATCCAGAACATCCAACCATGTTGAGTTTGAAGTTCCGAATGAGGATGACCATTCAGGAACAATGATTTCTATCAGTTCCCCTGGGGCGATGTTTGTGAGCTCCTCAGGATTGTAGATGGAAGGTATCTGGTGTGAAAATCCATTGCCAATGGCGGCGGGGGCCGTACCCGCATCTTCATAGTCGATCCCATCGAAGGCAAAGAAATGGTAGGGGTGAGTAGGCCATGCGTTCAGCAGTTCCTCTTCAGAGTTATATTCAGGACTCCAGTATGCCCATGAGCCGTCTGGCCGATGCTCAAGAGCTACAAGCCCACTGCTTGAAAAGACTAGGTATTGCCGGTCAGTCACGCTTGGAACGGAATCCCCCTCTCGCAAGCTGGTAGTCGCCCATGAACTATCAAGGCTCCCAGTCCATCCATCGTGATATAGATTCCACCACACATGAATCCTTGATTCTTGCGCTTGAGACGAGGAGCAAACTCCAAACAATGCCAATGCGATTACTAAATAAATTTTACTCATGATCATCTCCAATTCAAGCGCTATTTGTCATTGGTTTCAATCATCAAATGATGATGAAAGCACACACTCATGTGGTACAGTTTGCGTACCGGGCAATTATTCAACTCTTGTCGGGTAGCGGGCTTTCTATCTCCTTCGATTCCGAAGGCAGCCACAGCAAAGTGCAAATCCAGAAAGTGTTCCGGGGCTAGGAACTGTCGTTAGTTGGATATTGTCGAAGTACTGCCATGAAGTCTCCTCTGCACCAAGACTGACGAATCCAATATCGCCAGCAGTTGACAAATCAAACCCGAAAGACACTGTTGACGATCCAAGCACTAAACCAGACAACGCATCGGTCACACGAACTGATACAAGATCAGTCTCTACATCATGCCACACACTCAGCGTCGTCCATGTATTTGTGGTATCGATATCGAAGGCAATTGAGGAAATATCCACCCCTCCATTTCGTAGGACAAGGCCACTAGCGTCATCGGCTCTTGTCCACCGCATTGAAAGTGATGGCGGGGTGTTATTTGGTAGGTTCGAGAGGAGTTGGAAATCGGTATTGTGATTGCCGTCGGCTCTGAAATCGACACTAAACTGGAATCCTTCCCATGATGTGGCTACTTCAGTCGCCAGCCGGTGGTGGGCAGTGTTTGTCCCATGCATTGCAAGTACCAAATTGGATAAATCCATCTGGTCTGCTCTAACTTCATCATCACCGGGCGTATTGGATACAAACCAGACTGGGTTGTTGGTGTAGTCTCCATCCTGAAATGTCTCTATGAGATCAGCAGTAGCCTGTTGGGCAAAACAGCTTGCTGCAATTACCAAGATCATTCGATTTTTCATACTCTCTCTCCCTTTTTTGGTTTGACTCTCTATCTATCAATTTGATTCACAACAGTTTCTGCCAGAGTTGCTTCGATTCGTCTTTCAGTTTCGATTTCTGGAGAATCACACAATGCGTCTCGTAAATCTTTTTCCAATGAGAAGGCTCTACGCAATGATTCAATCTCTTCTGCAATTATGGGTTGATCAGCCATCATGGTTTCAATCTGCTTTGTCCGCCGCGCTGTCAATTCTCCTTCGAGATACTTCACCAACTCAGCTTCGTTTGGTCGCACACTCATAGTTCTTCCTCACTTTGAATCCGATCAAGGGTCTTACGGGCTAGTTTTGATACACGAACCCTCGCTTGGTAAACACTGTCGATGCTCAGATCAAGAAACCCAGCAACCCGCTTTGGTGACCATTCGTTGATGAGTAGAAGTTGAAATGCCTGAAATGTCCTTGGCTCAACCGCCGAAGAAGCCTCATCAAGACATTGTCTTAGCAATGCTCTGCGCCACTCCGTTTCCCACCATTGCTCATCCTCAACCGATGCGAGATTCGTCAGACCAAATTCACTAGCACGATGGTCTGTTGATCGCATCCGATCAATCAGTCGCCGCCGTACAATTGTTCGTAAATAGGAACGAAAAGCACCATGTTGTTTCTTGTACTCAAACTCAGGAAGTACTCGTGTCAACTCAACCAGTACATCCTGCGTAAAATCCTCAGCATCCGCATCACTCAACCCGTGGCGGCGTGCGTACCCAAAGATCACCCGCCAATAGCGAGCGACAAACGCCTTCCAATCGGCTTGGCTCCCTCCCTCACGGATTCGACCAAGCAAAGATGTTGTCCCCGGAATCATCATCCAAGTCTCCTACTGATTGTTCGAGTCTGGATTAGAGTATCTGACACCAGTTTTCATATTCGAAGTGCAAATTTCTCCAGAAACCGCCTTTTTGGCCAAATAGAACCATGGAAAAAGGACTATGTCACAATCAGGAAAATCATCTGTGAGTAGCCAATAAACGGCACCCACCATGTGAAACCCGATAAAGAATGCTATGCGACACTCGATTGGTTCCTTTTTCATCAGTAGCAGATCATTTCAGATGCAGCAGAGAGCTGTGATTCGCCTCGCTGGGTGTAGCGGCTGGTCGTCTGAATATTCTCATGCCCGAGAAGTTGTGCAAGCCCAACAAGGTCGTTGTTGTTTGCCTCCAAATACTGAGTCGCAAAGGTGTGGCGAAGAGCGTGCGGATGAATATCTAAACCAATGGCGACTCCATACTTCTCCACCGTGTAGCGGACGCCGTCGATACCCAGTGGTTTGAGTCCCCGGCCTATGAAAATGCGGTCAGTATCCACTGGCGGCCTACTCTCTAGGTAGTCCATAAGCATCCGTCTTGCTTGAATGGGAACTGGCAGCGACCGTTCTTTGTTGTGCTTGCCATGGCGGACAGTGAGTGATCCACGGCGTTCTGTGAGGTCAACATCACCGATTTGCAGTGCTGCAACTTCGCTGATTCTGAAGCCGCAATACACAAACAATCCAAGGATTGCAGAAGCTCGATGGTCGTCACGAACTGCGGTTTCTCTTAGTAGCCTACGGATTGCTGACCGTTCTATGGCTTTGGGGGCCGTTGGTGTTCGCCGGAGTTCCTTCACACCCTTGGCGGGGTTGGCTTCAATCACTTCTCTTTCCACAAGAAATTGGAAGTATCTGCGAAGTGTGACCAGACACCGATTGACGGTGGCGACTGCTTGGCCACGATCTTCTCGAAGATGTTTGCGGAAGTCCGTCACATCACGAATGGTGACTCTGGTACTCTCATACGAATCTTCATTGATTTTCTCAAACCATTCAACCCATTTCTTATAATCATGACAAAGGGCTTTGATGGTGAGTTCTGAGAAATCGTTCACGCTCAGAAATCGGTCGAACAGGACGCTTTCGGATTTGGACATCGTATTTCTCCATGCATTATGTGGTCATAAAAGACAGGTTTATGGACAGAAAGAGAACGGAAATAACGCAGACTGTGAACAGAGTTACACGAGATAATGACTCTTATCTGGCGTGCTTATCTGGTCATGGCGGCTGTCTCAAGTGCCTGTAAACGGCACCTACAAGTTCATGGTCTGCCTTATCGTCGGCCCCATTTGGAAAACAATCAGAGAGAGCAGCGGTCACGGACTGAGGTGATGGGCTTTCGACTCCCAACCCCTTGAGCAGGTCGATGAGCCTCAGCACGATCGGGTTGATTGTGGATGATTTCTTTTTTCCGCGCAAAGATGATTTACTTGAACGAGTTGTTGGAGGCCCCGCCCGCCTTGGGTAGAACAGAATGGGCTGATCATTGACCCCAAGACCAGTCCGACGAACATTCAGGCACTCATCTCGAAGCCGTTTATCGAAGAATGGCCGTTTCGTCGCAATCAGATAGATTGGCATCGGGAACACTCCTTGCTTCATCAATGCGTAGAACCTCGACCTAGACAATCCCACAACTCTTGCCATATCAGAGATGGTCAATACAACACGCCGATTCGGATCTAGCAATCCTGAACGATTTGGATTTGAAGTTTTCATTGCTCACCCTCTTGAATTATTTGAGTGCTCAAAACTTTTGAACCTCGGACATGATCCATGCCTTTGGGGGTCAAACTCCGCCCTCTATCGCTCCTGTCGAGTAGCCCGAGCCACAGAAGGTTGCTCTCTACTACCTTTGCCACAGCTTCTGGAGGCTGACCAAGCCGTGATGCAATCACACCGAGTCTCATTGGTCTTACAGATTCTGACAGAATGGTCAGATACTGACGCTCATCAGAGTTCAGCCCCGCTTCATCTAGCTCCTCAACCTCAAATGTTGCCTTCGCATGATGGACACTCAGATTCGTATCTCCGAGTGACCTCGCTGTACGACGAATTGATTCCATGAGTCTGAGTGCAAGCCGTGGCGTACCGAAGGAACGGACAGCGATCTGATGAAGAACACCCTCGCCAACTTCCCATCCGAGTTGATTTATTTTCTGCGCCAGAATTAATTCGATATCTTCAATCGAATATCGCCGTAGCTGACAATGGAGTTTCATCCTGTCTCTGAGAGGCTGCAGTAACCCTTGCGGATCTGTAGTCGCCAGGATGAGCGTAAACGGCCTCAGATCTAGTTTTTGAACTGATTGCCGCTGCTCATTCGTAACGAACACACATCGCTCCTCAAGAGCCTTATAGAGGGCTACCTGGATTGATGGAGTCAATTCGTGGGCCTCGTCAATGAACAAGACCGAGTTGGGCAGAACTGGGCACATGAGCAGCCCATTGAGAGTTTGGACAGAGGTTATGGTCTGCCCTAATGCTTCGAAGAACTCACCGGCCATCTCTTTCGCTAATACTTTCGAAAGCATCGTCTTCCCCGTTCCGGCTGGACCTGTCAAAATGGTGTGCGGGAGAGCTTCAGCATCTGCGAACGAAGATTCAACGGCGACCCGTAATTTTTGGATGACCCGCTCTTGCCCAATCACATGGTTGAGTGTTGGCGGTATGGCTTCCTGATTCTGATTTATGCTTGTCATTGTGGCCTCCGCTCATCAACGCATCCATGCAACCGCATGTGAATAGCAATTTCGATAAGTCGTGACACATCACTGACCAGATGTTCGGTCATGTCAAGCCCGAATTTTCTGGATCATCGCTGGCTGCTCACCAGAGGGTTTTTTAAAGCGAACAAGTGAACATTTTTTCAAATCACCGAACTTAACGGGTTATTAAAAAAAGATGCGCTCAAACCCTCATACCTACCCCGTCTCTGTTCTTTGCGGAAACTTTCACGCCGGGAAAATAATAGATCTGAGCGTATTGAGGATGAATGCGACTTCACACACATGCACCGATCTATTGAATCAGCAGCAATCGGAGAACTGAATCTCCGAGCGATTTCTATTTACTGATTGAGTTCTTTCCATCTACGGAGCAAGAATCGACCTGTATCTCTCAGCTCGGGAGACACCTTCGAGTAGACCCTTGAGTTCACCTTGAGGCCCAGCGTAGTGAGCATCTTGTCGAGGCTTGCACGCTCATTTGGCAACTGAACCTTGGTCGCCTTACAGGTGCGATTGCATGCGTGGTCAGTCATTCGCAGCATGAGCCTCGCCCAATGGCGTGCCTTCTGCACATTGAGCGTCGAAGCCGCATATCTGTATTCCACCCGTGGCTCAGAACCCCACAAATGCGTCCAGTTGATTCCAGACGAACGGGAAAGCCTCTGGAGTTCTGACTTGAAGCAGGACATGGTTCGGCAGCCAGCAAGGCGACTGGGCATGTTTGGGAGCTTCTGGCAGAAATGATTCGTCAATCGACTCGGCGGCACCAAGCCATAGATCACATTTTCATTTCTGTGAATCGTGTTGTAGAGAGACCGAATGACAGCGGGCCGTTCTTTGGCTTCTGGCAGTTCTACATGGATATGGTGCCCGCAGCTTGAGTTGACCCTTGCTCCGAGATACTTGAGGATTTCGAGCATTGGCGGCACGACCTTTTCCCAATCGTCTAATCCAGAAAGTATCCGAGTCTTGACTTCCACAGAGACCCATTGGACTCCTCGGAATCGGGATTCCCCTCTAACAGATGAATCATACTCAACACACACATCTGCTCCAGCTGGAACTGGTCGATGGCTGTACGAACGAGCAACGGCTGGGACATTATTCGCCGACAGCACCTGAGCGATGACCTTACGAACATCATCCGATTGACCGCCCCCAACTTGCGGCACGGCAACTTCAAACTCACATCCAAGACGACGACTGTTTCGATTCAACTCTGATACCAGCATTTGCATCTCCAATGTCGGGACATCCCGATACTGGTTGATGTTGAAATACAATGGCATGTGAATCGGAAAATAATTCTCTGGGATAGACGGGCCCATACCCCCTCAATAAATCAAAGCGTTTTGGCAGGAGTAGGTACCATAGGTGGTTCCATCCTTTTTCTAAATAGAAAATGCCATGGCTGAGCCAACTCCTGCAGTGATATACCAAGGCAACGAAGAGGCGAGCAAACTGCACAGGGCCGAACGAAAAAACCCGCCCAAAGATTGCACGATGGGCAGGATAAAGCATTCCAGATTTGTTGGAGTCCGAGAGTAGATGAGAATGCATAGAGGCGAGCGTGAAACTGATTGCTCCACGGCCTTCTTCATTCGTTATTCTCATTATCGAGTTCAAAATCGTTTATTTCGTCGTCTGACATAGGCTCTAATTCAAGGTCTGGAATAAGAGCCATCAATTCTTCTATGACATTGATTGCGCGTTTATTTCCTTGCTCTTTTTTTTCTTGCTTTGCCATAATTTATTTTCCATTTTCTGTAGCTATTGCTACTGGTTCAATAAAAACTCTAAGCGCAAGGGTACGAACCTGTACAGCGCAAGGGGCTATGTGTGTGTTTGAATGGTTCGCACCCATAGTTTCTTTTCGTCCTTCTCAAAAATTCTCAACAGTCAATCACTCAACTGCTCTGTTATCAGTTCGACTTCATGCGCCGAACTGTTACGGGTGAGTCTCAAAATGGGAATTCATCTGGTTCCGAATCCGCATCTTCTTGATTTGGCTTTGCTGCTGCTGTCCCATCATTATTCCAAAGTCTGTAAGGTACTGACTCTTCTGGTTCGTCAATGCCAGGGTCATACTCATCTACAGGATTCTCAAAGATACGGATAAGTGTGCTGGTCACGAAGTCAAAGACAAACATGTACTCCTTATCAAGTATCGGAATGACTCCTGATACTTGGGTCTCAGTCAACAGGTCGTCATGCCACTGGACTAATACCCAATCATTTTCACGGTCAATGTGATTGGTCAGCTCATCGGGCAGCGCATCCAGGCAAGCATCAACGATTTTTCTTCTGACTACTCCGAGTTCATCCGAGCTGGTGAATTGTTCCGTTAGCATCTTCGTCTTCATTCTCAAATCCATTCTGCCTCTTTCTGAGGCTCTTGCTGAATGTCGCATAACTAATAAAAATGTTATACGCTGACCCGCTCAATCCCGATTCGTTATCAGGTCATTTGGTACGGACATGCAAGTACCATATCAGGTATTCAGAAATTGTCCAGTCATGCGCCAGAACGGCGGCCTCATGCGAACGCCACCAAACCTATCAACAAACTAAGGTAGACAAGCCAGCCATTCCGAATCAATCATCCTTGCTGATTTTTTTAGTCTCAGAATGACTTTTAGGAATTGCAGGTATCCGGGGCCGTTGATTCCTGAAATCCATTCTGGCATTGAAATCAATGCTTCTTAGGCTAGAAATTATGAACGGTCATTTTTGACGGGATAACGGGGGCGTTGAAAAAAGATTTGGAATTATTGAAAATCGGTGTGCGGTCACTGGGTTTTCGGGATGGTTGATGCAATGCGCACGATCAGCGGAGCCGATACAAGTAGTGGGGGTTGTGTGAATCAACAAAGGATATTTGTCTGGTTGGTCGAACACTTAGGTGCTGCTGTTGGGTTTTCGGGTTGCTCATCGTTCCCCGACAGCGGAAAAAAATCATCCTCTCTTGGTAGAGATACCAATAGAGACTTTTCAAACTAGAACCGCAACGAGGCTGATTACCTTGCACCGGTTTTGTAATTCCCGGAAAGATGGAACGATGAGCAATCAAAAATTATGCAACCAGCGATACGGCCAGAAGAACTATCAAGAGTACAGGCTTCGCCTCATCGGTGGGACAAAGAACAAAGAGCTTCGCACAGACAGCATGGTATGGGCCGGCTACTTTGCACGCTATCAGTCTGTCCTTGGTGGCGGGAAACTTTGCAAACCAACCTGTACTCGACGGGCATACAACAATTCACAGTTTGATGAATCCAAGCGTGCGTCCGCTATCCGTAACAGTTGGAAGATGAAGGCTCGGGATATTCATGATCATCTACTAGCGGAACCTGAAGAGATAGACAGAATGATTGCCTATACCACCCGTTGCCCAACCATCGGGAATCACCGGGTCGGTCTCTTCCACTTCGATATTGACAACCATACCAACCTACCCATCAGCTTTGTTCACGACTGCAGAGACTTGATTGCTGCAATTTTTCCTGATGCTCAAATCTATTGGGAAGCCTCGACAACGGGCGCAGGATTGCATGGGTATCTGCTTCTCTCATGGCCTAGATTGGTAGACAATCAGAGAATCAGGCAGGATATCGAACAGCTCCAGCAATTGATTGGGTCTATTACCAGCCATATCCCTACCCAGTGTAACGAACTAAGGGGTTCCCCTCCTCTGAGTCATAAGAGACAAATTATCAGTTCAGGGTGTGGATTATGGGGTAAGCTGCCACGACCACAGACCCAGGCGCAGATGGAGTCTTTCTTATCTGCAACCAATTCTTCTTCTCCTTGTTCCGGTTTAATTTCTCAGGCTCAGAATTATCTTTCTTCAGCTTCAGACCAAGAACAGAGAAGAGTAGTCGCTGGTTCTCATTCTTCGCACGCTCAGAATACCGCCCCAACGGTTTCATTATCCCACACCTCAAGTTCACCAGAGACCATGCCTACTAACACCGTAGGTGTATATGCAAATGTATTGGGGTGTACTAATCCAGAACAAGCCTCTATTGGCGTAGAAGGGGATACCTTCAAGAGAGCTACCCAGTTCGTCAGCCACCACTTGAGAACCTACTACACGGCGCACCAGACCTTGCCAAGCCTTGCACAGACAGCCAAAGCATACGAGGATGCAGGACTCAAGATAGGGAATACCGACGACCACAGTATGGAGGATGCCCACAAGTATCAGACCCTGACATTTGACCCAAGCAAAGCCAAGAGCAGCGCGGAGGACTACATACCCCAAGCTACTCAGATAGTACAGAAAAAATTAGAAGAGAACGGATTGAGAGCAGACATATCCCACGACCTGAAGATGAGGAAGAGAAGATACACAGCCAAAGGTCGTGCTACTAGAACCATCGAGGGTCTCTACGAAATCAAGGAAGAAGAACTGATACAAACCTACGCCTGCATGTTGTACGAGCTTGAGAAATTTCCTGATAGAGAAGGGACATGGGGTAAGAGACAATGCCATGAGCTGGTGCAATTCTTCGGAACCAGCATGGAGGACTCCAAGAAGTACATGGCAATCATGCGATGGATCCGGCGCAACAAACTAGCCAAGCTGACAAAGCATCAAATACCCTCAACCAATCAAACAGGTAAATGCAGAAGATACAGGCTCTATTCACAGGCTCCGTCAGTCAAAAGGGTCTGAAGTGTCCATTGGCACTCGGTGGGTCGGAAAGCGGAGGGGACTAGGAGTCCTCTGTTAATTTGAGTCATTGATGTAGCCAAACGGGTAGCCAAAAAAATGGCCAAAACATTGAGGAATGGCCTTGTATGGGGATAAAAACGGATTGTAAATCCTCTTGCATTAGCATTCGGTGGTTCGAATCCACCCGCGCCCATTTCCCAAACAAAGACCTCCCAGTTATCGGGGAGGTCTTTTCATGCGCATATATCACGCCTCTCAAGCCCACGGATTATCGACCTTCCCTTCATCTCCACCCAAATCTAGCCGATCCCAAATCTTCGAAGAGGGCCAACTTCTTCTCTCCCCGGAGGTTCCAATGCCGGCATGGCCGTTCAAAACAGACCGATCTACGCGCGATTCAAGCGCGGCGTCCATCTCATCATGGATGCTCGTCGCCATCGCAGCCATTGCGATGTTTGTTGGTTCATTTAGTTGGTACACGCTCTCACAACTCCGAAATCAATCCAAAGCCCAGCAAGTATCAGCGCTGACAAAGAACATCGAACTCATCGCATCACAAACCGAACTCGCTCTCCAAGATAACGATCTCTCCCGTATCCGTCGCCTACTGCTCGATGCCCAGGCCACAGGCCTCTATCACAACCTGACTATCAGATACGCCAACGATCAGATCCTCGTTTCAACCGATCTCGGCGAAGTCTATCGCGACGCACTCCCAGTCACTTGGGGCGAATCCGCCACTCCATTTGAGCGAAAATCCCGTTTCGATCCCACCATCAATCAGCTCACCTTACATGAACCGCTTCAGATCTCCCAGAACGATCACGCAATCCTCGTCGCCGAATCAATGCCCCTTGCACAGCTTGGTTTGCTCTGGCGTTTTGAACTTGCCTCGATGATCACCGGGTTCTGCGGCATCATCCTTGGGCTCCTCGCATGGGTCCAAATGCGCCAAAGACCAGCCCCTTTATTTGCAATCCGCAGCGCACTCTTCCAGTACGCCCAAGGCATTACCTCGACACCTTCGTTACTCGTTTGCTCAAATCTTGGCCCAGAAACGAGGGCATTCAACGATCTATTAGAAGAACGGGACGCACTCTCATCACGCATCGCACTGATTGATTGTCAGAACGCAATTGCCAGCGTTTCAGGGGATTCCTTCGGGCTTTCGAGCGTCTGTGCCTCGCTCCCCCACGGCATGCTCGTGCTTGATACCAATCTTGAAATACAGTTCATCAATGGTTCGGGCGCCGCTTATCTCAATGCTGATTCCTCTACCTCGGTAGGGAAGCCGCTTTCAGTGATCGATCCAGATTCTATTCTCATTCCATCAGCAGCACGGGTTCTAAATCCAGATTCTCCTCGCCGTCAGACCTTTGATATCGAACTTGAACACTGCTCAACCTTCCTCCGCGTTACCTGCACCCGGATCATCCGCGACCAAGATACTCTGTGTCTGATCTATCTAGAAGACATCACCCAGCAGCGTCACGCCGATGATTCACTGAACTCGTTCATCGCCCAAGCCACACACGAACTCCGAACCCCGCTCACCAATATCCGCCTCTTCGCTGAAGAAGCAATAGACGCAGGAACCGAAGACGAAGAGTTCCGCTCCAACGCCTTCAACATGATCAACTCAGAGTCGCGTCGTCTCGAACGACTTGTCTCAGATATGCTCAGCGTCTCTGAACTCGAAGCCGGATCCATGCAGATCCGCAAAGATACAGTCCGTCCAGAAGCGATGTTCGAAGAACTCCGACGCGATTACACCCAGCAAGCCGAGGCCAAAGGCGTCAAACTCGCATTCGATCTGCCACCCAAGTTCCCAACCATCGAAGCAGACCGCGACCGGATCGGCCAAGCCATCCACAACTTGATCGGGAACGCACTCAAATACACACCCACAAAGGGCACCATTACCGTCACCGTAGAGTTCGATCCGGCCGACGCCATGACCGTCCGGGTCGAAGATTCGGGCATCGGAATCTCGATCGAAGATCAATCAAGAATCTTCGAACGGTTCTGCCGAGCAAACGATGATCGAATCGAGTCCATCTCAGGCACCGGACTGGGCCTAGCGATCTCACAAGAAATCGCCAAAATGCACGGCGGCCAGATCGTCGTCGAATCCGAACTCGACCAAGGCTCCGCCTTTATTCTCACAATCCCCTCAGGACGAAACGCCCCCGCCAAGGCCGCATAAGAAAGGAGCAACACCATGATGACCTTTGATCAGCAATCAATCGGAGCCGTCACCGTTCTCCGTCCTATCGGTCCGGTCGCAAATACCGAGGACGCGACCCAGTTCCAAGAACAATCAACAAACCTCGTTCGTTCCTCGCTGGGCCGCTTTGTCCTTGATGCCACCGAACTCTCCTATGTCGATTCCTCAGGCCTCGAAGCCTTGGTCGAGATCGCAGAGCAGCTCAACGCATTTGGCCAGGTGCTCAAAATCTGTGCCATGGGTGAAACCCTCGCAGAAACCATCCGTGTAACCCAGACCGCAGGCTCCTTCGAACCCTTCCAACAAGTCCAAGACGCCGTCAGGAGCTACCGCTGATGGATCATCAAAGCAACGATAACCTAGAGATTGAGAGTACCCAATCTGCTGAAGTCACAGCGGATTCGGCATCAAGTTCAACCAGCGATCCAATGATAGAACAGTCCGCTTCTCGTCCGCGTTTGGTCGGTGAAGTACTGATTTCTGAGGGGCATCTGACCCACGACCAACTCGAGCAAGCCCTCACCGAGCAACGCACCAGCGGCAAAAAACTCGGCGAGCTTCTGGTATCCTCAGGCACCGTTTCTGAATCGGTTCTGCTCCACTCCCTGGCCAGATGTCTAGGTGTCAAAGGCGTCAAGCTTCGTCACGGATTGATTGATCCAAGTCTTCTCGCAGTTCTCGATGCAGAACAATGCGAACGCCTCAAAGTGCTCCCCATGTTCCGTGTCCAAGGCCGACTCACCGTCGCCATGGCAGAACCACAAAACCTGCCACTCGTAGACCAGATCGCTGCCAGAACCGGCCTGCAGATCCTCCCGGTCCTCGCCTTTGAAAGCAACATCCTCGAGTATGTCCGTAAGTACTCCTCAGGCGATGTGGATATCAACGAGTTTCTCACAACACTCACCGAAACTGATGTTGAAGTCGTCGAACGCGAGGCCATCGACGATGATCCGACCACCGACCTCTCGCAAATGGTCGATGGCTCGCCGATCGTCAACCTTGTCAATGTCGCCATGCTCACCGCAGTCAAAGACGGCGCCTCCGACATCCACATCGAACCCGACAAGGGCGGCACAAGAGTCCGTTACCGTATCGACGGCACACTCCGCGAACTCATGCACTCGCCCATCGGTATGCACTCGGCAATCGTTTCCCGTGTCAAAATCATCGGGAAGATGGACATCTCCGAAAAACGACTCCCCCAAGAAGGACGAGTCCGAATCATCGCCGATGGCCGAGAAATCGACCTCCGTGTATCGAGCCTCCCGACACTCCTAGGCGAAAAACTCGTGATCCGTGTCCTCGACAAGAACAACCTCAATGTCCGCATGGAAGAGCTCGGATTCCGCCCAGAACTCCTCGAACGATTCAAAAAGACACTCAAGCTCCCCCACGGCATGCTCCTCGTCACCGGACCCACAGGCTCAGGCAAAACCACAACCCTCTACTCCGCACTCGATCTACTCCGTTCACCAGAAACGAATATTGTCACGGTCGAAGATCCTGTAGAATACCAACTCGATATGGTCAACCAGGTCCAGGTACACGAGGCCATCGGTCTCGACTTTGCACGCACCCTCCGTTCAATCCTTCGCCAAGACCCCGATGTCATCATGATCGGCGAAATTCGTGACGAAGAAACCGCCTCCGTTGCCATCCAAGCATCGCTCACCGGCCACTCGATGCTCGCAACCCTCCACACCAACGACGCCCCGGGCGCCATCTCCCGCATGACCGACATGAATGTCGAACCATATCTCCTTTCCGCCGCCCTCAACGGCGTCGTCGCCCAACGCCTCGCACGCACAGTCTGCCCGGGCTGTTCGACGAGCTACTACCCAAGCGAACAAGTTCTCGAAGATGCGGGCCTCTCCCATATGTCCGGCCGCCCCTTCCGCAAAGGAAGCGGATGCGCAACCTGCCACGACTCAGGGTGCAAAGGCCGCATGGGCATCTACGAGTTCATGGAAGTCACCCCGGAAATCCGCCGCCTGATCTACGCCGGGGCACCAAAGCACAAGGTCCGCGCCCTGCTCAGCTCACAAAATCAGCTCTCACTCCGCGAAGAAGGCGTCAAGCTTGCAATCGCCCATCACACCAGTCTCGAAGAAATACTCTCAGTAACTAAAGTTGATGATGTCGATGAAGAGATAGAAACCAGTCAATCAAGGAGTGCCGCATGAAGTTCTCCTACGAAGCATACACAAAGTCCGGCGCACCAAAGACCGGCACCATCGATGCGGGTGATCAAGCGGAAGCCGAAGACAAACTCCGCCGCAAGGATCTTCTGGTTACCAGAATCTCAGGCGATAGAGAATCCTCCTCGAAGGCCAGGTACTCCAAAGCAAAGGGCAAAGGAAAAGCAAAGGTTTCAGTGAAAATCGTCTCAGAGTTCGCTCGCGAACTCTCGGTTTTGGTCACCACCGGAACCCCCCTTGTCGATGCAATCCAGTCACTCGAGACCCAAGCCAAATCAGAAAGCTGGCAAAGTATCCTCGAAGAACTCAGGGGTCGACTCGAAGAAGGCGACTCATTGTCAGATGCTATGCAAGCACGCCACGAGGTCTTCGGGCCGGTTTTCTGCTCACTCGCAGCCGCCGGCGAATCTGGCGGCAATCTCGATGTCATGCTCATCCGTGTAGGAAAGCTCCTCCGCCAAGAAGCCAAGATCAGATCAAACATCGCAGGCGCGATGATGTACCCAATACTCCTGACCGCAATCTCCGCGGTCGTCCTCACCGTGATGATCGGGCTCGTCCTCCCAAGATTCGCCGGCCTCTTCGAATCACTCGACACCGACCTCCCCCCAACCACAAAGTTCCTCATGATGATTTCTACAATCATGAGATCCTACTGGTGGGCAATCATCCCCGGATTCATTTCAATCATCGCAGGATTCGTCTACTGGCTCCGTTCAAATCACGGCCAGCAAACCGCAGAGGTCGCCCTCCTCAAGGTGCCTGTGCTCGGAAAGACCATCTGCTCGATCCAAACCGCACGGATTTTCCGTGTCCTAGGCCTGCTCATCGAATCAAAGGTCCCCATCCTCGAATCCATCGAACTCACCCGAAGATCAGTCAGCAACTCGCTCTACAAAGACCTGCTCACCAAAGCAGAAAACGCTGTCACCATCGGCGAGCCCGTCTCCATCGCGTTCGCAACCGACGATCTCATTATCCCAAGTGCCGTTGAGGCAATCAAAAATGCCGAGCAATCAGGCCGCATGGGCCCAGTAATGATCCAACTCGCCGATTATCTAGACGAAGAAAATGAAACAGTTATCAAATCCATCTCATCGCTCATCGAGCCCCTCATTATGATCGGCCTAGGCATTATGGTCGGCTTCATAGCCGTAAGCATGTTCCTTCCCCTCTTTGATCTCACAGCATCGGCGGGGCAATAACATGCGTAAAAACACAACATCACCCATCGGACTCGACCTCGACTACAACGAGTTCCGCGCTATCCAGTTCAACACTTCAGGTGATCCAATCCCATCGGCCGTGGCCACCATCCCACGCACAGGCCGCCGCGAGATGATCCCCTCAACAGAAGAGCTTAAAAAGCTCTCCAATACCCTGTATCAAAGAGGGTTCGTAGGTGACCTTGTTGCGTTGGCAGTCCCTAAAGAGTTCGCCTCCTTTCATATCCTCGATCTCCCACCCGAAGGTTCAGGCGCCCCAATTAATCGGCTTGCGCTCCTCGAAGCCCAACGCTCAGGCACTCATAAAACCGAGGACCTCCAGATTGGGTACTGGACCCAGCGACCAAAGGAGCCGCCAAGCAAGTTTCCCTCGCCCTACTACACGGTCGCCTGCGAGACCGAGCCGCTCGATCAACTCATTGATACCTTTGAGTCTGCTAGTTTCATCCCCATCAGTGTCGAACCAATTGAAACCGCTCTCTCGCGAGCCGCTGCCGAGTGTGAGGAGTTCACCGAAGACTCCATCCACTGCATCGTCGAAATCGGATGGGATCATTCATGGGCCATCATCACGCTCGGAAGTATCCCTGTATATACCCGCAAAATCGAATGCGGAGCCACCCGTATTCGTCGCCAACTCATCGATGACCACGCGATGCCCATCCATGCAATAAACAATCTCCTCTACCCCTCCAGTCCTTCCAAAGGCCCGGAATCAAAGGTCGATCGGATCATCTCGACCCTGCTGACACCAATGCTCGCTCAAATAGTTGAACAGCTCGATACGGCTCTCACCTATGTCTCCCAGCAGCACCGCTTCGCCCCCTTCGGCGTTGTTCTTTGCTCGGGCTACTTCTCCAATCTTGACCAGACCGCCCATGCAATCGCTCAGAGAACAGGCATGCCCTCAATCCGTCTCTCGGCTTCAAGATCCGAAACTTTCCAACTCGGGTCATTCATCAGCCCATTCGAACTCGCCCTCTCCCCCCGCCTCAACATCGCCGCAGGCCTCGCGCTGGGAGCCGCTGCATGAACCATCAATCAAACAAGATTCCGTCACCGAATCTGCTCCCGCAATCCCGGGTAACCGCACGCCGTAAAGATCAGGCCCTCCGCCGGTGGTCATTTACCCTGATCGCCGTGCTGCTAGTGATCGCGTTGCCCTGCGGGATGCTTAGCATCCAGTTTCGGTCAGCCAAACCGACGGATTCCGACCACATCACCCGCTTTGTGAGTGATCTTCAACAGATCCAAGACGCGATCCCCCCTCTCCATAAAGAACTCATCGAGCTCCAGATTGCGTCGCAATCACAAATCCGCGCCCAATCTAGAATTCAATGGACAAGCCTGCTGGATCTTTTAGCTTCATATACAGGACAAGAAGTTCGAATCCATTCATTCGACGCCTCAATTGAATCATCAGGTCAATCGCCACAGATTCTAATAGCCATACAGGCCCATACCCAGTCGCTCTCAAAAGCAAGGGAGTTCTTAGTCGTGCTCGAAGACACAAGCCTGTTTGACGAGATCACCATGCTCGAATCCCGTCGCCAATCCTCTGCACCAGATTCCCCAATAAACTCAACCATCAGGGCGAAAATCATCGCCAAGCCAACAGCGGGGACTACCCCATGAAAATCAACACCAACGGCTTCTCCTCAATCCAAATCCACCTCATAGGCATGACTCTCTTTCTCCTCATCGCAGCCGGAAGTACTTATGCCGTCTACTCGTCATGGGATTCCCATCAATCAGGCATCGAGTCCTCGCAACTCCAGCTCACTCAGGTCTCTGAAGATCTTTCCACAGCCCAGAGGGATCGGGGCAGACTGATCAGTAAAATCGCAAATCTTAACTTAGCCCTCGATGATCATGATTCGATCATCCAGCCAAACAGTATCAACGAGCTCGCCGTCCAGATCGTCGCGCTCGCCGAAAAGCACTCGCTAGAACTCGAACAGTTCGAGCCATCACCGCCAACAACTCTCAACCAAGAAGCCATCCAGCCAATATCAATGCGTCTCAAAGCTCCCTATCAAGCGGTCTCAGAATGGCTCAACGAACTCCACACAACTATGCCCGATATCCATGTGGTCGGAATCTCCATCGTTTCCCAGAACGCCACAGCCGAATCCGTCAGCTCCAATATTCGTCTCAACTGGTACATCCCCACCAGCGACCAACCAACCCAATAAATATTCCCACCGACACACTTGCATCTCAAACTTCTGAAATGAATCCTTTCTACATGGGACTCACTACAGAACGCAAAGTATTTCTAGGGCTTATGGTCATCGCAGGGGCATCACTGGTTATTGACCAAGCGATCCTGGCGCCCAGCAGTGCCGGAGCCGCCTCTTTAGGTGTAGACCAAATTGATTCAATGCCCAACGAGCCAATCGTTGCAAGCATTATCAAGCCGGTCACCAGGTCCGTCACCCAGATCCTGAATGAACGGCTGAGTAAGGCTGGTGTTTCAGAAGGCGATCAAGCCCAAGAAATTCAGAAAATGTTCGCACCTCTGACCAAGCCGACCCCCAAACCAGGAACAAGATCGGCCCATCGCCCAATGTCCCAGCAAGATGTCGCGGTCGATCCAGTCCCTCACAAGATTCCTACAAATCTCCCAGTGCTTTCAGCGGTAATGCCCTCCAACTCAGGCCATTCAGGAGCAATACTCAACTCAACCTTGTACCGAATAGGGGATATCACCCCGGACGGTTATAGGCTAATTAGTGTCGAGCAACGAAAGGTTCTCATAGGCTTCAAAGACCAAAAATACTGGCTCAAACTCCCAGCAATCACTGAATAATACACTGCAGTCGTTATAACCGGCACGCTGAGCTTTATCGTGTCGCAATGGGAACATTCAAGATGAACCAGGCAACAGACTGAGCCGATCTCCAAAATAAACAATAACGCTTGCGTAGGCAAGTGAAGGAGAACAGCATGCAAGCATTCGTATCTACAACCAAGGCCAACCGTCGAGCCTTCAGTCTCATCGAACTCGTCATCGTGGTCGTCATCATCGGGATCATCGGCGCCATCGCCATCCCACGCATGAGCCGAGGTGCATCAGGCGCAGCAGACTCAGGCCTCATCGCAGACCTTGCAGTCCTCCGCAGTGCTGTCGATCTCTATAAAGCCGAGCACGGCGGCACCCTCCCCGCATTCGCAACCTTCGAAGCCAAAATGACCACCTACACCGACGATGCCGGCACCGCAAACGCCACAAAGTCATCAACTTACTACCGCGGACCATACCTCCGAGAACTGCCAAAGCTCAAAGTTGGCACAAACAAAGGCCTGACCGGGATCGTCGCAACACAAGGCGGCTCCGCAAAGGGCTGGGTGTACAACGAATCCACCGGTGCCGTCAGTGCGAACCTGCCCGACACCGAGCTTGATGTCCGGGGCGTTCAGTACAACGCCTATTGAATCAGGCTATATGCATCCACGCTTTCTATCGCCCCGGTCTGCACAAGCAGGTCGGGGCGTTCCCGGTTCTGGAGAATCCAATGAATGCCGCAACTAAAAAAACTCGTCGTGCATTCTCCATGATTGAGTTGGTCATAGTCGTTGCAATCACAGGTATCATCGCGGCCATCGCCGTACCCAAGTTCGCCGACGCCGGATCAGGCAGGCGCGTTTCTGCAGCAAAGCGTACACTCATCGCAGATGTGGAAATGACCCAACTCCTTGCCCGCGCCTCATCAAAGGCACATGTAATACGATTCTACCCAGACGAAAATAGCTATATCATCGTCGAAGGAACGGACATCAAACGCGAAGCAATAGTCTTCTCAAGAGACTTCGATTCAGATCCATTTTCTATAGGTATCAATCGGACAAGTCTCGGCACAGATCAGTTCGCCATCATTAGCGCCTTCGGTGACATCTCCCCCGCCTTCACAGTCTGGCTCTTCAATGACAAAATCGAAACCGCCGTTTTCTTTGATGGCGTATCAGACTTCGGGATTGTCCCCAACGACACGATCACAATCACAGAAGTCAAAAAAGTTACACTCGACGCTATAAAGGGGGTTGTTAAATAATGCCCCAGACACCCGCAATGAGTTATTCACGGAGAGCAATTACGCTCATCGAGACCGTCATCAGCCTCTCAATTATGTCCGTTCTTCTGCTGGGACTCAGCGGCGCTGTAATGGTCAGCTCAAAGGCAATACCGACAGCAACCCAAACCGGAATTGAAGATCAAAGAGTCATCGATGCTTTCAATCAGTTCAGGAGCGATCTCCGCCAGGCAATATTGATCAAATATACCTCAAACGCCTCAGAAAGAAAGCTACTGCTCAACATCAAAGATTCTGGAGCAAAAGGGAATCCAGATGAAATCCATTACAGGTACATTGTCGCCTCTAAAAGCTTTGCCCGCCAGTTAAAGGGGAGCGCAGAAGAAATCCTCATTGACAACCTCGCATCGTTCTCTATCCAGTTTGTCCAGGAAAATAACGATACTACAACTGCAAAAATCGTCGTCGTCGCCAATGACACCTTGCAGCACTTCTTTGAACTCCACATCGCCCTCCCAGATAAACCGGAGTTGAAGTGATGCAAATACTCAAGCAGTCAAGAAGGGCGATTACCCTCGCCGAAACTGTGATCTCGATCCTACTCATATCCTTTGTTCTTGCTTCCACGCTCCAGATCGTTGGGCCACTCTCCAGATCGTCCGCTCTCCAGGCAGATCGCCTTGTCGCAGCGAACCTCGCCAGCGAACTCGCAGAAGAAATTGCCACAAAACAATTCCTTGACAGCAACGCCGCAAGCCCAGACGATATCGGCATTGACGGAGACGATTCAGTCTTTACAAGATCAAACTTCGACGACATCGATGACTACCACGGCTGGTCCTCATCACCCCCAAAGATGTCCTACGGCGTCACAAACAGTTCACTCAACGGATGGACTCGCACCGTAGATGTCAAACATGTACTCGTTAACGATCCAGGAACAACTTCAGGAAGCTACACAGGGCTCAAAAAAATTATCGTCAGAGTATACAAAGACGGCGTACTCCTCGCCGATACCCGGTCTCTCCATTCCCACGCAGCCGACAATCTAGGGTTTGTATTAACATCCCAAACCGGCGGCCAGCAAGGCCAGCAAGGCAACTAATCAATGAGCCATACCATGAACCATTCAAGCTCATCGAATCGTGGATCTGTATACCTCGTCACCGTCATCACAGTCGCGGCCATCGTATCAATGGTTCTCATCGGAGTCAGGCTCCGCACTGCAACAAACACAACCCAAGCAATCATCACGGAAATGACCGAGTCCAATGTGTCGCTCTTGGATGTCACAGAGTTGGCTCTCCAAACAATCGCCAGCGATTCAATCTGGCCCGACACCGCACAATCAGGAACAATCTTCCCAACAATCAAACCTTTCAATCTGGAGGACGCCGTCTACACCGGAACCGTAACAGACGCGGATACCGATCTTCTACCCACTCCAGACACCACAACCTACCGCCTCAATCTATCATCAACAAATAACTCTGTAACTTCAGCGGCACAAATCGACCTCCTCTCCAGTAAAGCCGACTATAAAAAAACAGTAAAGAATCTCGAGGCAGTATTTTACTGGCCACTCAACGAGACAAACTTACCATCCCAAGCACTCGATCAACTCTCAGTGAATAACCACGGCGACTACCTCGTCTCGACCGTTGCCGCCGATTCAATCAACGACGAAGGCGCCCCAGTCCCTTTCTTCAATGATGCAAATGACCACATCGAAGTACCTTGGGACTGGTCCTTCAAACAAAAAAATGGCACAATCACCCTCTGGATCAACCCCGCAGGAACCGAGCGAAATCAAAACTACAGCTTCATCGGAATGGACTATACAGCAGGCGGAAACCCCTCATTAAATATGTCTGTATATTTAAACGGGATCACCGCATACATCGATGACGACAACTCCTGGGGGGGAGAAAACTTCACAATGACTTCCACAGACATCGTCAACCCGGGGACCTGGTATCACATCGCACTGGCATGGGGAACCAAGGGACTCTGTATCTATGTTGATGGCGTACTAGAATCAGCAAAGGCCTCGAATACCGATGGTATTTCTACCAGATTCGCATCGCAAGGTGGTGAACAACCACTCCGTTTGGGCGCAGGATTTTATACCGGATCATCGAGCACGCCCGATGATGGTTTCGAAGGCTCCGTCGCTCATGTCGCATATTTTTCTAGAGCTCTCACGGCAGCAGATGTTGCAGGCCTCGCAGCCATCAGGCCGGACCTTAGGACATACTCCTTAGTCGATGATTCATGGGTTCAGGTATTTGAATAATCAATGAACTCGATTGATCTGCTTTCAACAGCTACCGGATCCACCCAACCCACTTCGTTCCCAACTATGCCGCATCGCGATGAACATCCTGCGCCGCATGGTCTTTCACAGCCTCGTCGTACGCCGTAAAGTCCAGCGTTAAAAACACCTCGGCAAGCCGAGGCTCAAACTGAGTCCCAGAACATCGCTCGATCTCCCCAAGCACCTTCTCCCGAGTCATCGCCGACCGGTACGCACGATTCGAACTCATCGCATCAAAGGTATCAGCCAATGCCAGAATCCGCCCAAACTCAGGAATACTTTCCCCAGCAAGCTTAGATGGGTACCCATTCCCATCCCATCGCTCGTGATGATGCATTACCCCAGGCAGAATATCATGCAAGCTAGGCAGCTCCTTAAGCATCTCCGCGCCAATCTCAGGGTGCAGTTTAATCATCTCAAACTCTTCATCGGTCAGACGCCCGTTCTTGCACAGCACCGACTCAGGAACCCCAATTTTGCCGACATCATGAAGAATCCCGCACAAGCGAACACGCTCAGCATCCTCAGCAGAATACCCAATCGCAAGAGCAAGCTGCTGCGATAACATCGCCACGCGATCCGAATGCCCACGCGTGTAACGGTCCTTCGCATCAATCGCCCCCGACAATGCCCGCACGGTTCCCACAAATGTCCGCCGCTGCTCTTCATAAAGCCGGGTGTTCTCTAAGAACGCCGAGAATATGCCCGCGATCGAGTCAATCGTCTTGGTGTCATGCGATGACACATACGAATCATCACCCTGTTTGCCGCCAACAACCAGCCACCCATACTTCTTCCCGTTGGCCTGCACAGGGTGAATCATGACCTGTGGGTCGAGCCGAATGAAAAAATTCTCCGCAGGGTACACCGCGGTTTTATCTGAAACGGCGATCGGTTCTTTGCGGAGCAAACTCTCAATCTCATCCCGGAGCTCGTCGCCATCAAACAGATGATCTCCGTTCTGAAAGTGTTTCACCGACAGCAACGCGTCGCCCTCATCCGTGTTCACAAGAAACGCCACCCATTCATAACCAATCGTCACCCCGATCATCTCCAGCGTCTGATTGATGTACGCAACAGGATCTTCAACACTCCCCATCTCCCGGCCGAGCATATGCAGCGCTGTCACAGTCTCGTAAGACTCCGTCAACTGGTCCGCGTAGCTATCAATCATCGATTGAGAACCCCGCATCCCATTCAAATCCGTATGCATCCATCCAAGCAGCTCGGCAATCTCGCTCTCAAGCTCGTCCCAAGGCCGGATCAACCCTGAAATCGAGTGCGTAACAGATGACAAAGTCAGCGGATCCCCGTCGAAATTCTCATTCAGAATTGGCAGAGATAAAATGTCCTTAGTGAACGCAATCATCACTGTAAACCCGGTACGCCGCCCATGATACTCAATCAAAAATGGATACAACCGCATCCCACGAGCCGCCTCAATCATCGTCGGCGAATCTTCCATCGACCACTGCTCAGCACACTCAACCACAAGGTCCCGAATCCCCCGGCTGCACAACCACAGCTTCAAAGGCCCGGGGCATAGTGGATCGCTCACAGCCATCCCATTAACATCCACACGCCACTCAATAAACCCAAGCTCCTTGCAACGCTTCAAAAAAGCGGCCGGAGACTCAGGCCCATTTGCATCAGTAAGTTCAAGTTTCACGCGCAGAGCCCCTTCGCCTCACCATCCGAAGACAGTGTCGTACTAATCAGCTCCACCAACGCCTTCGTCCCGAACGGCTTGCTCAGCAGCGTCCGAACATTCCCAAGCTCCCTTACCTGCTCCTCGATCGCAAACCCACGAGCGGTCAGCATGATCACAGGAATGTCCTTCGTCTTATCGGATTCCCACAACCGCGCCGAGAGCTCGATCCCGCTCATATAAGGCATCTGCAAATCGGTCACCACAAGGTCAGGGTTCACAGCAAGGATCGTTTCTAATCCCTGCTGTCCATCCATCGCAGTATGAACCGTGTACCCACATTGCTCAAGTTTCCGAGACACCATATGTGTGATATGAGGCTCGTCATCAACCAGCACTATGCAGTACCCATCCGTTCCAGTGTTCGTATTCAGCATGAAATACACATCGACCAGTGCAGACACACAATCTTGTGCTTGTGCAAAAACCGCCAGACTATCAAGCATCCGTCGGAGACAACCGCAGATACCGGACCAGATAACGCGTCCCAATAACAAACGGCACCGTATCAACCAAAGCCGCCACCAGCTTGAACGCATACCCCGTCCCAATAAACACCCAAAGCTGCACCCAAAGCTCCTGATCAGGATCAATCGGCAGCGCCTTGGCAAAGAAATGTGTAATCAATATAACCGCCACCGTATCAACCAACTGGCTCACCAGCGTCGACCCATTATTCCGTAACCAAAGATGCTTCCCCTTCGTCAGCCGCTTCCAAAAATGAAACACCTGCACATCCACAAGCTGCGCAATCAAGTACGCCACCATCGAAGCCGCCACCGCCCCAAACGCCAAAGTCCGAACCTCATAAAACACAGGCAGCCGCCCAGCCGCATCAACAACCATCTCCCCATTCTCCCCAACCGCCTCAAACCCAGGCATTGCCCCCCCAACCCACAAAATAAACATCACCCACAGATTCAAAATCAGACCAACCCAAACCACCGCATTGGCCCGCCTTCGCCCATACAACTCCGAAATAAAATCAGTACACAAAAATGTCAACGGGTAAGGCAGCACCCCAATCGCCACCGCAAACACCGTCGTCCCAGCCGTCGCTGTATCAAAGTCCATCTCAAAGAGCTTGATAAACCGTGTAATACCAAGGATATTGAGCATCGCCAGCGTACCCAGAAACAACCCCGAAAGCACCAAAAATACCCGCTCCCGCCGCCGGTGCAGCTCATGCTGGGTCAACTCTTTGAGCCCCGAATACCGATACTGATCACTAGGCAATGGCTCATTCAAATGCTGCATGGACCGAGCATACCCCAGAACGCCCGAATTTGCCCGCAAACACCCCAGAACTGTGATACCATCCCCCCATGACGACCATTACGACACAATCCGAAAATCCCCCAACGACCTCCGAACCCCCCAAAAAAACGACTCCAATGGACACCCACGCCAGAGCCGCACTCGAAGCCCTCCTGATGACCGCCGACCGCCCCCTCAAGCCCCAAGCAATCATCGACCCCCTCAACCTCCTCGAATCCAAATCGGACACCATCACCCAGGATTCCCTCGAAGCCGCCATCGACGCCCTCAACGAAGAGTACGAATCAACAAACCGTTCCTACCGCATCGAGCGAGTCGCCGCCGGCTACCGAATCATGACCCTCCCAGAGTTCGCCCCAGTCGTCGCCGCCATGCACCGCGCCCGCGCAGGCACACGACTCACCAAAACACAACTCGAAACCTTATCAATCATCGCCTACCGACAGCCCGTCACCCGCGCCGAACTCGAAAACATCCGAGGCGTCTCCTGCGGCGACATCGTCCGCGCACTCATGGACCGCCAAATGGTCAAAATCACCGGCAGAGCAGAAGTCCTCGGACGCCCAATGCTCTACGGCACCACACCAAGGTTCCTCGACACCTTCGGACTCGCAAACCTCAAAGACCTCCCAAAACCAGAAGAAGTCCTGGGCACACTGGAACAGTAACCAAATCCATACGCATAGAGATACAGCGAACCCCGGAGCACGCCGAATGAACCTCGCCAAAACCATCCTTCTACTGACAACCCTCCTCACACTCTCCGCCTGCGGCTCAACCCGCTACAGCGGAAAAATCATCCCGGGCACCGTAGGTCGCCCAATTATCGTCGAAACCACCGACGACCGTATCAACAACCATCCGGGCATCCCAGGCCTCGAAGTCACACTCTACAACGAAAGCAACAGGGGCCAAGCCCCAGCGCAGCTCGCCAAGACAATCACCGACGAAGAAGGCCAGTTCGCGTTCTCAATCCCCTCATCGAACACCCCCCGCGGTGCCGTCATCGTCCGCGTCACAGGCGATGAAATATACTCCGCCCGCTCCAAAACATTCCTCCCCAGAGGCAGCCAGCTCATGCTCTTCACCGTCGTCACCAGAGAGCCCATGATGGATGACGATACCTCAGCCAGTGTCGACCCAACAAAGTAAAACTTTCCTCACGAATGACGGTACCACTCTCCATGCAAAGCCCGAGCGTCACCACAGCCAAAAGCCAAAGCAAAAAACAACGACGCGATTCGACCCTCCCCGGCACCGCCCACATCCACCGCACCTCCTCCCTCACCCCACCCGGATTCCTCTTCGTCTTCGTTACCCTCTTCCTCGCACTCGGCGCAATCAACGGCCAAAACAACCTCCTATTCTGGCTCTTCGGCTTCTCCATCGCCGCACTCATCGTCTCGGGAATCATCACCGGCACCGCACTCATCGCCATCAGACTCACCGCCCACCCCCTCGACCAAACCGAGCTCGGCACAAACCTCGAACCCTGCTACACCATCCACAACACCTCTCGTCTCTACCCAAACTTTGCTCTCGAAATCATCGAACTCGACGCCCCGGTCCCCGCTTCCCCCAACTCAATCCCCGCCATCGCTCTCCACATCCGCCCAAAGACCCACTCAAAAACACACTCCCAAGTGACCCCAGAAGCCCGGGGCTTGCTCACCCTCTCAAGAATCAGAATCCGTTCCCGCTTCCCCTTCGGCCTCTTCACCAAGTCAATCGACTTCAACATCCCCCGCCAAGCCCTCGTCCTCCCCAGATCAATCCCCGTAGATCAATCCAGCCTCGACCGCCTTACCGCCACCGACGAATCCGCATCCCGCTCCCTCAACCGCAGAGGCAGCGGCCTCGACTACTTCGCCCTCCGCCAGTACCAACCCGGCGACCCCCTACGCAACATCGCCTGGAAACAATCCGCACGCACAAACACCCTTCTCGTCACAGAATACCCAGAGCCAGCAACAGATCAGCTCGCCATCCAACTCGTCGCACCCGGAGATCAAGTTTCTGAAGATCTCTTTGAGCACGCAATCTCGCTAACCTACTCCATTCTCAAATCCGCGCCATCCCACACCCGAGTAGCCCTCTCGATCCCATGGGCCGCAACCTCAATCGCCCCATCCACAGGCCAGGCCCACATCAGCCGATGCGCACGCACCCTCGCATTCCTCACAAGACCAACATCCGCCCAGCAATCCCAACCAACAACTCTCCGTAATGACAGACTGATCACCATCGGGTACTCAAAATCAAACACCGCAACCCCCGCAACCCTTTACGCCGAAGATTTCGCAACCACGCCAAGCCAATGACCACCCCCCCTTCCAATCCGGTTCCCCGTCTCGTAAAGATCTACCAGCGATCAATGCTATTAACCATGCTCGGTGCCATCGCCCTATTCGCCCTCGCAGACATCAGCCCATCGTTCCTTATCATCGGTTTGGTAGGCTCAATCATCGGATACTGGTACGCCGCCCAAGGCCCATCATCAATCTCCAGAATCGCGATCAACGCACTCCTCGCCGTAGTCGTAGCCCTAGGGCTCACAAACGCTCTCCGAGGCAACTTCTCGGTCAGCTCATTCGCCTTCTTCTCACTCCTCCTCATGATCCTCAAACTCTTCGATCTCAGAACCCCAAGAGATCACGGCCAAATACTCGTCCTCTCCCTCGCGCTCATCATCGCAGCGGCACTCACCTCCAACTCCATGCCTGTAGGATTCGGTGTCTTCATCATGGGGTTCATCTTCATACGAACCATGATGCTTTTCCGGTTGTACGCACTCGCACAAAGACAAAGCCAGTCAAGCCCATTCGCACCCATCGCATCGGTTGACCTCCGGTCAATGCAAACGATCACAGGATTTATCTGTACAATCGTTGCCCTCCTCATCTTTCTTGTCATGCCAAGATCGCTCGGAAACAACGCACTCGGACAGTGGGGGGGCGCAGGAGAAGTTCTCACCGCAGGATTCAACGAAGATGTCCACCTCGGACGCCCAGGGCGAATCACAGATTCCCCGATCCCAGTACTCAGAATGACCATCCAAGACCGCAACGACATACCAGTCGGAGGCACAAACTCACGCGCCATCTATCTCCGTGGATCAGTACTCACGCAATACCGCAACGGCAGTTGGATCGCCCATCAAGACCAAAGCATCCCCACAACCTTCCGCACACGCATTATCGAAAATGACCAAGCAGTCCCCATCGCCCAAGATTTGTCACGCGCCAACTGGTCGCATGAATACCATATCACATTCGATCGCCAAGATCAAAACTACGGCTACCTCTTCACCCCATGGAAACCACTCGAACTCAAAGTTACAAGCACCCAGTCACGAGTCGGTATTGATCACGACACAAGAATGATCCTCCTGGCAAACCAGCCAATCAACTCATACCGCATCCGAACATCAAACCCAGAACTCGAATCGCTCATACTCCCAGAGTCCTACCAACGCCCTCTAGTAAACCAGAACGGTGTCACCCCCCAAATCACGGCACTCGCAGCCCAAATCCTCACAAACGCAGGAATCGACCCAGACCCAAAAACCCGCCCCCTAATTCAAGACCGAATGGCAGTAAGAGCCCTAGAAACTCATCTCAGAACTCAGTTCGAATACACCCTCGTATCCGAGCCCGTCCCCTCAAGCCGCGATGCAACAGAATGGTTCCTCTTCGATCATAGAAAGGGCCATTGTGAGTACTACGCCTCATCTCTTACACTGCTCACAAGATCGACAGGAATCCCCGCACGCGTCATCACAGGATATGTCGCCGCAGAGTTCAACGATGTCACAAGCTACTACACCGTCCGAGAGTCAAACGCCCACGCATGGGTCGAGGCCATGGTCGCCCCAGACTTTTGGCGCACCTTCGACGGCACTCCACAGTCAGACTTCCACGCAATCCACGAGCCCGAACCCTCATTCTTCTACACAATCTCAAAGTTCTACGAAGCAATCGAGCACGCCTGGGTCACCGCCGTAGTTGGTTACGACTCAGACTCCCGCACAACAGTCTTCGGCGATATGGACTCAGACTTCGGGCTCGGAGAATTCGCAATCAATCTACAAGACAGAATCGCGACAGGCCGATCGCAACTCCTCAAAAAAGCACTCATCACCGCGGGTTCAGTCTTCGTCGCCACCATGATCTCCGGGCTCGCCCTCCTATTTCTGGTTAAACTCCCAGTTGTCGCCACTATCAAAGCAAGACTCAATCGCCTCTTAACGCTCAACACCAATCGCCGCACCCGTTGTCACGCCCAGTACACCTCAGATCAACTCACCAAACTCATCCACACCCGACTGGCGACCGCAGGCAGTCCATGTCCCCAAGGCCTCCCTCTCCGCACGCATATCAACACATTAACGATACCAGACTCCTCGCAGATCTCGCCAGTGATCAAGGCCGCCGATCTTCTTTACACCCACCACTTCGCAACCCCTCTCCAAAAGCCAACGCATTCCGGGTTTATCGAAAACGCACAAGAACTCATCAAAGACCTCCGATAACACCTCTCATCGCCATTCGTTCTGGTTTTGATCAACCCAAAGCAAAAACAGCCCGACGAATCCTTTATCGAAAGATGGAAAGGCGATCATCATGCCCGCAAACAGATCAAGGACAGACCGTTGGCGTCAATCACTCGAAAAAATCCGCTCCCGAGGCGGTGGACTCGAGTTTACAGTCAACAACAAATCCGATACACAAGGCGATGATTCAAAGAACCTCGTCTGGCGCGTCCGCCTCCTAGATTACGACGACGACACCATCACCCTAGAACACCCGGGGTCCATGGGGCTCTCCTTCCATATCGAGCCAGAAACCCCCCTCATCGGGATCATCTCCGTCGGCCAAAACCGCTGGATGTTCCACACCAAATCAATCTCAAGCTCCAAGCAACGCTCAGGCAACGGCCCCTTCAAAGTTCTCAAGGTTTACATGCCAGAAAAAGTTGAACGATGCATGCGCCGAAACTTCGATCGCACTTCCACCGCACGCGTTGACCTCCCAACCGTCAATGTCTGGCCCCTCCTCAACCACGCCTCCGCAGGACCCGTCGAAATCGCAAGCCGCATGATGATCGAGCAACTCAGAGAGCAAGGCACCACCGCCTCACCAGGTTTCGACCCGCAAATGCTCCCCGAAGTCGGCCCAAGATTCGAAGCCAGACTCGCAAACATCGGTGGCGGAGGCGTTGGCCTCGTTGTAGACAAAGAAAACAGAGCCGCACTCGATTCGGTCCACCTCTTCTGGCTCTCAGTCAACCTACTCCCCGCGGTCCCAGCCCCATTAGTCATGGTCGCCAGAATGGCCCACACACATATCGATTCGCAGCAGAACACCTACGCCGGGCTCGCCTTCGACTTCTCCCAGTCCACAGATCACAAGCACTTTGTTGTCACTCAGATCGACCGCTTCATCCGCGATTCGCAAACCCAAGCCCGCAAAGCAGCTTGAAGTTCAAAGCGAAACTCCACTCCAAAGCGGGCTCAATGCCCGCTTTATTTGTGCCTAAAAAAACACCCGCCATCGGCGGGTGTCTCACACTTAATCATGTGTTCTAAATCAAGGACGATAGAACTGAGGCTGTTCAGTTACAAACACCTGGGCGTCACCGTTCTCAGAATGCAACGAGATCGCATTGGTCCCGTCATTCCAGATCCCTGTCCAATGCCCCCGGCTCGGCATCGAGTGATCCACCCATCCAAACTTCGATGAGAACAAAGCGCTCCCACGCGGTGCAGACAACTCAAACACACCCGTGTTCGAAGGCGACGCAATAAAGTGAACATCACCCTTGCTCGTGTACGCCATGACTTCCTCGACTGGGTTCTCGCCCGTCCGGATAATGACATCCCCGCCCTTGGTAAACTCATCCCCGTTCCGAACCTCAATTGTTCCGGTCACACCGGTAATCATAATCCGGCCATTGCTCGTCGAAACCTTCGCACCATCGCAACGCGGGATAGAAATCAGCACATCAATCGGAGGCCGGAACCCCTCAATAGACAAATCAGTCGGCCGGATCATCAAGGTGCCAACCTGGTTCAATGAACCATCAGGCACAATATATTCAGCAGTAAAGTAATCGCCAACAGCATCAAACTCGATCCCCTGCTTGGCCATCCGGAACCGGAGCCACTGCTCCTTGCGAACCTTAAACTCCACATAAGCCTTCTCATGCTTAGAGTGCGACCGGATCTCAATATCCCCGCTCGGGTTCTCAATATCCACAGCTGTAAACTGCCCAATCGTCATCGGGATCCCCTCGATCTCGACAGTATGAGCCAGCTTCTTCGCCTGGAATCGAGCCTGCAGCCCACCCATCCGCTTGCGTTCCTTGCACCCACCAGCCCCGCTGACCATGGCAATCGAAAGCCCCGCGGCCACCGCAAACGCCAATGTCCGAGTCCCTGTTATCCGTCGCTTTGATCGATTCAACTGCATATCTGCTTTCTCCAATGGAGCCTGTGGGTCTCTATTCTATGTTTTTGAGCCCGAAGAGTTCGCCCCGAGCACCAAAGAACTTGCTAAGATAGACATAGTCGTCGAGCCGGACACCCGACTCGACTCAAACATACCCAAAACCGCCCGTTTGAGCCCCAATAGTCGGCCCAGTCAGGTATCCATCAAGATCATCGGCAACCCTTGCGGGTTCCGTTCAGTACAGTTTGCCAACTCAAGTGTCTCTCATAATGAATTTTCCCCAGTGAACAGTCTCCAAAAACAATAAAAACTCCCAATTTCTAACAAACGACCATGCAAACACCTGAACATAAGCCAGTTACAAGATAGATACCCCCAGACCGACTAATTAAAAGCCCAGACGCGCCCGACCGCCGAACCCGAGCTGCTCTCCACATGGCCAATGATGGCCGCAACTCGATCCCGGCACGGAGCCGCCCGTGGATAATCTAACCTCTCTCCAGACCCTCGCGCAATCAGATTCCGCCTCAAATCTCCCCACCCTCATCATCATCGCCATCGTTGCCGTCGTCGCCGGTGCAGTGATCGGTTTCTTCCTAGCCCCCCTCATCGCCTCCAAAAAACTCCACGCACTCAAATCCGAATCCTCTCACCTCACCAAACGAGCCGAGGACGACGCCAAATCAGCAGCAGAAAAAATCCTCATTGAGGCCGAACGCAAAGCCCTCACACGCAAAGAAGAGGCCGACAAAGAGCTCGAAGCTGCCCGTTCAGACCAGCGAGAGTCAGAACGCCGCCTCGCCAAACGCGAAGACCTCGTAGACCGCAAAGACGAAACCCTCTCCACCAAAGAGCAAACCCTCGAGTCCAGAGCCGAAAAACTCGAAGACCGCAAAGCCATTCTCGAAGAACGAAACGCCAAACTCGACGAACTCCTCGAAAAACAAGAACACGAGCTCGAACGCGTCGCACAGCTCGATGCCGCCCAGGCCAAAGAACTCCTCCTCGAACGCGTGTCCGACAAAGCCAGAGGAGAGATGGGCAAAGTCACCCGAGAAATCATCGAAGACGCCGAGGACAACGCCAAAGACGAGGCCAGAGAAATCCTCATCAACGCCATCCAGCGTTACGCAAACGAACACGCCTCAGAAGCCACCGTCCGCACCGTCGCCATCCCAAGCGATGACATGAAAGGCCGAATCATCGGCCGCGAAGGACGAAACATCCGCGCCTTCGAAAAAGCCACCGGCGCAGACATCATCGTCGACGACACCCCCGGAGTCATCGTCGTCTCCTGTTTCGACAAGGTCCGACAAGCAGTAGCCGTTCAAGCACTCGAACGCCTCATCGCCGACGGACGAATGCACCCCTCCCGCATCGAAGAAGTCACCGAAAAAGTACGCTCCGAAATCAACGAAAAAGTCATCAAAGCCGGCAAAGACGCCGCCCAAGAGCTCAAACTCAAAGGCATCCACCCCAAGGTCATCGAAGCCATGGGCAAACTCACCTACCGCACCTCCTACGGCCAAAATGTCCTCAAACACTCCATCGAAGTCGCCTACCTCTCACAAATCATCGCAGACCAACTCGGCCTCGACGGCCGCCTCGCACGCCGTGCCGGATTCCTCCACGACATCGGCAAAGCAATGGACCACGAAGCCGAAGGCGGACACCCAAAGATCGGTATGGACTTCGCCGCCCAGTACGGCGAAAAAGACGAAGCAGTCCTCAACGCCATCGGTGGCCACCACGCAGACATCCCCGCAACAACCCTCTACACCCCAATCATCATGGCCGCCGACGCCGTCTCCGCCGCAAGACCAGGCGCACGCCGAGAATCAATGGAACGCTACATCCAACGCCTCCACGACCTCGAAGACATCGCAAGAACCCAGCCCGGCGTCACCGAAGCCTTCGCCGTCCAAGCCGGCCGAGAGATCCGCGTCATGATCGACGCCGACCGAGTCTCCGACGACGAGGCCTACCTCGCCGCCCACGAAATCGCCAAACGAGTCTCAAACGAAATGACCTTCCCCGGCGAAATCAGAGTCACAGTCCTCCGCGAAACCAGAGCAATCGAAATCGCCCGCTAAACCGAGTCGTATACGAAATATTCAAACTCTGGCCACGCGAAAGAAGCCCAAAGCATGAGCATCTTTGACTCCTTCTACAACTCCGATGAATCAACAGGATCGATCCGGTCCCGATTACCAATAAACCTCGCACTCACCGCTGTCTTCACACTACTACAAATACAACAATCAATCGCCTTTGGCCGCCTATCAGCAATCCAACAGTATGACGATGTCGTCTATCACATCAACGGCCTAGCAAGACTCGAAATTCTCCGACAAGGCGGCATGCTCGCCCTGCTCGACAGCTTCTGGAATCAAATCATGTGGGCACCCTGGGGTGTTCTTGCCGCAACACTAGGATTCACATTCTTTGGACCCGATCCCTGGTCAATCTATGTCATCAACGGCCTGCTCGTCCTCGCAATGCTCTCCATCATCGACTGGCTCACGCCCGGCGCAACGCTCCGTGTGAAGGTCATGTGCTGGATCGTCGCACTCTGTCTCCCGATGATGGGCCACGCCATCACCGACTTCCGCCCAGACTTCGCAGCCGCATTCGCCACCGCCGCCGCGATCCTCGCCGTCCTCCGCATCAACGCCTCGCCCCGCGCCCGCAAAGCCGCCGTCATCGCCGGCGCCCTCGCCGGAATAGCCCTCCTCGCCAAACCCACAATCTTCGCCGCCACCATCGTCTACATCGGCATCGGCGGGATGGCCATGACCCTCCGCGAGATCTACCTCTGCCGCAAAAACCCCGATTCAAAGTGGCGTGACCTTTTCATCAATATCGTGATAACCGCATCGACCACCGCTCTGGTCGCCAGCATCCATTACTACCGCTTCGGGCACATCTACTTCAACTACTTTTGGGAAAACACCTTCGGCGACCGAGCAAAACACTGGGACCGTCAGCTCACAGGATTCGAAAACATCGAATACTTCCTCACAGGACCAGGCGGCATCCTCGTCTTCGGACGCCAACTCCTCCCACTCCTGATCCTCGCAGCCGCAGGCACACTCTCAATCCTGCTCTCCCGCCAGAGCGCACTCAAAAACTACATCATCCAACTCTGGATCGTATCAATCGGCTGCCTCCTGATCCCCGCAACAAACGCGACCAAGAACCCGTATTTCGCCCTCGTGTTCTCAGTACTCCTTCTAATCATCGCGATGATGGGCCTGCGGCATATGCTCACCAGCAGCCCAAACACCATCACCAAACCCCGCCGCGCCGCCCAGCTCCTCCTCGCCACCACCATCATCATCTGGTCCATCGCCGCATTCGACTTCCCGCGGACAACACCCGGCGCCATCACCCCCACAAGCCGGATCGGATTCAAACCCGCCGCCTCCGACGCCATGACCCTCGCCATCGCCCAAGCCCTGATCGACGCACGCCCCATTGCCGACGAAGCCCTCAAAGCCAGCGGCAAACGCGGACAAATCCATACTTACCTCACAACCTCAGGCTACGCCAACAAAGACACCCTCGCATACCTCATCCTCCGCGAAGGCCACGGCCGATGGAACTTCAGCCACGGCTCCTTCCTCGCAAACCCAGAAGATCACATCCAGCACATCGCCAAAGCACATCTCATCGTCGCCGTCGAGCCAGGAGTCGCCGACGAACAAGGCCGCCCACTCATCCACAGATACCCCGGCGATCAAGAGGTCGCCCAAACACTCCAAATCATCCGCGCAGACCCGGGCCTCCAAGGAGTCGCAAGCATCCCCTCCCCAGCAGGACCCGCAACAATCATCTTCGTCCGCACCCAAATCCAGCAACAGATTCACGACGACACACCCAAAGATTGAATCCTGCTGGACTCAATACCAGCTCCTCTTTGGTTATGCAGACCCCGGGCATTCCTCACACAATTCGCCTCCATAGCCCGTATTCCACTTGCATTAAACGGCAAATGATTTATGATATATAGAATAAAATTCTGTTTCAATTTATCATACAGGCTCAAAGGCTGACCCAATGAATATCAACAAACTCGTCATCCCCCTATTGCTAATCAGCCCCGCATTGGCGGACCACAAAGACATCACCTCAAGCCAGTCCCAGTACACCGAGTACTTCGACGCTGGCGTCCTCCAGTTTAGAGGTGTCCTCTTTGATGTTGACTTCGACACAAACGCAAACAAAGTCACCGACCTCCTCGACCTCAACAACGACTCCATCGATGATCTAATCCTCGGCCGCATCCACGCCTACGCACTCTCATCACTCCAACCAAACGGCTCCATCTCCTACACCCTCTACGGCCCGCTCGGACTCACGCCCTCAATCACATCACACGCCTGGACCACCGCCGCAGACCTCGACAACAACGGCTGGCCAGATCTCATCCACCGCGACTACAACGCAGACCTCATCACCATCGACTGGATGGACAACGAACTCGTCACACACTCAACAACCGAATCCCCATTCAACATCGAATACACCTTCCCGGCTTTCTGGGACTACGCCCAAGCCGGAATCAAAGCCACCCACGCCGATCTCGACAACGACAACATCCCAGACCTCATCCTCAACACTACCAACAACGCAATCCTCGTCCGATGGTCCTCCAGAGAACCATCCACCCAATACCAAACCTACCCAGCCCCCCAGCTCGCCTCCCAAACAGCCCTCTACACCCCTCGCGACTACAACGGCGACACCCACCCAGACATCCTCTGCCTCGACACCACCTCCCAAACCTTCATCCTCTTCCCAGGCACAAGCACCGACGCCCTCGGCGCACCGATCACCATAAATATCCCAATCGCAGATCATGTCCTCAACTTCAACTACCCGTCCTTCGGCCAGTTCGACGCAGACCCCGCCATCGATCTCGTCATCTACGACGAAGCCTCATCAAAACTCAAACTCATCCCCAACTTCATCAACCAGCAGGCCCAGGTCCACACCCTCCCAGCCGACCCCCAAGACCGAGTCATCAGCATCCTCAAAGATCTAGACCAATCAGGTGCCGACAGCATCCTCCTCCAACGCCCAGACACATCCGTCGCCGATCCAACCGCCGTCTACATCACATCACTCCTATCCGACCCCCTCTCCCCGGGTGCCTCAACGACAAGAATCCATGCCGGCACCCCACCAAAGGATGAAAGCAGTCCCACCTACATAGTTGATTGGACACCAAAGGCGATCGCCCAAGAACTCGACGCCCAACCCGACCCCGAAATCCTCTGGCTCAACCACGCATTCATCTCATCAAACTTTGTCGATCTATTCAACGAGAACCGCCAAGCCTCATTCAGAGTCAGTTCCCCAAGCCAAGCCCAAGCCGGCTACGGCTCAACAAAGATCACCGCACAACCAGATCCTACATTCGCACTCGCCGCCGATTTCGACAACGATCAAATCGACGAAATCTTCGTCACAGGAACCGGCAAAGGCCGAATGATCAATCTTCCCCAGCAAACAAATCAAGAAATAAACCAGGTCAACGGTGCACTCAAAAGCACAGTCATCGACCTCGGAAACAACGGCTCCAAAGAACTCATCCTCTCAGGCGTAGGCCAGCACATCATGGTCCACCCCATCAACCCAGACGGCAGCCTCGGAACAAGAACCGGCTACCAAAACCCCAATGCAAACAGATACATCTCTTTCCACGCCACAGATCTAAACAACGACACCCTCCCCGATGTCCTCGCTTTCGATGTAACCCTCGGAGAACTCCACTTCTTCCAAGGCCAACCCGACGGCTCGCTCCTCCTCACAGGCATAACGCAAACCGTCCCAAACTCCGCACCGTACCCAGGACTCATCAATGCAAACAACGATCCATACCCAGACATCATCGTTGCAGAATTCGATACCCTCCACATCTACATCAACAACACAGACGGCACCTTCTCCCCATCGCCAAGCACCCCAATCCAATCCCACTTCCCCCCATACTGGATCCAATCACAAGACATGGACCTTGACGGCAACCCAGACATCATCCACGCCTCAAGAGACGGCCGGATCACAATCATATACCTCGATCAAAATCTAAACGAACTCACATTCATCAAACTAATCGCCAGCATGACCGTTTCATACCGAGACCTACACATCGCGGACATAAACGCCGACAACTACCCAGACATCCTCGCCTCAGTAGACTCAGCCTCAGACAAATACCCAAACTCCCAAGCAATCTGGGTCAGGACCGCACCCCAGCGATACAACATCCAATCCCTCCTCCCCGCCCCAGCAACAGAAGCCCTCGCCCTCGGCCACTTCAACAACGACGACAACATCGACCTCGTCACCACACACATCCCCGACGGCTCAATCCGAATCCACTGGGGCCGGCCACTCCCCTGCCCCGCCGACATCAACCAAGACGGCGCACTCGATTTCTTCGACATCTCCACATTCCTCACAAACACCATCGACTTCAACAACGACGGCACCTTCGACTTCTTCGACATCGCCGCCTTCCTCACCGCCTTTACAGCCGGATGCCCCTAGTCAGCATGAACTAGCCGGCAACCCCATTCGCTTTATGGTATCATGAGACCTCAATACCCCCACCCAGAGGTCTCAAATGAATCACAAGCTCTTCTCCATCGCCGTACTCACAGCCGCATTACTATTCCCAACCCAAGCCACCGCCAAAACAACCCTCATCCACTGCGGCACCCTCATAGCCGTCCCCGGCCAACCTCCCAAATCCAACCAATCAATCCTCATCATCGACGACAAAATCGTCTTCATCACCGACGGCTTCACAAACCCAATGGATGTAGAAACCACAGACGAAGAAGTCGAACTCATCGACCTCTCACATTCCTTCGTCCTCCCAGGACTCATCGACTGCCACACACACCTCACAGGCGAAAACAAACCAGCACTAGAACGCATGCGAAGCCGAATGCAAGAAGGCGAAGCCCACGCCGCAATCGACGGCGTAGCAAACGCAAAGAAAACAATCGAAGCAGGATTCACCTCAGTCAGAAATGTCGGTTCCCCAGGCTCCGTCGCACTCGCACTCCGCGACCGAATCAACCAAGGCATCGTCCCAGGCCCACGCATGTTCGTCTCAGGACCAGCCGTCAGCGTCACCGGCGGACACGGCGACCCAACAAACTCACTCTCCCCAGCACTACGCCCAGAACTCGCCCCATATCTCGCAACCGCCGACGGCCCAAGCGAAGCCCGCAAAGCAGTCCGCGCAAGAGTCCGCCAAGGCGTAGACCTCATCAAAATCACCGCCACCGGCGGCGTCCTCTCCCCAACCGCCGCAGGAGTCGATCAACAGTTCTTCGACGACGAACTCGAATCCATCGTCGAAGCCGCCCACATGATGGGCCGCAAAGTCGCCGCCCACGCCCACGGCACCGACGGCATCAACGCCGCACTCAGAGCAGGCGTCGCCTCAATAGAACACGGCACATACCTAGACAAAGAATCCATCCGCCTCTTCATAGAAAACGACGCCTACCTCGTCCCCACAATCCACGCCGGAAAGTTCGTCGAAGAAAAAGCCAAAGAAGACGGCTACTTCCCGCCAGCAGTCCAAAAGAAAGCCGCCGCAGTCGGACCGCTCATCCAGGCATCCTTCGGACGCGCCTACAAAGCCGGAGTCAACATCGCCTTCGGCACCGATGTCGGCGTAGGAGCCCACGGCACAAACGCACAAGAGTTCATCTACATGCACCAAGCCGGCATGTCCAACGAAGACTGCCTAATCTCCGCAACAATCAACGCCGCCAAACTCATCGGCGCCGAAAACCAAATCGGCACCCTAGAAGCCGGCAAATACGCCGACATCATCGCCGTCCCAACAAACCCACTCGACGACATCTCCACCCTCCTCAATATCCAATTCGTAATGGCCAACGGCCAAGTCCGCAAGGATTGACTCACGACGGGTGCCACGGCTTGACCGTCTTCGGCAAGCCGTGTCTTCAGAATCCACCAATGGCCGGGTGCCGGGTGCCATGCAGGTGCCCTCTATGGGGGGCGGCTCCTGCATGATCTCCCCATACCAACACCATAAAAAAACAACCCCGGATCATCCGAGGCTGAATAGTGATTATGCATCCACTCCGTCCCGGCTATCAAGGACAGCCCGTACCGAACGAAGTCAGGAACGACGAAATATCAAAGAAGTCAAAGCTCCCGTCACCCGTAAAGTCCGCAACAGGATCGCCGTTCCCAAACGACTGCAGGAATGAACTGATATCAAAGAAGTCAAGCACCCCGTCACCAGTGAGGTCAGCCTCACACGACGGATTGCACGAGTTGCTCACATCCATCATCTCAATCTTGATCACAGTATCAAAGCCAACCGGCTGTGGGCCGAACCCATACAGCGTGCCGTTGACGATATCGAGACCGGTATATATTGTCTCTGAGGAGCCGATCAACTGGATGGACTGAGGATCACTGAGATCAAAGACGAGCATACGCTCGAGCCCATTGCCTTCCATCTTTATGGCATACCCCGTAGTGCCCTCAACCTCCAGAGACATTGTCTGCTCCCAGTTCCCCCAAACATCATCAATCACCGGCGAGGTCGGGTCGCTTACATCAACAGAAAACAAGCTGCCGTTGCCCCCGTTTCTGGTGCTGGTGACAAAGGCGTGATCCCCGATGACCTTGACATCAAACGGGAGCTCAATTCCTGTAAATGTGCTCAGCAGCGCCGGATCCGTTGGGTCGCTCAGGTCATAGATATGCAGCCCGCCTGCAAAGCCCGCCACATACGCCTTGCCGTTGGCAACATCAAGCCCGTCGCCCAGCGAGAGTGCATGAAACGGGAGGGGCGACCATCCGAGGATCGTCGGATTGGTAGGATCGCTGATATCGAGCGTGTAGATTCGAGTGGGCTCGAAGTCCACGCCGGCCAATGCGTACATGAGATCGCCTCGGATCTCGAGCTGATTAAAGTGAAGGTTCGGGATCATCCCGACCTCGACAGGGTTCGCCGGGTCGATCAGATCAAACACGCGAAGCCCCTTCGGAGGAATAGGACCGTCTCGAACGGCGATCGGGACAAACCCATACCGCCCCTTCATCTCAATGTCATAGCTCGTCTGTCGCAGTCCCGGAGTTGTAATAGTGTTCAGTGTGACAGGGTTAGCGGGGTCCGCAATATCCACGATCTCGATCACGCCACGGAAGAAACTCCCATAGGCCGTCGTCCCGTTCACCTTAATACTCCACGGAAGAGAGAAAAGATCGGTATCGAGTGTATGGAAGCTTGTGAGGTTCGGAACCACGCAATCGTTGCCGCCCCCGCCGCCCGCAATCGCCGAAGAGCCCAAGGTGCCAAGAGTGGTCAGTGCCGCCGCTGTGATGAGCCCAAGCCCGCGTCGTGTGTTTCGTTGAGTTGTCATTGTTTTTTCCTTGTGTGTGTGAAGTTGAGTGTGTTGAAGATTTCTTGCTTCACCCGAGATCGTCCCGGGCATTCAACTTGTCCATGTGATTTGCGGAAATAAAGAAACGCATGCCAGGCCCCAAATATTCCCGCGAAATAGGAGGCCTACGAGATCAAGTTCTCATGCTTCGTACACAGTCCCATATGAACAGAACAACAAATCAATCCGACGCATGAGCCCGCAGCATACCGCGTGTTTGCAAAACTTCCATAAGAAATACCCAGATCGGATACCAATACATCCCACCAATTGCATATGGCCAAAGCTTTCATGGATTGGCCAGTATTGACCGCTAAAACACCTGTAAAACCAGCAAAACAAACATTATCGGGTACCATGCCCAGAACCACGACATGTGCCGATGTGCCGGGTGCCATGTAGCTGCCGTCTTCGGCTCCTGCATGTCTTTGTCACGGCTAGAAATCCAAGCGATCCGACTCACAAACTCCGGCGCAGTCAGGATTCTTCTGATCACAAAAACAACACCACAACCAAAACCACCACCAGCATCCGCCCATCAATCCAGTCTCGCCTCTTCTCAAGCCGCATGATCCCAACCCCGCTTGCAACAACCATCCCCGAAAACAACACACTCGATTGACACAGCCCATCGCCCCCCAGCGGCAAGCATCAACGCCGCCAAACTAGAGTCCGGAAATTCGCCGGCCTAATCGCCTCCCCCCAAACCCCATGCAAGTTCTATCCGCCTATCTGTCGGTGGCATTCGTGATGAAATCCGGAGAAGTGTACACCGCCCTATAAACCAACCAGAAAAAAAGGCGATACCCCAAATGGAGTATCGCCAAATAAAGCAAGTCGCGATCGCTGATCAAAAAATATTATCGAGCATTGACCAGAGTTCCTAGGTTAGAATGTGCAGCCAGCAATGAACAGCGCCGTAAACGCAGTGGTGTCATCGAAGTAAAGATCCCCATCCCTATTAATATCTGCTGCAGGATCACCCGCGGCAAAGAGGGCTTGGAACCACACGATATCGGCCACATCAAGAACACCGAAAGGTGCAGCCACATCAGCATCACTGCAGGGACTCACGGTGTTGACCGCATTGAAACTCAAGTCACTCGCCGGGATGAGGGTATCTGGTCGATCACCCAGCCAGTTTATACGAGCCATCAAAGTTGCACTCATATCACCCTGCTCAGCATCAAGCACAGCAAGACCAAAGTGCGCCTCATAAGGCTCCTGCCCACCCATGCTGATCCCGGCTGTAATCACACGGCTTGGAGTAGTGGGCGGGGTCGTTGTTGTATTCTGATTATACAATGTCACCAACGCACCAATAGAATGCGTATTCGGACTGTTCTCACGAGGGCGGATGGTGATCCATTGATTTCCTGCAACTGGATCTGTCGAGTTCTCTCGCATCCGAAGTCTTGGGTTTGGGTTTGGTGAGCTACAAGTTTGTGTCTCCGAATGTGCTTTCCCCTTTTCTCGTGTCGATTGCAACAAATCAACATCGCCATCTCGGTCGTAATCAAATCCAATCAAACTAGATCCAACGTCTTGTTCTGGTACAGAATCCCAAGCTTGACTTTGAAATGTCGCACCCGCAGCATTGAGTGGATCGAGGCCCATATTCTGGTAGAACTTTGTAGAGTCGTTGCAAGTAGAACCACCGCCCCCATTGGTAACTGCGAGATCCATGAACCCATCAAGATTGAAATCAGAGAATGTGGTGCCCCATTCCCAATCTCCATCGCTTTCAGACACAATGCCCGCGGAATGTCCATGCTCACGCATCGAAAACTCCCACTGGCCAGAGATATCTGAAGAACCAGTATTTGTGTAGAGAGCACTCCGCCCGACACCAGGTGTCAATGCCCCAGGATTGCAAAAAAGTTGAAACGAGTCAGGACTAGAAATATTATTTTGAATATTTGCAATGTACATATCGATATCCCCGTCATTGTCGTAATCTCCGAGCGCGACACCCATATCAGTATCGCCGCCGAACGGTGGCATGATTGTATAGGTAGGCGTATTCTGCGCTGGGTCTACCGGGCATACTTCAGACCCATTCGTAACAACCGAAATGTCGCTGAAGAGTGAGTTCGGTTGCGATCGGCTCCAAAGATGATTCTGTCCAGTGCCAAGAGAAACATCGCGAGCGTTAAAAACATCAAGCATTCCGCTGCGTGTGAAATCGGCCATGACGGTCTGGTGATGTGCGACTAACGGGACAGCACCAGCAGGAAAGTTCGTGCCTCGTATAAAGTCAGAGTCTCCTCGGCTCACATCATATAGCCTCGTCATTCCTAGTGACAAACTCGGCTCATTTACGAGGAGGTGGAACTCAGGTCCTACATTGCCAGATGCGGCCGGGGATATAGCCCCGAGTACAATTTCTGGATATCCATCGGCATCTAAATCACCAGCCGAGGGAGGCGAAACCTGAAAGCCCCATTTGTCCCCGCCCTCAAGGGGGCCTGGCCGTGCCGAATTAATATCGGCGAGGTCATCAATTCTCAACTGAGCAAAGCCCGCCTTTACAGTGACATCAGTAAATGTTCCATCAGACTCCTGCTGGTACAACCGTGGATGCATCGCTAGCCGCTGCAACTCATTATCAGCGCTATAGATAAAGCCTTGGGGAGGATCTAAAATATCAAGAATTTCGCTGTAAGGCTCGTACCAGTTATCCCCAACCACAAACAGATCGAGCAACTTGTCCCCGTTGTAATCGATCCACAACGCATAGCGTGATCGCGGCTTGCCGCTGATGATCTGAAGTGGAGAAACCTTGAGACTGGTCTCGCCAGTGAGCCCTACCAAGCCACCTACTTCATCGTAAACCCCTGTAACCGGATTAAACCTGTAGAGCCTGTCCTGTACACCCTTGTCGTTTGGTACATAGATATCGATGTATCCATCGTTATCGTAATCGGCTGCCGCAAGCCCGCCGATCCACCCGTCCGGCGCATCGTACTTATGCCCGACCTTGATAACATTCGACCCGTTGGGCAGATGGACATTGTCAGTGGCATCCGTAAACAACGACTGCCCGTACACCGATCCACAACACCCTGCCAAAAACATTAAACTTATAATTTGCCTTTGCATATCAACCCTTTTGTAAATTATTTCAGAAAGAACCAACGCAGCTATCTCATGAAGTCAGTTGCACAATATCATGAACCGTCGTTTGAATGTGCTTCATGTAAAGAATGTGGATAACAAAATACAGAGAGAGATGGAGAAATTGTACAAAAATATTAATTTAATGAAATAATTCTCGACGCCAGTCATAGACAATGAACGGACTCACAGCTTGATAAATCAAGTTGGACAGTCCGTGTTGGTCAATCCTGTTCCTAGTGGAATCAAGACCAAGTGTTATCTGCCGAGAATGCTTACAATCAAAACCACCAACAACATCCGCCCATCAATCCAGTCTCGCCTCTTCTCAAGCCGCATGATCCCAACCCCGCTCAAAGCAATCATCCCCGAAAACATCACACGCGATACATCAAACCCTTCCCCGCCCCCTCCCCGACCAAACGCCACCATCATCCCCCCAACAACAAGCAACCCCGCCGCAACAACCCCCGCCCGCCGCGCCCCCATCAGCACAGGAAAACTCCGTGTTGAAAACACGCCATCACTTGTCAAATCATCCAAATCACACACCACCGCATCACCGCACACAATCAGCCAAACCCCACCCAAAACCACCCAAGGCAACTCCCCAACCAACTTCAACAACGCCCCAACATTCCACCCAATCTCAGGCCCAACCACCGCCGCAAGCCCAAGACCAACCACCGCACACGCCACCAGTAAAGCCTTAAGACCTGCTAAATCCTTAAGCCGTTTCCCCTTCCCAGGCCGCCACCCAGAATACACATACCCCGCAATAACCCCGCCCAAAACCACACCCCCCAACACCGGGGACACCACAACCCCAACCGCCGCCGCCCCAATCCATTCCGCAATCATCAGCACCCGCAGCCACTTGGCCGACCGCCTCAAAAACACATGCCGCCCGGGGTCGGCCATCAGATCCGCCGGATCCAGATCCGCATCCCGAAACTTCACCCGATCAAAAATATACCCAGAATGCGCACAAAGCACGACATACAAAATCCCCAACCCCCCAACCGGCCGACCCAAAAACGCACCCAAAATAATCGCCACCCCTGCCGCATACATCGCCGCCCACAAAGCCAGATGCCCGGCAATCCCGAGCCACAGATTCAGTGTTCCAATTGTTCCACGTGGAACATTACCACCGTCTTTGTGCGCACACATCGCGTCACTCCCCAGACCATTTCAACGAGCGATCCATCACCAAAACTTCTCGCCCATCAAGCAGCGACCGGGCGAGTTTTTCCATTTCGCGTTGCTGAACGACCAACTCGGATCGGTGTCTAATCTGTTCAATTTCTTCACGGGCGAGGTCGTCAGGCAGCAGGGGGATCGCCTTTCCGAACTCTTGGCCGACCAGATCTTTGAACTCTGGGGTTTCGGGTGCTGGGAGCAGGCGGCGGAGGATGGTGTTGCGGCGGAGGAGGGCGTCGAATCTTGCTGGGCCGAGCCCGCGGCGGCGGCGGATGGTTTCGATCAGCAGCGGGGTGCTCTGGGGGGCGGCGGATTGATTGATTGTGAATATGAGATTGTCGAGTTCTCGTTGGAGATCGGCTTCGGTGATCTCCCAATCAAAATCGTGGGCAACCTCTTCGAGTAGCTTGGTGAGGACGACTTCTTCGAGGGCTTGCTGGCCGGAGATCTCGGCCATGATCGGCCAGAGTTCATCGTTGGTGATGGGCTGGCTGTTGACCATTGCTGCGATCGGTTGACTGGAATTGGCGGGCTTGGTGGCAGAATTCGGAGCGGAGCATCCTGAGAAGTTCAGTACCAGCGTTGAGAGGCCGAGTGCAGAAAGATTGAGCAGGAATCGACGATTCCGTGTAGAGTGGGGGTGGTTTGGGTGGTGTGTTGGCATGATGATTCGATCTTGGGAAATGGGGGGGGGTCAACCTTTTGGCAGTCGGTGCGTACAGAGAATGGCCGATGTGAGTATCGGCATTGTGTGACCCTTTTGAGAAATGAACAGTTCTATGAGTACAACGGTCGTAAATCATTCCGGACAGCCTGGTACAAGCCGGCGGGAGGACTCTATGCGCCGGGCGATGGAGATTGCGGGCGATGGGCAATGGGGGGGCGTGCACGGGGGGCTGGCGAGCCCGAAGCTTCGGAGTTTGATCTGCCCGTTTTGTGGTGGGTTGACTGCGGATTCTGGGCGGTGCCAGCGGTGCAGTGCTCGGTTTGATCCGTTGAGCCGGCAGGCGTCGCAGAACGAGATGGGGCCTTGGTTTGTGCGGGACGAATCTATGCCGTACCGGCCCGGGTGTAACTATTCGACGATTAAACGGCTGGTCGAGAGCGGGGGGATTGAGGGGAACTCTGTATTGCGTGGGCCGAGCACTCGGCAGTTTTGGATGCTTGCTAAGCACACGCCCGGGGTGGCGCAGATGCTTGGTGTGTGTCATAACTGTGGGAATGAGGTTGAGGGCGATGCGTTTGCATGTGGGACTTGTCAGGAGCCTTTCTCGGCGGATCGGGACCGGCAGCATCTTGGGCTTGGGCCTTCGCGGCCGCTGCCTGGGATGGCGAGTGTTGAGATTCTTGCGTTGCGTGCCGAGCCACCGGCGGGGGCGGAGTTGGTGTCTGGTCCTGCGGCGATCCCGCTTGCGGCTCAGGATAGCCGGGGGCGTGAATCTGGTGGGCGGCGGAAGATCGACGGGGCTGATGGTCCGAGCGGAGAGGAAGGGCTTGATGCGGTGAAGCGAATTGATGAGCTGGGGCGGAGTGTGCGGGCGTTGCGGCGTGCTTGGGTGAGTGAGCGGAAGAAGGCGTGGGTATCTGTTGGGTGTGCCGGAATAATTACGGTGCTGGCGTTGGTGGTAATTGTGGTGTCGTGAGTTTGGTTGGGACGACTGGATGGTTGCTTGTGATTGAAGATCGCAGAACAAGAGTGCGGCCTGTGCGGTTGGAGCCGGCAGTGGGTGGGGGGTTTACGCTGATCGAGTTGCTTGTGGTGATCGCGATTATTGCTGTTTTGATTGGGTTGTTGCTGCCTGCTTTGGGTTCTGCTCGGGCGTCTTCGCGTGCGATTGTGTGCGGGGCGAATCTTCGGCAGATGGGTTTGGCGGCGACGATGTACGCGGATGATGAGCGGGGGATATTGCCGGCGTTTTCGTGGAAGGGTGGGGCGACTCAGAAGACGCGATACTCGGATTTGGAAATAGCGGCTGATGACAAGCTCGCCGTGCGAAATCAGGCGTTGCATATTATTCGGGAGCGGAGCGGGCACGATTCTGCGACGGCTGATAATTTTTGGTACCCACATCTTTGGTTTACGCATTTGGTTCTTTTGGATTACTTGTCGGGCAATCCTGAGGAGCCGGTGGCGGCGTGTCCTGAGGATTCGGAGCAGGTTGAACGGACCGAGACACCTGTGGGAGAGTTTACGACTGGGTTGATCCGGCGTAAGTATGAGAGTTCGTATGAGAGTGCTGTGGTTGCTGGGTCGGTGGATGTGAGGAAAGGTTCTTTGTTTCCCGTCAGTCAGAACAATGTTTCATGGCAGAGCTTTACTCGTGGGAATAACTATGTGACGAGCCGGCGGTTGACGGAGGTGGTGTTCCCGTCGTCGAAGGTGTACATGTTTGATACCTACGAGCGGCATGGGTCGGAGCGGGAGGAGCGGTTGTTCTTTGAGCCTGGGACGAGCCAGCCGATGGTGTTCTTTGATGGATCTGTGAGCCGGCGTGAGACGAATGATGCGAACCCCGGGTTTTGGTCGAAGTTTCCTGCGAATCCATCGGCGTCGATGATCGAGAATGATGAGGGTGAGTTGTTCCCGGCGGTGTTCCGGTTTACTCGTGGGGGCTTGCGTGGGATTGATTTTGGTGGTCAAGAGATTGGTACGGGTCAGTAGGGGTTGTGTTTGGCGGCTTTGATGGGGTACGAAGATGAAGATCGTGCTCTTCGAAGACGAAGAGCGCGGCACCGGCCCCCCAAAGTGGAAGAGAAGACATGGTTTGCCGAAGACGGTCAAACCATGGCACCCGGCCAGGCTCTTTGAAGACACTACTGCGCCGAAGACGGCGAGTAGTGGCTCCCGGATCTCAAAATGGAAGAGAAGGGGGCTCCGGGGCGTTGGAGAGGACCTAGAATCTCTGGAACCTGCGGCGGGTGCTGTTGGGTATTGGAGGTTGATATGGGTGACAAGCCGGGCGTGTTGATTGCGGACAAGTTTGATCAGATCGGGATTGACGGGCTGGGGGAGCTCGGGTGCGATGTGCATGTGGATGCGGATCTTGGGCCTGAGACGATTGGCGGTGCGCTCAAGGCGACGGGGGCGAAGGTTCTTGTGGTTCGATCGACCAAGGTGCCGGCGTCTGTGTTTGACGATTGTGGGGATTTGGCGATGGTGATCCGGGCGGGTGCGGGGCATGACAATATTGATTCTGCGGCGGCGGGCGAGAAGGGGATCCCTGTTTGCAACTGTCCCGGGATGAACGCGGTGGCGGTTGCGGAGCTTGCGATTGGTCACATGATTAATCTTGATCGTCGGATCTCGTTGCAGACCAAGTCGCTGCGCGAGGGGCGATGGAATAAGAAAGAGTTTGCCAAGGCTAAGGGGTTGAAGGGGAGCAAGCTGCTGGTTGTTGGGATGGGTTCGATTGGGATGGAAGTGATTAAGCGGGCGCAGGCGTTTGGGATGACGGTGAGTGCTCAGTCTCGGTCGATGCATAAGGAGACTGCTCGTGCGCTTGGGATCAAGATGATTGAGTATTCTCGTGATGCGCTCAGGGCGGCGATCGCGGAGGCGGACATTGTTTCTGTGCATGTGGCGTTGTGCGCGGATACGGATAAGCTGTGCGGCCCGGGGTTCTTTGGGGCGATGAAGCCTGGGGCGATGTTTATTAATACATCTCGGGGGGAGATTGTTGATGAGACGGAACTGATCAAGGCGGTACAAGAGAAGGGCATTCGGGTGGGGCTGGATGTGTATCAGAACCAGCCTTCGAGCAAGGATTGTGAGTGGGCGTGCGCGGTTGCGGAACTGCCTGGGGTGTCGCTGACGCATCATTGCGGGGCGTCCACGGATCAGGCGCAGGAAGCGGTTGCCCTTGAGGTGATCAGGATTGTGGGTACTGTGATCGACGAGGGTCGGACGCTGCATGTTGTGAATAAGAAGTCGTTGAAGGATGAGAAGCTCAGCTTGGCTCTCTAGCAGGCTGTTTGAATAGGAGAACTGATATGGGAAATCGTGTGTACAACTTTTCTGCCGGGCCTGCGTGTTTGCCTGAGAGTGTGATTAAGCAGGCGCAAAAAGATCTTTGGGATATTTTTGATTCCGGGATCGGGATCATGGAGCATTCGCACCGGAACAAGTACTTTGATCGGGTGACGCATGAGACCGAGGCGGATTGCAGAACGGTTGGGAATATACCCGCTGAGTATTCGATTTTCTGGATGCAGGGTGGGGCGACGAGCCAGTGCTATATGGTGCCTGCGAATTTTTTAGCTGAGGGTCGGACCGCGGATTACTTTGATACTGGGAAGTGGGCGACTGACTCGATCGCAGAGGTGCATCACTACGGGAATGTCAATGTGTGCGGGTCTTCGAAGGACTCGGGATACAACCATATTCCCAAGGGGGATGCGGTGAGTTATTCTGATGATCCTGCGTATGTGCAGTTTACTTCGAATAACACGATTATGGGGACGGAGTTTAAGGAGCTGCCTAGGACTCCGGGGAACTCGTTCTTGGTTGCGGATATGTCTTCGAATATTTATTCGCGTCCGATTGATGTGTCGCGGTATGGGATGATTTATGCGGGGGCTCAGAAGAATCTTGGGCCATCGGGGACGACGCTTTTGATTGCCAAGACGGATTTGATTAATAATCCTGTGCGTGAGCTTCCCAAGATGATGCGGTTCGGGCTGATGGCGAAAAAAGAGGGACGGTACAACACGCCCAATACCTTTGGGGTGTATTTGATGGGGCAGGTGTTTAAGTGGATCTTGGCCGAGGGCGGGCTTACTGCTATGGACGAGATTAATACGGAGAAGGCGGGGATTCTGTATGACTTTATTGACTCGGAGGATTTCTTTACGCCGCACTCGGAGGTTGAGGATCGGTCGTTGATGAACATTACCTTTAAGTGTCCTACTGCGGAGCTTGATGCGTTGTTCTTGGAGCAGGCGGAGGAGAAGGGGCTTACTACGCTGGCGGGGCATCGGTCGATTGGCGGGATGCGGGCGAGTATTTATAATGCGTTTCCCAAGGCGGGGGTGGTTGCGCTTGTTGAGTTTATGAAGGCGTTTGCTTTGGAGCACGCGGGGGCGAAGGCGTAAAGCTGAATCAGATTTGTACTTTGAAGCCCCGGGTGATTGCTCGGGGTTTTTTTGTATGCGAAGACATGCTTTGCCGAAGACGGTCAAAGCATGGCACCCAGAGAAGAGAAGACACTACTGCGCCGAAGACGGCGAGTAGTGGCACCCGGAGAAGAATGATTAAGAGTTGAGTCGCTCGTTGCAGGCGGTGAGGACTTGGGCGGTGGTGATTCTTTGGATCATTTCGGCGGAGCGGTTGTCTCGGAAGTAGAACTCGTCGTTGGGTTCGATGTGCTGGATCATGTCTTGCTGGCGGCCGAAGGGGGCGGCTTTTTTGGGGTCGGTTGGGCCTAGGAGTCCTACTAGGGGGCGGTTGAATCCGACGGCCATGTGGAGGGCGGCGGAGTCGTTGGCGACGGTGAGCTTTGATCTTGCGATGATGGCCATGAGGAGGGCGATTGAAGTCGAGCCTACTCGGTCGGTGATTTTGGGGTGGTCTTTGGCGAGTTCTAGGAGGGGGGCGCAGTGGAGGCGTTCGCCTGGGCCTCCGACGATGATGACTCTTTCGATGGCTTTGTTTTTGGTGAGTTCTTGGGCGAGCTGGGTGAAGCGTTCGATGGGCCAGCATTTGGCGGCCCAGGCGCTGGTGGGGGCGAGGACGGCGTAGGGTTCTGGGTATTCGATGACGACTTCTGAGAGCTCTGCTTGGCCGGCGTAGAGGGTGATGTTTGGATTGGAAATGTCGGCGCCGGCGGCTTTGGCGAGGGCGAGCATGCGGTCTACGGTGTGGAGTTCTTTGGGGGCGTCGATGCGTTGGTTGTGGAAGAGCCAGCCGAGTTCTTGGGAGTCTTTGAAGCCGAAGCGGAGTTTGGCTCCGGTGGCTCTTGAGAAGAATCCTGAGCGGGCGAGGCCTTGGCAGTCGAGGACCATGTCGTAGTTGTTTTTTCGGAGGGTTCGGAGCCATTTGATGAGGGGGCCGAAGCGGAAGTGGCGGCATTGCTTGCCGAGTTCTACGCGTTTGAAGGGGATGACCTGGTGGAGGTCTGGGTGGTGCTCGATGGCTTGGGTGAAGGTGTCGCGGGCCATCCAGTCGATTTTGGCGTCGGGGTAGCGTTGTTTGAGGGCGGCGAGGATTGGGGCGGAGCGGCAGATGTCGCCTAGGGCGCTGGGGCGGATGATGAGGATTCGTTTTGGGTCTGGTGGTGGCACTTGGGAGGATAGGGGGGGAGATGTGAAGAGGTACGCAGAGGTGGCAAAGAGCGCGGAGGACTCAGAGAAGAGTTGTATTGAAGAGGAAGGTTATGTAAGGGAGAAGATGGAGAAGTCGGGGTGCCCTCACCCCGGCCCTCTCCCATCAGACCCTCCAATGGGAGAGGGAGGAAGAGAAGTTGAAGAAGACCCCCTCCGTCTGCGCCCCCCAAAGCGCAGACGCCTCCTCCGGAAGCCCGGGGGAGGAGATAAGAGAAGGATGAAGAGGTGAGGAAGAGGAAGGAATTAGGAGAAGACATGCAGGAGCCGGGGACGGCACCTACATGGCACCCAGATTAAGAGAAGACATGTAGGAGCCGGGGACGGCACCTGCATGGCACCCGGCGAAGAGTTGAGGAAGGGAAGGGAGGGAGGGAGAGAAGACATGCTTTGCCGAAGACGGTCAAAGCATGGCACCCAGATTAAGAGAAGACACTACTGCGCCGGAGACGGCGAGTAGTGGCACCCGGTGAAGACGCCACCAACATGGCACCCAGAGAAAAAGAGAAGACATGGTTTGCCGAAGACGGTCAAACCATGGCACCCAGACCCCCAAAGTAGAAGAGAAGAATATTTTTAGGCGGGGTAGGTTGCGCTGGTGCGGTCGGTTTCCCAGACTGTTATGTTTTCTAGGGTGCAGTCGAGGGCTTTGAGTGCGGGGGCGAGGGTGTTGTAGCAGTGTTTGGTGATGTTTTCTACGGAGGGGATTTGGCCGTGGCTGGTTTGGTCGAAGGGGGGGCAGTCTTTGTTGAGGAACTTGTGGTCGAGTGGGGTGATGAGGGTGTCGTTGATTGTTTGTTCGATTTGGATTTGGAGTTGGGGGGTGAGTTTTTCGATGTCTACTTTGATGGTGGGCTGGAGTTTGTAGTTGTGGCCGTGACCGGAGGGGTTGTTGCACTTGCCGAAGAAGGCGGTGTTCTGATCGTCGGACATGGAGGGGGCGTGGAGTCGGTGGGCGGCGGCGAACTCGTAGTGCTGGCGGAGGAGGATTTGGTTGGTGGATTGGTCTTGCATTTCGATTGAATGGTATGGGGTGAGGTGCCAGCGGATGGAGTGGAGGGTTGGTGCTAGGAGTTCTTTTGACTTTGCCCAGAGTTTGGGGAGGAGGGCTGCGGGGTTTTGGTTGGGGTTGGAATCTATTTGGTCGGCGATGATTGGGAGGAGGTGATTTCGGACGAGGGTGTCTATTTCTTGGATGCTTAGGAGGTAGCCGGTATTTGGGTCTGGGTTGCCTTGGGTGGCGATGGTGAGTTCGTAGTATCGTCCTAGGGTGGTCATGGAGGGTTTGCCGGCTGTTGTGTTGCAGCCGAGGGTTGAGCCTTCGGTATTTATGGTGAAGCGTACGGTTCGGCGTAGGATGTGTTGGTTTGAGGGGTTCATGGACGATTGAAGCATAGCGGTCGATGATCGCGGAAGGATACTGATCATGGGATGGTGCTGCTGCAAAACGAAATCGGGTTTGGGTGCTGGGGCTCTGGTGGCGATATTTTTGCCGGGGTATTTGGGTATTGTGAATACATCGAATCATAAGGATGAGCCGAAGGTTGCGGAAGTTGGGGCGGTTGAGGAGAAGGTTATGAATCCGAAGGATGTGCTTGGGTATGAGTTTGCCATGTTGGATGGTTCGATGAAGTCTTTGGAGGACTATCGGGGCAAGGTTGTGATGTTTGTGAATGTGGCGAGTGCTTGCGGGCTTACGCCTCAGTATGAGGGGCTTGAGGCTCTGTACCGGGCGAAGAAGGATGAGGGGTTTGTGATTGTTGGGTTCCCGGCGAATCAGTTTGGTGGGCAGGAGCCTGGGACGAACGAAGAGATCGCGGAGTTTTGTAACGGTGAGTATGGGGTGACTTTTCCGATGATGGGGAAGATTGTGGTCAAGGGTGAGGGAGTGCATGCGTTGTATGCGCAGTTGGCTTCGCAGCCTGAGCCGATTGGTGGGGAGCCGGAGTGGAACTTTGCGAAGTTTTTGGTGAATCGGAAGGGTGAGGTGGTGGCGCGGTTCCCTTCGCGGACGGGGCCTGAGGATGCTGGGCTTGTGGCGAGGGTGGATGAGTTGCTTGGGGAGTGAGTGCTAACGGGCCAAGACACGGCTTGCCGAAGACGGTCAAGCCGTGGCACCCTCGACCGATGAGTTCTGGGGCGAGGTTTTACTGTATCTGAACAATGGATATGCGGACGCTAAATGACTTTGTAGCAGTGGTATGGGGGTGTTTTTGTTTGTGTGAGGTGATCTTAACACAACCTTCGTGTATTTGGGGTGGCTTTGGGAGGGGATCGGCGAGACGATTGTGTGTAGGGACGGGAGTGCTCGTCTGATCGGATCGAAACTACACATGGAGTGTTGCGATGAAATCTCGAAAGTTGATGTCGTTGGTGGGTGTTTTGGCGGCGATGCCTTTGGTTGCAATGAGTGTCATGGCTGGGGATGGTGTTGATCCTGAACTGCCGACTTATGAAGCGACGAGTGGGGTGTCGGGGAGTTTGAAGTCGATTGGGTCCGACACGATGAATAATCTGATGACGCTTTGGGGTGAGGACTTTAAGAAGTTCTATCCGGCGACTCAGCTTGAGGTGGAGGGGAAGGGGTCTTCGACGGCTCCGCCGGCGTTGATTGAGGGGCAGGCGCAGTTTGGGCCTATGTCTCGGCCGATGAAGGGTGCGGAGATGGATAAGTTTGAGGAGGCCAATGGGTATCAGCCTACGGCTGTGCGGGCGGGGATTGATTGCTTGGCGGTGTATGTGCATAAAGATTGCCCGATTGAGGAGATCAGTATTGAGGATCTGACTCGGGTGTTTTCTGTTGCGGATACGGATCTGACCTGGGGTGATCTTGGGGTTGAGGATTCTGATTTTAAGAATCGTCCTGTGAGTTTGTATGGGCGGAACTCGGCTTCGGGGACTTATGGGTACTTTAAGAAGATCGCGTTGCAGGGGAATGATTACAAGGCGACGGTGAAGGAGCAGCCTGGGTCTTCGGCGGTTGTGCAGGCGGTGACGACTGATTTGTATGGGATGGGGTATTCTGGGATCGGGTATAAGACTGCTGGTGTGAAGGCGATTGCGGTTTCGTTTGATGGGTATGACGCGGTTGATGCCAGTGCGGAGAATGCGTATTCGGGGGAGTATCCGATTGCACGGTTTTTGTATCTGTATATGAATGTTGATCCGACTACGGGGATTACTGATCCGCTGCGGGCGGAGTTTGTCAAGATGGTGTTCTCGCAGTCTGGGCAGGAGATTGTGGTGAAGGACGGGTATTTCCCGGTGCCTGCGGGGATCGCTCGCGAGGATTTGGAGATGCTCAAGATCGGGTATGATTTTTGAGTGGCTGATTCCAAGATTAATCCTGATGTAGAAGCGCAGAGCCGTTCTCGGGCGTCGCGTCGGTTGCATGCAACGGATGCGGCGGCCGAGTTTGTGGTGACGGTTGGTGGTTTTGCTGTTTTGGCGGCGGTGCTTGGGATTTGTTTTTATCTGGCGTGGGTGGTGGTGCCATTGTTTTCGAGCGGGGTTGTTGAGGAGGGGGTGGAGTTTGCGGGTGGGGGTGGAGAGGTGCCGGCGGCGGTGTATATGGGGCCTTATGGGGAGGCGGCTGTATTTTCGCGTCAAGGGTATGGAGGCGAGGTTGTTGGGCTGCTTGACAATGAGAATCTTGGGGGATGGGGTTCGTCGCACAATGATGTGGTGTGCGAATCGTCAGCTCGCAATGGGGAGTTGATTGCTCGGGGGTATTCGGATGGAACGGTCCGGCTTGGGTCCGTGGAGTTCTCTACCAAACTGCTTGCGGCGGGCGGTGAACTTGATGGGAATGGGTATCGCAAGGTTCTTGAGGATGGTCGTGTTCGGCGGGTGATGGTTGAGGAGTCGTTTGGGGAGCCGTTGGTGATGAAGAGGGGGGAGGGGGCGGTTGTTCTTGTTGACTACCAGGTTGATACGACGGGGAAGACGGTGCTTGTTGCGTTGCGGGAGGATTTGACTGTTGTGGTGAGTAGTGTGCGGACGATTCGGCCATTAGGTGGCGGGGCGGCGAAGACTCGGCTTAAGGAGACTTCGTTTTTGTTGAACGGGGATGAACGGCCTGTGGGGTTGAAGGTGAGTGCCGATGGGGGGCAGGTGTTTGTGGTGTACGGGGACGGGGGGATGGATCGGTATGCGAAGGAGAAGCGGGACTTTGTGTTTCGGGAGCGTGTAGAGATGTTGGGGGATGGGGAAGTTGCGGTTGTTGAGATGGTGCTGGGTGGGCAGACGATATTGATTGGGGACACTTTGGGGGGGGTGCAGTCTTGGCATGTTGCGCTTGATGAGCGGGATCGGTTTGGGGATGGGCGGTTTTTGGTTCGGTCGCACTCGTTTGGGAGAACTTCTGAGGGGGTTGGGGTTGTTGATCTGACGCCGAGTGGTCGGGATCGGACGGTTGGGGTTTTGTATAGTGATGGGGTGGTGGTGCTTCGGCATCTGACGAGTGAGAAGACGATTGTTCGGATTGAAACCGAATCTATATTGGGGGAAGATGGGGCGGGGCTGGTGGCGATTGGGCCGAAGAATGATGCGGTTTTGGTTGTTGGTGAGGGTGGGTATGGGTTGTATGGGTATGAGGCGGGGTATGCGGAGTTTTCGATCAAGGCGTTGTTCGGGAAGGTTGCGTATGAGGGGTTGCCTGAGCCGGCGTATGTGTATCAGTCTTCCTCGGGGGATGATTCGAGTGAGGTGAAGCTGAGTGTGATGCCTTTGGTGTTTGGGACGCTGAAGGCTACGGTGTTTGCGATGTTGTTTGCGATCCCTGTTGCGGTGTTTGCGGCGATGTATTCGAGTGAGTTTTTGTCCAAGCGTGTGCGGAAGGTTGTCAAGCCGAGTGTTGAGTTGATGGCGTCTTTGCCGTCGGTTGTGCTTGGTTTTGTGGCGGCGATGGTGGTTGCTCCTTATGTGGCGGAGTATTTGGGGTCGTTTTTGGTTGGGATGTTTGTGCTGCCTTTGGGTGTGTTGTTTGGGGCTCATGTGTGGCAGTTGGTGCCTTTGGCGACGCGGCTGCGGCTTAAGACTGGGCATCATTTGTTGATGGTGGCGGGGGTGCTTGTGTTGAGTGGGGGTTTGGGTTGGGCTACCGGGCCTGGGATTGTGGGGGCTGGGTTTGCTCCTGATGGGTTTGATCGGGCGATGATGTCTGGGGCGGTTGTTGCAGTCGAGGACGAACGGGTGCCTGAGTGGGCTGGGGATGCTGGGTATTCGGTGCGGACGCAGCGGAGATTGCGGGCGATGGAGATGGGGGTTGTTGATGGGGTGGTTGTTGAGCGGGATAGTTCGGCTGTGATTGATAATGATGTGATGGTTGATGCGGATCTGCGGCGGTGGCTTAATGGGGAGTATGGATCGGCGACTCCTGGGTGGGTGATGGCGTGCATGCCTTTGGCGGCGATCGGGGTTTGGATCGTGCAGGCGTTTACGGTGCGGCGGCGGATTGATGTGTGGTTGTCGGGGCAGCACTCGGCGACGGTGGGGATGGTGGTGCTGGCCAAGTTTGTGGTGCTTGCGGTTGCGAGTGTGGTTGCGGCGTATGTTGCTGCGGTTGCGATTACGGCGGCGGGGCTCGATCCTCGGGACTCGGTGTTTGGGAGCTTTAGTCCTCGCAATACGCTTGTTGTTGCGGTGATTATGGGGTTTGCGGTGATCCCGATTATCTTTACGATTTCGGAGGACGCTTTGCAGGCGGTGCCTGACTCGCTTCGGTCGGCGTCGCTTGGTGCGGGGGCGACGAAGTGGCAGACGGCGGTGCGGGTTGTGCTTCCTGTGGCGGGGTCTGGGATTTTCTCGGCGTGCATGATCGGGTTTGGGCGTGCGGTTGGGGAGACGATGATTGTTCTGATGGCGACGGGGAACACGCCTGAGATGTCTTGGAATATCTTTAGTGGGTTCAGGACGCTTGCTGCGAACATTGCTGTTGAGCTTCCTGAGGCGCCCAAGGGGGAGACGCATTACCGGGTGCTGTTTTTGTGTGGGTTTGTATTGTTTGTGATGACCTTTGTGATTAATACGAGTGCCGAGGTTGTGCGGCAGGTTGTTCGGAAGAGGAATGCTGGGCTGTGAGTGACCAAGTGAATCAACATGCTACAAAGAGGCGGACATTGCCGAGTGCTGTTGGTGAGCCGATGGTGTGGTTGACGGGGTCGGCGCTGGTGTTGTGCCTTGGGATGATTGCGGTGTTGCTTGTGTTGGTGGTGTCCAATGGGCTGCGGACATTTTGGCCTGGGGATATTGATCGGATGACGCTTGAGGGCGGCGAGCAGGTTATGGGGATTCGGGTGGCGGAGGATTCGGAGGGGCGGTATTTGTACCGGGTGGGGAACCGGGATATTGGGCAGGAGTCGTTCCGATGGATTGATGGGGAGGCGATTGTTGAGATTGAGCAGCCCGATGATGCGGTGATGCTTGAGCGGGAGTCTTGGGGGGTTTGGTTCGGGATGCCTGAGTCGATTTCGGTTTTGAATGATGAAGGGGAACTTCATAAAGTAACGGATGGATCTGGGGAAACACTTGATGCGTTTGGGGAGATGCACGCCGCAGCTCGTATTCGTCGGGCACAGGGTGAGGCGATGCGGAAGCGGGAGCTTGGGAAGATTAATCGTGGGATCGAGGCGGCGCGGCTTGCGATTTCTGAGGCGGAGCTTGGCGTTGATCAGCGGGCATCGGCGAGCGATCGGTTGGGGTGGGTGAGCTGGGCGTTGGTTTTGGCGAGCGTGGTGTTTGCTGGGCTTGTTTGGTGGGTGAAGCGTGATGCGGGGGTTGGGATTGGGGCTGCTGGTGTTCGGGTTGGGAAGATGACTCGGTTTGGGTGCGCGGTGGTGGTGATCTTTGGTGGGATTGGGTTGTGGGTTGGGGGGCCTTGGAAGACTGTGGGGGTGACTGGGGAGACTCGGGACGGGGTGATTGCGGCATCTGCGATGGAGCAGGAGCGGTTGCAGGTGGAGTATGAGCGGGTGCTTGGTGAGATTCGTGCTGGGGAAGATGTTGATAGCCGGGAGCGGTTTGTGGTTGTTGAGCCTACGACTGGGCGGTTTGCTCCGATTGCGCAGACGCGTGGTGATGAACCGATGATGTTGAGTCAGGTGGTTCGGTTGGTGCAAGCGAATCGGTTGGGGTTCTTTGGGAAGGTGAAAGTGTTTGGGGGGCGGTGGTGGGAGTTTGTTTCTACTGGGCCTCGCGAGGCGAACACTGAGGGGGGGGTGTATCCGGTGATTGTGGGTACGGTGTTGCTTACTTTGTTGTTGACAGTTTTTGTGACGCCGCTTGGTGTGATTGCTGCTTTGTATTTGCGTGAGTATGCGGTGCAGGGGTTTGGGACGAGTGTGATCCGGGTGGCGGTGAATAACTTGGCGGGGGTGCCGAGTATTGTGTATGGGGTGTTTGGGTTGGGGTTCTTTTGTTATACGGTGGGGCGGTATGTGGATACGGGGCCTGTTGCGGGGAGTGCGCTGAGTAGCGGGGTGTGGTGGGGGTTGTTTGGGTTGGCTGTGGTGACGGCGATTGGATCGTTTGGGTGCAGTTTGTGGGGGAAGCCTGATCCGGGGCATCCGCCGAGCGTTGTGCATCGGGTGTTATCGAAGTTGTCTTGGTTGGGTTGGGGGGTGACTGTTGTTTTGTTGGTGATGGTTGTTGCGAGGACGCCTTACTTTATGGGGTTCTTTGGGGCGCGGGCGGCGGAGGGGTCGCCGACCTTTGGGGCTCGGGGGTTGCTTTGGGCTTCGCTTACGCTGGCGTTGCTTACGCTGCCAGTGGTGATTGTGGCGACTGAGGAGGCGATTGCTGCGGTTCCCAACTCGATGCGTGAGGGGAGCTTTGGGTGCGGGGCAAGTAAGTGGCAGACGATCCGGCGGATTGTTTTGCCTGGGGCGATGCCTGGGATTTTGACGGGGGCGATTTTGGCGATGGCTCGGGGTGCGGGTGAGGTGGCGCCGTTGATGCTTGTGGGGGCGGTGAAGCTGAATATGGATCTGCCTGTGTCTACGACGGCTCCGTTTTTGCATGCTGATAGAAGCTTTATGCATCTTGGGTTTCATATTTATGATCTGGGTTTTCAGAGCCCGGATTCGCAGGCGGCTCGTCCGATGGTGTGGACGACGACGCTGTTGTTTTTGTTGATTGTGTTTGCGTTGAATCTGGCGGCGATTATGATCCGTGCGAAGCTGCGCGGTCGGACTACGGGAGCGGCGATATGAGTGATGTTGAGAATAAAGAACGGTCGGCAGTGCAGGCGGTGGTTGCTGGTGGGATGGGCGGGGATGCGGTGCATTATGATGTGATCGATGCGATACGGCGTGGGGAGGGAGTAGAGCCGACGGTGCATGGGGAGATGGCTGAGGTTGACTCGGTTATTCAGACGGATGATTTTAAGTTGTGGTATGGGGTGGCGCAGGCGATTCATGGGATTTCGATGGATGTGCCTCGAGGGGCGGTGACGGCGTTGATTGGGCCTTCGGGGTGCGGGAAGTCGACGCTACTGCGGTCGATTAATCGGATGAATGATCTGGTTGATGGTGTTCGTGTTGAGGGTGGGATTACGCTCAATGGGGCGGCGGTGTATGAGCCTACGGTGGATGTGATTGAGCTTCGGAAGCGGCTTGGGATGGTGTTTCAGAAGCCGAACCCGTTTCCGATGTCGATCTTTGAGAATGTGGTGTATCCGCTGCGGATTGATGGGGAGCGGCGGAAGAGTGTGCTGCAGGATGCGTGTGAGCGGAGTTTGAAGTCTGCGGCGATCTGGGATGAGGTGAAGGATCGGTTGAAGGAGTCGGCATTGGGTTTGTCTGGGGGGCAGCAGCAGCGGCTGTGTATTGCGCGGGCTGTTGTGGCGGATCCTGAGGTGTTGTTGCTTGATGAGCCTTGCTCGGCTCTTGATCCGGTGGCGACGATTCGGATTGAGGAGCTGATTACGGAGATTTCTGAGCGGTATACGGTGCTGATCGTGACGCACAACATGCAGCAGGCGGCGCGGGTATCTGATTACACGGCGTTTATGTATCTGGGGCGGTTGGTGGAGTATGGGCCTACGGGGGCGATGTTCCAGAATCCGAAGTTGATTGAGACGGCGCATTATGTTTCGGGGCGGTTTGGGTAGGGAAGAGGGGACTGGCCACTGGGCACTAGCCACTGGAGAAGATGGGGAGAAAACCCGACTGTGCCGAAGCGGCGAGATCGGGGTGCGCGATTGAAAAAGGCATAGACTGGGTTGTCTAGTGGGTGAGGATTGGGGGGGTAAAAGATGCGTGTTGGTGGTTCAAAGTGGTGTGTTTTGATGGATTTATGTGTGTAGATGTCGATAGATGGGTCTAGGATCGCGGCTGGGTATGTGCCCTGTCGAGTGGTCCGATAGTCCATCTGAACGCGGTTTTTAGTAGGTTGCGTACGGAAATGGGTGAGGTGAGCGATGAGTTCTGTGCCTAAACCGATCGCGGCGAGTGTGAACCAGTGGAACGCTGAGTATCTTGAAGAGCAGCATGCTTTGTTTGTTGCTGATCCGGGGTCTGTAGCTGGTGAGCTTCGGGCGTTCTTTGAGGGGTTTGCGCTGGCGAGTGCTGGGGATCTGACGCTGTTTGGGGGGGGCAAGGCGGCGAAGGGTGAGGTCACGACCAGTTCTGGTGATTGGAAATCTGAGAGTGGGCCTGTGCAGGTGTGGGGCGGGGGGCTTGGCGTTGCGGGGCAGTCTTCGCACTTTGAGGCGATTGTCAATGACTTTGTCAACGCGTACCGGGATCAGGGGCATTTGTGTGCTGATATTGATCCGTTCCATCGCGAGCGGGCTCGTCCTGAGTTGTTGTGCTTGGATCATCACGGACTGAACGATTCGGATCTGGATCGGGTTGTTGATGGGGCTGGGATGGGGCTGGGGATGCAGGTGCCTTTGCGGGCGGTGATCGCTCGGCTTGAAGAGGTGTACTGCGGGTCGATCGGGCTTGAGATCATGCATGTTGCGGATACCGAGCAGCGGTCTTGGTTGATGCATCGGTTTGAGACGATTGGCGGGAAACTGGATCTTGATCGTGCTCGGCGGCTGCTGATTCTTGAGCAGCTTACGAAATCAGAGATGGTTGAAAAATTCCTTGGTCGGCGGTACCCGGGTGATAAGCGGTTCTCGCTTGAGGGCGGGGAGGCGTTGATCCCGCTGCTTGATCATTTGATCGAGACGGCGTCGGATCATGGGGGCGAAGAGATCGTGATGGGGATGGCGCACCGGGGGCGGCTCAATGTTTTGAATAACACGATCGGCAAGACCTACGAGCAGATCTTTACCGAGTTTGAAGAGAACTGGTCGGAGGACTTTGTTGATGGTGGCGGGGATGTGAAGTATCACCAGGGGTATTCTGGTACACGGCGGTTCCCCAATGGGAAGATGATGCATCTTGCGCTGGCGAGTAATCCGAGCCACCTTGAGGCGGTTAATGGGGTTATTGAAGGAAGAACGCGTGCTAAGCAGCGGCTCAAGGGTGATATGGATCGGAGCCGGGTGATTCCGATTTTGATTCATGGCGATGCGGCGGTTGCGGGGCAGGGGATTGTTGCAGAAGTCCTGAACTTCTCGCAGCTTGAGGGGTACACGACGGGCGGGACTGTGCATGTTGTGATTAATAATCAGATCGGGTTTACTACGGTGCCTGAGGATTCGCGGTCGAGCCGGTACTGTACGGATATTGGTAAGTCGATTGATGCGCCGATTTTCCATGTCAATGCGGATGATCCTGATGCGGTGGTGACTGTTGCGCAGATCGCGATGGAGTACCGCCAGCAGTTCAAGCGGGATGTGTTTATTGATTTGCAGTGCTTCCGGAAGTATGGGCACAACGAGCAGGACGAGACGAGCTTTACGCAGCCTTTGATGGCGGCGATTATTAAGAAGAAGGATTCGGTGCTCAAGATTTACACCGAGAAGCTTTTGGCTGAGGGTGTAATTCAGGAGGCGGACCGGATTTCGATCGATGATCGGATTACCGAGACTCTTGAGCGGGCGCAGCGTTCGGCCAAGGAGATGGCGAAGGATCCGACGATTGATCCGGGGAGCCATCGCTGGGCGGGGCAGACGCATGAGTACAACTTTGATCGTCTTGAGACTGGTGTGAAGCGGGAGATGATCTCGGAGGTTGCGGGTTCGATCGGGCGTGTGCCTGATGGGTTTAACCTGAATCCGAAGCTCAAGAAGTTGTTTGCGGATCGTGGGAATCTTGGTTCGACAGAGGTTGATGCTCAAATGTTGAGTTATGCTGATGCTGAGCATTTGGCGTTTGGGACGCTGCTGGTTGAGGGGCATCCGATCCGGTTGTCCGGGCAGGATTGCCGGCGTGGGACATTCTCGCATCGTCATGCGGTTGTGCGTGATATGCAGACTGCGGAGCCTTATACGCCTTTGAATACTATTCGGGAGCTTGGGATTGAGGGGACGGATGCTCCGGCGGGGACGATCGGGAGTGATGGGATTCCTCGGCAGGCGAAGCTTTGTGTGTACGACTCGCCGTTGAGTGAGGCGAGTGTGCTTGGGTTTGATTATGGGTATTCGCTTGCGGATCCGAAGATGCTTGTCATCTGGGAAGCGCAGTTTGGCGACTTTGTCAATGGCGCCCAGGCGATTATTGATCAGTTTATTGCGTCTGCCGAGGGGAAATGGGATCGTTGGAGCGGGCTTGTGATGCTGCTGCCGCATGGGTATGAGGGTGCGGGGCCTGAGCATTCGTCTTGCCGGGTTGAAAGATTTTTGGAGTTGTGTGGTGGGAACAATATGCAGGTTGTGTATCCGTCTACGGCGGCGCAGGTGTTCCATATGTACCGTCGTCAGATGAACCGGTCGTTTAGGAAGCCTTTGATTGTGCTGACTCCGAAGTCGATGCTTCGGACGCCTACGAGTTCTGTTGATGAGATACTTGAGGGCGGGGCTTTTGCTGAGATGCTTGATGATCCGAAGTTTGTTTCGGGCCCAGTTTCAGAGCGGTGGGATCGTTCTGGCGTGAAGCGGGTTCTGCTTTGCAGCGGGAAGATTTACCATGAGATGGACGCTCGGCGCGAGTTGATCGGGCGGTCGGACACGGCGATTGTTCGGATCGAGCAGTTGTACCCGTTCCATGCGGACATGCTGAAAGAAATCGTTGGGATGTATCCTGACGGGGTCTCGGTGGAGTTTGTGCAGGAGGAGACTTACAACGCGGGATCGTGGTTGTATGTTTCTGATATGGTGCAGGAGAAGCTTGGTTGGGATCGGCCTGGGTATATTGGGCGGGCTCGGTCGAGCTCGCCTGCGACTGGGTCGAAGGTGCAGCATAAGTTTGAGCAGGAACAGATTATCACGCAGGCGATCGGGGCCAAGCCCGAGACGACTGGCACGGAAACGAAAGTTGCAGCGGCCAGGGCGTAAGAGCACATAATACAAGGACGGCAAAGAATATGACTACCAAGATTGAAATTCCGAGTGTGGGCGAGTCGGTGACCTCTGGCGTTATTTCGGCATGGAGTGTTGCTGAGGGCGAGTATGTTGAGCGCGATCAGACTGTGCTTGAACTTGAGACTGATAAGGTGACGATGGAAGTGCCTGCTCCGATTTCTGGTGTGGTGACGCACTCGGCGGCCGAGGGGGATGAGGTTGATGTGGGGGCGATTGTGGGGATGATTGATGAGTCGGCGGCCAAGCCTGCGGGTGAAGTGCCTGCTGCACCCGCACCAGAAGTTGCGGCGGCTCCGGTTGCTGCACCGGCAGCTGCGGCCGCGCCTACAGCTGCACCTGCTCCAGTTGCGGCACCTGCTGCTGCTCCGAGTGGTGGGGGTGATGTGAAGGCGACGCCTTTGGCTCGGAAGTTGGCTGAGGAGAAGGGGGTGAACTTATCGCTTGTGACTGGGACGGGGGCCGGGGGGCGGATTCGGGAGCAGGATGTGCTTGGGTTTGTGCAGTCGGGGGCGTCGAGTGCTCCGGTTGCTGCTGGACCAGTTGCAGGATCGCGTGATATTTCGGTAGAGCGGATGAGCCCGATGCGGCAGAAGATTGCTTCGCGATTGGTTGAAGCACAACAGACGGCGGCGATGCTGACGACCTTTAACGAGGTTGATATGGGCGCGGTGATGGAGCTTCGGAAGCAGTACAAAGAGAAGTTTGCCGAGAAGCATGGGGTGGGCCTTGGGTTTATGTCGTTCTTTGTCAAGGCGTGCGTGCAGGGGTTACAGAAGTTTCCGTTGATTAACTCGTACATCGTGGCGGGGCCTGACGGGAAGCCGTCGGTGCAGAGTCACAACTATCAGGATATTGCGATTGCTGTTGCTGGGAAGAAGGGGCTGGTTGTGCCGGTGCTTCGCAATACCGAGGACATGACCTTTGCGGATGTTGAATCGACGATTAAGGATCTTGGGAAGCGGGCTCGTGAGAACAAGCTTGAGCTGAGCGAGATGATGGGCGGGACCTTTACGATTACCAATGGCGGGATCTTTGGTTCGTTGATGTCTACGCCGATTCTGAATCCGCCGCAGAGTGCGATTTTGGGGATGCATGGGATTAAGAAGCGGGCTGTTGAGGATCCGAACAATCCTGGGCAGATTGCGCTGCGGCCGATGATGTATTTGGCGTTGAGTTATGATCACCGGATTGTCGATGGGGCGGAGGCTGTGCAGTTCTTGGTGTCGATTAAGGATGCGATTGAGGATCCGGCTCGGTTGATGTTGGATCTTTGATATGAGGGCAGAGCTATTATTCTAGTTGGTTTGATATTGATAGCCTTTACACTTGTGGGCTATAAATGTGGTCAAGCCGAAGGAAGAGTACATCATCGAACGGCAAAGCAAGCAAGATTCAAAGGGCGGATGAGCCTGCTATTTGCGATTGCAGTTTGGTATGGCTTTGGTGTTGCAGTAGTTGGCGGGAGTGATCAGTTTGTATCTGCATTTCTCGATAGTGGGATGTTTACTGTGGGTGCCATCGTGTTTCAAGCAATGTGGGGTATTGCAGAGCTCGGTATTATTCGGGGTACATATCTACATCACGGTAAAATTGATCAACTCAAGCGTGTGTACCATAAAGAAATGCTTTCTTGGTGGGTCTGGCTGTTAATGCCTGGGCGATGGATTGTGCTTTTAGTCTGTCGTCGTTGGATTAACTCTATGAACGATGGAGTTCAAGAGGCCCTCGCAGGCGAGTAGTAGCATTTGGTAGATTTGTTCGAAGCCGCCGTCGCCGCCGTAGTAGGGGTCGGGGACATCTTGGGGGGCCTTTTGGGTGGGGTCAAAGGAACGCATGAGGTGGATTTGTGGCTTATGCTGGACCTTTGATCAAATCTGGGAATGAGTCTGCGAACTTATCAATGCGGCTCCGGGTAGTCTGAGCATGTTGTCTCATTTCAGATCGTGTTCTCAATTCGCGAGAGTTGAACTGCCGTTCCGCTTCATAGAGCCAGTCAGGTTTATTGGCTCCCGATGGTGCGATTATTGATTCGTCATTCCAATTCCACACATGATTTTTAAGACTTAAGTAAGTGGTGGGTGCGGTGGTTGAATAGTGGTAGCTGATTATTTTCCAAGCAGTACAGCGGTCTTCGATGTCTGCTGGCAATAAAGAGATTTCATTTGCAGCCGTGACTAGAAGACTTCGGATTGTTTTTGCATCTGTTTCATTTGGTGATTGGATCTGACTCAGTAGGGATTTCAATTTGACCAATGAGGGAGCAGCGGGCTCATGGGTTATAAGCCGGTCAATCAGATGGGTGTCTACGAATTCGTCATCTATGAACAGAACCGCATAGCGTGCGATTGCAAGCCTGAATGTATATCGATCGTTAACGAGTGTCATTGAGCAATCCTTGGCAAGCGATGGTGAGCATTTGGTAGACTTTTTCGAAGCCGTGGTCTCCGCCGTAGTAGGGGTCGGGGATGTCTTGTGGGGTTTTGAGGGTTGGGTCGAAGGAACGCATGAGGTGGAGTTGTGGCTTTGGGGTGCCGAGCTTGATGAGGTCGCGTTTGTTGGCGGCGTCCATTGGGATGATCCACTGGTAGCGCTGGATGTCGGTTGAGGGGTCGAACTGGCGGGCGCGTTGGGTTGTGAGGTCGATGTTGTAGAGGGCGGCGGTTTGGATTGATCTTGGGTCTGGGGGGTTGCCGACATGCCAGTCGCCGGTGCCGCAGGAGTCGATTTGGAATTTGTTGGCGAGGTTGTTTTGGTTGACGAGGTGTTGGAAGATGCCGTGGGCTAGGGGGGAGCGGCAGATGTTTCCTAGGCAGACGAAGAGGACTGTTGTTTGGGGTTGGGGCTTTGGCATTTGAGAAGGATAGGTGAGGAGTGGGGTTCTTGTTCATGCTCTAGCCGAAGACGGCGAGAGCATGGCACCCGATGTCGCTGGTATTTGAAGACACGGCTTGCCGAAGACGGTCAAGCCGTGGCACCCGGCGAGAGCATGGCACCCGATGTGGTTGGTGTTTTGAAGACACTACTGCGCCGAGGCGGCGAGTAGTGGCACCCGGATGCCGGATTAGGCTAGTTGTGAGTTCATTGATTCGACGATGTGGTCCATTTCGTCGAGGAGGAGGCCTGCGGCGCCTTGGGCTCTGGAGAAGCCGGCTTTGCCTGAGTGTCTTAGGTTGAGGATGGGGATGTCTGCTCTTTGGAGGAGGCGATCGACGAGGTGGGTTGAGCCTGAGAGTTCGTTGTTGGGGTGGATGTAGGCGTCGAGGAGGGGGATGAGGCTTGGGAGGGGTTCTGTTGTGGTGAGGATGCGGAAGGGTTGGTCGAGTCCTCTGTGGTGGCGGAGTGCTTGGTTGAGGTTTTTGGCGGTCTTTGGGATGATGCCTAGGAGTTGGTATCCTGAGACGGCGAGGAGTCCGAGGAGGAAGGCGAACTCGCGGGCGTCTACTTCGTTTGGTGCGTCGGCGACGGCACCCAGGACGATTGTTTGGTCGTCGATGTTGAGCTTTGATCTTGCATCGGAGCGTTCTTGTTGGGTGGGTTGGTCTGCGTCGATCAGAGAGGCGAGGAGTTGGTCGGTTTGGCAGGTGTGGCGGAGATCGAGCCAGCGGTCGTGGTCTTGGGGTTCAAAGACGCGGATGGTGTCGATGCTCTGCGGCGGTTTTTTGATCGTGGAGGGTTTGGTGGAGATGAGCTCGGTGGGGATGTCGAGGCTAGAGGCGATGCTTGAGGCGAGGGAGATGAGTTCGTCGGACCAGCAGATGATTCTCGATGGTGATGCATCGAAGGTGCTTAGTTGGCTCAGGATTTTTCGTTTGAGGGAGTTTGGGTTTGCGAGCACCGGTGTGAAATGGTCGGTGTGGGGTATCCCTATTGCGGAGGCGGTTGCGGGTGTGGAGGAGTCGCCGATGACCATGACGCGGCTGTGCGGGGGCGGGGGGGTGAGGTTGTCTTTGAGCGCGCCGGCGAGGAGGAGGCAAGGGGTTGTGCGGCCGAAGTGTGCGGAGGTATTGGGGCGGGTCGATGGCGGGGCCACGAGGTGGACTGCGTATCCATCGGATAATGAGGGTGCTGGTGAGATCATGGTTGTCTGCTGGGTTAGCGGCCGAAGAGTACTGTTTCGACGATTTCGTGTTTGTAGAAGAGTTGGGAGAGGCCTAGGCCTGCGCGGGCGGCGAGTTCTTGTTCGATTGCGAGTTGTGCGGCGTTGTTGTCTGGGCTGAGTCCTGGGAGTTGTGGGATTTTAATTTGCGCGAGGTGTCCGAAGCTTGAATCTGGCCAGACTCTCTTTCCTTTGGCGACATCGATGACCTTGACGCGGAGGGTTGCTTGGGGGATGTATGAGCCGGTTTCTGGGGAGAGTGAGAACTCTGTGACGACAGCGTAGATGACGATGTCGGCTCCGACGGACTTTCCGAGCTCTGTGATGCTCATGCGTGAGGAGTTGGTTTCTTTTGTGGCCGCAGCGAGGATGCCTCGGGGTTCGAGCATGTCAACGAGGATTCGTTTCTCGAGGAGTTGGTTTGTCGCGATTTCTGCCATGGCGTATCGGAGGCGGCGTTGTGCGATTTTGCTTGAGGGGTCGTCTACGAAGACTACGGTGGTGGCATTTTCTGGGAGGGTGAAGACGGGGTTGATTTTTTCTGGGCCGTGGATTGCGTAGGCGACGGGCGTGAGGATATTGCATCCTGGGAGGAATGTGAGTGCTGCGAATGCGGCGAGTAAGAATGTGGCTTTGATTGTGTGCATTGTGTGTGTGCTTTTGGTTATTTAGTATGGGATGATATTGGGTTCGTCGTGCTCATAGAAGAGCCATGCGGCGCGGTTGATGAAGCGGTTTGAGAGTTCAGCGGTGACGGCTGCTCCCGGGATGTCTGACTTCATGAATCCCGAGGAGTCTGGGAACCTTATGCTGATTGATTTTTCGTAGATGGGGTCGTTGGGGAGTGCGGAGTCTGATTCGAACACGGTAATGATGCCCGCGATTGCACCGTCCCAAACATATTGGTTTCCTGTTTCGTTGAGGCGGTAGTCAACGATTTCAATGACGATGAGTCGTTCTACTCCGAGTAGCTTAGCGACTTCGTTTCTGGTCATGGCGGGCCATTGAGGTGTGTTGTAGAGGACGGTCAGGAGGTCTGCGGAGGGGATTGCGTAGGAGGGGTTTGCGTTTTGGATGAGGCGGTTGTTGACCCGCATGTTGATTCGTGAGGTGATGCCTGGGTGTTCGGCTTCGATGACTCTTGAGGCGGAGCAGACGACGGCGAATGACTTGCCTGCGATGCGTTCGTATTCGGCTGGGTAAGAGGTGGAGCCTGTTCTTCTGTAGGATTCTGCCATGCCACCGACGGCGGCGCCGATGACGCAGCCTGAGAACGAGAGCGCGGTGAGAGTTGCGGCGGTGATTCCGAGGAGTGTTGCGGAGGTTCGGAGGAGTCTTTTGGGTGTTGATTTGGCTTGGTTATTCATGCTGGCTTTCGGGGAGGGAATCATGACCAGGTGGCGATTTTGTATACCCATGCGGCTGCGGCGAGGGCGATCATGCTGATGACCAGTTTGGGCCTCAGTGTGGTTTGGACGACGAATCCTATACGCGAGCCGGTGAGTGCCTGATGCGTTGCTCCCCAGAAGATCATGGTAGTTAATAGGGCTAGAAGGGCTCCCATGGGCTGGGTGATGACGGCGGTGGTCCAGGAGCCTTCTCCGGCGTGGGAGAAGGAGGTGGTCATGCCGCAGGTTGGGCAGGGTTTATCGAACCATACGACCCAGGTGCATTTTCGCATGCCGAGTTGGGTGTGGGTGGCGTGTCCGGCGGGGTCTGGGGTGAGCCAGCTTGCTGTGAAGAGGACAAAGAGGGTGACGGCGGCGATGGCTGCGGCGGCGATGCGTTCGCCTGTGCTTGAGCGCAGGGGGGTGGTTCGTTCTTTGGGATAGGTGGCTTGGGCGGTCACGGGTGATTCAAGATTCGGGGGTTAGTCGAACTTGAAGACGCCTTTTCGGTAGCCGTAGATGTAGGCGACGACGGTGGTGAGCATGAAGAAGAAGATGCGGAGGAGCCAGACGGTTGAGGCGTCTGAGCGTGGGTCGAGTGATGTGAAGGTGTTGGCCCATGGGTAGAGGAAGATGACTTCGATATCAAAGACGAGGAAGACCATGGCGATGAGGTAGAAGCGGATATTGAAGCGTTTGCGGGCGGTGTTGATGGGGGTCATGCCCGATTCGTAGGTTTCGCCTTTGCGGTCGCCCTTGCGGGATGGGCCGAGGATTGTGGATCCGACGAGGTTCATGACGGCGAAACCCACAGCTCCGAGGAGCATGATGAAGATGGGGAGATAGGCGTTGATTGGGTTGCTTGCGAGGGTGGTTGACAGCATCTTCATAGCTCCGTTTTCAGCGTCCTTGCTGATTGTGTGGATGATAGGCGAATTGTGAGGGGAAGAGAAGAAAGACCCCCTCCGACCTCGCCCCCCAACAACCCGGGGGAGGTGGGAAGATGAAGAGAAGTCAGAGGGGAGGAAGGAAGAGGAGAAGTCGTGGAGCCCTCACCCCGGCCCTCTCCCATCAGAATGGGAGAGGGAGGAAGAGGAAGATCATGGAGGAGTCGAAGACGACACCTCCATGGCACCCAGAAAAGACAAGTCGGCTGCCAGCTTGGCAGGGTGGTTTGGTTGGATACTGGGTTGGCGGGAGGATTTGGGGTTGGTTGGGGGTGTTTACGGGGGTTAGGGTTGTGGGGGTTGGCATGGGGATTGCCACTGTTGGGTGGGTTGGCTGCGCTTGTGGTCGGCTTTGGAATACATTTACCTGCCGCGTTTGAGCGGTTGACTGGGCCTTGAGCCCGCTGAATACTGGAGAATCCGCTATGGGAAGCAAAGAACTGACCTTTGATATCGAAGCACGGCAGGCACTTTTGGCGGGGGTTGAGAAGCTCGCTGCTGCGGTTAAGGTCACGCTTGGGCCACGCGGTCGTAATGCGGTGATCGATAAATCCTGGGGCGGGCCGACCGTGACCAAGGACGGGGTTTCGGTTGCTGAAGAGGTCGAGCTGACCAATAAAGCTGAGAACATGGGGGCCAAGCTGGTCAAGGAGGCTTCATCGAAGACTTCTGATGATGCTGGCGACGGGACGACGACGGCGACTGTGCTCGCTGAGGCGTTGTTCAAAGAAGGCCTGCGGTACATCGCGGCTGGGGTGGATGCCAATGCATTGGTTCGTGGGATGAAGAAGGGTGTTGAGATCGCGGCCAAGTCGATTGATGACTCGGCGATTCCGGTCAAGGGCAAGAAGGACATTGAGAATGTCGCGACGATCTCGTCGAACAACGATCCTGAGACCGGGAAGATCATGGCCGGGGCCTTTGAGAAGGTTGGTAAGGACGGCGTGATTACGGTTGAAGAGGGCAAGGGGCTTGAGACCGATGTGACTGTGGTTGAGGGGATGCAGTTTGATCGTGGGTTCTTGTCGCCGAACTTTGTGACGGATGTTGAGGACATGAAGGTTGTGATGGACAAGTGCTTGGTGCTTGTGCATGAGGACAAGATTGACAATATTCAGAAGTTGGTGCCTTTGCTTGAGAAGGTCATGGAGGCGAAGAAGCCGCTGATGATTATCGCTGAGGATATTACAGGTGAGGCACTTTCGACGCTTGTGATTAATAAGTTGCGTGGCACCTTGCAGGTGTGTGCGGTCAAGGCACCGGGGTATGGCGATCGTCGCAAGGCGATGCTGCAGGATATTGCGGTGCTGACCGGCGGCGAGGCGTTTATGAAGGATCTGGCGACTGATCTGGATTCGATCTCGATCTCGCAGCTTGGCATGGCCAAGAAGGTAGAAATCGGGGCGGACAACACGACCATCATTGAAGGTGCGGGCTCGACCAAGGAAATCCAAGAGCGGATCGCTCAGATCCGTAACGAGATTGATAACTCTTCGTCGGATTACGATCGTGAGAAGCTCCAAGAGCGGTTGGCGAAGTTGACGGGTGGTGTTGCTCAGATCAATGTCGGGGCCGCGTCTGAAGCGGAACTCAAAGAGAAGAAGGCACGCGTTGAGGATGCGCTCCATGCGACACGGGCCGCGCTTGCTGAGGGGATTGTTGCTGGTGGCGGGACGAGCTTTATTCGGGCTCAGGATGACATCGCTGGCAATAAGGACTGGAAGAAAGTGTTCGGGAAATCGACCGATGTGTCGTCTGATGATGTTGGCCAGGTGAAGTATGACTTTGCTGCTGGCCTCAATGTTGTGTACCGGGCTTTGGCGGTTCCGCTGCGGACGATCGCGGAGAACGCGGGTGCCAAGGGCTCGGTTGTTGTGGCGAAGGTCGCGGACGCTGAGGGCTCCAATGGGTACAACGCGCTGACCGACAAGTATGAGGATCTGCTCAAGGCGGGCGTGATGACGCCTGCGAAGGTGGATCGTTCGGCGCTTATTAATGCGGGCTCGGTGGCGACTGTGTTGCTGGCTGCGGATTGCATTGTGACGGACAAGCCTGAGAAGGGTGTGTCGGATGATCACGGCGGAGGCGGCGACCCGATGGCGGGGATGGGCGGCATGGGCGGTATGGGAGGCATGGGCGGAATGGGTGGCGGCATGCCTGGAATGGGCGGCATGGGCGGGATGCCTGGTATGGGTGGGATGGGATTCTAAATGAAAAACGAAGAGTTCAGATTTAAGTATCGTGATATTCCAGAATCAGAATTCTCATTTGTCACATTGAGTTGTGTACACGAGAATATTGAGAACGACAAAGTTCTGAACACATACACGGTTCAGAAAATTGACGGTCCTCTTGCAGAGCAAAGTTGGATCGGCAAATCATTTTCAAAAGAGTTCGGTGATGGTCCAGGCGAATATTTGGGTCACAGCTCTTATGAGAATGCTGTTGGGCATGCGTTTCGGGAAGAGTTCTTGAAACAGTCAGTACTAGAATTTAACCAAGTTGGCTTCGGCGGCGTAATTGGATAAAGGAATAAACTAATGTCAGTAAAACCACTTGAAGATCGTGTGCTGGTGAAGCCAGTTGAGCAGGAATCGATGACCTCGGCGGGGCTGTACTTGCCTGAGTCGAGTAAGGAGAAGCCGATTCAGGGGACGGTTGTGGCCGTGGGTCCTGGGAAGGTGTTGGAGAATGGGAACCGTGGGGACATGAGTGTGTCTTTGGGTGACCGTGTTGTGTACTCGCAGTACGGCGGGACTGAGGTTGATATTGATGGCGTGGAGCATCTGATCTTGAGAGAGTCGGAGTTGCTTGGCGTGTTTGCGTGAGTATCTGACGAGCCGCGACCGTGAGGGAGCGGGGGTTTGGGTTTGAAGAGAAGACCACTCCCTTACGGTCGCGGCTCGTTAAGAGTCGGCGCGGGGATGGGATGGTTTGGCGAGACGATTTAGAAAACAAGACTCCGAAGGAGTGATGACAATGAGTAATAAACAGATCATGTTTGATGACAAGGCGCTTCTTGAGATGAAGAAGGGCGTTGATAAACTGACCGATGCGGTCAAGTGCACGATGGGGCCTGCTGGCCGGCATGTTGTGATCGAGAAGTCGTACGGCGGTCCTCATGTGACCAAGGACGGTGTTTCGGTTGCCAAAGAGATCGAGCTGCCTTCGCAGTTTGAATCGATGGGCGCCAAGATGCTGCATCAGGTTGCCAAGAAGACCGCGGATAACGCGGGTGACGGGACGACTTGTGCGACCGTGCTTGCTCAGGCGATCTTTAGTGAGGGCTTGAAGGTTGTTGCGGCGGGTGCGAATCCGGTGCATGTTCAGCGTGGGATTAATAAGGCGGCTGTTGCCGCGACTGTGTTGATTGATGAGATGGCGACTCCTTGTAAGGGGAAGGCCGACCTCAAGAAGATCGCGACTGTTTCGTCGAACCATGATGAGAATGTTGGTGAGTTGATCGCTGAGGCGATTCATAAGGTTGGGGCCGAGGGTGTGGTTGAGATTGAGAGTGGGAACTCGAATGAGACGACTTTGGATTATGTTGAGGGGATGCAGTTTGATAAGGGGTATCTTTCGCCGTACTTCATGACCAACCCGACGACCGGGGAGTGTGAGCTTGAGGATGTTTTGATTCTGATTCATGAGAAGAAGATCAGCAACCTTGGTGATCTGATCCCGATGTTGAATAAGGTCGCTACTGCTGGCAAGCCGTTGTTGATTATTGCTGAGGATGTTGAGAACGAGGCGCTTGCGGCTCTCGTTGTGAACCGTCTTCGTGGGATGCTCAATATTGCTGCTGTGAAGGCGCCTGGGTTTGGCGATCGTCGCAAGGCGATGCTCGAAGATCTGGCTGTCCTGACCGGCGGGATGTACTTCAGTGAGGATCTTGGTCGTTCGTTGGAGTCGATCGAGCTCAATGAGCTTGGGAAGGCGAAGAAAGTCACCATCACCAAAGACAACACGACCATGGTCAAGGGTGGCGGCAAGAAGACCGACATCGTTGCTCGTGCGGCGACCATCAAGGCGCAGCACGACAAGTCGACCTCCGATTACGACCGCGAGAAGCTCATGGAGCGTCACGCGAAGTTGACCGGCGGCGTGGCGATCATCAGCGTGGGCGGCGTGACCGAACAGGCGATGAAAGCAACCAAGGACCTCGTCGAAGACGCGATGCACGCGACCCGCGCAGCAGCCAAAGAGGGATTCGTTCCTGGTGGCGGCGTGGCGCTCATCCGTGTGGCCGACTTGCTGGGTGATGCTCAGAAGAAGGTCAAGGGCGACGAAAAATTTGGCTTTGATATCGTCATGCGTGCGATGCAGGCTCCGGCGTGGCAGATCGCGGATAATGCTGGGTTTGATGGCGATCTGGCTGTCGAGACCATCCGCGAAGAAGAGGGCTCGGTTGGGCTCAATGCGGCGACTGGTGATTATGTTGATCTGGTCAAGGCGGGGATTATTGATCCTGCTTTGGTTGCCAAGAGTGCGATTACCAATGCAGCGTCTGTTGCCGGCTTGATGCTGACGACGGATGTGATGATTTCAGATTTGAAGGATGATGCGAAGCCGGTTGTTGGGGCTGTTTGCTGATTCTGATTGATTGAATATGCAGGCCCCTGCCGGAAACGGCGGGGGTTCTGATTGATGAATACAAAGACTAACTATGATTTTCGAGGAATGCAAGGTGTTTTGGTACACTCGGATCGGATGCCGAGTGTGCAGCAAATACAAGAAGCGATCAATCGCTATCAGTATCCTTGTAAGCTAGACGATTATGGTTTAGAGGATAATCGATCTTTGTTTTCAGGCCGTGTGTTCGGTTGCAATGCTTATGCACGATTTCGGGCAGAGCCAGCTTTGGAATCGAACCAGGGATTGCTAGAGTCTGAATACAGAGATGGTTACGATTTGAACATCGAGTTTGATTTAGCAGGTACATATTCGAATAGGGCGTTGGCTGGATGTTGTATGCTTGGAATTGCAGAAATGAGTGGTGGAGTGATTTGGCAAGCAGATTTTAATAGGCCCATGAACAAAATTATCCAAAAAAATATCAATGAGCCACTCGCTCGACTAAAGCTATTGAAGGCTGCTGCGCCATATGACAGCGTTGGAGTTGTATCAGCGAAGGCTCCTGAACTTGGGCCATGGGAAACTACTGTTATGCGAAATCAAGTTATTTCAGAGTTTCGGCATCTAGGTCTGATTGAACCAGTGCCTGATGAAGCAGATGTTCCCAGACCATGGTGTTTTAGTGCGACAGAGCTAGGTCGTAAAATTGCATGGATGTCTTGTTAGAGTAAATACTCGTTTTTGATTTATACGGAGCTTCGATGACAGCAACACGCGACTATTACGAGATTCTTGGCGTTGATAAGGCTGCGGATGCGGACGAGGTGAAGCGTGCGTATCGGCGGTTGGCGATGAAGCATCACCCGGATAAGAATCCGGATGACAAGGATGCCGAGCAGAAGTTTAAGGAGGCGGCCGAGGCGTATGAAGTGCTCTCGGACGACTCGAAGCGGAAGATTTATGACCAGTATGGTCATGACGGGCTGCGTGGTCAGGGGGCGGCGACGCATGACTTTAATCGGATGAATGTTGATGACATCTTCTCGATGTTCAATGACATTTTCGCTGGCGGCGGTGGTGGCGGGTTCGGTGGTCAGCAGAGAGGCGGACGGCGCGCGGCGGCTCGGGGGTATGACCTTGAGACGCAGGTGTCGATGACGCTTGAAGAGGTGTTGACTGGCGCGTCGAAGGATGTTGAGTTTACTCGGATGGATGTGTGTGATACATGCACGGGGTCTGGGGCGAAGCCTGGGACAGAGGCGGAGACTTGTGGGACTTGTCAGGGGCAGGGGAAGGTTCAGCAGGCGGGGCTTGGCGGGATGTTCCGGATGGTCGTGGCGTGTCCGGCGTGCCGGGGACGCGGGAAGGTTGTGAAAGATAAATGCAGTTCGTGCCATGGGCGGGGGCGGAGTGGGAAGAAGCGTTCGTTGTCTGTGAAGATCCCGGCTGGGGTGCATCATGGGCAGGCCGTGCGTGTGCAGGGTGAGGGTGAACCGCCGGCGGCGGAACAGAGTCCGGACGGGGCAGGCGTTCGCGGGGATTTGCATGTGGTTGTGCGGGTTGAGGATCATGATTTGTTTGAGCGGGACGGGGACCATTTGTTGATGGAGATGCCGATCAGCTTTACGCAGGCGTCGCTTGGTGCGGAGGTGCAGGTGCCGACGCTCGAGGGGGTCGAGACGCTGACGATCAAGAAGGGCACGCAGTATGGCGAGTTGCTTCGGATTGAGGGTGCGGGATTGCCGAACTTGCGGTCTGGGCGTCGTGGGGATCTGGTTGTTATTGTGAAGATTGAGACGCCTAAGAAGTTGTCGTCGAAGCAGGAAGAGTTGCTCCGGGCGTTTGCGGAGACCGAGGACAAGGATGTGAATCCTGAGAGTCACGGGTTCTTTAAGAAGATTACAGATTTGTTGGGTGGCTAACTATGAGTGAAGACATGATCAACGGGACCGAAGATGTGAATGATGTCGAATCTGTGGAGACGGATGAGGCCCAGAAGCAGGCTGCCGCGGAAGAGGCGTTTGATGCTGATCGTGCGGCTCGTTTTGAGACGATCCGGCAGATGGCGGTTTCTGGGGAGCTTGAGTACTTGCCTGAGAGCGAGGAGATTGTTGAGACGCTGATCGAGACGATCGGGCAGCGTGATGAGAACTTTGGTCGGTATCAGGAGATGGCCGCGGAGCATCAGAACTTTCAGCGGCGGGCGTCTTTGAATGAACAGGAGGCGCGGATTTCTTCGCGTCAGGGTGTGGTGCAGGCGTTGATCCCGTTGATGGATCACTTCGAGATGGCACTTTTGCAGGACCCTGAGAAGGTGTCGGCGAAGGATGTCATGTCTGGGGTGGAGATGATCCGGAGCGAGTTTTTGAAGATGCTTTCGGGGTATGGGGTGAGTGCGATTGAGCCCAAGGTTGGGGATGCGTTTGATCCCGGGCCTCATGCGGCGATGATGCAGTCGGCGGCTGATGGGGTTGAGCCGGGGTGTATTTCGTTGGTGATGGGGATTGGGTATATGCTTGGGGAGCGTGTGATCCGGCCTGCGAAGGTTGGGGTTGCTCCTGAGGCGGCTGAATCGGACGAGGACTAAATCGATGCCTACTTATGATTACCGATGCAACGCGTGCGAGCATGAGTTCGAGCTGTTTCAGGCGATGAGCGCTGGGGTTAAGAAAAAGTGTCCCGAGTGCGGGAAGCTGAAACTTGAGCGGCTGATCGGGATCGGTGCGGCGGTGATGTTTAAGGGGTCTGGGTTCTACGAGACGGATTACCGGAGCGAATCGTACAAGAGGGGTGCCGAGGCGGAGAAGAAGGCGAAGGAGCCTAAGAAGGAAACGAAATCAGAGAATACGCCTGATACGAAAGCCGAGTCGAAGCCTGAGAAGAAGAAGGATTCGAAGCCGGAGACTAAGAAGGCTAAGAGCACACCGAAGGATTGATTTCTATGGCAATCGTTGGACATGGTGTCGATATTGTCGAGGTTGCGCGGATCGCTCGTTCGCTTGAGAAGCATGAAGAATCGTTTTTGAAGAAATGCTTTACCGATCAGGAGGTTGCTGATTCGGGGAGTTCTTCGCGCCGGGTGGAACATCTGGCGGTTCGGTTCGCGGCCAAAGAAGCTGCGCTCAAGGCGATCGGGACGGGGTGGTCGCAGGGAATTGGGTGGACGGATGTTGAGGTGGTGCGGCTGGATTCGGGGAAGCCGGAGTTGCGGGTGACTGGGCGGGCCAAAGAGATTGCTGATGGGATGGGGATTGATCGGTGGTTTGTGTCGCTTTCGCATACTGAGAGCAATGCGATTGCTTCTGTGATTGCAGAGGGTGAAGTATGACGCTGCCGAAGGTTTTGATGACGGATGTGATCCGGTCTACCCAGCAGGGGGACTCGCACGGGGGGGCGTATCTGGTTGATTTGGAGTCGGGGGGCTTTGACCAAGTACTGGATTGGAACTCGGTGGATATTAATTGGGAAGGGCGGGGGATGGGCCGCGGCTTGCGGGGGATCTGCTTTGTTGGGGACGAGATTTATATTGCGGCGTCCGATGAGTTGTTTGTGTTTGATCGTTCGATGAAGATGTTGCGGTCATTCAAGAACAAGTTTTTGCATCATTGCCATGAGATTTCGTTTGATGGGGAGCGGTTTATTTATGTGACATCGACGAGCTTTGATTCGGTGTTGCGGTTTGATGTGGTGGCTGGGGAGTTTGATCGGGCGTGGTGGTTTGGGGCGTCGAAGGCGGGGATTGTTGCTCGGGTCTATGACCCATCTGGGACCGAGGGGCCACCGCTGGGGGACAACCTGCATTTGAATCAGGTCTTTGTGAAATCCGGGGTGGTGTATGTTTCGGCGTTGCGGCTGGGTGTGATGTGGACTGTTGGTGTTGAGGACGGGCGGGTAGAGATGCATGCCAAGGTGCCTTCGTCGACGCATAACTGCCAGCCGATTGGGGGGGTTGGGGATGGGTTGGTGGTGATGAACTCGACCGGGGAGGATTGTGTGGTGATTTCGGATCGTCGGGGGAAGGTGATGAAGCGGTTTGAGCATCCGCGGTATGACGAGTCTGCGATGAGTCATACGGGGATTGGGGATGATCATGCACGGCAGGGGTTCGGGCGTGGTCTTTGTCTTGATGAAGAAAGAGGGCTGGTGATTGTGGGATCATCGCCTGGGACGGTGAGCGGGTTTGACCGGAAATCTGGGGAGATGGTGGCTTCGGTGAATGTCTCGATGGATGTTCGCAATGCGCCCCATGGGCTTGAGATTTGGCCTTGGTAGATTGCACTTGACTCTTTGAGCGTGTAGGCTGCTGGGTATGGATCGGAGTAATTTATGAACTTGGGTATGGCGTTGACTTGGTCGTTTCTGAAGCGGGCGAAGCGTGTTTTAATTGAGGATGATTCTCGCGAGTATCGCGGGGCGGATCTTCTTGTGGCGGGGGCTCATATTGCTGATGTGGTGGATGGGAAGTCCGGGTCGAGCCGGGTGGGGATATTGGTACCGACATCGGGGGCGTTTGCGGCTGCGGCTTATGGGGTGTGGCTGGCGGGCAAGACGATTGTGCCTTTGAACTATTTGAGTGAGCAGGAGACGCTTGAGTATGTGATTGATGATGCGGGGTGTGATCTGGTGATTGCATCGAAGAAGCTGGTTGAGCATTTGGGGTATGTGCCGAAGTGTAAAACGATTGTGTATCTGGAGGATCTGAACTTCAAATCACTCCCGAGCCCGCGGCTGCCCAGGTGGACGAGCAGCGAGGATCTGGCGGTGGTGCTGTATACCTCGGGGACATCGGGCAAACCCAAGGGGGTGATGCTGACGCATACGAATATGCTGAGCAATGTAGGTCAGATTCATGAGCATATTGCGATCATGCCGAGCGATGTTTTTTATGGGGTGCTGCCTCAGTTCCATTCGTTTGGGATTACGGGGTTGACGCTGCTTCCATTATTGTCTGGGTGCAAGGCGGTCTACGCGGCGCGGTTCATGCCGAAGCGGGTGATCGGTGGGATCGGGAAGCAGGGGGCGACGATTTATATCGGGATTCCGTCGATGTACAACGCGTTGATGACGGTCAAGAGTGCGACAGTGGATTCACTCACTACGGTTCGGATTGCTATTAGTGGGGGGGAGCCGCTGCCTAGGGATGTATCGGATCGGTTCTTTGAGCGGTTTGGGGTGCGGATTTGTGAGGCGTATGGTTTGACGGAGACGGCTCCGGGTACCAATATCATGCTGCCTGAGGAGGAGGACAAGATCGGGTCGGTTGGGCGGACGCTGCCTGGGGTGATCGAGCGGATCGTTGATCCGGCGACGGGTGACGAGCTGGGGGCTGATGTAGACGGGGAGCTTCGGATTGGTGGGCCCAATGTGATGAAGGGGTATCTAAATCAGCCCGAGCTTACGGCGGAGGTGTTTGACGAGCTTGGGCATCTGCGGACGGGGGATATGGCTCGGATTGATTCGGATGGTTTTTTGTACATCACGGGGCGGATCAAGGAGATGCTGATTGTGGGGGGCGAGAATGTGTTTCCGAGGGAGATCGAGGAAGTGCTGAACGCTCACCCTTCTGTTGGGGTGTCGGGGGTTGTTGGACAGCATGACCCGATGCGTGGGGAGGTGCCTGTTGGGTTTGTGGAGGTTGCCGAGGGCGAATCTGTTGAGCCCGATGAGCTGATTCATTGGTGTAGGGATCGGCTAGCGGGGTACAAGGTGCCTCGGCGGATTGTGTTGGTTGAGGAGATGCCGAGGAATGCGACTGGGAAGGTGCTTCGGCGTGCGCTTTCTGAGATGTTGTAGTGGAATGAAGAGACGGGCAGGATGCCCATCCCACCAAGATGGGCTAGAGTCTCGTCCTGTTCAATAACACCACTTTCCAACACGCCGGAGCACACGCTATGGAACTGTATATCGATACCGCGAATCTTGACGAAATCCGTGAGGCCCATGATCTTGGGGTGCTTGATGGGGTGACGACGAATCCGTCATTGATTGCCAAAGAGGGAATCGACTACGGCAAGCGGCTCGGGGAGATCTGTGAGATCGTGAGCGGTCCTGTGTCTGCGGAAGTGCTTGCTCTTGAGTATGCCGAGATGGTCAAAGAGGGCAAGATGCGTGCGGGGATCGCGGACAATATTGTGGTCAAGCTGCCTGTGACGGTTGATGGGCTCAAGGCGTGCAAGGCATTGAGCGACGAAGGTATCCGCACGAATATGACGCTGTGCTTCCAGTCAATGCAGGCGATGATGGTGGCCAAGGCGGGGGCGTATCTGATCTCGCCGTTTATTGGTCGGCTTGATGATATTTCGCAGGATGGGACGGAGCTGATCTCGCAGATCCGGACGATCTACGACAACTACGGGTATGACACCAAAATCTTGGCGGCGTCGATCCGGCATCCCAAGCACATGCTCGAGTGTGCGTTGATTGGTGCGGATGTGGCTACGGTGCCTTTGAAGGTGATCAAGCAGCTGATGCAGCACCCGCTGACCGATAGCGGGCTTAAGACATTCCTTGCGGATTACAACAAGGCGTTCGCCTAGTTCTATCCAGAACACATGAATGGTCGACAATGGGTGCCACTACTCGCCGTCCTCGGCGCAGTAGTGTTCTTTGATGTCGCCGGTATTCTCAAGACACTACTGCGCATAAGAATGCGAGTAGTGGCACCCGGAGTGAGTTAAGAAACGGGCTGGAAGCCCGTTCTACCAAGAGTTATTCAGCTTCGAAGATGAACTCGATTTCTACGGGGACATTGAGCGGGAGCGACGCGACGCCGATGGCGGCGCGGGCGTGTTGTCCTATGTCTTGGCCGAAGATTTCTACGAGGAGGTCTGAGCAGCCGTTGGCGATGGTGGGCTGGGCTCCAAAGTCTGGGGTGGAGGCTACGAAGATGCCTACTTTGACGACCTTGGTGATTTTGTCGAGGGAGCCGAGTTCTTTGTTCAATGCTGCGAGTGCGTTGAGGGTGCACTGGCGGGCGCATTGGATGGCGGTGTCTTGGTCGACCTGGGTTGGGACGATGCCTTTGGCGAGGAGGGTGCCATTGGCGATGGGGATTTGTCCTGAGATGTAGACGAGATTGCCGCTGCGGCGGGTCGGGATATAGGAGGCGACGGGCTTGGTGGGCTCTGGGAGGGTGATGTTGAGTTCGGTGAGGCGTTGGGCGATGGATGTGGTGGGCATGGTGATCTCTAAAGGGGAGTTTTATGTGTGAATATGGGGATTTGCTTTTTGGGCTTTGGTGGTTGTTTGGTATGGGGGAACCGATTGGGGTTGCTTTACGGATAGTATTCCCGTACTGTGGTACTGGCGAAGGTGGTTCGGCAACCAAAGCATATCGCACTTTTTGGGCAGTAGCCCGTCATGATTCCAGCCGAATCGCACTAAGCCGACAATCCGGCCCTTGTGTCCACCGGGCGATTTGTGTGGACGCTTTGTGCGTTTCGGTCGTTTGACCGATTCGTCGTTCAAATGTTTGCCAGACGAGGCGGAGTTCTCGCTGGCGCAATCTGGATCAATCCAGAATGGAGTCATGTTATGAAGAACATGAAAAGAAGTGCGTTTACGCTCATCGAGCTTCTGGTGGTCATCGCGATCATCGCGTTGCTCATCGGTATCTTGCTTCCTGCACTTGGTAAGGCTCGTCAGCGTGCCAACCAGTTGAAGGACAGCACCCAGGTTCGTTCGATCATGCAGGGCATGGTTGTGTTTGCCGGTAATAACCGGGACAACTACCCGACCCCGAGTCGTCTCGATAAGAACGACCGGACACTCGACGGCGAGCAGATGCAATCCTCGAAAGAGAAAGATACCACTGGTAATATTTTCGCGATTTTGATCGCTCAGGGTATCATCGAAACCGAGCTCTGCATCAGTGCTGTTGAAACCGGTACTTACGAACAGTTCACTGATTACCAGAACGATGCTCCTATCGGTGCCGTCGGTGTAGTTGGCGAGCCAAACGAAGCGTTGTGGGATCCTAACTTCCGCGCAACTCCTCGTGATCCGTTCTACCTCAATGGTGTAGAAGGCGGCGAGTACGACAGCGCACCGAATGACGGTGATGGCTACCTTCGGAAGTACGAGGACATCGGTAACTTTAGTTACGCTCACACGCCGCCATTCGTTCGTCGTCGTGCTCAGTGGTCCAACACTTTCCAGGCTCTTGAGCCAGCGCTTGCGAACCGTGGCCCGGTTTACGAGCTTGGTGACGGCGGTGCAGAAGATGGTGCATGGGACTTGATCGAGAACGATGAGAACGATTCGTCAGATGGCATTACCCCAATGGGTAGCGGCTCGGCAACACTTGCCATGAATGGTTCGCGTACGCAGTGGGCTGGTAACATCGGCTTCAATGATGCACATGTTACTTTCTACAATCGTCCAGACCCGGACGGCGTTATTTGGAACTTCAAGGATCTTGAAGGTATCAATCAGAACAAGCCTGACAATGTCTTCATGAACGAAGATGACCAGAGTCGTTTGATTGAGACTGAACCACCACAAGGCGGGCTTATGCCACTGAGTGGTCCTGATAGCAATCTCAACGCATACCTGACACAGTACTACGAAGTGAGTGTTTCAGATGCGGACACATCAATCCGTGTGTACTACGATTGATCTTCTGAGATTTGGGCTCTCCTTTTGAGCTCTCGATTCATATACTGAACCCGCGGCTTTACGGCCGCGGGTTTTTTATTTGAATTGGTTGAGTTGATTGGCCGAGGATTAATCGATGGATAAAGGGTTTATAGATGAACTGAGGGTGTGTTTGGATGGTGCCGTGCTCACCGATGGGCATAGCCTGGGGTTGTTCAGCACCGATGCGTCGATTTATCAGGTCACGCCGATTGGTGTGGTTGCGGCGGCGACGGTTGGGGATGCCCGTAAGGCCGTTGAGATTTGCGGGGCTAGTGGAGTGGGGATGCTGCCTCGGGGTGGTGGGACGAGCTTGGCGGGGCAGTGTGTGAATAAGGCGGTGGTGATCGATGTATCTGGGAGTTGTGACGCGTTGGTATCGGTCGATGTTGAGGGTCGATCGTGCGTGGTCGAGGCGGGGATGACGGTTGATGATCTGAATGATCAGATTCGTGGGCATGGATTGTTCTTTGCTCCTGATCCATCTACAGCGAGGCAGGCGACCATTGGGGGGTGCGTTGGGAACAATGCGGCGGGGGTGCATTCGATTTTGTATGGTCGGACTTCGGAGAATGTGCTGGCGATCGATGCGTGCTTGTGGGACGGGGTGCGGGCTGAGTTTGGGATGGGGAGTGCGTTAGGCAATGAGCGGGTTATGGGGATCACGCGGGAAGTGGTGGAGATTGTGCGGTCGCATGCGGGGCTGATCCGGGAACGGTATCCCAAGACCTTGCGGCGGAGCGCGGGGTATCAACTTGATGTGATTCTCGATCAACTTGAAGCGGGGGGCGGGGATCTGGGGAAGGTCAATCTGGCGGATTTGCTGTGCGGGAGCGAGGGGACATTGGCGATGACGCTTGGGGCGACGCTGAAGCTGTATCCGATCCCGCGGTTCAAGGGGCTAGCGGTTATAGCGTTTGGATCGGTTGATGAGGCGATCTCGGTTGTTGAGCCGTTGCTTGGGTTGGGACCTGCTGGAGTGGAGTTGCTTGATGATCTGATTCTGGATCTGGCACGGAAGAATCGGGAGCAGTCTCGGTATGTGGATCTGCTGCCGAGGTTGGAGACGGGGGAGACTCGGGCGGTTTTGTATGTTGAGTTCTTTGGGGATTCGGCGGGGGAGATTGATGAGTGGCTGGAGAAAGTGCGTGGGGTCGCACGCGGGGGTGCTGTTGAGTTGATTTCTGATGCTGGTGATATGGAGCGGGCTTGGAAGTTGCGGAAGGCGGGAGAGCCGTTGTTGCATGGGGTTGAGGGGGCGCGGAAGCCTTTGGGGTTTATTGAGGATTGCGCGATTCCGGTGGAGCGGCTCGGGGAGTTTGCGTCGCGGCTCCGGGGGATTGTTGAGCGGGAGGGGACGGTGGCTTCGTATTATGCGCATGCTTCGGTGGGGGTGTTGCATGTTCGGCCTTTGCTGGATTTGAGAGATCCGAAAGATGAAGCGGCGATGCATCGGATTGCATCGGAGTGTGCGGATCTGGCGAAGGAACTCGGGGGGGTGGCTTCTGGGGAGCATGGGGATGGGCGGGCGCGGGGGCCTGTGCTTGAGCGGTTTATGGGGGCTGAGTTGATGGAAGTGCACCGGGCGATCAAGCGGGTGTTTGATCCCCATGGGCTGATGAATCCGGGGAACATTGTTTCTCCGGGACCTATTGAATCCATTTCGGTTAATACGAGAGTTCGGCCTGGTTCGACGAACCTGACGATTGATCGTGTTGATACTGGGTTGCGATTTGATGACGAGGGTGGGCTGGGTCATGCTGTTGAGATGTGCAATGGGGCGGGGGTGTGTCGAAAGAAGATGAATGGGGTGATGTGTCCTTCGTATCAGGGGACGCTCGATGAGCGGCACTCGACGCGCGGGCGGGGGAATGCGTTGCGGCTGGCGATTACGGGGCAGAGCAAGTTCGGCGATGAGGGCGGCGAGGCGCAGTGGGATGATGCCGAGACGCTCAAGACGCTGGGTCTGTGCTTGAGCTGCAAGGCGTGCAAGACGGAGTGTCCGAGTGGGGTGGATATTGCCAAGCTCAAGAGTGAGTATTTATGGCAAGGGTATTTGAAGAATGGCGTGCCTTTGAAGGTGCAGGTGTTGTCGCGGGTGCATGTATTGAATCGGTTGGGTTCGTTGATGCCTTGGTTGAGTAATGCTGTTTCGGCGTTCCCGCCTATGAGGTCGGTTTTGAATCATGGGCTTGGGATTCACGCTGAGCGGTCGCTACCGAGGTTTGCATCGCCGGTGAAGTCGGTTGCGATTCCGGATGATGATCGGAAGACGGTTGTGGTGGTGTCGGATTCGATGACGACGCACACGGAGCCTGGGATTGTGGGGGCGGCGGTGGAGGTTCTTGAGCGGTTGGGATATGGGGTTGGAGTGTTGACGGTTTCTGATCTTGGGCGGTCTGCTGTGTCGCAGGGGCATCTTGGGTTTGCAAAGAAGGATGGGGAGCGGTCGCTGGGGCTGATCGATTCGTTTATTGGTGGGGTTGAGGTTGAAGGGGTGCTGTTTATTGAGCCCTCAGCGTTGTCGGTAGTGATGGATGAGTGGGGGGATCTAGTAGGTGATGAATGCCTTGAGAAATTGAGGCGATTAAAGGCGATGGCAAGATTGGTGGAGGATTTTGTTGGTACCCGATGGGATGAGCATCCGAATCGTGTTGAGATCAGAGCTGTAGATCAACAGGGGATTGTGGTGCACACGCATTGTCATCAGAAATCGCTGTGGGGGAGCGAGACGACGATGGGGGTGTTTGAAAGGGTTGGCGCACGGGCTGAGCTGATCGATGCGGGGTGCTGTGGGATGGCGGGTGCATTTGGGTTTATGGAAGAGAAGTTTGATTTGTCGATGAAGATCGGGGAGCAGCGTTTGATGCCCGCGGTTCGCGGGCGGGAGGATGGGGCGATTGTTGTGGCCGGGGGGACATCTTGTAGGCATCAGATATTTGATGCAACGGGGGCGCGGGCATTGCATCCGATTGAGGCGGTTGCGAAGCTTATTGGGGGTTCGTTAGATCGGGGCGTGGATTTCGTGGGCGATTGTGCGGATAAGGTTGGCGGCTTTGGTCCACTGGGTGCCTGTTGAGGGGCCACCGATGACGAGGCGGTGGGCGCATACGGGGACGAGGAGCTGGTAGACATCGTCGGGTGTGACATGGTCTCGGCCTTGGATCCATGCCCATGAGCGGGCGGCTTGGGCGAGGGCGAGTGAGCCTCGGGGGGAGATGCCGACATCGATTTCGTCTGAGTCGCGGGTGGCGCGGGCGAAGTCGACGATGTATTTTTTGACCGGGTCGCTGAGATGAATGTCGTCAATGACGCTTTGAATTTCGCAGACCTGGTCGGCGTGGATGACGGGCTTGAGGCCTTCGAGCATGGTGTGGGATGGGCGGAGTTCGAGGAGTTCTTGTTCGCTCTGTTCGTCTGGGTAGCCGAGTGAGATTCTCATGAGGAAGCGGTCGAGCTGGTTTTCTGGGAGGGGGTAGGTTCCTAGGAAGTCGTTTGGGTTTTGGGTGGCGACGACCATGAAGGGGTCGGGGAGTTTGTGTTGTTTGCCATCCATGGAGACCTGGCCTTCGCTCATGGCTTCGAGGAGGGCGGACTGGGTTCTTGGGCTGGTGCGATTGATTTCATCGGCGAGGACGATGCTGGCGAATATTGGCCCTTGCTGAAATCGCATTTCTCCGGAGTCTCTTGAGAGGATTGCGTAGCCAAGCAGGTCGGCGGGCATCATGTCAGGGGTGAGCTGGACTCGTGAGAAGGATGCGTCGATGGATTTGGCGAGTGAGGAGGCGAGGAGCGTTTTGCCTACGCCTGGTACATCTTCGAGGAGTGCGTGGCCTCTGGCGAGGAGACAGCAGAGGAGTTGGTCTATCGAGCCTGAGGATCCGAGGTAGACGGATTGGATTTGATTGCGGAGTGATTCGAGGAATGTATGGTTATTGGTCATGTGTGTCCCTGTATATTCGGAGAACAATACGCCTGGAAGTCGGGTTTGGGTGCATTGATGTGGGAAATGGTGGTATGCTGGTTGTTCGTCACTCGAATGTTGTGGGAGTGGAATGAGCCATAGTGGTCCAGATGGTGTGGTCCCGGACAAGCCGGGCGTGGAGATGATTGCTCGGCAGTTGACCGGGGAGTTGATCTGTATTGGCTGCGGGTACAACCTGCGGGGGTTGTCAATTCGTGGGGTGTGCCCGGAATGCGAGATGTCGATTCGTGCGACTTTGCTTGGGATTGTTGATCCGCAGGCCGAGGAACTTGAAGATCTGAATATGCCTGGGCTGAGTGCTTATGGGATTCTGTTGTGGAGCTTTGGGGCGTTGGTGGCGTGTCTTGCGGTTTGGGTGCTGCGGATCGATGAGATTGTGCGGGCCAAGTCGAATGTGAATCTTGGGCTTATTGGATGGGTGAGTATGGTGGGATTGATTGCGTTGATTTTGTCTGGTGTGGGGGCGCTGACGATGATTCGGCCGTACCGGCATATGGGGCGATGGGTGTCGATGCGGGCGGCGATTGGGGTTTCTTCGTATATCCCTGTGGCGTTGGTGTACGCGGTGATTTACCGTGGGTTTGATCAGTCTGCTTCGATGCGGTTGATTAATCCGGGATCTGAGTATCTTGATCGTTCGGTATTGCGGCTGGGGATGTTTGCGGGAGTGGTTGTGATTGTCTGGGGGATTCGGCCCAATGCGCTCAAACTGGCGATGAGGTCGGTGATTGTGCGGACCGGACGGGTGGATCGGCAGTCGATTTATGCGGTGCTTGCGTCGTTCGGGGTTGCGGCGGTTGGGGATGCATTTAATATCATCGGTATTTTGAGTGGTGGAAAGGGTGGGGTTGGCGGGGTGGTTGGGGACCTGCTGATGCAGCTGCATGTGGTTCTTGTGGCTCTGGGATCGGTGCTTATCACGCTTGGGCTGGTGAATATTGTTGTGGATACAGTGCGTCTAAGGCCTGTGCTGATGCACAAGGGGGTTGGATTGAGCGATGTCTTTGAGACGAATCGTGAAAAAGACGCTCGGCAGGGTGGTTCGTGAAACCGGGGCGTGATATTTACTTACAATAATGTATACGCACGATCGTGCGGTGGTACTGAATATGGATTTCAATGAGTACAGGCAGTATTTGGCTTGTACATACACAGTAGAGAAAAGGATTCTCAATGCAAAGTTCACAGAATACACGGCGGGCATTGGTAGGTTTGGCTGGGTTGGTTACGGCGATGGGTTCTGCGGCCGCGGCTGAGGATCAGGTTTCATTGGCGGTGCTGGAGATCAGCGGGGTGCCTGTGGAGCATGACGCGGGGATGGCGTGGCTTGGGGATGGAGCCGATACATTGCTTGGGCTCGTGAACACGATTGATACGCTCGCGTTTGACGAAGAGTTTGATGGGCTTGTGATCCGGCTCAAGGACGCGGGGTTTGGGATAACACAGGTTGAAGAACTCGGCCAGGCATTGGAGCGGTACAAGGATGAGGGAAAGAAGGTTCACATCTTCTCTGAGGGGTATGACACTGGTGGGCTGATGCTTGCGAGTTATGCCGACGAGGTGATGCTGCAGGCTGGTGGGTATGTGTCGTTCCCGGGGATGCACATGGAGGAGATGTACCTCGCTGATATGTTTGAATGGGTTGGGGTCAAGGCACAGATGGTGCAGGTTGGTGATTACAAAGGGGCCAACGAGACGGCGACGCGGTCGGGGCCATCGGCGCAGTGGGATCAGAATATTTCATCGTTGCTTGATGGGATGTATGACAATATGCGTTCGATCATGATGGATGGGCGTGGCCTGAGTGGGCCTGAACTCGATGAGGCGATGGTTGTTGCATGGGCGGCTTCTGGGGCTGAGGCCGTTGAAGTTGATCTAGTTGACGAAGTCGTTGATTTGCCTGAGTTGAAGGATCATCTTTCAGAGTTTTATGATGCTGAGGTTTCGTGGGTGACCAATCCGTACGCGATCGATGGGCCATCGATGGATATGTCGAATCCGTTCGCGTTCTTTAGCATGATGTCGCAACAGGGCGGGGTGCAGGTTGATCATCCGACGATCGCGGTGCTCCACATCAACGGCGTGATTGTTGATGGTGACTCTGGTGGGGGCGGGATGTTCGGGGGCGGGGATCAGGTTGGGTCGCGGACGATCCGGAACGCGATCGAGCAGATTATCAAGGAAGACCTGATCCAGGGTGTCGTGATCCGCGTGGATTCACCTGGTGGGTCGGCGATTGCATCAGAGATTATGTGGCAGGGGATTCGGCGGCTCAAAGAGCACAAGCCTGTGTGGGTTTCGGTGGGCGGGATGGCCGCGTCCGGTGGGTATTATGTGCTCGTTGGTGGCGAGAAGGTGTATGTGAATCCTTCGAGTATCGTTGGCTCAATCGGTGTGGTTGGCGGCAAGTACGCGATTGGTGATGTCTACGAGCGGCTGCATCTAAACATTGTTGAGCGTTCGCGTGGTCCGGTTGCTGGTCTGTTTGGGACGGGGATCTGGGACGAGTCGCAGATTAAGTTGATCCGCGATGAGATGACTGATACATATAATCTGTTTACTTCGCGGGTTGAGGCTGGGCGTGATGGGATTGTGCTTGGGGAGACCGCTGAGGGGCGTTTGTTTGTGGGGTCCGATGCGATTGGTCTGAAGATGGCTGATGAGATCGGTGGGCTTGATGATGCGATTAACGATCTTGCTGACGAACTTGATTTGATTGACTTTGATGTTGCGAACTATCCTGCTCCGCCGAGCTTTGAGAGCATGATCCAGGAGATGATTGGTGGGTTTATTCAGGCACCGGGTGTTGCTATTGGGCAATCTCAGATTGAGATCACACTCCGGGCATTGCTCGGTGAATCACGGTACTTGTCTGTGGTTGACGAACTCAATGGGATCATGCTGATGCGTGATGAGCCGGTTCTTCTGATGAATCCACGGGCGCTGATCATTCGCTGATCATCTCAATGGTAATGAAAAAACAGCGGGCCGATCTTGATGATCGGCCCGCTTGTCATTTTTGCAGCCCACGCTGATGGGCGTGATCTTTACTTTGGGGGGTTAGACGGCCATGATCTCTGTTGATTTTTTGGTCATGTTGGTGTCGATCTGGCCTTCGTACTTTTTGAGGAGGTCCTGGATCTCGTCTTTGAGGGTTGAGATGTCGTCTTCGCCGTAGTGGGTACCGGCTTGTTTGGCGAGGGTGTCGGCATGCTTGTTGGCGTCGCGGCGGGCGTTGCGCATGACGATTTTTTGTTCTTCGCCGACCTTTTTGGCCTGCGCGACCAGTTGCTTGCGGCGATCTGTAGTTAGGGATGGAATGTTGATCCGGATCTGCTTGTCTTCGACCATTGGGTTGACGCCTAGATTGGCTTCTTCGATGGCTTGGCGGATGGCACCGACGGAGGAAGCGTCGAAGGGTTTGATGAGGAGTTGGGTGGCTTCCGGGACTGAAACGACGGCAAGGGATTTGAGGTCGGTTGGGGAGCCGTAGTACTCGACCTTGATGAACTCAACCATTGCTGGTGAGGCGCGTCCGGCGCGGATGCCTTTGAGCTCGGCGGCAAGGTAGTCTGCGGCCTTGGTCATGTGTTCTTCGGCTTCGAGGAGGATGGTGTCTGGGTCGGTGCTCATGGTGGTGTCTCCGTCTATTTGATTTGTGCAATCTGGGAGGGATTCTATGCGGTCTGTGTGGTTGATTCTTTGGTGGTCAGGAGGGTGCCGATGGGTTCGCCTTCCATGACCTTTCGGATGTTGCCTGGGATTTTGAAGTCGAAGACGAGGAGCGGGATGTTGCGTTCCTGGCACATGGTCAGGGCGGTCATGTCCATGACACCGAGGCGTTTTTCGAGTGCTTCTTCGAAGGTGAGGGAGTCGTAGCGGGTGGCGGTGGGGTCTTTGTGAGGGTCTGCGGTGTAGACGCCGTCGACTTTGGTGGCCTTGAGGAGGATTTCACAGTCGAGTTCGGTGGCTCTGAGCGAGGCGCAGGTGTCGGTGGTGAAGAAGGGGTTGCCGGTGCCTGCGGCGAGGATAACGACGCGGCCTTTCTCGAGGTGGCGTATGGCGCGGCCTCGGATGAAGGGTTCGGCTACGGCTCGGATGTCCAGGGCGGACATGACTCTGGAATCGATGCCGATGGAGTCGAGTTTTTCTTTGAGGGCTACGGCGTTCATGACGGTGCCGAGCATGCCCATGTAGTCTGCGGTGGCTTGCTGGATGTCGCCCGATTTGGCGAGCTCGGCGCCGCGGATGATGTTCCCCCCGCCAACGACGACGGCGATTTGGGTTCCAGTTTGGGCTGCGGACTTGATTTCATTGGCGATGGAGTTGAGTTCTTCTGTGGAGATCCCGAAGCCTCCGGGGGAGCAGAAGGCTTCTCCTGAGAGTTTGAGGAGGACGCGGCTGGGTTTGGGTCGCTTGGCTTTGGACATGGTTGCTCCGGGCGTTGTTCTGGATCGGTGGATTGAACACCTTGGAAGGGTGATCGTCAACCGATTGGGGATGTATTTGATCGGAATGAACAAGAACCGGAGGGGCTGGCGTACGAATGGTTCAGAAAGGTGGGGGATTGGCTGTGCCAATTGTGCAAGGGGGGGCGATATTGGGTATTGTGAACAGCAGATTGACGATCAATTTTGACGGGCTGAAAGGAATCGGCTCAGGACGGGACATTGGATTTGACACAGTTTCAGCAACAACCACATGGCCCACAAGATGGGCCTCAGGCTGACGAACTCTGTGATGAGGGTTTGGGCAAGTCGAGGCGGCGGCGGATTATCGAGCAGGCGACGATTGCTGGGCTCGGGATCTCTGTGTTGGTACATCTGGTGCTGCTTGGGATTGCATTGCTTGTGCGGATTGATTACAAGTCTGCCGATGCCGGCGGCGGCGGAGCCGAGCCTGTTGAGTTTGCGATTATATCAGAATCGGATCTCAATGAGCAGATGGCCGTTGATCACGATGTGGTAGAGTTTGTGGAGATCGAGTCTGAGTCAACGGTGGATCTGAACCTGCTCTCTGAGATCGGGACTCAGCAATCGGTCAATGATCTGGCCGATGCGATCGCTCCTGAACTGAGTGTTGGCGGGGCGTCCATTTCAAGTATTGATATGCAGTCTGGATCGAGCGGGGCCGGGACCGGGGAAGGGGCGAGTTTCTTTGGGCTCGAGGCGACGGGGAAGCGGTTCGCGTACATCGTGGATCGGTCGGGGTCGATGGATACCTATTTGCAATCTGGTGAGATGACCCGGTGGGAGTTGACCCAGATTGAGTTGATCCGTTCGGTTCATGGGCTGGCGGTGAACGCTGAGTACTTTGTGGTTTTGTATTCTTCGGGCGCGACGCCTTTGTTTGGTGGGGACGAGTGGATAAAGGGGACGGGCCGGAATAAAGCGTCTACGAGTGTTGCGGTGATGACTCAGTTTCCAAATGGCGGGACTTTCCCGGGGGAAGCGTTTGAGATGGTCTTTGCGCTTGAGCCTCGGCCTGATGCGATCTACTTTATGACTGACGGGGAGTTCAAAGAGCGGGTGCCGGCGCAGATTGCACAGCTGAATCGGAAACACCGGGTGCCGATCCATTGCATTCTGTTTGGGGAGTCGCAGAACTTGCAGAACTTTAATAAGGTCGAGGGGATGCTCAAGAATATTGCTAAGACTTCCAATGGGCGGTATCAGCATGTGCGTGGCGTTGGGAGGAGGCCATGATTTTTTGGACTCCTATGGCTGTTGTTTGTGTTGCCTCGATGGCGGTTGGGGCTGATGTTGTGTCGGTGGGGACGGTCGATGGGGTGGTTGAGGGTGAAGATGTGAAGGTGTCGGTCGATGGGGTGTCGATACGGATCGTGCGTGAGGGGGCGGCGAGCCGCACGAAGGTTGTGCCTTGGTATGCGGTGCGGGTTGTAGCTGATGGGTGGGAAGTTCCCGTTGAATATCAAGAGATGGCTCGGGCTTCGGCTATGGGGCATGCGAGGAGAGCCCGGGGGGATTTGAGTGGATGTGCTGATTTGTATGCTGGTCTTGCGGCTGGGTTGGTTGGGTCAGAATCAGATATGGCGATCGAAGTCTTTGGGGGTCTGCTTGATGAAGCGGTGATTCGCGGGGATTTTTATGACGCAGCGGTGGCGATGGTGGCTCTGGAATCGCTCCCGGCGTTGGTGCTCAAGTCTGGTGTTGAGGGCTTTGATGGGCGGTACCGGGTTCATGTTGGGGTTCCGTTGCTTGAAGGCAAGGTAGGTGTGCACCGGTTGGAAGCTGCGGGTGGAGTGATTCAGGAGCGTGGGTTGAGCGGGGGCGTGCTGGTTCGGGCCTTTGGGTATTTGAATGGTGCTGTGGATGGCAGTGAAGATTTGCGGGGGTTGATCGAGGATCTAGCGACCCAGCAGGGCGTGGATGTGCAGTTTCGGCAGGGGCTTGAGCTGTACTTGAACATGCTGATTGTTCAGGTGCATCCAGAAGCGGACGCGCGGGATGATGCTCGGAGGTGGCTGAGGTCGCGGAGTTCGCAAAAGTCTGGGACTTGGATCGATGCATGGTGTCGGCTTGCGTTGGGGGTTTCGTATTTGAACGAATCGGATCAGGCCCAAAATGGCGAAATGCTTTCGCGGGGGGTCGTGGAGTTGGTTCATGTGATGGTCCGGTTCGGGGAGAGTCATCCGAATCTAGCGAGGGTGGCTCGGGGGTTGGCAATAGAGAGTTTGACAGAAAGCGGACGGATAGACGAGGCTTCGGAGCTGGCACGGAGTTTCGATGCGATTGGATTGACAGAATAACGAGAGGATTTACAGGATGAATACTGTGTTGAGTTTGATGGAACCCGGATTGGTGCTTGGGCAGAGTGAAGACTCTGGGCGGTCGCTGCTTGAATACATCATGCAGGGCGGGGCGATCGGGATGATAATCCTGCTGATCTCGCTTGGAGCTGTAGGGATGATCGGGGCGCAGCTGATGCGGATCCGGCGTGTTCGGCTTGCTCCAGAAGAACTGATCGAGGAACTCAGGCCGGTGCTTGCTGCACGGAATGTACAGGCGGCGATCGATCTGTGTGCTGATCAGGAAACGAGCAGCTTTGTGGCGCGGGTGCTTGGATTGTCTTTGACTCGGGCGGCCAGGTCGCCGTTCGGGATGCTGGAGCTGCGGTCTACGGTTGAGGAAATCGGGCAGCTGGAGACCGACCGGCTGTACCGTTTGACTGATGGGATCGGGCTGATTGCTTCGATTGCTCCGATGCTTGGGTTGCTCGGGACGGTGGTGGGGATGGTCGGGGCGTTTGATGCGATCACGATGGCCGAGGGACCGGCTCGGCCAGATGAGCTTGCGGGGAGTATTTCTCAGGCTTTGATAACGACGGTGCTGGGATTGATTGTTGCGATACCCTGTACTTCTGCTTATACCTATCTACGGAACCGGATTGATCATCTGACGACTGAGATCGGCGAGGTGATTGACGAGTTGATTGCGCCGATTGAATCTGCGAGTGCACAGAAATCTTCAACACGGATGGATAGCTGATCGATGATTTCGTCGAGGAAACAATCCGGGCATCACAAAGCGGTTGATCTGACGCCGATGATCGATGTGGTCTTTCAGCTGATTATTTTCTTTATGCTGACATCGCATCTTGGGCAGCTCCGTCGTACCGAGGTTGACCTGCCGGTGCAGCCCGGGCAGGAGCAGCGTGATGGTGAAGACGCGGCGATGATTATTGATATTGGTCCAGGCGGGGGGTACATGGTTGAGTCGATCGAGGTGAATCTTAACGAGATCCATCGGCTGGCCAGTGCTGGGATTGGAAAAGAATCTGAGCCTGCGAACTTTGATGTGTTGATTCGGCCCGACCGGAATGCTCCGGCGGTGTTCCTTGATCGGTTGCTCAATAAGCTCGCCGGTGTTGGGGTGACTCGATGGAAGCTCGGGACGATGGCTCCCGATGGAAGCGGGGGTGGGTGATGGCGCGGAAACGGTTTAAGCGTGGTTCGCATCTTGGTGCGTTGCCGCTGACGAGCATGATTGATGTGGTGTTTTTGTTGTTGGTGTATTTTTTGGTGACGGCGAACTTTGCACAGCAGGAACGGGATTTGTCTTCGGCGGTTCAGGCCGAGGGCGGGGGCGTGCGGGTGAGTGATCTGCAGCCTCAGATTGTTGAGATTGTTCTGAGTAACAGTGTTGTGGAGTTCCGGATTGCGTCGCGTGCGGTGCGTTCGCAGGAAGCATTGGTTGGATTACTAAAGTCGCTGCCCAAGGAGCCTGGTGTGGCGATCCGGGCTCGGCGTGATGTCCCGATTAGTGCGGTGGCTGCGGCTATGCAGGCGTCTCAGGATGCCGGGTTTAGCCGAAGGAGCTATGTGCCTGCCGATGAATAAGCCGCGAATCAGCTTGGTGGCTTTTGGATGCGTCCTTGCATTGGTTGGCGGCGTGGGTATTGCTTTGGCGGCCTCTCCTGAGGATGATCGGGTGAGCAAGTACTTTGCTGATCGGGAGCTCAATGATTTGCTTGAGGTGCAGTTGTTCGATCGACTTACTGATGAGAAAGAGGCGGTTGCACGGTCGGTGATTGCTCGGCGGCTCGGCGGGTTGTATTTGGCTGAGATGATGGATGAGACTTTGGCGGTTGATGCCAGGCGGGAAGTGCTGCTCAAAGGGCGGGTTCTTGTTGGGATGATGCCGAGCGATGAGTTGCTTGGTCTGAGGCTTGAGTTGTTGGTGGGGCTCTACAAGGACCATGAGCAGGATGCGGATCTTGATCGGATCGGGCTGCTGAATGACGACGACCGGGCTTTGGGCGTTGAGGTGATGAGTGGGATTGTGCCTGAGTTTGCTCGGATCGCGAAGGTTTCAAATGCCCAGGTTGAGAAGCTGGTTCGGAGTGTGTCCAGAGCTGTGGATCAACGGGTCGAAGAGCATGAGTCGATGCTTGCTGATGCTCGAGGGGACAGATCGCGTGCGAATTTTTTCCATGGTTGGGCTGGGTATTCTGAGGCGGTCTTGAGTGGTAATGGAGTTGGGCTGGGGGTATTCAAGGCGTTTGGGTGGGTGCTCGGCTTTGAGGGGAAGATTCCCGTGCTGGACAGGATTGATATGGATTTGTTGGAGTATGACCATGTTGCGCGTGCGATGTTGGGGGTTGCTTTATCCAAGTTGAATAATGGCAATGCGGGCGAGGCCCGGGTTTGGCTGCAGGCTGTGGAGAACTCTGCTGATGCACCTGAGTTTGCGGTTCACTTTGCCAAACAGCGTTTGCTTGAGGTTTCTTTGGTTGAACGCGACTGGATCGCGAGCGAGCGGCTGGCGTTGCGATTGAGTGAGTTTTCGCCGGAATCGCTGCTTGGGGTTTCTCAGGCGAGGCTTTTGGTGATGCAGACGATGGGGAATTTAGGCGGTCGCAAAAAGGGTAAAGGTGGCAGTGAGGGGGCGACGGAGCTTGCTCGGATTGGGCTTGGCAGGCTTGTTGAACTCGGTGAGATTGGGCATATTTTGGATTTGCATACCCGATATGGGGCGTTGCCTTTGCTTGAGTCAGGATTTGTGAGTTTGTATACGCAGGGGTTGTCGGAGCTTGAGGACGGTGATGCTGGGAAGGGGTCTGTTTCCTATTCCCAGGCATCGGTTAAGTTTGATCAGGCGTTGTCTTCGGGTGATGTCGAGCGGTACCCTGAGCATGCGGGGGACGCTGCTTTGAAGCTGGCGTACAGCGAGCTTCGTCTTGGGCGTCCTGGAGAGGCGGCGGGCGTGCTCGAAACATTTGGCCATCTGATGCTCAACGAAACTCAGCAGCAAGAATCTGCTTGGATGCAGATTCTCGCGCACGATGCGGCGGTTCAGGGCGGGCAGGGTCAGATGAGCGAGCAGTTGACATTGCGTGTTGGTCAATACATCCGGGCGTACCCATCTTCAGAGCGTGCAAATACACTCATCGTGCGTTATGCGATGACGGCTCATCTGGATGCGGGTGATGCGTTTGGTTCGCTTGCTATTGATGATCCATCGGACCCGCTTGCGGTTCCGGCTAGGCGGAAGCTGATTCAAATGCTTTACAAATCGCCTGAGTTGATCGGTGGCGGAGATGAGGCGTTATATCAGGCTGTTGTTGAGCATGCGGAATGGCTCTGGCGGAATGAGCCTCGGGAGATGACTGATGCGCGTGATGGGCAAGGTCGGTTGACGGTTTGCCGGATTGTTCTTGGTACGGGGCTGGAGCTTGACACGGTTGACCATGGATTTTTGATGGGGGTTATTGATCGGGGAGAGAGAATTGCGGCTGATGAGCCATCCCTTGCGGGGGCTCGGTCTGAGCTGGAGTTCCGGCGGGTGCAGGTGCTGTTGTTGCGGGGGGATATCGAGCGGGCCGGTGAGATCGCGATGGGTTCGGGCGGGCTTGATGAGGCTGTGCGGTCTACCTCGTTGTTGATGGTGTATGAACAGGCGAGCCAGAGGTTTAATGACCGAGAGAGCGTTGCCTTTGCGCAGGCGGTGGTCCGGTACGGGCGTGGGGTTATTGATGAGCTGGGTAATGACCGAAGCAACGGGCTGGATAGACGGCTCTCGCTAGTGGCTGAGGGGATGGCGGCGGCGGCGGAGTATCTTGGGAATGAAGTTGGTACGGTCGGGATGCGTGAATATTCATCGGCGCTGAGTTTGCGGGTCTTTCATGAGGGCGTGCCGAGTTCGAAGGGGCTTGTGCGGACAGCCGTGCTTGGGGAGGAGTTTGGGCATTCCGATATTGCGCTGGAATGTTGGTTGAGGCTTGTTGGGCAGCTGCGTGGAAACGAAGATTTGTGGCACAGGGCGCGGTTTGAGTCGCTTCGATTGCTGATGTCGGTTGATCCTGAGCGGGGGAGAGCGGTGTACCGGCAGTATGTGACGCTGTATCCTGAAGGGTCGCCAGAGCCTTGGGGGGCACAGATGAGCGAACTCTTCGGTACTGAGAATGTTGAGAGGAGTGAGCCTTGACTCGTATGGACTCTCAATCTGATAGGGATGTGGCGGAGTTTCTCGGGAGCGACGCTGCGATCGGTGGGCCGTTTGCGGTTCTTGGGTTGAAATATGCGCCGATAGATCAGGCGATGATTCTTCGTGCTTGTCAGTTGCGGCTTGGTCGAATCAGCGAGCACCGTCGTTCCCAGACGCCGGCTGCTGACGAGGTTCGGCTGGCGGTGCATGCGGCGGCGTCACAGCTTCTTGATCCTGAACTTCGTGAAGAGCTTGCAAAGCATTGGCCTGAAGGAAGTGGTGAGATTAGTTTGGTGGGTGAGTCGCCCAAGGCGTGGAGGGTTGAGCCGACGAGCCGGCTTGATGAGCGGCTCAAGCAGCAGGCATTGACTTTGCTCGGTGCGTGCGGGGGATGGAATACGCGATCGCGAAAGCGGCTCGGCCAGTTTGCGAGAATGAATCAGATCTCTGCTGCCCAGCTCGTTGCGGGGATCATCGGTGAACAAAGTGATGATGGGAAGCAGGGCGAGACGCGAGATGGAGGGGGGAATCAGGTGGTTCGTGGGCCTTCGCTTATTGATCCGGCGGCGGGGTCGTTGCCTTGGGCGATGATTCCTGTTGTGTATGTGATGATGGGGCTGCTTCTGATTTCGGTGGGATACATGAAATCTTCCGAGGTTGATGGAAGGGCAGATGGCGGAGTTGCAGCGATCAAGGATTTGGACGGCGGCTCGGAGATTGGGTCAAGATTTCCAAGCTCGGAAACAAGAGGTGGCGAGAAGCTTGTGGTTTCCGAACGGAGGCATTACTCCGCGATCTTGTTTGAACTGGAGAAGGCCAATAGCGTTGGTGTCTCTGAAATAGAAGCGGGGCGGGCATTCTCTGAGATTGGCGAGCGATTGGGTGAGCAGTGGACAGAGTTTACTGTCGAGGAGTTGGATCGTGCTGTGGTTGCGGTTGACGGCGTGCTCGGTGGGATTCTCAATCCCGAGGTGTTTGATGCGGCGGGTTCATTCTTAAGTTTGGATGATCCCGATCGTCCGGGGTCGGTCTTTCGTTTGGCGGTTCGATCTTTGCTGTTCGGAACTCGGATTGATGGGGGCGGGGTTGTTGAGTATTCGGTGATGTCGAGGCGTGCTGGGGTGCGTTCGGGCGAGGGTGCGTTTGATCAGTATTTGCTTACAGAGTTTGTGCGGCTTGCGAAACTGAGCAGTGATGACCCGGCGTGGTGGGCGTGGTGGATTGGGCAGCTCAGGCCGATGGCGGATCGGGTTGAGGGGTTTGATGAGTCGAGGATATTTGAAGCGGCCTACTGGCGATTGACCAATGGGCGGATTGGGGATGGGTGGACAGAGTGCACCAAGCAGATCGTTCAAGAACTCGAATGGCGGGAGGGATCCGCGGCAAGATCGTGGATGATGGGGCTGGTTGTTGATCCTAAGGTTCGGAGCGATCGGCTTGCGATCTTGACACAAGCGATGGTCGTCCATTCCTCGGCCAAGGGGCTCGAGGTTGGTATGGTGGTTGGCAAAGATGATTCAATGGCGGAGCGGGAGGCGTATCTTGGAAAGCTTCGTCAGCGGTGGGCCACAGATCGCGGGGCGTCTGATGGGGTTCGGGGGCAGTTGGTTGAGCGGATTGAGTTATTGATGAGGATGACCCAGAGTCCTACGAGGCCGAGCCAGGCGTTGAGCAGGGGGGTTGAGCTGGCGCGGGTCAACAGTGCGTGCTTGGCGTATCAAAGAAATGATGAAGCGTCGGTGATTGGGATGATCCAACTCTTTGATACTCCCATGAACTCGGGTCAGGTTTCGGGGAAGGCCTTGGATTTATCGAGTTCTGCGGGCGATGAGTTGTGGGCGACCAAGGCGCGGAACCTGGATGATGCTGATGAGTTGTTTGCGCACCTGAGGGCGATGGACCAGTTTGATGTGGTTGGGCCCAAGAGTGCCCATGCGCTGGTGTATCTTGCGATGCAGGCCCCGAACCTGCAGGTCCGCGCCGGGGCGGAGCGGGCGATGATGGTGCGCCGGGATGAGGTTGCAATTCTGATCGCGCTCGACCGGATCGCGGGTGCCAAGAGGACGACCCGTCGGATGGCCGAGTTGATTCATGGGTATATTGAGTTCGATGGTGATCTTGGTGATGCGGCGGCGTCTCGGCGAGCGTTGCTTGAGCGTCTGGTGTTAGCGGGGATGCTAGATGGCGGTTCTTCGACCGGGATTGTTGATGGGTACTGGCGTTCGATGGAAGAGAGTTACCGCTTGAGGACTCGGAGCGGTGGCGACGAGGGAGCCAAGGGCTACTTTAACGAACAGGTACTCGGATTGATGACGGATGGCGGCGAGGTTCCCGGGCAAACACGGGCGGGTCTATTGATTCGATTGCGTCAGGCGAGAGGGCCGATTCAGGAGTTTGTTGCATACCAAGCGGCGGCTCTTGAACTGCTTGCGACGGATGTTGCTTCACGGCATCCTGGGCTTGGCGCTCGGGTTGATCGTGTGATGAATGAGAACTCAGACAAGATGAAGCAGACGGTGGATGCTGTTGTGCAAATTATGCTCAACGAGCGAGCGATGGCGGAGTTGTGGATGCTTGTTCTTGAATCGGAGGGGGTGTCATGAAGCTGGCTTGGATCGGGATTGCTTGGTTGATGGGTGCGACTGTGTTTGCTTCTGTAGTTCAAGAGCAGGGGGCGGACTCGGAGTTGGCGGATCTGAGTCCTGAGAATCCGGTGTTGTATCTGGAACTTGGAGAGCTGGAGTTGCTTGATGATGTGCTGAGCCGAGATCGGGGGCTTGGGATCGAGTTGCTTGTTCGCGCGGTGTACTGGGCCGAGCAGAATGGCGATAACTCTGTCGCGTCGTCTGGGTGTATCGCGCTCACAGAAATTGTTGAGAGTGATATGGCTCGGCTTTGGCTCTGGGATTTGGCGTTATTGCTGGATCCGTCACGCGAGAAAGAGTGGGAGCGGATGCGTGCCCAAAGAACGGATGTCACTCAGGAGCTGGATCTGGAAGCGGCGCAGTGCTTGTATGCGATCAGGTACCATCAGCAGCCTTTGGGCGGGGAACTCTTTTCTCGGCCAGAAGTTCGGGCCAGGATACTCGAAGCGGCGGTTCTTGGGGGGATAGACCGGGATGACTTGATCCGGGTATTGGAACTGGAGATCGAGCGTGGGAATGAGGATTCTTGCAGGGGGCGGCTGTATATTGCTGATCGGAGTTCTCCCGGTCGGCGGCTGGCTTGCCCGGACCATTTGCGTGGTTTGGGGATGTGCGCCAATAATGATGAGCTGAGGCTGTTGCTGAGAACGGAGATGGTGCTCGGCGGTGTTGAGGTGGAATCATGGGGTGCGGCTGCGTCGATGTCGATGGATGGGGCGATCAATATGCCCGCGGTGTCGGATCTTGTGCGATTGTTTCGGGTCGAGGCGGATAAAGCGTTCTATCGTGATGATCAATGGGTTGCGACGCCGTGAGTGGTGACCGGATTAGATGAATGGAGCCGACATGAGCGAACAAGCACAAGCCAAGCCAGAGACCGATTCGATATTCAAGCCTGAGGTCACCTTTGATGAGTTTGCCAAGGTGGATTTGCGTGTGGCCAAGATTCTTGAGGCCGAGCCGCATCCTGATGCTGATCGGCTTGTGAAGCTGCAGGTTGATGATGGGTCTGGGAAGCCTCGTCAGATCTGCGCAGGGATCCGTGAGTATTACGAGCCTGCGGATCTTGTTGGAAAGTCGATTGTGATTGTTGCCAACCTCGCGCCTCGGACGATCCGTGGCGAAGAATCGCGTGGGATGCTGATCGCGGCTTCTGATGCGGTCAAAGGTAGCGATGAGCGGTCGGTGGTTGTGATGACACCGATGAGCGAGATCGGTGCCGGATCAGTGGTTTCTTGATCAGAATATAACTTTCAGACGGCTGGATCAATCGTCCGCACTCTTGGATTGTGGCTTTTCATCGCTTTGAGATCGGCGTTTTGGTTGTCTATTGAATCTTGGGCGTGGGGCACTCTTTGCTGTGAGCACCTGCGCTTGGACTTGCTCGTCCCGCTGGGCGTTGAGTTCTTCGAGGGCTTCGTGGAGTTGGTTGATGCGGGATGAGAGTTGATGGATCTCGTACTGCTTGATGTGGACCTGCGCATCAAACCGTGCGTTGGCGGCTTTTTCAACCTTCTGCTTTGCCAAGTCAATTTGGCTTTGATCTTGAGATCCTGATCGCAGCAGGCTTCGGTATTTGCGAGCGGCATCGACATACGAGAGCCCGGCCTTGAGATCTTCGAGTTTGAGTGATGCCATGGCGGGATCGCTTTTTCTGAGCCGGACCACATCGAGGATCTTTGGAGAGAGCTGGGCGGCGAGGCGTTCTGCAGCTTTGGGGTTGAGGCTCTCGATTTGCTGAAGCTGGGCGTCGATTCTGGGGAGGTGTTCGGTGATGAACGCGCGGGTGTCTTTGAGATCGTGCTCAGAGAGTGTTGGTGGACTGGGGCGTTGGCCTCGGGCAGATTGGTGGTCTTGGCTTTGGGTTGAAGCTTGTGATCGCTTTGCGTCACGCATCATTTGTTGGTTCTGGGGTGAGCGGAGTTCTCGCATGACTTCGCTTGGGCTTTGGCCAGCGTCGAGTTGTTCTAGGGCAGCCTCATGTTTTTCTACGATTCGTTTGGCAAACTCGAGGGTCTGCGAGAGGCGTTTCTGGAGTGCTTCCTTCGATTCTGCGGAATCATGATTCGCTCGTTGTCGTTCTGGTGGCGACGAGGGTTGTTGATCGTTTGCCGGCTGGGCGAGTACGGCAGTGCATGAGATAGCGAGGATGGCGAGGGTTTTGGTGAGCATCACAGTGATCCTTCTTTGAGCGATGTGTCAGAGATCTCCATGAGCACGCTGGGGAGTGAGAGTTCGGTGTGCATTGCGTCGGTCATGAGATCGAGTTCGTCGATGTCGAACTCGAGGGCGTCAGCGAAGTCTGTCAGTTCGTAGAGGGCGTTGAGATCTTCTTCGAGCGATACAAGGAGGGTTTGAGATGGGGATTGTGCTGGCAGGAGGGCAGCCGAGCGGCTGGATGACCAGATGAGCATGGTGGCGCTGCCGACGATGAGAATGGCCGCGGCGATGTTGAACTTCCATCCGGGCATAAAGTTCGGTTGGGCGACCGGTGCACTGGTAATAGGGAGCGGTGAGGGGGCGATCTGTTTGGAGATCGAGTCCATCATGCGTTGTTCGAATCCCGCGTCGGGGGACCGGCGGTCTATGGAGCCCAGAGTGTCGAGTTGATCGATGATCGCTTCGGTTTCTGGGTCGTGATGGTTGAGGTTGTGGTCGTTCATGATTGGGTCTCACTGGATTCACTTTGGGGGGTCATGAATGCTTTAAGTTTCTTTAATGCTCGGTGGTGACGGGCGAGGAGGGTGCCGACGGGTTGGTTGAGGATTTCGCTGATTTGTTTGAAGCTGAGCTGGCCGTGATGTCGAAGTTCGATGATTTCTCGGTCGGTGTCGTTGAGTTGCTCGATTGCGGCTCTGAGGGGGGCGGCGTTGATTGGTTTGGAGTCGTTGTGGTTGTTGGCGTTCTGGATACGGGCGTCTTGGAGGTGGCTGGGGTCTGTAGGTCGTGCGTGGCGACCGCGTCGTCTGAACTCATCTCGGACGCGGTTCATGGTGATGCGGAATAGCCAAGGCTCAAATCGGCCTTGTTCGTTGTAGCCGTCTTGGCAGAGTTTGGTCGCTACGGTGACAAACACGGACTGGGTAATCTCCTCGGCGAGGTCGTCGTCATGAAGCCGGGAGCGTGCCATTGCAAAGACCCGGCGGGAATACGCGTCCACGAGTCCGCGCCAGGCGTCCTCCTCGCCAGTGGCGGCGCGTTTGACGAGGAGACGGATCGCCTCGTCTTCGTGACTCACTGATTCGGGTTGGACACTCAATGCGGACACCATCCTTACAGGCACAACGCGGTTCACGCCCTTGTATTGCCCGAACCGATACTTTACTTGAGAACTTGTCGGCGTGTTGGGGCTTACCGGGCCAGCATGGGGTGATTCCCGGACGATCGGTGTCAGAATGATGGAATGTGGGTTTCGGCGATCCGAATACCCATTGGCGTCGTATGATGCGGCATCTGAGAGTGGAAAGGACCCGATTGAGCGATTCAGTGCCAGAATTTCGAACCAGTGCCTTTGATGGGCAAGCCGATGAGAAGGTGTTTGTCGCGTTCCGTTCGGGTGATACGGCTGCATACAAGGAGCTGATCGAGCGGTATCACGATGATCTGCTGCGGTTTTTGACGCGATTGGTAGGGGACCGGGCGGCTGCGGAGGACCTGTTTCAGGAGACCTTTTTGCAGATTCACTTATCGGCTGATACATTCGATGCCAGCAGGCGATTTCGGCCATGGCTTTTTACAATTGCAGCGAACAAAGGGCGGGACTTGTTGCGTAAGAAGAAGCGGAGACGCACGGTAGAACTCTCGGCCCCACTGAGAGGGTCCGACCGTGGGACTTCGATGGTTGATTTGCTGGAGATTGATGTCCCGGCACCGGATGAAAGGATGGACGCGGATGAACAGGATCGGCTGGTGCAACTCGCGCTTGATGATCTTGGGGCTCCGCTCCGTGAGGTCTTGGTGCTTGGGTATTTTCAGCGGTTGAGCTATGCGAGGATTGCTGAGGATTTGGGTATCCCGCTTGGGACGGTCAAATCTCGGATGCACGCCGCGGTCGCGGCGTTTGCGAGAAGCTGGCAGCGGGTTTCGAAACCTGATGCTGGGGATGAGTAGTTTCGTGGTTTGGGGTGTGTGTGGAGTTTATTGAATGAATGATGTCAATGGGTCAAACGATCAATCGGATTACCAACTGAGTGATGCGGACAAGGCAGCGGTCGACGCCCTCTTTGAGGGGACTGATGCTGATGCGGGCCGTTTGGACCGCGTGACTCGATTGATGGGTCTGCTCGATACGCCGATTGCTGATGATGGGCAGCGGGGGGCCCGGATTGATGTGGTTGGTTTGCGGGCGGCTTCGGTGGGAAATGAACCAGTGCTTGATTCTTCCTCGGCGTCATCGGTGGATGACTGGATGGAATCAGAAGTGGCTTGCACAGAGCGTGATTCGGTTCATGGGCAATTGGCGGAGCTGATCACTGGTGGTGCGGGATACAGCGATTCTGAGCGTGAGTCGCTTGTGAATCGAACAATTGGGATGATCCAGGACGAGATTAATCGTTCTGAGAAACGATACATCATGGATATGCCGATCTCGCCTGGCGGGCGGTTCCGGCTTGCGGATCTGGTGACATTGGCGGCGACGCTGCTGCTGATTGCATCGGTCACAATACCTGTCCTTGGGGGGATGCGTTCGCGGACCATGCAGGCTCAGTGTCTTGATAATATGGCGAGCACCGGGCGGGCGTTCGGGACATATGCCGGGTCGAACCGGGATCTGCTCCCGATGGCGACAGCCGGGTTTGGATCTGGTTCAGGTGCGACATGGATGGATGTGGGCACGACTCCTGAGCGGTCGAACTCGTCAAACTTGTACATGCTCGTTCGGACGAATCATGTGACCCTGGCAGATCTGGCGTGCCCGACCAATCCGGATGCTTTGATTGCTGGCCAGGCCCAGTCTCAGCAGGACTGGAGATCGCTCGATGAGATTTCGTACAGCTACAGGATCATGGCTCAGGGTGGCATGAAGGCGCACGGACCAACGCAGCCTGTACGGGTCGTTCTACTGGCAGATCGGAGCCCGGTGATCCGGCGGATCGTCAATGGGCAGAAGGTGCGGCCTGAAGAGAACACCCCGAACCACGATCGGGGCGGTCAGCATGTGCTTGGGCTTGATGGGGGCTCGGTCTGGCATCGGGATCCGGTGCTGGATCAGGGGGATAACTTGTGGTTGCCACGGCCGATCGAACAGGCGATCTTCAATGTCCGGGACAAGATGGGTATTATTGAGGGCAACGAGCTGCCTTCTGGGCCAACCGATGCGTTTGTCGGGCCCTAACGGATACAGAGAAATGTGGGATTCGGGGTGGTTTGGGTGGTTTATGACCGATGATGGGGCTATCCTCACCTCCTGCCTTGCTCTGTGAGCGGGGCGTTTACGAGTTGATTTCACTACGCCGGAGAGCGTTATGCCGAAGAATAAGATTCATAAAGGTTTGTCCAAGCGGATCCGTATTTCCAAGACGGGCAAAGTCCGTCACCGGAGCGCGTACCACAAGCACTTGTCTTCTCGCAAGAGTGGCAAGCGTTTGCGTCAGCTCCGTAAGGATCGTCGGGTCTCTGGCTCCGAAGCCAAGCGATTTGAGAAGATGTTGTTCCGCCGTCTGCGTGGACGCAACCAGCCTCGTTTGTCGATGCGTCGGAGCCCGTCTCCTGAGCAGCGTCGCGAGATGAAGGCCGCTGCCAAGGCAACCGCCAACGATTGATTGATTTACTTTCTGAGTCATCGATGTAGATGACTCGGGTTGTTCCACCCCGTTTGCCGGGATGACAAGATCGGCTTGATTGCCGGCTCCGTCAGACAAACATGGAGACGAGCTATGCCTCGCGTACGCAAAGGTGCTGCCAGAACTCAGGCACGCAAAAGAATTCTTCGACAGGCCCGTGGTTACTTCGGTACCAAATCGCGCCATAAGTATCAAGCCAAGATTGCTGTCCGCCGTGCGGGCTGCTATGCCTACCGTGACCGCCGCGCCCGCAAGCGTGAGATGCGTGCACTCTGGATCACCCGTATCACTGCTGCTTGCAAGATGCGTGGGACCCGGTACTCGTTGTTCATCAACGGGCTCAAGATGTCGGGCAACAACCTGAATCGGAAGATGCTCTCGCAGATCGCGATTGATGATCCGAAACTTTTCGATCGTTTGGTCGAGCAGGCCGTGAAGGCATCGACCGCTGTTCCTGCTGCTAACGCTGGGTGAATCGGTTGATTTGATAGACTATTGATGCCCGGCTGTTTCGATGGCCGGGCATTTTTTATGGAGTTCTTGAATGAATGGATGGTGGATAACAGATTGGCTGGCGGCCCCCAACGGCAAGGTGGTCGTTGTGTCTTGGCTGGTCTGGGTAGTGGTATCCATTACGCTTCATGAGCTTGCCCACGGCTGGGCCGCGATCAAGCTTGGTGATGACACGCCGATCCGCAGCGGGCACATGACCTGGAATCCGATGGTGCATATGGGGCCGTATTCGTTGGGGGCGTTGTTGTTGGTGGGTATCGCGTGGGGTGCGATGCCGGTGGATCCGTCACGATTGCGTGGGAAGTACGCCGATACGCTTGTCACGGTGGCGGGGCCTGTAATGAATCTTGCGTTGGGTGTGATTGCGATCACTGCATTGATTTTCTGGGAGCCCTTGGCCGGGGGGCACATTATTTCGACGGTTGCTATTGGGGACCCGCTTAAGACGAATCTGGAGATTTTCTTCCGAGCCGGGGCGTTCTTGAACTTTGTGCTGATGTTGTTTAACTTGCTGCCAGTGCCGCCGCTTGATGGAGGTCGGATTCTGATGAATCTTTGGCCGTCGTTTAATCGGCTGATGCGTTCAGAGAACGGGCAATGGATCGGGCTTGGTATCTTTATATTGTTCTTTGTTGCGGGGGCTCCGCTTCTGTTTGAGGTATCAATGGCATTGGTTTTTGGGATTACGGATTTGGCTCAGTCACTGATGTTCCCCTCCATGTATTAAACGGTTTGCGTGGTTCATACGGGTATGATCAGTAGTGAAGTATGTCGTCATTATTTTGGGCGGGGGGGCTGATAAGCCGCTGGATGAGCTCGACGGACTCACGCCCTTAGAGGCGGCAGATACTCCGAATCTTGATCGGCTGGCCAGGGCGGGGCGGATTGGAACTGTGGCGACAACCCCTAAGGGGTTCGGAGTGGGGGCTGATGTTTGTGTGCTGGATTTGCTTGGGTATGAACCGGGTGTGTTTCATAATGGTCGGGCACCATTTGAAGCGGCGGGGATGGGGCTCGAGGTTGCTCCTGAGGATTGGATTCTTTGCGTGAGTTTGGTGACGGTGGGCGCAGAGGGAACTGATCAAAAAGGCTTAATGCTTGATCATTCCGCCGGTGCGATCCCAAATGCAGAGGCGGGGGTTCTTTTTGAAGGGCTTGCTGAGTATTGGGCTGAGCAGGAGCCGGGTGTTGGGGCGAAAGTTGAGTTGGTGCCCGGAGCAGGCTATCGATCGATTTTGGTTGACCGATCGGGCCGGGACTACTCGAGCGTTGATTGTACGGCTCCGCATGAGATATTGGATCGGCCTTGGGATGCAGCGATGCCTCGGGGAGGGACGAGTGATGAGGGGGCGGTGTTGAATAGATTGATGCGGCTGTCGCATGAATATCTGAGTGGGCACGAGGTGAATCTGGCCCGGGTTGAGCAGGGGCTGCGGCCCGCGAATATGGTTTGGATCTGGGGACAGGGGATGGGGATCGAACTGCCGAGCTTTGAATTGCGATATGGGCTTAAGGGCGGGATGATTGTTTCTGGTAATTTGCTCTCGGGAATCGGCAAGACGATTGGGTGGGATCAGATCGAGTGTGCCGGGCTTACTGGATTTCAGGATACGGATTACGGGATGCAGGGGAAGGTGGCGGTCGATTCGATTCGGAAATATGGCATGGTATGCTGTCATGTTGAGGCCTCGGATGAAGCATCGCACCAGGCGGATTACATGACCAAGGTGGCGTCTTTGGAAGCGGTAGACCGGGAGATCATCGGGCCTGTGATGAAGGCTCTTGTGCGGTATGGCGATCCTGCTGTAGATCACAACGCTGAGGGGTGGCGGGTGCTGGTGGTTCCGGATCATTACACGCTCTGCAGCACACGGAAGCATGACGCGGCTCCTGTACCCTTTGCGATGGGAGGGGCTTGGGTGCGGTCGGTGGTGGATCGGGTGATGACGGAGAAGCAGGCGGGGGAGTCTGATCTGCATATTGATCCGGGGGCTGATCTGATGGAGTATTTTTTGCATTCGGGGCTGGTGCGGGTGGATACGAAATAACTATTTACAAAAAAGCACCCGCAGAGAATGCGGGTGCTTGTGGGATTGGATTGGAAGTTGATTATCGAGCTTCGGTGCCTTCTGCTTCGGCCTCGGCTCCGATGACTTCGAGATCATCTTCGCCTTGGATGAAGGTTTCGCCTTTGTAGGTTTTGGCAAAGAGGACAAATCCAAATGATGCAAGGAGCATGAGTCCTGCGAAGAACCAGTAATAGTTTGCTCCATCGAGTGGTGTTGCGCCCTCTGCATCTTTGATGCCGTTGAGCCCGAAGTTCACACCTGATACGAATAGATTGCCCAGTGAAACTCCGAGGAAATAGATTCCCATGATAAAGCTTTTCATTTTCTTTGGGCTCTGCGTATAGGCGAACTCAAGGCAAACAATTGAGACAAGGATTTCAGCGCAGGTGAGTACCAAGTAGGCCAAGATTTGCCAGGCAATACTGGGCATGTATCCGAGAGCCGCGACATCGGGCCAGACTCCATCGGATTGGGCCTTTGATGATGCTGGGAACTCGGTGTCGGCGATGACGCGTACTCTGCCGAGCTTCATGATTGGGCTGTTGCCTTGGTTCGATTCGACAACAATCTTGACCTTTGATGCTTGTATGCTGGGGAAGTCGAGGCGTTGGAGTTTGTTCTCGCCGGTGAGTTCGAGGAGTCCGATCTCGGTCCATGCAATTTCTTCAGATTCGGTGATGCTGCCATCATCGTTTGTGGTAGAGATTGTTTCCATCTCGCCGGGCATGTGAGCGAATACCCGGACAGTCTTTGCCATGGAATCGAGATCGGGGAGTTGCTCAATGGCAGTTCGTTCATCATCTGCCAATGCATCCAAACGATTAGTTTCGAGTTTGTACGCGGTGTATTCCTCGAAACCATCGGAGCCTTCGATTGCTGATTCGACCGGTTCGAGTTCGCCTACAAATGCAAATGGATTGATTTCAATTGCATTGATGTTCCAGGAGTTTCGTTCACGCAAACGGACGACGAGTTCTGGCGATTTGTAATCGTCAGCTTCGAGATCGAGATAACCCGATGACCAACCCGATCCATCCGCGTCCCCATCGAGAAGCTGAGAGGCAGACCACGAAGAAAGACCAGATTTCGCGCTGACTCCTTCAAAATTTCCTCCAGAGATTCGGGTTTCGATCATGCCCGAGACGCCGAAGGCGGCCACAGTGAGGAACATACCGATCCCGATTTTGCGTAATGGAGTTGGGTTGAAGAACTTGCCCATAAATGGGTAGAGTACATATGTGAACAGCGGGATACATGTGAGGATAAGTATCGGATTGATTGCTTGAATTTGGGATTCGAGCCAGTGAATACCGGCAAAGTTTCGGTCCATGCCTTGCGCTTGGAGTACCCATGCCGATCCGGTCTGATCGAAGAGTGCCCAGAATACGGGGACGAATATGAGGAAGAGTGGAGCGAGATTTCTGAGTGCTCTTTTGCCTTCAGGTGAGAATGTTTCTTGTTTCCAATGCGCCCATCCCGCTGCCGGGACATGGACAAATCTGTGGCGTCCCATCCAGAACAGGAAGGTGGCGATGGCCATGAGCACGCCGGGTAAACCGAACGCGGCCCAAGGACCATAGATACTCAGGAGGACCGGCGTGAGCAGGGTACTTGCGGCGGCGCCGACATTGATTGAGAAATAGAACCAGTTAAAGATTTGTGTCAGGAGGTGTTTGTTGCCTTGTCCGAACTGATCGCCGACATGGGCGCTCACGCAGGGTTTGATGCCTCCGGCACCAATTGCGATCATGATGAGTCCCGCAAACATGAATGGTTTCATGTCCCAGAGTCCGTAGTGGGGGCCGAGATCCATGAGTGCGAGCATGCCGTGTCCGAGGCAGTACATGAGACTGATCCAGAGGATGGTTTTGTACTTTCCCCAGAGGATGTCGGCCAGCATTGCACCAATCAGTGGGAAGAAGTATGCGCCTGCTGTGAAAAGGTGGTATATCCCCTTGGCGGTTTCGTCATCAAAGAAATCGGGCTTTCCTGAGGAGTCGAGGAGGTGCTTGGTCATGAAGATAACGAGGATGCCCTTCATGCCGTAGAAGGAGAAGCGTTCGGCGAGTTCGTTGCCGATGATGAACTTGACACCTTTGGGGAACTTCGTCTCGGCGGGGTCTGGGGCGGTGAGGTATTGTTTTTCGCTCATGAGTCGTGAAACCTTGGGGAGTGTGGTCTGAGGTGAGTGTTTGGATACACAAAGTATGCGAATTGGAGGGAATTCACAAGCCGGGAATGGTAGAAATGTGGGGCTATTGTGTATTTATGTGGGTGTTGGGGGGTTTGGGGGCAAGAATCGCTGGTAGGGCTTTTTGAGCCATCAGATTGAACACGAATCACGAGGTTATTTATGCATCAGAACCTGACTTCCATCATGCCCGGCGACTCGACCAAACTCATCGGGATGGTCCATGTGGGTGCCTTGCCTGGGACACCGGCGAGCGTGCTGCCTGTTGCTGAGCTAGTCAAGCAGGCGGTCGTTGAGGCCAAGATGATCGAGGATGCGGGGTTTGATTCGTTGATTGTGGAGAACATGCACGACTCGCCGTATGTGCATGGTGATGAGCTTGGGCCTGAGATTGTTGCCGGGATGGCTTGTGTTTGTAAGGCCGTGACTGAGGCGGTGAAGATTCCGGTTGGTGTGCAGATTTTGTCGGGTGGGAATAAGCATGCGATGTCGGTGGCGAGTGCTGTGGGAGGTCGGTATATCCGGTGCGAGAACTTTGTGTTTGCTCATGTCGCTGATGAGGGTTTGCTTGAACGAGCGGAGGCGGGGCCTTTGTTGCGGTATCGGAAGTCGATCGGTGCTGAGGATGTTAAGGTGTTTTGTGACATCAAGAAGAAGCACGCGTCGCATGCGATTACTGGGGATCTGAGTATTGCAGAGTTTGCCCATGGCGGGGAGTTCTTTGGGGCTGATGGCTTTATTGTCACCGGTGTGACGACGGGGATGGCGGCGGATCTGGATGATGTGAAAGCTGTACGCGAGGCGACGAAGCTGCCGGTGCTGGTGGGTTCTGGGGTTACGCCGGAGAGTGTTTTGGCGCTGAGTGAATATGCGGATGCGTTGATCGTTGGTTCGTGGATCAAGAGTGATGGGTACTGGAAGAACGCGGTGGACCCCAAGAGGGCGGCGGAAATGGTGAAGGCGGGGCGTGGGTGAATCTGATTCCAATCTTGAGGCGTTGATCCGGCAGGCACCGAAGTCGGTGCGGGGGTTGTATCGTGCGCGGCTTCGTGGCCTTGAAAATCGGAAACAGGATGGGCAATCTGTTGTCAAGATTGAAGATTCGATCCGTGCGGATTTGACCAAGGCGATCGAGTCGTATGAGCGGCGGGTTCGGAATAGACCCAAATGTGCATATCCTGAGGAACTGCCGGTTAGTGAGCATCGGGAGGAGATTGCGGCGGCGATCCGGGATCATCAGGTGGTGATTTTGTGCGGGGAGACGGGGTCGGGGAAGACGACGCAGTTGCCGAAGATTTGTTTGGATTTGGGGCGTGGGGTCGAGGCGATGATCGGGCATACGCAGCCAAGGCGGATCGCGGCGCGGAATGTGGCGGCTCGGGTTGCTGAGGAACTCGGTGTTGGGTTGGGGACGGCGGTTGGATACAAGATGCGGTTCGGGGATCAGACGAGCGATGACACGCTGGTCAAAGTGATGACCGATGGGATTCTGCTGGCCGAGACTCGGCGTGATCCGGATCTACGGAAGTACGACACGATCATCGTGGATGAGGCGCATGAGCGTTCGCTCAATATTGATTTCTTGATGGGGTATCTGCACCGGCTGGTCGCCAAGCGGCGGGATCTGAAGGTGATCATCACCTCGGCGACGATCGATTCGGATCGGTTTGCGGAGTACTTTGGGACGAGCGATGGACCGGCGCCGGTGATTGAGGTTTCGGGGCGGATGTATCCGGTTGAGCAGCGGTACGACGCGTCGATGATTATGGACGGGACGCCTATGCCTGAGGCGGCGTCGTATGCGGCGGCGCAGTTGATGATCGAGGGGCACGGGGATGTGCTGGTGTTTATGCCTGGGGAGCGGGAGATTCGGCAGACGGCTCATGAGCTGAACAAGCTGGATTACTTGCCGCATAATGTGGAGATTTTGCCGTTGTATGCGCGGTTGTCGCCTCAAGAGCAGCAGCGGGTTTTCAAAGCGGGGCGGAGTGGGGGGTCACGGATTGTGATCGCGACCAATGTTGCGGAGACATCGATTACGGTGCCGAACATTCGGAGTGTGGTTGATCCGGGTGTGGCTCGGCTCAAGCGGTACAACGCTCGGACGAAGCTGCACGGGTTGCAGGTGGAGCCGGTGTCGCAGGCGTCGGCGAACCAGCGGGCTGGGCGGTGTGGGCGTATTGCATCTGGGGTGTGTTTGCGGCTGTATGAGCAGAATGATTATGAGGGACGCGATGAGTTCACGCAGCCGGAGTTGTTGCGGTCGAATCTTGCTTCGGTGATTCTGCAGATGATTGATCTTGGGCTTGGGGAGCCCAATGAGTTCCCGTTTTTGGATCCGCCTGATAGCCGGCAGTGGCGGGATGGCTATGAAACGCTTCACGAACTGGGCGCGATAGATGATGATCACAAGCTGACAGCGATCGGGAAGAAGATGGCGCGGCTGCCTGTGGATCCGCGGGTGGGGCGGATGATCCTGGCGGGGCAGGAGGAAAACTGTCTGAACGATGTTCTTATTATCGCGTCGGTATTGTCGACGCAGGATCCTCGGGTGCGGCCGCATGACAAGCAGCAGCTTGCTGATGAGGCGCATGCTGAGTTTGCGGTTGAGGGGTCGGATTTTTTATCGTACCTTAAGATTTGGGATTGGTACCACGAGCAACACAAGAACCTGACGCGGCGAAAGCTTGGGCGGGCGTGCGAGGCCGCGTACTTTGCGGTGCGGCGGATTGATGAGTGGCGAGAGGTGTATAGGCAACTCCGGGGGATGTGCCTTGAGATGAAGCTTGATCCTGAGGTTGGGCATACGGATCATGATGCGGTGCATCGGGCTTTATTGACTGGGCTGCTGACGAACCTTGGCAAGAAGGGGGATCGGCATGAGTACAAGGGGACGCGAGGGTCGGCGTACTCGATTATTCCGGGGTCGTCGGTGTTCGAGTCGAGGCCCGAATGGGTGATGGCGGGGGAGGTTGTGCGGACGACTAAGGTGTACGCGCGGACCGTGGCGCGGATTAATCCCAAGTGGGTTGAGGATGCGGCGGGGCACCTGATCAAAAGGACGCACACGAATCCTCGGTGGGAGGACAAGAATAATCGCGTGGTGGCCGATGAGCGGGTGTCGTTGTATGGGCTAGATATTGTGCCTCGACGGACGGTCCATTATGGGCCGATTGATCCGGCGGCGTCGCGTGAGTTGTTTATTCATCATGCGCTTGTTGAAGAGGAGATGCCGAGCAAGTGTGTGCAGATTAAGCAGAATCGGCAGTTGCTCGCCTCGCTGCGGACGCTTGAAGACAAGGCGAGGCGTGGGGATCTGATCGCGGATCATCAAGCGATCTTCCGGTTTTATGATGAACGATTGCCCGCGGAGATGTACAGCGGGCAGAAGTTTGAGAAATGGGCGAAGGACAACGGGGCGTGTCTGCAGATGAGCGAGCAGGATCTGGTGCTTGCCGATGATGCCGGGGTGACGGGGAAGACGCATCCGGATTCGGTGTCGGTTGGGTCAAGGCATGCGGGGTTGAGTTATAAATTCGAGCCGGGGGAGGATGTTGATGGGGTGTCGGTGCGGGTTCGGGTGGAGGATCTGCCTCACTTGTCGCGGGATGTGCTCGAGTGGTCGGTGCCTGGGTTTGTGATGCAGCGGGTCGAAGCGATGATCCGGTCTTTGCCCAAGCAGTACCGCCGGCAGTTTGATGCTCCGGTTGTGGCTCGGGAGCTGATGCCGATACTTGACAAGGACAAGGGGTCGATAGCGAGTCAACTTGCAGGGTTGCTCACGGCCAAGGCGGGGGTGGCGATCCGGGCGGATCAGTTCCGGGAGGATCAGGTGCCTGGGTACTTGTCGCCGAGGATTGTGGTGCTTGATGGGAAGGGCAAGGAGCTGGCGTCGGGGCGGGAGCTCAAGGCGATCAAGGACGAGTTCAAGGAGCAGTCGCACAAGGCGATTGATGAAGCCGCCGACGAGTTCCATGTTGATGGGATGCGGTCTTGGGAGATCGAAGCGTTTGAAGAGCGGGTTGAGTTTGAGGACCACGGACGGAAGGTGCTTGGGTATCCGACGATGGTGATTGATGGGGCGGGCGTCAATGTTCGTGTTCGGACATCGAGGTGGATCGCGGAGCGAGAGACACGCGCGGGGCAGGGGTTGCTGCTTGGGATTGCGCTCAAATCCGAACTCAAGATTCGTCCTCAGCAGATGCCGGGGTACAGCCCGATGACGGTCAATGGATCGGCGTGCGGGTTTGGCCCTGACGAAATTCAGGCGGCCATGTACTCTCGGGCTGGGATGTTGGTTGGGATTGATGGGAAGCCGGTGATCAGGTCAAAGGAGGACTTTGAGGCGCGGCTGCTGAGCGGTATGGACAAGGGGTTGCAAGCGGTGCAGGGGAGTATTTCGAACCTGTTAAAAGTATACGGGGCGGTTCTGCAAGGGCGGTCGCTGGCGACTTCGAAGCACCCGGCGGCGTGGCGGGTGACTATTTTGGATCTTCAGGAGCAGATAAAGGTGTTGGCGAGGGATGGGTGTTTGCTCAATACACCGACGCGGTGGCTGTGGTGTTTGCCTCGGTATGTGCGGGCGATGGAGGTGCGGCTTACACGGATGCGGAGCAGCGGGCCTGAACGAGACGAGCAGATGATCCGGAGTGTGGCTCCCTGGGTGAAGTGCGTGAAGGAGTTGCAGTCGCAGGGTGCTGATACGGATGATTCGGTGGCCGATTCGTATGAGGAGCTGTTCTGGATGGTGCAGGAGTTCCGGGTGGCGGTTTTTGCTCAGGAGCTCAAAACGGTGGTGCCTGTTTCGGATAAGCGGCTGCGGAAGCAACTCGAAAGAATCACCGGATAAAAAAAGACAGGCGGAGGTCACAATGACACTCCGCCCATCAAGAGGGGGTATTTGAATGGTCCTTTTAGATCAGTCCTCGGCGGTAATTTCTTTGATGACCTTGAGTACCTTTTTGTAGTTGGCTCGTTTGGAGTAGTTATCGTCGTCATAGACAAACTTGACCGTTAAATCTTGAGCGATCACATAAGTTGCAGGAATGGGGAGTTCCCATTTTCGTGTGCCGTTGGCTTTGGGTACATTGATGTCGTAGTTCTTGTATTTTTTGATCGTTTGCGCGTCGAGCTTGAATGTGAGGCCGAGTTCGCGGGCGAGTTCGTTGTTCTCATCGTGTCCGATGTAGAATCCAAGTTCGAGGTCATTTCCGAGCTCTACGCTTTTTTCATCCATCTCTGGTGAAATCGCGAGCACAGTCGCTCCTAGTGCGTCGAATTTTTCGAGGTTGTCTTGGATTTCAGAGAGTTCGCCACGGCAGTATGGGCACCAACTTCCACGGAAGAAGGTGAGTACGACGGGGCCGCTTTCGAGTAGTGTGCTGAGCGAGACTTCCTCGGATCCAGCAGGAGAGAGGGGAGTGGTGATCGTAAAGTCTTCGATGGAATCGCCGATCGTAAGAAGAGGCGTACTAGCTGAATCGAGAGTGTTTTCTTGAATCACTTCGCTGTGTGCATTGAACTCTAATGGGAGCTCGGCTCCGAAGATGGTCGATGCAGCGATGATTGAAAGCAGTGCGTTCATACCAAGAGAAGTGGTCTGGGAAGGTGGGTATTCCTGAATAAAGAAATATTTTACAAATGGTAATCAGGGATGATTTCGGCTATTTGGGGCGACGGCCACCGGTCTGCTCGCCTGGGATAGCCCCTGGGCTTGCCATTAGAGTATCTGGGTCTATCTGGGAGGCAGATCGCTGGATATCGGCGGTCATCGTCCCTTTGCGGCCGCCGGTTTGTTCTCCAGCGATGGCCGAGGAGGAACTGACCGAAATCGAAAGGATCACGAGTGTTGCCAGCATGAAGACTGGCATCTTGGCGGCGTCTTGGAGGATCTGGGCGGCACGCTTGCGGGCACGGGAACGCATCTGCTGGATGGCGTTCTCATTCATGCCGCCTCCGGAGGTTTTGGTAATCATTCGGTCATCCTCCCTGCGGGTGGCTCCCAGAACCATGGCGACTCTTTGACGATCTGCCTTATCGATGTAGGAGGCCGCGAGTTTTTGTTTTTCGCTGGCTGAGAGGGAGTCTCTGAGTGAAGAGATGGCCTGATCGAGATCTGAGCGGTCTTCGATACTGGTATCGACGGCTGAGGTCATGGCCAGGCGTTGGGCTTGGGAGAGGCCGGTGATGTACTGGCTGGTGCGATTGAGGCGGCGGAAATGCTTTCGGCACAATGCGAGGTAGGACCAGCGGGCGAGTGTTGGGGCGTGGGTGGTGAGGCGTTCGATGGCTTGGTCGACCGAAGGATTGTCGTGAAAGGTTGGGTAGCCGTCGTTTTCGAGCATCTTCCAGACCTTGGTGTCGGTCCATGCGATCATGTCGTCGATGTCCATGGTTGAATCGGTCAGGGTTCTGGAGGCGTTGCGGCAGGAGCCTTCGATCGCGGGACGGACCTTTGATTCGTAGAGACGCCAGAACTGGTCGTGGTCGGAGCGTTTCATGATTGGGCTCCGTTCTCTCGCTTCATGATTTCTAGCCTGGCGAGGAGTTTGAGTCCGGACTCTAGAGATTGAGCGACTTGCTGAGTTCTTGGGTCAAGGTCGAGGTATGCGGCGAGTTCTGAGTCTGGGGTGAGGAGCTTTGGGTTGTTGAGCAGGGTTTTGAAGATGACTTCGGCTTGCTGGGTGTATCCGGCATCGAAGACCGCCACGGCTCCGGTCAGGAGGACTGGGATCGAATCTGGGTTCTCTTCTTGTGCATCGAGGAAGTAGGCTATGGCACTCGATGGATCACCGAGGCGGATGAATCGGTCGGCGATGTTGCCGCTGGAGATTTCTCGTCGGCGTGGGGTATCGGCGTATTTGAGTGCGGCGAGTTCGAGTGCAATGGCTTTGTCGAGATTACCCATGGCGCTGTTTGCCAAGGCGCGTTGGTTTGCACGGGCCCATGCTGGGTTTGGGTGGTTGTCGCCGTCGGTGGCGTCGTAGGTGCCGAGGAGTGAGAGCAGGGTTTGTGTGAAAATCTCGGTGCCCTCGTGATTGTTTGTGTCACGGGCGGCGTGGAGTTCGTTGCAGGCGTCCATGATCGCTGCTTCGAGATTTGAGAGTTCGTCGTGCTTGGAGGCGGTGACGATTGTGGTGGTCTTGTTGGTTGGGATCATCTGGGTCATGGTATCGGCCTTTTCTGATTGTCATGGTCAGATACGCACGGGTCACAGATGTGGGTGCGTATATATATTTGTACCGCATGGGGGATGGAATGCTGACACAACAATCAGAAAAACAATCAAAAACACTGTTTATTGCGTATTACCGGTACAAAAACATAAATTCTTTCGTGTTTGGTCAATGGAGAGTGGTGGTGTCGGTTTGTGTGTGAATGTGCTTCACAACACCAACACAAGGAGAATCAAATGAAGACTTCACGAAATATTTGGGCCATGATGGTTCTTGGATCGGCGACTATTCTGGCTGGAATGGCACCAGCAGCGGATGCGGGATCGGATGTTCGAGTTCATTACAGTAACTCATCGAGCGGATACCAGCATTCTTCAGCGGCTGGAATTCTGATGATTGATGGGCGTAAGTACACGATTCGTTCGTATGACAATATTGGCCGGCAAATTGTTCATGCGTTCCGGCGGAGCGGTTACGAGGCTTCGATCGATTATGGGAAGTTGGTTGTGTGCTTTGATCCGTACAACTCGCCACGCGTCCGGTGGTACAACCGAGGGTATCGTGCGTCGTTCTATAGGGATCATGGGCAGTTGACTGTATCTTGGAATCGGATACCGCGGTCCAGTTATTCGTCCGGGTACTACTACGACAATGGGCACGGCTGGGGTGATAAGAAGCGTCGCGGGCGTCATCATAAGCCAAGGCGGCGGGTGAGCCGACAGTGGTGCGACTGATCTTGAGCCCGGGTTTAGGCCCGGGCTTTTTTATGCGCGTACGATGGTGTCATTCGTAGAAAGGAATCAGCATGACAGATCAAATCCGGGTTGGTGTATTGTGGGGGTCGCTTCGGAAGGACTCGATGAACGGGAAGCTTGCGAAGTTTGTTGGGCGAAAGCTGCAAGACTTCGGTGGAGTTGAGATTATTGAAATCGACCTCGTGGCTCTTGATCTTCCGATGTTTTCGGGAGATATAGAGGGGATGCCTTCGGAGGTGTCTGAGTTTATCAGCATATTGGTCGGGTGTGATGCGTTGCTTGTGGCTTCGCCTGAGTACAACGGATCGCTGACGGGGGTGCTTAAGAATGCGATCGATTGGGCGTCTGTTGGGCGTGACGGGGATGAGCCCTTGGCGTGTTTTAAAGGGAAGGTGTCTGGGTTGCTTTCTTCATCACCTGGAGCCATTGGCGGGTTGCAGGGGCTGGTACATGTGCGTCAGATTCTTACACGATTGCAGATGTTGGTAGTCCCGGATCAGTATGCGCTTGGTGGCGGGCACGAGGCGTTTGATGATGCGGGGGATATGAAGGACGCCAAGAAGGCGAAGATGGCGGTGGATGTTGGTCGGGAGATGGTGCGGGTGTGCCGGGCACTTAAGGCAACGGACTGACGACCTGGCCATTGCAGATGACGAGGTCTACATGGGAGCCGCCGAACTCATAGCCGAGTTGGCGTTCGTCTGTGTGGCGGAGCATGATGAGATCGGCGCGGTTGCCGGGTGTGAGTGATCCCATGTCTGAAAATCCGAGCAAATTTGCCGCGTTTGTGGTGCAGGCGGTGATTGCTTCTGCAGCGGTGATGCCGAGATTGCGGACCGCCAGTGCGATGGACATGGGCATCGAGAGGCATGGGGCCGAGCCGGGGTTGGCGTTGGTGGCGATTACGAGGGTGCCGCCATTGTCGAGAAATTTTCGGCCATCGGCGTAGCGGCCATCGACATGGAATCCGGAGCAGGGGAGCATCACGCCAATCGAGTTTGATTGGGCGAGGTGTCTGAGGGAATCGGGTTTGGTGGCTTCGAGGTGATCGACACTCAATGCGCCGAGTTCGACGGCGGCTTCGAGCATGCCCAGTGCATTAAACTGATCGGCGTGAATTCGGAGTGGGTGACCGAGGTCTTTGGCGGCTTTGAACAGACGGACGGTTTCATCGACGGACCACGCGCCTTCTTCGGTGTAGGCGTCGATGGTGATGCCGGGGTATTTTTCGTGGATCGCTGGGAGGGTTTCGTTGATGGTTTGATCGACGAAATTTTTAACATCGGGGTCTTTGGCGTGGCCAATGCAGGCGGTAGGGGAGATTCGGCCTAGCCATGACTTGGAGGCGAGGGTGATGGCGTCGAGCATTTTGAGTTCGTCGATGGTGGAAAGGCCGTAGCCGGATTTGATCTCGCAGGCGGTGGTGCCCTCGTTGAGCATTGCATTGAGGCGGAGTGAGAGATCTCTGGCAAGTTCTTCGGTGGTTGCATTGCGGACAGCGCGGACAGTGGACATGATGCCGCCGCCGGATTTTAGGATTTCTAGGTAGGTTGCGCCGCGTTGTTTGAGTTCCCATTCATCGAGGCGATCGCCGGCCCAGCAGGCGTGGGTGTGGGCGTCGATGAAGGACGGCATGACGACGCGGCCTTTGGCGTTAATGGTCTGTGCATCTGGAGCGTCGATTGTTGAATCACTGATTTGGGCGATGGTGCCGTCTTGGATGAGTATTGAAGCACTGTCAATGGGGCTGAGCCCATCGGTCATGGTGAGGATGCGGGCGTTTGTGATGAGGATGCTCATGATGTTCGCTCCGCGAATCCTTGGAGGAAGGTGAGGAACATCTTGGCGGCGACTCGGGCGGTTCGGTTGCGGTCGTCGTTTGGCGGGGAGAGTTCCATGATGTCGAAGCAGCGGACATTTGGATTGAGCCCGGCTTCGTGGACCCACCGGGCGGTATATTTAGGTGACCATCCGTTGGGGTTCATCGCGCTTACGCCTGGTGCGTGGGCGGCGTCGATGACATCGAGATCGAGGGAGACGAATGCGTTGCCGGTTGGCCAGAGGTCTTCGGGAGTCGTGTTGGTGTCGATATGCCCGCCGTGGGATTGGAAGTATTGAACATGGTCGGCGGTGTTACTCATGGGGTCGAAACCATGAATGCGTAGGGATTTGGCGGCTCCGGACTCGATGAGTCTGCGGAAGGGCATTCCTGAGCCGTCGGTCTCGCGGACATCGAGGTGGGGGTCGAAGTAGATGCCGGTCATTGGGCCAAACTTGTTGGCAACGGCGCGGACGAAGGGGAAGGTGAGGTCGTGCCCGCCGCCGATGGCGATGGGGAAAAGACCGAGTTCGAGAATTGCTTCGACGGCTTGGGTGATGCGGTCGTGAGTTGTGTGGAGATCGCCTGGGACAACATCGACATCGCCTGCATCGAAGACCTTGGGCCAAGACCAGCTGTGTGGATCGGCGATGCCCATTGAGGCGAGTGCCGCGCGAAATGCGGTTGGGCCTTCTTTGGCGCCTGGGCGGCCATTGTTGAGCTTTACCCCGGTGTCGTCAGGGAGCCCGATGAGTGCGATTTGGCAATCGTTTGGATTGGACTGGATTAGGGAAGCGTATTTTGACTTCGGGGTATCCGGGCTCCAGTGATGCGGGTTGAGGTGGGGGAGTGCCATTGCATTAGTGTATCGTCTGGTTAATCGACTTCCGCGTGGTCGGATTAATTCTGGTCGAAAATGGTGGTTTCTGATCGGATCAGGGATCCGTGGTTGAGATCAGGATTCTTGCCCAGACAGGGAAGTGATCCGATGGGTAGCGTCCGTTTTTATTTGTGCGGTCAATGTCGGCGTCGAGCACGGTGACTCCGATGGGAACGAGGAGGTGGTCGATCATCTCCCCGGAGGTTTCGCCTGTGAAGGCGTTGAAGGTGCCGGTGTTTCGCTCGTTGGGATGGATAACGCGATAAGTGTTTATGAGTTTGAGGGTAGCGGCATCACCGGTCTGAGCTGTGAGGGAGGTGATCGCTGGATTCGACTCCCCGGCGTTGAAATCGCCCATGAGCACAAACGGGTCAGCGTGGTCACGGTTTGCAATGCGGTTGGCAATGAGTTGTGTGCTCTTCTCACGCGAAGGTTGTGAACGGTGGTCGAGGTGGGTATTGAAAATGTAGAATGCCTCGCCAGATTGTCTATTGATCAAACGGGCCCATGTGCAGATGCGGGGGATAGAGTTCCCCCAAGAGGTTGAGGCGATGTGTTCTGGGGTATCGGAGAGCCAGAAGGTGCCTGATGAATCGATATTGAAGCGGTCGGTGCGGTAGAGGATCGCGGAATACTCGCCTTTGGTGCGTCCATCGTCGCGTCCGACACCGATGACGCTGTAGTTTGGGAATCTGGTTGTGATTTCGTCGAGTTGGGAGCCCAGGGCTTCCTGCAGTCCAACGATGTCCGCGTCTCGATCCTTAAAAACATTCAAAACGAGTTCGTTACGATGCGGCCAGTTGTTGTCACCGTCGTTTGCGGTTGCGTATCGGAGATTAAAGCTCATGATAGTGAGCTCGACCCCTTCTTGGTGCGAGTGCAAGGGCAGGGACAGCATGGCAAGCACTACGGCGAATAGATGAACAATAAACATGCGATATTTCCTTTAGGATTTATTAGCCCATTGGGATGTCGACGCCTTGGTCGTTGCCGCATTGAATCGCGTCTTCGTATCCTGCGTCGGCGTGGCGGAAGATGCCCATCATGGGGTCGTTCTTGAGGACGCGTTCGAGTCTATTAGCGGCTTCTGGGGTGCCGTCGGCGACGATGACTTGTCCTGCGTGTTGGGAAAATCCGATACCGACGCCCCCGCCGTGGTGGAAGCTAACCCAGCTTGCACCCGAGGCGATGTTGGCGGCGAAGTTAAGGAGCGGCCAATCGGAGACGGCGTCGGTGCCGTCTTTCATGGATTCGGTTTCGCGGTTTGGTGAGGCGACCGATCCGCAGTCGAGGTGGTCGCGTCCGATGACGATTGGTGCGGAGACCGCGCCGGCTTGGACCATATTGTTAAACATCAGCCCGGCCTTGTCGCGTTCGCCGAGCCCGAACCAGCAGATGCGGCAGGGGAGGCCTTGGAATGCAAACTTTGGTTCGCAGTTTCTGAAATCGCCCGCGAGGAGTGCTTCTGGGTTTTTGTGGCATCCGAGGATCCATTGGTGGAGTCGTTCGTTGTAACCGCCGTCTTCTTTGGGGAAGAGTTGGAGGAGGGCGTAGTCGGTTTTGTAGATGTCAACAGGATCGCCAGACAAAGCACACCAGCGGAACGGGCCGCGTCCTAGGCAGAATTGGGGGCGGATGTAGGCGGGGACGAATCCTGGGAAGGCGAAGGCGTCTTTGAAACCTTCGTCGAAGGCGCGTTGGCGGATGTTGTTGCCGTAGTCGAAGGTGATAGCGCCGAGGGATTGGAGTTTGACCATCGCTTCGACATGGCGACGCATTGAGGAGAGTGCTCGTTTCTGGTAATCTGCTGCGTCCTTTTGGCGTGCAGCCTCGGCTTCTTCGAAGGTGTATTCAGCGGGGCAGTAGCCTTGGAGTGGATCGTGCGCACTGGTTTGGTCGGTTAAGGTATCGGGGATGATGTCGCGTTCGATGAGGCGTTCAAGGAGGGTGATTGCGTTTCCACACCAGCCGACGGAGGTGGCGGATTTGCTCGCTTTGAGTTCGAGGGATCGGTCGATCGCAGCATCGAGGTCATCGACGAGTTCGTCGAGGTAGTTGTCGTCGTGGCGGCGTTTGAGTCTTGATTTGTCGACATCGGCGATCAAACAAGTACCGCCGTTGAGGGTGATTGATAAGGGTTGCGCCCCGCCCATGCCGCCGCAGCCGGCGGTGACATTGAGGGTGCCGGCGAGGGTGCCGTTGAAGTTCATGCGGGCGCATTCTGCGTAGGTTTCGAATGTGCCTTGGAGGATGCCTTGGGTTCCGATGTAGATCCATGACCCGGCGGTCATCTGGCCGTACATCATGAGGCCTTTGGAAGCCAACTCGTCGAAGTGGTTTTGGGTTGCCCAGTGGGGGACGAGATTGGAGTTGGCGATCATGACGCGGGGGGCGTCTTCGGTGGTTTGGATGACGCCGACGGGCTTTCCGGATTGGACGAGGAGTGTTTCGTCTGGTTTGAGGCGTTGGAGGGTTTCGATGATTGCGTCGTAGGCTTCCCATGAGCGGGCGGCTTGTCCGCGGCCGCCGTAGACGATGAGGGACTCTGGGTGTTCTGCGACCTCGGGGTCGAGGTTGTTCATCAGCATCCGCATCGCGGCTTCGGTCTGCCAAGTGGAGCAGGTACGCTCCGAACCGCGCGGGGCGCGGATGGTTCTGTCTTGGGGTTTCGGGATGAGTGATGATGCTTGGATGGTGGTCATAGATACCTCGGGGTGGATTGAGAATAGTAGGGGATTAGAGGGTGAATGCGAAGCGATTGTCTTTGATGAGTTGTTCGATCGCGGCGATGTCTGGAGATGGGGAGCGGTCTTCGGTTAATGGGGGGACGACCGTCCGGATGGTTTCGATCGCGCCTTCGACGCGGTCGCCAGACCGGTGTGGTCGATGGGCCTCGATGCCTTCTGCACTGCACAAGAGTTCTGCGGCGATGACGGAGCGGGCGAGTTTGAGGGCGCGGGCGGCTTTGGCGGCGGAGCGAGGCCCGAAGGAGTTGTAGTCTTCCATGCCGGCGCAGGTCGAGAGATTTACAACGCTGGCGGGATTGGCCAATCCGATCAGCTCGTTGCACACCGCGGCGGCGGAATACTGGACGATCATGAATCCTGACATGACGCCGGGCTTTGGACTCATGAAAGCACGGAGGTTGGATTCTGGATCGAACACGGACAGGATGTGGTACATGCGTCGTTCGGCGATGCCCGCGAGATGGGCGATGCCGATGGCGAGGGTGTCGAGGGGGATGGCGACGGGCATGCCGTGGAAGCAGCCGGCCGAGACGATGTCGGGTACTCCGGAATCGGTGTCAAAGATGAGTGGGTTGTCGGTGACGGCTCCGAGTTCGTTCAGGAGACTCGCGTGGCAGGAACGGAGGGAATCGAGAACTGCGCCCATTACTAAAGGTGCACAGCGGAAGGAGTAGGGGTCTTGGACCCGGGGATCATTCTCGGCGTGAGATGTGACGATCGTGCTGCCAGATAAGAGCGAACGCATGGTTGAGGCAACCTCGGCTGCGCCGGGTTGGTTGCGGGCTTGGTAGATGCGCTGATCGAGATACCCATGCGAGGCGCGTGCGGCGTCGATGGACATGGCGTTTGCGAGGAGGGCGGCGTCTACGAGTTGGGTGAGGTCTTGTTCTATGAGGGCGAAGCGGGCGGTCATCAGGTGGGTGCCGTTGATGAGGGCGAGGCCTTCTTTGGCTTGGAGGGTGAGGGGTTTGAGGTTCGCGGCGGTGAGAGCTTGGGAACCAGAAATGGCGCTGCCGTTGTGGATTGCTTCGCCTTCGCCGATCATGACTTGGGCGATGTGTGCGAGGGGGGCGAGGTCGCCTGATGCTCCAACGGAACCGAGTTCGGGGACGATGGGGGTGATGCCTGCGTTGAGCATGGAGAGGATTTGTTGGACTGTCTCCGCTCGGACGCCGGACTTGGCACGGCTCAGTGAGCAGGCGAGGACGAGCATCATGCCTCGGACGACTTCGCTTTCGAGTGGATCGCCGATCCCGGCGGCGTGGGAGCGGATGAGGTTGCGTTGGAGGTTTTCGAGGTCTCCGGCGGCGATACTTTTGTTGGCGAGTGATCCGAATCCGGTGTTGATGCCGTAATGGGGGAGGCCGTCGGTTAGGACGGATTCGAGGCCCTCTCGGCATTTGGTGATCTGGGCGGCGGATTCGTCTGAAAGCTGGACCTGGGCACCATTGCGGGCGACGGCGGCGACCATCGCAGGGGTGAGGGTTAGGTCTGGTGTGATGATGATGGTTTCCATGGATGATTGTGGGCAGTGGATGCCGGTTCGTCCAGTCTGGACTCTATATGATGGGGCATGGACTTCCAGATTTCCCCAGAACGGTACCAGACGGCTTCTCGTGTTTTGATGATTCGACCTAGTGCGTTTGGTTATCACCCGCAAGCGGCGTCCAGCAATGCGTTTATGAACGAGCCGAGTGGTGATGAAGCGAAGATTGCATCGTTGGCTCTGAATGAGTTTAATGGGTTGGTGGATGGATTGCAGGGGGCGGGGGTCGATGTGCTGGTCTATCAAGACACCAAGGGACTGCCAGATTGTGTGTTTCCCAATAACTGGATGAGTTGGCATACGCCGCAGCAGGGTGAGCCGGTGGTGGTGACTTATCCGATGTGCGACGAGCTCCGGCGTATAGAGCGGTCAGATGAGGTGCTCGATCTGCTTGTGAAGAGTCTGGGGGAGGCCGGTCATCTGGATCTGAGTGGTTTGGAAGATGATGGGGAGATTCTGGAAGGGACGGGGTCGTTGGTGCTGGATCGGGTCAATGGGGTGGCTTTTGGGTGTGTGTCACCCCGGACAACGATGGTGGCGTTTGATGCGTGGTGTGATGAGACGGGATATGAGCCGATCGTGTTTGAGGCCTTGGACAGCGATGGTGGACGGATCTATCACACCAATGTCCTGCTGAGCGTTGGGGAGCGGGTTGCGGTGGTGTGTAGCGCGTGCATCGCGGATGCTGAGGACCGGGATCGGGTTGTGGCTGCTTTGAAAGCAGGTGGGCACCGGGTTATAGAAATCAGCATGGCTCAGATGGGATCATTCTGTGGCAATATTCTCGAACTTGCTGACAGAGATGGGAATGCGGTGTTTGCGATGTCTTCGCGGGCATGGGGGGCATTTACGGCTCAGCAGCAACAGATTCTGCATGAAGCGGGGACTGTGGTTCAAGCGGCGATCCCGACGATCGAGGATGTGGGCGGGGGGAGTGTTCGGTGCATGATTGCTGAGCTGGGTAGAGGGTAAGTTAGAGGGTGAGATTCGGGCAGTTTAGTGCATCGTTTTGGTGATTGACCGGTATCATTGATCCCCCGCTGACTCTGTGTCTGCGGGCGGACGGTCTCATTTCACGCTTCACAGACTCAGGAGGAAGCATGCGGACAGCATTATTAACAGCGGGTGCCATACTGGCAACATCGTCGATGGCGATCGCTCAGCAGGTCGAGCCCATCGAATACACCCTCGACAACGGCATGCATTTCTTGCTCATGCCACGCGACGAGCAACCCAACATCATCACAGCAGGCTGGATCAGCCCTGTGGGTTCGGTCAACGAGCGTCCAGGAATCACCGGCGTCTCGCACCTTCTCGAGCACCTGCTCTTTAAGGGTACCGACAACCTTGGTACTTCTGATGCAGTCGCTGATAAGCAGTTCCGTGATGATCTGACCGTCATCCGTGAACAGATGCGGGCTCACACGCTCGATGTGCAGTACAAGCGGTTCTATGAAGGGGAGATCGACAACCCTTGGGACCCCGTCCACGATACCGACGAGCTCCGCGATCTGCGTGCTCAGATGACCGTGCTCCAAGATGAGCAAGGGGCGATCACGATTAAGAATGAGTTTGACAAGGTCTACACCGGCAATGGTGGTTCGGGCATGAATGCCGGGACATCGAACGACTTTACTGTGTTCTACATCAATGTCCCGTCCAACAAGCTTGAGCTTTGGGCGTGGATGGAATCAGATCGGCTTGACAATCCATCGCTTCGCGAGCTTGACGCTGAGCGGTTTGTGGTTATTGAAGAACGCCGCCAGCGGCTCGAAGCTACTGCGACGGGCAAGCTCGACGAGCAGTTTGATTCGATGTTCTGGGTGGCTTCGCCTTATAACTTCCCGGTCATCGGCTGGATGAGCGATCTGATGGCGTACACGGAAGATGAAATCCGTGAGTACTTTGAGACCTACTACCAGCCAGCAAACCTCACCGGCGTGATCGTTGGTGACTTTGATGTCGACGAAGCGAAGCAGTTGATTGATTCGTACTTTGGGCCCCTTGAGAACAAGCGTGCGGCGGCTGCTCCGATGGTAACCCATTCGGTCCCGTTGCTCGGCCAGTTGCGGTATACAGGTGAGTGTGATTGTCAGGATCAGGTTGAGGCCCGGTACCGTTCGGTGGCTTTCGGGCACCCGGACGAAGCGGCGTTTGATGTGATCTCGTCATTGCTCAACGGCCGGACCGGTCGTTTGTACAAGGCATTGGTTGAAGATCAAGAGATTGCAGCGTCGGCGCGTTCATCACACCGGGCCCAGAAGTATGCCGGATCGTTCTCGTTCTCGGCTACACCCAAGGGCGATGCATCGCTTGAAGACCTAGAAATCGCTTGGCTGGAGCAGATCGATCTGCTTAAGAGCGAGCTGGTTTCTGAGCGTGAGCTTCAGAAGATCAAGAACCAGGCCGCGGCTGATACTTTCCGTGGTTTGCAGGACAACTCTTCGTTGTTCTTCCAGCTTGCGATTACAGAGGCGTATGGGAGTTACGAGTATCTCAATGAGATGCCTCGGGCGGTCCAGGCGGTAACGGCTGAAGATATTCAGCGTGTGGCCAATGAGTACTTTGCCAGCGATACCCGTGCGGTTTCGATGTACACCCGCAAGGCGGGCGGCGAAGTCGCTTTGATTACTATTGAAGAGGTCGAAGCGTCACTTCCTGAGGAGATGGCGGCGATGATCATGTCACAGATCGAGCCTCAGTTGGCACAGCTGGACACATTGAGTGCTCAGGAGCTGGCTGAGGGGCTGGCTGAGATTGAAGCGCAGTCCGAGATGGTCCCGCCACCAATGAAGAAGCTGATGGAGTTTATGAAACAAGAAATGCAGATCCGTCTCGACGCGATCGAGAGCAATGGGGCTGATGCCTCGGAAGGCGGTGACGAATGAGAACTTTCTTTACAACAGCATTGGTTGCGGCTTCATTGTCCGCAACATCATTGACGATGGCGGCTGACCGACCATCTCACCCGTCAGATATTCAGTTTTCTGAACTGAACTTCACCCCGCCGATGGCATCCGATTTTCGCCATGAACTTTCCAATGGCGTGCCTGTGTTTATCGCAGAATCCCATGAGTTCCCTTTGATCACCATCCGGTTTAGTTTCCGGGGCGGTGAGTACATGGTTCCTGTCGAAAGAACAGGGATGAGCGGGCTCACCGGTGGCTTGATGCGTTCGGGGGGTACGGCCTCAATGACTCCTGACAAGCTCGATGAAGAGTTTGATTTCCTCGCGGCCAATGTATCGGCCAATATTGGTGATACGACTGCGGGTGCTTCTCTGAACTGCTTGACGAGCAATCTCGATCAGGCGTTCGGGTTGTTTATGGAGATGATTCAGAACCCGCGTTTCGACGAGGATCGCTTTGAGATCCGCCGGGGGCAGATTCTTGAGTCGTTTGAGTCTCGCAACGATGCGGGCATCGGGATCGCGATCCGTGAACTCGGGTACCTGATGTGGGGCGATGAACACTTCGAAGGTCGCCAGCCTACGCGTGAAACGATCGAATCGATCACCATTGATGACATGAAGGCGCTGCATGCGAAGATTTTCCATCCTGGGAATCTGATGATCGCGGTGACCGGCGATGTTGATCAGGGCGAGATTCTGGCGTTCCTTGAGGAGTCCATGAATAGTTGGTCGGTTGGTGATATCTCACCTGAGATTCCGCAGCCGGTCCAGGCATATGAGCCCGGCGTGTACTACTACGAGAAGGATCAGCCTCAGGTGCAGGTTCTGATCGCGCATCGTGGTATCGAGCGTGATGATGCCGATGCGGTTGATGTTGAGGTGATGAATCAGATTCTTGGTGGATCGGGCTTTACGAGCCGGATTACCAATACTGTCCGTACACAGGAAGGGCTCGCATACACCGCAGGTTCGGTATTCTCAAACCGTGTCGATTATCCCGGCATGTTTATGTCGTACTTCTTTACCAAGACGGCGACGACCGCTTTGGCGACGCGTCTGGTCTTCGGCGAGATCGACAAGATCCAGACCGAGGAAGCGACGACAGAAGAGATCGAGATCATTCAGAACTCGCTTGTTGAAACCTTCCCACGCAACTTTGAATCCAAGGGTGCAATGATGGGCTTGTTTATGAGTGACGAGCGGACCGGTCGTCCAGATGATTACTGGCAGACTTATCGCGACAAGGTTCGTGCGGTTTCTGCTTCTGATGTCCAGGAGGCCGCGCTTGAGTACCTGAATCCGGCGTCGGCGGTCATCATGGTCGTTGGGCCCGTTGACGAAATCAAGGCCGGAAACGCTGAATCGGAGGCTGATGCGAATCGGATCTCAACGATGGTGGAGTTCTTTGGTGGTAAATCCACCGTGCTCCCGGAGCGTGATCCAGAATCTTTGAAACCCGTCGATTCTGAGTGATTATCTGAACCGTAAGGGTGTCAGATCTGGTATATTCAAGGGCCCATCCGATTCTCGGATGGGCCTTTCTTGTACACCAACCAGTCGCAGGATTTCAGAAGGAGATCAGCGTGAAGACACGAACGATATTGATGGGTATGTTTGCCGGGCTTGCTGCGGGATTCGCGGGGGCCGGGCAGAGTGACGGGCATCCTGGTTTGATTCAGTATCCTGCGTTGTCGCCTGATGGGAATACGGTCGTATTTTCCGCGGCAGGGGATCTGTGGGGGATGGATATTGCGGGTGGGACCGCCAGCCGGTTGACGGCACACCCGGCGATCGAAGGGCGGGCAAAGTTTGATGCTGAGGGATCCCGTCTCGCGTTTGAATCGAATCGTGGCGGGGTCGCCAATATCTTTATGGCTGATGTCGCTGGGGCCGGTGCTTCGACTGTTCTGAGCGGGATTGATCGGGTGACGACTTCTGACCGGACGCAGTGGCTTGGCGGGTTCAGCAGCGATGGGGAATCGGTGTTGTTCTCGGCGTATTTGTATCCCGAGATTTATCGACAGCCGCGGATGTATTCTGCACCGATCGATGGCGGGCCGTTGTCTGATCTGACGGGGTCGTTTGGGCGGGCGCCGTACCAGTCGGTTGATGGGGACTCGGTGTACTTTATTCGTGGGTACTACTACCCGCATCGTGTGATCTACCGCGGACCAGGGAATCTTGATATCTGGAAGTTCTCTCAGGGTAGTGGGGAGTTTGAACAGGTGACCGGGTTTGACGGGAACGACATGGACCCGTGCCCGCTTCCTGATGGTTCTTTGCTGTATCTTTCGTCGAAGGACGGGCAATACAACCTGTACCGGATGGATGCGGGGAAGTCGGATGCGAAGGGTCGCAAGCCCGGAAAGCAACTGACGAACTTTGCTCCGGGCGAGGGCGAGCACACCATCATGGCTGGCGTTCGAGATCTGAGTGTTTCGCGTGACGGTTCTGTGGCGGTGTTTGTGGTGGTCAATTCGCTCTACACGCTTGACCTGACGGACAGCAAGGCGTCGCCTGTAGCCGTGGAGTTCTCGATGGGGACAGACTCGGACCGTGATCTTGTGCGTTCGATTGATGCATCGAAGAAGGTTTCCGAAGGTGCGATGCATCCATCAGGTGATGCGATCGCTGTTGTTGCTCGAAATGAACTGTTTATTCGGTCTACCTCAGAAGATTATCCTTCGAGGCGTATTACCGATACGCCGGTACGCGAGCGTGATATTGCATGGTCGCCTGATGGGGAGGTGCTGTACTTTGTTGCTGATGATGAGGATTCGCTTGGTTCAATATTCGCGGCTCGGGTAACTTTGAGCAGCGAGGATCTCAAGCCGGAAGAAGTTGAAGGACCTGAAGAGGAAACAGCTGAAGAAGATGAAGTTGTTGATGGAACCGAAGAGGCAGAATCCGGTGATGGAACTGAGACGAGTGAAGACTCGGATAACGAAGATGTTGAGGAAGAAGAAATCGAAGTAGAAACCGTTGATCATGCGGCCCGCTGGGCGGGGGCTCTGCGGTTTGAGGTTTCGCCGGTTGTTGTAGATAACGGATTGGCTTACGGCCCAACGCCGTCGCCTGATGGCAAGAAGCTGATGTACAAGCGGGATCGTGGTGATGTGGTGATCCGTGATCTTGAATCAGGTGATGAGCGGGTCATTCTTGAAGCGTGGTCTGATCCTGAGATACTCTGGGCGAGCGATTCGGTTCATGTGGTGTATTCGAGTTATGACCTGAACTTCAATGTTGATATTTACTTGCTTGATACTCGGCTCGACGAGAACGGTGACTCACAAGAAGCCCAGAACCTGACGCGGCATCCTGACCTGGATCACACGCCTCAGCTTTCGGCGGACGGGAAGGTTCTGACTTTCCTATCCGATCGTGGGGGCAACAACTGGGAATGGGATGTGTACGCGATCAATCTGGACAGCGATCTTGACGGGATGCGTGGGTATGAGATTGATTCTTACTACGAGGATGCAGTGGGGGCTGTTAAAAAGCGCGAGCCTCTGGATGTGAATGATCCGCCTGAGATTGAGCCTTTGGAGTTCGATGTTGATGACGCGTATCTGCGTGTGCGTCGGATCACTTCGACCCCGGAGACCGAGGACAACTTGGTGATGTCGCCGGGGGGGAACCGGATCGCCTTTACGGTTGATGGGTCGTTTGTGTCGGTTGATCAGCATGGTAAGGAGATGAAGACGATCCATAAGAGCTCGGTGTCTAATCCGCGTGTATCGCTTGATGGCAAATCTGTTTCGTTTGTCAGCGGCGGGCAGGCCCACAGTTCTGGCATGACTGGTGGGGACTCGGATACCTATTCAATCAATGGGAAGATTCAAGTTGATTCTAGTGCGGAGCTCTCGCAGAAGTTCCAGGAGGCGGCTGGGCGGTTCGGGGTGGCGTTCTATCACCCGACGCTCAAGGGTCTTGATTGGGACGGGATTACTGATCGCTATGGTGATCTGGTCATGCAGACGCGGACCAACGCAGCGTTCCAGCGCATCATGAACTTTATGTTCGGTGAGGTAGATGGTTCGCATACCGGGATCTGGGGTGGCGATGGATTCAGTGCCAGTTCTGCACGCAATGGATATCTCGGGATCGATTCCACACCTGTTGCTGATGGCCACAGAGTAGACCGGATTTATGTTCGGGGTGCTGTTGAGAAAATGGATGATGGGATACAGATTGGCGATGTCATCGTTGCGATTGGTGATGCCAATCTTGTTGAAGCAGGACTCCGCGACTTGCATATGTCCATGGCGGGCATGAGCGGTTCTGAAGTGCTTGTTGAGTATCTTCGGATGAACGATGAGTCCGGAGAAATAGAGACCGAGTTCGGGATGGTGACTCCACTCAGCTATGGCGGCAACTCGATAGTTCGGTACCGCCAGGAAGTGCTTGATCGCCAGGACGAGGTTGATGCGATGTCGGACGGGAAGCTCGGGTATCTGCATATCCGCTCTATGGGTGCGGCGTCGGTTCGTGACTTTGAGCGTGATCTGTTTGCGGCCGCCGATGGGAAGGATGGGCTGATCATTGATGTCCGGGATAACGGTGGGGGATGGACGACCGATGTGCTGCTCGCTTCGCTCACGGCCCCGACGCATGCCTACACCATTCCTCGCGGAGCGAATCCCGATGATGTTCGGTCGGATTCGTATCCACGCGATCGCCGGTTGATCTATGCGTACTCCCGTCCGATTGTGGTGTTGATCAATGAGAACTCATTCTCGAATGCAGAGATCTTTGCTCACTCAATCCGCTACGCCAAGCGTGGTCGTTTGATTGGCGTGCAGACCTTTGGCGGCGTGATCTCTACTGGGTCGTTCTCGTTGATTGATGGTACGACTGTTCGTCGGCCATTCCGTGGGTGGTACCTGCCGGACGGGACTGATATGGAGAGCAACGGTGCCAAGCCGGATGTTCATGTCAGGCAGACTCCTGGTGATGAAGCCGCTGGCCAAGACCCTCAGCTTGAGGCGGCGGTGAAGGATTTGCTCAAGACGATTAAGTAATCAACTTGGTTAAGGACAATTGAAAAGGCCCCGCGATGTGAATCGCGGGGCCTTGTTTATGAAGTGACCAAGTCGGCTTACTCGTCTGCTTTTTCGATGCCAACACCAGTACGAATTGGTTCAGCAGGACGCTGAGGTGGGTGGTAGCCGTTGGTTTTGATCTCGCTGAGGAGATGCTCGACGGCTACATCGAGTTGTGGATCAGAACCATCGGCCATCTTCGATGGATCGGCGATGACTTCAATGTCTGGGTCAACGCCGTGGCCTTCGATGCCCCAAGTACCATCGAGTTCATAGAAACCGAAGTTGGGGACGGTGGTGACCCCGCCGTCGATGAGCGATGGGACGCCGGAGATTCCGACGAGTCCGCCCCAGGTCCGGGTACCGATCAGAGCGCCGAGGCCGGCGTTCTTGAAGAGCCATGGGAACATGTCGCCACCGGAGCCTGCGTTGCCGTTGATGAGCATCGCCTTGGGGCCTTGGTGTGAGTCGTAGGGCCATGGCCAGTCATTCCCGTCGCGGCGGTACCAGTAGTTGGTGCGTGGACGGTTGAGGAGTTCGATGAAGCGGTTGGGGATCTGCCCGCCGCCGTTCCAGCGTTCGTCGATGAGCAGTGCTTCTTTGCCGGCTTGGCCGTAGAACTGGCGGAACAGTTCGTTCTGGCCTTGGACGCCGGTGTTGGGGACATAGATGTACCCGATCTTGCCGTCCGAGGCTTCTTCTACATACCGGCGGTTGTCTTCGATCCAGTCGCGGTATCTGAGGTTTGATTCAGATCCCATCGGTTTGATGGTGACTGTACGCTCGTTGGCGATGACTTCGTCCTCATCGTTGGTATCAGCCGAGACGAGCGTGATGTTCGTTTCTGCTCCAGCGGTTCCGATGAATGCCGCCCATGGGTCCACGGTGGTATCGACGGCCATGCCGTTGACATGGGTGATGATGTCGCCTTCGTTGACATCAAGACCGTGGGCGTTGAGTGGGTTCCGTGCATCGGAATCCCATGCGGCACCTTCGTAGATGGTGTCGATACGGAACCCTGTGTACTGGGTATCGGCGATGGTTTCGCTGGCGACCGAGAAATCTACGCCGAGCATGCCGACATTGGTAAAGGGCTGGCCTTCGGTGTCGCCGCCGTAGTAGTACGAGTGGCCGACATTGAGTTCGCCGATGAGTTCACCGATGATGTAGCTGATGTCTTCTCTTGAGACAGCGTCTTCAACCATTGGGAGGTAATGTGCGAGGACAGCGTCCCAGTCCACGCCGTGCATGTTTTCAACATAGAAGAAGTCGCGATGACGACGCCATGCGTCGGTGACGAGCTGACGCCATTCTTCTTTGAGATTTACGGTTTTCATCAGTTTGGCGTTCATGCCGCTGACTGATTGGCCAGCCGAGGCATCGGCAAACCCAAATCCTGACGGTGTCATGGCGATGATCTTCTTGCCATCGCCTGAGACCGCGTAGCCCATGCATACGGGGAGTACGGTCTTTTCTGATGGTTCGTCAGCGTTGATGTCGTAGAGCTTTAGTGAAGGTGCTCCGCCAGATGTTCTGAGGTACAACAGGTTACCCTTGTCGTTCGATGAGAGACTCCCGAAGTTGCCCGCCGCAATTGGTAGTTCAATTCCACGGCGTTCGAAGTCCTCAAAGTTGATTTCAACGACCTCTGCGGCTTCGGTCTCTGAATCCGCGACTTCTTCAATTTCTTCTTCACTGATTTCGCTGGATACACGCTCGGCGGTCCAGTTTGCGGAGAAGCTCATCGCAGGGATTTCGAGCGTGCCGGTCATGGTGTTACCGCTGAGCGTACCGGTTTGAATCATTTTCAGACCATTTTCGGTAGACTCAGAGCGGAACTCCATGGTGTCTTCGTCGAAGGTGACGAGGTCGCCGAGGTCATCGGTTTCGCCCATTGATTCGGATTGACCAGTGATGTTGCCGTCGTCGTCAATGATAAAGAGAAGCTTGAATTCAACCTCATCCATAGGGGCGCCGAGTGCGGCCATGCCTGTGACGCTGCCTTCCCACTTGCCCCATAATGGGTGCTCGGTGTTGTAGCCTTCGAGGTATGCTGGGGTTTCGTCATCCGACTCGGCATCTGCGTCATCTTCGGACTCTGCGTCTTCGCTCTCGTCGGCGGAGTCTTCGGTGTCTTCTTCGTCTTCCCAAGTTTCCTCGTCGGATTCGAGAAGATGCTTGTTCTCTACCTCGTCATTGAGTGGGACAGCGATGATCCGGCCGGTTTCGGCGTAGATGAAGGTTGAGCCGACATCTTCGTACTGTGGTGAGGTGAAGTTGCGATTTGAGGTGTAGTACAGGTAATCGCCCTTCGATGAGAAGGCCGGGCTGGCGTCTGCGAAGAATCCTGAGGTGACTTGGTGCTTGTCACCTGTTTCGGTGTCAAAGATCCAGATGGATGTCATGAGAGATTCTTCGGAGCCTTTTTCGTAGGCGATCCATTTGGAATCATTGGACCACGAAACATTTGGTTGGTTGGCCCATGGGTCTGTATCGATCTCGCTCATGTCACCGGTTTCGACATCGACCAGGCTCATCACGCCGGCTTTGTCGATGACGATGATTGATTCTGAATCTGGGGACCAGGACGAGTTCATCCAGAAGGTCTTGTTGCCTTCGGTGAGTTGGCGTGTTTCGCCTTTGCCATCGGACTGGGTGATGTAGAGTTCGTATTCGCCGTTCTTATCGGAGAAGTACGAGATCCATCGGCCATCGGGGCTCCATTCTGGATTGCGGTCTGCAGCCCCGGAGGAGTTTGTAATCTGACGGACGGGGCCGTTTTCTTCTGGTACGGTGAAGATGTCGCCTCGGGCTTCAACGACGGCACGCTTGCCGGTCGAAGAAATGCCGCCACCTGCGAGTTGAGCGAATGCGTTGATACGCTTTGGTCTCAATGATTCGCGTGCTCCTGGGATTTCAATCTCTATTTCTTTGGTTTTGGAGTTGCGAAGGTCGAGCAGGTGGATCTGTGAACCAAGCTGGAACACAATCTCACCCTTGCCTGAGGACCCGGGGCCCATGGAGGCGAACTTGACATCATCATCAGCAAAATTCGTGACTTGCTCTGTGCGATTATTCTTGGTGTCGTAGCTCCAGACATTTAGGCGTGCTTCGTCACCTTGATCAGAGAGAAAGTAAACTTTGTCGCCGTTCCACATAGGGGTGGTGTCGGTGCCTTCCCAGTCGGTGACCTTTTGAGACTCGTTGGTGTTCAGGTTGTAGAGCCAGATATCGGTCGCGAGTCCGCCGCGGTAGCGTTTCCAAGATCGGAAATCTCGGGAGTCGGTTGTGTAGGCGACCCATTCGCCCGAGTCATTGATAGATCCTACGGCTCCGTATGGGATCGGTAGTTTGTTCGGCATGCCGCCATCGGGGTTTACGGTGAACAGGTTCTGTTGAGACGGGTTCCCGGCCATCGCGTTGTATGAGAACAGCAGATCGTTTGTGTTAGTCCAGTCGTTGAGCCGTTCGTTACTCGGGTGGTGGGTTACACGGAAGGGGATGCCGCCATTGATGTTGACGGTATAGAGGTCGCGGTCGCCTTCATAGTTCCCAATGAAAGCAACCGCTGTGCCATCGGGATTGAACTTTGGGAAGGATTCTTGCCCGGGAGGGCTCGCGAGTGGGCGGGCGGTGCCGCCCTTTTTGTCAACAATCCAGAGGTCGTTTGCGTAGACAAATACGACCTCTGTTTTGGAGACATCCGGGAAGCGGAACATCCCGGAGTTTGGTTCGGTATCCTGAGCAAGCGTGCCCGCTGAGATCATCAGCGGCAGCCCGCTCGCCAGTGCGAGTATGGTGGTTTTTTTCATGTTTCCCCATTTTGGAGTAAGGGTTTCTTCATAGTCAAGGCGACACGCCTCGATTACCAGTTGTATGGATTTTTATCATACAGGTTTCAGCCTCAGAGTGAGAAATGGAGGATTTACTGGCTTGTCTGGCAAGGAATCTTGACTTTGGAGTTCAGGCGGCAATGATACTGATCCTGATTGCGGGGTAGAGCAGTCTGGTAGCTCGTCGGGCTCATAACCCGGAGGTCGTTGGTTCAAATCCAGCCCCCGCTATTGCTTGAAACTAAAGGACTTGCGTTCACCCGCGAGTCCTTTTTTTGTGCTCAAATTCGACCGATGTACAGTGATTTGTACACACGATCAGAGCATCAAACGAGACTCGCCAAACGAAGCACCGCTTCAAAGGCAAGTCATGGCATTTCTAATCCAACGCAACGGAAACTACTCCATCCAATACTCGGTCGGTAAACGATCGAAACGAAAGGCACTCCGCACCAATTGCAAACAGATTGCTGAGGAGATGCTTCGGCAGTTTAAGTCTGCCGAGTACCAAGGGCTTCCATCTCCGCTCCCGACTAAAACCAACATCAGCGATGTGGTGGGGGCCTATGTTCGAAAGATGCGGACAACCAAAACGGTGAAAAGCGCCAAAGCGGATGTTCAGTACCTTCGCGCGGCCTTTGGAGAGTGCTGTGAGGAGCTTGAGTACTCTGAGTACCGCAAGGGAGCCCGATACGACAAGAAGCCCGTCAGGAAGGGTAAGCGGGCCATGCGGGTCATTGAGAAGTCCTGCTTCGAAGCGGTCACCACCCAGGACATCGCGGACTTCATCACCGGCATGGTCGATGCCAAGGGTCTAGAGCCGACCACGGCCAACCGATACCGCGAGGTCTTGCACACGCTCTTCAGCTGGGCGATCAGCGAAGGCCGGGTGAAGATGCCCAACGACAAGAATCCCGTCACAGCCTTCAAGCGGCTCAGAGAGCATGCACCCCAGATCAGCTATCTGAACCTCGAACAGATCGATGAGCAGCTTCAAGCCTTGGAGTACCATCGGTTGGTGCAGACAGCGGTTACCATGTACATCTATGCGGGGATTCGCCGTGAGGAAGCATCTTGGCTGACACTGGCTGATGTTGATCTCCATGCTGGCATGATCCGTATTCGGGCCAAGACCATTGGCGGGGATATGTGGCAACCCAAGACCAATAAGAATCGAGTTGTCCCAATCAGTCGATCCCTCCTGCCTTACCTGATGCGATACAAACCGGCCGAGACTGAACAGGGCTGGTATTTCCCAAGCCCTCGGAGTCATGCGTGGTGGGACCCTGACAACCTCTCAAGAGCCATTCGGGTGGCAAACAAGCTGGGCGGGTTGAAATGGACATGCCTCGAATACCGCCACACATTTGGGAGCCAGCTTGCTCAGAAGGGGGTGAGTTTGTATAAGATCAGTGCATTGATGGGGAACTCGCCAGAAATCTGCAGGAAGCATTATGCCGCGTTGGTGCCAGAAGCGATGGGGGATGAGGTGGAGTTTGGAGCAGCCATACTACCCAAAACGGACGCAAAAATGTCACCTCCTGTGATGATAGGGTGATGAACTATTTGCTACACTAAAGACGGAAGGTGTACTTGATGATTCTTCGTGAAAATGTTGATGCTAACAAACTGAGAGGGGGCTACTACACCGATGCTCATGTGGTAGATTTTTGCATTCGCCAAATTCTTCGAATTTCGAGCGAGAGCCCAAAGCGTTGGCTTGAACCATCTGCAGGCGATGGGGCATTTATCCGTGGATTTTCAAATCGAATGGGCAAACAGGATTTATGCGGAATGCATCTACAAGCGGTAGAGCTGATTGAAAGTGAAGCTGCAAAATGTGAATCAGAACGGTTGCGATTGGGTATTGCTGGGGAAGTTATTCAAGGCAGCTTTTTTGAATGGGCTGCTGATTCTCATGAGTCATTTGATGCGGTTGTCGGGAATCCGCCATATGTGCGTTATCAATTTGTAGACGAAATGGATCGCGCTTTAGCCGAGCAGCAGATCGGCAATTTAGATTTGATTCTCCGAGGAGTGTCTAATTTATGGATTCCATTTGCAATTTTGAGCATCGAAAAGCTTCGAGTTGGGGGATGCTTTTCGCTTGTCTTGCCCAGCGAACTTTTTTGCACCAGTAGCGGAGGTCAGTTTAGAAAATACCTTCTAGAGAAATTTTCATCCCTTGAGATAGATTTATTTCCGCGAGGTACTTTTTCAGAAATTTTGCAAGATGTAGTGGTAGTAAGCGGTAAGCGTGTATCTCGAACAGCAGCCGTGAGACCAGTTCGTTTCACGGACCATGCAGATGGCACAAGGCAATCATGGAAACACAAAGTTGCAGTATGTTCTGATTCCTGGACCCGCTTCCTTTTAACCGAAGATGAACTCGCGGCATTTATTGAGGCTAAATCTCTGCCTGGATTCCATAGCCTTGGCAACATGGCAAAAATCGAAGTAGCCATTGTTACTGGGGCAAATAAGTTTTTTACTATTACCGACAGCGAAGTAGAAGATTTTAAACTTCATCCATGGGCGGTTCCTCTTCTGGCTAAAACAGTTGATTCTCCTGGCGTTGTGTTCTCAGAGAGTGATTTTGAAAGAGCTTGTGGTAAAGGGAGTAGGTCTTGGCTTCTTGATTTTTCCGCAGAACGACCGCCGGTAAATGGGCGAGGTAGAGTTTCGGAGTATCTAAAGATTGGCTTGGAACAGGGATTGCAAGACCGCTACAAATGTCGCATTCGTGAGCCTTGGTATCGTGTTCCACATATCAAACAAGGAGGGCTGATGTTGACGAAGCGTGCTCATCATTTTCATCGTCTTCTCCTCAATTCAGCAGGTGTGTATACAACTGATACCATCTACAGAGGTGTCATGAACCCCTTGTATGAAAAGCGTGAAACTGATTTGGTTGCCACATTTCAAAATACACTGACACTTTTGTCTACAGAAATCGAGGGGAGAACCTACGGAGGTGGTGTCCTTGAGTTGGTACCGTCTGAGGTGGCAAGATTGTCGGTACCCCTTGTTGAAACAAATGGTTTGATCAACCAAATTGATGAAATAAGTCGCATGGTTGATGGGCAGCAGGATTCATCTCATTCAGTCATGGTTGTTACCGACAAATTTTTGTGTGAAATAGTTCCCGGATATGCTCAGTTGCTCCCACGACTTGATGCAGCGAGAAAACGATTGCAATCAAAGCGTCAATCAAGTTGAATCGCTGTCAATTTTGATTATAAATTGCGAGTTATTAGAATTATTGTGATACAGTGACATCGTGCTTCCAATGAGTTCGCTTTGAGCGATTATTGACTGTGCCGGACCCCAGCTCAATCGTGTCATCGCATTTCTCTGCTCATATGATCGAGTATTAGTGCTTGTCGTATGCCCTATTCTCAGGTCGAAAATGCCGAAACCTATTTCGTTGATGACAAGTTGAAATTTTGCAAATGACTCTTCAACAGTGGCTGTGCTTGCAGGTTCCCATTCTAATTCAGAAAATACGGAGTCTCGGAAGTAATGCCTGTGATCAATCTCAGAATCAAGCAACCCTTTGTCAAGATTCATTGATCCTGTTTTATGTGTTCCATCAGCTTCTGGAATATTCAAATCTCGTTGAGTTAACGGTTTGCTTTGCCAAAGCAGTTCCCCTTGTTCACCGATTGCAGGTGCGTTTTGATTTTCGCCAACTGCTTCTGGTAATTCATCAACAAGGTCAGTAGGGTCTTGTTCATTTGGTTTAGCCTGTGGAACCCATCCCACTGGTCTGGTGCCTCTTCCGGTATTCGTCGTTCGATCAGTGCGTTGCCTTTGTTTGATTCTGCGACGGGTGGCAGGATCTACTGCAAGCATGTGTTCAACAAGATTATCGATGTCCTCGGCGGATCGAATTTGATGAATGCCATTGTCTGTTGAAGTTGCCCATTGGTCGATGGCTGCTGCGATTTGATTAATGCTTTCGCTTTCTCCAGCAGCAGAATCAAGAATCAACCCGGCTTCAACATTGCGACCAAGGCCACTCCGGGTAAAGTTGGCTGAACTGACGACGGAAACTTCGGTTCCATTCTCGCGAACAAGATGAATAGTTTTCGGATGAAATAGTGCGCCTGAGTAAGCGACCAATGTGAGGGACGAATTGTCTGAATCACCAGTTAGCGAAAGTATGGATTCTAAATCATCCTTTGACGCAGGGTCGCCTGGGTTAGCACCAATAACAAGTTTGAGAGTTCCACCATTGTTTACCATGTGCTCTAGAACAGGTAGATATGGATTAAGCGCTGCACCATCGAAGTAACCAAACTGGCCACGAAAGGACTGGATACCTGTGACAATTTCTTGATCGAGCATGAAGCCAAGAGAATCTTCGGGACCATTTAGCCCAGTATCGAAATAGCGATTTGTCATAATTTGGCCTCCACAAGTGTTAGTAGGGATGATGCAGACATGTCGAGAGCCTCAGCTATTCGCCATGTAGAGTTCAGGGTGATATTCCGTTCCCCTCTTTCAACGCTTCCAACATATGTGCGATGCAATCCTGCTTCTACAGCAAACTGCTCTTGTGACCAGCCATGACTTTCACGAAGTTCACGAACCGTTTCGCCAAATATTGTCATGAGTTCTTTTTTAGGCATTAAGGAAGAGTACAATCTTGATGACTCATAGTCGACAGACTAGTAGTAGCACGACCACCCCGGCGGACTTGCAATGCCAGGGTGGGTGCGGGGTAAAGATTTGAATGGCTGATCAAATCAGCCGAGTTTGTTCTTTGGTTTCGATCTCCTCTCTGAGATACCGCACCATCCCGTTTGGGCCAACTCCGGTCAATAGCCGTCGAAGACCGAGGCGGGTGGCGATGCGTGGGACTTGTGATCTAGAGCACTGCCAGCGAATCATGAGTTCTTTGGCGGCGACATACTTTGATGGTTGAGTTTGTTCAGGATGGGGCATTGGGCTTGGCTCCAAACTTTGCCATGGCAAGGACTTGAACAGGACGGCCAGCGGCTTTGTTGATTTCCTCTATCGCTTTGTGACCTTGATTCACCCAGATTGCAGCTCTACGCGATCCGATTTCACAGAACTCATCGAGCACTTGGAATATGTCAGTTGATACGGCTAGCCGAGCAATCCACTGGCGTTGTTCTTTGACTTCTTCATCTGGCATCACAAATCGGGTCACGCCAAACAAGTTGGTGGTACTTCCGCATTGTTCAAGTCGAAGTCCATAACTAACGGAGTTTGATCGAACTCGGGCTCGCCTGCGACTCTTTCGCTCTTGCTTCGGTCGGTTCCAGAACTTCCGGCTTGCCCCGTATCGCGGTACTCTCTTGTCAGATCCCAGTTTGAGCACCCATTCAGGCCAGCCATATTCCGGTACCTTGACAAGGTATTTCGTTGCGTATCTCGCGGCGTGCAGTGCGCCACCTGCAAAGTGCCTTTTCGAGATCCAGACCAGCCCAAAGGGTGGACGGTTCAGTTCAGGTGCTGGCTTGTCAGGTGGTCGATTCTTGCTCCACTCGGCTAGCAGATCCTCATGAGGGATACGGCTGGCATCAACCAGCAGGTGGTAGTGGGGGTTGCCCGATTCCTGAAACTCGAGAACATAGAAATACTGTCGTGAGTTGAGATGTCCTAGCCGGTCAAGCCCTTGCATGAGCACGCTGATACACCGGTTCTCACGCAGATAGAAGTACGCTTCCTCATGTGAGTCAAATAACTCTGGGTCGACCGTCAGGGTGATCATCAACAGGTTCTGAAACGAATCTAGGGCTCCGATGAGTTCCTTGCGGAGGTTGTACCCTTTCCGTTCACAGCAATCGTCGCAGTACCAACAATCACAGCCACATTTTGCCAGTTCGTATCGTGTGCTCAGTTGGGTTGGTTCTGTTACAACATTCTGTAAGTATTCAAGTGAAGTATCGGCACCGCCTTCGGCGGGGCCGATAGCTTCGGTCTTGAATGGTTCCTGAGAATTCCGATCGTCATGTGGAAAAGCCAAAGTGACCTCCCGATGCATTGCATCGTGGTGTCCTTTGGCTTGCTCTCAGCTACATGCTGCGCTGGCTACTTGGTTTAGTTTCGTGTTTTGTTGTTGTAGGGCATATCCGGTTTTTTTAGAAACATACCGGATTTATTTCTTGATGGATGAAGGGCATAGTCCTCTTCGGATTTGTTTCTCCGGTTGACAAACCGTACTTTGAGTGGGAGTTGGTCGGCATACACAACGATCTCATGGTCTTTCTGGTTCATGTCTATGCCTCCTCATTACAAAATTCATAGGGTGTCCGAATCGCACGCCTCGAACTGAAATCAAAAACTGCGATGAGTTCACCGTGTTCAGATTTCTCGTCGTACATAGTGTGGCCCAGCCAAAGCATCCCGTCACAATCCTCTTTGTCGATGAACTCATTGTGAACTTGGACAGGTTTGCCGGTTTGCAGGTTTTCCGCTGCCCACATAGACAATGTGTTGATGAGTTGGTTCAAGCTGATCCCAGCTTCGCTTGCTCTTTTCTTGAGCGTGCTTGCGGCATCGGGATCAAGCCGTACTTCCATGCGTGTCATTGTTGGTTTCTTTGCCATACCACTAAGATACCCACTAAAAGTAGTGGTGTCAATAGTGGTGTGCAAATAAATCTTCCGCCTTGCTCTCTGGCTGGTCACATTTTACCGCCCGGTACTCGCTGTCAAGGCTCGCTCGCTCCGCTCGCTATCCACCTTGACAGCTCCGTGCCGAACGAAATGCGTCCCGCCAAGAGAGAGCAAGGCTCGGTCTGTTGACCTCCGGGTTCAGACCCAGTTGCACACCGGTTTTTCGGGTGATTATTTGTACACACATTGGTCAGGCTGAGTTGACAAACATGACACTTTATGTCAATATGAACACAGTCAACGGAAATCGTAACCCGTTGCGTTTACTGCAAGTGCAGCAGCTTCAAGACTTAGCAAAAACCGCCGGAAACCACTCATAACCCGGAGGTCGTTGGTTCAAATCCAGCCCCCGCTATTGTTTGAAACTAAAGGACTTGCATTCATTTGCGAGTCCTTTTTTTGTGCCCTAATTCGACCGATGTACAGAGTAGCTGTCCAGCGACTTTGTGCGCTTCTGTTTTCGGTGTTTGAGAGGCTGTTCACGCGGCTTTCTTTCGCTCTCTGACTTGGAACTCAAGCCGGAAGAGCTTCGGGTCACCGCGTGTAGATTGACGTGTTACTCTGATCTCTGGTTCGATGCCTCCGTTCACTGTATAAAGGATAGGACTCTGATCCACGCCTCTGATTCTATTCTCCGGTGTGTGTGCACCCGGTGCTCATTGTACCAGATCCGATACGCGTTGAGTCTTCTCTGCATTCCATCGGTTGACGGGATCATCCAGGTCGATCGCATCCATGATTTCAAGGTTCGGAAGAATCGCTCGATCTTCCCGTTGAGCTGCCAGACACGGACCTTGCCCCGTACCCGTACATGGATGATCCCTTGGTGTTCGCAGGCCTCCTTGAAGCGCCTCTGAAACTGCGAGCCATGGTCGCTGATCAGAAGCATAGGAGACGCTTCCGATCTTCTCACCGATTCCTTGATCAGTAGATTCATGGCATTTGTGTTCGGTCTACGGGCGAAGGCTCTGATCGCCAGCAACTTGCGCGAATATCCATCCAGCACCGCCGCGATCACGAATCGCTTCCAAAGCACACGGATCTCGGTTATGTCGGTGTGCCAGACATGGTGGGGGTGGTTAGGCTTGAGCAGATGATGGGCCCGGAGTGACGGCGGGGACGGCGCAGGCAAATTCCTCCGCCCCGGCTCGACAAACTCCTCTTCGAGTATCCGGCGGACCGAGGCCCTGCTGATCTGGATCCAGGCCCGCACCATCTGCCTCGCGATGGATCGTGATCCGAAGTCTTTCTCAGGGCACAATCTTCTGGTCTGATGGACTGTTTGGCGGACTCTTTCATGCAGCCGATTCCAAGGCGGAGATCCGAGTAATCGATCCGCTCGTTCCTTATTGAGCAGGGCTTTCTTCCACGAGCTGATGGTATTAGCATGCAGCCCAAATCGATCGGCTGTATGTTTCGTGCTCCACTGTCTCAGGGCAGCCAACTGCATGATCTGTGCCCGCTGCTCGGGGGTGAAGTGGGGACGCTCACGGGGTGGTTTGGCCAGTCTGCTCGACCGGAAGACATCAGCTCCCTTTCGGGCAGGCGGATTCGGTATACAGATGGTCCCGCTGGGCCTTCATCCTGACTAATGCAAGTGGATCGGTCAATGCACGAGCTCTGACAATGCCGTATGATTGGGATATGGCCGTAGAAACAGAGTCAACCAGGTGCCACACGCTTCGGGATCGAATACTGTATATGGCTGATGCTATTGCTGTTTTTAAACAAGAATCGACGATTTGGGATCATCACAAAGTGCTGGCCCCCCCACATGGGAGCCTAAAAAGCACATAACCGGAGGGTCAACGTTCGTAACCTGCTCCAGATTTCGATAACAGCGGCGAGTGAACACGGCTGTCTTATTGGGGCGCACCCCTCGTACCCAGATCGGAAAGGCTTTGGACGAAGAGAGATCGAGATTGATCGAGCCACGCTGGGGTCTTCACTCAAGGACCAGCTTACTGCCTTCTCCAAAAATGCAAATGAGTGCGATGCAACGGTTTCGTACATCAAAGCCCACGGAGCGCTCTATCACGCCATCAATCGTGACATTTCACTCGCTCGTTGGTACTGGGCTCTATGTACATCCATCTTCCCTCAAGCACGATTCGTCGGACCGATCGGTGCGTCGATTCTTAATGAGTTCAGGTCGTCGGGCATATCGGTACTCGCGGAGGGATTCTGTGATCGAGTGTATGAATCGGACGGGACGCTGCGTCCTCGGAGTACTGCTGGTGCGTGCATCGAGAATCCCGAGCTCGCGGCAGCCCAAGCGGAGAGGCTCATAAATGAGTCCGAGTGCGAACTCCTGTGCGTTCACAGCGATACGAACAATGCAATCGAAATCGCACAAGCGGTTCGTGAACGACTCAGTCTTCTTGGATATCCCATGCGGTGATCATAACGAGAGTGGGTCAAAATGTGAAAGAGCACAAGGGGAGTGTTGGATTGACAGAACTGATATTTATTCAAGTATCAAATGATCCCAACTGAGCCCGAATTTTGCTAAATACTTCCGTACCCGATCAGAATCGTTTGTAGACGACCGCCGGACGCGTGATGCGGCGAATAACTTTCGTCCGGCATCAGAAAGCGAGTTCGAATTTCGACACACTTCCAGTACAGATGCTAGTTGAGTTTGATCAAAGAGATCTATCTCGGAGATTTGATCCTGGGTGAGCAGCTCTGAGAGCAAGCCGTTGTTGTTCGACTGGTCAGGGTCTTTCCATAGTGTGCATAGTCGGTTGGTTTCTTCCTCAACCGTGTCAACCGTGATGCGCCCGCCTGGTGCGAGAGTGGACATGCGGGTCAGGGCGGCGTTTAGGTCCCGGAAGTTCCCAGGCCAGGTTGCTTCTGGGGAGGTTGCAAAATCAAGAAAGCGGCGATGGGCTTCTTTGCTGAATCTCGCTTGCTGATTTCGGCTTTGGGAGAGCCGTTCGAGTTCGTACTCGATGTTTGGCTCGATGTCCTCGGGGCGATCGCGCAGTGCGGGGAGCTCAAATGTCCAAAGATTGATCCGTGAGAGCAGGTCGTCGCGGAATGTGCCTTGGCGGACATGCTCGATCAGGTCCCGATTTGTCCCTGCGATGAGCTGGAAGTCGCTCGATACTTCGACATCTGAGCCGAGTGGTGTAAATCGTTTCTCTTCTATTGCTCGAAGGAGCATGGCCTGCTCATCTACGCCTAGCTCGCCAATTTCGTCTAAGAATAGCGTTCCTCCATCTGCTCTACGAAGGAGTCCGGGGCGATCAGTCACCGCGCCGGTGAACGCGCCCTTTTTATGCCCGAAGAGCGTGGACATCGCTGAGTCGCCACGGATGGTGGCGCAGTTGACTTCAACAAGATGGCCTGTGACGAGGTGTCTGTGCTTGCGGAGTTCGAAGATGCGATTGGCGAGCCGGGACTTGCCCGCACCTGTTGGCCCGGTGAGCAGGATCGGGTCGGTTGTCCGTGCGGCGACATGCTCAATGCGTTCTATAAGTGAGTTGAAAGCCTTGTTTCGGGTCTCGATACCGTCCTTGAGAGATTCGACCGCGTCTTCGTACTCACGCTCAAATCGTGATGCGAGCCGATCATACTTTGTGAGATCAAGATCGATGATCTGGAACCGCCCGGGAGCTTCTTTAGTGCCTCGTGGTGGGGAGGTCTGGATGAGCTTGGCGGGGAAGTAGCTTGTTTCGGTGAGCAAGAAGTTGCAGATTTGGGCGACATGGGTGCCGGTAGTAATGTGTACGAGGTAGTCCTCGTGGTCGGTATCAAACGGGTACGCCTTGGCGAAGTCGTGGAGGGTGGTGTACACCTCCTCGAAGTCCCATGCGTCACGCATCTCCACGATGTGCCTGACAACGGTTGTTTCTGGGGAGACTGAGAGGATGTCCTTCTCAACTTGCTCGGCAAGTGCCGTTGCGCGTTTGTTGTGGATGAGTTCGAGCCGATCGACTACGAAGTCTTCGTGTTGGCACAACGAGACCGTTGGCCTCCAGCGTTCCCATCGCTTGGAGCCTTTTCCGGTGTCCAGGGTGGTGCCGAGGAGTCCGATGATCACAGTTGGTTTGTGCTTTGGTGGTGACATGAATGATTATATCGGATAGAATACGATAAATATACATCATAACGACAGCATTTGAATCAGCTCATATCTTGCAAAAACAGCCGTTATGCCGTTATAAGCGTGTTTGCCTAGTTTGGCACAGCAACTGCATAGGTGTATCCCAGCTCAACAAGCTGCCTCTTTGACAACTGAGACAACATAATCGATCAGGATCGCACATTGGCCATGCCGGGGGGAGGGATTGCATCTCCCCCCGGCTGAGGGTTCGATTCCCTCTGCATCCATTCCGCTTCGGTTCATCGTCCAGCGGCTCACGCTCCTTTGGAGTTCGCGAGTCCCGCGACTTGGGTTCTCCCGGTGTGCCAGAGCGTGTTGCGCTAGCTCAAATGGTAGAGCAATGAGCTGATAACTCATCTGTTGCGGGTTCGAGTCCCGCACGCACCACAGGTAAGGTCGAAAGACCGAGGGGTTCGAATCCCCACCAGACTAAACATCTGGATCTATGCGTGGATTGAGGGCGGACTGATCGCGTGAACACAGCCGAATCGTGGTTCACTATGGCGCTTGCGTCATGATTGCTATGCATCGGCACCAATGACTCAGCTCGCGGCTCGGTGGATACCGACTCATCACTCAAGGCTGACTACGGCTTGGCGTTGTAATCATCTGCACTTCGGTGCGGGTGTGAGCACCGCCCAAAATGTACAAATCTTTGAGTGGCGAATCTTAAACCAAGTCCCGTTGAAGAACCGGGTGGACACGCGTGAGGACGCGCTCAATCTGCTTTAAATGATCATGTTGTCTCAGTTGTCAAACAGTGTTTGTTTGATCTGATTGAAGTGCCTCATGCACAAACGCCCAACGAAAGGAGCCAAGCCATGAGAAAGACTATCCGTATCCGTAAGCATGAACTCGGACTGTGGTTCCGCCACTCCGAACTCTACCAAGTCCTCGAGCCAGGGAAGCACGCCGTTTGGTCGCTCCCATTTCGAGGCAGAATCAATGACTTTGAGGTTCTCAACACCCTCAGCCCTCGATTTGAGCACGAAGATCTCAAGGCCTTGGTACGCGATCAATGCGTCGCGTCACGGCTGAGCGTTGTCGACCTCAAGGACACCGAGCGAGCTTTGGTCTGGATTGATGGTCGCCTCGGCGCAATCCTTGCCGCTGGTGTGCACGCATTCTGGAATCAGAACGCAGAAGTGGTTGTCGAGCGTTTCAATGTGAGTGCTGGTCGTTTCGAGCACCCAAAGCTCGAGACCATCGAGAACTTCCCCGGCGGCGTTCGGTTCTTCACCGGCGTCCGGGTCGAGTCGCACGAGCAGGTCATGTTGTTCAAGGACGGCAAGCTTGTTGATCAACTCGGTGCAGGCCGATACGCGTTCTGGCGCGGTGGCCCAAACTTCACCTGGAAGTCCGTCGATCTGCGCGAGCAGGTCGAGGATATCCAAGGCCAAGAAATCATGACGGCTGACAAGGTGACCCTGCGGGTAAACCTCGTCGTGACGCATCGAGTCACCGATGCGGTCAAGGCAGTCACCGAAGTGGTGGACTGGTCACAGGCGTTGTACCGCGAGGCCCAGCTCGAACTCCGAGCCGCCATTGGCGGGCGATCGCTCGAGAAGTTGCTTGCCGACAAGGACGAAGTTGGAGGCGAGATCAAGAATCGGCTTGCAAAGCGCGTCGCCGAGTTCGGGGTTTCGGTCTCTGGTGTCGGTCTGCGAGACATCATCTTGCCGGGCGACATGAAGGTGATTCTTAATCAGGTCATCGTCGCCGAGAAGCAGGCGGAGGCAAACCTGATCCGTCGGCGAGAGGAAACCGCCGCCGCACGGTCCCAGGCGAATACCGCCAAGTTGCTTGAGCAGAATCCAGTGCTTGCACGCATGAAGGAACTCGAAGCCCTGCAGGAAATCCTGCGAGGAACTCAAGCAACCTTCGTGCTAGGTCAGGGTGATTTGAGCGAGCAGATCAGCAGCCTCATCAAGCGTGAGGCTGTGAAGTAAAGACGCGTCCCGCCCGTGAAGGTGGGTGGGACGCTTTGAAGAATGAGCAAGAACGATTGGAGTTTTAGTATGGCTGCGGACTATGAAATCTTGCTGCGATTCATTGATTGGGCCGTTGTCAAGAATGCTCGTCAACGCTACCGAGCAGTTCTTGGAACGAAACATGGTGAAGCTGTGTTTACAGGTGCATTGTGCCATAAGTTCGAGTCGCAGGTGCGTACACAGATCATTGTGCCAAATCGTCCAATTGGTTCTTGGGATAGGCCATGTAGGCTGTACCGTGCCGGGCATGATTTTGGAAAAAGGTTTGATTCTATCAATGAAGCATATGAAGTGGTTGAAATGAGTGACAGTTGGCTGATCGTGGCGGAAGAATCAGACTATGGCCTTCATAGAGCCGAGACTTATTTCGATAGTACTCAACATCTCGCCCGTCGGAGTCCTTGAACTAGATTCTGGGTGAAGCTCAGCTTGGCAGAGCGTGTGCCTTGGATGCACAAAGTCGTAGGTTCGAATCCTGCCACTCAGATTAGAAGGAAGATAAGGCTCTGTAGCCCAACTGGCAGAGGCGGTGGTTTTAGAAACCACTCAGTGCAGGTTCGAATCCTGTCAGAGCCATTGAGAAAAATTTGCCCTGTAGCTCAGTTGGATAGAGTGCCGCACTACGAATGCGGAGGCCGCGGGTTCGAATCCTGCCGGGGCAGTTAGGAATGAAGATTGGCTCCGTAGCCCAATCGGTAGAGGCAGTGGTCTTAAAAACCACAAGGTGCTGGTTCGAATCCAGCCGGAGTCATTTGCGGAACGGTTTGGCGACAACCTGCCAGCCGTCTTCGTATATGACATACCCAGGTCGCTTTGTGGTGATTTGGTCAAAAACAATATCGTACTCACGAAGGATCTCAATCATGGCACGCACGCGACGAATCGGCTCTTTAGCTCTTGGATGGAACCAAGATATTGCTCGTTCATTCTTGTCTTCTTTAAGGATTGCTGGCGATTTCAGATGCATTTTTAGCCACGATAGATGTCGTTCGAGCTCTTCGGAGTGGTATGGAGTGAGTTGGTTTGAATCTCTCAGTTCATTCACAGCCATAAAAACCCCAGAAGGCCTATGAGAATAGTCATTCTGGATCCGAGTCTGGAATCGTAAGTAAGTTACACTTGATTGTTGATCAGGCATTCCCATGCCAAAACCTCATTGAAAGAAAAAGCTATGAATATTGAGAACAATACTAGCCCATTAATCGAGACCGGCGAAGCAACCGCGATGCTGCCGCTTCCCAATAATCAGAAACCGATCACCGTCATCGGAACGGAATCAATACGCGAAACCTTCGATGCGCCATGTTTGCAGCAGGCGATCAACTCGGCGATGGCGCCGGGCGTCTCGCAGGTGGTTCTTAACCCTGATGCACATGTTGGATACGGCGCACCAGTCGGCTGCGTCATGGCTTCGCCGACACATATCTACCCCGGCCCAGTCGGTGTGGACATCAAGTGCTCGATGTCGCTGCTTGCGGTCGATATCGACGAGGACGCGATTGTGGATCGAAAGATCCGCCGAGCATTGATCGAAGCGATCTGTGAGCGTACGCCTACAGGCACCGGTCGAGGGCAGCGTCATGTCAAGAAGGCGCGTCCTGTAACCGAAGAACTCGGTCGCCAGCTGGTGGTCGAGGGCGCGTCGGTTGATGTTTGCGAGCAGCTCGGAATCCCACCTGAGTGGGCACAGCGGTGTGAGGACAGCGCCCATGTTGGTCACGACGGAACGCATGATGCGCTTTCCGCTCGGCTGGAGCTGTTGTGCAACCATCCGCAGTTCAACACTGGAAAGCGTCTCCGATTCGGAGAGCGGTTCGCAGGAAAGATGCGTCAACTCGGCTCCTACGGTGGTGGAAACCACTTCGGCGAGTGCGAAGTCGTCCGGGTTGGCGAGTCAGAACGAAGCAAGAAGGCCGCCGAGGTTTTCGGGCTTCGTGACGGCGGCGTCGCGTTCCTCTCGCACTGCGGATCACGCGGCTTTGGTCACGACCTGGCAGCAGGGCAGTTCCGACTTCTGCAAGATCACTTCGCCAAGTGGGATATCCCATTGCCCGGCGGCGATCGGAACCTCGTTTGTGCACCTCTGGGAACACCAGAGGCCGATGCATACATCGACGATATGTCGCTTGGTGCGAACTTTGCTACGGTTAACCACCTCTTGATTAACTCGCTCGTACTCGAGGCATTTCAAGAGATCTTCCCCGGCATCGATGGTCGGCTGGTGTACTTCATCAGCCACAACATCGCACGCCAGGAAGTCGTCAACGATCGGCTCGAGTGGGTCCACCGCAAGGGGGCGACCCGCGCATTCCCTGCGGGGCATCACGGTCTAAAGGGCACGCCGTTCGCCGATACCGGGCATCCGATTTTGCTCCCTGGGAACCCTCAGGATGGGTCGGCGGTCATGGTTGCCGATGCAGGCGCTGCATTGTCATGCTACAGCGTCAACCACGGTGCCGGGCGTGCGATGTCGCGTACAAAGGCAAAGAATCAGCTTGATCAGATTGAAGTCGATCAATCGTTCAAGGATCGTGATATCCTTTCGAACTGCCGAAACTACCCTATCGACGAAGCCCCGGCTGCCTACAAAGACTTTGAAGAAGTCCTGAAGTCAGTCAAGACTGCAGGCCTTGCAAGCGAGGTTGCTCGATTGGATGCGAAGTTTGTGATTAAAGATGGAGATAAAGCGGATGACTAATTCGGATACAAAGCTCATGAAGGTCATTTGTAGGCATTGCCGTAAAGATTTGTCACATCCACTGAGAGCGTTTACATCTGATGATCCGATTCGATTATTGGATCATGAAGCTCCATTTGATCCGGGGCTGATTTCTAGTGTTCAAGAGTTCAGATGCAGAGCAGGTGGGTTCCTCTACAAGTTTCCAGCAGATTGGATTGTAAACAATGCATCCGTGATTAATTGCACAGCCACTGATTCAACATTTGGGTGCTGTGGGTGTACTCCCAAAAGCGAGCCAAATCTCATGTGCAAGTGCGGCAGCATGGTTGGATTTGAATGGAGTGATTGTCTGGATGTTCGGTTTACGATTTTCGAAAACATGATGGTTGGCATAGTACCAGTATCTTCTCCATCCGATGAGAGTGAATCTTGAGATGAAACCAATACAAATAAATGGCTCAACTGGCGAGGGCGGCGGGCAGATCCTTCGGAGTGCATTAGCACTTTCGATGGTGACCGCTCGCCCTTTTTGCATTGAGAATATTCGGGCCAACCGGCCAAAGCCCGGGCTACTGCGCCAGCACCTTACCGCGGTCAACGCTGCGGCTGCTGTGAGTAATGCTCAAGTCATGGGGGCTGAACTCGGGTCATCTACAGTCGAGTTTGTTCCTGGTGCAGTCAAAGGCGGCGAGTACTCATTTTCGATCGGGTCTGCAGGGAGCACGACGCTTGTGCTTCAGACGATCCTTCCTGCATTGATGATCGCTTCATCGCCTTCGGTGGTGATGATTGAGGGGGGGACGCACAATACCCATGCACCAAGTGTCGATTTTTTGTGTAAGTCGTTTTTACCGATCATCGAACGGATGGGGCCGCGTGTGCGTGTAGAGATTGAGCGACACGGGTTTTATCCGGCTGGAGGCGGCCGGATCCGGGTTGAAATTGATCCAACGAAGAAGCTCACGCCAGTTTCAATTATGGAGCGTGGTGATATAGTTGAACAAACGGCAACAGCAACAGTCGCTGGGCTATCCCCGGACATTGCCAAGCGAGAGTTGGAAGTGGTTGCCAAGAAGCTCGAGTGGGATGAGGATTCGCTCCGCATCGAGCAACTCGCCGATTCAGTCGGGCCAGGGAATGTGCTTAGCATCGGGATACAAAGTGAGCATGTGACCGAGGTCTTTACCGGTTTCGGCGAGCGTGGCCGATCCGCTGAGCGTGTGGCCAAATCAACAGTGGCGCAAGTCAATCATTATTTGCATAAGGGTACTCCAGTTTGGAGTCATCTCGCTGATCAACTCATGCTCCCGTTTGCAATGGCAGGAGCGGGGGAGTTCAGTACTTGTGCTCTGACTCCACACTCAGAGACGAATGCATCAGTGATCGAGCAATTTTTACAGATCAAAATTCAATCGAAAGAACTCGATCGGGGATTGAAAGCAGTCCGGATCATATAGGTCATAAATGGGAAACATAGATAGCAGTGGCGCCGTATCCTGGAGCCATGCCTATACAATTGACTCTATCTGGTTCCGTATTCCCGGAGAATTATGCAATAGATGCCATAGAATAATACCAAAGTTCTATCAGGAGTTATTGCTTGTCAATGGTTGTCTCAACGAGAGTGTTAGGTAAACGGAAGCCGCTACTAGCGGATTTCAGTGTGCCCCCTCCAATTGAGATTGGTGATGGGGGAGAAACAACACTCCGTAAGATCATTGAACACATCGTGCACAGCGAAGTCGCCAAGTTTGATCGTCGGCAGGAGCAGATGCGATTTGATCGTGTGCTGAGTAAGTCACAAATAGATAGTGAGATAGCATCAGGAAAAGTAGACCCTGCCAAAAAGAATTATACCCAAACTGCGGATTTTGAAGAGGCAGTTGGGGTGGCCCTGATGGGATTTATTGATGGGCTTTATCTCGTGATAATCGATGAAGTCGAACGGAAATGTCTCGATGAGACAATCCGGCTAAGTCCAACGAGTCATATCACATTTATTCGTTTGGTATTCCTGGCTGGGGCATAAGAAATCCGGAGTAAAGAATGGATCGAGAACAACTACAGCAACAAGCCGAAGAAGCACGCGATGTTAAATGGATTGACGCTCAAATAAAGAAGATGATTCGAGTTCCTGGCAAGGCACGCGATGAGTTGCGGTCGATAGTTGATCATGAAAGAGTTGGCTACCGTCATATCGAAGATGATGATCGGCAAATACGAACGGTAAAGTATTTCGCGAAGATCGATGAGAAGCAAAGGCTGAAGCTCTGGGGCTCGTTGTTTCCCAAGATGGCATCGCATATTGAACAGGCGTGGCAAACAGCTGGCGATCGCCCATATCAGCAGGGCTACATACGATTTCCTTTTCGAGCCCCAGATAGAGCTGAGAGTATTGATACTAATCGGGCTCGTTTCTTCCTCTCAATGTGTGACTCACTCGCCGGCTATCAGGAGGACATTGAATGGGTCGCGGCTTGGTCGCAGCATCTGAAAATATACTCCAATGAGCCAAGGGCACATATTGGCTGGTTGCTCGCCACTGTCCTCCGGAAAGGTGGTGATGATGCTGATCGTGTACGAAGTGTTCTTGTGGATTCGATCAATGGAGATCATGAAGTTGGCGAAATGGGGCACCATGTCATTTCTGCGATGCTCAACTCAGATCAGCGTGATGATTGGGAAGTAATCGCCAAACTTCTGCTCGCCGCTCAGCGGCAGGAGGGATTGCGCCAGTCAATATTGGAGGCAATCGATGAGGCGAATCCAGCAGCATTTCAATATATGCTGGGCGTAATTCGTGAGCATGATTTGGGACGCTTCAGCGCGACTGTTCGAGCATTCGATGCGTGGCTTGGTATGCAGTGGGCCGGTGGAAGCAGTAAGGTTGTTCACGATGGTGTTGATTCACTCTACTTGTATTTAGATGACGAGAGAGCGAGATTGCAAGCCATTGAATCAGCTGAGCCTTCGGAGGCATTTCTTGCACTATGGGTTAGCGCGTATCTGGATGCACAAGAGGCGGTGAAGCAAGCTGAACTGATGTTGGATCATCAATGCCCAGAACGGCGATTTGTTGCCGTGAAGATGCTTGAGCATTTGGCCCTATTCCCAGAGTCAATAGAGAAAATGGTAACACGATTGCTGGCTCAAGAGGAGAATGATGAGCGTGTGCTCATGGCCATGGTTTCATTTATTGCTCGTATCCAGTTCACTTCAGTGGCTCCAGAGCTGTTTGAATCAATGGGCGATCTTTTTAACTCGATGCCCAAACGCAAGAAGAAACTTGAGCCAATCGTTTGGCCTTGGGCGAAGTACGAGTACGATCGACGAGTGGTTGCATCAGCTCTCAAGGCAATGGCAAGTGGTTCGCCAGATCAAATGATCCCATATATGCACGCACTTGATTCATGGGATGTTGTCAATCTCATTGAGCACCTTGCTGGGACTGGGCACGATTGGATTAATGGGAAGACGGTCAAGCGAAAGCCGAGGAAACTATCTGATCAAGCTCGTTCAGCAGTTGTTCAACTTACCTGTGATTCGCGTCAAGATGTCCAGAAAGCAGCATTCAAGGCGATCGAAAAGCTCCCTGTCAAACAAGATGAAGTTGAACTGTTGTTGGGCAACCTCCATCGCACGGCTGCGAGTCTTCGTCAAGGGGCTATCAGTAGATTATCGAAGCTCAATGATCCTGAGGTGATCAAGATAATTGGCACTTTGCTCGAGGATAAGAACGCCAAGAAGCGAGCCGCGGGGCTAGAACTTGCATCGCATTTGATTGAATCAAAGCGTTCGTCCAAGAAAGTGAAAGCGGTGGTTCGATCGTACGCAGATGTATTCACTGACAAGGATCAGAAAGAGTCCGCGGATCGGATTCTCGGCGAGGCTTTAGAGATGGTCACTCTCGGTGACTGTCTCGGGCTTGTCCCAAATGGGTCGCGATGTCCGACGATCAAGCCAAAGTTTGTAGGTGTTCGAGTTGAAACGCCAGCCGCGAAGAAATGCCTCAAGGAAATCGCGGATCTGTTTATTCTACATGGTGAAACAGAAGTTGAACTTGAAGAAGGCGAGTTTGGGGATCAGGGAAAAAGTGTAGAGTTGCTATCATCGGCCGGATGGAAGTTTCCGAAGCCAAAGGCAAGTGAGAATCATAGGGCAGAAGCGAAGGAGCGTCTGCCGCTATACGATGTATGGCTGGATTGGCTTGATACTCGTTCAAAGGAGTCGCGTGATTCAGATGGGCTTGAGCTGGTTCGTGCGATGGCGTGGATTCATCGCGGAGAATCATATAGAAAGCACCTCCCTCAACCTTTCAAGAAAGAATACACATGGCAGTTGCGATATGGTTTTGAACGACTTGTTTCATGGCTCATGGTTATTTCAAAGCCTCAAGGTGCGGGGGCAAAGCTTGTTCAATACCTCGAAGATTCTCTTGCTAGCGACTCAATGAGCGATCAAGAGAAAGTTGATCTTCGTGAAGATCGTGGTTATCGAGAGCCAGGCTTTGTATCGAAGCGGGCAAGTATCCTGGCTTCATTTCGCACTGATCATAATTATCTGTTTACCAAGAATGATAACATTCAACTCGGAGCTCTGAAAATGCTGGCGCTCGATCGGGATGAGCCAGATTGCTACGGCCCTACGGTAGAGGAGTTCGTCGCTGCTTTTGACAGAGGATTGGTCAATGATCGAGATATGGTTTGGCTCATGCTCCATCCGCGCGTACAACCAAAGCCCGAAGGATACGCGTATGGGCCCTCCGTGGTACTAGGGCCAATTAAAGAGCTGACAGGGTTGAAACCCCATAAGGCGATCGGAGATAGAGAAGGACTTATTCGATCGGTTGACGAAATGCGGGATCGCATTATCGCACTCGAACTCACGCGAGGCGAAATGCTTATGCCAGCAAGTCATCCAGCGGCATCGCTTCGTTTCTCAGGTGGCGCGAGGGTTTTCTTCGACTTCGCAGTTTCTTTAGGGAAAGACAAGATCGTTCGCCAAGATCAGTGGGGTGATCCTACCCGAGCATATTCTTTCAGCCGGCTTCTATCAGTAACGAATCCAAATGAGGGTGATTCGCCAGAGTTGTTTGCTCGGCTCTATCAGTCATCGGGGCTCAAAGAAGCACGGCTGCTCGAACTGGTCATGTTTGCTCCGCAGTGGGCGTCGCACGCAGAACAAGCACTGGGGCTTAACGGTCTCGAAGAAGCGGTGTGGTGGATCCATGCACATACGAAGAAGAATGATTATTGGCGGAATCAAGATTTTAGAGAAATCTGGGCCGCTCAGATCAATGAACGGACTGAGCTCGATTCTGAAGATCTAGAAGAGGGGGCAGTAGATGTTCGATGGTTCACACGAGTGATTGAACTTGTTGGTGATGACGGATGGACAAAGTTACAGAAGCCAGCCAAATATGCCTCAAATAGTGGAGGGCATATGCGAGCACAGCTCTTTGCTGATGCAATGCTCAATCGTTTAGATGGGGATGAACTCCTTTCGCGGATCAATGACAAGCGGCATCAAGATGCTGTTCGAGCACTCGGTTTGATCCCTTTATCGAAGAAGAAATCAGAAGCAAAGAAAGAGATGCTTGTTCGCTACAAACAAATTCAAGAGTTCAAGCGCGAGAGCCGTAAGTTCGGAAGTCAACGGCAAGCGAGCGAGGGAAAGTCGGTGGCTATCGCAATGCAGAATCTCGCCAGAACAGCAGGATTCCGTGACCCAAGGCGCCTGCAATGGGCCATGGAATCACAAGCGGTCGCTGATCTTGCCAAAGGTCCAGTTGTAGTCACTGTTGAAGAAACAAGTGTTTCTCTTTCAATCACAGAAGCGGGCGAGCCCGAGTTGGCTGTGATGAAGAGGGGTAAAAAACTCAAGAGTGTGCCCGCTAAACTCAGGAAGCATGTTGAAATTGCCCCCTTGCGTTCTCGGGTCACCGAACTCCGCAGGCAGCGTTCTCGGATGCGTATATCGCTTGAGGAATCCATGTGCCGAGGAGATGAGTTCTCCCGATCGGAACTCAAGGAGTTTGCAGCCCATCCGATTCTCAAGCCGATGATTGAACGGCTAGTCTTTATTGGTAACGGTAAGCTTATTGGCTATCCTGAAAAATCAGGTCAACTCTTGCGCAATCATGATGGAACACTCGAGCCGATCGGCAACTCCGACAAGCTACGGCTTGCTCATCCTATTGATTTACTCAAAGCAGGAGATTGGAGTGAGTGGCAACGAGATTGCTTCAAGGCCGAACGCATTCAGCCATTCAAACAAGTATTTAGAGAGGTGTATCCAAAGATAAAGTCTGAGCTTGATCAGTGTGATATGACCCCTCGATATGCCGGGCATCAAGTGAATCCACGACAAGCCTTCTCACTACTCAAGCAGCGTCAGTGGATCCATTCTCCTGAAGAAGGGGTTCGCAGGGTATACCACGATGAAAAACTGATTGCTGAACTCTGGTTTCAGGAGCATTTTTATACGCCCGCGGAGATAGAAGGTCTAACTCTCGAGGGTGTTGCATTTATCCGCAAGGGTGAAAAAGAGCGACGGATTACAATGGACGAGATTCCTGACCGAGTATTCAGCGAAGCAATGCGTGATCTTGATCTTGTCGTTAGCGTAGCACACGCCGGAGGAGTAGATCCTGAAGCATCAGCATCAACTGTGGAAATGCGAGCGTCGCTTCTGAGAGAAACTTGTATGCTCCTCGGCTTGAATAATGTACAGGTCAAGGATCATCACGCAATCATCGATGGAACTCGTGCGACATATTCGGTACATCTCGGCAGCGCTTCCACATCTGTACTTCCGGGCAAGGCGATGTTCATCGTGGCCGTTCATAGTCAGCATCGCGGTCGGATATTCCTTCCCTTTGCCGACAACGATCCAAAGTCGGCGGAGGTTCTCTCGAAGGTTTTGTTGCTCGCACGCGATGACGAGATCAAGGATCCGTATATTTTGGATCAAATCAGGAGATAAGCTTTTCAGAAAGTGGGCGATTTAGGGGACCGCGAGTTTGTGTGGTTTGTTTGAGATACTCTACTTGGTCTTCATGCGGCTCTTTCAATCTCATTGACTGCAATGTCTAATCGAAAGAGCTTCGGGTCACCACAAGTTGATTGCCTGTCGATTCGAATTGTCGGTTCTTTACCTCCTTTTCGAGTGTATCGAACGGGATCCCGCTCAATCCCTGCCAACTGTTCATCCGGTGTGTGAGCATGATGTGCTCCATGCACGCGGTGCTCATTGTACCAGATTTGAAACTCATCGAGTCGTTCTTGAATCCACGCTTCAGTTGGAATGAGACAGCTCGGTCGTAACCAACTCTTGAGTGTGCGGAAGAACCGTTCGATCTTCGCGTTGAGTTGCCAATCTCGCACTTTGCATCGAACATGTTTGATGCCTCGCGCCTCGCATGCATCAGTAAACTGTTCACGAAACTGTGAGCCCCGATCACTGATTAAGAACCGAGGTGTCATACCTGATTGCACCGCGGCATCCCGGGTCAGTCCGTTCAGATCATCAGTAGTAACCCGCCGATTAAACGCCTTGATTCCAAGTAGCTTCCTCGAATACCCGTCGAGCACCGCAGCAATCTCAAACCGTTTCCAAAGCACCCTGACTTCAGTGATATCGGTGTGCCAGACGAAGTGGGGGGACTTCGGCTTTAGCAGATGAGTGGCACCCCCTGCATCAGGCACCGGAATATGCCGTTGCCAACGATCGGATTTCGATCGCTCTTCTTCAAGGATTCGTCGTATCGAGGTTCTGCTGATCTGGATCCCTGCTCGGATCATGTGCCGAGCAATGGTCCGAGTCCCGAACTCACGCTCAGGGCAAAGCCGACGGATCTCATGAACCGTCCACCTTACCGCCTCATGCAGCCGATTCCATGGCGGCTCGCCGAGTAATCGTTCCGCTCTCCCCTTATCGCGCAAGGATCGGCGCCAGTTGCGGATTGTATTGGGATGTAATCCAAATCGAAGTGCCGTTTGCTTCGAACTCCACCCTTTCAACTCCGAAAGCTGCAAGATCTCGGCCCGCTGCCCGGGATCGAACTGAGGCCTTCTTCTGGGTGCTTTGGCCATCCTTTGAGCCCGGAAGATCGCCACCTCTCGCTCAAGCAAAGCCGTCTCGGAATACAGATAATCCCGTTGTCCCAACATTCTCTTCATTGGAGCCACATGTGATAATGCACGAGTGCGAGCCAGCCCGTATCCTTGAGCCAATGGCGATCGCAATCGACTCAATCAGGTGCCACAAACTCCGCGATTCAGGCGACACACGCCGTGTTTTGCGATGTCCAGGTCTCGGCATTTGGACAGGGTTCATATCGGCTGGAATCGTTGTTCTTGACCCATTCATGGCCGATTCTACAGAGAATCATCCCCGATTGTCGCTCAAAAAACTGGACAAAACGGACATCAAAACTGCTGGCCCCCCACGGATAAGGGCAGGGATCTGAGTATCTCTTGGCCACCGTATCGTGCCCCCGCTATTGGAGTAATCGGTTACGGTGGGGAGTTGAAAATGTCTCTGATGACTTTTAGCTCATAACCGGAGGCGTATGGATGGCGAGTAGTTTGGTTCGATTTGACTCCAAATTCTCTGCTTTAGCTCCGGTTATGAGGGTGTTGTGAGTGCTATAGCACAGGGCTGTGGCTTGCAATCCGTATACCAGATTTAGAAGTAGATTCAAACAAATGTCTCTGTTTGAGTTTTGATGTGGGTTACACAATCACAAATCAGATTAATATTAAAAATTCATCGATCAAAATTTATGAAAAATTTATTCTTTGATCTTCAATATATTGCAAAAATACCGTATCCTGTGTATGTCTTGGGCGTTTTCGTTTATTGAACTTCCGGTGTAGTTATCCTTGGGCCCAAATTTGAGCACCATTACCTGACAGCAACCGTTGCTTCAGATATTTAATGCAGGTACATACTTTGAATTTTTCTTTACGAATATTGTGCATGATTCCCGTACTAGTCCTGCAAGCCAATGTTTCGGCCCAGGTGTCACTTGATGACGCAAGTGTTTGGCGGATAGATCTTGATGCAAATGATGCTGTGTATGATCGATATCGGAATGTGATTTATGCGAGTGTCAGCCGATACGGGAGTGTTGAGACGCGCAATACACTTGCGGTCCTTGATCTTGAGACTGGGACAGTAGTTCACAATGAGCCGATGATGAGTGAGCCCAACATGTTGGCTCTTTCCGCCGATGGGAGCAGGGTTTATATCGGTCTCGATGATGACCACGGCTACCAGTACTACGAACCCGAGACAGGCCGCGTTGGAGAGTTTCAAGATCTATTGCCGTATACCCCCTCTACCAATATTGTTGGAGAGTTCGCGATTGCTCCTCTCGATCCGGGCACCGTAGTGGTCATGCATGGGTACAACTCGGAAAAAGCGTGTGTGTACAACAGTACAGGGTTTCTGAATTGCGCTTCGACTTCTAATCTAGATTCGGTCGCATTTATTGACCCGAACACGATGATTTCGCGATCTCCAACGAGCTCGACACTGCATAAATACACATTCGATGGAGAACAACTGCAGAGCGTCGCCTATAGATCCTCGTTCATGTTTGGGGCCGGCACACTTGAGGCGAAAGGCGGGCTCATATATAGCAGTACTGGGCAGGTCGTCGAAGCATCAACTCTTGCGATGCTCGGCACCTTTACTTCTGCTGAGGGAGTTGTTGAGCCTGTCCCCGAGCTTGGGATTACTTACTACCTCTCTGGGCGTACATTGCAGGTGTTTGACAACGAGTCCTTTCTAGAGATGGACAGCAAACTGCTCAATGGTTCGGTCGGCGGCGTATCAAGACTGTTCGTTGTTGGAGAGGGGCAGCTGGGATATACTGGGAATGGCTATGTCGGGATTATCAGCGGGATCCCCGTCGCGGCACTATGCCCTGTTGATTTAACAGGCGATGGTGTTTTAGACGATTTCGATGTGTCGGCCTTTCTCCTGTCTCTGGAGTCAGAGAATCCATTTGCGGATCTGAATCATGACAGCCGCTGGGACTTCTTTGACCTTGCTGCATTTGAGAGGATGTTTAAAGAGGGGTGCCCCTAATGTTTGATCGAGTTGCAATCTGCTGTGGCGCACTTGTGTGCAGTTTCTTCCCCTCTTTGGCGCAAGCACAGGTTTCACTGGACGGCGCTTCAACTTGGCAGTTTGAGGATGTTCAGGCGTGGGGTGCTGTTTATAGTCGTCTGGAAAATGTCATCTATGCGAGCATTCACAGCGATGTGGGATACCCGACGGGAAACTCGTTGGCCGTTTTTGATATTGACTCACGCACCGCGATTGATTACATCACCATCGGAAGCGAGCCGGGGTTGCTATCAATTTCCGATGACGGGAGTATGATCCATGTTGCGATTGACGGTGCATTTTCAGTCCGATCCTATAATACTATAACCGGAGATATTGGGCAACTTCATCCGCTGCTCGTCGGAAATAATGCTGCGGTCGCCGAGGATATTGTCGTATCAATGGGGAATCCCGGTACTATTTTTGCGGCACTCGATATCCTCATTTCAACCAGCGATGGAAATCTTCGCCTCTATGGAAGCGGTGGCGAGATTCCTTCCCCAGGATATTTTACCTGCAACTCGCTTGCATCGGTAGATCCGAATACTCTTGTTACCTACAACAACAGCGACACCGGATATGGGCTCTATAGATTTTCTTTTGATGGAACCGACATTGTTTTCGAAGAGGGGAGAGGGAGTCTTATCAGTGGGTTCAATGTTCGAATTGAAGCAAAGGGCGGGCTCATCTACAGTACAAATGGCGTTGTTGTCGATCCTGTAACGCTTACCCGCCTTGGTGTCTTCCCAGGTGGATATGGTGCTGTAGAGTCCATCCCGGAATTGGGGATTACATATTATTTGTCAGGAGACACCCTCAGGGTCTTTGATAATGAAACCTTCTTGCTCATGGATGAGATTGATTTTGACATCCCTTTGTCTTCCTCGAGGGAACTCTTTGTTGCGGGGGAAAACAGATTGGGGTACTACACAACAACCGGTGTGCTCGGGATCATCGAGGGGATCCCGGTGCCGGCGCCGTGTATTGTGGACTTCACAGGTGATGGGGTGGTTGATTTCTTTGATATTTCTAGTTTTATCACGGCAATAAACCTGCAGAGCTCAGTCGCCGATTTTAACACCGATGGAAACCTCGATTTTACTGATTTGGAAGAGTTTATGGCGGCTTTCGCGGAGGGTTGCCACTGATGATCAAAGATAGGGAATGTTCATGATCAGCTTTAAATACAATGCGGTTGCCATCTTTATAATGATTTGCTCGTCAGTCGCAAATTGCCAAGTATCTCTTGACAACGCTGTTGTTACAGAGACTCATATAGAAGGAAGCAGAGATGCGGTTTATGACCGGTCTCGCAATCTCATTTACGCGAGTATTTCCAGCAGCATCGGTTTTCCAAATGGAAACTCGCTGGCCTTCATTGATCCAGAGACGATGTCGATATTGAAGTATGTTCACATAGGGAGTGAGCCTTATAAACTAAAGCTTTCGAGCGACTCGAGCCTAGTTTATGTATCACTGAGTGGAGCGTACTCGTTTCGGAGATACAATCTGATCAGTGGTGAGGTTGGTGATCTGCAAGCGCTCTTCGAACCAGACCCTTCTCAGGCCGAGGATTTAGCGATCTATCCTAACAACTCTGAGATTGTGATCGTCTCATTGAATTCAGTCAGCTCTAGCGGCAACGGTCATCTCAATGTCTACGACATAGAAGGGCAAATGCCGATTGACAGTATCAGACAATCCAACTCCCTTGCCTTTGTTGATCAAACCACACTGATCACATATAACTCTAATCGGATTAGGCGTCTCATTTTTAATGGAGTCGATCTCATCGAAGAGCAAAGCGCTAGCGGATTGTTTAGTGGTTGGTCGACACGAATTGAAGCTGCTGCTGGATTGATCTATAGCACCACTGGTGCGGTACTCGAACCATCAACACTTACACTGCTCGGTACATTCGCGGGAGCTAATGGTGCTGTTGAGCCGGTTCCGAGTTTAGGGATTACCTATTTCATGGACAGTTCAACGCTCAAAGTGTTTGACAACAAATCCTTTGAAGAACTGGATCGTATCGAGTTGACCGAGCCTAGCAATTCTCCTCGAGAGCTCTTTGCCGCAGGTACGAACAGGCTTGGATATTTCAGATCAAACGGTGTGATTGGAATCATTGAAGGGATTCCGGTGCCCGCTCCGTGCAGAGTTGACCTGACTGGTGATGGTGATATCGATTACTTCGATGTGTTCGCATTCATCACCGCAATGGTCAATCAGGACTCAGTAGCAGATTTCAACTATGATGGCCAGTGGGATTTTCATGATGTTTCCGCCTTTTTACAAAGTTTCGCAGTAGGCTGTCAATAGGCAGTCATAGGGTAATAGCGGGCCAGTGATTTGTGTGGTATGTTCGAGGCGATCTGTTCGGTTATCTTGCGTAACTCTCTCGCTCGTTCTCTTTGATGATTAGCCAGAAAAGCTTCTGGATCAGAAATCAACGAATTAGATGTCGGCCACCAAGAGTATTACATTTACTGATTTCCCACTTGATCCCATCGTTGTCTACGAAGCTTTGGGCGCTCTATATGACTTTGTCCTGCCATCATAAACCTAGCCCATTCTTTATGTGAGTCATCTCGTAGAATGGACTAGGTTTTGGGGGGCAGGTCAGAGGGAAGCCAACTGTATGATCTGGGCCCGCTGCTCGGATGAGAAGTGGGGACGCTCGGTGGTGTCTTCACATATCTGCTCGACCGGAAGATCTCCAGCTTTCTTTCGAGCAATGCAGATTCGGTATAGAATTGATCCCGCTAGGCCTTCATTTGGGTCTACTCAAGCCAATTGTTGAATGCACGAGCTAGCGAGATGCCGTTTAATTGGAACATGGTCGTCGCAACAGAGTCAACTAGGTGCCACACGCTTCGTGTTTGTAGACTGTACAATTTTGATGTTATGCACGATTTAGAATCAGAATCGACAATTTGGGATCCCCACAAAATGCCGGCCTCCCTCATAGGAGCCTTAATGCACATAAGAAGCGGATTGGTTTTTGCGACCCGGCTCAAGTTATCCAGCACTCTCAGAAAAATATTTCTGTTTGTATATCGAAGAGAGATGCGCGACAGCTATTTTTACTACGCATTTGGTCGATCCGAAACTCGATATGAGTTTCGGCCCAATCGATATAGTGTTTGGTTTAGTTTAGATCGGTGTTGTCGCAGGCACTGAGAGAGCCCCCCGAAATTCCCCAAACAGTACATCTTTGTTCTGTCGGTGTTGTCTATACAGTGGGATCTATTCGTGTAGGAGGGAGGAGGGAGGAGGGAGGTGGTGGCAATGGAGAGTTCGGCTATTTTGATATGCCAACCATTCAGCGTAGCACTTCATGCAGTCCGCCAGTTGTAAGGGTAATCAGAACAGCATGTTGAACAAACGCAGCGTGCTTCCCGTTCCCATGGAGCATTTTATATACGGATCAGGTGGGAGTTTGGTCATTCAGGATAATCATGGGTCCAATTCAAGAGGCACTTTGAGCTCGGCTCATCGGAGTGAGGAATTGAAGTAGACGCCATATATGTAAATTCTGCTACCATGGGTTAGATCATAAATACATATTTGCAGATAGGACACGGTGACCGGCGACCCCTCGAAAATCAATCCAGACTTCGATCCCGATGCCACGATCGAACAGGGCAAGACTGAGGTCGATGCCCATCGGGCAATGTCCGCCCCATTGGCACCGCTCCCGGAATCGATCGGCAAGTATCGGATCCTCTCCGAGATTGGCGAGGGCGGGATGGGGACGGTGCACGAAGCAGAACAGGATTCACCGAGGCGGAAGGTCGCGCTCAAGGTGATCAAGGCGGGGGCGGTGAGCAAAAACCTGTTGCTCCGTTTTGAGATCGAGGCACAGATTCTTGGGAAGCTCGATCATCCCGGGATCGCGACCATATTTGAAGCGGGGACCTTTGATGAGGGACATGGGCAGCAGCCATTTTTTGCGATGGAGTTTGTACAGGGCGAGTTGCTGACGGACTACGCGGAAAATCAAAAGCTCGGTACGCGTGATCGGCTTGGGCTGCTCGCCAAGATAGCCGATGCCGTGCAACACGCGCATCAAAAGGGTGTGATCCACCGGGACCTCAAGCCGGGCAATATCCTCGTCAACAAGGAAGGGCAGATTAAGATTCTGGACTTTGGGGTTGCGCGTGCGACGGATGCTGATATCCAGACGGCAACAATGCAGACGGACATCGGACAGTTGATCGGGACGATCCCGTATATGAGTCCTGAACAAGCGTCCGGCAATCCGGATGATCTTGATACACGCAGCGATGTGTACGCGCTGGGGATCATTGCGTATGAGTTGTTGGCGGGGCAGATGCCGTACGATGTGAAGCAGAAGATGATCCACGAGGCGGAGCGGGTTATCCGGGAGGACGAGCCAAAGGCACTCAGCTCGATTAACAAAGCCTTCCGAGGCGATGTCGAGATCATCATCAGCAAAGCGTTGATCAAGGAGAAGGAGCGGCGGTACCAGAGTGCCAGCGATCTTGCGAGCGATATCCAGCGGTATCTGAGAAATGAGCCGATTGAGGAGCGTCCGCCGAGTACTTGGTATCACTTGATCAAGTTTTCTCGACGGAACAAGGCTCTCGTTGCGGGTATTGCTGCGGTGCTTGTGGTGTCGGTGGTGGGGGCGTTGATCTCAATCAGCTTTGCGATGGGTGAGGCGGAGCAGAAACGCATTGCGATCGGCAATGCGGGGCAAGCACGCGAATCCCAGCATGAAGCCGAGACTGCACGCGCTGAGGTATCCAAGCGGGCCGATGAGCTCCAGCAGGTCGCGAACTTCCAAAGCAAGCAACTCGGCCAGATCGCGATTGAGATGATGGGGACACAGCTGCGTGACTCGATTATCGAGGGTGCTCCCGAGGATACCAGGGCTGCCCTGAGTGAATCACTGGCGTCGGTGAACTTCACGAGCATCGCACTGGGGACACTGGAAGCCAATATCTTCATTCGGACGATCGAGGCTATCGATACGCAGTTTGTTGATTAGCCACTTGTGCAAGCCAAGATGTTGGAAACCACCGCTATTACACTTCGAGAGCTTGGATTGCATGATCTTGCGACCGATCCGCAGTCACGCGCGTTAAAGATCCGGCGCACAATACTCGGCAATGATCATCGGGACACACTCGCCTCTATCAACAACATGGGGGCCCTGATTCAGGTCCAAGGCCTAGGCAAACAGGCCGAGGCCGAGCCGTACTTACGAGAAGCCCTTGATGGGTACCGTCGTATATTGGGCGATGATGATCCGGTCACGCTCCACTCGATCATCAGAATGGGGGGGCTGCTTATGAACCAAGGTAAGCTGGCCGAGGCTGAGCCGTATTTGCGAGAAGCACTAGAAGGGTCCCGTCGTGTACTGGGCGATGCTAATTCGGACACGCTCCAATCGATCAACAGCATTGGGTTCCTGCTCTATTCGCAGGGCAAGTTGGCCGAGGCCGAGCCGTACTTGCGAGAAGCACTAGAAGGGTACCGTCGTGCGCTGGGTGATGATGATCCGGCCACGCTCCAGTCGATCAACATCATGGGTGGCCTGCTTAACGCCCAAGGCAAGCTAGCCGAGGCCGAGCCGTACTTCCGAGAAGCCCTAGAGGGGAACCGTCGAGTGCTTGGCGATGATCATGTAGCCACGCTCCGCTCGATCAGCTGGATTGGGTTCCTTCTCCAAAATCAGGACAAGTTGACCGAGGCCGAGCCGTTCTTGCGAGAAGCCCTAGAAGGGTACCGTCGTGTGCTGGGCGATGGTGATCCATTCACGCTCCACTCGTTCAACAGCATGGGGCTCCTACTCGAAAAACAGAATCAATGGTCCGAATCGGAGGAGATCCGCAGGTTAATCGTGGGTATTGCTCGCCGTGCTGAACCTGACGGGGGGTTGCAACTTGGTTCGGCACTGATCCGACTCGGAATGAACCTGATCAAACAGAATCGGCATGCAGATGCTGAGCCGATCTTGAGAGAGTGTTTAGAGATTTGGCAGCGGGTGCTGCTAGAAGGGGATTGGCAGGTCTGGAACACTCAAAGCTTGGTCGGCGATACAATGACCATGCAATCCAAGTTTGTGGAGGCCGAAAGGTTGCTTGTCGAGGCTGCTGAACAGATCAATCCGCCTGCCGAGATCGGTGCGATCGGGGTCCAACGAACCAATGAAGCGATCCGGCGCGTTGTCGATCTCTACACCGCGTGGCACGCCGCCGAGCCGGGGAATAGCTACGACACCAGGGCCGAGGAGTGGCGAGGGAAGCTAGGGGATACAGATTGATCGGCTTTGAGATCGCTCTCTCTACCTCAGAACGGGGTATCTGATCGCGTGAGTCAAATCAAATCTAACTCCCGCTATTGACATTTAAATTATCGGTTTAAGGCAGTTCGCAAGCTAGATTTCTAGAATCATCGAAATCATTCGCCATAATTTCCAATTAACTGTCCCTTATGCAATCTCTCATTCGCCATTATTGTGTATGAGGGATTTGTAGTCGCTCATTGTCAATCGAAAGGACAAAAAATGGATCGGTATATGTTTTTACAGCGTGGAGGTTGCGGGGATCGCCCCGAAATGACTCCTGAACAGATGGAGTCCGGAATGAAGGCCTGGATGGATTGGGTGAAGAGCGGGACTGAAGAAGGATGGTTGGTTGACCCAGGAAGTCCGCTTAATAAATCAGGGGTGGTTGTCAACTCCGATATGTCTGTATTAGATGGCCCGTTTGCTGAATCAAAGGAGCTTGTGGGTGGATACACCATTGTTCAAGCGTCAAGTTTGACTGAGGCATGTGAACTGGCCAAGCAGACTATCAAGCACGCCGGTGGCGGCAAGATCGAAGTCCGCAAGTTTGCCAATGCAGGTGAATAAATACATAGGAATGCTCAATGAAGAGTACTGAAAGGATTATTGAAATGCCAAAGTACATGTTTGTATATCGAGGTTGTGAGAACTGTCATGAACCTGAGGAGATGCAGAAGTTTATGCAGCTCTGGATGGATTGGATCCAAGCTGGAGAAGAGGCGGGATGGTTGATTGACAAGGGTGATGGTCTTGAGCCTGGTGGAGCAACCGTGAATTCAGATTTATCGATCACGGATGGTCCATTCGCTGAATCCAAAGAGCTTGTTGGTGGGTACTCGATGGTCGAGGCTCCAGATATGGATGCAGCCATTGTGCTGGCGAAGGGCTCCCCGATCGCTGTATCAGGCGGTATTGTAGAGGTTCGTGAACTTGCCAATGTGGGAATGCACGAAGAGTGAGCCAATCGGCTAACCAACTGGTTGAACATTTTTTCCGGCACGAGTCGGCAAAGCTTATCGCCGTGCTGACTCGTGCCTTTGGTATTCGGCGCATTGACTTGATTGATGATATGGTTCAAGTCGCCATGCTCGAGGCGATGAACTCCTGGAAACTCAATGGGATTCCCCCAAACCCATCCGCATGGATTCATCTTGCTGCCAAGAACCGTATTCTTGATACATTGCGGCGTGAAAAAAATTTTGCCAAAGCAGTTTCACTTTCCGGGCAAACACTAGCGTCTCAAGAGTTGGTAATAGATCAGTGGCTCGAAGATGAGCACATTGCAGACAGTTTGCTGCGGATGATGTTCGTCTGTTGCCATCCGGTAAATGATCGGAAGACCCAGATCGCCCTGACATTGAAAGCCCTCTGTGGCTTTGGCCTATCCGAAATCGCACGCGGGCTCTTGCTCCCAACCGAAACGGCCAAAAAACGCATCCAACGCGCCAAGAAATCATTAGCAGATGCCAATGTGGGTTTGGATCTACCATCCGTAGAGCAACTTGATCAACGGCTCGATGTTGTGCATGATGTGCTCTATTTGATGTTCAATGAAGGTTACAGCACCTCGCGTGGAATTGATCCCATACGGTCGGATATATGTGAGGAAGCAGCCCGATTGTGCCACCTGCTTTGCCAGAGCTCGTGTTCATCGCCAGCTACTAAAGCCCTGCTCGCTTTGATGTTGTTCCACGCCTCCCGGTTTGAAGCAAGGACCGATGATCAGGGGGCTGTTATTCAGCTCGAAGATCAGTGTCGGTCCCATTGGGATAGACACCTGATTGAGTCAGCCCAAGGTTGGCTTGCTCAGTCAAGGACTGGTCGGCCAACGACATACCATCTAGAGGCCACTATAGCTATGCTCCATTGTGGAGCTCCGAGCATTGAAAAAACAGACTGGAATAGTATCACGACTCTCTACAGTCGGCTCTTGGAGCTACATAACTCACCAATGTACGCGTTTAACCAAGCAATTTCCATTGGTGAAGCAGGGGATACACATGAGGCTTTGTCTCGGCTTAAAGAACTGAAAGTCCATCCAAAAATGAAGGGCTATTTTCTGTTGGATTGCGCCATTGCTCGAATCTATGTACTCCAAGGAGACAGGAAGAACGCGGTCGATTCATACTTGCTGGCGCAATCGCAAACAGCCGTTGTCCATGAGCAAGCATTTATTGAAGGAAAAATCAAATCGATGCCATAAACATGAAAAACCAGTTTGTAAAATCCGAATAATTAAACTCCAACATTTCTGCTTTAGCATCCATCCAAAGATCACTGGAGATCCAATGCTGTCATCACGAATTCCGATTCTAATTTTACTTTCCACTGCGCTTTCGTCTTTGGGTTTAGCCGGGGTAGAGCCCACGCTTGATCAACGCTTAGAAAAACTCGCCGAAACCCTCGAAGCCGCTCGCATTGAGGCGCATGTTCCGGGTATGTCTATTGCGATCGTCAAGGATGACCAGGTCATCTGGACGCATAGCTTTGGGGTTGCCGATGTCGAATCACAAACGCCAGTTGATGAGCACACAATCTTTGGGATCGGCTCGACAACCAAAGCATTCACGGCTACATTGGTTGGGATGTTGGTCGATGAGGAGAAGACGACTTGGGATACGCCGGTGACTGAGTACCTTCCATACTTTGATCTCAATCTAAAAACAGACAACCAGAACGCCGAGTGTACACTGCGTGATTTGTTGAGTCATCGCCATGGCTTTGCGCGAATGGGATTACTCTGGTTTAGTGGTGAAGTTTCTCGTGATAAGATCCTTCAAACTGCGGTCAATGCTGAGCCGATCGATGAGTTTCGAGCTGGGTTTCATTATTGTAATGTGACTTACCTCGCCGTGGGCGAGGCGGCCGGGGTTGCCAATGGGACCAGCTGGGACGAGATGATGGTAAGCCGTATATTCAAGCCGCTTGATATGGTATCGACAGTTGTTCATACTCCAGACTCAGAAGCAGATGCTACGGTCGCATCGGGATACAACTGGAATGAGTTTGATGAACAGTTCGACCGCGCCCCTTCGCTCGATATGAACAGCATAGCCCCAGCCGGCGGGGTGTATTCGAATGTGCTTGACATGGCTCAGTGGATTAGACTGCAACTTGGCGAAGGCGAAATCGATGAGAAGCGTTTGATTTCTTCCGAGCTCATCCAAGAAACATGGACGCCTCAAATCGAGATCGGAAACGGGGTTTCATATGGGCTCGGATGGATGCTCAGGGAAGTTAACGGGCGCAAGGTTATCGAGCATGGAGGAATGATCCCTGGATTCAGTGCTCAGGTGAGTCTGATGCCTGAAGAAAATCTTGGCTATGTACTGTTGATGAACCAAGGTATATCGCCGCTCGGTGCAGCGTCGGTGGAGTGGATCTTTAACTCAATACTTGAGCAATGGCCTGATGAATTGGAGCCTGATGTTGATCAAGGCATCGACTTCGAGGAATTTACAGGCATTTACATCGCAAATTTTGCTAAGTTTCAAGATGAAAACTTTGAGATCCGCATCGTAGATGATGGGCTGGAGCTCAATGTGCCAAGTCAGAGATCATTTGCTCTTAAAAACCCTGGAAGTGACGGGTTGTGGGTCTTTGAGTTGACTGATCAGATCGCTCTTTCTTTCAAGCGCGATCCTCAAGATACAGTTGTCGGTCTGGTCATGCATCAGAGCGGGTTCAGTTTCCAGGTCCCTCGCAAGGGGTATGAAGAGGCGGCCGTTGTTCCCGTTGATGAACTTGATCAATATCTGGGTGGTTATATCCGAGAGCAGGGCGGAAAAAAGGTGCAGATTGTCATCAATCGTGGTCGGCTTGCGATGAATGACAAGGGAACACTTTTGGATTTTGAGACTCCTGATAAGCATGGGCACGCACCGCTGAGGGATCGCCCAGACTGGGGCGCGACATTTATGCACGATGCGGAGGGCACGGTGGAGTCATTCGTGTTTCATGGTCGCGCTGGCGATAAGCTCTTTGTGCGTGAAGTTGAGGGATTGACTGCCAAGCTTCCAACCATTGAAGAAATCTATGAGCTTCGCAATACGAGCGGCAGAGTCGAATCCGCACAGAGAACTGGTGGAAAGAAAGCTACCGGCAAGATTTGGGTTGCGCAGTCAGGATTGTCGGGCACTTTTGTCTCATACGCCCAAGGCCAGTTTCAGTACGCAAATCATATGGACTTTCATGAGCATGGCCATGTTGATATTGTCACCAGCGGCAAAGGGGCGTGGTACTTCGATTCAATGCGTGGCTTTAAAGCCCTCAAGGGTGATGAGCAAAAACAAGCGTTGCTCAAAGCGCCTGGCGCGATAGAGGGTGATTGGGGTGAATACTTCGATTCGATTCAGGTCATCGGCACTGACATGGTTGATGATCGCCCTACATATGTTATCCGACTCAAGAAGGGCGAACTGCCCAGCCGAACATACAGAGTCGATGCTGAGTTTGGCGATGTAGTGCAAATCAATATGATTGAGACAGTCGGACAATCATCTGTTCCAGTCACGATCAGTTATTCGGAGTTTGAAGTCATCGACGGCTTCCGTACTCCCATGCGTGTCGTATCAGAAATTCCAGGGTCGGGTTTCACGATCATTACCATCGATGAGGTGGTGTCTGGGTTAGAACTCTCCGATGATGTATTCATGCTTGTTGATCAGTAAGGGCATTTCTCTGCTTGAAAGGGTATAAAGGGTCAGAGATCAGCCAGGGATCAGCGTTTACAAAGCCAGGGCATCTAGCTTCCCATTATTTGTAGTGGGAATTTGTTAATTATTTGCCTTCCCGGGTTGCATGGATATGCATGGCTGTGTATAATTATGCATGTCGCTCAACAGCCGTCGTGAAATACTAAGAAAGATACTGAGTCAGAATACGATTTCATCACAAGATGAAATCGCAGAGGCCTTGCTGGTGGCGGGTGTGTCCGTAACCCAGACAACGGTATCGCGTGATCTTGCTGCAATTGGAGCGGTACGAGGGCAGGACGGGTACAGGCTCGGCGGATCGTTCACAGAAAATGGGCATGCTCTTCCAATCGCCGGTAATGATGAGTTGTCAGGTCTCATTTATCGGCATGTTCTCTCTGTAGCCAAGGCGCAAGCGATTGTTGTTGTAAAGACGGCGCCGGGACATGCTCAAATGTTGGCTAGCGCATTTGACCGTTGGCCACCTTATGGGGTGGTGGGCACGGTTGCTGGAGACGACACTATATTTCTTGCAACTACGAGTTCAAAGGCAATTGGTGTGTTGATGAAAACACTGCGTGCAGCGATGGAAGGCGGACGGCTATGAAGCACTTTATAACAACACAGGAATGGGACAAGGAGGAGCTCGATTGTCTGCTCAGACATGCCAGTGAATTGAAGGCCAATCCGTTGCAGCCACTGCTGGAGGGAAAAACGATCGCCTTATTGTTCTTTAATCCGTCACTCCGCACCCGCAGTTCGTTCGAGATAGGCGCCTGGCAAATGGGCGGGCATGCAGTGGTGCTTGAGCCAGGCCAAGGCACTTGGGCGATGGCATTTGGTGATGGCGAGATTATGGATGGTGGGGCAGAAGAGCACATGAGTGAGGCGGCAAGGGTGCTGAGCAGATATTGCGACCTGATCGCGGTGCGGGCGTTTCCAGCGTTTGTAGACTGGTCAATCGATCGTCAGGATCATGTGATCAGAGCGTTCGCCAAGCATGCAACAGTACCCGTGATAAATATGGAAACGATAACGCATCCGTGTCAGGAACTTGCCCACATAATGGGGTTGCAAGAGCGGTTTGAGACTTCGGATCTACGCGGGAAAAAATATGTGTTGACTTGGACCTATCACCCCAAGCCTTTAAATACCGCTGTGGCAAATTCGGCAGCGATGATCGCGACGAAGTTTGGGATGGATGTGACGCTGTTATGTCCGGATGAACGATTTCTACTTGATGAGCGGTATATGTCGTTTGCAGCAGAGAATGCAGAAGATTCCGGCGGATCTTTCTCGGTTTCTCACGATATCGAGGCGTCGTATTCAGGGGCGGATGTGATTTATGCCAAGAGTTGGGGGGCGCTGCCATTCTTTGGGAGTTGGGAAAAAGAAAAACCAATTCGTGATGCAAATAAGCATTTTATTGTTGACGACGCAAAGATGGAGTTGACAAATGGCGCTGTATTTAGCCATTGCTTGCCCGCAAGGCGCAATGTGAAGGCAACCGATAGCGTGATGGATTCACCAAACTCGATGATCATCGAAGAAGCTGAGAATCGTTTGCACATACAGAAGGCGTTGATGGCGGCATTGGTTGGATCGCCGGTGACGCCGCAAGCCAAATGAAAGATTCATGATGAATACAACAAATGTAAAATCAGTCGTGCTTGCGTTCTCAGGTGGATTGGATACCAGTTTTTGCGTGCCATTTCTAATAGAGAAGGGGTACAGCGTCATCACGCTCTTTGTCGATACCGGAGGCGTGGGTGAGTTCCAAGCTGAACTCATTGCTCAGCGCGCAAAAGAGGTGGGGGCATGCGAACATATAACCGTTGATGCTGGCCAAGCATTGTGGGACACCATAGTGACGCCGATGGTCATGGGCGGTGTGAAGTATGAGGATCGGTATCCGTTGTTGTGCTCGGATAGGTATGTAATCGCTGCTGAAATGGTAAAACTCGCGGTTGAACGCGGTGCCGATGCGATAGCGCATGGTTGTACTGCGATGGGCAATGACCAAGTCCGGTTCGATCAATCGATTCGGTCATTGACTGACCTTCCCATATTGGCGCCGATCCGTGACATTATGGCCGTGACAAATACGCCTAGGGCATATGAGATTGAAGATCTCCGGGAGCGCGGGATTAAGGTGTCTGATGAGGCGAAGCGGTACACGATCAATGAAAACTTACTGGGTGTTACTGTGTCTGGATCAGAAATCGATGAGATGAGGGCGCCTGGTCCTGATACGCGTAAACTGACCAAACCTAGTAACGAATGGCCAAAGAAATCATTGAAAGTAACGATTGGATTTGAAAAAGGGCGAGCGGTTACACTCGATGGCGTGTTTATTGATGGGTTGACGATGCTGAGCACGCTCAATGAGTTGTTTGGAGCGTATGGCGTGGGGCGGGGAATCTACACCGGCGACACCATCGTTGGTCTCAAGGGACGAATTGTTTTCGAATCCCCAGGGCTCGAAGCATTGCTGGTGGCCCACAAGGCACTCGAAGAGTTGGTGCTGACCAAAGCGCAGAACGAGTTTAAACCAGCAGTTGCCCGGCGGTGGACAGAACTGGTATTCGGCGGGATGTACTTTGAGCCTTTGCGACATGATATTGAATCGTTCATTCGATCAACCCAGTCGTCAGTTACGGGCGATGTAGTTCTCGAAACATGCGGAGGGGTATGCGATCCAATTGAAATCTTCACTGAGAACGCACTGATTCGAAAGGGTGCGTGTTATGCACAACATACGGACTGGTCGGCTAATGAGGCTGAAGGGTTTATTAAGATCTACGGCCAATCGTCGACGATGGGGTCAGCAGTGCGGTCCAAACTCGGGGTTGGTTCGGAGGCCTCGGCGTGCTCGATCGTATCCTGACACATCTTGAATATTTGGTTCAATGTGATACACAGAACCCGCCTCGCACGGTCACACCTGAGCATCAGGTGATTGAGTACTGTGCCAAAGTACTCAGTGCATGCGGGTGCATTATTGAAATTTGCGACCTCGGCGATGGATGCGTGAACATGCTAGCGACGCGTGGGCAGGCGAGAACGATTGCCAACTGTCATCTCGACACAGTGCCTGCGGACCAGTCTTGGACAAGGGATCCCTTTACACTCGGAGTAGAAAATGGGCTTGCTTTTGGGCTTGGCGCATGTGATATCAAAGGGGCAGCGGCTTGCATGCTCACATCCGCGCAAGAGTCTGATGGTGCAATGGCATTGCTTTTTACGACCGATGAAGAAGCCGGGCAGAGCACTTGTGTGAGATCATTCTTGAATGGGTCTCCTGTGTACGATCGAGCCATAGTTGCTGAGCCGACCAGCGGTAGGGCTGTGTGCGCACATCGTGGATTGGCGACCTTTGAACTTCTGTTCAACGGTCATGCTGCTCATTCATCCATTACTGATGCAAATGAGCACAATGCGATTCATCTTGCAACACAGTGGTGTGCCGAAGCGATTAAGCTCGCAAAAGAATCGCCACTTGACAACATCCGTTTAAATATTGGTGTGATCCAAGGTGGGTCAAAAGCCAATGTCGCTGCATCGTCAGCAAAAGTAATCTTTGGTATGCGACCGCCGGCGGGGATGAATCCTGAGCAACCGATCAGTGCACTCAGGATGCTAATCAAGGATCAAGAAACTTGTATATGGAAATCACGGTTTAATGCGCCAAGTCTGAGTGAATCTTCTGGTACATCAAGCCTCGTCGCAGACTATGGGTTTAAATTAGGGTCGCCTGTTGATTTTTGGACCGAAGCAGCATTGTTTCATGAGGCAGGGCTTTCGACAGTTGTGCTTGGTCCAGGGAGCATAAGTCAGGCGCACGCCGCCAATGAGTTTGTTGCCATCGACGATCTAATTTCCGTTTACAAATCATATAAACAGGTATTTTCAGACCCGCTCGAAGTAACCCACAACATCACGGGTGCATTGGGTTCTCAAGGAGTGATTTCACCATGATGCGCGATGTTATTTTCAACTTGCTCTACAACCTGGGTGGTAAACGCGAGGTTGAACGGTATCTCTCACAATATACTCAAGACTCAGCACCGAAATCTACTGTGGTAAAGGTGGGGGGCGCGTTGATTGAGAATGATCTTGATGACCTCGCGTCGTCGCTGGCGTTTCTGCGGCATGTTGGAATGTCGCCTGTGGTTGTGCATGGCGGCGGCCCTCAACTCTCGCGAGAGCTTGAAAATCAAGGGGTTGAAAGCAAATGGGTTGATGGGCTTCGTGTCACGACCCCCGAAGTGCTCGGGGCCGCGCACCGTATGTTCCTTCGAGAGGGAGCTCGGTTGGCGCAGGCGATTGACGGGCACAGTGTGCGTGCTCGTGTGATCCCGTCAGGCGTGTTCGAAGTTGTGCCCGATTGTCATGAACAACTAGGGCTTGTCGGGCAAGTTGTCGGCGTTGATCTCGCCCCGGTTCGGGCGGCGTTTGAGGCTGGATATATACCTGTGCTCTCGCCATTGGGAGTGACCAAAGGCGGGCAACTGCTCAATGTCAATGCGGATACTGCTGCACGGGCATTAGCTGAGGCACTGTGTCCTGGAAAGGTAATCTTTCTGACTGAAACCGGTGGTATCTTGGGAACCGATGGGAATGTGATCTCTGCCGTCAACTTAGAAGATGATCAAGAACGGTTGATCGAAACTGGCGAAGTATCTGGCGGGATGGCACGCAAACTTGTTGAAATCGGCGAGCTGCTTGAATCGTTACCTGCTCACGCATCTGTATCGATCACAAAGCCGTCCAATCTAGCCAGCGAGTTATTTACACACAAGGGCAATGGGACATTGATTCGCAGCGGCGCCTCTATCAAGGTTGTCGATCAGCTTGATTCGTTGGATCTTCATAAACTCAAGTCGCTTTTGGAGTGCAGCTTTGGTCGAGAACTTTGTGATGGGTACTTTGATTCGAGGCTACATACGAAGGCTCTGATTGCGCCATACACTGCCGTTGCGATTGTTGATGAATCAGATTCGGTATCATATCTTGACAAGTTTGCAGTTACCGCTGAAGCACAAGGGGCGGGCATCGGTGCATCGCTTTGGAACAAACTCATTGAAGAGCATCCTCAACTATTTTGGCGTTCGCGGGCTGATAATCCTGTGAACGGTTGGTATATGCACCGTGCAGACGGAATGAAGCGGTTGGAAAACTGGGTGGTTTTCTGGCGAGGTTTGCGCACCAGCGAAGAAATCGAATGTGTAATAGAACGGGCTTTGTCCTATGAATTATGCTTCGGCGATGTTATTCAAAGCAAGGAGGCTGCAGTTGGCGTATAGAGGTATTAAGTCTGTTGGAGTTGTTGGCGCCCGCGGATATGTCGGGTCGGAGTTGATAAAGCTCATTAATCAGCACCCATGCTTGTGGTTATCATTCGCAGCAGCTCGGTCACAAATAGGCATGCCAGTGCCGAGCATGGAGGATGTCGGTATGGCATATGTTGACGCTGAGCCGAGCGCGGTTGCGTCACATGATGTTGACGCGGTGGTTTTGGCTGTCCCTGATGGGGCAACAGGAGGCTATGTTGATGCACTCAGTGACTCGCCTGGTGGCTCGTTTAGTAAGAAAGTGATTCTTGATTTGTCGAGCGATCATCGGTTCGATGATCAGTGGGTATACGGACTTTCAGAGCGCAATGTAATTGCATTGAGAGGAGCGACCAGGATCAGCAATCCTGGTTGTTATGCGACGGCTGTTCAGCTCGCACTCGGTCCGGTGATCGATTTGATTGATAGCGTTCCACATGCCTTTGGTGTCTCTGGATATTCAGGTGCAGGGACGACACCATCACCCCGTAATGACCCAAAGGTGCTCGATGGTGGAATTACACCGTACAAACTGGTGGGGCATACACACGAGCGAGAGATCACGCGGCATCTTGGTCAATCGATTCGGTTCTCGCCTCATGTCGCGCCGTTCTTTCGAGGGATTACGGTTACCGTGCAGGCGCAAGTCAAAGAGCCAACCAATGTTGATTCTATAATTGAATTCTTTAAAGCTTCATACAAAGATTCAAACCTAATCCGTGTGATCGGTGAAGAGATTCCATGCGTCCAAAGTATTTCCTGCGATCCAGGCGCAGAAATTGGTGGGATAACGGTCGATGATAAAGGGCGTGATATTGCGATGGTTTGCACGATTGACAATCTTCTCAAGGGGGCAGCATCGCAGGCAATCCAGAATCTTAATCTCGCATTCGGTTATGAAAATGAACTCGGACTCATTGAGCAAGAGGTGTCAGCATGAGTACTTTGCTATGGAACAAGTCTGGGGTGAAGACAGATTCGTCCGTGATGAAATTCCTTGCGGGCGAAGACATAGTTCTCGATCGGGTGTTGTTCAGTTACGACATCCAGGCAACAGCTGCCCATGCTCATGGGCTCTGTGTTTCAGGGTTGCTGTCAGAAGCTGATGTAAACACAATTGTAGATTCGCTCAAAGACCTCAATGATCTGTGGGCAAAGGATGAGTTTGTTCTCGATGATCAGTACGAGGATGGCCATTCCGCGATTGAAGCCTTTCTAACTAAACGATTAGGAGAAGTCGGCGGACGAGTCCACCTTGGGCGGAGCCGGAATGACCAAGTTCTTGTTGCCACGCGGTTATACATGATCGATTCACTCGACGCGATCACAAGATTATTGTTAGATTGCGCCAATGCATCGCTCGAGCGTGCATATGAACATGAGATGGATCCGATACCGGGGTATACTCATCTTCAACGGGCGGTGCCTTCGAGTGTGGGGTTGTGGATGGGGTCGTTTGCAGAGTCATTAGCCGATTCAGCTGAACTGGTTTCTATGACCCGCAAGTGGATCGATGCATGCCCGCTTGGGACCGCAGCCGGATACGGAGTCAATCTCCCCTTGGCACGCGATAAGGTTTCTCAAGAACTCGGCTTTGCTCGGATACTAATCAACCCGATGGCTGCGCAGGCAAGCCGGGGGAAACATGAACATCAGGTTGTCGCTGCAATGTGGCAAGGAATGCAAGATGTGCGTCGGTTGGCATGGGATCTGAGTTTGTTCTCAACCTCGGAGTTTGGGTTTGTTCAAATGCCCCCTGAGACGATCACCGGGTCGTCAATTATGCCCAATAAAAAAAATCCTGATCTTGCTGAGCTACTGCGTGCTTCATGCGCAACCGTTGGGGCATGCATGAGTGAACTTCAACAGCTCATGAGTTTGCCAAGCGGGTATCACCGTGATCTTCAGCTCACCAAACCTGTGTTAATCCGTGCAACTCGCGTCACACTCGATGCAATTACTTTAGTCCCTGATGTGATTCGGCGGACAGTGTTCAATACAACCGCCATGCGTAATGCAATAGACAATCCGATGATGGCGACTGATCAAGCGGTTAAACTCGCATCATCGGGAATGTCGTTCCGGGATGCATATCGAACCGTCGGAGAATCGCTTGATGATCTTTTAGAAGTAGATCCTATCGAGAGTCTCAAAGACCGGGTTTCGCCTGGCGCATGCGCAGATTTGCAGCTTGGCGAGATCGCAAAGCGAGTTGAATGTATTTCATCGAAATACAATTTAGCTTGAACCAACAATTTATCTATCGTTCAGATGGATTGTGTGCTTCAGTTTATGGATCTTGTGGGATGTATTTAGAGTAGATTAGATTTTCAGACTCTTTGAGAGATCTGATTATTGGGTGTTCGCGGCCGAGGAGGCTATTGAGGGTGTCGATCGATTTGGTGAATGCTTTAGCATAAAAAGAATAGTCCGATGCAAGGGCGATGTTTGCGAGCTGGCAATATGCGCGGCAAACAATTGTTTCGTGGTGATCTTGGCCAAGTAGTGAGGTTAATGATGTCTCGGCGTTTGTGTAGAATCCAAGTGCGCTTTGAGGATCTCCTAACGCAAGATAGATATTCCCGAGTTGGCGAGATGCCCAGCTGGCGTGGAACTGGTCGTCTATTGCTTCGAAAGTCAGAACAGCATTGAGTATGAATTTCTTTGCGACACCAAAAGTTTCCGGGGAAGATGAGTCGAATAGAACATTGGCAATGGCAACTTCTGCGAGTGCTTGTGAGGCGTTTGGTTTGAAGAATGAATTTTCAGCGAGATGTTTGGCGTCATAGAGCAGGGTTAATGATGCATCGGATTGGCCTGCTTCAGAGAGGAGCTCGCCGAGGGAAATCATTCGTTCGATTCGATCTTGAATGCTTTCCGGTGGGAGCATTGCCAAGAATGACATGGTGTATTCGATCTGTCTTCTTGCTTTGACTCTTTCATTGAGCGAGATGTGTACTTTGGTTTCTGCAATACCAAGATCAAGGAGAAAGAGCGGGTCAAGCTTTTCGACTCTATCAATTTTCGCGAGTGACTCTTCGGCTTGGCGAGTTCTCCCAAGGAAGATTTGCATGTCTGCGAGACTTAGGAGAGTCCAGTTGCGGTCGGGTGTATCGCTTGGGCTAGAGAGTAGTGAGATTGTTTTCCGGTATTGGCTGATGGCTTCTTTGTATCGGCCTGCGATCTGATGTGTTCCGGCTAGCGTAGAGTGGAGCTTGATAGCGTCAGTGGGATTGATACTGTTATTATGATCGAGTGATGAAGATATTTCGTCGATGATGCGGTCTTGGGCTAGTGAGTGACTTGTGTTACGAGGGTTTTCAGATGACAGATCGATCGCGAGTTCAGGAGAAAGCGCGATGGCGTTTGGTGTGTTTGTAAGAGTGCGGGTATCCCGGGTGTTGTTTCTAGAAGAGAAGATCAATCCGGCGAATATGAGGACCGCTGCAACCAATGTTGCTGTGATCAAGTTCGGGATGCGTGATTTAGAACTGGGGAGTGGTTCGCGGAGTTGTTCGAGCACGCCGTCGACAGACGCGTAACGGTCGTCGGGATCAACGCGGATCATGTTGTCAATAATAATCCGGTACTGCTCGGGGAGATTGTCAAGTTCTGTGAGGAGTTCGCGGGCCTTGCCCATCGCGATGAGGTGGCGGGTTTGCTCGTCGGTTTGTCCCACGAAGGCTTGAAGTTGGTGGCCCGTGAGTATCTCAATAAACATGAGTCCTAGAGCGTAAATGTCGGTTCGTTGGTCAAATGGGGTTGAACTGTACAGGGTTTGTTCTGGCGCCATCGAGGTGCGGGTGCCTATGGATGCAAGATTCTTTGGTCGTGTGGAGTAGATCAGACCAGCGAGACCGAAGTCGATGATCTTTGGGTAGCCGTGGCTGTCGATGAGGATGTTCGAGGCGTTAAGATCGAGATGGAGAACATCGGATTGATGCGCGGCTTGGATGGCTTCACAGACCTGAGTGAACAGGCGGACGCGTTGGGTTTCGTCTAGATTGTTCTTGGTGATATGGTTCATGATGGTGCATGAGCCATGGATGAGTTCCATTGCGATCCAGGGGATTCGTGCGTCGTCGTCGGTGTAGACGCCGGTCTGGTAGATGTGCGCGATGTGGGGGTGGGTCAGTGTGGCGAGTGCTTTGGATTCTTGATCGAAGCGGTCGCGTGCGTGCTGTGAGGAGAGGCCGAACCGGAGCATTTTGATGGCGACATCACGGTCGGGGCTGGTTGCTTTCGCTCGGAATACGGTACTTGAGCCGCCCAGTCCGATGCATTCAATGATGGTGTACCGGTCTGCGAGAATTACTGTGCCGTCGACGGGGATCTGGACGGGGATGGGGATGCGTTCTTCTATTGCCGAGGGGTCTAGAAAGTCTGGATCGCGGGTGATCAATGCGAACATTGATTGGAGTTTGGTTGATTTGTCTGAGTCGGATTTAGAGAGCTCTTCGAGCCGGGCTGTGCGATCGGTGGGCGAGAGATTGTTGAGTTCGTGGAAGAGGGCTTCGAGTTGTTTGAATGAATCTTGGTTCATTACTCGTCGTCCTGCTCGGAGTTATGTGGGGTGGGGGTGTTGATTCGTTCGCAGAGCCATGCGCGGGCGAATGACCAGTCGCGTTCGACTGTTCTGAGCGGGCAGTTGATCATGGCTGCGATTTTAGTCATAGGCATGGCGCCGAAGAATCGGAGTTCGACGATGCGGGCCTTTCTTGGATCGATTGTTTCGAGTTCATTGAGAGATTCTTCGAGCGTAATGAGATCAATCGCAAGTCCCGAGACTTGCTTGCAGGTCATATCGAGGCATTGTGAGTACACATCGTTGGCCCGCATCCGAGTCTGGCGTTTACGGGCGTGGTCTACGAGCACGCGGCGCATGACCACGGCGGTCAGTGAGCGGAGGTCGGTGTGAGTCATGGATTCAATTTGGTGTGAGCGTTGGTAGGTTGAGAGGAGCCGAGCGTAGGCCTCGTGCATGAGGCCGTGGGTTCCCAGGGTGTGACCTGGGCGTTCGTGCTTCATGAGTCCATGGGCGAGATGTTCGAGATCGCTGTACACCATCGAGAAGAGCATACCAAATCCCGCTGCCGAATTGTTATCGGGCGCGTTGATTTGGGTGAAATGCGTGATGTGTGATGGCGTGTCCATCCGTCGTGTGATTCCCCTTTTGGGATGCGATTGAAATTCACAGAATATTTTCAGAGGCGGTGGCGGGCGGGAGTGTTGCCATTCGCTCTTGTCTGTGGGCCATGAGAGTCAGTCTATGTTTCGGGAGGACAGCAAGTGTTCGGATGTATCAATCAGCGGTTCCTTTGTTTTGCTGCTGCGGGCTTTCAAGCCGCGGTTTTCCAGCCGGCGCTCTTGGCGCAGGTGCAGGTGAGTGGTTCGGCAACTCATTATCGGTCACTGGGTGCTGATCTCAACATTGGGGATGAGTACCTTAACATTCTCGGGATGGGGACGGATCCGACCGATGGGGTGACCTTTATTGTGTGCAGTACCGGCACAGATTTGGATTGCCCGTCGTCGGATCAGATCCACATTTATCGGCACAATACGACTTCGAACCAATGGGTTTTCGAGAGTTCAATTGATCATATAGGGTTTGTCAGCCAAGAGTTAGTGGCGGTTGATGGCGGGACCGTGGTGATTGGCAGATCCTTCGGTCAGGCGTTCGGGAACGATGGGACGGACATTTACCGGCGCAGCCCTGGCGGGGTATGGATTCACGAGGCGGCGCTGCTCCCGGCGGACAACTTTCCAGGGAATCAGTTTGGGAAGAGTGTTTCGATTGATGGCGACCGTGTCGCAATTGGTGCTCCGAAGGATGATCCTGATGACGCAACGCATGCATGGGAGGGGAAGGGGTCGGTGTATATCTATGACCGAGTCGGGAGCACATGGTCTCTGACGGAGAAAGTGACTGCGGGCGACGGGTTGCAAGGCGATGAGTTTGGAGAATCGATCGCTGTCCACAACACGGTAAGTGGCTGGAAGTTGCTCGTTGGATCACCGGATCACAGCACCGATACTGGCGGGATCAACGAAGCTGGCGCGTTGTACGCGTTTATGAATACGGGCTCCCAGTGGGTGCAGACGGACAAGGTGGTTGTGACAACTGATCAGAACGCGATCGGGAGCTTCGGAGATCAAGGCATCGGATTCGATGGCGAGATCATCGCGGCGATCGATTTCTCGGATATGTATCTCTATGAAATGAATGCTCTTGGGCAACTCGGGAGTCTTGGGTCGCAGCTCGGGACAGGCATTGTGAAGAATCCGGTTTGTGTGAATCGAGAAATCATAGTCGGCGATCCGAACGGAGATCTTGTGTCCTCGTCCGGTCAGCCCAATGTCTCGTATATCAGAGAGAATCCAGCTGGATTCTGGGTGATCGCACAGTTTCCACGCCCCGCGGTGTTTGTCGATGGCGATTCGTATGGGAGTTCGGTCGCGTTTAATGGCGGGGTGTTTCTTGCCGGTGCGCCACTCTATGACGGGGCGGGGTCCAACTCTGGGGGGATCTGGTCGGAGTCGATTGCTGGGTTCACATATCCAACAGGGATCCTTCTAGAAGGGCAAGCCAGTCCATTTAGTGGGTTTGGGGGCGCGATTGATGCGAACGATGAGTGGGTCATCATTGGTGCTGCAGGCTCAACAGATACTTGTCAACCAGGAACAATGGGATCTGTTCGAGTGATGAGGTATTTCAACAATCAATGGACGGTGTTTGATACGATCAACCCACCCATGAGCAACGCCGGCCAGGGATTCGGATCGGCAGTCGCTCTCGACGGTGACCGGATGATCATTGGCATGTCCGGATACACCCTTCCTGGGCAAGCAGATATTCTCGGGGCCGTGTTCATCTATGACTTTGTTGGATTCCAATGGACACTTACACAAACGATTGAAGGCGGAGCTGTCAACGATGGGTTTGGGGGCGTTGTCGATCTGGAAGGTGACCACCTTGCCATAGGAATGCCTGATTCTCCAGCGAGCGGGGCTGTCAAGCTTTATCACAGGGATTCAAGTGGAATCTATCAATCGATTCTCACTACTGGTGCTGGGAACGCGACGCAGGATGCACGATTTGGTCATGCTGTTTCACTCTTTGGCGATAATCTTCTGGTGAGTGCCCCCACGAATCAGTCGTACACAGGCCGCGTGTTGGCATTCCATTATGACCATGCTTCGAGCACATGGGCATTTGACCCAGAGTTGACTCTTGCCAATATTGCTGAAGACTTTGTATTTGGTATATCCATTGCACAAACGGAGGATCATGCGCTTATTGGCTATTTTGGAAGTGTCGGTGAACCCGGGCATATCGCTGTATTCCCAAGAACGGCTCAGGGCTACGGGCAGCCAACAATCATTGACGCTCCAGCCGGGGCAATCGATAATCGATTCGGAGCCAGTCTCGCTGTCAAGGGCAACAAGCTGCTCGTTGGTCATGCCGATCCATTTGCAACCCAAGCACACTTCATGGCTTTCAACGGCAATACATACCAACTTATCCAAACCATGACGGTTCCATCTGGCGACAATAATGCCCGGTTCGGCTCGTCGCTCGCCATCGGATCTGAAACCCTCTTTGTAGGAGCTTCGGGTGAATCGACTTCACAAGTTCATCTCGCGGGTGCTGTGCATCTGTACGAATCCGAGATTCGCTACACCGTCCCCGAATGCGATATGGCCATGGAGAGCGATCGGATTCAGTGGATCCAGGATGATGTCCCGAATCAGAGCGAGTTGTTCGCGTACTCCATTGAGGTTGATAATGGATACGCGATTGCCGGTGAGCCATATGAAGATCATTCTTTCATCCATCAGGGCACCACAATCAATGGGGACAATGCGGGCAAGGCAACGATCTATGAACGCACTGGCCTGCGTGAATGGTCTGAAGTTGCAATCTTCCGTGGCGGTAACTTCGATGATCCAATTGGGATCTCACACCAAGACTGGCTTGGTTGGTCGGTTGATATCGAAGGGGACACCGCCGTCGCAGGTGGTATACAAGGGCGGTTTGAGAACAATCCGTTGCCATCAGGATCAGTCCGTGTGTATGAGCGGGGGCCTGGTGGCTGGTATGAGACTCCTGAACTGTTCCCGCCTGAGCTTGCTATACCTGGTTCGGCACAAATCCGGGAGTTTGGGGAGTCGGTTGATCTTGATTCGACGGCCAACTTCCTCGCAGTTGGCGCGACCAATGCATCTGTCGGAGCGACCGGGACCGGGGCGGGGTATGTATTTGAGCGGAGCACGGGCGGATGGACATCTTCGGGAGCGTTGTTGCCGCCAACGGTGTTGTTTGCAGATCATATCGGGACGAGTTGCTCGGTAGAAGAGGGATGGGCGGCCTTCGGGGCGACGGATGTTGACACCTTTGGTTCAAATAGTGGAGCCGTACATTTCTTCAAGAGGGCCGGGACGGGTGCTTGGATTTTCCATTCGACGATAGATTCTCCAGCTGGTGTTTCTGGGAGCAACTTCGGGAAGTCCCTGGAGATCAGCCGGTCTGATCTTGGTCTTACGCTCGTGGTTGGCGCATTTAATGAACGGGAGGGATTTGTGAGTAGTGCAGGTGCAGGATATGTGTTTGTGCTGGATGAAACTGCCGATCAGTGGAATCAGATTCAGCGGCTGCTACCTGAGTTTGTTGTAACGAGTGCTCAGTATGGTACGGATATTTCCATCGATCACAACACCATTGCGGTCGGCGGGCCCTCCATGCGAGATTCCGATACCTTTCCATCGGTTTGGACCGGTGGTGCAGAGGTGTACAACCTTGATATACAAACTGGGCAGTTTGTTCGCAGGACCACAATCCGGCCTGATGTTGGCCAATGGAATACAAATAATCATTGGGGGTCCTCCATTGGGCTTTCCGGTGGGACTGTGTTCATTGGTTCGAGCACTGCAGATGGAGAGATGTACGACCCTGCGAACATGAATCTTAACTACGGCGCGATGATCGCCTATGACATCATCTGCTTGCCCGATTGTTCTGCGGACATCAACGGCGATGGGGTGCTAGATTTCTTTGATATTTCAGGGTTCTTGATCGCGTTTAGTTTGATGGATCCAGCCGCGGATTTCAATGGGGATGGCAGCTGGGACTTCTTTGATATATCGCTTTTCCTTACGACATTTTCGTCTGGTTGTTAGACGATGTAGAGTTTGCTCCCGATTTCAACCATCCACTCGCCAAGTTGACCATTAGGAGGTCCAATATGCGTAAGTTCAGTTCTATTCTCATCGCCCTTGCTGCACTGAGTGCTCATGGGCAAACCGCTCCGGACGCTTGTGCTCCGTCGGGGATTAATCTTTCCGGCCTCTCGAGTTGGACCACAAGCTGGCCGTTCGTAGACAGCTTTAAGGTTCGTCGGCCATGGATTTCAGCTCCGAATGATGGATCTGCTTGGGATGATGGGCGTCCGATTTCGATGGATGCTGATGGGTGGGTGTCTTCGCTGCTTCCCGGTCAGCGGGCGCACACATTGATTCATGATAATGCGGGTGGGCATTATCCTGGGGGACGGTATGTTCTTTTGTACGAGGGTCAAGGGCAAATCAACATTCGAGGCGATGCTCAAATTGTCTCGCACACTCCAGGGCGAATCGAAGTCGATGTCATCCCAACCAACACCGGGATGTACCTTGAATTAAACGGTACTGATCCACAAGACTACATCCGAAACATTCGGCTCATCATGCCTGGGTTTGAGGCGACCTATCAGATTCAGCAGTTTCATCCTGCGTTTCTTGACTCGCTTCGCGGGTTCGATGTGATCCGGTTTATGGATTGGCAGAACACGAATGGAACATGGAATCACAACTGGTCGATGCGTCCCAAGCCGACTGGTTCGGGCAATGCTCTTGGGCTCGGCGTACCGATTGAGGTGATGATTGATCTGTGTAATGAACTCGATGCCGATCCGTGGTTCTGTATGTCGCATCGATTTGACGACAACTATGTTGATCAGTTCGCTGGGCTTGTGTATACATTGCTCGAACCAGAGCGGACGGTCTATGTTGAGCATTCCAACGAGGTTTGGAACTCAATCTTTACTCAGCATCACTATGCTGTCCAGCGTGCTGCTGAGCTAGGAATTCCGGGTGATCCGTTCCAAGCAGCGATGCGGTATCATTCGCAGCGGAGTGTGGAAATTTTTGATATTTGGGACAACTACTCGCCTCCAGAGCGGCTGGTCCGGGTGATGGGTGGATGGCACGCGAACACCTGGGTCACCGGGCAGCTTCTTGATTGGAATAACGCGGCAGCCCATACCGACGCGCTTGCAACGGCGCCGTACTTCGGGGGTTTCCTAGGTGCTGGTACAAATCCGAATCAGACGCTCCAGATGACGCCCGATGAGATTATTGATGCGTGTATTGCGGACATTGCTCAGGGTCGGGTGCAGACCACTGCTCAGTCCGATGCGGTTGGGAAGTACAGCAATATTGATTTAATTGCGTATGAAAGCGGGCAGCATCTGGTTGGTGTTGGGAGCTGGACAAACAATACCGAGTTAACCGCATTGTTTCATGCCGCCAATCGGCATCCACGGATGTACGACGCTTATGCGGGTGATATTTCTGGTTGGCGATCTTCCGGCGGCGGGTTGATGGTGGCGTTTGCTTCTTGCAACACCCCATCGCGGTATGGCTCATGGGGTTTGCTTGAGTATCAAGACCAGTCTTTGAGCGAGGCTCACAAAATGCGTGCTTGGAATGATTCAATGAGCAACCCAGCAGATTTCACAGATGATGGAGTGCTTGATTTCTTTGATATCACCGCCTTCCTTGTGGCATTTGCTATTCAAGATTCAGCAGCAGATTTTACAAACGATGGCGAGCTAGATTTCTTTGATATCAGTTCATTTCTACAGGCATTCAGTTCGGGCTGCCCATAGGGGCAGTTATGTGATTCCAACCGTTCCGTAGTCACAGTTTCGACTCACTGAAGCGATCCAATGTGTTTTCGATCGCTACATCGCCTTCCCTTTCCTCGTCCGGTTACTAGCCACGAAACCGAGACGAGGAGTGGTGGGGGGGCTCGCGGATCATGATTTATCAGCCTAAAGATCATGCTCTGTAACACATGTGCGGGAATCAAAACGCGTGAGCCAAATCGGTTAGATTTTCCGGAGATCTTGTATGCCTAGAGATTGAGGGCTCAAATATTGATTAAACAGCAGGCCCATACACGGTTATGTGCAGGGGCCTGAGTATTTTGGGCCACCGTATGATGCCCTCTGTATCGAACTCGCAATCTCGTAGTGCTCTACGAGTTCACACCAAAGATGATCAGTACGAGCAATGTAAGCCCAACCAGCAGGAGCGAGAGCGCGACAAGCCGAACGAGCATGACCTTCCAGCGCGGGAGCGTCTTGACAATCCGCTCTTCGAGGCGTCCTTCATCCTTGAGGCGTTGGTATTCCGCTGGGCGTTCCTCTGCGAATCGCTCGAGCGTCATCTGGCCCGTGAACATGACATCGTCAAGTGGGAAAACATCGGGCCGCAGGTTGGCATTCACAAAGTGAACAACAAATATAAACGCGGTCGCCAGCAGGGCCTCCTCTGAATGCACGATCAATGCAAAGTTCAGCATCCATCCCGGCACAATCTGAGTAACTACAAGCGGCAGCATAAGGGCAAGCCCGGACAATCCGATGATCGCCATACCCCAGAAGACCGCGAAGTAATCAAACTTCTCCCAGTAGGTCCAGCGATCAAACCGCGGCGGGGTCTTCCTCAAGAACAGGAAGTACGCAATATTCTGAAAGAACTGAATGGCATCAATATGGTTTGGCACAAGACTGTCCGGACCCCAGAAGAAGCCCTTCTTCTTTTGCATGACAACCTGATACAAGACATGAAAGACATGGACCACAAAGAGCACCAGCAGTGTCATACCCGCGATGCGGTGTATCAGCGCTGCGGTGCTAAAGCCGACAAGATTCTGCGCGATCCACTGTGAGAATCCCGCCTCAGAAAACTTCACCGGTAGACCGGTCGCGGCCAGCGTCATGAAACAGATAATGAGGATGAAGTGCATCGTGCGTGCCACAGGATTAAATCGAGTCACGGTCACCTGGGGATCACCATCGATCTCTGGTTTATGGCTTTCACGACCAGACAGACGCATGGTCATCGTGGAGTGCAGGAACCAAAGAATTGAGTGCGCACCGAATATGATCATCACACTCCAGATCAGGATTTCCATAAAGTAAAATGTGCCATCGAGTATTTTGCTTTCCCCGTCACCCGGAGTCCAGTGCGTCAGATAGCCAGCGAAGCTCTCGTTTGCGTCGCTGTGACACTCTTTGCATGTTTCGACGATATTGACAGCAGCGATCGTCGACTGCGGATTATCCTTGCCGAGAATCGCATGATTGCTATGACAAGACACGCAAGTAGCGTAATCATCGCCATCAAACCCCAACCCGTACATCTGCCCGTGATACGAAGTCGAGAACCCCTCGAGCACGGTTGACTTCAGCTTGAACTTACTGGTGAGCGACTCATCAGCATGACACTGCGAACACATGTCAACCGCCGCCTGCCCGCTCAGTTGCTCGTGCGGCGACTGAATGTCATGAAACCCATGACAATCAGTGCAAGACGGGGCATCAAGATCACCCCGCGCCCGTGCCTCAGCGTGGACCGAGATTTTATACTCCGCATGCTGGTCCTCATGGCAATCCGAACAGTTCGAGCGGTGCGCAATCTTATTGTGCGGGTAGTCGTCAAACCCATCGTAGTGACAGTCCACGCAAGCAAAGCTCTTGTGCACAGTCGAATCGATTGCCTCAGACCCAATCTCGATGTTTGGATACCGATGCGTGTACTTGCTGTCCTCATGACAGACCGCGCAGGTATCATTGCCACGCCAATCAACAGCGTTGCCCGACCCTCCGCCTGTCCCCTCGGGCGTCACTTGCCCCGAGGCTGTTATGGCCACTGCCGCGATGGCGAGCAGGGCGTGAAATGCATATTGCTTGAAGCTCATGATGCCCTCCTATTTATCAAGAATGCCATCAGAAAGACGCGAACGGCCGGTTTTGACAGGGTCACCGGGATAGCCGAATTTTTCCCAGTCCAAGAATCCAGATTCGCCATTCTTGGTGTGACAGTCAACACACTTGGGAGCCCGATCAGCCGGTGCCACCATGTGGTACACAGGCCAGTACATCTCCGTCTCAACCGCCTCATACTCACCGGAGAATGGCAATCCCACCGCCGCCATCCCATCGGTAAACGCCTTGCCCCAGTCGGCGGTCTTCCAGTACCCGCCAGGCCCGAACAAGTGCGGCACAAGCATCATCTTGGTCTCTGTGTCATAGAACTGCCGGCCCCGCATCACCTTGAACGCCGAGATCCGCGCATCCGGGTCGTCGTATCCGCCGATAAGCGGATTGAAAGTAAACAACCCGTCCTCATCGGTTTCGATCTCTTCGCCGAGCATGTACATGCCGGTGATACCGGTACTCCAAAAGAGCTCAGGCTCAAGGTTCGCTTCCCAACCAAAGTCGCCCTTCTTCCAGTTGTAGTCAGGCATCCCGTTGGTGTCTTTTTTGACTTCTCGTTTCTTGTCGCCCGCGGTGCCCCAATCCCACCAGGTCTTGGTTGGGTATTTATTGGCAACCGACGGGATATGACATGTCTCGCAGCTGATTGTCTCAGCGTGCATGTTGAGCATGTTCCGCATTTTCTTGGTGTGGATACCTGTCTCTTCATGGCAATCGATGCAACTGAACTTATTCTGCCCAGCTGCTGACGATGCATGCGCTGAACCACGGATATCGTGCATGTTGTCCCCCGCCGAGTGGCAATCCGCGCACGACAGCCGCTTCTCTGGATCTGGGTTCCCCATGTGCACATCGGTTTCAAATGACGCATCAACGAGCGCCATGGTCAGATCGCCGTGCTTCACATTGTGCCCGCCGCCGCCATAGAAATGGCAGGTGCCGCAGTTCCGGTTCGTTGGCATGGCCACACTCTGAGCGATCGCAGCCAGGTCTACCTTCTTGAAGATTTTGTTCTTGGTTTTGAACAGCTTCTCTTCCTGGTCATACACCGGGTAACCAGCATCGGTCGGGAACTTCTTGTATGTCCCCGTCTGCTCATGGCACACCAAGCAGTCCATATTCTCTTTGTCTGTAAAATCGAAACTGTCATCCTTCCAGCCATACCCAACATGGCAACTCGTGCACCGAGGCTGGTTGGAGCTGATGTTGATGCAGTAGTTGTTGAGCATGTTTTTTTTGCCAAGCCGAACAACCTCTCCGTCCTTTACGAACTCTTCGCCGAGCCAGTTCCAGTGACGAGAATGAGACAAATCCTCGGCCTGATCCTCGTGACATTCGATGCAGGCCCGTGTAACCGCCTGCGGCGTCTCGTACGGCCCCGCCATATCTATGTGTTCTTGAATCACCGGCTCTTGGGCCATTCCCAAAGATGCCGGCAATAAGAGGCAAGTGCAAATCCAGAGTCTCATGTGACATGTCCTTCCTAGTTGAGTAGTACCGTTTGCATCGCCCCGGCCAATCCCGGGGTCCTTGCAGCATCATGCGTATCAGAAAGTAAACTGCAGCTGGGTGTAAATGCGGCTGACATCGCCCTGTCCACCAGTAGTATCATCGATAAACTCGTCAGCCCAAAGATGGCTGAACCCCGCTAAGAGTACCATGTGGTGATTAATCTTGTACTTGGCCACCAGATCCAACTCAAAGCCGATGTATTCGCCAGCGGTTGCGCTGCCCGCACGCCGCCTTGAAGAGTTATTGCTTGGGGCATAAATGCCGTCGGCCGCTTCATCGACCCAGAACCAGTGAGCTTCGACGCTGGTGGTGAGCTTCTTCATCGGTTTGGCGCCAACACGCAACCAAGGGCTAACGATATTCTGGCGTCCGATCTGATCAGCATACCCAAAGTAGAAGTGGCCGAATCCAGAGACTGGCTCAAATGTCTTGATGGTGCTATCAGTAGGATCATCGTCTCCAGACGCCCAGTCAAATCCAGCCGTGAACCATGGCTTCAACGAAGAACCCTGCATCCTGTAGGTCAGCTCAGCAGAGAACATGGCCGCTTGAACTTCGGTCCCCGAGTAATCAAACTGATACGCACCCTCGATATCATAGCTCAAGTTGGTGTCAGGGATCGTATTGAATATACGGCCACCAACCGTGATGCGATGCTCATCCTTCGTCCCTGTTTCGTTGTCCTTCCCAATGAGATACCCTTCAAAATTAAAGGGCATAGGGTTCGCCGATGCATTCAAGTGCCCGTACACACCCCAGATCATCTGATCAGAATCAGTGTCGTTGAATGTGTCATACAACGCGGTTTCGACCCAGTTGGCGTAGAACCCTTCCACCCAACCAGACTTGTTACTGAGCTTCAACGCAGCGCCGTCAAACGGACGCCGGATCTGCGACCAGTTCCGACAACCGATGATCCGACCCGCTCCGTACTCCATTTCAAAGCGACCCGCGCGGATACGAGCATCAAGATCATCCGAAAGATCAAAGTTGTAATCGAAGAAGATGCTCTGAACATCGAACTCATCGAACTGGCTCGTTGGACGCGAACCCATCGGGTTGGAAATGTCCCAATCATTCACCAGACTGCTACGGAACTCGATGAAGACCCGTAGGTTCTCGCCGAGATGGAAATCGCCATGCAAGAAGTAGCGTTGCAGTATGTAACTGTCGTCATTGACAGCAGGCGACCCAAAGTTGAAGTTCTGGTAGTCTTCAAACCTCACCCGGACCTGCCCGCCGATGTTCAAATACCAGTCCGGGTCGTCGCCCAGCGGGATGTGCTTGAGACTATCAAATATATCGCGATGTTTGGCGTCGCCAATCTTACTGTAATCCTCCGTAAACCGCATCTTGTTGAACTTTGGCCACTTTGGCTTGACACTGCTCTCAACTGGGCTGGGCGTGGGATTGGTGACCCCTTCTACGCTAGAACCGTTGTCTATGTGCTGCTGTGAATGAGCATTCATCGAACATAGTCCAGTGGCGATCGTGGTAACGGCAAGTGCTTTCAACATCATTTGAAACTTTCCGATTTGGTCAGCCAACCACAATGCTTTCCTCGGCAATGCTCGTGCTGACCTATGCCTATAGGTGATTATCGAGCAAATCAACAGATTGTAGCCTTCAAAGGCGACAAATAGATAGACTTGTCTGTATTGCGAGCTATTTAAAACAAACTTAGGGCAAATGTGTAAAATAGTGCGCTTAGTTCCTGGGGTGCTGTCAAGAGGAGCCATGGATGGAACAGGATATTGCAGATTGTCATCACTGAAAACTTCATGATCAGTGGCTCTGAAGTTGTGGCGTTGGGGTCATTAACTTAGTAGCGGGTGATTCAGAACACAACGGATTGTGATCAATAAGGACAAGCAGGCGTGCCAAGCACAACACAGCAAATGGTCAAGTTTAAATCGATTGTCTCTGGGGTACACTTCAAGGGCCTAGCCCTTGACACTCTGTGGCTCAGAATGGTGTATTTGATTGGGTAAGTCAGATCGAATCGTTTATCAAAAAATGATTCATTTGCCTTCCCGCATCTCCTCAAGTTCAGACCATCGAGCGTAGAGATTTGCCACACTCACTTGGCCATCCTTGAGTTTAGAGTAGACCATTGCGGCCCGCTTATGATCGGAGGTGAGCATTGGATCTGCTGCATCAGTTTCAAGGAGCTCAACTTGGGCTTCAGCATCAAGGATGGCCTCTTCCATGCCGTCATATTCAAGTTGGAACTTGTATGAAAGCTTTCCGGGTTTGGGCGGGGCTTGGGGCCTCGGTGCAGATTTGCCGGCTTTGGACTTTACAACTGTCGCGGGGTTTGCTTTTTTCCTAGCAGAGTTCCATTGCTCGATCGAAGCGAACCGCTTAGCTTCGCCTCGATCATCGAGGGCTAAGTATTCCGTTGAGATTCGTTCGAGAAGAAAGCGGTCGTGGGTAACTAGCACAATCGCCCCCGAGAACTCGAGCAGTGCCTGCTCGAGGACTTCCAGCGAGGGAATGTCGAGATCATTTGTTGGCTCGTCGAGAAGCAGTACATCTGCTGGTAAGAGTGTTAGGTTTGCGATCAAAACTCTCGCTTGCTCGCCTCCTGATAGATTGCTAATGCGGGTCGTAAGTTGATCAGGATCGAAAAGGAAACGACGAGCCCACCCCGATACATGGATCGACTGCCCATGGTAGTTGACGGTTTCTCCGTAGGGGCATAAGGCTTCTTGTAATGTCAGGCTCTGATCGAGTGAATCACGGTGCTGGCTAAATGTCACGATCTGCAGGTTGTCCGCATACTTGATATTCCCAGAATCCGGTTGGAGATTGCCAGACATCAATCTCATGAGCGTTGTTTTGCCTGAGCCATTGACACCTAGGAGCCCGATTCGCTGCCCGGGGGTTAGCGTGATGCCCAGTGATTCGAACAGCCGCTTGTCGCCCATTGATTTGGATACGCCATCGAGTGTCAGGAGTTTCTTCGTCTTTCGCTCGGTTGATTGGAAAGCGAACGAAGAGGTCTGAGATGGAGCTTTATTTCGGCTGGTGGTTGCCTTTAGTTCTTCACGGCGATCGGCAGCCGCTTTAACTTGGGTCTTATTCCGAGTCTGTCGTCCCTGGATTCCTTGGTTTAGCCAGGCGGTATCACGCCGTACTTTGGTTGCGATACTTGTCTGTGCAGCACGCTGGGCGTCAAGGAATGCGTCTTTCCGCTTGACAAACTCTGTGTAGTTTCCTGACGCTTCGAAGACGCCCCCTGGATAGGCCTTCGAGAGTTCGACAATGCGTGTTGCGGTGTTTTCGAGAAATCGCCTATCATGAGTTACGAAAACAATCGCGATCGAAACTTGTTTAACGAATCGTTCAAGCCACAGAACCCCATCAAGATCAAGATGGTTTGTGGGCTCATCGAGCATGAGGACTTCCGGTTCCTGTGCCAAAGCCTTGGCTAGGGAAAGGCGTTTCCGCCAGCCGCCAGAAAGTGATGAAACAGATCGGTCAATGTCAGAGAAACCCAGCTTTGACAGCGTGATCGAGGCACGCGTCATAGGATCCATGCCGGAATCATCGTGGTCATCTAGGTTGGCTTGGACCACCGACATCGGGGTGGCATCATCGGCAAACCGATCATCCTGATCGACATACACAACGCGAAGGTTACGCTGCCGAACAATCTCCCCGTGATCGGGCTTCTCAGACCCAGCAAGAATCTTCAGTAGTGTCGTCTTTCCACTCCCGTTTGGACCAATTAGCCCGATACGCTCGCCATCCTCGATATTGACTGATACACCCTCAAACAGGATGTTCGATGGATAGGCTTTATCCAGGTTGCGAGCAGTTAGAAGAGTGGGCATATGGTTTCGTAGCGGTGGGTGATCAATAGGCGGGAAATATGGAATATGAGAGGGTCAACGGCGAGTTCCTACTCAGTCAGAGTGAAGAGGATAGCACTGGATTAAGACCAGCACCCGAATCTGAGAATGGAAGTGGGGCAGGCCATATTTGGCTCGCCAATGCATTTGTTGCCTTTGTTCTGGGTGCAAGCCCATTGCGGGCCGGCATTGAATCTTTACTGTTCAATCAGCAATTAGCGGGTCTCATGCTTATTATCAGTTTGAGTTAATTTATCAACTAATTGCTTCGGTCCGTTACAGCAATCTCCAAGGTTCATCGGGATGAACGATCTAAGTTGTCAATATGTGGTTTCAAAGCTCGTAGATTTGGTAGGGGATTGGTGTATCCCAATGCGGTTCTGTATTGTTGTAATAATGGTCGCTTCAGTTGGGCTTCAGAGTTGCTCTCGTGGCAGTTCAGATTCAGTGACTTTATTTGTCGCTTCATCTGTGGTTGAATCTATGCAAGAAATTAAAGAATCCTATGAGAATAGCCACCCGGAGATCCGCGTCGAGCTGGTCTCTGCTGGATCACAAGTTCTGGCCATGCAAATTATTGAAGGCGCTCCAGCCGACATCTTTATCTCAGCGGATATCAGGCAAATGAATCGGATTCAAGGTTTCGATGAGCCTTCAGTTCTTGTTGAGAATGGCATGGTTGCTATTGTTGGATTAGGGTCGATAGCCAACTCTGTTGAGGAAGCGATTGCTCAGGCTTCTAGGATTGTGCTTGCTCACGAGGCTGTGCCAGCCGGGCAATACACTCTACAGGCACTCACTATGATGGGGCTCTGGGAAGACACCGAATCAAAGGTGTATTCATACGAACAATCTGTCAACGGTGTAGTGGCCAAGGTTGTGATGGGCCAAGCAGATCTAGGATTTGTATACAAGACTGACGCATTGAATGAAACAGATTCGGTCAGAATAATCGAGTTCCCCGATACAGTTCCTGTGACTACCCAAATATGGATTGCTCAGATAACCGAATCGAATGGAACAACATCTCCAGAATCTTCGGTCTATCAGTACATCATGGAGTCTCATGATTCAAATCGAATATTCTCGCGTCATGGATTTCAATTGATGGATGCATCGCCATGAAACACTCGAGCGAGCGATGGACGAACTCAATCATCCTATCCCTTGCGGGGATCGGCTTACTGTTTTTCATGCTGCCTGTGATTTCGTTGCTCTTCCGGATGCCATGGGGAGATGCTGGTGAAATAATAACAAATCCAGAAATCTGGGGTGCATTAAGAGTTTCGCTGATTGTTTCAGTGAGCGCGGTCTTGCTTTCTTTGGTCTTTGGATTCCCGATTGCATGGGTCATTACGCGATACCCATCCCGCTGGACACGCATCGCCCGTGTGGTCGTGCTGGTTCCAATGGTGCTCCCCCCTATTGTCGGCGGGGTTGCTCTGCTCTCTGTCTTTGGTGCCAACTCGCCGATCGGTCACATGCTTATTTCACTTGGTTTCCGGCTTCCATTTACAACGCTCGGGGCGGTTCTGGCGGTGACCTTTGTGAGTGGTCCATTTATGATTATTATGCTCGAATCAGGAATGCACAGTCTTGACGACAGGCTTGAGCATGCCGCCGAGGTGCTGGGCGCCTCACGATGGATGACCATCCGCACAATCATTCTCCCGGGTCTTCGCCCCGCGATCATCGGCGGAATGGCGTTGACTTGGGCCCGGGCTCTGGGCGAGTTCGGTGCCACCATTGCCTTTGCTGGGAATCGTCCGGGGCACACCCAGACACTCCCGCTCGCTATATATCAGGCCCTTCAAAGCGATATGGACCGGGCATTGCTGATCTCGGCGGAGTTGATTTTAATTACAGTGTGTCTGATGATCTTTGTCCGATCCCGAGGCATCGGGCACCAATAGAGGTAGGATACTGCTATGAAAAACCAGCAGCAGAACGATCAAAGCAGACTGACCCACATCAACGATCAGGGTCAGGCATCGATGGTTGATGTTTCAGATAAACCGATAACCCAGCGTGGAGCGGTTGCCCAGGGCCGGGTGCAGATCAGCCAGGATCTTGCCGACCGGATCCGTGCAAACGAAATATCAAAGGGGAATCTGATCGATGTTGCGAGGCTTGCGGGGATCATGGGAGCCAAAAAAACGGGCGAACTCATTCCTCTCTGTCATCCGCTCGGGCTTGATCTCGTTTCCGTGGAAATCGAGCTCATAGAAACAACAGTGCATATCCGGGCGACCGCAAAGTGCTGCGGCCGGACCGGGATCGAAATGGAAGCACTGACAGCGGTAAGTGTCGCGGCACTGACCATCATCGATATGGGCAAAGCGGTCGATAAAAAGATGGTCATCGAAGGAATCAGGCTTGTTGAAAAATGGGGCGGACGATCCGGGCACTTTAAGGCGGATGATCATGAGTGAGCCATTATTTCGATGTGCAGTTTTAACGGTCTCTGACCGCGCTTCGCGTGGTGAGTACGAGGACAAGTCAGGGCCTGCATTGGTCGCATATGTCAGCAATAATCTCGGCGGTGTGGTTGTCGAATCCGCCTGTATAGCAGATGAAGAAGATCAAATCGTAAATCAGTTCAATGACTGGATCGATCAATCACCAACTATTGATCTGATCCTTTCGACTGGCGGAACGGGGCTATCGCCAAGGGATCGGACGCCGGAGGCGGCGATGCGAGTGATTGACCGTCCGCATGCAGGATTAATGGAGATGGCAAGGCACCGGACATCAGAGATTACCGATCTGGCGTACCTGTCCCGTGGGGTTGCGGGGGCAGCGGGGGGCTCATTAATCATTACCCTGCCTGGATCACCAAAGGGGGCTGTCGAGCAAGTTGAAGCGATCGGTAGCGTGCTTGTCCATGCACTCAAAACACTGCGCGGCGACCGAGATTTACACTAGAGATCTTCCGGACGATTGATGTTGCGTGTTGCTCTGGGATTAACCGGGACCCGGCAGATTGAATCTCTATCAAGCACCATCCCAAGTTTAAGTTTCTGGTCATTGATTGCCGATTTGAAATATTCTTCGCTATCCGCTCGATAGACCCCGATGGTTGGATGAAGGTGTTCGGTTTGGGCGAGAAACGCGAGGGACTCGTGAGATTTTACAGAAGAGTCGAGGATCGTGTTGATCGTCACTTGGTCGATTGAGATCAGATCGCCGGCACACACGAAGATGTCGGACTTGGCGTGTTGGAGTGCAGCACAGATGCCTCCGACCGGTCCCAGATCGGGGTAGGGATCCTCGATAACAGTGTCGGCCAGGCCGGCGATGTGAGGGTCGCATTGGCCGACGATTGCAACGCGGGGTCCAAATACGCTGCGGAGCGCATTAATTGGAACGGTGACCATCGGCGAGCCGTCAACGAGTTCGATAAGTTTGTCTCGCCCAAATCGAGAGGATCGCCCGCCGACCAGCACAACGGGCTGGATCTGATCTAGAATCAGTTGATCGATCTGAGGCATGATCAATCATTGCCTCCAATCCGCATGCGGAGTGTGTATGGACGAAAAGAAACCAATCTCTCGGAGGCAACTGCTCCGGTCCAAGCTCGGGCTGGGGTTGGCTCAATCCATCGGATACGCCATGGGGCAGGCACATGGTGTGACCAAGCACATTGAGAAATCGATCCGAGAGCCGGTGCCGCCGTCACCGCCCGTACCGGAGTTCGCAGTATTCTTACGGCCCCCCGGGGCAGTTGATGAAATTTCATTCGCTGCACAATGCACCAAATGCAATGCTTGTATTGATGCATGCTCGCCCAAGACGTTGGTGAAGTTGACCGGAGAGTTTGGTGTGTTTGGGAAGGCCCAGGGGACACCGGCGATTGACCCGAATCTTGGTGGGTGCACAATGTGTGAAGACCGCCCATGCGCCACGGCGTGTGTCGATGAGGGGGTAGATATTCTTGATGGACTACTGCCGATGAAGATGGGGCATGCGTTTATTCATCGGAGCGCATGCCGATCAAGTATCGGGCAGGAGTGTTCGATGTGTCTGGATGTGTGTCCAATTGAGGGTGTAATTGGACACGATTGGCGGAAGATTCCTGTTGTAAACAATGATCTTTGCACCGGCTGTGGATTGTGCGTACACAGTTGCCCGGTTGATCCGATTGCGATTTCAATCATTCCGACAAAGGACCGCCCACCTAAGCCGCCTAAGTCTGTTCAGCCGAGCCAAGACCAGAATGGCCAAGGGCCTTCGCCGGATTGACCGGGAGCGAGTTCGACAAAGCCATCGGAGAGAGCGGAAGATGGGATATCGCCAGAGCCTTTGGTTTTGATAAGTTCGACAGAGTCATCAGAAACAATCTTTGCCAAGCGGCTCCAGTAGAGCCAGAGCGATTTGTCGTCGCTGTTGATGACACGCATCATGCGTGGCGTGCTGGGTTGCCCTTGCAATCCGGCACGAACCGCGAGTGATGGGATTAATAGGCGGTGGGCGGTGACCATGACGGAGACAGGGTTGCCGGGGAGCCCGAGGATGGGTTTGCCGTCGATGGCGGCCCCGAGTGCGGGCTTGCCCGGGCGTTGGGGGAGTTTGTGAAAGATGGTTTGGGCGCCGAGTGCTTTGATGATTGCGGGGACATGGTCGTGGTCACCCATGGAGACGCCGCCGGTGAAGGCAAGGGAATCGCAAGTTTGGAGGAGTTCTTCAGCGGTGGATTTGATTTCATCGAAGGTGTCGCGGGCGTGGATGTGGGATTCGAGTTTGATCCAGCGGTGTTGATCGCAGAGGGTGATGATGGAGGAGGCGTTGGAATCTCGGAGTTGCCACTGGGTTGGGGTTGCTTCTGGGGGGAGGACTTCATTTCCGGTGGTGATAATACCGAGCTTGACTTGGTTGTGGACGGTTGGACTGGCTATGCCGAAGCCGGTGAGCATACCCATCACGGGGGCGGTGATGATCCGGCCGGCACCGCTGATGGTTGTTCCTTTGGGCATATTCTCGCCGAGACGGCGGATGTTTGCTCCGGGCTTGATGGAGTCGACGAGTTCACTTGAGAGTTCAATACAACCGGGGAGTTCGGTGACATCTTCTCGTTTGATGATGGCGTGGACACCCTCAGGGACAGGGGCACCGGTGACGATTTGCAGGGCTTTGCCGTGGGGCATCGGTTGGGGTTTTTGACCGATGTGGATTTCGCCATCAACTTCGATGGTGCCCGGTACGCAGTCTTCGACGCAGAGCGCGTAGCCATCCATCGCGCTGATATCGCAGCTTGGGCTTGGACGGTCGCTGGCGGCATCTGACGCGAGGACTCGACCCATCGCTTGATTCCAAGGGATGGATTCAGAATCTACAGTGGTGATCTTTGCGCAGAGCGCATCGAGTGCTGCGGCTGGGGAATCGAAGGCAAATCTGGTATTTGTGCCGCTGCAACAGGTCATGGATTAGTCTTGTTTCTGAGTGACATCGCGGACCCATGATAGGTTGCGCATCATAGAGGGGAAGCCGATGGTTGGGGTGCCGAGCATGGCGACATGTTCGAGCTCTGACGGGGTGCAGCCGGCTTTGAGTGCTTTGCGGGTGTGGGAATGGGCCGCGCCTTCGAGCCCTGCGGCCATGGAGGTGGCGAGCTTGATCATCGAGACAGTTTTATCATCGAGCGGGCCGGCAACTTTGCAGGCCTCGCCGAGCGCTTCGTAGGACCCGACGAGGTTTGGGTAGCTTTCTTTCATGTCTGTGTAGGGTTTGGGGATGGACATGTGTTTCTTTCTGCGTTAGCCGCCGATGGCGGACATTGGGCGGTCGGGTTGCTGGTAGTCTTCGTCGTGGATTTTATGGCCGGCCTGCTTGCGAAGCGTAATAGCGATGAGGGCTTTGGCGATCATGCGATCGTCGGCGTTGCTCCGGAGGAGGGAGCGGATATCCCATTCGGTAGTCGAGAACAAGCACGACATCACACGCCCCTCGGCGGTGACTCGTAATCGCGAGCACGCGTTACAGAAAGGACGGGTAACAGTGGCGATGACGCCGATCTTCCCTTCGGATCCATCGGCAAAACGGTAGCCGGTTGACGGGGCGTGGGGACGGGGACGGCCGATGGGGACGAGTTTGTGGCGTGCGTTGATCGATTCGATCATCTCGTCGGCGGTGACGACCTTATCCATCTCCCACCTTCGGCCCGAATCTAGCGGCATGTATTCAATGAGACGGACATCGACGCCCATTGTGCGGGCGAGGTCGGCGAGTTCTGGGAGTTCGTCTTCGTTGAAGCCTCGGATGACTACGGCGTTGATCTTAACCGGATTGAGCCCAACTTCCTTGGCCCACCGGACGGTCTGCAGGACGCGGGCGACCGAAGATTCGGATCGTGTGATGTGCGTGAAGCGGTCCTCGCGGACAGAGTCGAGCGAGACAGTGATCCGGTCGAGTCCGGCGTCTTTGAGTTCTTGGAGGTCAGCTTTGGTGGACAGTGAGCCGTTGGTTGTCAGGGCGATGTCTTCGATGTCAAGTGCTTTGAGATCGCGGATCAGCGCGGATAGTGTTGGGTGAACCATGGGCTCGCCGCCGGTGAGGCGGATTCGTTTGACACCCATCTTGGAGGCGACGCGAACGAGGCGGACGATTTCAGAATCGGTCAAGAGCTCGACCTTGCGCTTGAAACGGATATTGGGGTCCATGCAATACCGGCAGCGGAAGTTGCAGCGGTCGGTGACGCAAATACGGAGGTCGCGGATGACACGGTTGTAGGAATCGCGGAGTTCGGTCCCGAGATCATCGCCAACCGAGTTGAGCAACGCAGAGTTGAGCTCGCGGGCATTGGATCCGGCGGCAGGCGCGTTGTTGAGGACTGGGAGTGTTGTGGTCATCGGGTTATCCTAGTTGGTACACTCTGGATAATCGATGAAAAATAGCCCTGAACGAGCTATCCGATTGAGGTACCTGTAGCACTGCGATAATTCCAACAGATTAATCAATGAAAGGTTCATCCCAAGATTCATCCCATGGCGAAGTTGTGTGGCTTCGTGGCTGGACATGGCAGGTCCGGCACTTTGCTTTGAGAACGATTTTGGGCAATCCCTCGTGCTTGATAATCGGCGCGTTTCGGGTTCCGTCTTCGTGACATAAGAGGCAGTTCTTCTTTCCCCATGCCCGTTCGTGTTTCTGATTGTTGGGCATCATCGGCGGAAAGGCCCATGATGCGAACTCTGAATCTTCGGTCTTTTGGGTATAGCTTGTATCACCCGGCATTAAGACATGGCACGAGCGGCATTTGGACTGGTAGGTGATGTCCGGAAGCCCTTTGTGACGGATCTGCGGGGCATTTTGAACGCCGGTCTCGTGACAGTCGAGGCAGTCGTTTACGAACCAAGCATTTTGGTGCCACTCGCGATCTGGGATCGTGGGTGGGAATGCAGCGAGGGCAAATCCGGTTTCTGGATCAACTTCGATTTCAGATTCTCCGATTACGACCGATGGGGTTTGATCTACAAGCCCCTCGTTGGGAATGATCTGAATCACCTCTGGATCAGATTCTGTGAACCCCGGCTCTAGAGTCACCCAGCCCGCCAGCGCGACCGCTGAACCGAGCGATAGCGGGATGAAAAACTGTTTCAAATGCACTTTCATTGCACGCTCCATTGGATTAGATCTTTTCGAGTTTGACGGCACACATTTTGAACTCAGGCTGCTTGGATCCCGGATCAAATGCATCAATACAGACGAAGTTGATCAGAGAATCTTTGTCCTCCCAGCACCAAGGCACAAAGACCATCCCGGGCTGCGGCATATCCACCACGCGGGCACGGATCTTGGCAACCCCGCGACGCGAGGTAATCTTGATCATGTCCCCCGAACGGATACCCATCTCGCGGGCATCCTTCGGATTTATTTCCATGAAGCTGTGTGGATATGCCCTGCGAAGTTCCTCGGCTCGCATCGTCATTGTCCCGCTGTGCCAGTGCTCCATCACACGCCCGGTCGAGAGAATAAACGGGTACTCTTCGTCGGCCGGCTCGGCGGGACCAAGAGCTGGACGCAGCCAAACAACCGCCCGTTGATCGGGTGCGGCGAAAAACTTTGATTCACCCTGGGCCAGAGTGTGGTCGGCGTATTTGCCGGCGTCGAGGTTTGGATCATCACCCTTCACAAATCGTCGTGCAGTACCTGGGTGATCTTCTGTGGGGCATGGCCAGCGGAGCCCCCGCTCTTTTTTAAGTCGCTCGCGGGTTATCCCCATGAAATCGTACGGGGTTCCTTTGGATGCGAGACGGATTTCATCCCACATGTCGTCTGTGTTCTTGAACTTGCCTTTGGTATAACCCTTTTTAACGACGCCTTTGTCTTCGAGGCGTCCAGCGAAGTCAAGCATAATGTCGAAGTCTGAGCGGGCTTGTCCGGGGGGTTGCTTGATTTGTGGGTGGAGTTGGTAGCGGCGTTCGGACATCCCGAAGACTCCGGTTTTTTCAGACCACATTGCGGCTGGAAGGACCAAGTCAGCGATTTCGGTCGTCCGCGTTGGGTAAATGTCGAGGCAGACAACGAATGGTTTGTCCTTGCGTTCTTTGCCGATTGCATCACGAACGGGATGAAGGTTTGGCATTGACTGACCTGGGTTGGTAGTCAGGATCACCATTGCTTTGATTTTGTTCTCGCCTAGTGCGCGGAACATTTCGACCGTGTGGAGTCCGGGCTTTGATTGAATCGTTCCGGGTTTGGAGCCCCAGATTTTTTCCATATTCTGACGATCTTCCTTTTTCTTGAGTGATCGCCCGTATGGAAGAATGTGACACAGGGTGCCTGTATCTCTGACCCCGCCGCAGGCGTTGGGTTGCCCGGTCATCGAGAACGGGGTTGCTCCCGGCTTGCCAATATTTCCGGTTATCAGATGCAGATTGTGCATGAGGTTGTTTGCCCATACGCCCCGGGTGCGCTGGTTGAGCCCCATAGTCCAGATCGACATGGTCGGGCCATATGAGAATAGCTTGGCGGCTTCTTCGATTTGCTCGGCGGGGACCCCTGATTGCATCTCGGCTCGTTCTGGGGTGAAGTCTTCGAGGAACTTGACATAGCCTTCGAAGCCAACATTGATGGGCTCACCGTCCTGCATGATCTTGAACTGGCAGTTTTTATCAATGAACTCTGGATCGTGGTGCCTATCACGGATGAGGCAATGTGCCATGGAATGGAACACGGCGAGGTCATATCCGGGCGTGGGGGCGAGATGCAAGCGTGCGATGGAAGCGGCGGGGCTCTTGCGAGGATCGAGCACGATTACATTAAGACGGCGGTTTTGTTGTTTGGCGGCCAGGATCTGGTCAAAGATGACCGGGTGGCATTCAGCGGTATTCGAGCCGACCAAAAAGATGGTGTTGGCGTGCCAGATATCTTCGTAGCAGCCCATTGGTTCATCTTTTCCAAAGGTCGTGACATACCCGCCGGCTGCTGATGCCATGCAAAGACGGGGGTTCCCTTCGACATTGTTGGTGCCGATTCCGCCCTTGAAGAGGCGGTTGCAGAGATAGCTTTCCTCTGTCATTGCTTGGCCCGAGCCGTAGTAGGCGACGGAGTCGGGGCCGTGCTTCTTGATTGCTTTGGCGAACTTGTCAGCCATCAGTTCCATCGCTTCTTCCCACTCGATGGGAACAAACTTGCCGTCCTTGCGGAGCATTGGAGTTGTTAGGCGGTCTTTGGAATGGACAATTTTGGGGAGGAAGAGTGATTTGGCGCAGACGAGGCCTTTGGTTGTTGGATGCTCAGGATCACCACGCATCGCGATGATCTGATCACCCTTGTGGCCAATCATGACGCCGCAGCCGGTGCCACAAAAGCGGCAGACTGATTTAGTCCACTGGACCGCGGAATCTTGGATTGATTCATTGAGTTCTTCTGCGACGGCTGGGGATCCACCCGCGGCGACTGCCGCAACACTTGCCATTGCGGATGTTTTTATGAAGTCTCGTCTGTCGTTATCCATTTCTTACTCCCTTAACGGATGATTCGGGGACGCATTCTGAGCCCGGATCACCCCTGTAATCAGTTGTGAACCTGTTCATCTTCTGTATTGACATACACCGGCCACACGCCCAGCACGCCGGGGGTGGTTCGGATGGTTGTTGTGATTGTGGAATGAGCTTCGTTGAGCGAATCTGCTTCTACGAGTACTCCAAGCTTGTCGGGGTCTTCAATATCAAAAATACTGACCCCTGCAATCTCTTCAAGTGCCGATTGGCATGAGGAGATGAGGTCGGATTCGATTCGAGCAAATGCTCCAACAATGGCCATAGAGAATCTCCATTTGAGGGACGATCAATAATCCGGACATGCTAGTCCTTAAATTCTTGGGACACAATAGGAAACCATTCAAATACGGAGAAATGCCTCTGTTTTTATGCTTTCGCAAGAACAGGAGATTGAAGCGTGGCTGGCAAGTTACTGGTCAAATATCGTTAACTACTTAGCTGACTTCCAGATCGGAACATCTTGCTTGAGGCGGTCTATGAACTCGTCCATTGCCAACAGTCCCTCTCTTCGATGCTTGGAATCAATCACAAGTCGAAATGAGCATTCGAAGTTAGGAACGAAGCCGACCGAGTGTTCAATATCCATTGCAATCAGACCGTGTCTTTCATGCAGTTCAAGTCCGATAATTTCAAGTTGCTGCTCGGCCATGGGGCGATATGCTTCATAGTGCAGCCCCTGGATATCTGCCCCGCCTTCGGTTGGGCGAACGACTCCATCAAAGATGGCACGGGCGCCTGAGCCTTGGATGTAAGGAGTTCGGGCCAATGCGGTCAGTGGGCCTTGGGTTAACCGAGTGTGCACATTCATAATTAGCCTCCCGAGACCATTGTGATGAGTGCAGTTTCGTGTTCGGCGTTGACCTTCGTGTCAACAGCCACAAAGCTTTGGTTGACAGCCAGTCTTCCCGCTTGGAGAAACACATCAAGGGTGGGAAACTGCAGAGACATCAGATCTTTGAGTTGGCCAGCTGAGCATAACTCTTTAGATTCGATCACCACCCGGTCCGCTTTGACAGCCGCCGCCGCCGGTCCGAAGAGGAGTATTGTGTATTGCACCATATTAGATGATTCGCAGCATTCAATAGAAAGGCCAGCAGCGTAGAAAGTTTAGAGAGTGCGATTTTCTCGTGGGCTGTAGTTCAGGAAGGTGCCGGTCGTTTGCCAGAGTTCTTCAAGACGATCGATCCGTTTGTGAGCTTCCTTGCCAAGCTGCGTAACCACCTGAGCGACCAAGAGCTCGGCTGTCATCACCGCAGGAATGGAGCTATCAAACGGCCCTACAGCTGGAATATTAATTTCACACCAAGTCTTGGTAAGTGAGGCCAGTGGGGAGAGGGGGCCATCAGTAATCGCGACAATTTTCACGCCGAGCTCAGATAATGCACGGGCAGCTGTAATTGAGTTACGCCGGTACCGGGCAAAATCAAAGACAACCGCTGCATCCCCCATTGAAGCACTGCTCAGATCTCGCCCTGTGGAATGCTCTTCTACAAGTATCACATTGGGCCGGATCATGGACAAGCCACTCTGCAAAGTGATCGCTCCAGCCATCGAGGTTTCACCAGAGAGTATCCAGACATTCTTTGCCTGGGCGATCGGGGTAGCCAGAGCCTTCAGTCGGCGTTCATCAAGAGCGGCAAAGGTTTCATGGATCGAGCTGTCAATTGCAGCGCGGATGGGTCCGAGTGATCCGTCCTGATGTCGAACCCGATGGCTGGGGCTAGATAGTTGGTGTGATAACTCATCGCGGATCCAGCTTTGCAGATCCGTGTAGCCCTCGAACCCAAGCTTGGTCGCGAATCTGACGATAGAAGGCCTACTGGTGTCGGCTCGATTGGCGAGGTCCGATACAGTACCAAATGCGAGGAGCGTCGGATCCTCAAGAACAAGGGCGGCGATTCGCCGTTCAGTTGGAGTCAGCCGATCGCTACTTTCAGCAATCAGATCTTGTATCGACATCGCTTGCACTCCGGTGGGCAGTGTGTTACAATCGCGTAAGTCTAGTGTTCATATCATTACGAGGCCAGTCTAGTCATTAGTCGTCACTTTTTGGAGCTTAGTTCATGCCAGTTTCGCAAGAATACACCCGTACAGCTAAAGAACAGGCCTTTCTCGAGACCGTCACAGATATCCCGCACAAGCGTGAGATTATCAATGGGCTCGCGCCGTTCCTCAAAGGGACCGCGCCCGAGGATCTTCAATCCCTCTACAGCTCTGACGAACTCGTCCAACTCGGCGGGCTCAAAGATAGCAATCGTGATGTCGAAAAACGGATGCCTGTCAAGGTCACCCGGCACTTTGCAGAGCTTGCGAAGAACAGCCCCGCGATCCAGAAGCTCGTCAAGGCCAGCCCCGACGAAACACTTGACCTCGCCGGCTCAGAAGATCCAGGCAACCAGATGGACTACTCCCCTGTCGAAGGGCTCCTCCACAAATACGAAATGGGACTGATGTATGTCGTCTCCACATGCTCGGCCCACTGCCGCTTCTGCTACCGCGAAGAACTGATCGCCCGCAAAGAAATCGAACGGGCAGACGGGACCGTCGCCAAGAAGGGGATGGCCAAGATTCCCGAGATCGTTGCGTACATCAACTCGTTCAACGATGCCGTTGAATCAAATGGCGGGCGTCACCCAGACTGCGGCCGAGAAAAACTCCGCGAGATCCTGCTTTCGGGCGGTGATCCAATGGTCCTCAACAACGCCAAACTCGCCGCGTGGTTCTCCGCTTTGGCAGAGGCCGGCATCGAGTCCATTCGCGTTGGCACCAAGGAAATGGCGTTCTATCCACAGCGGTTCGACGATACATTCTTCGCAATGCTCGACGGCTTCCATGCTGCGTACCCGGAAGTTGGTATGCACTTCATGGTCCACTTCGAGCATCCCGACGAATTCCTTGCCAAATCCGACGATGGCGAGTACATCAAGGATGATAAAGGTTTCCTCGCATGGGTTCCCGAGACCGGAAGAGCAATGCGTGGGCTTCTCGATCGCGGGTGGATCACCGTTGAAAACCAGACGCCGATTATCAAAGACATCAATGACGATCCCGACGCCCTCCGCATCATGCAGCGCGAGATGAAACGCGTCGGTGCTGACAACCACTACTTCTTCTGCGGGCGGGACATCGTCGCCTACAAAGCGTTCAACATCCCCATCGAAGAATCCTGGCGGATCCTTAACGAGTCCCAGAAAGGACTCTCGGGGGTTGAGAACCACGCCAAGCTCTCGATCACACACTACAAAGGCAAAACCGAGGTTGTGGCGGTCACCAACGAACCCATCCCCGGACTCGCGGGCAGCGAAAACGGCGTGGTGATCCTCAAACTCCTCCGGAATCCTGCGGACGCGTCTGAGCGGGGCAAAATCTGTATCGTTGGGCGAAACCCTGAAGCGGCATGGTTTGATGATTACGAGGACAGTGTTCTGTTTGATGAAGCGGGCTTGTTCAGTTACAATCGTCTGGTTAAAGAAGAATCATAATGATCAACAAGCAAATCAAGAGTGCTGCCGATGCCGTCGCTGATGTGTTTGACGGTGCGGTGGTAATGATCGGCGGATTCGGTGAAGCCGGCAGCCCGATCGAACTGATCCATGCTCTTATTGATCAGGGCGCAAAAGATCTGACGGTTGTGAGTAACAACACCGGGAGCGGATTGGTCGGGCTGGCTGCGTTGCTCAAGGCCGAGCGCGTGTCCAAGATCATCTGTTCCTTCCCACGCACGGCCAACTCGACGGTGTTCCCTGATCTCTACCGGAGCGGGAAGACCGAGCTTGAGCTTGTGCCTCAGGGAACCCTCGCCGAACGCATCCGCGCCGGAGGAGCGGGGATTCCTGGGTTCTACACGCCGGCGGCGGTGGGGACGCCACTGAGTGAGGGGAAAGAGAGCCGAGAGTTTGATGGTCAGGAGTATCTTCTTGAACGCGGACTCAAGGCGGATTTCGCTCTGATTAAAGGGCGGGTTGCTGATACCTTCGGCAATGTGGTCTACAACAAAACCGCTCGCAACTTTGGTCCTCCTATGGCGATGGCGGCCAAGGTCGCCATTGTTCAGGTCGATGAGGTTGTGGAACCGGGGCAAATCGATCCCGAAAGTATCGTCACCCCAGGCATCTTTGTGAGCCGGGTCGTTGGTGTATCCAATCCAGTGTTTGAGTCAGAACTCGTCGCAGCCGGAGTGTCTTATCCATGAGCGAGCAAAGCACAGTAGTCGGACGCACCCGAGACGAGATGGCCAAACGCCTGGCGCAGGACATCCCGAGCGGTTCGTATGTCAACCTCGGTATCGGGATTCCAGAACTGGTCACCAAGTTTGTTCCCGATGGACGAACACTGATTTACCATACAGAGAACGGATTGCTTGGCATGGGGCCTTCGCCCGAGCCGGGCAAGGGTGATCCGGAACTAATTAATGCGGGCAAGCGTCATGTAACGGCTATCCCCGGGGCAGCATTTTTTCACCATGCCGATAGCTTTGCAATGATCAGAGGCGGGCATATCGACCTGTGTGTGCTTGGTGCGATGCAGGTTTCAAAGGACGGAGATCTGGCCAACTGGTCAACCGGCGCACCCGATGCTATCCCAGCGGTTGGCGGCGCGATGGATCTTGTTGCAGGTGTCAAATCTGTGTATGTGATTACCCAGCATTGCACCAAGCACGGCGATCCCAAACTCGTTGATTCATGTACATTCCCACTCACAGGGAAACAAGTTATCAATCGCATTTACACCGATCTTGCGGTTGTCGATGTCACGCCCGATGGGTTCAGGGTTGTAGAACTGAGCCCGGGTGTGGATTTCGAGTATGTCCAGCAACGCACCGGTGCGCCGCTTTTGCCAATCAAAGATTAACCATGAGATCCATGACATGAGTATCCCAACCGAAACCTCGCGAAGTGCAGATCTTTACGCCCGAGCAACCAAAGTTCTTCCAGGCGGGGTGAGCAGGAATACCGTTCTGCGTGATCCGCATCCCGCGTATGCAGATTTCGGATCGGGCTGCCGGATCACAGATATCGAAGGAGTTACGCGGCTCGACTTCTCCAATAACATGGCATCATTGATCCATGGACACGCGTGCCCCGAGATCGTCCAGAGCGTATCTCAACAACTCGCCAAAGGATCGGCATTCACGATGGCGACGGAAATGGAAGTCCGTTACGCGGAGCTTTTGTGTGATCGAAATCCCGGATTCGAAAAACTAAGATTTGTCAACTCTGGCACCGAGGCATTGATGGTCGCACTCAAGGCATCTCGTGCCTTCACAGGCCGTCCAAAGATCGCCAAGGTCGAGGGCGCGTACCACGGCGGGTACGACTATGCAGAAGTCAGCCAATCACCAAATCCCGAGAACTGGGGGGACATTGATCAACCCAAAAGCGTGCCCCTAGCCCATGGGACTCCGGATTCAGCGCTCGACGATGTGGTCATTATCCCATTCAACGATCCGGAGCGTGCGATCGCGATCCTCAACGAGAACGCAGCGGATCTGGCATGTGTGCTTCTTGATCTGATGCCGCACCGGGTCGGGCTCAGGCCCGCCGAGGCCGAGTTTGTGACGGCGATCCGGGAATGGACATCCAATAACGGCTCGCTGCTTGTACTCGACGAGGTCATCACTTTCCGCACAGAATATAGCGGGTTGCAGACCCGGTACGGCATCACTGCTGATCTAACCGCGCTCGGGAAGATGATTGGTGGCGGCTTTCCCATTGGTGCAGTCACCGGTCGATCCGATGTCATGGATGTCCTCAACCCACGATCAAAGAAACTCTTATTCCCACATTCGGGTACCTTCTCAGCAAATCCGATTAGTACCACCGCGGGCTTTGTAGCACTGGAGAAGTTCGATAAGCAGTCGGTTGAGCGCCTCAATGCTCTCGCCCAGCGTGCGATCATTGGTGTTACCAATGCCATTTCAGAGTCCGGGATAACAGCATGTGTGACAGGTGGCGGCTCAATGTTCCGTGTTCATATGAAAGAACGAGAACCACACAACTTTCGTGAGGCGTATCTCACCCCAAAGCAAGATGGCCAAATCAAACTGCTACTCAATCACATGTTCGATGAGGGCTTTGTGCTGATCAACACCTGCACAGCGACGCTATCAACTCCGATGACCGAAGTCGAGATTGATGCCCTTGTAGATGCCTTCAAAGGCGGGTTCGAGCGGATTGTTTCTGAGGGTTGATCTAAACTAGGCTCGCTCGAAGACGGTTGCGAGGCCCTGGCCGACCCCTACGCACAACGAAGCAAGCCCACGCTCCGCATCAGTGCGGATCATCTCATGAATCAAGGTCGTTGCAATCCGTGCGCCGCTGCAACCCAGCGGGTGCCCGATGGCGATCGCACCGCCATTGACATTGAGTTTCTCATCCGGGATATTGAGATCTCTAGCACACGCGATGGACTGGGCGGCAAACGCCTCGTTAAGTTCGATAAGATCGATGTTATCGAGTCCAAGCTTTGCACGCTCGAGTGCCTTGCGGATCGCAAAGACGGGACCGATCCCCATGAACGCAGGATCAACACCGGCCGCGGCGCTGGCCCCAACAAATGCGAGCGGTTTGAGGCCTAGTTCTTTGGCTCGCTGTTCTTCGACGATCAAGAGCGCCGCCGAACCATCGTTCACGCCCGATGAGTTACCCGCAGTCACAGTGCCTTGGTCATCACTGGCAAATGCTGGGCGGAGTTTGGCGAGTTTGTCAAGTGTAGTGCTTGGGCGTGGATGTTCATCTGTGTCAAAGAGGATCGGATCCTCTTTACGCTGTGGAATCTCAATGGGCACGATCTCGTCATTGAAAAATCCGCGTTCCTTGGCGGCTGCCCATTTCTGTTGGCTTTGCATCGCGAACTGGTCCTGATCGTCCCGGCTAATCTGGTACTTTCGCGCGACATTCTCTGCGGTTTCACCCATGGGATACGGGGAATGGAGTTCAGAGAGGCGGGGGTTGATGAATCGCCAGCCGATGGATGTGTCGTAAAGTTGTTGATTCCGAGCGTACGCGACATCAGGTTTGCTGAGGACATATGGGGCTCTGCTCATCGACTCAACGCCGCCAGCAATAAACACATCGCCGTGGTCGGCTTCGATCATCCGTGCAGCGATATTAATTGCATCAAGACCGGATGCACAAAGTCGGTTGACGGTCGAACCCGGAACGCTCGCCGGGAGTCCCGCCAGCAGAGAAGCCATCCTCGCAACATTCCGGTTGTCTTCCCCGGCCTGGTTGGCGGCACCGAAATACACATCATCAATGAGCCTGGCGTCAATACCTGAGCGATCCACCACGGCTCGGATAGCATGTGCAGCCAGATCGTCGGGTCGGATTGATGACAATGAGCCGCCAAAGCGGCCAACAGGAGTTCGTAGTGCGCAAATTATTGCTGCTCTTCGTTGCATTCTAGATTATAGCGCAAGGGGCTTTCAAAGAGAGCTGGACCGAGCATGTCTTGTACGATGAACTATCCAATTAATGAGGCCAAGTACAAGCGGCCTACATGAAAGTTTAAGAAGTTTCTGCGGTAACCTGTAGTAAAATGCATGGGATGCCCCCGCAACCTCTCACGCGAGTTGTATTCAACTGTCATTTACTAAAATCGACTTCAAAATCGAGCATTCAGATTGTGAAAAAGGAGCAGGTTTGGTTAAATCAGTGCCATTCTCTATGAGAGAAAAATAAACAGGATATGGTTGTCTATTTAAACGAGGGGGTTGAAATATGCCTTTATAGTAGTGAAAAATTGGATGATCCTTCATGCTTAATCGCGTGGATTACTGTAGACTAGAGCACGAAAACGGATACAGTATAAAGCGTATCCGATTCGATTACCTCTCGATTGATGGCGCACAGGGCGTTGAAGCAAAAGGAATTACTATGGCAAATATCACTATCATGACAGGCGATCAGGCTGGGGCAAGCTTTGAAATCGCTAGCCGTCCTTTGTCACTTGGCCGCGATCCATCTCGTGACATCCAAATTATGGACATGAAGGTCAGCCGGAAGCACGCAGTAATTCGATTCTCAGACCCAAATCATGTGGTTGCCCCCATGAAATCAATGAATGCTTTGTTGGTCAATGGGGAGGAAGTCACGACCGAAACGCTACTCAATGAGGGTGACGAAATCATGCTCGGTGATACGGTTCTCCGTTACAGCTTGCAGTCATCGCCAGACTACACCAATGCATTAAATCATGCCAAAGTCACCAGCCGAAAGGCCCGTGACGCAAACACTATGATGTGATTGGCACAATGGCAAATGATCAAAAACACAACCGTCAGCACAAAGCATTGTGCTGACGGCTTTAGTTTTCGATTTAAGGCGAAGAGTTTTATTCTCCGGTTTCGTAGAACTCACGGATGACCGGTTGCAGGTCGTCCCAGCGAGGCTTGGTTTTCTCGATGCCATAGTTGTCATCGTAGTTGAACTTGAGACGCAGCTTTGGGGTGGGTTTTCGGATCGACCACTTTGCGTAGTCTTTGGCGTACGACTTGTCTTCAGGGTACAAACTCTTGAACTTGTTCCACAGGTGGTTCATCTCACTGCGGTGCCAGGTCATGCGTTGGTTGTTTGCAAGTGACCATTCGATATCATCAGCGAAAGCCTTCGAGTCGTCTACGAGTCGCATGGCTTTTTCTTTAGTCTTGTCGTCAACTTCATCAGAAGCATACAGCATTTCAGCATGTTCTTCGGCACGGTATGAGAGTGCGTTGGCCTCGTTGAGGGTGAGGATAAGCTTCTTGTAAGCAACCCCCCGCATAGCGGTATGTGGGCGACGCTTGGTGCGATCCACAGCTGTATGTGTACATGCTGTCATGGCTGTCGCAGCAAAGACCGTAGCGATTAATAGGAGTGATATCTTGGTTTTTGAGGTTGCCATGGCTGTTCTCCTGATGTCGGGTCTTGTACTTCTTGGGCAAGTATAGGTCATATGTGATTTAGAACGATGATTCAATGCCACTGGTTCGAAGCATGGTCCGGAATGAATCACTAAACACAAAGTTCTCTTTAGGGTACTGCGTGCCGGCGGAATTGCGATCAAGATGCGAGAATATGAGGTTGATCTCTCCGATTCGTTCGGGTTGAGCGGGTGCTCTGTCCCGATAACTGGTCTCGGGTTCGTACAGATCGATAGTACCTTTGGTTGAGGCCCCATTCTCATTAAGGCGTTCAATGACAGCGGTATAGCGGAGGGTGCAGCCTGGAGTGGGATCTTTGGTGAGTGATGCTTTGGTGACTTTGGCGAGCACTACTTTTTCTTTGAAGTCACTTGCGTGACCGACAAGGATCCCCGCAGATTGAGCCATGCCCTCAACAATCAGGGACATCGGCATGATCGGGAGTGGTTTACGGTTCGGTGTAGCGGAAAAATGGTCGTGGATGTGGTCTTCGGCCATTGAAATATGCTTGATCGCGACAAGGCGATCTTCTGGCACAAGTTCAATTATTCGATCAATCCACATCCATCGCATGGAGTTCCCTCGATATGGTGGCTTATGGATTCAATGATCAGGCGGCTTGGAGCTTCTGTTCACAAAAATTGATCAACGCTTCAACGGTAAAGATCTGTCTGACATTTTCAACCGAAGGATCAGCCTCAAGAGCAGCCATGTCAAAGTGGGGGCCTCGCTCTTTGAGCAGTTCGAGCCCCTTTGGACTGACTTTGCCATCTTGTACATAGTCAGGGTCCTGCGTGATTCCTTCTGGAAAGAGCTCGCCCTGAGCAATTTTGAAACCGAACTCTTGCTCGAGTTTGAAGGTGATATCAAGGATGTCGATTGATTCGGCACCGAGATCGCCTATGAGCGTTGCCGAAGGGATCACTTCATCATCATCGACGGCCAGTGCATCAACGAGGATTTCGCGGATAGTGTCGAGTATCTCATCTCTTGTCATAGCGATTATGTCCTAAGTAGGGTCTGTTGGAACGGTGTGTATGGTAGTCTTGTGGGTCGGGAGTTGCTAGGGGTACAGGAAGGCAGATTGTTCGTTCACTATGGGGTCCCAGGGGGCAGAATCATCATGGTTGCTCCGCTGGAGGGGTAGGGCTCTCATTTGGAGCAGGTGGGATTGACGAAATGATCGCGTCGATGACCTGCTGTTGCTCAACTGAGAGCTCGACTGAGCGGTTGACGATCTGATGAGCGATGGCGGGATGTGCGGATTGATCATCAAAGATTGTCAGTGCGCCCATCCAAGTATCCGGATCCAGAGTAAGAGCTGCTGCTTGCTCAAACTCCGCAATTAGAATGTGTGCGGTGGCCCTAATGTGAGTGGCTCGGAATGTACTTGCTGGATCGATCCCGGTCGCCGGAAGAAGTGAAAGAATCTCGAGTGCGCGGTCGGGACGCTGGTTAATGAGCTCAAGCTCAGCAAGCAGGATTACGCCCGGGGCTGTCCTGGGAGACAGAATTTGGGGGCCTGATATAAGCAGGCTGAGCAACCGGATAGAGAGTTCGTCGCTTATCGAGTTGTCGGTTCGCGCAAGCCGAACCGCATCGGATAGCTGCTGATGGTCCAGTCGTGCACATGCATTGACCAGTGAATCGATCCGTGCCTGGTCATCAGTCCACTTGAGTGCAGCGAGTCGATGTATCCCCTCGGGATTCAGTCGGTGATTCTCAATCCCAGCGGCTGCTGCCGGCGAGAACTCAGGATTGTTGGAGGCCAAGTCGATGAGAGGATCCACTCCTCGCGGGGTGAAAGTCAGTGCATTTGCAGCAGTAAGTCGATCTGGATTTCCAGGATCACGAACCAGGGAAATTATCCGGTCTACATCTAAGTTCGTACCAGTCACAGCAATGAGCTTGAGATCAGCATCCGTTAACTCAGTATCAGGAATTGATCGGTAGACTGATTGCATAACAGAGGTGTCGGTTTCATCAACCCACAGATTCAGATCAGCAAGGCCCCAAGCCGCATTTGCAGCAGCGTCACGGACAGCACCAGTCGACTGATACCACCGAAGCACATCTCTGCGTGCTTGTGGACTCGGCCAACGCTCAATCCCTCTGAGCAAAGACTCTGCGACTGTTGGGTCAGATTCAGCACCGAGTGCCTCGGTTAGTAGAATCATCGCGTCGGGGAGTGCCAGCCGGGTGATCAAATGTGCCGATCCATTGCGGACACTGGGTAGAGGGTCACTCAAGAGATGGACGGCCGCATTGGCTGCTTCATCGCTCAGTGTTGTCCCAGCGGATAGATCACGCGATGCCAGGTCGAATCCTAGTAAACGCACACGCTCTCTGGAATCGCTCAAAAGCTCGACAATAAGTTGAGATCTGGCTGAAGGCTCCAGTTCTACATGGAGCCTGCGGTAGAGAAGGACGATTTCATCTACATTTTCTTTTGGAAGCGTAACAACAGGGTCTTCTAGGGGCTCAGGCTTGGGTTCTGCAATTGGCGTTTCGACTGGTTGAACGACAGGATCTAGTGCCGTCTCGTTTGGAGTTGTTTCTTCGGTTTTTACTTCAACAGGTGGGGTATTCTTTCCAAACTGAAACCAATCGCTCTCTTTCTGATTCGAACACGAGGCAAGCAAACAGCAGACGCCACAGAGCGTTGTGAGCGTAGAAAGGCGTCGATTTGTGGATTGAATGGTGAAATCCATTGTGTTCCGATGTTATTGGTCGGCAATTTTACGCTATTGGGGCCAGTTTGTCGATCAAAACAGGGCTGCGAGAGTGCAGAGTATTGAGTTTGTAGGTCTCAGCGGTTAGGATTTGGGAGTTGAGGTACGCCACAAGCCAGGGATTTCCCTCTGCGTGGCTGAAAGGACAATGGCTGGAACGAATGAATGATTGGGTTGATGCCGAACATCATGTAGATCTCGCACATGAGCATTACGATGCCGGGCGATGGGACGAGGCAGAGAACGAACTCCGTCAAGCGTTGTCATTGAACCCATATCAGGCCGAGTGGCAGTTTAACCTTGGCCTAACTCTCGAAGCTGCAGGCCGATACGATGCGGCCGCCGATGCTTTCGTCCAGTGCTCCAAACTCCATGTTGAGCATGCTTCTCCTGATGCCAACTCAACACTTTTGGTGGGAGTGAATCTAATCCGAGCTTTGAAACCAGAAATGGCATTGGTTTGGTTGGATGAGGCTGAAAAAATTGAACCTATGAATGTTGCCATTGTGGTACACCGAATCGAAGCACTTACCGATCTCAAAAAATACGAAGAGGCCGAAGAAGCTTTTTACTTGGGGCAGCAGATTGATCCTGAGTACCCCGAGTTGTACGCCGTGATGGGCGAAACACTGCAGCGCGCCGAGCATCATGAGCGTGCTGTATGGTGCCTGCGTGAAGCTGCGCGGCTCGACCCGGGACAGCCTCGGGTGCGGGCCCATCTCGCCAGTGCATACGCTCGACTCGGGAGACTCGAACGATCAAGGCAGCTCTATCTTCAGGAACTAAGAGTTGACCCAGGTGATCCGGAAACATTGCTGGATCTTGGCGATCTGCTCGTGGATATGCATCGCTACACCGAAGCGGGTGAAAAATTTCGGCGCGTCCTGGAGCTGTTTCCGGACAACGCAGACGCACACTTCTCGCTCGCGGAACTCGCCGAAATTGAAGGCCGGCTTCCAGACGCTTTGGTTCACTTCGATGTAGTACTCAGGATTGACAAAGATTATTCAACCGCTCGAGCGCGATTGGCCAAAACACTTCTTCAGCGTGGGCGTGACGAAGATATGCCCCGAATCCGGGACTTACTAAATAAAGAGCTAGGCAAGCTGGAACGAATAAAGAATGATGAAATTGGTTCTGTAGAAATTAAAGTGTTACGAGACTCAGTTGATACAAAATCAGACGGCCACTCGCTTATTCCCAAGTCGCCAGTTGTAGAGCATGATGAAGACGAACTTGAAGAACTGGGCCGGATACTTGTGGAAGCTGGGATGCTCAAGCAGGCAACCCGAGTTTATATGATACTTTTGGGAATTGCCCCCGCCTCGCACAAAGCGTTCCATGGACTGAGCGTGTCAGCACTCCAAAATGGCGACTTCGAATCGGGAATTGATGCTGCAAAAAAATCACTCGAGTTCAGGCCAATCTTTGTTCCGGCAATGCACAACCTTGTTCTGGCTTACTACCAACAAGGACAGTACATCAGAGCACGCTACTGGTTGACACAAGCCATGCGGCATGAGCCAGATGATGTTCAGTTACGCAGGCTGCGTATGCGACTACGGGTGCGGACGCTCTTTGGTGTGCTTACCTGGATGAGCAGTCGGTTTGAGCGGATTACTCGCCCCTTGCTATCAATTGCGACCCGTCCAGTTCGCTGATCAAAGATGACTAACGGATCTTGTCACCGAGGAGTCTTGAAGCTTCTTCGACATCTTTATCACCTCGTCCCGAGAGGTTGATGATGAGATTGGTGTCCTTGGGCATTGTGGATGCGAGGACAACCGCGTGGGCGACGGCGTGCGAAGATTCGAGGGCGGGGATGATGCCTTCGTCGCGGCAGCACCAGAGGAACGCTTCGAGGGCCTGCTCGTCGGTGACGGAGGTGTACTGGACGCGGCCTTGGTCCTTCCAGAAGCTGTGTTCTGGGCCGACTCCGGGGTAGTCGAGCCCGGCAGAGCAGGAGTGGACATCTTGAGTTTGCCCGAACTCGTCTTGGAGTACATAGCTCATCGAGCCGTGGAGGACGCCGGGCTTTCCTTGGCTGAGGGGGGCGGCGTGGTCGCCTTTTTCGTTTGATCGTCCGCCGGCTTCGACGCCGATCATTTTGACATCTTCTTCGCCGACAAATGGGTAGAAGATCCCGGCGGCGTTTGAGCCGCCTCCGACACAGGCGACGATGGTGTCTGGCATGCCTCCGAAGTTGCGGAGGGATTGGGCTTTGGTTTCGCGTCCGATGATGGATTGGAAATCGCGGACGATCATGGGGAAGGGGTGTGGTCCGACTACGGAGCCGAGGATGTAGTGGGTGTCGTCGACCGAGCCCATCCAGTCGCGCATCGCTTCGTTGGTGGCGTCTTTGAGTGTTTTGGATCCTGAGTCAACGGGGTTGACCTTGGCGCCGAGCATTTTCATGCGGACGACATTGAGGTGCTGGCGACGGATGTCTTCGGAGCCCATGTAGATTTCGCATTTGAGTCCGAGGTGGGCGCAGGCCGTGGCGGTGGCTACGCCGTGCTGTCCGGCGCCGGTTTCTGCGATGACGCGGGACTTCTTCATTTTTTTGGTGAGGAGTGCTTGGCCGAGGGTGTTGTTGATTTTGTGGGCGCCGGTGTGGGCGAGGTCTTCGCGTTTGAGCCAGATGGTGGCGCCGAGGTTGGCGTCTGTTTTCATTTGGCGGGCGCGACGTGACAAGCCCGGGGCGCGGTAGAGGGGGGTGGGCCGGCCGACATAGAGGCGGTTGAGGTCGTCGAGGCGGTCCCAGAAGGGTCGGTCGCTCTGGACTTGCTGGTAAATGTCCGAGAGTTGTGTTAGCGCGGCGTGGAGGGTTTCGGGGACATAGACGCCTCCGAAGTCGCCGTAGCGGCCGTTCTCGTCGGGGTAGGCCCATATGGGGCGTTGCTGGTCGGATTCTTTGGTATCGATGGCACTCATGTGTGGATCATACGCCGTTGTTTTTGCGGGCTTGGCGATCGGCCTGTTTGGCGGCCCGGATGCCTTTGGGGACCTTTACGGTGAGGAGAACGAGGAGGCCTCCGGCGAAGAAGGAGGTCAGGAGGGCGAGGGCTTGGGCATCGCCGATCCAGGCTTTGACCTGACCAAACGAGAGCACCCCGACTGCTCCGGCGAGTTTGTAGGTCATGCCCCAGAGCCCGAAGAACTCTCCAACTCGCCGCTGGGGGGCGAAGAGCCCGACCATTGCTCGGCTGGAGGGGCCGATGCCACCAAGGCCGATCCCGATGCCATTGCCGATGACCCAAAAGATCCATTGGTTGCCCCCCGAGACGGCACCGGAGACCTTGGCGGCAAAGAGGGCACCAGTACTGAGCATCCAGACGATGAGGAAGATACTGATGGTGGGTTTGACACCGATGCGGTCTTGGTAGCGGGAAACCACAATGGCGGTGATGCCAGCGGTGACGGCGATTTGGAGGGTGAAAATGAAGAGGTCCATTTTGACGAGACCAAAGTCCATTGCGATGATGGCGGCGAAGGCGATCATGGTTTGGACGCCCAGCCCGTAGATGAAGAAGGCGATGAGGAAGCGGGTGAGCTGGTTGAAGTGGGAGGCTTCTTTGAGTGTGGCGATGAGGCGTTCGATGGCGAGTTTGAGGCCTGTGGTTTGTGATTCGGGTTGTTCGTGTTTGGGTTCGTGGAGGACGATTCCTGCGGGGATCATCCAGACGAAGAACCAGAGTCCTGCGAGGATGAAAAACCATTTCCAGTGGATGGTGTCGGACCAGCCGAAGAGTTTGACGCCGGTGATGACGCAGAGGAGGAGGAGGAGCGATCCGAGATAGCCCATCGCCCATCCGATGGCGGAGACTCGGCCGATGGTGCGAGGCGTTGAGAGTGCGGGGAGAAAGCTGGCCAGGAGGTTCTCTCCGAGCTGGTAGCAGATGTTGGCGGGGATAAAGAGGGTGAGCCCGAGCCACCATTGGCCCGGGGCGATGAAGACCATGGAAATTGTGAGCAGCGAGCAAATAGTCCCGGTGATCATGAGAATCTGTTTGCGTTTGGCGCGGGCGTCGGCATAGGTGCCAACAAAGGGGGACAGGAGAACGACAATGAGGAGGGCAGCAGAAACCCCGATGGACCAGAGAGAGTCGCCTCGCTGCTCATCGCCCACGGCCACAGTCTTAAAATAGATCGGAAAGAGCAGCGTGATAATCAGCAGCGTGAACGATTGATTGGCCAAGTCGTAGAGACCCCAAGCGAAGACTTCCTTTGGCTTGTCGAGGTTTTTGAAGAGTTTGGGCATTGTGGACACTGTACTCGATTTAGGTGATCAGGAGTCGAGCCCGAACAGGCCTTTGAAGAACGCGAGTTGTTGATCTTTGGCATCGGCGGCGTATTTGCCAAACCCGGCGTGCTCTTGGATGGCTCCGGTGTTGTCGTAGGTGATGAAGTCGATGAGGTTGGGATTGGCGTTTTTGATGATGTAGTTGGAGCGGAGGGTTTGGATGAAATCGGATTGGGATTGGTAGGGGATGATTGTGTCGCCCTTATTGTGCATGGCGAGGAGGGGGATTGGTTTGAAGCTTTGGAGGTGGGTTGGGGTGTCGATGGCTTGGACCTCGGCGCGATCGTGGTGGATGCGTGAGAGGCTGTTTTCAGAAGGGCTGGTTGGGAAGTAAAGGCCAAGGAGGTCGCCGGTGGTGCATTCTATTGATGCGCCTAGAAAGTTGTGGTCGTTGCAGAGGGCTCGGCAGGTGACCATGCCTCCAGCGGACATGCCTCCGATGGCGGATTTGGTCGTGTCGAAGATGTTGAGGTCTGCGATGGATTCAAGAATGGCGGGGATTTCGGAGACGCACTGGGTGAGGTTGTGGACGGTTTGGGTGGGGGAGTGTCCGTCTTCAGTGTAGCGTTCGCCGTGTCCTGGGAGGTCGATGGCGACGGCCCCAATGCCTGCGCGGACCCAGCGGTTGTAGCGTCCGGGGTCGAGTTCTTTGTGGACGGTGCGGCCGTGGATCCAGAGGACCCAGGGGCGGGGGGATTGGGTTGGTTTATCAAAGTCGGGGTGGATGACCAATGCGGGGACATTGTTGCCGAGGGTCATGTGTTTGGATTTGGCTTGAAGGGATTGGGGGAGTTGCGCGAATCGGTCGTCTGGGATGGGGTATTCGCTCACAGCTGAATGCTCGCGCCGGGTTCGATGGATTCGGGGAGGTCTTGGCCTTTGAGGTCATCATTGCAGAGCGCAGTGAGTGGGGAAAGTTCGATGGCGGCATTGACAGAGCCGTCGGTGTTGGTTGGTATGGTGACGCCGTTTGCAGCGAGCCAGTTGGCGGCGCGTTGGGATTGAAGCTGTTTAGAAGTTTCGATAGAGTCTGGGCCTGTGGAGTTTTTGACGGGGGCAAACTCTTCTACGCGGTCGGTTTCGACGACGATCGAGCGGTCGGCAAGGGCGATGGCGTCGAAGACGAACTGTTCGAGCTTGATGGCATTAGGTTCTGGTGGATCGACATGAAGGCCAGTCGCGGGATCGAAATGGGCGACCTTTTTGACGGCTCTGTGGAATGGGAGAGCGTAGCTCGGATCAGTGGCGATTTTGTTGATGAAGGCGATGGAGATCGCGTGGATCGCGATGGACCCGGCGTTGAACATGAGTTCGTCGCTCTCGTTGGTCATCTCGGCGAGTTCTTGGGGGAGATCAGAGTATTCAACAACCGACAAGGTGTCCCCGATGCGGCAGAAGACACCGACTTTTTCGTGTGCGTGTGCTTTGGCGACCATCTTGGAACTGAACTCTCCGGAGGATTCAGGGGAGTGGGCGTGGAGGCCTATGAAAATAGGGTCGATGATCTTGGCATTCGGATTGTCGACTTGGAAGTAGCTCAGGTGCTCGACTCCTCGGGCGATCATGTCTTCGAGTGCGCCCGAAACATGGAGTGCTTTGTAGGCGCCGCCGTGGCCGTCGGGGTTGGTGGCGAGGTGCGCGGGGTCACTCAGGAGGAGATCGCCGGTTGACGCATCGAAGCTGGGCATGACGCCTTGCTGGAAGAATTTGATGTTCTTTGGGTCGAGCCCGAAGTGGGCGTGGCTTTCAAAGAAAGCAACGGTCTGCTCATGGTTAAGCGGGCTGGTCATGATGTACCAGGGGATGATCGCGTTGTACTTGCGTTCATTGGCGTAGATGGTTTGGGCGAACATTTCGAAGAGTGATTTGTCTGTGACACACGAGGTTGGGTAGCAGCCCTTTGGCCCTTCGTAGCCCAACCTTGAACCTTGACCGCCGGCGACGGTGAAGCAGCCGACCTTGCCTGCGGCGATGAGTTCTTCACCTTTTTTCTGGTAGGTTACTCGGTCCCAGCTTTTGTCGTTGAGCGCGAAGTAGGGGGCGGGGGCGATGGTGTCGGCTGGTGGGGTGGGCTGAAAGCTTGGGCCGTAGGTGTTGATGTACTGGGCGATGTCGTCGAGGTCGAACTGTTGGAGCTCGTTGAAGAGGAGGTCTGCTCCGTCGCCTTGAACGCCTGCGATGTATTTGGCGAGGGCGGATTGGCCGATGGATTCGAGCTGGGCTGAGAGTGCGGTGGCTGTCGGCATCGGGGGCTCCTCCTGATTTATACAGGCTCATTTGGAATGAATGTATCCAAAGTGATTCTGTATCCTACTGCTCCCGATGGTGCGGGGCACTAGAGTGGGGCATGATTGATCCGATCTCTGCCAAACCTGATACACCGTTGATCGCGCCCTCTATTCTGGCCGCGGACTTTGCCAACCTTGCCGATGATGCTTTGGCGTCGCTCCAAGCGGGAGGGGATTTGCTGCATGTGGACATCATGGACGGGCACTTTGTCCCGAATCTCTCGATGGGTCCGGCGGTGGTGGAGTCGTTGTCGAAAGCGCTTCCCGAGGCGTATCTGGATGTGCATCTGATGGTGTCGGATCCGGGGGCGTATTTCAAGTCATTCGCAGATGCTGGGGCGAACCTGCTGAGTTTTCATATTGAGGTGTGCGAATCTGAACAGCACGCGCGGGACTTGTGTGGCGTAATCGGGGATCTGGGTGTGCATACGGGGATTGTGATCAATCCGCCGACGGATATAGAACGGGTGCTGCCTGTGGTGGATGCGTTTGATCTGGTGCTTGTGATGAGTGTGAATCCTGGGTTTGGGGGGCAGGCGTTTATTCCTGAGGTGCTGGAAAAAGGCCGGCGGATTGCTCCGATGCTGCGGGATGATCAGAGATTGGAAATAGATGGGGGGATTGGACTTGAGACTGCGGGGCTCGCTCGACAAGCGGGGTTTGATCTGCTGATTGCGGGTTCTGCGATCTATGGAAAACCAAGGGATCAGTGGGGCGAGATCATCCGTACATTGCGTGGCTGATACGATCACCAAACCTCCTTGTTTGCAAGTGCTTACAAAGGTCGATTGTCACGCTCGCTCATGAGAAATACTCGATGCGGTCGATGATGTGCTACAGTGGTCCCACCGGTTGAATCGTTCGTTCAATCTGAGGCCCAGGACGGATCCATGCCCAAGCCATCTCGTTACACAATCATTTTGCTCAAAGCATGTTCAACCGGATGGGATGATCAAGATCGTCTATGCGGTGTGACAGATCTGCCGCCCAGTGAAGAGTCGTTGGTAAATCTTTCCAGTGCGATCCAACTGAAAACAGATATTAACGAGCTGTGTTCCCATATGTCCACTATTTTCTGTGGCCCATCAGACATATCGATGCAGTGTGCCCGGATAATGGCCGGCTCAAACGAGATCAAGTTTAAAGCAAGCGAGAATCTTCGCGAGTTGGATCTCGGATTGTGGGAAGGCGTACTCCGCAACGATCTTGAAGACCGATTCCCAAGCGTGTACAGCCAATGGATCGCTCAGCCTGGAACGGTTGCCCCGCCAGATGGGGAATCACTCGAAGCGGTTCAAGAGCGAGTTGTTGCTCAACTCTTCAAAAACCTGCGGAAACTCAAGTCAGAACACCCAACAGTGGGTCTGGTACTCAGGCCTTACGCGTGGTCAGTGCTTAAGTGCTGGCTGGACCAGAAGCCGTTGTCGGATGTCTGGGAGTATCACAGCAGTTCGCCCACGCTAGAGTCGTTTTCATTAGATAAAGAAGTGGTTGACACTCATTGTGCACGGAAGACAAAAATTGCCTAAAATAGCCATTGGTGAGCCGCGAGGAGTGATTGATGAAATCGCTCCCCTCGGTAGACAAAGGATACCAGTATGAGCCAAATTGCAACACATAGCGTGCAAAAGACAAAGTCAAAGAGCCGGCGGGGGATCCCCGAAGGGCTCTGGCTGCGTTGCCCATCATGCTCGACGATGATTTATCGTCGGCAGATGGAAGCCAACATGCATGTGTGCCCAGATTGCAGCCATCACTACCGAATCTCAGCTCTCCAACGCATCGAACAACTGACCGATGCCGATACCTTTGTACCGATGTTCACCGATCTCAGGGCAACTGATCCATTGAACTTTGTGGATCTCAAAAAATACCCTGATCGCATCAAAGCTGAACAGAAAAAAACCGGCCAGAAAGAAGGCTGCCAGGCCGGCACATGCTTTATCAAAGGTCGTCCTGCGATGCTCGCATGCCTGGATCTCACATTCTTGATGGGATCAATGGGCTCTGTTGTCGGCGAGATGCTCACGCGTGCAATCGAGCACGCGACGGCTGAAGGCCTCCCACTAATAATCGTGTCATGTTCCGGCGGTGCCCGTATGCAAGAGGCCGGCTTGAGCCTGATGCAGATGGCCAAAACATCCGCGGCCCTCGCCCGCCATGATGACGCGGGTGGGTTATTCATCTCAGTCCTGACCGATCCAACCACCGGCGGCGTGACCGCCTCGTTTGCCATGCTCGGAGATTTCCATATCGCCGAGCCCAAAGCCTTGATCGGCTTTGCGGGTCCTCGAGTCATCCGCCAGACAATCCGACAGGATTTGCCTGATGGATTCCAGCGTGCAGAGTTCTTGCAAGAACGCGGGATGGTGGACCGTGTTGTCCATCGTCATGAACTCCGGAGCGAACTGGCGCGGTTGATTGACTACGCTGGGATGTGATTCGATTGCATTCAAATACTATGGCCTTGCTCAAATGGACTCAGAGGTATCCTCGCGTTCGAGCGATGTCATGCGGTCTGCTGAGTGCTTTGTTTCTTGTTCTGGCATTCCCATTCTTCGAGAGTAATGGGGTGTGGTGGCTTTCGATTCTGATCCCGATCCCACTTATGGTTGTTGCAGAAAATCCAGTGACCCATCCGAGCCGAGCAGCGGTCTATGCCGGGCTGGGAGTACTCCCGGCATGGCTCTGGACCCACCAATGGATGTGGGGGGTCACCAAGATCGGCACCCCATTTCTGATGGTTTATCTCGTATTCTTTGTCTGGCTCTTTGTGTGGACCGGGGCTCGGTTATGTCAGTATTTCGGCAAAGCGTGGATCGTGCTCCCAGTGGCATGGGTTGGGATTGAGTTCTTACGAGGTACGGTGGCTCTCAGTGGGTACCCGTGGTACTTGTCTTCGCATCCATTGATTGACTCGCCCGGGCAAATACTCGCGGGTCCAGCGGCCATTGGTGGGGTGCACTTGGTCGGATTTCTTGCAGTAATCTTTGGTTGGCAGCTTTGGGGCTTTGTCCGAGGCGATGGCTTTATTTCTCGTAGCTTGAGTGCATCGGGAGTGCTTGGCCTCTGGATAGTTCTAGGGATTATCGGATTAGAATCTGACACTGGTGAGCAACGAACAGTCACAGTCGGGATTGTTCAGCCAAATATCCCCCAAGACAACCGGATGGATTGGACGGATCGCCAGAGATATGTGGACTGGATGATGCTGCGCGAGTTGACCATCGCCAGTGCCCGTGATTCAGAACGAACCCCAGATTTTATAGTGTGGCCAGAAGGGTTCGTTCCCGGCTGGACATTTGATCCAATCTCTCTTCAACACGAACGGGAGAATGGGTTTACATGGGATTTACGACCTCGGCATATCGATGATGCCCCAGGTGTGTGGGGCCTGCCAGAGTTGATCCCGGCGACCACAATCGTTGATGAGTTTCTTGTGATGCAAAGAAATCTTGATATTCCAATGGTTGTGGGTTCTGTTGCCTTTGAAAACTTGAAGATTGAACGGGACGATCAAGAATGGGTGACCTACTCAAACGACGGCATGTACAACAGCGTGTTCTCAGTAGCCAATGGTGAGATTGATCCGAAATGGTACAACAAAATGCATCTGACGCCATTCGGCGAGGTGATGCCTGTGATCTCAAAGTGGGAATGGCTCGAAAAACAACTTCTTGGCCTGGGGGCGACTGGGATGGAGTTTATTTTGTCAGCAGGTCAAGAACCAATGGTACTAAATGTGCCTGTAAAGCGTGGTGAAATTCGTATCGGAACACCGATTTGCTTTGAAGCAACTGTATCAAATGTGTGCCAAGATCTGGTGTTCGATCAGGGAGAGCGGATAGCAGATATCCTGGTCAATATCACCAATGACGGCTGGTTCGGGAGCTGGGATCCATCAAGAAGGACTCATATGCTCACGGCTCGCTGGCGATGTATTGAACTCGGCACACCGATGGTTCGGTGTGCAAATACTGGAGTGTCGTGCGTGATCGATCGCCGCGGGGCGGTTGTGGAGGAAAGACTAAGTATGGTTGATCGAGAGGACCCAATGAGTGGGTACCTCAATGCGAGCGTGGAACTCGGTTCAGGAGATTTAAATATGGCTCTAGAATGGTTTAGAGGCGTATTTGGGTGGAGTATGCTCGGGTTGACCGGATTAGGACTGATTTTGAGCTTTCTGCAAAAACGAAGCGAACCGGTGCTGGACGCCGATGTGTAGGTGTATTGAATCTCCTTTAAAATCGACAAGGACTCTAGATGAAAGAATCAAAAAACTTGTGTATATCGGTGCCATTGTTCGCTTTGATCTGTGGGGCCTTATTGGGGTGCTCGTCAGGTTCAGGGCAAACAGCTCAACGCGATTCGTCCCAAGCAGCCAGTTCTACAAGGGGGAATCAAAGGGCTGTGCAGACCGGCCGGTCTCGCCGAGAACTGAAGTTTGAAGCGGTGCAGGCATTGCTGGAGTTGTCGACTGATGTAAACCCGGAAACCCGGGCAAACGCGCTCGAAGCACTTCAGGGCCATACCGATTCGCTTGAATCCGTCGCGGCGTTAGGTTTATCTGATCCCAACGCGGGTGTTCGATCCGTGGCCGCGATGGTGGCGGGGAAACAAAGGCTCAGCGATCTCTCTCCGATGCTCGACGGGTTATTGAACGATTCGTCGCCTTTTGTGCGAGCTTCGGCGATCTTTGCAACAGTGAAGATTCATAGTTTAAACAGCGAGAATATTGACATCACGCCATTGGCAGTCATGTTGCTTGAATCAGCAGACATCCGTGTGAGCTCGCACGCCGCCTATGTGCTTGGCGAACTTGGAAACTCTTCGGCTATCCCGCTGCTTCGACAAGCGGGCGGGCGGCCATGGGGTCAAACGGCTCCGGTACGCCGACAGCTGTTCCGCTTGCAGATCGCCGAAGCCATGATCAAACTCGGGGACTCAGAGAGTCTCGACGCGGTGCGGAGCGCGTTGTATCCATCGAGACCCGAGGAACTTGAGGCTACTGCATTGGCTGTTCAGATTATTGGTGAAATCCAGGACCGCGGAGCGATCGACCAGTTGATCTACTTGGTAGATGAGAACAGCGAACGCCAGATGCCCGCAGAGGTCCGATTGGCTGTTGCGGGGGCACTGGCCAAACTGGGGCTCAGAGAAGGCGGCTTTATAGCTGATGAGTTCGCTGAGAGACCTAATCCTGTAATCCGTGCCCAAGCGGCTCTGGTGTATGGCCGCACCGGTCGGGCAGAGCACCTACCCAAACTCGAAGGGATGTTGGAAGACGAGCTAGCACAAGTTCGGGCGGCGAGTGCAGGGGCGATATTAGAGATTCTAGGGGAAGGTCAATGAAGTGGAACCCATGCTCTCAGAGGGCGTATAGCGTGGAGCGCACCCCGTAGTGCGCGAATGACGGGCCTGTGGGAGGCATAGGCCCCACACGGGTCGAAAAGGGGCTACACTAGCATTCCCATACGAGCCCCCGCGACGGTTGCGGGGTGTTTGAAACGACACGATTTTCTAGGAGTCGAGCGTGCATATTCTCACCAAGGTCTTTGTCCTATTCGCCGCAGTTCTAAGCATCATGATGGCGGCTCTAGCGATCTCATTTTCTGTAAACGCCGATCGGATCCTCGCGGATTACGATAGTGCTCTGGCGAGGGCCCAGTCAGCAGAAGATGGGTACCAAACATACAAAGGTATCCAGTCTCAAGCCCATGCAACGCTCGAAGAAGACAAAATTCGTCTTCAGGACGAGCTTGCATCAAGAGATTCGAACACCCGCCGATTAGAAGCCGCCAACTCTGAGTTGCGTATTGGTATGCGTCAAGCGGAATCAGAGCGTGTTTCAATCACCTCAAAGATCGCCCAGCTCGGTGTGACCACCGAGACCCAGGCAAACATCATTGCTGACTACAAAGACGAGTTGAGCAGACTTCGATTGGCTGAGCGGAACTACCTCGATGAAAAAATCGATCTCGAAAAACAACTTGGCGATCTTGAGAGCCAGGTCATTGTGTACGAGCAGGTCAAACGAGCACTCCAAGAACAGCTCGAAGAAGTCCGTCGCCTTGTGGATAACCCAGGATCGTCAGCAACATTTGCCACAAGCAATACTGCCACGGAAATTTCAGGCCCACCAATTAGCGGCCGGATCGATGAAGTCCGCACAGATCCAAACACGGGTGATCTTCTCGTTAAGATCAATCTTGGTACAAATGACCGGATCGCTAACAACTCACGCATGTATGTCCACCGAAGCAACTCGACTTACCTCGGTGAGTTGGTTGTCTTCCGGGTTGACATGAATCATGCTGTTGCTCGTGTGGCTTATACCGCACCGGGCCAGAAGATCCGTGAAGGCGACCAAGTATTGAGCAAGCTCGGCAGCTGAGTCTGTCTTTAGACTTTGAAGCATCTCAAGAGAGATGCATCTATGAATGAAAGCATTGGAGACAGCGATGAGCCAGTTTGGAATGCAGATGCCCGGCGGCGGGCAGTCAAATAAAAGTACCCCTGATGTGTACACCGCACTGATCTTTCTCGGTGTCGTAGCGATGGCTGTGGCGGTCGGGATGTTGTGGGTTAATGGTGCCAAGCTTTCGCCCGAAGCGGGCAATGCTTTGAGTGTTCAGGAAGAAGGGAATATCCGGATCACAAACTGACCGGATAACAATCACCCTCGGCTACTAAATCCTCGTTATCCGGTCTAACGGAATCGAATAAGATGGCATTCCTTCGTATTGAATTCGATGTTTGCTTGACTCTTGGAGATTGTAGAATACGATGGGTGCTCAACGAAATACACTCAGTTTGGAGTGTGTGTAAGTTGGGGCGGTAGCTCAATTGGTTAGAGCCCCGGACTGTCGATCCGGAGGTTGCGGGTTCGATTCCCGTCCGCCTCGTTTGTAGAAACAGCCCAGCATTGCTGGGCTGTTTTTTTGTGTGCAGAATTATTTGGCGATTTTTTATACTTATTATATATGCTGATTTTTACACACTATGCGTGGCCTTGTGCGTGAAACCGCAACGGTTCGATCAAGGTTTGATACAGTGTGTGCATGTTGTCTACCGCGTCTGTCATCACATTGGGGTCCGCTGAGGGGAGTTCTATCGGTGTGGCATTGACGGCAGTGCTCTTACTGGGGATCGGGGCCCAGTGGGTCGCGTGGCGTTTGCGGGTGCCTTCGATTTTGTTGCTGCTGGTTTTCGGGTTGCTGGCTGGTCCTGTGATGCGCCAGACTGCGGCGGGGAACTTTCTAGCGATTAATCCCGACGAGATATTTGGCTCTGACCTCCTGTTTGCCCTTGTGGGGGTTTCGGTGGGGATGATCTTGTACGAGGGCGGTTTGACGCTCAAAATGCGTGAGATCCGATCCTCGTGGCGTTCGGTGGCGATGCTGGTGACTGTCGGATCGTTTGTAACCTGGATGGTTGCTCTTGTGAGTGCGAAGTGGATTCTTGGGTTAAGTACTCCGATCGCGACACTACTTGGGGCGGTACTGATTGTCACCGGGCCAACTGTGATCGGGCCGATGCTTTCGCACATAAGGCCGTCTGGTGTCAGCGGATTGATTTTGAAATGGGAAGGGATCGTGATCGATCCGATCGGGGTAGCTGTTGCAGTTCTGGTGTTTGAGGCCATTGTTGCTCAGCCTGGGACACATAGTCTGGATGTGACAATTCAGGCGATTCTGACAACGCTTGGGGCTGGCATTTTACTGGGGGTTTCTTCAGCACTCTTGCTCAAAGAGGTGCTCAATCGGTTCCTGGTGCCTGACTATCTGCAGAACCCGGTGTCGCTGATGCTGGTGATCGCGACCTTTACGGCTTCGAATCTGATCAAAGATGAATCTGGGTTGCTTGCGACAACGGTGATGGGGATCGTGCTGGTTAATCAGCGGAAGGTGGATATTCATCACATCCTGGAGTTCAAAGAGAACCTGCGGGTCTTGCTGATCTCGGTGCTGTTTATTGTGCTGGCGGCGAGGCTCAGGATCGAAGATCTCCAGCGACTGGATTGGCTTGAGGTCTTTGGTTTTTTGGTGGTGCTAATTGTGGTTGCTCGGCCGTTGGGTGTTTTCCTGTCCACGCTTGGCGCGGGGCTGAGCTGGCAGGAGCGTGTGTTCTTGTGCTTGATGGCACCGCGTGGGATCGTGGCGGCAGCAGCGGCTTCTATCTTTGCGCTCGGGCTTGAAAAAGCCGAGGTTGAGGGGTTTGAGACGATTGTGCCTTTGACATTCTCTGTGATCATCGGGACTGTTGCGTTCTATGGGTTGACGGCGCCGTGGGCGGCACGACTGCTCGGGGTTGCCGACCCGAATCCGCAGGGTGTGTTGTTTGTAGGTGCGAGCGGGTGGACGCGGGCTTTGGCGGGGGTGCTCACCAAGCGGGGGGTCCCGGTTCAATTGATTGACACGAACCGGGCCAATATCCGGATAGCGGTTATGAACGGCTTGCCGGCAACGCAGGGGAATGTGTTGTCGATGGGAGATCTGACAGAGATTGATCTGCGGGGGATCGGGCGTGTGTTTGCGACAACTCCCAATGATGAGGTCAATACGCTGGTGCTCCAAAGCTTTAAGGGGTACTTTGAAACATCGAGCATGTTCCGGTTGTCGCGGAAGGTGTCCAAGTCGGCTGATTCTGGACATTCGGAAAGTTCGGGCCGGGTGTTATTTGACAACGGGCTCGGGTACAACGAGCTCGAAGACCGGCTCCAAGACGGATGGGTGATCAAGGCGACGAATATTTCCAGTGAGTTCAGCTTCGAGGATTACCAGACGCTATACGGATCTGCGGCGGTCGCTTTGTGCACTCTTCGAGATGGTGCGATGATTGTAAGTACTGTCGATGCACCAGCATCACCGGTTGCTGGCGACACGATCATTTCGCTGGTGAATCCTGACGAGCTCTTTATGCTGCGTGCGATGGGCTCGTAGTAAGGGCATTGATTCACGCAATCACCACGGTGTCTGTATGGCCGAACCCAAGGCTGTTCTTGACGAGATTCGCCAATGTTGAAATTCCAATACTGGGCTCGTGCTGACCATTGTGATGGAGAATTAGCATGGTGTGGTCATCCTCGGCGTGCTCGTATCCTTGGGCTGTGAGTTCGTTGAGGATCCCCTTAGAGATGCCAGCTGATGTGTCGGCGTTCACAGTGGAGAGCGCGGCCGAGAGACCTTGTACTCCGAGAAGGGTACCATCGGTTAATTGGGCCTCGATGAACGCATCGGTGTAGGCGCAGATGAGATCGCCTTGCTCAATTTTAACAGCAAGTTGCTCATATTCGGTCGATTTAATCACCCCGAGCGGGAGGTTCTTGATCCCTATACGGAGTTCATTGGTGGGGTTTGTCAGTACGCCGGGGGTGTTCTGGTCGATCTGGATCCACTCCAAAGACCCAGCACGACGGAGGAGCGGCGGGGGGTGGCCCGCGTTAACAAAGATCAGGTGCCCGCTGGGGGCGAAGTAGGTCATGAGGAGTGCGGTGGCAAACTTGGTGCCCCCCGAGATGTCTTCGAAGGCACTGTTGAGACGACGGGCGAGCTTAGTTTGATCAACAGTATTGAGCGATTTGTGCATTTCCATGCGGAGTTTACTTGAGAGGTCGCTGACATCGCTGCCGTGGCCTGAAACATCAGCGAGAAGGATTCTTGAGATCCAGCCACTGGAGCACGAGGAGATGAGATAGAGGTCGCCTCCGGACTCGGAGCCTTTGACTGGGCGTGAGCAGACGCTGATATCAAGTCCAGGTACTGATGCGGCGTGGTCTGCGCTGCTTGAGCCGCCCCAGACTTCTAAGCATTTGAGATTGTGTGGTTCGCATGCAGTCTGCCGTTGAGGTGAAGTCATGGGAGGGTGATTCACTTCGAGTGCGGGTTTATTCCATGGCCATTTGGAGCGAGGGCCCAGTGCATTTTTCGGATGAGGGTGCTCCAGTAGCTGACACCCGGATCAACCACAAAGGAGACCGGATTGGCGTGCTTGGAGATGAGGATCTGGTCGCCCTTGTGGAGTTGTGGTCCGGGCTGGCCATCGACAAGAATACAGGTGCCTTGGGAATCTTCGGCGTTGACCTGGCGGGCGGTGAGGCGGATCGCCGAGTCGTTTGGGACAACGATCGGGCGGAAGCTGAGGGAGTGGGCGGCGATGGGGGTGATGATGTTGGCGTTGACACCCGGTGCGACGATTGGTCCGCCAGCGGAAACATTGTAAGCGGTGGAGCCCAGCGGGGTCGAGACCATAACCCCGTCTCCGGCGACGGTTGGTCCCGGGTTGTCGTCGATGCTGATGTCGATTTGGATGATTCTGTATGGCGGGCCCGCAGTGATGACAAACTCGTTGAGTGCGGTCATCGGAGATTGCTTTGAGCCGTCGGCGTGGATGAGTTGGGCGCTGAGTGGGTGGGCGAGGCGGAGGGGGAGTTCTTTGGTTTGATCGAAGAGGTGGTGGGCGTCGCGTTGGAAAGTATCGATCTCGTACCCGGCCATGAATCCGACATTACCTGTGTTTACGCCGAGGAGGGGGCAGCCCATAGCGAGGCAGTGGTCGGCGGCTTTGAGGATGGTGCCGTCACCGCCGAGGGCGACGACGAGGTCGACATCGCTGGGGTTGGGGAGGTGCTCTGGGTTGATGGCATCGACGATGTCGATGAGGGTGGCGTGTGCTTTGATGACATCGCTGAACCCGTCGAGGGCAGCGATGGCCTGGGGTTTATTTTGGTTGACCAATATGAGAACGCGGCGGGGCATGGGTTGGCGATCAGCTAGTGGGTTCTGTGGATTGAACAGCTTTAATTTCGGAGGCGGATGATTGAGAGGCGGAAGTGCGTGCGGGTGCGAAGGGTTCGTTGCTCTCCGGATCTGCGGCGTGGCGGATCATGCGGGCGATGCCGATCGCGTCGAGACCGACCTCGACGAGTTGGTCGTTGCGGGAGTCCTGGTGAATCCATTGATCGGGAATGCCGTGGCGGACGACTCTGGAGGCGTCGAGTTTGAACTCTTGTGCGCATTCGAGGACGGAGGTGCCGAAGCCGCCGATGATGGTGTGGTCTTCGAGGGTGAGGATTGGAATATTTCGCGAGAGGAGATCGCGGATGAGCTGGGAGTCCACCGGTTTGGCGAAGCGGGCGTCATAGTGGGCGATGTTGTATTCGGAGCCGAGAGATTCGATGGCGGCGTGGGCGTTTACGGCGGGGGTGCCAAAGCTCAGGACGGCGACATCTGGGCGGTTTGCGTCGAGGTCGGCATGCGCTTGTGTAAGCAGGCGGGCTTTGCCGAGTTCGTAGGCGGGGGCGTCGCCGAAGATTTTGGAGACTGAATCTCTTGGGTAACGGACGCTGCTGAGGGAGGAATCCCAGGTCCGCATGAACTCGAGGCATTGGACGAGACTTAATTCGTCGATGACAGCCAAGAGGACGGCATCTGGGAGTGTCCGGAGGATGGCGACATCGCAGAAACCATGGTGGACGGCTCCGTCGCCTCCGACAAGGCCGGCGCGGTCGAGGCAAAGGCGGACACCCAAGCCTTGGAGGGCGACTTCTTGGAATGCTTGATCGAAGGCACGCTGGAGGAAGGTCGAGTAGACCGCGAGGAATGGTCTGAGCCCGGTCTTGGCCATGCCCGCGAGCATGTCCATTGCGTGGGATTCGCAGATGCCTGCATCGAATGTGCGGTCCGGGTACTTTTCGAGGGGCTGGGTGATGCCTGTGCCATCGGCCATGGCGGCGGTGGCGGCGACTGCTTTCTCGTCGCGATCCATGACATCGGTGATCGCGTCTGATAATGCGGAAGTAAAAGAGCGGCCCGATGATGGCATCTGGATTTTGCAGCCGAGGGTTTCGTCGCGTTCAACGGTGAAGGCCTTGGGGGAGTGGAATCTAGTCGCGTCTTGCTCTGCGATGTCGAGGCCTTTGCCTTTGATCGTTTTGACATGGAGGATCATCGGGCGATCGAGATCACGGGCTTCGGCGAGGAACTCGATGAGCGTGGGGAGGTCGTGGCCGTCGATTGGGCCGACGGTCAGGAGCCCGAATTTTTCGAACCATGAATCTTCGTTGATGGCGGCTTTGGTCATCTCGCCCATGCGGTGGTAGGCCTCGCGGAGGAGCGAGCCTCCCGGGACTGACTTGAGTATCTCTCGGGCACCTTTTTTGAAATCGGAGTAGGTGTGCGAGACTCGAACGCGATCGAAGTATTGGGCCATGGCGCCTTGTGGCTTTGAGATGCTCATGCCGTTGTCGTTGAGGACGATGAGCATTTGACGCTTGAGCATCCCGGCGTGGTTGAGGCCCTCCATCGCGACGCCATTGACGATCGAGGCGTCACCGATGAGAGCGACGGTGCGGCGGCCGTCAGGGTTAGATTCTGGGTTGTAGGACTGGTTGTTGATCTGATCGCCGCGTGCCATGCCCACGGCTGTGGAGATAGCAGTGCCGGCGTGCCCGACGCGGAACTGGTCGTAGTGGGATTCGGTAGGCTCTGGGAAACCCGACATGCCCTTGCGGGTGCGGAGGTTGGCCATCTGGTCGAGACGCCCGGTCAGGAGTTTGTGGGGGTAGCACTGGTGGCCGACATCAAAGAGGAGACGATCGTGGCCAAAGTCGAAGACGCGGTGCATCGCGATGGTGAGTTCGACGACGCCGAGGTTCGGGGCGAGGTGCCCGCCGGTTCGGGAGACCTGGTCGATAATCGCGGTGCGGATCTCGGCGGCCAAATCTTCGAGCTGAGGGATGGTCATCTCGCGGAGCTGGGCGGGGGTTGTATTGGATCCAAGCAGGGTCATGCGGCGGGTCTCTTCCTCTGTCTGAGCACTTCGTAAAGTATAGATGGGATCGGGGCTCGATGCTGGCTTTGTCGGAATGCTTACGGCATCAAACAAGCTTGTGTTCGGAGTGGAATTAGTGGGATCGATTGGTCATCAGATCGAGCAAAAGGCGTAATCCGCTGCTTGCTGGACCAATCTGATCGAGTTTGGAGAGGGCGTCACGATGGAGGGTTCCGATAATCTCCTTTGATCGTTCGATGCCCAGCACCGCGGGATAGGTGAGTTTGTTGGCGTCGTCGTCTTTGCGGAGGGCTTTGCCGACGAGTTTGGGGTCGCCTTGGACATCGAGAAGATCGTCGATGATCTGGAACTTGAGTCCCAGATCGCAGGCAAAGCCGGAAACAAGATCGAGGGTTGGTTGATCAGCACTGGCAGCGGTCGCGCCCATGACGCAGGCGGCGTGGATGAGTGCCCCGGTTTTGTTGGTGTGGATGAGTTCGATTTTCTGTTGATCGCTTAGGGAATCATCGAAGCCACCGAGTGTGTCGTAGACCTGCCCAGCGATCATGGCACGCGTGCCTTGGCAGAGCTGGGTGATGAGTTTGGCGTGGGTATCGGTGGTCGGATGGGGCCTGACTTTTGAGACGGCTTCGAATGCGAGGGCGAGCATCGCATCACCAGCAAGGATTGCAGCGGCTTCTCCGGCGTGCTTATGGAGTGTTGGCCTACCACGGCGGAGATCGTCATCGTCGAGGGCTGGGAGATCGTCGTGGACCAGACTGAAGGCATGGATGAGTTCGACGGCGACGGCAACGGGGAGTGATTCTGAACCATCACCACCGGCGGCTTGGGCACTGGCCCATGCGAGGAGGGGGCGGATGCGTTTTCCGGGCGCGAGGAGCGAATAGCGGACCGGCTCATCGAGCTTTGAAGGGAGATTGAGTGTATCTAAGAACGCGCCCATCGCGTGGTCGATTTGGGAGCGGATCTGGTCGGTGTCGAACGGAATTGAATTGGTGCTGGTCATGGGAAATCAATGGTAGCACTGCAAGGGGCGAGGTCGGTGTGGCTAGATCATGGGAGGGCTACAGTTGGGGCATGATTGATCGTGCGATTCAGTTCTTTGAGGCCGGCGGATGGGTGATGTACCCGCTGCTGCTGCTGAGCGTTGTTGGGCTTGGGATTGTGATCGAGCGGTCGCTGTTCTGGATACGAAACTCGACGCGGAAAGAACTGGGAGCGTTCCGTAAATACGCGGATCTAATCGAGGGCGATGAACGCGAGACACTCGCGGCTGTTTCTTCCAAAGATGGATCTCCCATGGGGAAACTGGCCTACTGGGCCTCGTCGCGGAAATCGGTATCTGAGGACGCGGTGCTGGCAACGATTGAGTTGATCCGCCCGAGCTTAGAAATCCGCAATGGGGTGCTGAGCGTGATTGTGGGGGCGGCTCCGCTGCTGGGGATTCTGGGGACCGTGGTCGGGATTATCGAGAGCTTTGATCTGCTGGGGCAGGCTTCGAGTGTTTCGGATCCGACAATTGTCGCAGGGGGGATCGCCGAGGCCCTTTACACGACGGCAACAGGATTGACGATCGCATTGCTGGCATTGTTCCCCGCTTCGTACTTCAAGGCGCGTGCAAACTCGACGCTGAGCCGGCTAGAAACGCTTGGGGCGATGCTGGCTTCGTCGAAAGAATAAGACTCGACTACGCAGGACCCCAACGGCAAGTCGGGGCACCCAATCATTTCAATCTTAACTTTGGGGGGTTAGCCGCCTTGTTCGATTAAAAGGTCGAAGATTTCTTTGGCGTCGGTGACTTTGTAGATCACATCTCGGAATGTGGGGTTGTTCATGATCCTGGAGACGGATGCAAGGGCGTCGATGTGTTCTCTGGTGCTCGCTGTGGGGCTGGCGAGGAGGACGATGAGTTCGACGGGCTGGGAGTCCATGGATTCGAAGTCCATCGGGGTTGATGGGCGGCCGATGGCGAGGGTGGGGGAGCTGATGCAGCCGCACTTGCCGTGGGGGATGGCGAGGCCGTGGCCGATGCCGGTGGTGCGGGTTTGTTCTCGTGACCAGATAGCTTCTTTGAGAGCGTCGGCCTGCTTGACTTTATTATTGGTGGCAAGGAGATCGACGAGCTCATTGATCGCGGTCTGCTTATCGGCAGCCGCAAGCGGGGCTTGAACACATTCAACACTGAGAATTTCGGAGAGCTTCATTCATTCCTTCCGTGGATCAAACTATCGATCCAACGCTGGTGACCCCAACTGGTGTTCGTAGATACTACTGGCTCGACCGCGTCGGCTCAAGAGGGCGGCCATTCATTTCGTTTTTTTGAAAATACATGCATAGGAACCGTCGGTGTAGGAAGCAGGGTTATCCCCGGGTTTGCCCGAGGGGAGGATCTGGTGGTCCTCGATGAGCTCGAAGATCGGGTCGGCATGGATCCAATCGCGTACATCTTGGTTTTCTTCGGGTTCAATGCTGCAGGTAGAGTAGACAAGTGTTCCTCCGTTGTTGAGATGGGGGATCACCGTGGTCAGGATATCGAGTTGGATTTTTGCCAATCGGCCGATTTGAGGGGTCATGGGGCGGTACCGGGCTTCCATACGGCGTGCAAGGACACCTGAGTTGGAGCAGGGGACATCGGTGAGGATGAGATCAGCCCCGTTGTGGAGGGTTTCTTCGAGTTCATCCACATGGCGGACCATGACATTTCGAGATCCATCAAAGACATCCATAAGTGTGTCGAGACGGCGAGAATCAATTTCCATGGCGATGATGGTGGCGTTTGGGAATCGTTCACTGAGCTGGCGGGTCTTGGTGCCTTGGCCGGCGCAGTAATCGACGATTGTTTTGTAGTTGCCATCGGGGATTGAGTTGACCACAGCACTGCTCGCCGAGTCTTGTACGCGGAGGGTGGGGTTGGTGTCGAGGAGTCGGGTGAGGTGGGTTCGTGACCCGGTGTAGACACGGTGGGATGGGGAGTCGTGGGGTTCGAGGTCTTCTTGGTCCACGATTTCTGACCAATCGGCGGAGTAGACCAGGGTCGGGGGGTGCATGAGGGTGTGGGCACAGAGCTGCTGAACCTGGTCTGGGTACAGGTTGGTCCAGCGTTTGATGGTTGCTTTGGGGAGCGAGTAGGCGGTTGATATTAGGGAGAGTTGGTCTGCGGGGAGGTCAGAGTCGATGAGCTGGAGTGCCCCGCCCGATGCCGAGGGGATCATTGTGGCCAGTTCTTCATATTGATCGAGCACTTCGCCACGCGCTCTGGCGACCTTTCGCAGGACGGCATTGATCATGCCACCGGCCTTGGGGCGGATGTAACGCTTGGCCCATTCGACAGATTCATTGATGACCGCATGGGGAGGAAGGCGGTCAAGTAAGAGCAACTGGGCAGAGGCACCGACAAGGACCCCCTGCATCCGTGGCTCGATGGTCTCAAATCCTCGGCCTGCAAGCTGGCTGATGATGTGGCGGAGGGTAATCCAGCGGGTGACCGATTCACGGATGATTGCGTGGCAAAGGGCCCTATCGCGGGGCTCGAGGTGCTGGATCTGAGGCTCAACGGGGAGAAGCTCCGGAAATGACATCGCATGTGCACTCAGGACGCGATAGGCGGCGTCTCTGGCGTCTGCGGGCGGGGGGGCCGAGCTTGAGTGGGGCGAGTTTTGAGATTCTGAGGGATAAGGTGCGTTGGACATTGGGGGAGAGTAGGCGTGGGCCATTGGTATAGATACAGTCTTTGCATGGGTTCCACGCAGACATCCAAAAAACAGGGCCATGTTGTTGGAAGCAGGGCGAGGGGGGTGTTCTCAGGGCTCAAAATTCGAAAGAAACTTATAGTCCTGCATACCTCATTCTCATTGGCGTTGGGAGTGTTGCTTCTTGTAGCCCTTGCTCCTGCAATGGGGAAGATGGTCGATGGTGCCGAGCAAGATCAGGCCAAGTTGATTTTCGAATCCGTTGTCACACACTCGGGGGCCAGTGGTTTCGACCAAAGCACGGTGGCAACTCGCTATGGAGAGCTTTCAGAACTTGGGATTAGTCAGCGTGATGCGACGCAGTTGGGCGTAACGCCTGAACTCAGAATCCCTCTCCAAGGCGACACCTTTGGTGGTGGAATTGTTGGGTTTGATCCGAGTACTCAACGCTATCTGGAAATCCGAACTCGCTCGCCGCAAGCTCGAATGACGGTGCAATGGATCTATGGATTAGTAATCGCGACCCTCTTTGCTGGCTATGCAATAGTGGCTGTTGCACTTGAGTTATTGGTGCTCCCGCAGCATGTATATTTGCCAATTCAGTCATTGCTCCATGCAGATGATGCGGCTCGATCAAAGGATGAAGCAAACGAGCTGGTTCCTGAACATCTAATTACCACAGATGAACTCGGGGAAATTATGGTCTCTCGAAATGAGACCATCGGGCAGCTTAGGTCAAACGAGCGTGAGCTGGCGGCGGCACTTGGAAGATTGGAAATCGTTGCGATTGATTTGCACAAGAAAAATAGGTTGCTTGAAACCGCTCGAAAGAACCTAGAAGGCGCTGACCGATTGGCATCGCTCGGGATGATGTCTGCGGGAATCGCCCACGAGCTCAACACGCCCTTGTCAGTGGTCAAGGGGTTAGTCGGTCAACTCAAGGAACAAGGGGAGTTGGGGGAATCAGAGATCAAACTGCTGGCTCGGGTTGTTGGGCGAATAGAGATACTTTCTGAAGGCTTGCTCGACTTCGCTCGTGTGCGGACACCTCGGCTTGAGCCGTCGAAAATCCATAAGGTCATCGAAGACGCATGGATGCTCATCAAGCTTGATCGCCAGAGTGTGCTACCAGGGCAAAAAATTGAGTTTGTCAACAAGGTCAATCAAGACCACATTATCGCTTGCGATCCGGGCCGGATGGTTCAAGTATTTGTAAATCTCATCCGAAACGCAGTCCATGCTCTCCGGTCTGTAACCGAACAGGATGTCGGATGTATCACCGTCTCATCGACAATTGAAACACGCGAGGACGGGGATTGGATTGTGATTTCAGTCATTGATAATGGCCCAGGAATAGATCCTGGTACGATTGATTCAATGTTCGACCCGTTTGTATCAACAAAGATGGATTCTCAAGGGACTGGTCTAGGTTTGGCTGTAACCGATGGTATTGTGCGTGAGCACGGAGGAATTGTTGTCCCGTCGAATGTGAGTGTGGGAGGCATGCCAGGCTATAAAAACAGTGGTGGGGCCAAGTTTGAGGTCCATCTTCCGGTAAACATCTCAGATTAATTCTGTTTTGTCTTGTTCAACCGGACTATAGCGGATAGCATCATCTGAAATAGGTGCTTCCCCATGAGTGAAATAACCCCATTAACGATCTATGCACTGGATGATGATCCCGATTACCGGGAATATTTACAGGGTATTTTACTGGCTGACGGGCATTCTGCAAGGTTAACAGGAAGCCCGAAAGAGTTGTTTGATGCCTGTGATCAACATTCTCCTGATGTGATCCTGCTAGATGTGAAAATGGGTGAGCATTCCGGTACAGAAGTGCTGGAACAAATCCGAGAGCAATGGCCTCGCCAATGCGTGATCATGATTACAGGGTTTCCAACGCTCGATTCAATGCGTGAGACCTTCCGGAAAGATGTCTTTGATTACATCCCTAAGCCATTTGCGATTGATGATTTGCGAAAATCACTTGGTCAAGCGGTCAAAGAACTCGGGTTGGGGCAAAAACCCTTGGACAGACTCCGAGCGACCCTCGGTCGCCAGATCCGTCTTGCCAGAACCGAACGCGGGTGGACCCTTCGGAATCTATCCGAAATCTCTGGAGTCTCGGTGAGCCAACTCAGCTCGATTGAGCGGGGCACGCACCTTCCCAGTGTGGAATCGTTGACCATCATCGCAGAAGCTTTGGGTGTCACCCCAAGTACTTGGTTTGCCGCTGCAGGTTTTTAATGGCGGCACATACATTTGATTGATGACGGCCTCTTTAAGCCTACTGTTCGGCGTGGCCATTTCCCCCCCCATTCAAACGATCTTGTTTACCGCATTTGAACCGAGCGGCGATGATCATGCATCCATCGTGATCGCAGAACTTAAACGGAGATACCCGGATCTACGGATATGTGCGTGGGGTGGTCGCAAGATGGAAGCTGCGGGAGCCGAGATTATTGAGCGGACCGGCGATGCGGCCGTGATGGGAATGCCTGGCCTCGAAAAAATCCGTGAGCACCGGAAGATCAATGCCCGGATCGCTCTATGGGTTCAGGACAATAAGGTTGCGGTGCATATCCCTGTTGATTCACCGGCGGCTAACTTTCCAGTATGTGCGATCATGAAATCGCATGGCGTCCAAGTTGTTCATATGGTGGCCCCCCAGCTTTGGGCATGGGCTCCATGGAGAATCCGTAAACTCCGTCGATTGACCAATCATGTCATGTGCGTCCTTCCTTTCGAGGAAGAGTGGTTCCGCTCGCGGGGAGTTGAAGCGACATTCATAGGGCACCCTTTGTTCGAGAAGCCGATCGACGAAGCCGCAATTGATGAACATATTCAAGATTGGAACCGGGGCGACCAGCGGGTCGCGTTAATGCCTGGGTCCAGGCCATCAGAAATCCAGAAAAATTTTCCGTTGATTCTGGGGGCCTATATAAAACTCCAACGCGAGCATAGCAATATGTGTGGCATGGTCGCCGTGACCCGGCCTGAAATTGAACCAGTTCTCAGGCAACTTGCCAAAGATCACGGTCTTACATGGCCTGATTCACTTGGACTTACAGTAGCCGATACAGATGCCGCGGTGAGATGGTGCACGCTTGCATTGGTCGTTTCAGGTACCGTGACATTGCAGATCGCCCGCCAGCATCGTCCGATGGTCATTGTATATAAAATCGGACGAATCGGGTGGTCCTTGTTTGCTCGGTGGTTGATCCAAACGCCGTTTATCACTCTTCCCAACATTCTGGCCGGCCGTGAAGTAGTCCCGGAACTGGTGCCGCACTTTGTGGGCGCTGAACCGATCGCAGAGCGGGCGACGGAACTCCTTGAAGATCGATCCAAGTACGATTCACAAATACAAGAACTACAGAGTATCACTAAAATGTTTGAATCAAAGAATGCTGCCCATGGAGCGGCCGACATAATCGCTCGGTACGCTGGGCTTGAATCTAGCTCAGATTGAGACGGGAATAACACCAACAGCAACGCACCCATTTCCGGCGCGGTCGGTGATTGACCTGCAGCCAATAACCGGCGATCGAATCGGAAGATTCTGATCCAGGCAAACACGGGCGGCTTGATTTAGATCATGTGTTGCAACTTCTTTGCTTTCTGTAAAAACCACTGCAAGAACACAGCCATGCCAAATGTGTGGGTCGGCGCTGAGCTTGCAAATATCAGCTTTGAGTCCTGAGACCAGTTCGTGGGCGTAGCTTGGGTTTGGTGAGGGGATCCCGTCGCGGTAGGCGTGTTGAGAGCAGACTTTGACTTCGATCCACCAGGCGTCTTCGGGGGGGCAGGTTGTGGTGAGGTCCGGGGCGGATTGGGGGACTTCTGCGAAGAGGGTGTCCTGCGCCAAGGCGAGCTGCCGCATCTCCAGGACGGGATCATGGAGTTTGAGGTCTGGATTTGGGGTTAGGGCAAAGTCGCACCGCTGGCGGTGGTTTTTGTTGGTGTAGGCGTCGCCGTCGGAGGGGTAGAAGGCTTCACGGTTGACGCCGAAGCCTGCGTCGGATAATTCTTGCTCAATAAGCTGGTGGAGCTGGAGTTCTGACAATGCGTCGAGCCCGCGGACGGCTTGCTCTATGTCGAGTGAATCGGCGTGATTTATGAGAGAGGCGAGGGAGGCGTCGAGAATTTGCTCTAGAACAGTAATCATGAATCAAGGGTATCCTGATCCCCTTCAACTTGCAATTTCTATTCTGATGTGGGATGATGGGTATTCGAGTCGTTTTGATCGTCTCGTTGGACCTCAATGGAGCAGTTCATGGAACAGCTGATGGATATCTTGGGAAGTATCAATGGTGTGATCTGGCACCCGATAGTTTTGTATGTGGTTCTCGGAGTCGGCGTGCTTTTTACGCTGTGGTCGGGTATTGGGCAGTACCGTGCTCTGACACACGGCGTATCGGTCGTGCGCGGCAAGTACGACAACAAAGGCGATCCAGGTGCCATAAACCACTTCCAGGCATTGTCGGCCGCGTTGTCGGCGACCGTTGGGCTCGGCAACATTGCCGGGGTTGGTGTTGCGGTGGCACTCGGTGGCCCTGGTGCGATCTTCTGGATGTGGATGGTGGGTATCTTCGGAATGGCCTTGAAGATGACAGAAGTATCGCTTTCGATGCTGTATCGCAACACAACCGATCCTGACAATCCGCACGGCGGCCCAATGTTTGTCGCTGACAAAGCATTCAAGGAACGCGGGCTTGGTTTTATTGGTAAGCTCGTCGGGGGGACATTTGTGGTCACACTTCTGATCTCGACCATCACGGGCGGGAACATGTTCCAGTCTTGGGCGGTTTCTGATGTGACCAAGAAAGACTTCGGGGTTCCTGTACAGGTCACCGGCGTTATTCTGGCGGTTGTTGTCGGAATGGTGATCATCGGCGGGATCAAGAGGATCGGGGCCGTCGCAGGACGGATCGTGCCGTTCATGTGCGGGCTGTATCTTCTGGGTGCTTTCTGGGTCTTGGGATTGAATATCGCTTCCATCCCTGACATGCTTGTCTTGATTGTCAAGAGCGCGTTCAACCCTGCCGAAGCGCAGGGTGCGTTTGTAGGCGGGACCGTTGCCTTCGCATTGCTGTGGGGCATGAAGCGGGCTCTGTTCTCCTCTGAAGCGGGGCAGGGGTCAAGCCCGATCGCCCACTCGGCGGCCAAGACAGATGAACCAGTTCGTGAAGGGATCGTGGCAGGACTCGAGCCATTCATTGATACCATTGTGGTCTGTACACTGACATCGCTTGTTATTCTCTCGACCGGTGCTTGGAATCGTGGGCCTGAGGCGAACTTTAAACCCACAGGGATCAATGTGGTCCAGACGCAGTCTGATGATTCAGCAGGGGATTCGACCTGGACTCTTGACAACACCTACTTGCCAGATCGGACGCCTGACGCCCGGCGGATAGAAGGGGATTGGAAAGAAGGTACAGATTTCGATGTATTCATGCTGTTGGAACTCGACAGTGTAGATAAAGATTCGGGAACCAAGATCAAAAGACTTAATGGCAATGTCGTCTTCGAACCCGGCGTAGGCGAGGACGGACAGTTTGTTATTGATTGGGATACCATCGGCAATGCGACTCAGCCACGGCTGATTGATTCAGGTGTCTATGTTGAATATCCGGGAGCATCGCTGACTTCACACGCATTTAACAGGGTCACCCCTGGGATGGGGAAATACCTCGTCGTGTTTGCTGCATGGTTGTTTGCGATATCCACGATGATTTCGTGGTCGTATTACGGCGAGCAAGGGATCGTGTATCTTTTCGGTGACAAAGCCGTCATCCCGTACAAGCTGTTTTACTGCTTGATGATTCTTGTCGCCTCAGCGGGGTTCATCACCACCGACGCGGAGCTCGACAACATCACCGCTTTGGGTACTGGTGTCATGCTCTGGGCCAATATCCCGATTATGCTGATCTTTGGCCCGGTCGCGATGAAGGCGTACCACAACTATATTGGACGCCTCAAACGAGGCGAGCTGCATCCGCACAAGGCTCCACCAATTACCGATGTGGTCGAAGGGCATGATGTTGAGTAGTTGTTTCTAAACCATCTGCATCGCGACCGCGATGGTGATGGCCCAGATCGAAAGACCGATCAAGACCCGGAGTGACATCCGGGTCTTTTTATTTAGTGTGCCCAGAGGAATATCAGATAGGGCGGGGATGTGCTGCTCTGTGTATGTGGCATCGGGAGCGTTCTGGACATGGGTGATAATTTGGTGGGTGCCAGAGGGAGATAGGCCGAGGGTTCTGCCGATGTGGATGAGTTCGGTGGTGTCGCGCTTGATGAGTCCGGTTGATCTGCAATGGAGCCTGGTCTGGGTCATGATGGCGAGGAGTCTTCGGGGGTCTGTTTGTGAAAGTTGATTGGAAGTCGAGTTTTTGAGTGCGTCCGAGAACTGGTAGGGCTGGTTGCCGGGTGACAACAGCGGGGCATCGGTGTTGACGAGGTGCAACGCGCCCGGGGCTGAGAAGCCGGATTGTCCTTCATATTTGAGCACGGTGGAGATGGTGCATATTGTGTGCCATGCCGAGCCAAGTTGTGGTGGTTGGGTGAGGCTTGGCTTATGCTTTGGGCTTGAGAATCCGATGATTGATAGACGATGGAGTGTCATTTGAGCAATAAAGAATCAATAAATCAGCTGCAGAGTATCACGACCGGCATGGATGCTTCCGGTGTGTTTGGGGCTCTCTTAAAGTTGTCAAAGGGCGGGAATCTTGCTGGGTATGTGCACAATAGTGGGGACCTAGCAGCAAAGGTCGATGCGCATGGGACGCCGTTTGATTCGGATCTTGTGATCGAGTATTCGGTGGATGGTGTGCGGTTTTCGCTCAAACTGCGGAGCAAGATACCGGCGATCTTTATGGCGTTGTTGCTGGTGACAGTTTGGCCGGGTTTGCCGCTGACTGATTCGTTTATGTACAGCTTTGGGTGGTACGAGCGGCTGATGGGAGATTCGATTGATACCTGGATGTGGTATCTCCCGATGACGGTTATTCCTATCCCGTTTGTATGGAAATCAGCGATCAAGAAATCGCGGGCATCGGCCCATGGGCACGCGGTTGAAACCATTGAGAAAATCCAAGCGGTGCTTGGGGCTTAAGACTTCCTGACCCACTCTTCTTCGAGATCCTCGAGGTCGGATTTGCAGGTGTCTCGCTGGCTGGTAATTTTGTTGGCGTGGTCGACATCTTTCCAGATGTCCCCATCATTGAGTTGGGCGTCGAGGTTCCTGAGCATGATTTCCAGATCGGTCATGCGTTCTTCGATCTGGCTCAGGGGCATCCATGAGAACTTGGATTTCTTCATGGATTGCTGAGGAGCCGGCTTTGGAGCCGCGGGTGTGGGAGCTGCTACTGGGGTAGCCATGGGCTTTGATCTAGATTTTGATTTGGGTGCCGACAGTTTTTGATTTTTTGTGCGCCATTCGGTGTAGGTTCCGTCGAAGATTTCGGCGTTGCCGTGCCCGTCGAGGATGACGAGATGATCGCAGACGGCATCAATGAGTGCGCGGTCGTGGGAGATCAGGATGGCGGTGCCTTCATAGGCACCGGAGGTAGTTTTGCCGGTCTTGGGGTCATGGACTGTTCGGGCGAAGGTGGCTTCGATGCGTTCGGCTGAGGAGATATCGAGGTGGTTGGTGGGTTCGTCGAGGACGAGAAGGTTCTTGGCACTGGCGAGGAGACCGGCGAGTACGGCGCGTGCTTTTTCGCCACCGGACATGGTTTGCATGTCGCGTTGTTGGTCTTCACCGGAGAACAGGAATGCGCCGGCAATGGTGCGGGCTTGGAGTTCGGAGAGAACGACCTTCTCGTCGGTGTTCTTTTTGACGGTGTCCTGGATGTGTCGGAAGACCGTTTTTGACATGTCGATGTTGTCGTGGGTCTGTGAAAAGTGTCCGATGTCGAGGTTGGCCCCGAGTTTGATGGTGCCGGTGTCAACTTCTTGTTCGCCGAGGATACAGCGTACGAGTGTGGTCTTTCCAGCACCATTGGGTCCCACGATCCCCCAGCGTTGTCCACGCTCAACGCGAACATCGAGATTCTTAAAGAGAACCTTGTCGGTTCCATCCTCGTTTTTGTACTTCTTGGATAAAGAACGGGCGGCGAGAACGATGTCGCCGGCACGCTTGGCTTTTGGGAGCGATAGACGGAGCTCGGAGAGCTCGAGGGGGCGTTCGATGGTCTGGGTTTTGGCGCGGTTGAGGCGAGACTCGCGCCCTTTGGCTTGTTTGGCACGCTGTCCAGCTTTAAAGTGGGCGATGAAAGCTTCTTCTTTTTTAAAGCCGGCTTTTTGTTTTTCGTAGGCGCGGAGCTGGACCATACGGCGTTCGACGCGTTGTTTGCGGAACGCGGCGTAGTTGCCTGGGTAATCGATCAGTCGGGCTTGTTCGACCTCGACGATGCGGTGGACCACCTTGTCGAGCATGTAGCGGTCGTGACTGATTAAGATCACTGCGCCTTTGAACTCGTTTCGCAAAAACCCTTCGAGCCACTCTCGACCTTGGATGTCGAGGTGATTGGTGGGTTCATCGAGGAGAAGCACGGAGGGGTCTTGGAGGAGGAGTTTGCCGAGGGCGACTCGGGCTTTCTGGCCGCCGGATAGGTCGGTGACTTTGATGGCGAACTGGGCGTCGGTGAATCCGAGGCCATGGAGGATCTGGTCGACTTTGTGGTCGTTGACGATCCCGCCGTGGTCGTCGATCTCATGTTCGATTCGTGCTTGATCTTTGAGGAGTTGGTCGAGCTGATCGGGGGTCGCGTCGCCCATTGCATCGTAGATATCGTGGAGCTTGTCGTTGAGTTCATTGATGTGGTCGAAGGCGCTGGCGACGGATTCTCTGAGTGTGTGGTTTGGGTTGAGATTCGGGTTCTGGTGGAGGTATCCGATGGTGGCTTTGCTGGAGGAGACTGAGCCGTCGGTGGGTTTGAGGACTCCCGCTATGATTTTGATGAGTGTGGATTTGCCGCAGCCATTTCGGCCGACAATTCCTATGCGTTCACCCGGTTCGAGTGTGAGCGAGACAGAGTCGAGGATGACATCATCACCGAACTGGAGGGTTATATTGGTGGCACTCAGAATTGGCATAGGCAAAGAGTGTACGCACTAGCTCAGCCCGAAAAACCTGCGATGGTGGGCGATAATCTCTTTGGCGATTTGCTCGTCGGGGGTGTCGTCCCAGACATCCGGATCGAAGCAGCCCCCGAGGATGAGGGCGGTGTCTCTGGGGAAGATGAACTTGAACCCGTCGTGGATGGCGTAGCCGAGGTCTTGGGGTTCCATGTGGACAAGGATGCCCCGAGCTGGGTACATGGCGGTGTCCTTGAAGAGGGTCAATGAGCCGAGGGCGAGACAGTTGACGAGGGTTGATTCTTCGAGTGTTTGGAGCTCGTCGAGGTGGGTGAACTCGCGTTTGATGATCTGAACTCCCAGGCTGGCGAGGTCTTCGAGGAGCGCATCGAGGTAGCGGGGGGTGTGAATGAAGAGGGAGTCGAAGGATCTTCCAGCTCGGGGTGGGCCTGGGAACGGGAGGCGGTCGACCGGGGTGGGGGTGGGGATGGTGCCGTTGTCGAAGTAGTGACTGTTGGACTGGGCGTAGGCGGGTTCGAAGACGGTGATGGGTTCGATGCCGTAGCGGTCTTGATCGAGGGCTGTCAGGGCGTTATGGGCCTGGTTGAGGAGCTTGTTGAGTCTTTGAGAGCCGATTTCAGGGTGGTCAATGTCGATCCCTACGGGCAGCCAGAGGGCGCCAGCAATGACGCTGACGGTATCATGGCCAGAATCTTTGGCGTAGACGGTGACTTGGTGTCCTCGATTGGCGAGCTTTCGAGCGGTCGTGAGCCCGATGACACCCGCTCCTAGAACGGCGACTGGTGATTTGTTCTCAGATTGATCTTTGACCATATCTGCTGCCGCGATGGCGGTGCCTAGGGAGAGGGTGATGCCGCCGCCGCCGTGACCGTAGTTGTGGATGATGGTCTTGGTGCCGATGGTTTCGGATTCAAGTCTGAGCCCGCCATGGCGGCAAGGACGGAGCCCGGAGACGACTTTGATAATGCGGTCATCGCTGAGATCGGGGGCTTGGAACTGGGACGAAATCGGGGTCATTTGAGTCATTGAGTACCTCTTGGCGAAGTTTAGCACAGATCGTCTTGGTGGACATACAATCGCCCATGAGTCTCTCCCCAAACGATGCATCAAAGAATACGACTGAACCCTCTTTGACTGAACCAGTTACGCTCAAAACGCTTAAGGCGATGACGCACCGAAAGGAAGCGTTTGCGTGTTTGGCATGTTATGACGCGACGACAGCACGCTGGCTTGAACGGGCCGGGGTACCTGTGTTGCTGGCTGGGGATTCGGCCGCCCAGGTAGTCTTAGGATTTGATCGGACGATCGATATGCCTTTGGACTTTGCCATACAACTGACAGCAGCCGTGAAACGCGGAGCACCAAAAACACTGGTGATGGCCGATATGCCATTCATGAGCTACCACCGCTCGGTGGACGACGCTATGGGGAATGCCGGCCGATTCATGACCGAGGGAATGGCCGATGTGGTCAAACTCGAAGCCGACGAGACACAAGCGGGAGTTGTGGATCGGTTGACACGGGCGGGCGTTCCTGTGTGTGCTCATGTTGGCTGCAAGCCTCAGACGAGCTCGGTGACTGGGGGTCCTGTGGCGGCTGGGCGTACGAATGATTCGCTCGAGCAGGTCGTACGCGATGCTTCAGCGTTGCAGGATGCTGGAGCGGTTTTGTTATTGATCGAAGCGGTACCCGATGAAGTGACCAAGCGGGTCATGGAGATTGCCCGGGTCCCGGTGATCGGAATTGGTGCCGGCACAGCATGCGATGGCCAAATCTTGGTTGTCAATGACTTAATTGGGCTCACTGACTTTCCACCACGCTTTGCAGAACCCGTGGCGAGTGTTGGTGATGCCATTCTTGAATCTGGTCGCCAATGGGTTCAGAATGTCGGCAATCGGACGATTGGCGGGAAGCGGTACTCGATGCGGGCTGGGGAATCGGAAAAACTTGGTACTGCCAGCCAAGAAAGTGCCACCGGCAAGGCTGATAAGCCGAATAACAGAGACAGCGGACGCCTTTCGAATCAAGGCTAACCTGAACTTCTGGAGTCTTTGATGCGAAAGTTTGTGACAATTGCACCGGCATTGATCGTTTTGCTCGTAACAGCCGCCATGGTCTTTGTGGCCCCGGCGTTGATGGATCGTTACGCGATCGCTCAGCAGGGCGCTCGAATTTCACTGGCACGAAACATCTTGGCAGATGACGACATCCTTCGGCGGATTGATCGTGCGATTGCAGCAATTGGTGATTCAATCGAGCCAACGGTCGTTCATATTGAAACACAGCCAGAGGATGAACTCGGCGGGTCGTACTCGAGCGGTGCCGGGTGGATCTATGACACCAATGGCTACCTGATTACCAACGCCCATGTTGTCAAGACGGCTTCTCTGGTTTCAGTCGAGTTCTACAACGGGCGGGTTGTTGAGGGCCGGGTGGTTGGCTCTGATATTTACACAGATATCGCGGTTGTCCATGTCGATGCCTCAAATACGACATTCCCATCACTGAGGGCATCGGAACGATTGCCAAGAGTCGGCGAACGGATCTTTGCCTTTGGATCGCCATTCGGGTTCAAGTTCTCGATGTCTGAAGGCATCGTTTCAGGGCTCGGGCGTCAGGCGCAAGGGGCTCGGATTCTTGGCGGGTACACCAACTACATCCAGACCGATGCCGCGGTGAATCCCGGGAACTCTGGCGGGCCCTTGGTCAATTCCGATGGGCATGTGATCGGGATGAATGTTGCTATCGCGACTGCAGCAAATACAGTTGGTTCAAACCCGGAAGATTCTGGTGGCGATTCAGCCGGGATTTCTTTTGCGATTCCATTGGGAACGATCGAACCGATTGTCTCTCAGATTATTGAGCATGGCTCGGTTTCGCGGGGCTATCTCGGGATTACTTATGATTCAACCAGAACTGGCCGGATAGGCGTTGAGGCCTCGTCGGGAGAGACGGTATATGGAATTCAGATCACGGGTGTTGAACGCGGCGGGCCGTCAGAAGATGCAGGAATCTTACCAACCGATGTGATCCTCCAGGTACAAGGCTCCCCAGCAACCAATGCCGAAGCGTTATCATCACTCATCAGTTCGCAGAGGGCAGGCGAACCGGTGACTATCCGAGTGTACCGAGAGGGTGAGTTTTTAGATCTGACTGTAACGCTCGGAGTCATGCAGCCCGTCGTGCTGGCCCAGAGGCTCTACCAACCAATCCAACTTCAACTCGGTGCGATTCTTGGGCCTCACCCAGATGGCGTTTCTGTATTGCAAACATGGCCGGGAATGCCCGCAGAGATGGCCGGGCTTGTGCAGGATGATGTCATACTCAAGATCAATAACAAGCAATTCGATGACCGTGCATATTTCTTTGTGATGCTTGCAGAGGAAGGGCTGCTCACCGGTGAAACGGTCAAAGCCACCGTCCGTGGCAGCGATGGCTCACTCCGAGAAGTGAGTCTCCTGATCCGATGACTAAAGCCTCTCGGTTTGGCTATTGTTGAATATGAATCAATGGAATGGCCAGCAGGTGTATGTGATGGGGCTCGGCCGCTTCGGCGGAGGGGTAGGGGTCACGCGGTATCTTGTTGAGCAGGGGGCTAATGTAACTGTGGGCGATCTCGGGAAGTTCGAGGGGCTTTCCGGATCAATCAACCAGTTACAAGATTTGATTAACGACAAAAAAGTACGCATAGTACTCGGGGCTCATGAAACTTCTGATCTTGATGGTGTTGATAGTGTGGTAGTAAACCCTGCGATTCCTCGGCCTTGGGAGAATGCGTTTATTTCTCATGCCCGTTCAAAGGGCATTTGTATTACCACCGAGATCGAAATAGCATATCGGCTTCTTGATCCGTCAAAGATTATCGCGGTCACCGGTTCGGCAGGCAAAAGCACGATCTGTTCGATGATTCATCATGCCTTTCAGACTATGAAACACAAATCCCTTTTAGGCGGAAACATTGGGGGGTCTTTGCTTGCGGATGTGGATGCCATCAAGAGTGGGGCGATTGTGGTATTGGAACTATCTAGTGCAATGCTGTACTGGCTTGGCGAATCCGGGGCACTTGAAGATTTGCCGCCAGATGTGGGATGCGTGAGCAACTGTGTGGCGAATCATTTGGACTGGCATGGTGACGGGCAGCACTATGAAGATTCCAAACGGGTGCTGTCAGGATTTGCTAGGAATCTGGTGTTGGGCTCGGGCGTTGCTGGTTGGGGAAAGGCGGTTGTTGTTGCAATGGATGATGCCGTGACAGGTTGCTCGATCCCTGGCAAGCACAACGGGTTCAACGCGGCGATAGCGGTTCGGGCTGTGCAGGCAATGACGGGGGATGGGCAAGAGCGAATTGAGAATGCTGTCCGGTCGTTCGGTGGTTTGCCGCATCGATTGCAGTTGGTGCATGAATGCAATGGCGTCCGTTTTTATAACGATTCAAAGTGTACTGTTCCCGATGCGACTGCGTTGGCGATTGAGGCATTGTCGCCGAGTACGAAAATCCATCTGATTGTTGGAGGTCATGACAAGGGGAGTGATCTTTCATTGATCTCCAAGATGAGTACTGAGCTTGCGGGTTTGTATGCGATTGGTGCGACGGGGGCGGGGATCGTTGGGGCAGCTGCTTCTGCGAACTCATTTTATTGTGAGGATCTCGAAAAAGCGATGGCGTTGATTCAGGGGCGGGTGTCGGATGGTGATGTGGTGCTGCTTTCGCCGGGGTGTGCGTCTTGGGACCAGTTTGCAAACTATGAGGTTCGTGGAAATCTGTTCTCTGAGTTGGCCAGAGAGATGCAGGGGGATCGGGTATGAACCTGCTTCTTGGGATTGTGCTTTGTTTGAGCTATGGCGAACCCAAGGAGTTACTGCCTGGGGTGTGGGTGGAGAATGGAACCGTCGGAATTGATGCTGTGGTGGCGATGAGTTGTCATCATCCCGAGACGCCTGATGTGTATCTGGAGATGTTGATTACGGGGCCCGATACTCGGGAGCATGAGTCGCTGCTTGTGAGCACCGTGAAGCCAGCCAACTTGCATGCGGGATTACTTGCGGCGGGGTTTGAAGTGGGACAGCCGGCGTCGTTTGTGAATGGGCAAAGGGTCTCGGCGACAGGGGACGGGGTGATTGTTGAAGTGCGCGTTTATGGTTCGGAAGAATGGGTTGCGTTGGTGGGCTGGGTCACCCATGTTGACGCAAAGTCAGCACTTATTGAGGATGCAGGTTGGGCGGGGTTGGTGTTTGCTGGGTCGGTATGGACTGATGACAATGTGTATAAAGCCGATCGCGAGGGGTCGCTTGTGTCGTTGACGCCATGGGGGCACGAGGTGGTTTCACCCGCCTGGGCTTTGTCTCCGGACGCTTCGGTTGATGAGCCGGTGTGGATTGCTGATCGGGACCTTGTGCCCGAAATTGGAACGAAGGTCCGTGTGAGATTTAGCAAGGTTAAAATCGAATCCGAAGAAGAATGATTACATCAACCAGATCGGGTCCATATCGATCACGGTCGATGCGTCGGATTTGAGCAGTCCTTGCTTGCGAAGTTCGGCGATTGGTTTCTGGATCATCACCGAATCTGGGGCGAGGAGTTCGATGCCCCAGCGGGACTGGTTGGAGATGCGGGCGATGGTGCATTCCATGGGGCCTTCGATGGTGACGCTTGGGTCGGCGATTTGGACCAGAGCATCGGCGAGTTCGGTGGCTCGTGCTTTGGCCTTCATTTGATCCGGATCACGGCAGATAATTCGGGCCATGCGGGTGGTGGGAGGGAGGCCGCAGTCTTGGCGGGTTTTGAGTTCTTGATCGGCGAAGCGGGGGTAGTTGTGCTCCGAGGCAAGGATGATCGCCGAGTTCCGCGGATTGAGTGTCTGGACGACTACCCGACCCGGGATTTCGCTGCGTCCGGCGCGGCCCGCGACTTGGGCGATTAACTGGAAGGTGCGTTCCTCGGCTCTGAAATCGGGGATGGAGAGCGAAGTATCGGCGCTGAGGATGCCGACGAGTGTGATGCCTGGGAAGTCGAGGCCTTTGGCGATCATCTGGGTGCCGAGCATGAGTTTGATGTCGCCCTTGGAAAATCTGTCGAGGATGGTGAAGTAGTCTGCGGGACGGGTCATGGTGTCGGAATCGACTCGTACAAAGTTGTCGCCGAGGGTTAGATTCTGTCGCTCGCCGAGTCGCATCATGATTTCGTCTTCGGCTCGCTGGGTGCCGACGCCAATTTGCACGATCCCTTTGCCGGTCATGGGGCAGACGGTGGGGATGAGTTGTTCGCTCAGGCAGTGGTGGCAGCGGACGAATCTCTTGCCGCCTGCGGTGCGGACTCTGGATTTGTGGACGACCATGGTGGCGTCGCACTGGTCGCATTCGAGTTTCCAGTCGCAGTTTGGATCGGCACTGGCAACCAGCGACGCGTAGCCACGACGGTTAAGCAAGAGTATTGCCTGCTGTCCGCGGTCGAGGGTCTCGTTGATGCAGCGTTCGAGAGTGGCACCGATGATCGGGAAGGCGAGCGACTTGCCGGACTGGGTACGGATGGTGTTGGAGTTGTCCTTGGCGAGATCGATGATCTGGACTTTAGGGAGTGACCCAAGCCCCGCGCGGTCGGTCATGGACCAGAGTTTGAAGCGGCCGTGTCGTGCGTTAGACCAGCTTTCGAGCGATGGGGTTGCCGAGCCGAGGATGACGGGGCATTTGGCATATGAGCCCAGGACGATCGCGGAGTCGCGGGCGTGATAGCGGGGGGCGCGGTCTTGTTTGTAGGAGCTGTCGTGTTCTTCGTCGACGACAATAAGGCCGAGGTCTTTGATGGGGGCGAAGATGGCTGAACGCGGCCCGATGACAACGCGGGCTTGGTTGGACTCGACGAGCGACCACTGGGCGTTGCGTGCTCCGGCGCTGAGTCCTGAATGGAGGAGGGCGACGCCGGCGTCTTTGAAGCGGGCAACGAAGCGGCCTGCAGTTTGTGGGGTTAGGGCGATCTCGGGTACGAGAACGAGAGCTGTCTTTCCTGAGGCGATGACCTGTTCGATGAGCCGCATGTAGACTTCGGTCTTTCCTGAGCCGGTGATGCCGTGGATGAGGTGGGTGCCTGGTTGGTTGAGTGATTGGCTGATGCCGTCGACGATGATTCGTTGTTGGTCGTTGAGAGTGGGGGTGATTTGGTCGCCCGGGTTTTCGAGAAGATTGAACACGCTTGGCGTGCGGATGATTTCTCTTTCGGATTCGATCAGGATGCCGGTGTCGCGGAGCTTGTGGATCGGGGCGATCGAGCGGAGATGGATCGCGTCTTTGAGCTTTGCTTTTTCGAGCGGGAAGATGCCATAGTCGAGATTGAGGATTGCATCGAGGGCATTGCGAGCGGTGGGGGGGAGTTTGGGGAGTGGGTCTGGGAGGGGATTGGCTAGATTCAGGATTTGGATGGTTCGTTTACCGGTCTGCTGCTTGACGGCCTTGGGGATCGCGGCGGCCATGACGAGCCCGAGCGGGCAGGCGTAGTACTTGGCGATCCAGCGGCAGAGCTTGAGCTGGAGCGGGGCCATGACGATTGGGGTGGTCGAGGCGAGGGCTTTGATTCTGGAGATATCGAAGTCGCCAGCGAGTTCTTCGCCCCCGACCTCGATGATGAAGCCGTCGGTGGGGGTGTTGGATCGGCCGACAGGGACCTGGATCCGCTGTCCAGGTTGAACATCCAGATCGGTGCGGTAGGTGAGGCCATCGCTTCGGTCGAGGCCCCGCTCGATGGCGACCCGGACAAAGGTGCTACCGAGATCGCCGTGATCTTCACTTTGGGGGGTGATGTCTGGATGGAAGGGAAGCATGGACATTGGATTCCTACACTGTACACATTATGACCAGCACCACCGACCAAAATCGTGTCCGTCTTGCCTTGTCTACCGGAGAAGTTTTCGAGGGGTGGGGGTTTGGTGCTGTTGCTGACAGTGGTGGGGAGGTTGTTTTTAACACAGCGATGAGCGGGTATCAGGAATCACTGACCGATCCGTCTTACACAGGACAAATTCTACTTCAGACGGCAGCCATGATCGGAAACACCGGGATGAATGATCGGGACATGGAATCTCGAAAGATTCAGGTGTCGGGAATGGTGGTTCATGAGCATGTCGACCTGCATTCGAACTATCGGGCTTCTTTGAGTCTTCATGACCAGCTCAAAGCCGCTGGAGTACCTGGGGTATCTGGAGTTGATACACGAGCAATCACAATGCTCTTGAGATCGCTGGGAGCAATCCAAGGGGTTATCAGCGGAGATCTCAACCAGACCGATGCTGAGTTGGTTCATCGGGCACAGACTGCAGGTTCGATGGCAGGAGCTGATTTTGCATCAGGTGCTGGGACCGAGGGGGCGGTTTCATGGTCTGATCCCAGTGGGGAATGGGGCCATTTGAGTACTAAAGATAGAAATACAGCAGTTCCGGTGGCTGTGATTGATTGCGGGGTGAAGGAGAACATCCTCAGGTGCCTAGTCGATGTGGGATGTGACCCCAAAGTACTCCCAATGAACACTTCGGCGTCCTCGATCAAAGGCATGCTTCTTGATGGATCAATCTATGGCGTTTTCTTGTCCAATGGCCCCGGTGATCCTGGGGCCTTGACCGGGCTGGTTTCAATGGTCCGAGAACTCATCAATGACGATGAAATTCGATCATTCCCGATATACGGCATTTGTCTTGGTCATCAAGTTTTGGCACTCGCACATGGTGCAAAGACCTATAAGCTCAAGTTTGGGCATCGCGGGATCAATCAGCCAATTGTCGAAACTTCGACTGGCCAGGTGAGTATCACCAGTCAGAATCACGGGTTTGCGGTCAATGAAGAATCATGTTCTAGTGCCGAACTCGTTGTGAGCCATCGGCATCTCAATGACTCCACGGTAGCCGGGCTCGAACAGCCCGATCGCCCAATTGCTGGTATGCAGTACCATCCTGAAGCTTCTCCGGGGCCGCATGATGCGGGCATATTCTTCGAAAAATACGCATTTGAAGTTCAAAGGGCATTTGATTCTGCTGTAAGCTCACGATGATCTCAGAGATTAGTTTGGAAAGTGTTTGCGATGGCTATCGGGGCATTTTGTAAATTTATGAGCAAATTCAGTTAAACACCTCTTGCATTTCCCGCTGAAACCTGTATATTCGAGGTGTACTACTCTGTTTGTAGCACGAAGTTTTTATTCAGCCGTACGATCTTCGTTGTATGCGAAGATACCGCGCAAAGGTCAATTCTGTCAGGCACCATCTCGTGGGGTCTGTTCAAGGCCTGGGTAGAGAGAGAACCCGATAGCGGTCGCGATGTGTTCGGTAGGTGGCAAGACTTTCTGTCTTGCTTCACGATTTTGTTCGTACCTGTGTGTCCGTTCTGACACACAGTTCGAGTGTGGTTCACATTTAACTTGTATAGAGGAGCTTTCAATGAAGGCAAAAAATGCACTTAGCTTGGCCCTTGCTGCTGGTATCGCCAGCACCGCGGCCGCAAGCAACACCCCGACAAAGGTTGATCCAAGTATTGGAGAGGTCAAGCACGCCGCTCACATCTACTTCAATGTAGTCACCGGCGAGAAGATCACCACCCTGATGCAGGATGGCGTTCAGAGCCCAGCCGACGGCACCGCTGGTTCGGAAATCTGGGTTGCCAACATTGGCGCCCAATGTATCTCCGAAGGCGATTCCACCAGTTACTTCTGGGGCGTTGACGGTTTCAGTTTCTCCACCGGCGGTGCTGTTACAGCATCGACCACCGAAGACTGGTTCTTCGATTGGGGCGACATTGCAATGGACACAGTCGTTGACTGTGTACAGATCCACTGGATCACCAATCACGCTGACACCGACACCGACCTTGACAGCAATGCTGATGGCGTTGAAGGTCTTGTCGGCAACTGGGTTTACTACGACGCCATGAATGGCCGTGGTCCTGAGTTCCAGTCAATCAATGCTCCATTGATCAACATTGGTTTCTTCAACCTCCCAGGTTCACTTGATTCTTCATCGGCTCCAGGTGTGTTCCCACTGTTCCTGTACACCGCTGATATCGATCTGGGTGCTTCAGGCTCCTTCGGTACATCACTGATCTTCGAAATCGGTGATACCGATTCCGATCTTCAGGGTGCTGCAGTTCACAACGCAAACCTTGACGCTTCATTCACTGGTCTTCCAGGCATCCCCGACATCGATCCCGATGGCGACGGCCTGGCTGACTGGGGCTGGTCAATCAACTTCAATCAGCCCGGCACCGTCGACGCTGATAGTGACTCACTGACCGGCGATGCCAACGGCATCGATGGCGACCCAACGAACATCGGTACCACCGGCGTTCTCTTCGGCTCGCCTGCTCCTGGTCACCCAGAGTATGACTCTATCGGTGATGTATGGAACTGGGTATCAGACGGTCCTACCGCTGGTGCAACTGAAGATGTGTTCAACACTGGTTCAGTGAACTCCATAACTAGCAGCATCGTCTTTGACGGTCCTTGGTGGTTCGGTGGTCTCTCATGTACCATCGCAGGTGATCCGCTTTCAGGCTACACCCCAGCGGCACACTTCCAGACCATCCTTTACGGACCAGGCGGAGTTGTCCCATGTGCTCCTGACCTGAACGGTGACGGTGCTCTCGACTTCTTCGATATCGTAACGCTCCTTGGTAATCTCACAGATTACAACGGCGACACGGTCTTCGACTTCTTCGATATCGTCAACTTCCTTGGCGATTTCCAGGCTGGATGTCCATAATCATTTGATCTGAAGATTTATCTTCTACAAACAAGAGCCCCCGGCGTTTCGACGCCGGGGGCTTCTTTAATTGGGAAGGGACTGGCGATTAGCCACTGGCCACTGGGGAAGAAAAGAAAGAGCGGGTGCCACTACTCGCCGTCGTCGGCGCAGTAGTGTCTTTGGGACGCCATATGTTCATGGACAATGGAAGACACTACTGCGCATAAGAATGCGAGTAGCGGTGCCCTGCAAAGGACGCGATTCTCAGACTTTGGCTTTGAGCCAGCCGCCCTGGAAGAATCTTGCGGCAAAGAGGACGCCTCGGATGGCCATCTCGGTGCAGAGCCCGATCCAGAGTGCTGTGAGTCCGGGCTCGATGCCGAAGGCGGATTTGAGGAGGTCAGGGTTCTGGAGAACGCCGCCGCCGAGGAAGTGGGGGAGGGGGATGTCGACCCCGGAAAGGATGTAGGCGATGGGGAGGCGGAGCGCGTAGGTCGCGGTCCAGGTGAGGGCCATGACGACCTTGACATCGCCGGCTCCGCGCATCGCGGATCGGAAGACGATGGAGATCGCGAAGGGGACCTGGACGATGCCACAGACAATGAGGAGTTGGGGGACGATCTCGGCGTGGGTTGGTTGGTCGGAGAGCAGGGCGGTGATCTGGTGGGGGATCAGAATGAATGCGGCACCGATTGTGCCCATGATGACCGAGGCGATGATGGTGCACTTGAAGACGGCTTTTTTGGCAAGATCCGGGCGGTTCATGCCCAGGTATTGACCCGCGAGTGTCGCAGCGGCGATGCCCATACCGAATCCCGGCATGAAGGAGAATGCTTCGATACGGATGCCGATGATGTGGGCTCCTAGGAGCCCGTCTTGGTTGAGCTGGAGGACGAGGAAGCCGACGAAAAGGATGATGACAAAGTTGCCGATCCAGAGGCCGAAGGTTTCGAGGAAGTTGGGGATGCCGAGGCGGTAAAGCCGCCAGATGGTGAGGCGGTGGAGCTTCATGCGGATGGGTTTGAGACGGATGGACCATCGTCCGGATCGGGCCATGTGGGTGATGTAGGCGGCTCCGACGAGATCTCCTGCGACAGTTCCGATGGCGATACCCGCGATTCCCATGTCGAGGCCGAGTGGGGAGGTGAGGCCGTAGATGGTTATGCCTGAGAGGCTCCAGCTGATGAGGATGTTGACGATGTTTCGGGCGATCATCGCTTTGAGCGGGGAGATCGAATCCCCGGCCCCTCGGGAGCAAGCGATCATGCCGAACAAGACCGAAGCAGCGGGGACCCCGAGTGCGATGATGTTCATGTAGGTGTTGAAGAATCCGGTGGCTTCTGGCGACATATTGAGGGCGCTGGAGATGAAGGGGACCAGGAGCCAGATCCCGATGCCGACGATGACCCCGAGGATGGCCGACAAGGTCATGGTTTGGCCGAGGATGGAGTTGGCGACCCCGAGGCGGCCTTTGCCTACCGAGCGACTGATGAGCGCTGTGGCCCCGACCCCGAGGGCCATGATGACGAGCCCGATGAGCCACATGAAGTAGCTCGCGCCGCCAATGGCATCGGTGGCGGCTTCGCCGCCTCCCGATATAGAGGCAGAAAGCTTGGTATCTACGAGCCCCACGAACGAGTTGAGGAAGCTTTCCAGAACGACCGGCCAGGCGAGGATCCAAATCGCCTGGTTCATGTTGAGCCCGGCGAGTCGGCCCTTTCGGAACTTGCCATCGTCTGAGAGGTCGGTCTGGGCGACGGTGCCGAGGGTGACCGAGGGGACGACGACCATCTCTTCTTTACCAGGTGTGATTCCCGGCTGGTCGGTCGGTTTGTCAGAGTGGTTGGTCATGGCGTGTGCTCTCAACGCCGGCAGGTAGCGAAGATATGGACTGTAGTCATTTGGATTGTTGCCTGAACCCGAGTTGAACGCCTAATGCAGAACATCGCGTACTGAGCCGGCATAAAAAAGCATCCGTCTGTGTGTCACAGGCGGATGCAAGTGGTCCGGCGGTGTGAAAAGTACCCCGAACCGTGTGCTCCAGTGAAGTCTTGCACCGGAACCAATCGGATGATACCACGACGAGTTATGCAAATAGTACAGATCTATCTTCTCACAGCGTTATTCAGATTATTTCTAGATTGAATCACCCGGGCCAATTTTACAGAACATACATTATCGGGCCTTAACGGTGTTTGGCCTGGAAACACTCAATCAGGAAGGAGGCGTCATAATCGGGACTTTAAAATGTCCCATCTTGAGAGTGATGCTCTGTTGGGGCTTGAGTATTCCATCGGCCAAGCACGGGGTGTTTGCGACTTCGCCGTCGATTTGGACGACGGATGGTTTGTCGAGTCCTGTGATGGTGATGGTTGATGCTTGGAGTCGATGTGCGTTGGGGATTTGGAGCCGGCAGCGGTTGAGGAATGTTTGGAGTGTCCAACTCAGTGTTGTTGAACACGGGGCGGCGAGGAGATCGAGTTTGGAATCGGATGGATCGGCATTTGGGCATGGGTTGATGCCTTGGGCGTAGGAACGCATGTTGGCGATGACGAGGTTCATTGGGGATTTGATCGCCAGATCAATGCCGTCCGCGGCGATGGCGATGTGGGCGGGTCTTGGGCGGAGAATTTCATTGATGACCGGACGGATGTAGTTGCGGAGCCCGCCAGAGCGGGTGCGGCGGTGCTCGAACTGATGGATAACGCCGGCGTCCATTCCCAGGCAGCACATGATCAAGAATGGGACTGTGTCGAGGGTCGGGGCATCGAAATCGGCTTGCCCCCCCTGCTCGATCCACTTGACTGCTGAGGCGGGGTCTTTGGGCATGTTGAGGTCGGTGGCGATGAGATTAGAGGTGCCCGTGGCGAGGTGGTAGAAGGGGATTTGGTGTTCGATGAGTTTGGGGAGGGTGTGGTGGACGGTCCCGTCGCCCCCGATGATGATAAGGCGATCAACCCCCCAAACCCCCCAAACCCCCCGGAGTTGGTCACTTGTATCGGGATGATGCGTGTTGATCGTGTGTGATGAGTGACCATTGGCGTTGAGTAGCCGTTCACACTCCTGTGCAAACTGAGAGGCCTTGTTTCGGCCTGATTTGGGGTTGACGATGATGCCGATGTTCATGGGGTTGGTTTGATGATACCCTATTTTTGGATGCGACTCCCCCACTCTTTTTGACCTATGATCGGGCCACATGCAAGCAACAGTTAAAACATCACAAGATCACGAGGCGGCGTATGTCGCTGCTCAAAAAGTCGTTGAAACCCATCATGCGATCGCCGATTTTTTGGCTCATGGCCAGACATTGGCCCAGATTGATCGATTTGTAGGCGAAACGATTAAGAGTCTTGGCGGGGTGTCATGTTTCTTTAAGTATCGCCCCGGGCGGATGCCCCCATTTCCATCGCAGGCATGCCTGAGTGTCAATGACTGTGTGGTTCATGGGACTGCCGCCGGGTACCTAACACGACCGATGGTTGCTGGCGATGTCTTGAGTATTGATATCGGAATCAAGTATCGCGGCTGGTTTGGGGATGCGGCGTGGACCTATGTGTTCGGGGAGATGACGCCCCTGATTAAGAAGCTGACAGATTCCGGCAAGGAGTCGCTCGCTGAGGGGATCAAAGAACTGCGTCCCGGCAACACCTACATGGCGTGGGCCAAGCGGGTGCAGGGGATCGTAGAGGGGGAGTATGGATTCCATCTGATCCGAGGGCTTGGCGGGCATGGGTGCGGGCGGAAGCTGCATTCGGCGCCTTGGATCTCGAATGTCGTTCCTTCGTATCCCGGCGAATGGCCTGATGGGAATCTGCCTTGTGAGCCGGGGACAATCGTGGCTGTGGAACCGATGATCGGCGTGAGTTCTGGAATGATCGAGCAGGCCGATAAGGATTGGCCGATTTATACTTCGGACCATTCCATGTCTGTTCATTATGAGCACGATGTTTTGATTGCTGATAATGGGCCTGAGATATTAACGGCTGGGCTTGAACAGGTAACGGATGTGGTGACACGATGAACCGGATTGTAGAAATCTTTAAGCGTTCTAAAGAGTCGAATCAGCCTGTGTTGTTGCCGTTTGTGTGTGCGGGGTCCCCGACTGTTGATTCACTCTTAACACTACTTCCTGCGCTTGAGGCCGGTGGTGCATCGATCGTAGAGATTGGCTTTCCGTATTCGGACCCTGTTGCCGATGGACCAATCATCGCGGCGGCCATGCATGAGGCAATTGAGCAGGGGATGAATCCTAGATTGATCTTTGAGCAGGTTGCCTCGGTGCGTGACCAAATAGATCTGGGGCTTGTGGCGATGGTTTCAACAAGTATAGTGATTGCACTCGGGGGACCTGACGATTTCTGCAAGCGGGCGAGTGAGGCGGGGTTTGACGGCTGCATTTTCCCAGACTTGGTATTAGAAGAGGCAGAGCCATATATCATTGCCTGTAAAACGCATGGACTGACCAATACAATGCTAATTTCTCCATCCACACCTGAGGATCGCGCTGTAGAAGTTTCGAAGGCCTCATCTGGATTTGTATATTTGCTCGCTCGGGCAGGGATTACTGGTGAGCGGTCTGATATTCCTGAGATCGGGGATCGCGTCCGGCATCTTCGGCAGAAATCATCAACACCGATCGCGTGCGGGTTTGGCATTTCCAATGCCGAGCAGGTTAAAGCAGTGACCAAGTATGCCGACGGGGCGATTGTTGGGAGTGCTTTAGTACGGCGATTGACCGAGGCATTCGATAAAAAGAAAGACCCCATACATGAAGCGGAGGTCTTTCTTATAGAGTTGTCGGCTGGGTCATTTTCGATGGATGATCTACTCTAAATCGGTATTGGATTACTCGAGTAGTTCGATCTTATTCCGAAATCTTGAATCGTGCGACCATTGACTGGAGTTCTTCTGCACTCGTTGAGAGCATTGAGGAAGCCGTTGCCGCTTCGCGAACACCATCAGTTGAACGCTCGATTAGGCCACTGATATTTTCGATGTTTTGACTTATTGAGTTGCATGCCGAGGATTGCTCTTCGGTGGCGGCGGCAATTCCGGATATCTCCGTGTTCACCGAGTTATTTGCAGTCAAAATTGATTCGAGAGAGTCGCCAGCTTCCTTGGCAAATGCGACACCCGTTGCCATCTCTGATTGGCAGCCGTTGATTGATTCGACTGCATTTTGTGCTTCGCGTTGGATGTCGCTGATTGACTGCGAAACTTCTGCAGTGGCTTCTGTTGTGCGTTCTGCAAGCTTGCGGACTTCGTCGGCCACAACCGCGAAGCCCCGGCCATGTTCGCCGGCTCTGGCCGCTTCAATCGCAGCATTCAAAGCAAGGAGATTCGTCTGGTCTGCAATATCGTTAATCGTGTCAATGATCTGGCCAATCTCTTGGCTCTTGGATCCGAGTTCTCCCACAGTGTTTGCGGACTGGTTCACAAGCGATTCAATGCCTTGGATTCCTGTGATTGTGTGTCCTACGACTTCTCCGCCGGTTTTGGCTAGATCACCGGAATCGCTCGCTAGCGATTCGGCGTGAGAGCTCTTTCCGGCGACTTCATTGATCGAAGCATTCATCTCTTCAATGGCGGCTGACACCTGGTTGAGGTTAGAAGACTGCTCAAACATTCCGTCAGAGAGCCCCTCGGCGTTTGCCGAAACTTCAGTAGCTGCTGAAGCGACATCGTGCGAAGCTGTGATTACATCCCCAATCACCAAGGCCAGAGACCCGGTCATTTTATTGGAAGCACGAGCAATAGCACCGAGTTCGTCCTTTCTAACTTCTTTAAGCCGGATGGTCAGATCACCTTCTGCAATCTGGTCCATAGCCGTAATCGTTTCATTGATTGGCTTGATGATTGATCTGATCACAACAAACCCACCAATGCCAGTTAAGAGAAATACAATGGAGCCTATTACCCCAATTAGAATCATCGATGCATTGGCTTGTGATTTGATTGTTTCGGCACGAGTCGATATCAGCATCGATAGCGCATCCTCGACACCTTTAAGTTCATTGATTCGGCTTGTGGATACCATAAACCAGTCTTCTGCCTTCACCCCGAAAGCCCCTGTTGTGGCTTTTTCAAAAGCGACTTGACGGTATTGATCAACCTCGCCAAATGAAGAAGCTTTGAGTGCTTCATGATATGGTTCCTTGGCTTGTGTCGAGCCCCCCGCGAGGAATGAGTCCATGTAGTTATTCTGTGCACCAACAAGCGTAATCAGCTTGGAATGCATCCCTGGACCAAAATGATCTTGGGCGAAGGTGTTGGACAAAACCGCCCGTTCGATACCGGCACGCTCTTTGGATTTCAGAAAGTTCGAATACGCTGCGAGTTCACGAGCGAGAACATCATCAGAACTCTGGTGAGATATATTGCTGATCGCGTTCAGGAAAGCGGTATTCATGGATGTGTAGTATCCAATAGCATCCTTCGATGAGATTGATTGAGCTGAAATATTGTCTCGGAAGTCATTGAGCTTTCCAGCTTTAGACAGGGCGTCACTGACAAGACTGGACATGCTTGCGGGGTATTTATCAAGCGGGTTGCGATCTAAAAACTCATTGAGAGCGACTACTTGCTCATTGGTTTTGGTTCGCTGCTGATTGAGTTCCGATGAAAACTTGGCTCCCTTAGAACCAAGGAACCCTGCTGTGTATCCGCGTTCTTTCTGGCATTCATGAACGAGTTCGCTCATGTTTGTAGCGAGTTTGCTTAGAGTTGCGATTTTAGTGTTTTCTGAAGCCTGGGCTTTGGAATCTACGAAAGCAACGCTTGCAAAGTACATGAATGCGATCGAAGGGAACAATAGCAAGGCTATGAGTTTTACTCGAATTGACATCTGTGAAATCTCCTGTTAAACAGGACAATCAGATGCGAATATCCTGCATGTGTCAGGTAGACTTCGGACAATCAGTATGGTGATTTTACCCAGGCTGAAGTTTTAATAGAACAAATAAAATCAGCTATTTCATTTCATGATCAGCGAAACTCACACGGAGTCACTTATAGACAGTGCCGAGTGACTGTATCCGTATCAAAATGGAGCTGTTCTAGCATTTTGATTGATAGTTTTTCAGTGCTACAGCAATTGCTTGGCCTAGATCTTCGATCAGATCATCAGCATCTTCGATACCAACCGACAAACGAATAAGATTATCATCGATCCCCAGCTGCTTTCGCTGTTCGATAGGTACCGAAGCGTGCGTCATGATGGCGGGATGCTCGATGAGCGACTCAACACCACCCAGAGACTCCGCACAGGCGAACAGTCTGGTTTTTTCCAGCATTGTGCGAGATTCATCAATTCCGCCTCGGAGGTACATTGTGATCATGCCACCAAATCCGGGCATCTGTTCTTTGGCAAGCTCGTGCTGAGGATGGGATTCGAGCCCTGGGTAAATCACCTTCTCGACGCCGTCATGGCTATCAAGGAAAGCGGCGACCTTGGCGGCGTTCTCGCAATGCCGTTGCATTCGGACATGGAGGGTCTTGGTTGAACGGAGAAGCAAGAAGCATTCCATAATCCCGGGGACGGCTCCCTCGGAGAGCTGGATGAACTTGAGCCGCTCGTGAATCGCATCATCGTTTGTAAGCAGTGCGCCGCCGATTGAATCAGAATGCCCACCGATGTATTTGGTTGTGGAGTGGCAGACAATGTCTGCACCCAGGGCGAGCGGGTTCTGGAGGTATGGGGTCGCAAAGGTGTTATCGACCGCAAGGATGATGTTGTTGGCTTTAGCGAGCTCCCCCACTGCTTTGATATCAGTGATCTTGAGTGTTGGGTTTGTTGGGGTTTCGAGCCAGATGAGTTTAACACTCTCGTCGATCGCGTTCTTGACGGCGTCGAGATCGGTCATGTCCACAAGCACGGTCTCGATGCCAAGCTGGGCGAAGACACGGTGAAATAGGCGGTTGGTTCCGCCGTAGACATCGTCACCGAGAAGGACTTTGTCGCCCGAACTTAGGAGGTGAAGAACTACGCCCGTTGCTGCGACGCCTGAGGCAAAGCAGAGGCCGTGTTTAGCGCCCTCGAGATTAGCGAGGTTTGCTTCCAGCGCCGCCCGAGTCGGGTTAGCTGCCCGTGAGTAGTCGTATTCGCCGACGATTTTGCCAGGTGATTTTTGTACATATGTGGAGGTTTGGTAAATTGGCGTCATGATGGCACCGGTCGAAGGATCTGGAGTCTGGCCGGCATGGATGGCGCGAGTACCGAACTTATGGGAATCATTGACATTCATTTGTAAGGCTCCTCCCGATGATCCATCGGGCGTGTGATTTGTGTTGGAAAGTGATTAGCTCGAATGCTTGCCGAGGTGCTCGATGAGATCGATCTGCGAGATGACGCCGAGGATCTGATTTGCTTCGTAGACCAATGCGACTTGGCCTGCACCAAAGACGCCGTAGAGTTCTTCGATGCGTGCCTTGGGATGCAGCAGGCCATCAAGCGGATTGGCGATGGTACTGGCCGGTGTATCTACAGAAGCAGTTCCGCTCTGAAGAGCACGGAGGATATCCACCTCGTGGACGATCCCGGTTGGCTGTCCTTCCGAATCTGTGATCGGAACCTGTGAGATCCCCTTGGTGCGGAGGGCCTCGATGACCTCTCCTACTGTCGATGAATCAGCCATTGATATAACCGGGTTTGACCGATCAATCAAATCTTCGATGAGTCCGAGCCCCTTGTCGGGTTCGAGGAAGCCGTGCATTTTCATCCATTCATCGGAGAGGTATTTGGTGACATACCGGGTGCCAGAGTCAGGACAGATCGCGATGACCTTCTTGTCAGGCCCCATCGCCTTGGCAATCTCGCAGGCGATATGAACCATGCCTCCTGATGATCCGCCGCAGAACAAGCCTTCTTCGCGGACAAGCCGGCGGGCCATGGTGAAGCATTCGTAGTCGTTGACCTGATACATCGAGTCGATCACTGATGGATCAAATGCCCGGCAGACAATGTCCTCGCCAAGCCCCTCAACCTTGTACACATACGGCGTGCTGGGCTGGCCGGTGTGGAAGATCGAGTAGTGAACCGATCCCAACGGATCGACACCGATGATCTGGGTCTTGGCACCCATCTTCTTAAAGTATCGCCCGATACCAGATGCTGTCCCGCCGGTACCGGTACCGATGACGATGGCATCAACCTGCCCGCCATCGGTTTGTTCGTAGAGCTCTTTGCCGGTGGAAATCTCGTGGGCCTCGATGTTCCACTTGGAGTGGTATTGATCCATGTAGAACGAGTTGGGAGTCTCATCGGCGACTCTCTTTGCGACATTGACATAATGCTCAGGTGAATCGCCGGGGACATCGGTCGGTGTAATGATGACCTGGGCGCCATACGCACGAAGGCCATCGATTTTCTCTTGGCTCATTTTGTCGGGCATGGTGAATACCGACTTGTAGCCCTTGGCGGCGGCGGTCATCGCAGCCCCCATGCCAGTGTTTCCTGAGGTGTTCTCAACAATTGTCCCGCCTGGCTTGAGGAGGCCTTCCTTTTCGGCCATCTCGATGATATGAAGTGCCATACGGTCTTTAATTGAACCCGCTGGGTTCATGAACTCGCACTTGGCGTAGACAGCGGCACCGCTCTGATCGGCGACCTTGTTGAGTCGCACAAGCGGGGTATTGCCGATAGCGTCAAGGATCGAGTTGAAGGTCGGGGCGATACGGGTTTGCGAGGGTTGCTCTTTGGTGGTGGTCATGCCGAGATTATAGATATGAGAGGCGTCCTGAGCAGGAAAATTGAGGCACAGTTGTGTTGCTTGTGCTAGGATCGTCGCTGTGGCCCCGTAGCTCAGCGGTTAGAGCTCGCGACTCATAATCGCTCGGTCCCCGGTTCGAATCCGGGCGGGGCTATTTAGTGACTTGCCAGTCGAGATCGGCTTGCCAATAATCACTCTTGCGCGGGTGTAGCTCAGTGGTAGAGCGTCAGCTTCCCAAGCTGAATGTCGTCGGTTCGATCCCGTCCACCCGCTTTCCGATTGATCCGCTCCTTTCCAGCTACACGCTGAATCGAGTGGATTTTATGTTTTTAGACATATCGTATATCAATCGATGGCTTCATCCGCAAGCTCTTCCATGAACAGCTTATGGATTCTCCTCATCTGATCGAGCCACGAACTGGGTTCGTGGTAGCCGTGGGGTTCGATGGGGGCTAGGGCGAGTTCCCAGTTTTCTTTTTCGAGTTCGATGAGCCTTTGGGAAAGGCGAATAATGTCCTGAGCCACGACATTGTTATCTTGAAGCCCGTGGAGCATCAACAGACGCCCTTGTAAACCCTCGGCGTGGTTGATTGGCGATGAGACTTGATACGCCTCTGGGTCGATGTCGGGGGTGTTGAGGATGTTGCTGGTGTAGCCATGGTTGTAATGGGCCCAGTCGGTGACTGATCTGAGAGCGGCCCCCGCTTTGTAGGTGTCTGGCTCTAGGAACATGGCCATGAGCGTCATGAATCCTCCGTAGGAGCCGCCGTAGATTCCGACGCGGGTTGGGTCTGCGTTGTAGTTGGCAACGGCGTAGTCGATACTGTCTTTGAAGTCTTCGAGTTCAGGATAACCCATGTTTCGGTAGATTGCTGTACGCCAGTCTCGGCCGTAACCTGAGGAAGCTCGAAAGTCCGGCGCGACCACAATGAACCCCAGGTTGGCAAGGATGGTGTGGTACATGTACTCTCGGGAGTAGTAGGACCACTGATAGTTGGCATGCTGGAGATAGCCCGCGCCGTGTGAGAAAACCACGAGTGGGCGTGGGCCGGTGAACTTGGTTGAATCTGGGAGGTAGAGGCGGGTGTAAATTGGGTGCTCGGTGTGGGTTGATGGGACAGTAATGATTTGTGGGGTTTGGAAGTTGAAGCTGAGAAACTCGTCGGTAACAGTGGTCGTGATTCGGGTTGGCTTTGCCTTTGATTCGAGTTCGAGGAGGTAGAGTTCGGGTGGGGAGTTGATGTTTGAGTAGGTGAGGATAAGTTTGGACTCGTCGGGGGAGAGACGGAATGACTCTACGGTGCCGCCCATGTGTGTGATCTGGGAGAGAACTCCTTGGCGGATGTCGAGGCGTTCGATCTCTTGGATGCCCGGGTGTGTGCGGTTGGTACGGAGATAGGCGGCCAACCCATCGCGTGAGAAGGTCAGGGAGCGGACTTCGAATTTGCCTTTGGTGAGCTGGGTGACGGTGGCGTCTGAGGTGCGGGTGTAGAGGTGGCCGTAGCCGGATTCTTCGGACAGATAGAAGAGAGTGTCGGTATTGGGGATGAAGCCAAAGGTATTGAATCCCCAACCGATCCAGGCCTCGTCTCGGAGATGATGAGCGGTGGTAAGGACGGGTTCTTCGGCGGCGGTGTCGACCAAAACGATCCAGCGGTCTTTGTTGTCGTGTGATATGAGCATGACGGCTGCGGTCGTTCCAGAGTCGCTCCAACGAACACCTATGGAAGATACCGGGCGAGGCTTAGGGGCTTCTATTTTTTCTTCCGATGCATCATCCGCACTTTTGGTTTCAGGTTCTACTTCTGGAACATCGCCCTCTGATTTCGGCTCGTCCTCAGAATTTGCTTCATTTTCGGACATGCTTTCTGAGTTGGCCTCTTTGAGCCAAGCGAGTGGGTTATCTTTGATTGTTGGGAGATCATCGAGAGGCAACTCAATGATGAGCTCACTGTCCAGATCAAGAAGGACAAGCTGAACAGCTGTTTCTGTAGAATGACCAACCTTGGAACGGACATCACTTGTTGAGACATACCCATTTTCTGTGATGTAGTTTGGCATTGAATCCTTCGGATCGACTACACGCTCTGATGCGGCGGTCACGACGAGAATATGCTTCCCCGAGGGGCTCAGCCAGTTTCCCATCGAACGCTTGTCCTTGCCAAGATAGAATGGGCCGGAAACTGCGGTTGGATTCGTGTCACGCCAAGCTTCAGTGTCATTTTTTCTGAGACTCTTCCGTTGGTCCTCAAGTGTGATGATATTGAAAAGATCGCGTTGTTGCTGCTGGAGGTAGTTGAGCTCCGGGTCTTCATCATCCTCTGGGGCATCTTCAAACTTGATATCCGCTGCCTGATATTCCAAGTTCGTCTCAAAGGACCGGATGAACCACTGGCTATCACGCCAGAATGCGTAACGCGAATCATCAACAAGAAAGAACGACGAAGATTCCCTCGTGGATGTCTGTGTCAGCTGGGTGGTCGAGTTTTTGATCCTATTATGAAGGAACAAATCGCCCGCATTACTGAGCAGACGCTCTGTGCCAGCCGAGTTCCAGTCGCCGCTATTGAGGAAGTATGGACCTGGGCTTTCAGGTGTGATTTTAGTCGGATCTGCATCAAGATCGCTTAACGAAAGCAGGTACTGATCTGAAAAATCTCGAGCCATGGTCCCCTCGCGGCGAGTTGAGAACCTGATGGCAGAGCCATCAATGAGCCATCGCGGGTTCTGAGGTGATCTGGCGATCCAGTCTTGCTCTGCAGTGATCTGTTTGAGAGTGGGCTCAGATTCGACAACTGATTGAACTACATCTTGCGCACTAGCAGAAAATGGCGAGCAGAACAAGGTGATGGTGAGCAGTATTGTGATGGTGTTGTTTAAACAAGCGTTCATGCACACACTATACGCGACATGAAGCCGCCATCATTAAAACGACAGGCAGCATTGGCTGAACAGGATAGTGGGAGTTATCACCGGCGGTAGGTGATGCGACCTTTGGTGAGGTCGTAAGGCGAGATTTCAACGGTAACGGTATCGCCCGGGAGGATGCGGATGTAGTGCTTACGCATCTTTCCTGAGATGTACCCAATGATTTCGGTCTGTTGCTCATTTGGAAGGCGGACCCTGAACATGGCGTTTGGGAGCGCTTCGGTTACGATCGCGTCCATTGTGATTTTGTCGTCTTGCTTGGCCATATCGCTTTCGGTCTCCGTTGTCTTCTTGAGCTGCCATTGCAGGCTGCTGGGCCCAAAGGATACGCGTCCGGTGTGGTCGGGGCGGCGATTTTAGGGATCAACCTCATGATTTGGACTGGTTTCTGGTTGTATTGGTCGATCAGCCCAAGCCGCGGTCTGCCCGCAGGGCATCACACGGACTAACCAAGCACAGGTCATTGAGATTGGTTCCCGTTGGACCCGAGCGGATGGTGGCATGGATCGAGTCGAGGAACGGGAGTGTGTTGTGATCAACGAGAGCTTTGTGGGCAGATAATTGGTTATATGGATCAGCGAGCATTTCACTGGTAATAACGGCTCCGGCGGCATCAGTTGGGCCGTCAATCCCATCGGTTGCCAAACCAAGCGTGATCCAATCAGCCTGCCCAGACTCGGCAAGCTCAAGGGCGCAGGCTAGCGTGAGTTCTATGCATGGGCCGCCAACTCCCGTGGTGCCGCTGGCATCGACGGTCGTTTCACCCGCGAACAGACAAGCTGCCTGGCCTGACTCTTGGTACGCCCCAGCGAGTTCTCGCCCCCGATCAGATGAGCCTCCGCTAATCCCCGCTTTACAAATTCCAACCCCAAGTCCACCAAAGAAATCGTCAGCGGCATCCAGAGCCGTCTGGTGATTCCCGATGATCGTGTGCTCAACTGGATGAGCCAGACTGATCATCGGACCAGAGGCGATTGTATTGAGATCGTCATCAAGCACATCAGAGAGCACCACTGCTTGGCAGTAACCAACATGGGCAAGGATTTCAGCAAGCCCCCCACCCTTGAGTGTTTCGAGTGATTTACGGGCTTCGTTGAGTTCTTGAATACTCGCCCCGCCGGCATTCAATGTGTTGGTCGTTTCAAAGAGTTGTTCAATTGTGACACCCTGCCTTGGGCTACAGAGATGGGCTGAACCGCCACCGGAGATACAGACAATGCAGTAGTTGTGTTCAGCCGGGATCTTTCGTGCGTACTGAACCAGAGCGTCAGTCGCGGCCACATTGCGATGCGATGGGGCCGGGTGATCGACACCAAAGTACTGCAGTGCAGTATTTGGTGCGGGATCAGGAAACAGCGAATCCGGGGCAAGAACAATGCCCCCAGAAAATCGAGATCCGAGTCCTTGAACACACGCCTGAGCCATCTTTACGGATGCCTTGCCAAAGGCGAGGACATGAGTCGGTGAGTCGAACGATGTAAAGTCGAGCGATCTGGAAACCAGCACCTCGGGGTCACACCGGCTTAGGACATGAGAGACGAACGCCCGGGCAAATCGTTGAGCATTCGGATCGAGCTTAGTTGAGAGATCAATTTGGGTCATGGTCGAAGGGCGGTTTCTAATCGTTTGATCGCTTGGTCTATGGTGTCCATTTTTTTGCAGAACGCGAATCGTACAAACCCTGCCCCGTGCTCCGGGTGCTTATAGAACACGCTCGGTGGGATCGCGGCCACCCCAGCATGCTCCGGCAACCATGTGCACAGGTCAATGTCGGTCTTGAGCCCCAGCCGTTCGCTCACAGCATGGTGTTCAGCCATGATGAAGTACGCGCCTTGGGGTGCATACACCTTGAATCCGAGCCCGCTCAATGCTTCGCTGAGTACGCTCCGGGTCTCGGTGTAGTGCTGTGAGATCCGATCAATTTCGTCCCTGGCGTTATCAAGTAGGGCAGCGGCCCCCATCTGCATTGGACCCGGGACCGAAAATGTAAGAAACTGATGAGCGGCCCGGATCCCTGCCGAGAGTTCCGGCGGCGCAATCGCCCAGCCAACCTTCCAGCCAGTGAGCGAGAAGGTCTTACCGAGCGACGACATGACCACAGTCCGATCCCGCATACCATCGATGGTCGCGATGGATCGGTGGTAGTTTCCATCAAAGGTTAATCGTTCGTACACTTCATCGGAAAAGGCTAGGACATCGTGCTTTTTGCACAGATCTGCTATGAATACGAGTTGTGCATCGGTCATCACCATCCCGGTCGGATTGTGCGGCGTATTGACAAGTATCGCGCGGGTCTTGTCACTAAACACCGCTTTGAGGTCCTCAAAGTCAAATGTAAACCCGCCATCCAATGGCTTGATCGTCACAAACTTTGGAGTCGCACCCGCCATGGCAACCGCGGCCCTATACGAATCATAAAACGGCTCAAACAGGATTACTTCGTCGCCAGGATTGACCAATCCCAGCATGGACGCGGCGATCGCTTCGGTGCAGCCACTTGTGACGGTGATCTCGGTCGCAGGGTCACAGGTGGCATCGTTGTAATCAGCAGACCACCGAGCGAGAGCCTCTCTGAGGACGGGAAGGCCCGCCAGCGGGGCATACTGATTCACCCCGTCTGAGATCGCTTGCTGAGCGGCAATCTTTCCAAGATCTGGGCCATCAAAGTCAGGGAATCCCTGCGCGAGATTCACGGCCTTATGCATATTGGCCAATGCGGTCATCGTTGTAAAAATGGTGGTACCAAAGGGCACAAATCGGGCGGCGGTCTGTGTCATGACCACACGATAGTCTCATAAGAAGCGGCCTGGTGAATCTGGGCGGTTTTCGGGCTTTGACTTGACACCAACAATGGGAGGCCTAGGATTTTTCACCTTATCCTCCGTAGCTCAATTGGTAGAGCGAGCGGCTGTTAACCGCTAGGTCGCTGGTTCGAATCCAGCCGGAGGAGTTTCTAACTTTCGTTTCATAAGACCTGATTTACAGGTCTTTTTTTATGCCAATGACCAACTGCCTATTGGTCGCGCAGACTTGCTCAGATCATCTACAAGTTGAAACGCGATTAAGATTGAGTGCTTGCGCAGTCGCCTGACTTCTTTTTGACAACGATATTGTCTTGAGGCATCAGGTATTCGATGACATCGAGAGCTGAGTACGAAGTTGCACCGGGCTTGAGGAATCGAGCGGTATCAGCCACATCGTCACCAGAGGTAATCAGCGGCTTCTCTAGGGATCCGTCTTGCTGAATCTGCCCGAGGCTGATATTTGACAGCAGCCCGTTGCAGACGCACTTGCGTCCGACAGTGTCCTCTAGATTTCCACCTTTTTTGATGTAGTCATCAACAGGTTCCGATGGGCAACGCCAGCCGACCTTGCCGTTGTTTTTTTTGTACGCATGCCGAAGATAACCGAGGTCACAGATTCGATCTCGGGCTTCGTATGTTGTCTGGTCTGAATGGGTGCCATCCATTTCTAGCACCTTGAATGGGAAGCCGGTTGGCGATGCGACAGGATCAGTAAAGACCTGGGCGTTCCCGTTAATACTCATCTGGACTGAGGCGTCCCGGAGTTCTGGGGCAAGTCCTGATTCTTCACAGAACGCGAATGCTGTCCCGACCTGAACGCCAGCTGCACCAGATTTCAGTGCTTCGGTAATGCGTTCGGGTTCGGCGTAGGAACCCGCGAGCCAGAATGGGAGCCCGAGTGCTTCGATTGCTTTGAGATCGCATGCGTCACGGTCGCCGTAGACGGGTTCTCCCTCGATGCTCAGTTGCATCTTGCCACGAGGCGGGGCGTTGTGGCCCCCTGCTGTTGGGCCTTCGATAATAAACCCGTTCACTTTGCCGCTGGCTTTGCGTGAAAGCATGCTGGCGAGAGTTGCAGAGGACACAATCGCCAAGAAATCAGGGCGTTCGATATCGGGAACTTGTCCATCGCAGAACTCGTTGGGATCAAAGTATGTCGAGAAAGATTCGCCGGCATCGGCACCTTGAACATCGATTTTTAGTTCGACTGGTTCTTTGTTGGCCAAACGATCGAGGATACCAGGGATTGCTTTTGGGATTCCAGCACCCATGAGCACATAGGAAACCCCTGCGAGCATGGCGCCGAACATCGAGGGTAGGTTCGGAACCTGAATTTTCTCGAGGTAGTTGATGCCGACTGGCCCGTCATGCCCTTCCTTGGCTAGGAATACCTCGACGAAGTTCGATGCGACAAGCAGTTCTTCGAGCAGCTTCGATGGTTTCATGCTCGGGACAGGTTTGGGTTTGAATGGTTTGTCCGCGTCTTTGCCGCCCTCAATGAAATAGCGATCGATTATTCGCTGGGCAACATCTGGTATTGGGAAGTGGCTCAGGGCTCTACGCATATGGCCGCCCGGGTCACCGACCTGAAGACGGCGGGCTAGAAGCACATCAAGCGCGGTCCCGGAGACCACACCGAGTTGCCCGGCTTTAGAGACTGCATTAGCGAGGGTCCAGCTGGAGATGCCAGCGCCCATGCCGCCTTGAATGATAATTGGGAGTGGAGCGGTTGTCATGTGAGGTTATCGTAGCCCAGTAATGAACAAAGGCCCCGTTTGGGGCCCAGTTGCTCACAAGTTGCTGTAGGGTGGATTTTCGGTATTTACCACTGGCCGCTCACGGACTTATTGCCACGGGAGGCCCCAGGGTGACCGCCCTTGATTGCGGATTTTTTGACTCGCCCGGTGGGGCTAGCCTTGTTGGTCTTGCCAGGGAATGAGCCGCTCGGTTTCCCGCCGGCATTCGCAGTCTGCTTCCCGCCCGGCTTTCCACCCGGTTTTCCTCCGGGCTTGCCACCGGGTTTCCCGCTTGAACTCTTGGCATACTTTGGCTTCCCAGAGAATCCGCCAGAGTTGCTGCTGTTTGAGCCTCCTGAACGCTGCTTGCCAAACCGGCTGTTTGGCTTGTTCTTGCGGAAGCCGCCCTGGTGGTTTTTGGAAGGTGCACGCCGGGCTGATGGTGGCGGAGCATCGAATGTGAGGTCCGTATTTCCACTGCCGATCTCGATCTTGATCTTGGTCCGGCGTTCAATCGCTCGGTAGATTCCGATCTCGCTGTGATCACAGAATGAGAGGGCGATCCCCGATGCCCCGGCCCGAGCCGTCCGGCCGATCCGGTGGACATAGGTTTCAGGATCGATTGGCATATCGAAGTTCACAACATGCGTGATGTCGTCCACATCGATACCGCGTGAAGCGATGTCAGTCGCGACGAGGACTTGAGTAGCCCCGGTCTTGAATCGACGCATGGTGCGGGTCCGCGCGTTCTGGGTCTTGTTGCCATGGATCGCTTCGGCGTTGATGTCCGAATGACGCAGGAACTTGACGAGCTTGTCGGCCCCGTGTTTGGTGCGGGTAAAGACAAGGGCACGCCCGACATCATTCCCCAGAAGCAACCGCTCAAGCAGTACAGGCTTGTTCTGACGCTCGACTAAATAAATCTTTTGTGCGATCAGTTCAGCGGTTGATGATTCAGGAGCGGTTTCGATGGTCTCTGGTTCAAAGAGGATCGAGTCGGCCAGTTGGCGGATCTCTCTTGAAACTGTTGCCGAGAAGAACAGCGTCTGGCGTTGCTCTGGCATCATGTCGATGACCTTGCGGATGTCATTGATAAAGCCCATGTCGAGCATCCGGTCCGCCTCGTCGAGGACGAGTGTTTCGACCCGGCTCAGGTCGATGTGACCCTGATTGATCAGGTCAAGCAGGCGGCCTGGGGTGGCCACAAGGACATCAATGCCGGCGCGAAGCTCGCGGACCTGCTTGCTCTGGCTGACGCCACCAAAGACCACAGAATGGCGGAGGTGAAGATTACGGCCGTATCCAATAAAGCTCTCATAAATCTGCATTGCGAGTTCACGAGTTGGGCAGAGAATAAGTGCGCGGGGGGGACGCCCGTGCCCACCGTTTCTGGTGTGCTTAGATTTCTTGTTCCGGAACTGCTGCGGCTGATCAACCGGCTCGTTCTGAGACAATCGGTTGAGGATCGGCAGCGCAAAGGCACAGGTCTTGCCTGTACCAGTCTGGGCACAGCCGAGGACATCGCGGCCCTGGAGAGCGACAGGTATAGCTTGCGCCTGGATAGGAGTCGCAGTGGTATAACCCTTATCGGCTACCGCGCGAACGATGGACTCTGAGAGTCCCAGTTCATTGAAGTTCATATTGTGTTGTTTTTTCTTTGTCCGGAGTGATCGGGCATCGGGTTCCCGCGAATACCGGAATGTCACTCGACGCCTGATGCGAAGAAAGCAATGTCACCGGCGTGAATATGTGATCTGCGATCCCGATAGGCCACAGAGTCGGGAAGATTAGGCCCCAAACCTCGGGAAGTCCAGTTTTGGCAATGAGATATGTCTGCTACCGTGCCTCTGAAGCATGGGCTGATATGTCTATTAATCCCATTTTAGGTTGATTCCGAGGCATTGATTGGCGATTTCTGGTACACTCTCGGATTGCCCCCCAAGTTGATAGAGTGGGCATCGGAAGGAAGAAAATGGCAGATCTCAGTGTCGTAGTCGATGGACTCAAACTCCCAAACCCGTTCGTCATCGGCTCTGGCCCTCCCGGCACCAACGCTAATGTCATCGGAAAGGCCTTCGACGAGAACTGGGGAGCCGTCATCTGCAAAACCGTCAGCTTGGACGCCTCTAAGGTCGTCAATGTCGCTCCACGCTATGCACGCATGAGAGCTCAAGGGACCAAGGAGGTCATCGGGTGGCAGAACATCGAGCTGATTTCTGATCGTTCCTTCGAGGTCTGGGAAGACGAGTTCAAGAAGATCAAGGACAAGTACCCAGACCGGATCCTGATTGCTTCGATCATGGAAGAGTACAACAAAGAAGCGTGGATCGAGATCGTTGAACGCTGCCAAGCCTGTGGCGTCGATGCATTCGAACTCAACTTCTCCTGCCCCCACGGCATGCCCGAACGCAAAATGGGTGCCGCGATGGGCCAAGACCCTGAACTCCTCGAAGAGGTCTGCGGCTGGGTCAACGGAGCGGCGACCATTCCTGTCTGGGCCAAGATGACCCCGAACATCACGCACATCGAAGACCCAGCAAGATCGGCGCTCAAAGCCGGGTGCGAGGGAATCGCGGCGATCAACACAATTCTGAGTGTGATGGGGGTGAACCTTGAAACACTCCGCCCCGAACCCACCGTCGAAGGTCATTCCGTTCCAGGCGGATATTCATGCAAAGCGGTCCGCCCGATCGCGCTGCGGATGGTCATGGAACTGGCCACCATGATGTACGGCAAAGGCGATGGTGATGAAAAAAACGAAGGCGAATACATGGACCGATCACTCTCAGCGATCGGCGGGGTTGAAACTGGCGATGACGCTGCCCAGTTCATCTTGCTTGGTGCTTCGACTGTTCAGGTCTGCACGGGCGTGATGATCCATGGCTACAAAATGGCCGGTCGTATGTGCGAAGAACTCAGCGCCTTTATGGACAAGCACGATTTCAAAACCATCGAGGAGTTCAGGGGCCACTCTCTTAAGTACTTCACGACCCACATGGATCTGGTTCAAAGGCAGAAGGACGCCAAGGCCGAGAAGAAGGCCGCCAAAGAGGGCATGGTCACCAAGGACACCGCTTGGGAAGGCGACAAGTTCGTCGAGCAATCCAACAAGCTGGTCGCCAACGACGATTGATCCGTATGATATAAATCAAAAGTGCGTCGGCTTGCGTTTGAGGAGTTGCCCACGCCCGACGGTGCCAACAAACTCGCCGTCGCGTGCTTGAACTTGGCCTCGGACGGTGACGACCGATGATCGCCCGGTGAGTTCCCAGCCTTCGTAGGCGTTGTAGTCGATCTTGGAATAGCTGCTGTCCACGCTGAGCGTGTGCTTGCAGTTGGGGTCGTAGATGACCAGATCTGCATCTGCACCAACGCTGATCGATCCCTTGCGTGGGTAGAGCCCAAAGATCTGCGCGGCTTTGGTGGAACAGGTGCTCACCATGGTGTTGAGGTCGATCTTCCCGGCGAGTACGCCGAAGGTGTGGATCAAGTCAACGCGTTCTTGGACAGAAGGGATGCCGTTCGGTATCTTGGTGAATGCCTCGGTGCCCATGTCTTTTTGACCAACGAAATTGAACGGCGCGTGGTCGGTGCCGATCGTTGAGATTGCTCCGGATTTGAGTCCGTTCCAGAGCACATCCTGATTGCTTTTCTCACGCAGCGGCGGGGACATGACATACTTGGCACCTACGAAGTCGGCCTGCTGGGCGTAGGTTTCGTCGAGAATCAGATGCGGCGCGACCGCCTCGACCCAGATGTTGACGCCACGGAGCTGGGCAGCAACGGCCGCTTTCACTGCTGGTGCGCACGAAGTGTGGACCGCATAGATATGGGCCCCGGTGAGCTCGGCGAAGGTCGATAAGTGATGCACACCCTCGGCTTCAACGCATACGGGCCGCGATGGCTCGTGCCACTCTGGCCCGGTTTTGCCCTCGCTAATAAGCTTGGTTTGCATCGCGTCAATCGCGTCGGCGTTCTCGCAGTGGGCGGTGGTGATGACGCCGAGGTCTTTGGCCATCGTGAGCAGATCAAAAAGATCAGAGTCGTCAAGATTCAATGCTCCCTTGTAGGCAAGGAAGATTTTGAATGAAGCAATCCCATAATCGGCGACGATTTGTTTGAGTTGATCCTGAGCGAGATCGTCAAAGCGGACGACCGCCATATGGAAGGTGTAATCCACCGCCGATGCCGGGGACGCGAGATCGTTCCATTCGTTGAACGCGGCCAGTGGTTCATCGTTCGGCCCGGGGCAGATCATTTCGATAAGCGTGGTGGTGCCGCCAACCAAAGCTGCTTTGGATGCGGACTCATGGTCGTCGATCGCGTTGGAACCCATGAACGGCAGGTGGATATGCACATGCGGGTCAATAAATCCCGGGAAGACATACTTACCCACTGCATCAATGACTTCGGTGCCGCTCGGGAGCGACGAGGCGTCAATTCCCGCTTCGATGCGGCTGATCGATTCACCCTCGCAGTAAATGTCCGCACAATAATCGTCGGTCGCTGTGATGATCCGTCCGTTCTTGATGAGCAATGGCATGGAATCTTCCTTATTTGGCGGTTTGGGTGAACGCCATATCGAGTACGCGGATCATGAAATCAACATCTTCGCGGGTGATACACATCGGTGGTTTGATACGGAGGACATTGCCGTAGAGACCGCCCTTTCCGATAAGCAATCCGAGGTCTTTGGCTTTCTCGAACACATCCGCGCACATCGCCGATGCGGGTGCTTTGGTGGTGTGGTCTTCGACCAACTCGACGCCGATCATCAGGCCTTTGCCACGAACATCACCGATGCAGTCATGGCGGGATTGCAGATCACGGAGGCCTTCCATGAGGTAGCCGCCGATTTCGAGTGCGCGTTTCTGGATATTTTCACTCAACATGATGTCGAGCGTGGCCTCGCACTGGGCCATCGAGACAGGGTTGCCGCCGAAGGTGTTGAAGTGGAGGCGTTGGGCCATCGTTTGGGCGATGTCGGCGCGGGTGACGACGGCACCACACGGGGCACCATTGCCCATGCCTTTGGCCATCGTGACGATGTCGGGGGTGACGCCTTGGTTCTCGAAACCCCAGAACTTGGTGCCTGTGCGGCCGAATCCGGTCTGGACTTCGTCAGAAATACACAAGCCGCCCGCATCGCGTACGGACTTGTATACATGCTGCAAATAGCCGTCGGGGAGTTCTACGGTTCCGCCGACGCCCTGGATCGGCTCTGCAATGAACGCGGCAACTTGGCCGGGCGTGCTGAACTTAATGACTTCGTCAAGATCTTCAGCATACTTCCTGCCCGCGTCTGGATCGTCGTATCCGAACGGGCCGCGGTACATATCAGGACATTTGGCGTGGTGGATCCCGAAGCCCTGAGGCACAGGAGTTTTCCATGTGTTGAGTGCTGTCAACCCCATCGCCGATGGGGACATGCCGTGGTAGGCGTTACGGAGTGCGAGGATGTCGTAGTTGCCGGTGAACGCGCGGGCCATGAGCAACGCGAGGTCGTTGGACTCTGAACCAGAGTTTGTGAAGTAGCACACGCTGAGCCCGGAGTCTTTGGGGAATGTGCCGGCGAGTTTCTTGGCGTACTGGGCGATGTTCGGATGAAGGTAGATCGTGGTCGTGTGTTGGAAGCGTTCGTTTTGCTCGCGCACGGCCTCGATGACTTTCGGATGACAGTGTCCGACCGAAACCGTCACGATCCCAGCGAAACCATCGAGGTACCGCTTGCCCGTCTCGTCGAAGAGGTACTGCATCGAACCCTCGACGATCATGACGGGGTCTTTGTAATACATCAGGATTGCGGGCGAGAGAAACTCTTGCCGCACCGCGAGCGTCTCGGCCTTTGAAAGACCGGTGTAGGGCACCGGGGAATGGTCGTAGGCAGGAAGCGTTGGAGTGGTTTGTGTGGTCATGAATAGTTCCTATTTGTCTTTGGTTGCATGAGTATCCAGTAGAGCACGACGGAGATCAGAACGCCAACGAACCAGGCGTAGTTGTAGATGCTGTCGAAATATGCTGGAAAGATTGCTTTGTGTGATGCGGCGTTGATGAAGCCGGGCAGGTTGGGGAGGACGGCGATAACCAATACGATCATGGCTCGCCAGTTGACGCCTTTGAACGGTCCGTTGGCGTCGTACAGATCGTCGGTATCAATCTTGGTTTTTCGGATAATGAAGTAGTCGCATAGCATGATCCCGACGATGGGACCAAGCAGAGCGCTGTATCCGATCAGCCATGTGAAGATGTACGCGCCCATGTCCTCGACGAGCCGCCAAGGCATGATGAGTACGCCGATGGCGCATGTCATTAATCCGCCTAGTCGGAAGCTGATTTTGGTGGGCGAGATGTTTGAGAACCCGTTGGCCGGGGATACGACATTGGCCGCGAGGTTTGTTGAGAGCGTCGCAATCAGCAATGCGATCATTGAAATCACAACAATGACTGGCGAGCCCATCTTGGCGACCAGATCCACTGGGTTCCAGATCGCCTCTCCAAAGAGGATGACGGTTGCCCCAGTGACGATGATGCCGATGAAGCAGAAGAGGGTCATGGTCGGGGGCAGGCCGATGAGCTGCCCAGTGACCTGATCCTTTTGGGACTTGCTATAGCGTGTGAAGTCGGGGATGTTCAGACTCAGCGTCGCCCAGAACCCGACCATCGCGGTGAGCTGCGGGAAGAAGATCTTCCAGAAACTCGAGCCCTCGGCGTAGTTGGTCTTTGAAGTGAACAAATCGCCGGGGTTGTCAACCTTGACCAGTGCCCAGATGAGCAATGCAACACCCGAAGCGATCAAGAACGGGGCCGCCCATGATTCGAGATGTTTGATGGATTCAACGCCCCGAATCACGATCACAACATGAATGAGCCAGAACGCGAGGAAACTGGCGAACTGAATACTGGTAATACCCAATACAGGCAACACGGTTTTGTCAAGCGCCGGATCAAAGACCCCAAGCACACCTAAAATCGTGTACAACGCAGCCCCGCCGATCCAGCATTGAATACCGAACCAACCGCACGCTACGAGTGATCGTGCGACCGAGGGGATATGGGCTCCGGAAATACCAAAGCTTGCGCGAACAAGAACCGGGAATGGGACGCCGAGCTTTGTACCGGCATGGCCGTTGAGGATCATGGGGATGAGCACGATCATGTTCCCCGTCATCACCGTCAGGGTCGCCTGCCACCAGTTCATGCCCAGGCTGACCATACCCGCGGCGAGCATATAAGTCGGGATGCACACGGCCATCCCGATCCACAAGGCCGCGATATTCCACGAACTCCAGGTTCTATCTTCGATAGCAACCGGCGCAAGGTCGGCATTGATGAGTGGGTTGTTGGTGCTGCTATCCATTTAGATCTCGGTGAGTGAGCCGTAGGATTCGGGGCGACGATCGCGGAAGAACTGCCATGTGTCACGGACCTCGCGGATCATGTCGAGATCCAGATCGGCGATCACGACTTCGTCATTGTCGCGGGAGCCCTCGACGATGATCTGTCCGCGAGGGTTGCAGAAGTAGGACTGCCCGTAGAACTTGCCGATGTTCCATGGAGCTTCGGTGCCGACACGGTTGATCGCTCCGACGAAGTACTGATTGGCCACAGCGTGTGCCGGCTGCTCAAGTTTCCAAAGATACTCGCTCAATCCAGCAACAGTCGCCGACGGATTAAACACAATCTCTGCACCATTGAGCCCTAGAGCGCGAGCCCCTTCTGGGAAGTGGCGGTCATAGCAGATGTAGACGCCGATCTTGCCGAAGATGGTGTCGAAGACGGGGTAGCCTCCGTTGCCTGGCTTGAAGTAGAACTTCTCCCAGAACCCCGGCTGGCAATGCGGGATGTGGTGCTTGCGGTATTTGCCGAGGTAGTTGCCCTGCTCATCGATCACGGCCGCGGTGTTGTAATACACGCCGGTCATAGGGACTTCATAGATCGGGACAACCATGACCATCCGGTGCTTCTTGGCGAGCTCCTGCATGAGCTTGATGGTTGGGCCATCGGGGATGGGTTCGGCGATTTCGTACCAGCGGGAATCCTGCTCGGCGCAGAAGTAGGGGCCGTAGAATATCTCTTGGAGACAGCACACATTGGCGCCCTTCTCAGCGGCCTCTTCAATTAGTGTTACATGCTTGTCGATCATCGCCTTCTTGATCGCGGCCATGTCGTCTGAGTCAGGCAGCGCGTTTGCTGCTTGGATGAGTGCGGTTCGTGTAATTCGTGGCATATGTGATACTTTCTAAAGGGTAATTTTGAGTCTTAGATCCACCGTCGGACAGTCACGCGTGATTTCGTGAAGAAACGCACGCCGTCTTCGCCGTTGGTGTGGAGATCGCCGTAGAAGGATTTTTTCCATCCAGCGAACGGGAACGCCGCCATTGGTGCAGGAACACCGACATTGACCCCCAGCATTCCAGCCTGGACGGTGCTTTCGAATCGGTGGGCCGCGTTTCCAGAGTCGGTGAAAATCACGGACATGTTGCCGTAGTCAGATTTGTTGACCTCCGTCACCGCTGCATCGAGCGTCGGGGCTCGCATGATCGAAAGGACTGGGCCGAAGATCTCTTCTGAAACGATGCTCATATCCGATGTGGTGTTGTCGAAGATGGTCGGGCCAACAAAGCAGCCGGCCTTTGGCATGTCCGAGTTGCGACCATCAACAAGGAGATCCGCACCCGATTTGACACCCGCTTCGATGTACTTGATCACGCGATCATGCGCCGCTTGGTCTTGCAGTGGGCCCATGTGCGTGTTGCGATCACACCCACGCCCGACATTGACGCCCTTGGTCTTGGCAACCAATCCTGGGACGAGCCAGTCCGCGGCATCCCCCACTGCTACAACAACAGACCCTGCTAAGCAGCGTTGACCGGTGTTGCCGAACGCAGAACCGAACACGCCGTCGATGGCGGCTTCACGGTTGGCATCTGGCATGATGATCGAGAAATTCTTGGCCCCACACATACACTGGACCCGCTTGTCATGAGCGCACCCGGTTTCGTAGATGTACTTGCCGGCAGCGGTTGATCCAACGAACGACACCGCTTTCACATCGTCATGCTTGATCAGATGATTCACAACATCGGGCCCGCCATGCACAAGATTGAGAACTCCCTCAGGGAACCCGGCCTCTTGAGCCAGTTCGATCGCACGAACGGTGGACATGGGATCGCGTTCTGAGGGCTTGAGTACAAAGGTATTTCCGCACGCGACAGCCATTGGCCACATCCAGAGCGGGACCATCATCGGGAAGTTGAAGGGAGTGATCCCGGCGCATACGCCGATCGGCAAACGATCAACCGATGAATCGATCCCCACGCCGCCCTCGTCTTCTGTTCTACAGAATGAAGAGGACACCGCGATCTGCGGGAGTGACCGCCCCATCATCAGGATCGGAGCCCCGCACGCGTGTTCGATGCAATCAATGCCACGCCGGACAGACCCGATCGCTTCAGCGGTGGTCTTGCCATGCTCTTGAACGATGATCTCTGCGAGCTCATCAACATGGCTCTCAAGAATCGTCTTGTACTTGAACAGCGGCTGGATCCGATCCCCGACCGGGGTATTGGCCCATGCCGGGAACGCGGCCGCCGCGGCTTGGATCGCTTTCTCAGCAGCTTGGACATCATCCAGCGGCACAGACGAGATCGGCTCCCCGGTCCCGGGGTTTATATTGATCCGCTGGGTCGCGCTGGATCCAACAAGTTTTTGGCCCGCAATGATGTGCGGCAAGACGGGGGTTTGGGTTTCACTCATGTTCTCAATGTCCTTCTGGCAAGTGTCTTGTGTTCGTGATATTTCGTAGCGTTCAGAGCAGATTGTATGGATTCATCCGCAATCGTGATTATCGCAGGAAACCGACCAAATTGCAAGTGCTCATATCCTTTGCAACCATTGAACGGATATTGGGTACACTAGACATCAGCGATTCCGTTGTGGGTCTCACAATTTCCGGCCACTATCAAGGACAAGCATGTCGAAATACAACAAGCTCAGTGCGGTTGTTGCTATTGGAGCAATTTCAACACTTCCAACGATCTCCAGTGCTCAAACAGACGGATACATGAACAATCAGTCTCTGAGCGACACGATCCAATCGATTGCATCCTCCAGTGACCACGCTTGGGAGTCAACCATCGGCACAAGTCTCGATGGGAGCCCAATCAGGTTGATCACGCTCGCGGGCTCAGCGGATTCAGCCACAACCAAACCGGCCATGCTGATCACCGCTGGGATCGATGGCCGCTATCTTGCCGGCACCGAAACGGCAACGCGTATAGCGCAGCAAATTCTCAATGATCATTCCGAGATACTCGAATCGATGACGATCTACATCATCCCCCGCGTAAACCCAGATGGGGCACACCGGAATCTGAACCGACTCACTATGGGGCATTCAGGAAATAATCGCCTCGTCGATGACGACCGCGATCGTAGCATGAACGAAGATGATTCCGATGATCTCAATGGCGACGGCCTCATCACTATGATGCGTCGTCTCAATCCGCCAATCGATGATCCAGCGACCCACCTCGCTGACCCGAGCGACCCTAGGCTCAATATCGAACCCGACCACAAAGAAGATCAGCGAACAAGCTTTACCCTATATTCAGAGGGCCTCGATAATGACGGCGACGGCCGGATCAATGAAGATGGTTTCGGAAGCGTTGATCTGGACATGAACTTCATGCACCGCTGGGACGAGCACGGAACCCACGCCGGGCGATACCCGCTCTCTGAACCCGAGTCGATGGCACTCGCAAAGTTCGTACTAAATCACGACAACATCGTCATGGCGGTAACCCTTGGACGCCATGATAACCTAATCAACCAGCCCGACTCCAAAGCCAAAGACATCACCGGCACCGCACCCAAAGTAATCGATAGCAACGATGCTGATTTGTACAAACAAACCGGCGAGTTGTTTAAAGATGCAACCGGATTTAAATACGCCTCTAAAGAGGACATCTCGGGCAGCTTCCACGCGTGGCTCTACGCACAAAGAGGAATCCCGAGCTTTGCGGTCAATCCATGGAGCCGCCCGGAGCCCCAAAGCGATGACAAAGACAAGGATTCCGGTGCCGATTCTGTTGAAAGCAACACAGAATCGGAACCAGATTTTTCAGGCCTGACGCCATCGGGTATCGGTGATATCAGCCAGGAAACCATCGATGAGTTGATGGCCGCGTACGAAGCCGAGAATGGCGAGCCGGTGGATAACTCGATGATCGCCTCGGTAACGCCCGAGATGATTGTCGGATTTGCAGCCCAAGCGGGTATCGTGGTACAAAGAGTCAAGATTTCTGAATCCTTGGATGAGGAACCAGCGGAGGTTGAAAAACCCAAGAAAAAGAAAAAATCAGAAGACGCCAAATGGATCGAGTACTTTGAGCAGGCAGGAATCAATGGCTTTGTTGATTGGCAGCCATTTGATCACCCAACATTGGGAGAGGTTGAAATCGGCGGCTTTGTCCCGCTCTCAAAGATTAATCCACCAGCCGATCAACTTGACAGTATCTCTGAAAAGCTCACGCAGTTTGTGGTGGATCTCACCGCCAATCGCCCCGAGATTTCAATCGTTGGACCTGAGATCAAAGAGCTTGCCAGCGGGCTCTATGAAGTTAGGATATCGATCGTAAATCACGGAAAGATGCCTACTTCAACATCGTTTTCCCAGACTAAGCACACCATCCGGCCGACCGTTGTACGCTTGTCAACCGAAGTTGACAAAATTTTGACCGGCCAACGCGTCTCAAGAATCTGGGGCATCAACGCCCACGGCGGTCACTCGGATCACCGCTGGATAATCCGCTCAGACAACATCAAATCTGAATCAATCACCATACTCGACCCACGCTTCGGCAAACAAACACTCAATCTTGGACTTTAAACCATGACTATTTTCAATAAATCATACCGCTCGTTGTGCGTTGCAGGTGTTCTGGCTGTCACGGGACTCTGTGCCCCAGCAATTGCCCAGCAGCAGATCCCATCAGAAGTCGATGTCTCTTGGAATCGTTTCTACAACTACGAAGAGATGACAAAGATCATCCATGATCTGGTCGACGCCTATCCAGAACTGCTCACACTCGAATCCATTGGAAAGAGCGAGCAAGGGCGGGACATGTGGCTCATCACACTCAACAACCCCAAAACCGGCAAGGACACTGAAAAACCCGGAATGTACATCGACGGCAATGTCCACGGCAACGAAATCCAAGCCACCGAAACGGTCCTCTACTCAATCTGGTACCTCACCAAAAGCTATGGGCAGGTCGATCAACTTACCGAGATGATGGATCGAGTGTCTTTCTACTTTCTTCCTTCGCAGAACCCAGACGGAAGAGCTGAATGGTTCGGGAATCCAAACACCCCCCACTCTGCACGCACCGGCCAGCGACCAACAGATAATGATTACGATGGTCTTCTCGATGAAGACGGCCCCGAAGACCTAGATGGCGATGGGCATATTACCCGTATGTGGAAGATTGATCCCAACGGGAAATACCGGCAGAATGAACTCGATCCACGCATCATTGAGCGTGCACCCGAGGGCATTCAGGGCAATCTGAGCCGCCTCGGTTCCGAAGGCATCGACAACGACGGCGATGGCCGAATCAATGAAGATGGCCCAGGCGGATACGACATGAACCGCAACTGGCCCAGCGATTGGCAACCCAACTACATTCAGCGCGGCGCGGGTGAGTACCCGTTTGATCGAGCGGAAACCAAAGCCGTGGCGAGCTTTATCATCGATCATCCAAATATTGCCGCCGGGCAAAGTTACCACAACACAGGCGGGATGATTCTTCGCGGCCCGGGCGCCAAGTATCTCGGAAATCTGTACCCGAGATCCGACAGATCCGTGTATGACAAACTCGGCGAGGCCGGGGAAGACATGCTTCCTTATTACGACTACATGGTTATCCATGCGGATCTCTACACGGTCCATGGTGGGTTCGTCAACTGGCTCGCCGAAGGGCTTGGGATCGTCAGCTTCACCAACGAACTCTGGACCAACTCACGCATCATGCCGGATCCGGACCGGGAGTTTTCTGATTCTGAACGCATGCACTGGCAAGACAGAATGCTTTTCGGACAAACCTTTACTGGGTACACCCAATACGACCACCCAACTCACGGCAAGGTTCTCATCGGGGGAGGCACTAAGTTTTCATCGCGTGTTACCCCGCCATTTATGCTTGAAGAAGGATGCCACCGAAACTTTGCCTTTACAATGTTCCATGCTGCCAATATGCCTGAACTGGAGTTTAAATGGGTTGGTATCGAGCAGCTTGAATCCAAACTTTGGGAAATCACAGTTGAGATTGAAAACTCAAAGATAATCCCATCACGCCTAGGACTTGCGGCTCAGAAGAATATTGGAATGCCTGATCTGCTATCACTCTCTGGCGCAAAGGTTGTTCTGTCTGGAACACTTTCGGATCGATTTGACAACTCGATTCAGCCTACCGAACATCGCCCCGAGCTTCTCTTTGTGAACAGCGGCATTTCTGGCAATGACCAGAGCACATTTCGCTTCTTTGTTGAAGGGCGAAAGGGCGCAACAATATCACTGAGGTATTCAGCCGAAAAAGCAGCTGACATAGACATTCAGTTCTCATTAGTAGATACCGAAAACGCACTGCAAAACCAGGACTAATCTCTCGCCACACCCTACAGCAAAATCTCTTTATATAACCGTGGATCTGCCGAGTTCTATCGCACTACCCACGATTCATTTCCGGTTACCAGTGCTTGTAAATCAGGCTGGTCACTCTTCGCCTTTGCTTCATCGAGCTGCTGATATAACAGTTCGTTGTAGGTTGGCTTTGTTGGATCGGCGTGGAGGATCCCCATGGGTTCTGGAAACTCTGGGTAGGACATCTGGGCGTACATATTTGCAAGGAACATATCGGTTTCATCGTGGACGATGAGATCCGCCTCGGAAACGCCGTTCTTGCCTATAGCGACAACTTCAGGGTGACCGTTGTTGAATCGGATGCCCTTCTCGCTATCGGCACCGAAGATAAGTGGCTTGCCATGCTCGACTTTAATCGTGCTATCACTCATCGTTTCTTTCTGCGATGCGTAGAACCATGCCTTGTGATTAAAGATATTGCAGTCTTGGTAGACCTCAATAAACGCGGTGCCTTTGTGGGCCATGCCGCGTTTGTAGATGGTGTCCATGGCCTTCATATCAACATCGAGGCTACGGGCAATAAAGGTGCAGCCGGTTGCGACAGCGATCGCAATGGGGTTGATCGGGTAATCAATAGATCCGGCAGGCGAGGTCGGCGAGATTTTACCGGTTTCGCTTGTCGGGGAGTACTGGCCTTTGGTGAGGCCATAGATTTTGTTGTTGAGGAGCATGATGGTGATGTCCACATTGCGCCGCATGGTGTGGATGGTGTGATTGCCACCGATCGAAAGGAGATCGCCATCGCCTGAGACGACGCAGACCTGGAACTCTGGGTTGGCGCACTTGACGCCTGTAGCGACCGCGAGGGCACGCCCGTGGATTGAGTGCATGCCGTAGGTGTCTACATAGTACGGGAATCGTGCTGCGCAGCCGATGCCGGATACGAAGACGAAGTTTTCTTTCTTCGTTCCCATCCCTGGCAAGGCCTTGCGTACGGCTGCTAAGGCCGCGTAATCACCACAGCCGGGACACCATCGGACATCCTGGTCGGTGGTGAAGTCTTTTGGGGTGTAGACCGGCAGATTTGTATCTGTTGTTTCGATAGTACTCATGATTCGATCACCTCCGTGATCCGCTCGACCAGGGTTTCAACCTTGAATGGCTGGCCTTTGACGATGTTGATTCCGACAGTTTCAATAAGATACTTGGATCGGATCAGCATACTGAGTTGTCCGAGGTTGATCTCTGGGATAATGACTTTCTTGAACGACCGAAGGGCTTCTTCGGTGTTCGATGGGAATGGATTGAGGTATTGGAGATGGGCCGAGCTGACTTTATGTCCATTGGCTCGGACTTGTTGGATGGCGGTGGTGATCGAGCCGTAGGTGCCGCCCCATCCGAGAACCAGAACATCGCCCGATGAATCGCCATCGACTTCAAGCAGTGGAATAGATTGTGCTACCCGTTCAATCTTCTCGGCACGCAAGCGGACCATCATGTCGTGGTTGTCCGGGTCGTAGGAGACATTACCAGATTCGGCGTCTTTTTCGAGGCTCCCGACCCGGTGTTCGAGTCCGGGTGTGCCAGGAATCGCCCAAGGGCGGGAGAGTGTTTCTGGATCTCGTGCATAAGGCATAAACCCATTTTCTCCAGCGTCGGCTGCCGTTGGGTGTGTGATGTGAATCTCGGGAATCGAGCTGACATCTGGGACTTTCCAGGGCTCGGCACCATTGGCGATGTAGCCGTCGGAAAGATAGATCACCGGGGTCATGTACTTGACCGACAGCCGCACGGCTTCGATGGCCATGTTGAAACAGTCCGAGGGGCTCCGCGGGGCGAGCACAATGACCGGGCTTTCGCAGTGGCGTCCGTACATCGCTTGGAGGAGGTCGGCTTGCTCGGTCTTGGTTGGGAGTCCTGTTGCAGGACCAGCCCGCTGGACATTGACGATGACCAATGGAAGTTCAAGCATGAGTGCAAGGCCCATGGCTTCGCCTTTAAGTGCGAGTCCTGGTCCGGAGGTGCCGGTGACACCGATGTCACCGGTAAAGCTCGCCCCGATGGCGGTACAGATCGCGGCGATCTCGTCTTCTGATTGGATTGTTTTGATCCCGAAGCGTTTGAGATGGGAGAGCCCATGGATCACGCTCGATGCCGGCGTGATCGGGTAACTCGCGTAGAGGATCGGTTTGCTTGCTTTTTGTGATGCGGTGACGAGCCCAAGGACCGTGGCTTCGTTACCGCTGATCTGACGATACACGCCGGCTTCTTGTTTAGCAGGCGGAACCCGGTAGCGGGAAGGAAAAACCTCTGCCGTTTCACCGAAGTAGTACCCGGCTTGGAGCGCCTGGATATTAATCTTTGCAACTTCTGGGAGGCCTTTTTTCTCAGCGAATTTTTTGGTCAAATATTCTTTGGTTTGGTCAATCGGGCGTTCGTAGAGCCAGTAGACGATGCCGAGGGCAAACATATTCCGGCAGCGATTGACATCTTTAGCACCCATCCCTGAATCGGCGAGCGATTCTTTGGTGAGGCGGGACATGGGAACCTTGACGAGGTTGTACTTGTTAGCAATCTCCTCATCTTCGAGCGGGTTGTAGCCATCGAGGTAGCCGCACTTGGAGAGGTTGCCTTTGGTGAACTCATCTTCGTTGACGATGATGATCCCACCTGGTTCTACATCGACGAGGTTAACCTTGAGTCCGGCAGGGTTCATTGCGACCATAGCATTGACGCGGTCGCCGGGGGTGAAGATGCTCTCGCTTGAGAAGTGAATCTGAAACCCTGATACACCGAAAGTGGTGCCTTTGGGAGCGCGGATCTCAGCGGGGAAGTCGGGGAATGTTGCAAAGTCGTTTCCGAACAGCGCCGAGGTATCGGTGAACTGTCCGCCGGTGAGCTGCATGCCGTCACCTGAGTCGCCGCAGAAGCGGATGACGACGGAGTCGAGCGTTTGGGACGGGGTATCGATGGATTGATCGGTTGGCATTTGGAGCCTCACCCTCTCGGGGTTTGATCTATGAAGACCGGCTCCGGCGGAGCCGAGACGAATGGACATTTTAGGCCTGAATGATACTAAAATATACTGGTTGACCGGATTTGAGTCCGTCAAATGTAAAGCGATTAAACAACTTTCATGGTCTTTGTCGATGAGAGTCATAGGGCTCGCAATAGACATCATCATCCTCTATAGTATCGTCACAGAACTCAACTCCAACACCGAAAGAACTCTAATGCGGATTGGAATACCTAAAGAAATTCATATCGGCGAACGCCGTGTCGCGGGCACTCCCAAAACTGTTAAAAAACTCATTGAGATGGGCTTTGAAGTGGTTGTCGAGGAAGGGGCCGGCGTCGCTGCAGAGCATTACGATGACATGTATGCTCAGGCGGGGGCATCGCTTACCTCAGATACCAAAGCGGTTTGGGGCGATTCTGACATCGTACTCAAGGTTCATTCGCCGCAGATTCATCCGTCAATGGGTGTGCACGAGGCTGATCTGATCAAAGAAGGTGGATGCCTCATTGGGTTCATCTGGCCGGCTCAGAATCAAGATATTCTTGACAAACTCAATGCCCGAAACGCCACGGTGCTTGCGATGGACTGTGTCCCGCGAATTTCGCGTGCCCAAAAGGTTGACGCACTCAGTGCGATGGCCAATGCGGCTGGATATAGAGCCGTGATCGAAGCCGTGAATGTCTATCCACGGTTCCTAACTGGTCAAAGCACGGCTGCTGGAGGTATTAAACCCGCCAAGGTCCTTGTAATCGGCGCAGGAGTCGCTGGACTGGCGGCCATTGGAGCCGCTAAATCACTTGGAGCGATCGTCCGAGCGTTTGATACCCGACTCGAAGTTGGCGATCAGGTACGCTCGATGGGGGCCGAGTTCCTTGAACTCGACTTCAAAGAAGACGGCTCAGGCGATGGCGGTTACGCCAAAATCATGTCAAAAGAGTTCATTGATGCCGAGATGAAGCTCTTTGCTCAACAAGCGATGGAAGTTGACATCATCATCACCACCGCTCTGATTCCTGGAAAACCCGCCCCACTGCTGATCACCTCGGGTATGGTCGAATCTATGCGTGAGGGCGGCGTAATCGTCGATCTTGCCGCTCAACAGGGCGGCAACTGCGCATTGACCAGGGCGGATGAACTTGTGATTCATAAGGGTGTCCGTGTCGTTGGGTATACCGATCTTCCCAGCCGAATGGCCATCCAGACGAGTTGGCTCTACGCCTCGACATTGGTCAATATGCTTGACGAGATGGGCGGCGACGAGAACTTCTCGATCGATATGGAGAATGACATCGTTCGTGGCTCGCTTGTTTGCCATGCTGGTCAGACTACTTGGCCGCCTCCGCAACAGAAACATGTCCAGGCCCCGGTTGTTTCACCAGATCAACCAAGCATGGATTCGGCTACTCCGGCAGTCCAAGACGATAAAGCGAAATCCAAGTTCGGTGGTCTCGCGCTGATGGTCATCATTGCCGTCGCTTTGCTGGCACTCGGACGGGTTGCTCCCAGCGAGTTCCTGAGCCACTTCACCGTATTCGTGCTTGCATGCTTTGTCGGATGGCAAGTTGTTTGGAATGTAACACCCGCACTCCATACACCATTGATGAGTGTTACCAACGCTATTAGCGGGATTATCCTCATCGGTGGCATGCTCCATCTAGGAACTCAAGCCGGCGCTGAAACTTCAACAGATACACTCGCCCTCATTCTCGGCGCTGCCGCGGTGTTCTTGGCGGCCATCAACATCTCAGGCGGATTCCTCGTGACACGCAGGATGCTTTCGATGTTCCATAAATAGTTTTCAAATAGTTTCTCTTCTTCATTCACATCAAAACCACATAGGTCCACGATGCAAGACACCATAGCCACAATGCCCGAAACTGTCGCCATTACAACAGGACACGCCTCTTCTGTTAGTGGCATCGCCACAGTCGCTTACATCATCGCAGCAGCGTTGTTTATCATGAGCCTTTCCGGACTCGGACACCCCGAAACTTCACGAAAGGGAAATGCCTTCGGGATCGCAGGCATGCTCATTGCTCTGATCGCCACTGCGTTGCTACTGAGCACCTCGGGATTTATGATCTTCATGGCTGCAGTAATCCCCGCCGCAGTTATTGGCGCAGTACTCGCATCGAGAGTCCAGATGACCAGCATGCCACAACTTGTGGCGATGTTGCACAGCTTTGTCGGCGCCGCGGCTGTTCTTGTCGGCTTTGCAACGCTCCGCGAACACTCCACGCTAGCCGGAAGTGCTCTACTCATCCACAACATCGAGATCTACATCGGCGTGTGCATCGGTTCGATTACCTTTACCGGCTCGATCATTGCCTACGCCAAACTCGATGGCCGAATCGGCGGAAAACCTCTCATTCTTCCCGCCAGACACATCCTCAATATCATCGTCGTTCTCCTAACCGTTGTCCTTGCTGCTCTGTTCACTCAAGCGGTCGGCGATGGAGATATGACCAAATCCATGTGGCTCCTCGCAATCGCGACCGCGATCACAGGGCTCTTCGGGATCCATATGGTTATGGCAATCGGCGGTGCTGACATGCCCGTGGTCGTTTCGATGCTCAATAGTTACTCCGGATGGGCCGCCGCAGCAGCCGGCTTTATGCTTTCAAACGATCTCCTGATCATTACAGGCGCACTTGTTGGCTCCAGCGGTGCCATCCTCAGCTACATCATGTGCAAGGGCATGAACCGTTCTTTCTTTAGTGTGATCATGGGCGGCTTCGGTGCTGCAGAAGGCACAGCTGTCGTCATCGAGGGAGAGCACACTGAAATCAAGGTCGATGGAACCGTTGATCTCATCCGTAATGCCAAGAGCATTGTCATTGTTCCTGGCTACGGCATGGCCGTCGCCCAAGCCCAACATACGCTTTCTGAGATCACCAAAGAACTCGAAACCGCGGGCACCAAGATCCGCTTTGCTATCCACCCAATCGCAGGCCGCCTCCCCGGGCACATGAATGTTCTGCTTGCCGAGGCCAATATTTCATACGATATCGTTCTTGAAATGGATGAAATCAATGAGGATTTCCCTGAGACTGACCTTGTCCTGGTCATCGGTGCCAACGACATTGTAAATCCAAGTGCTCTTGATGACCCAGGCAGCCCGATCGCAGGGATGCCCGTCCTTGAAGTCTGGAAAGCAAAGGATGTTGTCGTCATGAAACGAAGCATGGCCAGCGGCTACGCCGGCATAGGCAACCCGCTCTTCGTGAAAGACAACACGAAGATGCTATTCGGTGATGCCAAGAAGAATGTAGATGCGATCCTTACCGCATACCGCACCTGCTGAATCCGCACTCCTTGATCTACTGCCCATATTTCATCTAATCCCGCGATGGCTTTAGGGCTGTAGTTCTTCTGTCACTTCCGGTACGGAACGAAGATAGACTTTCGATTTGTGACAAGCAGGCGCACAGCTCCCGCCATTGGTTCGTGCTTCAAAGTTAATATCTAGCATCCAACCACTCGAACCGAACGGGACCGACTCCCGGATATGAGCGGGCCTTTGGGACGCATGGACTTCATGACACGCCCGACATGTCCTGCCCTTTTCCTTATTTACATGGAGCCAATGAAGATTAAGGTCTCCTTGACGGAACTGTGTCAATCCTGAACCGGCTTCATCCATAACAAGATCCGGCTGATGACAACTAAAGCAGAGCTCGTATCTCTCAACACCGAACGGGGCGTAAAACTCGGGCGGATACGCTTGGAGTAGAAGGTTCTGATCCTCGCTCGCATGAGGATGATGACACAATGTACACGCACCCTCTCGGATGGGCCCGTGGTGATTGGGATTATTTTCTAAAAAGGCTTTCATATTGGTGAGCGTCCGGCCATCTTTAGTTACCAACTCTTTATCGTGACAAGTCATGCAAAGATCTGGTTGGAGTTTTTTCTGCAGCTTTGGAAGCACCGAGAAATGAGGATTGTGACACTCTGTGCACCCCCCCTGATCTTTGGCCGGTGCGTGCACAACCTCGGCAGTTTCAAATAACTCCTCAAACCAACCATGGCATTCAAGACATAAGTTGGGTACCGATGCGTTGAGTTGAAACTCAGAATCGGATGCGTGTGGATTGTGGCAAGAGATACAGCCATCTTCCATAGGCTTATGAAGATGACGCTTCTCCATTAAAGTGGGCTCGAGTTCTTCATGGCAACTGAGGCACAACCTGTTCGGTCGATCAGTCAAAAGTCCTTTAAATGAACTGGAATGAGGCTCATGGCAAACAACACATGCGCCGACCGCGACCGGGCCGTGGATGTACTCATGCTCGGAATAATCATCCATGTGACAATCCAAACAAAGTCCTTTCGCCGGGTCCTTTCTGAGCATCGTCGTGTGGTCCGATCCGTGCGGATCATGACAACTCAGACATTCACCATCCGCAACAGGCTTATGAATCACGCGATCTAGATGAGTGAGCGTGTGACAATCCGCACACTGCTGATTCCCCGGTTTGGAGAGCACAAAGAGATGTTCCTCGGCTACAGCATACTCGTGGCATTCGAGACATTTAGAATCAGCAACTGGCTGGTGCATCACCCTCTGGTTCACCAAACTCCCGTGGCAACCGTTAGTAATACAGCTATTCACTTCAGTTATAGGCTTGCCATCAATCAACTGCGGTGATACCTGGGCTTGAGCAATGCTGCATAAAGCACACACTACAGTCGTCATGACGACTGTAGTTCGGAATGGCCGGTCATGTAGAATCGTTTTTTTATGCACGGCAATCCTTCGTTATCTGGACGGTTTCACGGTTTCAACAAATGACATACACAATCCATGCCAAACTTATCCCTACTCAGCATACCTGAAACTATGGTATCTTGTTCGAATTCCCACATTCAGGAATAAACGAATCCTGATTTTTACTGGCTGTTAGCACGAACACTGAGCCACGGGGAAAATAACGGAAATCGTTGTCCCCATGCCAACTTTACTTTTGACCTCAATATGGCCACCATTGTGTTGCACGAGGTTGTAACTGATTGAAAGGCCTAAGCCTGTACCCTGACCGAGCGGCTTGGTCGTATAGAACGGCTCAAAGATTTGATCTAGCTGTTCCTCTGGTATCCCCGTCCCATTGTCTTGAATGGAAATCGCACAGGAGCTTTCTTCCAGACACTCGGATGTGATCACTACCTGATGAGTTCCTTCATTTGTTGTGGAATCTAGAGCGTTTACGATCAGATTCACCAATACTTGCTGAATAGCCAGGGGATGAACAAGGATATTACAACACGGGCTGACAAGCTTTTTTTCCACAGCTACCTGACGATGCCGCCGGTCAAACCTGATCATATCGATCGCGGATTGAACAAGATCATCAACCGAGACTGATTGCAGATCAGATTCGACTGGATGAGCAAACTCTTTGAGCTGCCTGACAATCTGAGTAATCCTTGCCACTTGTTCCCTGAGTTGGGCCGGTGTTTCTCTTTGAAGTCTCGATGGATTCCTCTCAACAAGTTGTATTAACCCATCAATATTGGCGAGCGGATTTGCGATCTCATGGGCGACTCCAGCCGCCATTCTACCAACGGAAACCATTTTTTCATGCTGCACCAGTCGCTCATGATGGCTCTCCAACTCCTGATTCAGCTTTGTGAGCTGCGCTTCGTTTCTTTGCCGTTCGGATACATCCCGGACAACCGCGATGAAAGTTTTCTTTGATCCTTCGTTCATGGAACTGATTGATACCTCGATCGGAAACTCTTTGCCATCCCTACGAACTCCAAATCCTGCATGGCTATCTAAAGGTTTCGTAGGTACGGATTCGCATATGTTGTTGCTCGCAACCTTCCCTTCGAGATTGATTAAAGGCAAAAACCGCTCGACTTGTTCGCCAATCATCTGAGCCGAGCTACACCCGAACATCAATAAAGAGGCTGGGTTTGCGAGTTCTACCCGGCCAATGTGAGATACTGTAAGCACGCCATCAGCAGCCGCATTGAGCACCGCATGTGTTCGGTTGCGATTATCTTGCAAGTTTCTTGTTATATGCGTGGTGAAATAGATTGTTAAAAACAAAGTGGTCATCCAGCCCACACCAATCAAACTCTCAGAGACGGATTCGGGCCATTGGCCTCTGAACCAAAGCGAGCACCCCATCATAAGAACAGCCAGTCCCCATGCTACAAACGGCATGTTCCGCGGCGACTGTAAAAGCAAGCTGGCAAAGATCATGTGCAGCATAAACAACCCGAGTACCGGGCTGTACAAATCATTAGACAGGCCTGCTAGAGCTGTCAAACAAGCAAGATCTAAAGTTATCTGTGCCCATGCGAACATCCTTTGAGCATGAAGCAAATCCAGCCAATCTGGTAAAAATCTGAGAATCAGCCAACAAATAACATTGTAGAAGAGAATGAAAATACCAACAGACAAAATCCAAATCTCATTGGCAACCCAGTGTGTCCAGAATAAATTTAACCCCGATGCCAAAACCACTACTATTCCCGCTAGCCATCGCTGGCTAATAAACCAGCGTAACTCACTGAGTAATGGTGCATTGGGGTCCTGCCTCATAGGCTGGAAACCTTGTTTTGATCTTCTGAATCATGACTTCCTAAAGCCGACATTTGTGTAGAACGCTTTAAGTCAAGCATTTTAACACCCTTGATGTAGTCAACTAAGACAACCCGTCTAACCTGAGTAAGTGATGTGACCGTGTCGTTCATCTGATGGAGCGTCTCGTGAATTAGTTCAAGCTGTTTGCTGCTTGCCTCATTGTATCCCGAAGTCTTCGTCACCAATCTCAGCTGCAGTTCAATTATTGCGATTGCATTGTTGAGCTCGTGATTCAGAGTCCGAGCAACCTGGTGCAATGTTTCGATCTTTCGCTGCTCATTGGCTTCAAGGTGTTCAGCCAAGGTGTTAAATCCATCGGCAAGCTCGGCAAACTCATCCTTTGGACCGACCTCCACACGATAGTGATACTCCTCACGAGCAAGATGCCGACTCGCTTCTAGCAGTTGCTCAACAGGCTTGAGTACATAGGAAGCCGATCGGATGAGGAGTAAAATCGAGACATTAATAAGCACTACAGAGATAACCGATAAGCTAATTGCCATGATTCGAAATCTTGAGGTCACCCTTTGCTGCCCAAGCATCATCCGTTCATTGGCACGAGCAGAATAGCCAAAGATAGCCTGTCGCATTTGGTCGAGTGAATCAAAAACCACCGCAGAACTCTCGAGTTGGATGCCAGCAGAATCCATCAAAACTATCTGAATTGCCCTATCGAGATCGGACAACGCGGATGTCATTTGGCCAATCGACAGTTTCCCATCAACCTCGGTCGAGTTGCGATTTTCAAGCCCGTTGACAACACTTTGAAAATCTTCATATGTTTCCTGGAGCCAATCTGAATCAACGGGGGAAAGTTGTGACCAATGAAGAAACTCTGTTTCAATCAATGCAACGGACTCGACAAGCCGGCTCGATACAGCAGTCCCAGTTGAAACTTCCGAACTGATCTCCTCTAGATCACCAAGCACTCCCTTCATAAGAAGCACGGATGTCAATGCTGTTGCGAGCATAAGCGTTGTGAGCACCGAGAGCATTATGAGAAGTTTGCGTCTGAGCATACCGAACTCTATCCTTTATCAATTATCCAGCAACTTCCATACCAACAGTCAAACAGTTACGCATGAAGATCGATTCGGGCCAATGACGCATACCAAGCACCAATCGGCCTCATGAGGAAAGAACCTTCTTGTAAATGAGAAGCACATATTCTTCCTTGAGACAAAGCAACAACACCGCTTAGTCAATAGTCTTGGGAATGTCCAACTCTTCACACTTCCGATACAGGCTCGATACACCAATACCAAGCTGCTTGGCCGTTTCTGCCTTGTCATGGTGATGCCTTCGCAAGCTGTAGATAATGTGCTGGCGTTCAAACTGGCGGATAGACTCACGCAGGTCTTCGCCCGAATCATCATCTGCATAATCAACCGTAAATGGTATATCCCTGAGGCAAATCTCTCGACCTTCTGCAAAGATAATCGCCCTTTCAATCACATTCTCAAGTTCACGGATATTTCCTCTCCATGGGTGAGACAACAGAGCACGGATTGCACCATTGGTAATCCCGCTGACCTGCTTATTCATCTGCCTTGAGTACAAATCAATAAAGTGGTGCACAAGAATAGGAATATCCGCCTTTCGTGCCGAAAGTGTAGGGAGTTGAAGTTTAACTACATCTAAACGATACAACAAGTCCTCGCGAAACTCGCCCTCTTCAACAAGTTTGTTCAGATCCTGATTTGATGCGGCAATTACCCGCACATCAATCGGCCTAGCCCGTGTATCTCCTACAGGAACAACCATGCGTTCCTCGAGCACTCGAAGCAGAGAACTCTGGGCGTTCTTTGGGAGTGATGAGATTTCATCGAGGAACACGGTCCCACCGTTAGCACTTTCAAAGAAGCCGACCCGATCGCGGATCGCACCGGTAAAGGCCCCCTTGCAATGCCCAAAGAGCTCGGATTCAATAAGCCCATCCGGAATTGCACCACAGTTTACAGGGATAAAAGGTTTATTGTGGGTAATACCGTTAAAGTGTATCGCCTTAGCAAACAGCTCCTTTCCGGTCCCTGATGCACCGACTATTAAAACATTGCTCTTTACAGTGGACAGCTTTTGAACCACCTCAAAGAGCTTAATCATGTTTGGCGATTCACTCACTAAATTATGGAAAGTGCTTCCCGCAGCAAGTTGCTTGGCCATTATCTCACGATCCCGAGAAACTTCACTGAACTCGATCGCACGCTTGATTTTTAACAGTAGATCATCAAACTGGACCGGCTTGAGCAGGTAATCCCATGCGCCAATATGAATTGCGGACACAGCGTCTTCCACAGTTCCGTAAGCGGTCATCATAATAACCGGCGTTTGCGGGGCAAGCTGCTTAATATGCGCAAGCAGGCTCATCCCGTCCATCTCAGGCATGCGTACATCCGACAAAACAACATCCACGGATCGCTCAAGTAAAATCTCATGGGCGACGCGTCCATTCTCTGCTTGAATTGGCTCATACCCCTCGTCTTCAAGGAGACTCGCCATCGATTCGCGAAGAATCTTCTCGTCATCAACTATTAAAACAACTTTGCTCATTGCGAATAACCCTCAGCAGAATGATCTTCCCCATGACAAGTCAGATAGCACTGGCCTGCGAACCGACCAAGTGATTCGTACTTGAGAAATCCAGTGTCGGGATCAGGAAATACGATTGATGTATCAAAATTAATCAGATGGCTATTGTTTGTCCGGTTGCCCTGCGAAGAAGAAACTCCATGAGAATCATGGCACGCAGCACACGAAATATCTTCATCCAAATGATCACTGTGAGGGAATGAACGATCTGATAGAATCCCATTGTCACCTTCTCTCCAGTGGCATGTATAACAAAGTGCGTAAGCGGCCGCGCTCTCGGGAGTATAATCCGCAGTCTCATATCGAGCAATTAGAACTGGCTCTTCGTTGGATCCATGAACCCCATTGGGCCCTGAGCTACCAGCCAAGAAGCTGGTATCCGAGCCATGACAATCGCTGCAGTACATCACGCTACTTTCTGACCACCCAGGTTTGAGACTCGGAACATCTGTGTTCTGACCTGGCCCCAGAACCGGATGAGAAGAAACCGCTGAAAATGCAAACTCAAGCCGAGTGTTGTTCTGGACAATTTGCCGAGGAATCACCAGCGAACTTATCGCTGTCTGATCGCTGTGACATTTAAAGCACACCTCGTACTCCGCAGCAGCTATCTCAACAGGCGAACCCGAAGCATTTATCCCGTCAATAGCCCCGAAGTTTGGATGAATCGCAGGCGCACTCGCCGTTCCTAACATCATTGTGTGAGAATCATGACAATCGGCACAGGTTACATGATCAGGTATCGGGTCAACTGGGTCAACCAAGCTATTCGTGTCATGAACCGACATCTTTGCTAAATCCGATCCAATATTGGCTGCCCCCATATGCGATCCGTCATGGCATGTCAGACAGCTTGAGGTAATTCGATCCCCTTTGAGCAAATATGGCCCACTCGGAGCACTATGCGTTTGATGACAACTCCTGCAGTCTTGGTGCTCAACGATAGTTGTATTTGTTATCTGATGACAAGTTCGACACAATGCCGAGTTGTCATTGCTAAGAACGAGGAACTCTCCAAAGCTATTGTCATGGGCGTTATGACATGTGGTGCATTGAAGTTCACGGTTCACATCAAGATGGACATCAGATGGAAGCCCTGCGGGATCGATTAAATGCGGATCCTTCGAGACTAATAGAGAGTCGTAAGAAAATGAAATCGGATGATCATCGGCCAGATCGGTTCCAAGATTTGAGGCACCCGGCGGAAGAGTAGTGATCCCACCCGCCATTTGGATGATCTGATCCTGAGAGATCACACTCCCAACCGCAATCGTCCCGTCATGACATGAAAGACACATTTTCGATGAACCTGTTGGCTGACCCGGTTTTGCATCGAGTGAGTTGCTTGAATACACGGAGTAAGCCGCGACGGGGAGATACCTATTCCAGAGCGGTTGAATCGGCGAAGCGTTATGTGGCGTATGACAAAATATACAGATCTGCTCTTCAGTACTGGCATGAAGAATGCCAGGCCCCCCGGCAGAAAGATTATGAGGGGTATCAACAATGCTTTGGCCCTGGCCATTTGCAAAGCTACCGACAACTGCGGTAAATAGGAGGGCCAAGTGTACATATTTGCAAATCATTGCTGTCCCTCCGGCAAGTACTTGAATACCTGGAGTCTCTGATTATAGGAGTCCGCTATCCAAATATGGTTGTCATGATCAATATGTATGCCTGTCGGCAGCCAGAACTGGCCCGGCCCATGGCCTTCTTGACCAAAGTTGAGCAAGAAGCCTCCATCTCTATCAAAAATCTGCACAGATTCAAAGTGTGAATCAATTACATAGATATGCCCATCCGAATCCATTGCAACACCTTTCGGATGAGAAAAATACCCAGGCAGGTCACCTTTTTCACCAATCTGAAGGACAGGATTCAAATCGGCATCGAATACCTGAACTCTGAAATTGAGCGAATCACTGACAATAAGTGAGCCGTCGTTCCCGAATGCTAAATTGGTTGGAAAGTTGAACTCCCCAGGCCCGGTCCCCCGCTGCCCAACTCGTTCAATCAGTTCACCATCAAATGAAAGAACTACGACTTGATGAGCTCCAACATCGGCAACGAAGATCCTGTGTGTATCGGGATCAATAGCAAGCCCGCTTGGTTTCTCAAGGACTCCGCCACCCAATATCCCCAAGTAGCTTGAATCTGAATCAAATGCATGGAGTACGCCTCCAGCTGAATCTGATACCAACAAGCGATCCATCGCGTCAAAAACTACCCCGACCGGCTGAGAAAGAATCCCATCGATCGGATCTGGAATCCATTGCTCGTAGGCCCGAGTCTTTAAGTTGAAGACATGCACCGCCTGCGCATTGGAATCGCACACAAATACTCGGCCGTTGCCATCGGAACACACTCCGTACGGGGTGAGCATCCCTTGGTCAGACCCCTTACCAAAGATTGATTCTGTAAATGATTTGGTAAACGACTTCGCCGGCTTGAGATCCTTGTCGGTGCTCAAGGAACCAACATACTCAATACGAGCCTCAGCCGGCGGTTGAGGCCAATACAAAGGTGATTCCAAAGGCTCAAACAAAACTCCCTTAGGCTGAGAACACCCCACCAATGCGAAACCAAAAGCAAGGATAACTAATCCAGTTGCCACTCTCCAAAGCTCCGCAAACAAAAATGCCTTGCGATTGATTGTTCTCATCATTTCAATATACACGATAGACTTCCTTGTAGTCACGCTCAGAACTCCCTTTTGGCACCAAATGTGAATGTCTGTGAGGTGCTTTCTCGAGAATCGCCGGTCAAAAACGAATGTCGAAGCGAGCAATACAACAATGTTTGACGATGCCTCCAGTTCAGATCAAAGACCACCTCATACGCGTCTGAGTTTGATCCTCCGCTGTCTTCTTCACGCCGGTATGTACCCACCAGAGTACTCCGAAGCTGGTCTCCGTGCTTAGCCGTCCATCGAGCGGTCAGGTTGGCGATCTGTGTCTGCAGATCCTCCTGGGTCCGATCCGTGTTCAAGTAGTAGGCGCTGATCGAAACCGCGCTCCGGTTGCTGATTCGATTGGTGTATCTGCCTTCGAGCCTGGTAGAGTTGAACGGAGATAGCGTGCTGTCATGGATCTGATGCTCGGCTGTCATCGAAATCTTTCCAATGTCATAATCCAAACCGAAAATAAAGTCATTAAAATCGTTCCCTGTAAATGGGACAAACCCGATCGTCGATCGATCCTGTGATTGATCTCGATACCGCAGATACGGGCTCAACCCCTTGAGAGGCCCGTCAACGATCCGGTATCTGACCGTAGCTCCAAAGCCCAATGTATCAGTCGTATTCTCAGGCTCGGGACCGATCTGGTATGTAATCAATACCGTCTGACCCGCAGAGATACTCCCGCCAAGCGACCTCCGTACTTCTATGCTGTCACTCAGAATCCGCAAGGTGTAGTCCGCCCCTTCTAGATAAGTGACTATCCCCGCCTGGTCAGTCACAGTTATTGAACTCGCGACAATATTTCTTCGGCTAAGAACTACAAAACCCGACGCCCCAAAGGTATGCGATTCATCGGTAATAAAGATTGACGAGCCCCGCTCGCCGTCGTCCTGATGGTTGTAGTTCATATTGACGGAGGCATTGAATAATCCATGAGGAACGATTTTTTGATACTTCGTTCCGAGATCAAAGAAGTATTGCCTGCTCTCAAAGGACCCCTCACTGAGCATAAAAATGCTTGACCCGACCTGCCCTGTTGTCGTCAAGCTATCAAAGAGATCATGCCGAAAGCTTGCGACACCCCGATGATTTGTTTGCTCGCTTAAACTCCTTGTTTGCTGATCGAACATGTATGTGTATTTCGTTTCAAAGTCCTTGGAGTGTTCTAGCCGAAGGGTTTCATCGAGCCGGACACGGTTTACCGGAAAGTTGCCTGTTTCTTTGAACAAGCGAAAAGAGGACCGGATGCTGTGCTGTGAGGTTGTCCCGAAGTCATAGGTATGATTCACAAACACATCATGGCGAATAAAGCTGTTGGCCGTCAAAATCTGCCCGGATTCATCGATATTTGACAAGGTATAGTCCCACCAGAACCGGTGCCCGCCCAGAGGCTTAACCCGCCCTTGCCACGCGAATGAATCTTGGACGATATCTGAATCCGTACCGAAAAAACGACCGGTTTGAATCTGCTCTCTGTGAAAAATCTGAAACTGGTTCGACATAAAGTCAGCATTCAGCAAGAGCCTCGCTCCATGCTCGGTCGAAATACTATCCAGTGATTCGGAGAACTGGCGAGACAGAAGCACTTGGGACCTTCGCGAATACAGAGTCAGGGGCGTATTGCTCCGCTGAAGTAATACAGCGCTGGCATCGTACTCACTGATCGTTTCCGAGGTCCTGCTAGAATCAACCGAGTCGCTGCTATCAATATCTTCTTGTGCGAGTCGCAAACTCAAACTCAAATCCAGCTTAAGTAAGTTTGGATCCCCTATAAAGCCTTCCCCGCCAATAGTGAAAGTTTCTCGGAATATATTCTCTGTAGTCTTTGTGTTTACACCCAGCGCGTCGGTGCTGTCGTTGAGCCGCGATCTCCAGTATGCCTCGATGGACACATGAAGACTCTCAAGCTCAAATGCCTTGAGTTTTTCACGCTGCCCAACGATGATCGGCCCACCATCTTGAGCAGTTGTTACAGTACAAATGGAGTTAAAACACACGAATATCGCCGTGAGCAGCATTCTGAAACGCATTCTATCAGAACGCTCAAGGCTCATTCGTGTCTTCCCCTTCCTGATAATCACCAGAAACGGTTTCTTTGCTTTCGTCTACTGTAATCAATGATTGATTGATCAGAAAGAATGGAACCTCCCCACCATGACCAGAGTGACAATCTGTGCAACTGCGTTCAAGATCAGAATGAGACGGGATCAAACTTTCTGTATCAAACTCATGACATTGCAAGCACATCTCAGGTCCAGTCGCCCTGAGCAGGTTTGAAAGAGCTGAAATATGAGGATTATGACACATCAAACACGCATTACCGGTCACTGCCCCGTGCATGTATGCGTATTGCTCCTTTACATCCGTATGGCATCCCGAGCACATACTCGAATCATCCATACCCAAGAGCATGTTGCTCAGATCGGAGTGGCATTCAAAGCAAGCCTCATCCGTGTATGGCTTGTGCTCAGAATAAGTCGAACTCTTGGCGATCGATTGCCCATACAGTATCTCGGGAGCATTGGGATCCGGGACACCATCAAATATCTTGCTTAGAAACTCATAGTTATTCTCAACACTGCACCCACCCCACCACAATAAAATCAATAACGATGCAAAGATCCCACCCACCAAGCAGACCGCCTGCCCCATGAATCCTTTCATTGCCCATTTCTTGTCGAATATCCGATCCATCAGACGATCTCCTTACGGGGAGCTCGGCTCTTGCGTCTTAACCTCTGGCTCATCAGGCGAGCTTTGCACCTGAGGAATATCATTGGTTAATGTATTGACTTCATTCTCTTTCCGGACACCCGACGGCACCTCAGACATCGTTGGTGCGAGATCATCAACACTCATCCCCTCACGGAGGTTTCCAACCGCAAAGACCCCAACCTTGTTTGGGCCAAACTGGTTGGTGACAAGTACGATCTGGTCCACATCAAACGCTGGATGGATATATTCCCTGAAAATTTCAATATCGTGCTCTGTAGTTGTTACTCCAGCCGGGAGATTCATTGCGCCAGGATGTGCACCGCCCGATCCAAAGAACATCAGGACTTCGCCTTCATCATTGAACATTTGGACATTATCAAAAGCGGCATCAACGACATAAGCAATCCCATTCTCGTCCACTGACAAGTGCTTTGGACGAACAAACGAACCCGCTGTATCCCCTATCGTCCCCACCGCTTGAACCAAGTTGCCCTCAGGATCAAATTTTTGCAATCGGCATTTGATCACATCACAGACATACACATACCCCTCAGCATCAACATCAATACCAAGCGGCCGGACAAACTGCCCGTCTTCCCCGCCAGGACCACCGATCGTCCGCAGCTGAGTCCCATCATACCGATCCATTACCAGAACGCTTTGCGTTCCAAAGTCACTCACATACAACTCGTTTTCATGGACAGCAATCCCAACAGGCTTAAACCCTTCGTGCCCGAATGATTGCACATGCCGTTCTTTGGCATCAAAGACAAACACCACGCCCCTTACGGCATCAGCAACATACTTCATCCCATCTGACGAGACTGCAATATCTGTCGGCTGAGCCATCCCGCCCAGTCCGCTAGTGGTTAAAATCCTGGTCTGCTTTTTCTTCAGGTCTAGAACCACAAGCCCTGGGTTGCGAATATCACAGACATAGATCTTCCCGTCCCACATCTCAACCCCGTAGGGCTTATTTATAGGAAGAATGCTCGAATCCTCCCCGTACAGCAGGTCTTCGAATTTACTCCGTTTCAGATCGATGTCTGAACTGTAACGATACGAAACGAGAAACTGAACATGAGGCTCAGCCGGGAACTGGGGCCAGAACGAGTACTGCCGATCGGATTGATTCTCTATCCTGTCAGGAGTCGATGCACACCCGTTGATGATCGGGCTGATTAATAGCAATAAACCCAAGCTAACGAACTGAGAAAGAACTCGGGACCAATACAGTACTGCCGGAGCCTGCTTTAGAGTGTTCATTTTTTGCCTCTGAAATTTTGGAATGCCCAGCGATCTGACTAGACACCGTGATTATATCATATCTGTACTTAAACAGAAGAAAATGCCGCCGCCGGACCAAAAACCGATCCGACGACAGCATTCAGAGATGCATTTACTTGATATGGCAGCTCAGGCACAAGGCACTGGCATTGTTTGTCATACGAAGTTGATGGTCATACCCTTTGTAGTGAGGTGTGTGGCATGTCATGCAACCAACGACATAGTCGAGGGTTCCGTCAACATTCATCTCACGGAGTTTCAACTCGCCATTTGGGCCGAGTTTGTGACTGGCATTGGCTGGTTGCCATTTCGAGGAGCCTTCTTCAAGATAGACGGCTTCACGACCAACGGGGTGGTCATCGGTCAAGTCTGTACCGATGTTTTCACTACCGTTGATAAAGATGGAACCAACCGAACCACCGAATGCATCAAGGGCAACTGTCCCGTCATGGCAACCCATGCAGAGACGGCTGAGCTTGTCGAAAGCGGCATCGCCATCGTCAGGTCCAGCATCGTGTGTATTGCCTTCGTACATTGTGTACACAGCCGTGGTCAATGTATGGTTCCACAACCATCCAACAGGCTCTCCTGTGACTTCACTTACAGCATTGTGGGGTGTATGGCATGGCTTACAGATTTCGCCACCAGCCCATCCCGTTCCGCTGAAGTCGTGTGCCCCACCAACCATTGAGGTTTGACCCAATGCTGGTGTTGCGAAGAGCGCCGCCAATGTTCCCGAAAGAAGCAGTGAGCGGAGTTTCATAATTATTCTCCTATTATTGTTTTCCTGGCAACACTTTAGTGAGGAGACCATCTCCAACTCCGCATTGCCTGTCTTGTACATCGGTATACATGCAAATCAGATACCATTCCTAGACTTCCCAAATACCCCTATTACACGCCAGAATCGCCTATCAAATCCGCTTCACATACCAACATTCCACAATCTAAGAACTCACTACCGATAAAGTTCTCGAAGAACGGATGATCCGGATATGTTGCCCCTGGCAAGCGAAAGATCAGTTATTGGAGAGATCCACCCAAAGTATGGCTACCCAAGGCCGATGTGCTTCCGAGAGCGAAAGGAACACGCCTTGGAAAAGCATTACTTCAAATCAGTCACCACAAATCGATTCCAAATTCACAAATCAACCTTCGTAGCCGCTCTGCTCATGTTTTCTGTCCATTCAGTTGCTGGCGAAATCAAAAAATTTGAATCCATATCAGAATCACGCTCTGAAGAACTAGCCGTTAATTCTCAGAGCAGAAACCCTACTCACAGTGCGTTCAATCTGAACAACAATCAGTGCGTGGATTGTCATGAATATCAAATCGAGTTCTCACATCCTGTTGGGGTCTACCCACCCGCATCAATGTCTGTGCCCGCTAATTTTCCACTCATCGATGGGAAAGTGGTATGTATAACCTGCCACTTACCGTACGAAAATGATCATTCAACAGGAAAATCAGCCCAAACCGAGCAGGTATCCTTTTCAGTACACGGGACAGAAATATGCACACAATGCCATGACCCAAACGGATTCTCGGTCCAAGACATGCACTCCAGGACGACTAGGAAGGCACATGTAGACCCGAGCACAGACCGCTATGCAAGAACCCGTCAAACACGCTCGTCAGCCCCTACAGCTCAATGGCTGGACTCAGAGAGCGATTCCTGCATGACATGCCACGACGGCGCAATGGCAAGCAGCTCGGGGTCTGACATTGGATCATCGCACAGTTCAATCTATAATGAGCAACTGAGTAGCGATCACCCAATCGGGCGGTACCAACTCTCAAACCCATCTGAGTCCGATGGAACACTCAAACCATCCTCAATGATCGATTCACGGATCCGGCTCATCAACAATCATGTCGGATGCAACTCGTGCCACAGCGTGTATTCGCCACAAAATGATCTTCTTGTCATGTCCAACCAAGGCAGCCGGCTTTGCTTGGAATGCCATGAGTACTGATGAAACCCACCCTGCTTGTTCCCAGTGGTAGGATTTCTGTTCTACACGAAATCTCAAAAATAGGAGAACCCCAATAACCGAGATTCCATAGATCTATACATATGCCGAGCCCTTCCCCATCAGCCCCCCTTGCAGACACTTTCACATACTCCAACAACACCCGCACAACTAGCCAATTTGGCACCGATCTTGCAGAACATCAATCGCCATGCTCATGCATGAGGCTTACCAATCCTCAGCACAAAGAGCATCGGCTCAATGATTGAACTGGAGATCTAGAATGCGACCCCGCCAAATAGCCCTGCTTTCAGGCCTCCTGACAATGGCAAATATTGCTGTAGCCCAATCTATCCCAAAAAACAATCAATCACCAGAGTCCACAATCGGTTCAATCTCGATTGAAGCAGTGCAAGGATCCACAGATGCCCCTGCAATCGGGGTATCCAATATTGAAGTTACCCTGCTCAGCAAAGATAGAGTTATCAAAACAATCAATGCCGAACTAGACGAGCATGGCATCGCCATCCTCAACGACATCCCCTTAGGCACAGATATCCAGCCAGTAGTCCGAGTTGAGCACGCAGGCGTGACCTATCAAGAAGTCGGCATGGTCATGGGAGCTTCACTCTCTCAACAAACAATCAAGGTGACCTGCTACGAGGTAACCAATGACACGCCAACCTGGTCAATGCCTATGCGGCAGGTCATGCTTTCATACACACCCCAAGGCATCAAGGTCACTGAAATCTTCGTCATTCACAACCCAGACAACCAAACCTGGCTCGGAACCCAAACCCCGCAGAACAAACCAGTGACCATGTCACTAGGGCTTCCAAACGGTGCAGATCAGATCAAACTCGGAACCGGTTTCCATGATTGGTGTTGCACGAGCATGGTTTCTGGGACGCTTGTGAACCATCTCCCGCTCATGCCAGAGAACACTGAACTGGATTTTAGTTATGTCATCAATACCGATGACGGGACATGCAACTTGACAATCGAAGCACCGGCTGATGTCGAACAAATGATCGTCATGCTCCCAGACGACATGCACGCACACACCACAGACGGGCTTGCCCTTGGCGGGACACGGAATATCGCTGATACAACTGTCCGCTACTACACTGCATCTGAGCTCGCAAAGGGCAATAAGGTACAGCTCGCATTAAGCGGGTTGCCCAGAGTTCGAACAGTGAACTCAAACTCAACCTCCAGCACACCAATCACAATCAGTCCGAATCAACTCATTATGGTCGCAGGCGGTATTGTTCTTCTTCTTACCGCCGGAAGCATGCTCTACAGAATACGGTCACACACAACAGGCAACAGCTAATGCATTTATGGATTCATCCATTCCATCACTCCAAGAAGAGCGACCGACACTCAAGGGATCGTGGACTGTCAATACCCTTCAATTTTCTGCTGCAAAGGACTGAAGTCATACAGTTCACTACACATAGATCATGGTTCGCGCCGGCTTATTGGACGATGACAGCTCTCCTGTTTGCAATCGGAATATTCATGCTGGTGCTCAGAACACCAACCGAGAGCGAGTTTGGCCCAGTTCAAAAAATCTTCTATCTGCATCTTCCAGCCGCGATCTGTATGTTTATCGCAGCCTTTACCTTATTTATCGCCAGTGCAGGATTCCTATGGACACGGTCAATGGCCTGGGACGATCTCGCAAAGGCATCGGGCAGGGTAACCGTAGTTCTATGTTCAATCGTGCTCTTCACAGGCGTTATCTGGGGAAAGAGCGAGTGGGGCCACTGGTGGACATGGAGCCCTAGGCTCACCTTTAGTCTGGTGCTCTGGATCCTCTATGTCATCTACCTCATAATCCGACCATCTGTCAAATCGCCAACCCGGCGTGCAACTGTCTGCGCCGTCTACGCGATGGCCGCCTTCGTCGATGTCCCCCTCGTATACGCATCTGTTAAACTCATGCCCGATATTCACCCATCTTCCATCGAACTCAATACCGCCATGCAACTCACACTGCTTATATGGTCCATCGCCATCCCACTGATGGCGGCTGGTTTAATCGCTACTGATTTTTCCCTCAACCGCAGGCTAAGGACCCTCCACAGTGCCTCAATCATTGAAACTGATCCGGGGGAACTCCAATGATTATTTATCTTCTTTTGGCTTATGCATGCAGCCTCTCACTCCTATGGGGATATGCGTTACTCTTAGTATTCAAGAATCACAGCATCAAGCAGCAGGAAAAACAAAGCATCTGACTCATAAAGAATTTTCCATGTTGAGGAACATTTAAAAAAAGGATAATCACAATGCCAAGAACACTTACAATAACCGCCATACTGGCTCTTGCCGGAACCACACCGTTCATGTTTGCCGTATCAGCCGAGCAGCCAGGACTGCCGACCGGGCATCCCGCAGTCAGCACACCCGAAAAAGCTGTAATCGAATCAAACGCAAACCCGGCGGATGTCCAATCTGTTGATGCCATTATCGACGCCTACTACGCCTCTGTTTCTGGCGCCAAAGGTGTGCCACGAGACTGGGAAAGGTTTCTTTCGCTCTTTATGCCTGACGCCCAGCTCATTGTGTCAAGAACAGTAGATGGCCAATCCATCCCCTTAGCAATCAGCCCGCAAGAGTTCGTGGAATCCAATCGGACCTACTTCGAAAAAGGCGGATACTTCGAGAGTGACATCAACAGAGAATCAAACGAGTTCGGTCATATCGCCCAAGTATTTAGTACCTACGCATCAAGGCGAGCACTCGAAGATCCAGAGCCATATTCAAGAGGCATCAACAGCATGCTCCTCATGAATACAGGCGACCGCTGGTGGATTACCACGGTGATGTGGGAATCGGAGTATCCCGAAACCAACCCAATCCCACAACAGTTTCTCCCAACTCCAGATGGCGATAGCTAATACCCTTTGATTCGGGTCTAAATCTGTAAACCCTCAAAACAAAAAACCCGCCGTCATCGGTTCTGATGACGGCGGGTTTGTTATTTGTACAATGATCAATCGCTATGCAGGATTGGACTTGGCAAACTTGCTTCTCCACAAGCTCATAGGAAGCATCCCCACACCCATCAGGGCGATCTGGCTGAGCATAAATATTGACAGCCAGAAGACTGCAGAGTTTGTAAAGCCGTATGAATGCAATCCAACGCCCAACATATTGGTACCAAACCAGGACCAGGCCGTGATGATGTTGCCAAAGATCGCAAGAATAACAAGACCACGATCACGGATCATCCCACCCCATCGGGCATGGAGAATGAGCAAATTCCAGAGCACAATCAGAGCGGCCCCGTTCTCTTTGGCATCCCAGCCCCAGAAACGCCCCCAAGATTGATCCGCCCAGATACCACCCAGTACTGTCCCAACAAAGCTGGTCACAGTCGCAAAGCAAATCACCCCGTAGGTCATCTTGATCAATGACTTGCCAAACTCACGATCAAGAGTCTTTGTAAGAACACCCAGAAGCACATACGCAATCGCAAGGAACCCTGCAAAGAATGTGGCCGAGTATCCGATGGTTACGACAACAACATGCGTCGTCAACCAGAAGTTCGAATCAAGCACCGCCTGCATCATCTCCATGGTGTCCCCGGAGCTGCCCAGGTTATGAGCAACGACCAGCGTACCAAACCCGATGACCGATGCCATGATCCCGCCAAGCCCAAGCTTCATCTGGCGATCGATGATGAGCCCGATGATCACACCAAACCATCCGATGAAAACAGCGGATGAATAGAGGTTGGTAATCGGTGGTCGCCCCTGCAAATACACTCGGCTTGCGATACCGATAGTTTGAACAATAAACGCGATCACGATGAGCGATGTCATTGAGTTGAATAAAGACTTTGACCAATCTTTCTTGGTGAGCTGACTCGAAAGCATGCCGAAGCACCCGAAAAGAAACGCCATCAAGAACAAAGTCGAGGCAATGATAAAGGGCTGCACTTGATTAAAGACAACCTCATACCGCGATTTACGAGAGTCGTACTCGATTTCTGAATCAACAAGCGCGGCATACGAAGCAAGGCTTGCATTAAACTCGTCCGCGGTCCCGCCTTCTTCCGTAGTACCGGACCTGTACTTCTGCAATACATCCAGGAGTGCCAATGCATCAGGATCGGAAGGGCTCTCGTTAAGCACATTGACGAATGATCGCCAATCATCACCCGATGTCAAAGGCGGAACAAGGTACGGGTTCTGCAGCTGTGAGAGTTCACTAAAGAGTGACATCCGCTGATTGAGTACCAATACCGCACGCTGGAATGGATCCCGGGATTTTGCTTTGGTATCAAACGCCAAACCCGCCTGCCTATTTATCTCATTCCCCGCTGCTCGGAGCTCCGCAAACGAAAACCGCGTCCGCTTCTCGGTATCGAGCCCTACCAATGCAAGCACATCCGGATGATCAATTCTGAACACCCGCCGCTGAACCGATAGCTCAGGGTTTGTGATCAGCTCTATATACCATTCGATCGCAGACATCGTCCCGTCATCAGTCTTGAGACTCTGACGCCCGCTCAGGTTCATGAGACTGTTACGAGCAACAGTATCAAGCGGCTTGGTCCGCCCGCTAGCCGATACAGGGAGCCGACGGAAGGTGTCTAGGTTGTAATCACTATCAATTTGATCGGGTCGAACAAGCTTCTGCCCTGCATACAGCAGAGCGAAAACAAGAACAATCCAAGGCAGGATCTGTTGTACTTTCTTCATCATGACCGTCTCCCAGTGGCTGGAACAAGCCTCATCCCAAAGTGAATAAGCATGCCAAGAGTAACTATGCTGCAGGACAAATACGGTATGAGCCAGCCGGGGTTCTTCACCACCTGCAGCACCGTCCCCGCATCACCCCGTAAAAACGAAGCTTGGTAGAATGTCTCACCCGCATGACGGAGCGGATGATTCATGTAGATCAACACTTCCCGATCAACATTTCGAGTAGTGTCAACCAACTGGACATCACTCGAATAGTTCCGAGCCATCTGAGTCCCAGTGAACAAGTCATGCTTGAAATCGATTAGATGGAGCGAATAAGGCTTGTAGGTTCGTGCAAATCTGAGTGAGACTAAATATGTCCGCCCGTCAACTTCGACCCTCTGAGGCTGGTCGACATACACCGAGAGCAGGTACGAACCGAGACGGGTCTCGCCATCAAAGAATGTCACATACGCCGACGGTGCATCAACGGTCGAGCCATCCACGCCATTGGCCCGTGGCAATGGCATCGCAGCAAGCTCGCTGGCCACTCCTGAATCTGCTATTCCCTTGCGTGATTCTGGTGCCTGCATAGGACCAAGCATCTGAGAGTTTGCCATCCACTCAGTCACTTCGATCCTGAACGGGAAGAGCGAGTTTGAAATTACTTCACCGGTTTCGATGAATCTTTCTGGAATAACGACAACCAAGTCGTCAACGGGATCAGACTGATCAACAATCGAGATTTCTGATGACCGGATGTCTTCAACAAAGTTCACCGTTTCGCCCTCGCGGATCGTCATATTCCCCTCTTTGGCAGCGAACCCAGTAACGAACTCGCCTACCAAGAGCAGTATGACACCAAGGTGCGTGAGAATAATCCCAATCCTCTTCTTCCGGAGCTTGAATCGGACTGTATGAGCCGCGACGAGATTGATCAGCATTGCTACGCCAAGTGTGAGACCGCCCGGGAACCAGATTGCTCCCGGGATCGTGGCCACATCTTTGGGAACAAAGATCTGCAAATCTATGGAGACAATGATCGATCGAAAATACTGATCAACAACCGTCCAAATCCCAGAATGAACCTGGGCCAAAGTTCCGGCAAAGATCAAAAAAATCGAGAGAGCAAAGATCACGACTGTTAATCGCAATGAAGCCACCGGCTTAAGAAGCTTTCGTATCTTCATCATGGTGCACTCGTCCTTCCTACGCCTTCGGCATTGATAAACGCTTCAAATCGTTCAAGCTCGGCTCCAACAGCCGCTACAGAACCAGTCAGTTTAAAGAATAATGTTTGCCCACCAAGCGGGACGATCCCCGCGGCCATCCGCCCATCACCTTCCAAAGCAACCAGGTCAACAAACAAGGCCTCGTCGCCTAGGTCCTTGAACGGCTGCTCATCCAATGACTGAACCAAGTTCAGCCCCAACTGCCCACGCCAGCGATTGATATTGCTCAGCGCCCCCCCACCATCGCCAACCAACGAAGTAACGGTAATGCGCCCCCCACTCTGAGAGAGATATGCTGCCATCAAAATATCAGATGCATTCTCTTCCGCTGTCCACTCGGCTGGCGGCACCCATCCCGATGTAGAAATCGATGCCGGCTCGTCATCGACGGGATCGACAGGGGCAGGAGCACTCTGCTGATCCTCTGCGTGCCCCCCATCACCGTGGTCATGAATATGGAATGTAGACGAGAACGCAATCAGTTCGTCTTTGATCTGTCCAACTAGATCGCTAGGCCCAGTAGCCTTTGCAAACCAAGTCTGCCCGTCACCGACATTGATTATCGAGCCGATGAGCCTTGCACTCTCGCCATCAACATCAACAATAATGACATCAAGGCCATCGACCTGTTCAAGAGTCTCGGCAAGCCCAGCCTCATCAATCGGATCAACCCCAACCTGACCACGCCAGCGGTTCACATTCGCCAGCAGCCCGCCAACATCACCAGGAAACGCCGTGACAGCAATCTCCTGACCATTCCCGGCCTGATAGGTTGCCTTTCGCATTGAACTGGTCGTTTCAAGCTCTTGCCATGAATCTGGAGCCGTCCAGATGACATGAGCCGCGGCGGCCTGCTGTGGTCGCTGCGCTGGAGCTGCTGCTGCGGGTGCACTATCGGGGGCTCTTGCGACCCGGTAAGAATGAATTTCTTCCTTCTGACACCCTGTAATCCCAACCACAACACACCCGGTCAGTACACAACCGAGCTTGAAATGAGTTGAGCCAATTCCGCCTATTTGTTGTCGCTTCATTCAAAAAGCCTTCCTGCTTCAGTACTCAAGAAAATCAATAACTGATCACTAGAAACCGAGTTCCATTCTATGTGAACCCCTGTCTCCGATCTCATAGTCGTGTAACAATCGACAGACATTTGCAGTTTTTCAGCAGTATTTTTCACAGTAAAGAAACCGAGATTAGGCAGTCAATGATCACGAAATCTCGTTAATCATGAACAAGCTCACATCCGAAAAAGCATTGCCCCACAGCCCACACACAGCCACCCTAGCGGTCCGAATTACACATCCAACAACAACCGGCGGATGGTCTCGGGTGTCTCCCCCTGCCCCGTGCGAGCACTCAGGAGAGCGGTGTGCCCCATCGCAAGAACCGAAGCGTGATCTACAGGTGCAACGGCTACCTCAACCCCGGAGCAAAGCTGGACCAACTGCTCCGTGAGCCGAACCGATGACGGATCTATGGCGTCTTTAGCATCGGTATTGTATGAATCAATTTCTACGCCGGTGATGTCAAACCTACGAAAGCCACCCTCACCAAGCCGGATCTCACCTTCGCATCCAAAGATACTCATCATCAATCCAGACCGCCCCACCTGATCTGATGCCTGTACCATCACCCCTCGCCCATCAGCCATCCGCATGTGAGCCGCCATGATCCCATGCAGCCCGGTTAATGACTGGCCGGGGAGTTGGTGCAATCCACTGACTACAGTGGTCCCTCCCTGGTATGACGCATCAATAACCTCAGGCACACCAATTAATGTTCGGACCAAATCCATCGCTTCAAACACCCGCGCCCCGAGCGATCCATATACAGCCGGAGCGGCGATGGACATACTCAGCGACCGGATCGCACCGAATGTCTCCAGCGAACTCATCAACTCCTCAATCAAGCGGGTCCGCCGAACCAATGGCACCATTCGGACAAACTCCCCGAATGCCCCGGTCTGCAAAGCATCGGACCAACTCGTCCCAGAGATCACCGTCGCCTCACCAGGTATCGGCTCAAGAGTCGCCACCATCACATCTCGGCTGTGCGCCTGCTGCAACGCCCCCAGATCCCCTTCAATATCACGATGCCCAAATCCACCCGGAGCAGCCAGCAGCACCAAATCCGGATTCTCCGAACTCAGCATGTGACGAATATCATCCTGAACCCCGCACCCAAACCCCTGAGCAACCGCCCCTGTTTGTGCAGAAACAGGGCATCCCGCACCAATAACCTCAATCCCCCCGCGAGACAACACCCCCTTGAGCATCTCAACTTGCTCGGGATTCGCCCATATCATGGCCGTCGTTGTACTCATAAACCCATGATACATAAAAACCAACGACCCTGCACGCCAATTGCCCCGTATAATCACCCAAGATGCAGCAAGGCGGCTGCTCATGAATGGTCATCATCCATGGGAGGAAAGTCCGAGCACGAAAGAACACGGCGGTGGGTAATGCCCACCCGTTCCAATACCTGACCAATCGCAAGATCGGTTCAGGCGGCTGGGAACGAGGGAAAGTGCCACAGAAAGTAAACCCCCGATGGCCAGGTAGAACGGGCTTCCAGCCCGTTTCCAACCAGCACAGGGAAGGGTGAAAGGGTGCGGTAAGAGCGCACCGCCCGATTGGTGACAGTCGGGGCAAGGTAAACCCCGCCGCGTGCAAGCCCAAGCAGATCCTCATACCTCCGGGTATATCCCTTGTTCGGGGACCGCAGGATCGGGTAGGGTGCTGGGAGCATTACGCTCCTCATCGTATTGGCAACAATGCGAGCAGAGAAATAGTCGCCCAGCTCTGCAAGTCCGGTCGAGCCCCCGTCAAAAGGAGGATCGGAAACTACAGAGCGGACAAAACTCGGCTTACCAGCTGCATCCAGCCGCAACGCACCCCTCTGGCAACCCCAGGGGGGTGCGGCCTTTTTTACAATCTACTCTTATCAGGGTGCCCCGTCGGAGGATTCTTATCCTCCTTCGGGTCTTCTCTTCCCCATTGCCTATTGCCCACTCCCCATTACCCTCTTACCCCACATGCTTCGGATCAAACGCATCCTGCAACGCATCGGTCAGCACATTAAACGCCAGCACCAACACAAACATAAAGAAGGTCGCCGCGCCAATCTGCCAGAAGAACCCCGAGACAACCTCAGACTTCGACTGGTTGATCATAATCCCCCAGCTCGCCCCGTCCTTAAGCCCAAGCCCAAGGAAGGTCAGCACCACTTCACCCTTGATCGCCCCAATAAACAGCAGGGACATATTGATGAAAATCAAGTGCGAGGTATTGGGAATGATGTGCCGAGTCAGGATCCGCCAGTTCGAAGCCCCAAGCGCCTGAGCCGCCTGCACATAGTCCAACGAACGCAGCTTGAGCGCCTCACCGCGCGTCACGCGGCATGGACCAATCCAAAAAGTCAACGAGAACGCCACATACAAAGGCACCAGCGTCCCCTCAAAGATCGAACCCGTAAACATAAACGCCAGCACAACCAGCAGCACCAGATACGGAATCGATGAAAAGGTCGAATATAGCCAGATCACCGTGTGATCCATAATCCCACCAAAGTACCCCGCCGCCGCCCCCACCAGCGAACCAAAGAACACAGCAACTACCGAAACCACGACCCCCACCTGGATCGCAACCTTCGCCGAGTACATCGCCCGGAGCAAAATCGAACGCCCCTGCTGATCCGTCCCCAGCATCATCCGTAGCTTATAGATCACCCCACCAATCCCACCGGGCATCGGGTACAACTCGCTGAGAATCGGCTCAAGCTCATCAAGCGTCCCCGCCACCGCAACATCAATCCCAGGACCAGCATCCGCCACAGCCTGATTCAGCTGCTCAACGAGTGCCGCATCATAAATCGGATCCATCGGCGAATAGTCAAACGCCGCCTCCATCGCCTCGCTGAGCGGCACAAGATCAAGCCCCGCAAGCACATCACCCTCGGGGGCCCCGCTCCGGTAGCCGTCAATATGAATCAACAACTCATCAATCGTCAACGCGACCTCTTCGCCCGCGATCTCCCACTCCTCGCTGTCGACCTCGGCCGCCTCAAAGGCAACGCGGAACTCAACAAGCTTCTCGATCGCGATCGTCATCTGAGGCAGCGCATCACGCAACGACCGCAACTCCGCCTGATGACCAAGAATCAACTGCGTCTGGCCGTACATCCCGCGGATTTCATCAACAGAAAGATCAACCACCCGCCGTTCAGCAAACGATACCGACTTACGGATCTCCTCAATCGACCGTGGCTCAGTCCCCGCCGATTCGCTCTGATCGAGCTCGTCAAACATCTTCCCAAGATTCCGGATATAAAACCCCACCTGCTCCATCCGCTTGGTCGGCTCAGACCGAATCCCAAACCCGGGCTCATTACTCGCCCCCACACGATCAAGCGTCCGCTCCGGGAGCATCGCCCCGAAGACCGAATCACTGTGCGCCAGATCAAACGCCCCGGTCTTGTTACCCGCCCAAGACACACCCTCCATAAGGATAATCCAGCCGAACAACAGCAAGTAAAGCGAAATGATCCCCATCGCAAAGACGGTCATCTTCCGGCCAAACAGCTTCCGCATCGCGGGCGATTCTTGTATGCGATTCCGAATCATGACAACCTCACCCGTGGATCGACCATCGCATAGAGCACATCGGTCAGGATATTCGAAGCAATAAACAACGCGGTAAACAGAGCCGTGAAGGTCTGAATCACCGGGAAGTCCTTCGCGTTAATCGCGCTAATCAAGGTCCGCCCCATCCCCGGAATACCGAAGTACACCTCAACAAGAATCGACCCAGTAATAATAAACGGCAGCGAGATCATGATCCGAGTAATAATCGGGATCATCGCGTTCTTGAGCATGTGAACAAACATCACCCGCGTCGTGCTTGCGCCCTTGGCCTTGGCCGTCCTGATGTAATCCTTCGCAGACTCCTCGACCATCACCGCACGGTAGAACCGCGTGTCATACCCGAGCGAAACTACCACATTAATCATCACAGGCAGCATACAAAACGCCACCCAGTTCACGGGATTAAAGAAGAAGAACGCACTCTCCCCCGCCGATGCATCAACAGTCACCTGGAACGGCCACCCATCGACCATCCGCCCGGGCACAAACGCACCAAAGTACTGCCCCATGATGATGTACACAAGCACCGAAATACTCATCCCGATTACCGCGAGGAACATCAGCGTCCGATCCACCGTCTTCCCACGATTAAACGCCGACACCAGCCCCACACAAATCGAGATCAACGCCGACATCGTCAATGTCGGGATCGTAATGGCCATCGAAGGCGGGATCGCCTTCCCGATCATCCGAGAGACCGGCAGTCCCTGATCCCAACTCCGGGTTTCCTTCCGAGTCCAATCTCCCTCAACAAACCCCTCTTCCCTCTCAGGAATCGGCTTCCAAATCAAGGCGAGGTCCCGAAGAAAGATCCCGTACTGCTTATAGAACGGCTTATCAAGCCCCATCTCCTCGGTCAGCAACTGAATCTGCTCAGGCCCAGCATTCTTACCAAGCTGCGCAGAAACCGGGTCATTGACCCGCAGCGCTGCCATCACCACGAAGATAATCGCAAGAAACACCGGTATGTTGTACAGCGTTCGCCGGATGATGTAGTTCAGCACAAATCAGACTCCGAAAGCTCAGAAATCACGCCGAGCACAAAGCTGCGGCGAAATGGTGAGAGGCCATCATATAGCCCTCACTCCCGTTTGGAGTCATCCACATCAAGATACTTGAACCAGCCGTAATACCGCTCAGTAGGCTTGCAGTTAAGCAACCAAGGGCTAATCAGGTAGAACCGCTCCCGGGCCATCCCGCCAACATATGGGCAATCATCCAGGATCATGTCCCGCATTTTCTCATAAATCGCGGTCCGCTCGTCGCTTGGGCCCATCGTCAGCACCTGCTCATACATCGCGTCGTACTCCGGACGCTTGTAGTTGTAGTGGTTCGACCCGGGCGCCTCGTTGGGGCCATAGAACAACGCCAGGTTATTCTCGCCATCCGGATAGTCGCTCGACCACGCAAACCCGAACATCGGGGCCTGCTTCTTGTTGATCGATTCGATCAGCGTCGAGAAATCCATGAACACAGGCTCAAACTTGATATTCACTTCCTCAAGCTGACGCTTGACAAGCTCCGAGACCGCATTGTTGATCGTGCTCTGACTCGTGTAGAACCGGATCGCGGGTAAACCCTTCCCATCCGGATACCCGGCTTCAGCAAGCATCTCACGCGCCTTGGCGATATTCCGTCCCCGAGCACCCGCAGCCGAAGCCCCGCCCTCTGGGTGGCCGTCCAGCCCGGGAGGGATCGGTCCGTCATAGACAATCCGTCGCCCGTTGTAGAAAGTCTCGTTGATCTCATCAAGATCGATCGCGTACGAGATCGCCCGCCGCAATGCACGCTTCTCAGCCGTGTACCCGCCAACCAACTCATCTTCCATGTTGAACCCACGGAAGGTAAAGTCCAGAAGCTTATTGGCATGAGGACGCATCCCGCGACGCAGGTACTCCTCTTTCAACTCCTTGCTCGACCGATCAAACGCATCGGTAAAGTAATCTTCAGGCACCTGAGAGTACCCAAGATTCCCCGCATTGAACTCCAGCCACATCGGCTGATCCTCAATAAACATCGTGAACTCCACCCGATCAACAAACGGCACCTGTTTCCCCGCAGCGCGATGCAGCCGAGCCCGCTTGTCCTCACGAGACCACTCATCGCGATCCGGATACAGCACCTCGTGGTAGTTCGGATTCCGATTCCCCGTCAGCGACTGCTTCCGAGTCCATGTATCCAGAATAAACGGCCCAGTCCCCACCGGATGCTCCGCAAAGTCATCCCCATAAAACTCCACCGCCTCGCGCGATACTACAGAGGTCTGGAACATTCCAAGAATGTACAAGAACCGATACACCGGCTTCTGCAGCACAATCTCAAACTCAAGATCACTGATCTTCACAAACCCCTCAACCGCCGCATCATAATCAAAGTCCGCCGCAGCATTCTGCTCGTCCTTGTAGGTATCAAACCCCTTGATCGTGTCAGCGAGCAACCACCAGTTCTCAAGCTTGTGCTCATCATCAGCCAACCGCTTCAACGAGTAGAACACATCATCTGAGCGGATCTGCCGACCTTTTCCCTCAGGGAAGCATTCGTCATCATGGAAGTACACCTCATCCTTGAGCGTGAAGTGCCAGGTCAGCCCCCCATCAGCAGTCGTAGGCATCTCCGTAAGCAGCAAAGGCTCCATCTCCATCGGGCTCGCATACTTGTTGGTCAATAGTGTTTCATAGAACTGAGCACACGCCATATTGTCGTAGGTCGTCGATCCTTCGACCGGATCCAAACTCTTGGGCCCATCCGTCCGGATCGGCAACTGCATCACTTTGAGGTCTTCCTTGTCGGCCGCCAGAGCCGTCCCGGAACCCAAAGCACACACAGCCGCCAAACCCAAAGCCACGACTCGTTTCGAAATCAGCATTCAAGATCCTCCTTGGTCCAAACCCGGTCAAAACGCCGAGCATAAAACAGTGTCCACATCCTATGCGAAGTATGCCAAAGAACACTCCGCACCTCAAATCCACCCAATCTCACCCCAAAACCGCGCCAAACCACATCCACCTGACCATAATTCCACCGAATCCCTCTAGAATTAAATCAGCAATGCCAAACCCACCCTCCCAATCCGCCACAGCAACCCACATCACCCGAAATGGTGATACCTATCTCATCTTCGGAGGCTGCAACTACCTCGGACTCGCCCACCATCCCGAAGTCATCGCATCCGCTCAAGCCTCCCTAACCACCTACGGGCTCTCAACCTCCGCCTCCCGACAAACCACAGGCAACGCCCAGCCCCACACCGACCTCGAAGCCGCCCTCTCAGCATTCACAGGCTTCCCCGACGCCCTCCTCGTCCCCGACGGCTACACCGCCAACCTCGCCGCCCTCCAAGGGCTCGCAGCAATCGGAGCCACCAACGCCGTCATCGACGCCCGCGCCCACGCCTCGCTCAAAGACGCCGCCAATCTCGCCCAAATGACCATCCACACCTACGACCACCTCGATCCAATCCACGCCCACCAAATCCTCGCCGCCCTCGACGAGCCCTCGGTCGTCCTTACCGACGCCGTCTTCACCACCGACGGCGATCTCGCACCACTCACCCAACTCCTCGCCGGGATCGGGAATCACACCCTCCTCATCGACGACTGCCACGGATTCACCGTCCTAGGCAACCAAGGCCGAGGCACCGCCAACCACTTCAATCTCTCCCACCCAAATCTCATAATGACCACCACCCTCGTCAAAGGCCTCGGCTGCGCAGGCGGCGTAGTCCTCGGCTCCCCGCAGTTTGTCGGAGCAGCACGCAACCACTCGACCGCCTACATCTGCACAACCCCCGCCTCCCCCGCCCTCGCCGCCGGCGCGATGACATCCCTCCAGCTCATCCAAACCCAACCCAGCATCCACAATCAACTCCTGGAAAACATCAACAACACCCGCACAATGCTCCAATCACACAGCATCAAAACCCACAACCACCCCACCCCAATCTTCGCCTTCACCCTCGGCTCAGAATCCGACATGCTCAGTATCGAACAATCCCTCCTACAACAACGCATCATCCTCCCCCTCATGCAATACCCCAACGGCCCAGCCCCCACCTACTTCCGCCTCTCCATCAACGCATCCCACACTCAAACCCACATCAACCAACTCGATGCCGCCCTCACCCAAGCCCTCAAGGCCCAACCAGCATGACCCCCCCGCCACTCGAAATTAATGCCCGCCTACATTTCGCCGCAACCAACACCATGCCCTGCGCCAAGCTCGCCCTCAAATGGTTCGGCAAAGATACCTTCACCCCCGACCACAAAGCCGACGGCTCCCCGGTCACCATCGCCGACAAAGCCATCGAAACAGAAATCCGAAAACGCATCGAAGAAACCTTCCCCAACGACGCAATCCTCGGAGAAGAGTTCGAAGACAAACCAGGCACCAATGACTACCAATGGGTCATCGACCCCATCGACGGCACCATCTCCTTCGTCCAAGGCATCCCCCTCTTCGGCACCATGCTTGCCTGCCTCCACAAAGGCACCCCAGTCATCGGCGCCATCGCCATGCCCTGCCTCGACGAACTCGTCTACGCCGCGACAGGACAAGGAGCGTTCCACCAAATCAACTCGAACGATCCCGTCCCCGCCAAGATCAGCGATGTAAATCAGCTCGGCAATGCCCTCGTCAACACCACCGCCATCACCTATTTCAACACACCAAAGCTCCGCACTTTGTACGAACGCATCGACACCGAATGCAAATACACACGAGGCTTTCCCGATTGCTACGGCATCGTCCTCCTGGCAACAGGCCGTGTGGACGCTGTTGTCGAACCAACCGTAGCAATCTGGGACATCGCCTCAGTCCCCCCAATAATCTCAGAAGCCGGTGGGCTCGCGACCGATACCGCAGGACAGCACACCGTCCATACAAACTCCCTGCTCGCCGCGACTCCCGCGGTCCACTCGCAACTTCTCAATCTGATTCAGACACAAACCGTCTGAATCCATCGCCTGCTCACCGGCCTGACCTGTGCTTACATGGCCTCAAGCAGAATGTACACATCTTCCATACTCACAATCCCGTCACGATTGAGATCCGAACTCGCGTCGGAAGTCCCGAGTGATTTGACCAGCATGGAAATATCGAAGAAATCAATCACGCCGTCGCCATTGATATCTGCTGACCGGAGCCCCTGAGTCCCACAATCATCAATAACACTTGACATGATCCGCACAACATCCTCGCGATTGAAACTCTCAACAAACGGATGCGAGTTCTCTTTGAGTTGCTCGCCCTCTTCGTTGAGGAACCGATCAAGCGGCTGAACCTCGACAAAGACCTCGCCGGCACCGACTGCCGAGAGTGTATCAATATGCTGCGGATTAGTCGGATCCGTGACATCAATCACCTGCAGGCCAATACCAGAGTTGGCGAGCATCGCGTAATCATCAACACCGGGAGGCGCCATCTGACTGGCGACATCAACATTCATGACGCTCCCGCCAAGATTGGTCAAAGCCGAGGCTTCGTAAATAGTCTCAGGATCAGTCATATCAAAGATATGCAGCCCCGCTTTACCCGCGGCAACATACAGATAATCATGCTCTTGTGATGGCACATTTGCATCACCAACGACCCAAGCAGTGTACGAATCCAAACCAACCGCGCCAGGAATATCAATGGTCCTCAGCAAGGTCGGACTACTCATGTTGGGCAACAAATCAATCACATGCACACCTTGGTCAGGATCTGCAACATACGCCCGGACCTCAAAGCCCTGGCCTTGCTGGTAGTGCGAATACACACGGATATCCTGGGCATTGATTCCAGGTACCGAAGCCTCAATAAACGGCTGCCTTTGATTCGCAATATTGACAATGTACATCCCATCGTTACCTGCAGCCACAAACAGATGGATACCCCAAACCATCACACTCTGTGCAGCTGGAATATCAACAGTTGTGACAAACTTCGGTGCGCGGATCCCATGACTCGCAATCGCCGGAGGCGTATCGCTCAAGACCGATGGTCCCTCCCGGCTGTCATACACATGAACACCTACGCCCTGATCAACGATATAGAAATACTTGGCCACACGAGCCACATCAATCGCATTGATCCCATTGATTAGTGCAACAGGACTTGTAAACGGGGTGTCTTCAACATCAAACCCGATCAGACCATCGGAGCCCGCTGCGACATACACCGCATCGGCAGATCCTTCCACCACATCTGGACGAGTCACCATCCCGAGTGGGTTGGTAACATTGAGTGTCGTAACCAGCGTCGGAGCTGTAGGATCAGTGATCCGGTCGTAAACACGCACGCCATCTGGAGCCGCGACATACACATAGTTCCGTGCCAATGAATAGTTCCCTGTCCCCATACCCAGCGACGCTGGCGACCGGTGGCATTCGGCACAAGTACGCACATTGCCAGGCCCCTGAACCGTGTGCGGCTGCACCGGGTTCATCCCAAGCCCGGAAACTCCCTTGGAAGTCTGAGGCATCTGGAAATCAAGAATCTTGGAACCATCAGCCGCAGTCACATCCGCGATCGGCTGACAAGCGACGAGATACGGCGCTACGCGGCCTTCACTATTAGGCCCAATGAAGAACGGACGGAAAGTCTCGAAGACCTTGTTGTTCGTCTTGACACGCCCAATCTCTTCATTCCGGGTCACAAGGTTTACCCCAGTAAACCGCTCGTCACGCTCAAAGTGACACCCGAAGCAGTTCGGTGTCCAAGCCGAGTGACACGCGTAGCACTCAAGACCACCCTCATTCTTTAGGTGATTCCCGTTCATAGCACACGCAGCACGGGGGTTGTAACGAACCGATTCTGGATCCACAATATCACGAACAAGCGGAATTGTGTGAGTTACACCTTTTACCTTTGTCGTCAACTTGGCCACTTCGCCCTCAAAGAAGGTGTTGGTCAACGCGAAGCCATCATGATCAACCATGGTCGGGAGTTCACCAGGCATACCGTGACACATCTGGCATTCAATCTTAGTTGCCTGGTCCATATGCCCGTAAATATTGCCATCGCCCATAATCCCACGAGCAGTATGACAGTCAATACAGTCAAGACCACGCTCGAAGTGAATATCCTTCGGGTTCACCGCATCATTTGAATAGTGATAGTTGCTGTTAAACTTCTCATCAGTCGTCCCAGCCAAATCAGGAGTATTGGGTAACCGTGGTGGCATCTGGGCACGCCCAGTAAAGTTCAACCCAATCCGTGCACCACGATGGTGACAATGGATGCACTGTTCGGTATCGATCTTCTTAGTAACCTTGTGGATCCGGGGATGTCCGGTCTGTGTGTGATCAATATTCATATCCGCACTGCGAGACAAACCATCGTTGTCGTACAGCATGTGACACGCAACACACCCGTCTGCCCGGTAAGTCCCCTCAGCATTCTCAGCCCCGCGATACCCCTTGCCCCGTGACCACAAGTGGCACCGTGCGCACGCCTGTGCAGGTACAGCGGCAAAGTGTGTCGCATTATTGTGCGGATCACCCGTTGGGTCGTACTCGATCAGATCTTCCAAGCTCTGTACAGCCCCCTTATCGAGCGGCACAATCCCATCGGTATCTTCCACTGCAAAGGTACCATAGATAGGAGTCTTTGTTGCCTGAACACCGTTCTGGTACAAACCACCGGCATAATGCCCGGCCGCAGTCGCCATCATGCTCTTGAGCACAGTCTCAACCTTGTCCGGGTGGCAAGCGCCACATGTTTCATTCACAACTCGAAGGTTCGATGGATTCACAAACTTTTGGTAAGGCAGGTCGTAGTCCAACGGAGCAACAGTCTTATCCATAATCACCGGGAGGGTAGGGAGCACATGCGCATCTTCCTTAATCAAAGCCTCCGGATCACCACCATGACAGAATGTACAGTCAAGGTCGAATCCCATATCTTCAGTCGCGTTTTCGATATCACTGTGACATACAAGACACTTGGGATAAATCTCTCCCATCGGCCCACGGTTCACTTGAGGTACCAGTCGACCATCAAAGGTCTGGACAGGCCCCTCATTCTCAAACTGTGGCTGACCAAGACCCGAATGCACAGAATCATCCGGCATGCCAGCAGAACTGAATCCAGGCGATACCTCTTCAGAACCAGATTCAGACCCAGACGGAGCCACCCCCATCGCCAGTAAAACAGCACCGATAGAAAGCACGCTCATTGTGAGCACAGTAGTTGAACGCTTGATACGCATCGCGACTCCAAAACCTAGCAAATTCGGACAAAGTTGTCGTATAATCTCTCTCGGTACACCATATTGGTTTTTTGAGACAGAAACAAGAAAAATGCACCTTTAGAAGACATTTATATCCTGTATACGGATCCGATACGCAAATTACGGATAAACAGGAATTTTGTTCAATGACTTTCGGCCCTCGAATCAACCCAAGTAATCCTGAATCTCCCTAAAACATGCCCTTATTTGAATGACAGACGGACTTATTGAATACACTCTTATCCGCTTTAACCCCCTGCCTAGCCATGACCGCTGAGGCAAGACCGGAGACTGTCCAATGCGTATTCGTTCATGGGCCGAACCATATAAAATCAAAATGGTCGAGCATCTCAAGATGACGACCCCCGAAGAGCGGGCGACCGCGATCCAAGACGCAGGCCACAACACATTCCTGCTCCGCAGCAGGGATGTCTACATCGACCTCCTGACTGACTCTGGCACCACCGCGATGTCTGATCGCCAGTGGGCCGCCATGATGCTCGGAGACGAGGCCTACGCCGGCTCTGAGAACTACTACAAGCTCGAAGAAGCCGTCCACAAGTACTACGGCTACAAACACCTCATCCCGACCCACCAGGGACGCGGAGCCGAGAACCTGCTCAGCCAGATCGCCATCAAACAAGGCGACTTCGTCCCCGGAAACATGTACTTCACCACCACACGCCTCCACCAAGAACTCTGCGGCGGCACCTTCGTCGATGTCATCTGCGACGAAGCACACGACCCAACCAGCTTGTTTGAGTTCAAGGGCAATGTAGATCTCAACAAAATGCAGGCACTGATCGACAAAGTCGGCGCCGACAAGATCCCCTACCTCTCGCTCGAAACCAATGTCAACATGGCCGGCGGACAACCCTGCTCGATGGCCAATATCAAAGCGGTCAGCGAACTGTGCCACAAGCACAAGATCCCTGTCTTCCTTGATGCGACGCGTGCCGTCGAGAACTCGTACTTCATCAAAACGCTCGAAGACGGATACGCCGACAAAACCATCGCCGAGATCCTCTTCGAGATCTGCTCATACACCGACGGCTGCACCATGAGCGCAAAAAAAGATTCGCTCGTCAACATCGGTGGCTTCCTCGCCCTCAACGACGAGAAACTCGCCGAAAAAGCACGCAACCTCGTCGTCGTCTACGAAGGCCTCCACACCTACGGCGGCATGGCTGGCCGTGACATGGAAGCCCTTGCCATCGGTATCGGTGAATCCGTCGGATACGACCACATCCGTGCTCGCATCGGGCAAGTCGAATACCTCGGCGAACAACTCATCGAAGCCGGTGTCCCCATCATCCGCCCGATTGGTGGCCACGGCATCTTCATCGACGCCGCCCGATTCCTCCCCCACTTGCCCCGAGACCAGTTCCCGGCCCAAGCACTCGCAGCAGCGTTGTATGTCGATTCCGGTGTCCGAGCAATGGAACGCGGTGCCGTATCAGCAGGCCGCGATCCGGAGACCGGAGAGAACAGATACCCAAACCTCGAACTCGTCCGCCTGACCATCCCCCGCCGCGTATACACACAGGCCCACATGGATGTCACCGCTGAATCGGTGGTCCACCTCTTCGAGCATCCAGAACGGGTCTCGGGATTGAAAATGAACTACGAACCAGAGTATCTCCGGTTCTTCCAGGCACGCTTCGATCCCGTCAACGGCAAGTCCGTACTCGCCCCAGAATAAAGATCACAGATCAATCTGCTGATAGTGATACTGGATATCACGCTTGGCGAGTTCACTGATCACATGATCCACCAATCCGGCCTGAGGCCCGATCTGCTCGGCGTTAATCACGCCGGGCTTTTTCAGTTCACCCTTTGCAATCATCCGCGCAATGATCGCGCATGGGTAGGCCGTGGTTCGTGACATGCTGGTCGCGCCTTGGTTGTAGTAGTCCAGCAGATCCCATTGGTGGCGGATCTTCTTACCCGCTGAATCAAGCCCATCGGTGATGATCCGCATGATGGTCAGGTCTTCTTCTTCGGGCTCGTAGGTCCACTTGGGGAACATCAGTTTGCTGATGACATCCAGTGGCCGAACCCTCCCGCCATCAACTTCGATGCGTTCTTGGCTGAACAAACCCGTCTCGCGGAAGATCCGCATGAGCTCGATATGCCCCGGATACCGCATCGTTTTTTCTTTCATAAACGGCACATCCATCGTGTACGCCAGCGACCGCAAACCATCGGTGTTAAACACCTCGAGCGTCCCCAGCCCGTCAAAGTCCATGAGTTCGGGTTCGCTGAGCGCATCACGGGTCACGATCTTGCCGTGCTCAACAAGCCGTGATGGGCGCGTGTATTCTTCGAGCACATCCGCCGGCGAGAACCCCGCCTTGTACTCATAAGGCCAGTTCCGCTTGCGCGGCAAACCACCCACATAGATTTCGATATTTTGGCATTCGTCCAGCAAACTCGCCCCGTATCCAGAGAGCATGTTGCTCATCCCCGGCGCGACGCCCATATCCACCACCGCCGTCACGCCGTGCTCTTTAGCCAATGCATCGAGATCCCACGAGTCCTCAGGCATAAACGAAATATCCGCGTAGTTCTTCCCGGATTCGATCACCGCACGAAGCGACTGAAACCCGATCTTGCTCGCAAGGGCACCGAGCACAATGTCCGAATCCGCGATCACCGCTTTGAGCGCACCAACATCATTTAGATCGGCAATCTTTGTTGACAGCTCCCCACCGATGCCCGCCGCGTGCTTGGCCGCGCGTTCGAGAGCTTCGGGACGAATATCAACAATGGTCACATCAAAGTCAGGATCCGTCGAAAGATCCGAAGCCATGATGGATCCAACCATCCCGCCGCCAAGCACTGTTGCCTTAATCATCTGCAGATCTCCTGTTCATGTGATCGCATCACTGTAGCGTTCGCAACAGGAAAATCTGTCAAGATACGGTATGCAAATCAGCTTTCGCATCACAGACGCCGCTGGAACAACACGAAGCCGCCGCCTTGTTCCAAGGCAGCGTGCTCAAGAGCTTGGCCATCCCGCACCAACCGCTCAAGCCGGCGAACATCAAACCGCAACCTACAAATGCACTGATTCCATAGAGCCACGGATTGACCAGCGTGCCCAATGCAACGCCCGTCACAATGAAGAATCCTGCGACAATCTGCACCTGACGCATGATGTCGATCTTGGGAGCATTTGTCGATTGCTGCACCGGTCGCCCAGCCGCCTTCCATCCTTCAATACCGCCCTGAAGATGGAACACCTGCTCACCACCAAACTTGGTTGCCGCCTCTGCGGATCGCTGACCAGTCCTGCAATGAAACACCACACGGCACTCGCCGCATTCTTGGCGCAGTTGTTCAGGGTCAAACTTCGACAAACTATGATTCCTGGCCCGCTCGATCCATTCGGTCGCGTGCTCAAAATCCTCGCGGACATCGACCAAAACCGCATCACCATCGGCGATCCATTTTTGAACCATCTCTGGCGACACATTGATAAGCTCACACACTTCAGTTGTAGCGGTCATTCCGACTCCTAAGAATCCTGCTATCCAATGATAAGCAAGCCTCAGGCCCTTGGCGACAACTGCTGCCATGCAAGATGCCCGCCCTCCAAGTTCACGACCTGGAACCCTAGTCTCTGTAAATATGCAGCCGACATCGCCGATCGCACGCCGCTATGGCAGTTAATCAATAGACGAGTGTTCTCGGGGATCTCACCAAGCCGAGAAGCAAGCCGTGTATGAGCGATGTTGATCGCGCCGGGCATATGCCCACATGCAAACTCCGTCATCCGCCGGACATCAAGCACCTGAACATCGCCATCATCTATCATGACCGATGCCTCTTGAGCATTCACCTCTGCAACGCAGACAAGCCCATGCCCAGAGTCATCAAACTGCTCAATTTCTGACGCATCGACCCAGCCCTTTACCCGATCAAGCCCGATCCGGATCAGATCTCGGATCGCGTCTTCAAGGCGATCAGGAGCGATGACCAGATAAATATCATCGGTATCCCGAACCATCGATCCGACATTGGTATTAAAGTTGTTGATCAACGGAAACGACATCGAACCCGGAACATGCCCGGCCCGGAACGCCTCCCAAGGACGCGTATCAACAAGAGCAACCTTCTTCGTATCAAGTGCTCTCAAATCGAACGCCGACATCTTGGGCGGCTTAGGCAACCCTCCGAGCACCCGCGGCCCGATCTTGTTGTCCCGCTTCATATTGGCAAAGTACAACGGCGGCTCAGGCTGACCCTCAAGAATAAAATCAACAAAACTCTGCTCTGAAGTCGCTGCAAGCAATGCCGGATTAAACCGTCTCTCATACCCAACCGTGCTCATCGGCACCGCACCGAGCGCCTTACCACACGCGCTGCCAGCACCATGCGCTGGCCAAATCTGGACAAAGTCTGGAATGTCATCGAGCTTCTTGGTCGTCGCATACAACCGACGAGCCGAGGGCTCCATCATGCCAGCGATCCCGGCCGCCGATTCAAGAAGATCCGGGCGTCCTAGATCACCAACAAATACAAAGTCCCCGCTCGCCATTGCAATCGGTTCGGTTGCGCCGGACCCATGATCCGTGATCAAGAACACAATGTGTTCTGGCGTATGCCCCGGCGTGTGGATAACTTTCAGCTCGATATTCCCGACATGGAACGAGTCGCCATCGTGGAGCAGCGTGTGTTTGTAGCTTCCGCCGCCGACCTTCTGATCGAGCCATCCGTATTTCCAGTCTGCGTCGCCCTCATCAGACACATACACATGGGCCCCGATCTCCTCGGCCAGCTCACGCGATCCAGACACAAAGTCCGCATGAATATGTGTCTCAGCCGTCGCCACGATCCGGAGTTCATTCTCTTGGGCAATCTTGATATACCGATCAACATCCCGCTCGGGATCGATGATTACCGCTTCGCCGGTTTTTTGGCACCCGATAAGGTAGGCCGCCTGAGCAAGCTTCTCGTCATAGATCATCCGCATAAACATGACTCAACTCCTCAAATGTAACCGTGATCAGTTTCAGTTTACTGGGAACAAAAACTCAATAGCCTCACCAAAGCGGGCTGACCACGCGTGTTCGTTGTGAACATGCCCCTCGCCAACAATCAGTTTGTGATCATCCTTCGAGAGCTTACCCCGCCGGGCCAAAGTGTTGTTCACCTCATTAGCCCACTGGACATACTGCTGATTCCGTTCCGAATCAGCAGGATCGGTTCCGACTTCAGAGCCGCCCATCCCCATCACGAACTTGAACGGCACGCCCTTGGTCTTCTTAATGTGCCTCTGCGTCGGTTTCTGTCCAATCATCGGCAGGCTCTCGATGATCGCCATCCCAAAGATGTCCGGATGAACAGTCGATCCATACAACGCCATCGAGCCCCCAAGCGAAGCCCCACCGATCGCGGTTGACTCACGCCCATGCTTCACACGGAAGGCCCCATTGATCCGTGGCATCACCTCGGCAATGACCCAGTCCATGCACGCCGCCCCATCGCCCTTGATTCCCTTGTATGAACCCAACGGCATGTACTCAGCGGTACGGAACTTGCCTGAATGCGGGATCCCAACAACAATCAATGGCTCAACACGCCCTTCTTCAATTAGCGATGTCAGGGTCTCATCAATATTCCATTCACCAGGCACACCCGGAAGCTGATCAAAAAGATTCTGCCCATCAAACATGTAGATCACCGGGTACTGACGATCGATATTCGCCTCGTCCTCGTAACCTTCCGGTAGCCATACAAACAAATCACGAGTCGAAGCCTCAGCGCCACCCGCACCACCTCGAACCTCGACACGCTTCACATTACCAGTCACATCGAGTGCCCGGTAAATCCCCTTCTCACGCACTTCTTCACTCAGTGCCACCGGGATCTTAAACTGCGGAATCTCGATCTCTACCAAGGGACGCTCGCCATCTTTGAGCACTGAGATATCTACTAATCCGAGATTGCGGTTCGGGATAGATTCACCATCGGCGGTGAGTTCTTCTCGATCCCATCCACCAAGCGTAAACTTAAACTCAAGACCAACACCATGCAGATCGCGATCAATCACAATCTGCCATCGTGTGTCTGACCGACCACTCAGGATCATTTCTTCGTCAGACGGATTCCAGCCGTTGATACTCGACGCTAAGTAAATCGGATTGTCTTTATTAGCCATCCCGGAGCTGTCTTTTACGATCAAGACAAACCCTTGTGGCAATGTCTCAGGACGAACCATCTCAGGCTCTAGTCCAAAGCTCGACATTACACAACCGACCAAACACGATACAGCAACAAGTAAACGCACAGGATCTCCTTTATCCATACAGTCAAATAGCCCATTCAGTGTAGTCAATAAAAAAGGTGCCCACAATCATGTGGGCACCCTATCAGATCATTCATTGTCTTTTCAGATCAAATGATTACGGGCATCCGGCCTGGAAGTCGCCGAGGAAGTTGACGATATCAAAGAAGTCGAAGACCGTATCGCCGTTGTAATCAGTAAGATTACTCAAGAGCATAACGATATCGAAGAAGTCCAAGGCACCATCACCATTCAGATCTGCTGGGCAGTTTGGAGCAGGCGGAGCCGAAAGATTGATAAACTGATCGCCAACAATGTTGTTGAAGTCCAGATCAATAATCCCGTCACCATCTGAGTCACGATCGCCAACATTGTCTGAACCATCAGGGATCCCGCCAAGGATCTGGTTCGACAAGAACGAGAATGAGTCATTCGAAATCCAGCCGGCCATCAGAATGTCCTGAGCACCGTCCCAGCCGAGCTCATCAAGATCAATGCAGATCTCGATACCGGAGTTCACCGCTGCCGCAGCAGCAGGGTCAGCCGCCACATCAGTCACGCCGGCAACATTCGAGTTGTCGATCGCGATCTGAATAAGTGCAGGCATTGGATTAAACGGGTCAGCCTCAAGAAGGCGCGGTGCATACTCAGCGAACAAGCTCCCGAAGGTGCCGTCCTGGATATCAGCCCGTGGACCAGAGAAATCCATAACTGGCGTAGCCACAACTTCGCCACCAAAGAATGAACCGTAATCGGTAATCACACCAAAGAACGGATCAATGTTGGCACCGTTGGTACGGAGAGTCGCCGCATCGGTGAAGTTGAGCAGGTCATCACCGCTGACACCGTTGTTCGTGTTCATCCAGTAATCAGGCTCAAACCCGGCATCAAAGGTGATCCCAGCCATCCCGTTAAGATTGTTAAAGCTGATATCAACATTGTTGTCAAGCAACACATTCTGGCCGCCAGGCTGAACATCAAAGAAGAAGTTCAGCTTGTTCCAGTTGTTCTGCATGTTGCCACCGATGAAGATGTACAAACGATGATTCAAGTCATCGATGTACACACGACAGTTATCAAGCTCTGAGCCGTACGCCCAGTTGGTGTCAGGCGAAACCGGTGTAGGCGAAGCCTGCGACCCAAGAACACCAGCAATATTCGAGTTATCAATGCCCATGCTCACACCGCCAACAAGTGCGCCAGCGTTTGCCGCACCGTAGCCAGCCAGTGAACCAAGATCGTCAATCGTCGAGGCCATTGCACCAAAGTATGCACGAGGCACATTTGGGGTCGTCCCGTCATCCGCATCATCGTTCCAAGCATCAACCGAGAAGAGGTAGTCAGCATCAAAGCCCGCGTCAAAAACCAAGCCCGACTGGCCATCAATGATGAACCCGCCGTCGCCAGTACCATTTCCGAGAGTCGCGTCGCCGCCAGCACCTGTATCAATATACAGATCAACAGCGTTGCCGTTGTTCTCAAGATTACCAGCAACAAAGATGTAGAGGTTGGTAGCATCCTTGGCCATGTAGATCCCGTCGATCTCCGAGCCGCCACCGTTGGGGCCAGAGCCATCGGCTGTGCCGTCGGTTTCGTTACCGAACCCGGTGTAGTTCCCTTGAAGGAATGCGTTTGTGTACGCCGCGCCACCAACGCCGCCATCGAGTGCACCATCAACAACAGGCGTTCCCGAAGCGATTGCGCTCAAGTCAACGGTAATGTGCTGTGTTGTGGTGTCAAATGGAGCAGCATTCAGGTCTTGTGCACCACCAAGGTTATTTGTATCAACAATCAAATCGCCAACAATCTGGTTGGATTTGAATGTCCGGTCGCCTGAGTTCACCCAGCCAGCGATGCGGATGGTTTCGCCGCCCGAAAGCCCAAGCGATGCCAATGGGATACAGATTTCAACACCCGAAGCAACAGTTTCAGGATCACCAAAGACGCCGCCTTGAAACAATCCTGGGCCATTATCACCGAATGCAGTCGCGTTGTTATTCACCCAGATTACATCTGAGTAGAGGCCGCCTTCAGTTCCGGCGTCATACAGCCCGTCAACTACTGGCTGAGCCATAACCGAGCCCGCACATGCCGCAATGGTTGCAGCCATCATTGATCTTGAAACTCTCATTCTGATCTCCTCAAAAGATTCTGTGTATAAACACCACGGTCCAACGCGGTGAATTAGTTCAAAACGCCACGCAAAAGCCGCGACCAAACATGACCACCTTATCACAAAATCCGTGATTCGATCGCTGAAAACTGTCTAATTTACAGAAAATTTGACTTTGTGCCAAATCATCAGCGGCCTACTCCCCCCATTCAATCAATCTCAAATCCACCCCCCAGCACGAGGAACCACGCTCAAACCGATGACTCACTTCCGATATCAATCCCTCAGTATTCCCATCCACGCCCTCTCCCCAAGAAGTCCCGCATGGTCCGATAGAAACTACCAACGCCCGATCACCAATCCACCGAGTCACCCGAACCCCCGCCTTATCCTCGCTCGCTTCCCACTCCGCATCACCGAATCGGATCAGATCCCCAAAATCAGGATTCCGATTGAGCCCCATGATCCACCGAACCTCTTCCCGAAACCATCCGCTCCGAGCATCCAGACCACCCTGAGCAAAATGCCCGGGATGAATTGGGTGCCGATCATCAGGATCATCCGCCCCCACCATCCCAAACTCATCACCATTATAAATCATCGACGACCCAGGATTCGCAACCATCATCATGTACGCAACCAACGCCCGCACCAAAGCATCATCACTGACCCTGTTCCGGTCGTATGTCTTTGAATCCCTCCATGGATGGGACCCATTATCAAACGACCGCTGGTGGTCATTGTGCATAAGTGACGCCAGCCGCTCGGTATCATGCGAACTCATCAGGTTCAACTGACTCAGATCCGTCTCCAGATCATGCGTGTATACCTCACGGAGCCTGGCCACCAGCGAACCCGCGTCCCCTTTCATATGCCCGATTGAGAGCCAATCCGCCACCGGATACGCCATCGGATAGTTCATCTGCGCATCAAACGCGGTCCCATCAAAGTACTCCCGGGCATCAAACCAGATTTCCCCGACAATCAAAGCCTCTGGATTCAGGCTCTTGACCAACCGCCGCCAATCCTCCCAGAACGGCCTCCCCACCTCATTGGCCACATCGAGCCTCCATCCATCAATACCGTCAGACGGGTCCCCATCACCATTGGGATCCATCCATCGCCTCGTCACCGCCATCATGTGCGCCTTTGGCCCAGGAGCCAAATCTCCCGTTTCGGTCTGTAAAAACACGGGTAAACCACCATTCTTCCCGCCCCATGATTTCCACCCGAGCAACTGACCACTCCCCCAATAGTCCTCAAACTCGGCCTCAAACCACCCCGCATACTTCGATGCACTCCCGTGCTCCAGCACATCGTTAAAAGCCCAGTGATCCCTCCCCACATGGTTCCAGACCCCATCGAGCATGATCTTCATCCCCCGTTCATGAACCGCCTGAATAAAGGTTTCAACAAACCAAACATCCGCAGGCGTCCAGCCCCAGGTCGATTCATCGCTCGGATCACCAACATCCGAAGCCTTCACCACCCCCACCCCCCCATTTGTGGATATCTTTCCAGGATCGCCCAATGTCGGGTCAATATGCCGATGGTCAGCCGCATCGTATTTATGAAGTGAGGTCGATGTAAACACCGGGCAAATGTAGATCCCCTCCACTCCCAACTCCTGAAGCTCATCAAGACGCCCAAGTACCCCTTGCAGGTCACCCCCGTACCGCCTACTAAAAATGATATTGGCAATTGCTCCCCCAGATCGTCCGGGATCAAACCCATATCGCATCGGCTCGCCGGCCGAAAGCATCCATCCCCGCTCAATTTCCTCGATTGTCGGCTCATCAAACGGCTGGTTCCATAACACCGTAGTGCTCTTGGCCTGAATAGGATCATTCCCCGGATTCCCATTGGCAAATCGCTCTGGGAACACCTGATACCACACCATACCACGCGACCAAACCGGCCCAAACCGGCTATCTTGATCAATTTCAGACTCATCCGGTGCAATCACCCTAATCCCAGAGTCATCAGATTCTCCAACCGCTTCAACTCCGTAGGACAACTCATCCAGAGCCATAACAGCCAAAAAAGCCACCAATTTCAATCCCAATAACGAAAACTGATTTACATACATAGCGTTTCCCTGTTGACGCGGCCCAATTGATCCAGTAAAGTCCCGGTTGGGAACATAGAGGCATTTTTGCAAACTCCATTTTTGCAGGCCTCATCGCAAAGATCGTATAGAAGGATACCACCAATGCACCCCCATCGCCGACTGGCTTTCACCCTGATCGAACTCCTCGTTGTGATCGCCATCATCGCATTGCTCATAGGCATCCTCCTGCCAGCTCTCGGCAAAGCACGACAGTCTGCTCAAGACATCAAGTGTCAGGTGAGCAACAGAACAGTCGCACAGTCAATGTCACTCTACGGCGACGACAACAAGGGCTGGCTCCCCATGATCCCAACAGAAAGCCAATCAAACCCATTCCCATCTCGTGGTCAGCGTGTTGACGCACAAAGCAGTGCCGGCGGACTCGCCGGTTTTTTCTCGCTCATGCAGGTCGGCGATGCCCCATGGGACGGCGGACCAGCACCAACTTCTGGTGATCGCGGATATGTCGGAGCATTCGGTGTCGGCTTCGGGGTCTACGCAAATGGACAAGACCACGCCGTCATGGATGGCTACATGGATGCCTTCGAAGTGCTCCTTTGTGCCCGCGACAAATCTGACAGCTATTTTCCATGGGGTGGACCATCAAACACCAACAGGTACGATGACAGTGACCGCAAAGAAAAGACTCCAGAGCCCGCAGGTGTTCCTGAGGAAGTCATCAGCTACAACCTAAGCTACCTATACATCGCAGGATTACGCCTTGACGAACCGGGCCTCCCCTACGCAATTCCCTTCTTCGGTGACGAAACCAACACCAATGACATCGCACTCAACGCGTGGTACGGCTACAACTGGGCAGACAATCAGCCCGGCCAAGAGAATCAATCGGTACTCGACGAAGTCGGGTACAACCCAGTCACCGGGTACGCAGATGTTGACAATCACGGCGATGCCGGCGGATACTTTGCCTTCACAGATGGCCATGTTGACTTTATCGAGAAAAACCCACAAAGAACATTCTTTGCCAACCCTGACAATGTTGACGATGAGGATCTCCGCAGGCAGCTTTCTACCGAAGGATTGAGCATGGAACTTTACAAACCTGGCCGAAGCAGGTATGTCCATACTATGGACTAGTTCCAAGCCGTTATCATTCTCTTCCCAAGCTCACCACGACCATGACGATTGATCGAGGCGAACCGTGACAACAGCGAAACACGCTCCCAAAACATCCAGCACCAAACCACCGTTCATCAAACGACTCATGGCACACCAAGAGTCCGGATTGGTTCTGGTCATCATCCTCATCGCCCTCGGGCTCACGCTCTTCGGCGCTGTCAATCCCGTTGAAACAAAGACCGCCATCGAACGCCCCGCAGGATCGCAGGTCATCCTCCTCGACGCCCAAGGCAACGCACACGAGAACGGCACCATCGCCCGCACAAAGATCGCGACTTTCCGAGTTCAATCAGGCGACTCCAACACCGACTACCCCGCCGAAACAATTAAAAACTACGACTCCACAACCGACACCCTCTACAAACTCACCACACTCAACCCATTCCTCAACAAATCAAACCTCGTCCTGGTCACCAAGGACGCGAGCTTCTTCGCCATCATCGCCGTCGGCATGACCGGCGTCATCATACTCGCAGGCATCGACCTCTCCGTCGGTTCCATCTATGGCTTATCAGCAATCATCGGCGCCATGGCACTCCAAGCACTCCCCGCCGACACCGGTTGGATCGTCGCTGTCCCCGTTGCGCTCATCGTCTGCATGACGGTCGGAACACTCTGCGGGCTCGCCAACGGCTCGATGAGCGTCGGCCTAGGAGTCCACCCCTTCGTCATCACACTCGGAATGATGGCCATCCTCCGAGGACTCACCGTCGTCATCCCCCAAGAGTTCTACGGCACCCAGTCCATCGGCGGATTCCCAACCAGCTTCACCACAGGATTCTTCAAAGCCGAGTTCTACGGCGTCTACCCCGTCCCCGTCATCATCATGATCTTGTGTGGCATCGTCGGATGGTTCGTACTCGCCAAAACGGTCTTCGGCCGCCGTGTATTTGCCATCGGCGGGAACGAAGTCGCCGCCAAGTACGCCGGCATCCCGGTCGGACGCGTCAAGATCCTCGTCTACACCATCACCGGTGCCCTCTGCGGGCTCTCGGCGTGTGCCTACCTCGGCTACTACGGAGCCGCCGAAACCAACGCGGGCAACGCCTACGAACTCCAGGTCATTGCCGCCACCGTCATCGGCGGCGCCTCGCTCATGGGCGGGCGTGGCACCGTCATCGGAGCAGTCCTTGGCGCAATTATCATCCAGCTCATCAACAACACCTTGATCATCTTCGAGGTGGACACCAGTTATAATCAGATCGTCATGGGTGCCGCCATTATCATCGCGGTGGTCATCGACCAAACCAAACAAAGAATCCAAGCCCGCAAGGCCTAAAGAAAGCACGGAGCAATAAAATGCGAATCCAGAATACACTTCTCTCACTCGTCACGGTATCAGCACTGGCCCTCGTCGGCTGCTCGGGCTCCACAGACTCTGATAAACCAGCCGCCACCGACACCGCAGCCGAAAGCTCTGGCGACATCGTCTACAAAATCGGCGTCATCGCCAAAAGCAACTCCAACCCCGTCTTCCTCGCCGCCAAGAACGGTGCACAAGCCGCAGGCGAACGCCTGAGTAAAGAACTGGACGGCGCGACCGTAGAAATCCTCTGGCAGACCCCTGCGATGGAAGACGCCCAAGTCCAGGCTCAATATGTTGAAACCCTCGTCGCCTCAGGCGTCGATGGCATCGCCATCTCCTGCACCGACGCCAACCTCCTGACCGGGGCCCTCAAGGCCGCGGTGGACAAAGGCGTCATCGTCGTCACCTTCGACTCCGACGCCCCAGACTCAGGCCGCATGGCCTACTACGGCGTTGACGACTACGAAGCCGGCAAAGAACTCATGCGTCAACTCGCAGGCGTTCTCAACAACGAAGGCAAGGTCGCTGTCCTGACCGGCAACCCAGCCGCTACGAATCTCCAAGCCCGCGTCAACGGCGTCATCGAACAAGCCGCCGAGTACGCCGGGATAGAAACCCCAGTCGTCTACTCCTTCATGCCAGAAACCGCAACAGAAGCCGCCGCCAAGATGCAGCAGGTCCAAACCGCAAACCCAGACATCACCGGCTGGGCACTCGTCGGTGGATGGCCCCTCTACACCGACAACGCCCTCGACGGCATCTACGAAAACGCCAAGATCGCCTCGATGGACCCACTCCCGCTCCCGCTCGAATACGCCATGAAGGGTCAGGTCCAGGTCCTCGTCGGCCAGCCGTACTACGGCTGGGGTGAAAAATCAGTCGAGATGATTGTCGACAAACTCCACTTCGACCGCTCCCCAGCATCGGACATGGTCATCGCTGACTTCGACATCGTCACCACCGAAACCGCCGAAGAGTTCTCAAAGAACTGGGAGCTCTGGCTCGGCGAAGATTGATCCCGGTTTATGTCTGACACCACACCAAACCTGATCGCCACCGGCATCTCAAAGCGCTTCGGAAACACCCAAGCGCTCGACGATGTCAGCGTGTCCTTCCTCCCCGGAGAAGTCCACGCGCTCATGGGTGAAAACGGCGCAGGCAAATCCACCCTCGGCAAAGTCCTTGCCGGACTCCACGCCCAAAACACAGGCACAGTCCTCCTCAACGGACGCGAGCTCATCCCCGGTTCTCTCGACGACGCATTCCACGCCGGCGTCCGGATCGTCCACCAAGAACTCGCCCAGTGCCCAAACTTGTCGGTCGCCGAAAACCTCTGCCTCCATGACATCCCGACCAAAGGCATCACCGTCAACTTCGCAGAAATGGAACGACGCGCCAAAACGCTCGTCCACCAACTCGACCCAAGTATCGATGTCTCCAAACCCCTCGGGTTCCTCTCTCCAGGACGACGCCAGATCTGCCAAATCGCCGCGTCCCTCGACAAAAACCCCGACGGCTCCATGATCGCCAAAGTCATCGTCCTCGACGAGCCCACCTCCTCGCTGTCGATCTCCGAAGCATCCGTCCTCATGGACATTGCCCGCGACCTCGCCTCCCAAGGGCTGAGCATCATCTATGTCTCCCACCGCATGAGCGAGATATTCACCTGCTGCGACCGCGTTACCATCCTCCGCGATGGCAAGTTCGTCGCGACCAATATCGTCAGCGAGATCGACGAGCCGACCCTCGTCGAGCAGATGATCGGCCGCCGCATCGAGACCCCCACCGCCAAAGCCAACGGCTCAAAGCAATCAATAGAAACCCAAGCACTCAAAGCCGAGATCGGTACCGCCGACCACACCCCCGTCTCTCACAGCGGCGACCCCCGCCTCGTGATCCGCAATGTCAGCTCCCCAGGCAAACTCGACGACTGCTCCCTCGACCTCTACCCCGGAGAAGTCCTCGGCATCGGAGGTCTCGTCGGCGCAGGACGCTCCGAACTCTTCGACGCCATCTTCAACATCGACACCCGCGCCAAAGGCTCGGTCAAAGTAGACGGCGACGAGATCCTCGGCAAAGGCATCCGAGGAGCAATAGACGCCGGTGTCGGGCTCGGGTATGTCCCCGAAGACCGCCGCATCCAAGGCCTCTTCTTCAACCTCGGCATCGACGAAAACATCATCGCCCCGATCATGAACCGCATGGCCAGCTCAATCGGAATCCGGGACCGAGCCGCAGAGCTTGAAACCGTTCGGCGGCGCATCGGTCGTTTCCAGATTAAAACCGCTTCCCTCTCCCAAACCACCCCCGGCGAACTCTCCGGCGGCAACCAACAAAAACTCCTCATCGCCCGCTGGATGACCCAGCACACCAAGGTCCTCCTCCTCGACGAACCCACCCGAGGCATCGATGTCGGCACCAAAGCCGAAATCTACAAACTCATCCGCGAAGCCGCCGACAGCGGGCTCTCAATCCTCCTCGTCTCCTCAGAAATGCCCGAACTTCTCGCACTCTCCGACCGCATCCTCGTCATGGGCGACGGCCAGATCAAGGGCGAACTGACCGGCAACGAGATGACCCAAACCAAAATCCTCACACTGGCAACACAAGAAAAAGCCCACGCCTTAATCTAAGGCATGGGCTACTAGTTTCTATGGTGTTTTTTAGGCCGTCGCGTTATTTAACGACAACATGAACCGGCTTATCCGATCCGATCACCCGAGCGCTGATCGTGCGGTCAGGATACGAAATCGATCCGCCTACACGCTTCACATACACGACGATCTTGTCGCCAGCATCCTTGGCATACAACGACGACTCAAGATACTCGCCCATCATGTACCCGAAGCCCTCGCCCTCGTCTTCATACATCGTGCCCTTGGCGTAGCCATCAGCATTGAGATGCACGATCAGCGTCAACTCATCGCGTGAATCAGGGCGATCGCCAAAGTGCTGCGTCACCGGAGCCGTGGGAATGATCCCGCCAGGACGGATAAACAACTCTGGAAGATTCTCATCTTTCGAATCCCGCCCAGAATCAAAGTCAACAAAATCAAACGCCGCCCATGCAACTCCATCGACCGCCTTTGGCATCACCGAAACCCGGTCACCCTCGGGGGTCGCCTTGGTCACGATCAGCATATCAGCGCCGAGCAAGAACGAATCGTCTTCAGAACGCAGCGCCGGATCAGCAGGATCCGCAAAGAAGGTCGGCCGAGCAATCGGCATCCCGGTATCCGAAGACTCCTTAAACAGCGTATACATATACGGCATCAACCGGTACCGCCGCTCAAGACCGCGCCGGCAGGTCGCTTCGACCTCATCACCAAACGACCAAGGCTCTTTATCAATGTTCCCCTTGGCCGTATGCCCACGCGAGAACGGGAACAGCGTACCGAACCCCATCCACCGCTGGAACAACTCGCCATCGCCGTTGTACGCAAACCCACCAATATCCGGCCCGACAAACGGCTGCCCCGACAAACTCAGGTTCAGCGACATCGCGATCGACATATCAAGGTGCGCCCAGTTGGCACTGTTGTCACCGGTCCAGGTCGCCCCGTAGCGCTGTCCACCAATAAAGTTGGCCCGCGAGAGCACGAACGGCCGCTTATCAGGATTGGTCGCCATCACGCCCTCGCGCGTGGCGCGGATCATCTGCATCCCGTACACATTGTGGTAGCGGGCGTGCGTATCGGTCCCGCCCAACTCAGGGTCGGCCCGGTGCACATTGCTCTCAGGCATGGTCTTTGAGGCCACATTAAACACCGCGGGCTCGTTCATATCGTTCCACACGCCGTCGATGTTGTAGGCCATGAACTCCTCGTAGAGCCCCGCCCACCAGTTGCGGACATCCTTGTTCAGGTAGTCAGGGAACACACACACGCCCGGCCACACATTGCCGTTGAAGACATTCCCGTCCTTGTCCCGGACCCAAGCGTTATGCTCATCGCCCGAATCAGAAACAAAGTACCCGTCTTCATCTTTAACACCCGGATCAATCATCCAGACATTCGAAAACCCCTTTGTATCAAGCCAATCATTGAGCCCCTTAGGATCAGGGAACTGCTCCGGATCAAAGGTAAAGACGCGGTATTCGTCCATGTAATCAATGTCCATCCAGATCACATCAGCAGGCAGCTTCCGATCCCGGAACTCATTGACAACCTCCTTGACCCGTGAGTCAGGGTTGTACGAATACCGGCACTGGTGATACCCAACGGCCCACTTAGGAGGCATCGCAATCGTTCCGGTCAGCACACCAAGCCCGAGCATCACTTCTTGCGGAGAATCACCATCAATAATGATGACCGCAAAGTCACCGCCCTCGGCCCGGAATGTAATCCCGTCCCGAAGATCTATCTGGCATCGGTAGGTCGTATCGGCAAGCACACCAAACGCGGAACCATCGGCACGAACAGCCAATACCCACGGGTGCGATGTATATAGATTCTCAGCATCAAGCCCGTACCCGAACGCATCCAGATTCCAGGTCTCGGTCACAAAGCCATTACGAAGCAACGGCCCAGCCGTCTGCCCAGTGCCATACAACGAGGTCCCCGCATCGATCGAGATCGAGGCAACCGTCCGCCCGGTGACCTTATCTGTGGAGTACGCCGGAACCTCACTCAGTGAGCCCAGCCCAACATCTCCAATCGACTCAAATGGGTGTGCCAACGCAAATGATGGCTTCCGGTCCTGGCGAGCCTCCAAGGTCCGATCAAAGCGAACAATTCCTTCGCCGATAACCTGAGCCACCTGAGCCTGGGAACTCCCAATGAATCCAAGTGACATACATCCGAGCACAAGAATCTGGTTCAATAACTGCTTTTTCACGCGGCAACCTCACTAAAAACTGCGTATAGACCCACACACGGCGCATGAGTAAAACGACTGTCGGTACACAATACTTCTCGGACTGCTCTTCGTGCAGGGAATCTGTGAGAAAACATCGCAAACAGTCATATTTTTAGTTCACAGGATGAGCAAAATCGTCAATAATCATCATGCGGCTATGTCCATCGCGTAAATAGCCATTTTTAGGCTCGTTTTGATCGGCTTCATTGAAAGGCCATACATGACATCATCCTCAATTTCTCATCGCTCCGCCGTCATCATCGGGGCCATAATTGCCTCAACAAGCATCGCTACCCTGCCAGCTCAAGCCCAAAACAAACTCAACTACCTCCAATGGTTCGAAACAGAATGGGATGATATCGAACGCCGCTCACCAGATGTCTTCCTCGCCGGTTACGACGCACTCTGGCTCCCACCACCCGCAAAATCTTCATTCGGCTCTGTGGGCTACGACCCCTTCGACAGATTTGACCTCGGAAAGCCACCGCTGCTCACCTTCTCCCCATCACGAGATCGCACAACCTACGGCACCGAAGCAACCTTCCAAGCGATGATCGACGAACTCCAACGAGCCGGAGCCGAAATCTACATCGACGGCATCTTCAACCACAACGGCGGTAGAACAACCTCAGACGCCTTCCTTGCCCAAGGCGGTTACCCAGGATTCTGGATCCCTCGAGAAAACCCACCCCGCAATAAACTCCCAACAGACGACTGGGGCGATTTCCACAACGGGAACGCGTCAGGCTTCCTCCAATCAGAAAACCCCGGAGGCTTTAACTTCGATCTCCATAGAGGCGACCTCGTCGCCTTGGTGGATATTGCGCAAGAAGAAAACTACCCCTTTATCCGCCAGCCTGTCAACGCAGGAGACCCCCAAAACATACCCGGCGGCACAATCTTCAACAACCCAGATCCAAACAACGCACGCTTCTACACAGACCAAGCACTCTCACCAGACAACTTTGTCAACCCAGGAACCAGTAGAAACCCAGGCGCCCAATCCTTCACCCGCTTCCCATTCAACACCATAGATCAAATGCAAGGAGATGCAGTCGCCGACAACGGCACCGGCATGCTCATGCGCTGGGCGCAGTGGATGGTCCAGGTCCAAGGCGTAGACGGCTTCCGCCTCGATGCACTCAAACACACACCAAGCTGGTTCTGGGATGGTTTCTTCGACTCCGCAGTCCACAACCTGCGCGTCCGTCCAAGCGGAGGGACCGTCAATCCATTCACATTCGGTGAGAATATCACCGGAAACTTTGACATGCTCAGCAACTACATCCGCAAAGACACCTTCGCAAACCGCGACGGACTCGATATCCAAGGAGCCGCAAGACTCCGAGACCTTCTTAACGCAAACGGGCTCGGCACATGGGGAGGAATCACCTCAAACATCGACTCTTCGCACCTCGATGTCGCCGATGATGGTATCGTCAACGGCTCAATGGGTGTCAACCATGTATTCTCACACGACAACGGCTCCGTCGGCTCAGGAAGCTCCCTGCCCCCATTCCCCACCGCCAAGCAGCAGGGCTACGCCATGCACGCCTATATGCTCATGCGCCCGGGCCGGGCGATCGTCTATCACAACGGGCGAGCCATCATCTCTCGTTCCAACGGCTTCTTCCCACGCGAAGGCATCCCCGTCGCCCTGGGATACGACCCAACCACCCAGCAACTCGACGACACCATGACCACGCTAGTCAAAATCCGCAACCAGGTCGGATTCGGGCAATATTTCCAGCTCAACTCAAACCTCAACGATGTCATGATCTTCGAACGCGCATTCAACGGCACAGCCAACTCCGTCACCGCCGTCAACGACCGCTTCGATGCAGGCTTCCAGACCGTCGCTGTCGTCACTTCCTACCCACAAGGCACCCGAATCCATGAAATGACCGGGAACGCCGCAGATCCAGTCGTAGACCCCAACAACGACATTCCAGAAACCCTCGTCGTAGGCTTCGGGGGCACCGTCACCTTCAAAGTCCCAAATAACGCTTCCAGTGCCGGAACCCATGGCAAGGGCTATGTGATCTACGCAGAATCACTCCCAGAAGCCGCCGTCACCTTCATAGGTCAAAACGGCACCATCGACCCAGATCCAACGAACTTCCCAGACTGGCTCCAACGACTCAGCGAAATTGCCGTCATACAGAGCGATTCATTCGAGATCCGTCTCCAAACAACCGCCGGCGACCCCCTCGATCCCAACACAGACGACAACGCAATGTTCACATGGGACAACCGCACCCGCGACTGGAACGGCAACGGGGCCCCCGACATCTCCCCATCAGCCCTCGGGCTCGCAGGCTTCGAACAGTTCCTGACCATCAACAACCCATTGTACAACTCAGGAAACCCATTCGGGCTCTACCGCCAAGTCATCGATGCCACCTCAATGGACGAAGGCATGCACTATCTCACCACCATCGCCTTCCGCCATCGCAACCCAGGCACCACCCCGATCTACCGAGAAACCCGGAAGGTCGTCTACATCGACCGCCTCCCACCAGAAGTCTCCCTCGAACAAGCCGGGCAAACCCTCGAAGACAATCAGCCCCAGTTCATCGTCCACGCCTTGGACCGCACCACCACCGCGCTCCACCTCCTCCTCAATGTCCCCGATGGCGTTGACCCCCTCACGCTCATCAACTCAGGGAACCAGATCCCCCCATACGACCGCTTCGAGTTCCGCCACATCTTCAACGGCGCCCTCGACGACGGCCTCAACGAGATCACCATGGTCGCGATCGAAGATTCAGGCACAACCAATGTCGTCACCGAATCCGTCATCATCGGCGGATTGACTTGCAAGGCAGACCTGACAGGCGATGGCCAGCTCGACTTCTTTGATATCTCCACCTTCTTAACGCTCTTCGGTAATCAAGATCCGGCCGCTGACTTCTCAGGCGATGGAGCATTCGACTTCTTCGATATTTCCACCTTCCTCACCGAGTTCTCAGCGGGATGCCCATAATCCCCCCTGCCCAATAGCACACCCTTGAGCGTGTCTTTGACAATCTAAAAAAGAAGCGGGGCCGGATGAATCATCCGGCCCCGCATTCATTTTGTATCAATCGTCGCTAGGTTTAGCGGCGACGGCGTCCAGCAACCAGACCGCCAAGACCAATCAACGCCAGTGATGACGGAGTTGGAACAACGGTGTAGCTCAGGAACGCACCAGAAGTGGACATGTCGCCCCAGCCTGGAGTCGACATGCCAGCAACGCTCAAGTGATCAACACCTGGATCGCCACCACCACCACCGGTGGATGCGACATCAAAGCCAAAGGAATCGCCAACGGTCAGCCCGAGAGCTGCAAGCGAAACAGCGATGCGTTGGGTACCAGCAGCGTGATTGGTGTCATCACCCATGATCTCAGTACCAGCAAGGTAAGTCGCATCTGTCAAGGCCCAAGCACCACCGTTGAGAGCGTGCAGTTCGCCGCCCGCGCCCGAGCCGCCATCGTCTGCCCAGCTACCGACATAATCGGTGATGCCAGCGCCCCAGCTGATGTTGCGTCCCCAGCCACCAGTGGTGCTGCCAGCTTCGCGACCGGTATCCATTCCAACCAGGTACTTGCCCCAGTTGGTTGCATCCAAATCACCAGCAACAGTGATATCGAAGTACAAGAAGCTCGCATCGTTGGTCACTTCAACCGAAACGATATCCAAGTGGGTAAAGTTGTTGTCAAAGAGTTCGCCAGTAGCATCGCCGTAAACATCTGCGCTTGCTGCACCAGCGAGCGAAGCAATGGCTGCAGCCATTAGTACATTTCTCATATCTGTCTCCCTATTCTCTCAAAAAAAGGTCCACGCCTCAGACAAATTGAGAACATGGTGTGAAATACAACCTCTAATGTACAGCCCCCTCACACTCAACACAAGCCCGAAAGCCCCGTTTTTAAAGACTTTTTCATCTTCAATGCGGCCAATATTGGGCAACTACCCCGAATATCGGACTACAAAGATAGATCCGCCACCACCATCGCATGATCCGAGATTTCAAGCCCGCTCGCCCGGTCAATAAAGCACCCTGTCAGTCGATTCCTCGCCGCCTTGTTCATCAACAGGTAATCAATCCGCCACCCCCGATCCAGAGCCCTCGCCTGCCCACGATTCGACCACCAAGAATACGGCCCATCCACATCCCCGCTCGCTTCCCGAACCACATCAGACCATCCCATATCAATCAAATCCCCCATCCAAGCCCGCTCATGGGGCAAAAAACCCGACGACTTCTGATTCCCCTTCGCATAAAAAATATCCCGCTCCGTATGGGCGATGTTCAAATCACCACCCAGTACCGTCGGAATCTTCGATCTGAGCATCGGCTCGGCCCAGTCCATAAAGAATCCCAGCCACCGATCCTTCTCCGCCTGACGGATCTCGCTCGATGATCCCGATGGCAGATACACACTCACCACCCGCAACTTCCCAACCCGCCCAACAATCACCCGCCCCTCCGGATCGCTTTCCCCTGCACCCCGCTCCACCTCCTTGAGCCCACCCCCCACACGCGACCAGATCGCGGTCCCAGAGTACCCCTTCTTCTCCGCAGGATGCCAAAGGCAATCCCACCCCTTTGGCTCCTGCCAATCCTCAGGCAACTGCTCCTTGAGTGCCCGTACCTCTTGCATCAGCAGCACATCGGGACCAATCCGATCCAGATGCCCCGCCATGCCCTTCCGAAGTGCCGCCCGAAGCCCGTTCACATTCCATGTCGCGATTCTCATGCCCCCACTCTAGGTCTATCGTTCCCCATGGCCGATCAAAAACAAAACCACGCCGTAGTCTTCGCGGGCTCCCCGATGACCAACCTCGCCCTCTACCACCAGATACGCTTCGCGGTCGGCGATCCCACAGCCCTCATAATACTGCCCGGCCCCCACCGCCTCCTCATGATCCGAAACATCGAGATGGCCCGAGCCAAAAAAACCGCCCGCGCCGACGAGGTCGTCTGCCCAGAAGAGTTCAAATCCAAGAACTGGCAAGCCGGCGACCGCGAACTCGTAACCGCCCAGTCCGTCGCCGAATGCCTGACCCAAAAAGGCATCAAGAGCATCACCGCCGACCGCACCCTCCCCGCCATCTACGCCCACTACATCACCAAAGCAGGCATCTCCATCACCTGTGACCCAAACCTCGGCGTCATGGACCGCCGATCAAAAGACCCTGAAGAACTCGACCACCTCCGCAACGCCCAAGCAATCACCGAAGGCTGCATGCGCATGGCGTGCGAAACCATCGCAAACGCAACCGCTGATTCCAAAGGCCAACTACAACTCGACGGCTCCACCCTCACCTCCGAACGCATGTTCAAACTTATCGACATCCACTTCCTCCAAAACGGCGGCTCCACCCCCCACGGCTCAATCGTCGCCGGCGGCATCATCGGCGCCGACTGCCACGATCGAGGACACGGCCCGCTCTACACCGGCCAGCCCGTTATCATCGATCTCTTCCCGTACATCAAAGAATCCCACTACCACGGCGACTGCACCCGCTGCGTAGTCCACGGCGACATCCCCGACGAAGTCGCAAAAATGCACGCAACTGTTTTAGAAGCCAAAGCCGCCGCCGAAAGCGCGACCAAGCCCGGCGTTACTGCTGACTCCGTCCACGCCGCAGCAATCAAAGTCATCAAAGCCAATGGCTACCAATCCGGCATCCCCGCAGATAACGCCCCAGACTCAACCTGCTCAATGGTCCACGGCACCGGACACGGCATCGGCCTCGATGTCCACGAACCACCACTCCTCGATGTAGGCGGCCCAGCCCTCGTCGAAGGCGATGTCCTCACCATCGAACCCGGTCTCTACTGCAAAGCAATCGGAGGCATCCGCATCGAAGACATGGTCGCCGTCACCAAAAATGGCATCGAAAACTTCAACACCCTCCCCACCGGGTTGACTTGGACCTAAACGAGCCGCGACCGTAAGGGAGTGGTCTTCGATTTTATACCAAGTTCACCGCTCCCTCACGGTCGCGGCTCGTTCAGAATCTCACTTCGCCTTCCCCTGAGCAGCAACCGCGGCCATCGCTGCCTCAACAGCCGCCGCGTCCCCAAGGTACCGCTTTGAGATCGGCTTGAGATCCGCATCCAGCTCATACACCAAAGGCATCCCCGTCGGGATATTGACCCCAACAATATCATCATCCGAAATCCCATCCAAAAACTTCACCATTGCCCGCAGCGAGTTGCCGTGAGCCGCGATGATCAGTTTCTCACCGGCCTTGATCTTCGGAGCGATCTCAGATTCCCAGTACGGGATCACCCGCTCAACGGTGTCCTTGAGACACTCAGTCGTCGGGATGACCTTGGGATCTAGATTCGCGTACCGGGGGTCATGCCCGGGCCAGCGCTCATCGGAAGTTTCGAGGGCTGGCGGTGGCGTATCGTACGACCGCCTCCACACCTTGACCTGATCCTCCCCATGCTTCTCAGCGGTCTCAGACTTATTCAGTCCCTGCAGCGCCCCGTAGTGCCGCTCGTTGAGCTTCCATGCCCGTGTCACCGGCAGCCACATCAGGTCCATCTCTTCGAGCACATGCCAAAGCGTCCCGATCGCCCGCTTGAGCACCGAGGTGTACGCATGATCAAAGGCAAACCCCTCCGCCGCCAGCAGCTTCCCGGCCGCGATCGCCTCTTCATGCCCCTGATCACTCAGTGGCACATCCCACCAGCCCGTGAACCGGTTCTCTTTGTTCCAAGTGCTCTGCCCATGACGAATTAAAACAAGTGTGTACACGCGATACTCCTTTGATCGTGACTCGAAGCAAGATCATAGACAGAAAAACGAACAGTGGCCGATGTCCAAGGACACCGGCCACTGCCAAAGTTTCAATATTGAAGCCGAATCAGTTCTTGGCCCACTGTGAGCGGAACTGTGCCGAATCCATCGATTCTGGACGGATCATTTCGAGCAGTTTCGACTGGGCCGTTTCGATCTCCACCGGGCTCAGTTCGAGCAGTGCGATCCGGTCGAGAACAAGCCCGATCTGTGACATCAGCACATCAATCTCGTCTTCGTTGCCACTGGCAAGAGTCTCAGAAATCTTTGCGATCCCAGGACGGCTGCCGTCTTCTGTGTTCCGCTGACCAAACAGGCCAATGTACGCTTCGGTCAACCGCTCAACACTCCGTGGCGAAAGCCGGTCGAGTGTCAACGCCCCAGCAGCATTCTTGTCAAATCGCTCCAGGCCCGATGCAGCACCGTCACGAACAACCTCGTCACTTACCAAGGAAGGTGCAACAGTGAGTTCGATGAGTACCTGCTGCTGTGCGAGATACGGGGCATCATCACGAAGTTTCATGATGTCCTCAGCTACAAATGAAGTCGCAAGATTCGCATCTGCAGGCTGGGTAAACGCACCGAGAGTCAGGTCGTAGGCGTATGCCATCCCTTCACTCCCAGGCTGATTCCCCAAGAAGTTGGCGAGTGATACGCCACCTGGGAACTCAATGATCTCAAGCCCAAGAATAGTCGAAGCACCGACATCATTTGCCAGAATCACCGAGTTTGCACCGAGCAAAGCACCGGCACTATCTTCAGTCAGCGTGCCACGGAGCGTAATATCACCCGAAGCGATGAGCTCAGCACCCTGCTCGTCATATCCGGTGTTGTCACGGTCTGCCTCGTTATCCACGCCGTGGATGGTCTCGCCGAGGTGACCGAGCAATGTAAGCTCACCACCAAGACGACCACGCGATTCGATGACCAGGTCACCAAGCACATTGACATCGCCAATCTCAACAGTCGTAAACCCAAGGCCCTTAGCAGAAATCTGCAGCGAACCAAACGAGGTGATCTTCTGACCGCGACCCGTGTAAATACCTTCTGTTGCCGAAACAAAGAACTGTTGTGAAAGGTCGATTGCCGACGCGTCCATCAGGTCTGTGCCCTCAGCGGCAGCGTTGGAGAATAAGAAGCTCGCCGCAACCATCGAACCTGAAACATCGCCACCGAAGTTGATCGTCTTAAACGCACCAGAGTTCGGGGTTAACCTGAGAGCAGGCTGAGCACCGATGCTGCCACGGAACTTGAACGGCGTGCGGCCTTCGCCAACACCCGTAGTGACATCGCCGTCATACATAAAGGCAACACTCGATTCGCCAACTTCTGACGAGTAAATATCGCCACCGAACAAGGCCGAACCCGTCCCGGTGTGGAAGGTCACGCTCTCGCCGAGAATCTCGGTCAAACCCATCAGGGTCATCCCATCGCGGGTCGAAACATCATCCATGTAGATCGAACGACGGGCGTCCGCATCTAGGAATCCAAGACGCATATCACTGGTTGGATCAGCACCTACGCTGCCGCCAAAGAACACATCGCCGTTCGTTGCAAAGACATTGAGCGTATTGAACTCACCAGCTTCTGAGAACACATCACCATTAAACTCGGTAAGGCTCAAAGTGCCGGTGCTTGAAAGTGAAACATTATCAGTCAGACGCACATCGCCGTTCAAGAAGATGCCATTTGCTGTAGATGAAATATTGACACCAAGATCAATAACCCCGCCAAGCCCAGCATTAATCACAACAGTGCCACCAGTAATCGGCACACCGAATGACGCCGTTGGAGTCACAGGGCCTGAAAGGAATACATTCTCACCAGTGATCTCAATCGATCCGCCGCCAGCACCGCTCGCAGCGATCGTGCCTGTATTCTCAACATTTGCACCAGCGGTTTTGATGATCACGGTCTCTGAAACGATTGAGCCAGAGTTCCAAGCCGCGATCGAGAAGATGTCACCCGCGGTAAGACTGCTGTCGTTGAAGGCTTGATCTTCACCCCCGAACCCACCGGCCGGGATCTCGATCTCCACAAACCGGTTCCCGAGATGGCTTCCAATAAGAACCTGACGGCCGGCAGCCATAATCACGGTCCCTTCAGGAGCAGAGATTGAACCAATATTGGCGACCTGAGCACCGATCAACGCAACCAGATCACCCTGGATCAGCCCGTGGTTCTCAACGGAACCCTGAAGATCAGTAAAGCGGTATGTGCCGGTCCGGAAGTTGGTGTTCGAGATATTGCCCGCCGCAGCGTACAACGCGCCGACATTGACCACAGCACCCTGACCAAACACAACGCCAGCCGGATTCACAATGAATACCTGCCCGTTGGAAGTCAGTGAACCCATGATCTCAGTCGGGGTCGGACCGATGATCCGATTCAAAACCCGTGAGTTGGAGTTGAGCATATTGAAAATCACAGATTCATTCATACCAATGCTGAATGATTCCCACTCAATAATGGACATGTGCCCGGAATCGATTGTCAGTGTGTTACCATTATGTGTAAAGGTGACCACCCCATCAATGACATTCCAGCCTTCAGGATTTGCCTGAGCAATGCCCGCGGTAAGCCCCGCCATTGCTGCCAAGGTAAGTCCAAAGCGTGCGCCGCGTAAATTCGTATTTTGAGTTGTCATCACCCATTCCTCCGGTCTGAAGTTTTCCGTCAATAAACCACGGTTGCTGAAAAATGCAACCTGGAATCGCCCACATCCGTGACCACCCCGGCACCAGTGCCGATCCGGGTCAATGCCATGCCATAGTTAACACGCACAGTGAGGTTCCGCTTTAACTGTGCCTCAAGTCCAACACCCACGCCAACCAAGGTCTCATCATTTTCAAAGGTCAGTGCGTCCTGTACCGTTACCCGTCCGATATCCACAAAACCAGAAAAGATCAAATCCCAGTCAGAAGCACCGTAAGGGCGTGTTCTGGCGTTTCGGAACGCAGATCCAAACAATGTTGTGGTATTGGTAGTTATCGGGGTCGCCTTGCCCAAATGGAACCGGTACTCCAAAGAACCAACGATCGCGTTGTCTCCAACGGCGACCGATTCCTTATATCCCCGAACACTCGAAGCCCCGCCCGCAACCATCTGGAAGTTGGGAACAAGCCGCGAACCAAGCGAACTCTGCCCACGCACCGACAGCACAATCTCATGAGCGAGTGTCATCTTGTCCTGACCACGATCCCCCTTAAATCCCTTGGGATCAAAGATCGGCTCAAGAAAGAACGAATGCGATACCTGACCGGTAATTCTTGAGAACTCGTTCTCTACTCCAGTCCGCCCAAGCGTGCTAAGAGCAGGAGTCTCATCCGTCCCCGCGGCCGATGCCAGATTCGTCTCAAATCGGAACTCGGCAAACGCGGTATGCAACGGCGTGTTCTTCTGGAAACGCATTCCAGCAAACGGAAGCAAGAAATCATCCTCACCATGAATAGTCAGGGCAAAGATCGTGTTATCAACCTCAATATGCTCATAACGAACACCAGCAAACACATCTACAAACGCGGCTCCGTCGTTCCAAAGATTCCGAGAAACCTCCGCACCGAACTCATAGCCCTCACCCTTAAAGTCCGCAAAGCCAAGCCCAAGGTCCGTCGCAGTGTACTGGTTCCAACGCCCACTAATCCGAGCCCGGTAATCAGGCCCAAGATCAAACGCGTACGAAGCAAGCACAGCGTGCGAAGCATCGAACCCAGCGGTGATGTAATCAATACTAAAGACATCATCCTGACCGGTCAGCTGCCGGTGCACAAACCCGAACCGCTCTTGCCATTCGTTGGTGCTCTTGGTACCCGTATTTGAAATACTCGCATACACCGACCACTGCTTGGGTTCAGAAACTAGATAATCAAGCACAACCGCACCCTGATCAGCAGACGGTGCGATCGACACATCCAATCTCCGCCCAGAGTGACGATTAAAGTGATGAATCTCCCGGTCAACCTTTGGCTTGGTCAGAAGATCGCCAGGAACAATCTCGATCCGATCACGGATCCGCTGGTGAGCCGCATGATTCACATTCGAATCCTCGTCCTCATCATTCCGCTCAGCGATCCGATCCCCACGCGCAACGGTACGGACCTCGCCCACAACCGCACGCCAGATTAAAATCGTAACAGCATGGTCCCCGTCACCACGCAAATCCTCTTGCGTTGTCTCAAACGCAATCTCGGTCGGCGATGGCGTCACCAGATGACCAAGCAGCTCATACCGAGACTCCATCTCATCTCTCACCGCCTGGATCATCGCAGCCAGAGCACTACCGTAAATCGTTTCGACCCCATCCCGCCCAATCTCTCCGAGAACCACAGGAACCGTCACCGAACCAGAGACCGGGCCAATATACCCACCATCAACCGGGGTAAGCATGACCTCAAGACCCAATACCTCACCAAGATCAGGCAGATCAGCATGCGCGATCCCATACCCAAGCTGGATTGAGGTCGCTCGGTAAGCAACACCATCGCGAGCGGAATCAACACCCACCGGCGAGCTCTCAGGCTGCACGATGTCGACAGAGCTGACATGGGCAACCGCAGGGGTTATCACACCCCCAACACCAAACCCCGCAACAACCGCAAGTAACCAAGCGGCATTTCTTTCAAAGGAACAAACAAACTTCTTGCACTGGTGCGGCATCGGGCACTCCACTCTTTAAATATCAGCCATTTTCTACTTCATAAACTAGCATAAACGGCCAATAAAAACCTTGATCCATACGCATTCTAGCAACATTCACCCTTGTATCGACAGATTTAACGCGCAAAGTTTGTCACTACCTCATTCTTCAGCTAAACCACCAAACCAAGCCACGGTTCCGTTCGATGACTTGTTCATGTGTAACACAAATCGCCCATCAATCCGTGCGACAATCATCGTCGCGTCCTGCTCAGCCCTGACTCTCCTCGGAGCCTGCAGCCCACAAAGATCCGCAGAACTCTCGCAATCCGAGAATATGGTGATCCTTGAGGAACTCAGCCTCCAATCAGGCCCCGCCGGATACACACTCCCGCATACAGAAGGCCCAGTCCTCGTTGCCGGGGACTGGCTCGCAATCCAATGCGCATCTGCCGGAAACTACTTCGAGGATTTCGATTGGGCACCGGTCTATGCCAATGTCGAAACATCTGATTTCGAGTAAACCAGATCGTTCCGGACAACCATGTCTTTATTCCGACACGGCATTCGCGCGTTCGGTCATATCTCGGAACATCACAACATCATCCATGTTGAAGATCCCGTCCCGGTTCACATCACCATAAGGCTCCTGCTTCCCATAAGCATCGGTAAACCGCTCGGTGTCGCTCGTCCCCACTTCGCCATCCTTATTGGAGTCATAACGCCTCAGAAAGCTATCGAGTTCCCGCTGCTCGATCATTGAGTTCATCGCATCAGCCCGCTCATCGGTGTCCAGATTCCCATCCCCATCTTGATCAAACTGGATCGCAAAGTCATCCATCCTCGACCGACGATCGCTCGTCTGCTGATCCTGCATCGCCAGAGTCTCTTCCACCGACATAACGCCATCGCCATCGGTGTCATATTGCTTGACAATTCCTGCCATCCGCTCAGCATCACGCTCATCGAGCGTCTCATTCATCGCAGCCGTTTCAGCCTCATTGAGCACCCCGTCCCCATCAAGATCAAACTCCGCCTGCATCCGTTCCCCACGACGCGAATCAAGCATGAACCCACGCCGAGCAGCGAACTGTTCTTCGATGCTCACCACCCCATCACCGTCTGCATCAAACCGCTCAGTCATCCGCTGGCGCATTGCCGCGGCCATCGCGTCGCGTTCGCTCTGATCAAGGATCCCGTCACCATCGGCATCAAACTGCATCAGCCGTTCTTCCATCCGCTCCATCCCCCCGAATCCGCGCCCACCTTCGCGACCCCGGTCCCCACGCGCCGCCTGTAGATCCCGAGGCTCAATGTCAACTTCGATCGCCTCCTCAACATCCCCCTGTGCAATCTCATAGGCGCTCACCCCCGAATCCATATCAATCACCTGGTTCCCAGCACCGCTCGTCTGCTGGACCCGGGCCCCTTCATTGCCGGCACCCAAGATCAGCACACCGGCAATCCCAAGCAGTCCAATGCCCACAATACCACCCACGAGAATCTTCGCATCCATAAGTAACTCCATTCTGATTACCCAGATTAACGCATTACCACTCATCAAATGACAGAAAATCCGATAAAAAAAGAAACGCCGCCCCACAAAATATGGACCGGCGTCATCAGTTAAGTGGCGAGAGAGAGACTTGAACTCTCGACCTATGGGTTATGAATCCATCGCTCTGACCGACTGAGCTACCTCGCCAAAGGTCAATCAGGATTGAATCACGAGTGAATCAACAATGATTGGTCGGAATGATAAGCACCCCAATGCCCTCTGGAAAGCCAGATTCAGGCAAAACAGTGCTGGTCTGATTTCATGACTTGTTCTCGTCCGAAGACGACTCATTCGACTGAGCAACCGGGGTCGCCGTCGTATGGGCCGAGCCCATCATATCGGGATTATTCGGGGCTTTCGCCGCATCAAACTTCGGTGGCTGTGCAGTTTCATTGGCCTGGACATTGATCTCGTCACCAACCTCCTTGAGCCCTTTTTTAAACTGCACAATGCCCTGCCCAAGACTCTTTCCAACCTCCGGAAGCCGACGACCAAACAACAACAGCATCACGATGCCGATGATGAGCATTTCGGGCCAGCCAAGATTGGGTAAGAATGCAAGTGTGTTCATGGGGTTATTCAATGGTTCAGCCCTCCAAGAGTCAATGACAAAGTCTATTTCCGATCCCAATGCCTCAATTTTCAGCCAGATCGACCACATTATGAAGCAGCACCGCCACCGTCATCGGTCCAACACCCCCAGGAACCGGAGAAACCCACCCCGCAACCCCACAAACCTCATCAAAATCCACATCCCCCACAGTTCGCTTCTTCCCCGTCTCAGGATCAACCACCCGATTCACCCCCACATCCACCACAAGCGCCCCCGCCTTGACCATATCCGCCCTGATCAACCCCGCGACCCCCGCCGCAGGAATCAGCACATCCGCCGATCGACAGAGCTCCCCAAGCCCCTCGGTATATTTATTACAACTCATCACCGTCGCCTCCCGCTGCATCAGAAGCACCGCAATCGGCCTCCCCACCACAACCGAAGCCCCAACCACCACACACCGCTTCCCTTTGAGATCTATCCCTGTCGAATCAATCAGTTTCAGCGTCGCAAGAGCAGTACACGGGGCACGCATCGACTGCCCGTACACCACATTCCCGATATTGGCCGGGTTGACCCCCTCAACATCCTTATCAGGATCAATCAGCATCTTGATCCGGTGGTCATCAACCACCTCAGGCAAAGGCATATGCACCATCATCGCATGCACCCCATTATCCCGGTTCAGTTCTTGAACCTTTGCCTCGATCACCCCCTGGGACGATCCCATCGCCAGTTCATGGAGCGTGTACTCAATCCCAAGCTTCTCACAAGTCCGCGCCTGATTCTCCGCGTACACCCGCGCCCCATTATCCCCAGAATCCACCAAAATCGCATCGAGCTTGGCCGGCTTCCCTGAATCGCGCAGCTCCCCCGCCCGGATCGCCGTCTGCGTCCGAAACTCATCAGCCAGTGCTTTTCCATCAATCAACTGTGCGGCCATGGAAGATCATAGCCCCCGCCTACCCGAACCCCCCAACCCCCATATCATGTCCCTGTGAGCAAAGCCATATCCAGAATCAAAGAACTCCGCGCCCTCCTGAGCCGCGCCAATACCGCCTACTACGCGGGCGATTCCGAGCTCATGTCCGACTCCGAGTTCGACCACCTACTCAAAGAACTCCAGGCCCTCGAAACGGATCACCCCGAACTCCAAGACCCAAACTCCCCCACCGCCCGCGTCGGCGGCGATCCCATCGAAGGATTTACAACCCTCCCCCACCCAACCCCCATGCTCTCGATCGACAACACCTACAACGAGCAAGAAGTCTCCCAATGGGTCGATCGAATGCACAAAGGCCTCGGCATCGATGCCCCCACAGATTCAAACGATCTCTTCGCAACACCAAACCAAATCACCTTCACCTGCGAACCAAAAATCGACGGCGTAGCCCTCTCCGTCCGCTACGAAAAAGGCCAGTTCATCAGAGCCCTCACCAGAGGCGACGGCACACAAGGCGACGATGTCTCCCACACCGTCAGAACAATCAAATCAATCCCCCTCACACTCCTCGGCAAGAACATCCCGGAGATTCTCGAAGTCCGAGGCGAAGTCTACATCCCCCTCACCGAGTTCGCCCGCATCAACATAGAACGCGAAGAAGCCGGCGACGAACTCTTCAAAAACCCACGCAACGCCGCCGCCGGCGCCCTCAAACAACTCGACCCCAAAGTCACCGCCTCCCGAAAACTCGGCTTCCTCGCCCACGGCTCAGGCGAAATTTCCGACTCAAACTTCGCCAATGGCCACGCCCAGTTCTCAAACAAAATCAAACACTTCGGTTTCGACGCCGGCGACCACCGAACAACCCAACCCGACATTGATTCCATACTCAACGCTATCCACACAATCGACAACCTCCGCCACAACCTCAACTACGCCACCGACGGCGTGGTCATCAGAGTCGATTCATTCGCCCAGCAATCCCAACTCGGAAACACCAGCAAATCCCCACGATGGTGCATCGCCTACAAGTTCCCCGCCGAGCGCAAGACCACCAAGCTCCTCAGCGTCCAACACCAGGTCGGAAAGACCGGCAAGATCACCCCAAGAGCAACCCTAGAACCCGTAGAACTCGCGGGCACCACAGTCTCCCACGCCACCCTCCACAACTACGGCATGATCCGCACCCGCGACCTCCACATCAGCGACACCGTAGAAGTCGAAAAAGCCGGCGAGATCATCCCCCAAGTCGTCGCAGTTATCAAAACCAAACGCCCCAACGACGCCCAACCAGTCCTCCCCCCACACCACTGCCCCGCCTGCGACGCACCTCTAGAAATCGATCCCCCCGAAGCCCACGACGATCCCAAGCTCGAAACCACCCGCCGCTGCATGAACCCGGAATGCCCAGCCCAGATCCGCGAGAAGCTCGTCTGGTTCGCCGGCCGCAAGCAGATGGACATCGAAGGGCTCGGCGAATCAACCATCGACATCATCCGCACAACAGATATCCCCCTCAATCACTTCGCTGACATCTTCAACCTCAAAGCCCACCGCCAAGCCCTCATCGAGCTCGACCGCATGGGCGAGAAAAAGGTCGAGAATCTCCTCGCAGGCATCGAAGCCGCCAAATCCCAAGGGCTCGCAAGAGTCCTCGCGGGCATGGGCATCCGCCACATCGGCACGACTACTTCTAAACTCCTCGCCCGCCAGTTCCCAGACATCGAAGCCCTCCGAAACGCCAAACTCTGGCAGCTCATGCCCACCGCAGTCAACACCATGAGCCAAAAAGCACGCGAAAAACTCACGGGCACCAAAGACAAACTTGAAACCACCTACGAAACCGGACTCGGCGTTGACACCGCCCCTGCAATCTTCGACTACCTCAAATCCGACGCCGCCACCGACACCTTCACCCGCCTCTCGACCTGCGGCGTAGACCTCGCCAGCAAAGACTACCTAGACCCATCCCAAACCATCGACTCCCCCTTCGCCGAAAAAACCATCGTCCTCACCGGCACCCTCCACGACTTCAACCGCACAGACCTCACCGAAACCCTCGAATCCCTCGGAGCCAAAGTCACCGGCTCAGTCTCAAAGTCCACCGACATCCTCATCGCCGGCGAAAAAGCAGGCTCCAAACTCACCAAAGCCGAATCCCTAGGTATCGAAATCTGGGACGAACCCAAACTCAAACAAACCCTCGATTCCATCAACTAAAACGGCCGATACACCACCCATGAAGAACCTCGAATGGAAAGCAGAGCTCCGCGACCCGAACCTGGCGCGATTGATCTGCAAAAAAATGGGCGCGACACCCGTCGCCAAGATCCGCCAGACCGACACCTATTACAATGTCGCCCGAGGCCGCCTCAAAAAACGAGAAGCCGTCGCCGTCGAGCGAGGCATCGGCTCACCAGAACCCATCGAATACATCTTCTATGAACGCCCCGACACCGTGGCGCCAAAGGTTTCCGACTACACCATCTACACCCACGACCAGGTCCTCGAACGCTTCGGTCAGGCCCCCCTCCCTGTCTGGCTCACCGTCACCAAGGTCCGCGAGCTCTACCTCTTCAACTCCATCCGCATCCACATCGACGATGTACACGACCTCGGCTGGCACTTCGAGTTCGAGATCCTCATGAACTCAGAAAAAGACGCCGAGACCGCTCCCGAGCGAGCCGAGAAACTCAAATCAACCTTCCTCCCCGCCCTCGGCGAACCAATCCGCATGTCCTACGCCGACCTCCTCGAACAGCACATCGCCATCCAAGCAAAGTCCTAGAGCACCTTCCGAGGCGGCACAATCACATTGGCCAGCAGTAACCCCACAACAAGCGCCGCGCCAATGATGAACACACCCACGGCCGACTGCATCCCCATAATCGTGTCCTCATCGATAAACATCTGCAAACTCTGAAACCCCATCGACCCAGGCACCAGCATCAACAATCCCGGCAGCAAAACCGTCGCCGCCGGACGATCCATCATCCGTGCATACAAGTTCCCAAGCACCCCAACGCACCCCGCGGTAAAGCACACCCCAAACTCAAGCCCAAAATTCGCAACCCCGAACCGCGATCCATAAAACGACACAAACACCGCCAGCACCATCCCCCAAGCATCAGACCACTTGGCCCGGAACAGAATCACAAACAACAACGCCGAAACAAAGGCCGCCAGAATATTCCAACCCTCAGCCAGCCGCTGCGGCTCCACAGATTCAGGCAACTCAAAGAACACATGAGCCGCCTGGTTCCCCACCGCCGCGCCAAACCCCATCAGCAAGAAAATCATCAACGCCCCGATCAGCCGTGCCGATCCGGACACCACATTTCTTGTCGCAAGCTCCGTCATCGACATCGTCAGCGTCAGCCCCGGAATGAAAATAATAATCCCCGCGATCATCGCCACCGCCGGCGCATAAGGCCCAATCAACAGCGTCAGCATCCAAGCAATCCCCGCCGCAACAAGCCCCGCCAAAAACTCCATCAGCCGAGCGTACTCCCGGTTCTTCCCCACGAACATCCCAAGCACACCCACCGATCCACCAATGATGCTCGCCGCCGCCATCTCCCGCAGCCCACCCCCAAAGAACACCGCCGCCGATGCTGAAACAACAGCAATGCTCCCCACATGCATCCACGCCGGCACCGTGTCGGGCTCATGAACAATCTGCTTGACCTTCCGCACACCCGCCTTGGGCGAGACCCTCCCAACAATCACCGCATTAAACAACTCATCGAGCCGCCGCAGCTTGGCCAGATTGATCTCCCCCGCATTAACCCGCGAAAGATAAGTCGAATAGTTCCCATCCATCTCCACAGACAAAAATACCGAAGTCGGCGTAGAAAACACATGGCATTCAAGCCCAAACTCATGGGCACACAACCCGATCGTCTCTTCGAGCCGATGCGCCGCTGTGCCATAGGTCCCAAGCGCACGCGACAACTCGATCAAAAATCGAACTCGTGGGTCATCGGGCCGGGGCGCCCGTCGGATGGAGCGCGCCAGGTGGTCCATCGTCTACATCGCGCCGCCATCAAAGACGACACGCTCTTTGGTCCGCCGAGGGTTGGGCTCGGGAACCGCCGACAAAAGCGACTGGGTGTATTTATGCTGAGGATTCCCAATAATCTCCTCACGGCTACCCTCTTCAACAATCTTGCCCTTGTACATCACCGCGATCCGCTTGCAAACATGCTGGATAACAGCCATATCGTGCGAGATGAACAGGTAACTCAGCCCAAACTCTTCCTGCAGATCCATCAGCAGGTTAATCACCTGCGCCTGAATCGACACATCAAGAGCACTGGTCGGCTCGTCACACACAATAAACTTGGGCTCAAGAGCAAGCGCACGGGCGATCCCGATCCGCTGACGCTGCCCACCAGAGAACTCGTGTGGATACCGGTCCGCCGCCGCCCGAGGCATCCCACAGCGCTCAAGCAAGCTCTCGACCCGCTCCCGAAGCTCGGCCTTGTCGGTCACCATCCCGTGAATAATCATCGGCTCCCCAACAATCGAAGCGATCCGCATCCTGGGGTTCAGTGATCCCGCGGGGTCCTGGAACACGATCTGCATATCACTGCGGAGTTTCTGGAGTTCAGATCCCGCCGCCGTGAACATATTGTGACCCTCAAAGGTCACCGTCCCAGCAGTCGCAGGAACCAATCTCAGCAGCGTCCGACCAACAGTCGTCTTCCCACACCCAGACTCCCCCACAAGCCCCAGGGTCTCGCCCTTGCCGATCTTAAAGGACACATCGTCGACCGCCTTAAAATGATCCGTCACCCGCTGAAGCAACCCAGAACGGATAGGAAAATAAGTCTTGAGCCCCCGAACATCGAGCAACGGCTCAATATGCTCGGAAGCGGACGAAGATTTTGGTTCAGCAGCGGTTTGTGTCATGGCGGTATGGTATCCGTAAACTAGCCCCAGAGCATGCCCCCGGACCCTACAAAGCCCGGTAATCAGCCCACCCCCTCAAACCCATACCGACCACCCTCAGATCCCCCTGACAGACTTCACTTGAACGAACAATCGCCCGATCCAGTTGACGCGGGCAAGTTACGGTCTATTCTTGCTTCTCGGCATCCATAATCGGGTGTGTCGGGCTGGTAGCTCAGTTGGTAGAGCACGGCATTGAAAATGCCGGTGTCCCCGGTTCAAGTCCGGGTCAGCCCATTAAAGAAAAAGGGCCATCCACATTGGATGGCCCTTTTTCAATTCAACTCCAAAAGCTCGCCTAACTCAAAGACACCCCGAACACCCCAAAGTAAAGTCGCTGAGGAACTCCACGATATCGAAAAAATCGAAGACCGTGTCACCATTGTAATCGAGCGTGTAAGTCAAAAATGTAGAGATATCAAAGAAATCAAGCACGCCATCAGCATTCACATCGGCCGGGCAAACACATACCCCCCCAGGCCCATACAACACCGTCTGAAAGTGCGCCGCCGGGGTATACCCAGAACCCGGCACACCAGGAAGCGTGCACGCCAAACCACCAAACCACCAAGGACCATCGATAGAAAAGCTACCGAAAGAATCTACATGAGCAGTAGTAAACATATCCTCAGTCTTCCCCGCCGTCGGTCCATCAGATACCCAACTCCAAGAATCAGCATCCGAGTCATACTCTGGATGGCCAGGACTCGGCGAACCAAACACCACACCAGCGGTGCCGGTATTCCATGGATCCCCGTCAATTCCGGTAGCCGGATCAGAGTCACCATCGGCATTGTCAACATCAATCGTTCCCGGTTGATTAAATGTCAATGACCAACCCCAGTCGGCAAGCCCGTCAAGATCAAGATCAATGTCCGGGACGCCCGGAAGCGTACTGAATGAATCATCTAAGTTAGCATTATGAAACGCAGCCCCTTGAAGATCCGAGTCGGTATCACCAATCTCAAAGATCATCGAAGTACCAAACGATCCCGAGACTCCCAGATCAACATCCATAGTGTACAGCACAAGGGGGAAGATGCCTTGCGAATCTGATAGAGAACCAGGGAGGTTGTATAGCCCAAAAGAAATGATCGGCAAAACAAGACAAGCAAAGTCAGTACCACGCCCATTAAACGCGTCGTAGTATGTCCAGTTCCCCGCAAACCCAAGAACTCCATCACCCACACCATCGAGATCGGTGTCGGTATCGCTGTGATTGGTAATCCAGTGCACCTGAACACAATCAACAACCGTGTCCATCGCAATATCGCCCCAATCAAAGAACCATTCTTCGGTGGTCGAGTTCATGGCACCACTTGTAGTAAAGCTGAAGCGGTCGATACTCCAAAAATAGCTAGTTAAATCACCCTGTGATTCACACTGAGCGCCGATGTTAGCAATCCAAATTTCGGACCCCGCCGCCCCATCCGCCGGGCTCTGAACCCCGTCCTGCATCAGCGTGGTGATCTTCTCACCCGTCGCGATGTTGTAGTAAATATGAGCAACATGCTTCACCTGACCAACACTCGGATCAACCCTCGTCGGCTCCTCGCCCCCCACAGCCGAACCAACCAACCCCGCGACTGCAAATACACTCAAAGCTTTCGCTTTCATGGCAAAACCTTTCTACCCAAAACGAGAATAAATCAAAATTAGAATAACAAACAACTATCAACCCATAATCTACCACAAACAGATTATAAAAACTACAAAATCCGAGCCCGATTCTACATAAATGGGACCACCCAACTGGGTGGCCCCGCTTGAACAAATGCTCATTCGCCTATATCAAGGACACCCAACAGAAAAATCACTGAGGAATGCTGCTATATCAAAGAAATCAAACACAGCGTCATTGTTGTAATCGATCGCGCTTGACAAGAAACTGAAAATATCGAAGAAGTCTAGAACCCCGTCACAGTTCAAATCAGGAGGGCAGCATACAACACCACCAGGCCCATACAACACAATCGCAAAGCTCCCAGGAGGAACAAAGACGCCACCGGGAGGTGCCGGCGGAACAGGGCAATACATTCCACCAAACCAGAATGGCCCATCCAAAACCAATCCATCCGGCTCCGTTTGAATATGACCAAGATTAAACAAATCCTCAGTCGAACCAGGGTTCATGCCATCGTAAATCCAGCCCCAAGTGTCAGACGCCGAATCATACACAGGATGCCCAGGGCTCGGCAATCCAAAGACCACACCAGTGGTGCCGGTATTCAATGGATCGCCATCGATACCGGTCAAAGGGTCTGAGTCACTATCAGCATTGTCAACATCAACAGTGCCTGGTTGGTTGAAAGTGAGCGACCAGCCCCAGTCAGCAAGACCATCACTATCGGGATCGATGTCAGGAACGCCCGGCAATCCAGTGAATGACTCATCAAGGTTTGCATTATGAACCGCCGCACCCTGAAGATCGGAATCGGTATCACCGATCTCGAAGATCAACGAGGTGCCAAAGGAGCCCGATGCGCCAAGATCAATATCAGCGGTGTACAAGAACAGCGGGAACTCGCCAGTACCAAGTGAATCAAGCGACCCCGGAAGGTTGAAGAACCCCAGACTAATCAGCGGAGCATTAATACAACTAAACTCGGGCTCACGCCCGTTCATCGCATCATAGTAAACCCAGTTGGCAGCAAACCCAGGAACACCATCGGCATTGCCATCGAAATCAGTGTCAGTGTCCGCATGATTAGTAACCCAGTGGATCTGAACGCAATCAACAACAGTATCCATCGGGATATCAGCCCAGTCAAAGAGCCAGTCCTCAATGGTCGAGTCCACCACGCCACCGCTGCTGGTACTGAAGCTATCGATCGCAAAGAAATAACTGGTGGTCCCATCACCACCAACACACTCAACCAAACCGCCCATGACCCAAATCTCAGTCCCAGGCTCCCCATCGGCCGGGCTCTGTACCCCATCCCGAATCAGAGTAGTGATCTTCTCCCCGGTCACGATGTTGTAATAAATATGAGCAACATGCTCAACCTGACCGACACTCGGATCAACCTTGGTAGGCTCAACGCCTCCAATAGCTGATCCAGCCAGCCCCGCAACTACGAACGCATTCAATATTTTCGCCTTCATGGCAACAACCTTTCTACCCTAACGAGAAATAAAATAAAACAGCAATCCAAATGGATGCCAAAACACAATCTACTAAACTACAAATAAATAAAAGTAGACTTTACAAACACAACTACGCGGCCAGTCATAGAAATCGGCCGCATCCCAAAGGTCTCACCCACCACATCCTACACAACTATCAAAAATTGTGCTTTGTACAAATATGTGCTTTCATGCGAGAGACCCTCTCAATTTAAACATTGCCAAAAATGGCACCAAGACATAGCCTGTTCGCCTTTGCTACAAAATGGTTGCACAAAATATCTCAACATATAAACTATTTATATCCATTTTCAGCACCCACTTTCAGCCAATCCCCCCGAATCATCCCAAACGCCCCATTTCCAGCCTTTCCTCAACGACCGACATATCATCCCAAACCACGATTAAGCCCACCGGAGCCCCAATATGTCACACGCAACTTCCATCTCAGGCCCAAACCTCGAAAACATCGACCCACACGCCGTCACCATCTCAGGACTCGTCCTCGATCCCTCCTACACACCAGAAAATCTCCCCACCTCCCTCCAAAACTTCGACCGCGACATCAACAACCCCGGAGAGTACCCCTACACCAGAGGCCTCTTCCCCAACGGCTACCTCTCCCGCCTCTGGACCATGCGCCAGTTCGCAGGCTTCGGCTCCGCAGACGACACCAACGCACGATTCAAATACCTCCTCGAAGCCGCCAAAACATCAACAAAAGCAAACACCGGCTTATCGACCGCCTTCGACCTCCCCACCCTCATGGGACGCGACTCAGACGACATGCTCTCAATTGGCGAGGTCGGCAAGTGCGGCGTCGCGATCGACACCATTGAAGACATGCACAGACTCTACAAAGACATCCCCATCGACTCCGTCACCGTCTCCCAAACAATCAACGGCCCCGCATGCGTCATCTGGGCAATGTACCTCGCGATGGCCAAACAACTCAACATCTCCTGGGACACCCTCGGAGGCACACTCCAAAACGACATCCTCAAAGAGTTCCACGCACAAAACGAGTTCATCTACCCGCCCGAGGCCTCAGTAAAACTCGTCGTCGACACCATCGAGTTCCAAGCCCAACACCTCCCAAAATGGAACTCCGTCTCCATCTCAGGCTACCACATCCGCGAAGCCGGCTCCTCGGCACCACAAGAACTCGCCTTCACCCTCAGAGACGGCATGGAATATGTCGAGGCCTGCCTCCTAAGGGGCATGGACATCGATAGCTTCGCACCACGCCTCTCCTACTTCTTCAACGCCCACAACGAGTTCTTCGAAGAAATCTGCAAGCTCAGAGCAGCCCGCAGAATCTGGGCACGCATGATGCGTGAACGCTACGGCGCCAAAAACGAACGCTCATGGTTCATGAAAACCCATGTCCAAACCGCAGGCTGCTCCCTCACCGAGCAACAACCACTCAACAACATCGTCCGCGTCGCCTACCAAGCCATGGCCGGCGTCCTCGGCGGCTGCCAATCACTCCACACCGACTCCATGGACGAAACCCTCGGCCTCCCAACAGAACAAGCCGTCACCGTCGCACTCCGCACACAACAAATCTTGGCGCACGAAACCGGCGTCACCCGCACCGTCGACCCCCTCGGCGGCTCCTACTTCATCGAAGCCCTCACCGACAAAATGGAAGCCGAGGCCCTCGACTACATCGAGCAAATCGACAACATGGGCCGAGGCCCCTGGAAACCAGAACACGCCACAACATCCTCCATCGACGAAGGTGGCTGCGTCGGAGGCATCCACAAGGGCTACTTCCGCCGACAAATCGCCGAGGCCAGCTACCGCTTCTCCGAAGAATGCGAAGCAGGCGACCGAATCATCGTCGGCGTCAACCAATACACCGACGACAACGAAGACCGCCCCATCGACATCCTCACCATCTCCGAAGAAGTCGAAACCGTCCAAAACCAACGCCTCACCGACTTCAAACAACGCCGCGACGACGCAGCCGTAGAAGCCGCCCTCCAATCCATCCGCAACGACGCCAAAGCCAACAAAAATGTCATGCCCGCCCTAGTAGAAGGCGCCCTCGCCAACTGCACCCTAGGCGAAATGGTCCAAGCCATGGCCGACATCTACGGCCGCTACACCGGCGGCCCGGAGTGGTAAATCCTGTGATAGCTTGCTATAATGATCATCATGGCAAAAAAGACAACAAAGAAAAAAGCAACTAAGAAGAAAGCCGCCAAGAAAGCGACTAAAAAAACTACATCAACTAGCGGGAATAGCCGTCGGCAACGGCGCGAGAAACCATTTCCTACGATGCCTCTCGAAGATGCTTTGCTGATCGCTTCTACTATTGAATCTGAAGCTGCAGGACAGCCGATGCGCCGTTTAACTTTGTTTGATACGCTGGGTAAATCACCTGACTCTGGACCAAGTAGATCGTTAATTACTGCTTCAACTAAATACGGACTCACTACTGGAAGTTATACAGCTGCTGAACTCAAACTAACGGAGTTAGGCAAGAAGATTGTCTCCGAGCAATCTAGGCCAAGAATCCGAAAACAAGCAGAGTTTGACGCCGCAATTAGTGGCATTCAAGCCTTTAAATCTATCCATGAAAAATTTGTTAATGGAAAATTGCCCAGTGAAAGTGTATTGCAAGATTTTCTTCGCGACACAAATGATATTCCTGATGATTTGGTCCAAGAGTGTATTGACACATTTGTCGTAAACGCCAAGCATGTCGGAATTTTGAAAGAAATTGCTGGAGCAGAACGACTCCTGCCAATTGATCACACTCTTGAAGAATTACCGGCACAAACATCGACTCAGATCAACCCTTCGATTGAAATTACAGACAGTATTGATGCCGGCGAGAATGCCGACGCTACAGATAGTGCAATAACTGATTGGAATACCACTTGCTTTTATGTGACTCCAATTGGAGAGAAAGACAGCGATCTCAGGAGGCATTCTGATCTATTTTTGGAGCACATTGTCGAGCCTGCGCTATCCAAACTTAACATCAATGTTGTTCGCGCGGACAAAATCGGCAAGCCGGGCATGATCACAAAACGAGTCCTTGAATTTGTACTACGATCGCGTCTGGTTGTCGCTGATTTGTCTTTCCATAACCCCAATGTATTCTATGAATTATCATTGAGACATGCCTGTGGCCTGCCAGCAATTCAAATAATACGAGATAGAGATCGTATTCCGTTCGATTTAAAAGACTTCGACACTATACAAATTGATGATTCTTCTGTCTACTCATTAATTCCTAAGCTTGAAGTTTATCGCTCCCAACTTGCCACGCAGGCCAGGGCAGCGATCGAAGATGACGCGACAGTTGACAATCCGATACTAACATATTTCCCTAACTTGCAAGTCACCTTGCCGGGTGCCATGTAGGTGGCGTCTTCGCCTCCTGCATGTCTTCATCCCCCCATCGCCCCCCGAATCACCCCCGCAACCTCCTCCTTCCCATACCCCCCCTTGCAAGGCACATGCACAATCGGAATCCCCGCCGCCCCATACACCGAATCCACAAACGCATCCCGCGCCTTAGCCTTCTTCGAGTTGTGCGACGAATCATCCAACTCAATCACACACATCACCCCCATATCCCCCGGCCGCACCAGCACAAAATCCACATGCTTGGACTTAATCCGATTAAACGCCCGCTGATTCGTAGATCGATCCAGCCCCTTCTTCACCCCCACCAAATCCATCATCCCCACCTTGCACATCACCACCGCCTGATCCGCCCCATTGGGATCCGTCGGATGCCGCAACGCCTCCCGCAGCACACGATAAAACACCAACTCCGCCTCAGTCAAAATCCCCTCACAGGCTTCATACAAATCCCCCGGCTCATCCCCCTCAACCCCCTCAACCACCAACTCCGAGTTCGAACTCTCCCCCGCATTCCGCTCCAAAACCTGCAAAACAAACCACATCCCAGAAACCAACAACACCATTATCACAATCGTCCAAACCATAATGTCCCCTTTCAATAAACAGTATGATTTCATTATACATAAAAAACGGGCGTCCAAACAGACCGCCCGCCACAGATTACCCCACGAGCTCTCAAACAACCGCCCGAGGCATAACCCGCTCTCTCCCTACCCTTCTCAAACACCTCTCTCAAGACCATCAAAATCTCTACACACCGATAGCCCGCAACCAAACCCCGCAGCGTCACAACAACACCGCACGCATCAGCTTCCTAATTCAATTTTAAGTTTCAATAGGGCCAACAAAGAACTCATCAACCCAAGACCCAAACACCACAGGCCTTCATCTACTCACACAACACTATCCGTACCGTGTTTCAACCGGTTCCAACCCCTGCCCCACAAGATCCATTCCCCCCACTACTCCACAAAAAAACGGGCATCCCCAAAGGGACACCCGCAAGAATGCAGATCAAACGATCATCAACAACTCATCGTTTCCGACGAACCACCAAGAACCCACCAATCCCAAACAACGCCAACCCACCAGGCGTAGGAACCACCCGATCCATATTCAGCTCGCCAACAGCAAACGCCGGCGCACCAATCTGATCAAAGATCTCATAATCAATATCAACCGAATCCCCAAACGCAATCCCACGCAAGGTAATCAACGGAAAGAATCCGCCCGCAGCATCAGCAAGATCAATCGCAATATTCCCCGCAAGATCAACCCCGCCGCTCATCGTGCCAAACCCAGGATCAGCAAACGGATCAGCTACAAAGCCGGTCGCCCCAACACTCCCTGTAATCACAAACGCAGGCGGATCCGCCTGCCCAAACACATTCCCATCCAGATCAATCGTGATCGAAATATCAGCCCCCCCAAGACTCTCGATCAACATCGAAGCCGCCCCTGAAGAACCAAAGGTAAAGTTGTCCCATTGTCCTTCAAAGTCCCCTAGATTCAGTTGTGCCCCTGCAACCGCTGAACATCCCGCGATTGCGCCGATAGCTATGAGTGTGCGCATTGTGTGTCTCCATTAAGATTAGAAAGTCTGTCCATTAGAGAATCTGCCCCAGCTTTCATCCCCTCGCAACCAAAGTCCGAGATTCATCCACCCCAGCCTTCAAAAACGCCCCTTTCGATTCATCAGCCCATCTTTAACCCCAATTATTTTTGAAACCAAACCCCTCTTCGCGCGGTATATCTCTCACACAGGAGACCACTTCATGCGCACAGTCCTCGCCATCCTCGCAATCGCCCTCACCATCACAACAGCCCACGCCCAAACCGACAATCAACTCATCAACCGCTACGACAAATCCGTAACCGCCCAAAGCTACAAAGCCGCCCTCATCACCGCCCAGAAAATCATCGAACGCTACCCAGAATCCGCCACCTGGAACTTCAACCTCGGCTCAATGCACGCACGCAACAACAACACCGACCAAGCCATCGAAGCCCTCCAAAAATCCGCCGACCTCGGATACACCGGCGTCCGCTCCTTCGAACAATCCGAAGACCTCGATTCACTCCGCCAAGACAAACGCTTCATCAAAACACTCAAGAATGTCCAGCAAAACGCCGCCAAACGACTCAACGAGTTCACCAAAGAAGCAAACGCCCACAAACCAAAGACACACATCCCGAAAACCATAACCGACTCCCCACCCCTCATCCTCGCGCTCCATGGCACAGGCATGCGAGGCACCGACATGATCAAAGCACTCAAAGACACCGCCGATGAACTCAACATGATCCTCATCGCCCCAGACGCACTCCGCCCAGCCGCCAGCGGCGGCTTCTCATGGACCTACCGCGACGAATCCGAATGGATGGTCAACCACATAATCCAACAAGCAATAGAAAAACACAACATCGACCCAACCCAAATCTACCTCGTCGGCTTCTCGCAGGGAGCCAACATCGCACTCATCATGGGACAAACATCCCCAGACCTCTTCGCCGGAGTCATCCCAATCTGCGGCCACTACGAACCACAAAACGCATCCGCCGAAGAAAGCACAACACTCCCACCCTTCTACCTCATGACCGGCGTCAGAGACCCCTGGAAAAAAACCTACGCAAAAGCAAAGCGTGACTTCTCAAAGAACGAATCACCAGTCCAAGTCAAAATGCTCGCAGGCAAAGGCCACGAACTCCCCGCAGGAAAATCAGGTACCAAAGAACTCGTCAAAGCAATCAAGTGGTGCAAATCCCAAGACTAAGACAGAACGCCCGAATCCTCAGCCGACCCAGCAAACACCTCATCAACCACCGCGCTATCACCCCACCAACGCTCACCCCAGATCGCCAAGTTCATCATCGGCCAAGTAAGATTCCAGTTCGACCCCGGATCCCCAACAACCGCATCAATCGCCTCACCCCGGAAGATGTGCCGAGCAAACTCTGACCGGTTCAGCACATCAACCCGCCCCCCAATCCAATCCTGGAACGGCAGCGGAAAACTCGCCTTAGGCCGTTCAACAACCTCACCCGGAAGCCGATCCGCAAACGCCCGGCGCAACGCGATCTTCGTCTGCACCGGACTGCCATTGACAAACTTGTCATCCATCTCAAGCGACTGAGCAAAGTCCGAAACCACCCGGTCCGCCAATGGCGTACGCCCCTCCACCGAACACAACATCGAAGCCGTATCAAGCCGCCGCAGCAAGTTCGGTAGGTTCATCCGCCTATGAAACGCCAGATGCGCCTGCATCGAACCAGAGCACCCAGCGCGGAGTTTATCAAACGACAACTGATACCACACCTTGAGCAGCGAATCCGAATCCGTCGCCCCCGCCCAATCCTCCTGCATAACCACAGGCTTCAGTTCATCGTTCACCCAAGCATTCGACTGCAGATGAAACAAACCCGCAGACAAATCCGAACTAGGAATATGATCAACATACGACTGCGCCTGAATCATCGGCAGCTCATACCCACCAAACAACTCATCGGCCCCCTCGCCAGACAACGCCACCGCAAACCCACGCCCACGCAAAGCACTGCACACCTCATAGATCGCAACCTCATTGGGCGTTGACAAAGGCACCCCCGTCGCATCAACCATCCCACGCCACCGGTCCAAAAATCCAGCAGGACCAATCTCCACCTCCGTGTGATTAGTCCCAAGATACGCCGCAACCTTGGCCGCCATCTTAAAGTCGTCGGCAAACCCATCACTCCGCGCCCCCGCACAAAAAGTATGCAACTCTCCAAGCTGATCCATCGCGATCCGCGCGATGATCGAGCTGTCAATCCCGCCAGAAAGCAACGAGCACATCGGCACATCCGTACGAAGATGCCGAATGACCGAATCCTCGATCACCGACCGTGTATCAGCAATATCCGAAACGCACCCGATCCCGGCCCCGCTGCCCCCGCTGTCCCAGCACGAACAACTCTCCAAACATTCATAACGACTCGTCGAATACGACGCCCACTCCCCAGGCTCCAAAGCCGACACACCCTCAAACATCGTCCGCCGCCCAAACTCAGGCCGGATCGTCGACAAGTACGCGCTCATCGTGAGCAGATCAGGCTGAACATCGAACTTCGGATGCGCCAGCACCGCACGGATCTCTGAGGCAAACAACATCACCCCAGCCGCGCCGCCAGTCCGCGCCGTATACAAAGGCTTGATCCCCATCGAATCCCGCCCAAGCAAACACCGCCGCTGCGCTGTATCAACAAACCCAAACGCGTACATCCCCCGAAGCTTGTGCCGTGCCTCTACGCCCCATCGCACGAGCGCATGGAGCACCGTTTCAGAATCGCACCGCGACCGAAAAACAACCCCGAGCGATTCGAGTTCCCGCCGAAGATCTTCATCGTTGTACAGTTCGCCGTTGTACACCAATGTGTACCGGCCATCCTCGGTGCTCATCGGCTGGTGCCCATGCTCGCTCAAATCCACCACACTCAACCGCGTGTGCCCCAGCGTCCCGCACACCGTCGCCAATACCCCCGCATCATCAGGCCCCCGATGCACCAACTGACGGCGCATCGCAAGCACATCTTGCCGATCTACCGGGAGTTCAGATATCACACCAACAATGCCGCACATGCCCAATCTATCGGCACATTCATCGCCCCACCGTCAATTGCCCGCCCGCAGAGTGTAATTCTCAATCGTCCCCGGCCCCATCAAGATCATCAGGCTTGCACACCTTGCACGCTTTAAGCGAATCTTCGATCTCGTTCCGATCCTTGGCAATCCCAGAACCCCGTACATGCTGGCAATCCTTCGAGTGGTACTTCGAGCCAAACTCGGTCACATACACCATCGAAGATTCCACCGCCTGTTCGACTTCAACTTCTTCGGCAATCTCCTCAGGAACCTCAACGGCCCCGGCCCCATCGGTACTCACGACATCGACCGCCGCCGGCTTAGGAACCGGAAGCCAAACACCCTTCCGGGCATCCCGCGCCCGATCCTGTGCCCAAAGCATCACCGAATCATTGAACCCCGATGGATCTCGCGCATGCTTGGAAAAACCGAGCCGGACCATCTCAAGATTCACAAACAACCCATCAGGCATCCGGTACACATACCCCCGCCGATGCCCCCTCGGGTTGATCCCTCGCCTCGGATCGGTCATCACCGCCAGTTGTTCGCCGTCGAGAAGCGATTTCAGATAACTCCGCGCCTCAGCACTCCCCCTGAGAATGGCCGCCCCATCGCCTTTGCCGTCTTCGGTGAGTATGTCCGGCGAATCCGCACCGGCAAGCTCATACCGAACCACCGCACCCTGAACAAAGAGCTCAACAGAATCCCCATCAATCACCCGGTGCAGCACCGCAGCCACCAGCCGATCCGCATCAGGCTCAATCACCCGAGGCATTGGCCGAGCCGCCGGCTCATCGCCTACTGCGACAGCCTGAGCAAAAAAAAGAACAGCGCCGAGCATCACCCGCCGCCGCCTCTTCCAAACTGACACCGACAACTCAATCATTCATTAGACCCACACATTGACAATGAGGTTGGGTTCTTTGAGCTTGCCCGACCAGGTCCCCATCGAACTCGTCACCATCTTGACTTCGTACTCTGGGTGGTCATCGAGCCATTCGTTGATCTGACGATCAAGGAACTCAAGCGAGTCCCCAGTCAGCCGGCAGTGAAAGCTTTTGACATGAATCGCCCCGGTCCCGGTCGCATTGGGCGAGCGGGTCCACTGGTCTTCATGCCGTTTGGAGCTGAGCTTCTGCTCGAATGTTGTAATCTTGGACTGCCCCGGCTGAGCGGCGGGAACCGGCTCAGTCGAAAGATCGATCGGCAGCGTGTCGTCAAGCCCAAGCTCGTTGGACTCATCATCAGGCGACTGCTCGACTGGCAAACTCTTTTTTTTCTTGACCGGCCCAGAATACCCAGGCGGCAATGGATCAAACAGTGGTCCCTGCATCACGGAGAACCTCCTCATATTACTATTGTATCAAATATTGCTCCGTTATGCGAGCCCTATCTGATCACCGCGAAAACACCACCGATTCTGTGCGGTTTTTTCCCCAAAGTACCGCACAACCCATGGCTCATCATCAATTTCTTCCCAGCCAATCTGGATCACAAGTTTGCCCCCCTCAACATCCCCCCGGAACCCGCTGCAAACCCCGGAGGCCTTGCGGATTACATCCCCCCGCCCACCGCCGATATCGCCCTGAAAATCGAGGTAATGGGCCCGGTGATTGACCAATTGTTCCACGTGGAACAATTGGTCCGGGACCCACAAATCCGGCCGCTCACCGCACCTGAAGGTCAGGAGACGGTGTTCGTCTGGGCAGCCGGGGATTTCGATCATCCAATCGAAATGGCTTGTGGCGTCGCTGAGTGTGTGCTTGAGGATGACCGCGCGGGTGGGGTCGGGGATGGAATCCTTGGGTGGGTGTGGTGAATCGTTGGGCATTGAGCTATATTCAATACAGACCACTACCTGGAGTCGAGCATGTTCACGAGATCGATTTTTACACTGATTACAGTTTCCGTCGCCATTCTGCTGAGCTCTTGCGGGCCTACGCAGAAAGTGAAGCGGACCTTTGCCCTCAATGATTTGTCTCTCAAGGCACGAGCGGCGGCTCGGGATGGGGATGACCAGCGGTCGTTGGAGCTTTGGCAGGAGTATGTTGTGCGGCGGCCGCATGCTCATTATGCTCAGTATGAGCTTGGGGTGACCGAATCTCGGATGGGGATGTACTCTGCGGCGATCGGGCATCTGACGACTGCTCACGATCTTCGGCCTGGGAATGTTGAATACATTGAGACGCTGGGCGATACCTTTATTTTGGCTGGACGGGCCGAGAAAATGATGTCGCTGATGCGGGGGACGGTTGCTGAGGGCGGGAAAGTTTCTGGGCAGTTGCGGCTCGGCCGGTATGCCCAGAGTGTGGGGATGCTCGATGAGGCGAAGCAGGCGATTGGTTTGGCGATGATGTATTCCAATGGGGAATCGGTTGAGCCATATATGGCTATGGCTGATTTCGCCCGGGCTATTGGGGATTCAGTGCTCGAAGAGGATTCACTGAGAAAGGCGTTGTGGTTCGATACGGGCTCCGATAACCTTGATTCTCGATTCCTCGCCCTTGGTATTACTCCTGGGCCGTCGCTGGCGATAAACCCCTCTGAGGATCAGGATTAAGGGTTTATTGAGATTTATTGCTGAATTGTTTGACGAAATCGGAATGAGCCGCTAGTCTATATCCGTATATGCGGATATATGGCTTATGGCAAAACCAACACACACTCCATCTCAACTAACTGCTGCTGAATCTTTGAGCCAGCTGAGTGACCCGATCCGGCTCCGGATGATGCGGGTGCTTTGCACGCATGAGCTTTCTGTGGGCGAGTTGATTCGGGTGGTTCAGATTCCTCAGTCTTCGGGCTCACGGCATTTGAAGCTGCTTGCTGAGGGCGGCTGGGTTGTTCGGCGGTCTGTTGGGCCTGCGACTTTTTACAGGGTGGTGCTTGATGATTTGCCTGCGACGATGCGGGGGATTTGGCTTGCGGTTCGCGATGAGCTTGACGGGCTTGCTGATGCGCAGGGGGATGACCAGCGGGTGCGGTCGGTGTTGTCTGAACGGATGACTGATTCGGGCGCGTTCTTTGGGGAGCACGCGGGTGAGTGGGACGGGGTTCGGAATGACATGTTTGGGCGGTTCTTTACGGACCGTGCGCTGCTGAGTTTGATTGATCCGCGGTGGCGGGTGGCGGATCTTGGGTGCGGGACGGGGAACTGCACGGAACTGCTTGCGCCTTGGGTTGAGCGGGTTGTGGCGATTGATCGTTCGCCTGAGATGCTTGAGGGGGCACGGGCGAGGCTTGAGAATGCGAGCATCGAGAGCAGCCATATTGACTTTGTTGTCGGGGATTTATCGAAGGTTCCGTTGGCAGCAGGCAGTGTAGATGCGGCGGTGTGCATGCTTGTGATTCATCATATTGATGAGCCTGTGGAAGCACTCAAGGAGATCCGGCGGGTGCTGACATCTGAGCGTGGGGGCGGGGTTGTGCTGCTTGTTGATATGTGCGAGCATACGAATGATGAGTACCGGCGGGGGATGGGGCATAAGCATTTGGGGTTCTCGAATCAGGCGGTTATCGGAATGTTGGGGGAGGCCGGTTTTGGATCGATTCGGGTGAATAACTTACGGCCTGATGTGAACTCATCTGGGCCCCCACTCTTTGCCGCGGTGGCGAGGGTTTTGAACGAATAATTGGCGCGGAATTGACGCGAAGAGAGACGACAGACTAAGAAATCGGTGTCTCAACACCGATACAAGGAATAACAAAAGGAATCACCAATGACAGCAACAGCAACGACACCGTCTTTGACAGCAGACACGATTAACGGGCTTGATTTCAAGGTTTTGGACCTTGGTCTTGCGGAACACGGCCGGAAGGAGCTTCGGCTCGCAGAACATGAGATGCCTGGTTTGATGTCGCTCCGTGCTCAATACGGGGAGAGCAAGCCGCTCAAGGGTTTGAAGATCATGGGCTCGCTGCATATGACTGTGCAGACGGCGGTGCTTATTGAAACTCTGACCGCGCTTGGCGCCAATGTGCGTTGGTGCTCTTGCAATATTTTCTCAACGCAGGACTTTGCGGCTGCGGCGGTGGTTGTCGGGCGCACCGAGGACGGCGGGACACCTGAGAATCCTAAGGGCGTTCCTGTGTTTGCTTGGAAGGGCGAGACACTTGAAGAGTACTGGTGGTGCACCAAGCAGGCGCTCACCTACCCAGACGGATCCGGCCCTGAGCAGATTGTTGATGACGGCGGCGACGCTTCGTTGTTCATGATCAACGGGATGGATTACGAGAACTCGGGTAGTGTTCCTGTTTGGGACGAACAGAATGATGCTGAGGAATGGAAGCATGTGCTTGCGACAATCCGCGGGACAATCGAGGGGAATCCTGGTTGGTTCCAGAAGAACACGCCTTTGATTCGTGGTATCTCTGAAGAGACCACGACTGGCGTGCACCGTTTGTACCAGCTCGCTGCAGAGGGCAAGCTGCCTTTCCCGGCGATCAATGTGAACGACTCGGTGACCAAGTCGAAGTTTGACAATGTGTACGGCTGCCGGCACTCGCTTGTTGACGGCCTGAACCGGGCATCTGATGTGATGCTTTCGGGCAAGGTTGCTGTTGTGTGTGGCTACGGCGATGTTGGCAAGGGCTGCTGCCAGTCGCTTAAGGGTCAGGGATGTCGCGTGATTGTCACCGAGATTGATCCGATCTGTGCTTTGCAGGCGGCGATGGAGGGCTACCAGGTCCTTACACTCGAAGACGCTGTTGAGTATGCGGATATCTTTGTGACCACGACTGGGAACAAGGACATCATCACGCTTGAGCACATGAAGCGGATGAAGAACAAGGCGATCGTGGGGAACATTGGTCACTTTGACAATGAGATCCAGATGGAGCCTTTGATGAAGGATGCGGATGTTGAGCGGATCAACATCAAGCCACAGTTTGACGAGTTCCTGTTCAAGTCCAAGGGCACGAGTATCTTGATTCTTGCTGAGGGTCGTTTGCTGAACCTTGGCTGCGCGACTGGTCACCCGAGTTTTGTGATGAGCGCGAGCTTTACGAACCAGGTGATCGCTCAGGTTGAGCTTGCTGGGAACCTTGAGAAGTATGACAACTCGGTGCATGTGCTTCCTAAGCATCTTGACGAGCAGGTTGCTCGTTTGCATCTTGGTCAGCTTGGTGTCAAGCTGACGAAGTTGACTGATGATCAGTCGAAGTATTTGGATATTCCTGTGGACGGGCCTTACAAGCCGCACCACTACCGGTACTAAAGTTATTTATGATCGCCGTCTCGAAAGGGGCGGCGATTGTTTTTTATGATCCGCAAACTGCTTGATTCTGGTACTACTTTTTCGTTTGAGTTCTTTCCGCCTAAAGATGCGGCGGGGGCCGAGCGTTTGTTTGAGAATATTGTGAAACTTGAGAGCCTAGGGCCTTCGTTTGTTTCGATTACTTATGGCGCTGGCGGGGGGACACGAAAGCTGACGCGGGATGTTGTGCACCGGGTGAAGGATCAGACCGGGCTTGCGACGATGCCTCATTTGACTTGTGTTGGTCATAGCGAGGCGGAGATCAATGAGATCCTTGAGGGGTATGCGGAGCGGGGGATTAGTGATATTTTGGCGTTGCGAGGGGATGCGCCGTCGGATGGGTATGACTGGTCGGGGGATCACTTTCAGTTCGCGTCGCAGCTTGTTGAGCACATTGTGAAGTTTAATGAACGGCACAAGAGTTCGAGTGCTGGGGGGTTTGGGGGGTTTGATATTGGGGTCGCTGGTTTTCCCGAGGGGCATCCTGGGACTGCAAATCGGCTCGATGAGATGAATCATCTGAAGGCGAAGGTTGATGCGGGGGCGGGGTTTGTGGTGACGCAGATGTTCTTTGAGAACCGGGACTACTTTGATTTTTGTGATCGGTGCGTGCTTGGGGGCATCAAAGTGCCTGTGGTGGCGGGGATTATGCCTGTGCAGTCGATTCCGGGGATGAAACGGATGGCGGATCTTGCGCTGGGGATGCGGTTCCCCGCTTCGCTGCTGCGCGCGGTTCGGCGGACTGATGGAAAGAGTGAATCGGTCCGGCGGGTGGGTGTGCACTGGGCGACGGAGCAGAGCCGGGATCTTTTGGATCATGGGGCTTGCGGGATTCATTTTTATACTTTGAATCAGTCGGATGCGACGGTGAAGATTTATCAGTCGCTTGGGGTTTCGAACTCGAGCCAGCTTGCTGATGGTCCGACGCTGGATTTTTAAGACCGGCCACTTAAGACTTGATCGCGTCGATGAGTTTATTGAATAGGTTTTGGCCGAGGTTTTGGTCTTCGGTTCGTTCTGGGTGCCATTGGATTCCTAGGCGGAACTTTGCGGCGGGGTCGTGGATGGCTTCGATGATGCCGTCGGGTGCGGTGGCGAGGATTTGGTAGGTTCCGGGGTTGTCTACGGCTTGGTGGTGGGCGGAGAAGGATGTGCCACTGGGGAGGATTGATTCGTTGTTGGAGATGATGGGGTGTTGTTTTTTCCAGTGGTCGGCGTGGGATGGGTGGGTGTCTGGGAGGTATTGGTTGAGGGAGCCGCCTGTGGAGAGGGCGAGCATTTGCATGCCTAGGCAGATACAAAGGACTGGGATATGGGGGTTGTTGTGGAGTTCTTTGATGAGCTGTGTTTCGAATGTTTGGCGGGCAGCTAGGACAGGGGTGATTTCTTGATGGGAGGGGATGCCGAAGGGTTCGGTTTTGGGGTCGTCTCCGCCTGAGAGGATGAAGGCGTCGAAGCGGGTGATGAGGGTGGCGATGGTGTCTGGATCGGGCGTGGTTGGGGGGAGGATGACGGGGATGGCTCCGGCGTTGTGGACTGCCTTGGCGTAGGTCATGGTGAGGTAGGCGGTGGGATGATCTTTACGGATCATGAGGTCCGAGGTGATGGCGACGAGGGGTTTGGGTGATGTGGCAGGCATGTTGGTTGAATGTCGGTTGTTTTGGGCGGGCGGGGAGAGGATTGGTCGAATAGAGTGTGGTATGTCTTTGAGAACTGTATTGATGTCGCTGATTGTTGCTGGGGTGCTGGCGGGGCTTGTGCTGGTCTCTGGGAGCGTAGGAGGGCATGCGGGTGATGATCCCGATTTGAAAGCTCACCAGATCGGCATTGATGGGGTATCGATTGTTGAGGTTCGAATTGAGACCGAGGAACTGGGTTTGCAGATTGCTCGGCGGGTGGAGGGGACGGTTGATGGGTGGGAGTTGCAGCTGAGCGATGACGAGAAGGATGTTTGGGGTGGGAACTCGGCGCGGATTCGGACGGTGCTTCGGGTGCTTGGGTCGGCGCCGGTTGGGGTTTCGGATGATGATGAGATCGGGGATCTCTTTGGGACGCTGGCGGTTGTTGATCACGACGGCCTATCGACTGAGATCCGGTTTGGGACTGAGGCTGCGGGTGGGTTTGTCCGGGCGGAGGTTGTTTCGCGGGGGCTTGATGGGATCGCGACGAGCCGATGGTTTGGGCGGATTGAGCGTTCGCTTCGGGATTCGCTCTTGGCTGAGGGGCTGGAGTCTTGGCGGGCTACGGGGTTGTTTGATTTTACGATGTCGCAGGTGTTTGGGGCGGAGGTTACGGCTGGGGATACACATGTTGGGCTACGGAGAACGGGGGATGGGTGGCGTGTTGTTGAGCCTTGGTCTGTTGGGGCTGACTCTGCGATGGTGCAGTCGATGCTTGGGCTGAGCCTTGGGCTTGAGGCGGAGCGGTTTTATGATTCGTCTGTGTATACGGATGACCTGACTGGCCTTGAATCGCCGATGGCTCGGATTCGTATTTCTGGACGCGAAACTGGTATTCCATCTGGGGCGGTGATTGAGATCGGGGCGGCGGTTGACACTTCTGGGTCTGAAATATTTGCCCGGTACAGCGTAGATGGTGGAAACCCTGTGCTTGTGGCGATCAAGACCGAGGGGCTCAATCAGTTGATACCGGCACCGCTGGCGTATGTGCATCAGACAGCGGGCGTGATGATGCGGGCTGATGTTGCAACGCTACGGATACTTGGTCCTGACGGGGATGAGCGGTTTGCGTGCGAACCCCGGCTTGATTCATGGATAGCTGACGGGATCGCGGTAACGCCGACCCAGGGGGAAGCGATCGAACGATTGATCGGGGTGGTGACGGCGGAGCGGGCGAACAATATCTTTGTTCGCGGAATTAACGACGAGTCTTCGGAGGCTGAGGTCGGAGCGATCGAGTTGATCGATCGGAATGGGAATATGGTGGTGTATCAGGTTTCGCTTGAAGGCGGCGACCAGGGGATCCAGCTGCATCTTTCGCGCGATATGGGCGGCGGGACAACGCTGGTGTGGGTGTGCGGCTCTGCGGAGGCTGCTGGAAGCGGGGCCTGGATGACGGCGCTGATCGCTTGGGACTGAGTTTTTAAAGGTATCAGATCTTGGCAGGGACTTGCTTGCTGGTTGGGGCGGCGATGTCGGTGCGGAGGTGTTTGTCTTTGAAGTCGATGAGATCGGCGGCGGCGTAGGCTCGGTCGCGGGCTTGTTCTTGCGTTGATCCTGTGGCGGTGATGGAGAGGACCCGGCCGCCGTTGGTGTAGAGGTCGCCTTTGGTGAGCTTTGTGCCTGCGTGGTGGATGTGGACGCCTTGGAGCTTTTCGGCTTGTTCGACTCCGGTGATGACATCGCCGATGCGTGGTTTCATTGGGTAGCCATCTACGGCGAGGACGACGGTGACGGCGTGGTCGTTTGAGAACTGGACATCGGCTTTGTCGAGGGTGCCCGCGGCGGTTGCTGTCAAGAGTTCGAGCGCATCAGTTTCGAGGAGTGCGAGGAGGGGTTGGCATTCTGGATCGCCGAAGCGGACATTGAACTCGAGGACCTTTGGGCCTCCGGGGGTGAGCATGATGCCGGCGTAGAGGACGCCTTTGAAGTCGATTTCGTCGCGGCGGAGAGCGTCTGCGACGGGAACGAGTACTTCGGATTCGATCTGGAGGCTGAGTTTATCTGAGAGGGTGCCTGATGGACAGAAGGCGCCCATGCCACCGGTGTTTGGACCGAGGTCGTTATCTTTGAGGCGTTTGTGGTCTTGGCACGGGGGGAGGACGAGTATATTTTTGCCGTCGTAGAGGGCGAGGACGGAGACTTCGGTGCCTTTGAGTTTCTCTTCGATAAGGATTTCGTTTCCGGCGTCTCCGAAGGCGCGTTTGCGGAGGATCTGGTCGATGGCGTCTAGGGCTTCTTCGGTGGTGTTTGGGACGATGACGCCTTTGCCTTTGGCGAGGCCTGTGGCTTTGACGACATAGGGCTCGTCGCGGGTTTTCATGTAGTCGTCGGCGTGGTCGGCGTTTGTAAAGACTTTGCCTTCTGCTGTTGGGATCGAGGCGCCGCGCATGACTTGTTTGGCGTAGGCCTTATCTGCTTCGAGTTTGGTGCCGTTTTGTGAGGGTCCAAAGACGAGGCGCGGGGAGCCGTCGGCTCGTTTGGCGAGTTTGTCTGCCCAGCCATCGGCGAGGGGGTCTTCTGGGCCTATGACGACGAGGTGGACATCCTGCTGGTCACAGAACTGGACGAGGCGGTAGAATTTTTCGTTTGCGTAGTCGACATCGATGGATTGGGCGAGGGTTGCGATGCCGGGGTTTTGGGTGTGGGTGGCGTATAGGGTGCCGAGCTTTGGGGATTTGGCGATTGCTTGGGCGAGTGCGTGCTCGCGGGAGCCGCCTCCTATGAGGAGGACATTGATTTGATCGTTTGGAGTGGTGGTCATGGGGGAATCGTAGGCGTTTTGGATTGGGTTTGGGCGTAAAAAAACCGGGAGTTGTCTCCCGGTTTGTGAGTGATCTGGATGGGCTGGTTATGGGCAGCCGGCGGAGAAGAGGGTGAGGAATGATGAGATGTCAAAGAAGTCCCATTGGCCATCTTGGTTGATGTCGGCTGATGGGTCGTTGCTGGAGAAGAGGGTGAGGAATGCGGAGATGTCAAAGAAGTCGAGAGCACCATCGCCTGTGAAGTCTGCTTGGCAGTTGTTTGGAGCTGGATATGTAGAGAGGTCTGATTGGATGAAATCTGGGTCTTCTCCAACGCCTTCGGAGATGCCGACAATGCAATCGTTGGTGTCGAGCCGCTCCCATGAGATGACGATAGTGCCATCAAAGTGAAGTTCGATCTGGAAGGTGTTCTGATTTCCTGCAAAGAACTCTGTGACTGCGTCCCAACTGATGACCATGCGGTCAGCGAGTTGTTGGTAGTAGACGGTACCCGCATCTGATGGGTTCAGGTCATCAAAGATGCCTGAGACTCTTGGGGTATCGAAATGGTCGCCGATGGATTCTGAGAAATCGGTATCGGAGGCACTGAATGTGACATACCCGTTTGATCCGACATGGAAGCTGCTGAATGACTGGCCATAGATTTCGACGGTGTTCCCACCTGTAATGGAAACAAACTCTGAGTCATCATCGGTGAGGGGGAGGGGTGTTCCGTTTGTTGGTTCAAATGGAAGCACGCCTCCTGCGAGTGGCTCGATGGCGGCCTCGTAGCCTTCAACACTTGGGCTTGGTGTCAAGGTGAGGGTGAGCCCTTCGAGGTCGATTGATCCATCAAACTGTTCTGTGAAGAAGTCTGGGATGTCTGGGGTCGTGAAGGTATACCCGAGGCCACTGTTGTCGTCGGTGGTGGAGTTTCCTGCTTGATCTTCTGCACTGACCGAGTAGAAGTATGTGGTATTGTCTGTGAGGCCTGCGATGTTGATGGAGTGTACAGTGTTGAAGGCTCCACTTGTGACCGAATCATTGAGTGAGAACATGCTTAGACCATAGTTCACAGTCACACGGGCGGCTTCGTCTGTGCCTGCATCGACTGTTGCTGATCTTGGCTCAATGTTTGATGTTGCCACATTAATGATTGCTGGTGGTGAGCAATCGACGACCATGGTGGACTCTACGAGTACATTTGAGCCTCCGGATCCGTCGTTTGCATCGAGGTAGGCTGCGGTGACGGTATCCCCTTCGTTGACGAGGAGGTCTGATCCGCCGCTGTCTGAGAATGAGAAGGTTGCGAGGAAGGCGGCAGATTCTGGTGCCGACTCTGTAAGGGTAAGCATGAATCCGGCGTCAGAGTCTGAGGAGATCATGACATCAACTGTGTCGATAATTGAATCCGAGGTGTTGAGGTCACAATCGATAACCTGAACGCCTGTGGTGCCTGAGCACTGGACGAGTTGTGAGCCGAGTGAGATGAGCCCTCCGGAGGAGCAGTTGACGAGGAAGCCGTTGGCTACGGCGCCGAAGGACTGGGTTGGTCCTTGGGCGATGTTGAAACCGACGACTTCGACGGTGTATGCGCCTGCGGGGGCGTTGTCGATAGCGACCTGCTCGATGTTGTTGAGGCCGTCACGGACGGTGCGGACGGCGACCCCGCCTGGGTTGCTTGGGTTGAGCGTCCAGGGGAGGTGGACATTGCTGCCGGCGTCGATGATTTTGAGATCGAGGTCATTGACGAGGGAGGGTGAGACATTGGGGCTCCCTGGTGCGTCGTCCCATGCGATGGTGACTTTGAGGTCTCCGCCTTGGTGGATGACAACGAAGCGGTAGGTGTTGCCTTGGGCGACTTCTGCTTCGATGATGTTTCCGGCGATGACGGTGTCGATGGCGTCTACTGCTCGGATTGAGCCGTAGCCATATTTGTAGTCTGGGCCGATGTTTCCGCTGTCATCGGCGGTGTTTGCGAGGAGGGCTTTGAGGGTTGAGTTTCGGAGATCTGTGCGGTCTGGGAAGGATGCTCTGTATTGCTGGAGGATGAGAGCACTGATTCCTGTGGTGGTTGGCGAGGCCATCGAGGTGCCGCAGAATGTTGTGTAACCGCCTGAGGATGAGGTTGAGGTGACGCCGCCGTCGCCGTTTGTTTGGCAGCCTGGCGCGGAGATGTCTGGTTTGATTCGGCCGTCGTCTGTTGGGCCCCATGAGGAGAAGGAGCTGGTGAGGTCTGTGTTGGAATCAACGGAACCGACGGTGATGTGATTTTTTGCACATGCGGGCGGGGCTGTTGAGAAGAACTGTCCGAAGTTTCCGTTGTCATCGCCTTGGCAGCGGGAGGAGCCTCGCTCGTTGCCGTTGGCCCAGACGATTCGGAATGGGTCTCCGAGTGATCCTTGGACGATGGAGTCGATGAGTGCTGAGGTGATGCCGTAGTTCCCTGTCCAGTCGCAGGGGTAGCCGTTGGGTGCGGTGTTGGTACCGATGGAGTTGTTTGCGATGACTGAGCTGTAGAGACCGATTGCTTCGGTGTAGTCTGCTTCGATGTCACCCGGGTCTGTGTAGAGGAAGCCTTCTTGGAGGCCACCGGCTTGTTCGAATCCATAGGAGATGAGGTCTACGGCGGGTGCCATGCCTCTGTTGTTCCCGCTCGAGGCTGAGCCATCTCCGCCGACGGTGCCGCCGACATGAGTGGCGTGTCCGGAGATCCCTGAGGTGTCGGACTGGCCAACTGTTAGGCGTGAGCCGAAATCGGTGTGGTTGGCCATTCTGCCGGCGTCGTAGATGAGTGCGGTGACGCCTGAGCCGTCTAGGTTGTAGGGGGCAGTCTGGAGTGTGTTGACGCCGGTGAGGACTCTGTTTTCTGCGTTGAGGGTTGTCATGCCTGGGAGGGGTGGCTCTGCCCACATGACGGCGTCATCGCTGGCGAGTTCATTGAGGCGAGAAGCTGGTATGTGAAGGATGGCTGAGTTGACGGAATAGATCTCGGAGGCGACCTTGGCGCCGAGCTCGTTTGCGAGGCGGAGGGCGTGGGGATTGAAGTTGGCGTCCTTGTGGAACATGACGACCACGGCGATGGTTGGGTCGATGCCTTGACGGTTGTATTCATCGAGGAGGATTGACTCGGTGTTCATGCGGTCCTTGAGGGAGGACTTGGCGACCGGGCCTTGGTTAGAAACTGCCCATGGGTGGATGACGCCTGCGATGAGGTCTTTGTGGAGTTTCTGGTGGGACTTGATTGATGAGACGCTTGCGAGGGTTGATTGGGCGAGGGCTGTAGTGTTGGCGTCGCGGCTGAGTGTTGCGAAGTAGTTTGTGGAGCCGAGCGGGCTCAGGAGTGTGAGGCCTTGGGTTTGGAGTGTGGCGCGTTGTGTATCGGTGATTGCTTGGTTCAGCGTGACGAGAACTCGGGTGGCGTCTTGCCGTTTGGAGAGATGATCGAGTTCACTCTTGAGTTGTGCGGGGGTCATGATGTTGACCCGATCGGAGATGCCGTTGGCCCAACGGAGCGAGTTGGATATTGGCGACACCTGCGTTGGGGCGGGTGCGGCGAGTGTGGTGCCTGAAACTGTTGCTATAACGAGCGCTCCGCAGAGTGTGCGGGGCGAGATTGGGGCAAGGCGCATGTGGATCTCCTCTGATGATCGCGAATGGACCGATAACACGGCGACACAGTTGCCGCTGAGCGTGCATGGTCGCAGATTTCGGGCGATTTGTCAACAGGATAGCGGCCGTTTTTAGGGAGAAATAGCACTATCTGGTCTGGATTGGATGAGCCTGGATCAGCCGATGGCATCGAGGCAGGTTTGGAGGATTTCGGATCTGGAAACCATGCCTGCTTTGCCTTGGTCGGTGCGGCGTTTGAACTCTACTTCGCCGGCTTCGATTGCCTTGGATGAGATGATGATCCGGAGTGGGATGCCGATGAGGTCGGCGTCTTTGAACTTGGGACCTGGTCGTTCGTTGCGGTCGTCTACCAAGACATCGAGTCCACTTTCGGCTAGTTCCTGTGCGAGCGTAAAGGCGTGGTCGAGGACGCCTTCATCGTTTGGTTTGATGGTGACGATGTGGACATGGTATGGGGCGATGGCGGCGGGCATGATGATGCCGTTGTCGTCGTGGGAGGATTCGATGCACGAGGCGAGGGTGCGAGAGACGCCGATGCCGTAGCAGCCCATGATGACGGGGGTTTTCTTTTGGTCCTTGTTGAGAACGGAGAGGCCCATGGCTTCTGAGTATTTGGTGCCGAGCTTGAAGATGTGTCCGACTTCGATTCCGCGCTTGGCTTCGAGGGATACACCGTCGGCTCGTGGTGATGGATCGCCCGCTTCGGCGTTGCGGATGTCGGCGACGATTGCTTTGTCCTTGGCCGATGGAAGATCGCGGGACCAGTTGAACCCGGTGATGTGGTGGTCTTTTTCGTCTGCGCCGGTGGCCCATGAGCCGTGGTTGATGGCGTCTGGGTCGATGACCATGGTGACTTCGGTCTTATCGAGCATTTTGGGGGAAACATAGCCGATGACGAAGCCGGCGGCAATGGATTCTTTTTCATCGGCCATTTCGACGGAGGCCCCCACTGCGTCACGGACTTTGGATTCGTTGACATCGTGGTCGCCTCGGACAACGGCGAGGATCCATTTGGGTTCGTCTTCAACGGTTCGCATGACGAGGGTCTTGAGCATGCCTGCAGCGTTTGTGCCAAGGTGCTCGGCGACGAGGGCGATGCCTGGCATTCCGGGGGTGTGGTGCTTGGTGACTTCTGATGTCGCGGCTTGGTCCCAGTTGTGGGGACGGTTGCCGATTTCTGCTTTTTCTACATTGGCGGCGTAGCCGGATTCTGGGCAGACTAAAATCGTGTCTTCGCCGTTTTCGCAGTTGACCATGAACTCGTGGGATGCGGAGCCGCCGATGGGGCCGGCTTCGGCTTCGACGGGGGAGAAGTCCAGGCCGCAGCGGGTGAAGATGTTTGTGTAGGCTTGGTACATCTTGTCGTAGGTGTGATTGAGGCCGGCGTCGCCGTCGAGCTGAAGGTGGAAGGAGTAGGCGTCCTTCATGATGAACTCTCGGCAGCGGAGGAGGCCTGCACGGGGGCGGGCTTCGTCGCGGAACTTGGTTTGGATCTGGTAAAGGTTGAGGGGGAACTGTTTGTAGCTGGTTAGGCAGCCGCACATGAGGTCGGTGATGACTTCTTCGTGGGTTGGGCCCAGTGCGGTGGCGCGGCCGTGGCGGTCATTGAGTTGGAAGAGGAGGTCGCCGTAGTTTTGATCGCGTTTGGTGTCTTTGTAGAGTTCCATTGGCATGAGGGCGGGCATGAGCATTTCTGAGGCACCTGCGGCGTCGAGCTCTTCTCGGATGATTGCGGATATTTTTTGGAGTGATCTCCAGGCGAGGGGGAGGTAGTTGTAGATGCCTGATCCGACTGGGCGGATGTATCCGGCGCGGGTCATGAAGATGTGGGAGGGCATGACGGCGTCTGAGGGGGCTTCGCGGGTCGTTGGGATGAGGGTCTGGGACCAGCGGTGGACGACGGCTTTGGACTGATTATTGAGTGTTGCTGTGGACATGGAGGGAGTGTATTCAGTTGGTTTGGGGTGGTCACCTGGAGTTGAACTCTTGGGCGGATTCTTCTGTGTAGATGACCCGGAACCGTTCGCAGAGCAGGGGCATGGTCTGGGTGGGCTGCTTGCCGATCCTCGGGAGGGTGCGGGAGAAGAAGTCCCAGTGGGCTTTGCGCCAACCTTCAAGGGTGCGGTCGTTCTCGCCCTCGTGGTAGGCGAAGTCCGCGGCGACCTCGTTGTAGGGGGTTGGGGTGACTGAAACGGTCTCGATGATGCAGCGAGGGGTGCCGGAGCCGTCGATGATGACGGCTAGGGTGCCGGGGCTGAGCGGGGTTTCGTTTTCGTGTTCCCATTCCCAGAGGGATGAGCAGGTCGCGGTTTTGATGCCCTCTAGGATCGGGACCAGTAGATCGTCGGCCATCTTGGGGGAGTCGCCGAAGAAGTCGGTGTCGATTGGCTTGGTTGCGAGGTCTGGATCGTTGTTGGGGTTGGCGTGGCGGAAGCGCTGAACGAAGGCATTGACGAGAGGTTGGTTAGGGGTGGGATCGAGGGTCACTGGGGATGGTAGCCGGAGAAGTCAGAGTTCCTCGGCTGGGATTTGCCCGGATCGTCGGCAGAATCGGTCTTGATCGGGTATGCTTTGTGGAATCAATTCAGACCTACAGCCCCGCCAAGGAGGGTGGAATGGCCAAGAAGACGACTGGTAAAAAGACCAAACGAACCAAAGCCGATGCGGAGTCGATGGCGACCAAACAGCGGGACATTTCTGTGTCCGAGTTTTTCGCTAAGAACCGTCACCTGCTGGGGTTCGACAATCCTCGCAAGGCGCTTTTAACCACCGTTAAAGAGGCCGTGGACAACTCGCTTGATGCGTGTGAAGAGGCGTCGATTCTGCCTTCGATCGAGGTCAAGATTGAGGAGATTACGGCTCCACCTTCGGTCCAGAAACCCGGACGGTATCGGGTGACGATCACGGACAATGGGCCTGGGATTGTGCGGAAGCAGGTCGAAAATATCTTTGGGCGTCTGCTCTATGGGTCCAAGTTCCACCGGCTCAAGATGTCGCGTGGTCAGCAGGGGATCGGGATTTCTGCTGCGGGGATGTACGGCTTGATGACGACCGGGAAGCCGATGGTGATCACGACGCGCCCTAAGAAGAACAAGCCGGCGCATCATCTTGAGTTGGCGATGGACACGACCAAGAACAAGCCTGAGGTGACGGTTGATGTTGAGACTGAGGACTTCCCGGAAGGCACAGGCACGCGCGTCGCGATCGAAATGGAAGCGAAGTTCTTTCGGGGGAAGGGATCGGTTGAGACTTATCTGGAACAAACCGCGATTTCGAATCCGCATTGCGAGATTACTTTTATTCCGCCTGACAAGGCTGGGGAGAATCCTGATCTTGCTGAGGCAGCCGAAGAAGTCGAGGCGGATGATCAGGGTGTGGTTCGGACGCAGGAGTTCAGTGATCGCATTGTGTATCCTCGGACGGTTGATGAGCTTCCGCCGGAGACTGAAGAGATCAAGCCTCACCCGTATGGGGTTGAGCTTGGGACTTTTTTGACGATGATCAACAAGACCGAGGAGAAGCAGTTGTCGGGGTTCTTCCGCAAGGAGTTCTGCCGGGTGCCTCCGTCTGCGGTGAAGGATCTGACGGCTGCCGCGTCGATTAAAGGAAAGTCGTATTCCGGATCGACCTGGATCAAGGCGATGGAATCGAGCGATGGGGAGAAGATCTATACCGCGCTCCAGGACGCCAAGCTCCGCAGCCCCCCTACTGATTGCTTGTCGCCGATTGGTGTTCAGCAGATGCTTGCGGGGATGCTCAAGGGTGTGAAGGCGGAGTTTTATACCGCATCGACGCGGAACCCCGCTGTGTATAGGGGCAACCCGTTCCAGATTGAGGCGGCGATTGCGTTTGGTGGGAAGCTGCCGGGGGATCAGCAGGCTCGGATTATTCGATATGCGAACCGGGTGCCTTTGCTGTATCAGCAGAGCGCGTGCTGTGCGTTTAAGTCGATTGTTGATACTGGGTGGAAGAACTACGGCTTGCAGCAGCCACGCGGTGGGGCTCCGGTTGGGCCGTTGGTGGTGATGATTCATATGGCGAGTGTGTGGGTGCCGTTTACTTCGGAGAGTAAGGAAGCCATCGCGGACTACGACGAGATCCGCAAGGAGATGACGCTTGCGCTCAAAGAGTGCGGGCGGAAGCTCGGGCAGTACATCCGCCGGCGCGAACGCATGAAACGCGATGCGCAGAAGCGGGATGTCTTTGAGCGGTACATCGGCGAGATTTCCAGGGCGTGCAACTACCTGACGGGGACCGACACGCAGGAGCTCTACGACGCACTGCTCACTCAAGCCAAGGCCAAGACCGAGATCGCCGATGCGCAGCTCGATGATGAGGGCAACTTTATTAAGGACTCGGCGAGCCGGCTCGCCAAGGCGGACGATGTGATCATTCTTGATGATGATGGAAAGATTCAGGCCGGCGATGGGGATACCAAATCGAAGCCTGTGATTAAGAAGAAGCGTGTGACGAAGAAGACTGCCAAGAAGACGAGCAAGAAGCGGACGACCAAGACATCATCAAAGAAGGCGGCCGCTGGGCTGTTTAACTGACTCGGGTGCCATGGCTTGACCGTCTTCGGCAAGCCATGTCTTCAGATGCACCAACAACCACACAAGCAAGACACGGCTTGCGAAGACGGCAAGCCGTGGCACCCAGAGAAGATACATATGGCGAAGAAAACAGTTAAAAAGAAGGTCGTGAAGAAGGTTGCCAAAAAGAAGGTCTCCAAGAAATCACCCTCGAAAACCACCTCGCGCACCGCTGCGGATATGAAGTCCAACAAGGCGGGGAAGCGGGATATGGAGACGGCCGTCAAACTCAGCGGGATGGCGCAGAACATTGTTACTGCTGTGCACAGCGACAAAGAGCCTGAGATGGATGTGCCGATTCGGGCCGCGTCCAACACGAACTGGAACGCGAAGAGGGGGATTCTGGAGATGGGCGACTCGGTCGGGAACCGGCAGTTGTTCAATCTTGGGCAGGCCCGCAAGTTCATGCAGACTTTACTGCATGGGAAGTCGGTTGATGAGTTGCTCGTGGCGGACAAGACGCTCTCGCTTCGTGGGATGTTCTACAAGTCACTGCACACCATCGAGGGCACGAAGGAAAAAACCTTCGATGACCAGACCGAGTCGGACGGGATCCTCGAAGACCTCGAAGTCTCGCTCGGATCGCTCCGCGAAGAACTTCATATCTTCGCCAAGAAACGCGGGACCATGGTCGGGAACATTACTGTTGTTGACAACGGCGACGAGATCAACTGCGCCAAGATGGGTTCGGGCGGGTACGCGATTCCTTCGATCTGCGAGCCTGAGGTTATTCAGTTCAAGAATGTCAAAGCCAAGTTCATTTTGCATGTCGAGAAGGACACGGTCTGGCAGCGGTTTAACGAAGACCGCTTCTGGGAGAAACACAACTGTATTTTGACCGAAGGCTCGGGACAGCCCACGCGGGGCGTGCGACGGATGCTCCACCGTCTCAACAAGGAGTACAAGCTCCCGGTGTACTGCCTGCTCGATTGCGACCCCTGGGGGCACTACATTTATAGTGTTATCAAGCAGGGCTCGATCTCTCTGGCGTTTGAATCGCAGCGGCTCGCGATCCCCGATGCGAAGTATCTTGGCATCCGGTCGATCGACTTTGAACGCTGTGGGTTGAGTGACGATGTCAAGATCGACCTCAACGACCGCGACATCAAACGCGCCAAGCAGATCGCGGCGTACCCGTGGTTTGAGAAGAACAAGGGCTGGCAGAAAGAGATCAAAAAGATGCTCACCAACGGCTTCAAAATGGAAGTCGAATCGCTGATTACTAAGGACATCTCGTATGTGACGGAGGAGTATGTGCCTGCACGATTGAAAGCGAAGGATTGGTTGGGATAATATAACCATTTGGACAATGTATCAACGGGAGTTTCATATGAATGATTTTAATCAGAATGTGTACAGCCAGGACAGCGAGACTGAAACAGCCGGAAAGACCATGCACTCCGGGCTCGGGGTGAGCTCGTTTGTCATCGCTTGCTTCGGAAGCATCTCAATGTTCGCACTCATCGTGACGGCGGCGGTCATGGAATCCAGTTCACCGAACGGCATGGACGAAGAGAGCACCGAAGCGATCGTGCTGGGACTCGCGATGATCGGGACAGCGCTTGGCTTGTTGTTGTCTACGGGGCTCGGGATCGGGAGCATCTGCCAAAGCACAAAGAAACGCCTCTTCGGAATCCTCGGCCTCAGCATAAGCGTCGGAGTCGTCGCAATCTTCCTGCTCCTACTCATCGTCGGATTGACGATGGGCTGAGCCTGTAACGGTGGAGTATGTCCCCGCACGCCTCAATTCGAAGGATTGGCTGGGGCGCTCTGGCGATCTTGGGTCTTGGCGGGCTTGTTGGCAGCCGTCGGAGAGGATAACGGTTTCGATATCCAATCAAACTCTCAAAGCCCCGTCGTCATTGGCGGGGCTTTTACATTGAGTGCGTGCTACAGAGGATTTATTTGATTCCGACCATCCTGAGGAATGCGTTGGTCTGGCGGATGGGCAGGCTCGGACGGCCTGCATTGATCTGAATGTACCTTGCCATCGTTCGCGGGTTGTTCCTTGATGAACTAAAGAGACCCCGGACACGGTAGATGAGAGAATCGAGCATGCCAGTGGAGGCACCGTAGTTCATGCCGTAGCCACAGGTATAAACTTGAGCAGTTGGCACGGCGCACTTGATGGAATAGTTCTCTAAGGTACCCAGCCCAACGGGAGTTTGCTGAATCTGTAACGAGATCTTCTCCGACCGCGCCATGCTCACCCTCTTATGCCGCTTCGGCGATCTCTCCAGAGTCCATTCCCCCGAATCATCAACGGCAAGGCGGACCGGTGTTCTCCAGTTGTATCGATCATCAGAGAGCCCCTCACTCTTCTCCCAGTCGGTCAGTTCTTCGATCGGGACATCGATCTCAGGCAGATTCTCAAAACGGAATATCATGCCCGTCGCCCGTCGCCCGTTGACATCGGTATACATCGGTAGTATCGGCTGGCCCCTCTTTGAAGACCACCAAGCGAGCTGCTCGGTCACGACACTGAACTCATCGGTCTCAATGTCATAGACCACCGCGACCGGGATCGTGGAAGGACGGATGATCCAGTCATGGAACCAGACCGATCCAAAGACCGCCACGAGTATCAACGGCACAGCCAAGAACTCCAGCATACACAAGCCCATACATCTGCGGCCAACGCAACAGACCCTTGATCGCCTTGTGATAGTGTCATCCATACCGAGATATACGATCGGCTTGATCAAATGATGCTGATGAATGTAACTATCCAGCAACATCTCTAAATCTTCCAAATTACCCACATTGATCAACACCCAAAGTCAAGGCGGTCATCTCCCCCCTCAGGGTATGACCGCGTTGATTTGTCTCCACACAATCGGCATTCCAGGTCCACAAAGTATGAATTATCGAACTTTGCTGGTCATTGTCCAGTTTCACAATGCATTCACATTAAACCCGCCCAAACAGGCGGGAGGACAGTTTTCGTAGGGGGCACCTGTGCCCCAGAAAGATTGGGACACACCATGAATACAGCATCACTCTGCCTCTTCGGCGGCGCACTCCTCGGGGCCGGGCTGAGCAGCACGGCCAACGCTGACCTTATGTACACAGGGCACCTCGACATGATCGAGTCGCACTATTCGGGCTACGGCTCTGGCTACCTCAACCTCGGGGGCAGCGCCGATTACAGCTACAACGAAGGGCTCATGGAAGTTCATACATTCAACTTCACCGTCAACACAGGCGGCACCGTGTACCTCGATGCGTTGTCATGGCAGGCGTTTTACTCCTTCACAGACACACAGATCAGACTCTTCCACAACGACGGAAGCGCACTCTCGAGCCTGAATCATATCGCGCAAAATGATGATTTCGGCTACGACTACATAAGCGGCGGCTACGGCTACGAGGATTTCAACGGCTCAACAAGCTACCTGGATTCGTTTATGGAAATCTTCCTCGAAGCCGGCGACTACACCGTCGCCATCGGCGCCCTCTCATTTTCCAGTAGTGAAGCCAACGCTCGAGAAGGCGAAGGAACAATCTACACAGAAGACATGTTCGAGATCCCAGGGAGCGCCGAGTATCAGCTCGATGTCATCGGGGATGTGTCCGTCACTGTCCCAGCCCCCGGTGCTCTTGCACTACTGAGTATGGGCGGATTCATCGGCGCTCGCCGCAGACGATAAGCCTGGAGATCCAAACGCAAACTCCTGAGCCCCGTCTTCAATGACGGGGCTTTTTTATTTTTTATATGAGCTCGACACGGTCCCCGACGCTCACGGCCCCGCTCGCGTCCGTTGTCGCATACACACCCACACACCGATCGACTTCCGCCAGGATTGTCTTGAGGATCGCCTGGTCGCTCTCAAGCCCCGGCTGAGGGGAGCTGACCATTGGGCATCGTGGGATTGGCTTGACCACATCCATCGGCACCTCCCCCACCCGGATGCCCTTGCTGATCCAGCCCATTTCTGCGAACCCTTGGATCCCTTCTGGAGTTTGGATCGCGAAGTTGTGCCGGAACCTTCGGTGTTCGATTTCTGAATTGGGCATCATCTCCCGGAGCGTTTCTATTGATGCGGAGGTCTGCATGCTCAGTGTGAGGTCATCAAAGTGTTCCCCGGCTGACGATTCGATCGTGACTTCTCTGCCTACAAACGCTGAGAGCAGTCTGGCAGCCTCGCCATGGTCGGTCTGGGTTGTTGACCCATCTGGGAAGATGATCTCTGCGTGCGTGAGGGTTTCTGTTGTGGGCTCTTCAAGGTACCGGGCCTGGCACATGAGCAGCGTCGGCATCCGTTTCCCGCTCCCGAGCTTCCCGGTCTGGGCATCACGCAACGCCCATCCCCGATCCCCGAGAATCCCTCGTGGTGTTACAAGGCACCGCTCGATGCGTTCTCCGATCATGGACTTGAATGGGTATCTCCAGACCTGATCGATTGTCCCAAGGGCTTTGGTGTGCTGCATCATCGGCGATGGTAGGTCGTTGGCCTGATCCAGTTTTCATCACTAAGCGTCCGATATCGACCTTCAGTCAGTCGAGTTGGATTCATACTCTCCGATTTATTCATTGAAACCAATGTTTCTGTTGGTGGTCACTGAACCGGGCAGCTTGGGCGTCTACCCTCTTGCCCCACCAAAGGCAGAATCATGGTATTTATACCGGGAATGCTGGCAAATGACGGGGCGTGGTGTATTAGTTAACTGCACCACGGTTTTATAAGACTCAGTTGAGCATTGTTCTGGAGAGAACATCATGAACGCATCCTTTCTTTCGATCGCATTCGCCTTTGTAGGTCTAGCGGGGATTTCACACGCCCATGTCATCCACGATACCGCCCTCCAGGCTGGAATCTCTGGTGCGTTGGTCATTGATCTTGGCGCGTCAATCAATACCGAGTCTGTAAACTTTGAAGCCTTCAATGTTGGATTGCTTGTTGATATGGCCATCATTGAAGCGGATCCGTTTAATGATCAGCAACTCGAAGCGCCCGCGATTGACTCTAAAGACCTCCACTTCCCTGCATCGACCTACCTTAGTATCTTTGCATCGGTCCGCTCAGTTAGTGACATCCTCAGCCTCACCCCCAGCACCGCCAAAGCTCTCCACGAATAACGATTCTGGTTCTAATCAGGGCCTATTAGAATCTTCGCTGGCAGAGCTATTCGTCTTGATCCATACAACCCTTCCAAACGGCCCAGGATTCCTTTGGTTCCTTTGGCATGCCTATTTCTATTTGTGACACTTGGTTTATGCAAGTCACACCACCATCACTATTCTCGAGCGGATTGCAAGGGTTGAATCGAAGCAACCAGATGCTGGCACGCTCCTCTGAGCGGCTGGCGACCGGACTGGCGATCAACCGTGGATCTGACAATCCGGCGGGGCTGATCGCTTCAGAGGCCTTGCGTGGGCGTTTGACGACGATCGAATCAACTATTCGAGCAACATCACGCAATAACATGACGCTTGCTATCGAGGAAGGGGCTTTGGCTTCGGTATCCGGGGCTGTGACAGACCTGCGGGGATTGGTTGTCCAAGGCGCCAATGCCGGCGGCTTGACCGGTGCTGAGTCGGGCGCGATTTCTGGGAGCATCAACTTGGCGATCCAAGGCATGGCGTTCACCTTGGGGCAGTCCGGGTCCGATATCTTGAGCGATGTCAGTGTCGAACGACAGATCGGGACCGACGGTTCTGGCGATCCTATCTACGAGACACTGACCATGAGTGACCTGGCCGGGTTGGTCGAATCCGATCCGGTGAGTGCTCAGGCGTTGGTTGATGAGGCTGGCAGTGCAATAACGACCCGCCGGGCGGAGATCGGGGCCGAGCAGCGTTCCAATGAATCGATGCAGCGGGCGATGGAAGAGGAGCAGATCAATGTCGCTCGCGCCGAGTCGTCGATCCGGGATACGGATTATGCCAAGGAAGCCTCGGAATCTGCCCGGGCGTCGATCTTGGGCAAGGCGTCGATCAGCGTTTTGTTAATTGGGCAGGAGCAGAGCAAGCGGGTATTGGATTTGTTGATGTAGTCGATTGGAGTCTTTATTTGGGGATCGGATGAAGGAATGCTTGGTAGGCAAGCCTTCTAGCCTTGAGAACTTTATCTGCGATGGTTTGTGCTGATTCGTTCACTGGCAGGTCGAATACGGCCTGAAATTGGCTGTTTTTTTCGGTCATTCTCTCATATTTGTTGGCAAACTCAGATTCCTGAGGCATATTTGCACAACTCGTATTTTTTAGAGAGGATCTCCAGTGAACACAAAAGCAGCAGTTATCTCACTTGTCGCATTGAGCGGCGTCGCATTCGGCGACATCGTTTCGATCGAAGGCGGTATCGTAAAGAGCACCCCTGATGCCAACGACCCACAGTTTGGCTACGGCGAAGCAAACTATGTCCAAGGTTTTTCGGAACTCCAGGGCATCACCCTGACTCAAGACATCATCATCCAACTCGGTGATGGGTCCATGAGTGTTCTTCAAGCGGGCACCGTCGTGGACTCGCACATGGTCTACTACGACCCCGAGGGCGAACTGACTACAGATATCCACGATATCGATATCCAGTTCAGTAGCAATATCCTTGGGCTCGTCGTCGAAGACCTCATGCTCGAATCAACCCATGACCTTTTGGGTTTGGCCGGGCTTAACTACGACAACCAAAACACTCGGACCTACGGGCCCAACGGGGTTGGTGATATCGAACTTTATGAAGGATCGCTGTTGAATGTATCGCTCCGCCCAACCGGTGCCGATTACTTCCGCGTTCTGACCGTCAGCAATGGCGTCCCAACACCGGGCTCGGTCGCACTATTGAGTGCCGCTGGTCTGATCGGGATCCGCCGCCGCCGGTAATCAAACTAACACAGTTCCTGTGAACCCAAAGTCCCGGAACCTTTCGAGGTTTCGGGTCTTTTCAATTGAGCCCAATCCGTTGAGCACGGGCTACTGGTTCTGTTTGATTGTTTGCTTGGCGCTCAGACGGATGAGTTTTTTGAGTGATGGGATATGCACACCTTCGAGCCCTTTGAGATAGAGGCACCCCTTGCCTTTGCGGTGCTTGCCGAGTTTGGAGAGTAGTTCCTCGTTGCCGTCGAGCCCGCACATCAGGTAGAGCGAGATTTCCGAAGCCCTGGGTGAAAACCCAATCAATGCACAGTCGCCCTCTCGTCCGCTCGCGTACACATAGTGGTACGATCCAAACCCGACAATCGACTCCCCCCACATCACCGCGGGCTCCCCCACTATTTCCGACATGATTTTGATGAGCGTCTCGCAGTCCGTGTGGAACTTTGCGGGTGATTTTTTGATAAATGCCGGGACCGACCGTTTGGTCGGCCCCGTCTTGTTTGTAGATGCTTTCTTTTTGGTGGTCTTCTTCGCCATCGGATCAATCTTCGAGCATTCCGAGCTGCCACATCATGAACATGCGTTGATCGGCAACATCGCGGATCCGCAGGTGCAGTGGTTTGCCGCCGCCGTGGCCCGCTTCTCGGTCAACCCACAGCAGGATCGGCTCGGCGTCTTGGTCTGAACCCGTCGCGTTCTGCATGATTGCCGCCATCTTGCGCGCGTGGAGCGGATGGACGCGGGTGTCGTTCTCACCGGCGGTAAAGAGCACGGCCGGGTACTTGGTGCCGGGTTTGACATTGTGGTACGGGGAGTACTCTTTGATGAACTCGTACTGTTCTGGGTTTTCAGCCGTGCCGTACTCAGGGACCCAGTAGCGGGCCATCAGGAAGTTCTGGTAACGGACCATGTCCAGCAGCGGAACCGCAGAGATCACAGCACTGAACAGATCAGGACGCTGGACAACGACTGCGCCGGTCAGGAGCCCGCCGTTGGAGCCGCCCGCGATCCCGAGCTTGCTTGGGTTGGTGTAGCCGTTCTCGACGAGCCATTCGCCGGCGTAGATGAAATCGTCAAATACATTCTGTTTCTGATCGAGCATCCCGGCTTCGTGCCAGGCGTTGCCGTACTCGCCACCGCCTCGGAGGTTGGCAACCGCGTAGACCCCGCCGTTCTCGTACCACGGGTACATGGTCGATGAGAAGTATGGGGTCATTGAGATGTCAAAGCCGCCGTAGCCGTAGAGGATGGTCGGGTTGTTGCCGTCGAGCTCGATGCCTTTTTTGTGGACAATAAACATGGAAACGGGCGTGCCGTCTTTGGAATCGTACCAGACTTGCTTGACTTCGATCATGGATGGATCGACCGGGACATCTGGGCGTGCCCAGAGTTCGGACTCGCCGTTGGCCAGGTCGACCTTGTAGATCGAGCGTGGCATGTTGTAGCTTGAGAAACTGAGGAACGCCTCGGTGCGGTCGTCGCTTGTGACGAGCCCGCCTGAGCCGATGCCTGGGAGTTCAAGATCGCCTTTGGAGTTGCCGCTGTAATCAAACAGGGCGATGCGGGTCTTGGCCGAGTCGAGGTAGTCCACCGCGATGATTCCGCGGGCGTAGCTCACGCCTTCGATGACGAGGTCATTGTCTTGGGCGACGATGGTTTCCCAGTTTTCGAACGCTGGGTTTGAGAGGTCGATCACCGAGAGCGTGCCGTTGGGGGCATCGAATGAGTGCTGCAGGAACAGACGGTCGCCGTCGTAATGAGCACCGCCGATGCGGCCCATTTTGCCGATCGCCATCGGTACAAGATTCAGTTCACCGGTCCGGAACCATTCTGAAAGATCCGCGACCCAGAGGTCGAGGCCTGCGGTCCCGGTCCAGTAGCCGACGGTCATCCAGCGGGCATCATCTGAGGGCATCCCGAAGGGGCCCCAGGTGGTTTTGAGTGCTTCGAGTTCAGCTTCGGTTTTGTTCTGGTCGCCATAGAAGAACTCGATGTCGTGCTGACGGAAGAGTTGTTGATCTTGACGGTGGTGTGTGCCGAGTTTATGGAGCTTCATGACCGATGAGTAGGCGTCGTCGAGGTCTTCGAGGCGTTCGTAGAAGAAGCCTGAGGAGTCTGGGAGCCATTGCGAGAAGCCAACCTTGCCCGGGATTTCATCTGCGAACCACTCGCCGGATTCAACATCCATCACATAGAGCGTCGAGTTCTCATCGCCCGCGGTGTACATGCCGAATGCCATGAGTGAGCCGTCATCGTTTGGTGCGGTCCACGAGACGGTGGTGAGCCCTGACGGATCAATGGTTTGTGGATCAAGCAACACCCGCTCATCTCCATCGAGCCCGTCGCGGACATAGCGGACGGCTTGGGGTTGGGTTCCCTCGCGGCGTGAGAAGAAGTAGCGGTTGCCATAGGCCGATGGGCTGCCGATGGATGGGACTTCCATCAGTTCGCGGAGACGGGATTCGAGGGCGGAGCGTCCGGGGAGGTTGTCGAGGACCGAGCGGGTGTACCCGTTCTGGTCGTCGGTCCAGGTGGCGACCTCGTCGTTGACGAGCCCCATGTTTTCTGGGTTCGAGTTGTCGCCTTCGAGCCAGCGGTATTCATCGACGACGCTGTCGCCATGGAGGGTCTCAGAAACCGGGACCGACTTGGTCTCGGGAGGGGCGGCTAGGGCAACAGTCGAGCCCGCAAGGATCAGGGCTGAGAGGATTGTTTTCATTGGTCAATTTCTCCAAAGTGGTATGGGCGCATGATACCCGTTGAGGGCATATTTCGCCTGCTATTCATACCGCGATCGGCTCGCAAAGATGCGATTTTTAGTGTAATCTATTGCACCAATCCCTTGGTCAAGCGCATGAAGGCGGTCTCTAGGTTCACGGGTTCTTCTTGGAAGTGGGTCATGCGGAGGCCGTTGTTGATGAGAACATTGGGAATATCGGTGAAGTTTCCGCCCATCTGATCATTAAACTGGGCGTGGATGAGTTGGCCATTTCCGCCGCCGTGGGCAGTGCCGTCGCCTTGGACGATGGAAACCTTTGCGATCCCTGGCATGGTCTGGAGGACCTTGGCGGCGTCTTGTAATCTCTCGGCGACGCCGATATGAACGACATGCCCGACCTTGGCTTTGCGGAGGATTTCATCGACGGTGCCGTTGAAGAGCAGTTCGCCTTTTTCGATGATGCCGACGGTATTGCAGAGTTCTGCGAGTTCGTGGAGGATGTGGCTGGAGATCAGGATGGTCTTGCCCATCTTCTTGAGTTCTTTGAGCAACTCGCGGATCTCGATTCTTGCGCGTGGGTCGAGGCCCGATGCGGGTTCGTCCATCAATAACACTTTGGGATCGTGGAGGAGCACGCGGGCGATGGAGAGGCGTTGTTGCATGCCTCGGGAGAGGCCGCTGACTTCGGCGGTTTGTTTGTAGGTGAGGTCGGTGAGTTCGAGGACATCGTTGACGACTTTTTTGCGTTGCATGCCGTTGATGTTGTAGGCGGCGGCGAAGAACTCGAGGTATTCATGAACGACCATGTCTTGGTACGCGCCCATGAAGTCTGGGACATAGCCGATGAGCGGACGGATCTGGCGGTTCTGGTACCCGACTGTTAATCCCGCGATCTGCGCCTGGCCCGACGACGGTTTGAGTAGGGTCGCAAGGACCTTGATGGTGGTGGTCTTGCCCGCGCCGTTGGGCCCGATGAACCCGAAGCAATCACCCTCGTTGATCGTCAGGTTCAGCGAGTTGAGCGCGGTCAGGTCGCCGTAGCGTTTGGTCAGGTTGATGGTTTCGATCATGGGCATGGGGTCATATCCTACAGACTCTTTATTCATCTATTAATGGCAAGGAATCATTTTCGGTTTCAGGCTCTGGATCAAATACGCCCGCGTACCTTGGGGGGTTTGGTGGAAACGGATAAATCCAGGTTACGAGCGTCTTTCCTGATGCCGGGACCGGCTTGCCGTTGACAAAAAAGGGCACCGGTGATCCATCAGGATTGGCGTCATTGGCTTCGACCTCGAGTACACCCATCACGATCAGGCATGGTTGGGTGAACCACATCCCAAGATCCCAGCCGTGGAGTTGGCGGCGATGGGCGAGCCGGTTACCAACGGGATCGGTGAGTGATCCGTATCGCGGCGGCTGCATCTGCGAAATCATCCGGGCGGCCATGAGCCGGTCCATCACGCTGCCGCGGGAGCCCTGCAATGACATTGCATCGACGCCTTGCTTGATGGCGGTTGTAAAGTAATCGCTCTTTGATGAAGTCCGGTTGGTATCGGAAAGCTTTGTGTAATCAAGCAGGCTGATCACCTCACCGGGCCCCCACCCTCCGCCAGGCACTTGCGGCGACCAAGTTGTGACGCGTGAGATCAATGCCTGGCCGATCCCTTGGCCTTCGCTCCGGATTGGGGTTTGTCGCGACACAATGACGAACATGAGATCTTTGAGTTCGCCCGGTAAGCCGTGCTCGAGTTGGCCGTGGATTTCTGTGCCGACGAGTTGGAGCTTGGATTCCTCGAATGCCACGGTGTCGATCACCGGATGGGGCATCGACCATTTGCTCACCCCGCCCCAATCGGCGCGGAAGTCTTTGACTGTTGCTCGCGTGGGGACCTTGATTGATTCTGGCGATCGGCTTTCGATCCGGTACCCTGTGTTGTCTGGGAAGCCCGAGACAAACGAGGCTGAGGAGGTACTGGGCTGCCAGGGCGTAATCAGGCTCGCCATCCGACCGGTGGACATCACCGAATCATCGTCGGGATCACGGAGTGAAACTTCGGACTGGCCGTAGCTCGGGAGCATCGCGCTCATCCACGAGCGGGCCCGGCCTGTGGATTGCCCGTAGACCTGTTCAAACAAAGTGAGGTGGGTGATGTTGACCTTTTTGGGACGCAGCATCGAAGCACCCATCCAAGACAACGCGGTGAACACCGCGATCATCATGACAAACCCTACCCAAGCGTGCTGGCTCTTCTTCTGACTCTTGAGCAGAGCAAAGCCACCAGGTCCGGCGATGATCCAGTAGATGATGAATACGATGAGCCCGAAGAACACGCCTTGGATTGCGCGGCCGGTCTTGGCAATCTCGCCGGAGATATTGGTATCAAACTCAAGAACGGTCCTCGACCGAACATCGGAGAGCAACTGATCGTCCATTTCTGCTGTGCGTTTGACATCGCCTCGCATGCCCAGGATCCTGTGCCAGAATGGCTCTGGCTCTGGGAGTCCGAGCCTGCGGAGTTCGCCCTGCCCGAGATTGATCCCCACAACCGTAACCATGCCCGAGCCTACAAGCCTACGAATCGCGATGGTTTCTCCGGCTCTGGTTTTGAGTACCGGGATTGAGGTGCCCGGCTCTGCATCGCTCGCGGGCGTGAATGTTGTCAGTGTGCCATTTTTAGGAAGTTCGATGTCCGCCGATTCTGTGAGCAGTTGACGGATGGCGTTGTAATCCACGCCGTCGCGTCGCTGGGGGCGTTGGATGTCTGGGAGTATGTTGCGGAGCGGGTGGGTTCCGCTGTACCAGGGGTCGTCTGATGGTGGCATGACGACAATGAGATGCCCGCCTTGTTGGACCCAGTGCCGAAGTGCTCGGGCGCGTTCTGGTGAGAGCGTTGACGGGTCATGCTCGCGGAGCGTTGAGCTTCCCCAAACAAGGAAGTCCAATGGAACCAGCCCCTGCCATCGGTCCGGGAGCGAGAGTGTCGTCAGACCCGGAGCGATCCGGATCAGTTCATGGCCGAGTGGTTTCCAGGTCCGGTTATCAATGGTCATTCCGTAATGTTCTATCCCGAGCTGCCTTGTCCCGACCATCCCGCCGATCGCGATCCAGGGCTCTTGCATCACCGGGTTGTATTGCGATACGACCCCGAGCAAACGGCCGGCTCTGTACCCGAGTTGTCCGGCCTCTGTGCCACCAGATTCCTCGGCTTCAAACGCATGAATCTCGAAGCTTGCCTGGCCAAACTGGAATGGCACCCAGCAGTACAACCAGAAACTCTGCGGGAGCCCAGGATTGGCACTCACGACGCGGTCGTATTGGGCGTCGTCGCCGTCCGAATCCCGGATGGTGACTCGTAATATAACTTCTCTCTGCGATGACCCCTGGTCGAGCATTTGGATCTGGATCCCAGCCCAATCACCGGCCCGGATCATGCCCCCGACACCAAGATTGAGGATCGAAAGCTGGACCTCGCCGGTGCCCTGCGCATCAGTAGCTCCATCGATCTGGGCGTGGGAGTTTGCGGAATTCGTTGCCATCACGATAATGACAGCAATCATGTTCAAAGTATGCTTCCAGCAACGCAAGGCGGGACCTCCATATATACCTTGGCCGCCCTCTGGAATCGGCTGGTGATGAGATTCTATAGCTTCGGAGACAAACTTGCGTGCAAGTCCAAAGTTTCTAGACGAATCGTCCGATCATAACCGCATAATGATCGATTCAGGGACCATGATTATGCTTATTACTGCCCTCACGGGCGGGATTTGTGTGCTGTGTCTGTATTCGGTCTACGGGAATGTGATTAGACATGAGACAACTCTGCATGATTTGCGCAATCGTGTCGAATCGCTCCAGAATGAGCAAACCCTTCATATGGCAGAACTTAAAGGCGAAATCGCTCCAGAGCTTATTGAAGCAGTCGAGGTCCTTGACTGTGAGCCAAAATCTGATGCAGATGGAATTCCTGAGAACATTGATATCCATGCCGATTCCAGTATGGATCAGTTTTCTGCTGAACCCGTGAGTTCTGAAACGAGTGCTGCGTGACTGCGAGCTCCCATTCGGAAGCAGTCGAGCTCGAACTTCTCGTTCGGTGAATGAACTCGGTCATCTTCTAATCCAAATCCCATGAAGATTGTTTCGAGACCGATGGTTGTTTTGAGCAATCCGGCTACTGGTATCGAGCCGCCCGATTTGATCATCGCGGGCTTGATGTTGCAGGCTTTGTTGATCGCACGGAAAGCGGCTTGGAGCGGTGCCGATTCGGTTGCACAGGTTGCAGGAGCCCCGCCGCCGTGGTTTTCGAATGTCCATGTGCATCCCGGAGGGGTGTGTGCTTTGAACCATTCGATGGCAGCATCTGCGATTTTTTCTGAATCCTGATCGTCAACCAATCGGAAGGAGAGCTTGGCGCTGGCCTTTGATGGGATCACAGTCTTTGCGCCGGGGCCTGTGTAGCCGGCGATGATGCCGTTGATGTCGCAGGTCGGGCGAGCCCATTCTCGTTCGGTTGCTGTGAAACCGGTCTCGCCGATGTTTGCCTCAGCGGGCATCCCGACGCCTTTCAGTGCGGCAACAGGATCGACGCCGAGTTCTTTCCAGGCTTGGCGTTCGCCGTCGGTTAGATCACGAACACCGTCGTAAAAGTTTGGGATGGTAACGCGGCGGTCGTCGTCCCAGAGCTTCGAAAGGACTTTGGTGAGTTCATTGATTGGGTTGGGGACGCGTCCTCCCCAGAGACCCGAGTGGAGGTCTTGGTCTGGGCCGGTGAGTGTGACTTCGATGTATGCGAGGCCGCGTACGCCGTAGGTGATGGCGGGCTTTCCTCGCCCGAGCATTCCGGTATCTGAAATGAGGCATACATCTGTTTTAGAAAGCATGTCTTTATTGTCTTCGACAAACTGCTCGAGGTTGACTGATCCTGATTCTTCTTCGCCTTCGAGGAGGACTGTGTATCGGACACCGCCGCCTGGCTTGCCGGTGGTTTCGTACCAGCCTCGCATGGCTTCGAGGTACATCATGACCTGGCCTTTGTCATCGCACGCGCCGCGTGCGACGATCCGCTCGCCGATTTCGCCGTCGGCTGGTTTGCGGACCGGCTCAAAGGGGGCGGACTCCCAGAGTTCGATTGGATCGACCGGTTGGACATCGTAATGCCCGTAGAAGAGTATATGAGGCCCGGTGTAGTCATCGTCACCGGCAGAGTTTGCTATTACGATTGGCTGACCTGGGTTCTCTGCTGTCCCCGTCTGCATCAGTTCAACGCTAAACCCTGATGCCTTGAGATGATCAGCGGCCCATTTGGCGGCCTTGGCAGTGTCCGGGTCGTGCTTTGGGTCGGTGCCTACCGACGGGATACGGAGCCATTCCATGAATCGTTCTATTGATTGATCTTCGTGCTTTGCGAGCCAGTCGATAACGCGTTGGGTGGACATTCTGATCTCCTCTAGTGTCTTTTAATGAGCATAGCCAAAAAAGAACCCGCCGCCCAAATATGGACGGCGGGATCATACATCTAAGCATCTGTTTGACGGATCAAACAGATGTCATCAATCGGTTTAGCGACGACGACGGGCTGTTGCCAAGCCACCGAGACCCAAGAGTGCGAGAGCACCTGGAGCTGGGATGTTGGCTGAGCCTGGGGTAGCCGATGGTGAAGGCTGACCGAACTCGAGGAGTCCGATGTTTGCCGAACCGTCGCCAACGCGGTAGAAACCGGCTGGGAGGAAGGAGCCGTCAGGGCCGAAGGAGAAGTCAGGGATGATTGGTGCGCCAGCGATGTTGGCGACATCAGCGATGTTGTCCATGACGAAGAATGTTTCGACGATGGCGCTGGTTGCGTCACGAAGAACCATTGTGTAGGAGCCGTTCTCGATTGAGTTTGCACCGATGATCTGACTTGCGGCGTAGCCGTAGGTCGAGATTGAGAGTGCGTTACCGAGGGTGTAGTGACCGCCAGCAGCGATTGAACCGGTGATGCTGAAAGTCGAGCCACCGTCTTGCTGACCGAAGCCAGCGGTGTCGGCGTCTGAGTCCCAGAGTTCGATGGTCCAGCCGGCCATATCGATTGCGGCGCCGGTGGTGTTGTAGAGTTCGATGAACTCTGCGTCCGAGCCCGATGTTGAGCCGAGGACTTCGTTGATTGTCACGCCAGCGTTTGCGGCGGTTGCGATGCCTGCGAGGGCAGCAATTGCAATTGTAAGCTTCATGTTTCTCTCCAAATTGGTGTAAATTCTCTCACTTCTCTGAACACATTATTGAACGATACTTAACGGGCAATGGGTGACAGTGATCGGGTCAGGAACTCAGAAACACCCATGTTCCGGTCGGTTTCGAACCATGATAGTATCATAATCCTGCCGATCGAGGGTGTCAATTCCTGAGGTTTTAAGGTATTGTGAAGAACTATTCTCTAATCGGGGGTCCGATACCCGTGTAGAACACAAAAACGCCCGTTTCAGGGCGTTTTTAAAGTACTCAATGACAAATGAGTCAATCTATTGAAGGTTATGGGGCGAAACATTGAGGGTTTGACATGGCATTCAAGAAGATTTGTTGATCAAAGAAATCAATCGATCCGTCACCATTGAAATCTGCTTTGGGATCTTGAGCTGTAAGAAGATTCAAAAACTCGGCGATGTCAAAGAAATCAAGAGCGTTATCAAAGATCAAGTTTGCTGGCTCCACTTGAAGCATCCGCTCTGCGATAATCGCTTTGTCCGCAGCATCGTTATCGCCATCAAGATCTGTATCAAATCCGACATTATAAACTGTGCCTGTAAAGGATTCGCCTGCAAAGGGTTGGCTTAAGGCGAGCGACAAATCATCGCAATCGATCACATTGTCACAGTTGGCATCCCCGATCCGGCGGGCATCGAGGCAGGCGTCTACGAAGCATTGGACAACATCAATATCCGCATTATCCACGACTCCATTGCCATCAAAGTCGAATCGGTCGGTGTACAGAATATCTGATGCTAGTGGCGTGCCAAGAACACTGTTTACTAAGAAATCTACATCATCTTGATTGAACCGGCCATCTGCGGTGACATCGTGTTCAACATCATCAATTGTGATGTAGACTGTGTTGATTGTGTACGATCCTGCACCCAATGAAATCGGGTTGCCTCCGCAAGTCGAAGTAGATTGCCCACCCTGTGAAACTGTAAATGCAGCAACAGGGCCGCTATCGAGGCAAATAATGTTTGCATCGACCGTTCTTGTCGGGCTTGAAGAACTCGAAGATGTACATGTCGGCGGGGTTATTGTGAAATCACCGTCTGATGTAAAGTCTACGAATGATCCGTACCCACCCGATGCGGTGCATAGGGCAAAATCGCATATTCCAGCATCCCCATCACCTATCCATAGACCTTCCCAACTAATTATACTTGGGCCAAGATTGGTAAAATTAGATATTGATGTAGAAGTCGAACCTGCTCCACCCGTATCGAAACACCCCGCACCCGCACCCGCTGCAGCGGAAAACGGTGCAAAATCAGCATCAACATCGAATAAATCATCTCTCGGACCATCACCACAGCACTCCGGATCAGGAATAAATGCTGCAGTCGCCCATGCCCATACAAAATGGTCGCCAACTGTTAATGTCGTGCCCGGGGCTGCCGTGTATGCATAACTTGCACTGCTATATTGTTCGCCCATATCCGCGCTTGCTGGCATTCCTGACACCGCAATAATAACTCCTAAAAACAAACTCTTGCTCAATCGATTTTTCATTTTATACTCCAAAGTATTCATGTAACGAAGACCGCAACAACTGCGGAACATACCTTCTCAGTTACGCCCGATAAATACTTCGGTTCTACGAAATGAAGAAGAAGAAGAAGAAGAAAAAATCTACAACTCAATAAAGCTTTGGATTCGATCGGCCGTTGGCTTGTTTTTCCATGAAGGTGATTGATTCTTGCGTAGCGTTGATCGGATTCCAGATTGTCCCGGTGGGGAACCAAGGATTTGGATCTTCGTAGGATTCACGCTGTGTCATTGATTGTACTGAAGTATCAAAGCGAGCCACATTGAACTCTTCGTCGTGACGGTATGACAGGAGCTGGTTGTTTCCTGTTTCAGAAGCGTCGCCAAAGGATCGGCCATAAGCAGTTGAACCGTCGAAGATTGGCGAAGAGCTGGTAAACGTACCGAACCCACTTGCGCCAACAAAGCTCAGGATTGGATTCAGGCTTGGGTCAAAGTCCAATCCGCCGTCATCGGTCCAGTAGCGTGTGCCATCAGCGAACATGATTTTGCTTGATGCGCTGGTGCCAACACGGTCCATCCTGTGACGAAAACTTCTTGGTTGCTGTGAGGAGTTTGGGTGTGTAATCATGCTTTGGACCCGTGTGAACTGGGCACCGCTATCAACCAAACTGTTAAGATATGAGGTATCCTCACTGCTGAGGTGTGCAAAACCAGTCGGCATCAAATAACTCGCCTGAAGAATCCCGTCTTGAACTGTTTCATCAAACTCATCCATATCTGATGGTTGATCGCCTGGGAACACGAAATCATTAAACACTGTTGCTCGTGCACAGGCGAGCGTACTAAATATATCACGGGTCCGCTGGGCTCTGTTTGTTGAGAGTCCGACTGAATCGCCTGCGATAGGCGAAATCCAGTCTTGTGTTGTGGTTGGTGTAACGGATTCACTATTACCCAACAAAGCTTCAGTCCCTGAAATCAGTCCTTCGCCGAAGACAACTACATTCCCGGTGTATCTTGTACCCACATTGACTGGGCTGGAGTAGTACTCGCGGTTATCCGCGGCATAGAACGCATTGAGTGTTGCGATGTTTCGCATGGTGGATTTGCATACGAGGCTTTGCGCACTGGCACGGGCTGAACCCAATGCGGGCAGGAGAACGCCGATTAAGAGAGCGATGATTGCGATCACCACCAGAAGTTCGATAAGGGTAAATGCTTTTGATTGGCGTTTCATGTTGATCTCCACATTGGCTACAAAGTCGTTTTTTATTTTTTAATGACAACTACTATTGGTTTAGAATCCATGACATCGATTCGTAACCCTGAACGAAGCACTTCAGATTCATTCCTCATTTTATCTGAGATACTGCCAGCTGAACGGCCATGGAGCTCCCAGGTATCTGACCCGTCTTCTTGGGTAACAGGAAACAGTGTTCTATCACCTGTCTCGGGATGCTTCACGGGATACATGATTCCTCTGGCTTTGCCCTTCTGAACCATGTACAACTGCCCCGTCATGATGTCAACGGTCATATGACCGTCAGGGCCAGCGACTACGCCACTGCCCATCATTCTCCATCCTGAGAATGCCAGCACGGCTAAAGCCACGATGATTAGTATGATCTGCCACGGTTTGATGTCACTCATGCATCCTGCCTCGTTTTACATCGGTGGGGCTTTGCAATCAATGCCAAACCCGCTGTTGTTTCCAATGCCAGCCTTTTTGGGCTGGCCACTATTCTACGCTCAGTTCCCTGAGACTCCAATTTCCATCCCGTAAGTGTATCAGAGAATGCCTGTTTGGGTTGCGGGATATGGGAATTCCACGAAATTGAATCAGTTTGCCAGATCTACGCTGACGGGGTAATGGTCTGCGGCGTATCCCTCAAAGGTCTCTAGATCTCTCCAACTGGTGCCTTCTGGGCGTGCGGTGGTGCCATAGACGAAGGCGGTGTCTGTATTCATTCGATCGATTGCTGATTTATTCCCGAATAGGAAGTCGATTCTTCTTCCGGACTCGTGGGTGATGATTTCAGTGCCCTTGCTGTGATCTGCGAAGATATCCACAAAGTCTGCGTTGATATAGGCTTGGATCGAGTCTGCATCGGATTCGGCATTGAAGTCGCCGAGGATCACGATCGGGCGGTCTGGGTGTGCCTTGAGTACTCCATTGATGAGTTCGATGGTGCCTTGGGCCTCGGCGTCACGCCAGTAGGTGTTGAAGCGGCCAGATTTGTGGTGCATCACGAAGAGAGTGAGCGTCCAGGTTGAGTCGTCCGCGGCTGGGATTTCGATATCAACCATGAGCGGGGAGCGGCGGAAGGCGATGGGTTCGCCGGCGTACCAGTTTTTGCTTTTGCCGTATTTTTCGGGGTGGATCCCGCCGAGTGGTTTGTTGGGCCAGTTTTTGAAGTTGCTGATGGGGTATCGGGAGAGGACGGAGTTCTCGATGCCTCGGGAGTTTCCTGCGTCGATGGAGACGACATGGTTGTAGCCCATGTCGGAGAGGTAGTTGTCGCGGTATTCGAGGAGTGCCGCTTCGGATTCGATTTCTTGGAAACAAATAACATCGGCGTCGATGGCGTGGATGGCCATGGCGGTGGCGATGAGTTCGTGCTCTGGTTTGGTGCCGTCGGCGTCGTCATCGCGGCCTGTAAGGGTTGGGTCGTCGTTGGCATCGAAGAGGTTTTCGATGTTGTAGGTGGTGAGGCGGAAGGAGCCGTCCTTGGTTGCGGGGGCGGACTCTGAGCCAAACTTCCGCATGAGGGTGCGGGTTTCTTCGTATTTTTCGACGAGGGCTTGATCAGCGTATGGCTCTGCGGCTGCAGGCTGCGAAGCGATTGCCGGTTGGGCAATGCAGGTGATTGCGAGCGTAGTGAATGTCCAGAACTGAAGCGGCATTGTTCTCATCATTGGTCTCCTAAAGCTTTTGGGCCCCGGCGAGTGTAGGTCGTGTTTGGCGTAGGGGGGGCTACCATTGATGCTGTAGGTCCTTGAATGTGGAAGGTTGCGTGTGAAGATTGTGTTAGTCAATCCGAGAGGGTTCTGTGCCGGTGTCCGGATGGCGATTGATGTCGTTGATCAGGTGCTGGATCTGCTCCCGGGTGAAACTATTTATGTGTACCATGAAATTGTGCATAACCGGCACATCGTGGAGCGGTTTATTGGGCGTGGTGTCCGATTCGTTGAATCTCTTGATGAGGTTCCATCGGGGAGCATTGTGATCTTTAGTGCCCACGGGATCCCGCCGTCATTACGAGAAGAAGCGGCCCAAAGAAATCTGACTGCAATCGACGCGACCTGCCCGCTGGTGACCAAGGTGCATTCTCGCGCGGTTCGGTATGCGAGGCAAGGGTACCAAATCCTGTTGATCGGACACAAGAACCACCAAGAAATCGTCGGCACGATGGGCGAGGCACCAGGACAGACGCAGGTGGTTGAATCGCCTGGGTGCATTGAGCATTTGCGTATAGACGATCCGGACAAGTTGGTGTACCTGACACAGACGACGCTTTCGACTGATGATGCTGGGGTTGTGATTGATGCACTCAAGAACGCGTTCCCCAATATCAAGGCCCCGCCGACCGATGACATTTGTTATGCGACAACCAATCGGCAGGAGGCCGTGCGTGATGTGGCGCCGATGTGTGATTTGATGATTGTTGTTGGTTCGAAGAACTCATCGAACTCCGTGCGGCTTATGGAGATCGGCGAAAATGTCGGAACCAAGAGCGTGCTGATTGATGATGTCTCGGAGCTTGATCCGTCGTGGTATCCTTCTGGGAACGAAACCATCATGCTGACCGCTGGGGCGAGTGCTCCCGAAGACTTGGTTTCGGAGATCTGCAAGCACTTTGTTGAGAAGCACGATGCATCGCTGCACCTTGCGGATATTTCTGAGGAGTCGGTTGAGTTTGGGCTACCGTTGACGCTCAAACGGCTGATGGAAGAGCATGGTGTTGATCACAAAGATCGCCGGATCATGGTCGAGCCCCCCACTATTACCGCTGAGGACTATGGCAGCACGCCTGTGCCTCTGACTATTTCAGGTTCCAACTCATGAAGCATCCCAAGCACCATTTTTTCTCTATGACTCCAGAGACACTCACAGACTGGTGTCTTGAACGCCAGCTCCCCAAGTTCCGCGCCAAACAGATCCTTGAATGGGTGTACCTCAAGGGCGTGATTGATCCGATGGAGATGAGCAATCTGTCAAATCTTGATCGCAAGATGCTGCAATCGGACATGACCTTCCTCAGCGGCCCAACCGTTGCGCACCAGCTCGCGACCGATGGGACGCAGAAGCTGCTTGTTGAGTGGAGTGATGGGTCTGTTGATGCACGCGAGGCTGGGGTGGATCATGAATCGCGTTTACCGATTCTTGGGCAGGAGATGCCATACTCGGACACGACTCGGCAGACTGAATGTGTGATGATTCCAGCGCCCGATTCAGATCGCCGGACCGCGTGCATCTCTTCGCAGGTCGGCTGCCCGGTTGGATGCACCTTCTGCGCGACGGGGATTGGCGGGCTCGATGGGAACTTGTCTGCGGGGCGGATCGTCGAGCAGGTGTGGCGACTCAATCAGCTCGAAGGGGTTGGGCGGATTTCCAATGTGGTCTTTATGGGGATGGGCGAGCCTTTGGCGAACTTTCGGCCTGTGGTTGAAGCGGTCAAGATCATCGCGGCGCCGTGGGGGATGGGGATCAGTGCACGGAAAATTACGATCTCGACGGTTGGCATGCACAAGGCGATCGAGAAGCTGGCCGAGGAGCTTGATCTGCCGGTGACGCTGGCGTTGTCGCTGCATGCTCCCAACGATGAGCTCCGTCGGGAGTTGATTCCTTGGGCGGAGTTCACCTCGATTGTCGATCTCAAACATGCGTGCAAAAAATGGTTTGCCAAGACCGGGCGAGAGATCACACTTGAGTACATTTTGCTTGGAGGCGTCAACGATCAATCGGAGCACGCAATCCAGCTTGCCCAGGTTTGCAAAGACCTGAGGGCCAATGTGAACCTGATCCGCTACAACGAGGTCAAGGGGCTCGAATTCAGACGCCCGAACACCGAGGATGTGCACCGGTTTCAGTATTTGCTTCGTGAGGGCGGGGTGAACTGTCATATCCGCGCCAGCCGAGGACGGGACATCGCGGCGGCGTGCGGGCAGTTGCGGCATGAACACGCCAACTCTTGAAGAGAAGAATCTGATACAGTGAATCCGATGCTGCTCCAAATCCAACCAACATCCGCTTCATACAACTGGGCTCAGGAGTTCCGGGCGGGGACCTGGCAGCACTGGACGGTCATCGGTGTGTGTGCCCTTTTGATGGTGATCTGGTGTGCCAACGGGCGCCGATTGCTCAATCGTGATACTGATGAAGGACGCGCGAAGGAACGCAAGCTCCGGCATTGGATCGGGTGGTTTATTATTGTTTCGCAGTCGGTGATCTTTATCCGCCGTTTGACCCCCGGGCAATGGGATCTGCAGGATTCACTGCCCCTGCATATGTGCCGGTGGACTGTGTGGATTGTGGGTTGGTCGATGCTGACACTCAATCCCAAGGCACGGGCGTTGACTTTATTCTGGGGATTGGCGCTGAGCACGCAGGTTTTCTTTACGCCGTTCTTGAAGGAGGGGCATGGGTCGCTTGGGTTCTGGATCTACTGGCTGAATCATCTGCAGATTGTGGGTGTGGGGATTTATGATGTTGTTGCTTTGGGGTACCGGCCAAAGCTTAAGGACTTGAGGTTTGCGGTGCTGACGGGTGTTGCGTTTAGTGTGTTTGTATTTGTCATCAATATTGTGCTGGGCACGAACTATGCGTATTTGGGCTCTGCCAATCATGATGAGGCGTCGATTATTGATGTGCTTGGGCCGTATCCGATGCGGGCGGTGTGGATGGTGCTTGGGGGGGCGATGGCGATGGGCGTGGTATATTTGTTCTCAGCCGGGGCGATGAGACTTCGGACGAAGGTCTTTAAGAAACCAATACCCCGGTTCGTTGAGTCTGACCCCGAGAAAGGTCACGCATCATGATCAGAATTGCTACACTCGAATCATGGTGATCCTTCTTGCTATCTTGTGTGGCTGTGCGTGTGTGATCTCGCTTCTCGGGACTTGGATCGCGATGCGTCTGAGCAATCGGCTCAGGGCCTTCGACAGTGCCCCTATAGAAGGGCAGATAAAGAACGAAGCTAGACCAATCCCCAACACTGGCGGGATCGGGATTGTGCTCGCGTTGTGGCTCCCGATGCTGATCGGGCTGCTGGGCGTGACTATCTTGGATGCCCAGTCGTTTACGGGGATGCTTGAACCGGTGCAGTCGGTTTGGGGGGATCTTCAGGAGCGGGTGGCTCTTGGATGGGGGCTGCTTGGGTGCATTGTGGGATTGCATCTGCTGGGATTGATCGATGATCGTCGCCCGATGGGGGCGAGGTCCAAGCTGATCATCATGCTGGTACCCGCGGTGATCTTTGCGGTGTTCTTTGATACGCGATTGCTGACGATGCTCGATGGATATGCCGGGGGATCTTGGCTGAGCATTGTGCTGACGGTGGTGTGGATTGTGGCGATCACCAACGCGATGAACTTTATTGACAACATGGACGGGCTCAGCGCGGGGATCGCGGCGATTGCTGGGGGGCTTTTTTTGATCGCGGCGATTCTCAATGCCCAGTGGTTTATCGGGGTGATCTTGGCGTTGATGGTCGGGGGCTGCCTTGGGTTCTTAGTGTTCAACTTCCCGCCCGCGAAGATCTTTATGGGCGATGGCGGGTCGCTGGTGATTGGGTTTGTGCTGGCGATTACGACTGTGCGGACGACTTACATTCCGGTTGATGGGAGCGGGCCAGATGCCGGGGCGTGGTATGGGCTCTTGATGCCGATCGCGGTTTTAGCGGTGCCTTTATATGATTTTGTGACGGTGACGGCTATCCGGATCTATCAGGGCAAGAGCCCGTTTGTTGGGGATCTGCAGCATTTCTCGCATCGGCTTCGGGATCGCGGATTGGGGAATCGGGGGACGATCTCAGTGATCTATGCCCTGACTGCATGCTCTGGGATCGCGGGGATTCTGCTGACGCGTGCATCGGCTTGGGAAGCCGGGATGCTCGGGGCGCAGGTTATGATGATCTTGGGGGCGTTGGCGTTGTTTGAGTACCGGTCGCCTCCGAAGCGGGGGGCGGGGAAGTCATGACTGATCAGACCGAGCAACTCAAACCCGACCGGCGTGAACTTGCTGCGGTGGGTTCGATGTGTGTATTAGTGGTGTTGGTGTTGATCCGGGCGATGAGCACGCATGAGCCGTTCCCGATGTGGGATTCGGATCCGTATTTATTTAGCTCGCCTTTGACAGGAATCACGGCTGGGTTTGGGATTCTGCTCAACTCGGCGGTGATGGCGCTAGGCGTGGTGGTACTGATGTGTTCGCCGGGAACGGGCCGCGCGGATTCTGTGATGAGATCATTGCTCGGGATTGGGTGCGTAGGGCTCGGCATGCATCTGGTGCTTGATCCTACGAACATGGTCAATGGCTCAACCCTCGGAGCGATGATGACGGCGGCGGTCGCGTCGCGGGCATTCCTGATGGCGTATCCGAAATGGATTAGCGTCTTTGTACCAATCGTGCTTGGGGCGGGCGTGTTTCTGGGGCTCTACGGGCTCCACCAGATCTTTATCCAGCACCCGTTGACCGTCGCGATGTATGACCAGAACAAAGAGGCCTTCCTCAATGCTCGTGGCTGGAGCGATGGGTCGTTCGAAGTCATGAGCTATGAACGGCGGCTGCGGCAACCCGAGCCGACCGGGTGGTTCGGGCTGGCCAATGTGTATGCGAGCTTCATGGCGGCCTTCGGGATCGCGATGATCATGGTGACGCTGTGCTCGATCCGCAAGGCGTGGTGGATGCTCAGCGGGTTGATCGCGGGGATGCTGCTGGCGATCCTTTTGATCTCCAAATCCAAGGGCGGCATCGGCGCGGCGGTGCTTGGATTCGGGACGATTCAATACGCGATGGCCCGGCACCGCGGTCGGCTGAGCCGAGTCGGGACCAGTACGCTGTGCGCTTGTGTTCTGGTCATGGGAGGCGTGGTCGGCGGGGCATTGATGCACCAGCTTTCACTGCTGTTCCGCGGTCAGTACATGGTCGGGGCGATGCGGATCTTTGCGGAGAATCCGATCATGGGGGTTGGGCCTGGGAAGTTTCAGGATGCATACATGGTGCATAAGCCATCGACGAGCCCGGAGGATGTGACCAGTGCGCACAATCTGTTCTTTGATCTGATCGCTCAGATGGGGCTTGCGGGGATCGCGTGGATCGGGATGCTGATCGTCCTGATCTGGTCGGCGCGGCTGCCAAAGCGGGACGAAGTTGAATCTGGCCTAGTTCCCAAGGGTGTACTGGTTCGGATGATTCCGTTGATGGTGCTTGTTGCGGGGGTCGCGGTGATCCGGTTGCAAACCAACGCGATGGATCTGGAACTCATGCTCCTGCTGCTCGCTGGGGTTGGGGCGTGGATGGCAACGAGTGTGCTGCTGGGTGTGTTTGGATCTTTGCGTACGCTGCAGATCGCGGCTTTGAGTGCTGCGGTGGTGCTGGTGATTCATGCGATGCTGGATCTGACGCCGGTGTGGGTGGTGAGCGGGCCGCTCTTTGGGCTGTGTGTTGGGATGGGGTTCCGAGGGCATCCATTAGAAACCAGTACAAAGGTGCGGCGTGTTCCGGATCTGATTGCGGTTGCTGGGCTTGGATTTGTCGTTGTAATGTCCGGCATTGGGGGCAGCAATGTGGTTGCTCGTGACCAGCGGCTTATCGAACTGGGAGCATCTGCACAGGAAGCTGCTCAACTCCGGGCAATGCTCATAGAAGAAGGACCAACTCAAGAACTAGCCGATCGGGTTTCGATGCTGGTAGAAGCTGCCGTCCCAGCAAATGGGGTTGCACTTGACGATGCTCTTCGAGGGTTTGAGATTCATAATCGATACTGGACAGCCGGCGGGCTGATTGATCTTGCTGAACAGACTGATGATCCGGTCATGATCATCACGGCTCTTGAGCAGGCAATGAAAGCCGCGATGATTCTTGATGCACAAGGCGATCAGAAGAGCGAAAGGCTTTGGGCTTGGGTTCGAGTAGCCACTGACGAACTCTATCGAAGATCGACATTCAGGGAGCTCAAATGGGCGGGGCAGGGTTACATCACACTCGCTCGGCGGGAAATAAATTCAGGTGCATTGCTTGAGCTGGCGATGCAAAGCTGGGTTTGGGCTGACGCATTGAATCCGAATGATCCCAAGCACGCCATCCGGCTGATGGAGTTGGCTTTGGAGATGGAAAACCGAGAGGAAGCAAGCAATTGGGCGACACAGGCGATCGAGCGATCCGAGCGGATGCGGCTTGATCCGCTCAAGCAACTAAGCCCAGAGTTGCTTCGGCGGGCTCGTGAAATCGCCAATATGGACTGATGGGCATAATTACGCTCTTTTTTGGTCCGAGAATCATGTTTCTGGGGTTGTGTTTGCTTGAAAAACGAGCCGGGGTCGCTAGGATTCAGTACTTTCGCGTGCGAAGACCGATTCGGTCGATCGGCGTGATGTGTTTGTAGGTCATTTCGCCATGTAGGCGTATGCCGGAGTTCAAGTTATGGATGAGTCATCAGACCCAGATCCCGACCGAGGTGGATCACATAGAGCGGGTGCAATCATTGCATTCATCGCGTGATCCATCCATAAGTACTTGAAACACATTCTCCGAACCCGAACACTTATTTAGTACCACAATCAATAGCGTTATCCGGGATTCATAAATCCCTTAGTATGCCCGCCCAATCGTTTGAGATGGTCGAGCACCAGAGTTCACCACATTTGACCACACGAAGGTCATACCAAACGACAGTTCATCAGAGCGTCCACAAGAAGGATTACCACAATGGCAACCGACCTTTCATACATCCGCAACATCGGCGTTTGCGCCCACATTGATGCGGGCAAGACCACCGTTACCGAACGCATCTTGTTCTACACCGGCAAGAGCTACAAGATCGGTGAGGTCCACGAGGGCACCGCGACCATGGACTTCCTCCAGGAAGAACAAGAACGCGGGATCACCATCCAGTCGGCGGCAACAACCTGCCCTTGGGAACACGAAGGCAAAGAGTACAAGATCAACCTGATCGATACCCCGGGCCATGTGGACTTCACTATTGAAGTTGAACGCTCGCTCCGCGTGCTCGACGGCGCGATCGCAGTCTTCGACGGCAAGGAGGGCGTTGAAGCCCAGTCCGAGACCGTGTGGCGTCAGGCCGATCGTTACAATGTGCCCCGCATGTGCTTCATCAACAAGATGGACAAACTCGGTGCAAACTTCGAGTACTCGTTTGAGACCATCAAGAAACGCCTCGGCGCGAACCCAATCGCGATGCAGCTCCCATGGGGCGAGGGCGACGAGCTTGTCGGCATCATTGACCTCTTGGAAATGAAGGCGTACCACTTTGATCCAGACTCACAGGGCGCGATCGTCACCCAGAAGGACATCCCAGAAGACATGCTCGAGAACGCCCAGAAATGGCGTCACGACCTGATCGAAGCCGGTGCATCACTCGATGACGCACTGATGGAGCAGTACCTCGAAGACGAGGACTCCATCACCGTGGATCAGATCAAGGCTGCGATCCGCAAGGGCACCATCGCCCTGGAATGCAACCCGATCTTCTGTGGCTCGGCTCTCAAGAACATCGGTGTCCAGCGTCTGATCGACGCGACCATCGATTACCTTCCAAACCCGGAGGAAGTCCCAGATACCAAGGGTACCAATCCGAAGGATAAAGAAGAGCAGATGACCCGCAAGAATAACGGGTCAGATCCATTCTCCGCACTCGTATTCAAGGTTGTTTCCGATACCCACGGCGACCTGACCTACATGCGGATTTACTCCGGCAAGCTCGTCAAAGGCAGCCGCACCCTTAATCCAACGAACAACAAGCGTGAGATCGCGTCCCGTATCTTCGAGATGCACGCCAAGGATCGTTTGGCACTCGACGAGGCCCAGGCGGGCAACATTGTTGCGGTTGTTGGCATCAAGAACTCGATCACTGGCGACACACTGTGTGACCCAGACAACCCGATTGTACTCGAACGCATGGAGTTCCCACCGCCGGTGATCTCGATGTCCATCGAGCCAAAGACTGCTGACGACAAGCGGAAGCTGTCTGAGGCACTCGTCGTCATCCGTCGTGAGGATCCATCTTTCCGTTCAGAGTACAATGAAGAAACCGGCCAGACCATCATCGCGGGCATGGGCGAGCTTCACCTTGAGATCATCAAGAACAAGCTCCTCCGTGATATGAAGATCGGTGTTGAGGTTGGCAAACCACGCGTTTCGTACCGCGAAGCGATTAAGGGCGCCGCGACTGGTTGCCGTGGTCTGTTCAAGAAGCAGTCCGGTGGTCGTGGTCAGTTTGGCGACTGTACCGTCAACATCGAGCCATACACCGCAGAGCAAGCCGAGGAAGACGGGATCAACTTCAAGGACAATGTCGCGTTCGTCAACGGCATCGTCGGCGGTTCGATTCCCAAGGAGTTCATTCCATCGGTTGAAGTCGGTGTTCGCAACACCGCCAAGAGCGGCGTTTCGGCACCGTTCCCACTGATCAACATCAAGGTCACCGTCACCGATGGTAAGTACCACGATGTCGACTCCTCCCAGATCGCATTCGAGCAGGCGGGCCGTCTGGCACTGCGTGAAGCGGTTTCGCGGGCTGGGTCGATCTTGCTTGAGCCAATCATGAAGGTGGTCGTTGTGACTCCTGAGGATTATCTGGGCAATGTCACCGGTGATATTTCATCGCGTCGCGGGATGATCCTCGATACCGAGGACAAGGGCATTATCAAGGAGATCACTGCTGATGTGCCACTGAGCGAGATGTTCGGGTACACGACTGACTTGCGTGGTATGTCCCAGGGTCGTGCAGCCAACTCGATGGAGTTCAAGGAATACCGCGAGATGCCTCGGAATCTGCAGCAGGAAGTGATCGAAGCCGGGGCCTAATGGGTCTGGTAACGAAAACTAAGCAATAGTTCATTATCCGGGCGTGTCAAAACTGGCACGCCCGGCTTTCTTTTTCTTTGACCCTTCGGCTCCGGATCAACCACCGAATCCAGAATGCCGACCTATTGTTGAGACCCGCCGGAGGATGGCGGGCATATCGGACCTCAAAAGCTGGCTACAGGAGTCGAGCCAATGTCAGAACGGTATCAAGCTATTTTGCTCTTCGGAGCACCCGGAGCGGGCAAAGGCACCCAAGGGCTGTTACTCGGAAATATCCCAGGCTTCTTCCATATGTCCACTGGAGACATGTTCCGCACGCTCGATCATCACTCCGAGGTCGGGCAGTTGTTTGATCAATACTCAAGCAGAGGCGAGCTGGTTCCTGATGAAGTGACGATCAAAATGTGGCGTGAATATGTTCATGCCCAGACGGTTTTGAGCTTGTACAAATCACACTCCGACCTGCTATGCCTCGATGGCATCCCGCGGACAGTGGCTCAAACTCAGGCGATGAATGAGTACATCGATGTCAGGGGAATTATCCACTTAGTGGCATCAAACCCTGAAGAGATGGTAACTCGTTTGCAGAAGCGGGCCATCGAGCAGAAGCGTGTTGACGACGCAAAGATCGAGGTCATCCGGAATCGCCTCAATATCTACGAGCGTGAAACGCGCCCGGTCCTTGACCAGTTCGACCCGAGCCTGATCCATGAGGTCAACGCGATCGGTACACCCGCCGAGGTTCTTGGCGGGATTCTCCGCGTACTGGCACCGATTCAGGCGGCGGCTCACTCAACGGTTCCAAACTAACCAACGCCAACGAAACCTTTAAACTACGGCTTGCGCTTCGGCTTGTAGTCATCGATGGTTTGCGGTGTATTCATTACATCAATCGATATTATCTGTGTTACACCATTGCCAATATCTGGTGTTGTTTTAAGCCCATAAAGCCCTGGATAGCCATAGGCTTTGTAGTTGACAGGCGGGTGGAAGTAGTACGCGATCGGTATGATATTGTGGAGTTGATCGTGTGTCCCGAAGTAGTCCCATCGCTGCTTATACACATTTGTCCCACGCCCGTTGTCTCGGAGTCGATCAAGATCGATCGGAATCCAGAGCACCTGGTCGCGTTCTTTGTCGTAGAGCGCAAACTCGACTATTGCAACTATTCGTTCGTCAAGCAGGGCTTTGGGGTCGTTTATGAAGCAAACAACAATCCTTGCGGGCACACCGACTTGCCTAAGCACGGATGTGAGCATCATGGACATATCTAGGATCGACGAACCGCTTGGATCTAGGGCGACCTGATCGGCCGAGCGGACATTGAACCCGGACCATGAGGAGCGGGAGATTGATGAGAAACCGCCAAATGAGAAAGGATCTGGTGGGAAACCATCTAACAATGATCGGACATTCCCGTTGATGATTGTCGGAGAAAACTGCGATTGCCCGCGTTCAACGCGGACATAATCGAGTACCTGTGCGGTGAGGTATTTTACAAGTGTCACCTGGCTGATGGACTTGGGGTCATTGCCTTGGGTCCATTGGTCTATGAGCCTTGCCAGTTGATCTTGGCCTTCAGGATTCACGGGTTCGACGACGCGATCAACGATCGGGGTCAGGAAGAGTCCCGCATTCTCAGGCCACGACTGTGGCCAAGGGATCTCACTAGCGAGCTTTTCATCAAAGACCGTGTCGGCTGAAACAATATGAGAAACTTGCGAGAGACGAAGAGAGCGTGTTTGCCTGTCCCGCTGGTTTGATCGCCACCAGACATACTTGACATGCGAATCCGGGGTCTGGAGCACCTCGGGTTCGGGTTTAAATTTGATATGGTCAATCCAAAGAGTAGATTGGACATCCTCGTTGGGTGACCAGTAGAACCCTCCTTGGCGGACAACCGGATAGATAAACTCAAAGTCCGGAAGATCCCACCATGCAGTAACATCTTCACGGTACCCAGAGTTGTTTCTGAAGTACAGCCCCGCTTGTAGGGTGATCTGCGAGCGGATGTCCCATCTCCAGGGGTCGGCGTGGCGAAAATACGGATTAGGCTTCAATGGCGACACAGAATCAGGATGCGACGATGATTGGGCACTCGCTTGTTGAACGCTCGTAAAGCTCCAGAGAGCAATCAATACAATGAGAAAACGCGAGATGATGGTTCGTGGCATGGTGGTCCCTTCCGGCTGTAGAACAATACGGGCGCAATTGACATCGGTTTCGGGACCATTCTTTGGGCATGTATTCGCCCATTGATCTATGATCAACTGAGCTACATACATAAGGAGCTTCCCATTGACTACCGCACCCGCAGGCACCGAAACTACACGCGTCGAAAATGATTCTATGGGCGAGATGACCGTCCCCGCTGATGTGCTCTACGGGGCCTCCACACAGCGGGCGGTGCTCAACTTCCCGGTTTCGGGCAGGGCGGTGCCTGAAGCCATGATTCGGGCGTTTGCGATCCTCAAAACGGCCACTGCCAATGCCAACACGAAGCTCGGAAAGCTCCCGGAATCCAAGAGGAAACGGATTGTTGAAGCTTGTGATCAGATCCTCGATGGGCTCGATGAGCACGGCGGGATTGAACGCCATTTCCCGATCGACACATTCCAGACGGGATCGGGCACTTCGACCAATATGAATGTCAATGAGGTCGTCGCCAACCTGGTATGCATCGCCAATGGGGTTGCGATCGGCTCAAGTAAAGATGCTGAGTATCTCAAAGATGATGCAGCGATTCATCCCAATGACCATGTCAATATGGGGCAATCGAGCAATGACACCTTCCCCACCGCGATGCACATTGCCGCGGCGATCGGGATCAAAGACCGCTTGCTCCCAGCGGTCCAATCCCTCGCCAAAGCCCTTGAAAACAAGGCCAAAGAGTGGGATGATGTTGTCAAGATAGGGCGAACACACCTGCAAGACGCAACGCCGATCCGGCTTGGACAAGAGTTCAGCGGATACGCATCGCAGCTGCGTCACGCTGAGGATCGGCTTAATCGAGCACTGGGAACACTGGCAGAGCTGGCGATTGGCGGGACCGCGGTTGGGACCGGGATCAACACCCATCCGGAGTTCAGCGGCTTGATCGCCAAGGAACTGACGACCCGCTGTGGAATCGAGTTCCGCGAGGCCGATAACCATTTTGAGGCCCAGCACGCCAAGGACGGGTATGTGGAGGTTTCGGGGTTGCTGCGGACCATCGCGGTGAGTATGTCCAAGATCGCCAACGACATCCGCTGGCTCGGATCTGGCCCTCGATGCGGGATCGGAGAGCTCAAACTGCCTGCTGTGCAGCCAGGATCGAGCATCATGCCAGGAAAAGTGAATCCGGTGATCTGCGAGGCTGTGGTCATGGCGAGCTGCCAGGTGATGGGAAATGATGTTGCGATTACCGCTGGCGGGTTCGGTGGTGTTGGATCTTTATTGGATTTAAATGTCGCGATGCCGATGATGGCGGCCAATCTACTGGATTCGATCCAGCTGTTGACCGGATCGTGCTCGATGTTCGAAGAGAAGCTCGTCAAGGATCTTGAACCTGATCGTGAGCGGTGCGGAGAGCTGATTGAGGGCTCGCTGGCCATGTGCACAAGCCTTGTGCCTGTCATTGGTTACGACGCATCTGCCAAGCTTGCTTATGCTGCATATGAGCAGGGCAATACGGTGAGAGAACTGGCATTGGAACAGGGTGATCTTGATGCTGAGCGTCTCAACGAGTTGCTTGATCCTGGATCCATGACCCACCCAGCACCCTAACTTTCAAAAATTACTGCTTGCCTAGATTTCCATAATCAAATGCGGAACCAGAGTCCAAAAGGCAACGAATAGGAAGCAGCCGCGTGGAGTTCTCCCCTGTACTCCTCACCGCAGGTCGATTGTGGCCTACTCGCCGAGTAGATGGATCCACAATTCGAACAAGAGAATCACGCAATAATTCGCCTGCAAGGCTGATTATGCGATATGATGGTGACAACAAACAAACCCTCACACACGACGAACCGTGACTGTAAAATATTTGGAGCATTCCATGCGATCTGAAAAGAATCGATCCACCCTTTCCCGTCCTATTGCGACCGCGATGATCCTCTTGGCCAGCGGCATGGCGTGCTCGCTGGCAATGGCTGAGCCGATTGCTAAGTCAGGGCATTTCGAAGGCGTGCAGATTAAAGGCCGCGCCGTTCAATCTGTAATGATTGACAATCTTCAGGCGGCTTCTTCCGAAGGTACTGTAACCAGTATCTACGGCGTAGCGACTCCATACTTCTTCAATAAGGATGTCATCGTCCAAGCGACTGATTGGTCGGCTGTTCAGGCTGTGATCGGCGGGATGCCTGGAGTCCAACTCGGTCAGGCGCTTGGTAATCGTGGCCGGTTCCATGTGGTCGAAACCCCGAGTGTTGGTGCTGCGTTTGAGGTCCAGCGTGCACTGGCTGGGATCGATGGCGTGTTGAGTGTCGAGGTTGATTCGGGCAAAGCCCCCACGCCTCCGCAATATGTCCAGACAGTTGATTCCCAGAACTCACTCTTTAGATCAAGATTCAATGGTGAATCAGTCAGGAATGATCGGCCAGATGCCCGTGCAAATATTGGTGTCGTTTCTGTTGACACCGGCACAAATCCCAGCAGTATCCCCACTATGCAGTGGCACTTTGCAAATAGTATTATCCCACAACACGACAACAACATCCTCGAATCCATCTTCAGCACTGACCTGCTCACCGGTGCCGGCGTAACCATCGGGTACGCATCAGTTAATAATCGAATTCATGTTGATGTAGACCACACCGAACTCGTCAACATCGCGGGTAGAACCGGCGGGTACCGGCTTGATCTTTCGCAGACCTTTGATCCGATTCTTGACAACGACAGCACATTCATGACAGGGGAAGCCGGCATTCTTGTCGCCGAACGGAATAGCCCTGTGACGATCAATGACCTCCAGGGGGTTTCGCCGGGTGCGACGCTTGCGAGTTTATTTCGGGGCCCTACACCTTTATTTGAGTCCCAAGGCTACGAATGGAAAATGGACACGATTGATATCAAGGTCCATCAAATCATCAATGAGTTTGATTCCCCTGGAGCCGGATACAACGAGAATCGGCAGGATGAGTTTGTCTCGGATTCATTTAAAAACTCTACCCGTCTCGGGCGTGGACGCAAGGGCACTATCCATGTCTTTGGTACAGGATCTTCGTTTGACTTTTTCAACAACTTACCAAGAAACCTCCTCGCTGATCCATACAACTTCACCTCAGAGCCTTGGGATGTCTTTGAACCGGTAATAACTCCAGGTCCTAATCCGGGTGACCCGCCAATAGTGACAGTCATTACCAATCAGGTTGGCGTTTCCTTATCCAACAGCTTTGTAGCTGGCCCCTTCTATGTCGGTGGCCAAACACACCAATACCCACTGGCCAATGGTCGCAACTCATTGATCATGAACTCTGTGTCAGAAGATGGCAATATTGACAGCTTGGGAGCCATTGGCCCTGGAGTTTTTGCTTCTGTCTATGCTGGCACCGGTAATGAGTTCTGGTCTCTCAGCCAGGCTATCTCAGGCCGGGGAATCGCCACCATTGTTGCTGGCACACAACCTCCAGGATCCGTTTCAGGCGAAGGCCCTATTGGACTCTTGCCGGCCGCTGGCTTTACTATTATCGGCAACACCACTGGTGCCTCCATTACTGGCGGGATTATCGCACTCATGCTTGAGGCGAATCCCAACCTGAAAGTGCGTGATATTCAGCACATCTTCTTCGAATCAATCCAAGAAAGCATGAGAGCCCCGGCGAATAAATGGCCAAACTTTGATAGCACCCGCTTTTATTACTTCCCCGACACTGGCGTGGGCGGCAACACCTCCTTTTGGCAGCCCAACTCCGCATTTTATAACAACGCAACTCCACCTGTTACTGTTCCACCGACCGATCCGATTGTCAATCAAGCGATTCGCCACTCTGATCAGTACGGGTTCGGTGTAGTTGACGCCAATCTGGCAATCCAGAAAGCGAAGACCTGGCCGGGGGTACCACAACTCATTTTGCTTGACAGTGGACTCATCGGAGATGTCAATGATGACGACGCACCAGTACCAGACGGCGAAGGCGATCCACGAGTAGGAGGCGATATTGAAGACGCAACCTTCTCGGATCCTGACCCCGAAGCGAACGGGACAATTCCTGTAGTGACGGGTGCCGCGAACCTGATTCCCGGTGACAACACACAGTTCCAGTTCTGCGTCAGACAGAATCTAAAGATCGAGAACATTATTGTTGAGCTCACACTCGAAGGGATAGGCAGTAATGACCTCTATATCGATATTGTAAGCCCTACGGGAACTCGATCCATACTCGCGTTACCTACGACTCAGAATCTCACTGGGATGACCACCGATGCCCTAAATGACGATGAACTCGATGGTGTCTTTGGTTCAGGCCAGTTTAATGGAACGGATTATGCTTATTACCAGCACCCGTTCTTGACACATAAGCACTGGGGCGAAGTCTCGGGCGGAACTTGGATGGTCAATATCCGGGACTACGGCCCTGACACCGCAAATCCTGAAGGGGCTGAGGTGGGTGCTGACCCAGCGACCGAGCCGGGGGCAGATTTGCTCCTCGATCTTGGCGAAATTGGTGTCCCTGGGAGCACGATCAGAGAAACGAAGAAGCTCGCCGCATTCCGGATCAAAATCTTCGGCACCGACATCGCTGCCGAACCATTCTTGGGATGTGATCCTGGTGCGACTTCTTGTCCAGCAGATCTGAACGCTGACGGCGTGATCGATATTTCTGACCTTCATCTATTCCTAAGCTGGTTTAACGCCGGTGACTTCCGTGCCGATCTCTCAGGCGACGGATCAGTCGACTTTGCTGATATCCAAGCATACCTTGGTATGTTTAGACCTGGATTCTGCAACAGCGACTCGAACATCGGTGGACGCCCTGTCCCAGGGACACGAGACGCTTCAGACAGCAACCCACCAACAAGACCGCTCTAACTTTCAAAGCCTTATGAATCATCTTCAGCAGCGTTCCGAATGGAACGCTGTTTTTTTACACCCAGATTCAACACCCCACCATTGCCTAGTCGTGCCTGATCTCAATCACCGGCTTTGTCGCATCGATCAGATGAGGATCGCGATGGGCTTTCCAATTACAAGAGCGGCTCCAGAGCTGAAGCTCTGGAGCCGCGAAGATTGAACTCAGTTCATTCTGTAGATTGGATTGTTCGGCACCTGAACCAAATGAGGTATTACGGGCACCCCTCCGAGAACGCGGTGAGGAATGTTGAGATATCGAAGAAGTCAAAGTTCAGATCGCCATTGAGATCGGCGGCTGGGTCCGAGTTCACGAATGCCGTGAGGAAGGCGGCAATATCGAAGAAATCGAGTTGACCTTGTGGTGGTGCAAAGTCAGCTATGCCGCAGGACACGATGGCGACTTCACCGATGAGGTTCACAATAAGATCATCACCGGCAGCTGTCGGTCCAAAGAGCGACTCGTCGTTGACCGCTCTGAAGGTATAGGTCGCCGAGAATGAGCCAGCAGCAGCGTCTGAGAGGATTGCCTGAATGCTCTGGCTTGACTGAGCCGGGATTGATGTGACCGATGAGAAATCTGTGGTCAGCACCGCGGTATCGCCGGTGGCAGAAACAAACTGGACATCCATCGGGGCGCCTGTTCCGGATTCCGCGATATTGACGAACTCGATGTTCTGCATAGCGTTTCCAGCCCCCAGAGCGATTAGACCAAAGTCGATGTTAATCTCATGGAGATCACTGCCAGAGTCTAAAGAGCCATTTGATGGGTTGAAGATGTTGATTTCAACGGTGATGATGTCATCGCCGTCGTTATGACCGTTGCCAGCCCCGCCTTGGGTGGTGACATCGAGGTTGTCGATGACGACCTGCTCGACGGAAATCGAGGCTGAGTCGGACGCGCCAACTGGCAATGAAATCGAGAACTGGCTCGAATCGCTGGGGGTGTTCATGGGGAACGCATTCGGATTGCCCCAGACGGAGGTTTCAATGCCTGCTGACGGCGTTACGGTGTAATAGGTGCCATCGCTGCCGTTTTTGTTGATGGTGACGGGGACTGAGGCAAGGGAGCCTCCTACGAGAGCGTTGAACTCTACGGTCATTGCTGAGGAGCCATCAGCGTTTGCAGCCCCGCCAAGCCAGAGGGTCGAATCGTTGCTCTGATCGACATAGATCGACCAGACATACTCTGGGTGATCGATAAAGGCGTTTCGGTTGTTGGTGAAAAAGAACGGGTTGTAGGCCACATCGGACACCGCGTGGTTGCGACGGCGTTCAAAGGTGTCTGGTGCATCGAGGTAATGCCAAGCGAGAAGGGCGTTCAAATCGCCCATCTGGTTGCCTGAGGGCAACCCGTTAACGAGCGAGAGCCCCAGTGAGGTCCAACGAGTATCGGAATAGAAGAGGCTGCGGGCGATATCGCCCTTGTCTACATCGCCTGGGAAGTAGTATGTCCCGAGGCTTCCGAAGCCCCCGATTGTTGCTGCCATTCCAAAGGGTTTGTTGCTTCTGGAGGAGTTAATGGAGGGATTTGCGGGGCGGAGGGCATGCGGGTCGCCCAGGTTGCCACGAGCCGAGTTTGAGGCACTTCCCGGCTGGCGAGACTGTGGCCAGACATGCTCGCGGTTCCAGGTGGAACCCTGATCCCAGATCGCGGAAACCGAGGCCCCGTTGTAGACCAAGAGGATATTTCCGAGAACATTGGGGTCTTCGTCGATTGATCGCGACATTACGCGAAAATCGCCGTAGGTGCGTTGGATATGACCTGCAGACATAGCGCTGGTCAGCTGTGACTTGAGGGTTGATCCGGTACCTGTAGCACCGCTGTAGTAGCTCACTGGCGGATCGTACTGATCGGCCCCGATCGCTGTGCCCGCTGTTGCGAGCAACAGGAACATGGTTTGCGTGGCAGAAATGGACATGGTTTTTTTGGATGGCTTCATACGAACAACTCTCCGCAGCACAAATCGGATGGATCCGATTGTGGTGTTCTGGTCAATGTGTTGAAAGCGAATAGGCAAATGCCAATTGTCGGTTAGGATACGGCTGACTCAACCAGCATACACGACAAATGGCTTTTCACATCGGAATTTGTCTGGTTTTATGCCGAATTTCGGCGTTATCGGGATGTATAAGGTGTGGGCTGTTTTCTCATTGATTTTCAAACATTTACCTGTTTGTGTATTTTACTTTGATGGAATTTCGCGTGATGCGGGATGCCCAACAATCACCTACTATGATGATCATGGATATTCGGTGTACACGACATTTTTTAGGCTGGGATCAACCATCGCTCGACAACGCGGCTCGATGGATTCTTGATCGCTATCTCCAAGATTCTGAGCTGGATCTGAGCGATCTCCATGTCGTCCTCCCGGGACGAAGGGCTGCGCGGGCACTGCTGGGCAATCTTGTTGACCTCTCCGAAAAGCATGGCTGTGTCCTGATTCCTCCGATCACCCTGACCCCACTTGAAATCCCTGCATCAATGATCAATATTGTTGGGGCTGGGTTATCTGGAGGGCTGGGAACCCACGCTTCTCCGATCTCCCAAAGACTTGCTTGGATCGAAGCAATCCAATCCATTGATGCCAGCAAACTCACAGGGCTCCTTCCAAACGCTCCAGAACCAGACGATTGGGACCAGTGGATCGGGATCGGTGGCTGGATCGGGGGTTTATCGGACGAACTCTGCGATGCCGGGTTGAGGATCAATGAGGTAGCCGATCGTGGTGCCCTGATTCTCGATGAAACTGAATCGGAACGATGGGACGCACTTGGGGATGTTCAGGATCATTACGAGCGCATACTCAAAGGGCTCGGGATCGTTGACGATCGGTTAGTCGCACTGGATCACTCTTTCGATGATGAGCTGGCGAACAGCAGTGCTCAACAATTCATTTTTATTGGCCTACCGGAGCTGGGTTCGATCGCTCGAAGTGCGGTTGAACTGGCGGGGTGCATAGTTGACTCATTGATCTTTGCTCCAGAAATCCTGGCCGATCGCTTTGATGAGTATGGATGTGTACTCACGGATCAATGGCTCAAAGCAGACATTGATATTGATGAAAACCGTATTCTCTTTGAAGACACCCCTTCGGATATGTGCGAGCAGGCATTGGCCCAACTCGCACTGCGGGGAGAACGAATGGGGAATGATGCAATCGATTCATCATCATGCGTCATCGGGCTCGCTGACGAAACACTGATCGGTTCGCTCCGTCAGCACGCGAGCCTAGCCGGCCCCAATCTCGGGATCGAGCTCCACGCGCCGATGGGACAGAACGCATCGAGTACACCCCCGGGGCAGCTCATTGCTTTACTACAAGCCTATCTGAGAAATCAGACCTTCGATTCACTCGCTGACCTTTCAAGGCACCCAGTGACCGAACATGCTATTGCAACTCAATATTTTGATTCTGAACCCGACAACACGCGACCCGCGGCATGGTGGCTCAGTGCGATTGATCAGATACACCAAGATCATATGCTGACCAACACAATTCAAGTCCCTGCTGGTGCTCATCCACAGCTTCAAGAGCAGGTCGCCTTTGTAATCAGAGTAATCTCTGAGTTGCTTGAGCCACTGCTCGTATCGCCTGGACAAGATCGGACTGTTGTCGAGTGGGCGAACCGGCTCTCAGATACACTGGGACATTTGTATAAGGATATTGAGCTTGATGTTCAGTCCCAGCACGATGGTCCAACAATCGAAGGGCTCAAAGCGATTCGACGGACGCTCGATGAAATCAACGACGCGGATAAAACTGGCCAGTTGATGCCTGTGACCAGTTCGCAATCGGCGATGGCACTGATTCTTGATCGGCTCGGCGAGATTATGCTAGCAGAGAACATAAATCGGGACGCTATCGAGACGCTTGGGTGGCTCGAGCTCCCGCTCGATCCGTCGCCGATTTGCATCGTGGTTGGGATGAGTGAATCGTGCGTACCAGGCTCGGTGACTCATGACCCGCTGCTTCCGGGCTCGCTAAGAAACGAGCTCTCAATGAGCACCAATGATGATCGCCTTGCCCGTGATACATTCCTGATGACGGGGATCCATGCCTCGCGGGACGCGGTGTTCATGTGCGCCAGAAATGGCGACAAGAACGACCCGGTCACCCCAAGCCGATTGCTACTGAGGGCATCGGGTGCTGCGCTTGCCAAACGCCTTGGACGGTTTGTGGATCCGTCGGTTGATCAGCCTTCTAGACACTCTCTGGCAAAGGAAACGGGCCATGGATTATGCAATCAATACAGGAAGACCCTGCGGGTATGTGGGGATTATGTTGCACCGGAATCGATGAGCGTGACGGATTTTGATGCCTTTCTGCGTTCCCCCGCCCAATGGTATCTTGAACGCAAACTCAGGCTTCGAGAGATTGATACCGGTACACGCGAACTTTCGCCTTCACATTTAGGGTCACTCATCCATTCGATACTCGAAGCGTTCGGCAAAGACGAAACGATGCGTAATCTCGATGACCCCGATTCGATCAATGATGCATTGATTCATCTGCTCGATCTAGAAACCAAATCGCAGTTCGGGACAATGCCCACGGCTGCGGTTGCTGTCCAAACGCAGCTCCTTCACCCCCGGCTTGGGTGGTTTGCGACCCAGCAGGCATTGCGACGGCGTCAAGGCTGGAGCATTGCTCACACGGAATGGTCGCCTGAAAAATCCTCGCAGATCTCGATCCTGGTCGACGGAGTCCCGATGGGATTAAGTGGAAAGATTGATCGGATCGACACCCACGAGGACGGTCGGTTCGCGGTGATCGATTATAAAACAGGCAAAGTTGAGGATGCTCTCAAAGCACATCAGAAGAAAGACACCTGGCTCAAGCTGCAGCTCCCGCTTTACCGGTTTCTTGTTCATCAACTCGTCGGAAACCATGAACTCTTGCTCGGGTACGCGGGGTTGCCTTCGATCGCAGATGAGGAGGTCTGGAAGTTTGCCGATTGGGATCAAGACGAGCTGGACTCCGCCGATGAAACCGCTCGCCAAATAATCCGGAGGGTTCGGGAGATGTCGCCGGGCGATGTTCTGGATCTAGGTGACTCTCCGCCAGATGCAGGCATACTAGGGTTTATAACGGGTCAACGGTTTGATGTCGGCGGGCATGAGCAGGTTCGCGAATCTGAGACTGAGGAAACGGGGGTGGCTCTTTGAATCATCAACCGATTTCAGAATCAACCTCCCCGCACACGATCGTGCGTGCCTCTGCTGGATCAGGGAAGACCTACGAGTTGACCAGCTCATTTATAGCCCACCTCCTTTCTGGGGAAGATCCATCTGGGATGTTGGCGACGACCTTTACACGGGCCGCGGCAGGTGAAATTCTGCACCGGGTGCTCGGCCGGCTCAGTGCGGGTGTGCTTGATGAGGGCTCTCTTTCAGAACTCCGAACCGCGGTCAATGACCCTGATCTTTCACATGAGCAATGCGATCATGTACTTACTCTTCTTGTCCATCAGCTCCATCGTCTGTCGATCATGACCATCGATTCTTTTTTTTCAAGGATGGCCAGCTCGTTTAGCCTCGAGCTTGGACTCCCGATGAGTTACAGGCTTATCGAAGACGATGAAGAAGAATCACTGCGGGAAGAAAGTGTCGATCAGGCAATCCATGAATGTTCGAGCAGTGAAATGGTGGAGTTTCTTCGGTCCCTACAGGGCGAGCGGGTTCAGATGCAGACCCACAGCGCGATCATGAAAGCCGTCGGATATGGGTATGCGATGTACATGGCCACCAACGCGGATGCAACGATTTGGAACACCATCGAGCCCGTTGGACACCAGATGAGCACCGCCGATCTGGACATCGCACTAACCGAGGTTGAAAGGGCTTCGATTCCAACATCGAAATCCACCGGGAAGCCCAACGGGCACTGGGCTAATGCCAAATCCAAATGCATCGGCACGATCCGGACCTGCTCATGGGCCGATATGCTCGGCGGCGGACTCGGCGGGGTTGTTCTTAAGGGGATTCTCACGGGAGACACCCCTACCTACCACAGGCTTGATATCACTGCCGATTTGTTTGAGTCACTCAAACCAATCGTTGAACATGCCCGTTATGTGCTTAGCCAGGAGCATATCAACCGAACACAGGCTGTCTTCACCCTGATGAGTCGCTTTGATCATGCGTACAGAGCGGCCAAGATGTCCAGCGGACGACTGAGCTACGAAGACCCGCCCCGCTTGCTCAATGAAGCGGGAGTCACCGGCGAGCTCGAACACCTGTACTACCGTCTTGATGCTTCGATCCGGCATGTGATGCTCGATGAGTTTCAAGACACCTCTATGCCTCAGTTTAACCTGATCGAACCAATTATTGACGAGCTCCTGAGTCAAGAATCTGAGGGACGATCGGTATTTGTTGTTGGTGATATCAAGCAATCGCTCTACACATGGAGGCAGGCCGAACCCAAGCTTTTGGGAGCTCTGACAAACCGGTGGGAAGTGTTTGGCGAGAAATCACTTTCAAAGTCTTGGCGATCATCGCCGGTTATCCTCGATGCGGTCAACGCTGTATTTGGCGACCTTCAGAGCAACGACGCAATGAACTCCAAAGAGGTTGGTGCCCTGGCCGCCACAAACTGGGACACTGACTATGAAACGCATGAGGCAGCCAAGGAAGAACTCCCTGGATATGTCAGCCTGAGTGTCGCTGATGGTGATGAAGAAGATGAATCAGACGACACCCAAAGGGTTCTCTGGTCGTGCGCCGGGCGTGTGGCTGAGGCCAGGGCCCAATCACCCGATGCATCAATCGCGATCCTTGTGCGTCAGGGAAAGCACATCTATCCGCTGCTGGGAATGCTTAAGAAATTAGGAATTGACGCCTGTGAAGATCGGGGGAATCCGCTGGTCGACGCGCCTTCTGTGGCCGCGGCCGTGTCCATGCTAGAACTGATCGACCATCCGTCAAACTCGGCGGCACTGTATCATGTCCGCTCAACGCCGCTGGGGAATATCGTGGGGCTCGACAATCCCAATCGGGTCGGAAGCGTGACTTCTGATCTTCGCCGCCAAATCTCATTGCAGGGATGTGTCCCCGTGCTCACCCAGTGGCTCAAGGCGACTGCCCACTCGATGGATCAACGCGGATTCACCCGATTTACCCAGCTCATCGAACTCGCGGGCCAGCTCCAAGACAACGGTAGACCCGGAGCGGCGACGCTCGCGATGGTTGCCCAGAGCCGAAAGATCGATGAGCCGGGCCACGCCCCCGTGCGGATCATCACGATCCATCGTTCCAAGGGGCTCGAGTTCGATGTGGTTGTGATGCCACTGCTTGGTCAATCATGGCAGATCCGGCCTGATACTATTTTATCGAAACGGGATGTACCCCTCGGGCCGATCACCAGGGTCACTCGGTATCCCAGCGAGGTGATGCGAGCCGTTCATCCAGATCTCAAGGACATCTACGACCAATCCATGATTGGCCAAATAAATGAGGAACTCTGCTGCTTGTATGTCGCGATGACCCGCGCCAAAGTCTCATTGCAGATGGTTGTCCCTTCTGACAGAGAAGGCCTGAGCGGGGACCCAGTGGGAAAGTATTCACTCAAACCCGCGCACTTTATCCGTGCCGCACTATCGCCTGATTTGGCTGCTTCACCTGGAGCAACACTGTATGAACTTGCGAGCGATCAAGGCTGGCCCGAAGGGATCCAAACCGAGAACACACAAACCAATGCCCCACCGCCGATTCCTGTTACACTCCGAATCAAAGCACCCCAGCGACTCCGCGCGGGACAACTTATGGCGGCCGCACCCTCGTCTGAGCACAACACAACTGAAGTTTCCGCGGCTTCACTGCTCTGTAACCCGGACTTTGGTCAGACTGCCCGCGATTACGGCGAATGTGTCCATGCGGCCTTTGAACAGTTTGATTGGCTTGGCACCAAGCCTGACGATGCTGAACTGTATGATTTACTCACGCGGACTGGGCATGATCCTGACACGATCAAAGAGGCTCTCAAGGAACTCAACCGGGCGGTCGAATCTGGTCCGATCCAAGAAATCTTTGACTTACAACGATGGATCACCAATCACCCAGACTCAAACTCGATGCCCCCATGCGTCCACCACGAGCGCCCGTTTGCGGTGCGAATGGGCAAGCCCGGGAAAGAACGATTGGTTCAGGGACGCTTTGATCGGCTTGTGGTTGGACGGGATGGCACCCGCGTAATCAATGCCCAGATTATTGATTACAAAACGGATCGCGGTGCTAGAGGACTCGAAGCGAGCAAGCTCGCTGAGTTTGCTATGAAACATCAGCCTCAGATGAATGCGTATCGGACAGCTGCTGCATCGATGTATGGGCTCGAAGAAACTGCGATTGAAATCGCATTGATATTCACGGCCGCCCCCGGAGTGGTTTATCTTTGATCAACCTTAGGATTTACTATGCGTGCACATCTTGTCCAACTTGACATCCAGTGGGAATCACCTGAAGCAAACTTCGAACGCGTTTGTTCACTTATCGATTCAGCAAACACACAGGCCGGCGATCTGATCGCACTACCGGAGCTCTTTGATTCTGGCTTTACACTCAACACACAACACTCGTGTGATTCCAGCGGCCGGACCATCGCGTTCCTTGCCGAGCTCGCTAACGAAACCGGGTGCCTTGTCCATGGGTCCAGAGCCATCATGCCTCCGAACTCTGAGCACGCATTGAACTGCGCCACTGTGATGGGGCCGGGATCGACCGATCCGATCTGCGAATACTACAAGATCCATCCGTTTTCGATCGGGAAGGAACTCGAAGCATATCAGGGGGGCAGTGAACTCTTTGAGTACACACTGGGAGCCGACAAGAACGCGATCCGGGTGTGCCCGGCAATCTGCTACGATCTGCGGTTCCCTGAACTGTTCCGCAAATGTGTTGCCGGGGGAGCCGAGATGTTTGTACTGGGAGCCAACTGGCCGGTCGCACGACAGCACCATTGGCGTACGCTTCTAATTGCTCGTGCTATCGAGAATCAGGCGTTCGTTTTGGGAATCAATCGGTGCGGGGATGACCCGAGTCTGCATTACGCGGGTGGTACAATCGCGATCGGGCCCAAGGGTGAAATCCTCGGAGAACTCAAGGACCAGCAAGATGTGTTGAGCGTCGAGATTGATCCTTCACTGGTTCACCAGTGGCGAAAAAAATTCCCCGCTATCAACGATGTGAAGATTCGGTCATTCTGAGTGTGCATAAAAAAACACCCGCTCGAAACGGGTGCTTGTCTTGGTTTATTGAGTCGCTTACTTGTTCACGACTGACATGCCTTCGACATGCTTCATGCCACGACGGCGATCGCGGAGGCGACGGGACTTACCAACGCGGTCACGCAGGAAGTACAGCTTCGCTCGGCGGGCATCGGCACGACGGATCACTTCGATCTTGGAGATCATCGGTGAGTTCATAGGCCAGGTCCGCTCGACACCAACTTCGCCAACAATACGACGGACGGTGATCATCTCGTTGATGCCGGCACCTTTGCGGGAGATCAGTGTCCCAGAAAAGACCTGGATGCGTTCTTTTTGACCTTCAACAATCCGCACATGGACATTGATGTTGTCGCCAACATCGAAACGGGGTAGATCCGCTTTGAGTGCCTCGGCGTTGACGGATTCGATGAGTTTCTGCGTGTCCATAAGTCAATCCTCTGGTGCGCCTGCACTTGCAAGCGGGACCGCAAGGGTAGGCCCTCGGGTATTGAGAGTCGAGCCTGAATCGCCGTTAAGCCGCCTCAAACACCTCTCTCAACCAATATTTGGCCCTAAACTCCGTCATGAGAGCCATCGTAGTCGAAAAACAAGCCAGTCCTGTCGCCCCGAACATCACCCTCAAGTCTGATTGGCCCGACCCCGCTGATCCTGGCAAGGGCCAGGTGACCATCAAAACACTGTGTTCTGCGTTCAATCATATGGACCTCTGGGTCGGCCGAGGTGTCCCGGGTCTCAAGCTGGATTACCCCCGCGTCTCAGGATGTGACGGCTGCGGCGAGGTTCTCCGGGTTGGACCCGGCGTCGATGAATCATGGATCGGAAAGCGGGTCATCTACAATGCGGCGATCGTTGTGCCTGATAAGAACCGACCGAATGATCCGCCCGCATCGAGCATGTGCCCGAACTACGAGCTGATCGGCGAGCACCACTTTGGCGCCCATGCCGAGATGTTCTCCTGCCCAGTTGAGAATCTAGCAGCAATCGCGGATGATTCCGATCCCGCCCAAGCTGCGGCATTCGGCCTCTGTGCGTTGACCGCCTATTCAATGATGGTCACCAAAGCGAACCTTCGCCCCGGCCAATCGGTGCTGATCACCGGTATTGGGGGTGGGGTGGCAACATCTGCACTCGCAATTGCCAAGCACATGGGCTGCCCGGTCGCTGTCACATCGCGGCATCAATGGAAACTAGACAAAGCAATCGAGCTGGGGGCAGACCACACCATTCTTGATGAGGGCCAGGATTGGTCGCGGGATCTGCGTGGATGGACGAACAAGCGCGGCGTGGATATGGCCGTGGATTCTGTCGGGAAAGCCGCACATCTAAACTGCATTAAATCACTCGCTCGCGGCGGGGCGTATGTCACGCCGGGTTGCACGACAGGCCCCGACGCGACGACCGACCTTGCCCGCATTTTCTGGAACCAGCTCCGGATATTGGGTTCAACAATGGGAACCAACGAAGAGTTCAAAGAGGTCGCATCGCTTTTCAACTGCGGCTCACTCAAACCCGTTGTGGATCAGATTTTCTCGCCTAGCGATTGCAGGAAAGCTTACGAACGCCTTGAGGCGGGCGAGCAGTTTGGGAAGATTGTTGTCGACTGGCGGTGATTTCTAGTTTGGTCCATCGATTGTATATTCAACGGTCACCGACCAAACCCGCATGGTGCTATCACCGGGCCACGATGTGCTAAAGACACGGATGTAATACCCCGTTGTAAAATTATCAACGACATCCGAACCTTTCGTGATTTCTATTGAGGCGAGCGACTGAATCCCCGCAGCGGGAGTAACACCACCGGTGTCTACTGCCGCGATGGCAACAAGATTTCCATCACTCTGGGCTCCGGTGAGCGTGATTGAAATATCAGCCGCCGGGACATTGTCCTCGAGGCGTCCGACGAGCCTGGTAATCGTCGCCCCATGCGGCAACAGAATCGGGGCCACTAATGGATCGTTGCTGCCTGGCGTAGTGAGGTATGCCCCGCCCCCAAAGAAAGACGCAATAAATGGGGTCCCCAGTGCACTGTGGAATACATCGCCAGCAACCGTCACCGCTTGAGTCTTTGAAGTTGGGTACCGGAACTGAGGCGAGGCAACACCCGCTGAAGTTGCCTCCAAGGCAACGGATCCTCCAACATCAAGCACCCAAGTCCCCACTTCACTCCCCTTTTCCCCGATCGCTGCATATGAATGGGTTGCACCAACCGCCCCGGCGACCGCATATGAAACCGAAGGAACACCCAAGGCATCCTCGTTTGAAACCATCATTCCACCCGTCAGTGTGCTGGTGACATGAACACCAAAGAACTCGTCGGCGGTCAACGCATCAGGCCTATTGATAATGGCCCGATCATCTCCCTCCCCAAAGAGAAGCAAGCCGCCCTCGAATGCAGAAACTCCGCCGTCGCTCCAGTTCGTCCCCGTTAAGTTTTGGGCCAGCACTGAAAATGTCGCATTGATCGCGGTGGGAGCTGGAAGAATCTGCTGACGAGGCAGGAGGACATCGTGCAAATCTACACTCGCCCCGGGACGCAGCGAGATCTCAAAGAACATACTCGCAGCATCAAACTCGTATTCAAAGTCCAACTCGGCACTGAACAACCCACCGCTCACCAGTAAATCATCAATCACCACCGTCTGCCCGAGCTGATTGCCATCAACTGCAGCATCGAACACCCGGCACTCAAGATCGTACAATCCCTCAGCTGGCATGCCGCCGTCAAGCAAATGCCCTTGGTACGAAATAGGCTGGGCACCCGCAATCCCCGCCATCGAAAATATGATTCCAAGACAACCTAATACAATTGATTTCATCATGCCATCCACCTCCATGTGGTTTCGAAAGACCTTCGTTCTCCAATCCCCCAGCCTACCACACAAGTGACCTCGCGTGGGGCCAGTGCATAAAAAACGCCCGTCGAAACGGGCATTTCAATGATACTTTAAACTGGACAGGCTTACTCGGCGGCTTCTTCAGCGGCTGGCTCTGGTGCCGGGGCTGGTTTGGCGGCTTCGGCTTTGGACATTGCGTCCTTGGCGGCGGCGAGGCACTTGGCGGCCTCGTCGTCCTTGGCGAGCGACAGGGTGTTCTTCACCATGTTGAATGCCTTCTTAGCACTGTTGACAAACGGGGTCAGGTCAGCTTCTGAGTCGCCGGCCATTTTCTCGAGCGAAGCAACGATGCCTTCGATTTCCTTGCGGGCCTTCTTGCACTCGCCACGCTTCATGTTGGTGGCGCGATCCGAGATCCACTTGGCTTTCATATCGCCTTCGAGGATGTCGGCCTTGCCGAGCATGTCGCGGACGGTGTCCGATGGCTGTGCACCCTTTGAGAGCCAGACTTTGATCTCTTCGATCTTGAGAACGACCTGCTTGTCTTCATCCTTGCACATCGGGTCGTAGTGACCGAGGTTCTCAAGGACGCGGCCGTTGCGGCGGGTCTGTTGATCAATCGCATTGATGCGGTAGAAGGGGCGGTGAGTGCGGCCAAATCGCTGCATACGGAGACGAACCATGGTGGTTATCCTTTCAAAGCCCGATCCACTCGTAATGAGGGCGGGAGGTTTACCCAGCGGTACCGATCTCAAACCATTGTCTGGTACCGGTTTAATCCCTCGACTGCGCCAACCTTTGGTGCTGTCTGCGTCCGCTGGGAAGAGAATGGTTGGCCCCCCGGTCCATGAAGTCCACTCGGTAAGTCCACCCGTTTGAGCATCTTCCGAACTTTTCTGGGATCCCCCACTATCATTGCCCATGCGGATCGATGTACTGACAACCTTTCCTGAGATGTTCGACACCAAGTCGCCCGGCGCGATGGGTGTTTCTATTCCCGGTAGAGCCCAGAAAATGGGCCTTTTGGAGCTCCATGCTACCAATATCCGCGATTACACCACCGACAAGCACCGCAAAACCGATGATCGTCCTTACGGCGGCGGTCCGGGCATGGTCATGATGTGCCAGCCGGTCTGGGACGCGGTAACCGCTGTAGAAGCCACCGATCCTCGTCCAGCGACACGGATCTACCTGACCCCGCAAGGTCGGCCGCTCACCCAGGATCTTGTCGAATCACTCGCGACCAAGCCTCGGCTTTTGATGATCGCGGGTCATTACGAGGGGATTGATGAGCGGGTCATCGAGCGTTTGGACCCTATAGAAATTTCCATCGGGGACTATATATTGTCCGGCGGAGAACTCGCGGCGATGGTTTTGATTGATTCAGTGACAAGAACTTTATCGGGCGTACTGGGACACGAGAACTCAGCGGCGGAGGATTCATTTTCGCAAGCCAACACCACCAACCCTGACGGCTCTGTGATCGATCCTAAGGCTCTCAAAGGCCTTCGTATTCCGACCGGCGCAAAGCTGCTGGATTGCCCTCATTACACGCGTCCGCAAGCCTGGAAGGGCATGGAGATACCTGAGGTACTCACAAGTGGCGACCACAACGCTGTAGCACGCTGGCGACTTGAACAACGGCTTGCTAGAACCCGAGTACGCCGCCCTGAACTATTGACATCCAAATCTCCTATAACCCTTGACTCATAGGGTCAACTGAGCGATTATCTATCACCCCGCGCGCACGCACTCGGCTTGCACATGACAGGGGTTTCGTTTCACACAAACCAAGAACTAATCTGGAGATGTACCCCAATGAATAACACAATCAAAGCCGTCCTCGGTGCTGCACTTCTTACTGTCGTCATGACCGGTTGCGAGACCATGGCCCAGCGTGCAGAACGCACCGGCAACACCAAGGCCTGCGCCACTGCCCAGTGTGATGACAGCGCCAAGTGCGACAAGAAGAAAGATTGCTCAAAGAAAGCAGCCGACTGTGCAAGCGGCTCAAAGGCTCACTGCAAAGACGCCAAGGCCAAGAGCTGCCCTGATGGCGCCAAACAGGCTTGTGCAGACGGCAAAGCCGCTGCATGTAAAGAAGGCTGCACCAAGCCTTGCTGTGCTGGCAAGAGTGCCAAAGCATGCGGTGCTGATTGCACCAAACCATGCTGTGCTGGCAAGCAGGCATGCAGCCACCCAAACTCCACCTTCTCATGCCCAAACTGCACCGACGGCAAGTACTGCTGTGCTGACTGCGCCGCCAAAGACGCCGCAGCATGCCCTGACTGCAAAGGCTAATCAACATTTGGGCCATTGAGCCCACATTCAAGCCTGTTTTATACGAAACCCTTGACCCGCACTCTTGACGAACAATAGTGCGGGTTTTTTCGTGCCCGCGGTCTACCCTTATACACGCCTATGGAAGCTCTCCTGACCACACTCGCCGACTGGAAACCCTTCAACGCCATCGTTGTCGGCGACTTCATGCTCGACCAACAACTCTACGGCATCGCCAACCGCCTCTCCCCGGACGCCCCCGTCCCGGTCCTTCATGTCACCAAACAAGAAAACCAACCCGGCGGCGCGGCAAACCTTTGCCTGGACCTCCACGCGATGCATGGCAAGGTCACCGCGATCGGAGTCGTCGGACAAGACCACGATTCAAAGATCCTCACCGACGCACTCAACGACCAGGGCGTCGATGCCAACTCGATCATCAGCGATCCATCCCGCCCGACGACTGTGAAACGAAACCTGATCGGCCTAGCCCAAGGCCGGCACGCTCAAAAAATGTTCCGGGTTGATTTCGAATCCTCTGAACTAATCGACCAATCGGTTGTTGATCAACTGCTCAAGCAGTTCGATGCCAAGCTAGCGGACACTGATTTCGTGTGCATCGAGGATTATAACAAGGGCGTGTGCACCCCTGAGTTGTGCCAAGCGATCATCAAGCGGGCCAAGGCCGCGGGCAAACCGGTGTATGTTGATCCCGCACCGATCAAGGACTACAGCAAGTACGCCGGCGCCACCGCGATCACACCCAACCGCACCGAGGGCGAGCTTGCGAGCACTCTTGACAAGAAGAGTGACAACCACGCAATCGCTAAGGACCTCAGAACACAGAACAACTTCGAAACCGTTGTCCTGACGCTCGACAAGCACGGGGCGTTGCTGGACCGGGCTGATCTTGACGAGCCGGTCTCGATCCCGACGCAGGCTCGCAGTGTATACGATGTGACGGGAGCCGGGGACATGATGCTCGCTGGGCTTGCTGCTGCACGAGCCAATGGGCTTGGCTGGGTTGATTCTGTCAAGCTGGCCAATGCAGCCGCGGGATTGGAAGTCGAAATCTTCGGCGTCGCCCCGATCCCCATCGAAAAGATCCACCACGAACTACTGATGCTCAACGCGGGATCGAGGGGCAAACTCCGCACGCTCGACGAAGCGATCGTGATGACCAAGGCCGCCAAGAACACCGGGCAATCGGTGGTCTTTACCAACGGGTGCTTTGACATCATCCACGCAGGGCATATCTCGCTGCTGCAGAGAGCCGCGGCTCTGGGCGATGTGCTGATCGTGGCGATGAACGACGACCACTCCGTCCGCGGGCTCAAAGGCCCGACCCGACCTGTCAATGACCAGGAAAACCGGGCCCGCGTGCTGGGGGCTCTTGAGTGCGTCGATGCCGTGGTCCTGTTTCAGGACGAAACCCCGATTAAACTGATCGAGGGGATCAGTCCTGATGTCCTCGTCAAGGGCGGGGACTACAGCGTCGAAACCGTTGTCGGCGCAGAGTTTGTGATCGCCGCCGGCGGGCGGGTCGAACTCCTCGACCTCGTCGATGGGCTATCGAGCACCTCGACCATCGAGAAAATGAAGCAATCCTGAGCCGACTTAGGGGTATTGGGGGGGTTGACCACAAAGGTGGGTTGTTTCAAAACATACGAACGCTTGCCAAAGATTGACACCGAATCGTCCGATATACGGACTATGCCCTCTACGCCAACAACGCATCTGATGATCGTCCACCCACGCTACATCGCCCCGCTCCTGAGCGGGGCCAAGTCCCTCGAGTCTCGGCTCGGACAAGACCGGCGAGCCCCCTTCGGGAAGGTCAGCCCGGGCGACATCATCTACATCAAACCCACAGGCAAACGAGTTATCGCCAAAGCCATCGTCCGCACGGTCGAAGAATACGAAGACCTCACCCCAGAGGATATCATCAATCTCCGCGAAACATACGACGACCGCATCATGGGCGGCGACCACTACTGGCAGTCCAAAGCCAACTCAAAGTACGCAACACTCATCGGTTTCCAAAAAGTTACCATGCTCAACGACGATTCCACTGTCCCCAGCGAACTCCTCGTGGCCGACCGCAACGCATGGCGGATCGCCAAGCCCAACGAATCTGGCAAGCAAGCTGCGTAACTCAGTTAGTTGAGATAGAACGAGCCCACCCGATCGATGACTCGGCTCAATGGCAAACCCACAATCGAAGTCTCATCACCCGTGAAGGTGATCGGCCAGCCCGCCGCGAGCCGCTCGGTGATGTTGTACGCCCCGGCTTTGCCCCGCCAGAGTTCCGTATCCAAATACGACTCGATCTCGTCTTTGGGGATGTTTCCAACAGTCACGATCGACCGATCCACAAACAGGTCCCGCTTGCCGGTTCTTGGATCCAAAATCGCGACCCCGGTGAGCACCTCGTGGGTTGAGCCGCTCATGTGGTTGATGATTTCTCGTGCATGGTCACGGTCGTCTGGCTGCCCGATGATCATCCCGTCCTGAACACACACCGTATCGGCACCGATGATGACCATCTGTCCTTCAATATCCGCATCATCAATCGTCCGGGAGCTGGAGATTGCTTTGAGATATGCCAGAGCCACGACCCACTGATCGGCATTGGTCGCGTGACCGGGGACGAGCTCGCCGTCGTCGATCGCCGCGGGGTGCACACGATGCGTAACCCCTGCATTGGCAAGCATCTCACGCCTTCGCGGGGATGAACTGGCGAGCACCACGATCGGGAGATCGCTGGAAGCTTCGGGATGGTCTTGCGCAGTGTTCATATGGGCTTACTCAATGTATACCACATCGGCCCAACATAGTTCCTTTGAATAGGCACAAATGGCAAGATCTATATCTACTTGATTTACATATCTTTGTGATAGACCTGCCAATCGAATGTCTCGATCAACGCGTCAATCGTTTCGTGTGTGGGCACGGGAACACCCAACGCCTTGGCCCGATCCACAATCTGGCGATTCAACTGCCCGACCTCAGATGGTCGCCCCTGTTGGATGTCGTAGACCATTGAAGGCAGATGATGCGTTGATTTGGAAGCAAGTTCAAGGGCACGCTCGCGGAAGTTCTCTCCCAATTCAATCCCCTCTGCCCGCGCTACCGCCTCCCCTTCGTCGAGCATCCGCACTACCAGATCCCGTGATGGAGAATCGAACACCGATCCGATATCCGCATTGACCAGAGCACAAACCGGGTTAATCGCCGCGTTGATGATCCCCTTGGCCCATACCGGAACCTCGATGCGTTCTAGGTACTCAGTCCCGAACCCAACCTCCGTAAACTTCTCTGCGAGATACTCGCAGTCCGGCTTGATTGATTCGTCCAGACACCCAATAAAGTGCGGCGGATCATGCATGATAATGTCCACCGTGCCCTGGTCATCACGGATCACCGCGCCGTACCGCAACACCATCCGCATGACTTTCGTCGTTCCCAGCATGTCCATGATGGCTTTGCCAGGATCGATCCCGTTCTGGTAGGAGATGAGCTTGACCTCAGGACGCCCGGCTTGTCGGATCTTCTCACGGAGGGGGGCGAGCTCCTCGCACACTTCTTGGAGCGAGGTCGTTTTGACCGCGATGAACAGGTATTGCACGCCCCCGATCTCCCCCAGTTCCGCAGCATCACGGACAATCACAGGCCGGGCGGTGGCTTCGAGGGCCCCGGTGCATCGGACGCCATGCTCAAAGATCTGGGCCGCACGCTCGGGCTCCCTGCAGACGATCGCGGTTGGGGCGAACCGTGAGGTGATGGCCGCGAGCGATGAGCCCATCGCCCCGGCACCAATGATCCCGATTCTGGGTTGCTCAGTCATGGCGTATTGTATTCGGACACAAAGGTAATCTTTAGTTCCCGGCTTACTTTTCCGTATCTTGATTGGCCGTGTTTACGCAACGCGATTCAAACTCCGACTGCCCGCTCCTGAACCCGATTCCCAGCGAGGGGACCAGAACCGAAAGCCCCTGATCAGCCGCATATTCCGGAAGAACACACCGGAGCTTGGTCCAATCCTTTGCGGTCGTGAGTATCGCGGTCGCACCGGATCGGCTCACACCACGGACAAACTCTTGCAGCACCTCATCGGGGAACTCGTCATGGTCTGGGCGATCGCATCGATGGACGATTGACACCCCCGCGTGTTCGGCCATGGACACGAACGCGTCGGGGTGACCAATAGCAGAGATCACCGCGACGGCCAATCCGTCCAGATGCTCCAATGGCTGTTCGTTGGGTTCTTCTGAGTCTGGAGAATATTCTCTCAGCCCACCCCACTGGTGTTCTACGACTGCCACGGCTGTCCCGGAATCTATCTGTCCATCAACCCACCGCCGAACCTCGCCGAGCTTCTCTTGCTCGACCATCTCCGCATGCGAGATCACCACCACATCGGCCCGAACCAATGACTCAATCGACTCCCGCAAGAACCCCAGCGGCAGCAACGCATCGAGTTGCGGCGGCCTCGACGCATCAATCACCACGATGTCCAGATCCCTCGCGATCTTGCGGTGCTGGAACCCGTCATCAAGAACAATGCAATCAATTGCTTCGCCTTCATCCGTCACAAACAACGCTTCGAGTCCAGCGATCCTGTTGGGCTGGGCAACGATAGAAACACCGGGCAACGCATTCATGTGCTCGCGCTGCTCGTCGCTGGGCTGGCCGGATTGTGCTTTGTAGCCGCGCATCGCGATGGCCGGCTGGTGCCCCGTATTGATCAGCGTCCGAACCACATGCTGAACCAATGGCGTCTTGCCAGTTCCGCCGGTCGAGAGATTCCCGATCGAGATCACGGGACGATCGAGCGCAGTTACACCATCACCTTTGTCGTATTGACGGTTGCGGTGGCTGATTCCGATTGAGTAGATTTTGGAGAGTGCAGACGCCAAGAACACAGGCAGCCGGGTCGGGCGGTGTTCTGGGATCATCCGTCATGCTCCGGCTGCTGGGTGAGAAGTGCTCGGAGTTCCTGATGGATCTCCCTGCTCTGTACTCTAGCAAGCCGGATTGAGTTCAGTGCATCGACACACGCCATAAGGACGACCGCCCCAAGCAGCCCAACAATCGCGAGCCAAGCGGTCAGAAACTCTTGTTCTTTGGTTGGCGAGACAATCCCGAAGCCATATGCAGCCAGAGGGATGGTGAACATCATGACCCACCCGGTCACCATGCGGATCTGGCGTCGAGATTCGGGCATCTTCCCGATCGCATGCTCCCGAAGAACGATTAAATGGGCCGCGACCACCAGCAACGCGATTATTGCGAGTGGTAAGACAATCCAAGATGGAGCGATCGGCCCGTATTCCATGACGGAATCATACAACGATTACGGAAACTATGCCCCTAAAAACCCCATTTATTGACCCAAGAGCTACACTCTCGGACCATGATCGACCTCAAAGCACTGCGTGACAACCCACAACGATTCAAAGATGGCTGCGCCAAGAAAAACTACGCTGTCGATATCGACCGCCTCTTGGTCCTCGACGAGCAGCGCCGGTCGCTCCTAGCCCAGCAAGAAGCCCTCAGAGCGGAGCAAAAGAAGCTCTCCAAAGAGACCGGCCCGAAGATCGGCCAGCTCTCAGGACAGCTCAAATCCGCCAGTGATTCCGACAAGCCGGGCATCCAATCGCGGATCGACGAAATCAAGTCGGCCCCCGCCAAACTCAAAGAACAGATCACAGATTTCGATGCGCAGACCGCCGCGATCGAACCCGAACTCACCGAGCTCCTCATGTCGATCCCGCTCCCGCCGGACGACGATGTCCCCGTTGGTAAAACCGGCGACGACAACATCGAAATCTCAAAGTGGGCACCCGATGGCTGGGATTACGATAAATCGTTCGAAGCCAACAAAGGGTTCGCGGCCAAATCCCACACCGAGCTCTGCGAGATGCACAACCTCGTCGATTTCCCCCGAGGCGTCAAGATCGCGGGATCACGCTCCTATGTTTTGATTGGTGATGGAGCCCGCCTGCACCAAGCGATCCTCCGCTACGCGATCGACACCATGGTCAACGAAAACGGGTTCACCCCGATGAGCGTCCCCGTCCTCGTCCGCGAGCAAGCGATGATCGGCACCGGGTTCTTCCCCGGCGGCAAGGACCAGTCCTACCAAGTCAACGAAGAATCCCGCGGCGGAGGACAAGACCTCTACCTCACCGGCACAGGCGAAGTCGGGCTCATGGGTCTGCACCAAGACGAAATCCTCGACGAATCCAAGCTCCCGCTCAAATATGTGACTGTTTCCACCTGTTTCCGCAGAGAAGCAGGAGCTGCGGGCAAGGACACGGCTGGGCTCTACCGCATCCACCAGTTCGACAAGGTCGAACAGGTCGTGATTGACATCGCCGACGAAGCCACATCCCGCAAGCACCATCAGGAGATGATGGGATTCGTCGTAGGCCTGCTCAAATCCATCGGTCTCCCCCACCGCTTGCTCCAGTGCTGCACGGGCGATCTGGGTGTCAAGAACGCCGACATGATCGACATCGAATGCTGGATGCCCTCGCGCGGCGAGGTTGATAAAGCCGGTGCCGCCAGCGGCGAGTTCGGCGAGACCCACTCGGCGAGCCGGCTCTACGACTTCCAGTGCCGCCGGTTGAACATGCGTTACCGCACCGGCGGTGAGGGCGGCAAGGGGGCAACAACTTTCTGTCATTCGCTCAACAACACCGTCGCGGCTTCGCCTCGGATCTTGATTCCGATCCTCGAAATGTTCCAGAACGCAGACGGGACAATCACGATCCCCGAAGCGTTGAGGCCGTACATGAACGGGCAGACCCAAATAGGCTAAACTGGAACGATGCTGATCCAGCGAACCATCCAAACACCGCTCTGCCCGATGCGCGGGGCAACGACCGACACCGGTATCTGCCTGCTCGAAATGGGCTCCCCGGACCGGACCGAGCGTGAACAGAGTGAACTTGAAACCGCCTTCGGATGCCAGATGATCGAGGGCAACCACCCACTCCTCGATCTACTCGAATCCGAGCTCGACGGCTATTTCTCAGGACAACTCACCGAGTTTACCGTCCCCCTCGATTGCCCCGCTTCAGATTGGCAACGCAGAGTCTGGGACGCACTCATCAAAATCCCCTACGGCCAAACACTCTCCTACGGCCAACTCGCATCCCGCCTCGACAATCCGGGCGGGGCAAGAGCAGTCGGGCTCGCCAACGGGCAGAACCGCGTGAGCATCGTGGTCCCCTGCCACCGCGTCATCGCAAGCGACGGCACCCTCCACGGCTACGGCGGCGGGCTCGAACGCAAACGCTGGCTCCTCGACCACGAAACAACCAACAGCGGCAGCGGACTCTTCGCACAACTCGCCTAACACTATTCCTAGTTCAGAGCCCGATACGCGACAACTCGATCGTGTCTTGAACCTCGATGGATTGCGGATTGCCGTGCTCGCGAAGATACTGAATAACCGCCAAGAACTCGTCTCGGATCGGAGCCACGAACTTCATCGGCTCTTCTGAGATTGGGTGCGAGAACTCAAGGAATGCAGCATGCAACGCCTGTCGGTCGATCATCTGTTCGTTGACTGCGCCGAGGAACGGTCGCCCGCCGTACATGTCGTCGCCGACGATCGGGAATCCTTGATGAGCGAGGTGGACGCGGATCTGGTGTGTCCGCCCGGTCTTGAGATCGAGCTCAACGAGTGAATACCGCTGCGGTTGAAGATGCTGCTTCGCCGGAGCGAGTTCGTACCGCTCGCGAACGCTGCAGATCGTCACCGATGCCTTGCCCAAATCATCGTGCCGGACCACTCGTTTTTCGCGCGCGCCCTTGGCTTTGGATTGGTGCGGCCCGAGCGGGTAATCAATGACATGATGATCAGGCTCGACCCACCCATGGGCGAGGGCGAAGTACCGCTTATTGACCTTGCGCTCCTGGAACTGCGTGCCGAGTTTCCAGTGGGCCTGATCAGATTTGGCAAACACGATGCATCCCGATGTATTCCGATCAAGACGATGCACAACCCCCGGACGCGCAAAGTCTTTGCCCACGCTCGACAGCCCGCCGCCCGTCACATTGGCAAAGTGCCAAGCGAGGGCGTTGACCATTGTGCCACGATTTTCAGATCGCGCGGGGTGCACGATAATGTCTGGATCCTTGTTGAGCACGAGAAGATGATCATCCTCAAACAACACATTGAGCGGGATCTCATCGGGCTGGATCTCACTCGACGGCGGCTTGGGGATCACCAGCTCGATGCGGTCGCCCTCTTTGAGTTTGGTTGAGGACTTGGCGGGCTTGCCGTTAACCGATGCTCCGCCATCGCTCATCAGCGTCTGCAACTGGTTGCGGCTCATGAAGGTCACGCGCGTCGTCAGGTATTTATCAAGACGAGTGCTCAGCGAGGCGCGTGAAATTTCAAAGCAAACGCGGACCACAAAGTCGTCGTCGCCGATTTCGCCTGCATGTAAATACGCTGCTCTGACCGCGTCAGGATCGACCTTCCCGCCTGGCTGGATCAGGTCTGGGAGGCTAGATTCGGGCGATTGGTTTTCGCCCGATCCACTCACGGCTGGTCGGCTTCTGGTTGATCTGATGCTGGCTCTTGAGAATCTGCCGATGGAGCATCTTCTGATTCAGGGATCACGGGCAACTCTGGGAGATCGGGGATCTCTTCACCCGGGAGTGCGACTAGATCGTTCTTGCTCGGGAGCGTCATATCTTGGTTGAATGTATCCAATGCATCAATCCGCATCTGGCCGAAGGCGCTTAGTGAGGGTATCTGCACTTGATCAGCCAACGAGATTACGCGGGCGTAGTAGGCTTTGGCTCCATCGAAATCACGCTTGCATTCGGCTACGGACCCTGCGCGAATCAAGCCGTGCATTGTAAGTAATGCTTTGCCCTCGTCGGACTCTGACAATGCGATCACTTCTTGAGCGAGCGTGCCGGCTTGGTCTAGATACAACTGACGCTGGTTCTCATCGAGCTTGTCGGCTTCGTTGATCGGCTCGCCAGTAAACTGATCCAACTGGGCACCGGGCTGAACACCCTGAAGATATGCGGATAGATAAAGGTCGGTAGTAGTCAGCTTGGCGATCTCGGGAACTGCACGAACACCTGCGAAAGTTTCTGCCAACGCGTTGAGCGACGCGGGCGAAGGATTCCCCCCCATTGTCGCGGCTTGGAGTTCACCAAATGCTTGGTCCAGTTTTTCGATTTTCTTCTGTTCCATCCAGCCAAGTCCCGCCCAGACGAGCGCTGCAACAGCTATCACCATAATGACTGGCGAGCTCCATTTGTTCAAGAAGTCAATAAACTCCTTGTTGATCCGGGAGTCTTCGAGCCCGGCGCCGGCTTTGATATCTGTTTGACGATCGTCCATGTATCTACCTATCTGAGGGGATATTTGAGTACTGAATTGTGGATAACCCGGATGCATACTGGACCGGATCATTTGTCGGGGGTTGGGGGGTGATCTTAGCTCGCCTATGGCCCCAAAGCCGATTCGGGCTCAGGAATCCCAGAACCGCCACGGGCGGGGGTCGGCGAGGGCCTGAGGGGGGATCAATCGATTTTTAATCGTCGTAGCGAGTGTTTCGATGCCCTCGCCGGTGTGGCTGCTGCAGGAGCAGTCAACAAGCGATGCAGCCGGTCCTTTGTCTGATCGGACCCCGGCTCGCAAAACCGGTGTTGATGACCCAACAAGGGGGGCCAGCCGAGGATCAATCTCTCCCGTAGGGTCCTCATGATCAATCGCATGAAGAACAAGATCCGCCGAACTGATCACCGGGCCAGCCAGATGAAGCTCTTCTCCGACCGCGACCTGCTCATCAATGCCTGGTGTATCAACCCACCGGACGGCCAAGCCTGACAGATCGAGCATCACGCCGACATGATCGCGGGTTGTCCCGGCAAGATCCGAAACCATCGCAATAGAAGCCCCGGCCAGCGCGTTGACCAGCGATGATTTCCCGATATTGGCCCGTCCCACAGCGACCACCAGCGGTGGATTAAGCAGCCGAATAAGCACCGAGGAATCTGCTACTGAATCTGAATTTGGTGCTGATCGCCAGCGGGTGGGTTGGTCAAGCAGGAGATCAACTGCGATGGGGCTCTGGGCAATCGCAAGGGCTTGGAGCATGCGAGCCTCATGAATATCCTGGGCCTCGGGATACACAGATTGAGGATCGTTTTCTTGGGCGAGTTCTATTCCGAGTTCGGTGAATGCTTGAGAAATAGCTCGAGTGATCCCGATGCCGCCGTGGGGCATGACTAGGAGTGAACTTTGGTTAAACCGTGCGATCAATGCATCGTCAAGCCCGAGCAATGAGGCTAATCGGATCTGCCCGATCGTGAGAGGCTGCAGATTGAGTGCTTTAAATACCGGTTCGAGATCATCAGCGATCACCCGAAGAATCGATACCGCCCCCACCGAGTTCGCGGGAGTCTCGATTGCGTGGGTAGCATCCATTAATCTTCGCTGTCATCTTGGAGCAACTGAGCACAGGCAACACGGATGCCTTGGAGTTGGAGGTCTGGAACGAAGGAGTCGATGAGCTCGTCATCTTCGAGGATACCGAGATCTCCGCCGGTGACAATGGTCTGGGGGTACCCTTGGTAGTGTTCTGCGTATCGCTCAGTCAATGAACGGACCGCTCCCTTGATGGCGTAAGTCACCCCGAGGATAATCGCGTCATCGGTCTGCTTGGCGGGTTCATTGGAGATTGAATCGAGCTTGCGATAGGTAATCTTTGGTAAACTGGCGGCTGTTTCATGGAGCGAAGAGAGCATCATGGATACGCCCGGGAGGATGGCTCCGCCGTGGAAGACCCCGGTGCCATCTACAAAGTCGACGGTCACGGCCGTGCCAATATCGATCACCACACACGCCTGCTTAAGGATTTCAAATGCACCCATCGCACAGAGCAGCCGGTCTTGTCCGACGGTCATCTCTCCAGCATCGGTCAGGGTGTGCTGGATGGGGATCTGGAAATCTCGCCCAAACCTGAAGATTGTTTGATTGGTGGCTTTGCGGATGGCTCGTTCGATTTCGTCGGAACTCGTTGGCCGAACACCAGCGATCACGATGGTTGGGTCTTCGAGCTTATTTTCCTCACCAGAATCCAAGATTTCCTTGACCCGCGCAGCGATTGAATCAGCGTCTGAGGAATCAAAGGATTGTGGATTAAGGCACTCTTGGTCGGTAAATGAGCCCACGCGGGTTCGTGTATTACCGACCGCTACAGCGATGAGTGTTCCCAAGGAGGGTAGTGAAGAGTCTGAGAGGTCAATTGGTGTTTCCTGAGTCATGGGAGAAGGGTATACGCTGGCTGTGGATTGATCCAAAACAGGAACTCTTTCTGCACCATTGTTCCAGAGCGTCTACCCTTGGGAATACCGAACATGATTTCCGGAGCCGAATGCTGATGACACGCTGCAAGTCTGATGAATCCATAGACCGACGAACTATAAAGGACTTTGATTTTCCGCTCGGTGTTTACCCTGTGGAAAGCATGACCCCGCTCGAAGGGTTCAGCTCTCAATATGAGCCCGCCGATGGGGACGAGGGGATCGATGAGGTCGAGGCTTGGCCCGATCGGTATGTGTTCGATATCGTGATTAGTGCGACAAGACTCGAAGCGCTCTGGGTACAGATCTTTGCGATGATGCCAGGCCGGGTCTACCCGATCTTGGATTACATCGGGCACGACTGCTATCGAGAGATTGATCCATACATCGCCTACGAGCCCTTGGGACAGGAACGAATGACCAGCCTGCTCCAAAGGTACCATGATTATTTCTTCGAAGATGGGATGGTGGGATTCGGTGCGGTAAGCGAAGAGCCTTTTTTCTACGCCTTTGTTGATGAGCACAAAATTCTGACTTTAAGGGTCGAGCCTGGGATGCGGCCCAAGATCGAGCAACTACTCGCATCGTTTGAACTCGAATCAGTCCAAGAACCAGCTGGTGCCGATGCGGCAGCCCATGAGCACCGATCAGTGCTCATCACACCCAACGAGAGCCCCGAGCTCCTCAATGCCGATGAAATTGTGGAAATAGCTCGGGAACGCTGGGGGCTGGTTCTCAATGTAGACCCAGAGACTAATCTTGATGATGATGGTCTGGAACTCGGGATCACACCTTTCCGATGCTTACTCAGATATGAATCCGACCAAAGCCCTACCCACAAATACGCGGAAGTCATTTGCACTGCAAACTGCCTTATCCAAGCTGAAGCACTCGCCCTTGAAGCTGTTGATGGGCTCGTAGAACAAGCCAAGGGCGAACTTGGATCTTCAGATCTATTTCTGCTCAGTGCCGACCGGGTTGATCTCAAAGAAATCGGGGCAAGCAACGGCGAAATAAAAATGCCTAAGCCGAGCCCCGGAAAGCATTTGCATCGTTCCGAAGTTTTCAGTGCACGGTGGCTTGTAGCGGAATCCGATTCAAAATAACGACAATCAAACCAGCGGCTTGGCTGTATTTGGCCATTTTTTAGACTCATGCTGGGTTGATGTTATCGGATGCTCGCTGAATTTTGCCGTCTTTCAATCAGTTTGAGAACTTGGGAAACCATTTGAATGATCCTGCGGATAGGTATCTCATCACAGGTCATGCGCGACCCCGCTTTCGTGCTCAATGGCCTGATGGTGCGGGACAACACCTATCCAGCGATGGATGATATTGATCGATTCTGAATGAGAATAATGAGTTCGTGAGACGAACCCAGTTGTGGTACTGGTGAATTAGGGGATCAAATTCATGCGAACAATTTGCGAATTGAGCCCGATGCCGGTATTGTCCTTCCCTACGGTTCGCCGGCGTCGTTTGGCGCGCATGAGGACCGTAACACGGATACGATGATAGTGACCGCTCACTATTTGTTAAGCCATTAAGTAGACCCATTGCAGTTCAGCCCTGTGCTGACTCAATCAACCTTGAACGGAGTGATTCCGGATGTCACCCAGCAGACAACGATTCGTGACCTTGCTTCTTGCCACTACAGGAGCCGCAGCTTCATTCGCTCATGCGAATGCTGAACCCGCGATGCCCTTAAACGGCCTGTCCAAAACAGTAAGTGTCAATTCAAATAGCGTTCTTGACCACGCAACGGCCTTGGTTTCAGACGGCCAAGTGATCCGGGCTCGAGCCATGATTTTGGCTTTGCAAGATTCCCCCGCGGGGCTCTCGCTCAGTGACGAACAAGACCAGCGTGTCTGGAAGTTGCTCGCTCAGGTTGAGAGAACTATTCAACGCACAGACCGCCACGACATTGCACTCCAAAAAGCTCAGCACGCTCTTGGCTTTGACCGACTGGTTGATGCCGAGCGTCAGGCACAAACGGTGCTGAACTCTGCGAAATCAACAAATGATCAAATTGATCGCGCCAATGCGATCACGACCCAGATCCAGATCCGCCGTGACCAGGCACTGCCATTGGTTCCAGCGACACTGCGATCTGCAATCGATTCATTCAACCAAGGCGACTACACACGGGCCAAAACCATAATCAACCGAATCGGTACACTCGGGCTTGATCTAGATTCATCGACCCGCCGCAAGCTCACGATCTACCGCTCACGCATCGCTGACCTGGAACAAACCAGAGGCGAAACATTCGGTACACCTGCCCCATCGATGGGCATGCTTGCCCCAGAATCTGGGTCAAACTCAGAATGGCTAACCACCAATGCCCAAGAAATGCTCGGTCAGCCGGCCGATGAGCCAGCTGATGAACCGGTGGTAGAGATCGTTGAAGTTGACGACTCTGATACACAAACTGAGCCTGAGGTTGATCTGGTCGAAACCGCCCGCAAGTTTGAGGCTCAGACCCTGCTTGCCAACGCCAATATCGCCTACGAGGAGCGGCGACTCAACGACGCCCTCAGCAGCTACAACAATCTGATGAGCAACTTTGCTTCCTACATCTCAGATGAAGAGCGTGCCCTTGCCGGCCAGCGCCTCAACGAGATTGAAGTCGCTCTCAATGTCCAAGGCGGACCGTCTGATGGCGGGCTCGATGATCCCATCGAAGAACGCAGCATCATTATGCAGCGTCTCACAGCAACATACGACAACCTGACCAATCAGGCCGATGATGCTTTGAGATCCGGCGACACAACAGTGGCAACCGGGCTCATTGCCCAGGCAAGGCTTGAGGTCCAGCGGGCACGCGATGTGATGCCTGAGGCAACCTACGAAAACTACATCACCGATCTCGACAATATGGCGTCAAACATCGCCCAGCGTGAAGAGCAACTCCGCCAGTCTCGCCTCGAGCAGGAAGCATCGGATCGTGAGCAGCGTACGCTCGAACTCGAAACACAGCGACTCAACGAACGCGACGAGCGTGTACTCGCATCGCTCCAGCGTGTGCGTGCGTTGCAGTCCGAACTCAAGTACGAGGAAGCACTGGAAATCGTAGAGAACATTCTGTTTCTCGATCCAGCAAATCCATCGGGCTTGTTGCTCAAAGACATCATTGAGGACATCATTGTCTACCGGGGGTTCTACGCGATTCAGCGTGACAAGAACCTGAGCTACGCCCATGAATCACTCGAAAATCAGGAAGCAATGATCATTCCTGATTTCTTGATTGATTACCCAGACGACTGGCCGCAGATTAGTTTCCGTCGTGGTTCAACACTCGAATACGCAGAGTCAGAATCAAACCGGGCGGTACTCACGCAGCTCCGTGAAGCAAGAATGCCTGTCGACTTTGATGACAACTCATTCGAGGATGTGCTGGCCTTTATTGGTTCGGCCGCGGATCTTGATATCGATACCGACTGGGAATCACTTGCGGATATTGGTGTTGACCCGGATGTCCCCATAACCCTCCGACTCAATAATGTGACTCTAGAAGTCCTGCTCGATCGCGTGCTGGCAAAGGCATCCGACCCCGCGCTACCCGCGAGCTGGGCAGTCCAGGACGGCATCCTGACCATCTCATCTGACGATGTGCTCCGCCAGAACACTGTGCTGGAAATCTACGATGTCCGAGACCTGCTCTTCGATGTCCCAGAGTTTGACAACGCCCCTGATTTTAATATATCAAGCGGTGGCGGCGGTGGCGGTGGCGGCGGCGGATCGAGCCCGTTCTCGGGGAGCAGCGGCGATCCTGATATCGCATCTCCCGAAGAACGCGTTGGTGCGATCTCTGATCTGATCCGTTCGAGTGTTGATCCTGGCCAGTGGGTTACCGATGGAGGAACGACAAGTTCGCTGACTTCATTGAACGGCAACTTTATCATCACAACAACTCCTCGGTATCACAGAGAAGTCATCGGGCTGCTCAACAAGCTCCGTTCACAACGAGCAGTGCAGATCAGTGTCGAAGCCCGGTACATGTCTGTTGATCAGAACTTCTTTGAAAAAATCGGATTCGATCTTGATGTCTACCTGAATGCGGACAATACCGAGTTCAGAACCGCCAGCGCGATCGACCCTTCGCTCTTGCCATCGGACTTCTTCACCAATGGCCAGCTCGGCCGTACAGTCCAATCAAATCTTGACATAAACGGTGACACCGTCGTCGATGCCGCTGACACCATCCTTGTATTCGGGCCGGGCAACAACGGTGGCACGCTCCCCGACGGCACGACTGTTGGAGACGATCAGTTCTCGATCATCCAAGCGGCCCAGAACTCCTTCGGCATCAATGACAACCTGCTTACTTCCGGCTTCGGTGCGTTGGTCAACAACATGGCCCCAGCGTTGGGTATCACAGGGCGATTCCTTGATGATGTCCAGGTCGATTTTATGGTGGAAGCAACACAGGCCGATCAACGCTCGGTGACACTCACGGCCCCACGCCTGACATTCACAAACGGGCAGCGGGCAAATATTGTTGTCTCAACCCAGTCCACCTATGTCTCTGGGCTAACCGCGATTGTCGGCTCAAGCTCTGGTGCCTTTAACCCAACGATCTCTACACTCAACGACGGTGTCCTGCTTGACATCACCGGCGTGGCTTCTGCAGATCGCCGCTATGTCACCATGACCGTGATCACATCACTGGCCAAGAACAACCTGACCGCTTCTTCAACTACGGTTCAGGGTGCAGTCGGCGGTACCGGTGGTACCCAGGGTGCCTCCAACTTCCAGGGAACTATCCAGCTTCCAACCCAGGATTCGACTCAGATCAATACAACCGTGACTGTCCCAGATCAAGGCACGATTATGCTTGGTGGACAACGGATGGTTGATGAGGTCCAGATCGAATCCGGCGTGCCGGTTCTGTCCAAGATCCCCATACTCTCACGCTTCTTCTCCAACCGCCTTGATGTCAAGGAAGAGAAAACCCTCTTGGTGATGATCAAACCAACAATCCTCATCCAGAACGAAGAGGAAGAACGCCACTTCCCAGGACTCCTCGACCAACTCGGCGGATAACAATCCAGTCTTTGAAATTTCACAAACTCGGAGCATGCTCGGCATGCTCCGAGTTTTTTTGTCTCCAGATCCCCGTTTCGATGGATGGACGCAAAGATGCTCGCAAATCACACCGCGATGCTCTATAGTGTGATCGCCAAAGCCGGCTGGTTTATACATGGGAGACGACGGATGAGCGAGTCCAGACTCAGAGTTTCAAAGATTGACGACATCACTCAGATCGAGTTCATCGATCGAAATATTTTAGATGAAGCCAATATTCAAGCGATTAGCGATGAGATCAGCGGGATTATCGAGCAGGCATCAAATCCACATCTGCTCATTAACTTTGCCAATGTTGACCACCTCTCGTCTGCTGCGTTGGGCGCATTGATCACCATCAATAACAAAGCCAATGAAAAAAGCGGCAAGCTTCGTTTGGCCAATATCGATCCGCAGATTTATGAAGTCTTTGTAATCACCAGACTCAACAAACTCTTTAGTATCCACGAAACACTCAACGACGCGATGGAACAATTCAACAAGGCAACCAACTGAGCATTCAGAACCATGGGCGATCCGCAGACATGCATCCTGGGTTCTGAAACGGTCGAACTACTCAATGATCGCCATGCGATTAATGAGTTGATCGAGCGGATTCTTGCGCTTGCTGTCGGAACAGGATTAAAGGATGCTGCCATCTTTGCAGTCCGCTTGGCGATCGAAGAAGCAATCACCAACGCCTTTGTGCATGGGCATCAAAACCTACCGGGCGATGTACCTGTACTTGTTGAGTTCAAAGTTTCTCAAGGCGAGATTCAGATCGCGATCGAAGACCGGGGCCCGGGGTTCACTCCTGATACACTCCCTGATCCCACGCTCATAGAAAATCTCTCGAAACCATTTGGGCGAGGGGTCATGCTGATGAAGGCTTATATGACCGAGGTGCTCTATAACCCGCAGGGCAATCGGGTCAAAATGCGTTATCTCACGCCTTAATCTTCCCTCATTGACTCAACACTTCACTTTTTGTAGATTCGATTGCGTATTCAAGATTGCTCATTTCAGAGATCTGGACTATACTTAAGATGGAATGATTCTAAGACTCAGGACACACTTGTCCTGAGTTGCCGAGTCCCAGCGAGGTTTAACCAAAATGGGCGTGACTCTCCCTATGTATCTTGACCATGCCGCGACGACCCCCTGTGATCCGCGTGTCGTTGAGGCGATGATGCCTTACTTCACCGAGATCTTCGGGAATCCTGGGTCTCGAAACCACAGCTTCGGCTGGGCCGCCGAGAAGGGCGTGAAGATCGCTCGCCAGCAGATCGCTGATCTGATTGGTGCCGACTCCAAAGAGATCATCTTCACCTCAGGCTCTACCGAATCCAACAACATCGCCATCAAGGGCGCGGCGAACATGTACGCCAAGAAACCCGCGGGTCAATCCGGCCGTGGCCACATCATCACTGCGATCCATGAGCACAAGGCCGTGCTCGATCCGTGCAAGCGGATGGAGAAGGACGGGTTTGATGTGACTTACTTGGCACCAGGCCCCGATGGCTTGATTACCCGCTCGATGATCGAGGACGCACTCCGCGAGGACACGATTCTCGTCACAATCATGTGGGCCAACAACGAGCTCGGGACGATCAACGAGATCCCTGAGATCGGCGAACTGTGCCACGAGAAGAAAGTGGTCTTCCACACCGACGCGACCCAGTGGGTTGGCAAGATGCCCACCAATGTCAAGCTCGACAATGTAGATCTGCTGTCCCTATCAGGCCACAAGATCTACGGCCCAAAGGGTGTCGGCGCATTATATGTCCGGCGTCGCAAGCCCCGCATCCGTCTGACCGCACTCCAAGAAGGCGGCGGCCAAGAACGCGGCTTCCGCTCTGGTACACTCAATGTCACCGGGATCGTCGGGCTTGGGAAAGCTTGCGGGATCTGTGCCCAAACCATGGACGATGAACGCGAACGCCTCTTGGTTCTCCGCAATGAGCTTGAAACCAAGATCGAAAGTGCACTCGATGTCACACAGGTCAATGGCGCCCGCGACCGCCGTCTCGCACACATCACCAACATCTCCTTCGGATTCGTCGAAGGCGAATCGTTGATGATGGCGATCAAAGAGATCGCGGTCAGCTCCGGATCAGCGTGTACCAGTGCGTCACTCGAACCCAGCTATGTGCTCAAGGCACTGGGAATCGGCGATGATCTCGCACACTCCTCGCTGCGGATCTCGATGGGACGCTGGACGACCAAAGAACAGATCGACTACGCGGGCGACAAGATTATCGAAGCGGTCCAGAAACTCCGCGTGCTCTCGCCGCTCTATGACATGCACAACGAGGGCATCGACATCACCAAGATCGAATGGGCAGCGCACTGATTGAGTCGGCCCCCTCCGGGGCCGAGGAATGGGCTTAGTTGGCCCCCTCCGGGGCCAAGATAGACAGACCACAAACACCTGAGAGGTGCAATATGGCATACGGCGAAAAAGTAATCGACCACTACGAAAACCCACGCAATGTCGGGACCTTCGGCACACAAAAAGAAATCAAGGCCTCCGCCGAGATCGGGGTCGGCCTCGTCGGCGCTCCAGAGTGCGGCGATGTCATGCAGCTCCAGATCAAGGTCAACGACGACACAGGCGTCATCGAAGACGCCAAGTTCAAATGCTTCGGCTGCGGCTCTGCGATCGCCAGCTCATCACTGGCGACCGAATGGCTCAAGGGCAAATCGCTCGACGAGGGCCTTGAAATCAAGAATACAGAGATCGTTGAAGAGCTGAGTCTCCCGCCCGTCAAAATCCACTGCTCGGTACTGGCCGAGGACGCGATCAAAGCGGCAATATCTGATTACAAATCCAAACAATAAGACCTAGCGATCGCTTGGTTTACAGACCTAGAATCCCGACAAAGACATCCACTTCATAAAAACCATCTGAGGCATCATGAGCACCGATACAACTCCATCAACCGAACAAGACTCCGTCATCCTCACCGAACTGGCCGCCAACGAGATCCGTGGCATCATCGCCAAGCAAGAGCTTGCCCCGGACAAGGTCCGTCTCCGCGTCGGTGTCAAGGGCGGCGGGTGCTCAGGATTTAGCTACCTCCTCGACCTCACCGAGACCCAGAAGGACTCCGATGAGGTCTTCGAGCAGCATGGCATCAAGGTCATTGTTGATCCCAAGAGCCTGCTCTATCTGAGCGGTGTCACGGTGGATTTCAAGGACGAGATCATGGGCCGCGGGTTTGTGTTTAACAACCCCAACGCGACCAGCAGCTGCGGCTGTGGATCAAGCTTCTCGGCCTAATCCACCGGGCGAGTTATCCGCCTGAATGTGTAGAAACTCACTTTCTTTGCTCTCTTTGCAGCTCTAGGGTTGCGAAAGTAGCTGTTGTATGGTTCAATCACCATTGCACCTATGCCCCTTGAGCCGGAGATGTGACCAACCATGAGCGAAGCCGGATGCCCACTAGAGACAACCTCCTGTTTTTCTCCCCCCACTATGGTCCAGTTCAGTGTATTTTTGCCCAATAAAGTTGGCAAGATGCTCGATCTCGTCGAGAACTTCGACGAATCCTCCCAGTGCCAGATCTGTGCAATCTCTGTCCATGAGGCCTCCGACCACGCTGTGGTTCGTCTCATTACCAATCACGCCCATGTCACACGACGGATCCTCAAGGACCACCAGCTTGCGTTTGCTGAGCACGAGGTCCTGGTAGTTGAGCTCTCTGAAGGGCACACGCTGTCCAAGCTCTGCCTGTATCTGCTCGGTGTGGAGATGAATATCGCCTTTGCCTACGCCCTGATGATCGAATCCAGCGGGGCCCCCACCATCGCCATCGCGGTTGATGACCAGACCTTGGCGGGGCAAATTCTCCGCCAAAAGGGCTTCCGGCTCATCGGTGAAGCCGATCTGCCCAAATAGGGCTCCAAACCCCTATAATCGAACTCTCAGCAACCCCGGCATGGGGGGCTGGTAATGTATTAATGAAATCAGTATCAATCACCTGATCCGACACAGCCCTTGTGGCTTTGCCTATAGAGCGGATCCCATCACCGGAGTACTCATGAAACACACCACGACACTCATCGCCGCCCTGAGCGGGCTCGCACTCCTCTCCGGGCTTCCCAGCTCGGCGTTGGCCGGTCCAGACCACAACCACGACCACGCCAAAGCAACCCACAAGGAGAGTCTCGAAGATCTCCTCCCGGATCTGAAGAAGCCTGAGCTCTGGATCGGGTCTTCTGCTCCTGAACTCTCCATCGCCAAGTTCGTCAAGGGCGATTCGGTAGACGGGTTTGAGAGCGGGCAGGTTTATGTTGTTGAGTTCTGGGCGACTTGGTGTAGCCCTTGTATCAAAGCCTTCCCACACTTGTCTGATATGCAAGAGAGCTATGGCGAAGATGTCCGCTTTATCGGGGTCAATGTCTGGGAACGCCAGAAGGGCCAGGAACGCATGGACCTCGTCGAAGAGTTTGTCGCCAAGCAGGGCGAACGGATGCGCTACACCGTCGCGGTCGAAGACGGCAGTTCCATGTCAGACAACTGGATGAAGCCAGCCGGCCAGAACGGTATCCCCGCGGCATTCATCGTTGATGGCGATGCCAAGATTGCTTGGGTTGGGCATCCGGGTGAAATAGATAAGCCTCTCGAAGCAATCGTTGCTGGAGAGTTTGATAGTGAAACTGCTGCTACTGAAGCTTGGAAGCAGCAGGTCCTGTCCGCAGCGTTCCAATCCTTTGCCCGATCGCTGCAGAGCGGCGAGGATCTTGACAAAGCCCGAAAGATTGGCAATATCCTTGTTGATGACCATTTGGTCGACGAACCAAGAGGGCTCAACGCGGTTGCGTGGATGCTGCTCAACTCCGAGGCCGAAGGCGTTGGAATGCATGATTACCAGATGGCACTCAAGGCAGCCGCTGTTGCCTGCGATAAGACAGAGTGGAAAGACTGGGGCGTCCTGGATACCTACGCCCTTGCGATGCACAAGACCGGCGATACTGTCTCGGCGATCAAATGGCAACAAAAAGCAATCGAACTCGCCAAGGTCGATGACGATCAAGGCGGCAAAGACGCTGTCGCTGAGCTCGAAGCAAAGCTCGCCGAGTACAAAGAATAATCACCCGAGTGATAATCCAATATCAAAAGAAGGCACCCTTGACGGGTGCCTTCTTTATTTGAGAATATATTCGTTCGAGGCTCAGATCAGGTCTTTGGATGCGAGCCAGTGCTCAGCGTCGAGTGCGGCCGCGCAGCCCATGCCTGAGGCGGTGATCGCCTGGCGGTAGGTGGAATCCGCGACATCGCCGGCGGCAAAGACGCCCTCGAAGTTGGTCTTGCTTGAACGGTCTTTGAGATCTATATATCCTGCGTCGTCAAACTCGAGGCCTGAGCCCTCGAGGAACTTGGTGGCAGGCTTGTGTCCGATTGCTACAAAGAGGCCTTTGATGGCCAGCTCGGACTCTTCACCTGTGACGGTGTCCTTGAGCTTGATGGCATGGATTTTTTCGTTCCCGAACGAATCCGGCGTTGACAAGCAATCGATCACCCCAGAGTTCCAGATCACCTCGGCGTTATCTTTGGCGAGGAAGCGTTCCTGCATGACCTTGCTGGCGCGGAGGGCGTCTCGGCGGTGGATGACGGAAACCTTCGATGCGAACTTGGTCAGGAATGTGGCCTCTTCCATTGCGGAATCGCCGCCGCCGACGACAGCGACATGCTGATCGCGGAACATTGGGAGGGCTCCGTCGCAAACCGCGCAGGCGCTGACGCCCCCGCCGCCCATCGCGAGTTTCATCTCAGAATCGAGGCCGATCCAGTTGGCGGTTGCGCCCGTTGAAATGATCACGGCGTGGGCCTGGATTGTTTCTCCACCAGAGGTGTGGAGTGTGTGCGGCGAGCCATCTTTGGAGAACTCGCACTTTGTGATGTCTTCCCCAACAACATTGGTCCCGAAACGCCGGGCTTGTTCTTCGAACTTCATCATCATTTCAGGGCCGGCGATTCCCTCCGGGAATCCTGGGTAGTTCTCGACATCCGTGGTGAGCATGAGCTGCCCGCCTGGGAGTACCGGGCCAGGGTCTTGCTTGGCGACTCCGACATACACGACGGGATCAAGATTGGCACGGGCTGCGTAGATTGCGGCGGTCCAGCCGGAGGGCCCTGAACCGATGATGACGACTTTATGGACTGATGATTCGTTGGCCAAGCTATTCTCCGTTCGTTTGTTTATACCTGCTACCCACCGGGTCTCCCAACAATGCTTGAGGGCCTTGGAGTATTCCACCCGATCTTTCCGCGAAGAGAAATGGGTGTGAATGGTAGCCGATTCAACACGAAAAAAGAAAGAGGCCGATCCGTGCTGGATTGGCCTCAGGAGTTGATTTGACTGGACCGGAGGTCTTAACCGGTGGCTATTTTCGAGCTTTCTTCAGCAAAGAACCGGTGTTCTTCAGTTGGTGCTGGGGTATCAAGGTTCTCGAACGCGTCTGGGCGACGGTAGAACTGGCTGGGCTTATCGTCACTGATCCGTTCGTGGAGCCGTGAGAGCGATTCCTCGATGATCTGACGGACACGCTCACGCGAAATCCCGATATCAGCGGCGATCTCTTTGAGTGTTAATGGCTCGGCGCCATCGAGCCCAAACCGGAGGCGGAGAATCTGGGCTTCACGCTCGTCAATGGTTTCCATCAACTTGCGGAGGATCCCGAGTTCTTCAGTCTCGAGTGATTGTTCTTCAGCGGTGCCGTGACGATAATCAGCGATCAACTCGCCTAAACCGACCATATCGCCATCGATTCCACGGGGTGCTTGGTTGGGCGCACTGAAGGCTTTAACAGCACGCTTGATGATCATGATCTTCTTCACGGGAAGATCCATCGCGGCTGCCAGTTCTTCGATGCTGGGTGCATGACCGGTTTCGGACTGGATGCGTCTTGAGTGCATCTTCCACTTGGCGATCAGCTCGACCATATAGGCCGGGATGTGGATCGGCTGATTGGCGTTGATCAGGGCACGCTTGATGCCTTGCTTGATCCACCAGCTCGCGTAGGTGCTGAACCGGGCTCCCTGAGCCGGATCGAACCCCTCGACAGCACGCATCAGGCCGATATTGCCTTCTTCGACAAGATCGTTGAGCGGCAGGCCGCGGTTATTATAGTTCTTGGCGATCGAAACAACGAGGCGAAGATTCGAACGGATCATCGTTTCACGAGCAACTGGACATTGCTCGTTGATGATTTTCCATCCGAGTTCTTTCTCTTGTTCCGCTGTTAACAGAGGGTGCCGCCGTATGTCATTGAGATAGACCTGTAGCGGAGACTTGACGCCAGAATTAGACGAACGCATGTTTGTACTCACTTTCCTACCCATCCTTTCCGCGGCGAGTGCCGCCGGAAACGAGATGAATTCTCACTCATCTCACTGTTCGTCATCCTACACGATTAGTTCCATCGGACAAAAGAGTTTTCCCCTGAACTTGGGCATTTTCTATCAATTCTTCTGGTCTCGAATCAGGACGGATTGCACCGTTTGGGTGGATTACAGAGTATTTTGTAAATGTGATCGGTCTTTCTAGATTTTTATTGGCATCTCCCGATAATGGGTTCATAGTCTTTAATTCGCTTTAATGCAGTTAGGATTTTTTATGGAAAGAGATATTTCAAATCTGCTCGATGAATGGCCCTTTGTACCTGGACAAATCTCCGTCCGGCTAATCGAAGGGAAAGATCACGAACCCAGAATCCAGGTCCGGCTCGATCTGGGCTTCCTACAGATGCGGCTCGACGGCAGACCTGATGGACAGCGGCCACATGAGTGCGATTCCTACTTGGAATACCACGAGGCACAGCTTACCCAAATGCTTGGACAGGGCGCCGCCCCAGACCTGGACAATGAAGAACTCGATTTAGATCTCTCCGAAAGTGACGATTCAGAGGAACCGGATCGGTTTTTGGGCTCTGAAGAATGCCGTCAGCTCCGTGAGGAGTCCCAACAGTATTACCACCGCTATATCGCACTCTTGGTCCTCGAGGACTTTGAAAGCGTTGCCAGGGACACATCACGAAACCTCCGAGTATTGGATCTATTCCGTGATTACGCGATCGATGAGGATGATCAAGTCGCAATGGAGGGTCACCGTCCATATGTGATGATGATGCGGGCACGGGCTTTGGCGAGCCATGCGCTCCAGAATGAAGAGAACAAGGTCGCAATCTATGCAATTGACGAGGGGATTGAATCGCTCAAGCTGTATTACCATTCGACCGGTCAAGAAGATCAGTTTGATGAAGCTGGGGAAGTCGATATGCTCCGCGAGATGCGTGATGGGCTCATCCCAAAGCTGCCTGTAAGCCAAAGGGCTGAACTCAGACAGCGGCTCGAAGCTGCGATTGTGTCTGAGAACTTTGAACTCGCAGCGATCCTGCGAGACGAACTCAGAATGATGGGCAACTGATTACTGGCTTTGGATCGGATCGGTATCACGACGCGCGACTCGGGCCCGTTTGACAAGGACGCTGAGCAGGGTGAGATCCGCGGGGGTTACACCCTCGAGCCGAGATGCTTGCCCGAAGGTTGTTGGGCGATATTTGCCCAGAGCACCGCGGGCCTCGTTTCGGAGTGAATCCATTGATTCGTAATCAATCCAATCAGGAATCGGCTTGTGCTCCATCTCGTCGTGCCTGCGGATCTCGATCATCTGGCGTTTGACATAAGGCTCGTAGCGTCGATGGGCGTGGAGGGTCTGGTAGATCCCGGGATCTACATCACCGGTCGCATCGGCTAGTGCCTGTCCAATCGCATTTTTGAGATCGTTCACGCTGTAGTCTGGCTCAAGGATTCGATCGCTTACTTTTTTCTCGCCGTCAGTAGTGGACTCCAGCAACGAACGCCCGTGCTCGATAGCCTTCATGCGATGAGCAAAGTTAGCCTTGCGTTGTGTCCCGAGATCGTGATAGTCCAGCAGCCCGAGCTCAATGGCCAGCGGCGTTAACCGATCCGGGGCGTTGTCTGATCGGAGCAAGAGCCGATATTCCGCCCGGCTTGTGAACATACGGTACGGCTCGCGAGGAGTCTTCGTTACTAGGTCGTCCATCAGCACACCGATGTAGCCTTGGGAGCGATCTAGAGAGAACTCTCCAGCGTCCTGAGAATGCATCGCCGCGTTTATCCCGGCGACCAATCCTTGGGCGGCTGCTTCTTCGTACCCACTGGTGCCATTGATCTGGCCCGCGAGGAAGAACCCGCTGATCCGGCGTGCTTGGGTTGTCACATAAATCTGGTGCGGACGCACCATGTCGTATTCGACGGCATACCCATACATCAGAATCTTGGCGTTCTCGCATCCGGGCATCGATCGCACAATGGTGTCCTGAACATCTTTGGGCAGACTCGTTGCGATCCCGTTGCAGTAGACCCAGTCAGACTCATGGGATTCTGGTTCGAGGTACACGCCGTGCTGTTCGCGTTCTGCGAAGCGCACGACTTTGTCCTCGATACTCGGGCAATAGCGCGGCCCGGCCGAACTGATCTGTCCAGAAAACATCGGGGCCCGATCAAGATTGGCTCGGATTGAATCATGGGATCCTGGGCCGGTGTGCGTTTGACGGCAGGAGAGTTGCTCGATCAGCGGGAACCGGTTGCAGTTCACATCGCCGAAACTCCATCCTTCCCTGGAGAGCTCTGAGAAGGGTGTTGGAGAATTGTCGCCGTCTTGGATGGGAAGCGATTCCCAGTTGATTGTGCGTTGGTCGAGCCTGGGCGGGGTTCCGGTCTTGAGCCTACCAAGTTCTAGGCCTAGATCAGCCAATGCTACGGAGATCGGATTAGCCGCCTCTTCGCCTTCACGCCCGCCAGGTGTCGTGCTGGTTCCACGGTGCATGATCGCACTCATGAAAGTCCCCGTAGTCAGGACCACTGACGGGGCTCCAAGCTCGATCTGCTGGCCCTGAGGCGTTGTGATGACCACGCCCCGGATCTTGTGGCCGCCTGGCGTTTCTTCTGTTAGAAGGCGTTCTACGCCCCCCTCGACGACATCAATCTCTGGGCGGGCATTGATGAATGCTTGGACCGTTCGGGCATAAGCGTGCTTGTCGGCTTGGCAGCGTGGTCCATGGACGGCTGCCCCCTTTGAGGTGTTGAGTAGTTTGAACTGGATGCCGGTGGCATCGGCGACAAGGCCCATCAGCCCCCCCATCGCATCGATCTCGCGGACGAGCTGACCCTTGGCAAGCCCGCCGATCGCAGGATTACAGCTCATCACACCGACTTTTGATGTATCAAGTGACACAAGGGCCACCGAGTGCGGTATGCCCAGCCGGTTTGCCGCGGCCCATGCCGCTTCAACTCCGGCATGACCGCCCCCAACGATGATTGTTTGATACTCGTGTTTCACCGGATAACTGTAGACAGCGTCCGCGTCTGGCTCCTTGTGAATTTTATATCTAGACTGTTCACCATGACGGCGCAGAAAAAAACCCCCACTGAATGAGCGGGGGTTAAAGGGTTTTTAATAGTCTTCTGACGAAGATCAGATTATTCTGAACAGTTTGGGTCGATCAAATCTTGATTACCCTGTGTACCGATATCTTTACCACCAAAGTCCACACCCTGGAGACCCCAGCGGGTCCACCGGTAGCGTTGGCAGTACTCAGTCTGATCGCCGAGTCCGTCCTTAGGCAGTGGGAAGGTGTCCAATGGGACATACTTTTGGCGCCACACATTTTGCTTGTCATCAGGATTCCAACCAGGATTCGCATCTGAGGTCAACTCCTGACGGACCGAGCCGTCAAAGAACGCGAGGTTGGCTCGTGACTCTGGGTAAGCAAAGTAGAGGCCCGTTGGTTCTGAGAACCGGTCGAACTCTTCGAACATCATCACCTTCACTGATGGGTGAGCAACCTGGGTCATCTTGCGACGGCCGAGCTTGGGATCCTGTTCAATGCTGGAGAAGAGGTGAGGAGTGGAATCGATTGGGTGATAGGTGTTGGTATTGATCCCATCGGTATTCCATGCTGCTGGCACCATCTGGTAGGTTGATGCGAATGACCAGAGCTGAGTGATCGCGGTCGAAGTCCAGTTGTTGTCCTGGTCGTAACCGGCCTCTTCTGGAATCCCGTTCCCGTAAGGGACTGAGTTGCCATCTTCACGGAACTCGAGCGGAGCGTCTTGCCAATCGATAAGGTTTTTATCAAATGGTGAAGCCGCGATCGGTTCAGGCTGACGGTCAGTCAGGTAATCGAGCAGCACGAGGTGCGAGTAACGACGGTGCATCAAGCGTGTTGAAGGGTTTGCAATACGAGCATCGCCGTTGATGCGACCCGTTGCACGCTGGAGAATATTCTGCGCCTGGCGTGATGCAGCACCTTGGTCGTCTGGCATTACTTTTTGTTTGTTGTTGTGCAACATGGTGTAGACTTCACCTTGACGCCAAGTAAAGCTGAAAATGCGATCATCGGAGTCACCGGCGTAGTTGGCAGCACCCGTATTGAGTGAGCGAACATTGGCCTGAGCAACCACATTCTGTGCTGATCGGCGGGCCTGTCCCAGAGCGGGCAGGAGGATACCAATCAGTAGAGCGATGATGGCAATAACCACCAGAAGTTCGATAAGCGTAAATGCCTTGTTTTGAGCTGTGTTTCGTCTTGCCACGACGACCTCCATCTGTTCGCAGATCTACGGACCAGTCTTCATACTGGCCGAGAATCTTGGGTGTTTCTTTCACGCCGGCTGGCGCGGTGTGTCACTTAACTTGTCTTTCTGTTCGCAATCGAGAGCGAAATGTTCCGCTCGCGGTGAGAATTCCAACAATATCGAGTGACTTACACGGCTATTTCCGAACGGTTCCACACGAACCGCTTCGTTGTCCTTGGTACCTTTATACAGATTTCACATGAACTTCGCAACCCTAGACCCCTCAGAATGGTACAAATTTCAAGAGTATTCAGGCTTGTTCGGGTTTAGTACGCATTTTTGTGAACAAATCCACGGATGATTGTCATCAAAAGAATTCTCAAATCGAACAAAATCGACCAATGACGGATGTAAAAGAGGTCGTACTGGAGCCGCTTTCTCAGACTGGTGTTGCCTCGCAGCCCGTTGACCTGTGCCCAGCCGGTCATCCCGGCTTTGACATGCTGGCGGATCATGTAGCCTCTCCAGTCATCACGGAAACGGTCAATGAGTTCTGGGCGTTCTGGTCTTGGCCCTACGAGAGACATGTCACCCCAAAGGACATTGAGTAACTGCGGGATCTCGTCAAGACTAGTCCGCCTGAGCCAGTTGCCGAAACTTGTGACTCTGGGGTCATCCGGCGTGGTCCAGGCTGCATCGGCTCCTTGTGGCTGGTTCGTCATGGTCCGGAACTTGAAAATCCAGAAGGTGTCACCGGCCAAACTCACTCTTCGCTGCCGGAAGATTACTGGTCCTGAGGAAGTGCATTTCACAAGAATCGCGATACCCAAGAATAAGGGTAAAAACACAGTGAGCCCGACGAGTGACCCAATGATGTCAATTGTTCTTTTGAGCACGCCGCCAAACCCAGACAACGGGCTTTCACGGTAACTCAAGATCGGCATGCCCTCGAGTGCAGAAACAGCCATTGATTGGGGGAGATATTTAAGGCGCACATCCGGGATAAGCCGAACATCAACCGCGAAGCGTTCGAGCCGTTGAAGAATCTGGGGCAACTGAGGAGACATCGCATTTGGAATAGCGAGATATATAGCGTCAACCGGGAATTTTTCGAGAATATGCTCGAGTTCTTTTGTACCACCCCGAATCGATTTTTGAATACACTCGACTCGGTTGGTCTGTTCGTGATGGCTGATGAAGTAGGCTACCTTGATCCCGGTCCACGCATTGCGTTCGAGTGTTCTGGCAGTAATTTGACCGAGACGCCCGACGCCGAGAATCGCAACATGCCTTGTATTCCGGCCCCTTCGCCGCATCGCTCTGAGCGATAGACGAAGGGTGAGCCGTTGAATAGAGATTACACTTGGCAACAAAATCGCGAGTACCAAGATCTGGTACCGAAATGGCTCGGTGAAGGTCGCCTCTGGAAGCACAGGCCCAACAGTCTGGCCGGCGGGGAGCCGATGCCCACCGGACATCCAGACAAGCACGATGATCCCAACCATTGCGACAAGTGCCGCCTTGACAACTTGGCCGATTTCACTGTGCAACGCCTGGTCCCGACGGGGCCTATAGAGACCCATGGTATACATGGACACGGCCAGGCTGATGATCACAAGAACAGTCAACGAATCCTGAAGGTATGTCTCTAAGTTAAACTCGTACCCACCAAACTGTGATCTACGAATCCACCACGCAAGCGCACAAGCACCGGCGGCTGATGCGGCATCTGTACACGCAAAGATCGTCACAAAGAGTTGGTGGCGTTGCTTAAGCATGATCCCCAAGCGGATAGTCGGATGAAGAACTCAGTTCACTCCGGATTGTATCAGATTATCAATACTGCGTATGATCAGTCGTCTGTGTGATCGTGCCCTTCATGAGAGTCAACCTCGTCAGTCGTTTGAGCCGATGGTTCAGCGGCGGGCTCTGGATGATTCAAGTGGACAAGATGGATATTAAAGATCAGGATTGAATCGCCGGGGATATTGGCGCGAGGATTTCCACCTGGGCCATAGGCCAGCTCACTCGGGATGACGAGTTTCCTGCGTGCCCCCATTGAGAGCCCGTCCATTCCGATGCCCCAACCGGTGATCGCTCTATTTCCAGGAGGGTAGGCGAATACAAACGGGGCATTACGGGTATAGCTTGAATCAAAGATTGAGCCGTCAGTAAGATACCCCGAGTAATGCACATGCATCTCGTCGCCTTCAGCAACGATTACATCCGATCCTGAGGCGGGGTAATCAATGATGACAATGCCATCTTCGCGCTGCTGGGCAACGGCGTATGGCTCGACCTGCTCGAATGTGTATGACGAATCTTCATTGGCACCCCAGACAATGTTGCCGTTAGCGTCGTAACCGCGATCGGTTGTCGTCAGTGTGGTGCCATCGAAAGTGACAGAACTGGTCATCTCAACGGCCCCAAGCACACCCGTTGGGTATGGATACGGGGTTGACCCGCTGAATCCCGAGCCCGAAACATCGAGCTCTACATCGAGTGTTGCGATGAGTTGATCTTTGTTGATGGTCTGGAAATGAGACGGTGCGGCATGCAAGCCAACATAGACACCGAGTGTCTCAGCACTCATCGCCATGGTGTAAGTCCGAAGGCGAACTTTCCCTTTGTACTCATAAAGCTGGAATATGGCCTGGCGGAATGGGGTCCACGGGGTGTCTGAAAGCGAACTCTCGATATACAGAGTGTTCTCCATGCCTTGGATGGTGATGGGCGATACGCCCATGGTCATGAAAATTTCGTTCATGGTGCCATCGTCAGACTTGACTGATTTGTAGGGCGAAGTCGTCATCCAAGTGCCTGAAAGCTGATCTGCGACCTTTTCGATCGGCGATACAACACTGTTTGCAGACTCTGCAATGGCTGCAACCTCAAGAGCATGAACCCCTGATACTGCTCCGAGCATTGCCGCGGCTGTGGCGACGACGATTCGGTGATTTTTGAACATCTGTGATTTCCTCAAATGGTGTGAATTGGCCAGTTTTAGGCCAAGGACGGTCATTCTCATTCATTCTTGTTGAGTATAGCCAATATCCGCTAAAGACTCTCATTTGGGAGCCCTCGGCCTCTTTACAGATTGCCTTCCTACAAAGTCGTACTGAAACCCTAAGCAAAGATTTACGAATACTTCTCTGATTGTTTCAGTGCAGAGGGGAATAAAGTCAATTTTTGGTAAAAATGGAGGCATTGATATTCCATAACCGATTTCTTGTTTATAGAATGGTGATTATATATTTATAACTCGTGATTTTCGAGTGGGGTTTATTGAATGAAAGATCGTGACCATCCCAAACGCCGGGAACTGATGCCTGATGTCGACCCGGAACTACTTCAGGCGGCGTTGCGCCCTCTGGAGCCTGAACCCGAACTTGAGTTTGACCCGGACGATCCGGGAGCGGCTTGGCTGCTTGGGGACGACCCCGAAGCCAACATCACACGCACAGCAGACCATCGCAACGCAATCAAACGCCAGATCAAGAGCGAGGGTGCCCAGTTTGTCTATGGGATACTAATTCTCGCCGCATCGTTGGGCTCAATCGCATTAGCTGCAACCATTCGTACAGTGCCGTTCTTTATTGCGGCGGGGGTTATATGCCCAATCGGATTCTGGATGTTTAGATCACGCTGGAAACGATGGATTGGCTCAGCTCCATATTGCTATCAGCTCCTGACTTCGCTCGGAGAAGACGCGGAGAACATGCGGCAGGACCATGAAGACAAACAACGAAAGAAGTATGTGAATAAAATCGGCGATCTCTATGAGCATTCACGCCCTGGTGAGAATAACGATTAAGATTTACGCTTGTTCATATTAAAAAAGACCCGCTTCGTGCGGGTCTTTTTATTTGATTCAATAGGGTGCATTAGGCGAGTTCGGGGAAGCGTTCCTTGACGACCTTGACCAGATCCTCTACATGCGACGCGGATTCGTCGAATAGTTTTTGCTCTTCGTCTGTGAGCTTGAACTCCACGATTTTTTCTACGCCGTTCTTGCCCAAGAGAGCAGGTACACCGACAAACAAACCCTTATGACCGAACTGGCCTTCGAGATACGCTGCAGATGGGATGATGCGTTTCTTGTCTTTGATGATCGCCTCGGCCATCTGGATGGTGCCGAGTGCAGGTGCGTAGAACGCGCTGGTGCCCATAAGTTTGACGATCTCACCGCCGCCAACTTTGGCACGGGAAACACAGGCGTCAATCTTATCTTGTGACATCAGGTCCGTGACGGGAATGCCATGGACGGAGGTGAGGCGTGGGAATGGGACCATGTCGTCGCCGTGACCACCGAGGAGGACTGCTTGGACATCTTCGACGCTGACGCCAAGTTCCCAAGCGATGAATGCACGGTAACGGGCGCAGTCGAGCGCACCGGCCTGGCCGACGATACGGTTTGCTGGGAAGCCGGTGGCTTTCCATGCGGTGTAAACCATCGCGTCGAGCGGGTTGGAGACGAGGATGACAATGGAGTCCGGAGCGTGAACCTTGATGTTCTCGGAGACGGACTTGACGATCTTGACATTGGTCTCGATGAGATCATCGCGGCTCATGCCTGGCTTGCGAGGGATGCCGGCGGTGACGATCACAACATCGGAGCCGGCGATGTCTTTGTAGTCGAAGGTGCCGGTGAGTGAGGAGTCGAATCCTTCGATCGGAGCACAGCAGCCCAGGTCGATCATCTTGCCCTTGGGCATGTGCTGATCTGGCGCATCGGCGCGTGGGATGTCGAGGAGAACGATGTCGCCGAGTTCTTTTTGGGCGGCCCAGTGGGCACAGGTCGCGCCGACATTGCCTGCGCCGATGATAGAGATCTTTGCTCGTTTGGTTGCCATTGAACGGTGTCCTTTCCGTGAACTATTTGCTCTTCGACGGCATCGAAAGTCCGTCAATTGCATCCTAGACCTTCGCTTTGCAGCGTCTAGCTTTCTTGCTCATCGGCATGTACAGTTGCCCACTTTACGGGGAGTGGATCAAGCGGCTTGCCTGATTTGGGGGGAAGCGAAACCGGGCAAATTTCGCCACCGATGATGACGGGCACAAGAAGTGGTTGACCGGCGGGGAGATCGCCGGTGACCGGGCTTATGAGGTCGTGGGTCGGGCCGCCGGCTAAGAAATCCATTTGGCGGTAGACTTGGTGGAGTGGACGGATGATTTCTGGAGTTTCGAGCTTACCGGTGCAGGTTTTGAGGAAGCCATCGATGAACTCGACAATCTGCTCATCGGGCATCCCACCTGATTGATCCCGGCACCAAGCGACCGGGGAATCCTTGAACATTTCGATCCCGGGAGCGGCAACGAATACCTCGCCCATAAACCCGGATTCCCGCATCGCAAGGCCGATTTCACCGGGATGACGGGTTACAAACCGCTCGGACTTGCAACGCCAGACGACGCCCTCATTGAGCGACTCTTCCCAAGAGAATTTTGCTTCTTCGATGAGTTCAATGAGCGAATCAGGCATGGGCTCGGTGGCCCATGCGGTATTTATTGAGGTGGCGTGCTCTTTGATGCCCATCTCGGCTTTATCCATCGCGAGGGGACGCTCAGCAGGATCGAGCTTGAATAGCTCTGGGAGAGCCATGGATAAGGCGTGGAGAGCGATAGCCGGGGCGATGGAGTCCCTCCAGCGGTCGCCATCTTGGTCATCGGGCAAGGCTACGGCGGTCTGTGCGAACTGCACCCAACCCGCCAGTAGAGATGACCAAGTCGTCGCATCCATTTTTGTACTCATATTTTGGGTTCGATTGGTTTTCACACCAAGATGATAGATGTTGTACATCCGAAAAATGAACTCGTTGGGTATATCTAGATCATCAGCCGGAATTTCTCGCACAAAAATGTGTGATGGTGAAACAAAAATCACAATATTGGGTCGCAAAAAATATGGCCATCTCAATACCTAGACAAATACACCGCTCAAATGACAGGGTTTGATGAATTTTTCCATTTTCGCAAACTTAATATTCATTCCATCCGATCATGATATTGCAAACACTTTTCTAAATGGAATCAGCATATGAGAATTGCGACTATCTTTTGAATGTCAGGAAGCCCTAGTGGACCATGTTTTTGTAGACAATTCTGAAAGGCCACACGAATATGCGGCCGTTTCAAAGCCGCCAATGGTTATTCTGTTGGCGTGCTTTCTCGGGACGGTAGCCCTCGCGATTACCAGTGTTAGGTCGGTCAATGCAGGACGGTCCCATCTCACGACGACAATTGACCAGCAAGCATCCATGTTCGAATCCGCATCGCGGGTCAAGCATCTAGATGAAGTACTCACCATGTCCTCGATGATGCACGCAGCGACGGGTGATCCATATTGGAGGCAACGGTATGAAAGTCATATTCAGCCGCTTGATGATGCGATCAAAACTGTGCGGGCTTATTCCCCTGACCTCTTTGACACTTCGTTTGGTGTTCTGACAGCAGAAGTCAACTCTATGCTCATCGATATCGAACTCGAATCCATACGCCTGGTTGAAACGGGTCATAAAGACGAAGCTCTTGCGTTACTCAGGAGCGAGGAATACCTTGATTTAAAGACCGTGTATTCGTCTGAAACGACAAGCATTATCGAGTTGCTCATTGAGATGGCCATAGAACACGCTTCAGAACAGCAAGTTGAACAATCAACCGCGATCCTTACGACATCAGTGATTGCACCGCTCACTCTCATTGGCTGGTTAATCCTGCTCCATGCCATGATTCGGTACCACAGAACCCTTCAACAGTCTTTCCGGCTCGAGATCGAATCACAAGAAGCGAGAGTCTCCAATCTAGCGAAAAATGAGTTCCTTGCCAATATGAGTCATGAGATCCGAACACCGATGACCGCGATCGTAGGCTACTCCGAAATCATTGAGCGGGACGACAATATCACACAAGACTCGGAACTCCACAAAGAAGCTCTGCGATCAATACGACAAAACTCAACTCATCTGTTGCGGGTTATTGACGACATTTTGGATATTTCTAAGATCGAATCGGGGTGTTTATCGATTGAAGAAATGCAGACCAACCTAAATCAAGTAGTGGAAGAGGTTGTGTCACTCATGCGTCCCAGAGCGATCGACAAAGGGATTCAGCTCCATGTTGAATACGCGAGTTCGCTACCCGGTTCGATTATGTCTGACCCAACCAGGATACGCCAGATCCTCATTAACCTCACCGGAAACGCGATCAAGTTTACTGAGCATGGTTCCGTCTCTGTCCGGGTTTCGTTTACACCTGAGGATCTAAGCAAACGCAATGGAGGCATGCTCAGTGTCCAAATCATCGACACAGGGATCGGGATGTCCGAAGAACAGCTTGAGAAGATTTCATGCTTAACTAGATTCAATCAAGCCGACACCACAATGGCCAGGGAGTATGGGGGTATCGGGCTCGGGCTCTGCATTTCAAACTCCCTTGCAAAGATGCTCGGAGGGAGTATCCAATCTCGATCACAACTCGGGAAAGGAAGCTGCTTTGAGTTTCTGCTTGATCTAGAAACGCTCGATGATTCAAAGATGGTTGATCCACACCACATTGCCGAACTCGATTTGTCTGATTTCGTCGACAAGATCCCGAAAAATTTTAATAACCGCAAGTGCCTTGACGGCCTTAGCGTATTGCTCGCAGAAGACGGGCCAGATAATCAACGGCTCATCACCTATTACATAAAAAAAGCAGGGGCGAAGATCGTCATTGCTGAGAACGGACAAGTTGCGTGTGACTATGTATACGAAGCATTACAGAATAACGATCCGTTCGATCTCATCCTGATGGATATGCAGATGCCGATACTTGACGGATATGGGGCGACCCGCAAACTCAGAGATTCCGGTGTTACAACCCCGATTATCGCAGTCACCGCTCACGCGATGAAACACGATTCCAGGCGATGCCTAGATGCGGGATGCAGTGATTATGTTTCCAAACCTATCGACCGTGCGACACTGATCATGACTTGTAAAAAATGGGCTGGCGGCGACAGTGCCCAAAACAATGCTGCTTAAACGAGTTCGAATGAATAATGAAAACAAAAAGAACCCCCGGGCTGTGGTGGGCTTGCCCGGGGGTAGATGCTGAGTCCGGACTGGAGGCAGGGTCGCCCGGTCTCAGCGTAGCTTCACCCCCACCCCCCAAAACAGAAGGGGTAGAGGGAATATGTCACGATCCACGACCCGCGGCGGGCACTCTGCCCGTTGGTCGTCAGCTCTGATCCGGCTTCAACTACTCCGTGGCTCTGGTGAGCCGACCGTCTGCCGGGGGTCGGGGTTCCGATCTGTCCGTGACCGGAATCCCGCAGCGCTCATTTCCGTTCGATTGCTGACCATACTTATCTGAAATGCGACCGGTCATCCTGACACCGCCGCGTGTTGTGAATCGTCTTTCTTATTTAGCTGCAGCCCATCGAGGCACCGCAGTTCAAACATTTGTAACAGGTCCCGCTCCGCACGGTGATGGTGCCGCACACATCGCACGGCGGGGCATCGCCCGCGGCATCGAGCGCCATCGAGAGCGTCGCGCTTCGGGCGTCGATCTGGGTGCCGTCGCTTGTGCGGGCGGTGATCTTGGTTTCTGTCAATTCCGTTTTTATCACATGGCGTTCGGGCTTGGTTTCAATGGCCTTGGGTTCGATGTGATCGACCTTAATTCGGCGGACGATCGGGTCGGGCTTATCGACTTGTTCCTTGGGCTCTGGTGTTGAGCGTGCGGGCGCGTTGGCCTCGCGGTAGCCATCAATGAACTCGATCCCGAGCCAGCGGAAGATGTAATCAACCAGCGACTTGGCAAACGGGATATCCCGGTTGGTCGTCATACCCGCTGGTTCGAAGCGTTGGTGGGTGAACTTGCGGACCAGTGATTCGAGGGGCACGCCGTATTGAAGGGCGACCGAGGTCGAGGTTCCGAGCGAGTCCATGAGGCCGCCGATGGTTGAACCTTCTTTGGCCATGGTGATGAAAAGTTCGCCCGGCTTGCCGTCTTCGTAGCAGCCAACGGTGAGGTATCCCTCATGCCCAGCGACATTGAACTTGTGAGTCAACGAGTGGCGGGTTTCAGGGAGACGACGACGCATCGGACGATGCACGATCTCGACTTCCTTCTGGATGACAATCCGGACATTCTCATCACCCACAGCACCAGCCAGAACAGCAACATCGCTGGCGACCTCGTCGAGGGCCAATGAGTGATCGAGATCATCGACGATGGAGTCGTCGGCGAGTTCGGTATCGGTGTCGCTCTTGGAGTTGAGCGGCTGGCTGAGCTTGCAGCCGTCGCGGTAGAGGGCGTTGGCTTTGAGGCCGAGTTCCCAGCTCTGGCGGTAGGCGTTCTTGATATCCTCAACACTCGCATCGTGCGGGAGGTTAATGGTCTTGGAGATCGCGCCGGAGATGAACGGCTGGGCCGCGCCCATCATGCGGATGTGTCCACCGGCGGAGATCAAACGCGTGCCGGTGTTGCCGCAGGTGCTGGCACAATCGAAGACGGCGAGGTGCTCGTCCTTGAGATGCGGGGCACCTTCGATGGTCTGGGTGCCACACACAAGCTCGTTGAGCTGGGCGACCTGCAAAGCGGACAATCCGAGGAAACGGAGTGCGTTGAAGCTCGGGTCGTTCTTCGCGCCTTCGGGATCGGCACCGATGCGGGTGAGCGCCTCGTCGCCGAGTCCCCACGCGCTAAAGGCCATGCCGAGTTCAAACGCGCCGGGAAGTCCGTCCGTGATCTTCTGGAGATCGTCGTCATTCATGCCTTGGTCGATGAGCCAGGCCGCGAGCGAGACGCCGACGGAGTCTTCGATTTCTGATGGCATCGGGACATGGAGATTCAGCGTGCCGAGGATGAACTGGATCATCTCGCGCCGTTGCTCGTTGTCATATCCGAGCGACTCAAGCGCGGGATCAATCGAAGCATTGGCGATCTTGAAGAACCCGCCCCCGGCAAGTTTCTTGAACTTGACGAGTGCGAAGTCTGGTTCGACGCCGGTGGTGTCGCAGTCCATGAGCAACCCGATCGTTCCGGTCGGCGCGATGACGGTGGTTTGGGCGTTGCGGTATCCGTACAGCTCGCCCATGTCGAGCGCGTCGTCCCATGCGGTGGTCGCGTGATGGAGCAGGTCCATCGCGTTTCCGAGTGGGACGCCGTGATCGCGGATGAGATCATGATCGATAGGAACGGGCGAAATGCGGAGGTCTTCATATTCTCCGCTGTCGCGTGCAACGCCCATCGCGGCGCGGCGGTGATTTCGAATCACGCGAAGCATGTTGTCGCGTTCGGGTTCGTACCCTGGGAACGCCCCGTGCTCGCCGGCCATCATCGCCGACATTCTATAGGAACGACCGGTCATGATCGCACTCAAGCAGCCACAGATCGCATTGCCAGGTGCGGAATCATACGGAATACCTGCTTGCATCAGCATCGCGCCGAGGTTGGCGTAGCCGAGCCCGATGGTGCGGTAGTTGTAGCTGAGTTCGGCGATTTCTTTGGACGGGAACGCGGCCATGAGGACCGAGATTTCGAGGACGATGGTCCAGATGTCTACGCCGTGCTCGAAGCCCTCGATATCAAACTCACGCGTTTCGGCGTTGTAGAACTTGAGGACATTCAAAGAAGCAAGATTGCACGCGGTGTTGTCAAGGAACATGTATTCGCTGCACGGGTTTGATGCGTTGATCGACCCGGCACTCGGGCAGGTGTGCCAGTCGTTGATGGTCGTGTCGTACTGCACGCCCGGATCGGCACACCGCCAGGCGGCGTACGCAACATCATTCCATAGCTCGCCGGCATCGACGGTGTTCGCAACCTCGCCGGTCGTGCGGAACTTGGTCTCCCACTGCTCGCCAGCATCGACAGCATCGAAGAAGGCGTCTGGGATACGCACAGAGTTGTTCGAGTTCTGACCCGCAACGGTGCCGTAGGCCTCGCCGTTGAAATCGTAATCGAGCTTGAGGCCGAGTCTTTCGGCGGTCTGGCCAACAGTCTCGCTGTCGGCTTCGGATGACTTGTTGTTCTGGATGACCTTGAGGCCTTCGACCATCGCCGCGACCTTGATCTCTTCGCGGACCTTCCAGTTGACGAACTCGGAGATGTCCGGGTGGTCCATGTCAAGACAGACCATCTTCGCAGCACGACGAGTAGTCCCGCCGGATTTGATCGCGCCGGCGGCGCGGTCGCCGATCTTGAGCCATGACATCAGCCCCGACGAGTTGCCGCCGCCTGAAAGAAGCTCGTTGGCAGCACGCAGGTTCGAGAAGTTGGTGCCGGTGCCCGAACCGTACTTGAATAGACGGGCTTCGCGCTGCCAAAGGTCCATGATCCCGCCCTCGTTGACGAGGGAATCTTTGACGGACTGGATAAAGCACGCGTGCGGCTGCGGGTGCGAGTACGCATCGTCGGCGAGTTCTGGTTGGCCGGATTCTGGGTTGACGATCCAGTGGCCTTGTGCGGGGCCGGAGATGCCGTAGGCGAAGTTGAGGCCGGTGTTGAACCACTGCGGCGAGTTTGGCGCGCACATCTGGTGAACCAGCATGTAGACCAACTCATCATAAAACGCGGTCGCGTCTTCCGGAGCGTCGAAGTAATCGTGGGTCTCGCCCCAGTGCTTCCAGCACCCCGCGAGGCGGTGGATGACCTGGCGGGCCGAGCGTTCTGGGCCGGTCTTGGTCGAGCCATCGTCGTTGGTGATGGTTTCGGAGTCGCCGGGGAGGGCGAACTTGCTCTCAAGCTGTGGAACGCCCGCTTTGCGGAAGTATTTCGACACCATGATGTCGGTCGCCAGCTGCGAGAACCCAACGGGCACCTCCGCATCCGGCATCTCAAAGACAACCGAACCGTCCGGGTTCGTGATTCGACTCGATCGCGTGGTCCATTTGGTGGATGCGAACGGGTCAGTACCTTCCGTGGTGAATCTGCGAGTGATTTTCATATAGCTACCTTTTTATTTCAAAATGCCGCGACGATAAAGGTCACGAACACACGCATTGAAAGAAGTATGAGCGTCAGTCATATTCTTTTTAATTTTGATTAGTTTGAATACGCCGAGTCGTTTTTTTAATGGAAACGGCAACTTCGAATCTTCATCCGATTCCGTATTTTTAATCTCTCTGTCGATAGGGTGGAGATAAAACAATGGAAATGCCCTTCTCATTAGCCGCCCTGCCTCTTCTTCGCTGAGACCATCGTCCAAATGCATCAAGAAACTGGTTGTCCTAGCAACATCATCTTGAGTGGAAAGCCTTTGAACACCATTTTCTCCGAGATTTATCATCCACCGTATATCTTGTTCCCTTACAAGCCAGTGGTCATCCTTGTGAACAATCTCGTAAAGTCCATCATTCATCAATCCACCTTCGGCAATGTCAAGCCGTCCTGGTCTTGGTACTTGCCGGCCTTATCCGCATAACTCACGGCACACACCTGGTCCGCCTTGAGGAAGATGAACTGGGCCAGACCCTCGTTGGCGTAGACCTTGGCCGGGAGCGGGGTTGTGTTGCTGATTTCGAGGGTCACTTTGCCGCGCCATTCGGGTTCGAGGGGAGTCACATTGACGATCAAGCCGCAGCGGGCGTAGGTTGATTTGCCGACGCACAGGACGAGGATGTCGCGCGGGATGTCAAACCATTCGACGGTCTCGCACAAGGCAAAGCTGTTCGGGGGGATGATCACATGGTCGGTCCCCTGCTCGGCGGTGTCGACGGTGACCATGAAATCATCGGTGAAGTTCTTGGGATCGACGACGGCCATGCCGCCGGTCGGGGGTGTTGGGGTGAAGATCTTGAAGACGGTGCCGACGCGGACATCGTACCCGTAGGAGGAAACGCCATAAGAGATGGTCCCGTCGCGTTTGACGGCTTTCTCGAATGGCTTGATATCGACTAGGTTTTCGATCTGGGTGTCACATAGAACCGGCATATCTCACTGCTCCGTCTCGATTGTCCGCTCAACGCCTCGCGTTGGTCGGTGGGGACTTCCGTTGTCCCCGGCCTCCGTTGTTGCCTCTCAGCGGGGTGTCCACACACCGCTGAGGGCGAAATAACGATGCAACTACCCCGCCGGGTGGTGATACATCCCAACCGTTTCGCGCGGTCGCTGAGTTCTGGTGGCCCCAAACTGACGGGGTCGCCTCACATGTTGAGCCGGTTGTGCCCCTGGTTGCCCACCGGGACGAATCCGCCTCTTGCGTGCTTATGTGGGCGTTCAAATCCGAAGATTTGTAAACCTTTGTAAACACAAACCGAATATATTCCAAACTTTTATTGGCAAACTCGGGAAACTGTCATGGTCTTGGGTTTCAGCTCGATATCGTTTGGCTTTGACGCTTGTGGATATCTTGTCGGTTGAATCCAAGTCCTCTCTAGTTCTCGACTTCCCACGATGGAAATCTTCAGTTTTATCTTGCCGACCCCAATATATCGGGCCTGCAGGGCCTCGATCATAGCCGGACACAAGGTGTTGTGGGACTGCTTTCGTCGATAAAGTGGTATATTTCGTGGATTCAATGATTCCACCCAATTCTGTATTGTGCCATGAATCACATCGACTGAGCCTTCCGGAATCAGGAAGATGATGGAGATCAACTGTTTATCTCACACTGTGCATTTACGACATGGTTTCCAGTTCTCGTACATTTTCCTAACACAACTGATTATTGAGTTTGTGTCTGTGTTCACTTTTCCACAAAGCTGATTCTGGCCGAGACTCAAATGTTGCGATTCGGATGCTCTGTTCAATTTAAGACCAGTGCATACACTCACTGCTCGGGTGCGTATGGACACACACCGATGAACAATCGCCGACCAAGAGTCGGCACCACCGCGTTGCTATGAAACCTCCAAGTCTTCAGTTTGCAACGCTCTAGCACACACGAGGGACACCCGTTGAGCCTGACAATGCCCATCTTTTTGAGACGCTTTACTATCCGCCCGATCGCTTTGACCCCTTGTTTAGTGACGCTACTGGTTTTGTCAAGCATGATGATGCCCGGTTGTCGATTAATGAAAAAGAAAAAGCCGGTGCCCAAGGCCCGGATTTCAACCCCCACTGTGGTGCGTGATCTGCCATCGCAGCTGCGAGGGACGATCGGCGCAGAGGCCCGGATTGTCGGCAACACACCGACGATGGTTTCAGGGATTGGCTTTGTGGTCGGCCTCGATGGCACAGGCGGACTGACACTCCCCGAGCAGTACGCTGGGCACCTTGAGCGAGAGATGGGGCTCAACGGGGTCAATGTCTCCAATGACAACCCCCAGTCGCCGTTGTTCGGCAAGAGCCCAAGGCAGTTGCTCCGTGATCGCAATACCGCAGCGGTGATTGTCCAGGCGGCTATTCCACCGGGATCCCGACCTGGTGACAGTTACGATGTGTATGTCCGTGCGATTAATGCGACGAGTCTTGAGGGCGGGAAGCTGTGGACGACCGAACTCCGGATCGGGCCTCCATCAACTTATAACGATAAACAGGCTCACATCATCGGCAAAGCCCGTGGGCCTTTGTTTCTGAACCCGTTCGCGGAGCCCGGCGTTGAAACGAGCGGGATCTCACGGAATATTGGCCGAATTCTCGATGGAGGCTATGTCACCGCTGGGACGGAGATTCAGGTCATTCTGGATAATCCATCGCACCAGCGTGTACGACAGATGGTCAGCGCGATCAATTCAGCATTCCCGGCTAAGGCGACGGATCGAGGCCAGACTGCCAGAGGGGTAGACGAGTCTGTATTCTTTGTCAAAATTCCACAACAGTTCAATGATCGCCGTGAAGATTTCTTGGAACTGATCTCACACATGACCATCGATCAGTCATTTCCCGAGGTGTACGCCCAGCGGTATGCACAGACTATCGAATCTAATGCGTATCTAGCCAACGACATGTCTTGGTGCCTGGAAGCACTTGGTGAACGGGCGATACCTCAACTCCGACCACTGTATGACCATCCTGAGTCGGCACCTCGGCTGGCTGCACTTCGTGCCGGAGCGGGGCTCGGGGACCCGAAGTGTATCGACGGATTATCCAAGATCGCGATCAATGGCCCTGAAAGCCTTCGGACCGATGCGATCGCACTTCTTGCCCGAATCGAGGACTCCCTTACACCAGACAAGGTTCTTCGAGGGCTGCTTGAATCAAATCAACTTAACATCCGAGTAGAGGCGTATGAAGGATTGATGCAGAGAGCAATCAATACCAGAAAGCACCAAATCGCTAGGAATATCGGTGGCGTAGGGTCAGTCAATCGCGCCGCGGTCAATTCCGGGGCGATGGATCACCAGATTGATGTACTTGCACGGATCCAGCTGCCCCCGGATCCTGTCCGTGGAGTTTCAAGAAGGCTCGTGGGCGGCAAGTTCTTCTTGGATATCGTGCCTTACGGCGATCCATTAATTTATATAACTCAACACCGTGAACCACGGATCGTCCTGTTCGGTGCGGACCAACATGTCAAGACCCCATTGCTGGCCAGCGCGTGGTCGGACCGATTGATGCTTGCCTCTGATACCGAGGATGGCAAAATTCGAGTTTACTATCGCGATGACAAAAAACGAAGGACATACTCCCATCCTGATGTCCCCGGAAACCTTCCAGCTCTGGTCGAGTTTTTCGCTATTGAACCTACCCCAGGCTCTGTGAATCGAGGACTGGGATTGTCATATTCACGGGTCGTTGGGGCGTTGTATGAAATATACAACGAACTAGGCATCGAAGCTGGCTTTACGACCGAGCAAGACCAACTGCTTGCGGACCTACTGGCATCGATCGAGCCGACGGATATTGAGATTCGTGCTGAAGGCCCAGAGGATTCGGTAACTATGGTCCCAGTCAACGACCCACGAAACAAGGTGGTTGATCCAGACCAATCCGCACTCACGAAGAGGCGAACACTCTTGGTGCCTGTCAATCCACCGAAAAACGATGTCAATCTAGAAGATTCTGACCAACCCGAAAGCCTAAAGAGCGAAACTCCAGAGATGCGTTCCGAATGAACTAAGCGACTACTGGCTTTGCTCTAGGAGCGTTTTTGGCAGAGGCAATATTGGACCGGCGCCATTGGACGCATCGGGCCACTTCGCGAAAGCGTGTCGAGTATATTGACGACCGGGCCGAGATGGCATTTTTCCATTGCGCGAGGTGTATGAACATTTCCACGCTTGCCGATGAGATCGAGTCCGGCTTCTTCGATCATTTTTCGCACCTCGGATGGGCGTTCCCAGATCGAGTACACATCCTGACCTACTGCTCTTGAGCTCTTGTTGATCTTGTTACCCGCAGCCCAGAAGTAGCTGTTGAGGTTGGCAAAGTTAAAGAGCAGCGTTGATCCCGGCTTGGTCACCCTTGCGAGTTCCTTGATCGCGGTCCCCGCATGCTCGAGGTGGTTGAGCACATTGAATGTAAAGGCGTGGTCAAAGCTGTTGTCCTCAAAGGGCAGTTCGTAAACCGAACCTTCGATGGCGGCTTCGAGATTCTCATCGACCCCGGCCTTCTTGAGATTGTCCTGAGCAACAGTCAGCATCCCCGGAGAGATATCGAGGATTGTCACCTTGCAGCCCATGCGGCACAAGGGGATCGTAAAGCGAGCGGTCCCTGGTCCAATCTCAAGAACCTTCGACCCACCCCACCCAGATGTGAGGTCTGCGAGTATTTCTTGCTGTACGCGGTTGACCCGGGCGCCGGCCTTGGATTCCCAACGCTGGCTGTCGTAGATCGTGCTGTCGGCGTCATAGAACGGGGAGTTGGTGCTGTCCTTGCTCAAAATCAGGATCCTCGCTGTGCGTAGAGGGTGGTGTGGGACGCCGCGACTTGGGCGGGGTCAAAGTGCTGCTCAGTATAGAATCGGGCATTGTCTCCGGCTGCTTTACGCAGATCGGCGTTGCCTATAAAGTTGCCCATTGCTTCGACCAGTTCGTCTTCATTGGCGGGGTCAATTAAGCGTCCCCGCTCGTTATCAAGGACTTCCGGCATCCCCCCGACCGCGCTGGCGATGGTTGGCTTGCCGCAAGCCATGGTCTCTAGAACGACCATGAAATAATCAGACGGACCAAATGAGTCAAGGAATGGGGCGACCAAGAGATCACAGGACTGCATCAAACGGGGCATGTTGTCAATGATGCCCAACTGAATCAGGTCCTCACTCAGGTTTAGATCGTCCATTGTCCTCCGGAGCAACGCGAGGTGCTCATCGGTGGACGACTGGGAGAGTTCGGTGGTGACAATGAGCCTGGCCTTGGGATATTGATCCTTGACCCGGCGAAAGGCCCGAAGTACACCGATCATGTTTTTCTGTGGCTTGGCGTTCCCCACGAATAGAACCGCGATCTCGTCATGAGCAATCCCAAGTTCTGCTCTACAAGCATCCACATCTGATTGAGCAGGTGGGCAGAAGCGTTCGATATCAACCGGAGGGGAGGTGACCTGAACATCTTTGAGCCCGTAATCTTCCATCGATTTGGCGACATTCCCGCTCATCGCGGTCAGCGAATCAAGTTTATGCGCACTCCGGGTGAGCAGGCCTCTGATGATTGGCTTACGCCATCTTCCACCGATATGGGGAATTGGACAGTACAGCGTGTGGAGCGTGGGGAGCTTGAGTTTCTGCTTGAGGGCGCTTGAGACTATGAAGTAATCAGCGAATCCAGAGTGACAATGCACGACATCGAACTCGTCCTTGTGCGCCTTTGCCCATGGAAGCACGGCCTTGCGGAACTGAAGCCCAAACTTCACAGTCCCGGCTTTTTCAAGTTTGAACAATGAATGCAGCTTGAGGCGTTCATCGATCTGTGCCGACCCCTTGGGAGCACAACTCACGATCGTGACATCGTGGCCTGCTTTGGCTTGAGCCAGTGAGAGCGTCAGCAAGCAACTCGCATGCCCGCCGACTATGGTGCGTCCGCCGAAGTACGGGAACTGCGGGATTACATGCAGGATCCGCATCGGCTTGCTTGTGCTTTGTTGGTTTTCTGCGTTCATGCTGATTGGCATCCTCTTGTCGCCAACTTAATGCGTGGCTGGTGCCCGGTAGTTTAGCCAATTGCCAAGGGCCGGCAACTACTGGCATGTCTCAAACAAAACCCAGACCGATGAACGCTCACGCACTCATCGGCCTGGTATTGATTACTTCAAGGCATGGGCTCTGGCTGCCAAGTGCTACACGCAAAGCAAGACACAGAATCAGAACTTATATACAGCCTGGAAGTAAAAGAAATCAATATCTTCGTCTGCAGTGCCGCCAGAAGTATCCGTAAAGTACTGGCCCGCGAAGAAGTGCGAGTAGCCAGCCTGAAGGGTCAGATGGCGATCCACGAGGTACTTGACGGTGATGTCGATTTCTTGGCCGACATCATCTGAGGCACCAACTGTGGTGGCCCTGAGGACCCCACCACCGGCGTTGTAGACTGAGTCAGCATCGCTTGAACGGCTGAAGACATGGTAATCCGCCTTGATCAAGAACTTCTTGTGAGGCTTGAAGGACAGACCTGCTGAAAAATCAATCATGTTCTGGCGACCGATCAGGTCCATAAAGCCGTTGTAGGCGTGGCCGAGTGGGAAGAGCTGATTGAAGGTCTCGACATCGGTATCTCCTGCGGTGTCGTCACCAGAGGAATAGTCGAAGCCGACATACATCTTCGGATTCCAATCGGTATCCTTGAAGGCGTAGCTGAGCTGGGTGGCGAACATGTAGGCGTTGATATCGGCGGCACCAACATCGCCAAACTGGTAGGCTCCCTCGACATCGTATCCGAACCCGGAATCGCCGAACTTGCCAAAGAGGCGTCCGCCCAAGGTGTGGCGGTCTTCGATACCGGCTGTGCCGTTGTAGGTCCGTGTGGCGTCGTATTCGATTCCGAGGTAATACAGATCAACACCGATTGAGTTGTCTTCGCCGATCTTGCCTGTTGCGTAAATACCCCAGAAATCGGGGCCGAGACGCCAGTCGTTGAACTTGTACTTGGCGACTGGTGTGTAACGGGTCCAGAAGCCATCGATGCGCCAATCGCTTATATTGACAATCGCACGCCCGCCATCCCATGAGCGTTGTGAGTTGGCCCAAGGGAGGGTGGAGACGAGGCGTTGTTTGCCAAAGGAAAGGCCCTGCCGCCCGAGGCGGATGGTGAGTTTGTCCTTTGAATCGCCGAATGGGAAAATAATATCAGCAAATGCGTTTTGCAGGTCGAGTTGATCGACATCGAGACCGCGGCGGCTGCCCGCTAAGTCACGGTCGGTTGCCCAGGCGCTCTCGCCTTCGATGAAGATCCGGAAGTTGTCACCGAAGTGCCAGTCTGTGTAGAGTTGTAGACGGCCGAGCCCGAAAGTATCGTCCGCAGTTGGGGCCGGGGAGAATCCGAACGAGTTCCATGACTCGGTTCGATAGCGAAGTTCGCCGCCCATACCAACCCAGTTTTCGCCATCATCTGAGAGATTATGGTGCTTGATATCGTCCCAGTAATCGTCAAAATTGGCCGGATCAAACTCTGACCAGTTCTCGTCAAAACGAAGGGTTTTGAACTTTGGATAGGTCGCCGGCGTTGCATCATCCTGCGCGAGGGTTGCCGATGCAATAAATCCTACTGAACCGATCAATGCGGCTGTAGTCAGAGTTCGAAAGGTGTTCATGTTCTTTGCCTGTGTCATTGCAGCCTCCTGGCTTGCCAATGTTAAATCCCGCTTGGTGCACGCCGAACTCACGACGCTGATCGCCCTGCGGGCGGATTATTTAACTTTGTACCTTGCTTCCAAGGCTTTGAGTCTAATTTGCAAAACTCTTGGTCTTCTTTATCTGTTTAACGGTGAGATATTGGATCCAGGCCAAGCATTTAAAGGACAAGATTGTCTTTTTGTAACAAGAGCGCAAATAAACTCAGCTGGTCCAATAAATCTGACCACTATTCCCGACCACCCCAGCTTGTGCTGGTGCATCACCCAAACTAATTTAGCAACGCCGTGCTGGTATTCCTCTGACGAACTGATTTGATCACAGGAAGAATTCCCGGACAATCGAAGCATCAGGAACACCCCCCAGAACAAGCGGATGCACCCGGGGCGCCAGGGATTGAATCCGCGAGCTCGCAGAGTGCCTGGTAGTAGGTTTCATTGTCGAGCCCAACGAGGGTGGCACCGAAATGCTCGGCGTCTTCGTGGGAGACAATCTCGCCATAGTTGATAGAGGGGATGTGGTACGCAATGAGCAGCGGCCAGGCTTCTGGCTGCTGCTCGAAATATGGATGGATGAATAAACAGAACCCTGCTGATGGATGCTCGCCTAAAGCGATGGGCATCGCGAACTCACCCGACTGCAAGTGCTCGGCGTCGAACTTAATGCTTACAGGGTACCGAACAAAGGCTGCATCGTCGAGCATCTTAATAATCGTCTCGGCGTCGATGTACATCCCGTGCGATAGCCGGGCGTTCATCGCTTTGTCACCGAGATGATCTTTGAGCGCGACGCGTGCGTCTTGTTCGGTTAGCTGGCGTGCCATGAGAGGGTCCTTTTCAAAGGTTCATCCACTTATTTATTGGGAACCAGTTTCCTGATTCCATCGCTCTTAGTTGTCCTTCTTGTAACGAGCTTTGAAGTCATCGGACGCTTTTTTGCGTGCCGCGGCTTCGCTGTCGTCCATTTTGCCCAGGAACCATTTATGGTCATCTGAGTTGAGGACTTCTTCAAGCTTGGCTTCGAGTGCATGAGCGGCATCAACGAGTTCTTTGTCACCCGAATGCAGACCGTCCTCGATGAGTTCTCTGAGTTCAGGTACAAACTCTGAGTACCAGTTCCGAGCGATCTCATAGGTGCCGTGCCAGTGTGTGTAATCGGGCGCCATCATCGCTGCTGCGTGACGGGCACGACGACCTTCGTGGTGCCAAAGCTCGAACCATGTGAAGTCGATCTTGTTGGCAAACGGTACCTGGCTCTTGAGTGGCTTGGCCAGTTTCATGAGCTCAACGCCCGGCTTGGTGAACTTGTTGTTGACCAAATCAAGAAGCCCGTCATATTGAATGTAGAAGTTCTCTACCCACTGAGTTTGGTGACAGCTCAGGCAGACATCCTTCATATTGTCGCGACGGACCTGCCATGGCACATTGGCACCTGGGAGGCCCATTTTTGCGTCAGAAACCTCTGGACGCACCGAGACGGGCGGGCGGTTATTCCAACTAATCCGCATGCCCACATCGTGAGTAACAGGCTGGTTCTTGGTTTCAGACATGTGACAGGTCGCACAAGTTGGTGCGGCCCAGTAGTCTTCGCCAACAATCCATTTTTCGTTATCCAGGTTCATTTCGTCTTGCTTGGAGAAGAAGTTGATGCCATGCTTGGATTCTTCGTAGATTTCTTTTTGTGGGTGGTCTGGACCGAGGTGGCACTTGCCACAGGTGTCCGGGTGACGGGCCTGCGCGACTGAGAAGTCGTGGCGTGTGTGACACGCGTTGCATGAGCCTTCGGAGCCATCCGGGTTCAGGCGACCGATACCGGAGTTTGGATAGGTTGCTGGGTCGAGCTTGCCACCTGGAAGCACTTTAATTTCCGAGCCGTGGCACTGCCAGCAGCCGTTTACTGCGGCCGCAGAGACACCTTCTGGAAATCCACGGGTAACCATCCCTTTATTGCCTTCAACGACCTCTGCAAGGACATTGTCGAGCGAACCAAGAATCCGACCAGCCTTTGCGTGGTGGGAATCTGCAAACTCGCCGACTTCCTTGGAGTGGCATCGTGCACAATCCTTTGGTGTCACGAGAATCGCGATGGTAACACCTTCGTGCTTGAATGCGTCAACATCATCTATATCAGCTTGGTGACATTCGTAGCAGCCAACATTACCGCGGTAGTGCTTGCTCGAACCCCATTGCTGATACAAACTTGGGTTGAGTTTTTGGTGGCACTCCAAACACTCTTTCGTCTGGCGTGACATCTCTGCTGGGGCGAAGATTTGTCCCATAGCCGACGAGGCGAGGGTGCAAATTCCTGCGACCAACAACAGTTGTTTGAACTTCATGATCATCTCCTTTATCACGGCGATACGCCCGCCGATTCTTGCATTGAACTCGATTGCTTGGCCTCAAAGATTGATGGGTCGGTGTGGTAGACCTTGTCCACCAACAGATCGCCATAGAGCACGGGGATGGTTACCCGAACCAAGATTGTGTACATCAGTAACCCAAACGCCCAGATCCCGGTGCAGACCAAGACTTCATTGAGCGTGGGGACATATTCGACGATCTCGCCTAGGGGGGAAGGGATGAAGGCGGGGACAATGAGGCCCATGCCTTTTTCTATCCAGATCCCAACGATCATCGCGAGGCATGCCGCATTGAGAATCCAGCGGTTTCTGCTTGCCGGGGTGAGTAGCGCGATGAGTGCGAATGTATTGAGTGCGATTGCTGACCAGATCCAGGGAACAAGTGCGGAGTGGCCATGGAGCCCAAAGAAGAGGTACTTAGCAGAGACCGAGTGGGAAGTCCCTGTGTAGAACTCGGTGAAGACTTCGGAGCCGAGCAGGAACATATTGATACCAAGGGCCACGGTAACGATCCCTTTGAGGGTTGAGATCGCTTTATCTGAGACGGGGTACCCGGTGCTGGCCTTGATGACCTGGAGAGTTAAAATAATGAGTGCGGGGCCCGCGGCAAATGCGGAGGCGAGAAATCTTGGGGCGATGACTGCGCTGTTCCAGAAGGGACGAGCACCTAGGCCCGAGTAGAGGAAGGCCGTGACCGTGTGGATACTGATGGCCCAAGCGATGGCAACGAACACGAAGGGGATATAGAACTTCTTGGTTGGCGTCCGCTTGTTGTAGGCACACCAGATGAGATAGCCGCAGATGTGGAGGTTAAGAAGGAGGTAGCCGTTGAGGGCGATGACATCCCAAGTGAGGATCGAAATCGGGAAGTTGAAGCGGAGGAGCATGTGGTGGAAGCGGTCGGGGCGTCCGAGGTCTGCGGTAATAAAGAGCAGACACATGATGATTGCGACAACTGCTAGGAGCTCACCGAAGATCACGAGGTTGTGAAGATCTTTATTCTTGTAGACATAGACCGGGATGACGAGCATCACCGCCGCAGCCGCGATGCCGACGAGATAGGTAAAGTTAGCAATGTAGAGTCCCCACGAGACTTGGTCGGTCATGCCTGTGGTCACAAGCCCTTGAACGAACTGCTTGGCGTAGGCGTTGAGCCCGAAGAGCGCAACGACCGAGAGAAGGAACATCCATGTGTAGTATTTCCAGTCGCCGACGAAACTCAGGCGGAAGCAGCGATAGAGAAACCGGGGGTATTCTCTGGCGAACTCTTTGATTGAATCGCTCATGCGTCACCGCCGTTCACTGGATTGGTCGGGTTCGTTTCGTTGATCGGATCACGCTCGTCGAAGTAATAGAAGAATCTTGGGAGGGTCCCTACTTCTTGCTTGAGGACAAAGACGCGTTTGGATTCGAGGATCTTGCGGACCTCTGAGTTTGGATCGAGTACATTGCCGAACTTGCGGGCGCCGGTAGGGCAGACTTCAAGACACGCGGGCATCTTGCCCTGACGGGTGCGGTGGAGACAGAAGTGACATTTCTCCATCACGCCTTTTTCACGCGGGCGGTTGGAAAGGTAGCTCATGTCCGGGTTGATCTTGTCTTTGGGGATCGAAGGCGTGGCAAAGTTAAACCTGCGGGCCCAGTACGGGCACGCCGCTTCGCAATACCGGCAACCGATGCACCAGTCGTAGTCGATGACGGTGATTCCATCTGGCTCTTGCCATGTTGCCTCGACCGGGCAGACCTTGACACATGGCGGGTTGGCACACTGGTGGCACTGGATCGGCATGTAGTAGTGGTCTTCTGAGGGAACAGTCGCGCGTTCGTAGTGGTGGTTGCCCTGCTCAATATCCGTGGTGCCACGGGGCATTTCCAATACTCGGATGTACTGGATCTCAGGGCTGCGGGACTGGTTGTTTTCTTCCACGCATGCATGGACACACTTGCGGCAGCCTATACAGCGGGTCAGGTTGAGAGCGTAAACGAACTCTACGCCGTCCATTGGTTTGTAATCACGGATTTCTGGTCGGACCTCGTATCGTTTCTCGACTGCATTGGAAATCCGTTCCAATGCGGCGGCCATGTCTTGGCCGTCCATTTCTTTGTAGTGTTTTTGGAGGAATCTGTCGACGGAGAACTCATCGGTATCGGTCAGCTCCCGAAGAGGGCTCAATGAGGCGGCGATCGCGGCTACGGCCCCTGTTGCGGCTGTCCCGGTACGCAGGAAGCTGCGGCGTGTCATGCCTGGACGGGCCGCGTAATCGCGGGTCTTCTCAGGCTGGTTCATGATGGGTAACTGCATTAGTGATCTCCCCCGTGTCCTGTATCGCCGTCGGATCCATGGCCTTGGCCCTCCTTGAGACGCCATCGCTGAAGCGGGTTGCGTTCATCGATGATGTCTAGGGCACCGCTCTGCTTGCCCATCCGGAGCGTGTTTGGCCCGGGGAGTGGTGGCATCGGGTCATATGCAGGGCTGTGAGGATCGTGGCACTGCGTACATGAAAGCTTGATTGCAGGACCCAAGTCGGTGTTCCAATATCCAATGGTCTTGCCGTGTACGCCTTTTTGCCAGTCCCGGTAGATTGGGCCATGGCATTGAGCACAGAGTTGCTCAACATGATCAAACCCGATTGTTTCATCATTCCGGAGCGTCAGTTTTTCTCGATCAGTCAAATCATGGCAGTTCAAACAGACATCATTGGACCCATGCGAAAGCTTGATATCCATGTGCTGAACCAGCCCCCTCTTTGGATCACGCGTTTTCATATCAATGAAGTGACAGTGATTACAACGCATCTCCATTGATTCCAACACGATAATCGGCGGATCGGTAAGAGCAACACGCCAAACACCTGGGACGATCTGTTGTGCACGGACTGCAGGCGAGTTGTTCTGAGGCACTTCTGTGGCGGTGCCGGTCATAAACAAAGCGACGGCAGTGATCAGAAATCCGATCCCTACGAAATATCCTGCTACAGGAATTTTGTTCTCATTTTCATCCGTTCGGGGCATGATCGATCGTCCTTCTGATGGAACTCCAAACCCAATTGCCGACATCACTCTCCTTTATCATACTTACCGTACAACTAGAATTTCTACGCTTTAGCGATAAATTTATCCCTTTATCGCTATTGAGATCGGTTCTCATCATACGAATTGTCACCTGAGATGGACATAAATACATTTATTTCAAGACTCTCCGTCTTATCAATCCCCCACCGCTTATCTATTATATACAACTAAATTGATTATTTGTTATGGATTTGTTTAGGCAATTACTGCGACAGCAGAATCTGCTTGTCCACAAAGGGCCTCCATTTTGACCTGGTTTCGCAGCAGCATTGAACTTATTCACAACGAATTGAAAGACAAATAGCTGTGATTCATTGAATCTGAGGCTTGTTTCTTGGCCCTGAAACTGACGAGCATCCACTGGACAATTAAAGCGAGCCGGCATCTGTATTGATGCCGGCTCGCGAGAGGCCTTGAGGTGTATCAGCCCACATGATGAATACAAACATGTGGCATTGGCTTATGGACAACCAGATTCAAATGCACTCAGGAATCCTGCAATATCAAAGAAATCAAACTGGCCATCGTTGGTGAAATCTGCGATCGGATCCTGCACTCCAAAGGCCGTTAGGAAAGTGGAGATGTCGAAGAAATCAAGATCGCCATCAGCGTTTAAATCAGCACGGCAGGTCACCAGAACATCGATATGATCCTCATACATAACAGCAACCGCGCTCTGCCCGAGTTCCAGCCCAGTGTAATCAATGTTCGTAAATGAACCAGAAACGGTTTGGGCGGTCAGGATAGTAAATACATCTCCTAGCGAAACAGAGAACCCGTCAATCAATCCAACTTCAAGAGTTCCGGACACGCTTGCTGAACCGAGCACTTGTAGCTGATCATGTTCAATGCCGTTGTTGTCGCCGGCAAGATCGATCCGAAGCTTCGAGGTACTCGCCAAAGTGAGGCTCGCGACAGATGCCTGTCCTACGCCTTCGAAGAAATCACCGAACGATATCGCCCCATGATTCACAAGCCCGACATTCTGAAGATCCGCTCCGCTGGTCATGTTCATCGTTTTAGCTGTATGAACCGCGACAATGGAGCCATCGCCTGAAAACTGGGCACCGGCATCAACCCGAGAGTGCCCGTCTATTTCCAGTGCTCCAGAGATGGTGTTTACACCCGTATCAACAAACCGGACCCAATCTGCGCTATTGGCGCCAGATGCCCGGAGTTGCGATGTGCCCTGAGTCGAAAAATCTGCACCCAATATGAGCCCCAAGCCTCGGAGTCTTCCCGAGTTCATAGAGAGCTGTGACGGGACTCCCTCTAGTGCTCCAAAGATAATGCCACCGTTGGTTTCGAGCACTTCTCGGATGCCCGCCCCGTCACCAACATACATATCGCCGCCAAAGAACTGGTATCCACCAGAGTTATGCGACGAGGAGAGATCTCCCAACTCGGCACGGATCACCCCACGCGTTGCAAGATCAAACCCGCCCAGGTTCAGATGATCGAAGGCCAGCGTGCTGCCGTCCGCAATGATGGTGCCATAGTTGAGCACTACCGGCGTAATCGATCCACTCCCTTGGATCAAAGATTCGTTCTCAAGAATCCGCCCATGAATCGTGCCGCCATCTAGATTGATGGTGCCGGTTGAGTTTGTCCATCTGACCATCGGGACTGTTTGCATGACATCGAGCGTGCCATCAATATTGAGCACCGAGTCAAAGTCATTGGACCCGAACCGTTCGATGAACTCGACATCAAGCACGAGCGATGAACCTGAAGCGATGTTCACGGTCATCGCACCAAACCCGTCGAGATCAAACTGACCGCCAACCCCTGTGTCGATGGTGGTCGTGCCCCCATTGACATTGAGTGTCGTTGAGTTGACTCCGAAACGGATAAGCGCCCCGTCGTCGTTGATCGGAGAGACGCTCAGCGAATCAAAGATAATGCTCGTCGCATCAATATTCAGTTCGCTGTCACTCCCCATCTCTCCCGTTCCACGCAGCGCGATAAACGGTGCCCGCAACACACTCTGGCGATTGATCGTCATTGATCCGTACAGATCGATGACTGGGGCATCAAGGACCGCATGGTCAGGGCCGGCCACTACCCCACCAAACAGACTCACATCAGAGTTCTGCGAACCCACAATAGCGTTCTCGCTCAGAATTGTCGAATCGCTTGAGATACTGAGCGATCCACCAACCGAACCCCTGTATGGTATTTGGATATCAATGGTCGTCCCAGGCCACGCGATCAGGGCCGAATCTGGACTCGTCAAGTCGAGGCGTGAAGTGCTCGACTGCGTTCGCGAGATGAGGATGGTATCACCATTGGCCCCTCCAATATCTGCCCAGATCGCGCCGTGGACAATATCAAGATCACCGGTCGTCGAGTTCATCTCAATAGTCCCGACGCCAAGTATCGCACTCCCCAGTTCGATTGAAACTGAATCATCAAACTGCGCAAGCCCATCGTTCAATATCAGAAACGCACCGTTCCTGATGAGCAGTGAATCTGTATCAAAGTCATTCAAAGCCGCAGTCTCATTGACCACCAGCGTAGAACTGCCGCCATTGATCTGCGTATCGCCATTGACAAACATCGAGAACCCATGGCTGTACACGCCCGCACCGTTCAGGATATTGAGTGTTCCCGTGACCGTATTAGCGGCCAAAAGCACCTCGACAGAGTTGCCAGAAACGGTCGCTGAATCAACGATCGAGTTCGGGTACTGACCCGCAGGCCCGAACCACAGATTGTCGTTATCCCAATCGCCACTCCCCCCCGCCCAGTTAAAGATATCTGCTGATGCGGCCGTGCCCGTTACCGCGATCATCGTCAGTATGAGTGTTGATTTGTGTGTCATGGTGTTTTCCTCTTCCGTATGCGTGTTGTTCAGTTCGTTCGTCGAATGATGTTGATGAAGAATTCCTCTTCTTCGTCGAATCTGATTCAATGACCAAATCCCACTGATATGGCCCCCCTTCAATGCGAGGAACGCATTGAAGGGGGACGCAAAATCTAAAATTATTTCATTGATTGATCAAATGCAATATTAGAGTGTGTTTTTTGCACTCTCAAGAAACTCCCGCAACGCCTGGGCCCCATCCAAATCCCCAATAGATTCCAGAACACTCACAAACTCATCCCCAACATCAAAGTAGAGTGATGACGATGGTTCCAGCCGTCTGAAGATCGTTACCCCGCGTTGAGCCTCAATATCCGCTTTTTGTAGCTGCTTGAGTATCACATGCGCCTTTGCGAGAAGAAGAATCGATTCAGATTCTCGTAAGCTGTTCGCTTTGACAATCTCCAAGGCCGCGATCGCCTCGCCCTGTGCCCCCTCACCGTTGCCGAGTTCAATATAGCATTTAGCGATATTCATATGTGCAACTGCATTAAACACATGCCCCGCGCTCCATTGCCTAGCGCGATCATCACGCACCTGAAGCAACAACATGAGCGCCTCGTCAACCCGCCCTGCCCGCAGGTAGTGCTCGCCCAGCACAGAGCATGTCCCCGTGTGAGAGGTACTCGACGCCCCGAACCTCGCACGGTACCCACGCTCGCATTCTTCAAGCAAACGGATCGCTTCCTCCGGGTCTTTGAGCTTCCCGAGCAAGTTCGCGTAGGTCCGCATGCTGCTCAATGTTGTTGGGTGCTCGAGGCCCAAAATTCTGCGTGCCGGCTCGTACGCCCTGTAGAGCAGATCAAGCGTTTCCTCGCTGGGGTCATTGCCCATCCGCAACGCCGCATAGTGACCAAGCCGATTGAATGTAGCGCTGTGATCAGGGCCATAGATCTCATTGCTGAGGTCGTAGGCCCTTTTTCGGATTCCCAATTCTTCGGCAGGGTGAAACGCGAATGAATACAAATTCCCGAGCGATGAGAGCACCTTGAGATGCTCCCTGGGGTCTGCATCGGGATCCGATTCGAAAGACAAAAGAATAGCGTTGAGTTCCTCAATCGTATCACTCGTGCGGATGCGGATACTCTGGTACAACGGATCTGATGGATTGAGCAACGCTTGGGCGTCTTGATTGAGCCGCTCGCTCAGCTTGGTCATCCCACTCCTCCCGTTGGAAACGATGATGTCCAGCAGGCTCATCCGAATCTCGATCGCCTCCCGGCAAGGGCCTCCGTGATACCGTTCGGCCAGCTCCGCCGCCCGCTCAAACGCCCCCATTGCCTCGTCATGAGCCCCGATCTCGCTGTACACCATACCGATTAGCCGGAGCGTGGTGTACTGAGTTTCAATATCCAGATCTTCGCGTTCTGTCAGCCGCTCAGAAGCTATATCAAACACCTCACGCACCGTGATGTCACGCCCATGGCTCACATTTGGATCGATCACCGCGAGCATATCCTCAAGCAGAAACCGATTCACAAACTCAGCCCGCAAGAGCTGACGCTCTGAATCCGCAAGCGCCGTTCGCGCAATATCCCCACTCGTCGTCGCTCGGCTAAAGCCAACCCCAAGCCCAACCCCACCAGTGATCAACGCGATCACTGCAATACTCGCAAATGCAGAGGACATCTTGTGCCTCAGCACAAACTTGGTGCTCCGGTACACAATCCCTGCATCTTTTGCGAGCACCGGCCGCCCGTCAAGGTACCGTCGCAGGTCCTCGGACATTGCGGCCGCGGATTGGTATCGCATATCCGGGTCAGTGGCGATCGCTTTGAGCACAATCCGATCGAGATCCCCCTTGAGTTCGCGTGAGAGTACAATGTTTTTGTGAGTGGCATCATCAACCAGTCCGCTCGGGCGGGTACCCGAATTTGATCGTTTGGTGCCGATACTCCCATGGGGCACCTTGCCGGTCAGGGTCTCGCACAGGAGCACGCCCAGTGCATACACATCGATCCTGATATCAATGTCTCCATCGCCGCTGCGTTGCTCCGGGCTCATGTACCGCGGTGTTCCGAGGCGACGCCCCGCCAGCGTATGGGTTTCGACGACGCCGTCTTCGAGCAACTTTGCAATCCCGAAATCAATCACACGCGGACGGGCTTGGTGGTTGTAACTTTCCACAAGAACATTCGCCGGCTTGAGGTCCCTGTGAATCACCGCACGCTGGTGCGCGTGATGAACCGCGTCACAAACCTGTTCAATAAGACGAGCCCGATCACGGGTTGGGATCGTTTGCTTTTGGCAATATTCGACTATGGGAACCCCTTCTATCAGGTCCATCGCAACAAACGGTCGGCTGTCATGATCGATTCCAGCGTCAATGACTCGTGCGATTCCCTCGTGATTCATGCGGGCGAGAACCGAAGCTTCGGATTGGAATCGTGCGACCATTTCCGGGGTTGCAAGATCCGTCCGAAGAAGCTTTATAGCCACCGCACGCTGAACAGGGACGAGCTGCTGGGCCCGGTAGACAACACCGAAGCCGCCTCTTCCGATCTCTTCGTAGACTCGGTAGCCATCAATAATGGGGGGCGTGACTTTGGAGCCAATATTTTGCTCATAGTCACCTGATAGTGCATTGAATCCGTCGGATTCGCATAGCAATCCGGTATCAGCTCGATGATGAGCATCCATAAGCAACTTGGCCGCGCTTGCAACGGCCGAGCTTGCAGACCCGATCGCTTCGTCGGCTATTGAGATGATTTGCTGGGAACTCGTGGCGCTCGAATGGCCCGCTTCATCGGCATCTAGAAGTAGCCCAAAGAGCTCCTTTACCTCAATCCTCTGGGATGCATTTAAACTGGATTTTGCATCGTTAGTAGGATCCATCGGACTCGTCCTGCTCCTCGATAATCTGTTGCAATCTGGCTCTTGCAAACTCCCAGTCTCTTTTCACTGTACGAGAAGACACCTCGAGCATTTCTGCGATCTCATCGATCTGACGGCCAGCAAAGAATCGCAGACGAACCACCGACGCGGCACGCTCGTCCTCACCCTCAAGGCGGCAAAGAGCGCCATCGAGTGACAACAAATCGTGCGGATCGGCCAAAGTTGATGCCTCGATTAGATCAATACTGATCCGTCGCCCACGAACAGTCCCTGCACGCTTGTGCGTAGCTTTGGCCCGCGCGTGATCGATTAAAATTCTCCGCATAGCCGTGGCCGCGGCTTTGTAGAACGCATGTCTATGCGTGAATGAATACGGATCAGTCTCAGGATTAGGCTCTGGCTGATCACTTCCACCAAGCGAATGAATCAGGCGGAGGTATGATTCGTTGACCAGTGCAGTAGCGCCGAGCGTGTGATTACTCCGTTCATGACGCATGTGTGAGGCGGCGATTACTCGGAGCTCGCTGTACACTTCTTTCAGCAAGTTTTCACGAGCCTCGGCTGAACCCGCACCTGCTTGCTCGAGCAATTGAGTGATATTGCCTTGCTTACCTGGCTGGTTGTTTGTGTTTGGCTCTTCGTTCATTTGGATGCTTTATACAAACTCATACCACGCGGTTAAATGCGCATTGCGCAAGCATGAACCTTGAAATGCCTATTGATCTCTGTGACTGGACCGATTGTACACAACTATGAAATCCACTGCAACTATTATACTTAGCAAATTTAAAGGCCTGCGGCAGATGAGTTGGGTTCTACCGCAGGCCATTTCCTTCTCGTAGGGTTATTCACACAGATTCTGATTTTATGGAATCTGAATCCATGAACTTTGTTATGGACATCCTCCTGCAAAGTCTACAAGGAACTCCGAAATATCGAAGAAGTCGAGCACGCCATCACCGTTCGAATCGACAGCGAGATCGCCTGCAGCGAACAACACAAGGAACTCACTGATGTCAAAGAAATCAACATTCCCATCACTGTTCAGGTCTGCTGCGCAGCCCGCGAGGATGGGCAGCGTGGCGTTGTGATTGGTATGAATCCTCACTGCATAGTTTGATGCCTCTTCCATAGTCAGAGGTTCATTGTTCTCGATGTGGCATCCCATGCACGCATAATCAAGGGTGACGAATGATTCGTCATTCTCTTGATTCCAGTACAAGCCGCCGTTGTCTTCGTAGACATTGTCGGCCGCGAATATTGGTGCGTCGGTGATGTTGAAGATATGGGCTCGGATGTCGCCCTTGTACATATTGACCGCGACAGCGTTCTTGCCCATATGTGGCATATGGCATTCGATACAAGCGACATCTTCCATTTCATCAACCAGATAGAAGCTGTTGCTCGCGTCGCCCTCGTGACAATCCGTGCAGGACGCGATCAGGCCGCCGTTGCCTTGGATAGTCGAGCGGTGCGGATCATGGCATGTGTTACAGGTCAGCATCACATCGTGTGGCGAGTGTGCAAAGTCCTCGGCCTGCTGGTGATGCCTCGTGAATCCACCTTTCCACGGGATTCGGAACTCAGAATCACGGTAGTGGCATTCGGCACATGATTTGCCTTTGACAGGGAGCATGTCTGTTGGGTTTGCAACATGGTCGCTGCCAGGGCCGTGGCATGCTTCACAGCGGACGCCGTCCTCTTCCCATGTCCCGATCAACCCTGGAAGATCAAACTGGTGGCCTTCGGGTTGGTACCCGGTCGTGTGACACCTGCCGCAGTTGTAAGGCTTGCCAATTTCGCCGGCGTGGTACGGGACCCATTCCTCGGTTGCGAGGTTCCATTGAGTTCTGTCATCCACATCACCGGTATAGATGTAGCCGTCAGGATCAACAAACCGGGCTTTCCAGTTGTAGTTCCCGATGACATACTCGATGTCGGTCCATTCAAGCTGCTCTCCATAGACGACTGGGAGCGGAGGTGTTGGCGAATGTGGCCATGCATCGGCTGGTGGTTGTTCACCTGCGACATGCAACAGCTTGTATGGGTGAGCTGAATCAACATAAGCCTCGAAGAAATCTGGTGTTGGCCAGTGCTCGTGGCACTGCTTGCAAGCCTGATCGCCGACATACTCTGCGATGGGGAATCCATCTTGCAAGTAACGGCCAATATCTGCCGCACCTTGGTCTTGACCGTTGACCAACAACCAGCTTGTCATTTGCGTGCTTGGCTGTCCAAATCGGATCTTGTGGAGAAGCTCCCAAGGGTTCCCGGAGGCGACATCTGTGACATACTGCGGGTTTATGGCGTCACCGAAGTTAATCTCGGTGCCGTCGTCCCCGTGGCAACTGGCGCAGTTGTAGTACCCACCGGCGGCCTGGTATCCCCAACGGCCGACAGCACTGTCACCAACAAACTCATTGTTTGCGTCGATGTACTGATCTGTATCAATCACTGATTGCCGAAGGAATGTCACGATGTTGTTGATGTCTTCATCGGAAAGCCCGGAATTGCCGTAGCCGTGACCAAAGGTCCCGGAATCTGTTTTGATCAAATCAAACATTTCTTCGGTGGTCATGGTTGAACCAAACACGCCACCGATTCCTGTGAAGTGCGAGCCTGATCCGTAGGCTCCATCAACACCCTTGTAATCCCAGCCGTGGCATTCTTTGCAACGCCATGTGGTTGAACCGGTTTTCTGTCCGACTGCTGGGTAGAGCGGGTGATCCCCGGTTGGCTCGGGTACATTTGCAGCCGCCCACCATTTGTCGTAGAGCTGACCGCCCAGAACGCGCCCGATCACTTCTTGATCGCTTGATTCGGCTGCTGTGATGCTGGCCCCTCCTCCGATCACAAGCAGTACTAGGGTCGAAATTGCCATTCTTCCTAACTTCATTACTGTACCTCATTTCTCAAGAATTTTGATATAGGACAACCCTCTCGGCTACGAAGCCGAAGAGCCAATTCTTGATGTCCTGTCCACAACGAAGTTTCTCGGCTGATCCCGAGACCACTACGCATTCTGGATTCTCGAATTAATCATCTAATCAGTGCATTTTGTTTCCAGTCCAACATCTCAAACCGGATTGCGCGTCTTATCTCCACATTGAAATTACAGAGCCGACACAACACATGTGCGGATTCATGGGTTCGATTGAAGTGACCGTCTGGCTTGAAGAACTGGAAGAAGATGTAGCCGAGTGCGTACTGAATTTATTAAACCGTAGTTCATTCAGTGTCATCTAAGCATTTTTCAGTTGCAAACTGAATGCCAACGATACGCATTAAAGCGTTGCACCAATCTTACCATCCGCTTGGAACATCATGATTCTGGTTCTCTGCTTTAAATGATTTAAACATGGCCTCCACTGGCCGCGTTCACCATCCGTTCGAATAGTGAGGATCAATCATTCCCATCGACAAGAAGCTTGATTTTCCACTGCCCCCATCTCTGAGAAGCGGACACGGAACAACTGCTTAAACAAGCGTTAATCCATGACCCCCACGCATTGAACCGTTCGCGTTTGATAAGAATCCACCCTAAGAAAGCTCATTCAAATAGATCTCATTGCCCTGATCTACATGAACAACTCGGGTTATTGTGAAGCAGAACTTGTTGAATCCTGAGAGTGCGGAGTACGGAATTCATTTCTTGCCGCGCACATCGAGACAAAGAATAGTTCTGTTGCGAACCAGATGTATAACCAGGTGTGCCCGCCGGAACCTGAGCCGTACGAGTGAATGGAGGAACCAGTTACATAGTTTACACCATAGAAAGTCCAGATTACGCATGCGAATCCGGCTATTGCCCCCACCGCCAATCCGAAGCCTCGGATCCAATCGGCGTACTTCGCGTGGAATAGGCACACATAGAAAACTATAACGACCAGTGACCAAGATTCCTTCGGATCCCACCCCCAGAATCTACCCCACGACTCCGCAGCCCACACGCCTCCCAATATTGTGCCTGCGGTCAGCAAGATGACACCACCCTGCATCGAGCGAGTTAGTGCGGCCAGAACCCTTGATGAGATCTCATTGCTCTGAGGAAGAACGATCGACCTGAGAAGGTAAATATGCGCCATGACCGCGGCCAGCAACATGAATCCAAACGACGACACAATCGTCAGCACATGGACAACAATCCAGTAGTTTGATCGGAGTACCGCGGGGAGTACGCCAGTTTGATCTGCGATGGGAACAAACATCGACAACAAAAGACAAAGCTGACACGCCCCGACGCCGGCCAAAACGCAAGCCTTGCTTGACTCCCGTAACCCACCCACCGCTCCTAGGAGAATGGCGATGAGCCCTATCCATAACAGCACTTCGTATGTATTGGAAACGGGGATATGCCCTAAGAACATGAACCTCAAGTAGTGTCCCAATAGCTGCTCGCTGATCGACCACACAATGCATACGCCGGTGCATAATCTGAGCCATGAATGACCGTACTTTGCCCACACCACAATAAACAGTAAGCAGATCCAGTTGGCATACATTGCCATTTTCCATGGCGAGCGGTAGTTATACACGAGCTCTAGGGCCACGGCGTTGCTCGCATGGCCTTGTAATTCCCAATGACGCTGCATCGCCGCTGCGAGTTCGCTTGCCGCCCCGTTCGGAACGACGCCACCAAGATACGCGGATTCCAGTTTGGAGAAAGCGGCTTGAATGTTGTCCGGGACCATGTCTCCATGAGTATCCATATCAACCAAAGATTGACCTTCAATTGATTCCGCTCCGATTGATTTCCTAAAGCTCTCTGGGAATCTGACAAGCAGTGTGATTCGCCGCTGGCTGTCCATCAGATCGACTTCCAAAGATGACGGGCGGTACCCATGCTGCGAGATCATCTTTGATTGGATTTCGACCGAGAGTTGATGGATACTGTCATTCTCCATGAGCTGCGCCGCTGAGAAATGGTCTCTCGCTAGAGCCAAACCAAGGCGTGCTTTGAGCTTGTAGTTGGCCACCAGAACTACAGGCTCATCAAATAAATCAGAATGCCTGAACAGAAGATCAGCAAATAGATCGAGATGATCCCTGCCTGCCAAGAGCTCTGAGGCATGGCCGCTTGGCCAGTGTGTGCTGCCCGTGAGCTCTGAAGCAACAATCCTTGCGTACGAATCCAGAGGCATGACCCGGCCCTGATACTGTAAAGGAACATCAGCGAATGACCCTTTCCACCCATCTCCTATCTGGCTTGGGGTCAACGCGGGCCTGGCGAAAATCAACGCAAAGACAATCAGCCCGAACACCATGGGCGGCATCCAGCCCCTGGCGACTCTTCCGCCCTGAGCTTCTCGCGAGTCGTGTGGAACTCTTTGAGTCGCACGCCCGTCCAACGATGCCCAGAGCAAAATACAAACCCCGGCGAGCAGCATCCAGCATCCGGTATACAAGAATGGGACTCCTGGGTCTTTCATCAACCCAAAGCGGATCGCCCCGGCCCCATCGGGTCCCAATAAAGAAACCCTCCAACCCATGTGCGAGAATGCTTTGGCACTGCTGACCGTATGCTTTGACGAGGATGAATCATTGAATTTAAGGTTGACATCGGCCTGCTCTGATAGCGTAATCGATGTCCCCGGGTAATGATCGATCCGATAGTTGAGAAGCTCAATTGATACAGGCGAAACACCGCTTCGTAGAACAGTGCTTGGCTGATCCATCTGGGCTGAAACAACCTCATCAACCCTGTACAAAGAGGTCACAATTCCTGAAACGATGATGATTACGATCGAAAGATGCACGGCTACAAACCCTGCGTGCCCCACCTTCAACGGGAAACGAAGGCCTATCGAAGCCAGCAGGCTCAGGCAGATGCAAGCCATGAGTACCCGTTGAAACCACGAGTTGAACACAAGATCCATCGCCGCTTGTGAACCGAATGCGTATCTGATCAAAGACCCAAAGACGATTGTTTCAATGGTGATGACAAGAATCAGCACGGCGAACTTTGCCGATCCAAAAAATGACATGGCCTTCTGGAGACTCTCTTCAAACCGGACTGGTGTGGATTCGGTTGGCATCAGACCATTTGTGCTCATCGCCGAACAGTACCTTTATCTATTCAAATGGCTCATTCAACAATCTACCAATGGATTGACGGTAGTAGCTCATCGCCTGATCAACATCGCCCATCGCTTCATTGACAAGCCCGAGGTAGTACAGCGTGCGGGCAGGATCTGGATTCAGAACCAACGCTTTCTGGAGGACAACCCGAGATTCTGGATAGTCGCCCTGGCGGAACAGCATTATTCCTTCGAGGAGCATCGCCCGGCGGTGTTCAGGATCTGCACTTTGAACCTGACCGATGTAGGTTGCCGCATCTGAAACCCGTCCTAGATGCAGGTACAAATCGGCGAGATCCAGCCGGGTATCCTGGCTCTCTTGATCGTACTCGAGTGCCACGATGAGTTCTTTTTCTGCTGTTTCATAGAGCCCTTTGTCTTGCATTAGCCGAGCAACCGCACGGTGGCGTGAGGCCACGCTCTTTGGAGAACTTGTAGGGAGGCTCCGTGCTTTGAGATGTTCCTGGAGCGCCGCATCATCCAACTGGCCAATCGCGTGCTGTATGTACCCCTCCAGAACATAGGGATAGTTTGAGCTATGCGTCGAGAGAGAATGGATCAGCTTACCATTGGTATTGACGATCAGTGTTGTTGGAAATGCGATGAGACCGAGATCCCCATACAGGGAACGCTCTGGATCAACCGCGAGTGTTGCCCGGATTCTTTTCTCTTTCCAGAACTCTTGAAAGTACTCTGAATGATCCGGATTGCCAGAAATAACAACCAGGTTCACTGCCTGGTCTTTCATTTCACTGACCACCATACTCGCGTCAGCGATGGCGCGTTCTGATCCCTGCTGTTTGGCGATTACATAGATGAACACCGTTGTACGATCGCTGTACACCGTATTAGTGATTGCTTTGCCTTGGTCGGACCGGAGCGTGAACTCAGGCATCTGATCGCCGGGCTGTATCTTCTTTCCGGGATCCGCCTGAGCATTCCCGACTGCGAAAGCAATGGTGATACAGAGTCTTGATAGAGTCGATTGTATTTTCATTTTTCGTGCTCCTTCTCTTTCTGTCCTTTGGTCGTTTGATGGATCAAGTTTGTGTTTATGGGATTGACCCTGTTGTATTCAAGCCCCTGATGGCAGCCTGATGCGCAGCTCCCGCCGTTCTCGAGCTTCTGGAAATAGATCGGAAGTTTCCAGCCACCGGGACCGAACGGGACTGTATCGTGAATGTGGCGTTCACGGTTTGCCGCATGGGAATCATGACAAACCGAACACGCCCGGCCCTTCTGGTCATTGTTCACATGGACATTGTGCAGGTTCATATCGCCGTTCCGGAACTGCGTCACGGTTGTTGTTCGCTCGTCCATGACCATCGCACGGTCATGGCATCCAAAGCATAACGCGTACTGCGTCTCATCGAAAGGCAGATACAGCTTTTCTGAGTAATCGCGGACCAGTAATCTACGGTTATTTCCGCCGTGAATTTCATGGCAGGCTGTGCAGTTCCCGGACGCCACTGGCCCGTGCAGGCTCGTACCAGTCTCGACAATTTCTTTGATATTGGCGAGCACGGTCCCATCCTCGAGCTCGATCTCTTGGTTGTGACACTCAAAGCAGAGTGTCTCGATATCATTCTTGAGTAATCGAGTGTGGTCGCTGGCGTGCGGGGAATGGCAGTTCACGCAGGATCGTTCTGTAAGAATGGCGCCGTGAGCTGTTGTAGATTCTTCGATTTTCTGATGGATATCTTCATGGCATCGGACACACAAATCGGCGGGCTCCATGATTAATAGCGATTTATTCTCGGTTTCATGGGGATTATGACACAGCTGGCAATCCGCTGTCGCTGGTTCATGAACCACGCGGGCTGTTTCGATCTCGATATCAAGCGACACATGACACTGCAAGCACAGTTCTCGGCCATCAAGCTCCAGAAGCTTCCGCTCCTTCGAAGCGTGAGGCTCATGACACGCATTGCAAGCACCGGCCGATGCCGGGCCGTGGCTCAGGTTACGGGCCCCACCGTGATCGTCGTGGCAACTCAAGCAGAGATCGCCGTAGCTTTCTAATTTCAACAGGCTGGGACCGCTCCCCCCATGGGGACTATGGCAAGGCAGGCATGTGCCATTGGCAAACGGCTCGTGGATCTGTAGTTTGTCGGCCATGTCAAACTCATGACAAAATATACACAGCTGTTCAGTTGCCCGTGCAAGCTCGTATTGATGCAGCTTTGGATCAACGGAAACATGACACGCATTGCAGGCATCAACAAACAAGGGCCCGTGGAGATACGAATACTCTTTCTTTCCGGGGTGACAATCTGTAACAGAGCACCCTGAGAGCTCGGTAGCCCCGACAGGCCGAATACGAACGGGCTCCTGGGACTCGTCTTGGTTCTGGCGTGCATGTATCAACGCCTCAAGAGGCGATGGCTGCGCCTGCACGGCACTGGCCACTATCGTCACCAGTGCTCCAAGGCGAATGATCGATTTATGTGTCGCCAACCGCATCATCAATCCTCCAATAGCCGCAAGATTACTGGGTCTTTCTCATCCTCAGCGAGCACATAATGGCACGAGCTGCAATCGTTGGTGATCTGGATCCCATCGGGATCAACCAGCAGCCCACCGTGACACCGGAAACATGCCGAGGTATGTGCTGTAGGGTGGCCAATACGGGCGGGGTAGGTATTCCACTCGATCTTCATCTCTGGATAGACATAGGTCTCGTGCAACTCTTGGAGGACAGGAACTGCATCATTCAATGCTTCAGCGTACTCATTTCCGAGATCCCCGAATTGCTCGCTGTACAACCTGGGCAAATCCGCAATCCCAGACATCGCGGCCTCATCAGTTTCATACCGCGCCGTCAGCACATCGAATGAAATCGCACGAATCCATGGGATCTTGGGATCGATCACGCCGGACGCAAGAAGATTATCGAGTACAAAATCTGGAGCAAGGAAATCATGTGTTGGTCGATTATGGCAATCTGTGCAATCCATCAACCGGCCGTGACCTGCCCCCTCATCATGACCTTCCTCGGCATGAGCGCTTTCATCACTCCCTGGCTTGGTCCATACATTCGTATGACCATGCTCATCGACCATTTCTACACGAACCACATTCTCCCGTTTTTTGTCGGATGACCAGTATCGGATCTCTAGACCCTCTTGGCTGTGCCAATGAATACCACTCAGGCCTTCTCCATGATCCGACGGCTCACCGAGTCGAAGATTGATCACGCTGAAAGTCTTGGTGTTGTATTCGTCGGATTCATATCGCTCAAAGACCTTGAGCTTTTGACCGAGGTAGCTGTCCTGGCTGTGACACTCGCCGCAGATATGCTCAGCGGGACGCATGTTGTGGATCGGGGTTTCAATTGGCCTGGAATAGTTATCCAGTACAACGCCAGCGAGCTGCCTTGTGCCGTCGAGCTTGGACTTGATCAGCCATCCAATGCCGGGCCCAACATGGCATTCGACACAAGCGATCCCTGAATGATGTGATTTTTGATAGACGGTGTATTCCGGTGACATGACTTCGTGGCAGGTCAGCCCGCAGAACTCCGCGGATTCCATAAAGTGAATGCTCCGGTAGCCCACAAAGGCAAAGAGCACAAAGTTGATGAGCGTGAGACTCACAATCATCTGTCCTACATGCTTTCGGCTTGCCTTTCGAACCAGCTTTCCTACAGGATCACGGTGAGACTTCCGAATTACAAGCCATATTCCGAATGGAATCAATCCAAGGCCGGTCGCGGCCATTCCCGGAAATAAGACATACGCGACAATTCCGATGTATGGATTGCTCTCAAATATGAGAAGTTCTCCAAGTATCAACATCGCGTCTGCACCAACGGCGGTGGTCACCAATACTGACCCAAGGATTGATATTTTGCTCATCGCTATCAGGTCTAGAAAGTGCTTTATTCGGATCATGTCTTACAATCCTGTTCTTCCCGCCTTTTCATTCTTGCACCTGTCTTTTATGTTCTGTGACTTGAAAGGCAAGAAAGAGAAAGCCTAAAATGCGCCGAGGTTAAAATGACCTGCAAATGGCGCACCAACATACTTTCACCCGGAGCATTGCCTGCTCCCCGCCTCGCGAACTCGTCAGCGTCTCCTTCCAAACTTTCACACCACTGGATAACTCTTTGCAACATCGTTATTGTTTCGGCCTTGCATTGCAATGCATTTGCTGGTACTGATGCTTCTATTGACCCACCAGCCCCAGACATGACCATGACCAACTACGAAGTTGGGTGTTCGACTGTTGGCTGCCACCAGTTGCTTACCAAAACTAGATGGGTCCACGCGCCAGTCTCAACGGGTGATTGCACGCTTTGCCATGAAGCTGTCGGCGAGCCTGAATCCCATGCCTTTGAAGCGGCAACGCCGGACACCTCTGGATGCGTCGATTGCCATTCATTCCCTGACGACCCCGTCAGTTCGCATGAACCGTTCGCTCTCGGGACTTGCATCGATTGCCACAATCCGCACGGAGGAAAGCGGAAGAGCTTCATCCGCACCCAATCTACACAAGAGCTCTGCGTCAGTTGCCATGATGAATCAGACAACGAGATCATGCATCACCCTGTAAATGAGGGCGATTGCCTGACTTGTCATGAGGCCCATCAATCCAGCCATGAGAAGCTCTTGGTTCAAAGCCGGGACACGCTGTGTATGAGCTGCCATAAGGGCCTTGGGATCGGCGGCTTGATCGGGATCTATCAGCTGACAGAGCAGAGGCCATCCATTCACGATCCGGTCGCCAAAGAAGGATGTGTCGCCTGCCATGTCCCGCATGGATCAGACGAGCCCGCTCTGCTCATCGATAGTCAACGCACGATTTGCCTGGGCTGTCATGAGGACATGGTCAACAACCTGCCCCTTGCCAAGAGCGTTCATAACCCGTTCGAATCTGACCAACTCTGCACGCAGTGCCATTCGCCCCATTCAAGCGACCATGACAAACTGCTCACCGAATCTTCCAGCGAATTATGCTTCACCTGCCACAACAAAGAAACCGTTTCTGCTTCAGGATTTGTGATCCAAGACATGAAGTTGCTCATCGCCGAGTCGCCCGTAGTGCATGAACCCGCGGCAAGAGGCGAGTGCACCAGTTGCCACGCCTCACACTACTCAACGCATGAGTCGCTGCTTCTCAAGAACTACCCCGATAAAGAGTACACTGAATACAACCCCGAGAACTACGCGATGTGCATCGGCTGCCATGATCCGAATCTCATCGAAGACGAGTTTAGTACACTGACACACTTCCGAAATGGCACCCAGAATCTGCATTTCCTGCATATCAACAGAGAGAAAGGCCGATCGTGCGGCATCTGCCACGAGCCGCACGCTGGTTCGCAACCCGCACTCATGCGCGAACGCTTCCCCTTCGGACCTGGGGGCTGGGAACTGCCCATCGGGTTCACACAATCAATCTCAGGCGGCTCGTGCATCTCGGCCTGTCATGAACCACGGTCATATGACTACATCACACCCGTTGTTCAAAGCCTTCCACACAAAGGCGAGCCCGACCTTTGAGCCTGAGAATGCTTGGATTCCCAAAATTGATCCTCAAAGGCCAGTTTGTAGTGGTTTGGTTTTGGTAGAATACTCTAAATGTCCACAGCCGACATTGAATGAGTCCTTGTACAAATAGACGGAGCCAATCTATGAATCTGTTTTTATCCGGAATCGTACTTGCGGCGGTTTCGATGACCGCCTGTGGAACTTTGCCTATCGGGCAAAATGCTGCGACTAAGCCTGCCAATGAATCGGGCTGGGCCCAGCTCCTCAACAACAAGGACCTCACCGGCTGGTCATCGCAGGGCGACCTTGACGCATGGGGAGTCGTCAATGGCGAACTGGTCACACTCAAACCGGGCCAAGGGCACTGGATCAGGACCGACAGAATGTACCGCGACTTCGAGCTCATGCTCGATTTCTGGATGCCAAAGGGCGGGAACTCCGGCGTCGGGATCAGGGGATCATCAAACGGTGACCCTGCATTCACCGGCTTTGAAGTCCAGATCCTTGACACCAACGGCCAAGAACCAGAGGACCACACCTGCGGGTCTATTTATACCGCGATCACCGCATCCGAGATGGCCGTCAACCCGGCTGGCCAGTGGAACACCTACCACATCACTGTTGTTGGCGATACCATCAATGTTGTTCTCAACGGGATCAATGTGATACACAACGAGTCCCTCGACGAGCGCGGGTACTTCCGATCACCAGATAGCCCACTGCCACTGAACACCCGGGCAACGACCGGCTATATCTCGCTCCAAGATCACGGGCACCCGTTCCGCTACCGCAATATCAAAATCAAAGACCTTTCACCCGACCCCGAACCGGCCGGGATGCTGCCGCTCATTGATGAGAACCTTGACAACTGGTTCTCTGAAGACAACGCGGTCTGGACGAATGAGAACGGCTCGCTTGTTGGACGCAAAGGCCCGGGCCATCTGTTTACCGAGGCAAGCTATACAGACTTCGAGATGCGGGCATTGGTCAAAATCAATGACCACGGGAACTCCGGGATGTACTTCCGCGTCAAACCCAATCCAGATCCGAACAACCCTTGGCCGATCGGATACGAGGCTCAGGTTGACAACCACGACCCCAAGAACTTTACCGGCGTTGTCTACGACAAAGCCTGGGCCGCCGATGTGAGCAAACCGATTACCCGAGATAACGCATGGTTTGACTACCGCGTCCGGGTCGAGGGCAACCACATCCGAACCTGGATCAACGGGCAACCAATGGTTGATGCGCAACTCAGTGAGTTTAAGTCTGGACACCTAGCTGTTCAGGGGCACCACGACGGGAGTGTCATCGAGTACCGCGACATCAGGATCATCGAACTCGACTGATTGACAAATTCACACTAATTCAAACCGACATCACGCCCAGTTGACCTGGGTGTTTTTCTGGGAGCTCTCAACACACTTCTCAACGAACCGAACTCCTTGAGTCCCATCGTCCATCCCGGGAATCAACTCGGCAAGCCGAGACAGATCTGCACGCTCACCCCCGCTCCCCAAAGAAAGAATCCGATCGATAGCCCCCCGGTAGATATTTGAGAATGCTTCGAGGTACCCCTCTGGATGCCCGGGCGGTGTATGGGATGAAACGACCGCGTCGCGATGAAGCCCCGGCCCTGATCTCGTATACAAAACCGGATTAGCACCAACTTTCGTTACCCTGAGGTCGTTGGCTGAATCTTGATACCAGACCAAACCGCCCTGATCGCCGTAGACCCTGAGTGATATGCCGTTGCTTTCCCCAATGCACACCTGCGAGGCGGTGAGTATTCCATGCGCCCCTCCTGTGTACCGGATCATTACGGAGACATCGTCGTCCAGTGTTCGGCCGGGAACGAAGGCTTGCAGGTTTGCGTAGAGCGATTCCATCGAGAGTCCGGTCACAAAGGAGATCAAGTTCTCGGCATGCGTCCCGATATCACCCAACGCACCGCCGAGACCGGCCTTTGTAGGATCAACACGCCAGCTCGCTTGCTTGTGCCCTTGCGATTCAAGATCCGTAGCGAGCCAATCCTGGTGGTATTCCAAGAACACCTTGCGGATATTGCCCAGCACACCATCCCGGACCATCGCCCGCGCCTGGCGGATCATCGGATAGCCCGTGTAGTTGTAAGTGACACAACAGACCAATCCCTTGGATTCTGCGAGATCACAAAGCTCCTGAGCTTGAGCGGATGAATGGGTCGCAGGCTTGTCGAGCACAACATGAAAACCGTGCTGGAGCGCCATCTTGGCGATCGGGTAGTGGGTGTCGTTGGGCGTCACTATCGAAACAAAGTCCACGCGGTCTTCCCGGTTGGATTCAAGCTCAAAGAGTTCTTGATAGGTTCCGTATGACCGCTCCGGATCAAGACCGAGTTCCTTGGCACTCTCGGCTGATCGCTCGGGGGTCGACGAAAGCGCCCCCGCGACAAGGCGGGCCCGCCCATCAAGAGCGATCGCCCGTCGGTGCACAAGCCCGATATTGGCCCCGATCCCGCCCCCGATCATCGCGTATGTAAGCTCTGCACTCATGACAACTTCTCCCCAGTTTCCGAATCCGAGTCAAATGAAGCATCAAAGGCTTTCGAGGAACTCGGGAAGTCTAATCCCTCAACAAACTCGGCCGCTTCTCGTGCACCATGCTCCCGATCCATCGCGCTGTCTTCCCACTCCACACTCAGCGGCCCGGCGTATTCGATTCTGTTGAGTGCTCGGATAATCCCCTCAAAGTCAACATCCCCCCGTCCGGGCGAGCGGAAATCCCACCCTCTCCGGTGATCACCGAACCCGAGGTGCCCACCAAGGATCGAGTTGGTGCCGTCGAGTGTTGTGGATGCGTCCTTGACATGCACATGGAATATCCGATCAGCAAACCGATCAATGAGCTTGACAGGATCAAGCCCTTGCCAAATCAGGTGTGACGGATCGAAGTTGATGCCGAAGGCTTTGTGCCCGTCAAGGGCGTCGAGGGCTCGTTCAAAGGTGACGATGTCATAGGCGATCTCGGTTGGGTGAACCTCAAGAGCAAACCTTACGCCTTGCTTGGAGAAAGCATCGAGAATGGGCTTCCACTGCAATGCGAACTGTTGGTAGCCGGCATCGATTTCTTCAACTGATGTCGGCGGGAAGAAATAGAGCTTGTTCCATATCGGCGATCCCGTGAACCCGTTGACCACATCAACCCCGATCGCCTTGGCAGCCGCAGCCGAATCCATCATGTCCTGGGAGGCCCTGAACTGAACTCCAGCCGGATCGCCATTACCCCAGATCCGATCCGGCAGGATGGATCGGTGGCGGGGATCGATGGGATCTGAAACCGCTTGCCCGACCAGGTGATTTGAGATCGCGAAGCATTTCAAACCGTTTTGCTCGAGGATATCGAGCTGCCCTTGGCCATACCCGTCTTCACTCATCGCCCGATCGATCTCGAAATGATCTCCCCAGCACGCGAGTTCGAGACCGTCATAGCCCCACTCCGATGCCTTTGCGGCCAGCGTAGCGAGCGGCAAATCGGCCCATTGGCCTGTAAATAAGGTGACGGGTCTGCTCATTTCGTTGATTCCTTATTCAAACACCAGCGCAAGTACAGTATTTTTCTGGTATCCTCTGCGGAAACCAATTCGCGATATCTACACCCACAGGATACACCAGAATGGCTCCCAAAGAACAAAGACTCGGCGGAATCGTCGGCATTCAACTCTCCGTGATGATGTTCCTTCAGTTCTTCCTGTGGGGGGCTTGGTTCGTCACTCTTGGTCCTTTCATGGGGGCGCACGGCTTCTCAAACACTGATATTGGCAACGCCTACTCAACCGCACCAATAGCAGCGATCCTGTCACCGTTTATCTTGGGGATTATCGCCGACCGTTTCTTCCCCAGCGAAAAGGTTATGGGTGTGTTACATGTGCTCGGGGGTCTTCTGCTATTGATCGCGCCGCAGTTTGTGTCCGATGGCGGTCCGCAGTCATGGCTATTCATCGGCGTTCTGCTCGCACACATGCTTTGCTATATGCCCACACTCGGCCTGTCCAACACAATTGCGTTCCATTCAATGACCAACCCAGAAAAACAGTTCCCACTCGTCCGAGTTTGGGGCACCATTGGTTGGATTATCGCCGGCCTCTCAGTTGGATTCATCGCGAAGGGTTTGGTAACTGACGCTGGGACTTTCGAAACGATTGAGACAGCGAGAGGAGCACATGATCAGTTCTTCTATGTTGCGGGGGTATCTGGTGTCATTCTTGGTATTCTCAGTTTCTTTCTCCCACACACGCCAGCACCTTCCAAGGGCAAGCCCTTCTCTCTTGGATCGATCGTCGGCGTAGAGGCGTTGGCACTGCTCAAACAGCCATCGTTTGCGATCTTCATCGCCGCGTCTATGCTAATCTGTATCCCGCTGGCGGCCTACTACGCGTTTGCAGCGAAGTTCGCTGGCGATGCTGGCGTTGAAAGCGTTCCCATTAAAATGACCTTTGGCCAAATGAGTGAAATCTTCTTCATGCTATTCATGCCTCTGCTGTTTCGTAGGCTTGGCGTGAAATGGATGCTCTCGATCGGAATGTTCGCTTGGGTGGTTCGCTACGGTTTATTCGCTGGCGCATGGGTTGGATCCGGCGAAGACCAAGTGATTTGGATGATCCTCGGCGGGATCGTGCTTCACGGCATTTGTTACGACTTCTTCTTTGTAACAGGCCAAATCTATACAGAAAATACCGCTCCGAAACAGATCCGCGCCCAAGCCCAAGGAATGCTCGTGCTTGTTACCCAAGGCATCGGAATGCTCATTGGAAATCAGTTGTTCGGGCGTCTAGTAGATGGACATACAACAGATGGCGTTGTGGATTGGAAGTCTGTCTGGATCTACCCCGCAGGATTCGCCCTGATTATTCTCGTAATTTTCGTACTGCTGTTTAAAAATCCATCAACAGCATCTGACGAACCAGAACCTAGTGCCAACACGGATTAATCCTTGACTGAAACCCTCGCCCCGCTGCTCATGCTTTCCAGCTGAGCGTCGAGCAAACAAGCGACATCGACCGCATCGTCCATTGAGCATCCCAAGTGTGGTGTCTTGCCAAGAATCACATTGATGATTCCTCGAATCTGGCCGTCATATCCGGTGAGGTGGCCGACATCAACCGCACTTGAGTCAGTCCCCTGATGGACAACCAGTTGATCGTCTCTGTTGATATCAAAATCAATCGTGGCCTGATCGCAGACGATGGAGCATCGCATTTCAAATCCGGCCGCGGGTTGATGGTCCCAGGCGGCATGGGCGAGCACATGGACCGGGCCATCCTCGTAATGGAATGAGGTACTCAAATGCAACCCATCGCCCGTAGTGACCACCGAGTCCGGGAGCCCGAAGCATTGAACAATAAAATCGATGTCGTGGATATGGAGATCGTAGAGGACTCCACCAGATCGGTTTTCATCCGCATAAAATCCGGCGGACCAGTTGGGCCTTGACCCAAGCCGATGGAAGGTCGCACTACGAACCCCGCCGAACTCTTGCGACGCGATCATCTCACGCATCCGAATCCACGCGGGCCAGAACCGCATGCACATCGCGGGGATACACACTCGGCCTGAGTTACCCGCAGCCTCGGCGAGTTCTTTGACATCATCCGAGTTGATCGCGATCGGCTTCTCGACAAGCACATGCTTACCAGCCAACAGCGACTGGAGTGCGAGGCCCACATGTGTATCCGTATGGGTACAGATCGAAACAAGATCAATATCATCCCGAGCGAGGAGTTCTTCAGCACTCCCCAGAACATCAGTCGACGAAATGTCAAACTGTTGATCCGAAGATTCAATATTCCCGGTGGATTTCCCCGCATGACCCGTCGCTTTCAATGCTGGATCTGCGATTGCAATGACACGGCATGGATACCCGTCTGCCGCAGCATTCTGATACGCCAGTGCATGAGTCTTCCCCATAAACCCATAGCCGATGATGCCAACCCGTATCATCGGATTGTCTTGTTCATCTGCACTCATCGTTCATACCCATATGCCTTTGCGATCTTGCACGCTTCAATAATATCTTTGACACGCTGATCGCCTCCTTCTCGTTCTATGACAACATTGATGTCGCCAGAGAGCGTCTCCAGGATCTCAAAGAAGCAATCCCAATCAACCTCACCCTGCCCAACCGGTGTTTCGATGCCCCATGTACCTGGGACATCGGCCGAGATCGCATCTTTCATATGAACCTGAACAGTCCGGCCTTTGAGTAAATTCAATGCAGATGCCGGATCACCCATGCCATACAGAATCATGTTGGCCGGATCGAAGTTAATACCGACATGCGAAAGGCCCGGACGATCCAGAAGATCGAGCAACGACTCGGCACGCTCCTGCCCAGTTTCCAGTCCAAGCTGGATCTCATACTTGCCAAAGATATCTGCGATTGCATTGATCCGATCAATAACTGTTTGGTACTCGAGCGTTTTTTTGTCAGGAATGAACCCAGCATGGAATGTGACAAGATCGAGCCCAAGATGATCGGCCACCTCGGCATGCTTGCGAGCACGGGATTGATTTGCATCCCAGTGTTCGTCAGGCCGAATGCCTCCGGTGCCTTTGATGGATTCGAGTGATGAGTAGTCCTCCCCAATGGCTCCCATCATGCCAGAGCAAAGTACAATCTCATGACTCGCCAGCTGCCCCTTAATCTGGTCAATATCCCACTGGCCAGATGCGAGCGGTTCGAGGGCCAACTGAACCCGTGAGAGCCCGCACAACAGGATTCTTTCGCCAAGATCCACCCAGGAACTCGGCTCGAGCGACCATGAACATGCGGCGAGTTTTTTCACGGATTTCGCTCCCTTCTGGGCTTGCGGAAGTTTGATACTCATGGTACGCTGACCCGCTGAGTGACACATTTACACACGAAGTAGAATAAGGGACACAAATGAGCCTGAACACCAAGAATCGTGATTCGGAACACCATGACGACTCCCGCAGAGCGTTCCTAGCACAAACCGCTGCTCTGGCGGGCGTTGCATCTGTTGGCATGCTCGGAACCGGATGTGCAACCACTCCCGAATATCGCCTCATTCCATCCGTAAAGCAAGCCAAAGTCACCCCCCCAAAATATGGTGAAACGATCAGGATGGCCATCATCGGCACCGGCGGGATGGGCGGGGGCCACCTGCACACGATCATCGCACTGGCAAAATCAGGCCAGGAGGATGTCAAGATTGTCGCACTCTCCGATGTCTGTGACTCAAAGCTCGCCGGAGCGAAGAAGGTGGCTGAAGAGAAACAGGGTATCGAGGTTGACACCTACACCAACTACCGAGACCTGCTCAAACGGGACGATATCCATGGCGTGCTCATCGCCTCTCCCGAACACTGGCACGCGCAACACATAATCGACTCACTCACCGCCGGGAAAGATGTCTACACCGAGAAACCGATGACACTCCGGCTCGACCAAGCTATGCAAGTGCGCGAAGCGGTCCTCGCCCACCCCGATCAGATCTTCCAGGTCGGCACGCAGATGATCATGCTGCCCAAATACAACAAAGCCCGTGATGTCATCAAGTCTGGTCTCATCGGTAAACCTGTCTGGTCCCAGACAAGCTACTGCCGGAACTCAACAACCGGCGAATGGAACTACTACGGCATCGACCCGGAATGGAAACCGGGTGTCAATCTCGATTGGGATGCATGGCTAGGACATCTTGGCCCGCGCGAATGGGACCCAAAGGTCTACGCACGCTGGCGCCGCTACAAAGATTTCTCGACCGGCATCATTGGTGACCTTCTGGTTCATGTGATGACGCCGTTGATTTTCGCACTCGATTCAGGCTGGCCGACCCGAGTGGTCGCGACCGGGGCCCATGTCGTTGATCACGACATGGAAAACCACGACCAAGTCAACCTGACCATCCAGTTCGAAGACGGCCACACAATGGTCATCGCGGGCTCGACCGCCAATGAAGTCGGGCTCGAAACAATGATCCGTGGGCACAAAGCGAACATCTACCTCAACTCACGCCACTGCCAGATCCGCCCCGAGCGGCTCTTTGTGGATGACATCGATGAAGAACGCATCACCTGCGAGGACATCGGGAATGATCAGGATCAGCTCAGGCTCAACTGGCTCGAGTGCATCCGGACAAGGAAGCCCGCCAAGAGCAATATTGATCTTGCATCCAAGGTACTGGTAGCCGTCGATCTGGCAACACGATCAATGTGGGAAGGCCATGCATTCACCTTCGATCCAAGCACCATGCGTGCTTCAAGATCCTGATAAACATCGGGCTCTCGAAGACCGTTACGCCTGCCTCGCATTCGATGCGATGGGCTGTCGCTTTGAATTTTTACTCGGCATCCAAAGCAATCGCCTGAGCCGGTGTGACACCCAGGCGATCGCGGAGGAGATGCGGGACATTGTTCTGGACTGGCATCATCGTTTATCAATCTTCGATCAGACATCTGACACCTCTCAGATCAACCGGGCACCTGCCAATACACCAATCGTTCTCGACGATGACATGTATTCCCTCATTGCACTCTGCGATCGGCTCAGGATCCAAACCGGTGGCGCGTTCAACATCGCAGCGGGAACCCTGATGCACGCCCACGGATTCCGGGGAACCAACTCAAAGCACGCCCATTCACTCCAGGGCATCGATCTTGAGAAGGCATTCACACTCGATCACGATCTCCGATCAATTACGAAATCAAACAATCTGATCTCGCTCGACTTTGGAGCGATCGCAAAGGGCTTTGTACTGGATTTAATCCGGGACGAGCTCCAAGAACTCGGAGTTCAGAACGCATTTGTTCATGGGGGTACTTCGAGTATCCTCGCTATGGGAACCAATCAGGACGGACGCCCATGGATGATGAACGCCGGCGACGGCTACCCCGTCCCCCTCAATAACCTCTCAGCGGGAGTCTCAGAGAACAACTCTCAATCCAGATCTCACAACGCTCAACTAATCGGGCATGTAATGGATCCAAATACAAACACGCCTTCAAACAACTCGATTTCAAGTGTTGTATGTATCCATCCGAACGCCGCCGCAGCCGATGCGTACTCAACCGCCCTCTGCGTCAACCCGTCGCTTATAGATCAGCTCCCCAGCGATCCATGCACGCTCATGGCGTTTGATTCATCAGCACCACCACAAATCCGCGACCCACTCGGGGTTGTTCAAATACAGAGGCCAATCAAATGACCGAACTCGACCGAAGAACATTTTTGACCCATGCCGCCGGGGGCGTTGCCGCGATGGCGCTCGTCCCAGATCTCAGAGCGATGAGCAGGTTCGCGTTCAATGAGTCACTAAAGGTGGCAGTTGTTGGTATTGGGCGCCAAGGGCGAGCGATCATGGGGGAGTTGGGGAATATTCCTGATGTTTCTGTTATTGCGGTATGCGACAGCGATGAACGCCGGCTCAAATCAGGGCTCCGCCGGTCAGCCGGAGCTCAAGGATACGCCACTTTAACCGAACTACTCGCATCCAAAACAGTTGATGCAATCGCGATTGCAACCCCAACCCACACCCACCGCGAGGTCGCCATCCAGTGCCTCAAAGCCGGTGTTCATGTGTATCTCGAATGCCCGCTGGCTCACACTCGCGAGGACTGTATCGCGATCTCGCAAGCGGCACGCACGGCCACCGGGGTCATCGCCGCGGGACTGCAGGGACGCTCGAACCCTGTCTATTCATTGGCTCGCGGATTCTTCCGATCGGACTCCGTGCGTGATCTCATCTCGATGCGGGCCCAGAATCATAAAAAAACAACCTGGATCAGCCCATCAAATGACCCTATTCGTAAAGCCGCGCTTAACTGGAAGCTTGACCCTGCCCGGGCAAACGGGCTTGCCGGTGAATGGGGAACGCACCAGTTCGATGTATTCCATTGGTACACCGGAAAGTACCCAACGCGAGTCGTGGGCAACGGCGGCGTCCGCTTCTACGAAGATGGCCGCAAAGTTCACGACACCATTTCTTGCACATTGATGTTCGAGGATGGGGCCACGCTCGCCTACGACGCAACACTCGCCAACTCCTATGGCGGGAAGCACGAAGTATTCTATGGCTCCAATGCAGCAATCAAACTCGGCTGGTCGCACGGCTGGCTCTTCAAAGAATCCGATGCCCCAACACAAGGCTGGGAGGTCTACGCCAACCGCCAGCAGTTCCATAATGACGAAGGGATCACCCTGATTGCTGGAGCAACCAAACTCGCAGAGCAAGGCAAGCTCAAAGAAGGGATCGGACTCCCTCACCCAGCGGTGTACTACTCCCTTGAGAACTGGATCAACGCGATCGCATCGGGCACCGACCCGGCCTGCTCAATCGACGAGGCCGCACGCGCAACCGTTGTTGGAATCACGGCAAACGACGCGATTGTCTCTGGGAAGATGCTTGATATTGACCTGTCGGGTCTCTAAACCAACAAAGGGTTTCGACAATGAACCAAGACAACTCTTTTAAACTACGCTCTCTCCCGTTCTTCTACCGGATGGGGATCTGCACACTCATCCTCACTCTGCTCGGCGGCTACATCGTCTCTGGGATTCATCTCCGCTGGCATTATGACAACCGCGATGAAACCCCAGGCCTCACAATGAACGACATCGTCGGCGCCTACCACGGCGTACAGACTCCCTCCCCACTCATCACCGCGCTCGAATCTGGTCATCCTGAAACCATTGAAGATTACGAGCGAACCGCATTGCTGGACTGGCTCGCAGGCGACCGGATCTCACTCGATTACGACAACCTTGACCTGGGCGATCTGGCCCCATCAGAGATCTTTGCAATGAGTTGCCTAGATTGCCATACGAGGTCCGCATCGGGACCGGATGCCAATCCCGATGTCCCGCTTGAATACTGGGACGACATCCGCAAGCTTGCAGATTCAAAGGACATCCGGCCCTCGCCAACCGCGATCGTCGCGACAAGTCAGCATGTGCACGCGCCGATGATGGCGATCGTCATGCTTGTGCTTGGATTGCTTGCCGCATTCACAAGATTTTCATTGCGGCTGACCGGGCTGGTCATATTTGTCGCCGGGGCAGGATTGCTGATCGACATGGCCGGATGGTGGATCGCCCGTGAGATCGCGTCCTTTGCCTACGCGATCGTGATCGGAGGCGGGCTCTACGCGATCGGGATAACAATCATCGGCTGCTTGATCATGCTCGATTGCGTGCTTCCAGTACAAAAATCCAAGTCATCCTGAGGCTTCGCTCAACTCATCACGGACCCGTTCAAGCAATGCCTTGGTGAGCTTGATCCCATCCCGCGGGGAGTGCTTCGACCCCTCGTACTCAACCCCGACCCATCCTCGATACCCCGAATCGATTACAACTTTCATCATCTTCCGATAGTCGGTCCCCGTCTCATCCCCCCGATCATCGAACTCGTGGGACTTGGCACTCACAGCCTTTGCATAAGACATCAACTCGCCAACCCCCTTATACCGATCATACCACGCGTCCTCCTCGCCTGATCGCGACCAATCCATACAGAAGTTGCCGAAGTCTGGGAGGGTCCCGCACATCGGGTGATCAACTTTTTTCATGACTCCCGCAAGCCATTGCCCGTCGGACGAAAGCCCGCCATGATTTTCAACAATGACATTGATCCCAAACGGCTCGGCATATTCGGTCAATCGACGCAGCCCATCAGCCGCGAGATGTTGCTGTTCTTTGTACTCGCCCGAGCTTGCCGCGTTGACACGGATTGAATGGCACCCGAGTATGCTTGCAGCCCGCACCCATTTGTGATGATTCTTGACAGCCGTGGTTCTGGCCTTTGGATCGGCATCACCCAATGCCCCCTCGCCATCACACATAATGAGTAGCTGGGTGATCCCATGGTCATCAGCGCGAGCGTTCAACCCGGCCAAATACTCCTGGTCCTCTGCCTTGTCTTTGAAGAAACTATTCACATACTCGATCGCTTCAAAGCCCATGTCCTGAGCTTCTTTCGAAAAATCATTCGTTGTGATATCGTTGGCAAAAAACAGTTTGTGTAAAGACCACTGGGCCAACGAAATCTCGAAAGCCAATCCCTGGCTGTGCCAGTTGCAAACTCTTCCATACGCCGCCCAAGGCATAAACACGCCGGCACCAAATCCGGCCATTGCCGTGTTCATCAACTCTCTACGCGACCAGTCCATACCTCAGCCCTTTCCATCTTCTCAGTGCACCAAGATCTCACCATTCAGTCCTGCACAAGGATACCGCCAACCACCATACCCTATCAGAAAGCGGATTCAGAATTCAGAATTCTGAGAATATGTTCCAATACTGAGGTGCCCATCAGACTCAGATCGCTCGAAATAACTCAAAAACTGTTTGTTCAGATTATGCAACTAATCTGAGCAGGACATGTACACAACTCACAATGACTGCCACTTCAACCCCTCATTTCGCATAGGAGAATCGAATGAACCGCCTCAGTCGCACCCGAAACGCTCTCACAATAGCCACAGTTCTTGCATTCGCGGGCACCCCCGCCACCGCTGGAGATGCCCCATTTGACCAGGTGACCAAGGACCTCGCCAAAGTCGTCACCATTGTCGATGGATCGTCCCCCTTCTACGAGCTCTACACCGACAAAGAGAACGGAAAGCTTCTCGCCGTGCTCCCTCGAGGCTACGAAAAACAAACCATTATGATTGCCTGCACCGTTTCCGGCGGTGATGAGCAGGCAGGCGTCATGGGCCCCACCCACTACGCGAAATGGCAAAAAATCGGGAATCAGCTCGCACTTGTCGCGCCAAATCTCAATGTACGCACCGACCAAGACAAGCAAGCCAAGGACTCCATCAAAGATCTCTACACTGGACGCGTCATCCTCGCGTTGCCCATCGTCTCAAATACACCGGACAAACGAGTTGTTATTGATCTGGGCTCCCTCGCAACCAAGCACGCACCGAAGCTCTTCGGCTCCGCATTCGGAGGCTATGGCCCATCGGTTAACTCCATCAACGCCTCCCTCGCGAGAGTCACCAATGCCAAAGCATTCCCGGACAATGTCATATTTGAATATACGGCACCACGCCCAGACGGCCAAATCGTCTCGCTCACCTTCAATATCTCAAACCTCAAAGGTACCAAAGGCTACAAGCCACGCAAAGCCGATGCACGCGTTGGGTATTTCTATGAGTGGCACCAGGACTACGGCGTTACCGGTAATGCCGAAATGACCGATCGCTACATCTCACGCTGGAACATCGAAAAAGCGGACTCCTCACTCAAGGTTTCACCGCCCAAAGAGCCGCTCGTCTGGTACATCGAGCACACCACACCGATCCGGTTCCGCCGCTATGTCAAAGAAGGCATCGAGATGTGGAACAATGCATTCGAAGAAATCGGGATTGTCGGAGCTCTTGAGGTCCGTCAGCAAGATGCCGGAACCGGCGCCTTTATGGACATCGACCCCGAAGACGCACGATACAACTTCTTCCGTTGGAACGCCTCATCACAGGGATACGCCATCGGCCCATCCCGTACGAATCCGTACACCGGTGAAATCCTCGACGCCGATGTCGTCTGGCACCAAGGGCTCACCCGTGCTGTTGAATCGATGGTCGGCAACTTCGTCGATGACATGACCGAACAATCCTTCGACCCTGAAACACTCGCGTTCTTTGCGGACAATCCCAACTGGGACCCCCGCGTTCGCCTTGCACCACCGGAGTCGCGTGAACTCGTCAAACGAAGCCTCGCGATTGAAGCCGCGACGGTTACTGATCACACGCTCGGCGACCACGATCACCCATGGAGCGGCCTGGGCAGCAACCCGATGAACACCGCGTGTACCATCGGGAACATGATGAGCGTGGACCTGTCACTCGCTGATGCTGCACTTGCAATCGGCCTCCTTGAATCAGATGATGCCGAACTGCTTGATGGAATCCCCGAAGATTTCCTAGGCCAAATGATCCGATACATCTCCGCCCACGAAGTCGGCCACTGCCTTGGCCTTCAGCACAACATGGCGGCGTCAACATATATGAGCCTTGAAGAAATCAACTCCGAAGGTGTCCAAGGCCCAACCTGCGCCTCGGTCATGGATTATGTCGCGGCCAACATCAACCACGAACTTGGCGAAGTCCAAGGCCCATACGCCACCCCAGAAGTCGGCCCGTATGACTACTGGGCGATTGCCTTTGGTTATGGCCCCGAATCTGAAGTCGAAGAAACCCTTAAGCTATCCCAGCAGCCCGGCCACCTCTTTATTCCTCAATCCGAGATCACCTTTGCATCCGACCCACGCAATGTGACCTGGGACAACGGTGCAGACAACATGAACTTCGCTCGCTCGCGGCTTTCACTCGTCCAGAAACTCCGCGCTGAACTGGTCTCTGATATCGTCGATGATGGCGAGTCCTGGTCCGTAGCCCGACGGCGTTTCGGTTCATTCCTTAATACACATCTCCAGTCGGTTTCGATCGCCGCAAACTATGTTGGTGGCTCATATGTCACCAACGCCCGCAAAGGCGACCCGGATGCAAAGGCACCGATCACGGATATCCCCGCATCACGCCAGCGTGAAGCAATGAACTTTGTGATAGAGAACACATTCGAAGACGAAGCTTTCGGAATCACCCCAGAGCTTGTCCGCCACCTCGGCAAGGAATACTGGTGGGACCCACAAGGGATTAACCAACTCCTCGCCGACCCTTCAGTGACTGTCCATGATCTCGTCGGCGGCATGCAAGCTACCGGTCTGACCTTCCTCATCAACCCAACACGCCTCCGCCGTGTATACGACAATGAGTTCAGGGCTGATCCCAGCGAACTCTTCACGATGGCCGAACTGGTTACAACCGTAACGGATAGGGCATGGAGCGAATGCAACCCGACCAGCGGCTCATCGGGATCGGATATCAAGATTTCAAGCTTCCGCAGAAATCTCCAACGCGAGCACGCCGAGCGGCTCATTCAACTCATGCTGCTCGACGGCATGTCCTCGCCATCTCTCAGAACAATCGCTACTCTGGCGACTGCCGAACTCATTCGGGTTGACTCGATGTGCGAGCGTTCGCTGGACCGGAACCCGGATATCTACACAACAGCTCACCTCAACGATATCCGAACCCGCATCTCCAGATCTCTCGACGCGGCCTATGTCATCGAGCAGTAAATAACTTAACACAATATCTGAACTACACGGGACGCTGGCTCTACTGCCAGCGTCCCGTTTTCAGCACTTCACAAGGACCATACAACTGAACTTGATCTAGGCTTTCTTAACATAGCTTGATAGAACTCCGAATTTCCAGTTTGAGATGGTGCAACAACTACTGATCGCAAGGATACGATTGGTATGAAAAACTTTTATCGAATCATGCTGGGAAGCAAAAGCAAGTTTGCAGGCGAATGCCTCGAAGGCGGGTACATCGGTGCCGACTACGGGATCGCCCTAGACCTCAGCAACAAGCTCCCCGAGCAATGGAAAGATTTCAATCGCGTGTTTATTCCGGTCGTCATGGCCAATATCCCCGGCAAAACCAAGGTGGGTGCCGGGCTCGCGTGCGGGATGCTCCACACAGTCTGCAAGGGAATGCTTGTCGGCGATGTCGTCCTGTGCCCCGATGGAACCGGCGTGTACCGTGTAGGCGAAGTCACCGGGGAGTATGAATATGCCGAGGGCCAGAACTTGCCCCACCGCCGGGGCGTGCGTTGGCTTGATCGCCCGATCCCCCGTGCTGATATGAGCGAAGCGATGCAGAACTCGGCAGGTTCGATCGGCACGGTCTGCCGGCTAACCAAGTACGCCGATGAACTCGAACAACTCATCGGGGACCGCCCGGCTGCTCGCATCTTGACCACGGACCCAACCATCGAAGACCCATCGGCCTTTGCGATGGAAAAGCACCTCGAGGCCTTCTTGGTAGCCAACTGGAATCAGACGCAGCTCGCTCAGGACTTCGAAATCTACGAAGAGGACGGCGAAGTCATCGGCCAGCAATACCAGACCGACAGCGGCCCACTCGATATCCTTGCAGTAAGCAAAGATCGCAAACGGCTGCTGGTGGTTGAACTCAAACGCGGTAGAGCAAGCGATGCTGTGGTTGGGCAGATCCTGCGGTACATGGGGTATATACAATCAGAAATCGCAGAAGCCGACCAAACCGTCGAGGGCGTAATCATCGCATTACGAGAAGACCCAAAGCTCCGCAGAGCAATTCAGATGGTGCCTTCGATCCGATTTTACCGATACGAGGTGAGCTTCCGTTTAACTGAAGCTTGAAATATGCATAATCGATCTACCAGGACGCATGACCTATAAACACTGTTGTGACGGACTTTGGCGGAACTTGTTTAGACACAATTGGACTCATATCGGGTCATCAATCCGGTCAGATTGAAACCTCATCAACTCGTCCACACCCTCTCAGTTAGGACAAGGAGATTCTTCGCTAAATCCCTTGTTGCCCAATCGCTGAATACCGTCACAGTTAAAGACAATCCAATCGATACCCAATGCTATAGCCATCTTTTGACAGGCATCCATCTCTCTATCCCCAAGACATGCAGACTGACGATCTCCCTGGACAATTCGACGCACTCCAACCTGAAGTAATCTTCGAAAGCATGCCACACAGGGGGTTCCTGTCACATACGCGGTGGCCCCTCGAAGATCACACCGTGCAAATGCCACCGCATTATCCTCGGCATGGATGAACCAATCGTATTTTTCTGGGCGATCAAACTGAACTAAATCATGGGGAATCCCTGATAAAGGCCCGTTATAACCCGTGCTGAGCACACGACGCCCAGTGTCAACGAGCACGCAACCGTGCTTGGTATTTGGATCTGGAGATCTTCTACTGACTTGTTCAGCCAAATCAAGGAAGTACTGATCCCAGTTTGGACGCTCATCCGAAGTTGGTTGGTGTGCTGATGATTTGGTCATGATCACTCGGTGGGTTCTCTTTAGGATAATCCATCTCTGAAAGTCTAGGAGCGATTTACGGCTAACACAATAACTTCTGGTATTGCTTGAATTTCCACTGCCTACTCACGCAACGCGTCGACATTGCCCCGATACTTATCTGAATGCTTTAAATTCGCTTTCTTTTTCAAATAACGCAGCGAGGTCTTCACATTTTCATCTTTGACCTTGGTACTACATCCGGCTGAAAGCAGAGCCTTGATTACCTCTGCATTGGAATCGGATTTGACGGCTTTCGTCAAATGCCGTTTGGCCGTACTCATCACATGCGTTCACATCGGCTCCCGAAAGTCAGACACCTTAAGATCTGAGTATCTATAGCCACACAATAAAGAACTGACTTGGCCTGCTGAAGCACCTCTCCTCTGTATGCCAAATGTGCACGGCCAAAATTCACATCGATATCATGTGCCATTACCAAACTTCTATTTGGTCAACTAAATTGAAAATACCGTTCGAACTTGCCCAGAGTACCAAGAGAGAATTCACTGTCAAGATCTATCTGAAATTGTCCTGAAATAATTTGATATACATGATTTCGATTGGCACATAAATCTTTGTTTTCAAAACGATCTGATGTTGTTCAGGGAATATACCCAAGTCGTTTATGCCATCGGCTGAAACTGAATGTCTCGAAAGCCCCCACTGTCCCCCACTTCATCGCCCGTGTCTTTACCCCACACATGCAGCCCAACTGCCCCCGCTTTAGCAAGCCCTGGGACCTCGTGTAGAAGTTCTCCGTTGACCAGGAGCCGTGTGCGCTCTTTCCCCCACTGAACCTCCATCTCAATGGATTGCCCCCCAGACGGAGCCACAGGCCCGGGGAAGCTGATCCATCTTCTGGCCTCCTCAGCTTCCCCGGGAACCCTGTACCCCCGGATCCAAACATACTTATCCCTGTGAAACACAAATGTTGACCCCCGAGGATGTCCATAAGTGAACCCAAGTCTCGCATGGTCGTGATCTGGTGTCACAACGGCCTTGAAACTGCCGTACTCAAACTCTCGCCCAACTGATATATGTTTGTATCGGTCATCACGAATGCACCGAATTTCACCATCTTTGACCAACCATGTCCCGGTATACGGTGGATCTGCACTTTCCCATCCATCTAGCGACTTCCCGTCAAACAACGAAATCCAATCTGGAGCACCCAGAACTTGCCTCTTAATCGATGGCCAAACTACTGGGGCAATCGCTGCGGCAACTATCATCGAGCCTCCAGCAATGAGCGTTCCACGCCGTGTCAGAAGTCCTTCACCTGTTTCCATTTTTTTTCGTGCCCTCTGTACTTCCGATATGAACTCTTTGGCAGCCTGAAATCGTTTCTCAGGATCTGGTTCGCATGCACGCATGACCAAGATATTGACCAGCTTCGTTTCATACTGCCGTTCAGGCATAAGAAGCTCGTCGGGCAATATTGGAAATGATCTCGCGGACAACCCGGTTACCAAACAATACAGCACCCGCCCCATTGCGTACAAATCTGCCCGACGATCAATCGGACCCCAAGGCGGAATAAAATCGGGCGTACCCACCGCTGTCATTTCTGTGCGTTCTTCGGAGAGCAAACCGATATCACCGAGCTTCCATTCACCACCAACCGATATAATGTTTGTAGGCTTGATGTCACGATGAACAACACCTGCATCATGCAGATCAACCAAGCCATTTAGCAAATGCATCTGATGTCGTAAAGCTTTTGTCAATGATCGCCCGGTCCAGCGAAAGCACGACGGGCGGATCACCAACAAAATCCGCAAGTTCCATGGTGTACCAGAGCTCATCGTCAGTCATGCCCACATGGAAGATTTGGACGAGACCACTTTGGTCATCAAGTTTCTCTGCCAGGAGTTGAAGGGCCGCGAGTTCTCTTGTATGAACAGATCGCCCATTCTGACAACTGACTGAAATCCGTTTAAGAGCAACTTCCCGGCCAGCGGCGTCATGAGCGAGCCATACCTCCCCAACGGTCCCACTCCCAAGACGACGCACCGGTTTCAAGCCGCCAAGTCCATCGCTAATCTGAATTGTATCCATACACAATAATAACCTTTACTTCGGAAAGACGCTCGCCCATTTGAGCAAATTCAAGAACGGCCCGTAGCATGAATCTAATAGCTGCTGCAGGCCGCTGTATCATTGTTCAAAACCCGAAGTTTGACAGGTCAACCCGAGCGCCTCGGCCATCTTGTGTTTGTACTCGTTCCGATCAATCATCCTGTTATCAAGCATCAACTTAATTTGCCGTAACTTGACCATCTCACCTTCATTCAGAGTGTCTGGCCTATCCGAAAACTGCATTCCATCTACAACCATATCTTGGGGCAGCAAATCATTGATCTTCCAAGCAGGTAGCCACTCTTGCTTTCCAGTTTGATCTGTTACCAACAACGAATGGCTTGGTGTGATTTCCCCTTCGACAGCCATTGCTCTGAGAATATCAGGGCCAAAGAATCCGAGCAGATACTCCGTATCGTCTTTCACGGCAAACATCTTCCCTTGCCCTTTAAACGCCGCCTGATACAATTTTACCGACGAAAACCCTTCGCTCTCCAAAATTACCCGGAGTTCAAGAATGGACTCGCTTTCGCGTAGAAAATATTGAAACAAACTGTTTTGATTTAATACCCGCACGACGAACATTGGCACAATTTGTCTCCTCTAAGCTCAGCCCGCTGATGTATGCACAAGAACAAATCCGAAACTCAATACTCAATCTCTTTAAGGACAACCTTCCACAAACGCCTGCAAGAACGCTGCAATATCAAAGAAGTCAAACTGGCCGTCTCCACTAAAGTCGGATTGCGGGTCGTTGAGCTGAAGGAGAACTAGAAAGCCACTGATGTCAAAGAAGTCGAGCACGCCGTCGCCAGTCAGATCGGCGGGGCAGTTAGCCCTCAGGCCCAAGCTGTGCCAGTAGCCCGCCGCGATCGCAACGAACCCGGTGTTGGGCGTAGGCACATTGAGCTGACCGGAGCCGTTGTCTCCCCACGCCTCGATAGAGCCGGCCTGGGCGTCAGCGTCCGTCGTTATCCACAGACACAGGCCCATGGCCGCCAACACAAATATTCTCAAATGCGTCATGATGATGCCCCTCTATTTCTTTGTATTCCCAATTACATTCGTTACCGTTTCAACCAGCGAGTTCTCAATCCGTCGCTCAGTCTCGATCCCCGGCGTATCACGCACCGCTTCTTGCAGATCATCTTGCATCGCAAGTGCTCTACAAAGCAACTCAGCTTCTGCTGCCAGCGATTGATCATCAACAAGCATGGTTTCGATTTGCCTTGCTCGCTTTGCGGTCAACTCGCCTTCAATAAACCGGATGAGTTCTGCTTCGTTAGGGCGCCCATTCATTGTCTTCCTCCTCATGTTGCAGACGCTCGAACACCATGCGCGCATGCTTAATGACACGAGCCTTTGCTTGGTAGACGCTATCAACACTGGTATCCAGAAATGAGGCCACCTCTTTCGGCGGCATGCCATTGATCACAAGAAGCTGAAAGGCCTGGAATGTCTTTGGCTCAACAGAAGTATTTGCCTCATCAAGACATTGGCGGAGCATTGCTTGTCGCCACTCTTGTTCCCACCAACGATGAACCTCATCAGCTTGAGGTTCATGGATAAGGGAAGGGATCAACTCTGAACGAGTCGATCGAAGACGATCAATCAGCCGTCGGCTGGTGATTGTTCGAAGGTACGCCCTGAAAGTGCCGTGCTCTTTGTTGTAATCAAACTCCGGCAGCACACGGGTCAACTCCATAAGTAAATCCTGCGTGAAATCCTCAGCTTCAGTCTCGCTCAGCCCATGGTGGCGGGCATACCCAAAGATCACCCGCCAATAACGAGCAACCAACGCTTTCCAGTCATCCTGGCCGCCACCCTCACGGATTCGACCAAGCAATGATGTTGTCCCTAAGCCTAACATGCATCTCTCCTACTTATTAGTTCGAGTCTAACTGATGTCTCTGACACCAATTGGCGAATTGATAACAATGTTTTTTCACTCAGATATATTTCAGCTTCATGCCGAATCCCACACCCCCCAGCAAAAACAGACAAATGCAGCAACCACAAATATTTAGCGGCCATGCCGAACTGCTTCAATATCTGCTCAAGTATGGAAACAATCCAACAGAATAGGCAACGCCCCCCATCTCGCCATAAGCAATCATAAATGCACATGTACGCACAACTTTAAAGCATCCACCAAAGATCACACTTGGTATTCGATTGATATCTGAGATCCCAGAATGACACATACTGGCACCAATAGCCAGTTTGTGTTTAAAACCGGGAATAGCTCTTAACCATTGCTGTATTAAATGACGCCACCAAAATCACAAATTGCTTGTTGACTTATCCCCATAATTTGCACCACTCGCTTTGCTTCCCACATCATCAATCTTAACACAAAAACGGGTCAGAGCGGGTCAGAGAACGGGTCAACCCCCCCTATGAACACCCCGCAATGAATGCCTGAAGAAACGCACTAATATCAAAGAAATCAAAGACCCCATCGCTCGTAAAATCAGCCACCGAATCGCCGTTGCTGAAAGCCCCTAGAAAAGCTGATATATCGAAGAAATCGAGCACGCCGTCGCCGGTTAGGTCGGCTGGACATCTCGGCTGATACGGCACAGCCAAAACGGCATCGGTAGTCCCCGCCGCAAGGAGTTCGGCCAGCCCCAACGCCCCGAGTACCACATCAGACAACCCCGCATCATTGGGAGAAAACTCTGGCGCCAGATTCGATCTGCGAAATAAGATCGAGGCCCCAGAAGCAAAGTCTTGCCTCGCCCCGTGCCGGTACGCGTGGTACGCGCCGACACTCGGAGCCGTCTCCCCGAGCGATGAAAAACCCATCAGCGAAGTAAAGGTTGTGACATCACCCGGATGACTAGAGAGCGAATCGGCGTGGTACCCGCCCCAGTCTGATCGGGTCGTCCCCGCGCTAAACACCGTCATGAAGTCCGGCCCGTTGTCATCGGTCCACGCGCCGTTGGACGCGAGCAGGTTCCGGACATGAGATTCCCATAATGGATCAGAACGCATCGGGTCCTGTGCGATCCATGGATAGAGCGAGACAAACGCGGGGAGGTGATTGCCAGGCCAGTTGCTTGTCATCGGCAAGCCGAACACATACTCAGATTCGGGGAGTTGCGAGCGGTCGAGCCAGAACTCGAGGTCCGCACCGCTTGAGCCATACACCGACGCTTGTTCCACAAAGATCACGCCCTCGTAAAATGGTCCACCGGCGGTGCCAAAGTCTGGACCACCCGAGGCGAGTGCTTTCAGATAGAGCGCGTGTGAGCCGGGCTGGATGTAATTTCCCCAGTTCTGGACGCGGTTGATGATCGCATCTGCGGAGTCAACGATCATCGGATCGTCTGAATAGAACCGGCGTGCCCGATCCGCAGCCATGACCAAGAGCATGGTGCTCAGCGTCGCGTACTCGGTGCTCCACCCGGGCTTTACATTGCCTGTCCATGGATCGTACCAATGCCTCATGATCCCGTCACTTGTGAGCTGTGGCACGATCCCGTCGGGCATCAATCCCGCGTACCGCTGGAGAATATCCCGAACAATGGGCTTGGAACCCTGATCACCGGCGAGGTGATCCTTTGCGACATGGAGCATGACGACCCACGCCGCCCCGTCGGGGGTTGGTGGATGGAAGCGTGATCTGCCAGCAGAGACATCCGCATCGATGACCCACCCTGCGGGCTCCCCGTCGGGAGAAATCAACCCCTGAGCAAAGGTCACCACCTGGTCGAACTCGTCTTGCAACCATGATTCATAATCGAGCCGAGTATCTTCGGTCTCCCTGAGAACCCGCGGGCCATCAGCCCCTCCGATCAGCATCCCGCCGCAAGGCGTACTGGAAATATCAAACAAATCCGTCGCCGATCGCAAGTATTCCAGCGGCGCATACGGCAGGATCCCGATAGCCTGGAACCGAGACACCTGGAGTACACGGGCGTCCTCCCCACCGCCAGCCCCCTCGATAACATACGCGCCCTCATGCCAGGGCTGCCCGAAATGATCGCTGTACGCCACCCCCGCACCCCAAGTCACCGGGCCAACAAGTTCGGCAACCGCAAAGGGCTGCGTTAAATCAACCCGGTAAAGATCCGTCTCGCTGACCACAAACGCAAGATCGAGATTTCTCGCAAGCGCTATTCCTCGCGCAGGATCACCACCCGGAAGCGACCATTCATAGCGCAAGGAGCCGTTGACATCGTTTCGGTCCGCAAAGTACACACGGATCCCCCCTGACTCTGTGGTAATCCACAACTGTCCTTTATAGTGCATCGCCGCGGGACCATGCCCGGACCCAAGCCCGATCTGGGCGCGAGTAAAGAGCGACAGCAATCTTGATGTTGTGTCGTAGCGAAGCACGACATCGGACCCGAGCCCGTCAGGACTTATCGAGTCATCGGTCACCACGATGAACAGACTTCGGCCAGAATCTGTCCACGCCAGCGCCCTGGGGCCGTCATCACTTGAATCCAGTGTCATCCACGGGGCGAGTGATTCGATGTCCTGGCGGGTAATGGTGTGCTGCAGGGTTTGGCGCACATCCCGGATCTCGACTGTGTCATTGGTTGTCTTGCCCACGCTGTACCAGCCGCTGAGTTCCGCCGCTGAAACAGAACCGGAACTGGCTGCAGACTCGCTCGCCCAGGGGGTCATTTCCGGATTTGCAAAGCAGCTTTGCGTGCAGATCAGCGCAGAGAACACCGCTGTAATCAGCGGCCAACCCGTTCTATATGGTATAGAAATCCGCATTTCTTTCTCCAAATCTGATTACAAACTCCCGGGCAGCCCGCTCGACTCTCGTTGCACAAAGGTCGTCGCAAGCCGCGAGTGCATCGAGGCGCTTTCTGGTTCTTCAATCCGTCGAATAACCGCTTCGACGGCCGCATAGCCGATCTCCCGTACCGGCATCCGGACCGACGAGAGCCGCGGGCGGAGCAACCGGCAAAGACGCGAATCATCAAACCCAACGAGCCTGAGTTCGCTGGGCAACTCAACCCCGTGATCCCGTGCCGCGTTTGCAATCCCGATGGCAATCTCGTCATTGGCCGCAAAGACCGCGATATTTTCGAGTCGCCCTTCATCGAGCATCGACTCTGCCCATTCCCAGCCCCAGTCAAACGAAAACTCCCGACGGGCAATCTGATCGGCGCGGGGCGTGTGACCCGCCTTTCGGAGCGCCTCGCAGAATGCCGCGAGCCGTTCATCAGAGTCAATATTCCCCCGGTGTGAGCCGACAAAGTAACAACGATCCGGGCTGGTACCCTCGAGCAGTTGCTCGACGGCACGCTGAGCACCCGTTCTATTATCAACAATAATCGTTTCGACATCGAGCCCCGGTTCATCGAACCCAATAACCACGGCCGGATGGTTGAGTTTGCCAATCCCATCAATATCAACACCGCTCCGTTCGGTGAGCATCACTATGAGCCCGTCGACGAGATCGAGCGCAAAGCCGTTTTCAGGCCTGCTCTCAATCCGATGAGCATTGGAACTCACCAAAAGGTGATACCCCAACTCGCACGCGCGATCGTCCATAGCGCCCATCAGCTCGGAATAGAACTCGCCGTGGATATCCGGGAGCGACACCCCGATGACCCTGCTCCTTTTGGTCAAAAGCCCCTTGGCGAAGAGATTTGGTCGGTACTGGAGGTCTTCAACCGCTGCCCGGACCCGCTTTGCGGTCTCTGAAGAAACCTTGTCGGGGTTGTTGAGCACTCGGCTCACAGTCGCGATTGACACGCCAGCACGCTCGGCAACGCTGCGGATCGAAACCACGCCCGAATGCTTGTTTCCACTTGATTCTTGGCTCTTCATGTGGCACCATTGTAGCAGATGAAAACGATTACACAAAGACAATTCGCACTCTCATGCTCGGTTCCAGTGCTCATGGCCGTTATCGGGTGCGGCGAATCCCAGGCGCGGATCATGCCCGATCCACTCAGAGCGCATGCCGATACCATCACCATCATCTCCCCCCAGGGCACCCCACGCCCGCCATTCTCGTTTAATGACGCGGACACCAAACTCCTCGACGAGATCCAGCACGCAACCTTCGAATATTTTTGGTCCGCGGTGAGCCCGGAGACCGGGATGGTCTACGACCGGTCCAGCAGCGATGTCATCAGCACCGCAGGCGTAGGGTTCCAGCTCGCTGCCCTTCCCATCGGCGTCGAGCACAACTGGATCACCAAAGAACAAGGCGAAATCAGGGCCCTGCAGATACTTATGGCTCTTGAGAATGCCCCCAGCAATCGAAAGGCGGGCTTGTTTTATCACTTCATCAACCCCCACGACGCCTCGGCGCGGAGGGTGGGACGCGAACTGGTGGTCAGCACTGTGGACTCCGCACTCCTCTTCTCAGGCATGCTCGTCGCCGGCGAGTACTTCCAAGGCGACACCAAGATCATCGCAGACCGCCTCTTCACCCAAGCGGACTGGTCGTTTTTCCTCGCTGAACCAAGCGACGAGTCCCCTCTAGGGTCCTTTATGAGCTTGGGATGGAAACCCAGTTCCGATGAAGACCCTACCGGCGATGGTGCCCTTTTACCCTATTTTTGGCTCGATAGCGGCGATGAACACCGATTGGTCACGCTGATGGGTGCCTGCGCCCCGGACCCCGAGTTCCGCATCCCTCCTGAGGTGTACTGGGGTCTGCGCAGGCAACTCGGCTGGCACGAGGGACAAGGACACCTCGTCTGGTTCCCCTACTCAGGAGCCCTTTTCACCTCGTTCTTCGCACACTGCTTCATCGACTACGCGGCCCTCCGTCCTGACAACCCCAAGGCCCACCAGACGACCCAGCGCGCCAGCGTCGATTGGTGGGAAAACACCCGCCGAACAGTCAATCTTCACCGTGACCGTGCGATCCAGAACCCAGAGAATCTGCCCACGCTGGGACCCGATGCATGGGGGTTCTCCGCCAGCGATGCACCCGACGGCTACTTGGTCTCAGGCCAGTTCCCAATACCCGTCACGATGATCGGGGCCCAGCCTCAACGCGATTTTTCGACCTTTAAACCGCACGACAACTGGGGTGAGGGGATCATTGCACCCTATGCCGCGGGGGCATCCATTATGTTTGAACCCGAGTTGGCGGTTTCCGCACTCCGGCTTGCCCGTCGGACCACAGCCCCAGACGGCACCCCCGGCGTCTGGCGCGGCGGACACCCCGGCGGCTGGGGCTTTGCAGACGCATTTAGGCTCGATCAGGACGGGCACACCGATTGGGTCGCGGAGGACTTTGTGGCCATCAGTCAGGGACCATTGATCCTGGGGATCGAAAATGCACGGACAGGCCTGATCTGGAACCTCTTTATGTCACACGATTTTGTGCGAGAAGGTGTCAGCGATTTGGGTCTATAGCGTTGGGTTTGAGTCCTCAGACAGGGTACTGTTTGCCCATACCAAGCACTATTTGGTGTTTTTATTGGAAATTTCGACATTAGCCCTTGAAATAGAACCCGATTTCGATCAAGATGTAACCGTTTTCATGAGATGGGTAAATGTCTGACCCCGCGTGGGATCGCACCTGTCTATGAACTTTTTGATAGCTTGAAGATACAAGGAGAGAGATATGAGAATCAAAGCGGCTATAGGGATTGGACTCTTGGCATGTGCAGGATCTGTTGCTGGTGCTTCGGTGACAGACATTGCCAGCATCGTGGACAACACAAGATTGTTCAATGACTTTGCAGGCAGTAATCTGGTGTACTCAAGCAACTATGACGCCGCGGGCAGCACCGTTTCGTTCCGCGAGGACAACTATGGCACAGGCGGATTCGCAAATCGCCACTCTGCCTGGTTAGGTGATGCAGCCAACAACAAGGTTGACTTCGATTATGGTGATGGCTGGGATATGCAGATGACCATGCAAATCAATGAAGCCTCCAATGTCGATAATGTCGAGGCGGGCTTCCAGGCCGACCTGTTCGGATTTGGGCTCTTCGGCGCCCTGACATGGAACGGCGAGATCGCTGCGTTTGGTTCGGTCCTCCCGTTCCACTCATTCGGTGCCGGCCTCTACAACATCGGCGATGAGCTTGGCCTCCGCATGGTCCACCGTCCAGGTGACGGCGAGAATGTTGGCGCCCCATCAACCATGGAGTACATGTACAACAACATGACCACCGGAAGCGGCTGGGTATCAAGTGGCGAAATTGATTTCACCACCACCGAAGGGGGCATCCCCAGCTTCTTCGATATGTTCACGGGCGTTGGTGCTCAGATCAACCTCCCATCCTCAGACGCTGTGGTAGATATCAACTTTGGCAACATCACCGCCTCGGTGCCTTCGCCGGCATCGCTCGCACTGCTCTCTCTGGCAGGCCTCAGCGCATCGCGTCGTCGCCGCTAACCTCACTCGATCCAGAAATGGATCACTCTTTGATGTAACTCTCAGGAGAAACACCCAAGCCGGTGTTTCTCCATTTCAAAACCACTGTTTTCTCGGTGAAAACAACAGCAAAACGAGGAACGAGCATGACGCTCCGGAACAAGTATGGACGCTTCACCGAGAACGGGACCGCGTATGAGATCACGGATCCCGCAACACCCAGACCCTGGGCCAATGTTGTCAGCAACGGGCGTTACGGCTTTGTGGTCAGCCAGAACGGGGCGGGATTTTCGTGGCTCGATCATTGCCAGCTCAATGTTCTGACGCGATGGTCGATGGATCACATCCGTGATGACCGCGGTCGCTGCATCTATCTTTCGGATCTCGAGAACCCCGATGAAGTCTGGTCGGTCGCGCCGCATCCTTGCAGGACGAAGTTCGATTCCTTCAGTTGCACACACCGAGCAGGGAACTCCACCTTCAAATCCTCGGCACACGGTATTACTTCAGAATGGACGCTCGGGGTAGCGCCGGACGACCAGGCGGAACTCTGGACCCTGAAAATCACCAACGATTCTGATCGCATCAGAAAGCTGCGAGCCGGGGCGTTCTTTCAGTGGTGCTGTGATGCAGCACCCGACTCCACCCGCGAGTTTCATCGGCTCTTCTTTACCACACGATTTGACGAGGCACGCAACGCGGTAATCGCTACCAAGAATGTGTGGAACGCACCATTCGGCACCCCTGAAGACCATTGGAACCGGCCTTGGCCCTACATCGCAGGGTTCGCGATGCCCAATGGTGAGCAGAGTGGCGATCAAGACAACGGATGGGCGACTGCAGATACCGAGGCATTCATCGGACGCCAAGGCGACCAGCGGAGCCCGATCGCGATGACCGGCCAATGCGAAGCCTCGTTTGGCAGGTTCGCCGACGCCTGTGCAGGGATCGGGGCTGACATGACACTCCAGCCCGGCCAGAGCGTGGTGCGGACCTTTGTTCTTGGGGTTGCTGAAGACAACGAATCACTCAACTCCATATTTGATAAGTTCTCGGATCTCGGATCGATCACCGAGGCATTGAAATCGACCTCCGATGGATGGAAGGAGCGGCTCTCACCGACCACCGTTGAGACCGACAGCCAGGACTTTGATTTGCTCAACAATCATTGGCTCCCCTACCAAGCCATCAGCGCAAGGATCTGGGCGCGGAGCGGGTACTACCAACAGTCCGGCGCATACGGGTTTCGAGATCAACTCCAGGACAGCCAGATCTGGCTCCACCGCGAGCCCGAGCGTTGCCGCGACCAGATATTGCTCCACGCCGCCCATCAGTTCGCTGATGGGAGCGTCTACCACTGGTGGAACCCGCTCACTGAAACCGGGTTGCGTGATCAATGCAGCGATGACTATCTCTGGCTCCCGTTCATCACCGCCTCCTACATCCGCGAAACGGGAGACACAGGTATCCTTGATACCCTCGTTCGATTCGTTGACGATGAGACACCGGCAACCATCCGTGAACATTGCATGCGATCGATCAACCGCTCACTCTCTCGCCTGAGCGGCCGGGGTCTCCCACTCATCGGTGATAACGACTGGAATGACGGGCTATCCGCACTGGGCGGAGATAACTCCGGCGAATCGGTCTGGGTCGCTTTCTTTCTGATGACCATTCTCGATGACTTTGGGAAAGTTCTTGCCGTAGAAGGGGATCATGAAACTCAGGCTCGATTCGGCGCCGCACACAATCTATTGCATCATGCCGTTTGCGAGCATGCGTGGGACGGGGAGTGGTTCAGGCGTGCGACCGACGCCTCGGGACGCTGGGTTGGCTCCAAAGACTCGCCCGAAGGGAAGATATTCCTCAACGCGCAGACATGGGCGATCTTCTCCGGTGCAGGGAGCAAAGAACAACGCGACCAGGCATGGGAGTCGGTAAAGGATCAACTGCTCACGCCTTACGGACCGCTCCTGCTCGCACCGGCATACACAATCCCTGATCCCGCGATCGGGTATCTATCACGCTATGCGCCGGGATCACGCGAAAATGGCGGTGTTTATATGCACGCGGCAACATGGGCACTGGCCGCGGCCGCTCAGCGGCGCGATGTTGATGCCGTTGCTTCTATTTGGGAATCGGTGTCCCCGCCTAAGCGCAGCGCTGACACTGATTCCTATGCCGCAGAACCATACTGTCTGCCAGGCAATGTCGACGGCCCGCTCTCGTCCAACCCAGGGAAAGCCGGGTGGACTTGGTATACCGGATCCGCGGCGTGGCTCAACCGGATCAGCATCGAGTACATCATCGGTGCCCGCGCCGATTGGGATGGATTACTAATCGATCCGTGCCCGATGCCAGACCTCGGGGCGGTCCGGGCCGTGCGCCGGTGGCGCGGCCGAGATATCACCATCGTATTTGATGCCGCCGAGTATCAACCGGACCATCAATGTGTCCTCAGTGTCAATGGCTTAGAACTCGATTCAAACAAGCTCACCGAACACATGATCCCGATCGGGCAGGACATCGAAGTCCATGTCCGCTGGGTCGCCAAAGATCAACCAATCCCAGAAATCCGCGTTGCCAAACGCGAGAGGAGTAAGACATGATGACATCGGAACGCACGATTGCCCTTCGTTCCGGCAACCCAAAGCATCTGTCGACCAGCCGTGCATTCACACTCATCGAGCTGCTCGTAGTAATCGCCATCATCGCCTTGCTCATCGGCATCCTCTTGCCTTCCCTTGGAAAGGCACGAGATTCCGCACGGAATATCATCTGCCAGAATAATCTAAGACAGATCGGGCTGGGTCTGCAGATGTACTTTGATGAGCAGAGTGACCCATCGGAGATCGACATGTTCCCGTTCATGCCCGGCAAGGAGGTCAACCCGGTGACCGGTAATCATGATTTCCGGGCCCAGCGATGGAACATGATGCGCGTGCTCGAGCCGTACCTTGGTGGTCAAAACCAGGAAACATTTGTTTGCCCATCGGCACGAGGGGCATCCTCCGTGCTCGATTCACAAACCAGACTAGAAATGGAGTTCGGCGGACGCGTTCAAGCACTCGATTACGACACCGATGGCTTCGAAGAATACACCGAATACTGGTTCAATGATTCTCCTCCATCGGATACCGATCGGAACTATGGGGTCTCAGGAATGCGAATTCGTCGCATCTCGCGTCCAGAAGAACTGGTCATCGCAATCGATGCTGTGGATTGGATCCCCAGACACAGATCCGCGGCCGTTTCAAATGAAATCGGGCTCAATACCTCCGGCGCTAGCAATATCCTCCGGGGTGATCTACGCGTCCAGCAGATGTCTGAAGCAGAATATATCCTCAAGCGAGATCGGTACAACTCGGCCCCCAACTTCTGGAACTGGGGCCACTTTTATCCACCAGAATAAAGCGATGGAGTCACCACACAATGGGTTTACGCGAAACACTCAATGAAAAACCAATCGTCGGCAGAACGATCGCATTCGTCGCCATAGTCGGTGCCTTATTTTTCGGCTTCCGAACCCAAATGAGCTCCCCGCCCGATAGCGTTGAGCGTCGATCCCAAACGGTGACCATCCGTGACACCGAGACCGGGGACGAATGGACCATGAACCGCGGACAGTTTGAGCGTTTGCTGCTGCTCCAAAGCGGGACGATTGACCCCGGTGCAGGCATCCCCAGCAAGTTCTCCGATGGCAGACTCACGGGTGTACTCATTGACACAAATGACTGGACCGAGACTGTCAATCGCATCAACGCGATGAAAAAACAAGTCGGTGAGGGCGGTTAATTCCGCTTTATTCTTGCACAGCTACCAAAGATACCTATAGGCCCAGTTCGGAAATGGGGTTTTTTGTATCGGTGGATGACCGTATTCCGGACAACCCGCGTTTGGTGAAAGCCCAGCTCGGCGGTTGCCTCAGTTTGAAGACTCAATCTCTCTTCGCTTATCCAACGCGTTCTTGATTTCGTAGGCACGCGCTTCGGTCAGCGGGTAATACCTCACAAGAATCAGCGATAAAATACAGAGGCCGATCGGCAGCCCGATCTCGAAAACCCGGAGCAGCAACAGTGTGCGATCGGATTGGAGATCAATCGACTGATCAAACCCGGTCATCTCGATGATGATGCCCGCGATCAGGTACGCGAAGGCCATCCCCATCTTCATGAACCACCAGAACACCGAGTAGTACGAGCCCTCACTGCGGGTCCCGGTCTTGAGTTCGTCCTCGTCGCATACATCGGCCACCATGGCGCTTGCAAGCGTAAAGAACATTAGCATCCCGGCGGCAAGCAAAACCGTAGGGATCATGGTGAGGTAGGGGTACGATGGGTTGTAGCACACAATTTTGAGTACCTGCGCCCCCGCCATCAGGAGGATCGCGGTTGTCATGGTCTTGCTTTTGCCGATCCGCCTGCTCATAAACATCAGCGGGAACACGGCCGCGACCGAGGTAACCGCCCACGCCGTGCCGTTGTAGCCGAGCAGAGTCGACGCGGTGTCGTTGTCCCCCCCATAGAGGTAGTAGATCGCGATGTAGTTGGCGATCCCGTTGACCAGATTGAACCCCATCACCGTTGAGAACACAATCCCCACCAAAATCAGGAATGTCCGGTTGGACCCCGTCCGCCGCAGGCTCACAAGCAGCGGCTCGCGATCCTGGCTGTTGACCTGCTTGATATGGCGTTCCTTGCACAAAAACGCGCACGCAAAGGCGGGAACCAGGACCATCGCCGCCGCGACATACGAAACTCGGCGCATCCCGTCAACCTCGTCGCCGCTGCCTTTGAATATGTCCCAGTGCGACATCGCATAAAACCAAGGCGTGATGATCGCACCAACATTCCCGATCAAACTTTTAGCGCTAAAGAGCCGAGTCCGCTCGTGATAATCATCGGTCATCTCCATCCCGAGTGCCCCGTGCGGGATCTCGAACATCGTGACGGCGGTATAAAACACCAGCGACATGCTCAGAAAATACCAGAACTGCGCCGGCCCGGTCCAGTCGCGCGGTACCGACCACATCGCGACAAACGAGACGGAAACCGCGAGCCCGCCGAAGAAGATGTACGGCCGCCGCCTGCCCCACCGCCCGCGGGTGTTGTCGGAGATGTGCCCCATGATGGGGTCCGTGATCGCGTCCCAGAATCTGGGCACCATCTGCGCTACACCTACCAGGATCGCGCTGATCCCGAGCCCCACATTGAGGATCAGCCCGGAGAGCTGACCGACGGAGTTGAACAATGCGATGGGCACAAATCCACCCATGCCATAGGCGATCAGCTGCACCCACGGGATTCGATCTCGTGCGGCGGTCTTGTGATGCTCGGATCCCTGAGCCATGGTGTCTCCAGACTACTCCCATCGGGATAGGCCTGCTCTGCTGGTGTATCTTTTGGTAGAAAGAAATGAAAAGGCCCCGCGCTCAGCGCGGGGCCTTGAAAGTACTCAGTATGAAACCTCAATCCGAGGACGGATCATGGGCAACCTTCGCTAAACGCGGCCAGGTAAGTAGCTATATCGAAGAAATCAAAGCTCCCGTCGTTGTTCATATCCGATAGCGGATCTTGATTGCTGAACAGGGTCAGGAATGAGGCGATATCAAAGAAATCCAGCACGCCGTCGTCGGTAAAGTCCGCGGGGCATCCGCCGCCAAAGTCTTGAACAATGCAGAGGTCATCGATGTAAACAGTTCCCGTTGGGGAAGTGCCCGCTCCAAACTCCCCTCCGAAGAACCGGAAGGGAAGGACAGTCACACTCGTTGGGTCCGGCGGGAAGTCTCCCACAGCCTGGACCATCTCATCGGTGACCGTAAACGAGAACGGCATCCACGCTCCGCTGGTCGAATCCGAAGGGAACGAGAACTCGAAGGCCCCCCAGATCGAGAAGTTCGGTGGCTCGCGGCGGAACTCGAGTTTCATCCCGACCACCGTATCTTGGAGCACCTCACCACTAGGAACAAGGTAAAACCCCGAGACTGTTACATCGCCCCCGAGATATAAATAGTCGGGATCAAACAAATCACTCCCGTCTGGGCGAAAGAGGTTGGTCGTCCATCCTTGGAACCGTTCACCCTCATTGCCCGCAGGGCGAAGCCGAATCGAGTTGTTGCCGCTGCGCACAAATGCACCCGGATCATTGATATCAACATAATCACTCGGATCGACATTGAACCCGTTCCAACCGATCGGGAGAGACGGGAACGCGGGGTTTGGATCCTCGAATCCGGCGTTCGAGAGCAGGTTTGCATCGTCATTGGCGATCGCATGTGGGCTGAGCGTGACCATCGCAAAAATCGTTGGCACCAACACGCTCTGAAATCTGTTCAACATCTCGGTTCTCCGTTGTGGTATTCGTTCGAATCTGTTTCTAATGTAAAGGTTTTCACTGCCAAATCAAGCGGTAAATCCGCATTTTCGCTATTTTTATATCGCCCGGTCACTATACCCGACTATTCTGCGAACAAAAACTGCTCGCCATTGGCCTCGATCACTCGGCGGTACCATTCAAACGATTCCTTGGGGGTTCGCTTGAGTGTTTGGTAGTCGATGTAGACCAAACCAAACCGCTGCGAATACCCCTGAGCCCACTCAAAGTTGTCCATGATCGACCACAGGAAGTACCCCCGGATGTCCACCCCATCATCGCACGCCCTCTTGAGTTCACTGAGATATTTGGTCAGATAGTCGATCCGCCCAGGATCGTGAATCTTCCCATCGGCGTGCACCCAATCCATCGAGGCAAGGCCGTTCTCGGTGATCACGATTGGGAGCCCGTATCGCTCTTGGAGGAACTTTGGGCCGAAGTAGAGCGATCGTGGATTGATCGTCCATTTGAACATGGTCATCGGATACCCAGTCTCGCTCGGCACCGTTTCAGGCTGTCCATCCTCACCCGCCCGGACGATTCCGGCGGTGTAGATGTTGACGCCGCACATATCGAGCGGTTGATTGATCAGTTCCATGTCCTCTGGTGTGTAGTGCGGGACATCATCACCGAAGAGCTCGAGCCCTTGCTCGGGGTAGTGTCCCAGGAAAACCGGATCGCAGTACCACGCGTAGTTAAACGCCCAGTCCTGCTCGTTGATCAGAAAGGTCGCTTCCCGAGCGGCATTGAGATCCTCGGGAGAATCCGACTCCGGCGTATGGAGGCCGCCAACAGGCGCAAAACCGATGACCGCAGTGCTCTTGGCATGCTGACGAATGACCTTGACCGCCCGCCCGTGGGCCAGAAGCGCGTGGTGGGTTGCGAGCAGGACTTCCTTTCGGCTGAGTTGAAGACCGGGCGCATCTTTGCCATCTTTGTAACCATGCCCGAGAAATATCTGAGGCTCATTGAGCGTGAACCAGTGCGTGACACGATCTGAATACCGCTCGACAACAGCGCGCGTGTACTCCTCAAACCACTCTGGGCATCGTGGATCAAGCCAGCCGCCCATTTTATGGAGCGCCAGCGGAAGATCCCAGTGATAGAGCGTGATCCATGGCTCAATCCCGCGGGCAAGCAACGCATCGATGAGCCGATCGTAATACGCAAAGCCTTGCTCGTTGGGCGTGCCGATCCCGTCCGGGAAGAGTCTGGACCATGAGATCGAGAAGCGGTATCCATTGGTACCGAGCTGGCTCATCAACCCGACATCTTCATCAATCCGGTCGTAGGCCCCGCAAGCAATTTCCCCGGTGTGCCCATCAAACACTTTCCCGGGTGTATCGCAAAACTCATCCCAGATACTCGGCCCGCGTCCATGACTCTTGGCCGCACCCTCAATCTGGTATGCCGCCGATGCAACACCCCAAATAAATGAACTCGAAAATGACATTCGTGTATCCCTTCAACATTGTGACCTGCCCCAATTAAATGTGCCACTCTATATGTTAGGGCAGAGGTGGTTGTTCGTTAAATCCATTTCTACCCAAATGCTGAATACCGTTAATGCCGTATACAGCCCACTCGATCTCCAATGCTCTGGCCATTTTCTGACAGGCATCCATCTCTCTTTCCTCAAGACATGCAGACTGACGATCCCCTTGGACAATTCGATGAACTCCTACCTGGAGCAATCGCCTGAAGCATGCCACACAGGGGGTTCCTGTCACATATGCAGTAGCGCCTCGAAGATCACATCGTGCAAAGGCCACGGCATTATCCTCAGCATGGATGAACCAATCATATTTTTCTGGTCGAGTAAACTGAATCAAATCATGAGGGAGTCCAGACAACGGCCCGTTGTAGCCTGTGCTGAGTACACGACGCCCAGAGTCAACGAGCACGCATCCGTGCTTGGTATTTGGATCAGGTGACCTTCTGCTGACTTGCTCAGCGAGGTCAAGGAAGTATTGGTCCCAGTTTGGACGCTCATCCGAGGTTGGTTGATTAGCGAATGATTTGGTCATGGTAACTCAGTGGGTTCTCTTTAGGATGATTTTTCTTTGAAAGTCTAGGATCGCCCTCCGGCCAAAAGAATAACTTCTGGTAATGAACGGAACTCCGGGGGGAGGTCAGGGCATTGGCATAAATTTCACTTCCTACCCACGCAACGCATCGACAATGTTCCAATACTCATCCGAATGCTTTAAATGCGTATTCTTTTTTAAATATCGCAACGCGGTCTTTCCACTTTTATCTTTGATTTTCGTACTACATCCGGCTGCAAGCAACGCCTTGAGTACCTCTGCATTGGAGTTTGTTTTGACGGCTTTCATCAACGCCGTTCGGCCGTACTCATCGCACGCGTTCACATCGGCCCCTTCCTGGATCAATGCTGTGACAAGTTCTGCATTTGTGTTGTGATCGGCGGCACACATCAACGCTGTCCAACCCTCCGCGTCGTAGTGGTTCACATCGGCCCCAGCGTAAATCAAGGCTTTGGTGATTTCTGTATTCATGTTGGAGTAAGCAGCGATCATTAATGCCGTCCAGCCTTCCACCGTGCGTGCGTCTACATCGGCCCCAGCGTGAACCAACGCCGTGATGTCCTCTGCATTTGTTTCGTTGTATGCCGCAGCAAACATCAACACGGTCTCATCTTCCAAATCGCGTTCGTTCACATCGGCCCCTTCCTGAACCAATACCGAGATGACATCAACATTTGGGTTGTTTAGGAGGGCACATATCAACAGCGGCTCGCCGTCCATGTCATATGTGTTCACATTAGCCCCTGCGTGAACCAATATCGTGATGACCTCTGCATTCGGATTGGACTGGGCGGCCGCCATCAGAGCTGTGTTGCCATATAAATCGTTCGCTTTGACATCGGCACCCGCTTGTATCAATGCTGTAACCACCTCTGAGTTTGGATTAGACCAAGCAGCCGACATCAACGCTGTTGCACAGAACTTGTCTTCTGCATTCACATCGGCTCCCGCTTGAATCAGCACCATGATCACCTCAGAATTCCGGTTGGAACTGGAGGCCGCCATTAATACAGTCGCGCCAGTTGCAGCGCGTGCATTCACATCGGCACCCGCTTGGAGTAAATAATGGACTTGCTTTAGATCCCCATCATACGAAGCCCTAAACAGCTTGAAATCCTGGGCCCTATCGATTGCATGCGATGGTTGACGGGCACCATTCGCCATATCGATTGGATCAGTAACCCGTAAAAACTCGATGCTTTTAAGAAGGGCCACGCCTCTAACAACTGTAACAACTTGTTGATTCGCCATGATGTGAGTAGCTCTTTGTAAAAAATTTGAGAGATTTAGAAGTGAAATAAAGAGGATTGTTCAGCATAACTGGGCCAAAGTACCAGCAGTCATTCTCACATGTGCGCCATATGCCCACGGCCAAAACTCACGCTGATATCGTGTGCCATTACCAAACTCCTTTTTGGTTTACTAGATTGAAAATGCCTTTCGAACTTGCCCAGAGTACCAAGGGAGAATTCGTTGTCAAGAGCTATCTATAACTTTGTCTGAAAATGAAAAAACTCTTGATTTCAACAGGCGCACAAATCTCTGCTTGCTCACGACTTGCTCATGCTTCAGGGGATACACCCAAAGATCCATTAAACCATCGGCTGAAACTGAATGTCTTGAAAGCTGCCGTTGTCCCCCATTTATCGCCTGTATCTTTACCCCACACATGAAATCCTACTGCACCAGCCTTAGCGAGACCAGGAACCTCGTGTAGCAGCTCTCCGTTGATGAGCGACCGTGCTTGCTCTTTACCCACTGACGGAACCACAGGCCCAGAACTCAAATGTACACAGCAAGAACTAGAGGCTGCTATGTCAAATGCCAGCGAAGCGAGAAAGGTTGTCTACGAATTGTACCAAGATCTAGAACGCTTTAGCCTCGATGATTACAAGCCATTTGTAGATATTGATGACAGCAAGCTTCGCATTGAGTCTTTCATTCGAGTGGCAATCGAAACAAATGGCAGAGAAGTAAGCCCATCAATAGATGGGCGTTTTACATTTGAAGATGATCAGATTGAAAAACTCGTCGATTATACGCTTGATTGTGATTTTGCACAAGAAGAAGAGTCAGTCGAGTTACTCGGATTAGATCATCCAATAGTGGAAAGACTCTTAGATGATTGTCGCCATATACCATCTGATGTTCTCGGTACCAGTGTTCGGTACCAGTGTAGTGTTAAAGGATCAGCCTGATGGAGTCCTCACTTTATGGCTAATTCAATCCTTCGGAAAATCATCAAAGACATCGACACATATCGTACCAATCGCAGTAGATCCAGAAGGCAGACGCCTTCCAGCGATAGAAAAACTGTATCGATCATGTATAAATGCAACTCCAGCCGATGCTCAATCGAATCTCAAGGATCGACAGTCCATACTGATTAATCACATAGTGCCAACGCTCCAAAGGGAAATTAGCCCTCGCGGAATTATAGAAAAAGATGGCGGGCTTTCTTCGAGGCTATTGGTTTGGTTGGTAATTCAGTAATCTTCAACTTGTACCCCGAGCATAAATCGAATCACACTTGTGATCACGGTGGCCAAACAATTTACAAGATTCGACTCAGTTTGAATCCAATTTATTAGTCGGCTTATCCGAGAACTGATATATCTCTATTCAGGATAAAATCAAGCTCCATTTGCCCCCCTCCAAACTTCCTTCCCTTGAACTAGCGGGTCAGATTACTTGATTTAGCGGGTCAGACCTCTCGGTCTACCAAAAACAGAAAACGCCGCAAACCGCTTGGATTGCAGCGTTTATTGAAGTGGGCGTACTTTGACTCGAACCAACGACTTCTGTCATGTGACGACCTGTTCATACTTCAACACAAGCATTTGACGGCTGTTATTGAGGATTCGGAGGGACTGTGATGGACACATTTGGACTCAAAGCGGATCAGCAAACGGGTCAGGTTGATTTGAGACTTCGATGCCAGATACACATTGATTCCTGGATTCTGAATGAGGCCAATTAGCGAACGGATTTATATAAAGAATGGACTGGGTTTTATCGCCGTGGCCCGGCTCGAGGAGTTCTTGGCATCCTGCTGGTGGCAAGTCTTACAGCGATCCTCTTGAGTCAAGGAGTACAGATCAACACTGGAATCATTGATCGCAAAGCAGTATTAGAACAGCTTGCTAGCTCGATGGACCGGACCGCCAAACTAGCGGATGCCAATAGCTATTCGTAACAAGAGATACACGAGAGCATCTTGGATATGCGACTGCGTAGAAAACCTATTGACCCTACGATGTATTGGGCTACAAGGCTGACTGGAAGGATTGAACTTGCGCGATGCTGGTGTCCGCAAAAGGGGCCGAGATGGTGCGGAACGAGATGACGAAGCGAAGCAATTATTCGCGTGAGAGCCAAGTAAGTGTGGCGTATTGATGGTGGTTGCTGGCCCCTGTTGAACAAGGCACCAGGGGTAATAATGAATGATGTTGCCAGTACAAATGATCCGCTGATGAGCTGTAGTTGAGGCAGAAATTGATGGGCTCTAGAGCTTGAAATGGCGATTGAATGCTATTTGGACATTAAGCCCAGTTGAGTACACATTTGGCTCGGTTGAAAGGGGTGTTTCACATTGAAATTGTGTGGATGCTGAATGATCAAACTCTATATCTCAAATTGGCATATTTGATAGCGAGATTCAACTCGAAATGCTCCCCCGCTACTTCCGAGTATTTGAATCCTACAGGGCAGGACACATTGTCGAAAGGTGATCAACTGCTTTACTGAAGATTGTCATGTCAAGCGAAGGGTTCCCGACTCGTGTTGCCTGGACTCCCGCTGCCGCCATGCCCAGGCATGATGCCTCTGGTGATGACATTCCTGCGACGAGACCAAGTGTTGTCACGGCAAGGCAGGCATCTCCGGCGCCGAGCGGATCAACGATATTTCGCTGAAGCGTGGGAAGGTGGTCGCTGCGAAGGCGTGATCGGAACCAGTGTTCTGGATCACTTTCGCGCGGCCTGAACAGGATAGCACCGCGTGCCCCCATCGTCACCAACAGGTTGCCTAAGTGGAGTCGCCGCATGAACTGATCGGCAAGGCTGGGTAGGCTTTGTTCGAAGTCGCCCATGACGCCGCGTAGTTCGCGTTCGTTCGGGCAGAGGAGGTCAAAGTCTCGGCATCCAAAGATGGAACGGCGATCGCCGCTTACATCGCCGGTGAGAATCGGGACATGTTCACGGAGCAATGGGATTGCTTGACCAAGCAAGTTGAGTGTAATGATGCCGCAACCAAAGTCGGTAAAGATGACAGCATCGGTATCCGCACGAAGTGAGCGTAATGTATCGAGAATGTGCGCTTCGCCGAATGTGTCCAGGGGCCGAACATGCACCCGATCAACCTTTAGGACTTTCTGCGAATCAACGACGAAACGTTGCTTAAACGGTGTGGTCTGGTGCAGCGGGATGAAGGTGGTATCAATGTCGTGCCGCGCCAGTTCCCCGCTAAGCCATCGCCCCCGTTCGTCGTTGCCCGATGCTGTTATGAGATGGACATCGGCACCGAGTCCGGCAAGATGCCCAGCGATAACAGCCGCACCTCCTATGAAATCTCGTTCCTCGATTGGGCGTACAGACAGCACGGGAGCCTCACCTGCGACCGCATGTGCATCGCAGAACGTATATCGATCAATAATGGCATCGCCAACGACGATGATGCGTTTTCCACGAAAGTCTTTGGCGATTGACTCACGCAACGACGCGCCGTGTATTCCGTTGCGACGCAGCCAGTAACCAAAACGCTTCTCAGGATCGATACTGTCTGATGAAGAAAGATGGTCGAGTAGCGAGGTGGATGAGAAAACGATGTCGCCTGAAGAGAAAAGGACACGCCCCCCTTCCGATTCAACCGCCTGCTTCTCGGCAAGAAAACCAGCATTATGTGAGTGTTCGTACTCGCGCCCCTTCACATAGATGTCAGGTTTAATCGCATGGATGACTGGCTCGGCGGTGGGCCATGATGCAATGACAACACGGTCGACGATCTTAAGAGCTTCAAGACTTTCTGCCCGTAGTTCCTGAGGAACGATGGGGCGTAGGCCGTCGGACTTTTCAATGGCATCGTCGGCGGTGATCGAGACAACAAGGGCGTCTCCCTGTTCGGAGGCAAACTGAAGGTATCGCAGATGGCCCGGGTGGATGACATCAAAACAGCCGTGGCACAGAACAACTGTTCGTCCGGCGCGGTGATGATGGTCGGCGAACTCAACCACATGGCTAAGTTCGCCGGTGTGTTGTTCTGCAGCCTCAATCATACTAATTTATCGACCGATTTAAGTTGTGTGCGTGAAAATTGCTCTTTACCCGAAGGCTTTTTGAGATCAGATCGGATCCGGAGTGCCCACTGTCGCCCTAGCCCTTGCAACGATGATGAACTGGTGGGAAAGGAGTGGAGACCAGGGCCGCCACCCAGGAAGCTCAGTTGGCAGATGAACGGTTGACTCAACGCCAGGGGACGCACCAAAGGCGTGGTGAGTGGGAATAATCCGTTCAATAACGAACTCTGCATCGCGTAGCAGAGCGAGAAGCTGTGAAAGCCGCAGGTCGTTGGCCCAGTCGGGATGCCGGTTCATTGGGCGGCGGAATGCGTGGGCGATACATCGTCGGAAATGGTTGAAGTTAAAGTAGGTTGCGATGAGTCTTCCACCGGGAGAAAGACGGCTGCGCGTCCAGTTGAGGAAACGCGGCAGGTCACGGACATACTCGAGCATACCCGAGCAGGTGACCACATCACTCTGATTGGTTAAATTCGGAAGCACTGTTGCGTTGACATCGAATTGATGGAACTCAAACTCGCCCGTTGATTCCGGAGCCACAAGGTCGCAGCCTACATATCGGTTGGTGTCGCAGAGCTTTCCCAACTGGCCGCGTCCACATCCAATATCCAGTATGCACTGCGCGTCCAGTTGGCTGATGATCGCAGCGATTTGCCGCAAACGAATGTGTGGCTGATCGTACCGTGCAGCATCACGCTGCCAACGACTGATTTGCGAGGTCGTCATGCGATCTCCAAGTTTGAGTCTGTCGAAATGGACGAAGCATTCGGAATCGGTTGAACATGAATCAATGAGCGTTCGACGCATGCGGCAGCACTGTTCAATGCTGCGGGAAGCGCGAGTCGAATCTCATCGATTCGGCAGAAGAACCGCTCTGCCTGCTGGAGCCAATGATCCAGTGGCTGATCATAATCGAACTGAAAGTCAGCAAGATTCAGATCGGTGAAAATTCCGCGTGTCTTGGACTCGTATCCCACACCTAGCGCCGGACAGCCGCCAAGCATGGCGAGGATGCATGCGTGCAGACGCATACCAATGAATGCGTCGAATCTACCAAAACGCGTGATGAGCTCTTGCGGATTGTGTCTTTGGCAATCGATTGTGCATCGCTTGCGCTGTGCCGCAGAGAGATGTCCGACAATGCTCTCTGCAAACTTGGAATCATCTTTGTAACCCTCAATGCCCTGACACGTCGAGAGAAATGTGATTTGGCGTTCGGTTTCAGTGCTAAGTAGCTTAGCCACTAGACGAGCTGCGTTTTTCTCGATGTGATGGTGCATTGCATGGTCATGGAGTGGCCATCGCCGGAAACACATGCCAATCGAATGTGTCGGTACTCCCGGTTGTCGCTTGCGAAAGAGTTGTGGCCATCTGTGATGGAGAAGAAAAGAAACATCCGTTGTGCGATGGATTCGAGCCGGGTCGACCCCGCATTCGTGCAGGCACTCGATGGATTGAGTATCGCGGACGCAGATTGCGCGGCAGTTATTGAGCGTTCGGGCAATAGCGACCCGGGATGTATCTTTCCAGATTGGCCCGATGGACTGCCCAAAGAGAACGACCGGTGTCCCGGATTCGATGGCGAGTTCTAAGCTGCTCAGTCGCCCATCAATATTGTAGAAGTCATTCAAGAAACCGCCCGGTGATGATATGATGAGATCAGCAGCCTGGAATAGTGTGGCGATGCGTTGGCGTGCGGCGTCGTCTTGTGGATTGACTTTGAAAAATGCGGGGTCGCAATCAAATGCGAGATCGGGGCATTGAAGTTGACATCGTCCCACATCTTTGGCAAGCACGGTGATGGAGGCGGTGGGATCACGCATCATGATCGCGGTGATTAAAGCACGCAAGAGGGCTTCGTCCCCACCATTGAGCGGGACAGAATCGGTAATGACATATCGCGTGGTCATGATACCTCCCGCTCAGGCATGACATCGGAATCGAGTTTACATGTTGCCACGACGAGGAACACTGCAGCATTCTCCTGGCGTTCCTCTTCTGAATAGAGAAGATCTAAGAGCCCAACTCCCTGCTGAAGAATGCATGCGCAGAAGGAACGCAATAGTGGGATGGGTGGAAGCTTGGTCACGATGGCGTCTTGAAGCAACAGAAACGCAGCAGCAGCGAAACCAAGTATTCCTGTTATTCGTTCAACCCGCCAGCCGGCCTGGGCCAGTTCTAGGGTGAGTCCCTCGGCAGTCCACCTGCGGTAATCTGCCGGGTGCGGATGATATTTGAACATGCCGTGTGTTGAGAGGATGAGCCGACCATCCGGACGGCAGAGACGCCGAGCCTCTGTAAGATATTGTTGAGGCATGGCGACATGCTCAAGGACCTGTGTAGACAGGATGATGTCGGCCGTGTCATTTGGGAGATTGACCGAATTGAAATCGAGATCGAGGTGGTATTCCGCGGCCGGGTTCGATTCAAAATCCACGCCGTGATAGGCCTCTGCGTGCGGTATAAAAAGCGGGCGATAAGGCATGCTCCCGCAACCAAAGTCAACAATGACCGGTCGTGCGCCATGCTCGGGCGTCGCGAGTTGCTTGGCAATGATTTCCATGGCTTCAGCGAGACGCTTCAATCCGTAGTAACGGCTGGTGAATCGCTCGGGATGAAGGCGTCGCGTCCTGCTAGCGTCGTCATTACGCATGATAAGAGATGGTATCATCCTGAATGTGTCAAATCTTGAACTACTTGATACTAAAATGCCGATTCGCACAGAGCGTTCGTTCGATTTATGTGTCCATTATCTATAGAAGAAGGATGCCTGTCGTGGCCCGTCTACTGCACCTGTTCAACATCTTTGGTGCTCCCACCGAGGCCATGTGGCTCGATTATACGGAACGGCTGGCCAAGCGTGGGCATTCCGTCACCTGTGGATACGAGTTGGTCGGCGATGCGGGAGAATGGTGCGAGTTGAAGCAAGTCTGCATCCCTCGAATCCAGGTGGAAGACACTGATGACATTGCCGCGCAGATGAATGGGCTCACGGGAACACCATCATCGGGCGAGATCTCAGCGTTACTTGGCGAGGATATCGAGCTGGTCCACGGCCATGGTGGAACGAGGATTCTCCATGCTGCACCGTGGATTGCGAGAGGAGTACCGACAGTCATCAGTCTCTACGGGTATGACGCGAGCCGCCTGTTATGCGATCCCGGTTGGGTGTTGCGTTATCGATGGGCCGCAGAGCGCGGTACTACATTCGTGGTGCTCCACGAATCCATGGCAGTGTCCTTGATCGAATGCGGGATTGCACCGGAGTGTATCCGAACCATTGCATTGGGAGTTGATTTGATGCAATGGCCGCGATCTGATGCGACTTCAGACTCGATGGACCCGCCTCGTTTCGTGTTTGTAGGCCGATTGGTTCCAAAGAAGGCCCCGGAAGTTGTTGTTGAAGCGATTGCGTTGTTACTCAAACGACACGGAGTTGCAGCGCATCTTGACATCGTGGGCGATGGCCCATTGCGTCATGTCGTGGAATCACAGATTAACGCATTGGGTTTGTCAACTCAAGTTTTGATGCATGGTGCGATTCCGAGAGATCGTGTGGCATCGGTCTTACGAGGTGCCAGTGCTCTCCTTTTGCCGAGTACCAAAGCTCCAGATGGAGATTGCGAGGGTACACCGGTTGTACTCATGGAAGCTCAGGCATTGGGCGTGCCATGTCTCACGACGAAACATTCTGGGAACGCTGATGTCATCGCGCCATCTATGCGATCATTCGTAATTGATCGTGCTGATGCTGAATCTCTAGTAACATCAATGTCTCGTCTTCTCGAGTGTTCAGCCAAAGAGCAACGCACCATGGGGGAATCCGGGCGAGCATGGGTAGAGTCTCAGTTCAACATTGAACGCACCGCTTCGGAATACGATGCGTTGTATAGCCAGTTGATCGGTCCGAGCTCTAAGAGGATGTAGCGGGAACAGCGTCGGTATTTTATGGTTTAACACCGATACGCCCAGTGTAATCGATACGATTGAGGAGAATCGGATGTGCTTTTGTCTGGAAGTATTCGTCCACTGCCTCGCGTGATCCCCTCCAGTGGCCGTAATCGTCAATAAGAAGAACGCCACCTGGGCTGAGTTTTGGATAGAGATGTTCAAGTTCGTGCCTAGTGGAGGTATACCAGTCCGTGTCGAGTCGAAGAAGCGCAATTGTATCGGGTGCGTGCGCAGGGAGAGTATCTTCCACGCGGCCTTTCACGAAGCAAATCCTGTTCTCAGGATAACCGGTGGCGAGTAGTCGTTCGCGAACCTCTTCGTAATCGACGCGTCCGAGACAACTGAAAGTGGGCTCTGCTGCAGAGAGGCGCGCAGAAGCATGATTTCCCGCGTAATCATAATCGCGATCCGATGGCTCGGGCATGCCATCAAATGTGTCATAGAGATGGATCGTCCGATGGGTCGATCGGGATTGAAGAAGGGTCATGGCGCATACCATTGCGCTGCCCCCTTGCCATATACCGGACTCAACGATGTCGCCCGAAATATGTGCGGATTCGAGATGCTTCACGGATTTGTAGAGCGCGTACATTCGTTCAAGTGAAGTCATCGTGTATGGATGGCAAGCCTCGTAAATCTGTAGAAACTCCGACTCCATGTCCGGGCATGAGGCGACCTGATTGTACATCATGGCACGCTGACGACGCATAACGCTCGTGGTGGCATCACTGGTTCGACTCATGCAATTCTGCTCCGGATTTTGCCAATAACTCCCAATCATAATCAGGATTCTTAGCTTGGTATTGGTCGGGTTTGTTAAGAACGCGCGGCGACCAGAGTATTAATGGAGTCCGGCCAGTTGCGGCTTCAATCTGTGCTACGCGTTGATCAACGCGTGCGGGATTGATGTTACTCAGGACGAAACCATCGGTGTTGTATGTTGCGGCAATTTTGTCGTCGACAATGGGTACCCCTCGGTATTTGAGTTGCTCGAAGGCAGTGTTGTTGTCACTGATAGCTCGAATGCGTAGACCGGCCCTCTTACATGCGCGGTAGGTGGCATACAGATTCTTTGAAAAATCGCCAATGATGACATCACGCACACCAGTGCATTTTGCCCATTCAGTGATGATTTTAGTCTGCTTGTCGAACTCAAAGATTTTCTCAAACACATCGTCTTGGAGCACCTCACGCCCCGTAAGTTGCTCGCGCAGACCCCAGAATCGCGCTTCAAGGCGTGCGAGTTGCGCAACGCGAGCGTGACCAGCGGCGCGAGCGAGCGCGGTGTATCGAAAGCTCCAGTCATGAAGATACATGGCCCGACAGGACTCAGGCAAAAATCGCTCAGCAACAATGAGATTGTTGCGCAAATCCATGCGGTGTGCTAACGCAGTACTACGCCCAGTCATGACCTTGTCGTGGCGATAGACGATCTCTTCAAAGCGTTCAATGCGCCACCCGGCTTGCCAGATACGAAAACTAAAATCGTATTCACCGGCCTTACGAAAGAACTCTCGCCGGAATCCGCCGATGGTGTGAATCACGCACGCTCGAATACAGACAGCGCCGCTTAACAATACAGTCGGAAACGCGCAGGCTTCGAAAGATCCATCGGGAAGAATGACACGACCAACGACGGCCCCGACATCCTCATTGGATTCCATGAAGTCGATCGAATCGCTGACAGCACTTCCGGTGGGATAGCTGTCATCATCAAGCAAGATGATGTATTCGCCACGCACCTTTGCAAATGCACGACTGCGCGCGCCGACTCCTTCATTCCGTGCGAGTCTCAGCATATGGGTGTCAGGAAAATGTTGCTTTACTACATCCGCAGTGCTGTCGGTTGAGGCATTGTCGACGACCCATACTTCCCAGGAGTTCGTGTCGTACGGTGTGGCATCGTGGATCAGTTTAAGCGTTTTTAGCAATGCATCCCTGCGATTGCGTGTCACGATGACATACGAGAGTCTCATATGGAGCCTACGACACACTGAGCATCTTTGCAGAGCAGATTGTGTATGGCACTGATAACACGACGAAGGCCCACGCGGTATGTCAGGTTGTTTTCCACTGCGCTCCATTGCGCAGCCGCGATCGTGGCCCGCGAGTCTTTGTCGAAGAGGAAGCGTTCAATCAGCTGTTCAAGCTCGTCCGCATTCTCAAAGGTGACTTCATGAAAACTGGGTATCGGGATTCCAGAGTCATCCAGCATGTCCCCCTTGATGCAGTAACGCACCCAGTCGACCAAATCGATCGGCCCGGTGAGCTCGCTCAGGCACTCGGCATCACAGAGCAACTGGTTAAACTGTGCCAATGTCTCACCAGTAAGTGCTTCACGAACAGATTCGACAGATCCTGCATCAGCCGGACACTGTTGAATCAAGAACTGGGCGATTCGAGGCATAAGGCGATCGGCAGGTGTTGGCCTCACTAGATAGAACCCTCCAGCAGCAAGTCCATCTAGCATGCGTTGATGGAGACAATACGAAGGAACAATCTGCAAGTTGAGTCGTGCAGCACGCGTCAACTCGTCCTGTTCTTTGCCATAGGAGATCGGTCCATGAGCAAACTCCGCGAACTCGTGATGTTCATCCCAGTTCATTCCATACAAGGCAAAGTCCAGAGAATGCGAGCGAGCGGCGCGCGCCACCCACCGAAGTGCCTGCTGCCGAAACAATGTATTGTTAAGCGGATGATTGAGCGCCTGAATGATCACCGATCGTTCATGAAGACCCGACCAAATATGACCGGCGCCTGCGGCGACGCGATCAAGCATGCGACCAATGTGCCACGGGTGTGGATGGGCTTGTTCGTTGCTATAAGACTCAATCAACTCACGACCACATGCCAGTGTGATGTTCGCAACACTGGGGCTTACTCCGGTGTGTTGCCGAAGACTGCTCACGGTGTTCTGGAGTAAGACTTCAGGATCTCCGGATGCATTTGATACATAGACAAGATCGTGCGATGGGAAACGCGCCGACTCCGAATTGATGGGTGCACGCGCTTCGCGGCTTCGCGTCAGCTTGGGTAGTGGAATGCATTGACATGGCGGGTACTCGAACTCGTTTACATACCACTGCTTCATGGTCGTAAGAATGAAATCCAGTTTGCCAACGCTATGCCCGGCTTCTCGGTTGGTGAGATTTGGTAGATGATCCTGCGTCCACGAAACAATAGGAAGATTTGGTGGAAATGTATCACCGTATTCCTTTCGCAGATGGTCAATGATCAGTACGAGATCAGGCTTGAATGTGGCAAGCGCCCGCTGCAATACGCCCCGACTCATTCGCATATAGTCCTGCGGCTCACTTAGCAGTAGGACATCAAAACCAAGTGATTCGAACGCTTGGGCGGCGTCACAATAAGAGCCATGCAACACGGTTGTAAATCTAGCAGGAGGAAGTAGAACTCGTGGGCGGCGTGGTCGTTCTTGTGCACTGTCTTGGAGTACTGCAATAAGATCGCCAATATTCAGCTGTTCGTAATAGGCTTTCGCGTCCCTTGACCAATCGCTGTCGCGTGAGGCGACGCCGGCTCGGGTAGACATGATTATTGTCGCGATCTCTTCGCTCTTCGCCCCTTGCCGTATGATTAAATCTGACGATGCAATCCATGGATCATTGTTATAATCTTCACGAAATGAATCGTGCCATTGGTCACCGACATACCAAGCAAACCGTTGCTGCACGATCGGTCCTTCATCGCCGGAAAAATCATGAATCAGAAACGCTTTCATAAGAGTATCGAGATGGGGCTCGATGATGACGATGGGCTGCGTTGACCCGTTCGCTGAACGCTCGGACGAGTCGATGCAGAGTTGATGGAGCAAGTATCCGTCGAGCACGCTCGTTAGCGTGATTGACGACTGAGGAGGGCATTGGTCGAAGATCTGCTTCGGCTTATGCCCAGAGCTAACAGGAACAAGACTAGAGGATTCAGCACATACGGCCGAGGTGAACATTCCATTTTCAATAACAACCTGCAGAAATCGGTCGAGATTCGGCACAGTTATGACGGCTTCGTAAATGCCTGGGCGGTGTTGTTGCATTGCAGCTACATTTCGCACCAAGTTTCCTCGCAACCGGAGTAGAGGAGTGGCCCGGAACAGATCGACTCCTTTTAGAATCTCCGCTGCATCAGCCCATTGTTGCACATCCACAAGTTGACCGATGGCTGCTAGAAGAGTGTTCTCGTCGCAATTTGAGGCAATGCTTACATATCGAGTTGCGGATGGGCCCGGAGTCATGGTGAGTCTACCAGTACGGATTGTCAATCGGCGATGTCTACCTTGGTTCCATCGGCATTTTATGATGTTATCTCCAAGATTCTCTACAGTTCCGGGCATCGCAAAGTTCGGACATATAGCGTGCGTGGTAGAAACAATGGGCTAGGTTTTGGGGGGCAGGTCACCCTGCGAAGAGGTCGATGAATTTGATTGTCTTTAACTAATTTGGCATATGACCTCTCCACAGATGATACAACAAGGCTATTGATTTTGCAAAGCAGATTGACTGCCCCCATACTTTGTACATTCTTTATTGCAGGACATTGATACCAACATCTAACGGGTCATCCATGGGGATGAATGATCCGTAGTCAATAACGAGCACTCCCTACTGCCGAATTTGAGCGATTAGAAGGCCATCTGAGTCCTACAATGGCTACAAAAAGTGAACGCGGCGACATATGCGTACTAATCGCAGCACGCTAGTATCTGTCGGAGTGGCGATGCCGCGGCAAGGAGATCAGCATGAACGAGCAGGCAGCACAGAAGCTTGCAGCGATCTTTGGCGGCGAATCATGGCAGAGCGGAGGCGGCATCCATCTTGTTACCGTCCGCAGGTCTGATGGCTCGATGGTTGTGTTCTCCGATGAGGCGATTTGCGAGTACGAGAGCGAGGAGGCGTTTGAGGACGCCGACGCCCGAGCCTTCATTAGCCTCTCCATCACCGCACAAACTTGAAGATCTAGAGAAAACCATTTGCATATCAGTATTCGAAATGCCTCACTAGGTGACCTACCACCATTCTCTATGCTAGGGCAGCGATACCTACACCTAGCGGGTCAGATTGCTTGATTAAGCGGGTCAGACAACTCTGTCTATCAAAAACAGAAAACACCGCAAACCGTTTGGATTGCAGCGTTTATGGAAGTGGGCGTAATAGGACTTGAACCTACGACTTCTGCCATGTGACGGCAGCGCTCTAGCCAACTGAGCTATACGCCCGGACACCAAAGCGTAGTCCCATGGCTCAAACTCTTCAAGTAGCAAAGGGTCAACCAACTTTCAAATCTTATTCAGCGGCTCATCAGCACACGAACCCGCCGTCCGGAAGTGTGCTTTATGATGACAAAGCGTTCTTGACCTGAAATCTTGACAAGTATCCAGCCGGGCTCTATTTCATCACCGATACTTCGTGCTTTGCCATTAATCACCGCGAACGACTTGGAAGCGGATGGGAGAACGCTTGATAATCTAAACACAGGATCCGGCTTCGCATTTGGCTCAGCTGACCGTGCAACATTGGGCATGACAGGAAGCGACATCTCCACTTCTTCAAACCAAAACGGGGAAGAGTTCGGAATCGGTGCTTTTTCGTTCTTAATCGATTTATTTGCCACAGTTGGTATTTCAGGAAGCGGTAAAAATTCTGTCTTTAGGCCTCCTGCATTTGCGGATGCAGGCTCATTCATCGCAAACCCAAAGACACCAACAGCCACCATTGGGCCCAGTAGAGCAAAGAGACAAAATCCTTGGAGTTGAGATTTATCCTTCATCATTTCCCTCTCCTAAATCTGAACCTGATGGTATAGAAGTCAGCATTATTGAGCTAATTTCAATATTCACCCTGACCTTCTCCACATCAGTTGGAACAAATCGGAAGCTCGTAAAGCTCACTTGTATAGGACCAGAAGTGACCTCGTGCATAAACGAAACCACCGATGTGTAGTCCCCTTCGATCTCAACTCTTGCTGTATTGTGAATGCCCTTTACCAAGCCCATAGTTCCTTGGATCTTTTGAACCAGCTGATTCGCACTAACCGACTCGATCCTTGTCACAGAAACACCATTGTTACTCGCCGACTCATTGATCAGATTGTGAAGCGATGTGCCAGTATCCCCCTGAATCGACATGCCGGTCATTGAATCTAGTATTCCCTGGAGCTCTTTCTCAGCATTGATTGCATCACTTGAATCAATTTCACCAACCCTCTGCCTGTACTCAATAACGAGCTCTTTGTGAGCCTCAATTGTCAAGCTCTGGTCATTGATATTTTGGATTACTGGCTTTACAAGCAGCATCCAGCCGAGGCAGGCAACACCCGAAATAACAACTACCTTGAGCAATGTCTGCTTTTGTGTCTCTCGATTCATTCTGAAACTCCATGACTCGTATCGCATAGTGCCATCAGATCGCTAAACTCGCCGCTTTCTGAGGCAACCTCAACCGACAGAGTAAACTTCAACCCCCAAACCGACCCCTCCATAATGGACCTAGAAGTACTGCCGATTTCAACACGCTTAACCTCGGGCAACTCTCTGAGTGCCTTAATATATTGAGAAAGGACCTGGCTCGCGTCAACCTCTGCAGACTCCGCCATGGCAGTCCCCGTCAATGTGATCATCGGATCATGGCCATTCATTCGACCCTGAAGTCCCGATACCCTGATCAATGTGCCCCACTCATCTGGTATCGACCCTAGAAAGCCAACCCATTGGGCTGGGCTACCCATTGTCTCTTCGATCATCCCCGCCGCCGTACCAATAGACCCGGCCATGACTCGAATAGTTGCTCGTCGCTGGGCATCGCTATTAATCTGATCAATCACATGACTCTGTTGTGATATGATTTTCTGTAACTTAGCGGAGTGATGTGTAGTATAATAATACTGAGCGGCGACCATCCCGATTACCGCCGCCGTCCCGATTTTGAGAGCTCTCCCAAGCACGGTTTGCTTGCGGAGTTCACGAGCTGCATCGGGAACAAGTTCAATCCTTTGATTGTTCTCGCAAGCCGCTGCCAGGATACTTGTGCCCGCACCGAATATCTCGGTCGGCTTATAGCTTTGTGCCTTTGAGATGACCTCGACATTCATATCCAAACTTTGTGATAATGCAGCACCGATCTTCGGGACCGCCGCGCCGGGGCCGCAGACGACCAGTTTGGAAGGAGAATTTTTAATTGAACTCGCGAATCGAAATGTCTGCTTTATTTCGATACTAATCCGTTGTAAAACCGGAGACATCGCAGGCATAACCCCTTCGAACTCGCCCGAATCATCAACTCCTAGCGGGACGCCGCTTGAAAACAACAGATCAAAGCTGTTCATATCTGAACTCTGCTTAATTTTGTCTGATCCTGTAACCCCGGGTGGCGATCTGTCCTGACCGTTAATCATCTCAACAGAGTCAGCATGATCATTATGCATGGCTGCAGATTGGATGTAGGCGTCAGAAAGATTGTTGTAACCAATATCAACCACGCGAGCGAGTTTTGGAGCCCCATCCTCAAAATACCCTATCACACTCGAACGATCTGAAATATACAGAACTGTGGTCCCCTCATCTACAGCCGATGCCTCGGCCATCGCAAGCTGCACATCAAAGACTTTGCTCGGGACCATACGATCGACAGTGACTTTACTCCGATTCAGCCATGCAAAGAGTCTCTGGAGGTTCGATTCATCATCCGCAATCCCCAGTGTCATAGTCGATTGACCATCTGAAAACAAACAAGTTGAATCTACCGGATTCGACACCCCGACAGATCGCTTCAGTCCGCTTTCCATCGTTGCTATCGAAGTGCTCTCATCAAGATCCGTAATTCCGATCCTGCACAAGCAACCAGGGCTGGTGTAGAACAACTCTGCATGAACCGCTTTCGTTTCACCAAATCTTGCCAACAGCTGGCGGAGAGGTTGGTCGAACTGATGAAACCCACCGCTCCACGCTTCAGTCCATTGCGAAGGATCTAGATCAACACGCTCGGCCTGAACAACTTTGCCCGCATGAACCCTTGCCATCGACAGATGCTCCGGAGCAAGCGCTATAACCAGTTTGTCACTGCGTATGAACATACATTTTCTCCGATGACAGTGATCTCCTGCCTCTGATTTAATCGTCTGAATTGAGAACATACTTGCGGATGATCCATTACACTACTAAAACTGGGGGTTCGTTATAGGACGATTGGGTGACCTTTATTGAAGTAGAAGCTCAATTCTGCGCACTGCATCACCACTCATCCCATGAATAACAACTACACCCCCCGCCTGCGGAACCTGTGTAAACTCGACAATCTGTTCATTGAGAACAACCTGAGACCCGGCAACCGGCAATGACGCATCGCCCAAGTACGCCTGAATCATGATAATGCTACCGGATTCAGCGGCATAAAAAGCCCTGACGGTTTCAACCCTCATCGTCGTTAGCACCGCCTCATCGCGAAGAGGGCGAACAGAACCCGCCACTACCAAACCAAGCAACGCCAAGACCACAACCAAAACAGCCAGTACTGACCCACGCCGATTCTTTGAGCCACTTTGCATTACGCCCCTCCTCTCCCGATCCAAGACCTTGGCATTGCGTACATTTCTAGCGTTACCGGCCCGCTCTGGATCTGCAATGACACACGATGGATTTGTGAAGGAACAAGAATCGCCATGGCAACCCCGGCCGAGTTGTAGTATGACAACTTGATCCGATCTACATCGACACAAAGCACCGATGGAATCCCACCAGGTTTAAGTATCTCAAGTTCCGATCCATTGAGCTGAATCCCACTCCCATCGGTAAGCAACAACTGGGTTGTCGAGGCAGTCTGGATCGAGAGCCCCGATTCATCAGCCATAAATGGCATCTCACGCACAAACCGTGCAGAATGCTCCAACGCGTACAGAACACGATCTGTATCAGAACGAGTATCCCGCGAGATCGTGTACACATCGGTAGATGTGACAATAGTTGGCATTACAACTGCGACAATGATTGACATGATCACCATCGAAACAATCATCTCAAGTAGCGAGAAGCCTTGGCATCCAATCCGTTGAAGTTTATAACGAGCAGTTTTCATAGTGTTGATACCATAATCGACACTGGAAGCGTGTACGCCGCGCCGTCCGCTGATGGATATGAAACCTGAACCGTAACGGTACGGAAAACATTTTTGTTACTCTCTAGCGATACAAGACCGTCAGCCCCCACAAGTTCCCCGATAGTTATGGAATAAGTCATGCCAAGTTCAGAATACGATTGTGTCACAGACGACATCCGCTCGTAAAAACCTGTATTGGGCGTACTCAAGTATACATTCGCGTCAACCAATGCTTCAAAGCCGAGAGTATCATCCACCGACGACACATCAGCCAGAACACCTTCAAGAATGTTGCTTGCCAGCATGGTCGCTCGTGCTGTATTGATCACATTGGCACGCGATGCCGAGGTACTCATCAAAAGTTCAAGAGTGGGAGGCACTGCGATCGCAAGCACCATAACCATGGTCACAACCTCGATGAGTGTGAACCCACGCAAGCGACTGTATCGACTGTCTTTGGTCGGGATAATTTTCATCATCGTTCCTCAACCAATCCCGTGTAAGCATGAATAACAATGAGCGTCTCGGTGCTGAGTGTTAAGGTGGCGTTCTGCGCAAAGACCGAATTAAACACGCCTGTATCATCATCACGAATATGGGGTTCTGCTCTGAAATCAAACCACACTATTCCGTTCCCGCTGGTACCGTCCCCATTTACAAACGAGTTTATGGCAACCCCAGAGTACTCAATTGCCAGACTTGATTGCTTGATCCCACCATCGACTTGATCCACAATATTAACGATCTCTCCACCGTCGTCGAGCGTGACAAGCCGAAGCATATTGGTACTCGTATCAACCACAACGCCAGCAGGAATACCGCCGGCCATCGCCCGACCGCGTGCAAACTCGAACAACCTCACGACCTCGTCACGCGATGCCCCCTGCCGTGCCCTGGTGCTCTGATTCAGCACCGGGATTGCTGTTGCAGACAAAATCCCCATTAGAATGACAATCACCATCAGTTCCAATAATGTGTAACCATCCCTGACGATGGGGTTTCGCCTTAGACCGCTATCAAAATTGGAGCAAAGGCCGTCACTCACAGGTCGTTGGCTCCCAGCATGCCGCCATTCCCGTCTTCGACAGAAGATGCGTCAGCACAGTTTGAATAAAATATCGCTACCGGCGGCACAGAATTATTATCAAAGTAGTAGTTCCATCCCGCCGAGTTCTGAGATATGACAGTCCTGTTTCCAGCCTGACCCTGGCTGACCGCCTGGACCCCTCGCACCCCGGTATACGGATTGGCCGGCATATCAAACTTCACAACGCCATTTCCTGTCAACTCTGCAAGCGTTGGAAACGGGCTGTCACCATTGATCACCGCATTCATTCTGAATGTAGCCACCGCACTACGGACACCAGCGAGTGTGCTCTGCGTCGATGCAGAACGAGCGTCGTCGGCCGCTCCGCTAAACTTGGGTACCGCGATCGCTGCCAGAATCCCAAGCATGACAATCACAACCAGAACTTCAATCAGCGTGAACGCTCTCTGTCTCATAGCCGGCTCCCTATTTATTGATACTGATCATTTGCCACATCGGAAGAAAGACAGACAACGCGATCAGAAGTACAATTCCCGCCATCGCAATTGTGATCATGGGTTCAATAATCGTGTTAATATTCTTAGTCAAATGATCCGCTACCCGATCATAATGCCTCGCAATAATCCGGCTCGCCTTGGCAAGTTCTTCCGAGTCCTTTCCAGACCCGACCAATCGCCTCGCGAAGTTTGGCAGAATACTCGAGTTATTCACCACATCTTCAAGCGAACCACCGTTTCGCATTTCAATGCACATTCTGCTACACCCATCCTGAAAGACAACGCGCCCCGTAGACATCCCTGCAATCTCGATTGCTTCAATTACCTCGATGCCTGAGTCTAACCCGATACTGAGCACACTCGAGAACCGGGCGGTGGTCACCGCCGTGATTACCTTGCTGATATACGGCGTCTTAAGAAGCACCTGCTCCATCCAATAGCGGCCGCCCACACTATGCCACCCTTTGTACAACGCGATCAAGGCACCGGACACAATGCCCAAATACATCCACCAGTAGCCCATAATCGATTCACCAACCGTCTTGACAACCAGCGTGGCCAATGGAAGATCAACCCCATTACTCTCAAAGATCACCGCAAACCGTGGAACAACAAAGATGACAATAACACCAAGCGCAATACCCACAAAGCTCACCACGATCAACGGATACGATGTCGCCCTCCGGATCATCTGACGGAGCTCGCCGTTCCGCTCGAGCATGTCTGCAAGGTGTGCAGTAACTGAAGCCAGCTTCCCCGATTTTTCTGCAGATCGGAGCGTCTGGATGTAAACCTCCCCAAAGACATGCTCGTACCTTGCAAACGCGACAGTAATCCGTTCGCCCGATTCGATCATCGAGGCAATATCTACAATCATGTCCCGAAGAGCTTTGTTTTTTTCGTGCTCTCCAATCGACATCAACCCCCGTGATAGCGGGATATTCGCTTCCAAAAGAGCGTTCAACTCACGGGTAAACAAAGCAACATCCTGCTGATTAATCCGATCACGACTCAATGAGGATCGTTCTTTTGAGACTTTCTCCTGGATCTCAAGAACAATCAGCCCTTGCTCACCGAGCCTAGAAAAGACCGCCTCCTCGCCACTCTCACGAATAGATGACCGGATGGTCTTTCCATCGGAGTCGAGTGCTTTGTAGTTAAACTGCTTCAGAGCCATGATCAATCCGTCCCAGCTATGCGCTCATTTTGAACTGTGTTGTGCCCGCACCGATCACCTCATCCACCGTTGCATGGAGTTTGCTGACCTCTTCAATCGTTGTCACACCAAGCTTGGCATTCTCAATCCCACAATGAAGCATGGTCCGCATCCCAGAACGATGGGCGGCCTCAGTCAGATTCTTGAACGAAGAATCGTTTTCAATCAGATCTCGTACCTCTGCACTCGCTGTAAAGAGCTCATAAACGCCAACACGCCCTTTGTAACCGGTGTTCATGCATTTCCCACACCCCTTGCCAGACATAAACTTGTCACCCGCAGCAGGGTCAATCCCTAAACACTGCAGATCCAAATCGCTCGGTGTATCTTGAACAGCACAATCCCCGCAAACACGACGAACCAATCTCTGGGCCAATACCCCGAGCAACGCGCTGTTGACTGCGAAGGCAGGAACTCCAAACTCTCGAAGTCTCGGGACCGCCCCCACCGCATCATTGGTGTGCAAGGTTGAAAACACCAGGTGCCCGGTGAGAGCTGCTTGAGTTGCAATCTTTGCAGTCTCACTGTCACGGATCTCACCAACAAGAATCACATCCGGATCCTGGCGGAGCATAGAACGCAAAGCCGAAGCAAAGTCAAGCCCGATCGAGGAGTTCGTCTGCACCTGCCGGATCATCGGAAGCCGGATTTCAACCGGGTCTTCAATTGTCATGATGTTCCGCTCTGGAGTGTTGATCTGATTCAATGCTGTATATAGCGTCGTCGTCTTGCCAGACCCGGTTGGACCGGTCACCAACACCATCCCGTGCGGCTTGCTGATCATCTTCTCGAATGATTCGACAATCTGAGAAGGCATGCCCAGACTCGATATCTTTCCAATCTTTGCAGAACTACTCAGCAAACGCAACACTGCATTCTCACCATAGATCGTCGGCAATAAACTCAGACGAACATCAACAGGACGACCATTGAAAGAAAACCGAAACTTCCCGTCCTGAGGCCGCCGCGTCTGCGCAACATCAAGATGTGCCAAAACCTTGAGCCTTTGGATAATCCCCTCATGTAATGAGATTGTCGGCCCACGATAGGTCGTCAGAACACCATCAACGCGGTATCGGAGATGCAGTACTTTGTCATCTGGATTCACATGAATATCTGATGCGTTCATTTCAGCCGCAGAATAAAGAATCTGGTTCACCGCAGCCACAATGGGTTCTTGGTCGATTGAAACCACGAGCTCATCAGACTCATCACTCTCGAAATCAACACCAGTATCGAGCGAATACGCCCGGGTTATCAGAGAACTCAGTTTGTGCCGATCAACAACTACAGGGTCGATCTGCAACTTAATTGTCTGACGCAGCTCATCGAGAGCCTGCAAATCCAGCGGCTCTTGCATCGCAACAGTTGCGATCTCACCGGTCACAAACAACGGGAATGAGCAAATCCGTTCCGCCATGCTCTTGGGAATCAGCCGAGAATTGGTGATGTCAATGTCGAACATATCTAGATCAACAAACGGATATTCGCATACAGTCGCCTTTGCAAGAGCGATATCACGATCGCTGAGCAGCCCTAGTTTGAGAGCCGCTTCGTCAACCCCCGACATATGCTCTGTGGCGTATTGACGGATTTCTTCGACATCGTGTTGGGACAACTTGCCCTCTTCGATGAGCGATTGAATTATAAACTCACTTGCTTCAAGCATGCTGCCCCCTTTGGCCATCTAGCCTCATCATGAAACTCTCGATCTGATCCTCAAGCCCCTCTTCAGAACCGTTAAATGCCCCACCAATAAGGTATGCCGGACGCCGATCAGTCATCTGCACCCGCATAACTCGCATCTCGCATTGGATCAACAACTCAGCATCAGACTCCTCAGATTCAGCCACTTTAATTTCAATCAACGCACCTCTCGGGAAGAATGTGCTCGAGACGAACCCAATACCCGCAGCAGAAAAATCGATGAGATTGACATCAATCCAGCCATCCTTGCAACCTGCACTCTTGCTGAACTTGACGAGCTTTGTCTGTGAAAATGCGATCCGAACCTTGGCCGGAAGCGAAATTTCGTGACGCTCATTTCTTCTGATTATCAACCCACTCATGTCTAGGTAACCTCCGTAGCGATGCTTCAAACATCGGGTACATCCGAACACCTCATCGTCCAAGAACCATTGGGCCTGAGCCCAAACCCCGAGAACTACTCAAAGCAGGGGATAAACTCACCCAAACCCACCCGGCCTGTCTTTGTTAGGGCCATGATTCTCTCACTTTCACACACTATTTATGTTGCCCAACCCAAACAGCTATCTATACTTCAGACCCGGCATGATCGGTGCCGGGCAGTTTGATTAGTACAAAAACATCGATCCGCACCCGCGGGTCCTTATCTGTCACTGAAGCGCCCTTTCGCGGTCCGATCTCCGCCGGTGTCGCTGATAAAGGAACGGAACAATCACATGGCAAACACACTCGTACAAGACCTCATCGAATCGGGCATCCACTTTGGACAACGCTCCTCAGGTTGGAACCCTAAAATGGGCCCGTTCATCTACGGCAAACGCAACGGCATCCACATCATCGACATCAAGGAAACCGTCAAGGGTCTCCTCCTCGCTCGCAAGCTCATCCAGAATGTCGTCGCAGGCGGCAAAGATGTCTGCTTCGTAGGTACCAAACGCCAGGCCAAGGAAGTCATTGTCCAACGCGTTGCCGATGTTGAAATGCACTATGTCACCGAACGCTGGCTCGGCGGCACCCTGACCAACTTCCGCACCATCCGCAGCCGCCTCTCCCGCCTCGAAGAACTCGAAGCAATCCAAGAAGCAGACAACTTCGAGAGTTACTCCAAGAAAATGGAATCACAGCTTCGTCGCGAGATGAAGAAGATCGCACGCAACCTTGGCGGCGTTCGCAAAATGAGCAAGCTCCCAGGCGTCATCGTTGCGATCGATGTCAAACGCGAGACCACAGCTCTCCGCGAAGCACGCAAGCTCGGAATTCCAACCATCTGTCTCATCGATACCGATGGCGACCCAGACATGGCCGACATCGCCATCCCAGGTAACGACGACTCGATGCGTTCGATCGATGTTATCGTCCGCGAACTCTGCAAAGCAATCGCTGACGGCAAGCAGTCACGGGTCGTCAACACCAAGGATAAAGAAGAAGGCTCATCGGACGGCGCTCAAAAGCGTTCACGACGGGCCCAGTACTCAGCCACCGAAGCCCCAGCCGCACCAGCAGCAGTCAATGACGCCGCTCCAGCAGCACCCGCTCCAGCCGAGTCCTAATCAAAGTTTACGAATCAACAATCCACCACACGCATGTCCAAAACGGACAGCGTCACCTAAACGCATAACGCCGGAGTATTAGACATGGCGGGAATCACAGCTAAAGAAGTCATGAGCCTTCGCAATAAGACCGGGCTCGCAATGATGGAATGTAAAAAAGCGCTCACCGAAGCCGGTGGCGACCTCGAAAAAGCAGAGAACCTTCTCCGCACCAAGCTCAAGGGCAAAATGGAGACCCGGACCGACCGGATCGCCGGCGAAGGCCGCATCGGTATCGCGATCGATGGCGACAATGCAGCGATCGTCGAGCTCAAAGCCGAGACCGACTTCACCGCCAAAAATGACAACTTCATTAACGCAACAGATGAGCTTGCCAAACTTGCACTCGCTGCAGACTCAGTCGAGCCGACCGCGGACATGAACGCGATCATCGACAACCTCCGCATCACCACAGGTGAGAATATCTCCATCGGCCGCGTAGAACGCCTCTCGGGCGATGCCGGCTCTACCATCTATGGCCAATACATCCACCACGATGGCAAAACCGGCGTGCTGATCCAAGCCCAAGGTGAACTCGCAGACGAGACCATCAAGCAGATCGCGATGCATGTCGCCGCAGCAATGCCGCGTCCACTCGGCCTCAGCTCCGAAGATATCCCATCGGATCTCGTCGAGAAAGAAAAGAAATACCGCATCGAGCAGGCCATCGAATCAGGCAAGCCAGAATCCATCGCCGAGAAAATCGTCGAGGGCGGCATGCGGAAGTTCTTCGAAGATGTCGCGCTCCTCGAGCAAGACTTCGTCATGGACGGCTCAAAGAAAATCAAAGACCTCGTCGGATCGGGCTGCTCACTGAGCTCCTTCACCCGCTGGCAGGTCGGCGAAGCCGAATAATCTGACTCCCATCAGAATCTTTACGAAGCCGGGTCACATCGACCCGGCTTTTTTAGTACACTATCAGTTCACCCACCAATGATCGGAACCCATTATGCCCATCAAAGCCAAGCCCGGCGAACAGTACACCATCCGCCGCAAAATCCTCAAAATCTTCGGCGCCGCCTTCCACATCTATGACGAGAACGGCTCAGTGGTCGGCTACTGCAAGCAAAAGGCCTTCAAGCTCAAAGAAGACATCCGTCTCTACACCGACGAGTCCATGTCAGACCCCCTCCTCACCCTCGCCGCACGCTCGATCATCGACTTCGGCGCCACCTACGACATCACCATGCCCGACGGGACACAAGTCGGCTCGCTCCGCCGAAAGGGGCTCAAATCAACCTTTCTTAAGGACGAATGGATCATTTTCGATGACCAGGGCGCCGAGATCGGAGTTCTCAAAGAGAAAAACTTGCTCTTAGCCATTCTCCGCCGCGGCGACCTCTCCGCCTTCTTCCCGCAACGCTACGAGTTCTTCAAAACAGGCTCCGAGGAACCCGTCGCAGTAATCCGTCAGCATTTCAATATCTTCGTCTACCGCCTCGGCCTTTCGATCCTCAAAGACGACGAAGACCTCGACGAACTCATGGTCCTCGGGGCAACATGCCTCATCGCCGCCATCGAGGGAAGACAATCCTAGATCCGGGAATAGTCTTCACAACTGCACACTTCACCAATAAACATTAGGAACACACCATGAATACCAATCTCACCCGTCGCCAAGCCATCACAACAATGTCCGCAACCGCCGCCGGCGTCGCGGGACTCGCATCGATCGCCCCAGCCTCAACGCTCGCCACCCTCAACCTAGGATTCGACGAGGCGACCAAAGAATACACCCTCCCCGATCTCCCCTACGCCCACAAGGCACTCTCCCCCCACATCGATGTCATGACCATGACCATCCACCACACCAAACACCACGCGGGCTATGTTCGCGGCCTCAACAAAGCACTCAAACAACTCCACGCCATCCGCTGGGAGAAGGGCGACCCGGGCACCCTCCAGCACTGGCAACGCCAACTCGCCTTCCACGCTGGCGGGCACATCAACCACTCGCTCTTCTGGGAGGGCATGTCCCCCGATGCCGATCACGGCGGAGTTGGCGGCGGTGACCCCACCGGATCGCTCGCAGAGGCAATCACTCGCGATTTCGGATCAATCGAAAAATTTAAATGGCAGTTCAAAGCCGCCGCCAAATCCGTCGAAGGCTCCGGCTGGGGCTGGCTCGTCTTGGAACCGATCTCCAATCGCCTCATGATCACCCAGATGCAGAACCAGCAAGACATGATGTTCGCCGGCGCGATCCCACTTCTTGGAGTCGATGTCTGGGAGCACGCCTACTACCTGACCTACCAGAACCGCCGCAGCGATTACCTCAGCGCATTCATGAATGTCATCAACTGGCCAGAAGTTCAGCGTCGATACGACGCTGCAACCAGCTAACTGTATTGAGTTCACTGCTGATCAGTCCTTACGGACACTGCCAGATCGGCGGAACCGGCCAAACACCACGCCCGGCTTGCTCTTAGGAGCTGGCTTGGCTGGTGCGATCGGTTTGAGCTCTGCGAGCCGCGCAATCTGCTCGGCATCTGTCGGCATCGTGTCGATCGCCTGCTGGGAGGTTTCAAATCCATTGACTGGATCAAGGGCAAGTGCAAACCATGCATCCCAGAGTTTCTCATTACGCTTGGTAAATCGTGACGACCGTACCGCATCGCTTGATGAAGCAACATCAGAATACGACATTCCCGTCGCCAGCATATACCCAATCTCAATAATCGATCGGGTCTGTTCTGAACGAGCATCCGAGACCGAATACTGGTTATGCAACGCCTGCTTGAGCCCAAAGAGTTCCACAAGCGTGCACCCGTGACGATCAACAAGCAACTCGTCCATCGTGAACGGCCCGTGGTAAATTTCCTGCTCAGAAGCATGAACGCATGATTCGAGCAGTTGCCCCATAAGCCGGATGGCCTCATTGAACTCCAACTGGCCGCCGCGGGCTTCGAGCAAATCCCCGAGTGTCACAAGACCCTCCTGATTCCCAGGATAGTCAGTAATCACACACAGCCGTCCTGTGTCGTCGTACCCAATGCTCTGGACCGTCAGAATATGAGCATGATCCAGATGGGCGGTCTTAATGAACCTGTCATAGACCCGACGACGGGCAACCGTGTCAGTAATATGGTCAAACCTGTACAGAAGATGGTTCGTGCGGTCACGCTCATGAAGCATGATCATCCGATCACACCGATGAACCCCAGCAAGCGGGCGCACGGAAATATACGGCCCAAACCGGATTGTCTGAGTAGACTCAGGAGTGGACTGATTTTCAAAGGCATTGTTGAACAAAGTCATCGGCCCTCTTGAGCATGCACTGGTAATCCCCGTGAGTCCAGATCCATGCTCGGCAGCGTCGAGTGAGATTATACGCCTAAACACACTTGCAGGCGCGTACTACCATATTCGGACCCAAAGATCCCCCAACTCCACAAATCTCTATAGAGAATCACATTGTTTGGGTATTGTTTAAGGTACCCCGCCACCCCCTCAAATACCGCCGTCTTGACTGATATAATCCAATGACCAGTCCATTGGAGATGACACAAGTCGTCCCGATAACCATCCGAGAACAATGACACCTCCCGCCTGAAAACTCCAGGACGGGAAGAATGAGGTCGACTTTCGATGCCGTATTACATGTCCATGGGCAAGATGCCCAAAAAACGCCACACCCAGTTCCGCCGACCAGACGGAGCCCTCTACTCCGAAGAAGTCTTCGGCACCGAAGGCTTCGCCGGCGCGACGACCACCATGTACCACATCCATCCCCCGACCCAGGTCATCGGTTGGAAAAAACTCTACTCCACCAAACCAGAGTATGTCGAAACCGACACCCTCCGCCTCCAGCATGTCAAAACGCAGGAAGCCAAAACCCATGGCGACCCCGTCACAGGACGCGTCGTTCTCTACGGGAACTCCGACATCGAGATGGGACTCTGCCAACCAGAATCCCAGATGCCCTACCACTACAAGAACGGACAAGGCGACGAACTCCTGTTCATCCATTATGGATCAGGCACCGTCTACACCATGTTTGGCACGCTCAAGTTTGGCGCCAAGGACTACATCATCCTCCCCAAGGGTGTCATCTACAAAATCGTATTCAACGATCGCCCAGACGACGGCTCGGACAACGATGACTTCAGCGGCCATTCCAAAGCAGACATGCCCCTGGGCAAGTTCCTCTGCTTCGAGACCTGCAACGCCAGCCACATCGCCCCGCCACCGAGTTACATCGCCAAGAAAACAGCACAGTTCCTCGAGCACGCCCCCTACTGCGAACGCGACCTCCGCGTCCCCTTCGAGGACAAAGACCACCCACTCGCACACGACGAAAAGGGCGAGTTCGAAGTCCGCATCAAGGCACGCGACACCATCCACTCCTATGTCTACCCATACCACCCGCTCGAAGTCGTGGGCTGGGACGGCTGCTACTACCCCTACTGCTTCAACATCGGAGACTTCGCCCCCATCACCGGCCAGCTCCACATGCCTCCCCCGATCCACCTGACCTTCGAGGGGTTCAACTTCGTCATCTGCTCGTTCTGCCCAAGAGCACTCGACACGCATCCAAACGCGATCGTCGTCCCCTACAACCACTCCAACATCGACTCCGACGAGATCATGTACTATGTAGAAGGCAACTACAAGGCCCGGCGCGGCATCAGCTCTGGCTCGATCTCGCTCCATCCCCAAGGCCTCGCCCACGGCCCGCACCCAGGCACGGTCGAAGCATCACTCGGAAAAAAATGGACCGACGAACTCGCCGTCATGTGCGACACCTTCCGCCCCATGTTCCCCACCAAAGCGTGCATGGATCTGGACGATGAGTCCTACCCAGAATCTTGGCGACAGGACCACTTTGCCCCAGGCGAAGTCCGTGGTGCCGACGGCGAAGAGACCAGCGCCGACGAACAGCCCATCAATACCTGGGACTGAACCAGCGAATAACTCGATCCCACACAGCCCGGCCCAGACCGGGCTGTTTTCTTGTCAGGACTCCGCATAATTCCCCCCCCGAACCTACACTCAGATATGAAAACAATCATCGAGCCCTTCCGTATCAAATCCGTTGAACCCATCCGCATGACCACCCATGCCGAACGCCAAAACGCACTCAAAAATGCACACTATAACCTCTTCGCCATCCCTTCCGATGATGTCATGATCGACCTCCTCACCGACTCAGGCACCGGCGCCATGAGCAGCGAGCAATGGGCCGGGATCATGCGCGGCGACGAGTCCTACGCCGGGGCCCCGAGCTGGTTCCGCTTCCGCGATGTCATCAATGAAATCACAGGCATTGAAAATATCCTCCCCACCCACCAAGGCCGTGCATCAGAACGCCTCCTCGTCGAAGTCATGATCGGCCACGGCGACGCCGGCAATGGAAAGATCGTCCCCAACAACGCCCACTTCGACACCACCCGAGCCAACATCGAGCATTCCGGATGCGCCACCGTCGACCTCCTCACCCCAGAAGGCCAAGACCCCAACACCGACGCCCCATTCAAAGGCAACATGGATCTCGACGCCCTCGAAAAACTCTTGAGCGAGCGCGCCGATGATGTCCCCTTCGTCATGGTCACCATCACCTGCAACTCCATCGGTGGCCAGCCCGTCTCCCTAGAAAACATGAAGGCCGTCCGTGCCATCTGCGACAAGTACAACAAGCCATTCATCCTCGACGCCTGCCGCTTCGCCGAAAACGCCTGGTTCATCAAGCAGCGCGAGCCGGGCCAGCAGGACCGCCCCGTCGCCGACATCGCCCGCGAGCAGTTTGACCTCTGCGACGGCTCAACTATCAGCGCAAAAAAAGACGGCATGGTCAACATCGGTGGCGTCCTCCTCTTCCGCGACAAAGAACTCGCCGCCACCGCCAGCAACCTACTGATTCTGACTGAAGGCTTCATGACCTACGGCGGCCTCGCCGGTCGCGACCTCGAAGCAATGGCCGTGGGCTTCCGCGAAGTCCTCCGCGAGGACTACCTCCGCTACCGCATCCGCTCAACCGAATACCTCGGCGAAAAACTCCTCGAAGCCGGCATCCAGATCGTTCGCCCCGCGGGTGGTCACGCGATCTACATCGACGCCGCCCACTTCTGTCCACACATCCCAAGCCACGAGTTCCCCGGACAAACCCTCGCAGTCGCGTTGTACGAAGCCGGGGGCATCCGCAGCTGCGAGATCGGCTCGGTCATGATGGGCGAACACGCCCACATGGAACTCGTCCGCCTCGCCATTCCAAGGCGAACCTACACCCAGTCCCACATCGACTATGTCATCGAGATCATCCTCGAAGTCAAAGCCAACGCCGCGTCGCTCCCCGGCTATCGGATCGCCAAAGAACCGGCCGCTCTCCGCCACTTTACCGCAGAGTTTGAACCGATCGCGTAACGACTCATCGCTGGAGCCCAAAGATGACATCAACAAAGACAGATCAACCGCCCAAAGTCGCCCCTTGGCGCGACCGTCTCTATGTGATCATCTTTGAAGCCGACACCAAGGCCGGGAAGAACTTCGATATCGCTCTCATCATCGCCATCTTCTTATCCGTTGCCGTCGTCATCCTCAGCACACTCCCTTCAGCCGCCTTCGAACCCTACAGAACCATCTTCCTCACACTCGAATGGATATTCACAGCATTCTTCTCCGCCGAATACATCCTCCGCCTGATCATCGTTCGGCGCCCAGCCCGGTACGCACGATCATTCTTCGGCATCATTGATCTGCTCTCGATCCTCCCCGCTTTCATCGGCCTCATCGTCCCCGGCGGCGAACGCCTCCTCGTCGTCCGAACCCTCAGACTGCTGCGGATCTTCCGCGTCTTCAAGCTCGCCCGCTACCTGTCAGAAGCATCGGCACTGCGCGACGCTCTTTATGTGAGCAGGCACAAGGTCGCGGTCTTCATGACCACCGTGCTCATCGTTGTCCTTATCGCCAGCGCATTTATGCATGTCGTCGAAGGAACCGCCGGCGGCAACGAGTCCTTCGATTCAATGCCCAGCGCGATGTACTGGGCCATCATCACCATGACCACAGTCGGATATGGAGACATCGTCCCCACCACGGTCTTCGGGAAAATGACAACAATGATCCTGGTCCTCGTCGGCTATTCGCTCATCATCATCCCCACCGGAATTCTGACCGCTGAGATCGCCGGGAGCGGAGGAACAGGACCAGATACCGGAGCCGCCAATACACCCACGCCACCCCGTTCATGCCCATCATGCAACTCCAATGAGCACGACCAAGACGCACTCCATTGCAAACGATGCGGAAGCCCACTCGCCACAAACGACTAGCGTGCTCTACCCATCCCACTCACCTGGTGGACCCGGACAGCACATCGATCTCCTCCTCGGAGAATACCAAAATCATAATCTTGACGAACAACCACATCTAAGATTCGAGAATCAGTTTATCACACCACCATAATCTCCTCAGAAATCGGATAAGATCGTGTTCAAAGCAGGGCTCAATGAGATGCCTCTGCAAGATGTAAAAATAGTCATATAGATCATCCGCCATCCCGCGATAATACTCTCGGGCGCTGAAGAGAGCATATAACACCTCAAAAACAACGATTTTCTGACACGGTGAGTTTGAGTTCTTATCTTTGAGCCACACTCCATTCCGTGCTATACCAATACGAATGCCGACAGGCTTTGCGGTTGATATGAGCCAACTACGATCTGTAGAACTTGGGATTTGATTGTGATGGCGGCCATTTTTACTTATTCATCGATAGATTCGCTACACTGTTCTGGCGATGAGTTTTTTCTTGAAACATTCCAAGAGCAATGTCAGGTTTTGGTCGGGGCGGTGCGATCCGTCTGCTAAGGGGTGGACGCTCATTCTATTGGTGACGGCGTTTATAACGCAAACAGTCTTTGTCTATGCAGATTCAAATCCGACGACACAACTAGAAGGTCAGGCTTTGGAGGGCCGCCAGATTTGGCTTGCCAATAACTGCCAGGCGTGCCATCAGCTGTATGGATTCGGCGGATTTCTTGGACCTGATTTAACCAATGCAGCTTCGCGTATTAATCAAGATCAACTCAAAGATCGACTCTCTATGGGCAAGGGGCTAATGCCGAAGTTTGAATTAAACCCAACTGAAGTTGATTCACTTTGGGCGTTTCTGGAAGAAATGGACCTAACCGGAATCGGCCAGGCACGAAACCCATCCCTCAATGCAGTCCATAAAACGAATGATGCAACAACTTCTCCAGGAGAAACTTCGCTCGGACAAATTATTGGGGAGTCTGGAAACAAGCTTGTGTCAGAAGGGTTTGAAATCTACAAATCCGGCACCTGCACCGCATGCCATGTCTTGTTTGGGAAGTCGATGTTTGGTGCACCCGACCTGACCTTGACTGCAAACCGGCTTGAATCGAACGAAATTCTGCAGATACTTGAACACGGAAAGCCACCCTTGATGCCTCCATCGGGACTCTCACCAGATCAGCGGATGAGTGTTGAGGCGTTTATCTCATTTATAAGCGAGCATCGCCAGGACGCATTGGCCCGTGTTGACGATGAGTCATGGATTTCGTTCTGGCTCTCGGTGCCTTGGTGGGAGTTTGAATGACCCAGTTGATGGAAATCCAAACCGAGCATATTGCAGAACATGCAAGCAGGCGTGCGTTGAGACAAGTAGATCCATCTCGGCGTCGAGCGACACTGATTTTTCTGAAAGGATCCATCATTGCTATTGCGATTGCAATAGTTGCCGGACTACTCGGGGCAATGTACTACATTCCAGTGGTCGGCACGCAGATGCAGCAACTCGGGATCCGATTTACAGCTCTGCGCCCAATTCACACAACCTTTGCCGTTGCATTCATCTTCCTTGCGAGTATGGCGGTCGTGCACCGTTTTTTTGAAGATGAAGCAGGAACAATGGGCCGGGCCGAGCGGATTCGATTAAAGATTCAGATCTTAGCCTGGGCAGTTGGTGGGATTGGGATATTGGGATCACTCGCATTTGGAGTTTTTTCTGGAAGAGAATACATGGGGTTTCACCCGATCTTCTCGATCCCGATCATGCTCGGGTGGGTGATGTTTGTGTGGAACTTCTTTGGACATCTCGGGAAGGGAATTCTTAAACGCCCGATGCATGTATCTATGTGGAGCGTTGGGGCATTATTCTTCATCTACACCTTCTCTGAACAACACGCATGGTTGCTGCCCGGCGTGCTTGCTGACCCAATCGTCGATATGCGGATCCAGTGGAAAGCAACGGGGACACTGGTCGGCAGCTTCAATCTCTTTGTCTATGGCACCCTCTGCTATGTCGGTTGCAAACTCAGCGGGAACGAGTCCTATGCACACAGCCGGCTTGCATACGCGCTCTTCGGAGTCGGCCTGCTCAACTCCTTTACCAACTTCGCGCACCACACATACCACTTGCCCCAAGGGGAGTTGGTCAAGTGGATTAGCTTTGTAGTCAGCATGACCGAAATCATACTTCTTGCCCGCGTCATGTGGGACATCTCAGCAATGATCCGGACAAAGCGAAAAAGCCCGGCGTGTGGAACTCAACTCTTCATCACATTCGCCAAATGGTGGACAGGCTTTATCCTCGTAACAGCCATCGCAATCTCGATCCCACCAATAAATACTCTGATCCACGGGACCCGGCTTGTGATGGGACATGCCATGGGAGCAGAGATCGGGATTGATGCAATGGTGCTCTTTGCAGCAATCACCTGGCTGCTTGTTCAGGTGCTAGAGCGACGGGGAACAGACCCCAAGCCGCTCTCGTCGCGATGGTACCTTCAGTGCATTTGGGGATTCAACATCGGAGTCGTCGGACTTGTTGGATGGCTATCAATTTCCGGAGTTATGACCGCAATCCATCGTTATGAAGGGTTGGCAACGCCTGAGTGGGTCTTGGTTGCTGGGCCATTTATCTTCGCGGGAAGCGGGCTGATCGCAGGGTTTTTCCTCTTTAGTCTGATATTGACTTGGTGCAAAATCCTCTTTGTCACACCAAAGCAGACTACTGAAAGCACCGCAGATTGATAGATCTCTAAATCAAGGGCAACAGCAGCTGCCATTGGACTGGTTGATATGTGCCGGCTCAGCATTTTCACCGGACGGTAGCGAATCGGCAATCTTTATGACGAGGTCGAGCATCTCATCGACATCTGATATTGTCAGATCCCCGTTGACAAACGGGACCCTGATGATTCGCTGACCATCAACCACAGCATGCCCGACAAGCAGTTCATTGTGCTCGCGGAGTGTGTCGCAGATGTCCCGACTAGATTTACCAATAACTTCAAAGCAAACATTTACAAACTCTGGCTCGGAAGTCAGCTTAAAGCTCTTGCTGTCCTTGACCCGATCGGCACAATGCTTCGCTAGGCTCATCAGGTGATCAATACGGCATTCATAGCCATCATCACCATGATGTTTCCACGCAGCCCAAACTTTGAGCGCGTCGTTGCGCCGGCCACACTGGATTGATCGTGTCCCCGGGTTGTATGCATCATCATCGCCCTGAAAGAGGTAGTCTGCGGTTTCATCGAGCGATCGGCGGAGGTAATCCGGCTCTCTTGTGATGAATGCAGCAGCAGAGAGCGGAACCCCCATAACCTTGTGAGGATTCCATGCAACCGAGTCGGCCTGTTCTATGCCATCGAGCAAATGGCGGTGAGTGGAACTCATCGCAGCCGAGCCCCCGAAACTGGCATCAACATGGTACCAGATATTGAAGTCTTTGGCGATTTGAGCGCATTGGGCGATCGGATCAAAGGAACCCAAAACAGTTGTTCCGGCGGTTGCCACAATAATACTGGGAATATGCCCCGCATCGCGGTCTTCCTCAATCAATCTCCCAAGAGCATCGGCTTGCAGCTTACCTTCAGAATCGGCTGGGACAAGACGGACATTCTCGCGACCGATCCCAAGGATTCCAGCATTCTTAACGATTGAATAATGGGCAACTTGGGAAACATAGCAAATGATGCGCTGGCCGCCGAAGCCTTTATTTCTCAGGTCAGGGCAGGATCGGTTTCTAGCAATGAGCATCGCGAGCAGATTGGATATTGAACCACCGGGAGTAAAGACCCCTTGAGGCCCTGGGGCTTTGAATCCGAGTTTTTGAGCCATCCGCTCAAGGACCATTTCTTCAACAATCGCCATGGGACCCGCCGCTTTAAATGTGTAGAGCGAGGTATTCACAACCGGAGCGAGCATGTCCGCGGCCGTAGCAACTGGATCGCGGCCGCCAAAGAGCTGGTTATAAAATCGCTTACTCGTGCTGCGAGGGGTGGCCAGAACGAGTTGCTCCAGAACTTCCATTACATGCTCGGTAGAACTTCCAGTCTCATTGATAGCGAGATCGAGCTGTGATTTGAGTTCACTTGGAGTGCGGAAAGGATTCACCGGGCAAGTGGCGTCGCCATCAGCATACCGTTGAGCTATCTTTGATACACATTCGATGATACTTGACTGACTATTCGGTTCGGGTGTAACTGGCATCCTTGATTGTATGCCGCGGGGTGGAGTACGGTTTATACCCAAACGCGTCGTATCCTTGAAATCGCATGTTTAAACAGAACTCTTGAAATCCTAAACTACTTTCTCAATGAGAATACCCTACGACATGCTCATCGAAAGAGCCCCCACCGAAAACAACCGGATTGTCAGGACACCAGTTGATTTTTTTGTAATGCTGGAATCCAGCTCTTGAGCACAAAACTGCAAGCTTTGGTATCAAACGGATCATAATCGCTGGATAATCGGGTAAGACTGCTGATAGCCCAAATGATTTTTCTGAACTATCTTGGAACCAAGAGCCCCTCTCGCGCATTGATATTGGTGTATGACACAAGCCGCATGGAACACAACCCAACCAGCCGAACCTGCCAAAGAGCAGTTGCCGGCGACCAACTGCTCCGGTACCACCCCAGAGGCATTTGATGTCATCTACCGCCAGCACTTTACTGCCATTGCCGGGTATCTTTATCGCCGCACTGGAAATCAAGACCTCGCCGAAGATATTGCCGCCGACACATTCCTTGCCGCTTGGAAGGCCCTGCCCCGCTACCAATCCACAGGCGTGCCGATCCGTTCCTGGCTTCTCCGCATCGCCACCAACAAGGCCAACGCCGTCGCTCGGCGTGATCGAATCCGCAGGCGAGTCTTTGGGCGTATCCCGGTACGCCAACAAACGGACAAAGCCGACGATGTATTGGATTGGCTCTACCCAGCCCTTGCCCGCCTGAGACCTCAGCACCAGTCTGTCGTTTCGCTCGTTCACCTTGAGGGCCTGAGCATCGAACAGGTAGCCCGCGTTCTCAACTTGCCTGAAGGCACAGTCAAGTCTCGATTGCACCGTGCCCGGGCCATACTCAAACACGAACTCACATGCCAAGGAGAAAATCTATGAAACGCACCGCACCCACCATCACAAACAAACAACTCGATGAACTGCTCGCCCAAGCCCACCAACGCCAATGGGCAGGTCCAGACAACTCACCCGAAATTAACCATTACTTGAAAGGACTCACCATGAAGTCACAACCCAACCGTTTACTGTCCCACTCCGCCCTAATCCTCCTAGGCATCGGTGCCATCGGAGGCGGGAGCTTAGCCGCCGCAGTCACCCACACAATCATGAGCCGAAGCGCCGTTCTCATCACCCAAGACGGCACCGAATACAATGTCGAACTCCTCGAAACACCCGACGGCGCCTCAGGCACCTTTGTCACCAACGACGGCTCCACATTCGATATAGATATAGTCGATCAGGAAGTCACCGTTGATGTCAACTCGCCCCAAGGCGGCACTTCAACCGTCATCCTCGACAACGGCATGACCCCTTCGATTTCGACCGATCCGGGCCAAACAGCCAGCTTCAAAATCGATCAGTCCAATGATGAAAAGCCTTCCGAATCCGATGAGTGAAAGTGGCAGGCAGAATCTATATCCTCTTAGAGTTATACGGCGACCTACCCACCAAAGGGCAGGTCGCCTTTCATTGATAAATACACAGACAGATTGCCGTAGGCCTCGGGCCAAGTCCACAACAATCCAGTAAATTCTCGTATTACCAAGAGCCCCCCCTTGCTGATGTCGGGGCGAGAGGATACCAGTTGAAATATTTTTCAACCAGATTAACCTCTGGATCATGGAAACGCGAATCCTTTTTTCGCCATAAGAGTATCACTTATCATGTCTGCCCTCCGAAATGTATCCGTCGTACGAAAATATTTACATTGTCAATGAGCCCCCCGGGGGGGGCAGTCAAATGCCTCCTACCTAAGATCCACTCTGTTGATTCGCCCGAACTGTTTTTATGAGGATTTTTTATGTGGAAAATTTCAATCCTAGCCTTAGCCTTACCTCTTCTGATGGGATTCACATCGGACAAGCCAGGTGAGTTGGCAAATCTGATCCATTCGCAAATTGACCAAGGCAAGCAAATCGTCGCGATTGGAGAAAGGCACCAGCACAAGAGCTTTCATACGCTGCTCGGAAAGACTTTGAGCTCCAAGCAGACTCAGGAAGATATCGACATCATCGTTGTTGAATTTGGCAACAGTTTCTATCAAAACGAGCTCGATCGTTACATAAACGGTGAAGACATCTCGATTGACGCCATACGCGTGGTTTGGAGGAATACTGTTCTCTCCCCAAACACAGTGTGGGATTCGCCGGTCTATGAGCGATTCTTCACTTCCGTACGGCAAATAAATAAAAATCTCCCACCTGAGCGGAGATACCGCGTTCTCGCTGGAGGGAAGTCGATCGACTGGGCAACCATCAATTCCACGGAGGACTATGAACCATACAAAGCATCTCTCAGAAGTCAGCATCTCTATGAGGTGATCGAGACCGAAGTCCTGCTCAAGGGGAAGACGGCATTGTTGATAGCCGGGGGTCACCATGTTACTAAAATTAGTGCGGAGGTTGGCCGCGGCGGGCGTAGCATCCGGTCTCAAACCACAGGGTCACTGCTGGAGCACAACTATCCGAACTCAACATTTTTCATAAATGTCTATTCAAAGTTGTCGTCTTTGGGGATTGCCGAAATCAAATATGTAGAAAAAGGTTCAGTTGTATTATCAGAAGAGCCTTGGCTGGGAGGAATTAAGGCCGGTGAGATTGCTTCTTTTTTTGCCTACGAAGATTTCGAGTTAAAGGACATGGCCGATGCCGTTCTTCACTGGGGACCAGAGGAGCATTGGGTATATGAAACGCCTTTAAGTGCGACCTATCAAGATGACGAGTATTGGGCAGAACTAAATCGGAGAAGTCTGATTAGGAGAAATAGGAAGATGGATGAATCCTTAAGGGACTAAGTGACCTGCCCCCAAGAATGTAGCCCACTCTCTATTTGATTGGGTGGCTTGCCCGGTCTCAAATTCGATACCATCAACGGGTCAAGATTGCCCTTCAGCACCCCTGGTAGTTCCGCAGTGAAGTCGGGGTGACAGGACACCGGTTGAATTTTTTCGAGCTCAGATCGCTCACTGGGATCTGGAAACGGGGTTTCTTGTCTTGCGCTACAACCCGAGTGAAAATCAGGGATTAACTGCATCATCGGGAGCGATGACCATTGCCGCACCCAAGATGGCCTAAGCCAACCTGATCCTGCAAAGAGGCTAAAGGCACAAAAGCAAAAATTAGTGCAACCTTTGATGAGGCATCTATAATGCTTTTAGATCATATTGAGAAGGAGCTTTTATAATGAGCGAAAACTCACCTCTTGGCCTCTTTGGTCGCTATTTAAGCATATGGGTGGGGTTGTGTATCCTTGCCGGAGTCGGTTTTGGCTCTTTATTTCCGGCACTCTTTGAGTTGGTGGCTGGACTCGAATATGCCAATGTCAACTTCGTGGTTGCGGTGCTTATCTGGGTGATGATTTACCCGATGATGACCCAAGTAGACTTTTCCAGTCTCAAGAACCTTGGGAGTAGGCCACGCGGACTATGCATCACACTGGTTGTCAACTGGCTGATTAAACCATTCACAATGGCGGCTTTAGCAATCCTGTTCTTTGAACATATCTTTGCGGGGCTGGTAGAGCCGGATACTGCAAAGGAATACATCGCTGGGTTGATTCTGCTCGGTGTCGCGCCTTGCACAGCTATGGTCTTTGTGTGGAGCCAGCTTACTCGCGGCGACCCCGGCTATACCCTCGTGCAAGTCTCGATCAACGATCTCATCATGGTGTTTGCCTTCGCCCCTATAGCCGCCTTTTTACTCGGCATAACCGACATTGTCGTGCCCTGGGAAACCCTACTACTGTCTGTCGTTCTTTATGTCGTTATTCCTATGGCGGCCGGATATTTCACCCGTCGCTTACTCATCAATAAATATCGCAACGAAGGTACTTTGAAACGCTTTGCAAATCGCCTTGAGCCGCTTTCAATCATTGGACTCCTAGCGACTGTAGTGCTGTTGTTTGGCTTTCAAGCCCAGACTATTCTAGAGCAACCTCTTGTGATCGCCCTGATCGCTGTGCCATTACTGATACAAAGCTATGGCATATTTGCTATTGCCTATGGCTGGTCGTATCTGTGGAAAGTCCCGCACAATATTTCTGCTCCAGCAGCATTGATTGGGACCTCCAACTTCTTTGAACTTGCCGTAGCTGTAGCCATTAGTTTGTTTGGCTTGCACTCAGGCGCAGCACTTGCAACTGTGGTGGGAGTATTGGTAGAAGTCCCGGTAATGCTTTCGCTCGTTGCCTTTGCCAATAAAACACGGCGGCATTTCCCGTAAAGAAATTCTTATCATCACAAATAGCATGGCTTTTCTTAGCTGGATGCGGGGACAAGGAATGACCTGCCCCCCCAAACCCTGTCCCCTACAAATGTGAGGCTAAGCGTATTTGGTTTGTGAGTTCTTTAGACCAAGACACGAGGGCTCATGCCATGAAATTTCTGTCAAAATCGGGGTGAGAGGATTCGAACCTCCGACCTTCTCGTCCCGAACGAGACGCGCTACCAAGCTGCGCTACACCCCGGAAGGTCTCAGACACAACATCCATCTGACCCAAACACTAGGGCAATCCAAGAGATTTGACAATCCATCCAGAATCAGAATCGCCCAATCAAAACGGACGAACGAACTCAGGAATCGTGGTATACACATTGTCCTCGATCGTTGCCGGATCACCATCTGGCCCCGCCGAATAAAAGTAAGGCCGTTGCGCAGGGCACTTCCCGCCATCGGAATCCGATTCAACAGGATAATTCAATCCGCCACTCTGGCGAGCTTCCTCTTGATCGACTGGGAGGATCTTGTTCCTCCGAATTGCAATCCCATCAAATGGAACAAAGGACAAATCCACAGGCAGTGACTCAGGCGTGAAATATCCAGGCCCAGAGTTACTTGTATCCAATAAGTCCAGAGCCACACCAGCATCACCAAGTACGCGGCGATCCGCTGGCCCAGTTGAATCCTCGATGATCCCATCAAACTTCGGATGAACATACCGAATCGGATTCCCCCATGCATCAAAGATCGTGAGCAAACGGGGCTGAAGATCATCAGGTGCATCGTAAAAACTCACCATCGATTCATCTACGCTGCTCAATAGCTCATCGACAACTGATGACTTCTGAAGCGATGCCAAGTACAACCCGATTGAGTTAATCTGATAATGCCTCTCCGGTGCGCCGGGATCAGTATTCGGGATAACAACATCAATCACACCATCGACCGCGGGATAATGCACGATGTCGCCGCGGACTTTGCCCCCGTGATCTTCTTCCAATGTGACAGCGACAATCGCAGGGGGGATCGACCCACCAGCGTCAATATAATCCGCAAGCGATTGATCAAGCACCTGCAGCACCCCCTCGGTCGCACGCATACGCCCTGAATCTGCCATCGACGCCCCCACCCCAATGGTAATAGCTGCAAGCAACGCGATAATCGCGACAACCATCACGAGCTCAATGAGCGTAAACGCTCTGGAAACAATGGTCGGCTTAAATCGGCTGGTATCTGTCATGATGAGCTCCGGTGCGAGCGAGTTCAGGATGGCCTGGCAAACGCGATTATGCGTAGCTGCACGATATGCGCTGCAGTTGTCCCCGTTCATATACGCCCAAATGATTCCGCGGATCCATCATCGGGATCCCTGAATGCTCGATTCTGGACCAATTGAACACTATTACTCGTCCGATTCCTTCTCTGGACTAGGTGCCGGCTTCGGCGATGCCGCCGGCTTTGGCGAATACATCGCGCCGCCGGTGAACCCAGGCCCCATGATCGAGGAACCCATGATATTGCCTCCCATCGGTGCCCCGCCCTGCCCAGGACGCGGCTGCTGAGCCCGCTGCGCCCCAACACCCTGCTGCTGGGGTCGCTGCTGTGGCGGAGCCTGGCGAGGTGCACCCTGGCGGGGCTGAGGTGCGGCGATGCGAGCCTTGAATATAAAGCCCGTCACCTTCTCGCGGATCTCCCGCATCATCCCCTGGAACATCCGCTGCCCTTCGCGCTTGTACTCGATCTTGGGATCAGTCTGAGCAATCGCCCGGAACCCGATCGTGTCCTTCAACTGGTCCATTGAGTACAAGTGATCTTTCCAAGATGTATCAAGCGTCTCGATCAAAATCATCTGCTCGAACTGGATCAACTCAGGACGCGACAGCGTCTCGACCCGCGCCCGAATTGCCGGCTCCCGATCATCAGAATCCAGATACCGCATCCGCTCCGTGATCCCCTCCCCATACCGTTCAACGAGCACCGAATCAAGCTGATCGTCATCCGTTGTTGCAAGCGCTTTATCAACCATAACAGACAGGTCGTCGGTCTTGAGCGACTCCCTGGTTGCCTCGATGATCTGAGCACGGATCTTGGCCGGAGGCGTCGTCTTGATCTGATCAGGAGTCATCTCCAGATCCAAACGATCCTTGCCCCACTTGACCAGATTCTCAAACGCAGCAGCCGGATCCTGACGAGCGATCATCGTTGTCCGCTGCATGATGAAGTCGGCCGGGAACTCCGCCTCGCGTTTTTCATAGAGCTCACGAGCCGTATCAATAATCAGATCGCGGACCTCAAGCTCTTCATCAGTATGGGCCTTGAGTATCTGATCGGGATCAAGATCCTTTGTGAACTTATCCTTCGACCATGCCGCGAGCTGCTCAGCGCCATAACGCGCATCAGCAAAGCTCTCGATCTTCTCCAGAGGCTCAGCATCAATCTTCGCAAACGCTGCTTGCTCAAGCATCTCCTGAACAGCACGCCGTTCAGACGCCCCACCCTCACGCAGCGATCCAGTATCAAGCTCAATCCCGAACCGGCTCTTAGCCCAGCCATGAAGCCCCGCCGAATCAAAGTCGATCGAAACTTCAGAACCCTCAATCGGCATGTATTCACCCAGCGTGATCACGATCGTCGCCGTGACATCTTCCTTGGCGAGCTTCCGGATCGTGATGTCCATCTCCGTCGCGTCCTTGCCCTTGAGTCGCTCAGGAAGAATCGAGCAATCAAGCTGCTCGCGGGCGTAATCCGCAGCACAGGTCGCTGAATAATCATCATCCAGATACTCAGCAATCGCGTCATCAACCACATCCTCGATGTACTCAAAGACCAGATCCTTCACCTGAAGCCCCTCAAGAATCCGCTGACGCAGCCCATAGAACCGCTGACGCTGATGCTCCATCACTTCGTCATACTCAAGGATGTTCTTACGAACCTGGAAGTTGCGCTCTTCGACTTTCTTCTGGGCCCGCTCAACATTCTTGGACAACCAAGGATGCTCGATCGCATCCCCTTCTTTCATGCCCAGACGCGACAACAGTTTCATCGTTGTTTCGCCCGCGAACATCTTCATCAGATCATCTTCAAGCGATACAAAGAACCGCGACGACCCATTATCACCCTGGCGCCCTGAACGACCACGCAGCTGGTTATCAATACGACGCGACTCGTGCCGCTCGGTACCAATCACATGCAGCCCGCCCATATCCTCGATATTCTCATACCAGCGGATCCGGTGTAAAATCGATCGCCCGCCCTTATCAAGCTCCGTCCGGAGACCCTCAGCACTCGCCGACTCGATCCCCTTCCCGCTCATCCAGGTATTCTGGCCCGCCCAGTGGCGCAGAAGCTGAAGCTCAAGCTCAGCAAAGTCCATCGTCTCAGCATCACGCTTCTTCATCCCCTCTGATTTCAGCTCAACGGACGCAATTTTCCGGTACACATTCTCGCGGAGTTCCTCTTCGCTCATGTCCGCCGAAAGCCCGCGAGACGCGATCCCCCGCTTGAGTAGGTGCTCAATAAACTCTTCACGATTCAGCTTCCCGAGCTTGATGTCCGTACCACGGCCCGCCATATTGGTCGCGATCATCACCGCACCAAGATGCCCCGCATCCTCGACCACATTGGCCTCGCGTTCGTGTTGCTTCGCGTTAAGCACCGAGTGCTGAACCTGGTACTTCCGTGTCAGCATCTGAGAAATCATCTCGGACCGTTCAACCGAGGTCGTGCCCACCAAGATCGGACGCCCCGCATCATGGAACGCTTTAATCTCATCGACAATCGCCTCCCACTTGTCCTTGGCCCGCAGGTACATCAGGTCGTCATAGTCACCGCGAGCGATCGGTTTGTTGGTCGGGATCGAGATCACATCGAGGTGATATATATCATGAAACTCTTGCGCTTCGGTGTCCGCCGTGCCCGTCATACCCGAGAGCTGCTTGTACATCTTAAAGAAGTTCTGGACCGTCACAGACGCTACGGTCTGAGTCTCCGCCTTGATCGGCACGCCCTCTTTACACTCGATCGCCTGGTGCAATCCATCAGACCACTGCCGCCCGATCATCGGACGGCCCGTATTGGAATCCACAATCACAATGTTGGGCTCACTCCTGCCCGTCGCGCGATCGGGTACATCCATCACGATGTAATCCTTATCGACCTGATACACCGCATACGCCCGCAGCGACTGCTCGAGCAAGTGCGGGATATCCATGTTCTCGTCAACATAGAACGACCCAACCCCCGCGAGCTTTTGGGCGTGAGCGATGCCCTCGTGCGTCAGGTGCGCCGACTTGCGATCCATCTCGATCTCGTAATACTGTGCAAACTGATCGCGGGCCTGCTCGAGCTCCGGGAGCCGTTTAGTCTCATCCTCAAGCCGCTTCTTCATCTCAGGCACAACAGCCGTGTCCCTCGATTGCCGGATATCACCCTCAAGACCCTTAATGATCTCCTTACAATGCTGGACCGCATCTTCCTTTTCCTGCCAAGGCTTCTGCAGATCAACAAGCTGCTTGGCGAGCCCCGTCGCCAGTTCGTACCGGGGCTGGTCGTCATGCGCCGGCCCTGAAATAATCAATGGCGTACGAGCCTCGTCAATCAGCGTCGAGTCAACCTCGTCAACAATCGCAAACTGACGCTTCCGCTGAACCTGCTCGTCAACATTCCGCTTCATGTTGTCGCGGAGATAGTCAAACCCAAACTCCGAAGTCGTCCCATACACAACATCACACCGGTACATCGACCGTTTAATCTCTTCGGGCTGCATGTGCATCGGGTGAATCGCACCAACCGTAAGCCCAACCTTGGCAAAGAACGGAAAGGTCCAGTCCCGGTCACGCTGAACCAGATAATCGTTCACCGTCACGATATGAACCTGCTGATGAGTCACCGCCGCCATGTACGCCGCAAGCGGAGCCACGATGGTCTTGCCCTCACCGGTCTTCATTTCCGCGATCTTCCCCTGCCCAAGCACCATGCCACCGATGAGCTGCACATCAAACGGCCGCGCTCGAAACGGAGGACGCGACTCGGGATATATCTCCCGAACAGCGTCGTAGATCTCATTAGGAATATCAACCTGAATAAACCCAGGTACCGGCTCGGCGCACCCAAGATAGTCACCAGACGCCTCGGCAGGTTCGAGGGCCTCGATCTCCGCCTTGATCCGATCAAAGGTCTGACGAACAGACTCACTCAACAGCGAAGCGTCAAACTCATGCTCGGGATTAAAGATATTCCGGATTCCAACCGACCGATCCATCGCCTCGCGTCCCGCAGCAAAGACCTCAACGAGCAAATCGTTGGAGGTCTCGCCCGCATCAAAGCGGTCACGGAACTCGCCGGTCTTGGCCTTGAGCTCGGCATCAGTCAACGCACGCATCCGCGATTCGAACTGAGCAATCAACTCCACCCGCGAGGTGTACCGCTTGACGACACGCTCGTTGCGCGAGCCGAAAAGCTTGGAAAGAATGGTTCCGATGACAGGGATTTCTGAGCTGGACATGATTGGGTCTCTTGCTTGTGATCAAGCCGGATCAAATATAAATCGCCGGCGTGTGAACCGATCCACCTACACACTCAATTGTCGAGCGTCGGCACACCGGTCTAAAGTTAAATTATGCTGTAATAGAAAGCGAACAGGACTCGGATCAGACCAACGAAGGCGGCGGCAAACTGAGAATCCAAGGACTGAGCCGATCATTAGAAAGAACACAGACGGTGTCCGCGACAATCACCGCAGACATCGGCTCTGGATCAATAACCACAACCAAAGCGGTCTCGCCGCCCTGATCAACCAGCTCCCGAATCGCCTGAGCGACACAGTGCGAAAGCCGGGTCACGCGCGTCCGTTCCATGGTCTCGCTGCATGTTGTCGCCGCAGAGGCCATGCTCGTGACCAGCAAATGCATCGCGATCGCAGCCACAACCCAACTCGTCGCCCGATTTGGGCGAGCCGTTGAGTTCGTCAGCTGTGATGGAGGTGTTGTGGTCATCATGGTTCAATATCAACACAAGTATCGGCATTGAGAGCCCCCCGAGCAAGTTTGAGCCGAAATCTGGACATGTTTTTTGGCCCTCAATCCCAGATTTCCCCCACGCCCCCCTTCCACACCGCCAGATCACACATCAGGAGAACTCCATCCCCATTGTCAAAGGATATTTCCGCCAAGGTCCGATAGAGTTGAAGTCCCCGAGCACGGAAGCCGGGCACATATGGATGATTTCGACCGATGACCGACAAGGACGCACCGATGCTCGCAACCCGCCAAGCCCTCACCCCAACCCGCGAATCCCTCACCCACAAGTTCACCATCGGACGACATGAGGGCTACCTCACCATCGGCCTCTACGCCGACGGCACACCGGGCGAGATCTTCATCAAAATCGCCAAAGAAGGCTCCGCAATCTCAGGGATGTGCCAAGCCTTCTGCCGAGCATTCTCCATCGCCCTTCAATACGGACTCCCCGTTGACGAAGCCGTCAAACGATTCAAAGGCATGCGATTCGAACCCCACGGCAACACCAGCAACCCCGACATCCCACAAGCCGACTCCATCATCGACTATGTCGCACGCTACCTCGAACTCGAGTTCACCAGCCCATCACGCAACAGCTAACTCCTGCCGAATGGCCCGAAGTTCTCTTCTCTGGGTGCCCCGTCGGAACTGTCTTCAGTTCCTTCGGGTCTTCTCTTCTCAGGTCGTCCAGCCAAAACCGCCAGACTCGCCCTAGACCACCCGGTTCGGGGGTTCCCCACCTTCAAATACAGCACAGATGCTCGTCTGCACCATCTCCGTCATCGCCATGCGCCACCGCTCCTCAGCACTCCCAATATGAGGCGTCAGCACCGCCCGATCACACGCAACCAACCCCGGATGCACCGTCGGCTCATTCTCATACACATCGAGCCCCGCCCCCCAAAGATGCCCTGAATTCAACGATTCAACGAGTGCCGCCTCATCAACAATCGGCCCCCTCGCCGTATTGACAAGGATCGCATCGGATTTCATCGACTTGAGCCTCTTGGCATTGATCAAATGCCGAGTCTCAGGAGTCAAAGGCGTATGAATGCTCACCACATCCGCCTCCACGATCCCCTCATCAAGCTCCACCCGCCGCGCCCCAATCGGCGCCATCTCAAACTCCAGATGCCTCGACCGGGCCACATACGCAATCCGCATCCCGAGCGACTTGGCCCGCAGTGCCATCGCATACCCAATCCGCCCCGCCCCGACGATCAGCAGTTCCTTGCCGCACAGATCGAGCCCTATGAAATCAGCCATCCCGAGCTGCCCATTGGCCGGATATTCAGGAGACCGAGCGTACCGATCCGCCTGAATCAACCGCCGAGCAGTGCTGAGCATAAGCAAAAACGCAACATTTGCGGTCCCCTCGGTAACCGCATCGGGGGTATTGCAAACCACAATACCCCTGTCTTTGCAGGACTCAAGATCAATATTGTCGATCCCCACAGCGAAGTTATTCACAATTTGGAGCTGTTCCCCCGCCGCATCAAGCATCTTGTCATCCACCGGATCGGTGTACATCGTTACGAGTGCATGAGCCCCTAAAACAAAGGGTTTGAGCAGCTCCCGCGTCGCGAGCCCTTCCCCGAGCACCTGCATGCAAGCGTCTGGTATTTCGAGCTTTCCGGGTATCGAGCGTGTGATCCGGACTTGTTTTTGAGGGGTTTCCATGCCTGAGGATAGGACACATGATTCGTGAACTTTGGTGTTCTTCACTGACCAGATTGTGTCCCCAGAAGGAGACAATTGGAAAAATATATGAAAAACCCTATGAAAACAGGGGGAAATGATGTTATCGTGCCGATAGAAGTCCGGTAAAAACAACTGTATGTGTGGGTGGAAGCCGCACACAGATTCACCACAATTGCAGAATGGAGATTGCAATGGCTAAGAAAACAAAGAAAAAAGCAGCGAAGAAGACCGCAAAGAAAACAGCAGCTCGTAAGCCAGCCGCCAAGAAGAAAGCAGCACCAAAGAAGGCCGCTGTCAAGAAAGCACCAGCAGCCAAGAAGGTCGCCAAGATCACCGCTGCTAAGGAAAAACCACGCACCAAGTCAGAAGTCCTGACCATCATCTCAGACCATGTCGGCATCTCCAAAAAGGAAGCCGCCCAAGTCTTTGATGTCATGGGTGACATGATCCAGGTCGACCTCAAGAAGACCTCATGCGGTTCATTCAATGTCCCAGGCATGATGAAAGTTTCCGTCCAACGCAAGCCAGCAACCAAGGCACGCAAGGGCGTCAACCCATTCACCAAGGAAGAAATGGTCTTCAAAGCCAAGCCGGCACGCAATGTCGTCAAGGTCCGCCCACTCAAGGCACTCAAAGACCGCGTCTAATCTCCTTTTCTTAGGATACAAAAAAACCCACATCTTGTGGGTTTTTTCATGCGCTTACTCAGCCGCCAACCTTAGGGATTAATCCCCATCGCTTCTAAATACTCCGTGTATGTTGTCGTCACCCCATTGGTGGTAAACTCGTCGGCATCAATCGGGATCTCGGGTAGATCGGTCAGAAGAACGGCATTCGCTTGATGCGTGCCGATCCATTGATCCATCATCACATCTGCTTGTGCGTAGTTTGGGTTCACACTCCCGCCAGGATTCCAGAGCAGGTACGAGTCAATCCCCATCGCATTCAGATGAACCATCAGCATCTCCCAAAGCAAGAACTCTTCACCGAGTGCCGTCGGACGACTCCACGAGTTGGGACCACTCGGGCCATACCCAGGAGGAGCAATCCATGGGACCACAGGCCCCACCCCAGCCGAAGACCGGCACCTGTTCACCTTGTCAATGAGCCGATTCCATCGACTATCCTTGGATGCATGACGGTAACGAATACTCTCAGGCCGATCCTCTAAATACACAACAGGCGATGAAACCCCCATAATTGACGCCCTAGCTATTGGTCGATTTCCTCGAGTAATGAGGTCAAATGATTGAAGCGTATCTCTGTAGTTCGATATTGGAAGCTGCCTGGAGTACGCACGATCAAAGGCATTGCTGAACACATCATCCAAAAACTTGGCCCTGAACTCAGCCGCAAACTGTGAATAATCATTGAGAGCAACGGTCCCCTGCGGGTCACGGAAGTCCATGAACTGGCTCACCGTTACCTGCTGCACAGATTGCGGGAGCAAGCTAAACACACTCGACTCGGGCGTCATTATCTGCTCAAAGAACCACCGACGCTGGCCCCTTGGGACATTCCAGAAATCCACCCCGTCTTCCATGTCATGGATCAGAAAGTCTGGCTCGATGCCAAGGGCAGCGAGTTCAATCGCAAACTGATCCCAGTAATCTGCCAATCCCATACGGAATCCACCAGCTCCAATAACTGCATTCGGATCAGAATGATCGAACGGGAATCGGTTCGCCGGGCCGAACTCCTTCCAGAATCGGAGCCCGATCTTGTTGGGCTTAATATCTAGGATCTTCCGTTGAACCTGGAGAGCAAGCTGTTGTGGGGTTTTATTTCTCGGAGCAACTGTGATTGATTCAGAGATGTTCTGAAACTCCACCCCTGTATTTTCCCACGCGTACACGGTCAGAGGAACAGTTGAAGAGTTAAACTGATTGGGATCCTCAGAGTCGTCGCCAGACTGCTGATCCGACTGCCCGTTGGTATTCTGGTTCCCCGTTTGATTTGGGTTTACGGCCACTGTGGAGCCTGACCCGCCACCTCCACCACCGCCGCCACCACCACCGCCACCTCCACCGCCGCCACCGCCACCGCCACCGGAACTGCCACCAGAAGACCCCCCACTATTTGAGCCCGACATATTGGCGATCGAGATCAAGTTGATTTCCGCGGCCTGCCCCCCACCGTCGAGACTGAGGTCAGATCGAACCCGGAGAAACTGTTGAAGCCCCGATGGCGCATAGACCCGTGCAGAAAAACGAGGCACCCGCCTGATAACTACACGCCCGTCGGGCAAACTGATCTTGGTTTCCACCCATTCCCTTTGAGGAGCAGATTCAGAACTGGGCGTGTTGTTCCGCCTCGCCTCAGGCTCAGCGGAAACGGTTGAACATCCCACCGCTATAAGCAGGAACGAAGCGAGTAAGAGCCGAGTTGTTTGTGAAGAGATCATTTTGAATCCTTGAATCAGTTTTCCGAACCGCGATCTATGACAACTATCCATATCAATCTCCCTTCCAACGAGTGAATCTTGAGAATCTATTCCACCTGTCCCATTTGTCTGGGAACTATACTCGGGTTAGTCGGACTGCCACTTTATCGGCCCAGCAGGCCCCGCCCGGGCAGATCAAATCAACTGCTTACAACTATGACAGGACAACCAAAAGCTCCAGCGTGCCAAGGCCGATAGCACCTATTCATTTTGCATCGTATCAGAATCTGCGATCAACTATGAGGCTAAAACTCAACATACTTTGCGAAAGGGTGTGATCCGATGAATGCTGTAAACCGAGCAAAAAACAAAGCTGTTGCCCTCGAAACAACCTTACTGGTACACGGCGTCCCTTCAAACGCCGCCCAACCACTCGCCAGCGAACTCTCACAAATCGTCACCGACCAAGGCGCAAGCCCCGCACTCGTCGGAGTCATCAATGGTGTCCCAACCGTCGGAATGACCGACCAAGAACTCGACTCGATGCTCGCCCAGGACCTCGTCCTCAAAGCCAATACAGCAAACCTCGGCGTCGCGATCCACCAGAAAGCCCACGCCGCCACCACCGTCAGCACGACTATGGAACTCGCCGCAGCCGCAGGTGTAAAGCTCTTTGCTACAGGCGGAATCGGCGGTGTCCACAAGGGATACAGCAAACATCTCGATATCTCGAGTGATCTCGCGGCCTTCACCCGCTTCCCCGTCGCCGTCGTCACCAGCGGCGTCAAATCAATCCTCGATGTCGAATCCACCCGCGAAGCGCTCGAAACACTTGGAATTCTCGTCATCGGATACCAAACCGATTCATTCCCAGCCTTCTATCTCCGAGAATCCAACGCCCAAGTCGATGTTCGGATCGATGACCCCGCAGACCTGGCATTACTCATCAAGAGCGAACTCGCTCGCACAGGCAGGGGCATCGTCATCGCCAATCCCATTCCCGCACAACACGAACTCGACAAAGAACAATGGCAAGGCTGGCTCGACCAAGCCAAGTCGGATGCAGAGCAATCCGGAGCTGCAGGCAGAGCAATGACTCCCGCCATACTCGGTCGATTACACGAAGTCTCTAATGGAGAAACACTTAGAGCAAACCTCGCGCTGATCCGAGCCAATACCCTGCTTGCGGCACAACTCGCAGCAAATCTAGACTAATACCCGGTCACTCCCCGTACATCCGGTCGTTTATCGGGCATCTTGACACAATATTGACTCATTCTGAGCAATTGGATTCAGCGGATTCTCCCCAAATGTGCTACGATAACGGCTGTGATTGCGTCCCGATTCACCAGTAGACTTGGGAAGTCTGAGTTGTTTAGGTGATGAGATGCACAATCCGAGAGAGCTCGGGCATACACAGTTGTGCCCGAATACACCATCAAGTGAGAGCGATGACTCCGCGCGTGCGGAAGACATCATCAACCAAAGGAGATTGAGATATGCGTAAGCAATATGGAATCGCAGCGATCGTTATGGCGGCAGGCATTTGTGCCCCCGCCCTCGCACAAGACAGTATCAGCAGTTTGGGCGGCGACCTCCCAGGCGATGCTCTGAACCCGTGGAATCCAAACTGTGCGTCATATGTCGTGGATCTTTCACCATTCACAAGCACAAAGGGCCACCTCTTCGGTGTTGCCCCACTACTCAAAACATCACAAATCGGCAGCACAAACTTTAACAACCTGTTCTCCTCGAGCACAATCAGCCCGAGCACATCAACAGGCGTCGCCTACTCAGTTCCAACATATTCACTCTGGGAAAACGCTCCTGGCGCCGGTGTTCATGGCGAAATGAACTCCGCAGGTGTCCCGAAAACTCCTGAAGGCCTTGCATCACGCTTCGCGATCGCACTCAACGAGTTCGGTACCGCTGAAGGCGGCGCAAGCTTCAACGGCATCATCGGTGCCTATGTAAACTACAATGAATCAGACGCAAACCGCCTCTATGTTGACCGCCGCCAAGCCGCAGTCAACATGCCAGACGAGTTCGCAGGCGATTCCTCACAGTTCGGCGGCCTTTCCGTCGATGCCAACGGCAACATCTTCTACCGTGGCGATAACAATGGCGCCATTGGTGGAAACCAACTCGCAGGAAACAACCTCTTCCGCACACGCCTCCTCGACCGTGACTGTGGAACGATGAACCTCATCTCGGCAGCTCCAACACTTGACGCGACCGACCGCCTGGTCGTCAACCATCCAGATGTTCTTGGTGTTCCAAACAACATCCCAGCACGCGTTGCCGGCGGAAACGGCCTTTCAGTTGACGGCACCGCCTTCGGACTAACCGCAGAGCTAGTCGTCGCAGACACCGGGTCGCACACCCAAACACCTGCCCACCTCGATACAACCGGCGGCATCGGTGGCGATCACCGAGGCTCCTTCGGCACCACCACCCACGACTTCCTGGGCAACGGCGCTGATTACACCCTCGCACTCCTCGCCAAGGACGCACAAGCAGGCAGCGGCGAAACCCGCATCCTCAATGTCACCAGCGTTGACGCAGCAGGTGCAGTCCTCGGAAACAAGGGCTTCGAAATCCCACTATCTATCACAGATAACGATGACGGCTTCGTCATCAACTACACCGGCCAAGGCCAGCCAAACAACTACGGCGGATCCACCCTCTTCCGTGGTGGCGTCGGCCATGTCGCAATCGGTCGCGACCAGGCAGGCCGTGGCTTGATGGCCGCAATGGTCAACGAGAACGGCTTCCAAGATGACTTCGCAAACCAGATCGTTGTCTGCCGCTATGACGCAGCAACAGGTGCCGAAGAGTGGACCTTGGCTGCATATGTCGACCAAGCAAACGCATTCAATCCTGTTGTCAACACCAGTAAGGAAATCTGCGATGCCAGCGGCGCTGTCATCGGTATGATCACCGACCTCCCAGACATCACCGGCGGCCTCCCACTGGGCCCAGGCATGTCCGCACCAGCAATCGACTCCGTCGGTAACATCTGGTTCTTGTCCGCAGTCAAGCTTCTTGATCGTGGCCCAAACGGCGAGCCTGACTTTGACGGTGCCCTGATACGCGCGATCTACAACCCAGCCACCTTCTCATACAAGCTTGAAATGATCCTCGAAACCGGACAGGTCTTCGCAGGACTCAACTCGGGACGCAACTACCGCGTTGATTTCCTCGGCTCCTCAACAGCCGCAGGCGGAGCAACACCAGGCACCATCTACTCAAGCAACATGGCTGAGTTCGCATGGAACAACACCGATGTTTCAACAGCTGATACATCAGATCCGATCACCAACGGTGGCCTGATCTTCGGCACAGCTATCACATACGACACCAACGAAGACGGCCGCTACAACAACCCAACCTCAGTATTCTTCGATCCAGCTTTCCCAGCTGACGAGTCATACTCAGTTGGCCTGTATGTTGGTTACTACCAAGACACAGTCCCGTGTCCAGCCGACCTCAACGGCGACGGCGCCCTTGACTTCTTCGACATCGTCGGACTCCTTGGACCTCGCCTTGATTACAACGGCGACACAGTCTTTGACTTCTTCGACATCGTCGCATTCCTCACGGACTTCCAAGCCGGCTGTCCATAACAATCGCGATTCGGGCTACTCATTATGAGTGCCCTCAAAAAACTTCAAACGCCCGCGCTTAACAGCGCGGGCGTTTCTTAAACGAGATCACAATCTCAACCCAGGCGATCACATTGCCTGTGAATCCACCAAAAGATGTGGTATGTTTCGGTAGCAAATACGATTTGAGGAGAGAGCCAATGAAGTACAGTTCAATCATCGCAGGGTCCATTCTGGCATGCATCAGCGGCTCAGCCGTAGCACAGTGGGACCCAGACAACGGCGACTGGCTCAAATCAGATCAAACAGACATCCGCATCATGACATGGAATGTCCAAGACGGCATCTGCAAAACAAACCCAAAGACAGACGCCTTCAACAACTGGAACGGCATCGTCCGCATCATCGCATCGATGCAGCCAGACATCCTCATACTCCAAGAATGCGGCGACAACTCAGGCAATGGTACAGGATCAGGCGTTGACTCCATCGTTGATCTCACCACAGTATCAGAACTCCTCGTACAAGGCGGAACAGACCCATTCCTCGGCGGCGCAGTCACATCCTATATCCAACTCTTCACCGGCACAGACTACGACCTCCCATACATCTACGCGAGCGAAGCCAACGACGGCTTTAACCGAAACCTCATCCTCTCCCGCTACCCCTTCGCAGACCTCAATGGCGGCGGCGGAGCAACCTACTCCACATTCGTCCTCCAGCCAGATGAATACCAAACCGGCGGCACCGGCGGCATCCGCGGCTACCAGTTCGCAGAAATCGACCTCCCAGACGAGCTCTACGCCGGCGATGTCGTTGTCGGCAACGGCCACCTCAAAGCAGGCGGAGATTCAAGCGACTTCGAACAACGCGCCCGAGCAAGCGAAAACATCGCCTACCTCATCGACTACTACTACAACGGCGCAGGCACAGGAATGAGCGACCCCCACAGCAAAGTCTCACTCCCATCCACAGGCACAATCCTCGCCCCCAACACCCCCGTTATCGTCGGCGGTGATCTCAACGAAAACCCAGGAAACGGCCCCGCTGAGTTCATCGCTCGCGCAGCAACCAACGGCGGTACCGACGGCACAGACCGCGACCAATCAGACTCCACCCTGGATCAAGCCTTCCAACCAATCTCAGGCGACATCACCACCCAAGGCAACGGCTCAAAGCTCGACTACCTCATCTATCAAGACTCAATCGTCACCCCACGCCGTCAGTTCATCTTCCGTTCAACCGGCGACGGCATGACCAACGCATCACAAATCCCAGAACCAGCACGCTCGTTCCCGATCAACCCCTTCACCGTCTCAGGTTTCTCATCAGACCACAGACCAGTCGTCATCGACTTCATCTTCGAAGCCGCGGCCGTTGACCCTTGCCCGTCCCCACCAGACTTCGCCGACGACAATGTCCTTGACTTCTTCGACATCGCTGCATTCCTAAGCGCGTTCGCCGCTCAGGATATGATCGCAGACATCACCGAAGACGGCCAGCTGGACTTCTTCGACATCAGCGGATTCCTCACCCTCTTCTCCGCCGGCTGCCCATAACCAAAGCACGCGATCATGATTCCACCTAAACCGGCTTATTCGCCGGCCTGGTCTCCCGCTTGATCACGGAGCGCACGCACCTCAGCCACCGCATCATCCAAGTTCCGCTTGAGCTGACGAACACGCAGAAGCGACCGGACCCGCGTCAGCAGCTCAAGCTTGTTGACAGGCTTGGTTAAAAAATCATCCGCCCCCACATCAATCGCCCGCTCAACATCCCCAACCTCACTCAGTGCCGTCACCATGATAATTGGAATATCCCGGGTCTCAGTATCCCCCTTGAGCTGCTGGCAAACCTGATACCCGCTCATCTTGGGCATCATGATGTCGAGCAAAATAATGTCCGGCGGATTGTCCTTCACAGACTCAATCGCCTGAATCCCATCCGAGACAACCCGGACAGGCCCGCCCAGATCATCAAGGTACGCCTGGAGCAACTCAAGGTTCTGCTCGTTGTCATCAACGATCAGCACGCCCTGATGAATTACCTCGGAAGATTCATCCGCTTCTGGCATTGTCGGAGGGGTGGTACTCATAGCAATCAAATCCTTTCAGCTACTGAATCATTGGACGCCCAATCCCGGTAGACTAGCAAGTGACATCATACTACACGACACGATGAGTCATAATCCCCTAATCCCGGGCAGGATGTGGAGAACCGACCCCCGACCACCCGAAAGTAGGATACAGGAGACCCGCATCTATGACCCACAGACTTCCGAACCAGTTCCGGGCAATCAGCATTCTGGGCCTGCTGTCCTTGCTGTGCTCCCTCTGCCTCGCCGGACCGCTCGACTCAACACTCGACCACCTCGTAGGAAACGCCAGCCTCGCGGGCGGCAAAGCCGCCATCCACATCATTGATCTCAACTCAAACCGCGAACTCGGTGAATACCAAAGCACCGAACTCATGATCCCCGCCTCCAACATGAAACTCCTCAGCTCTGGTGCCGCCTTCATGATCCTCGGCAGTGACTTCGAGTTCAGAACAACATTCGATATCTTCGAGGCCAACGGCCACAAAACACTTATCATCAGAGGTTCTGGAGACCCCGCCCTAGGCGACCCCGGAATCTTCGAAGACGAAGAACAAGCACTCTCACACGAAGCCCTCTTCGACGCAATCGCCAAAGCACTCACAGACCGAGGCATCGAATCAATACATGAAATCGTCGTTGACGACCGCGTCTTCGATCGCATCTGGGCCCACCCAGATTGGCCCATCGACCAACTCAACCGCTGGTACTGCGCCGAAGTCGGCGGCCTCAACTTCCAAACAAATGTCATCAGAATGTTCCCCATCCCAGGATCCCTCGGAGGAACCCCGCTCCTAGAAATGCAGCCAGACCTCCCCTGGATCGATGTTCAAATCAAAGCCAAAACAATCTCCAAAGGCCGAGACAGCGCATGGGTCGCTCGCCCAACCCCAGCAAACAAGTTTACCCTCTACGGCAATGTCCGAGGCAAAACAGACATCCCCGTCAGTGTCCATCAGCCATCACTCTTCGCTGGCAGAGTCTTTGCTCACGCACTCAGCAAACGCGGCATCAAAATCGACAACAACGGCTACATCGAAGAATCAGTCCGACTCGCAAGCCCAACCGATATCTGGGATTCATCACCCATCGCGGTGGTCACCACTCCCATCACCGATGTAATCAAAAGAACAAACACAGACTCATACAACCTCTACGCCGAATCCCTTCTCAAACGAATCGGGCACGAAATCACCGGCGATCCAGGGTCATGGGAAAACGGAGCCTCGGTCGTCAGGCTCCTCCTGAGCCAGCATGTCAACGCCTCCGCCGCACAAAGCACCATCATCGCCGACGGCTCAGGCATGAGCAGAGACAACAAAGTCACGCCCAAAACACTCACAAAGTGGATCGGTGTACTCGCACGCCTCGACGACTGGGACACCTTCAAAGCCTCCCTCGCAACCCCAGGCAACGGCACACTCAAACGCCGATTCGTAAACACAAACCTCAAATCTACACTCCACGCCAAGAGCGGATACCTCAACGGCGTCTACGCACTCTCAGGAGTCCTCGAACACCCCAACGGCCAAAGAGCCGCATTCTCAATCATCCTCAACAACATCAAACCCGGCGCCGGCTCCCGCGCCGCCAAACCATTCATCAAAGATGTTGTCATAGAAATCGACGCCTACCTCGAAGAACAAACCCCCGGCTTCGGCGGCTGACCCTCAACCCATCCGGATCTCATCAACCCGATCCTTCACCGACTGATCCATCGTCAAAACCGTCGGCCAAGCACGCACAGGCTGATTCTTGCACGAATCACTCGCCGTCTTAGGCGTTGAATCAAACCCAACCCGGTCGCCATTCATCTGGTCCCACTGGCCATCGCGCATAAAGTCACAGTTGGCCACCCAGTGGAACATCGCTCCCTGCGGATCATGGATATCCACATCCCGCCCCACGACCACAACAAACTTCTGAGCCGTCGCCCCTTTCCAAATCTCACCAAGAATCCCCCCGCCCATAAGTGCCGGCTCTGATTCCCCGTACCCACGATCCGCCTTCACAAACAACCACCCGGGAACCCGGTCCGAAGTCGCCGCATCAAGCACTCCCCCGCAAGCTTTGGCCCACGCAACCGCCTGTTTGCTCTCTGATTCCGACGGGAGATCAGCAGCCGCCTCAATCGCCGCCCCATCAATATCCTCCGACACAACCTTCGCCGTCGCATCAAACCCGATCTTCATCCCCGTCCCAAAGTGGGCCCCGGAGTGATCCAGAATATCCACCGCCCCAAACACCTTCTCAATATCCCGCGAAGGCTTGCAATGCCGATGCACCGCCCCCATCACGCTTGACAAATCATGCACATCGACATCCTCATCAACCACAAAGATCGTCTTCGTCCACGCCATCTGCCCCGCGCCCCAGATCGCGTGCATCACCTTCCGCGCGTGCATCGGGTATTCCTTCTTGATCTTGATAAACACCGCATTGTGAAAGCACCCAAACAACGGCAAGTCGTAATCCACAACATCAGGCAAGATCGTCTCAAGCAGCGGCAACATAATCCGCTCCGTCGCCTTGCCTAAAAAATAATCTTCCTGAGGCGGCAGCCCCACCACCGTCGTCGGATACACCGCATCCTCCCGGTGCGTCATCGCCGTCACTGTCGTCACCGGGTACCGATCGGGCATCGAATAAAAACCAGTATGATCCCCAAACGGCCCCTCAAACGCCCCGCCCTTCCCAAGCTCACCCGCATCATCCTCACGCGGATCCCACCCCGGATGCCCCGCATCCGTATCCACAAACCCCTCAATCACAATCTCAGCATCACTCGGCACCCACAAAGGCACCGTCTTACCCCGGCACATCTTCACACCCTTGCCCTGCAAAAACCCCGCCATCAACAGTTCACTAATCCCAGGCGGCAGCGGACAGGTCGCCGCATAAGGCAACACACTCGACCCCCCAAGCGCAATCGCCACAGGCATCGGCTCCCCAAGCTTCTTCCAAGACCGCCAGTGCGCCGCCCCATCATGATGCATATGCCAGTGCATCGCCACGCGATCCTTCCCAAGCAACTGGATGCGGTACATCCCAATATTGTGCGACTTAGGCTTCGCTTCATTCCGATCATCCGCATGGATCGTGTGGATTCCCGCAAGCGTAATAAACCGCCCCTTGTACTCCGCATCCCATGTTGCATCATCAATCTCAGGATGCCCCATCCCAGGCACACCATCATTGAGCCCCGCCGGATACCCAAACCGCTCAAAGTCCCCATCATCAGGCCAGCACTTCAAAATCGGAAGCGTCGTTAGATCAATCCCGTCCCCCGTCAACACCACATCCTGACACCGCCCGGCTTTCCGAGATCGCTTCGGACCAATCTGCAGCAACGGCATGAACTGCCGCGCCTTACCAACTGCCTCCCCAATCGACTTGGGAAGCTCAGGCTTGACAAGCTCCCGAATCGTGTCCCCGGTCTTTTCAAGAGCCCGATCCCCAAGCGCCATCTCGATCCGCCTGTACGACCCGAACGCATTGATCAACACCGGAAACTTCGAACCCACCGGATTCTCGATCAAGATCGCCTTCCCACCAACCCCAGCAAACTCAGGGTCCGTCCGCTGAGAAGAATCCGATCCCACCGCCGCACCCAACCTAGACTGCCGCTGTGCCAGCTCGGTGATTTCAAGCACCGGATCCACCGGCTCGCCAATCCGAATAAGCTCCCCAGCCCCATCAAGCGCACGAATATACGATGTCAAATCGGGATACATACCTAAGCGTATCACGAATCAGAGAACAAAGCATGTCAAACACCCCCCCAACCCCTCCTGTCCACGAAGCCGCCAAACGCCGCGACTGGCCCGCCTACTTCGACCGCATGGAAGGCAAGCCCGCACGCGACACCGTCCTCAAAGCCCTCAAGAGCTTCGGAGAGATTGACCCATCAAACCCTCCCCTAGCCATAGACCTCGGCTGCGGAGCCGGACGCGACGCGGCAGCCATGCTCGCCGCCGGATGGAAAGTCTGGGCCCAAGACGGCAGCGCCGACGGCATCTCCAGAGCCAAAGAACGCCCAGAAATCAAATCCGCCCTTCAAACCGGCCGCATCGAAATCGCCCAATCCAACTTCCAAGGCCTCCAAATCCCCAAAGCCACCCTCGTCAACGCCAGCTTCTCCCTCCCCTTCTGCCCCCCAGACCACTTTTCAGCCCTCTGGCAACAAATAGACGCCGCCATCGAGCCCGGAGGACGCTTCAGCGGCCAAATATTCGGCGACCGAGACGACTGGGCCATCATCGATGACCGCACCCACCTGACCCGCGGTGAAACTCTAAAGCTGTTTGACCAATACATACTGGAGTCCTTCACCGAGGAGGACAGGCCATCCAAACACACCGATGAACACCACAAACACTGGCATGTCTTCCACATCGTTGCCCAAAAAAGAACCGCCCCCAAAAGAGGATCCGTTTCATGAGTCCAACTATGACACCAGTTATTGACATCCAAGGCGTCGAAAAAACATACAACAGACGCATCAAAGCCCTCCGTGGCGTAGACCTCCAAGTCGGCGAAGGCGAGATCTTCGGACTCCTCGGCCCCAACGGCGCGGGCAAATCCACCCTCGTCAAAATCATGACCACCGTCATCCACGCCAGCAAATGCCAAGGCACCGTGCTCGGCAAAAAAGTCGGCGACAAAGCCGCGCTCCGAGACATCGGATACCTCCCCGAGCACCACCGCTTCCCGCCATATTTGACCGGACGCCAGGTCCTCGAATACTTCGGAGCCATGTCAGGCATCAACCGCAAAGATCGCAAAGCCAGAGCATCCGAACTCCTAGAACTCGTCGGCATGGAATCCTGGCACAAAGACAAACTCGGCTCATACTCAAAGGGCATGCGCCAACGCGTCGGCCTCGCACAGGCACTCATGAACGACCCCCAACTCGTCATCCTCGACGAACCCACCGACGGCGTAGACCCCTCCGGCCGCCGAGATATCCGAAACATCCTCACCCAACTCAAAGACGAAGGAAGAACAATCTTCCTCAACTCACACCTCCTCTCCGAACTCGAAATGGTCTGCGACCGCGTAGCCATCATGGTCCACGGCCTCGTCTCCACCCAAGGCACCATCGAAGAACTCACCGCAGACCAAAGCGGCTTCGAGATCGCCACCAACGCACCAATCGATCAATCACTCCTGAGCCAAATCAGCACGCTCCCGCAAATACCCCCAATCCTCGATGCCAAAGACCCAACCCGCATGACCTTCCAAACCGACAACGCCGCTGCAGTCCAACCCGCCATCGACGCTCTCCGAAAGCAAAGCATCATCATCGAATCCGCAGGATTCAAACGCCCATCACTCGAAGACCTCTTTATGCAAGTCGTTGATACCAACCAAGGCGACAAACCAGGCGCGATCAGCGGAGCGAAGGGAGCCAACTCATGATCCTCACCCAAACCAAAGCACTCTTCATCGACGCCTACCGAGAACTCAACGCCAAAAAACTCTTCTGGCTCACCCTCGGCCTCAACCTCCTCGTCGTCGTCCTCTACGCCTCACTCGGGATCAACGACAAAGGCGTCACCCTCCTCCACTGGAACTTCGAATCCAGGTTCTTCAACACCGCGCTCGTCTCCAAAGAACTTTTCTACACACTCCAGTTCACTCAATGGGGCGTACCGATCTGGCTCACATGGGCGACCGCCATCCTCGCACTGATCTCCACAGCCGGCATCATCCCCGAGATGGTCTCAGGCGGCGCCATCGAACCCGTCCTCTCCAAACCCATCGGACGCTCAAGGCTCTTCCTCACCAAATACATGACCGGCCTCCTCTTCGTCGCACTCCAAGTCCTCATATTCACCCTTGGCTGCATATTGGTCATGGGCATCCGGGGCGGAGCATGGAACTTCAACCTCCTACTCGCTGTCCCCATCGTCCTCGCCTTCTTCAGCTACCTCTACGCATTCTGCGCCTTCGTAGGACTCGTCACCAAATCAACCATCGCCGCCCTTCTCCTCACCATCCTCTTCTGGCTCGCGATCTGGATCGTCAACACCGGCGACCAGATGCTCATCATGCAACGCGAGGGTTCCATCATCCAAGTCGAAGACCGTCAACTCGACATCGATAAACAAATCGAGTTCGCAGACAAACGAATCGAACAACTCAGAGAGCAAGGAAAACCAGTCCCAGGCGACGAAGGCAATCCACTCCCAGAGGGCTACGAGGATATCCAAGAAGCCGTCAACCCCGCCCTAAGAATGTCCCGCTCACGCCTCGAAGAAGCCAAAGACAGCGAAATAACCTGGACCGCCTGGGCCGGACGGATCTTCACCCTCAAAACCATCCTCCCCAAAACCCAAGACACCGTCCGCCTGCTCGAACGCCACCTCATCACCGATGAAGACATGGCCAAACTCATGGGCTTTGATGCACAATCACAGCCCCAGAACAACTCCGAGAACGACCCAGCATTTGCAGACCCAAGGGCCGCAGAAAGATCAGCAGAGATCATGCGCAAACGATCCATCACCTGGGTCCTAGGCACATCCTTCCTCTACGAGTTCCTGCTCCTCGGCCTCTGCTGCGTCATCTTCGTTCGAAGAGATTTCTAACCCTCTTCCGACAACTCAATCCCACGATCACGCGCCGCCGTCAGTGCCGCCGCAAACGCATCCATCACCCCAAGCCCATCGAGCGCGGTGGTCGCCGCGTGCGTCGTACCGTTTTTTGAGGTCACCTTCGCCCGCAGCACCGCCGCATCGTCATCCGATTCCCCAAGCAATGCCGCCGACCCCACAACCGTCTGCTCAACAATCTTCCGAGCCAACCCTTCATCAAACCCAAGCGACACCGCCGCCTTGGTCATCGCCTCAGCAAGATAAAACACATACGCCGGCCCACTCCCCGCAACAGCCGTAAACGCATCCATCATCGGTTCATCGATCCGAACAGTCTCCCCAACCGCCCCCATCAACCGCTCAGCCAGTTCCAGATCCTCATCAGTCGAAGTCTCAGAAGCCGCCACCGCCGCCATCCCCATCCCGATCTGCGCCGGAGTATTAGGCATCACCCGCACCACCCGCCCCCCAAACACCCCGCCACCAAACGCCTCGAAAACCTGCCCCGACCGCGTCCCCGCCAAAATAGAAATCACCACAGGCGGAACACCCGATCCCTCAACAAACGGCCTCAAAGGCTCAACAGCCGCCCCCAGCATCTGAGGCTTCACCGCCAGCACAATCCCGTATCCACCCCTTCCCACGCTCTCAAGCCACTCAAACGCCCCCTGAGCCGATTCAAACCCCCGATCAAACATCCCTCGCCGCTCCGCGCTCGGATCAAGCACCCCAACCCGCTCCCCGCTCAAGACCCCAAATTTCTGAGCCCCAGCGATAATTGCATGCGCCATCGTGCCCCCGCCGACGAATAGAAGTGGAATCTCGATACTCTTCATACCCATAGCGTACCCGACTCGCCCAATGCGGTACAATTGAACCAGCCAAACAAGGAAACACATATGTCCACTTTCTACCAGCTTGAGTTCGAAAAACCCGTCGTCGCCATCGAAGCAGAGATCGAGCTCACCCAACAAGCCCTCGAATCCCCAGGCCCAGAAGTCCCCGCCCTCGGCGGGATCGAAGCCCCGGACATCAAACCAAACAAAGGCGACCTCAAACTCCTTGAAAAACGCAGAGTACAGATGCTCAAGGATGTCTACTCAGACCTCTCCCCTTGGAACACCGTCCGCGTGGCACGCCACCCAAACCGCCCACAGTCCCGCGACTACATCAAGCATATCTGCCGAGACTTCTGCGAACTCCACGGCGACCGAAACTTCGGAGACGACCCCGCCCTCATCACCGGCTTCGGACGCATCGGTAACCGCAAATGCCTCATCGTCGGCCACCAAAAAGGCAAAACAACCCAAGAAAAACTCGCCTGCCACTTCGGATGCGCCCACCCCGAAGGCTACCGAAAAGCACTCGCAAAGATGAAAATAGCCGAGAAGTTCGGCCTCCCAATCGTCACCCTCGTCGACACCCCCGGCGCCTACCCAGGACTCGGTGCCGAAGAACGAGGCCAAGCCGAAGCCATCGCTGTCAACCTCCGCGAAATGTCCCGTTTGAAGGTCCCCATCGTCTCCATCGTCATCGGCGAAGGCGGCTCAGGCGGTGCCCTGGGCATCGCAGTAGCAGACCGCGTCGCGATGCTCGAGTACTCTTGGTACTCGGTCATCTCCCCCGAAGGCTGCGCCGCCATCCTCTGGAAACAAGCCAACGAGCAGACCAACACCGCCGCCGCGATCGCTCTGAATCTCACCGCCAATGACAACATCAAAAACGGCATCGTCGACGCCATCATCAATGAACCTCTAGGCGGCGCCCACCGAGACCACGAATCCGCCTCCACACTCCTCCAAAGCTGGATCGAAACCCAACTCGATGAGCTCTGCCAACAATCCCCCGAAGACCTGGTCGAAGGCCGATATCAACGATTCCGCAAGCTCGGAGATTTCGAGATCGCCCAAGCCGAATCCGTCGAATCAGCACAGGCCTGACCCACACCTACACACTTTAGGTATTTAACCGGGAGCCGGCTTGTCTATTTTGACAATTATCGGGGCTGCGCCTACCCTTGCACCCAACTGGCCCAACATATTGACTCAGCAATATTTGATGGACTAAAGGATGGTGCACATTGGCGAAAAAAACAGCAAAGAAAACAGCAAAGAAAAAAACCACTAAGAAAACGACCAAGAAATCGTCTTCCACCGCTGTAAAGAAAAAGGTCGCCACCAAACCCGCCGCTAAAAAAACAACTAAGAAGACCGCCAAGAAAGTAGCGAAGAAAGTCACCAAGAAAGCCACAAAGCCCGCAGCGAAGAAGTCTTCGAAAAAGATAGCAAAGAAAGTAACGAAAAAAATCACTAAAGCAACATCTAAAAAGGTAACAAAGAAAGTTACCAAAAAGACCACAAAGAAGCCTGCCGCCAAATCCAAGGCCCCCGCCCCAAAGAAAGCCCCGGCCTCTAAAAAAGCACCCGCTAAAAAAACAGTCTCCAAAAAAGCACCTACCAAAAAAGCTGACTCCGCAAAGGCACCTGCTAAGCCAACCAAAGACGACCCAAAGACCGCTGGCGAGGGCGACAAAAAACCACCCGTCAAAAGAATGAAAGCCAGAGCTCGCAAAAGAGTCCCCGCCGACTACGCGCCCCCTCCACGCCCGCTCCTGCTCGGTCCAGGCAGCAGCCTCTCCGGCGGACCGCTTATCACTTCATCCAAACGACCCAAAAAAGCCAAAGCAGAAGCCAAAGTCTCCAAAAGGACAAAGACCCCCTTCACGCCAAAGCAGCTCGATGAATACAAACTCATCCTGCTCAAAAAACGCGCTGAACTCGTAGGCGATGTAGAACACCTCGAAGACGAAGCACTCCGCTCAAACACAGGCGAAACGCAAACCGCAAGCAACGCCGCAGAGTTCGGCACCGAAAGCTTTGAACAAGGCCTCAACCTCGATCTCGCAGCCGCAGACCGCAATCTCATCGGAGAAATCGACGACGCCCTCTCACGAATCAAAGACAGAACCTATGGCCTCTGCATCGAATCACACGAGCCGATCAAAAAAGAACGCCTAGAAGAACTCCCATGGGCCAAATACTCCATTGCCTCCGCACGAAAGCTCGATAACCGCTACACACGCTGATGTCAGATCACGACACATCAACCCCAAAGCCAGACCAAGCCAGCACCCTCAAAAGCTGCCGCGCATGGGTATGGCTACTGGGCACAGTAGTATTTGGCGTCGCCACAGATCTGCTCAGCAAATCCCTCGCATTCGCCAAAGTCGCGGATACCCCAGTCATCATCAACCGATCCGAAGTGCTCACAGAACAAAACCTCGGCAACCTCATCCCCTATCACGACTCAGTAACCGCGATCCCCCGCATACTCGATTTCACACTCGTCCTCAACCCCGGTGCCGTCTTCGGCATCGGCGCCGGACAACGATGGTTCTTTGTCATCTTCACCCTCATCGCAATGGTCGTCGCCTTCGTGCTCTTCGCCAAATGGACCAAGCCACGCGACTGGATCGCACACGCAGGCTTCGGCCTCATCATCGCCGGAGGCCTCGGAAACCTCTACGACCGAATACTCTTCGGATGCGTCCGTGACTTCATCCACCCGCTCCCCGGAGTCAAACTCCCCTTCGGCATCACATGGCCAAACGGAGGCAGCGACGAGATCTGGCCCTATGTCTCCAACATCGCCGACCTCTACCTACTCATAGGCATCGCCCTGCTCCTCATCTACACCTGGAAACAACCGCCACCAGAATCCACCAGCCCTTAAACCAACACTAAGACCCCGGCACCTCGCCCCCGCAGTTTTGCTCGACCGGAACAACGCACAAGAACCGCAAAGATTCCCCAGAATCATCGCCAACCGTAAACTGATGCTCCTCATTGGCGGGCACATAAATCACATCCCCCGCCTTGATCTCATTGAACTTCCCGTCAAGCAGCACCTCCCCAGTCCCAGAAACCACATACACCTCATGCTCATAGTCATGGCTGTGCCTGGGAGTATTCCCCCCCGGCGTCACCTCGATAGAACGCAACGAAAAATTCGGCGCCTTATCCCCGCGCCCCACCATGATCGCCATCGTCGCCCCCGCAACCCCAGGCAGATCAATCTCGTTCATCTCTGTCGAATGGATATTTCGGATCAATGCCATCGTCTTTCCTCCGTTGCATGCACCGCGTAGTTCTCATAGATAATATACACCATGAGCACCCCACCATCAGACCACTCCGGAACCCCCAATATCCAGCCCTTCGCCCTAGGCGACTTCCAAACAAACTGCTTCATCGTCACCGATGGCGACCCAACCCCAGGCAAGTCATGCTGGATCGTCGATTGCGGCTACCAACCAAAAACCCTCCTCGACGCCGTAGAACAACAACAGCTCAAAGTCGAAAAAATCGTCCTCACCCACGCCCACGCCGACCACATGGCCGGGCTCTTCGACGCCCGCTCAAGATTCCCAGACGCCAAAATCCTCATCCACCCCCTCGAAGAATCCTGGCTCAACGACCCGATCCTCAACCTCTCAGCAGCCCTCGGACTCGCCATCACAGGCCCAACCCCAGACGCCTTCCTCAACCACGACGACTCCCTCACCCTCGATTCCCTCACCTTCAGAATCGCCCACACCCCCGGCCACTCCCCAGGCAGCGTCTCCCTCATCCACGAACCCTCAAACTCCGCCCTCGTCGGAGACACCCTCTTCCACGGCTCCATCGGACGAACAGACTTCCCCGGATCAAGCTTCGAGCAACTCGAAGCCTCCATCAAAACCCACCTCTACACCCTCGACCCCGAAACCACCTGCTACCCAGGACACGGCCCAAAAACAAAGGTCGGCCACGAACGCGCGACCAACCCCTTCGTCTCCGGTTAAATATCTCCGGTGCCCTCCTTCGACCGTCTTCGGCGAAGGAGGATCTTCTCTTCACTTTGGGGGGTCTCTTCACTTTGGGGGGCTGGGTGCCATGGAGGTGTTGTCTTCGACTCCTCCATGTCTTCTCTCAAAAACTAACTAAGCCGACCCAAGCCCCATGCACCGACGCCAAGCACTCAGCTGCCCAAGGTGGAACATGTAGTGGTCGTGCAACATAAAGATACACAGCGCCGCAGGCGTACCCGCCATCTCCACATACCAATCGTCCCCAGTAAACTGTGCGTTCAGAGCGTCATCATCGAGCCCTTGGATCGCCTTGATGACCGTTTCGTGGGCACTATTGAAATGAGCAATAATCTCATCCATCGACGCGTAAATATCGCCATTAGAATCGTCCTGACAGTCCACGCCATGCATGAAGAGCTCATCAAACTTCGCAGGGTTCTCAATGGCCGATGCATCAAGACCAAGAATCCCAAGAATCATCTTCGGATAGATCGAAAGATGCCCAAACACAAACGCCGCGTGATTCGTGTTGATCGCCTTCCCATCCGCTACCGGGAACCGAGCAAACTGCTCCGCGGTGATCCCGTTCAGCAAAGAATCCGCCAGATCCTTCGTCCGGGTCAGCGTGCGGGTAATTGTCTGGGCCATGGATGTCGTAGCTGTCGTCATGTCGATCTCCTTGAGGAATCCTTCTCTATCTAACCGTTCAGTCAGCTACCAATATAGCGGCTATAAATCGCCCGAGCAACCCCCAAATCCACCGTCCCATCAACAATCGCCCGCCCATCAGCAAAGCAGGTCAACTCAAACCGCTCACCACCATGCTCGACCATCCCCCGGATCATGTATTCCTTCACCTCAAACCCCCCAAACCCCTCAACACCCTCCAGAGCCCCCCCCAAACGCCTCAGATCGATCATCTCGCCCCCACCTGACACCTGAACCGCATTCTGTCCACACAACGCCTGAGGCTCCCCACGCCCCGCCTCCAGAAACTCAAACCGTCCCAACCCACAACACGCACATTCAGGATCCTTCGCCGACGACAACTCAATCCGGCTCCGCGTCCCCTCCCAAAGATCAAAGCTCAGCATCGACCCCATCACCCGCTCGTCATGCCCAAACAAGATCTTCATCGCCTCGGCGGCCTGATAGCTCGCGATGATCGACGACACCGGCGCCAGCACCCCCGCGGACTCACAAGTCGGCTGCGTCCCCGCCCTCGGCGGACTCGGCTGGATACACCGCAAACACGGTCCCCCCTCACCACCACCCCCCGGCGTAAACACCGCCGCCGACCCCTGCGTAGAGATCGCCCCCCCATACACATAAGCCACACCCAACTTCACCGAACAATCATTGATAAGGAACCGCGTCTCAAAGTTGTCCGTCCCATCAATCAACACATCCGGCTTCCCATTGCAACCAATCAACTCAAGCGCATTACCCGAACTGAAATCCGCAATATGCGCATGGACAGCCACCTCAGAGTTCACCGCATTCAACCGGTCCTTAGCCGCCATCGCCTTAGGCTTCTTGGCAACCGCATCCGCCTCACAAAACAAAGGCTGCCGGTGCAGGTTCGACATCTCAACAAGGTCACGATCAATAATCGTCACCGTCCCCACACCAGCCCGGACAAGCAGATCCGCAGAAACACACCCAAGCGCACCCACCCCCACAATACAAGCATGCGACTCACCCAGCCGCTTCTGCCCCTCGGCCCCAACATACCCCACCCGCTCCTGCCTCGCGTATCTATTGATTTGATCCTTCACACTCATACCAAAGCATATGACCCCGGCTATCCTCGATGCATGACACACTGCAACTCAGAGAACAACTTTCCCGTCGAAGGTCTCGCCTGGACCGCCCCAAACCCGCTCGACTGCCAGCTCGAATCAGAACGCCTCATCATCCGCGCCTACCGGCTTGAGGATGCCCAAGAGTTCTTCGAAACCGTCTGCGAATCCCGAGACAACCACCTCCTCCCATGGATGCCCTGGGCCAAAGACAACCATCGCACCCTCGAATCAACCACCAAATACATCTGCGAGCAGATGCTCTCCCTCGCCAACCCCGCCACCTTCAAAGAAGTCGGCACCGGAATCTTCTGCAAACACACAAACCGCTATCTCGGAGGCACTGGTATCCACGATGTGAGAACAGACACCGCCTCCTGCGAAACCGGCTACTGGATCCGCAAAGACGCCATCGGAAATGGCTACGCACGCGAAGCCTGCGCCCGCACAATCACCTGGGCACTCGCCCCCCAAGCCCAAGCCGGCCTCGGGCTCAACCGAGTCCGCATCTACTGCTCAGGCGCAAACGCACCCTCAGTCAAAACAGTCGAAAGACTCAACATCCAAAAAGAAGTCCACCAACGCAACGACTACTGCATCGATACCCTAGGCCCAACAGACCGCCTCGGATGGGGCGTCATGCACGATCAATGGGATTGCACAAACCACTGTGCAATCGAATCTAAATAGCCGGGTGCCACTACTCGCCGCTTCGGCGCAGTAGTGTCTTTGGGTGACAAAAATCATGAGTGATTCGAAGACACTACTGCGCATAAGAATGCGAGTAGTGGCACCCAGCCCGTTCCTTCTCTCCTCCCCCGCGGGGCGCGGGGGAGGTGCCCAAAGGGCGGAGGGGGTCTTCACCTTTCCCCCATCCCCCCCTACACCAGCGTAATCACACTAATCTCCGGCGGCACCCCCACACGCACCGGAAGCATCGACATCCCAACCCCCCGAGAAATCAACACCCGGAACGCAGGCCCATCCACAAGCCCGCCCGCATACTTCTGCCCATACCAACTCGGCACAATCGGCGTCCCCAAAAACGGAATCCGCACCTGCCCCCCATGCGTGTGCCCAGAAAGCATCAGATCAACCCGAGGCGATCCCGCTTGCGTGAGCGCATGAATCTCCGCCGTATCCGGATTATGCGCCAGCACCACTCGCGCCGTCTCCGAACGCACACCAGCGAACGCCTTCCCTGTATCAATCACCCCATCGGTCAAATCCCCAAGCCCAACAACTACCAGCGATTCATTCCCCGGATCAGATTCAACCACCGACCGAGTCACCGGATCAATCCACACCCGATCATTATCAATCATCCGCACCCCAACACTGCTCAGCATCCCCGACAACTCCTCCCCATCCCCCCACCAATCATGATTCCCCAATACCCCAATCACCCCCATCGGGCACCGAGCAACCAAAGGCCGGCACAACTCCGCAGCACGCGCGTTCTCCTTGACCCCGTCATGCACATGATCCCCCGTCAGCACAATCAAGTCCGGCTTCAATTCCAAAGCCATCCCATACGCCTCCACCACAAAAGACTCCGGAATCCGAGGCCCCAAATGCGTATCAGACACCTGCACAATCCGCAGCCCAACCAACGACCTCGGTAGCCCCTCAATCGGAATCGAATACGCCCGAACCTGAATCGACCAAGGCTCAACCAGAGTCGCATACCCAGGCGCACCCGCAGCAGCAACCGCAACCCCACCAAAGGTCGAGTTGGCCATAAACGCACGCCTACTCGGATTCACCGGTTCATCTTCATCCCCAACAACAACTCCCCGTTTCCCCGCAATCAATCCGCGCACCTTCCAAAGCACAAGCCCCCCAACAACCAGATACCCCCACCCAAAGATGTTGGCAAGCAGTATCGAACCCGGATCAGAAATCCCGTCCCCCAAACCCGCAACATGAATCACATACGCCGTCACCCACCCAGGAAGCGAAACAATCCAAGCAAAGTTCGCCACCAGCCGGACCAGCCCATCGGCACCCACCGCCCAAGACTGGATCGTCACCCAAGACCCAACCCCAGCCCCAACCAACCAGATCGCCAAACTCAAAATAACTACCCTCCGGCTCAATCGCATACCCCTGTATCGGAAACAAGCGTCCAGAGTTCGACCCAACCACAAAAAAACCCGAAGCATTCGCTCCGGGTCTTTGATTTATAAGCATTATTCGTTCTATTAGCGAGCGAAGTGAGCAAACGCCTTGTTCGCTTCAGCCATGCGGTGGACCTGGTCCCGCGTAGTCATCGCCTTGCCCTCACCGCGTGATGCTGCCCAAAGCTCGTCTGCGAGTTTCTCGTGCATCGGACGCCCCTTCTCAGAGCGAGCCGCAGCAATGATCCAGCGGAACGAGAGCGACTGCTGACGCTTCGGATTCACCTGCATAGGCACCTGGTAGTTGGCACCACCGATACGCTTTGAACGGACTTCAACATATGGCTTGACATTTTCAACCGCACGACGAAAGACCTGTACGCCTGTCTCGCAACCCTCGACCGCGTCGGGGTACTGCTTGAGGCGACCATCCATCACATCGATCGCGTCATACATGACACGCAATGCAGCGGTCTTGCGACCAGAGAACATAATGCAGTTGGTGAACTTAGCCAGAACCTTGTCGTTGAACTTGGGATCTGGACGGAGTTGTGCTTCTGAGTTGGTAATGCGACCTGACATGGGTCATCTCCTTTTGGCTCATCTGTTCTGCCCTTAAAAAGAGCCAGAACCGTGTTCACCCCGTAGCTGAGAACGCCCGGGATTACTTGCCTGCCCCATCACGACGACGGAGCATGGTTATTGTATTTACTTGCCCTTCTTGGCACCGTACTTCGAACGACCCTGCTTGCGATCATCGACACCAAGGGTATCGAGTGCACCACGGACGATGTGGTAACGAACACCGGGAAGGTCACGAACGCGACCACCACGGACAAGCACGATGGAGTGCTCTTGAAGGTTGTGGCCTTCGCCACCAATGTACGCGGTAATTTCTTTGCCGTTGGACAAACGAACACGAGCGATCTTCCGCAATGCGGAGTTCGGCTTCTTAGGCGTAGTCGTCTTGACGGTCAAACACACACCACGCCGCTGAGGGCTGTTATCCAAATCCCGTGAGTTGGACTTGGTCGTGGGTGACTTGCGAGGCTTGCGTACGAGCTGATTAATCGTCGGCATAGAGCTAAATCCTGACCTAAAAGGGTCTCTCCCAATCAACGATTCCCAGCAGACACCGCGCCTGCCGACGATCAAAGTCGGGTCTGTAGTGTAGCCCCCCAACCACCCGAAGAACCCCCCAAAGCTCCCAAAGTAAGAATTCCCCCCTACCATCGCCCCATGACCCCCCAAAGCACCCCACCCAATACTCAAAATCCCAACAATTCAGACATCGACCCCACCGGGATCACCGTTTCAGAGTTCCAAGAACTCATCAAAAACCGCTATTTCGCCTCAGACAATGCCCGAGGCACCGCCGGAACCTTCCTCTATCTCACCGAAGAGTTCGGAGAACTCGCCACCGCACTGGCAAACAACAACCGCAAAGACAAGCCCCCAACCAAAGCAGAACGCGAAAATCTCGAAGAAGAGTTCGCAGATGTCCTCGCCTGGCTCGCCACCCTCGCCAACATCAACAACATCGATCTCGCCCAGACACTCATCAAATACACAGACTTCACAAGAGTCCAAGGCGTCAAAGACTAACCACCCCACGACCTAAACCACCCATTCCTACTCATGCTCCTCATCAGGAACCGTGCAAGTAGTCACTGTCACCGGGCGATAAATCTCGATCGCAAGCGTGTCGTCATCAGGCGGAATCCCCCCGCGGTGGAACGCCACCTCACGCAAAATCCGCTCAGACCACACCCCCTGGGTATGCTCCGTTTCATCAGCACCAAGCGGGTGCGATGACGCAAGGATCCGACGCAGCCCCTCAATATTGAGCATCTTCCCATCGGCAGACCGAGCCTCGGTCGCACCGTCCGTATACGCAATCAGAGTATCCCCAGGCCCAAACTCAATTTCAGCCTGCATCGGATCAAAGTCCTTGTCCTTGCACGCACCAAGCATAAAGGTCGTCGATTCAAGATCCTGAATCGTCCCATCAACACCCCGCAAAAACGAAGGCGGGTGACCACCCGACGCATACTCAAGAACATTCTTCGAACCAATTACCCGGAAACACACCGCCGTCGCAAAGATCGAATGCTTCGAGAGCGTCAGATTAATGTACCGATTCAGATGACTCAAAAGCTCACCAGGAGAAATATCAGGCTGCTCGGCAAACCGCAGATCAATCTCCCCATGCAACCGATTCACCGTCAACGCCGCCGGGATCCCGTGCCCGGTGACATCAATCACCGCAACAGACAAAGTCTCATTCCCATCAGCATCCAACTGCGAATACCGAGCAAACAGATAATCCCCCCCGATCTGACGCATCGGTTCGTACCGATACACAAACTGGATCTGCCCCGTCGTCTTAGGCGGCGGAAAGAGTGCCTCATGGATCTGCCGCGCATACGCAAGTTCTTGCCGCAGCATCCCGTACCGCTGATTCAGAAACCGGTTGGTCGATTTCTGAATCCGCTGGCTGTGCTTATACCCAGAAATCAGTAACGCAGGCAAGTTGAGCACAAGCGTGCTGACCCCAAAGAACACCGTCTGCCCAATCGAATCACCCTCAAATGCAACATGACTCAGAAAGCTGGCACCCACCACAATCCCCACCGGGGCCAATGCCTGCTTCACCGTCCAAGGGAACACACTGCACGCAACAAAGTGCGACACCACAAACACCCAGATCCCACCAGACATCAGCGAAGGCTCTAAAACACGCAACCCCACCGCGATAAGCCCATTGAGAATAATCAGCCCGATCGAGAGCCGCACCACCCGCTCATCGCTCACCCGCTTCTCGATGACCATCACCATCACCGCGACATAAATCGCAATCCACACCCCGTAAGTCACCAAGAACAACGCCTTCTCGGTCCCATTATTGAGCAGGTTCGTAATCTGAGAACTTCGCGCCATCATCACAATCGCGTACACAAACGATATAAGTAAAATCCCGCCCCACACTGAAGTGAACCAGATCAAACGCTTCCGCAACAACTGGCTCGTCTCAATATGAAACGACCGCCGGAACTCAGTGGTCTCGATGCTACCTGACTTGGACAATCAGTTTCCTTTCAACAGAGCAACACAAAGGGCAACTGTATGCTCACTCACCCTGCGGACGATACACATCCACAATCAGCATATCATCATTGACCACCCCTTCGCAATAGCGCTCCACAGATCGACGAACCAACTCAGGCCATCGCTGCCCGGGTTCAATCCACCCACCCTCGATAACCCCCTGAATCCCCTCGATCCCAAACATCTCACCGTCGCCCCCCCTCGCCTCGGTAATGCCATCTGTAAATGCAATCAACGAATCCCCAGGCTTAAATCCGAATCTCTCCACACCCCACACGATCGTCTCCGTCTCACCAATCCCCATCAGAGGCCCCGTCGCATCAATCTGCGTAATACTCCCAGATCCCTCCCGAAGCAACGCCCCAGGATGCCCCGCATTGGCAATCAAAATAGTACTCTCAACCGGATCAATCCGAGCCGCGATCCCCGTCACCAATACCGGAGCATCAGGATTGGTCACACAGATATACCGATCCAATGCCGACAAGAGCTCATCAGGATGAATCCCCGGATTCTCCCCAACCAGCTGCATCAACTCCCCCTGCAACCGGTTCACAGTCAACGCCGCCGGGATCCCATGCCCAGAAACATCCAGCAGCACAACAAGCAACGGCGAGTCCGCCGCATCGTTCTGCAATGAAGCAAACAAATAATCCCCACCGATCTGACTCATCGGACGGTACGAATACGCAAACCGGACCGCCCCCGTAGTCCGAGGCTGAGGAAACGCCCGCTCATGGATGTGCTTAGCCGCAAGCAACTCCTGGCTGATCCGCTCATACCGAGTCTGAAAGTAATCAATCTCGAACCGATCACGGATCCGTGTCGTCCGGAAAAACGACACCATAATCCCGGGAATTACCACAGACACATACCCAAACACCCGACCCCAGATCGAGAACTCATACCCAGGCGTCACCGCCATCAGCGTCACCGTCGAACCAACAATCCAGATCCCCGCAAGCCCAAGCGTCTGCCTCGGCGTCCAAGGCAGCAGCGACGCCCCAAGCGTCAGCACAATCAAAATCCCCGCAAGCGCATTGCTCCCAGGCCCAGAATCAAGCCCCAGACTCCACCGCAACATCACCGCAGTCCCCTCAAGCAACACAACCAACAGCGTCAGCTGCACGCACCACTTACCGCTCGGCTTGAACACCAATATCAAACCAATCGCGATCACATAGATCGTCAACCAAGCAACCTCCAGCCCAATCGCGCCAGAAAGCCCCACCGACAGTGGTGAATCAGAACCCGATTCAAACCCCGAATACTGCACCCACCGCATCAGAATTAATACCGTACCCAGAAGCAAGCTCATCGTCAAAAAATGAACCGCATTCCGCCGCACCGCCGAGTGAGGCGTCCCCGCAAGCATCTCCGCACTCGTCGTCGAGAACGAAGCAACAAAGGATTGAAAGGTCGGTGTATGCACTACCTGAGTCTATACCTCGCAGCCCGATTCAGGATTCACAAATCTTGAATCAACCGCCCGTTTCCCGAGTCTTCCCAGGAGCCCAAAGCACATCCCCCTTGCCACCGTCATTGGCCGCCCGCCCAAGCACAAACAACAAATCGCTCAACCGATTCAAATACATCATCGTCAACACAGATGTCCGCTCGGGCTCAACCTCAATGAGCCCGGCCACCCCCCGCTCCGCACGCCGGCACACAGTCCGAGCAACATGCAAAGAACTCGCCAAAGCCGTCCCCCCAGGCAGCACAAAGCTCGTCAGGGCCCCCAAATCCTTATTCCACTCATCAATCGCCTCTTCCAACCGATCCACTTGCCCCTGCGTCACCCGAAGCACCATCGCCGGGTCCTCGTCCTTCTTGATCGGCGTGCACAGATCCGCTCCAAGATCAAACAAATCGTGCTGGATCGATTCAAGCAACACCTTCATCTTCCCGGCCTCCCCAACACCCCCACCCGCATGCACAATCGCCACCCCAATCACCGCATTGGTCTCATCAACCCCCCCATACGACTCCACCCGCAGATCCGATTTATGCACCCGCTCCCCGCCCCCGAGCCCGGTGTTCCCAGAATCGCCCGTCCGCGTATAGATTTTGGTAAGTTTCACCATACCAATAGTGTATCCTACATGCTGCATCCCCGGAGCCCCCCATGACGACTCAGCAGCAATCAGACCGAGGCCTCACCAGAGTCTGGGATTGCTCGCGCGTCACCTCCGACGACTCCCAATCTCTCGTTAACCGTGTCATGGCCGCCCGAGGCCTCACCGACACCCAATCCAGCAACGCCTTCCTCAGCCCAACCCTCGCCGGGCTCCACAACCCCTCCCTCATCCCAGACCTCGACAAATCCGCAAAACGCATCCTCGACGCCATCGAAAACAACGAACCCATCACCATCTTCGGGGATTACGATGTCGATGGCATCACCGCCTCCACCATCCTCGTACACATGCTCGGGGTCATCGCACCAAACACCACAATCAACACCTACATCCCCCACCGCCTCGACGAAGGCTACGGCCTCAACGAAGCCGCCATCAAAACACTCGCCGATTCAGGCACCAAAGTCATCATCACCGTCGACTGCGGCATCACCGCCACCGCCCCAGCAATCGTCGCCAAAGAACTCAACATCGACCTCATCATCACCGACCACCACAACCCACCAAATGATCTCGCCGACATGCCCGACGCCTACGCCGTCGTCCACCCAAGACGCCCAGACTCAACCTACCCCTTCGGCGAGCTCTGCGGCGCCGGAGTCGCCTACAAACTCGCCTGGAGGCTCGCCACCCTCCACTGCAAATCCGAAACCGTCACCCCCGCCCTCCGCACCACCCTCGTAGACCTCCTCGTCCTCGCCGCCCTAGGCACCATCGCCGATGTCGTCCCCCTCATTGACGAAAACAGAGTCATCACCAAGTTCGGCCTCGCCCGCATCAAAGCCACCCCAATCGTCGGCCTCCGAGCACTCATCGAAGCCTCAGGACTCGCCACCGACCAAGTAGACGCCGAAGCCGTCGGTTTCCGCCTCGCCCCAAGACTCAACGCCATCGGTCGCCTCGGTCACGCCGAGGGCGCACTCGAACTCATGACCACCGCAAGAGGCCAACGCGCCATCGACCTCGCCGATCAACTCTCAACCCTCAATGACGACAGGCGGGCCACCGAACAACGCATCCTCAAACAAGCCCTCCAAATGGCCGAGCAAACCGGCATGACAAGCCCCGACAAACGCGCCATCATCCTCGCACACGAAGACTGGCACCCCGGAGTCGTAGGCATCGTCTGCTCACGCCTCGTCGAACGCTTCGCCCGCCCCACCATCCTCATGCAACGCAAAGACGGCCTCTGCAAAGGATCCGCAAGATCCCTCGAAGGATTCTCAATCCACGCCGCCCTCGAAGCCTGCTCCGATCACCTCAAAACCTTCGGCGGCCACGACATGGCCGCCGGCCTCTCCCTCGACGATTCCAACTACGACAAGTTCGTCGAATCAATGCTCAACTGCGCCAACACCAACCTCGCCCCCGAGGACCTCATCCACACCCTCAAAGTAGACGCCGTCGCCCGAGTAGACGAACTCAACGAACAAACCCTCACCACCCTAGAGCAACTCGCCCCCTTCGGCGCAGGCAACTCCCGCATCAAAGTCCTCATCAAAGACGCCAAAATCAACGGCCGCCCCGAACCCTTCGGCAAAACCGGCACCCACCTCTCCCTCAGAGTCGGCGATGCCAACGGCGGAAACCAAATCATCCGAGTCATCGGCTGGAGCTGGTGGCAAAGAGCCCGGGACATCGGCCCGGGCTCAGTAGTTGATCTCGTTATCGAACCAAAGCTCTCACGCTGGAACGGCAGAGTCCGCATCGAGCCCCTGCTCAGCGATCTCCGCGTCCACTAGCAACTCAATTACTTGGTCGGCACACTCGCCACCGCCTGAGACTTCAAGTTCTTCTCAAACTCAGCGAAGTCCACATTCGAAGGATCAAGCGACAACGCACGAGAAGCACTCGAAAGCGCGTTCTGCAGCATCCCAAGATCTCGCTGAACCACCGCACGGAACGCAAAGAGTTCCGGATCAGTATTATTCCGATCAATCGCATCATTGATCGAGCTCAACGCCTTATCCATGTTCCCACTACGACGATGGATCATCGCCCAAAGGACATACCCCTCGTGCGTACTCGGATGCATCGCCACGATCCGAGCCGCCGCCCGCCGCGCGGTACGATCATCGTTAATCACATACGAAGTATTCCCTAAGCCGATCCACGCATCGATATCACTCTTCCCATTGGTCTGAGCCAGCAGGTCCTGATAGATCGAACGCGCCTCAACCGTCCGTTGTGTCCCCATAAGCGCCTTAGCGTGCAGGAGTTTCATATCACGGCGGTCCTTGTGCTCAAACTTCTGAAGCATCGCCGCGATGTTGCGCTCCGCATCACCGAAGTGGTTGTTGATCATCTGTGTATGAATAAGCTGCTCAAGAATCCCGACATCATCAGGCGCAAGCAACCGAGCGTCACGGAAGTGCAACTCCGCCTGCTTCGGGTTCAGCTCAATCAGAGCGATATGCCCAAGAGTCTGCTGGATCCCAGCGTTATTGACCGACATCGGAAGCGTCTCTAAATACCGCTTGGCCTCAGCATTCCGATCAAGATCGATCATCATTTCCGCAGCCGCCACCGCATACCCGGGGTTGTAATCATCAAACTCGCACGCGTTCTCAAAGTGCGTAAGAGCATCCTGAGGCCGCGACAACCGCTCGTACACCACACCAAGATAGTAATGGGCATCCGAATCCTGGGGATTCAAAGTCTCCGCGGTGTTCAGGCTCTTGATCGCATTGCCAAGATCACCCATCTCGATCAGAATACGGCCCTTGAGCACATGGCTCTTGACCACCGTGTCATTAATCGCGATCGAACCATTCACCTTGTTGAGTGCTTTTTCAAGATCACCCGAGAGGAACGCCTGCCGGGCAAGATCCCATTCCGTCGCAGACTTCATAAAGCTCATCTTCTCTTTAGCGAGCGAGATGTGCTCCTGCGTGTACTTCCCGTGCCCGCCAGCGCAGCCGGTCAACGCGGGAATCATCCATGCCATCGTGGCAACGAGTGTAATTCGAGAGATCTGTTTCATTGGTATCGACTCCCGGGGAAAACACACCCGCTCAGGTTTGTTGGTTTCACAAATACTTATTCAAAGTCGCCAGTAGGGACTTCCGTGAACTGTGACTCTTCTGAATCAACATCTTCGCCGCTCTCAAACGAGTTGGCGGTGGTCCAGTCCGAGGCACTCAAAGGCCAATCAAGCTGAAGCGCACCCCCGCCAGGCAGCGAGATAATCAGTTGACCAAAGATCGAAGTAAGCTCCTGCTCAACAGCGATCCCAGGAGCGACCTCCTCGATGCACTGCTCTTCCCACAGGCTCTCATCAAAGCTCGCAGCCATCTGTGCTTCAGAAAGAACCTCATCAAGGTACGGCGTCACATCAAACGAATACGGATCGAACGCGTACGGGTCAAACGCACCCTCTTGCTCGATCGCAAACTCCTCGAATCTCATCTCAGGAGCCGATTCCTCAGCAACCTCAACAGCCTCGAAGGCCTCAGAATCGATCATCTCAGCAGATTCGTCGCTGCCAGATTCGAATGCCGTGTCCACAGATTCAGAGAACTCGGATTCAAACCCTGCCTCAGCCTCAGGCCGGAAATCTGGCTGGAACTCAGCATGGACCTCTGGTTGAATCTCTGGCTGAAACTCCGGTTGAAACTCGGGCTGGAAATCAGCCGCATCTTCGGTTACCTCAGAAAGCTGTTCGGGCACTTCCGCGACCTGCTCGCTTTGGATCTCTTCAAAGCCAGCCCCAGTATCAGAGTCAAACTCAGGTTCTGGCCAATCAACATCATCCAATGGACTGACCTCAACAACAGGCTCAAACGACGAATCCGACTCAACTGACTGGTTCATATCAAGCAACTCACCATGGAGAATGCTCTGGATCATCGCCCGCGTCGGAGCAACCCGCATCTCACCGGTCAACTCCGTGCGCATCGCGCGGGCATCAGGTGAGTTTGGCTGCAAACGCAGAGCCTGGTCAATCTTCGCCAGTGCCTTCTCGGTCTGGCCCTCGTCCGCCAACCGTCGTGCATCAATCAGGATCTGACCAACACGACGCTCACGCGACCAAGGCAGCAGCCCCTTGCGTGCACCATACCGGGCATGCTCAACAAAGTCGTTCCCGCGATCCCCGGTTTCCGTAAGGAATGTGTCGTTCACGATCGAAGGCGTAATCAGGAAAATAATCTCACTGCGACGCGTCGAGTCATCGTTCCCGCGGAACGCCTGCCCGATCATCGGGATATTCCCGAGCAAAGGAACCTGGCGACGCGAAGCGGTCGTTGTCTCAGTAAACAGCCCACCAAGCACAACAGTCTGCCCGTCGCGGACCATCACATTAGTGGTCATCTCGGTCGTGTCTTCATCGGGAATAGTAATAGTCGATCCGCCGCCGTCAGTAATCTGGCGAAGCGTAAAGCTCGAAACCTGAGGACGGAGTTCAAGACGGATCAAACCGTTCTGCGAAACAAACGGCCGAACCGCAAGCTCGGTACCGACCTCAAGGAACTCAACAGTCTGTGTCGTTGCGGTCTCTGTACTCACCGTGTTGAGATACCCAACCCGGGTACCAACCAGCACGCGTGCAGGCTGACGGTTCAGCGTCAAAATCTTCGGATTCGAAACGATCGTCACATCGGTTACTTCATCAAGCACCCGCAAGAACACCGCAACATCACCGTTGACAAGCCCCGCCTTGAGCGTCGCAGGACCAGCAGTATTACCCACCGATGAAGACACCCCACCAGAGCCATAGGTGCTCCCATCAGACGCATTCACCTTCGTGCCATCAACAAGCTCGCCCGAACCACCAATAAGCCCATCAATCACACTCAATGGCCCGCCAGTCCCCACAAAGTCCGTAAAGTTCAGGTTCTTAATCAATGCAAAATCAACACCAAACGCGTTGGCCTCATTGAGTGCCGTCTGAAGAATCGTGGCCTCAACAAGAATCTGAGCAGGCTTGGTATCAAGCTCTTTGAGCAAAGCCAAAATCTCTTCAACATGCTCCTCGTAATCATGAATCACGATCGAAGCCGATGACGCGTAGTTGTCAGCTCCCACTGGTGCACCGTCAGAAATACTGAACGCCTCGGTCGCGGCATGTGTCGAAATCGAACCCGAATCCGAGAGCAGTTCCTTGGCAAACTCCGCAGCATCCGCAGAGTTCAGGTAGTCAAGATGCAGAATCCGTGCCACCGGACGACGCGTAGCACGCTCAAACTCTTCGAGCTCCTCGCGTGTATACACATAGATAAAGTTCCCCTGCTCAATATAGCCAAACCCGTTGACATTGAGAATCGAATCCAGCGCCTCGTAGAAAGTCACCCCGTAAAGATCTGCAGTCACTGTAGCCTGAACAGTGTTGGCACTAATGATGTTCCGCTGAGACTGGATCGAAAGAAGCTGAAGAATGTTCCCAAGGTCCTCGTTATTCACATGGAGATCAACGAGATCATACTCAGACACCTCCACCTCACCAGCGAGCCCCTCGATGTCTTCATCATCAAACTCGGTGTCATCAAACTCGGTGTCATCATCGATGACTTCCTGCTCCCCGTTCTGCTGAGCAAACGCCTCAAGCAAACCAAAGGCCCCAGGATCGTCCTGAGCAACCACCGGTGCCGCGATCCCTGCGCTCAATGCAAGAATAAGAACCGGAGTGATCGTGCCGACCTTCGCACGAGTAATGGAGTTGAAAGTGGTGTTGACCATGTTCTTCATCGGTGAATCCTCGCGGAAGTTGCTCGCTCTGACTTTCGGCCCGCAAACTGCACGGACCGACTTGATTTCTGCATAAGAATCGGCTGAAAAGGTCACCCACTTTGCGCATCCCCCCAACTTTCCAGAGGAATCACCCACCCATCTTCACATGACCGGCCCGATAACTCAGTCGTCGATGGATTCCAGCTGTTCGCTCATCTCATCGGATGACGCCTCGAAATCGACCGCTCCTTCAGAACTTTGGCCAATTGAGTCGCCCGAGTTCTCCTCAGCCGCGTCCACCTGCTTGGGATCGGCCAAAGCGCTCCGGGGAATATCTGTCACAAGCCGAAGCTTGGCCCAGATCAATACGCCCGCAAGCATGCCCAAAGACAGCATAAAGGTCAAGGCACGGGCTCGTCGTTGATTGATCTTGGTGTTCACAAATAATCCTCCGACCATTCAAATCGGAGGATTACACATGCAAATATTCTCAGAACCACAACTTGCCGGATTCAACCACTCAGTTGAGTTGCACAACCGTCACACGCCCGGTAAAGGCCGCGATATCAATCCGGAATCGTGAATCAGGACCCTGGATCTGAACAGAACCACCATCCGAAAGTGCCGTAGAACTCGGAGATGCGATCGGAGCACCCATCTCATCAAAGATAATCGCCGACCCACCATTGAATGTGATATTGCTCAGAATCGACCCGCCGAACTGGTCATCATCAAGCATCACCCTGTACCGCTGATCAGGCCCCTTAGGGTCAAACAACGCATCGGTATCAGGATCAATCGTCGACCCAAATACATTCGTCAGGGTGTACATATTGGCATCCTCATCAAACACCACCGCACGATGCTCCTGATACGCAAGCGCATCCATCTGAGCAAAGGTTATATCAGCCACCACCGAACGCACCGCAGACTGAATCCGAAGCACCCCAATAGACCCCATCGAAGGGATCACCATCGCCGCAGAAGCACCCAGTATCCCGATCACGATGATCAGCTCTACGAGCGTGTAACCACCAGAGTCACGAGAACCCAATGGCCTGCGAGAAGTTGTATGAGTTGAACGCATGTCAATCTCCCTTTCAATCAACCCCACTACGGACGAGGCAGCGGCTGATCCTGCCCATCAAACCCACCGGCCCACACCTGCCCAGTAGCCGCATCAAAGATCCATCCATGATTCGTCTGATACGCCACATCCGGCGCATTACCGATCGCGATGACCCGCGAGTTGGCCCCGCCAACATACTGGTTCTCAGGAGCCTCACGCAGATACGCCGGCGTCACGATCTCCCCCCAGGTCCCGTCACCAGCAACAACCGCAGGAAGCGAGTTCTCATTGGAAACCACAAACACCTCAACGGCCCGCCGAACCTTATTAAGCTCCGTCTGAGCCGTAGCAATCGCAGCGTCCTGAGTCGCCCCCGCCATCAGCGGAACAACAATCGCAGCAAGAATCCCGAGAATCACCACAACGATCAGAATCTCAATAAGCGTGAATCCGTACCCGATGCGTCGCATAACCTGCCATCCTTCGGTCACCGATGAACTAATTCATCTTGCCCTCAAACAATACAAGGTGGACCCCGTTAAGAGCCCACCTCGCAAATAGTCATTCAGCAGTCATGCCGATTAGTACTGGCCACCGCTTGCACGGATGACGCCATTTCCTGGGTTGTAGTACCAGCCCTGCGTGCCGTCACCAGCATTGGCTTCGGTATCAGCAGCGGTTGCGTTTGCAGCTGCACTGACGGTCACCAAAGTTGTGTTGCCAAACGGGTTCGTAGGTGCTTCCTTGATGTAGTTGCCATCAATCATAACACTCCACCCATTGAGCGAACCATCAGCCGCGTCAGCATTGAGCTGAACAACTGTTGGGTAGTTGCCATTGTTCTGAGCCGCATAAAGCTCAAGCTGATTCTGAAGGGTCGAACCCTGAGTCTCAACATTACCCTGGCGAGCATCATTGGCCGCATTTGTGAACTGTGGAACCACGATCGCGGCAAGTATACCGAGAATCACGACCACGATTAGAATTTCGACCAAAGTAAATCCCTTGGCCACTGAGGTGCGCATTGCTTGCATTGTGTGTACTCCTTGTACCATACCGTTGGTTATCCCGACGGCGTTGTGTTTCCGGCGGGTGTGTCCCGAACCCATCCTCCGCGGATTCGAAACCATTCATCTCGTCACCCACCAGCGGACACGCGCCGCGTTGGGTTGACTGAAGTCTGTCAAACAACTCATCGGAAGAACACCCAATCGTGTTAAGATGCGGCACTTTCACAGACAACATCATGAGCACCTGTACCACCCGTACCGATATTGACGGCCAATCACCCAAAACACACCAACATCTCGGACCACCAGCCGAATCAGGTGGGACCAATAAAAAAACGGACCCCAAAGGGTCCGCTTCAATTATCAAAGTTTGAGCTGGCTGGTCTTAGTCAGCACTCTTGAGAATCAGACCCAAAAGATCCGTATTCTCAATCTCCAGAGCACCCATCGATGCCGCCGCAACAGTCGCAAGACCGTCATCAGCATCACCGGCAAACCCAATCAACGCACGGATCTGACGGCTGCTCAGGTGGTTCCCGAACCGCTTACCAGAATCACCAACAAGTGTCAGCAGCTCAAGCCGCTCGTCACCATTGGTATCCATCGCACGATCCATGATCGCAACCTGAGCCGCAGGACGATCTACATACGACAAAATCTGGGCGACATCAAGCATCGTCGATCCGCCTACATCCTCAAGCACATCAACCAGAATCGTCGAAGCATCGAGCACATTAAGCACACGATTGTTCGAGATCGCAAGGTCACGAAGCACATCAATCGAACGCGAAGCATACTCAGCAGCCTCGCCGGCTCCGATAGGACCACCAGAAGCCGCCATCAGCAACTGCTCAACCGAAACCTCGATGTTTGAACTCGAAATCTCTACCCGCCGCACAGCGACAGACTGATCACGCAAATACTGACGACGCAAAGGCTCAACATCATCAGTCAGCATCAACGCCAGCACTGGCGAAACGCTCATCTTTGTATCCGCACGAGCCGACTCAATAGTCAGCAGCGTGTCGTCATACCCAAGCGATGTCACAATCAAATCCACCGAAGCAGTCTGAGCAATCGAAGCATCAAGCCCGTCGAGCCCGCCATCCGATGGAGGCAGCACAGTAAAGCCCTGCTTCTCAAGGATCGAACTGTACTGGTCATACGACTCACGATCAGAACCAGTCAAAACAACCGCAAAACGGGCAGATGCATCACGAACAGCACTCGCAAGCAGCGGGATCACCCGCTCGGCACCATTAAACGATTCCTGTGGCTGAGCACCGCCAAGAGCAAGCGCAGCCTCGAACTGAACACGCCGGTTCTGATACCCAAGCGACTCAAGCAAAGGGTACCGACCATCAACAGCCTGACCCCAAAGCGAGCGAGGCCCAGCAGTCTGAGCCAACGCATCAATCGCGCTGCGAACCAAAGGCGTATCGCGGGTATCAATCCCACGACGCAATACAAGCTGCGTGATATCCGGACCAGCCGCAATCCCGAAGTACTCAGCATCACGACGATCATCCCCATACAACGGATTGACATACCCAGCAGGAGAATCAAACTCACGCGAGTAGTTCGATGAAATCCAAAGAGCAAGCGTCTCACCCGAATCCGCATTCACACCCAGCGAAGCCTCTGCATAACGCATTGCCATCGCCTCATGGAAAATCGGAGTCACAACCGGCGTCATCACAAGACCAAGCCCAGGATTGAAATCCCAAACAATCTGGTAACCCTCACCAGGAAAGCTGGTCAACTCAGCCGGCTCGTTGTAGTACGAATCCGCCATCAACGCATACATATCAGCAACATCAGAACCCGGATTCCCGCCCAACCGCGAGATCGAACGGCCGCACGCCTTACGCACATCGTCGTTATCCGTGTTCTGGTACAAATCAATCAACACAGGAAGACTGGTCCGATACGGGATCAACCCAAGCACTTCACACACCGCCTGCTGCCGGGTCGCATTCAATCCAGGAAGCGCAGTGATCAACGGCGCAATCGTCTGACGCCCCATATCAACCAGCAACCGCTGAACCTGAGCCTTAAGCGCAAGGTTATCCTTCTGCAGATACGCATCAAGCAGCTGAGGCATCCCATACTCACCCGCAGCAATCAGCCGCGAACGACCAAGCTGACGGGCACGGAGCCCCTCAGTCAACAGCCCAATATTCCGAGCGATCTCCTCGGGATTCCGGGCACGAGCAAGCTTCCCAGAGCGGTAAGCGGTATCCAGCTGAGCCGCGATCGGCTCAAGAGCAGGCACACGCATCGATGCCGCGATCGCCTCCTCAAACCGACTCAACTCTCTCGAAGAATCAACAAGGTCAACAAACTGCTCAGCCGACAACCCGCTCTCAAGCAGCTGCCCCCCAAGATCAGCAGCGACATCAAATCGAGCAATCTTCACAAAGTGGATGAAATCACGCAAAAGCACAAGCTCGGCCTCGTGATCGCTATTGGCAGGTTGAACAGCCGCAGTCGATCCCAAAGCGGTATGAACAGGCACCGATACGGCACCGGCACAAGCCAGAAGGAGCAAGGTACTGGAAAGACAGGTTATATTCCGGGTCGTTTGACGCACGACAGACTCCTCAGGGATCTCAGGCAAGATTCATATATCAACAGGAGAGACAATCTCCCCTGCGGGCATCGTATACGGATACCTATGCGGGGGTGTTGCCCCCCAATCAGAAAGACAGCCACAGCCAAGCCAACTGTATCGGACTTACCCTCAAAGTTCAATAACCCCTCAAATCCACATTCACCCTCCAACCACCCCTCCACCCGCGTCTGGATAAGTCAATACTAGGGAATTGCCCCTCAAACCGTCAAGAGAGCCCCCCTTTGGGCCGATGCTACGGAAGTATCGGCATGAATGGATTATGCCGGTCCACTTCTGCGTACCCCGAGGTGAGATAATGCCAATCGAGAAAGATGTCCTGACAACCGGCGAAGTCGCCAAAATCTGTAATGTTGCCCCAAGGACCGTCTCAAAATGGTTCGATTCGGGACAACTCAAGGGATACAGAATCCCAGGGTCCAAGGACCGCAGGATCCCCGTACCCGAACTCTACCGCTTCATGAAGGCCCACCACATCCCCATGGAAGGCATCTCCACAGGAACCACACGAGTCCTCGTCGTCGACACAGACCAAGAAGTCTCCGATGTCCTCAGCACCGTCCTCACAGAACAAACAAACTACGATACCCAAGTCGCCAACACCGCATTCGCCGCAGGACTCGCCTGCGAACGCTTCAGACCACATGTCGTCCTCATCGATGTCCATGTCACCGACGGCGAACCACGCGAACTCGCCGCAATGATCCGCTCAAGCGAAGCCATGCAAATGACCAAACTCATCGCCATGTCAGGCAAACTCACCGACGGCCAGGCCCAAAGCCTCCGCGCCGCAGGATTCGACTCATTCCTCAAAAAACCATTCCAGGTCCGAGCAATGATCGAAGCCATCGAACACGCCACCAACCTCGCCGCATAAACCGAGCCAGCGACAACCAATACCCACCACAAAGCCCGACCCTGCAAGGACGCAGAATCGGGCTTTATCTTTATCATCATTCAAAGCTCATTCGGCGCTACGGACAACCCGCAGCAAACGCCGTCAAAAACGAACTGATATCAAAGAAATCAAAGCTCCCATCACCAGTAAAGTCCGCCGCAAGATCCCCATTCCCAAACGCGGTCAGGAATGTAGAAATATCAAAGAAATCAAGCACCCCATCAGAGTTCATATCCGCAACGCACGCAAGGAAGCAACCGATGTCGTACACATGCACCGAACCAATATCAGTGCTCTGCCCAACCTGCACCCTATTGACCGACCCAATCAACGCCGTCCCGCCGGACATCGCAACAGCATTCGATCTGTTGCCACTCACGCCCGCCCCGATCCCAACAACCGCCGATTGCTCAACCCATCCGATCCCGTCATACGCATACACATACGCCTTGATCGTATTGGGATTCAAATCATCCTTCTGCAGAGCACTCACAAAAGCCAAATCCCCAGAGATCACAGCAGAGAACCCGAAGTCATCCCCAGATGCAGCATCCGAAGCCGTAAGTTTCCCATGCTCCGTCCATTCACCCCCAGCATACTCAAACACATACGCCGACCCAGAGTTGCTCCCGTGATCATCATCCCACCTCGCCCCAACTATCGCCCGATCCCCATCCACAGAAACCGCCTCTCCAAAGAAGTCCGCCGCCGCCCCGTCAGCCGGGACCAGTTTCGACTCCTCAACCCACCCACTCCCATCAAACCGGAATACATACGAGGAGCCCGAGGCAACCCCGTTAACCGGATCACCACTCGCCCCCACCACAACGCAATCCCCAGAAATCGAAACCGACATACCAAACTCGCCAAAGTCCACCCCATCAGAAGCCATCAGCTTCGCATCCTGAACCCAATCCGTCCCGGTGAACCCAAAGATATACGCCGCACCAGAGTTGCTCCCATTCTCATCCTCCCGATCCGCGCCCACAATCACCCGATCACCAGATATTGACACCCCCCAACCAAAGAAATCCGTAGACCCCGCATCCATCGCATTGAGCTTAGCGGCCTGCCCCCACCCGGCCCCATCAAACTCAAAGACATACGCCGACCCAGACCGGCTCCCAAAGTCATCATCACCAAACGCCCCAACCGCAATCCGATCGCCAGACATCGACACCGAAACCCCAAAGAAATCACCCACCACCGTATCAACCCCCCTCAGCGTGGAGTGCTCATTCCACTCAGCACCATCAAACCGATACACATGAACCGCCCCGGCATTCTCCCCAAACTCATCATCATCCGGAGCACCAACCGCCATAAAATCACCATCAAGAGCCACAGAAAACCCAAAGCTGTCATCAACCAACTCTGCAGCCCGATCAAGCTGCACCCCAACCAACGGCTCACACTCCTGAGCCATCGCCATCCCCCCAAACCCAATCATCACAAATCCAACCGACACATACGATTTCATATCATTCAACAGCATATATATTCTCCTTCAAATAGTTTGACGAACCTAACAAGACCTTTCGTCTCAATCAGTCACATTCCATAAAAAATCCCCGATAAACGGGGACTTGAGAACTCGTAGATACTAATTTCAGATACAGATCTTACTTCAACTCACCCATCGCCGCAGCAAGAATATCACACGCCGCCGCCAGATCCTTCTTATCAATCATCTCAGTAACGGTATGAATGTACCGCGTCCCAACAGTAATCCCCATCGCCTTAGCCCCAGCCGCGGCCTGCTGCGCCGCCGCCCCGTCCTGACCACCAGCACCCAGAATCGAACGCTGGAACTTAATCTTCTTCTTCTTAGCGATCGACTCTACCTTCTTGGTCAACTCAAAGTCAGAGATAAAGCTGCTGTCCTTGATATGCAGCGCAAACCCCTCACCATGAATAGACACCGCCTCATTCTTAGGCACACCAGGAGTATCACAAGCCAGCGTCACATCAATCCCAAACCCAATATCAGGCTTCACAGCAAACGCCGCCGTCTTGGCCCCACGAAGCCCCACTTCTTCCTGCGTAGTAAACGCCACAACAATCTCGCACGCATGCGCCGACTTCGACTTCGCCAGCTTCTTAACCGACTCAATCCCGAGCCAGCACGCAACCCGGTTATCAAGAGCCTTAGAAACAAACTTGTCCCCAATCTCAATGAACGGTTCGTCCATCACCACATAATCACCAATCTGGAAAGTCTTCTTCACCTTCGCAGCAGGCATCCCGGTATCAACAAAGAACTCCTTGACCTCAGGAACCTTCTTGCGATCCTCAGGACTCGCAATATGCACCGGACGACCGCCCGGATTCATCACAGCCTTGTAATCGCCAGAATCCGCACACACAAGCACCCGGCGCGAGAACAAGTTCCGAGTATCAAACCCACCCGCAGGCGACAACCAGATAAACCCATCATCATCAATGCTGGAAATGTAAAAACCAATCTCATCCATATGGCAAAGAAGCATCAGAACCTTCGCGTCCTTGACCTTCTTCACAGCACCGTTGGCACCCCGAGGCTTCCGGCGACAAATCAGCGACCCCATCGCATCAGTCTCAACAGAATCAAACAGACCCTTGATCTCTTTGGTGATCATCTTCCGAACGCGTTCCTCGCGCCCCGGAACACCAGGAACTTCACAAAGATTGGCGAGCAGTTTCGTATTCAAAGCCATGGGGCACATCCTTACTTCATTTTTTAGTGCATTTCAGAACGGTTCTACTCTAGGTCAGCCCCCAACTCTTCTCCATCTGGTGGGATGGGCTTCCAGCCCGTCTCTTCCTCTCCCCCTCTTCGGTGCCCTCCTTCGACCGCTTCGGCGAAGGAGGTCTTCAATCAACCCAGCACCCTATCATCCCCTCCAATGCCCACCCCCATACCAACAGTCAGCCCCCTCCACCAAATCCACACCGCCGCCGAGGCCTACTTCCTCAACTACGGCCCCCCCGAATCCCAAACCCCCATCGTCGAAACCTTCGGCCAACTCGACATGGAATACGCCGCACTCCGCAAAGCCACCGTCATCTTCGACGAACCACACATGGCCACCCTCAAAATCACAGGCTCCGAACGCCACGCATTCCTCAACAACATGCTCACCGCCAAAGTAGACGACCTCAAAGCCAGCACCAGCATCCACTCCTTCTGGCTCAACCGCCAAGGCAAAATCGACGCAGACCTCCGAATCATCGAAACCGAAAACCAAACCCTCCTCAAACTCGACCGCCACCTCGCACCATCAACAACCAAAACCCTCAGCGACTTCATCTTCGCCGAAGACCTCGATATCTCAATAGACCACTCCACCCACTGGCTCTCCATCCACGGCCCCACCGCCTTCCAAATCCTCAACATCAACCCAATCGAAGAACACACCAACACCACAACAACAATCAACAACATAGAAATAACCATCGACCGCTTCGACCTCACCGGCGAAATCGGCCTCTACCTCGCCGTCCCAACAGACCAACTCGAATCCATCTACAACCACCTCATCGACCCCACCAAAGATAACCCAGCCAAACCCACCGGCTGGCTCGCCATCAACACCGCAAGAATCGAAGCCGGCCACCCCCTCTACAACATCGACTTCGGCCCAGACTCCCTCCCCGCAGAAACCGGCATCCTCGAATCAAGAGTCAATCTCAAAAAAGGCTGCTACCTAGGACAAGAAGTCGTCGCAAGAATGAACTCCAGAAACATCCGCAAACAATCAATCGTCGCCCTAAGACTCGACGACCAACGCATCACCACAGAATCACAATCAATCCTCCAGCCCCTCACCGGCTCCCACATCAACCTCCCCGATCAACAAGGCCAAACCCCCATCGGCGCCGTCACAAGCTCAACAATCTCCCCTATGCTCGGCGCCATCCCCATCTGCTTCGCCATGGTCAAAGACGCCCAAACAACCCCAGGCACCAAACTCTCCGTCTGGGCCGAAGGAAAATTCGCCGACTGCCAAGTCGCCGACTCCCTCACCTTCTGGACCAAACCCAAAGCCTAATCCTCTTCACTTTGGGGGGCGGTGCCCTCCTTCGACCGCTTCGGCGAAGGAGGTCTTCAGATGCTCAATCATTTTCGATAGTGCCGGGTGCCCCGATCCGCCGTCCTCGGCGCATCGGGTCTTCATCTATCTAATCACTTCCGATAGTGCAAATGCACATCATCCCCAACCCGCTTCACCCGCCCCAACTTAAACCGCTTCATCTGATCCAACGACGAACACTCCCGCCCAGTAGCGCACGCCCTAGCCGAATCATCCCCCATAATCCCCGCCGCCAGATGCACCACCGCCTCATCAATCAAATCCCCATCCAACAACGACCCAAGCAACCGAGGCCCCGCCTCAATCAAAATATTCGAAACCCCGCACTCAACATGCAACAACCGCAACGCCGCCTTGAGGTCCAACTTCCCATCCAACGCCGGACATTCCAAAACCCGAATCCCAGCCACCGAAATATGCTCAGGCCGGCTCGTACAAATCACCGTCTGATACGCCCCCGCCGACTCCGCCAACTTCGAGTCCACCGGAAACCGCCCATGCGTATCAAACACGACCCGCACAGCCGACCGCCGAACACGCCGAACGCCCCGCGCAGTCAACATCGGATCATCCGCCAAAACAGTCCCCATCCCAACCCCAACCGCATCCACCCGCGACCGCATCCGATGAACCATCGCCCGCGACCGCTCATTAGAAATCCACTGACTCTCCCCAGCCGAAGTCGCGATCCGCCCATCAATCGTCTGCGCCCACTTCACAACAACCCAAGGCAACCCAGCTTTCACCATATGAATAAACGGATCACTAATCGACACGGCCAGTTCCGAAACATCATCACAACTCGTCTTGATCCCCGCCGCCTCAAGCAGCTCATGCCCCCCGCGACTCACCTCCGCCGGATCACGCCGTGCATACACAACCTCAGAAACCCCCGCCTCAATCAACGCCTCACTACAAGGCGGCTGCTTCCCAACATGACAACAAGGCTCCAGCGTGCAATACACAGTGGACCCAGCAACATCAAACCCATTCCCCCGAGCATTCGCCAACGCCTCCCGCTCCGCATGCAACCCCCCAAACCGACAATGATGCCCAATCCCAAGAATCTGATCCTCCCCACCATCAACCCCATGCCGCACAATCACCGCCCCAACAAGCGGATTCGGCTCAACATCCCCCCGCCCCCGCAACCCAGCCCGAGCCGCCATATCCAAATACTTCTTTGTCATCCGCCGATCATCCATACCCCAATCATACGACCACACGGGTGCCACTACTCGCCGCTTCGGCGCAGTAGTGTCTTTTCTCCTCCCCCAGGCCTCTTGGGGGGCGGGGGAGGTGTCCGCAAAGCGGACGGAGGGGGTCTTCACTTCGAGGGCTCTTACTCCTCCCCCGTCAGGACGGGGGAGGTGGCCGAGTCTTCGAGGTCGGAGGGGGTCTTTCTTCTCTGGATCCAGTGCCCCCTATAGGTCAAAGCAGCACACCCCGCTAATATCCCACAACCCAAAATCACTCAGTTCATCACACACCAAACGACCCAGGTCCTTCCATGCCCAAAGATGCAATCAGAATCACGGTCCGAATCGTCGACCGCCCAGCCGCGGCCAAACCCGATCCCAACAAACCGTACCAACCCCCCAAAGCACAGGTCTTCAAAGCCATCGCAGACTGCACACTCAACGGCAAATCACTCAGCAGAAACGCAACAAGCTCAACCGAAGCCCAAGCAAGGCTCGACGCATTCGACAAGCTCGCAACCCTCGTCGCCAAACAAGGCGACGCCTTCCCCATCAAAGGCCCCGGCGTTGAAGACACCCAGTAAGGTCTACAAATTGAGCTAATACCCCGAGAAGCCGAATCTTCATCTTCCTCCCTCTCCCCCGGGGAGAGGGCCGGGGTGAGGGCTCCCCGACTTCTCCTCTTCTCTCCCCCCCTCTGACTTATCTTGAATTAATCCGGTGCCCTCCTTCGACCGCTTCGGCGAAGGAGGTCTTGGTAGTCCAAGAACGATCGGGTGCCCTTACTCGCCGTCTTTGGGGGGCGGCGCAGTGAGGTCTTCTCTTAAAACTACACAACCACCAAACCCCATCGGGTGCCCTGCTTACGCCCGATGTCTTCATCGGGCGTAAGCAGATCGAAAACCATCGACGACCGAAGACCCATCGGGTGGCGTGGAGGTGTCGTCTTCGACTCCTCCACGATCTTGCCCACTCCCCCACACCAAAGACATGCAGGAACCGAAGACGGCACCTACATGGCACCCGGACTTCAACTTGTTTCTTTCAATCCTCTCATCATCCCTATCACCATTCCAGTCACAATGGGGCCAAACATCCAATACCACAGATTCACGGACATTTCTAACTTAAACGATTCAGCCATTTGCTTTTCTGCGATGACATACAACAGGAACGGCAACAATGAAATTGCCTCCACCCATAACACAAACTGAAATGTGGAACTCCCCGCCGGACTCATTTTGGCATACTTCGGGTTGTCCAGATCAAGTGGCCCAATGGCACAAAAACATCTTATCAGTGTGACAAACAGAATAAAGATCGCAACTCCTGGTACAACATGCCAACTCCAATCCATGTAATAGCCAAGAAGAATAGTTGACAGAATCGCATCTATCAGGATCAACAGAGCCCAACAGAAGAACTTGTCAATATCACCGTGTATGGATAAATTCATCATCACCTCTAACCTATAGATTCTTCTAAAACCGTTGCAGTAGGCAAATACTGATTAAATACTTGTAACTTACGCAATCCGAACCAACCCCTCCCGATCCCCATCCCCCAACACATCTTCCGCATCCACCAACCACCTTCTCGCATCCTGCACATACCCCGCCGTAGGCTTCAGCCCCGTCATCCTCCCCCCCCAATACCGATTAAACCGCCCCATCATCAACTCCCGCACATACTTCGCCGCCATCGACGCCAGCGACACCGGGAAGTACCCATCGTCCGCCTTGGACACCAGTAAAACTCCCAGCGCATTCCCGTGCGCATACCGACTCGCCCGATCCGACTCCTCAAGAACTTGTAGATCATCCCACACCCGCGACAGCAAGTTCATGTAATGCGTCCGCCCACTCTGCCGATCAATCACGATCCGTGTGTGATCCACGCCCGAAATCCCCTTGATCTCCCGCAGATGTTCAAACAACAACTGAGCCGTAGTCGCCGCCTTGGTGCCATGCGTTCGAACAGTCTCATTAAACTCCCCCACCCCCATCGTGTGCACCTTCAAATCCACCAGCCCAACCCCCCCCCCAACCACCTTCTCCATCGCCGACCGCAAACCATTGGAATCAATCCGCAACAAATCCCGATCCGAACCCACCGGCAGTTCAATAGGTTCACCCCCAAACCAAGCCCGATCCTCAACCCCCGCCCCAAGCATTTCGAACAACTCCAGATCCGTCTTCGGAATCTCCCCCACCGTCCCCAGCATCGCAAGCACGCCCCGCTCTAAATGCACCAACGGATGATGCCGCACCGACGAGCTCGGCAGCTTCAACTTCTTCGAATCCGCCACCACAATCCGCCCCTTGGCCTCCTTCCGGGCCTTAGCCGTCACCGACGACAACACCTCCCACAAATCAGGCACCCTCCGCGGCTCACCATCCTCCCCAACCGGCGACCACCCCTCCACCGAAAACGCCGCCCGCCCAACACACAACGGCCCCAACATCGGCCCGTACCCCGCCTCGTCCAATCCTGCATACAACAAGCTCATACCCATATTGTACGCACACAATACAAAAACCGGCTCACCTAAACGGTGAGCCGGGAACCTTGGGGGTTTGGGGGGAATGCGGATGAGAGGACTCGAACCTCCACGGGATTTTACTCCCACTTGGACCTGAACCAAGCGCGTCTACCAATTCCGCCACATCCGCAATGGTTGTGTAGGTGGGTCGAGGATCATTGGCCCCTCAACACCATTTGGCAAGACAATCAGCCTCATGAACGCCGGTTCGGGCCAATCAGTTACGCCTTGGCGGCCTCGAACTCCGGCTGCTTCTTGGACTTCTTGCCCTTGACCACAACCTCGGCAACTTCTTCGATCTCGCCGGCCACCTCGGCCTCCTCGGCGCCTTCCACCTTATTGCGGTCAGGGAGCCGAGCGTCAAGGACGCCCTCACGGATCTCAGCGAACAATTCCGGGTTCTCACGGAGATAATCCTTCGCCTTCTCGCGGCCTTGGCCCAGGCGGATATCGCCGTAGGAGTACCACGCGCCGGACTTATCAATCACATCATCCTCGACGGCCATATCAATCAGATCACCCGTAATCGAGATGCCCTCATTGAACATGATGTCGAACTCCGACTGACGGAACGGCGGGGCGACCTTATTCTTGACCACACGAACCCGCACATGGTTACCCACGGCCTCGTCGCCGACCTTGATGGTCCCGGTACGACGGATATCGAGCCGGACCGATGAGTAGAACTTGAGGGCGCGGCCGCCGGGGGTGGTTTCTGGGGAACCGAACATCACGCCGATCTTCTCGCGGATCTGGTTGATAAAGATGACGGTACAGTTGGAGCGGGCGATCACGCCGGTGAGTTTCCGCATCGCTTGGGACATCAATCTCGCTTGGAGACCGACGACGGCATCGCCCATCTCGCCCTCGATTTCAGCACGGGGGATGAGGGCCGCGACCGAGTCGATCACGACCACATCGACGGCGTTGGAACGGACCAGCAACTCGCAGATTTCCAGCGCCTGCTCGCCCATGTCGGGTTGAGACACGAGGAGGTCGTCAATATCGACCCCGATCTTGCGGGCCCATGATGGGTCGAGGGCGTGCTCGGCGTCGATGAAGGCGGCGACGCCGCCTTCTTTTTGGGCGTGTGCGAGGACGGTGAGTGCGAGGGTGGTTTTGCCTGAGGATTCAGGGCCGAAGATTTCGACGATGCGGCCGCGGGGGATGCCCTTGCCGCCGAGTGCGAGGTCGAGCGAGAGTGCGCCGGTGGAGATGCCTGGGATGCTGTTGTAGGCATCTTCGTCGAGGCGCATGATTGAGCCTTTGCCGAAGGCTTTGTCGATCTGGGCGAGTGCGCGGTCGAGGGCTTGTTTTTTTTGTGTTTCGCCGGCGGGGATTGCGTTGAACTCGAGTGGTTTTTTAACTTTGGCCATTGGATTTTGCCTTTCAGGCTTACCACACGGGGCCTCGGGCTTTTTGGATCGAATTGTTCCACGTGGAACATCATGACCGTTTTTGTGCGCACGGATCTGGTGGTAGCCAGAGGTTTGTGCGGGCGGCCTGATTCGACCCTCAGCCTTGTGGGCGTGCGGGGATCAGCACGGGGCGGGGTGGTTGGTGTCCTTACCGACCTAGACGAGGTGTCTATTTCCCGACCGGGGGCGGTGCTGTTCGCGGGCCCGGCAGGGCGACTGTACCATATCCCGAACAGGTTGTCAATGTACGGAGGGGGTTTGGGGGTGATAATGTTTGAAATTGTTGGTTGGGTGGGGGGAAAGTTGTTGGGGATGTCTGAAATCCGACGCGTCGAGGACGGCGTGTCGGGGCACCCTGCACTCAGTTATTTCCTCACGCAAGCGGCGGCACAAAGATCGTGTGTAGGCCGAGTTCACCATTGTAATTGCACCAGATATTGGTACACTATTTATTCAAAACAACTGCCAGAGATCGCGGACTCCAAGAGGGCTTTCGTACATGACTGCACCTAAAAAAAAGTCAAAGACAGAATCCATTGAACCAAACGAGCAAAGATCGGTTGGGCTTGACTATCCCAATATCCGCGTTGCACTCGATAATCCGATACGCTGGGAAATATTTGATACTCTGACCTCAATTCATGAGGGATCAATATCTGACATCGCCCAACTGACGGCCCGTGCAAGGACTTCGATTTATCACCATGTCAACAAGCTTCTCGATGCTGAGCTGATCTACAAATCTGGCAAGCGGCTTGTTGGGAAGCGAAACGAGCAGCTCTATCGCCCGAAGTTTACTTCTGTATATACACATTTCGATAAGGATGACATTGAGAATATCGAGTTTCATGTCGCGTTTGCCAAGACGATTATCAGATCACTGGGCAGGAAGTATGAAGAGGCAGCCCATTCGCCTGAGGCGATCGCGACTTCGCCAAGCCGAAACTTTCATTGTGGCATACACAATGGTTGGTTCGACAAGAAGGAACTGGCCAAGCTTAATGTCATGATCAGCGATATCTGGCGTTTCTGCAACTCGTCATCCCCCGGCCCAGACAAGCAGCTTGTTCATGTCGGGATCGTTGAGGCCTTTAGGACGCTGGCGAATACAGAGGCAGATGACATTTAGTGTTGTATTTTCGTGAGGCGGAGGCACTAAGTGGGTGGGGTAGTTTTCAAATGCCAAAAACAAGAAAAGCCCCGACGGTTTGGCCGGGGCTTTTGAGTTGGATAAAGATATTTAGCTACGGCGACGACGAGTCGCTGCGAGCCCTGCGAGCGAAAGAAGGGCTGCGGCTCCTGGAGTAGGAACCGTTGCGACGACATTGAAGTTGTCGAAGACGGCGTCTGGACCGAACTCATTTACGGTCAGGAAGCTCCAACTGATGCTTTGGACATCTGAGAAATCGAGTGTGCCTGTGAAGCTGTCGAAATCAAAGAGGTATGTAGTTGGTGTAAAATCAAGGTTATCTAAGAGTACATCCACGGACATGCTCCCTGCACCGGTGCCTGTGACGACCTCGATTGTCATCGGTGCTGATGGAATATCGGTGAAGAACACATCCATCGAGAATGCGTTGCCGCCACCGGCGGTGAGATCAAAGGCTGATGTTCCTTGGCCCGGGGTGTAATCGAGCCCAAACTCGAGGTTGTAGTCGAAGCCACCGAAGTTGAGCGTTCCTGCAAGAGGGCCATTGGCGGGATCATCTGGCACCATAGATAGATTATTGGCAACGCCTGCGAACTGGAAATCAAACCCGCTGATCCATGTATGGCGATCACCAATCGCTCCGCCTGGTGCGAGATCGGTGATCTCATCGAAAGTTGTGATGCCATCGACGGTGACGGCGTTCCACTCCACGCCACCCAATGCAGATGAAAAATCATCGATAACCAGTGTTGTTTGGGCTTGTGCTGCTGAGGTGGCGATCAGTGTTGCGGCTACGCCTGCAATACATAGATGCGTCATACTTTGAACCTTCATACTTTCTCTCCAGTAGTGTTTTTTGTGTGCATTTCTCTCTTGAGCCGGAACTGTCCGGTCTCTGATTCAATAATTTACTTAATATTGAATCACAATTCAAGGGCAAAATAGCAAAACTTTTATTATTGCTCTGCAGGAACCCGCGGGGTAAAACGGTGCTGAAAGTCAATCATCCTGAGATGAGCCGGGGGCCATGCTTAAGCAGGACTTTTGATGGCCGATGGCTCCGGATCCTTCTTAAAACCGATGAAGACATCGGGCGTAAGCAGGGCGCCCACATTATTCGCACAGGTTGTTTTTTTGTATTTCGAAGAACCTCCTTCGCCGAAGACGGTCGAAGGAGGGCACCGAAGAAAGACACTACTGCGCCTAAGAATGCGAGTAGTGGCACCCGGCCTTGTGAACTACGAAGACCCGAAGGAGGATAAGAATCCTCGTTCGGGGCACCCGGCACCCAGTTCGTTGATTTCGAAGACCTCCTTCGCCGAAGATGGTCGAAGGAGGGCACCGGAGAAAGACACTACTGCGCCTAAGAAGGCGAGTAGTGGCACCCGGCAGCAAATACCAAAAATGCAGCCAATGTCTTTAATTTCCAACTCATAACTAACCTTTTCTTATTTAATGATTTTTTTGATAACTTGCACGGCACCCACGGCACCTAGAACAACTAGCAATCCAATAATCACCTTGTTAAGGTATGTTTGCTCATTCTCTGCGCGAACAACCTCTAGAATCTCTCGCGAAGCCAAATCTAACTTTGTTTGATTATTCGTCGTGTAATTTTTAATGCTGGTGAAAGTATTTCGACCCCTCAAGATGTCATCGCCATCGGTGGCTGGAACCTGCACAAGCTGATCAATGTCAGTACTAAGTGGACCGCTTGACACGAGGGTCAAGACTGTTTCCACTGAACCATCGGCTTTGTAGACTGTTTGCTTTCCAGCTAAATATCTATTGAACACATCAGAATGGGCCCAATCACCAAAGGCCGCACTCCCTACCACTTCGCCTGAATCAAATTCAAGAAGATCCACCCTCTGAATCCACGCCCCACTCCAATCATCCCCGTCCGCATCAAAAGACCGAGCAAGAGTTACATCGTAACTCATTTCTGCAACCCGAATAGTCGCCTTTGCAGTAGAACGCATGAGTTCCAAACGATCCAGATTTATTTCAGAACTTGTGTCCCAAACTACTCCTGTAGATAATGAGTTCAACCAAGATTGACACAATGCGAAGTAATAGTTTGGATTAAAGCCAACTTCAGAGTCAATATTTGATAAATTATCCGCTCGTTGCAACTGCCGACCAGTCAGAACCCAATACCCCTCGTTGCCATTCTGCGCCATGTCGACACTGGGGATCAGAGAATACCCTAGCAGATCATTGCTGGTTCTCCAAGTTGATTCATTTCCATAGAACAGGCGAACCTTGCGACGAACGCCACCCTCCGCATTCTCCGATAGCATTTTTTCGAGCCTTACGGCTGCAGTTGGGTCTGTCGTAGCAGATTGCCTGAGTTGATCAATTTGTATGTTTGTAGCCGGTTCTTTGACCAAAAAGAACTCAAATGCAATCTGAGTATCGTCGGGAAAACTACTTTTCTGTGCCAATGCGGTCTTACTTTGCAAGACTTGATATATATCATCTTCAGCACTTTGAGCTATGCTCTGCTGTGTCAGAATTACTATACAAATGCAAATTGCAATCTTCATATTTCCAATGTATACGATATATATATGGGATACATGCCCATTTGTCTGAAATTGTCACAATTGCAACAGAACTTGATAATTAGGCAGAACTACCTAATGCGACTCAGCAGGTAACGAAGCGTCAGGACCACCAGCCCCCAAATACCCCCTTGCCCTTCAGTCCAATGCCGGGCAGCCTGCAGGTGTGGGGCAGGTGATTTTACTTTCGTTCTTGGTGCTATGCAGAAACCACAAACGGCACCTGTATGACGCCAGAGATTAAAACTCGAACCCCCAGGAAAACTCAAGTCGTCAGATTTTTGCTAAGGGGTTTGTGATGGATTGGGCTAGGGCTTCGGCGATCTTTATGCCGTCGATGGCGGAGGAGAGGATGCCTCCGGCGTAGCCGGCGCCTTCGCCGGCGGGGTAGAGGCCGCGGGTGTTGATGCTTTGGAAGTCTTTGCCTCGGGTGATTCGGATTGGGGAGGAGGTTCGGGTTTCTACGGCGGTGAGGATGGCGTCGGGCATGTCGTAGCCGCGGATTTTTTGGCCGAAGATTGTGAGGGCTTCGCGGATGGCTTCGATGGCGAAGTCTGGGAGGCAGGGGGTGAGATCGGTTGGGAGGACTGCGGGGGTGTAGGAGGGGATGACTTGGCCTAGGGAGGTGCTGGGGCGGCCGGCGATGAAGTCGCCTACGCGTTGGACTGGGGCGGCGTAGGTGCTGCCGCCGGCGATGTATGCGGCGGATTCCCATTTGCGTTGGTATTCGATTCCGGCGAGGGGGCCGCCAGGGTAGTCTTGTTCGGGGGTGATCCCGACGACGATGCCGGCGTTGGCGTTGCGTTCGGCTCTTGAGTATTGGCTCATGCCGTTGGTGACTACGCAGTTTTTTTCGGAGGTTGCGGCGACGACGGTGCCTCCGGGGCACATGCAGAAGCTGTAGACATCGCGGCCGTTGGATGCGTGGTGGACGAGTTTGTAGTCTGCGGCGCCGAGGACTGGGTTGCCTGCGTTTTTTCCGAATCTTGCGGCGTCGATGATGGATTGTGGGTGTTCGATTCGGAAGCCGAGGGAGAAGGGTTTGGCTTCGATGTAGACGCCTTGGTCGTGGAGCATCTCGAAGGTGTCGCGTGCGCTGTGGCCTACGGCGAGGACGATGTGGTTTGATTTGATGTGGTCGCCGTTGGCGAGTGTGAGGCCTTGGATTTGTCGGGTGCCGTCGGTTTTGGTTTGGATGTCGAGGTCTGTTACTCGGCTTTCGAAGCGGTACTCTCCGCCTAGGGATTCGATTTGGGCTCTTATGCTTTCGACTATCTTTACGAGTTTGAAGGTGCCGATGTGTGGGTGGGCGTCGATGAGGATTTCTGGTGGTGCGCCGGCTTTGACGAACTCGGTGAGGACCTTTCGTCCTAGGAAGCGGCGGTCTTTGACTTGGGAGTAGAGTTTGCCGTCGGAGAAAGTGCCGGCGCCGCCTTCTCCGAACTGGACATTTGATTCTGGGTCGAGGATTGATTTTTTCCAGAGGCCCCAGGTGTCTTGGGTGCGTTGTTTGACTGCTTTTCCGCGTTCGAGGATGATGGGTTTGAGTCCCATTTGTGCGAGGAGGAGGGCGGTGAATAGGCCGCAGGGGCCGGCTCCGATTACTAGTGGGCGTTGATGGTTTGTGTTCTCTGGTGCATGGGCGACGAACTGGTAGGCCATGTCAGGGGTTTGCTTGATGCTTGGGTCGTCGGCGAATCGCTCGAGGATGGCGGGTTCGTCGTTGACTTCTACATCGAGGGTGTAGATTCGGAGGATGGCGTTTTTTTTGCGTGCGTCGTGGGCTTGGCGGAAGACTGTGCAGGAGATTAGATTTTCGGGCCTGATGCGTAGGCGTGAGGCGGCGGCTTTGGCGATCGCTTCGGGGGGGTGGTTGAGTGGGAGTGAGATTTGGGTGAGGCGGAGCATGGGTGAATTATAGCGTTGCTTGCGCGAAAACCTCCTTCGCCGAAGATGCCCCCCAAGTCGAACGAGGGTACCGGGATTTGCTTATGGGCAGCCTGCGGAGAAGGCGGTTAGGAATGCGGAGATATCGAAGAAGTCGAGCTGGGCGTCGTTGGTGAAGTCTGCGGCGAGATCGCCGGAGGAGAAGAGGGTGAGGAAGGCGGCGATGTCGAAGAAGTCGAGGGAGCCGTCGGCGGTGAGGTCGGCGGGGCAGGTTGGGGCGGAGTTGGTGTCGAAGATGTAGATGGAGCCGGAGTCTGTGCCGTTGTCGTCGTCGTGCCATGCGCCTGCGGCGACGATGTTGTTGGATATTGCGATGGAGTTTCCGAACTGGTTATTTGCTTTTCCGTCGGTTGGGATGAGGTCGGCGAGGTAGTCGCCGGTGGAGGCGTCGAAGAGGGATGCGGCACCAGCGGCGTTGTTTGCGTTGATGGCACCGATTGCGATGATGCTGTTGTCGATGGCGATGGAGTGGCCGAACTGGTCGTTTGCTGCGCCGTCATCGGGGAGGAGTTTGGCGGTTTGCATGCCTGTGGTGGCTTCGAAGAGGTACACTGATCCGGAACCGATGCCGTTGTCGCCGCCAAGGATGCTGCCTACGGCCGCGATTGTGTTGTTGATGGAGGTTGAAAATCCGAAGGAATCACCTGTCTGGCCATCGGTGGGAAGGAGCTTGAACAACTCTTCACCTGTGGAGGCGTCAAAGAGATATGCAGAACCTGATCTGAAGCCGTTATCACTGTCATTTTGCGCTCCTACGGCGACAATGCCCTTATTGATGGCAATAGAGAGCCCGAAGAAATCTCCATCCGCCCCATCGCTTGCGAGGAGTTTGAAGAGTTGCGCCCCAGTGGACGCATCAAAGAGGTACGCTGAACCAGAGTTGTTTCCGTTCTCGTCATCCGAGAACGCCCCTACGGCGACAACACCCTTGGAGATGGCAATGGAGTATCCAAATAAACCATTTGGCAATCCATCGGAGGTAATGAGTTTAAAGTCTTCGTTGATGGTTTGGCCTGCGGCGGGGAGGGTTGTGAAGGTGGAGAGGGTTGCAAGAGCGATGGTGGCTCTGGCGAGATGGGAGCGGGTGGTTTGTAACATACTTTGGGTTCCGAACATAACTCTGCATGTGAAATCAATGCCGAGATGCGGTTATATATGCTCTTAGTATATCGTGTTGTGGGTGTCTGTAAAGACCAAAAATACCGGCCAGGCTTGGAAATTCTTGGGTGTGGATATGGGACGGTGATTGGCTTGGTGAGAATTTGGTTTTAGGGGCAGCCTTGGGCGATGTCTGTTAGGAAGCTGCTGATGTCGTAGAAGTCCCAGTGGCCGTCGAAGGTTCGGTCTGCGATGGGGTCTTGTTGTTTGAATAGGTTGATGAATGCGAAGATGTCGGAGGAGTTGATGATGCCGTCGTTTGTGTAGTCGTTTGGGCATGGGCCGCAGTCGTTTGAGAGGTCGAGGATGGAGATTCTGTTGCCTTGGATTTTGGCGGTTTGGTTTTTGATATTGACTTCGATGCCATCGGGATTTCCGAGGGAGCCGTAGCTTGTGATTTTTGATGGTGCGAGTGGGTCGGTGACATCGTAGATGGAGATGCCTCCCCATCGGTTGGCGCAGTAGAGGGTGTTGTCGATGATGGTGAGTGCTTCGCAGGAGAGGCCGGAGTCGTGGAAGTAGGTGAGGAGGGTTGGATTCTTTGGATTGCTGATGTCGATGATTTTGAATCCGGTTTCGTATTCTCCGGATGCTGATGGATTCTCTGGCCCCCACCAGCTCACATAGGCGTATTGGCCTTGGACATCGATGGTCGCGCTACCTCCTGGGAGCGAACCTTGATATATGAGGGCGGGGTTTGTTGGGTCGCTGACATCGTACGAACTGAGGAGTCCTGTTCCGGCTAAGAAGAGCGTGCTGCCTTCGAGAATTATTTGATTTGGATTTTGGGGCAGCGGGTGTGAGCCTAGGAGAACGGGGGTAGAGGGATTCGAGAAATCGACAACTTGGAGCTCGTCGTTTGTTGCGAGGTAGGCTATTGAATCGACAATGAGGTACTCTCGGATGGAGGATTCGAGATTGTATATGGCAACAGGGACTGGGTTGGATTGGTCGGCGATGCTGTAGAGGTGGAGATCAGTGCCCCAGTTTTGATCACGGGTGAGCATGTAGGCGATGTTGCCGGCGAGTTGGATATTGGCGGTTGAGTTTGAGAGGCGGGTGGTGCTGAGGAGTTCTGGATTGAGCAGGTCTGGGGCGTTGTAGAGGTTGAGGTCATAGTACCAGTTGCTGTCGGGGTGGATGACGGTGACGACGGCGAGGAGATCATCGGCGGTATCGTGGCCTGCGACGGATTCGGTGGGAACAGTCTGGATGATGGGCGGTTGGGCTGGGACGGTGTTGAGGTCGACCAGGGTAAGCCCGCTCCCAAGGTTACTGATGTAGCCGAGCCCGGGGTGGTTGGGATCGGTGTCGAGTTGAAAACTGGAGCCATTTGACGGGAGCCGAAGAAATCCGAGTTGGTTGATGTCAGCGAGATTGGAAATGTCGTATACGGCTAGGCCATCACTGTGGCCTGATTGATAGAAGCGATTTTCAGTGAAGTGGAAACCATTGCTTGATGGGAGCGAGTCATTCTCTATCACGGTCGTTTGAGTAGGGTTTTGAGGGTCACTGACATCTATGGAGATGAATCTTGGGTCCGATGCTTTGATGACAATGGTTTGATCGAAGAGTTTGATGCCGTATGGGCCGTTTTTGAAGGTTGTTTGGAGTGTACCCAGTGGGACTGGGTTAAAGGCGTCGGAGGTGTCGAGGATGCGGAGCTCGGTCTCGGAAACGAGGTAGACTTTGTTCCCATGGGCGGCGAGTTCTGATGGGGTGAAGTTCGCCGGCTCGTAATGAGCGGTGTGTTGGATATCGTAGTTTTCAGGGGGGGCTCCGGATATGTCGTAGATGTTGAGTCCCAGTTCAAAGAAGAGAATAAAGAGATTGTCCCCATCGGTTGCGATGTCTTCAATCCATTCATCGAATCTGACATAGTCAACTAGGAATGGGTTTGCTGGATCGGCGATATTGAATACGGCCAAGTTCCTGGACGATGTTGCGCTGAAGGCGTAGTCGCCGGCGATGTGGAGTTTGTTGACCCAAGGTGATTCGGAGCGGCTGAGGAGTTTGGGGCTGCGGGGGTTTTGGATGTCGTAAATTTCAAGCCCGCTTGGGCTGGATGTGGAGACATAGGCGAGGTTGTCTTTGATGGTTGTGTATCTTGCGGATCCGATGGTTTGGGTGGTGCTGATGACATCGTAGTTTGTACAGAGCAGGCCATCGGCGGCGGTGGGAGTGGTGAACAGAGTGAATATGGCGAGGAATAAAACTATATAATGATTCAAAATTGGACCCTTTGCATGGAATGGCTCCATGATACTTGAGATCCCGCTTCAATACAAGCGATGAACTTACATATTCCAGACCATAATTCGTGATTTTGTTGTGCAGCGGGTGCTGCTGCGGGTCATCGCTGCTTGTGATCAATCGTCATCTTCGTGTGATTCGTAAGAGGATTCGAGGGTTGCGGGGTCGAAGGTTCCTACTGGGGCGTGGATTCCTAGGTCGTGGACGAGGACGCCGCCTTGGTGGGATGCGTTTGCGAGGGTCATGATGCCGAAGATGTAGAGGGCGGCGATGAAGACGCCTCCGATAGAGGATGCTGTTTTCTTTTTGGCTTCGGGGGCCTTTGCGCGGACGAAGAGGACGGCGGCGGCGAGGAGTGTTAATGCGATGAAGATGTTGCGTGCCATCTCTGCGGTTTCTTCGTGTTGATGGACGGCTTGTTCGAGGAGTTGTGATCCTTTGTCGACGACATCTTCGGTGGCTTCGCCGGTGAGGACGGCTCCGAAGGAGAAGAGGGTGCCTAGGACGAGGAGGAGGAAGGCGGAGGTGATCCAGTGATTGCGTCGTTTTTTGTCGGCGAGCGCGAGGAGGATTGGTAGCCATGCGATCATGAGGATGGCGATGGGGAAGTGGACGACGATTGGGTGCATGCCTTCGAAGGGTGGCAATGGTGGGAATCCGAACATGGTGTAGCTCCTGTGTTGATTGATTGAGTTATAGTATTGGGATCTGAGTTTGGATTCTTTCTCTGTGCGCCACAAACTCTGCGGTTTTTACTTTGTCTAGCTTTTGAAGAATGGAACACAGGGCTTGTCGAGTTGCGAATGAGACTCAATGCTTTTTAAGATTTTGATTACTCCGTGCGTGATTGATAGTAGGTGTCGAGGTCGGCTTTGAGTTTGGCGAGCATGTCGCGATGGGCGTACATCATGTGGCCGGCTTCGTAGTAGTGCATGGAGATGTTGTTGCGTACTTCTGGGCGGAGGAACATGTGGTTGATGGTGTACTGGGTTGCGAAGTATGGTGTTGCGAGGTCGTAGTAGCCGTTGGCGATGAAGACCTTCATGTCGGGGCGTTTGTGCATTGCTTTTCGGAGGCGTTCGGCGACATTGAGGTATTGGTTGTCCCCCACTCCTCTGTATGACCATGGCCAGACGCTGGTGAGGATTTCGTAGCGCATGTCGCTGGCGTAGTTGAGGTCGTCACGGAGGTAGGCGTTCATGCCTTCGGTGTAGATGCTTTGGATGGCGGCGTATGAAGGGTCGAACTCGTAGGAGTCGCCGGCGTCGTCACGGTCCCATGAGGTGAAGCGGGCGTCGAGGCGGCCGATGATTTTGCCCTCGTCACGGAGGAGTTCTTTGGGGAACCTTGGCATGTTGATGCGGAGGTTTGTTTGGAGGACATAGTCTTTCGTGAGGCCGGTGTAGCTTGCGAGTTTGTCGGCGATTTTGTTTCGGGCGTTGTCTGAGAGCTGGTCGCCTTGGGCCAGGGCGAGGGTGTAGTCGTTCATGGCGTAGCTTTCGACTTCTCTCATGAACTTCTCAATGTCCATTTTCTGGTATTTGGATGAGAGTTGGTTGTGGAAGCGGGCGGTGGCGGCGAAGGAGGGGAGGTAGAGGGGGTAGGGGACATCGTTTCCGACATCGAAGCGTGCGGTTTGGAAGTTCATGATGGCGGAGATGAGGACGACGCCATTGAGTGAGATGCCGTGGGTGGATTGGAGTTCGTCGACTAGTCCGGCCGCGCGGGTTGTGCCGTAGGATTCTCCGGCGATGTATTTGGGGCTGCCCCAGCGTTGTTCTTTCCCGAGGTAGATTCGGATGAACTCGGCGACTGAGCGGATGTCTTGGGATACGCCGTGGAAATCTTTGGGGTTGTTGTCTTTGGCGGCTCTTGAGTATCCGGTGGCGACGGGGTCGATGAAGACGAAGTCTGATTGGTCGAGGAGTGAGTATTCGTTTTCTACGAGTGCGTAGGGCGGTGGTCCTGGGTTTCCGAAGTCGTCTGCGGGGTTGACTCGTTTGGGCCCGAAGGTTCCGAGGTGGAGCCAGACGGAGCTTGATCCTGGGCCGCCGTTGAAGGAGAAGGTGATCGGGCGGGTTGTGGGGTCTGGGAATGCGGGATCGATTGCGGGGTCGGCTTGTGGGTCAAATGGGGTATCGAGTTTGTGGTAGGCGATGTAGAACATTTGAGCGGTGGGCTCGTGTTCACCGGAGAGTTTGGCGAGGGTGATGGTGCCTGCGGTGGCTTGGTAGTGGATGAGCTGGTTGTTGATGGTGACGGAGTGGTAGGTGATTGAGGATTCGTCTGGGTAGACGACGAAGGGGGGCGGGGTTTCGGGGGCTGGATTAGCGTCTGGTTTGGCATCGTCTTGGGCGGTGGCGAGGGCTGATACCGATGCGAAGATGCAGAGGGACAGGAGGGTTAGTAAACGGTGGATTTGGGGTTGGTTCATGGGGGTAGGGTAATCTGAATTTGGGTGGGTTGCAACTCGCATTCAACTTTGGGCTAGCGGGGCAAGATCGGGAAGAACTTGGGTATTGCTCCTATCCTCTTTGCCATGGACCAAGCACCGACCAATCTGCGTGATGTGACGACTGCGTTTCTTGACATTGAATCTAAGATCGAGCTTGGCGGAGGGGGTAAGGCGATTGAGCGGCAGCATGGGAAGGGGCGGCTGACGGCTCGGGAGCGGGTTGGGCTGCTGGTTGATAAGGACAACGGTTCTCATTGGGGGTTTCAGGAGCTTGGGTTGTGGGCGGCTTACAACATGTACGCGGAAGCTGGGGGTGCTCCGGGGGCTGGGGTGGTGACGGGGATCGGCAGCGTGCAGGGGGTTCGGCACATGATTATTGCCAATGACGCGACGGTGAAGGCCGGGGCGTTCTTTCCGATGACTTGTAAGAAGATTATTCGGGCGCAGACGATGGCGATGATGGCGAAGTTGCCTTTGATTTATCTTGTCGATTCGGCGGGGGTGTTTTTGCCGATGCAGGAGGATGTGTTTCCTGATACGGATGACTTTGGTCGGATCTTTCGGAACAACGCGGTGATGAGCGCTCAGGGGATCCCGCAGATTGCGGCGATCATGGGGTTCTGTGTTGCGGGGGGTGGGTATCTGCCTGTTTTGTGTGACACGCTTTTGATGACCGAAGGGTCAGGGTTGTATCTTGCTGGGCAGGCGCTGGTGAAGGCGGCGATCGGGCAGGATGTGTCGGATGAGGATCTTGGGGGCGCGGAGATGCATGCTCAGATTTCGGGGACGATTGATTTTCGGGAGCCCAACGATGAGGCGTGCATCGAGCGGCTGCGGTCGCTGGTTGCGAAGTACCCGGATCGTAAGGCCGGTGTTGATGCCAGCGAACGGAAGCGGCAGCATTCGCATCGGGATGTGATGGATGTGTACGACATCTTCACGGACAAGGCGGGGCAGCAGTACGATGTGAAGGAGATCATTTCTTGCATTGTTGATACTGGGGCGAAGACTGTGGACGGGGAGCAGGTGCTTTGCCCGGACTTTGATGAGTACAAGGCGGAGTTTGGGGAGTCGCTGGTGTGCGGGTATGCGATGATCGGGGGGCATGCGTGCGGGATTGTTGCGAATCAGGGGAAGCTTACTGAGCGGCAGATGGCTGGTGGGAAGGCGGGTCCGAGTAAGTCGAGCAATATGCCTAAGGTGATTTATGATGACAGCGCGGATAAGGCGTCGCGGTTTATTATGGATTGCAATCAGCGGAAGATCCCGATTGTGTTCTTGCACGATACGACTGGGTTTATGGTTGGGCGGGATTCGGAGCAGGCGGGGATTATTCGGTCTGGGGCCAAGATGGTCAATGCGATGAGCAACTGTGTTGTGCCGAAGATTGTTGTGATTCTTGGGGGGTCGTTTGGTGCGGGGAACTATGCGATGTGTGGGCGGGCGTTTGATCAGTTTGTGGCGTTGGCTTGGCCGGGGTCTAAATGCGCTGTGATGGGTGCGGGATCGGCGACTGGTGTTCTTGCGATGATCGAGGAACGGTCACGGGCTCGGAAGGGTGAGGAGATTGATGCCCAGACGCATCAGGCGATTCTGGATGCGGTCGGCGATTCGTACAACGAGCAGCAGGACATTCGGCATGGAGCTGCGAGGGGGTGGGTTGATCGGATCATTGAGCCGCACTTGACTCGGGATGAGATTATTGCATCTTTGGATGCTGCGAATCAGGGGTGGGATTATTCGGTTGGGTTTAAGACTGGGGTTTTGCAGGTATGATTTGGTTTGAGTGAGGGTTCGCCTTACTAAGACCTCCTTCGCCGAAGACGGTCGAAGGAGGGCACCGGATGAATACAAGAGAAGCCACTACTACGCCGAAACAACGAATGGTGGCACCCGAAAGACATGAAAAAAACCGCCCTTTGTAGGGCGGGGCGGGGATTGAAGTGGTTTTTGTGTTAACGGCGGCGGCGGGTGGTGATGAGGCCGCCGGTGAGGAGCATGGCGAGGGCGCCTGGTGCTGGGATTGCGGCCGAGATGACTCGGACTGAGTCGTGCATGAGGAAGCCGCCGGCGCCGTCGTTGTAGTTTGCGGTGACTTCTACGCGGTTGAATCCTTCCTGGAGTGCCCAGCCGTTCCATGACCATTCGCCTCCGACTGCGGCGGCGAGGGTGCTTTCTCCGACGAGTGCATCGTCTGAGCCGAAGAACTTGACGGTGCCGTCTGCGACATCTGCGATGGTGGCGAAGAAGCCACCGAAGGTGTGCTGGGTTTGATCGAAGCGGTAGATGATTGAGCCTCGGGTGTTTCCGAGCATTGAGCCGTCGTAGGCGGTTGTGCGTCCGCTCCAGTCTCCGCTTGAGAGGCCCCATGAGCCGGTGGTGTGGATCCAGCCGCTGTCTGAAGCGAAGACTTCGCCGATTCCGCCGAAGACTAGTTTGGTTTCAGATTCGAATGTCCATTGCTCGTTGTCGAAGCCTTCGAACTGTAGGGAGTCGAACTCTCCGACGCGGGCGACATCGGCATAGGCGGTCCCGGCCATGATCATGACAGCGGTGGCGATGGCGGCATTTTGAGTTTTCATGTTGGTGTTCTCCTGGTGCTTGCGATTTCTGAGACGCTTCCACGAGCGGCTCTACATAAATATGCAATTCAGGAATCGCGATGCACGGGGATTGCGGGGGGAGTTGTCGTGGTGGGCGGCGTGGGGCGGGATAATCGGTATAGACGGGTGAAGTGGTGCTTGGGGGGTCGGTCTTGGGGCGATAACTCGAATAGACTGTGGGCATGGAAACGGTACGGATTACAGATGTTGCTCCTCGGGATGGTTTGCAGGCCGAGGGTGGGGTTGTGGAGACTGGGGATAAGGCGGCGTTGGTCCGGGCGATTGAGGGGGCGGGGGTGGATGAGGTTGAGGTGAGTTCGTTTGTGTCGCCCAAGTGGGTGCCTCAGTTGGGGGATGCGGCTGAGTTGTTTGGGTTGATTGCGGGGGGGAAGCCTGAGGGGATGATTTATTCGGCGCTGGTTCCCAATGAGCGGGGGTTTGAGGGGGCTCTTGCTGTGAATGCGGATGCTCGTCAGGTGCATGGGGTAGAGCGGTTGATTGATAAGGTGGCGGTGTTTACGGCTGCTTCTGAGGGGTTCTCGCAGAAGAATACGAATGCGAGCATCGAAGAGACTCTTGAGCGGTTTGGGGCGTTGATTCCGAGGGCCAAGGAGCAGGGGTTGATGGTGCGGGGGTATGTTTCTTGTATTGTGCGGTGCCCGGTTGATGGGGATGTGTCGGCGGAGCAGGTTGGGGATGTGGTGTCGGGGTTGCTGGAGCTTGGGGTGGATGAGATTGATCTTGGGGACACGATTGGGGCGGGTGATCCGGATTCGATTGAGCAGGTGCTTTTAGAAGTCATGGAGCGGCTTGATGGGCGGGCGGTCAATGACTTTGGTGATCCGACTTTAACCTTGCATCTGCACGATACCTTTGGGAATGCTGGGGCGTGTATTGAGCGGGCTTTGGAGGTTGGGGTTCGGTCGTTTGATTCTTCGGCTGGGGGTCTTGGTGGGTGCCCTTATGCTTCTACGGAAACATCGCGGGCGCCGGGGAATGTTTCGACTTTGGCGGTTTTGGATGCGGTTGAGGCGGCGGGGCTCACGACAAATGTTGATCGGGAGGCGATGATGAGGGCGTCGTTGTTTGCGGGGGGACTGATCAAATGATCAAGGTACACACTAAGAACTTGGTGACGACGATAACGCTTGATCGGGGGGAGAAGCGGAATGCGATGTTGCCGTCGATGTTGGTTGATTTTGAGGCGGCGGTTCGGGGGATTTCTGAAGATACGAAAGCGGTTGTGGTGCTTGGGGCGGGGAAGGTTTTTTGTGCTGGGTTTGATTTGAAGGTTTGTGCTGCGGATGAAACTGGGGAGACGATGCGGGCGTTGTTGACGGGGTTGTCTTCGTGTGTGGTGGCGATGCGGGAGTGCGTGGTGCCTGTGGTGCTTGGGGTGCATGGGTGCGCGATTGCTGGGGGGTGCGCGATGCTTGGGGGGGCGGATGTTGTTGTGGCGGATCGGGGGGCGAAGTTGGGGTATCCGGTGGTGAAGATTGGGGTTTCGCCTGCGGTTTCGGCGGCGTTTTTGATGTCGGCTGTGCCTGCGGGGGCGGGGCGGGCGTTGATGCTTGATCCGGGGTTGATTGATGGGGTGCGGTGTTTTGAGTTAGGGTTGGTGCATGAGTTGGTGGAGGGGGCCGGGGATGTGAAGGGGCGGGCGATGGAGATGGCGGGGGTGCTTGCGGGGAAGCCTGGGGTTGGGGTTCGGGCGACGAAGGGGTTGCTCAATGAGTTGACGGAGGGGGTGGCGGGGCGAGCCGGTGAGGGGTTGGGGGTTTCGTTGTCGCGGGTGGGGAGTGATGAGGAGCGGGAGATGCTTGGGGAGTTGTGGGGATGACATGACTTGGCGGGCCCATTCAAGTTGCGTAGAGTTTACAATGCATGATTCAGAAGATTTCTTTGCCAAGCTTGAGCGTGAGGACCAGGAGTTTGTTGATCTCATCAACACAATGGAGGAAGGCGATCTGTATGGCGTTCTGGATTTAAACGGAGCGGCAGGGAACGGTTTCAAAAATGGAACGGGACCAGAAAGAACAAGATTTACACTCGGAGCATGGAAGTTTGGGGATGACAAGATTCACACTGATGAGTTGTATGTAGAAATGCTTCTTGAGAACGGCCCTGAAACACCGATCTACCCATACCGGCTAGTTCACATCAGGGCTCGTGTTGCTCAGCATCCGCGAGGGGAGTTGCAGGCGTGGGCTTCTGAAATTGTGAATGCCGAACATGTGGACGAGGAACTCCGGGCTTTTGTCAAAGTACTCAAGGAACCTGTAGACTACAGCGATCCTCATCTTGGTCATTTTAAGCTCAATCGATCTGTCGGGTGGTTTGAGGGAAAACTCAACGAACATGTAGAACTGAGCGTACAAGCAAAGTCGGTTACAAATTTTTCATCTTTACTTCCAACATCGAATCTGGTGATAAACAACTTGGAACATTGGTTAGAAGAAGCAAAGGCGCTGGCTGTCGAAGAACTGCTCGAAACATATAATACCGGATGGCGTGAGAAAGATGCCCCGATTATGGATGAGGACCAGTTCAAAGGTATGCTTCAGCTCACATCGGTCTCAATCCATAACTGCGGTGATCATTTTGTGTTAAATTTTGATGCACAGGGACTTTTTACTGACCACTCCATTTGTGTACCCTGTTCGTTGAAAGCAGGGTGTATCGAAGCAAAATTTTAAGAGTGTTCAATCGGAGCCCTTTCCCATCAAATGGGAAGAAAAAAACCCGAAGAAGTATCAGAATCATTCGTCGAGGTACCCGGATAGGATGGAGGTATGAGTGAACTTGCATTGCTGAGGACTGAGGGACGGATTGCTACTTTGACCATGAATCGGGGGGAGGCGCGGAACTCGATGTCGCTGGGGTTGCTTGAGGCGATGCACAGCCGGGTGGATGAGTTGGCTGACACAGACTGTTCGGTTTTGGTGTTGACTGGGGCTGGGAAGTCTTTTTGTGCGGGGATGGATTTGAAGGCGGTGGTGATTGAGGTTTCGGGGGATGCTTCGCTTGGGGAAAAATTGTTGACGAGTTTGGCGGAACTTACGATGAAGATTCGGTCGTTGCCGATGGTGACTGTTGCATCAGTGAATGGGGCGGCGATTGGGGGGGGGTGTGGGCTGAGTTGTGTGTGTGATGTGACTGTTTCTCATAAAGATGCAAAGGTTGGATTCCCTGAGGTTGATTTGGGGTTGTGTCCGGCGGTGATTGCTCCTTGGGTGGTGGCGAAGATGGGGGCCGGGCGGGCGCGGATGGCGATGTTGATGGGGGGGATTATGTCTGGGACGCGGGGGCATGAGCTTGGGTTGATTGATTATTTGGCGGCGGATCGGGAGGGGCTTGAATCGTTGACGACTGAGATTGCGGAGCGGTTGGCATCTGGGGGGCCGAAGGCTTTGGCGGCGACGAAGGATTTGTTGAATGTGATTGATGGGACGGTGGATCCTGCGATGGTTCTGCGTGGGGCGAAGTTGAGTGCGGGGGTTCTTGGGACGGCGGAGGCTCAGGCGGTGTTGATGGCTCGGTTGGGGTGAAGACATGGAGAAGCCGAAGACGGCGTCTCCATGGCACCCGGCGGTGTTGGGGTGAGATGAGAAGAAAAGACAAAGACATGGCTTGCCGAAGACGGTCAAGCCATGGCACCCGGCAAGACAAGATAGGTCAGAGGGGGAGTAGGGAAGAGGAGAAGTCTGGGAGCCCTCACCCCGGCCCTCTCCCATCAGAATGGGAGAGGGAGGAAGAGAAGGCCTGATTTGTGGAGGGATTCAGGGGAGGATTCTGGGTGTCAATTTGGGGGTGGGTTGCATATGATCCGTGACCGATGGAGCTGCGGATCCGTGCGGTGATTGTTGCACAAATGCACGATCCTCCTCCGCAAGAGTGAGACATTCCTGTGGTTCAAGATTTACTGCCTGTTGAGCTGAGCACGAATGGTGATGGTGCCGTGATTGCGGTGTTGACATTGGATCAGCCTGGGCGGCCGGTTGTTGTGATTGATGAATCACTTTTGAATCGTCTTGATGCGACGCTGGATACGCTGCCGAGTGATTTGGGTGGGTTTGTGTTGGCTTCTTCGGCGCCGAGGGCGTTTGTGGCGGGTGCGGACTTGAAAGCGATCATGGCGATGGATGATGCGGGGCTGCACGAGTATCTTGAGTTTGGGGCGAAGGTATTCCAGAAGATTGCGGATTTGAAGTGCCCCACTGCTGCGGCGATTCATTCGACGGTGCTTGGGGGTGGTTTGGAACTGGCGATGCATTGTGATGGGCTTGTTGGGTTGATTGAGCCGGAGGGGAAGCCGTTTTTGATTGGGCTGCCTGAGGCGGGGCTCAAGATTTGTCCTGGGTGGGGGGGGACGAACTTGTTGGTTGCTCGGATTGATGCGAAGGACGCGGTTGTTGCGACTGCGAATGGTCGTGCGATGAAGTCTGACAAGGCGGATGAGATGGGGATCTTTGATGTGACGGTTTCGTCTGCGGATGAACTGCTCGGGGCTGCTCGGGCTTGGGTTGGGGCTCAAGAGAAGCCAACTCGCGAGGGGCGGCCTTCGCGGTGTATTGATGAAACCAATAGCGCCGAGATGCAGGGGGCTTTGGTTGAGGCACGCGGGGAGCTTGGGACTGAGGAGCATACCGAAGCGGTGTGTGATGCGGTTGGGGTTGGGATTGCGTCTGGATGGGGGGCGGCGGTTCAGTGTGAGCGGGACCACTTGGTCAAACTACGGCATACGCAGCCGGCGCAGGATGCGATCAATGCGTTCTTTGACAAGAGTAAGAAATAAGAGATCAAAACCACCCGATGAACATGAAAGCTGGTCATCGAGAATTCTTTAAGGAGTTGACACCATGGCGAAGATTCAGAATGCAGACCTGAAGGAAATGAAGGGCGTTTCGGAACGCGATATTAAGATGATCGCGGATGCGGAGACTTTGCTTGGGCCTGAGCCATCGGAGATGGGGGTTGTCAAGAACTTCTTCTGGGGGAACCTGAGAGAAGAGCTGTTGTTTCCGTATCCGGAGATGGACAGGGTCTCTGCTGATGAGCGGCGTGAGTGTGATGAGCTTGTCGCGAAGCTCAAGGTGTATCTCAAAGAAGAGCATCCCGCTGTGGAGATTGATCAGGAGGAGTACATCCCGGAGTGGGTGCTCAAGAAACTCTTTGACTTTGGCGTGCTCGGGATGACGATTCCCAAGGAGTTCGGGGGTCTGGGGATGGGGATCACCTCGTACAACCGGGTGCTTGAGACGCTTGGGTCGCGGTGTGGGTCTACAGCGGTGCTGGTATCGGCTCACCAGTCGATCGGGTGCAAGGCGTTGATGCTGTATGGGACTGATGATCAGAAGAAGGAATACTTGCCCAAGCTTGCTCGGGAGTGGCTCAGTGCTTTTTGTTTGTCTGAGCCTCAGGTGGGGTGTGATGCGGGTGGTCAGGAGACGACGATCACGCTGACCGAGGACGGCGAGCACTACATTGTGAATGGTGAGAAGAAATGGGCGACCTCCGGGGCGATCGCTGGGCTGTTTACGGTGATGGGTGTCCAGAAAATTGACGGGAAGGATCGGGTCACGGCTCTGATTCTTACGCCTGATATGGAAGGCGTTGATATTTTCTCTAAGAACCGGAGCAAGATGTGCATCCGGGGTACCTGGCAGGCGCGGATCCGGTTTAATAATGTGAAGGTGCCCAAGAAGAACTTGCTGCATAAAGAGGGCAAGGGGCTCGGGCTTGCGTTGACTTGTTTGAACTATGGGCGTTGCACATTGTCTGCCGGGATGCTCGGCGGAGCAAAGACCGCGATGGATCAGTCGATCAAGTGGTCGCAGACGCGGCATCAGTTCGGGCGTCCGATTTCGGACTTTGAGCTTGTGCAGCAGAAGATCGCGAAGATGTCGGCGTACTGCTACGCGATGGATTCGATGCTGTACATGACGACTGGGATGCTGGATCGTCATGATGCGGACATTATGCTTGAGACGGCGACTTGTAAGGTCTTCTGTTCGGAGATGGGGTGGCGGACGGTTGATAATGCGCTGCAGATCATGGGCGGCGAGGGGACGATGGCCGAGAACGAGCTTGAGCGGATCTTCCGCGACTCTCGGATCAATACGATTGTTGAGGGTGCTAATGAGGTGATGCAGTCGTTTATCTTTGCGTACGGCGGCAAGCAGCTTGCTGAGAAGATGCTTGGGATCAAGGACATGGCGGATAATAAGAAGTTCACGCCGACGATGATCAAGGCGGCGTTGCCGCTGGGTCGCGAGGTGTTCCTTGGGATTCGGAATAAGGCACCGAGCATGACCAAGCTGCATCCATCGTTGAGCCCGTATGGGGCACGGATGTGCCGGCTGATTTCGGAGCTGACTTATCAGTTCAAGGTGATTTCAAAGAAGAAGGACGCGGCGATTGTGACGGCTCAGGTGACGCAAGCACGGCTGGCCGATGCGGCGTTGTATCTGCATGGGTGGGCGTGTACCTTGTCGCGGCTTGATATGGATCTCCGGAACAACGAGTCCGGGACCGAGTTTGAGCGGAACAAGGCGAGCGCGATTCACTTCTTTGATCTTGCGGAGCTTGCGATTCATGACGCGTTCCGTGGGTTGCACGAGAATGCGGACGACACGATGCTGACTGCCGCGAAGGCTGCATTGACGCATTCGAGTACGCTTGAGAACAACTTGTTTGCGATTCCTGAGAGCTCGCCGAGCGATAAGGGGACGGGGCGTGAGCTCAAGCAGGATCACATCAAGCAGTTCCCTGGGACCGGGCTTGAGGATGCGGGTTCTACTGGGCGAGAGCACATGAGCGAGACGATTGAGCAGCTCAACTAAACGGAGCGTGTTGTCTTAAACGGTCTTGAAAGTCGAGCCGGGGTAAGCGTTTGCGATGCCCCGGTTTTTTCTGCCAAAGCGATGTGTTGAACCTATAGTTGAGTCCCAATGGTGAGCCTTGGAACTGCTCGTGCGTCGCTTGGAATCGACGGCAGCGCGGTTGTTCCCCGGTGCCGCTGGTTAGGAGATTTTTATGCCACACCATACTGTGTATGAAGCGAAGATTGAGCACCTGCAGATCCTTGATGAGGATGGGGTGCTGGATAAAAAACTTGCCAAGGACACGCTGAGTGATGATCAGGTGGTGTATTTGTATGAGCAGATGCGGGTGTGCCGAGAGCTTGATGAGATTGCGTTTAAGTTGCAGCGGTCTGGGCGGATGGGGACTTATCCGCAGAACAAGGGGCAGGAGGCCAATGCGGTTGGGTCTGCTCTGGCGATGGTGAAGGGGAACGACTGGATCGTGCCTTCGTACCGGGAGAACGCGGCGTTGTTTATGCACGGGATGCCGATGCATTATGTGATCCAGTATTGGATGGGTGATGAGCGGGGATCGAAGTTTCCTGAGGGCGTGAACATCACGCCTTTGTCGGTTCCGATCGGGACGCACATGCTCCATGCGACGGGGATCGCTTGGGCGTTTAAGCAGCGGAAGGAAGCGGACCGGGCGGCGATTACCTACTTTGGTGATGGGGCGACCTCGGAGGGTGATTTCCATAATGCGATGAACTTTGCGTCTGTGATGCAGGTGCCTTGTATTTTCTATTGCCAGAACAACTCTTGGGCGATCTCGCTGCCTCGGGAGCAGCAGATGAACTCGGCAACGGTGGCGCAGAAGGCGCTGGCGTATGACATGCCGACGATTCAGGTGGATGGGAACGATATCTTTGCGGTGTACAAGGCGACGAGCGATGCTCGCAAGCGTGCAATCGAGGGTGGCGGGCCTTCGTTTATTGAGGGTGTGACCTATCGCCTTGCAGACCACACGACGGCCGATGATGCTCGTCGGTACCGTGATCAATCCGAGGTTGATGCCTGGCTTGAGAAGGACCCGTTGATCCGTACACGCAAGTACATGGAATCGGTCGGGGTCTGGGACGACAAGAAGCAAGAAGAGCTTGAATCGCGGGCCAAGACGATCGTGAAAGAGGTTGTCGATGCGGCGATTTCTGTGAGCACGCCGACGGCGAGCGAGTTCTTTGATGACATGTACGCGGAGTTGCCTGATGATCTGAAGATTCAGCGTGACACGATGCGGACGACTTCGATCGGGCGGAATCCTTCGCAGATTGGCCTTAGCGCACAGCACCAGAACGCTTAACAACCACATGCATGCGTTGCACGCATGAGGAGATTTGATATGGCAGAACAAACACTTGTTGGAGCGATTACCTCGACACTCGACCAGGCATTGGCGCGTGATCCTGATGTGATCTTGCTTGGTGAAGATATCGGCGTCAATGGCGGCGTGTTTCGGGCGACTGAAGGTTTGATGGCGACGCATGGTGAGGACCGTGTTGTTTCCACGCCTCTGGATGAGACCGGGATCATGGGGACGGCGATTGGGCTTGCGATTGCGGGCATGAAGCCGATCCCTGAGATTCAGTTCGAAGGATTTTTAGGCCCAGCATACGACCAGTTTGTGAACCATGCGGCTCGCATGCGGACGCGGACGCGGTCGGCGGTGACGGTGCCTATGACGGTGCGGGTTCCTGTTGGGGGGGGGATTCATGCTCCGGAGCTGCACTCGGATTCACCTGAGGTGATTTATGCGCATTCGCCGGGGATTAAGGTGTTGATGCCTTGCACGCCTTATGACGCGAAGGGATTGCTCAACAGCGCGATTAAGGATCCTGATCCGGTGATCTTCTTTGAGCCAAAGCGGGTGTACAGAACCTTTAAAGAAGAAGTGCCTGATGAGTATTACGAGATCCCGATGGGCGAAGCGAAGGTTGTTTCTGAGGGTGAGGACCTGACGATCGTGACCTGGGGGGCCCCGGTTTTCCAGTGTCTTGAGGCGATTGACAATCTGCCTGAGGATGTGTCGGTGGAGTTGATTGACCTGCGGTCGATCTATCCGTTTGATATGGACACGGTTGCGGAATCGGTTTGTAAAACAGGCCGATGCGTGATTGTGCACGAGGCACCGCTTACTGGTGGATTCGGGGCGGAGATCGCGGCTCGGGTGATGGAAGAATGCTTCCTGCATCTGGAGGCACCGGTTCAGCGTGTGGCTGGGTTTGACACGATCATGCCTTATTACAAGCTGGAGAATGAGTACCTGCCCGAGGCACCACGGATCCTGAAGGGGATCACGGAGTGTTTGGCGTACTGATTTGATTTCGTGACGATTGATTGAAGAACTGAACTCCCCCACTGCTTATTGAAGCGAAGAGGACTGAACATATGGCTGGCAAAGTTTCATCTGATCCGAATATCTTTATTCTCCCTGACCTTGGGGAGGGGCTTGAAGAAGCCGAGCTTATTAAGTGGGTTGTCAAAGAAGGCGACACGGTTGATGAACTCGAAGTCATCGCGGAGATGGAGACGGACAAGGCGCTTGTTGAGGTGCCTTCGCCTCGCGCGGGGACGATTAAGACGCTGCATGGGGCCGATGGGGACACGATTAAGGTCGGGGCTCCGTTTGTGACTTATGAAGGCGGACCTGATGATGCACCAACAGCGAGTGCCCCTGAACCAGCCGCGGCCGTGAAAGAAGATCGGCCTGAGGATCAGGGGTCTGTGGTTGGGCAGATGTCGGATTCGACGCCTGGGATGGGGTCAAGTGATGGCAAGGCGCTTGCGTCGCCTGCGGTTCGGAGGCATGCTCGGGATACTGGGGTTGATATTAATGCGATCGCGGGGACTGGGATTGGCGGGCGGGTGACTCGGAAGGATGTTGATAGTGCGAAGGCATCGGGCGGGGCTGTTGCTCCAATCGCGGCTCCGGCTCAACCAGCACCTGCGGCTCCATCTGCTCCGGCACCAGCAATTGCACCGCGACCTGCGGAGACTCGTCGGCCTTTGAACCTGCCTACGACGCAGATTCCGGCGGCGCATGCTCCGCAACAGGCGCCTGCGGCTCAGTACCAGCAGCCGTATCCGCCACAAGGGTATCAGTACCCACCACAACCGGCGTATCCGTATCCTGCTCCACCGCCATATGGCTATGCACCCCCACCGCCACCTCCCGGTTATGGGTATCCCCCACCACCTCCCATGCCTTATGGGTATCCGCCTGCACCGATGCAGGGCGGGGTTCCTGCGGCTCCGGGGTATCAGGGGCCTGCGGCGTTCCGTCCGATCCCGAACCCGGCTCAGCAGAGTTTGGTTGGGCCAGGTCAGGATGAGGCTCGGATTCCGTTCAAGGGGATTCGGCGGACGATTGCGAATCGGTTGCGGCATGCTGTGGATACGGCCGTGCACTTTACGGTTGTTGATGAGGCGGATGTGACGGCGCTTGATGCGTTGCGGAAAGAAGTGAGTGCGCAGTCAGGCGTGAAGATTACTTTCTTGCCGTTTATTTGTGCTGCGGTTTCGCGGGCATTGGCCGGGAAGTTTGGGGCGATGAACGCGATTGTCGATGATGAGGCGGCTGAGATTGTTCAGTACGGCGCGGTGCATCTTGGGATCGCGACTGATACTGAGAATGGTTTGATGGTGCCTGTGATGCGTGACAGCGACCGGATGAATGTTGTGGAGCTTGCGCAGTCGATCGCACAGATCGCGGCGAGTTCTCGTGATCGTTCGATCCCGCGGGAGCAGTTGATGGGCTCGACCTTTACGATCAGTAATGTGGGATCGCATGCGGGCCGGTTTGCGACGCCTGTGATTAACTATCCTGAGGTTGCGATTCTTGCGATTGGCAAGGCGTACGACGGGGCTGTTGTACAGGATGGGCAGTTGATGGTTGGGAAGTTGATGCCATTGTCATTGGCTTGTGACCACCGGGTTGTGGATGGGGCGACGGCGGCTTTGGCGCTCGCTGAGATCGTGGAATCGCTGCAGAACCCGGAATCGCTGCTTTAGTTCACAAACTACTTTCAACACATTACTCGCCCTCGAAAATCGGGGCGAGGTTTTTTATACCCTTGGTTTTCGTTCGATGGAATCATTGGGAAGAAACTCTTTCCATAGATCCGACTCGGCGAGTTCTTTGAGCACGCGGTTGCGTGCGAGCAGGAATCGTTTCATATAGGCGTTGAGGAAGAGCACCTCGGCGATGCGGCCCAACAGCCCGAGCGGCGCGCGGAGGTGGAGTTCATCGGTCATTTCAGTCTGCGACTCACTCAAGGCGTGGAACTGATGGACATGATGCATTTCCTTGAAGGCCCCGGAGACCATCTCGTCGGCGAAGCTGTTTGGACGATCGAACGCGCTGATTCGGACTGTGAGCCTTTGTTTGATTCCGAGATGCTTTGCTTCCCAGGTCACGGTTTGGCCCAGTTTGATGAGGCCGCTGGTGCAGCCTTCGACGGCTCGCTCGTTGGACTGAGAGGTTGAGGCCATATGAGCATCGATACTGCGGGCCAGGTCGAAAATCCGCGTTTTCGGGGCATTGATCAGTGTTGTGGTTCGGATTATGGACATTGAGTGATTGTAGTATTCAGAGCTCTCAGAGTGCCCATTGATCGAAGGGGATTCGAGGTAGAAATTGACCTTCCCCTTGTGATGGCCTATCGTTGAGGCCCTCCGGATGGAAACCGGGGACATTGAAGGAATGAACCAATGAAGAATGACACCCACCCAACTTTCTACCCATCCTGCAAGGTCTACTACAACGGCGAGGTCGTGATGACCGTCGGGGCTACGGTTCCTGAGCTGAAAGTGGATGTTTGGTCGGGCTCGCACCCGTTCTTTACTGGCAAGGCGACCTTTGTGGATGCTGCTGGTCGTGTTGAGAAGTTCCAGAAGAAGTTCGCTGGCAACTACTTCAAGAACAAGAAGTAAGCTGGCCGACTGGTCATATTCGATCTATCAAACGCCCTGCGATTCAATCGTGGGGTGTTTTTCTTTGGTCATGGGGTCACAAACGGTCACTGGGAATGGCTCTGGGACGCTTTTTTCGAGCGTTGAGTCGAAAGATTGCTTTTTTTGACGATACCATGAACACCAGACGCCAGAAATATGTATAATCCGTTCATCCGGAATATAGGATATACGATGCCAAAGACCACGCAAACAGTTGAACACCCGCTTTTAGCCCTTTTGAAGACCAAGGTCCTTGTGTGGGACGGGGCGATGGGGACGCAGATCCATGGGCTGGATCTGGATATTGATACGCATTATCAGGGGTGCGAGAACTGTACGGATATTTTGTCGCTGAGTTGTCCTGAGGAGATTGGGGATATCCACCGGAGCTATTTGCGGGCCGGGGCTGATGTGGTTTCGACCAATACTTTCGGTGCGGCGGCGCATGTGCTTGGGGAGTTTGATCGGGGGGATGATGCTCGGGCGTTGTCGAAGTCTGCCGCGGCGATTGCTCGGGCGGCGTGTGATGAGTTTTCGACGGAGGATCAGCCTCGGTTTGTGGCGGGTTCGCTTGGGCCTGGGACCAAGTTGATTACGCTGGGGCAGATCGGGTTTGATGAGTTGCGGGATTCATACGCGGTGGCGGCGATGGGGCTGATTGAGGGGGGGGTTGATGTTGTTCTGATTGAGACTTGTCAGGACTTGTTGCAGATCAAGTGTGCTGTGCAATCTGTGCGGCAGGCGGAGGCGGAGCTTGGGCGGGATGCCGGCTCTGTGCTGATCTTTGTGTCGGTGACTATTGAGCAGACGGGGACGATGCTTGTGGGGAGTTCTATTGAGGCGGCGATCGAGGCGCTGCGGCCATTGCCGATTGCTGCTCTTGGTTTGAACTGTGCGACCGGTCCGGTGGAGATGATGAACCATGTGCGGACGCTGGCTGAGAAATGGGACCGGCCGATTACGGTGATGCCCAATGCTGGATTACCTGTGCTTGAAGAAGGGCAGACGGTGTACCCGCTGGATCCTGATGGGTTTACCAAGGCGGTGCGGCCCTTGATTGATGAGGGCCTGGTCGATGCGATCGGCGGGTGCTGCGGGACATCGCCGGCGCATATTGAGAAGTTGCGGGCGTATGTGGATTCGATGGAGAAGGTCGCGCGGCCCGAACCCGTTGTGGTGCCTTCTTGTAGTTCGTTGTATTCGGCGGTTGAGTATCGGCAGGATCTGTCGTTCTTGATTATCGGGGAGCGGTGCAACTCGTCGGGATCGCGGAAGTTCAAACGGCTGCTCGAAGAGGAAGATTTCGATGGGATCGTGTCGCTCGCCCGGCAGCAGGTGCGGGACGGGTCGCATGTTTTGGACATCAATGTGGATGTTGCGGGGCGGGATAATGCGCGGGATATGCACGAGGTGGTGTCGCGGATTGTGAAGTCTGTTGATGCGCCGCTGATGCTTGATTCGACGAACCCAAAGGTGATCCTCGCGGGGCTCAAGGCAGCGGCGGGCAAGTGCATTATTAATAGTGCGAACTTTGAGGATGGGGACGAGAAGTTTGATGAGCTGTGCGCGATGGCCAAACAGTTCGGGGCGGGGCTGGTGATCGGGACGATTGATGAGGATATCGAGAACGCGATGGCGCGGACGGCGGATCGGAAGTTGTCGATCGCAACGCGGGCGATCGAGCGGGCGGTTTCCGTGCATGGGTTGCTGGTTTCGGATCTGTTTATTGATCCGTTGGTGCTGCCTGTGTCTACGGGGATGGAATCGGATCGGCGGAGCGGGAGTGCGCTTATTGAGGGGACGCGGCGGATCTGCGAGGCGTTCCCGGAGGTGCAGACGACTTGTGGGTTGTCGAATGTATCGTTTGGTTTGAAGCCGGCGGCTCGGGTGGTGATTAATGCGGTGCTGTTGCATGAACTGGTCGAGGCGGGGATGAGCAGTGCGATTTTGCATGCATCAAAGATTACGCCTTTGCACAGGATTGATGATTCGCTCAAGGGGGCCGCGGTTGATTTGCTGATGGATCGGCGGGCGGAGGGTGTTGGTGGTACGGGGCTTCCTGAGGGGGTGACCGATGAGAAGCATGATCCGTTGTCGCACTTGATTGAGTTGTTTACGGATGAAGAGGAGCAGTCGTCGGCGAAGGTGAAGGTTGATCTGACGCTTGAGGAGCAGTTGCGGGCTCATATTATTGATGGCGAGAAGGAGGGGCTTGGGGAGACGATCGCTGAGGCATTGACGAAGTACAAGCCTCTGGAGATTATTAATGAGCATCTGCTTGCGGGGATGAAGACCGTCGGTGAGTTGTTTGGGTCTGGGCAGATGCAGTTGCCGTTTGTGTTGCAGAGTGCTGAGGTGATGAAGGGTGCGGTGGCGATTTTGGAACCTCACATGGAGAAGGATGATGTGAGCAGCAAGGGGTCGATTGTGCTGGCGACGGTCAAGGGGGATGTGCATGACATTGGGAAGAACCTGGTTGACATTCTGCTGAGCAATAATGGGTTTACGGTACACAATCTTGGGATTAAGCAGCCGATTGATGCGATCTTGAAAGCGTTTAATGAGACGAAGGCCGATGCGATCGGGTTGTCGGGACTCTTGGTGAAGAGTGTTAATGTGATGGAGGACAACTTGGGGCTGCTCAACGAGGCGGGGGTTGATGTGCCTGTGCTTCTTGGGGGGGCGGCGCTAACGCGGACTTATGCCGAGGGGCATCTGAGCAGTGTGTACGAGGGGGATCTTCATTACGCGAAGGATGCGTTTGATGGGCTTGATACGATGAACGCGATCGTGGCGGGGACGAGCGGGGAGTTGATTGTCGCGGCGAACGAACGGCGGGATGCTCGGAATGTGAATGTTGCCAAGCACCAGGCAAAGATTGATGGGGCGAAGTCGACGCAGACTGCCACGCTGGTTCGGTCTGAGGTTTCGCGGGATAACGAGATGCCGACGCCTCCGTTCTGGGGGACGAAGGTGATCAAAGAGATTAGCTTGCCTGATATCTTTGCGTATGTGAATCCGACGGCGTTGTTTAGCGTGCAGTGGCAACTCAAGCGCGGGAAGCAGGAGAAGGCGGCGTACCAGGCGATGCTCGAAGATGTGGCTCGGCCGAAGTTTGAAGAGCTGAAGGCGGCGTGTTTAGAGCGTGAGATTTTGAAACCCAAGGTTGTGTATGGGTACTTCCCGTGCAGCAGTGATGGGGATTCTTTGGTTGTGTTTGATGCTGAGGATCAGGACAAGGAAGTGCAGCGGTTTGCGTTCCCTCGGCAGGCGGGGAACAAGTGCTTGTGCATTTCTGATTTCTATCGTGATCTCGATGAGTGCAAGGCGCTCGGTCGGCGGGATGTGATTGGGATGATGTGTGTGACGATGGGGGAGACGATTAGTTTGCATACCAAGGAGTTGTTTAATTCGGATCGGTATCAGGATTATTTGTATTGGCACGGGCTCGGGGTTGAGTCGGCCGAGGGTCTGGCAGAGCTTTGGCACAAGCGGATCCGGCAGGAGCTTGGGTTTGGGCATGAGGATTCGAGCAGTATCCCGCAGTTGTTCCAGCAGAAATACCGGGGATCGCGGTACTCGTTTGGGTACCCAGCGTGCCCGGATATGAGTGCGCATACCACGATGTGGGAGCTGCTTGATCCGACACGGATTGGGTGCGATCTCACTGAGAACTATCAGATTGATCCGGAGCAGTCGACCTGTGCGATTGTTTCACATCATCCCGAGGCGCGGTACTTTAATGCGTGAAGAGTGAAACCTGATGGTGCCCTCCTTTATCCCGCAGGGTAAAGGAGGATTCGGCGGTACAGGTTTATCAAGACCTCCTTTGCCCTACGGGTCAAAGGAGGGCACCGGAACCCTGAGCTAGTAGTCTGATTGTGATGATCGTTGTTTGAGGAGGAGGATCAGGAAGACTGGGCCTCCGATGAGGGCGGTGAGTACGCCGATGGGGATGCGGCCGGCGTTGGTTTCGATGACTCTGGTGATGAGATCGGCCCCGACGACCATTGAAGCGCCGACGATTGCGGATCCAATAAGGAGCCCTTTGTGTCTGGGGCCGATGAGGACTCGGACGATGTGGGGGCTTACTAAGCCTACGAATCCGATGGGGCCTGCGAGGACGATTGAGATGGTGGTGAGGACGCCCGCGCCGACGAGTTGGGTGATTCGGATCTTTCCGATGCGGAGGCCGACGCTTTTGGCTTCGTCGACGGGGAGGGCACCGGCGTCGTAGGACTTTGACTGGATGAGGGCGACCGCGATGACGAGGGCGGCGATGATTGATGCGATGATGAGGTGGGTGCTTGTTAAATCTTCACGGAGGTGGCCCATCATCCATCGGGAGGTACCGAAGCCTCGGTCGGGCATCTGGGCGGCGACGAGCATGGTGGCGGCTCCGAGGATGACCGAGGTAATGACGCCGATGAGGATCATGGTGACGGGGTCGATGACGCCTCGGCGCTGGGAGAGGGAGTAGACGAGGGCGAGGACGGTGACGGCTCCGATGAGGGCGGGGAGGGATGCTCCGCCGACGCTCAGGGTTGCACCAGTGATGAAGATGGTCAGGGTGACAGCGAATCCTGCTCCGGCGGACAAGCCCATGAGGTCTGGGGCGGCGAGGGGGTTTCGGAGGAGGGATTGGAGGAGGACGCCGGCGACGCCGAGGGTTGAGCCGACGATTGCTCCGGTCCAGATGCGGTGGATGCGAAGTTCTTGTATCAATGGGTCATCGGGAATCCCCCACCCCCCAAAGTGAAGACCGTTTGTGCCTGCCATGAGTCTGAGTATGGCGATAAGGGCGAATGCTACAGCAAGGAGGAGAAGGATGGTGATAGATTTCCGGTTCACGGTCTAGTTTATGCGCAGGACTGGTGCGGAGTGGTTAGGATGAGGAACAACACTCTGGAAGGGGTTTGACATGACTGAGCCGAAGATTTTGTGGGATGCTGAGTTTGATCCGAAGATTAAATCGTATTACTTGTGGCCAACGACGATCTTTCTGTGCATTACGATCGTCGGTATCCCGTTTGCGATTGTGTATTTTATGCTGGGAAACTGGTTGATTCAAAAGCACATCGACAACCTGGGATGCTCGCTCAGTGAGCGGACTTTGGAGATCAAGAAGGGGATTCTCAACAAGACCGAATCAACGATCCCGCTGGAGAAAATTACGGATCTGCAGATGTTCCAGGGGCCGATCATGCGGCAGCTTGGGCTTCGAGGGTTCAAGGTCGAGACGGCGGGGCAGTCGTCTGGGCCTGCTGGGGGATCGCTGGTCAATATGGTCGGGATTGTGGGTGCTGTGGAGTTCCGCAAGACGGTACTGGATCAGCGTGATCGTCTGGCTTCTGGGGGTCAGGCGGCGGTTGCATCGGTGGCCATTCCGGCGGCGGGTTCTGCTTTTGAGGCCTCGGATGGCTCGGCTGAGATTCTGAGCGAGATCCGGGATGTGCTGGTGCGGATTGAGTCCAAAATGGGCGATTCCTAGGGTATTGATCCAAGGGTATTTGTGTGGGTGCGGGGGATGTAGGGGGCTATGATTGCCACCTGATCCAGATGACTTAAACCGAGGAAACTGCTGTGGCCAACCTGATTACTTGCCGACTTGTGACACCGAGTGAAGAGCTTCTCAATGAAGAGGTGGTCTACGCCTCGGTCCCGCAGCACGATGGGCTTGTGGGGTGTCAGCATGGGACATCGCCATTGGTTTCACAGCTCGGGATTGGCAAACTGCGTCTTGATTTCCCCAGCGATGCTGGCGGCGGATCGCGTGAGTACTTTGTTGATGGCGGGTTCCTCAAGATGGCTGACAATGAGCTGATCATTCTTGCTGAGCGTGCGGTTGCTGCTGAGGAGATTATCGAGAGCGAAGCGAAGGCCGAGTTGGCTGAAGCGAATGCTCGGGTGATCCCTGACGATGCATCCAACAGGATGGAAGCGGTTGCTAAGTTGAGCCGGGAGCGTCAGGCGGCGGCACTCAAAGTCTCGATGGCCAAGACGAGCAAGGTTGTGGGCATCTGATTCTTGTTGATTAAAGACCTTTGAAAGCACCCTGCTTTGGGGTGTTTTTTTATATCATGAGTTGGTGCCTTAATGTCCAAATAACTTGCGAACACGGGCAGTACATCTGCTAACCGGGTGAAATATATCAATTTTGAGCGATCTCCTGCCGATGAATAGATACAGGATCGCGTCCTTTTGGGCCTGCGAATTTGATTAGTGTGGGGTGGAATACGGGATCCATCTCGACTGTTGACTCCCGATGTGGTAGGATTTATACGATGACCCGACTTCTTGCAACCTTGACCCTCATACTCGCGGGGCTTTCGCCTTGGGCGATCGGTCTGTCTGAGGGGATGGATTGCGGCGAGCAGGCTTGTGTGGTTGAGGTCGTTCAGGATAGTTGCTGCGGCGAACCTTCTGAGCCGATGTACTGCCCGATGTCCGATGGGCCTTGCCGGTGCGGGATTTCTGAGACTCCAGTTCCGGAACGGCAGCCGCCGGCTCCGCTTCCGAGCACCAACCATCCGACACTTGTGACTGTTTTAACTGCTCCACCGATCATGGTGGACTTGATGAGCGATGAGACCCTGCACGCCAAGGCGAGCGGGCTCGTTCTCTCCCCCACTTTCAGCTCTCACAACCAGAGGCAGGCCTCGCTGGGTGTTTGGCGGCTGTAGATCTTGAATCAGTAGAGAAGGTACGCGCATACATCTATGCGTGCTGTTCTATTTGACTCGATTTCTATCCGTATCCAAATACCTAGGAAGTTCCTATGTCCTCCAAACTTTGTCTGTGTGCACTGAGTGCCTTTGCGGTTGTTGCCGCGACTGGTTGTTCGTCGCCGTTTGATCGTCGTGATTCGTATTCGAAGACGATGCCTCCGGAGATCCGGTATCCTGAGCCGTCGGTGTACCGTGAGGGTGATGATCAGGGATCGTCGCCCCAGATCGGTGACGAGATCGCCAACGACGCGGACGAGTACATCCGGTACGCGTTGTTTCATAGCCCTGAGGTTGAGTCGGCGTATCAGCGTTGGCGGGTGGCTTCGGAGCGGCTGCCTCAGGTGCGGTCGCTGCCTGATCCCCGGCTGAACTTTGGGTTCTTTCTCAATGAGGTCGAAACCAGGGTTGGGCCTCAGCAGGCGCGGGTTGGGCTCCAGCAGACTTTTCCATGGATCGGGAAGCTCCGGGTGCGGGAGGACGCGGCGGCTAAGGGAGCCTTGGCGGCGTGGTTTCAGTATCAGGAGGCGCAGCTGCGGGTTGCTGAGCGGGTGATGATCGCGATGCATGATCTGGCGTATCTTGACCGGGCGACGGCGATCACGCGAGAGAGCTACGAGCTTTTGGTTTCGTTTGAAGAGGTTGTCCGGGCGCGGTACCGGCTTGGGAGTGGGTCGCACCCTCAGCTGATTCGGATCCAGGTTGAGCTTGGGCAGCTCGATGACCGGGTTGTGCAGCTTGAGTCGATGCGGGGATCGTATGTGGCGGCGCTCAATGCGGTGTTGAATCGAAGCAGCTCGGCGACGGTGCCTGTGATTGAGAACTTGCCAGCGCATCTGGTGGATGATGATGCGGAGAAGATCGCGGATCTGGCGCGTGGGTCAAGCCCGGTGCTGGCGTCGATGAATCAACGGATCGAACAGGCACGGTTTGAGACCGATGTTGCTCGCAAGGACGGGTACCCGGATTTGACTGTCGGGATTGATTTCATTGTGACCGACGAGGCGGCGGGGCCGACGATTACTGAGAGCGGGGACGATCCGATTTTGCTGAGCTTTGGGATGAATCTTCCTATATGGCGTGAGAAGTATGACGCTGGGGTGCGCGAATCGATCGCCAAACGGCTCTCGATCAGCCACCAGCGGCAAGCGGCGTCCAATACGCTCTCTGCGCAGGTCCATCAGGTGTGGTTCGAGCATACCGATGCGGCGCGACGGGCGCGATTGTATGAAGATTCGTTGATCCCCAAAGCGAAGGAATCGCTCGCGGCGTCGATGATCGGGTTCCGGAATGGGGATTCGGAGTTTCTTGATTTGCTTGATACGCAGCGGACGCTGCTTGAGTTTGCCATTACCGCAGAGCGGGCGCGGGCCGATAGCGGCAAGGCGCTGGCGACACTCAACCGGTTGGTTGGGGAGCCGGTGCTGACACACACGCATGACCAAACAACTGACTTTACAACCGGCGAGGTGCAGCCATGAGTACGAAATCGAGCAAGTTCCAAAGTATGATCGGTTGGGTATGGAACCATATCTCTGCGTCGGTGGCACTGGTGCTGATTGTTGGTGCGTTGATGCTGGGGTATTCCATTGGGCAACTCGCGGAGACCGTTGCTGGGGGCTCGGTGGTTGAACATGATCACGACGCGGAGCAGGCAGCGGGTGTTGATTACACCTGCTCGATGCACCCGTCGGTGCGGTTGTCTGATGGGGACGCGAAGTGCCCGATCTGCTTTATGGATCTGATCCCGGTGGCGACTGGTTCGCAGGACGGCGGGGATCGGCTGACGCTGTCTGAGTCGGCGATCGCGCTGAGTAGGATCGAGACGATGGAAGTCGGACGGTTCTTTCCGTCTGCTGAGGTTCGTCTGTACGGGAAGCTTGGGTACGACGAGACTTCCGTGGCCCGGATCAGTGCGTACTTTCCGGGGCGGATTGATCGGTTGTTTGTCAACTATGTCGGCGTGTCGGTCAATGAGGGTGACCACCTTGCTGAGATGTACAGCCCGGAGTTGCTTGCAGCGTTTGAAGAACTCCGGCAGGCGAAGAACTCTTTGGAGCAATCAGCGAATGCGAGCGACTTTATGCGTGATACCTCCCGGCAGATCATGGATGCATCGCGTGAAAAACTCCGGCTCTTTGGTATTTCTCAAGAGCAAATCTCTCGTGTTGAAACAGGGGACTTTGATTCGGATCAACTGACTATGTATTCGCCGATCAGTGGCGTGGTCACTCGGCTTGGTGCACGCGAGGGGGATTATCTGGAGACTGGGGATCAGATAGCGACGGTGGCGGATCTTTCGCGGCTGTGGCTTGATCTTGAGGCGTACGAATCGCAGCTTCCGATGTTGCGATGGGGATTGCCGGTCACCTTTACGGTCGAGGCGCATCCGGGTGAGGTGTTTGATGGGCGGATTTCGTTTATTGAGCCCATGGTTGATGATCGGACACGGACGGCGGCGGTGCGTGTGGCGGTCGACAATACGGACGGGCGGCTTAAGCCTGGGATGTTTGCGACGGCGGTTGCTCGGCCAAAGATTGCGGCGGATGGCGTGGTGGTGCCTGATGATCTTGCGGGCAAGTGGGTGAGCCCGATGCACCCTACGATTGTGAAGGATGATCCGGGATTGTGCGATGTGTGCGGGATGGATATGGTGAGCGTGGAGTCGCTGGGGATTGTTGGTGATCCTGCGTTGGTTGCAATGCCTTTGGTGGTCCCGAGGTCTGCGGTGCTCTTTACGGGGACGCGGTCGCTTGTGTATGTCCGGGTTGCGGATGAGGAGGAGCCAACTTACGAGGGGCGGGTTGTTCATCTTGGGCCTTTGGCTGGTGATTTTTATACGGTACGGTCTGGGATTGGAGAGGGTGAGGATGTTGTGGTGCATGGGGCGTTCCGGGTGGACAGCGCGATGCAGTTGCTTGCCAGGCCCAGTATGATGATGCCAGATGGTGGACGGAGTGGCGCGGGTCATAACCACGGCGGGGATGCTGCTGATATGCCTGCGATGGATATGGAATCAGCGGTGCCTGATTCGTTTATGGAGGGTCTTGTGCCGGTGTACTCGGCGTATCTTGATGCTCAGGAACAACTGGCGGATGATGATCTTGGTGGGTTTCTTGGAGCGGTTGTAGAACTCAACAAGTCTACGGAGTTGGTGAACACTTCGGGGCTCTTTGGCGAATCGTTGGGATTGTGGAATCGTTCTTCGAAGCAACTTTCGGTAAGCCTTGATGGGGCTGATATTGAAGATGCACGCAAACGGTTTGAGACGATGACCGCGGGGGTGATGGCGTTGCAGCAGCGGTTTGGGAATCCGAGCGGCGAGACGCTGCATGTGGCGTTCTGCCCGATGGCCTTTGACTTCAAAGGTGCCAAGTGGATCCAGCGGGGCACGGAGATTAACAACCCGTACTTCGGTGATGCGATGCTGCGGTGCGGTGATATTCAGGAGACGCTTGAATCTGTAAAGGCCGGAGATGACCATGACAGGGGGCCTATTAATGACTGATCAAACACCTCATGTGAATCCGGGTCCGATTGGGCGTGTTGTTCGGTTCTGCTTAGAACAGAAGCTTGTCGTGGCGTTGATTCTCTTTGTGATGATTTTTTGGGGGATCATGGTGGCGCCGTTTGATTGGTCGATCGGGGATCTGCCTCGGGATCCGGTGCCTGTTGATGCGATCCCGGATATCGGTGAGAATCAGCAGATTGTGTTTACCGAATGGATGGGACGGAGCCCGCAGGATATAGATGATCAGATCTCGTATCCGATGACTGTTGCACTGATGGGTATTCCGGGTGTCAAGGACATCCGTAGCTATTCAGTGTTTGGGTTCTCGACGATTTATATCGTGTTTGAGGATGGGGTTGAGTTTTATTGGTCGCGGTCACGGGTGCTTGAGAAACTCAACTCGCTTCCTGCGGGGACGCTGCCGACCGGAGTGAGCCCAACGCTTGGGCCTGACGCGACGGCGCTTGGGCAGGTGTTCTGGTACACGCTCGAAGGGCGTGATGAAAATGGCAACCCGACGGGTGGTTGGGAGCCCGATGAGCTGCGGTCTATCCAGGATTTTACGGTCAAGTACCAGCTCGCGAGTGTTGAAGGTGTGAGCGAGGTGGCGTCTATTGGCGGGTTTGTGCGTGAGTATCAGGTTGATGTGAACCCCGATGCGATGCGGGCGGCGGGGATCTCGCTGAGCCAGGTGATTGATGCGGTCCGCAAGAGTAATCTTGATGTCGGTGCACGGACCCTTGAGGTGAACCGGGCCGAGTATATTGTGCGGGGCCTAGGGTTCATCAAGAGCCCGGAGGATCTTGAGCAGACGGCGATTACATCGCGCGACGGCATTCCGATCCTTGTTGGGGATATTGCGCATGTGGCGTTTGGACCGGCGCTGCGTCGCGGGGTGCTGACTAAGGCGGGTGTTGAAGCTGTGGGCGGGGTTGTGGTTGTTCGGTATGGCGAGAACCCGATGGCGACGATTGATCGGATCAAAGAGCAGATACAGCGGACGGCTTCTGGGCTGCCTACCAAGACCCTGGCGGACGGGACGGTTTCGCAGGTGACGGTTGTGCCGTTCTATGACCGGTCGGGGCTGATCAAAGAAACGCTTGGGACGCTGAACTCTGCGATCGAGCAGCAGATGTACATAACGATTCTGGTTGTGGTGCTGATGGTGATGCATCTGCGGTCGAGTATTCTGATCGGGGCGATGCTGCCGATCACGGTGCTGGGGACCTTTATCGGGATGAAGGTGTTCCGTGTGGACGCCAATATCGTCGCGCTCTCTGGGATCGCGATCGCGATCGGAACGATTGTGGATGTCGGGATTGTGCTCAGTGAAAATATTTTGAGGCATCTTGAGGACGCGAGCGATGACGAGCGGCCGTTGGAAGTAATTTATCGCGCGACGACCGAGGTCGGTGGCGCGGTGTTGACTGCGGTAGCGACGACGGTTGTTGGGTTCTTGCCTGTGTTTACGATGCAGGCGGCGGAGGGGAAGCTGTTTGGGCCCTTGGCGTATACGAAGACCTTTGCGTTGATTGCTTCGATCGTGATTGCCCTCACAATTTTGCCCGCGGCGGCTCATGTTCTTATGGGTATCCGGGTGCCTTCGAAATCAATCCGTGCGACGGCTTCGATCGTGCTGGCTCTGGTTGGGATTGTGATTTCGGTCATGATTCAGCCGCTGGGCGGGGTTCTGGTGACGGCGCTCGGGGTGTTTTATCTTGTTGATCAGTGGTTGCCCAAGGGGATTAGCCGAGCGGTGCGGTGGTCTACGAATCTTGTCGTTGTGTCGATTGTGCTGGTAGTGCTTGCCAGGTCTTGGGAGCCGCTGGGGCCGGAGCTTGGGACGGCAGGTAATGCGTTGTTTATCGCGCTTGTTGTTGGTGTGTTGCTGCTGGCGTTCTGGATCGTGCGGATTCTGTTCCCGCTGATTCTTGGATGGGCCCTTGATCACAAGATCGTGGCGCTCTCGCCTGCGGTGTGTATCGCGGTCTTTGGGGCGACGGTTTGGCTCGGGTTTGATCAGGTGTGGGGCTGGCTGCCTGAACGGGTTCGGCAGACGGATCGGGCGGTTTCGATCGCCCACGCGCTGCCTGGGCTGGGCTCGGAGTTCATGCCATCACTGGATGAGGGATCGTTTTTGTACATGCCCTCGGCGATGCCTCATGTTTCGATTGGTGAAGCGACGGACATTCTCAAGGAGCTTGATCTTCGGATTCTGAGTGTGCCCGAGGTGGAGATGTCGGTTGGGAAGATCGGGCGTGTTGATAGCCCTCTTGATCCGGCGCCGATCTCGATGGTCGAGACGATTATCCAGTACAAGAGCGAGTACATCACCAGCGAGGACGGCGAGATGATCCGTCAGTGGCGTGATGAGATTCAGTCGCCGCAGGATATATGGGATGAGATTGTTCAAGCGGCGCAGATGCCGGGGGTCACGAGCGCACCCAAGCTGCAGCCGATCGAGACTCGGATCGTGATGCTTCAGTCTGGGTTCAGGGCCCCGATGGGGATCAAGGTGTACGGGCCTGATCTTGAGACGATTGAATCGTTTGGACTAGAGCTTGAGCAGATACTCAAGGAAGTCCCAACGATTCAGCCCGCGGCGGTGTTTGCGGATCGGGTCGTGGGCAAGCCGTATTTGGAGATTGAAATTGATCGCCAGCGGATCGCTCGGTATGGGATTCAGATTGCCGACGTGCAAGAAGTGATCGAGGTTGCGATCGGCGGCAAGGCGCTGACGATGACGGTCGAGGGGCGTGAGCGGTATCCGGTCCGGGTTCGGTATCTTCGCGAGCTTCGTGACCAGCCCGATACGCTGACACAGATTCTGGTGCCGTCGCCGGACGGGACGCAGGTGCCGCTCGGTGAACTTGCGTCGATCAACTACCGGCGCGGGCCTCAGATGATTAAGAGCGAGGACACTTTCCTTGTGGCGTATGTTTTGTTTGACAAGCAGCCGGGGACGGCGGAGGTTGCGGTTGTGCATGATGCGCAGGCGTATATTGATGAGCAAATTCGATCAGGTCGGCTTGTGGTCCCTGCGGGCGTGAGCTATGTCTTCTCGGGTTCGTACCTCAATCAGATCCGCGCGGCCAAGCGCTTGAGCATTGTGCTGCCGCTGTCGTTGATGGTGATTTTCTTGCTCTTGTATTTCCAGTTCAAGAAGGTCAGCGTGACGCTGATGGTGTTCTCTGGTGTCTTTGTCGCGTGGGGCGGCGGGTTCATGATGCTCTGGTTGTACGGGCAGCCTTGGTTTATGGACTTTGATGTGATGGGCACGAACATGCGTGAGTTGTTCCAGATCCGTCAGTACAACCTGAGCGTTGCGGTGTGGGTTGGGTTCTTGGCGCTCTTTGGGATCGCGACTGATGACGGGGTGATTATGGCGACGCGGATTGAGCAGGCGATGCGTGAGGACAAGCCTGATTCGATCAAGGCGATCCGCCAAACGGTGATTATTGGCGGGCGTCACCGGATCCGCGCGGCGGTGATGACCAGCGCGACGACGATCCTTGCGCTGCTGCCTGTTTTGACCAGCACCGGTCGCGGTGCAGATATTATGATCCCGATGGCGATCCCGACCTTTGGGGGGATGGCCGTGGCGTCTATTACCTGGTTTGTTGTTCCAATCCTGTATTGCTGGGCGCAGGAATGGAAGATCCGATTGTCCAATGCTCCATTTACAAACACGAAAACTCTCAAAGAAGGAGATCTCTCATGAAATATTTATCGACTCTTGCCGTGTGTGCTTGTTGCACGCTTCTGTCCACCACCACTCTTGCTGGGCCTGATCACAACCATGATCATGGCGCGTCGATTGGAAAGGCCACCGCAACAACTGCGACGGTTCACTACACACTCAATACCTGCGCCATTTCTGGCGAGGCGTTGGGGAGCATGGGCGATGCGATCGTGAAGGTCTATGACGGTCGCGAAGTCAAGTTCTGCTGCTCGATGTGCGTCCCGAAGTTTGAGAAGGATCTCGAAGCGTCGTTTGCAAACCTTGACGAGCAGATTATTGAATCACAGCTCCCGTTCTACCCCACCACCACCTGCGTTGTATCCGGCGAACCGCTCGGCGGGGACGACATGAGCGACCCAATCAACATGGTTCACAACGGCCGGCTTGTCCGCTTGTGCTGCAGAATGTGCACCAAGGATTTTAAAGCAAACCCCGAGGCCTACATCGCCAAGCTTGACGAGGCGGTCATCGCCCAGCAGAGCGTGCACTACCCGCTGACGGCTTGTCCGATTTCGGGCGAAGCACTCGGCTCGATGGGTGATTCGATCGATGTCGTGTACGCGGGCCGGCTTGTCAAGTTCTGCTGCATGATGTGCATCCCGGATTTTGAGAAGGACCCGATGGCGACGATCTCGAAGATTGATGCTGCATGGACGGAAATGCATAAAGATGCCGACGGGAATCAAAATCACGAGATGAAGAACGACCACGATCACGGCGGCTGAGTCAACACACCACCGAACAAACTGATCATGCTGATCGTGCTTTGCATGCTTGGGTGATCGGTTTTTTTATGCGCACATACCTTGGTCTGGGATCAGTCCCGTTTCCAGAGTGTCTCGAAACTGACGACCTGGCCCTCGATTGGAGCGGCGAAGGCATCGGCCTCGGCCTTTGTAGTGAACGAGGCGATGTGCGAGGCCATGGGTGTGCGGAGTTGATCGGATTTGACATACCAGGCGTCGGCCATTGATATCCACTCAGAGGATCCGTGGTCGTGGCTCCATCGATCGGTGATGGTGAGTTCTGTGTGCTTGGATTCGAAGATCATCTGGCAGTTGAAGTCGTCGAAGGTCATGGGTTCGTTTCCGCGATCGCCGTCGATGATGGTCGCGGTGGCGAAGCGTTCGTCGGAGATGATCATCCCGCACTCGATGCAGATGGAATCGCCGTAGCGGATGTTGGGTGGGCCGCCGTCTGAGTCTGCTCCGCATCCGGATAACGCCATGATTGCTAGGACGCTTCCCAGACCAATCGAAGGTGCGAGATTCATACCGAGCCCCTTTTCGAGAAGATGAGCACCGCGATGGCGAGCGGGACGATTGTCCAGACGCCGAGGACGAGTGCGAGGATCCACGGGAGCATGCTGCCGAAGGTTTGGGAGGCGTACATACCGACGGGACCCAGGACATCGAGCGAGGCGTTCATGTTGACGATGACCGCCATCTTGAAAGCCTGCAGCGGGTTCATCACGCCGATGGCGAAAACCTCTTGCACGCGGAGTTTGAAGAGAATCGTACCCGCCATCAGCCCGAGATCGCTCAGGAAGACAAGGATCAGCCAGGCAAACAATCCAAGCCCGGTCGCCACGCCGCTCCGGCGGGACAGCACCGAGAGGAGCATCCCAACAGAGAGCATCGCCAGCGCGAGCATGCAGGTAAAGAGGACGAGCATGACAAATGCACTGATGCCCACGCCCCCCACTCGCCATGCCAAGACACCGGCGCTGAGGCCGAATCCGATGCACATCGAGCAGCACAACGCGACGGCTAGGCCGATGTATTTGCCTAGCAAGAGTTCAGTTCGTGAGATGGGCTGGGCGAGCAGGTACAGGAGCGTTCCGCGTTCGCGCTCGCCGGCGATCGACCCGGCACCGGCGATGAGGGCCATGAGCGGGACGACGAGCATAATCAAGTTCAGCAGCCCGGCGGTGGTTCTGCCGAAGCCGGCGAAGCCGTGAGAACCTGAACCGGCGAGTGACATGAAGGACACCGCGACAGCGAGGACCGTGAAGGCGACGGTGTAGAGAATAAACCAGCGGCTCGAAATCGCATCGCGGAACTCGCGGCGGGCGAATGCGATGACGCTGGAGACTCTGGACAGGTGCGAACCGATCGCGGAGGAGCTTGGCTCACTTGATGTTTCAACTGGGAGTGCGGTCATTTGGAATCCTCCTGGACTTCATCGAGGATCTCGAAGTCGCGGACTTCGATTTCTGCTCTTGCGAGGACGGAGACTGGCTCAGCTTTGCGGTTGCGCGGGACCGAGACGCAGAGGCCGTGGCCGTTGAGGTTGACGGCATGGCCAGCATCACGGAGGACAGTCGCGGCGGTCTCTTCGGTGCCCATGCTTAGGTACAGACGCATGGTCTGGACCCGCGATTCGGTTGGCCAGAGTTCTTGAGGCGAAACATCTTTGACCAGCTTGCCCTTCTCCATCACCAGCACACGCCCGGCTAGCGAAAGGACCTCGTCTGGACGGTGCGATGCAAAGAGGAGTGTCTTGCCGTCGTCGCGGAGTTGGCAGAGGGTGTCGATGACCTCGCCTCGGCCTGAGGCGTCGAGGTTTGAAGTGGGTTCGTCGAGGACAATGATGGGTGGATCGGCGATGAGCGCGATGGCGAGTGCGAGGCGTTGTTTCATGCCGCCTGACAAGTCGCGGACGCGTTTCTTCTCGTGGCCTTGCAAACCAACCTTGGCCAGCGCGAGGGCCGCCCCACGGCTATCGACCTTGCGGAGATTGGCAAAGAACATGATCGACGATCCGAGCTTGGCATCGTCGTGGAAGGCGAGTTCTTGTGGGACATAGCCGACGAACGAGCGGGCTTTCTTGCCTTTGGTGCGGACATCGACGCCATGAATGGAGACCGTACCTGCTGAGGGGAAGATGCCTAAGAGTGAGCGGACCAGCGTGGTTTTGCCTGCGCCGTTGCTCCCCCAGAGGGCGATCGATTCACCTTCGGACAGGTTGAAGGAGAGGTCATCAACAGCGACGACGCTCCCGAATTTTTTGGTGACATGGGATGCTTTGATCATACGAAGGCCCTTTGTGATGGGTCAGGATCGGCAATGACTGGTAGACGGCGTTGATGTGCGATGAGCCAACCCCCGAGGCATGAGATCGAGAGCAAACCGAGTGAGAATGCAATCATAGGAAGGCGCGATGCTTTCTGCGTGCTGACAAGCAGATCGAGCGTTGGGGGCTTGGTGAGGGGGGAGGTGTCGATAAAGATAGGTTGCGGGCTGAGTTCTGGAAAGGCGCGGGCGGTGAGTTCGATGGCTTGCTGGGCTGGGCTATGAAGGAAGATGCGGAGGTTTGGCTGACGGGCGAGCAGTGACCGGAAGAGACTGCGTGGTTCGTGGGGGAAGTCACCGATGCCGTCGTTGTCTTGATCGAATCCGGAATAGTTGGACCAGAAGTTACCGATGCCGTCTGCTGAGAACTCGTTGAGCATGAGCTGGCCGCGCCCGTGGACGGTGACCTGCTCTTCGTTTTCTACGAATGCATTATTGGTAATGACATTGTTGTGGGTGATGGGCGTGGAGAGGAGGCCGATCTCGTTGAAGGCGACCTTGTTGCCTGTGATGATCCCCCAGGAATCGACCGACGACGGGGAGTTGTCGACATACATCCCGACGCGGTTGGCGAGCAGGGCGTTGTTTTTAATGATGATGGCATCGCAGTCTTTGAGCCCGATGCCGTAGCCGCTGGTGCCACGGTTGTTGATGATGGAGTTGCCGATGAGGGTGATGTCGTTGGAGTACATCAGGTAGATGCCCACGGAGTTGGCGACGAGTTGGTTGTCAGCCAGGGTCGTGTTGTGGGAGTACATAAAGTGCAACCCGTACCGCGAATCGGTGACATAGTTGCGGGCGACAGAGAGATCTTCGGAGTACCAGAAGACCATGTCGCGGACGGCATCGATGGTGTTGTCCTCGATGACGGAGTTGTGGCTCCACCAAAGGCGGATGCCGTCGCCGCGGCGTCCGAGTTCGAGCTCTTTACCGACGATGGTGTTGTTACGGATGATTGAATCGGCTGCGGGGCGGAGATCGATTCCGAAATAGACATCTTCGAAATAGTTATCCTCAATGACAACCGGACCTTCGACGGCTCGGATGCCGGCGGGCTCCTTATCGACCGTCGAACCCGAACCGCGGATCGTAAACCCACGAATCGTGACATCACCAACCATAATCTCAATAACCGAACCCTTGCCGAGCCCGTCAATGGTGACGAGGCCTTGGCCTTCGAGGGTGATCGGTTTATTGATCTGGAGGTAACCCTCGTAGAAACCCGCGGGGACTACGACAGTTGAGCCCGGCTCGGCGGCCTCGATGAGCCGGGCGATTTCGTCGCTTGACTTATGTGTTATTTGCGCTTGAACCCCGAACACCGCGGCAAAGAGTACACATAAGCCCGCGATGTATTGGAGTTTCAACATGGTTAAGCTGCGGCCTGCTTTGCTGCTTTCTTTTCGGCCTTCTGGGCCTTGACAAGCGGAGCATACGCCCGCCAGTGGAAGAACAATGAGATGACCACCACACCAGATGCGATAGTCGCCAAGATCAACCCGGGGCCTGCCTTGGCGATGGTTTCGAACTGACCGATGAACCCGCTGCCCAAGATCGGAGGCACAAACGGCTCGATTGAGTTTGAAAGCGGCGCGTCGGGATCGAGATTCATCCCGAAGTGGCTCATCCATAGATACAAGTCGATCAGGAACACTGCGGGGAATGTGATCACGGGGATAATCAGAATCACTGCCCACCGGCTGTGGATCCAGCTTGCGAGTTCGAGCATGACGACGAACAGGATCATGAAGTACACGCCGACATGCCGTTCGATTTGAGCGGCTTCTTCGAGTGGACGCATCCCGATGTAATGATTGAGACTATTGATCTCGGCGACATCACCCGAGAGGTGATTCACATACGCAATGAGATGTAGGTTTTCGGGGTATTGCGGGGCGACCAGCTCCATGCTCCAGAAGGGAACAAAGAGTGCTACAAGAAGCATAATCCTGGCGAGGAGGAGCAAGAACCCCGGGGCGCCGTACTTCAAGCTGTTTTTCTTGAGATCGTCCTGATCCACGCGTGGGCCGACGATGTGATCGATGAATGTCATCCGCTGATTCTCCTGAAGTGTTTGGCATGTCCTGCTTGGATGCCTGCTTTAAATACGCTGCGACGCGCGGTAGCGCGTCGCAGCATGTGTATGTCTCTGAAGAGCAAGTAGAACTTACTCGTTAGGCTCGACCATGAGGTAGCCCATCATCTCCAGGTGGAGTGCTGAGCAGAACTCGGTGCAGTAGAACGGGAAGGTGCCCGCGGTGTCTGCAACAAACTCAACAGTCGCTGTTTCGCCTGGCTCAAGACTCAGTGTGATGTTGTATACTGGGATCGAGAAGCCGTGGGTCGCGTCAACAGCACGCTCGGTGTTGGTGATGCGCCAGGTGACGGTGTCACCCTGCTTGACAGTAACATGCTCAGGAGTGAAGTGGCTCCGGACCGCGGTCATGAAGACCTCGACCTCGTGATCGCCCTTCCGCTCGACGCGTTCCATCTTGGGACGCGGTGCCCATGGATCAACCGCCTGGGTATGTGGATCCCAGCCGATTTCTGGGTACACAGACCATGCGTTGAGCTTATCAGCCTTGATGATCTGAGCGTAGTGAGGCTCGCCGACACCCAGTGGCATGTCGTAGATCACAGGCATTTCGGTGCCCTGCTTGGAGATGTCCAGGAGCTGGAAGTTCTGCGGGAGCAACGGACCGACGCCGATGAAGCGATCGACCGCCCACTTGTTGTATGCGACGAGGTACTTGCCGTCTGGATCGACGGTATCACCTTCAGCGGCACCGAGGTGGCCGATGTTGTAGTGAACCGGAGTCTTGTGGACGAGTGTCCAGTCTGGCTCAGGGTTGCCAGCACCATATGAACCACCGAGAGTCCAGCGGGCGACCGCTGAGTCAAGGAAGAGCGAGGTGTAGGCGTAGCCGTCAGGGCCGAACTGGGTGTGTAGTGGGCCAAGACCGACTTCAACCTGTGCTTCCATGACGCTATCGAAATCGAGAACGGGGACGCCGAACTCATCATGACCTGAGAAGGTCTTGTTATCGATGGCTGCTTTGATCTTGGCGAACGAGTAGATGGTGGTGTGCGGATCGAGCTTGCCCGAAACGACAATGAAGTCACCCTTAGGAGCAACATCAACACCGTGAGGGCTGCGTGGCTCTGGGGTCACATGAAGGAGGCCTTCGGCGATCGCTGTTTTGAGCGAGATCACTTCCATGCCCTTGATGGTGCTGGTTTTGCCGGCCTGGAAGACTTTTTCAGCCTTCTGCCAGTTGATGATGTGGAGGTAGTCGGTCGCGTTCATGCTGACGCCGGCCTCGAATGGTGGGTTCTTCTCACCCTCGACCCCGATACCGCCGGTGGCAAGTTCAGTGTTGATCGAGTTGAGGAAGAAGTAGCCATCGCTCTCGAGCTTGCCACAGTCGGCGATGTCCTGCCAGTATGGTGGGAGCTCGATCGCGAATGATTTGTCCTTATCGATTCGGCCTGCTTTGCGGTCAAACTTCCACATGGTGACGGCGCCACGGAAGTTCTCTTTGTACTCGCTCATTGGGGCATAATCAGCACCCCAAGGCACATTGTACTGCGCGGTCTCAAAGACATAGTCGGTGTTTGGGGTGACGAATGCACCGCCGTGATCGTTGATGAACAGTGGGTTCTTGACGATCTGCTTGGTTTCAAAGTCACGAAGGTCGATCACGGCCATGCGTGCGTTGGACTTGTCGTTGACAAAGAGCCATTCGCCGTCGTAGTCGCCGTTGGTTTCCGAAAGCGCTGGGTGGTGTGTATCGCCCCAGAGGTTTTCTTTGCCCTGAACATTGCCTTCTGAGAGGATGTTGTTACCGACGCCGTAGCCGTAGCCCTGCCATGGCTCTGGGGTAAAGACCGCGATGGTCTTGAGCAATCTCATCGATGGGACACCGATGACAAAGACTTGGCCCGAATGACCGCCCGAGGACATGATGACATACTCGTCCATCATGCCTGTGGGTGTGTAGGTCTTGGCAGCGGCGATCAGGTCCTGCGTGGTGAGACCGCGTTCCTTAGCGACCTTCTGAACATCGTTCATGGACTGTGCCATGACCGACGACGACATGCCGAGCGTTATAGCCCCGGCCATAAGGATCATCTTGGATCCTAGTTTCGAAAGCGTCATTGTATTTCCTTTCCTGCTGGATTATGAAATGACTAGGTGTTGATTTGAAAGAACCCCACAGCGTTGCGGGATTCAGAACCACTCAATCAATGGTGGAGATTGAACGGATGTAAGTGATAATGTCGTTGAGCTGATCGTCGGACATCGCGGGGTTCCCGCCCTTTGGAGGCATGTCCACACCGGTGGTGTTGGCAGCGTCCCAGATTGGGCGTCCCATTTTGACCATCGTAGCGATCTCTTTGTCGGTCGACTCTTTGATAAAGTTACTCGTTGTAAATGGCTTGCCGAGCCCTTCCATGCCTTCGCCGCTGGGGCCGTGGCATGCTGAGCACATCGAGACAAAGAAGTCTCGCCCGACAACCGGAGCTGAGCTTTGTGCGTTGTCGGCACCGTTAATCGAACGGATGTACTCGATGATGTTGTTGAGATCATCGTCGGACATTGCGGGGTTACCACCCTTGGGGGGCATGTCGATGCCGGTAGTATTTGCGGGGTCCCAGATCGGACGCCCCATCTTAACCAACATGATGATTTCTTTGTCGGTCGAATCTTTGACAAACTGGCTATCTATAAAGGATTTTCCGAGCCCGTCCATGCCTTCGCCGTTGGGGCCGTGGCATGATGAACAAAGAGCTACATAGAGGTCACGACCGGGGCCGTCGAACGCGACCACGGCGGTTGATCGTTCGATGATCCAGCTGTCCATGCTTGATCTTGGTGCTGAGGGGTCTTGAATCGAGCGGAGGTGGACGATGACATCATTAATCTGCTCGTCACTGATGTTCTGTGCGCCGCGGGCGGGCATCATGACACCGGTGGTGTTGAGCGGGTGGTCTGGAAGCCGGCCCACGGCGATGTTGTTAAAGAGCTCTGCATCATCGCTGTCTTGGATGTAGCCGTTGTTAACCAATGGCTTGCCCAAGCCGACGACGCCCTGAGCTTTGTCACCGTGACAGACTTTGCATGTATTCATGTAAACCGTCTCACCAAGCGAGAGCTGTTCTGAAGGAGCACCTAAGAATGCGACGGCGGTATGCGCCACCCGGTCGGAGCTCGGAGGCCCTGCGATGACGACGATCGCAAGAATCACAGGGAGCGTAATGGTTATCAGGACCAATACCCCAATGGATTTCCACTTATATGGATCAGCGTTGTGCGTAAGGCCTGTATGTGATTGAACTTGAAAATTTGACATAGTGAAGCGGTCTCGGTGTGATTACTGCATTTCTGGACATACAAGTACTCTTATTGCCAATGAGTATATATTCCTGCCTGAGGATAAATCAATGCGTAAATTCGAAATCCTGAGGCTTCACTACAAAATACGCCCCAACTGAACACTAGGGGCATTTTACCAAAACAAAAAGAAATGAATTCTATTCTGATGCCCCTTTTTAGGCTCTGAATTAGAACTCAGCGAAAAAACTGTGACAAACTGAAACTCAGAGGCTCAAGTGGAACAAGTTGTTCAATAGTTCGCAAATATAGACCATGGGTTCACTATCAATCTTAGAGAGCACAATTTGCCTTCCCAGTACCCAATCAGGGCATGAGCCCTCACAATAAGCGATGCATTGAAAATGTGCGGAGGATCGAGTTTCCCCTCGAATCCAGATACTCAACTGAGAATCAGGGGCAATGAGGATGGATTCATGGCAAAAAAATAGCACTGGAAGTCTGAAGCCAACCAGTGCCACACCCGAAACGGGCTGAATGAATAAACATATAAATCCTGGATCTTGACCGTCTCGTCACAAAATCATTTGGGACAGAATCGAATCTGCCATCTGGGTAAACAGATGGCTTGGACGAGCGATCAAGCATTTACATGCCTCATCCAACAACGCACCATCTGTGGAGATCCGCGCAAGGATTTTCTTGATTTTTCGAATTTATATGCTGAAGGCTCTGGATGCACACATAAATAGGAACATCGACACAATGACCTATCTGCACCCGCTGTGCTCAGAGGCACGCTCCATCGCTCTTTGCACCCACAGGTTTTTGACACCATATTGCGTAACTAGACTGGAAAAAGATGACTCCATGAGGAGAACTCCATCATTTGTGAATCCTGAATCGCAGAGGGCTGCGCCGAGGGCGTTCTGAACTTTAGAGAATAGTTTTTCGTTAGCGAGCCCCTGGAGTTGGAGACAGGATTCGTCTGCACGAATGAGGAAGCCGAGCGCCTGTTTAAAGTCGCCGGATTCAAGATATGCAGAGCCCAGCAAGAAATCTGCTTCGGCGAGGTTATATCGCCAACTATCGGGCATTGCGGCCCAGACCGTTCGAACGGAGATCATATGGGGAATACATTCTCCGTACCTGCCTTGGTGGAAATAATTCTTTGCAAGGTTCCTGTACATCCGAATAACTATCGGATCTGACGCTAAGTGGCTTTTTAGTGTGACTTCGAGTGCGTGTTTAATGTGCAGTTCGCCCTCTTCGAGTTTGCCAGCCGAAGTCAGCACAACACCGAGCGAAGAATGGAACTGCCCAAGATCTTTTTCCTCATGGTATGTTGGGTTATTGGGTGCCGAATCGATGACCCTGCGGAATAACAGCTCGGCAGTGGCGAAGTCTTGCTGGAGCCAAAAAAGACCTGCAAAATTCGTGAGCACCGTGCTTTGTACCGACCATGAAAGCCTGTCGAACGATTGGTGATCGATCAGTTGCTGATACATTTGGCGTGCGGTCTTGTAATCGCCGCAGGTTTGGATACCGTGAGCGATCCCCCGCCAATCATTGGCCCGTTGCTCGGTGAGTTCACCATCGATGGTCATGAGTTCTTTGGCCTGCAGGTAGGGCCGCATCGCATCGGAGAAGTTTCCAACCTGCGTGAGTGAATACCCTTTGGCGAAGAGATATGTTTGTTTGTATTGAGTTGGGACTTCGGACAAATCTCCGAACTCACTCTCAGTGAGCTGAATCACACGGGCAGCTTCGGCGTGGAATCCGTTCCTTGCGTGCTCTCCGATGAGCCGAATACGAGCGTTCAGAACTCCTAGTCGACCAGGAACATCAGATCCATCGTTTGCCGTTTGTGGGTCCCCGAGCGCCTGGGTAATGGCGCCGGGGATGCCGGGAATGTGTCCCCTTTCGAGCTCTCCATGACTTGATACATCTGTCAAGAAAACAGATCCGGGGAGAACCATAACGACAAGCAGAAGACCCGCCACAGAGACTGCGCGGTATGCCATTGATTTGATTCGACGAGTTGGCAATCTATCGTTCGGCCAAGACCCCTGCAGCCTGTCCGCGGCACTCCTTAGTGCGACAGCGGCGTCTTGGACTGTTTCGAATCGCATTGCCGGGTCCGGGTGGATCATTCGGCAGAGGACCTGCGTGATTGGCTTTGGTAGCGTTGGGCAGGAGTCGCTGGGTTGATAGTTGAAAATTTCACGGGAATGCTCGCAACACAGAGTCCCATCGAGTGCTTCTGCTGCGAGTACCCCGATTGAATAAATATCGCTGCTGATCGTGTCGCCCGATGATTGACCGCTGCGCCGTTCGGGGCTCATGTAACGCAGGGTGCCGAACATTTCAGGATTGATGGTTTGAATATCGATGGGGATTGCTTGGCCGTGGATAAGCTTGGCGATCCCGAAGTCGATGACGGTTGGAATGAGCTTCCCAGTAACGGGGTCTTTATGAATCAGAACATTTGATGGCTTGATGTCGCGGTGGACGACACCGTTCTGGTGTGCATACTCGAAGATTTCACAGAGGTTCAAGAGAAGGTCTATACGATGGTCGAATGAGACTTTATTGTCATAGAGATATGACGAGAGTGGGCTGCCTTGAACTTTCTCCATAACAAGAAACGGCTGCGAATGGAGCTGAGATTCGATAACCCCAACCTGGTAAATCCGCGCGATTGCGGGGTGCTCTAGGCGAGCCAAGAGGTGTGCTTCGGCCTGGATTCTTGAGGTCGCTTGCTGGGAGCAACTCAGTGGGCGGAGGACTTTGATCGCGACTTCGCGCTGCGGATTCTCTTGGACTGCGTGATAGACGATGCTGCTGGAGCCTTGCCCTAGAACTCTTTGGAGTTTAAAGCCGGGGATTTGTATGCTGCCTGAGCCGAGAACCTCGGGGCGGTAATCGATGACGGTGTTGGCATCGACGATCGGGGTGTCGAGGAGAGATTTCGCCTGAGGCTCATGCTCGAGGAGCGAATAAACTTCCTGGCCGAACTCAGTATCACCATTACAAAGCTCGGCGATGATCGCGTCGCGATCATCGGGCTTTGCAGAGATCACGGCTTGAAGTATCTCTGTAACTCGATTGTGTCTTTGCTCACTATTCATGCGCCAGCTCTCTTGCAAGCCAGAGACGGGCATGGTTCCAGTCGAGCTGAACGGTCCGTTCGGAAACATCGAGATATGTCGATATATCGCTGGTTGAAAGACCCCCGAAATACTTCATTTCGACAATCTTCGCCTGACGCTGGGCGACTTGCTCTAAGCGTTCGAGGGCTTCATTGAGTTCGAGGAGTTGGATTTCATCGAAGGAGGCTTGGCCCCCGAGATCAACGATGATCGAGCTTGGAGCAGACCCTCCGCCCCGGGCTGCTGCGGAACGGTCTCGGATATGATTGATGAGAACCCTGCGGATCATGATCGAGGCAACAGCGAGGAGATGGGCCCGTTCATTCCATTTATCTGTACGCTGTTTGAGGACACGCGAGATTGCTTCGTGGACGAGTTCGGTAGCCTCGATGGTGATTGACTGGTGGGATGTGGAGAGGTGCCACGCGGCAATGTTGCGGAGTTCTTGGTAAACAGTGGCACAAAGATCGTCTGTGGTGAGCGAAGGATGTATTTGCGAATGCTGCTGTGCGTCAACAACAGAATCGGCGGTCTGCGAGGATGCAGCTATATCTTGATTTTGCATCTCGAATCTCCGGTCCTGATCACCATGCGGCCGGTGTGCTGCTGATTTCTGACTGAAATCAACCGTCCGCTGGTTCTCTATACGCAATAAATCCATGTGTGTTCAGGCTATGCCTCACATGAATAATGTATTCCCAATACATAAGGAAGCCTGAGAACACGCATTGATTATAGTCGCACCCACAGAGACGCATATTTCGTATCTCACTGGGGCCTTTCGACTTAGATCGCGGCCGGAGTCCAGACAGGGCGGTTTTTGTATCTCAAATAGGCTTTGCATTGTAATTTGACAAGAAATTTCGATATTCTGCGCTTTGATTTTGCCGGGCTAACTCGAATCAAGGGAGGATTGTCAAAGATGCCTTAATTGACAACGCCCGGCTCTGGATAGAGCCGGGCGTTTCTTGAAAGCGGGTGAACAGATTTGAACTGTCGACATTCACGTTGGCAACGTGACGCTCTACCACTGAGCTACACCCGCGTTTGGTTGTCGCTGACCTGACATTCATCGGGCCTGCAGGGGTAAAAATAGACCATAAAGTGCCGTTGGTCAATCTGTTTTTGAATCAACCTGACATGTGGTGGGATTGGAGCGAGAATTGAGGCGTTGAGGGGTGAATTATTGGCCTTGGGCTTTGGTGATAGCGGCGATGACCTGCTTGGTGGAATAGGCGTTGGAGAGCCAGATGGGGTCCGGGTTGCCTGGTTCGTAGACGACCAGGAGCGGAATTCCGGTTTGACCGAGGTCTCGGAGTTTTTGCCATCCTGGGGCGGAGGTCGATGTCACATCGGCGGCCATGGGGACCACCCCAGCACTGAGCAGGGCCGACTTGACGGGATCACGCGAAAGGACGGTTGCTTCGAGGGTCTTGCAGTTGAGGCACCATTCGGCGGTGAAGTCCAGCACAACGACCTGGCCGTTGGCGAGGGCTTCATCGAGGGCTTCTTGGGTGTAGGGCTGCCAGAAGTAATGGTAGAGGTGGCTGGTTTGGTTGGAGGCGATCGCGACGCCGGAGGTGGCGACGAGGATGCCCATGACACTGAAGACCAATCTTGGCCCGAACTTCTTTGAGATCATGATGGTGCGGACGAGGAGGAGCCCGCCTGCGCCCAGTCCGAGGAGAGCGATGACCCACCAGTGGATTGCTTTGAACCACCATGGGGTGCCCCACCCTTGTCCGGAGGCGACGGAGATCATGGTGGTGCCTAGGAAGTAGGCTCCGGCGGCGAGCATCAATAAGCCCATGACTTGTTTGACGAGTTCACTCGCTGGGCCAGTCTTGGGTATTTTGTTCATCCATTTGGGGTTCATGGTGAGGATGAGGTAGGGGAAGGCCATCCCGAAGCCGAGGGAGAAGAAGATGATCATGACCTGCCAGGGCTGCATGGTGGCGGCTCCGGCGAGGAGAGCACCGGCAACGAATCCGAAGCAGGGGAGCCCGAGGATGGCGGTCATCATCCCGAACATGAATGAGCCTGAGGCGGAATCCGCTTTTGGGTTGATCATGTAGGTTGCTTGTGGGAGCTTGATGGTAAAGAGGCCCATGATTCCCAGTCCCATGACGCCGATGAGGAGGCCGATGATTCCTGTGACCCACCAGACGCCGAAGATGATTGAGGGGTCTACAAAGTCGGCGACGAAGGCGACGGGGATGCCGATGCCCATCCAGAAGGCGATGACACCGAGGGCCATCATGGCGCCGAGCTTGATGGCTTTGGACTTGCTTTCGCCGGCGTGATTGGTGATGGTCATCACTTTGAGGGGAATAACTGGGAGGACGCAGGGGGTGAGGTTGAGGATGAATCCGCCAAACGCGGCGGCGAGGGCGATGACGGCGATGCCTGCGGCGGAGTCGATCGGAGGAAGTACGAAGAGGCCTAGGAACTGGCGTTGATTATTAAGGGGTTCGGTGGTTGATCCTTGGGTGCCTTCAAAGGTGTCGGGGTTGGAGAATGCGGAGGGGTCGAAGTTGTCGAAGAGTGGGTTTGCTGCAATGGCTTCTGGGGTGTCGGTAATAGTGAGGTTGATGGACTGGTTGTCGAGAGTTGGGGGGAAGCAGGTGGTGTCGTCGCAGGCTTGGTAGAAGGTTGCGATGTCGATAGAGAAGTCGCCGAGAGGGGCATCTGGGCTGATCTGAATTGGGATGTAGGCCACGGCTTTGCCGGAGTAGGTGAGGAGATCAACAGGGGGGCCCATGAATCGGACTACTGCGATGTGTGGCTCTGGCCATTGAACCTGGCCAGCAGTCACAGAGTCTGGAACGGTGAGGTCGATCGTGGTTGGGATTGCGGCGAAATCGCCCATTTCATCTGGGATGACAGGGTCATTTGGGTAGATGTGGAAGCCGTCTTGGTGATCGAGGACTACGGCAATAACAAGGCTGCCGCCGGGCTGGACGGAGGATGTTGATGCGGTGGCTGAGACGATTACGGGATTGGCATCAGAACCGAAACCGGGCTGGGCGTACGACTGGGCCGTCATTGCAACGACGATGAAGAGAGCGAGGATTGATTGCATGCGTTTGAGCATTGACTTGGGACTCCGGGGATATAGGTCGGGAATGCGTTGATCGTATCGGCATTGATTGGTCGTGATGGCCAACGGCGGGATTAGAAGATTTGTTCCCCAAGATCATCCTCTGGCCCGAAATCATGGGCGAAATCGTGGAGAATCCGGGCCAGAGTGCCCGATATAAGTCACAATTGACTATCCGCATGTACAGCGGGATGGTGTATCTGTTTGTATGGAGCTTTCGTCCGATGGGCATGCTTGACCAGAATGAAATCGATGCGATGATGGCTGCGGTTGACGACGGCGGCTCCGACGAGCCGTTGCCGCAGATAAGCATCTTTTCTCGGACCCGCAAAGATCTTGATAATGTCGAGGTTCGCCAGTATGACTTTAAGCGTCCCGAGCGGGTATCCAAGGACCAGATGATGGCTCTTGAGACGCTCCACGAGGCGTTTGCACGGAACTTTGGGGCGTCGCTTTCAGGGTTTTTGCGGACGATTGTTGAGGTGCGGGTGGCCGCGTGTGAGCAGATGACTTATGGAGAGTTTGTTTCTGGCCTCCCGAACCCGACGAGTTACAACCTGATTCAGACGGACAAACTTGAGGGACAGATGTGCCTTGAGATTTCGCCTCTGATTATCTACCCGATTATCGACAGACTGCTCGGCGGTACGAACCAAGACCTCTTTATCCCGCAGCGTCCGATGACCCCGATCGAGCAGCGTCTGATCTCCAATGTACTTGGACGGGGGCTCGAAGCACTCAGCGAGGCATGGAGCAGCGTCAAAGAGCTTGAGTTCAAGATCGTGGCCCATGAATCGAACCCGCAGCTTGTGCAGATCGTGCCTCCCAATGAAGTGGTGATGGTGATCGGGCTTGAGATGCGTATGTCGTCGCGTGCAGGGACGATGAATCTGTGTATTCCGTACAATGTCATCGAGCCAGTGATGGACGACTTGAGTAGCCAGAGCTGGTTTGCGGTATCCCGGAACGATGACGACACCAGCTTCGAAGACCGAATCACTGAGAATCTGGACCAATCCGGCGTCCAGGCATCGGTGGCGATTGCCAACACAACCATTTCGCTTCGGGAACTCTCTGAACTCTCGGTAGGTGATCTGATCGTGACTACACATGACGCTAAAAACCCTGCGGTGATCTATATCGAAGGTGAGCCTAAGTTCTTGGCTCAAGCGGGGCAGCATCGGAATAATCGTGCGGTCCGGGTTCTCAAGAGTATCGCTAAGGGCGAGCGGATCGACGGATAGTTGATTTACTGCCACTGGGGCTGTTTAGACGCCCTGCTTTGCCTCCTCAGTTATCTATATATAGAAGTTCAAAGTTTGATCCTGTCTGGGAGGTGTTCTAGACTTCTGGACGGCGGGCTTGTAAGGCCTGTTGATTGGAGACCTTTGTATGAACGATGGTTGTGCACAATGTCGGTGATTGGCTTTCCCAGCCAGATCACCCACCAGACGGGAAGGACGCGGATCATGCGATGATCTGATCGTCCATTTCGGATGGGTTGCGGACTCTTGGATGAGCCGCGGCTGGCGTGCATGACCGGAACTCTTATGGGAGTCTCCGGTCGTTTGCGTTTTTAGAAATCCGATGCCAGTACTTTCTGCTGGTGTCTTTGAATCAACCGGCGGCAATGATCGCCAGACATCCCACCAACTTAACAACACAACTGAAAGCCTGGAGCCCCCAAATGAACACCCAAGAAATGATGCGAATCCTCGATGGTATTGCCCGCGAACGGAATGTCGAGAAATCTCTTCTGATCTCTGATCTTGAGGCCGCGATGGTTTCGGCTTGCCGGAAGTACTTTGGGACGCTTGATGCTGAGGAGTTCTCTTGCACGGTTGATCCGTTGACCGGGGAGATCAGTCTGTTCCGTTATGACGAGCCGCTTGAGATCAGCCCAGAGGACTTTGGCCGCATCGCTGCCCAGACCTTCAAGCAGGTGATGATCCAGCGTTTCCGCGATGACGAGCGTCAATCGCTGATGGAAGAGTTTGCAGGCCGCCAGGGTGAGCTTGTGACCGGGACGGCCCAGCGGTACGACCGCGGGGCACTCGTTGTCCAGGTTGATCGTGCTGAGTGCGTGATGCTCCGGAGTGAGCAGATCCCGGGCGAGCAGTTCATGCCTGGTGACCGGGTGCGGGCGTTTGTGCTTGATGTCAAGGACATGGGGGCGCAGGTCAAGATTTACCTGAGCCGGGCGCACCCTGACTTTATCAAATACCTGTTTGAAGTTGAAGTCCCCGAGGTTCTCGACCGGACGATTGAGATCAAGGCGATCGCACGAGAGGCGGGCTACCGCACGAAGATGGCGGTTTCATCGATCGACTCGAAGGTTGACGCTGTCGGCGCCTGCGTTGGTATTCGCGGCTCGCGGATCAAGACCATCGTTGAAGAACTGAATGGCGAAAAGATTGACATTGTCCGCTGGAACGAGTCCTCGCAGATTCTAATCGCCAACGCGCTCAAGCCTGCTGAGGTCAATGAGATCTCGCTGTGCTTCGAGCTTGGGCGTGCGACTGTTGTTGTGCGTGATGATCAGCTGTCGCTCGCGATCGGGAAGCGTGGCCAGAATGTCCGGCTTGGTGCTCGATTGACGGGCTGGGATGTTGACATTCTCACTCCTGAAGAGTTCACCAAGGGCTTGACGATCTTGTCGGAGACCCTGACACAGATCGAAGGCGTGACCGAAGACAAGGTTGACCGCTTGGCGGCTTTGGGCATGATCACGGTCTTTGACATCGAAGAGATCGGTGCTGAGGTCCTTGAAACAGAGCTCGAACTTACACCTGAAGTTGCCGCCCAGGCTGTTGAACTCTGTGCGGCCAAGGCATTGGTTGTTGCCGAGATCCAGGCCCGCGAGAAGGAAGAAGCGGCGGCCAAGCGTGCCGAGGAAGAAGCGGCGGCCTCGTCGATTCTTTCTGGCGATGTGAACCCCGCCGACAACCCAGAGGCTGCAGCCGCTGCGATTCTGGGCGGCGCGATTGGGGCACCGGCAACCGAAGAGGCCGTGGCTGACGAAGCCGAGGTCAAAGAGGCTGACAACCGTGCCTCCGACATTTTGGGCGGATAAAAGATTGGAATACCCACCGCACGCGGATTGCTTGCGGTGATTGAATACAGCAGACTGAGACACATTGACACTTTGACCGTTCGCTGAACGGAGGACCACTTGGCTAATACACGAATCTTCGAGCTCGCAAAAGAACTCGGCATTAAATCTAAATCAATCGTTGAGAAGTGCCACGCTGAAGGCATCCCCAAGGATGTCATCAAGAATCACATGTCAACGATCTCGATCGGTCTAGAGCAGACTGTTCGCGAGTGGTTCAGCAGCGAGAACACCGAAGAGTCTCCGCACACTGCGGTTGAGAAAACCGAAAAGGTTGATCTCGAGAAGGTCAGGACACCAGCCAAGGCAAAGAAGGCCAAGAAAGCTGTTGACGGTAGCACAGATGAGACTGGTAACTCGGCTGTTGCCGTCGTCGCCGCTCCGCCTCCACCACCGCCTGCAACCAAGGTGGTCCCAACAGCACCTGCTGCACCGGCAGCACCTGCTGAAACCAAGGCGCCCAAAGCGTCTAAGGCACCCGCAGCTGCAGCTGCAGCACCGAAGGCAGCACCCGCTGTCCCTGTTGTTCCCGCTGCCAAGGCTCCGGCGGCAGAAGTACCGGCTGAGCCTATCGTCAGTGCTCCCGCTGCAGTTGAACCTGCACCTGAGGCAGCGGCAGACGATGTAACCGGCGTAGCAGACACTGCCAAAGCTGCTGCCAAGGCTCCGAAGAAGACTCCCCCACCGCCGCCACAGATGAATGTACCAACGCGTCCATCGGTGATCGTGCCGGCCGGGCCAAAGATCGAAGATTTGCAGAAGAAAGTTATTAAGCTTTCGGGTCCCAAGGTGATCCGTGTTGAGGCACCTGAGCGGATTGATCCGCCTCGTCGTCGTCCACCACCTCGCGAGGGTGGCGGGTATCAAGGCGGGGGTGGTGGCGGATACGGTGCTGGAGCGGGTCCTTCTGAAGGCCGTGCCCCTCGTGGCGGTTCGACACGCCGTCGTCCTCAAGGTGGCGCGGGTGTTCGTCCATCGGGGAGCGCAGGAAGCGGATGGAGTGAAGCGGATCTCAAAGAACGCGAAGCACGCCTCAAGCAATCCGGTGGTTACCTGCAGCGTCGTCAGAACCAGATGCGTTCGACCGCTGCGGCCTCGCAAAGTGCGGCCAAGGTCGGCGGGAAGGTTTCGATCTCGGAACCATTCACCATCAAAGATCTGTCGGCAGCAACCGGTGTTAAGGGTGCCGACATTGTCAAGAAGCTCTTTATGCAGGGTGTGATCTCGAACATCAACTCCGGGATCGAATCCGAAAAAGCCCAGGAGATCATGATTGACTGGGACATCGAGCTCGAAGTCGCAGAGGCCAAGGGTGCAGAAGAGCAGGTCGCCGAGCAGTTCGCTGAGCGTGACCGGACCAACGAGAAAGCACGCGGGCCGATCGTGACCATCCTTGGTCATGTGGATCACGGCAAGACCTCGCTGCTCGACAAAATCCGCAAGGCCAATGTCGCCGATGGTGAAGCCGGCGGTATTACGCAGGCGACCAGCGCGTTCCGGGTTCCTGTCAAAACCGGAAGCGACGAGAAGTATGTCACCTTTATTGATACACCTGGCCACGAAGCGTTTACCGCGATGCGAAGCCGAGGTGCCAATGTGACTGACATTGTCGTGCTGGTTGTTGCGGCCGATGACGGTGTGATGCCTCAGACTATTGAATCGATCTCGCACTCCAAGGCTGCGGGCGTTCCGATTATTGTCGCGCTCAACAAGATTGATAAGGAACAGGCGACCGATGGGAATATCCAGCGGATCTTGGGTCAGCTTGCTGAACATGGTCTAAACCCGGTTGAATGGGGCGGAGATACCGAAGTCATTAAGACCTCTGCAACCAAGGATATTGGTATCCAGGAGTTGCTTGAGATCCTTGATCTCCAGGCTGAGATCCTGGAACTCAAGGCGGATTATTCTGGTCAGGCACAGGGCACGGTTATTGAGGCCAACCCTGAGGGTGGGCGTGGTAATGTGGCCAACATCCTTGTCCAGGAAGGGGAGCTGAAGGTTGGCGACTTTATTGTCATGGGCCGAGCTTTTGGTCGCGTGCGTGACATTACTGATGACCATGGCAAACGGATCAAGAAGGCGCTGCCACCGATCCCGGTCCAGATCTCTGGTATCAACGATCTGCCTGACGCGGGTGACAAGTTCTACTGTGTCAGTTCCCTGAAGGAAGCAGAGAAGGCGGCTGAACAACGGCGCGAACGCGAACGGCTTGAGCATCTCGCTCAGCCGAAGGTCACGCTTGACTCGATGTTCTCACAGATGGCTGACAACGAGCTCAAGGAAATCCTTGTGGTGCTCAAGGCCGATGTGCAGGGCTCGGTTGATGTGCTCAAGTCTGAGATCGAGAAGGTTTCGGGCGATGAGGTCAAGGTCCGCGTGATCCACTCGGCTGTGGGCGGGATTACCGAGTCTGACATCTTGCTGGCCAACGCGTCTGACGCGGTGATCATCGGGTTTAATGTTATTGCCAACTCCAAGGGCCGTACGCTGGCGGAGGCTAAGCGGGTCGAGATCCGGAACTACCAGGTCATCTACCACATTGTCGAGGACATGAAGAAGGCGGCCGAGGGGATGCTTGCTCCGGAGATCCGCGAAGAGGTCCTGGGTCATGCCGAGGTCCGCGAGGTCTTCAAGGTATCCAAGGTCGGCGCCATTGCGGGTTGCTATGTCACCAACGGTGTTGTGCAGCGTGACGCGTTTATCCGTGTTACACGCGACGGCGTTGTTGTTGAGAACAACCGGAAGCTCGATCAGCTCAAGCGTTTCAAGGACGATGCGAAGGAAGTTCGCTCGAACATGGAATGCGGCATGAAGGTCGCCGGGTACGACGACATCAAGACCGGCGATGTGATCGAATGCTACAAGAGTGTTGAGATCGCTCGGACGCTTGATTAAACGGACCTGCTGGAGACTGTTCTATGAGACGACGGGCACAACAGATTGCTTCGACGCTGCAGCGTGAGTTGCAGAAGGTAATGGCCAAGGGCTTTAATGACCCACGCATCCGCGGGATGATCACGGTCACCAAGGTTGAGTTGACCGATGATCTAAAGAACGCCAAGGCGTACATCAGTGTGATGCCCGAGGAACGCGCTGAACTCACGATGCACGGGATCAAGGCGGCGTCCAAGCGGATCCGCCGGGATGTGATGGAGCGGATCCATATGAAGGAGATGCCATCGCTGCGGTTTGTCTATGACCATGGGATGCGAGAGCAGCAGGTTATTTCTGATCTGCTGGCGGCTGACCCGTTCCGTGACAAGGTGCCGGCCCTTCCCGATGAGCAGATCGAAGACGACCAGATTGAATCGACTGAGGAGTAAGCGTGGCGTCCAGTGATGCGTACAACCCGGAAGCCTTGCTAGCCCTGATTGGCCAGAGCACGGATTGGTCGGCCCCGGTGGATGCCGAGTCCGTGTGCCCGAGCCCTGAGTGGTGCACCGACCCGCTTGTCCATGAGCTGGTGTTCTCGATGATGTTGTGGGAATCGTCGATCGAGAACGCGGTCAAGGCGATGGCGAAAATCCATGCGGAGTTTGTGGATTACAACGAACTCCGGGTGTGCTTTCCTCATGAGATCGAGGCCCTGCTTGGGTCGCGGTATCAGCGGGCCGAGGACCGGTCAACGCGGCTCATCGATTCGCTGCGGCAGATCTACTTCACGCATCAACGACTGACTCTTGAGCCACTGCGTGAGATGAGTAAACGAGAGGCACGGGATTTCTTGGTGTCGATCGAATCACTCCCGCGGTTTGTTGTCTCACGGATCCTGCTCCTCGGGCTCGAAGCTCATGCACTACCGATGGACGCGAAGATCGCCCGGGCATTGCACAAAGCGGATTTGATCAAGAGCGCCAAGAATCCCGACACGATCGCGGTCACCCTCGAACGCTCCATCCGGGCGAATCAATCGCTTGAAACCTACACACGCATGGAACGCTGGCTCATTTCATTCGAAGGTAAATCATGATTCATCCGCGGCACCCCTGCATGGCTGGATTGGCCCTCACCATCGCCGCACTGGCTGGGTGCTCGACTGGTCAATCGGTTTCGCCCAATCCCAAGCCCAGCACGCAATACACCGCAGGATTTGAGAACCTCGATACACAATCCAGGCTTGAGATGCTCGCCGAACGCGAAGCGATCAATCCATCGGTCAGCGACCGTGGCTTTGCCAACCGGATCATGAAGGGGCGGCTCTTAGAACTGCCGGCCGGGACTGCCGAGTTTGAACGGGCCCACCGCTCGGGCGACGAGGTGCTTACCGATGTTCTGGGTCATACCGGATCTGCCCAGAGCGATGAGATCCCGCTGCTTCCTGCGATTGCCAAGGGGTATGTGCGTGCGCGTGCCGCGATGCTTAATGATGAGACCGAGCAGGCTGTTGGCTTGTTTGAGCAGCTCCACTCCGCATCCCCGGAGTCTGCCGAAATATTAATCGGTCTCGGGGATGCCCACAATCGCGCGGGCAACCGGTTGCAAGCGTCGCAGGCGTATCTGCGTGCGGTCGATCTCGGCGACCGGACGGTCCGTGCACTTGTGTACGGCGCGATGGGATCGACCGACGATCCCGATCGGGTCATCGAACTCGGGGCGATGATCTGGACTGCTGAGGATTCTCATGATCGTGCCGGGCGGCTGCTTGGTGGGGTGATGCTTGGGCAGGCGTTGATTGAGAGCGGTCACTTTGCGGCCGGTGCTGAGATCATGTCCGATGCGATGAATCTGCTCGATGCCCAGACTGTTCGTGATCCGCGCTACCGGCGCGAGCTTGTGCAGCTCTATACCAAGCGTGCAGAGCAATACGCCTCGCTCGGGGATGCGTGGATGCTTCTGAACCGATCTGATCGGGCGATGGAGCATTACGATCTTGCGGGATCAATGGTGACCAGTATCCCACTAGAACTGATGAGCCGGAGAGTTGCGGCCCACATGATGAGCGGGCACAGCGCTCAAGGTACTCTGGCACTGCTGGACTGGATTGAGGCCAACCCCGGGAATGACTCTGGGGATTTCGAAGAACTCCTCGGGACCCTGAGCGACCATCCACTGATCGGGGAGCTGGTCTTTGATTCGCTTGTTGCACGAACACAGGACCGGGCCAATCCGGTCTCCCAGCGGCGGGCACTCTTGGGGATGACGCTGGGGCTTGCGGAGAGTTCAGAGCAGAGCGTGGCCCTTCTGTCGGCGGCTGATCCTGAAATCGTTTCGCCTGTTGGCTGCGCCCGTGTGCTGAGCCGGTTTGAAAGCCAGGCGGCAAAGATCGGTGCGTTGATGACTGTTCTTGAACGCGCACCAACGATCGGGGCGGTCGCGGTTCCTGCGTTGATCCGGCTTGATGGGCGGCCTGTTGAGATGCTGGCGGCGATCGAGGGGGATTCGCAGTCGGCTCAACTGATGCGGTGCTTGATTGTGCTCAACCTGCAGCGGCCCGACCTGCTCGAATCTTTGGGCGCGATGGACGCGGATTCATTGCCACTCGATACGCTTTCGACAAGCTGGTTGATTGCCCACGGCAGAGCGGCCGCGATGGGGGCACGGTGGGAGCTTGCGGATCGGCTGCTCAAAGAATGCGCTTCGCGCGAGGCTTCGATGGATGCTGCGGAGCGGTTTTTCTATGTGAACTCGCTTGTGACGGCTAATCAGTTTGCACAGGCTCTTGAGATCATTGAACAACGGGTGTCTGAGCCTGACGCTACGGCGGGTGATTGGCTTGAGTATGCTCGGATCATTCAGGTGGCCGGGGATCAGGGGAAAGTGCTCGAAGCCCTCGAACGCGCGATTGAACTGGATCCGTACGACGAGACGATCTATGAGCAGTTGATTTCATTGCGGGGACCATCTGGAGCGTTTCAGGATGTAGACGAGCTGCGCAGCATTACCCGGTCGCTTGCGCAGCGGCTGCCGGGCTCGGCGTTGGTCAAGCTCATCCGCACGCACGAGATGGTTGCCGGCGGCGAGGCGATGATTCCCCGGAGCGAGCGGATGCTCGTTGATATTCACACGCAGCATCCGTGGCGCGAGATCGGGACGGATCTGATGCTGAGTATCTGGGCGACCCAGTCATCGACAGGAGATGCCAACGCGATCCGGCGCGGTCTTGGTTGGATTGATGGCCAACTCGAATTCATGCCGGGATCTGTAGGGCTCATTGGAGCCAAGGCTCGGCTAATGGTGCTCGGGGGCGATTCACTTGGCAGTGAGTTCTTTCTTGATGAGATGCACGAACTGATCCCTTCGCGGTCACTGGGGCGGCTCCACGAGGGGCTGATCCGTTCTGATGAGCAGCGGCGTGATGAAGCGGACCAGCTCTCGTTGTCGAGGCTTGAGGGTTTGGTTTCGGTTTCGGATTGTTTGGAGCGGCTCGAACGGGCCGCGGGCTCGGGGCGGCTCAATGAATACGAACCCGATGTGCTTGTGCCAATCGGCGACTCGTGGAAGCTCGGGATGGGGCAGACATTGCGGATTGTTCGGGTGCTTGGTGCACTCGCCCAGGCGGGCGACGAGGTTGCCGGCACGACCCTGATGCTCGAACTCGTTGAACGAACAAGACAGCAGAGCACCGGCGAGTTTGTCGAAGGCGGGATCGATCCGCTGGCGTCGTTGAATCTGATCGAGATTGTGATCCGGCCGAACGCGCCCGGGTTCTCGATGGACCGGTACGAACAACTTCTGCGGGATCAGAGTGCTGATCCTGATGCGGGCGATCTGATCACCGCTTCGCTCCAGGCCCTGCTTAAGTGGCGGACCCCGAGTGATGCACTGGATCTGGTTGCTCGGCTGAGTATCACCAATGATGGGCTCATCGACGAAGACCTGGTTTCAACGCTCGCGTCGTTGCTTGGGCAGATCGGATCGGCTGACGATATTACGCGATCAATCGAGCGGCTTGAATCGGCGGGGCTGCTTGCCAGTGCACGCGATTCGGCGGTTCTTTCGATCGGGACGCTCAAGGAAGAGGCGATGGCCGATGCGGGCGACCGGGGCGGGGTGATCGCGGATCTGGTGTACTCGATCGCGGTCGTGGCCTCGTTCTATGAGCGGGATGCCGAATCAACAGCGATGTACCGGCTTGCCCTTTCGCACGATCCGGACCATGCGTGGGCCAACAATGATCTTGGGTACCACATGGTCGAGGACGGCGGGGATCTTGACGAAGCCGAGCGGCTGCTGCTGATTGCTCACCAGGCCGAGCCTGATGCGGCGAGTATTACGGACTCACTTGCTTGGGCTCGCTATGCGATGGGGATCATGGAGAACGAGCTCGATGAGAATGGCGAGATTGTCCGCATGGGCGCCAAGGAGTTGCTGCAGGAAGCGTTGTCGCTTGATGATGGCCCGGAGAATGCGACGATCCATGACCACCTGGGTGATGCGCTTTGGATGCTTGGTGAGTTTGATGATGCGCTCTCGGCGTGGCTTGATGCGGAGACTCAGCTCAGAAGCCGACTGACGGAGCTGGCCAACCAGACCATCGCCAACCCGACGGCTCTTGAATCGATCCGGACAGAACTCAGCACGATCCGGTTTAAGATTGCTGATGGGGAATCTGGGCGTGTGCCTGGGGTGACCAAGACTGCTGTGGGGCTTCCTGTGCCCGATCCGTCTGAGGTGACTGATGAAAATTCGAGTGATATAGTCAACGAGATTGACCCTACGAAATAGGGCCAGCGAGTAGTTTTACGAAGAAGAGGTAGCAGCGATGGCTGGACATAGTAAATGGTCGAATATCAAGCACCGCAAGGCACGCCAGGACAAGGTCAAGGCGCGGGTGTGGTCCAAGTGTTCTAAAGCGATCATGGTCGCGGCCCGCTCGGGTGGTCCTGATCCAGACTCGAACCTGACTCTTCGCTACGCGATTGATGAAGCGAAGTACTCCAATATGCCTAAGGACACGATCAAGCGGGCGATTGATAAGGGTGCCGGCGAGGTCGGCGGGGCCGACTTCCAGGAGCTTGTTTACGAGGGCTACGGCCCGGGCGGGACGGCGCTGCTAATCCTGTCGCTTACTGACAACAACACACGCACCGTTGGCGATGTCCGCAACTCGTTTAAAAAGGGTGGCGGGTCGATGGGCAACGCGGGGACGGTCGCGTTTATGTTTGCGACCAAGGGGCAGATTATCCTTGATGCCAACAAGTACGACGAGGACACCATCATGGATGTCGCGCTCGAAGCTGGTGCTGACGATGTGATCTCTCCTGAGGGCGACGGCGATGACAAGGGGATGTGGACCATCATGACCGATGTCGGTGAGTTCCAGGCGGTCAAGGTTGCTCTTGAAGCGGCGGAGATCGAGATTGTCGAAGCGGAGATCGCTCGGATCCCGGACAACACGGTTGAGGTTACGGGCGATGATGTCCGCAAGATGATGAACCTGATCGAGGTGCTCGAAGAACTCGAGGACATCCAGAAGGTGTATTCGAACGCGGACTTTGATCCTGACGAACTCGCCAAGCTCTAAGCGATGAAAGGCTGGGCGACATTCTCGGAGTGCGAGGCGTACCGGTACACGCTGGGCCGGCGGTGGGAAACCGGCGGCAGGCGGGTGTGTTTTTGTTTACTGAATCCATCGACGGCGGATGCGACCAAGCTTGATCCGACGCTGACGCGATGCCATCGGTATGCGGTGCGTTGGGGGTTTAGCGCGATGGATGTGGTCAATATCTTTGGGCTGCGGTCAACGGATCCCAAGGGATTGAAACTCGTTGATGATCCGATCGGGGTTGATAATGATCGGCATATCGCAAGGCTCGCCAAGCAGGCGGATCTGGTGATCGTCGGATGGGGGACGCACGGGGTGATGAATGATCGGCATACCGAGGTGCTCGGTGTGCTTAACACGGTATGCGTGCCCCACTGTCTTCAGGTAACAAAGCACGGGTTCCCCAAGCATCCGCTGTATCTCAAGGCGGATCTGGAGCCGATGGTCTTCCCCCCAAAGTAACCCCCCAAAGTAACCCGCCAAAATACCCCCCCAAAAGATCACGGCTATGGGGCAGTGGACTCTGGTCAGAGAAGAAGGTCATCATCACCTTGGGGAAGGTGATGATGACCTTCTTCTTTTGAGGAGAGGTTATCAACAATGGGACCGGGTGTTGTGCTTGCGTGGAGCTGAAACGCGCTTTCGTGTTTTCGATGATTTCTGGCCCAGTATCGACCTGTTGTGTCGCTTACTCACAACCCATTGTGATCGCTTGGATGAATGTGCTGATATCGAAGAAGTCCAATGTCCCGTCCTTGTTGAGATCAACATCTGGGCTCCCAGCTGCAAAGAGATTTATAAACGCATTGATATCGTTGAAATCAAGCTGATTATCCGCAACAAAATCGTATGGGCATCGAGATGGGACATTGAGCGTGAGCGTTGAGCCACTGAGATACACATAGCCCGAATCGTCATCGAAGAGCTTGATGTCACTCACAGATGTGTTATTGGGGAGTTCGATGGTCTCAACCGGCAAGAAAGTCTGCGTGTTGTACAGTATGATCCGGCTTCCGAGTGCGGTAAAGAGCGTGCCCCCATCGGAGGTGAGAGCCTTTCGACCTCCTCCAACCTGACCCGCGAGGAGGAATGAGTCGGTACGCAAGACCTGCGAGCCCGCTAGATAAATCCGCGATCCATCAGGACTCACGACTCCGTGGGTCGTCCCGCTGACTGATCCATGATTGTCTTCGAGTATAATTGGCGCTGATGGTTGATTCAGATCGAGTTTGTACAAGGAGTTGGGGCTGAAAGATTCACCGACATACAGGAACTCGCCGGTTGGATCCTTATGAAAGGTGGGACTCGCTCGGATTATCCGTCCTGAGGCGGCGCCTGTCACTGTCTTTGTTTCGATGTTGATCTGTACGATTCGGGCAAAGCCCGAGCTGTAGGGATTGGCTGAGGCAAAGACGCGTCCTGGTGATGTTTCTACAACATCCCATGTTAAAGACGATCCGATCAAATCTCCTACGACATATTCTTCCAGTTCATAGGTATCAAGATCGAGCGAGACGACCGAGGCGGCTTGGTTCAGCGCGATATACGCTCTCTGTCCATCGTGACTCAGGTCCATCCCGCGAGGTGAAGGTCCTACAAACACACGGTCGAGCACTTCGCCGGTGATTGAAGAAACGACCGCGATCTCATTGGCCAGAGGGATCGCGACATATACCAGATCTCGCGAGCTGTCTAGCAACACTTCGTGACCGGTACCCCCGAGATCGGCATGAATGATGATATTTTTGCTCGTGTCCACGCCTGCGAACACTGATCCGCATGCCAATGAAACGACGCCAATTGCAAGCTTTGAACTTATTTTAAACATCTGAATATTCCCTTCTATCAAATTGAGTGTACTAACAATCTCTGGTGCATATTTTAGCAAATAAATCTTACCGCTCAATGATTAAAGCATCAATATACGCGTTAATTGTATATATAGTCGGTCGCCCCGCTTCAGTGTCGCGTAAACGGGGTACCCGCGCGGCCAATCAGGTTTATGAAGAATTATGATGAAGATATTCATGAGCCGAAGACGGCACCCTTGATCAATCTTTCGCCCCTCTCAAAGAGAAGAAGGTCACCAACCCCTGGGTGAGGGGTTGGTGACCTTCTTCTCTGTTTCGTCTTAGTTTTTTCTCATAGGGAACCGGCACCTAGGATGGTCCATGACCAAACACACTGTAACACGGTTCTTTGAAGTTGTTCATATTGTTGCGCTCAGTGCGTGGTTCGGGACCGTTGGGATGTCCGGGATTGTGGCGGCGACGGTGTTCCCGATTGTTGGGCGGATGAAGCCGACGCTTGGGGCGTACCCGGAATATACAGGGGATCATGCGCTGCTTGCGGGTGGATTGATCGCGGGGAAGGTGTTCTTTCTTGTTGATATGGTGCAGTTTATTTGTGCGGCGATCGCGCTGGGGTCGTTTATGACGATGGTGGTGGCGGGGTATTCGATCAATACCCTAGTGCGGGTGCTGCGGTCGGTGGTGCTCTTGTGCACGATGGGGTTGTTGAGCTGGCATCTGTTTGTCTTGATGCCTGGGATGACGGAGAACCTTCGGAACTACTGGGACTTTGCGGCGGCAGGCGGCAACGAGCAGGCTGAGATCTATAAGAACGCGTTCTTTGACAACCATGAGCTCGCGGCCAACTCGCTCAAGGCGTTGATGGCGACGACACTGCTGTGCTTGGTGCTTGCGGTGTGGACCGGGACTGGATCTGGGACTACTCGACAAACCGAGCAGGCTTGATCAGATTCTGATCAGCGGCGACGGCGGGTGATGCCCAGAGCACCGAATCCCAAGAGCGACAATGCACCCGGGCTTGGGACGAAGCTGACATTGTCGATCGCGGATTGGTCAGCGCCGTTGGTGTACTCACCACGGAAGTACATGCCTGTGAGATCGGCGAGGACTGCTTGGATGTCCGCTTGGGTGGCATCGGTCGCGGACAGTGATGCGCCGCTTGCGCTGCTGACAATCTTCCAAGAAGCGGAAGCATCGACGAGAATATCCCATGAAGTCCATTGATTGAGAACCGGAGCAACGCCTGCGGCGATGCCGATCTCAAGTCCGCCACCAACGAGGATAATGTCTGCGCGGTTGGTGATGGTCTGGCTGCCTTGGATACCCATGATGTCGTAGCTGATCGAGTTGCCATAGAGGCCTGAGAGGTTGCCAAGATCATCGCTCGGCGCGGAGAAGAACCAGAACTGTCCGGCGACAACATCGACGGCGCGGATCGCGCCGAGCCCGCCGTTGCCGATGGAGCCGTCCCATTGGAAGTCGCGTCCGTCACTAAAGAGGCCCCAGCCTTGGGCATCGGAATCGAAGTCGTAGGCAATATTGGACAACGCGGGGGTCGCGATAAGCAGTGCGATGATTGATAGTGAACGCATGGTGGAACTCCTGTACATATGAACGGTCCTGTGTGTGCACCAAATATGCCCCAGGATCGGGAGTAATGCCAGCAAATCTCCGCCAGCAAATCTCCATTTTTTCGGACGCTATGATCCGCCATGACAATAGACAAAGCACCGATTCATCCAAAGGGTAAGGACAACCCTCGCGGGCTCAAAGATATCCCGTTTGCGCTCCCTGAGGTCACCAAGGAGCAGCGGAGCGGTGCGCTCAAGCTCGCCAATGCACTCAAGAAGCATTATCCGGATTCCAAATGCGAGCTGGACTTTACGAATCCGCATGAACTCCTCAACGCGACGATTCTCTCTGCGCAGTCCACCGATGCGGGCGTCAATAAGGCGACGCCTGGATTGTTCAAGGCGTTCCCGACCCCTGCGGATTACGCGGCTTCGACTCCCGAGAAGATTCAGCCGTATATCAAGACGATCGGGCTGTTCCGGAACAAATCCAAATCGATCCACGCGTCGATGACGATGGTGGTCGAGGATTTCGGTGGCGAGGTGCCTGGGAATATGGCGGACCTGCTCAAACTCCGAGGCGTTGCGCGCAAGACGGCCAATGTGGTTCTGGGCAATGCGTTCGGGGTCAACGACGGGGTGACGGTTGATACGCATGCCCAGCGGCTGGTGTGGCGGTTCGGGATTGTCGATGAGCCGAAGATGGATACGGCGAAGATCGAGAAGCTGTTGATGGCGTTGTTCCCGAGGCCTCGGTGGTCGGAGATCGGGCACATGCTCGTGCTGCATGGTCGGTACAACTGCACGGCGAGGCCCAACTGCAAACACGATCATCCGATCTGCGTGAAGTTCGGGGTCAACTGTGACAAGGCGTACAACAAGTCGAAGCTGTAAATCAAAGCACTCGTAGAAGAAGACCACCAACCTCTGGGAGAGGGGTTGGTGGTCTTCTTCTTTTGGGACGGTGATCGAGGTTTGGAAGACCCGGTTAATCGGTCAGAGCAGAATCAAGAGTCTCATGGAAGAGGGTGGTCTGATCAACCATGATGAAATGCAGGCTCTCTTCAATGACCACAACTTGAGCGTCCGGTGCGGCGGCGTACTGACCCGCAAAGAGATCCCTCACTTGTGTTACTGGAACGCCCATCATTTTGTCATGCGCGACCAGTACTGTGATCTCCGCTTCGATCTGCGCGATGTCCTCTCGCAAATCTGCGGCCAACAACTCGCCGACTGCTGTTGCAACCGTTGCTTGATCCGAAGCTTTCGACCAATCGGCCAAGACCGATTGGTAGGGTTTGTCTTTGACGAGCCGGGCAAGGCCAGCGAGCTGTTGTTGGTCGAATGATTTTCGCGGCATATCCGCCATTTGCTGCGCAAATGCTGGTGCCATCTGGGCGGCTTGCTCGGGCGTGGCGCCCGGCATGAACAACCCGGCAAGGAACGGGAGACTATCGACGATGACCAACTCGGTGATCGGTGTCTCATCTGCAAGGGCTGCTTTGAGGGCGACAAATCCACCCAATGAATGCCCCACCACGACCGGGTCCGCTCCCGGAGAATCTATCAGATGTTTGTTGACTGCATCGGCGATCGCGTCGGTGTAGGTTTCATCGGTTTCAAACGGAGCTGCGCCCGCGAACCCGGCGACCTGCACTATGCGGAGATCATATTCTTGGAACGCGCCAGCGGTGCTTGTCCAGACATCTGATCCCGATGCCAATCCTGGGATCAAGACCACAGTCCGACCCTCGGCATCACCGCTCCGCGTGACCGAGATGATCCCTGTTGCGGCTTGGACAGCCATTGCGTGATCGTTCGCAGGTTGGGCGATCCCCACCGACAAGAGCCCCCCAACGACCAGAACTCCTACGCTCGCCATCGTTCGATAATCGTTCATCTATCTTTCCTCTCTCTATGTGATTCTGACATTCAAATCATACCCGCAAGGCACAGACGCCCACAGATTGTCAGTATAAAGCGGGCTTTGCCCAAGAATATTCCAGCGCATACACCCCCCACCCCCCCAAAAGAAGAAGGTGACTGCAGGGCCCTCGGCATTGACGAGTTGTCAATGACCAAGGTGTGTGACCTCAGCGGTGGCGTGCGGGGTTGTTGATCGCGCCGTAGCGGGGGTTGTGGCCTGTCTGGTTATTGGCTTGGGCATCGGAGATGTCGTACAAGCGGTAGTAGGAGCCACGGTAGTTTGTGCGGACATAGATGTCCCATGAGGTGAACCCGGTGTCGCCGTAGGGCTGGGCTGGGTCGTCGTTGTGGAAGCCTTCGGGCGGGGCGAACACACCGACATGCCCGTCGAGGTAGTAGGTGGACCCGCCTTCGCTGTGGCGGGTGGTCCATTGGTCAACATTGCCCCATTCGCCGTCGGTTGAGCCGCCCGAGCTGTTGTTGTTGAACCACCACGAGCTTTCTTCGATAATCAGAGGCAGCCCGGGCATCCGGACAACGAGGCCGTCGGCGATCATCGACGAGAACTCGTCGGCACTCAGCACCGAGTCGTTGGGCGCTGGTTCTTTGAACATCCAGACATCGAACTCGACCGAGTCTTTGGCGCCCTGCGCGGGGGCGTTGAATGTGTAATCGAAGTTGAGTTCCCCGCTGCCGTAGTATCCTGGGTAGCGGGTAATGTTGGGGTCATCTTCGATCCCGAACGGGTCGCGTCTTTGGTTTGTTGGGCATTCAACAATATCGCTCGCGTTGTCAACATAATCCATGAGCAGCCCCGCGCCCCGGCGTGCCGTCCCGGTGCGGTTAAAGAGGTACGCCCAGTTGATGGTGTTGAGGTGCCCCGCGTTGTTCCGAGGGCCGCGTGTTGTTTCAAAGCGACCAGTAGGCATGGACTGGCCTTTGAAGTCCATCGCGTAGAGTTGATTGGCGAGCCCGAGTTGCCGCATGTTGGAGAGGCAGATTGTTTTCTGCGCGGTCGCTCGTGCTTGACCGAGCGACGGGAGCAAGATCCCGATCAGCAGTGCGATGATCGCGATCACAACAAGCAACTCGATGAGCGTAAACCCACCGCCCGCACGCCACGCCTTGGGCAGATGCCCTGACCGAGTTCGAGTTGACGAGCATTGAAACAAGACGAGACCCCTTGTACTGGACTACCACGAAGCTCCAATATACCAAACTGCAGCCCAAGGCGAGCACGAAATCTCGCATTACCACCGAAATCAGCCCCTTCCACCCCCCACCCCCACTCCCCACCAATGCGGGGAATAGAAGAAGGTCACCAACCCCTGGGAGAGGGGTTGGTGACCTTCTTCTTTCAACAAACAAACGATCCCGCTGCGATTCGAACGCAGAACCTTTGGCTTCGGAGGCCAACGCTCTATCCAGTTGAGCTACGGGACCCTTTCCCCCCAAAGTAAAGATCACGCCCAAAGGGCATCATCCAGTCGTCTGGGGGGAGCGAAGTGAGTCTACGATCCTTCCACCTCAATGGCAAACACCCAAACCAATCTTGCACCACTCAAACTCGTCCTCCTCATCACCTTTCTAGGCTCCATGGGCACCGCCGTCATCACCAGCGGCATCGCCTTCCTCACCGACCAAGGACTCGGATACACAGCCACCCAAAACCTCCTCCTCGCCCTCGTTCTCGGAGGGGTCTACATCCCCGCCGCCCTGCTCAGCGGGCCGCTGCTCCGGTGGACAGCCGCCAAGGCCCATCGCCTCACCACCAGGCGCTCGCTCATCGCGATCATGCTGCTCACCGCGTTGATCGCCCAAGCCCCGCTGCTCGTCAGCCGGATCAACCCGGGGCTTACCGAGCTTGCCGTGTGGGTCATGGGCATCGCGTACATGATCGCATCGGGGATCCAGTGGCCCATCGTCGAAGCGTACTTGTCGGGAGGCCGGCGCTCGACGCAACTCCGAGGCGCGATCGGCAAGTTCAACATCGTCTGGTCCTCAGCAATGGTCCTCTCCTACTGGCTCATGGCCCCGCTCATCGAAGAACACCCCTTCATGATCATCTCGCTCCTGGGCGTCATCCATCTGCTCATCGCGGGATTGGTCTTCATGCTCCCGAGCGAACCGGCTCAGCATTTTTCTGATGATCATGATCTTCGGTGCCCTCCTTCGACCGCTTCGGCGAAGGAGGTCTTCGGTGGCACGAAGTCTTTGAGTGTTCAGGGGTCTTTGGTTTTTCAAGACCTCCTTCGCCCAAGAGGGTCGAAGGAGGGCACCGAAGAGGAGTACCCACCGATCTATGTCCCGCTGCTGACCGTCTTCCGGATGATGCTCATCGCGAGCTACATCATTCTGTCGGTGATGATCCCGCTGATGCCGAGCATCGAGAAGCAACTCGGGCTCGACGAACTCTGGTGGACACCCATCGCAAGCACCTGGCTCATCGTCCGCGTCCTCTTCTTCATCCTCTTCGAACGCTGGCACGGCTGGCACGGCCACTGGTGGACCCCATGGCTCGGAATGACCGCGATGCTCACCGGATTCGCAATGGCCATCATCGCACCCGCAATCGGACAACTCATCGGAGCCCACCTCTTCGGCATCGACTACCCCTCAATCGAAGTCAACACCGTAGGAACCATCGTCCTCATCACAGGCCTCTCCCTCACCGGCGTAGGCATCGCTGCGATCTACTACGGAGCCCTCTACTACGCAATGGCAGTCGGTGGATCAGATGTAGACTCCGGAGGCAAGCACGAAGCCTTCATAGGCATGGGCTACACCGCCGGCCCCCTCTGTGGATTGGCAGGCGGCTTCATCTACCAAGGCGGACTCGGAGTCATCGCCGTCACCAGCGCAGTTGTTTTAGCAATGGTCGGCGTAGCCATCGTCAAAGCCCTCAAGCACTCCAAGCCTTGACACCAACACCCCTTACCCTCCACCCCTCAAAGCAAGCCGGGTGCCACTACTCGCCGTCCCCGGCGCAGTAGTGTCTTGACGGCAGTAATGCCTTGGTGGCAGTAGTGTCTTGACGGCAGACGACCTATACCCGAATCCCTAAGACACTACTGCGCATAAGAATGCGAGTAGTGGCACCCATTCTCCGTACACTCAAGAGAAGAAGATCATCATCCCCTCTCCCAGGGGATGATGATCTTCTTCTCTCTCAACCCCCCACCCCCCCAATAGCCGTGATCTTAAACTTTGGGGGGTCTTAAACTTTGGGGGGTGGAAACTTTTTTCGGACTTGGGCGTACACCTGATATGGATCACGGGGATTTGGGGGGGATCGGTGGGCCCGATACTTGATGGATTGGCTGATTTAATCAGCGGATTCGTCTAAATCGAGCCCGATGGTCGATCCATGGTGTATGTGGGACCTGTGCTCAGGTCTTTTCGTTCTTTGTATAATGGGTCTTTGTGGAGTTGAAATGAAACCATCTAAACGAATCCTTCTAGCTGTTCTTGGAAGCACTCTCGGGCTCACAGCGTTGCCCGCTTATGCCAATACCTCGAGTCCAACCGAACCCGCCAGCGCCGATCTCGTCTGGGGCCTCGCGTCCCAAGGCGACGACTCAGGCATCGCCGATCTCCTCATGCCCCAAGCATGGGACGCGACCGGGGAAGCCGAGTTCGTAGACGCACTCGCGCTCCTCCAAGAGAACCTCGACAAACGCGAGGTCACCCGCACCGAGTCCATCGAAGAAGCCAACACCACCCTCGACGAGCACTTCGCAGCATTCGAAGACACCGGCTCATACATCGAGCTTTCTAAAGCGCTCAGCGCATCAGTAGCCCTCCAGCTGCTCCACGAAAACAAAGACCGCTTCTTCGCCGATGCAAAGATCTCGCGTCTGATCAATGAATCCATCGCCGCCGCCAAGGACGCCGAAGGACAAGGCGACTGGCTCATCGCCTCCGAACTCTTCTACCGCCTCAACGCACTCCACGACCAGGCAGGAACATTCAAAACAGATGTCGACCGCCTCACCACCCGCCTGACCATGATCCGTATGTATGTCCCAGAACGACTCTGGGAACTCCGCAACGAACGCCGCCTCGCCGAAGAACTCGACGGGCTCCCACCCTACAACCCCTACGGCGACCTCTTCACCGACAAACTCAGCGGGATTGATTCGGTAACAGTCCGCACCGCCCTCCAGCGCAGCGCGGCCCAGCACATCGGTCGCCAATCAAAGCAGCACCCCAACGGCGTGTCGATGAACCACCTCATCCTCGGCGGGCTCGATGCCGTCCGGACCATGGCCACCACCACAGACCTCGACGCCGCCTTTGACGGGTTCGCCAACGAGAAAACCCACTCACGCTTCATCAGCGAACTCGACGCACTGAGCACCAAGTTTTCCGACAACGCCAAACCCGCCAGCGCCTACGACCTCCGCCGAGCAATCGACTCGATGCTCAGCGCCTCGCGTGACAGCGTCAAGGTCATGCCAGAAGCCCTGCTCCACGAGTTCGGCAACGGCGCCATCGCACAGCTCGACCCATACACAGCCATCATCTGGCCAGACGAGGTCGCCCGCTTCCGCCGCTCAACCCAAGGCGAGTTCATCGGCGTAGGCATCCGCATCCAGCTCGACGAACTCCAGAACATCACCATCGTGACACCGCTGACCGGGACCCCCGCCCAGCGTGCCGGGCTCCAAGCCGACGACATCATCAAAAAGGTTGACGGCATCTCCGCGATCGGTCTTGGTCTCGACCAAGCCGTCGAAGTCATCACCGGTCCACCAAACACCGATGTCACCCTAACAATCGAACGCACCATCGAAGACGCCGCGGGCGAAGAAGTACTCAAAGAGTTCGATTACACCATCACCCGCGCCAAGATCGATCTCCCATCAGTCACAGGCTGGTCCAGAACCGGGCCCGCCAACGACGACTGGGACTACTTCATCGACCAAGACAAAGGCATCGGCTATGTCAAGCTCACAGGATTCACCCAAGACACCACCAAAGACTTCGACCGGGCCGTCGCCCAGATGAAGAAACGCGGACTCAACGCCCTCGTCCTCGACCTCCGCTACAACCCCGGCGGATTGCTCGACCAAGCGGTCCAGCTCTCATCACGCTTCGTCCCAGAAGGCATGGTCGTCAAAACCGTCGATGCCTCAGGGATCACCCAAGACCGCCAAGATGTCCGCGCAGTGAATCCAAAGTACTCCGTGCGTGATCTCCCGGTCGTCGTCCTCGTGAACGAAGGCTCGGCCTCAGCATCAGAGATCGTCTCGGGCGCCATCCAAGCCGGTGCCCACAACGGGCTCAACAAAGCACTCGTCGTCGGGGCCCGCTCCTTCGGCAAGGGCTCGGTCCAGAATGTCTACATGCTCCCAGGCGGGCTCGCCGCAATGAAGCTCACCACCCAGCACTACCACATCGACGCACCACGCGCGATCCACAAAGTGCCCGGCGCCACCGAATGGGGCATCGAACCAGACCTCCATGTCGAGATGCTCCCAAGCCAGCAGGCCGCCGCGTTGATGCTCCGCAGAGATGCAGACATTTTCCCCATCGACCAAGACGGCAATGTGATCGAGGACGCCGAGCGTCCCAATCCAAACACCCTGATCACCGACGGGATCGACCTGCAAATGCAGACCGCCTTGGTCCTGCTCCAGTCCCAGGTGGACGATTCAATCGCCAAAACGACCATGAAAGACTGATACCGGCATTATCATGCTGCCAAGAACCCCGGATCGCTCCGGGGTTTTTTCATGCCAATATTCATTCGATACCCCTGTTTAACGCAACATAGCCGCCTTTTTAGACCATTGGGTTCGGTTTGTGGTCCATCTGACACCTACAATGTGCGGAATCGGCCTTGTGGATCAGCGCGATCACCTCGGACGGACTCAAACAGGACCCCGAAACGACCGATATTTGTCAGGTCGCCATGCGGGTATCCTGAAGCGTAAGTCGGGACACATACAGCACATCGACCACCCCTGTCATAGTGAGGTCGACCAGATTATGAGCAAACGCATGCCAGCAACAGCCCCCCAAAGTAATGACTCGAAAGCGGTGTCGTCCGTGACCAACAAATCCAATGAAATCACCCCCGCGATGATGCTCGAATGGCTGCGACAGATGCAGCTCATCCGCGAGTTCGAAAACCGCACCATGCAAGCCTACCAACAAGCCAAGATCGGCGGCTTCTGCCACATCTACTCCGGTCAAGAAGCATGCTGCGTCGGAACCATCGCCGCCACCAACGACGACGACCCCATCGTCACCGCCTACCGCGACCACGGCCACGCACTCGCGCGAGGCATGACCCCAGAAGCATGCATGGCCGAGATGTTCGGCAAAGTCGACGGATGCGCCAAAGGCAAGGGCGGGTCGATGCACATGTTCGACAAACCAAACTGGCTCTTCGGCGGACACGGCATCGTCTCCGCACAAACCCCGCTCGGTGCAGGACTCGCCTTCGCTGAAAAATACAAGCTCGAAGTCATGGGCGAAGGCAAAAAGAAAGTCTCCCTCGCATACCTCGGAGACGGCGCGATTGATCAGGGGGCGTTCCACGAAGCACTCAACTTCTCAGCAGTCCACGATGTCCCCGTCATCTTCATCATCGAAAACAACGGCTACTCGATGGGCACCGCGATCTCTCGACACACCGCCAACGCCGACAACTTGATCTCACGCGGTCAGTCCTACGGCATCAACTCCATCGAAATCGACGGCCTCGACATCTGCCACCTCTACAACGAGTTCAAACCCTTCGTAGACCAGTGCCGCGAGAACTCCCGTCCCGGATTCGTGGACCTCAAGACCTACCGCTACCAAGGCCACTCGATGTCCGATCCCCAGAAATACCGGACAAAGGACGAGGTCGACGCGTTCAAGGACAAAGACTCGATCGCCAAACTCCTGAGCGACCTACTCGGAGACGGGCTCATCACCGAAGCCGCGTGGAAAGACATGCAATCGGAGATCAAAGACCAGGTCCGTGCAGCCATGGACTTCGCCGAAAACTCACCGATCCCAGAAGCAGGCGAGCTCTACACCGATGTCTACGCAAACCCAGAAAAGAACCTCTCCCCCACCGCCACCTACACCCACGGCACCAAGAACCCACTGATGTAAAACAAAAGCCATGAGCACCTACGGCCCACTCATCCTGATCTGCATTGCCTTCGCGGTAATCCTCGGCCTGCAGGTATTCTTCACGCTCTTCCTCGGATACAACCGGACAAAGCGTGACACATCATCCAGCGACACCCAACCAACCGTCATCCCCAACGAGCCAACACCATGACAACCCTCCCAATGATTGACACAGACATCCACCCCGCAATCGAGGCCCACCTCGACATGCCCGCGATGCTGCCAAACGACCAGCTCCCTTCCTTCGAAGGCGACCGGATCATCCAGTACCGCGAAGCACTCCGCGAAGCGATGTCCGAAGAGATGCGCCACGACAAACGCGTCTTCCTGCTCGGAGAAGAAGTCGCCCAGTACAACGGTGCCTACAAAATCTCCCAAGGCATGCTCGATGAGTTCGGTGCCAAACGCATCATCGACACCCCGATCTCCGAGAACGGCTTCGCAGGCATGGCCATCGCAGCCGCGATGTCAGGACTCCGCCCGATCGTCGAGTTCATGTCATGGTCGTTCTCATTCGTTGCTGCGGATCCGATCCTCAACAACGCCCCCAAGATGCTCTACATGTCCGGCGGACAGTTCGGCTGCCCCATCGTCTTCCGAGGAAACGACGGCGCAGGCGGACAGCTCGCCTCAACCCACTCATGGTGTGTTGAAGCCCTCTACGCCAATGTGCCCGGCTTGAAGATGGCGATCCCATCAAACCCCTACGACGCCAAGGGCCTGCTCAAAACAGCCATCCGCGATCCCGACCCCGTCTTCTTCATGGAATCCGAGCGGATGCTTGGGGACAAGGCGCATGTGCCTGAGGAAGAATACTACATCCCATTCGGCCAAGCCCGCCTCGCCCGCGAAGGCGACGCCGTGACCTTGGTGAGCTTTGGTCGTCCGGTGCATTTCTGTATGGAAGCCGCGGAGCGATTGGCTGCTGAGGGCATCGAGGTCGATGTCCTCGACATGCGAACGATCCGTCCGCTGGACATCGAATCCATCATCGAGCGCGTCAAGATCACCAACAAGGTCCTGGTCGTCGATCAGTCCTGGCCCTTCGCATCCATCGCGTCGGAAGTCATCACCCAAATCTGCGAACGCTGCTTCGACTGGCTCGACATGGCACCCGCACGCTTAAATACCGCCGATGTCCCAACCCCATACGCCAAGGGCCTCGAATACGACTACCTGCCAAACCCAGAGCGGATCGTCGAAGCTGTCAAGAACATGATCGACTAAAAATACTGCTCTACCGAACGATTGATTTGTTGAACTGATTGAGGATACGAAAATGGCCATCAACATCACCATGCCCCGCCTTTCTGACACCATGGAACAAGGCACCGTCGTCAAATGGCATGTCAATGCCGGCGACAGCGTTTCAACCGGAGATGTCATCGCAGACATCGAGACCGACAAAGCAACCATGGAACTCGAATCATTCGACGACGGCATTGTCGCCTCCCTCGCAATCGCAGAGGGCAAGACAATCAATGTAGGCGAAACGATTGTGATCCTCGCAGAAGACGGCGAATCGGCAGAAGACGCGATCGCTTCAACAGGAGCTTCTGCACCAGCCGCCAAGCAGGTGGGTGGAGCTGATGGTCCATCCCCATCGGCAACCGCAGTCGCAGAGCCACCAGCAATCAATGTCAACACCGAGAGCGAGCGAGTCTTTGCATCCCCGCTCGCCCGCAAAATCGCCCGCGAGCACAACCTCCCGATGAACTCGATCACCGGGTCCGGCCCTTCAGGACGGATCATCAAGAAAGATGTCGAGCAACTCATCGCCGGCGGCGCACTGACCGTCGCGCCTGTTCCAACAGCACCAGCCGCTCAAATGGCACCACTCCCCGCACCCGGCGCAGCACTCCAAGCACGCAATGTCCCGCTCAACACCATGCGTGGGATCATCGCCACCAAACTCGTCGAATCCAAAACGACCATCCCCCACTACCAGGTCACCATGTCGGCACGCATGGACTCACTGAGCAACCTCCGCACCGAACTCAACGAACAACTCGCTGCCCAAAGCGTCAAGCTCTCCGTCAACGACTTCATCGTCCGTGCCTGCGCCATCGCGATGCACCAGCACCCGTTCATCAACTCAAGCTGGAACCCGGGGTCTGGACAGTCGGGACCATCCATCGACCTGCACGGGCATGTCAACATCGGTGTCGCCGTCTCGCTCCCAGAAGAAAAAGGCGGCGGCCTCGTCGTCGCAACGATCCCCAACGCCGACCAGATCGGGCTCCGCCAGATCTCAGCAGAAACCAAACGCCTCGCCGCCAAAGCACGCGACAAGGGCCTCGCACCAGCAGAACTCTCCGGCTCAACCTTCACGATCTCTAATCTCGGCATGTTCGGGGTGGATCACTTCACCGCGATCGTCAACCCACCAAACGCCGCGATCTTGGCTGTAGGCCGTGCCATTGATAAGCCATTCATCGAGTACGACGAGAACGGCGAAGCCGAGCTTGTCGTCGGCTCCGAGATGTCCATGACCATCTCAAGCGACCACCGCATCATCGATGGCGCCATGGCCGCGGCCTACCTCAAGACCGTCAAAGAACTCCTCGAATCACCCGCCTCACTCCTGGTCTAATCAATGGACTCCGACAATCGCAAACCCCAAATGTACATCGGCCCTGAGTCCCACGGCGATTCGCTCATGGACGAAGCTCGCGATCGGATCCGGGCTGAAGATGAAAACAACAAAGAAGGCGTCAAACTCGCACGCCGTCTGGTCGTGGCGTTCATTCTGATCGTGCTGCTGGGCGTGGTCTTCTATGCCGTACTGCCCCAGTACGGCCTCAAGCTCGACCCGATGATTCCCGTGCTGAGCTTCCTGACAATCCTCATCGGCGCAGTCCTCACCGCAGCCGAAGAAGCCAAAGACTCCGACGACCCTGATGACCCTGATGACCCAGACGATAATGACAACGAATCAGGCGGCTGCTGCAACGGCGACCAAAACGACGGCTGCGCAGTCGGCATGTGCCCCGGCCCAAGACCATTGCGGATGTTCCGCAAGCCTACTAAATAAATCGCAACCTAATCAGAAGATGTATGTCTGCAAAATCCAGTGGATGCCATAGGTCGTTGCGGCACATAGCACAATCCAGTACAGCAGTTTCATCTCGGCCCATGCATCTTCACCCCATTCACCTCGCGCCAACGAGATTATGTCGGGCATCAGCCAATACTTCACACACTCCAAGAACCCCGCCCAACCGTCGAAGATGACCCAGCCATACCCAATATAAAGCGGGATACTACAGACAACCAGGACTATCAAATAGATTTCCATGTGTTACCAACTCTCATTCGCATCAGCAAGTCCGGTCCCGGTGAGGAACCGGATCGCATTCAATACACACATGAATCCAAAGACGAGTGCCAGCAAACCACCGACACCAAATATCATGTAGCCATAATACGAGAACTCGGCAACTGACTTTCTTTGAGATCGACCACTTGTTTCGGTTATCATCCCCGCATTGCCCATCCCAAGCCCGAACTTGCATACCCCTAGACTTGCAATGAACAATATTGCCGTGCCCACAACCAGATACATCTGTTCCGATCGAGAACTGCATTTACACATCATGCCTGAGACCAATGACATTGCCTGCTCCTTACCCCCGCTCAGCACGCCGGCGTTTGAGCTCCGCATCAATAAACGGCTGCACATCCCCACGATCCAGCACCGTTGATGGATTCGCCTCAAGCCCCGTCCGGTGGTCCTTGACCCGGTTGTCGTACAACACATAACTCCGGATCTGCGCCCCCCAGCCGCGGTGTTCGAGCTTGCCACCCCCGGCTTCGTCGATCTCCGCCTGCCGCTTATCCTCGGCGATCTGTTCGAGCTTCGCAGTCAAAATCGTCATCGCCTGACGACGGTTCTGCTGCTGCTCGCGGTGTGTAGATGCAAGGATCATGATCCCCGTGGGTTTGTGAATCAGACGGATCGCAGACGCGACCTTGTTCACATTCTGACCACCAGGACCCGACGATCGCGCAAAGGCCATGATCTCAAGATCGGCATCAGGAATGTTAACCTCCGCCTCAGCAAACTCGGGAACAACATCAACCGTAGCAAAGCTCGTCTGTCGCTTCCCCTGCGCATTAAACGGCGAGACACGCGCTAGCCGGTGCGTGCCTTTCTCACAACCGAGGTACCCGAACGCAAACGGCCCCTTGACATGCAGCGTGACCGAGTCGAGCCCGACCTCTGAGCCGTGGGATTTTTCGACTTCTTCGATGTCGAATCCTTGGCTCTCGAAGTAGTACAGGTACATCCGAAAGAGCATCTCGCACCAATCGTTGGCCTCGGTACCACCGTCGCCCGCCGAAATGGTGAAGAAGCAATCACGCGTATCGTGCTTGCCCGAGAGCAAGGACTGGATCTCGATCTTGTCCATCCGCTTGATGAGCTTGAACAACTGCTCGTCGGCTTCCTTGAGCAGATCATCATCACCGTCTTCGCGCGACATCTCAAACGCAAGTGTCGCGTTCTCGAAGTCTTCGGTGACTTCCTTGATCGGATCGGTCTGAGCCTTGATCAGCTTGAGCTCGGCAACGGTCTCGTTGGCCTTGGTCTGGTTATCCCAGAAGTCCATCGCCCCCATCCGCACTTCGAGTTCGCCTAGTTTGGCGCGTTTGTTTTCATAGTCAAAGAGAGTCACGGATCGTTACAATCCGCGCCTCTAAGTCGTTAATCACATTCTGATGTGCTTCCAGGTGCATGCTCAAAGTCCTTTCTGAGAACTCATCTTAGTTTTATGGCTCAACTGTAGCATCCGGAGGGGGTGTTTGTCCGTAGAATGGATCGTGAACATGGCCCTTCTCCAACTTGCACAAACGACCCCAGACCGCGTCATTCCTCAAGAAGAGGCGATGCGGGAGGGGATGTCGCTCCTGATGATGCTGTCCCTGCTCGGAGTACTGGTCGTGACCCTGCTCGCCGTGCTGGTGGTGATGCGAAGCGTCCGCCGAAAGAAATCAAAGCACCAAGCCGAGCCTACGGATGTGAGCCTCGATGTCTGGGTCGAAGCAGGCAAACGGCTCGATAGCGGGATCACCGAGTTCGACGAAGATCTGTAGCAGATCAATTAACTCATCAATCTGTAAGCGAATCCAGCCAGCCCTGTGCACGCGTGTGGCCCAGATCACGGGCTCGACGCCCCCACAAAACAGCATCACCGCGCTGATCAGCACGCTCAAGCCAGATGGCGGCATCGAATGCCGCCTGGGCATTGTCCCTATTGAGGGTAGCGAAATCGACCATACGTGAAGCCGCGTCCCCCGGACGCCCGATCATGCCGAAGCTCTCAGCTAGCAGCCGCATGGATTCTGCATCGTTCAGGGCATCCTGAGGCAGAGCCGACAGAAGCTCAATAGCCCGCTCCGGATTCCCCGAACGCTTCTGGATGTTCGCTTCCAGGATGGTCCACGCCGGGACATGAGGCTCGAGCTTCCGCACCTTCTCGATATGCTGCTGAGCGAGAGCGAGCTTATTCTGGCGGAGAGATATCTTGGCCCAGGTCGCCCAGACCATCGCTCGGTCCGGAGCAAGCCTTGCAGCGATCGCGAGCGATGCCTTGGCCTCCTCGAGCTTGTTGAGTTTGAACTGAATATTGGCGAGATACAGCGGGTAGTCCGCGTTATTGAGATCACCCCGCATCGCGGCTTGGTAATGGACCATCGCCATCTCGGGCTGGTCAATCGTGTTGGCCAGTGTGCCAGCAGTAAACTGGGCCTTGGCGTCGACCCCCTCCGTCTGCTCAATGGCGGCAACGATCTGCTCGTAGGCAAGCGGGAAGCTTTGGGTGAGCATGTAAAGATCCACAAGCGCGAAACGGAGATCCGCATCAAGCGGATATTTGCTAATCGCGGCCTTGAGAATCGTGACGGCGGGTGAATATTCCTCAGACGAGACATACACCTGCACACTCTCCAGAACCTGCTCGATGGTCTGAATAGGGGCGGCTTGCGGGATGGATTCGCCGGTAATCGACGGGGCTAGCTGGCTCTCTGGTGCACCACTCAGCAAGGAACGGGCCGCGAGGATAATCAGCGCGACAGAGACCAGACCAGCGACCACAAGCCCTAAGGTGGCGGCCTCGATCGAGCCCATTGATTTGGGGTGGTATTTGATAGCGTACTTTGGGAGGGTCATCGCTTGTATTATCGTCGTCGCGTACACTGTTAGCACAGACAATTCCAATGAACTTGCCCGAAAGCAGATCAAAATGACCACGCCCCCCACCACCACACTCGAACCAATGTCCAAAGCCTACGACCCGGCAGCGACAGAACCCGTCATGTGGTCCAAATGGATGGATTCCGGAGCGTTCCACGCCGATCCGAGCCGGGTACTCGACGGCGACGCCCAGCCCTACACAATCCTCATCCCCCCGCCCAATGTCACCGCCGCCCTCCACCTCGGACACGCCCTCAACAACTCCATCCAGGACATCCTCATCCGCGCCCACCGCATGAAGGGCTTCGAGACCCTCTGGATGCCGGGGACGGACCACGCCGGGATCGCGACCCAGACGATGGTGGACAAGAAACTCAAGGAAGCGGGGAAGCCGGGGATCGCGGACTACAAGAAACGCGAACTTACCGGCGAGCCGGGACGCGAGGAGTTCCTCAAACTCATCCATGAGTTCAAGGACGAATATGAAGAACGCATCACACAACAGCTCATGGCGATGGGCTGCTCCTGCGACTGGGAACGCCAACGCTTCACCATGGACGACATCTGCGCCCGAGCAGTACGCGAAGCATTCTTCCAGTTGTTCAAAGATGGCCTCATCTACCGAGGCAAACGCCTCGTCAACTGGGACCCCGTCACACAAACCGCGCTCGCAGACGACGAGGTCGAGAACGAAGAGGTCGCAGGCCACTTCTACTACCTCCGCTACCCGCTCGTGCATCAGACCGAGCCCGGCAATCACGATCCCGTGACATGGTCAGAGCTTGTGCGTCGTGGATACCCCGACGCCGAAAATCATCCCGAAGACGAGCAGGCATGGATCACCGTCGCCACCACCCGCCCCGAGACTTACATGGGCGATACAGGCGTTGCTGTAAATCCCAAAGACCCACGAGCCAAGGCAGTCAAAGGGTTCTTCTGCGAACTCCCAATCGTCGGCCGCGTGATCCCGATCATCGAAGACGACTATGTCGTCCTCCCCGTCAAATACGGCGGCCAAGAAGGCGACACCAAAGCCGAGATGTCCACCGGGTTCCTCAAAGTCACCCCCGCCCACGATCCAAATGACTGGATGATCGGCCAACGCCACAACCTCGAACCCATCAACATCATGGCCCCCGACGCGAGCATCTCCGATCAGCACGGCTGGGACCGCGAAACAAACAAAGAAGGCGGGCATATCTTCGTCGGCAAGAGCAGAGAAGACGCACGCAAACTCGTCATCGAAGAATTCAAAGCACGATCAGTCGCCGAGGGAAGCAGCGGATCATTGCTCGAACGCATGGTGCCCTACAGCCACAGCGTCGGCCATTCCTACCGGAGCCACGCCGCCATCGAACCATACCTGAGCGACCAGTGGTACTGCAAGGTCTCCGACGACAAACTCCGAGGCAACGCCCAGCGTGCGCTCAAACCAGAGCAACGCACCGAAAGCTCCATCAAGGATTGGCCCGAGTCACGCCCGAAGATGGTCGCCGACGACACAACCGACGGCACCATGAACTTCTTCCCCGCCCGCTACGCTAAAACCTACGAAAACTGGCACGACAACCTCCGCGACTGGTGCATCAGCCGCCAACTCTGGTGGGGGCATCGGATTCCAGTGTGGTCGCGTGAGAGAATGACCAGCGATGACATTGAGCAACTCAAGCTGGTTCTATCGGTTGGTTACGACCCATTCTCCGACGAACCAGACGAGCCGGCAATCAGCCGCACTGAAAATGAAGATGGCACAGTGTCAATGCATGTTTGTTTCCAAAATGAGAACAACACAGACATCAAGCTGTTTGAATCTGCTGGATTCACAAGAGACCCCGATGTCCTCGACACCTGGTTTTCCTCCGCGCTCTGGCCGCTGTCGACGATGGGCTGGCCGGATGCCTCTGCCGCGAAGGACTCATCAGGCATCAACGATTTCGAGTCCATGCTCGCAGCATTCAACCCATCCTCCGTCCTCACAACCGCCCGCGAGATCATCACCCTTTGGGTGTCGCGGATGACGATGTTCAACCGCTATTTCCTAGGTGACGACAAGGCCGGGAAGGCACCGTTCAAGGATGTCTTCATCCACGCGATGATCCAGGACGGCGAAGGACGCAAGATGTCCAAGTCCCTCGGCAACGGCGTAGACCCGCTCGACATCATCCACTCCCACGGCGCCGACGCCATGCGCTTCACCCTCTGCCAGATGACCACCCAGACGCAAGATGTCCGCATGCCCGTCGAGATGGACGAATCCACAGGCAAGAACACCTCCCCCAAGTTCGACATCGGCCGCAACCTCTGCAACAAACTCTGGAACGCGGCTAAATTTGCAATGATGATGCTTGAGAAGAACCCAGTCTCCGCAGGCATGCCGATCGACCCACAAGAACTGTCACTCGTAGACCGCTGGATGCTCTCACGAGTCGCCCACGCAACAGGCGCGATCAACACCGCCCTGCGGAACTACATGTTCAAGGACTACGCCGACGCGATCTACGATCTCCTCTGGCGTGACTTCTGCGACTGGTATCTCGAATCCATCAAACCAACAGTCGCCGATGATGCAAATCAGGCGGCCGTGCTTCGGCTCGTTCTTGATTCCATCTTGCGTTTGATGCACCCGGTGACCCCATTCATCACCGAATCCATCCACGAACGCCTCTCCACAATCCCGATGCGAGAAGTCACCGGGTTCAGCTTCGACCAAACCCAATCAACCGGCACCCTCTGCCAGTCCGGCTGGCCAACGCCCGACCAAGCCCTGCGTGACGAGGTCGCCGAGGAGGCGTACGACCGTATCCGATCACTGATCACCCTCATCCGCGAGATCCGTGCATCCAACAAGGTCCACGCCAAGCGTGCGATCGTGCTGCATGTCTCGGGTTCACTCGCCGAGGACATCACACGATGGTCGCCGCTGGTCGAAACACTCGGGAACATCAAAGAGGTCACTTCAGCCGAAGCCCCCGAAGCAAGCGCAGCGTTTGTCTTCGAAGGCAGCGAGTACCGCCTCTCCGACCTCGCCGACGCTGTAGATGCATCCGTCGAGAAGGAACGCCTCACCAAAGAACTCGCCGACCTCGAAAAAGCAATCGGCGGCCTCAAAGGCCGGCTCTCAAACCCCGGATACACCGACAAAGCACCCGAGCACCTCGTCAACCAAACCCGAGGCGAACTCGAACAGAAAATCCAAGACCGCGACTCAATGAAGGCCTCACTGGACAAGCTCGGATGATGCGAACTTTGCTAGTCGCGGCGGTTGTTGGATCGGTGGTTTTGCCGATAGGGTGCTCTTCATCATCCAAGACCCCCACCACCCGCGCGGCCCCGGTGCAACGATTCGTCGCCGGACGCGAGCGGTGGTCGTACCAAGGCAACCCAGGCTGGACCTACTTCACCCCCGGCGCGACTATCCGCACAACCATCACCGATCGCCAGATGATCATCCGAATCCCAGCATTCGTCGAACTCTCCCAGATCCACGCGCGCACCGCCCTGACCACGCTCCCCCCAACCACCGAGCCCGTAGACACCTACTTCCTTGGATCACGCAGGCAATGGGAAACCATGACCAAAAAACTGCTCAAGGACCGAGCGGGCGTCTACCTCTCCATCGAACGCGGCGGGTTCAGCATCGGAACCACCGGCGTCTACTACGACCTCGGTCCCCGCGACTCCTTCACCATCGCCGCCCACGAAGGCTGGCACCAGTACGCACACTCCGTGATGATCGATCGCCTCCCCGTCTGGCTCGACGAAGGAATCGCGTGCTATTTAGAAGGCTTCCGCTGGGACGAGATCCAACCCGATTCGCCTCGATTCCTCCCATGGGCAAATCTTGAACGCTACGACCAGCTCCGCAACGCCCACGCCAACGGCTCGCTCATGTCATTACACACACTGGTCAGCAACCGCCCCCAAGATCTCATGGCCACCAACAAAGGCGGAAACCGCGTGCTGACCTACTACGCCCAGCACTGGGCGCTCGTCCATTTCTTCCGTGAGTTTCAGGGCGGTCGATACTCGTCCGGACTCGCCAGAGTCTTACAACTGACGCTCCGAGGCGAGCTACTCGACAACCTAAGCGAAGCCGATGCGCGTTCAATGCGTATCCGAAGATCTGGCGCCGGCGTGCTCTCGATCATCGCGCCGGGCGTTCCACTCCGAGAACTCGACGCACAGTATCAAGAGTTCATCAAAGACATCGTCCGCCCCGGCGGACGCAACGCCGCACTCAGCGGCAAGTCACCTGTTTAATCTTCACTCGGCAGATCAGGCTCGATACCAAGGTATGGCAGCACGCGTTCAGTGATCCGGCGGACAACCGGCCCAGCAACGCGCGAGCCGTAGTGGCTCCGGTTCCTGATATGCTCTGGCCCCGGATCATCAATCACAACAATCACTACGATCTCCGGCGCCCCCGCGGGCGATGCCGCGATGAAGCTGGTGTTGTACTGCTTGGCGAAGTAGCCCCCGGAGTTGTTCGGGCGGCGCATGCCCTGCGGCGGGATGCACGGGATGTAGGCAGTGCCGGACTTTCCGAACATCGAATACTTGGGCGCGGGCGCGTCGTTTGAGCTCCGATCCCTGTCGTCCATTCTTTGGGCCACCAGCGACATCGGCCCGCGGACTCGGATCGCCACTTCAGACTTAAATACCCGCTCGATAATAATCTCATCCTTGGTCAGACCAGGACGATCATCACGACCCGCGGCCGTCAATCGGAGCTGCGGCAGGGTCCCCGCCATCTCACCACTACGGGCAAAGACGGAGAACGCGCGAACCATCTGCACAGGAGTCACAGCAACCTCGTAGCCCATGCCGACCGAGGTCTGCGACCATTTCGACCAGCTCTTCTTGCTCGTCACCAACCCGGGCTGCTCGCCCATGATTCCAAGCCCAGACCGACTCCCAAATCCCAACGCCCGAACAGTCTGACGAAGATCGTTGTGATCAAGACGATTGGTCGCGACGGACATGCCCATGTTTGATGAGAACTCAATCACACCGTCCCAGCTGAGCTCTTTGCGGTAGGTCACATCGGTCAGCGAGCGACCGGGATAGGGCTGGAAGTAGTTGACATCAAACTTGAGAATCTCGTCATCGGGGAGGAGCCCCTGTGTTTTCGCAAGAGACCACACAAACGGTTTAAAAGTAGACCCCGGCTCATACAAATCACGCACGCACCGGTTCCTGGTGAGTGCCTCGTCAACACCACGCTGAGGGTCCGGCTCAAGAACCCGCCATCGAGGACGCTCCGATTCATCAGGAAGCGTCGCGGCGGGCTGATCCCCCTTGGGGTCGTACCACGGAAAATCGACAAGCCCCGGGACATCACGGATGACATCGGCCATCGCCAGAACCTCGCCGGTGTGCGGATTCAAAACCACCGCCCGCGCCCCGGCAGAATCCGCAAACTCGGCTCCGAGTTCCAACTCTTCGAGCACAATACGCTGTATCTCAAGGTCGATCGAGAGACGGACATCATCCCCGCGTTGCTCTTCGGTCCATGCGCCCCGCTGGACCCAGAGCGGCCCACCGCTGGCGTCGCGGACATAGGTGAGCGAGCCATCGGTGCCATGGAGTTGGTCATCATATAGATTCTCAGCACCAAGGATTCCCGTTCGTTCGGTGGCTTTGTCATCGATGAACCCAAGCTTGCCGATGATCGAACCGACAAGCTGATCGGCGCTCCCCTGCCTGACCTGGTGTTCTTCGAGAAAGATACCTGAGAGTTTGTTATCGTCTTTGAAAGTCTTGACAGCATCGGTGGTATGCATATCAAGCAAGCCACTGACGGGAAGGTAGCGGCTGAGCTGAGGACGCTTGATCGCAACACCCCCGCTATCAAGTTCAGGGGCAAGGCCATCACGCTCCCGTTGGTCCATGCGTTCAATGACCGCCGCCCGCCGGTTGTTCTCGATAACCGCCCCAACGATCTTCTGCCCGAGCTGACCAGGATCAATAGACAACACACCAGCGAGCCCCATGACCGCTTGATCAAGATTGGCTCCAATAGTCGTAGGATCAACGATCACACGCTTGGCGATGCGGGTCGTAGCAAGCACCCGCCCCCGGCGATCAAGCAAATCCCCGCGCGTCGCCCCGAGTGTATGAGTTGTCGCTCTGGGCTGAACATGAGCCGCAAGCTCAGGGGAAGGCAGAATCTGCAGCTGAGCAACACGCCCGAGGACCAACACAAGTGCCGAAATGACAAGAACCCGCAGCGTGAGAATGACTCGGTTGAACTGTTGATCTTGAGAAGGGGTGATCGCGGTACTCATGGTTTTAATCCTCACTATCGAGTACATAGATGCGGGTGCCGTCATCGAGAGTCCAGTATTCGGGATCAATCGCACCCAGTTGCACCGGCATATCATCAACCAACTCATCACCGATCGTTTCGGGCTCATACGGATCAAGCAGGTCAATCCGGCGCTGGGTCTGATCGGTCATGGCCGAGTCAATCTCGTCGCCAATCATCGCCCGGATCTGATCGGGAGTGATGCTCGCAGCGATCTGGGCGCGAAGCTCCATAGACCGGCGATCAAGATCACGCGACCGCATCCGCGCCTGCGTCATCTCGTTGGAAGCGACCAATCTGGACTGGCGTACAGAGAGCACCCCGACCCCGGTCGAACCAAGCGCAAGGATCAGCACAATCAACTTTACAAACATCTTCGGCTCCGGCTGATGGCTTTATTTGGCGGGGACTTTGAGCTTCATGCCCACACGAATATCATTGGCATCATCGAGCCCATTGAGTTTGACAAACTCGCCCACACGACGCGAGGTGCCCAAGAGTTTCATCGAAATCTCGCCGAGCGTATCGCCCGATCCAACGGTATAAGCATCCGAGCTGGTGACAGCAGCCTTGGGCCTGGGTGTTGCCTTGGGCACTGAGATCCTTGCGTTTGCGGGGAGTCTGAGCTTCATACCAGGATTGATGATCCCGCTCGATCCGATCAACCCTGCGTTGAGCGTCTGGATTTCTATCCAGCGGTCGCCATCACCAAGTGACTTCCGAGCGATCTGGTAGAGCGAGTCGCCTTCTTGGACGGTGTAACTCTGATGTGTGATCGGCCCAAGATCGCGAGTGGCATTTGATTGGCTTGCTAGAACCTGTCCACGAACATCCTCAATGCCAGTGCTAAACCCGTTGCTCAAGCCATTGAGGAACGAGCCGGTCCGGTTTGAGCCGTTGGCGATCACGACCGGATCGTGTTCTAATACTGTTGATGTCTGCTCATATCTTTGGGCCGTCTGATCAGGCATGACCTTCTCGATCGCCTCACCAATACGGTTACGCTCTGCTCCAGGGAGCTGGGCGATCGGCTGTCGGCTCTGTGCTTCGAGACGGTCTGGGTCCATCGTGCTGGCTTGTGAAAAATAATCACTGACAAGCACGCCGACCACAAGGATCAGGACAAAGCTCAAGATAAGTGCAAGTTTGCTTTCTCTGGTCACGGCCGAATCCTTGGCTGGGTGCCTGCAGTTGAAACAAAATACTGTTACAAGTTACCAAATACAAATTGAAACGCAATCCTTCACGCTTCAAAGTGGACTACTGGGCCGCTGAGCCGAGCACCCGACACACACGCAACTTAGCCGAACGCGATCTCGGGTTCATCCCGATCTCCTGCTCGCTTGCCCCTGCGGGCTTGCGTGTGATCAGCTCGACGAGTCCGTCCTCGTTCATCCGGGCAAACGATTGTTTGACCGGACGATCTTCGAGCGAATGGAACGCGATAATCGCGATCCGAGCGCCTTCGTTCAACCATCCCGAATCACCGGCTTGCACTTTCTTAACCCCGAACTTCACGGAGCGGAGGAGCGATTCGAGTGATCCGAGTTCATCATTAACCGCGATTCTCAGCGCCTGGAAGGTGCGGGTTGCGGGGTGAATAGAGCCTCGGGGTCCTCGTTTGGGTGGAATGGCCGAACGGATGAGATCGGCGAGTTGATCAGTCGTTTCTATCGGCGAAAGTCCCCGTGCTTCAACAATCATTGATGCGATCCGCCGCGCGTGCCTTTCCTCGCCAAAATGCTTGATCATGTCCCCGAGTTCACGCTCCGGGAGCGTATTAACCAGCTCGGCCGCATCGATCGGCGTGGACTGATCCATCCGCATGTCCAGCGGGCCCGAATGCCGAAAGCTCAGCCCACGCTGGGGATCATCTACCTGCGTGCTGGCAAACCCCAAATCCGCCAGCACCATATCGGCCGCGATACCCAGCTTTGCGAGCTCTTTAGGCAGCTGCACAAAGTTCCCCTGGATCGCCACAACATTGGCAGACCCAGGATCGTCCGGAGCCATCGCCTCACGCACGGCCTGCTCAGCCCGCGCCAGATTTCCCGAATCCATGTCATTGAGAACAATCGTCCCCGTCGGACCCACAGCCTTGGCAATCAAGCACGCGTGACCACCCAAACCAGCCGTGCAATCGACAAAGACTTGCCCCTGCTGGGGTTGCAAGAGATCAACGACCTGATCGGCCAACACCGCGATATGTGAATACTGCTCGGACACACCCCACAGTATCCCCTATCCTCTCCCGATGCCTCGCAATCCACCAATCCCTGCCCCGATCGTGCTCACCACCACCCGCACAAACGCACAAGCAGCCCAAATCGTCTACGGGCTCGATCTCAGAGGCATCATCGCAACGGTCACCGCCAACCCGCTCAGATCCAAAGACCCAATCGCGATCGTCCTCACCAAAGGCGACGAAGCCATGGCACGAGCCGCCATTGAATCAATCTGGGACGCACTCCTCGAATCCACACCCCGCGCATGGGATCTCAACGGAAACTGCTTCTTCTGTGGCTACGACATCACCGGATTGATGACCCCGGCAATCTGCCCCGAATGCGGCCACGAACTCGACTCCATCGCCGCTCGGCGTGCCGCCTCCGAAGGCCGAATCGACTAACGAGCCGCGTCCCTAAGGGCGTGGTGTTAGTTTGTATAAAGACCCCAACCAGACGGTCGCGGGGCGGTAAATACTTACCAACCCCAGAAA